>CAVYNG010000001.1:0-1097969 GCA_963769905.1 uncultured Acidimicrobiaceae bacterium
GGCTCTGGGCGCATTATTCGGAGGCCGGAGAGCAGGGCGGTCGGACCGGCCGTAGCATCACTCACATGCACGCAGCAGTCATCAACCACCTTCATTTCCGAGATGCACCTGACTCCGACCTGTTCGCTCGCGCCCAGCGGGAACTGGTGCCGGAGGCCCGGATCAGGGACGGGATCCATGGTCTTCACATCGTCCAGGAAGCTCCCGATCACTTCATCCTCGTCATTTTGGGTGACGACGCCGAGACGATCGATAGGTTCGCGACCGAAGTCGGCTCGCCGTGGATGATGGACCACGTCGTGCCAGAGCTCGCGTCACCACCGGAGCGACATCTCGGACCTCTTGTCGTGACAACCGAGTGAACCGGGTGCAGAGATCCGGCGGTCAGAAGACCATCCCCGATCAATGACACTGGGCTGAGGGCCCACCGCTTCGCTACTGGGCCTCAATAGGTTCGGAAGCACAGTCAGAGGAACGGCACGCCCCGTCTCGAAAAGAGGGTGATTGGTCCGGGTTGCTCGAACAACTCGGACCGCCCGTCACTCCGATCCGGAACGGCCGTGCCATCCCTCAACCGCTTAAGGAAGGAAGGGATGGCCATGACCATCGTAGAAGCTGCGCGGGGTGTCACCGGTGGTGTCGATACCCACCTCGACCTCCACGTCGCCGCCGCACTCGATCCGATCGGTGGCTTGTTCGGCACCGCTGCTTTCCGACCGACACCCGCTGGTTATGGAGAGCTGCTGTCCTGGCTCCGGTCCTTCGGAGAGGTGACCAAGGTCGGGGTCGAGGGCACTGGCTCCTATGGGCGGGACTCTCCAAGTACCTGCGCACCGCAGGCGTCGCGGTGATCGAGGTGAACCGGCCCAACCGGGAGGAGCGGCGCCGCAGTGGCAAGTCCGATCCCCTCGACGCCATCGAGGCGGCCCGGGCGGCCCTCGCGGGCAAGGCGAAGAGCATCGCCAAGTCCAAAGACAGGGCCGTCGAGGGGATCCGAGCCCTCGTCGTCGCCAAGCGCTCGGCGAGAGTGGCCCGCACCGCAGCGCTCGTTCAGATGCGCCAACTGATCGTCAGTGCCCCCGACCTGCTGCGAGACCGCCTGCGGGGCCTGACCGTGCACGCCCTCACCAGCGAGGCAGCTCGACTGCGCCCGGCTCGTCACGGCGATCCGGTGCTGAGTGCCACGAAGGCCTCGCTGTGCTCGCTCGCCCGTCGGGTGGAATGGCTCGACGACGAACTGGCCGAGCTCGACATACGGATCGAGGCGCTCCTCGTCGAACGCTGTCCCGAGCTCCTCGGGCGCTTCGGCGTCGGTCCCGACACCGCAGCTGCATTGGTGGTCTGTGCCGGAGACAACCCAGAACGTCTCCATTCAGAACCGGCGTGGGCGCATCTGTGCGGGGTGGCCCCCGTCCCGGCCGGCTCCGGGAAGACATCTGGACGGGTCCGAGTCGATCACGCCGGCGACCGCCAGGCCAACGCCGCGCTCTGGCGCATCGTCATGGTGCGCATGCCCACCATCCCGAGACCAGCGCCTACTTCGGCCGCAAGGTGCAAGAAGGGCGCCCCAAGCACGAGAGCATCCGTCTCTTGAAGCGCTACGTCGCCCGCGAGGTCTACCGCTACCTGCCTCGCGGCTGAATACCGCGGCCGTGGGCCTGGCTCATCCCCTATCTGTCGCCCGTCCGACGGGCTGACTTCCCGGCGACTCGTCGACCCACGGCCCGGAACCCATTGCAACCCGTGGCCTCATAGGAGCTTGTCCTCGAGATCGAGTGACTCATCATTGATCTGCCCGCTTGGTTGCACACCCTGACCAAAATCCGCCTTGACAAGTGATAGGAGCGTCGCCGGGTCGGTGGGACGCTTGCGCCACGGGCAGTACACGAGGATGAGGCGGCCCTGGCGAACGCGAACGGACTCCCCCGGTAGAAAGCGGTTCCCGGAGGAGTCCGGTCGGATGCCAAGGTCTTTGCGGCTAACAGGCGGTTGTGGTGGCTGCTCCCGCGTCCGAACCGGGGTCGTTGAGTGAGACCCCGCCAGCTTGGGTGGCATCCCAATACGAGTAGTTGGCGGTGGCAACGGGCTGGGTCAGACCAGCCAGCGGGGACGTGTCGGCCGAATTGAACCCGATCCCCCCGTAGCGCGCGTCCCCGAAGTTGAGCAGATACCCCCGACTCGCATCCGCCATGATGTAGCCGCCTCCGTCGGTGGTCGCGGCGAAGGAGTTGAAGTCGGTGACGCCTTGGACCACCTGCGGACCACTTCCGAAGAAGGTGGTGGTCCCGAAGCTGAAGATTCCGCCGTCGGCCGCTGCGAGCCAGTAACCGTTGCCTGCTGCCGTCGCCGCCATTGCCACCACGGGCTGGTTGAGCACCAGGCTGCCGGTCGATCCATAGAACACCGCGTCACCGAATGCGAAGATCCCACCGTCGGAAGCCACCAGCCAGTAGCCCTTGCCATCTGGCGTCGCGGCCATGCCCACTACCGGCTTGTTCAGCCTGAGGTTCCCGGTCGACCCGGAAAAGTGCGCGTCGCCATAGCTGAACACGCCTCCATCAGCTGCGACGAACCAGTAACCCTTGCCGTCAGGCGTCGGGGCCATGCCGACGACCGGCTTGTTGAGGACCAGATTGCCGGTCGAGCCGTAGAACTGCGCGTCCCCGAACGAGAACACGCCGCCGTCCGCGCCGAGGAGCCAATAGCCGCCTTGATCTGGAGTGGCCGCGATCCCAACGATCGGCTTGTTGAGTGGCATGCCGAGTAGAGACCCGCGACAGGCCAATGCAGCTGGAGTTGCGGCGTGGGCATCCGCTCCCGCTTGCGGAGCGACACCCGCTAGGAGCGAGAGCGTGCTGAGACTGACCATCCCAGCGAGTGCTGTCATCCAGATTCGAGCCCGTCGCCGCATCGGGGACCTCCAAGGTCAATTAGGTGGAGATTGCCCCCCTGGGTGCCGCGGAGACAGTCGAGTCTAAGCAAGCCCCGAATCGCAAGTCAGGAGCCAGCGCCCCCTAAATGAGGTGCCCCCGACCGCCGGTTATACAGGTGATCCACCTCCTGGGATAGGCATCCGAGGGATCCTCCTCGGGTGCAAGCCCAACAAGGAGGTGTGCGGTGTGGAGTCCGTCGTTCAAGTGTCACGTCCGCCCCGATGGCGAACACGAGTACAGAATCGGCCATCTGCTGGTCGACGAGTTCTTGGAGTTCGTCGTCGGCCGGGCCCGTCCCAACACGGTGCGGGCCTATGCGCATGACCTGAGCGTCTTCTTCTCGGTGGTGAAGAAGGACCCCACCGAGGTCAGGCCCAAAGACGTGATGTCCTTCGTCACCGCGCAGCGTCGTCCGAAGCCCGGCGCCGAGAACGTGGTGCGCATTGCCGACGGGTCTGCGGGACTCTCCGCCGCGACCATCAAGCGACGCCTGGCCGCCGTCTCGAGTTTCTATGGCTACCTGGTCACCCGCGACGACGTCGACGTCGCCACCAACCCCGTCCCTCGGGGCATCGCGACGCGCCAGAGCCGCTCTCGGGGCGGACGGGGCCTGCCCCTCGTGCGAGGAGTGCGCCGGCTTCCCCGGATCCTCGACGCCGACGAGATCGAGTCGCTCATGGGTGCGCTGCGCACCGAGCGGGATCGGGCCATGGCCCAGGCCATGGTGCTCGGAGGGCTGCGGCGCTGCGAGGTGCTCGGGTTGCGGCTCTCCGATCTGCGCCTCGGCGAGTGGCGGGTGTTGATCAGAGAGGGCAAGGGCGGACACGAACGCCTGGTGCCGCTCTCGCCGACCTTCTTTGCCACGGTGGGCCGCTACATGGACCGCGAGCGACCGGTCGAAGCGACGACCGACGCGCTCTTCGTCTCGCTCAAAGGAGCGCGTCGCGGACAGCCGCTCTCGGTGCCCGGTCTCGACCAGATCATCAGCGCCGCCCGTGTTCGGGCCGGTCTCAGCCACGGCACCTGCCACGAGCTGCGCCACACCTGCTTCACCCGCTTGCGCGAAGCGGGCATGGCCATAGAAGCCATCCAGGCCCAGGCCGGTCACCGCTCCATCACCTCGACGCGGATCTACTTGCACCTCGACATGCACTGGCTGGCCGACGAGTACCGCCGGGCGATCGAAGGCATCGAGGCCGAGGCACTGGTCGGGGTTGCCCGATGACCGCGCTGGCTGCGCCACGCCACTCAGCACCACGACGCCGTGGCGGCGGGAGGCCCGAGGTGACCTGGGCCGAGCTCGACGCCAGAGCGCCGCTCATGGTGGCAACAATGACCTCCTACCTGGACCAACTCGAGGTCTCGGCCCGTCCGAGCACGGTGGCCGACGCCGAGCTGACGCTACGGCTCTTCGCCCATCGGGTGACCGCCGCCGATCCGGACTGTGTCACCGTTGCCGGCATCGGACGGGTCCACATCGAGGACTTCAAGCGCTGGCTGGCGGCCCGTCCGGGCAAGAACGGCAAAGGGATGTCCACTCTCACGATCCGGCACCGCCTCAGCACCCTGCGGACCTTCTTCGAGCGCATCATGGAATGGGAGTACGACGACGCTCCGGCCCGCCTGCTCGTCTACTCGAGCGACTTCCCTGCCCTCGACGAGCCCCTGCCCAAGTTCTTGGACGACCCCACGGCGTCGAAGTTCATGGCCGCCCTGGCGCTCGATCCGAACCTGCGCCGTCGCCTCATGGTCGAGCTGCTGGCCCGCACCGGCATGCGTGTCGGCGAGCTCGGCGGTCTCGAAGACGACGCCATGGTGCGCTACGACGGAGTCGATCGCCTCCGCATCCCCGTCGGCAAGCTCCACAACGACCGCTACGTGCCGCTGTTGCCGATGCTGGTCGACCTCATCGTCGACTACAAGGCCCTGCGCGGACCGTCGCGCTCGGGACACCTGCTCGAACGAGACGACGGCGGTCCCTTCGACCGGCGCACCGTGCACCGCTACGTCGCCGCCGTGGCCAAGCGAGCCGGGGTCGGTCCCGTCCATCCCCACCAGCTGCGCCACACGCTCGCCACCCAGTCCATCAACCGGGGCATGAGCCTCGAGGCGATCGCCGCCTTGCTGGGCCACCGCTCGATGGACATGACGCTCACCTACGCGCGCATCTCGGACCGCACCGTCGCCGAGGAGTACTTCAAGGTGACCGAGGCGGTCGAGGCCGAGTACTACGGACTCTCCAGCGCGGCTCTCGCACCGACCGCGGTCTCTGGCGCCCAGAAGTCGCGTCCCGACCATCGTCGACTGCTGGCCAACGGTCACTGCACGAGGCCCGTCCTCCTCGACTGCGTCTTCGAGAGCGTCTGCGAACGGTGTGGGTTCTTCGAGACCGGTCCGCAGTTCGTCACCATTTTGAAGCGCCAGCGCAAGCACGCCGACCAGCGCGGTCAGAGCGGTCGGAGCCGGCTCTTCGACGACCTCATCGAACGAGTCGCCGACGCGAAGTGAGTGTGCTTCCATAGAAGACAGCCCAGGACCAGCGGATCACCTGTATAACGCCGGGACCGCGTCAGTTATCAACCGTGGCTGAACGGCACGAGTGGGGCAGGGTGATTCATCCTCCAGGCGCTAACTGACGCCCTTTACCAGGTCGTCCCAAAAAGCCTCGATGGAGGGGTAGATCAGCTCGTGATCACGCGACAACGACTCCTTCACGAACCGAGACCGCTCGTCGGCGAGCACTTCGATGTTGCCGGTCTCAACGGCGTCCAATGCCTGCTGGGCTACCGATTCGGGGGCGATCTTGGGCGCGTCGATCCCTGCCGCCATGTCCGTGTCAATGAAGCTCGCGTGGACTGCCACGACCAGGGTTCCCTGATGGGCGAGCTCAATGCGGATGCCGTTAGTCAATGACCATTCTGCCGCTTTGGAAGCACTGTAGGACGCAACAAGGGGATCGTTGACGAAGCTGCTGACCGAGAGCATGTTGACGATCGCTCCACCGTTGTTGGATGCGAGCACCGGCGCGAACGCCCGGCACATGCTCAGCGTGCCGAAGTAGTTCGTTTCCATCTCGACACGCGCCGGCTCCAGGCTCGGGGTGCCGATGAAGGAGCTGGCCTTCATCACCCCTGCGTTGTTCACGAGCACACTAACGTCGCCACACTGCTCAGCGACCTGACTCGGGCCTTTGGGATCCGTGATGTCGAGTGCGATAGGTGTCACGCCAGGCTCGGTGACTGACGCTGGATTGCGCGCAACTCCGTAGACCTTGGCCGCAGATCGTCTGACCAGCTCCCGGGCGTACACACGGCCAAGTCCGCGGTCGGCACCAGTAACCAGCGCAACCGATCCATCGATCTTCACTCTCTTCGCTGATTCCAGGGAAGAGCGCGGGCCGTTGCGGGGGCTTGCTGCTGACGGGCCACTTGGTCTGGGTACCAGTGCTGGAACTTGATGGCGATGATGATCGCGGCCGCGGTCACGACCCATGTGGACCACGCCTCGGTGCTGGGTCTTACCGCGGTGACGAGCGAGCCCACAAAGATGGCACCGACAGCAGCGGTCCATATGACGGAGATGCCGAGAGTCGCCTTGCGAAATGCTGGGGTCCCCCACACTTCGGGGGGAGCCGACTCCTTGCCGTACTCAGCGGCAAAGGGTCGACCTACGATGATCGTCCCAAGCATCATTGCGAAAAGTGTGCCGTTCGCGACCGGCACGAACCACTTGTTCGACCAGCTCTGCGGCGTGACCAGGGCAACGACAAACAGGACTGCGATGATTGCAAGGGTGCCCCAGTCCAACGACTTCGGACGAAGCCCAGACAGATATTCCCAAGCGATGAGAACGAAGCACGCGATCAGCGCCACTCCGGCGGCCAAGCGCATGTGATTGTGCCCACCAATGATCCAGATCGCGATCCACGGGGCAAACGACACAAGGGCGCTCCTCGATCGTCCCGTCCCATGTGAGACCGTCGACCTGTAGCGTTCGTGGTCGTGTTCCACCGGCTGCTCCAGCCCTAGATTGACCGCTCGGTAACCGGGAGATTACCGAATCGTCAGATCATCTGCTCTGCTCGGAGCGTGGACCGTCAGGACTGGATGAAGGCCAGCAGATCGGGGTTGATGATGTCCGCATGGGTCGTCGGCATCCCGTGCGGAAACCCGGGGTAGGTCTTGAGGGTCCCGTTCTGCGCGAGCTTCGCGGACAGTGGGGCGGAGTCGCCGTAGGGGACGATCTGGTCGTCATCCCCGTGCATCACCAGCAAGGGCACAGTGATCTTCTTCAGATCCTCAGTGAGATCGGTCTGAGAGAAGGCAACGATGCCGTCGTATTGTGCCTTCGCTCCCCCCATCATCCCCTGCCGCCACCAGTTCGCGATGATCGCTTCCGAGGGCTTCGCGCCAGGGCGGTTGTAACCGTAGAAGGGTCCCGATGGCACGGCCCGGTAGAACTCGGATCGGTTCGCGGCCAACTGGGCCTGGAGGTCGTCGAAGACGCTCTTCGGTAGGCCGTCGGGGTTGCTATCGGTACGCACCATGAGCGGCGGTATCGCACTCATGATTGCCGCTTTGGCGACTCGGCTCTCGCCGTGCCGGCCGATGTAGGCGACGACCTCACCGCCACCGGTCGAATGGCCGACGTGGACGGCGTCATGGAGATCGAGATATGCGGTCAGCGCGGCGAGGTCATCGGCGTAGTGGTCCATGTCGTGACCCCCGCTGGTCTGCGAGGAACGGCCGTGCCCACGACGGTCGTGGGCAATGACCCGGTAGCCATGGTCCAAGAAGAACAGCATCTGGGTGTCCCAGTCGTCGGCGGACAGCGGCCAGCCGTGGCTGAACACAATCGGTTTGCCCGATCCCCAGTCTTTGTAAAAGATCTCCGTGCCATCGGTTGTGGTGATCGTGCCCATTTTCAGGTCCTCCTGTCCACATCGCCGGTCAATTGCCAGACTGATCGCCGACTGCGTGTGGATGACCTCCGGCAACGCCGGGCAGGGTTATGACACTCGTTGGTCAGCCGACACCACTTGGCGATACAGGTTGAGTTCGCCACCGTCGTCTGTCAGGCGGGTGCTGATCTGCTCCCAACCAGACGGCGATGGGGTCGCCTTTGCAGCGGGCTGCTCTTTTGGGACGAGTTGCAGCCTGTAGCGATATGGCACCCCGACGCTGGCCACCCAGCGTGACGTTACGCCCAGAACTCCGGATCGTCCAGAGCCAGTGGACGCCGATGACAGCGAGCCACTTGAGCAGACACTTTTCCAGGAACCGACGGGTTGTCCCCGATCAATGAGCCGGGAGCGGGTCGCTTATCGAGCGTGGCTGAACGGCACATGAGGGACACCCCGCGTCGGCCCTCGCGCCCACGGACCCGGTACAGCCTTCCGCGTTGTTCGATGAACCCCGGTCAGGACACGGCACGACGAGCGATGGCCAGCAGCTCGTCGGTGATGCGGTCTCTGGTGAGCTCGGAGAGCGCCCAGCGGCCCACGCGGCCGCTCCGCTTCCCGCCGGCACCACGCCACATGTCTCCTTCTGAGACTTGAACATCACGTCGTTCTCCGTCGGCTTCGAATTGCAGGTACGGCTCTCGGTCTGGACGAGGTTCACCGACGATGTCACCTTGCAAGGACATCCAGAGGATCAGGCACGGATGCCGGTATCGGGCCTCGCCACCCGGGTGCTCCTCGATCAACCCCCCGCCGCCATGACGACGGAGCCGATCGAGCACCGTTTCCATGGCGGGCCGGACCTCGGTCTGACAGGCCGTTTGGAAAGCGACCAGGAACTCCTGCAATTCGACACGCTCGTGGCTGCCGCTATCGGCTAACTGACGGTCCTTCTGCGCCACCAAGTCCACGATCTCGTCGAACCCCGCCAGCGGATCGCCGCCAGCCGCTGGTTCGGCAGTTCCGGGTTGCTCGGAATTGGTGGATCCAGATGGTTCGGGTGGCTGGGCAGGATCTTCCACGTGTGGCCTCCCAAGTGCCCAACGGGTGCGAAGGTGGGGCATTCTGACCGCGGACGGATGGTCACACGAATCCCCAGGTAAGGCAATCTGACCCCTAGCTACTTTGCGGTGTAACCGCGCAGGTTCAACCCAGGATGCGTTCGGGCTTGGGGGCAGGTGTCCCTGACCGCCCGGAGCGGGTCAGTTATCGACCGTGGCCGAACGGCACGAGTAGTGCACTCCCATGCGTTGGAGAACAGCTGGCGCTAAGGGAACGCGGCTCAGGTGCGGTGGAGCTTGAGCTGGGACCTGATTGCGACGAGGTAGTAGCAAGCGACGGCCAGCAGTGCAGCGAGGACGAACAACACGCCCAGCGAAAGGGCGGCCAGCAACACTGGAAGGACGATCCAAAGGGTTCTGGACTTGTCGATGGCGTGGAAGGCGGCATCGGGTGTCCGAATCGCATCGACGACAGCCCAAGCTCCGAGGGCGAGGCTAACAACGAGGAGCGCGAGCTCTGGCATAGCTTCAGTCAGTGTCGCCAACATCGAACGGATACTAGGCCAGAAAAGGATTGACTGGCCAGGATGGCGCTTGAAGGCCGTGGCAAGAGACCGTCCCAGATCGCCTGTGTTGCGAGATGATCGAGACATGGAGATCCGGCCTGCCGTTGTCACGGAGGCGACAGCCGTGGCGGACCTCTGGCTGCGAGCACGAGCTGCCTCGGTTCCAGCCATCCCACGTCCGCGGCACTCGAAGGAAGAGGTACGAAACTGGTTTGCGGACGTTGTAATCCCGACTGCAGAAGTCTGGGTCGCCGAGAGCAACGGCGGACTGATAGCTCTCATGGTCATTGAGACCGATTCGATCGACCAGCTCTACGTAGATCCCACCTTTGTTGGTCAGGGGATCGGCGGAGGGCTTCTCAACCATGCGAAGGTGCTCCGACCTCAAGGCTTGAGCCTATGGACCTTCCAAGCCAATGCGGACGCTCGTCGGTTCTACGAACGGCACGGCTTCATCGCCGTGACCACAACCGAAGGTGACAACGAGGAGGGTGCGCCTGACGTTCGCTACGAATGGCGACCTCCACCGGCGACCGATGCCTCCTGACTCTGCCTGTCCCCGATCGCTGCCGGCTCGGAGACGCTTATCAACCCAACACCGCGCCCCGTCCACATACGCCCTCCCCGGCTGCCGGGCCTGTCCGGGCTCTGGGCACCGGGGATCGGGCTGTCCTCCCTGCGCCGTCAGTTGCACATAGGGAGAGAGGGAGGAGCGCGGAGAAGTGACCCCAAAACCGCCGCGCACGGGACGGCGGAGCCCAACGGGCCAAACCCCAACGAGGGCGGAGGGCCGGCGCCACCGGAAGCGGGGCACGGGGCGCGGGGCGCGGAGGGGGCTTTAGGGGTGGTGATAAGCGCCTCTGAGCCGGTGAGGCGTTATGGGGCAGACACGAGCGGCCGGTCACAGGTTTGGAGCTCGACGCTTAGTTCACGTTCGCGCAATCACCGCAGTCGGACTGCCACGGCCTCCGCTCTGGTACGCAACTCATGAGCTATCGGGCCTGGAGCCACCTCCGCAACAAGTGTGGCCAACTCCACCAGGATGGCGGCCACCTCAGCGAGTTCGTGGCTCGGTTCCTCGAAAGACATCTTCGAGAACGGAAAGGCAATGTTGACCTTCTTGGTCGGAGCAACGACATTGGGTACGCGTCGCTGCGGGTCTCCGACCTGGGCTCGCGATCCGTCATTTTGTATCCTCCAAATCTCGACGAACTAACCTCGTTTCCATCTTTGCAACGCGTCGAACAGAGTTCATGAGTCGGCCGCAACCACGCGCCACCAGGCCGTGCTCGCCTCGGCGTCAACGCTGTCGATCAGTTGCGGATGGTGTAGCGCGTCGTCGCGGCGCAAGCCCGGGACGACCCGGTAGTGGATTGCACTTCGGGGACAGACCAATTCGAGGACCCGCCACAGCGATCGTGCGTAGAACTCCGCAGCGACGGGACCGTCCCATTCGTAGAGGCCACGGTAGCGTCCCCGCTCGTCGTGATCCACCCAAAGCTTGGATACGAAACCGGGGAATCCGACGAACAATGGTGTGTTCAAAATGCACTCCCACAAGAACAGTGCGTGCCAGCGACCCCGTAGGAGGCGCAACCTGAACTCGACAACCAGTAGGCAGGGGTCTTCCGCCGGTTGCCGCTCGACCACTGTCTCCCGAAAGACTCGCCCCGTCGTCCCGTCGGCAAAATGCAGACGCAGCCCCACGTTCTGCTTTGGAAGGTGCGTCCGCCTATCCGCTAACAGCTGGGCAGTCTGGGCTGTGCAGCGCGCCAGCGCCCGCGCCGCCGTGGCGCGAGGGAGCGGTTCCTGCGGGTTCATACTCCCGTCGGAGTCCTGTGGGTGGGTTGAGCAAGGTGCGCACAACGCAGACGGGATTGGGGCCATCTGGTTCGAAATAGGGACCTCGGTCCCAACCGTCGCCGCGCCGATTTCGAAGCTTCAGTGGGCTTCTGGGAGGCCATCATGGTTGGCAATCTTGGATCATTGCCGAAGGTCGGGCCAGTTGTGCCCGAAGTGCCCGGTCGGGGGCAATCGATAACCGCCCCGCTCCCGGCGTACGGGGACATTTAGCGGGCCAGTCGAGTTCGTCGGCTCGGAAGCAAGGGTTCGCGAAACTGTCACGCGGAGAGCTGGAAGCCACTCGGCTTCCGACCGCAGAGCGGGCGTGATACCCGGCTCGAAGACTGAGCCCTTGACGATTGGTTTCTCTCAGCGCAGCATCGAAGTGTTGAGTCAACACCTTGGGAGGTAGCGAGCATGAGGAGTCTGCGACGAGTTGGAGCCGTTCTGGGCTTGATGATTCTTGCCGGGTCGGTCATGGCCCTCCCAGCCGGAGCGACCGTCAAGGTCGGTCCAAATCAGTTCTTCACCGGAGTCATTAACGGGCACGACGGGAATACCGCCACCCCGATAGCGATCCGAATGGCCTGTTTCGGTCCGGTCACTCCCGGCGAGACCGGTCACCCGATGGCCGGTCAGACTCTGGCCGTGCACCGGCTGTTCCCGCCCACGGTGACAGCGGGTCCGCTTGGCTTTACCGGGAACGATGCTGAGATCGGTGTCTTCTTCAACGTGCCACCCCCAGTAACGCCGGGAGGTGCCGCTACCACTGCGGTGATCTTCAAGCGATACGACGTGTCCAAGCGTCTTCCGACTGCGCTGACCCTCCCTTGCGGGGGGACCGGCACCGTGTATTTCACCCCGATCCCGGTGATCCCACCATCTCGGACAGCCACCGTCCCCGTGGAGTTCGTTGGTCAGCCCTGATGTGACTATTGAGGGTACGGCGGCCATTCCACGATCACGGGCAACCAAGTCCGCCGTGCAGCGAACGAGAGCAGTCCGCGGTCGATAACCGACCCGGTCCCGGCGACGCTCCTATCACTTGTCAAGCTCCGAATTAGGCCTTCGGGTGCAACCAAGCGGGCAGAACAATGATGAGTCACTCGATCTCGAGGACAAGCTCCTATCAAGCCACGGGTTGCGATTGGGTCCGGGCCGTGGGTCGGCGGGTCGCCGGAAAGTCAGCCCCGGAGTGCGACAGTTAGGGGATGAGCCAGACCCACGGCCGCGGTCTTCAGTCGCGAGGCAAGTAGCGATAGACCTCGCGGGCGACGTAGCGCTTCAGGAGTCGGATGATCTCGGGCTTTGGTCGGCCTTCCTGCACCTTGCGGGTGAAGTAGGCCCTCGTCTCAGGGTGGTGGGCGATGCGCACCATCACGATGCGCCAGAGCGCGGCGTTGGCTTGCCGGTCGCCGGCATGATCGACTCGGACCCGCCCGGAGGTCTTTCCGGAGCCGGCTGGGATGGGCGACACTCCGCACAGATGCGCCCAGGCGGGTTCTGAATGCAGACGTTCGGAGTTGTCCCCAGCACAGACCACCAGCGCCGCCGCTGTGTCGGGTCCGACTCCGAAGCGGTCGAGGAGCTCAGGACAGTGCCCCTTCAAGAGTGCTTCGATCAGCCCGTCGAGCTCGGCCAGCTCGTCGTCGAGACCTTGCACCCGACGGGCGAGCGAGCACAGCGAGGCCTTGGTCGCGTTGAGCACCGGGTCGCCGGCACGTGCCGGACGCAGGCGAGCCGCCTCGGTGGTGAGGGCGCACACGGTCAGGCCCCGCAGGCGGTCTCGCAGCAGGTCGGGGGCACTGACGATCAGCTGGCGCATCTGAACGAGCGCCGCGGTGCGAGCCACCCGGGCCGAGCGCTTGGCGACGACCAGGGCTCGGATCCCCTCGACCGCACCGTCTTTGGACTTGGCGATGCTCTTCGCCTTGCCGCCGAGGGCCGCTCGGGCCGCCTCGATGGCGTCGAGAGGATCGGACTTGCCGCTGCGACGCCGTTCTTCCCGGTTGGGCCGGTTCACCTCGATCACCGTCAGGCCCTCGGTGCGCAAGAACCTGGAAAGCCCGGCCCCGTAGGAGCCGGTGCCCTCGACCCCGACCTTCCTCACCTCTCCGAAGGAGCGGAGCCAGGACAGCAGCTCTCCATAACACACAATCCCTCTCATCTGAGCGGAGCAGATACCCAGTGCAACACCGACATCGCCTCTGGTAGCAAGGACCATCTCGTTACGCCGAGCTCACCCCTTGCCGTCACCGTCGCCGGCAACGGCGGCGTCCCGACTGCCGGTGTATCCGCGGTGGTGTTGAACGTGACGGTGACCGCACCGATTGCGGCTGGTTATGTAACCGCTTACCCGACGGGCCAGTCGAGGCCAATCGCCTCGAACGTCAACTACGCAGGATCGGAAACCGTGGCCAACCGGGTCATCGTCCCGCTCGGGACGAACGGCCGAGTCACCCTTTTCTCGGCATCCCCGGCCGACCTGATCGTCGACGTCTCGGGTTGGTACACCGCCTCGGGGGGCACGACCGGGTCGGAGTTCACCCCGGAGATCGCACCGATCCGGATCTGCGACACCCGCGGCTCGAATCCCTCGCACCTGGTGTCCCCGAAATACCCAGTGCGACACCAACGTCAACCAGGGTGGGCCCGCCAATCCCCTCGTCGCCGGCACCCCGCGCACGATCCAAGCCACAGGTCTTGGCGACATGCCCTCCGGAGCGTCCGCAGCCGTCCTCAATGTGACCGACGTCACTCCGACGGCGCCTAGCTACCTCACCGTCTATCCCCAAGGAAACCCACCCACCACGTCCGACGTCAATCCACCGGTCGGTGCAGTCGAAGCCAACTTCACCGTGGCGACCCTCACGACGGACGGGGGTTTCAAGGTCCTCAACCGCGGAAGTGGCACCACCAATCTGGTCATCGACATTGCCGGCTGGTACACGAACCCGACTTAGGCGTTCTGCTCAGCTTCCTCCGCCCCCGCCCCTCCGCGCCCTGCCCTCCCCGTTCGGGTGGCGGCCCCGCCGGCCCTGCCCCGTCGGCGCCCGCCGTCCGGGCGCCCCGGCGCCCTCGTCGCTCCGGCCCTCGCCCGTTGCCTCGCGGCGGTTTTGGCCCGTTTCCCCGCGCCCGCCTTGCTCTCTCGCGCTAGATCACATATGCGCCCGCGGCAGTGCGCCCGCGGCAGTGCGCCCGCGGCAGTGCGCCCGCGGCAGTGTGTGACCGCAAGACATAGGAAACACATCCCTCGCGTCATGAGAAACACCAGTACATCCACCGCTCGCGGCCCGAGAACCCGGATCGTCGGGCATGTCACGTGCCCGCCTGGTGATCACCGCAGTTGTCGTCGAAGGCCGCGGGGTGCGCGAGGTCGCTCGTGCCTACGAGGTGTCGCCGGGGTGGATCTCCCGCCTCGTCGCGCGGTATCGAGAGGAGGGCGAGGCCGCCTTCGAGGCGCGGTCGCGCCGTCCGCGCCGCTCGCCGAGGGCGACGCCGCCAGAGGTGGTCGAACGAATCATCGAGCTCCGCCAACGCCTCGTCGCCTCGGGCGACGACGCCGGGGCCGAGACGATTCGCTGGCATCTCGCCACGCACGAGCGTGTCGAGATCTCCGCGGCGACGATCCTTCGCCACCTGCATCGCGCCGGTCTCGTCACCCCCCAGCCGCACAAACGTCCCCGGTCCTCCTACGTTCGCTTCCAGGCCGACCTGCCCAACGAGACGTGGCAGACGGACTTCACCCACTTCCGACTCGCCTCCGGCGCTGATTCCGAGATCCTCTCGTTTCTCGACGACCACGCCCGATTCGCCCTCGCAGTCCGCGCCCACCGTCGGGTGACCGGACCCATCGTCCGTGCCGACTTTCGCAAAGCGGCTGCTGAGCACGGGATTCCCGCATCGACGCTCAGCGACAACGGCATGGTGTTCACCACCCGGTTCTCGGGTGGCAAAGGTGGCCGCAACGGTTTCGAATCCGAGCTTCGGCGTCTTGGGGTTCGCCAGAAGAACTCCCGGCCGAACCATCCCACCACGTGTGGGAAGGTCGAACGATTCCAGCAAACCATGAAGCGATGGCTGAGCGCCCAGACGCCACAGCCGGCGACGATCACCGAACTCCAGACCCTGCTCGATGCCTTCGTCGAGCACTACAACGAGGAGCGACCACATCGGTCGCTGCCCGAGCGCGCCACTCCTGCCGCCGCCTACCGCAGCCGTCCGAAGGCGGCCCCTGGCAATCGGAGCGACGACGCTCACGACCGAGTGCGCCACGACGTCGTCGACAAGGCCGGCCGGGTTACCTTGCGAATTGCCGGGCGTCTCCACCACATCGGGCTCGGCGCCGCCCACGCCCGCACCCGTGTCCTGGTCCTTGTCCACGACCTCGAGGTTCGGGTTGTCGACGCGGCGACCGGTGAGCTCCTTCGGAGCCTCACGGTCGATCCGGCCAAGGACTATCAGCCGCTGGGATTGCCACCGGGACCCAAACCCCGCCGACTGTCGCCCAATTAGAGGTTCAAGGTGTTTCCGATGTCTCGCGACATCACAGTGCGCCCGCGGCAGGAATCGAACCTGCGACACCTCATTTAGGAAACGAGTGCTCTATCCCCTGAGCTACGCGGGCATTGCTCGAACGAGGGACGGGGACGCGCCTCCTCGGTCACGCCGAATTTCACTCTAGGCGGATCGGACATCCCACTTCTGTCCGAGACCGGAGCAGTGGACGATGACGATGAGAGGCCCGGAGCCGACGCCGGTGACCGAGGTCAGCCGAGTTCGGAACGGGCGCCTTCGATTGGTACGTACCCTTGAGGACCAACCACCTCGACGAGGGAGCATGCGTCATGAGCGACACCTGGACACCCGACGAACCGCAGGGGACCGACACCTTCGAGCAGGGCGACGAGGCGAGCGACGAGAACGAGCGGCTCGATCCCGAATTCGAGGAGCGCCTCCAGCTGGACCCTTCGATCGACCCCACGCTCCAGGTCGACGATCGCGAGCTCGAGGAGGCCGGGGCCGAGCTCGACGATCCCGAGGACCTGGTCACACTCGACGGTGGGATCGACGACCCCGACGGGCTCGGAGGGCCCACCGACCACGAACTCTCGCGGCTCACCGACGACGAGGGGTGGGATCTCGACGTCCCGCTGACCCGGGGCGACCGAGATCCCGCCGACCCCCCCGACTCAGATCCAGAAGGCACCACCGACAGCGGCAACTGATCTCGTCCGGCGCCGCCCGGCTCACTCCTCGGCGACCAACACGCAGTGCGTTCCGGCGTAGATGGTCGGCATGCACTTGTTGCAGTGGATGCACCGCCCGTCGGCGCGGTCGCCCTTCTCCCACCTCGAAACCAGATCCGGCTCACGGAGCAGGGCCCGGGCCATGGCTACGAAGGAGAACCCTTCGGCGATTGCTCGCTCGGCTGTCTGGAGCTGGTTCACCCCGCCGAGGAAGATCAGCGGCACCTTCACCGACTCGAGGAACTGACGCGCGTACGGCAGGAAGAAGCCCTCCTCGAACGGGTACTCGCGGAGAAAGCGCTTCCCCACCACGCGGAAGCCGAGCCGCATCGGCGCCGGCAGCGTGGCTGCGAACTCCGGCCGCGGCGCCTCCCCCCGGAAGAGGAACATCGGGTTGGAGAGGGAGCTGCCACCGGTCAGCTCGATCGCGTCGAGGGCGCCGTCCTCCTCGAGCATCCGTGCGAACTCGAGGCTCTCCTCCACCCAGAACCCACCGGGCACTCCGTCGTCCATGTTGAGCTTCGCGGTGACCGCAACGCGGTCACCCACCCCCTCTCGGACCGCGGCGACCACCTGGCACGGGAACCGCGCGCGGTTCTCGAGGCTGCCGCCCCACCCGTCGCGACGGCGGTTGAGCTTCGGGCTCAAGAACGCGGAGAGCAGGTAGTTGTGACCGAGATGGATCTCGACACAGTCGAACCCCGCCTCGACAGCCATCGCCGCGCCCCGTCGATAGTCCTCGGTGATCCGCCGGATGTCCTCGTCCGCGACGGGTCGGGTCAGCGACCCCGACGCGCCGAAGCGCCGGGTCGGAGCGAGCGCGGGTGTGCCGTTCGAGCGCGAGTTGGCGACCGGACCCGCATGGCCGATCTGGGCGGACGCGGCCGCACCGGCGTCGTGGACCGCGTCGACGACACGGG
Source organism: uncultured Acidimicrobiaceae bacterium (assembly GCA_963769905.1). GTDB lineage: Bacteria > Actinomycetota > Acidimicrobiia > Acidimicrobiales > RAAP-2 > Bog-756. The sequence goes on from CAVYNG010000001.1 coordinate 17,472, forward strand.
TCAGTCCCTTCACCGACTCCGCGCTGAGCACGATGCAGTGCCGATCGGTACGTCCCTCCGGCGAGACCGCAAGGTAGGCGACCGTGCTCATCGCCGCGCCACCCGCGGCGACCCGCTGGTGGAACTCGACGAGCCGGTCGGTCACCGCGCCCTTCGGAGTGGCCCCCTCGAAGGTCGCCGACTTGATGACTCGGTTCTTCAAGGTGATCGGACCGAGCCGCGCGGACTCGAAGAGCGCCCTCGGCGAGGAGCCGAGCGAGTGACCCCTCGTCACCGACGTGTCCCGGTCAAGTCGGCTTCCCGGTCAAGAACAAGCCTCTCCCACACCGGCTCATTCTGACGCCAGAGCGCCGGCGGCTCCCAACGCCTCCCTCACCGCGTCGGTCAGGCTCGGATGGCACACCAACAGGTCGGGCAGCCACGGCTCCGGCTGCCCGTAGCGGAGGGGCGATCCGTCGAGCCGGCTCGCATGCAGCCCGGCGGCCAGCGCCACCGCGACCGGAGCACAGGAATCCCATTCGTACTGCCCGCCAGCGTGGACGTAGATCTCGGCTTCGCCGCGGATGACCGCGGCGATCTTTGCGCCGGCGGAGCCCATCTCCACCGTCTCTGCGCCGAGACGCTCCGCCACTTCGTCGACGAACGCCGGAGGTCGGGTCCGGCTCACCACGATCCGCGGAGGGGTGGCCGGCTCGGCCGGCCGCGGCGGGTCGCCGGTGGACAGCACGGTCTCCAGTGCCGGGAGAGCGACCGCACCGACGGCCGCCACGCCGTCGAGTGCGAGCGCGACGTGCACCGCCCAGTCCTCTCGGCCCTCCGAGAACTCGCGGGTTCCGTCGAGCGGGTCCACGATCCAGAGGCGGGCTGCACCTCCGGCGCGATCGACGTCCTCGGATTCCTCCGATCGAACCAGGTCGTCGGGAAAGTGCTCGGCGAGACGTCGGAGAAGGAGATGGTGCGACCACCGATCACCCGCCTTCCCGAGCCGCGTGCCGCCGCTCGACCGGGCGCGAAGCGCCATCAGCCCACGGCCCGCTTCGGCGGCGAGCTCCGCGGCGGCGTCGTGCTCGGCGCCGAGACCGTCGCCCCCGTCGTGCCCGGCTCCTTCGGCCGTCATCGCGCTCCTCCCGCTCGCCTCGCGCTCGCGCCAGGGCGACAGTCTGCACGATCCGACGAAGACCGGGCGTCTCGCGGTGCAAACGCCTTCCGCCAAGGGATGCCATTGCGCCGCCGGGAGCCTCCGTGCCACGATCGGTCGAGAAAGAAGAGAGGGGACGAATCGATGCACGACCTGCTGATACGGGGCGGCACGGTGGTGGACGGGACCGGAGCGCCGGCGCGCACCGCCGACGTCGCGATCGACGGCGGGCTGGTCTCCGGGGTCGGCCAGTACACCGGCGAGCGCGCCACTCGCACCGTCGACGCCGACGGATTGTTGGTGACGCCCGGCTGGGTCGACATCCACACTCACTACGACGGTCAGGCGACCTGGGACGAAGTCCTCGCGCCCTCCAGCTGGCACGGCGTGACCACCATCGTGACCGGCAATTGCGGGGTCGGCTTCGCGCCCGCAGAGCCCGACCGGCGCGAATGGCTCATCGGCCTGATGGAAGGCGTCGAGGACATTCCCGGGACTGCGCTCTCCGAGGGGATCGAGTGGGAGTGGGAGACCTTCCCCGAGTACCTCGACAGCCTCGATCGGCGTCGCTGGACCCTCGACGTCGGCACCCAGGTCGCCCACGGCGCGGTGCGCGCGTACGTGATGGGCGATCGCGGCGCGCGCAACGAGCCGGCGAGGCCACAGGACATCGAAGGGATGAAAGCAGTGGTGAAGGAGGCGATCGCCTCGGGGGCGCTCGGGTTCTCGACCTCGCGTACCATTGCCCACCTCGCGATCGACGGCGAACCGGTGCCGGGAACCTACGCGGCCGAGGACGAGCTGTTCGGCATCGGCCGGGCGCTCGGCGAGCTCGGCACCGGGGTGTTCGAGCTGGCGCCGGCCGGCGTCGCGGGTGAGGACACCATCGCTCCGGTGAAGGAGATGGACTGGATGCGACGCCTGTCGGCCGCCATCGGCCGCCCGGTCACCTTCGCCCTGGTGCAAGTCGACGACGCACCGTCTCTCTGGCGCGAGCTCCTAACGGAGTCGCTCCGTGCGGTCGACGAGGGAGCCGACCTCTGGCCGCAGGTTGCCGGGCGCGGCTTCGGACTGCTCTCGGGCCACTTCACCACCTACTGCCTCCTCGACCAGATCCCCGCCTACCAGGAGCTGAAAGCCAAGGGACTCTCGCGCGACGAGCTCGTCGCCTCCCTCCGCGACCCCCTGGTACGCGAGTCGATCGAGTCGTGGGTGCCCGACCCCGCGACGGCCGAGCGCATGGAGCGGGCGTTCCGGACCACCTACACGCTCGGGAGCCCGCCCGACTACGAGCCGGGGCCGGACCGCTCGCTGCACGGCATCGCCGCGGTCAGCGGCCGGACGCCGCTCCAGGCCGCCTACGACGCGATGCTCGAGAACGACGGGGGCGGTCTCCTCTACGTGCCCGTCCTCAACTATTCGGACGGCTCGCTCGATCCGGCCCGAGAGATGCTGCTGCACCCGCGCGGCGGCCGGGCTCGCCGACGGCGGGGCGCACTGCGGAGTGATCTGCGACGCGTCGCAACCCACCTTCATGCTCACCCACTGGACCCGCGACCGGGTGCGCGGCGAGGGCCTTCCGCTCGAATGGGTGGTGAAGAAGCAGACACAGGACACCGCCCGCCTCTACGGGCTGACCGACCGCGGCACCGTCGAGCCCGGGGCGGTCGCCGACCTCAACCTCATCGACCACGAGCACCTCCAGCTCGGTGACCCGGAGGTGGTGGCCGACCTTCCCGCCGGCGGCATGCGCCTCCTCCAGGGAGCGACCGGCTACGTCGAGACCATCAAGGCAGGGGTGACCACCTTCGCCGACGGCGAGGAGACCGGCGCGCGGCCGGGCCGGCTGCTGCGGGGCGCCCGCTGAGCCGAGCCAGCCGGCACCTGGCCGATGCGGGACCAGGGTCAGTGCGGGGCGGCGCCGTTCGCTTGGTCGGCGCCGACTTCGACTCCGGAACCGGTCCCACCGCCGGACTTCGACCGACCGGCCGATCTCCCTTCGGCCGGCGCCTCTTCTCCATCTCCACCCGGCACACCCTCCGCCCACTCGGCTTGCATCTGGCGATAGACGCGGTGCTCGACGATGAACGCGAGGAAGGGGAGGAACCCCGCGGCGACCACCGTCACGATGCGCAGCAGGCGCCAGTGTGCGCGGCGTGCGAGGTCCGCGGCGGCGATGAGGTAGACGATGTAGAGGTAGCCGTGCATGGTGCCGACGATCTCGGCGACGAGTTTGATGTTGGCCGCGTACTGCAGGGGCACCGCCACGAAGACGAGCAACAGCAGGCCGGTGCCGACGATGAAGGCCATGACCCGGTAGCGGATCAGCGCTCCGACGACATCACGGCGGACGAGGCCCTGCCACGAGGGCCTGCCGATCGTTGAGCTCTCGCGGTCCGGGCCGGACGACTCGGTCACCGGGTGGCGCGCCGCTCGTCGGAGGCGTTGAGCTCGGAGAGGTAGCGGTTGTACTCGGCGAGGGCCGCTGCCTCCTCGGGTGTCTGCTCGACGAACCGCTCCCCCCGGCCACCGTCGACGTCGTCGATGGGGGCGTCCGCCGCGATCACCACGTTCCGGCGGCGCCCGCCGGTGAGTGCCCAGCCCGGCGCATCGTGACCGTCGCCGGCCGCGTGCTCGGGATCGAGCGCGCGCTGTCGCGCCGCTCGCGTGAGACCCGACTGGTGGACGAGCTGCCACCAGACGTAGATCGCGTAGCCGGCGAACAGCGGCCATTCGAAGGTGTACGCCCAGCTCAGCGTGTTGCCGTCGAGCGCTCGGTCGAGCTGCCAGCGGGTGAGCAGTGCGAACGTCGGGAGCAGGATCAAAAGGATGACGTGCAGCCCGATGCAGCGCGGCGTGAAGTAACGGCGCACCTGCTCATCGTACCGTCGGGCGCTTCAGGCTCCCGTTCGGGGCACCCGTTGGGGCCCTGTTGCTCGCCCGCTCAGGTCCACGTCGCCCCAAGGCCTGCTGTCTAGGATCGGTCGCATCCGGGGAAGCGGTGCTCGGACCGATCGCCTTCTGGTGCCAGGGGAAAGGACACGTCCATGGACACTCGATGGAGGATCGGAGTGGCCGAGGGGATCGGGACCATGATCCTCATCGTCGGCGGCATCGGCACCGCGGTGCTCGCGACCGGGAACTTCTTCCCCAAGGGGACGGTCGGCGACCTCGGCGTCGCCCTCGCGTTCGGACTCAGCCTACTGGTCGCCGCGTACGCGATCGGGTCGATCTCCGGATGCCACATCAACCCCGCGGTGACCCTCGGCCTCTGGGTGATCGGCAAGACGAAGACGAAGGAGCTGCCCTTCTACCTCGTCGGTCAGGTGGTCGGCGGGCTGATCGGGGCGCTCGTCATCTACATCATCGCCCGCGGGAGCATCGTGCCCTTCAGCGCGAAGGTGTCGGGGTTCGCCGCCAACGGGTACGGCGTCCATTCGCCGGGCGGCTTCAAGCTGGGCGCGGTCATGCTCGACGAGGTCTTCTTCACCGGCGTCTTCGTCTTCATCATCGCGTCGACCAGCCGCCGCTCGATGCCGGTCGGCCTCACCGGGGTGACCGTCGGATTCACCCTCGTGCTCATCCACCTCATCTCGATCCCCGTCGACAACACCTCGGTCAATCCGGCGCGCAGCTTCGCCGCCGCGGTCTTCCAGGGGAGCTGGGCACTCGACCAGGTGTGGGTGTTCATCGTCTTCCCGATCGTCGGCGGGATCCTCGGCGGCGCGCTCTGGCGCGTGCTCCGGCCGCCGTCGGACGAATTGCCCGAGGAGGTCTCCGAAGCCGGCGCCCCCGCTCCCTACGGCCGCCGCCCCCAGCCCGAGTAGTACGCGGCGAGGTCCGGGCTCGAGCCGCACCGGGTCACACCCGTCCCGTAGCGTGCTTCCACGATGACGATGACGACCTCGACCACGATGACCACGATGACCACGACGACCGAGCATCCGAGCCTCTTCGAGCCCCACGTCGAGGTGCGTGTCAGCACCAGGCGGAAGAAGACCGCGGCCGCTCACTGGGAGGGCGACCGCATCGTGGTGATGGTCCCTGCCCACCTGCGCGGTCTCGAGCGCGACCGGATGGTCGAAGAGCTCGCCCGTCGACTCGAGCGGCACCGTCCCCACTTCCACGGCTCCGACGCGCAGCTCGCGGAGCGCGCCCGCCAGCTCGGGCGCCGCTACCTCGGGGGCGTCGAGCCGAGCTCGATCCGCTGGTCGGCCGCACAGCTCAAACGTTGGGGCTCGTGCACGATCGGGACCGGAGAGATCCGCATTTCGGAGCGGCTGCGGGCGGCCCCCGGCTGGGTGGTCGACGCGGTGATCGTCCACGAGCTCGCCCACCTGCTCGAGCCGAGCCATTCGCCACGGTTCGCGGAGCTCGAGGGCCGGTACCCACGGCGGCGGGACGCCGACCTTTTCCTCGAGGGGTACGCCCTCGGTCTCCAGCTCGAGGGGTGCGGAGTCGGGTCGGAGCCACCCACCCGCGACCCCGCCTGCCCCTCCGACCCGGAGGACTCGCCGGGCGCAGCCCAGGTGTGACGGGGCGGGCCACGGCGCGGCGATCGCGCTCCGTCGGCCTCGGCTCCCTCAGGTGCGAATTCGCGAGTACAAAGGGGTCGTGGCCTACCTGCTGGCGGCGACCGCAGCGTTCGTCAATGCTCTGACCTCGGTCCTCCAGAGGATCGGCGTCGAGACCGCGCCGGAGTCGACCACCATGCGGTGGAGCCTGATGGCCCACGCCTTCCGCCGTGGCATCTGGCTGGTCGGGTTCGCGCTGATGCTGGTCGTGTTCGTGTTGCAGGCCACCGCCTTGCGCTTCGGCGAGCTGAGCGTGGTCCAACCCGTGCTCACCACCGAGCTCCTCTTCCTGCTCCTCATCCTCATGGTCTGGTTCCGGTACCGGCTCACGGCCCAGGAGTGGCTCGGGGCGCTGACCATCGTCGTCGGCCTCGGCGCGTTCTTCCTCGTCGCCCGGCCGGCCGGTGGCAATGCGATCCCCGACGCCACCCAGTGGACGGTCGCCCTCCTCGTGCTGTTCTCACTGATCGCCGCGTTCATCTTCGCCGCCCTGCGCGGACCGCGTTGGTGGCGCGCCGCCTCTTTCGGCGCGGCCTCGGCGATCTGCGGGGCGTCGAGCACCGCCTTGACCAAGTCGATCACCACCTACATCACCAAAGGGTGGGGCCACGTCCTCATCCACCCGCAGCCCTACCTGCTCGCGGTCACCGGCGTCGGAACCGTCTTCCTGCTCCAGAACGCACTGCACGCCGGACCGATCACCGCCTCGCGCATCACCCTTTCGACGGTGAGTCCACTGGTCGCCATCGTGCTCGGCGTCACCCTCTTTGGCGACCGACTCCGCACCGGACCGATCTCGACGACGCTCGAGGTCCTCGCCCTCGGAGTCCTCGTCGCCGGTGTGGTGATGGTCGCACGCTCCCCGCTCGTGGCCGGAACCCACCAGGCCGGTGACCCGGGCGAGATGCTCGGGTCCGCCCGCGAGCGCGCCCGGGGGGGTGTTCGCCGTGCGCCGGCACCGGTCGATCTTCCGACACCCGTGCCTGGCGCGCTCGAGCCTCAGGTCGTCCCGGTCACACCCCTCGTCGCCGATCCCTCGGCCGACCCGACCATCCGCTGAGCGGTTCGCCGGCGGCGCCGGATCAGGCGCCGGTGCTCGTGGTCGCTGGTGCGCCGGCCCCTGCGCCGACGAGCTCGTGCAGCTCCCGGTCGACGTCGGCGGCGTGTTGCTTCTGGTCCTTTCTCGCCCGGCCCGGGCTCCAGCGCCCGCGGGCGAGGAAGATCGTCGGGATGAAGAGGACCATCCCGCCGAGGCAGACGTAGAACCAGTGCTGCCATTGCTTCGCCGACCTCGAGACCCCGTTCTGGAGATCGAGCAGTGCACTCTGGTGCTGGGCCAGGTAGGCAAGCTGTGACTGGTAGGGCACGACGAGCTTCTTCAGCTCGGTGACGTTCGCCACCACCTTTCCGAAGACCACCGGCCCGACCGCCTTGCTCAGCGCGGCGAGGTTCGCCGGTGTCGCGTTGGCGTTGGCCGCTGCCACGATCGGCGCGTTCTGCGGCTCGCTCAGGACCTTCAGCCAGCTGGCGTTCTTCTCGGCGAAGGCGACGGAGTCGGGATGCTCGACCTGGAATTGTTGGACGTTGAAGGGGGCGGTCCCGTTCGGTGCCGTCTCCGCGTAGACCAGGTTGTTGACCACCGGGTTCACCGAGTTGATCACGAGGGGCAGGAAGATGAACGAGACCCCGACGGTGACCCGGAGGATCCATCCCCAGAGCGCGAGGCCGGTGCCGACCAGTGCGGGGTTCTTGTCCTCGACCGACTCGGTGTAGCCGGCCATCCAGGGTGCATAGGTCATCGAGAGGAAGGCGGCCATCGCGATCGCGATCACCACCAGCGTGTAGTAGCCGGTGTGCACGTCGTTGGCCTGCCGCAGGAACACGATCAGCATGGCGATCGAGCCGAGTGCGCCCACCAGCATGAAGGGTTTCCGCACTCTCAGCGCGTCGGAGAGGAGCCCGAACACGACGAGGGCGATCGCGTCCGCGGCCCAGAACCAGGTGTTCAACCCGTTGGCCTGCGCGACCGAGAAATTGGTGCCGTTCGGGTTCTCGAAGACGGTCGACCAGTAGATGGTGAAGAAGGCGGAGGCCGCGTAGTACACGAGAAGGAAGAGCGAGATCCCGAGGGCCGAACCGATCAGGTCCCACTTGAGGATCTGGCGCCAGGGGTGCGCGGTCGCCGCGATCACGTCCTGATCGCTCAAGCCTCTCGCCCGCGCCTCCACCAGCGCGCGGTCGCGCTCGGTCACCATCAGCTGGTCGCGCAGCCTCGAGGAGAGGTCCTTCATGAACACCAGCGCGATCACGAAGACCACGAGGGAGATCGCGCCCGAGATGATGAACTGCGACTTCCAACCGGTGTGACCGTGGTGGGCCAGGAAGTAGTTGATCGTGTGGTTGGCGACGAGCGAGGTGATCAGGCTCCCAGCGACCGGGCCGATCGTCCAGAAGCCCATCGCCGAGGCCCGGCCGAGCTGCGGGCTGAAGTCGCGCACCAGGGCCGGGGTGGCGACCAGGATGGCGCCCTCGACCAGGCCGAGGAGACAGATGACCGTCGCGAACTGCCATTCGGTGCTGCAGAGCGGGATGCCGACCGCGACGAGGAGTCCGACGAGGAGGAGGCCGTAGATGACCACGTTCGAGCGGCCGAGCTTGTCGGTCTTGCTGGCGGGTAGCGAGGCGAAGGCGCCGAGCAGGTTGGAGATGATGACGATCCACACGTAGAACGTGAAGGACATGTGGTACGTCTGGAGGATGTTGGGCGTGACTCCGGTCTGGGTGAAGTAGGTGTAGTAGAGGACGATCGTCGCGAGGATGGCGAGGCCGAGGTAGGCGGTCCGCGGGCCGGTGTTCGGGTATTCGTCGATCTCGTGGACGAAGAAGAAGCCGAAGATGCCACCGCGGCCGGACCGACCGGCCCCGGCTTGCGGCGTGACGAACGTTGCGCTGTCCGCTGCCATGGCCACCCCCTGGTGTCTGCTCGCGGCCATCCCGGCCGAGGCTTCGACCGTAGCGCACGCGGGAGCCGATGTGGTGGGTGACCTGCGATCCGGCCCCGGCCGAACGGCCGGCGGCAGCTCTCCGGCGGCTCAGTCGTGCGGCGGGCGGCTCACCCGTCGAGCACCGCGGCTGCCACGAGCTCTTCCAAGGTCCGGGTGTCGAACCAGGACAGCTGGAGCTGCTTGGCGCGGCGGAAGTACAGCTGGATGTCGAACTCGACGGTGAAGCCGATCCCACCGAAGATCTGCTGTGCGGTGGCGGTCACCTCGCGATAGGTGTCGCAGGCGAAGAGCTTGGCCATCGGGGCGAGCTTCACGACGTCTCGTCCGGCGGCTCGTGCCCAGGCCGCCTCGTGGACCAGGACCTCGGCACCGTCGACGGTGGTGGCCCCGTCGGCGAGGTAGTGGGCGAGGGCCTGAAAGGCACCGAGCGGCTTGTCGAACTGCTCGCGGTCCTTCGCGTACTGGACGGTGATCTCGAGCGCGTACTTCGCACCGCCGACCGCCTGGGCGGCGGCGAGGATCATCCCGTCCTGCATCACTTGGCTCCAGGTCGCCCAACCGGTTCCCGCGGGCCCGATCCGGTCCTCGACGGAGACCCGCACACCGTCGAGGTCGACCCGGTACTGCGCATCGGACCCGATGGCGAACTGCTGGGTCAGGCGCACCCCCTCCGCGCCGGGGTCGACGAGGAAGAGGTCGACCGCGTCGGCTGCGTCGCCGGTGCGGGCGAGGACCACCAGCCGGCTCGCCGCCCGGGCGAAGCAGACATGTCGCTTCACCCCCGAGAGGAGGAACCCCTTCCGGTCGGGAACCGCGCGCACCTGCACGCCGCGCGGACCGAAACCGTAGTCGGGCTCGAGCCATGCCGGGGTGAGCACCGCCTCGCCGTTCACGATCGCCGGAAGCCACTCGCGCCGGAGCTCCTCGCTGCCCGCACGGGCGAGCGCCCCCCCGCAGAGGACCGCGCTCACGAAGTGGGGCGAGGGCGCGAGAGAGCGGCCGAACTCCTCGTAGACCACGACGCCCTCGAGCGCGCCCATCCCCGAGCCGCCGTGCTCCTCGGGCAGGAGCAGCCCGATCAGGTCGAGATGCGCGAGCTGCTTCCAGAGCTCGGGCGAGTAACCGACCGGGTCGTCCTCGAGCTCGCGGACGACGCTCAGGGGGCAGGTGGTCGCGCACACCCCGCGGACCGTCTCGCGGAGCATCTCCTGCTCGGGACTGAACGTCAGGTCCAACATGGTCTGCTCTCCTCGGGTCGGTTCGGATGCGACGCGGCGTCGCGCGGTCGGGCGTTCGGCAGTTTCACGGGCGCCAGCGGTCCCCCCGTCGCTCCCACGGGTTGTCCTCTTCGGAGACCGGAAGCGCGACACGGGCCTGGCAGGTGGTCTTCGCGTCCCCCTCGACCGACAGGGAGATGTCGATCACGACCCAGCCACAGCCGGTGCCGTCGACGCCGGTCTCGGCCACCACGCCGCGGAAGACCATGGTGTCGCCGGGGAAGACCGAGCCGAGCATGCGGAAGGTCATCCGCTGGAGCCTGCCGTAGGGGCCGGTCCAGTCGGTCACGTACCGCTCGAACCAGGCGGCCTGGTTGGGAGTGTTCAAGAAGATGTCGCTGGTCCCGTTCCGTTCGACCGCGAAGTCCTTGTCGTGGTGCATGGGCCGCCAGTCGCGGGTAGCGAGGGCGCCGAGCACGACGGTCGTGGCGGTGACCGGATAGGCGAGCTCGGGGAGGATGTCGCCGACCGCAACCCACCCTTGGAGGAACCGGGTCACCGGGGTGGTGGTCATCGGCGCGGCTCCGGTTCTCTGTCCGCGTCGTCGCGCCGGTAGCCGAAGCCGGTGTAGCTCTCGACCGCGACGAGGTCACCGCGCTGGTTGTGGTACTCGACGTCGATCACCCAGAAGCGGCCGGTACCGAGCCGGGTGGTCTTCTCGTCGCTCACCGAGCGCAGGATCTGGTGGGTCCGCAGCCGGTCGCCGGGCCGCACCGGCTCGTAGAACACGATGGTGTTGTCGGACATCACGGCTTCGGGGAGGCCGAGGCCCTCCTTCAGGTCGAAGTGGACCTGGAGCGGCAGGCCGCCGGTCGTCCGGCCCGGGGCCCAGTGGTGAGGGCGGAACCAGACCGAGACCATGGTCGGGGGCGCGATGGGACCAGCGGTGATCTGCTCGGCCACTTCGTCGTCCCAGAAGAGCGGGTTGCCGTTCTCGACCGAGGCGCACGAGGTCCAGATGTACCCGCGCTCGACCGGGAATTCGCCCTCTTCCTCGTACTGTTCGATCCCGATCAGCCGCTCGATGTCCGCGACACCGATCGCGCTCATGCCACCACCCCCTTCTCCCGCAGCTCGGCGATCCGGCCCGGCGCGAGCCCGACCGCGGCGAGCACCCGGTCGACGTCGGAGCCGAGCGGGTCGCGTGCGACCACGGTGCCATCGACCGGGGGCATGCCGGCGAGGACCGGCCCGACCTGGCGGAAGCGGTGCGGTGGGGAACCGCCCTGCCCGGAGAGCTCCGCGTCGACGAACGCGCCGCGGGCGACGAAGTGGCCGTCGGTCGCGACCTCGTCGATCGAGAGGACCGGGGACACGCAGGTGTCCGCCCCGGCCAGCTCGACCACCCAGTCGTCACGCTCCCTCGTCGCGAACGCTGCCGCGAAGTCGGCACGGATCGCGTCCTGGGCGTCGTCGTCGAGCTGGCGGGCCTCCCAGCGCTCGCAGCCGAGCAGCCGGCAGAGGTTGGCGAAGAACTTCGACTCGATGGCACCGACCGCGAGCCACTTCCCGTCCTTCGCGCGGTAGGTGTCGTAGCAGGCGTAGCGGCCGGTGATCACGTCGTGGCGCGGCCCGACCGACGCGCCGGTGGCCAGGTGCTCGTCGATCGCGAGGGAGCAGAGCCAGAGGACCCCGTCCGCGATCGACACGTCGAGGTGGACCGCGGAGCCGTCGCGTGCACGCCCGACCAGCGCGGCCATGATCGCCATGGCCGCCTGCATCCCACCCCCTGCGGCGTCGGCGATGGTCGCTCCGGGGACGGGAGGGCCCCCGTCGGCACACGGCTCGCACATGGCGAGGAAGCCGCCGACGCCCAGGTAGTCGAGGTCGTGACCCGCCCAGGCGGATCGGGGACCGAGCTGCCCGAACCCGGTGGTCGAGCAGAGGATGATGCCGGGGTTGACCGCGGAGAGGTCAGAGAAGCCGAGTCCGAGTCGGCCCATCACACCCGGACGGAAGCTCTCGACCACCACGTCCGCGCACCGGACCAGCGCGAGGAACGCGTCACGGCCGTCGGTGTCCTTCAGGTCGATCTCGACCCGATCGAGGTCGCGCGAGCCGCTGTACGCGTAGAAGGGCGGCGCGATGGGCTCCGTGCCGCGGCCGGGCACTGCGCCAATCTTGACGACGCTCGCGCCGTAGTCGGCGAGGAGGCGTGTGCACCGGGCGGCAGGCCCCACCGTCGAGAGGTCGAGGACACCGACCCCCGCGAGGGGACCGCCCCGCCCGGAGGGCAGCGCCTCACCGGAGGTCCCGCGGTCGTCGGTCATCGGCACGGGCGCGCTCAGAAGTTCTTCGGGAGGCCCAGCTTTCGCCGGGCGATGATGTTCTTCTGGATCTCGGAGGAGCCGCCGCCGATGGTGTCGATGACCGTGTACCGGTAGGTCGACTCGGACCGCCCGACCATCGGTGCGTCCTCGTCGCGCACCCGCAGCTGTCCGCCGGGCCCGGCGATGTCCATCGACGCGTCCGCCAGCCGTCGCGAGTACTCGGTGGTGAAGAGCTTGTACTCGGAGGCCTCGGCGGTCGGGGCCGCGCCGCCGCGGGAGGAGGTGTCCACGAACTTGAGGCCGAGCACCCGCGCCACCTCCGCCTCGGCGTGGAGGTGGGCGAGGCGGGCGCGAACCACGGGATCGTCCTTCAACGGCTCGCCGTCGCGGGTCGCGCCGGCGACGTAGTCGGTCAGCAGGTCGAGGCGCTGGCCGATCTGCGAGTAGGTGAACAAGGTGAAGCGCTCGAGATCGAGCGCCTCGGAGATGTACTGGAAGCCGTGGTTGAGCTCGCCGACCACGTAGTCGTCCGACACCCAGACGTCGTCGAGGTACACCGCGTTGGTCCGTTCGTCGCCCATGGTCCAGATCGGCTCGACGGTGATCCCCGGGTGGTCCATCGGGACGAGGAACAAGGTGATCCCGTTGTGCTTCGGCACGTCGGGGTCGGTGCGCGCCCCCACCCAGTACCAGTCGGCGAAGTGCGCGGACGTCGTCCAGGTCTTTTGCCCGTTGAGCCGCCAGCCGTCCCCGTCGCGGGTGGCCTTCAACTGCATCGACGCGGCATCGGAGCCGGCGTTCGGTTCGGAGTACCCGACTGCGAACTCGACCTCGTTGCGCAGGATCTTCGGCAGGAACTCCTGCTTCAGCTTCTCGCTGCCGTGACGGATGATGGTCTTGCCGACGATGCCGACGCCCTTGCCGATCTGGGGGCCACCCCGAGCGGCCAGCGCCTCGTTCAGGAGGTACTCGTAGAGCCCGTCCCCGTCTGAGCCGCCGTACTCCTTCGGCCAGGTGATCCCCAGCCACCCCTGCTCGCCGACTTTGGCCATGAACCCCCGGCGCACCGGCGTGTCCACGATCTGGGCCATGTTCTCGCGGGTGACGTCGAAGACATCGGGGTCGTCGTTGGCGTCGAGGAAGGCCTCGACCTCTTTGACGAATTCCTGCTGCTCGGGGGTGAACTCGAAGTCCACGGTCGGGCCTCCCTCGTCCGGCGCGCCGGACGCACACGGTCGTACGCCGTCGTTTCCTGACAGACCGTCAGATAATGTGGTCATCATAGGATGACCGTCCCGAGGGGGCCAACGGCGCCCTCGCCCGGCCCGCCGACCCGGAGTGAGCCGACAGGAGCGTGACGCCATGAGAGGCATCGTGAGCATCGCGGGCTACGTGCCCTACCGACGCCTCGAGCGCGCCGCGGTCGCCCGGCTCTTCGGCAGCGGCGGTGGCAAGGGCAGCCGGAGCGTGGCCTCTCACGACGAGGACACCACGACCATGGGCGTCGAGGCCTCGCGCCTCGCGCTCGGGGCGGTGCCCGGCGCCAGCCCCTCGCGGCTCTGGTTCTCGACGGCCACGCCCGCCTACCTCGACAAGACCAATGCCGCCGCGATCCACGCCGCCCTCGGCCTCGACGGAAGCGTGGGGGCGTTCGACTTCGGCGGCGCGCTTCGCTCGGGGGTGGGCGCGCTCGTCGCTGCGCTCGAGGGGAGCGGGTCGACCCTTCTGGCGAGCGCGGATCTCCGCGACGGCCTGCCGACCTCGCCCGACGAGTCGGCCGGCGGTGACGCGGCGGCCGCGATCGTGGTGGGCGAGGACCAAACGGGCGCTCCGGTCCTCGCCGAGTACCTCGGGGGCGCGTCGACGAGCGACGAGTTCCTCGACCGCTGGCGCACCCCGGGCGAGCGCCGGTCGCGGGTGTGGGAGGAGCGATTCGGGGAGACCCGCTACGTGCCGCTCGGGGCGGAGGCCTTCGAGTCGGCGCTGAAGGCGGCGGGCGTCAGCGCCGGCGACCTCGGCAGGGTCGCGGTCGCCGGCATGCACACCCGAGCGGCGAAAGCAGTGGCCCGCGGGCTCGCTGTCGGGGAGGATGTCCTCGCCGACGACCTCTCCTCGACGGTCGGCCAGGCGGGGACGGCCCATCCGCAACTCCTCCTCGCCTCGATGCTCGAGACGGCCGGACCGGACCAGGTGGTCGCGCTGCTCTCCCTCGCCGACGGGGCGGACGCCCTCGTCTTCCGCACCACCGCCGCGATCACCGGGTGGTCACCGCCCGACCCGGTCGCGGACCAGGTCGTGCGGGGCGCCCCGGTCGAGTACGGCACCTTCCTCACCTGGCGCGGGATGGTCGCGCCCGAGCCGCCGCGCCGCCCCGAGCCGTCGCGCGTCTCCGCGACGGCCGCGGCGCGGAGCGAGCAGTGGAAGTTCGGGTTCGTCGGCTCGCGGGACCGCTCGAGCGAGGCCGTCCACCTCCCCCCTTCGCGGGTCTCGATGAAGGGTGGTGCCGTCGACGACATGGAACCGATCCGGCTCGCCGACACCCGGGCGACCATCGCGACCTTCACCGTCGACCGGCTCGCGTACTCACCGAGCCCGCCCATCGTCTTCGCAGTCGTCGACTTCGACGGTGGCGGGCGCTTCCCGGTCGAGCTCACCGACGTCGATGCCGACGCGGTGCGGATCGGCGACCGGGTGGCGATGACCTTCCGCAGGCTCTTCACCGCGGACGGGATCCACGACTACTTCTGGAAGGCCAAGCCGGTGCGTGCCGGCGACGGCTGAGCTCGACGAAAGGACGGAAGGGAACGCGATGGCATCGCACGGGATCAAGGACCGGGTGGCGATCGTCGGGATGGGATGCACCCGGTTCGCCGAACACTGGGACAAGGGCCTCGACGACCTGATCGTCGAGGCGTCCGAGGAGACCTTCGCCTCCGCGGGCCTCGGAAAGGACGATGTCGATGCCTACTGGCTCGGCACCGCGCAGTCGGGGATGAGCGGCATCACCCTCGCCCGGCCGCTGCAGATCGAGAACAAGCCGGTCACCCGCGTCGAGAACTACTGCACCACCGGCTCCGAGGCGCTGCGGGCGGCCGCCTACGCAGTCGCCTCGGGCGCCTACGACGTGGGGATGGCCGTCGGTGCCGAGAAGGTGAAGGACTCCGGGTACCAAGGTTTGAACGCCTTCCCGATCCCGAACGACGGCACGGCTCGGACCCTCACCGCGGCAGCCATGTTCTCGATGGTCGCCCCGGCCTACGGGAAGAAGTACGGCGTCGACGACGACCAGATGGCCGAGGTCCTGGCCCGGATCTCGTGGAAGAACCACCAGAACGGTGCCCGCAATCCGCGTGCGCAATTCCGCAAGGAGGTCTCCCTCGAGACGATCTGCGGCTCACCGCGGGTGGCCGGAAGGCTCGGTGTGTTCGACTGCGCGGGCGTGGCGGACGGAGCCGCCGCGGCGATCGTGGTCCGCGCCGAGGACGCGCACCGCTACACCGACCGGCCCCTCTACATCAAGGCGCTCTCGTTCGCCGCGGGGAGCGGATCGGGGCTCATCGACCCCGACTACGACTACACCTGGTTCCCCGAGTGCGCGCGGTCGGCAGAGGACGCCTACCTCCAGGCGGGGATCACCGACCCGCGGCGGCAGCTCGCGATGGCGGAGGTCCACGACTGCTTCACGCCGACCGAGTTGGTGCTGATGGAGGACCTCGGATTCGCCGAGCGTGGCACCGCGTGGAAGGAGGTCCTCGCCGGCACCTTCGACCGGACCGGCGCGCTACCGGTCAACCCGGACGGGGGCCTGAAGAGCTTCGGCCACCCGGTCGGCGCGTCAGGGCTCCGGATGCACTTCGAGGCCTGGCTCCAGCTACGCAGGGAGGCGACCCCCGAGCGACAGATCGAGAACGACCGGACCCTCGCGCTCATCCACAACCTGGGTGGCTATCCGGGCGAGATGGTCTCTTTCGTCTCAGTCGTCGGTACCGAGCTCGGCTGAGGCGGGCGCCTCGGCCTCGCGCTCGTCGAGCAGCGTCCACCAGGACGCCGCGGCCCGCGCCGCGGCCGTGCCGACCTCGGTGGCGCCCGCGCCGGCCGTCACGAGGGCGTCGAGCGCCCACTCGCCGTGATCGGCATCCATGTCGGCGTGCACGTCCCAGAACGCGGTGCCGCTTCCGTCGATGCCGTAGAGGAGTCGGAGCCCCTCCGCTTTCGAGCGGGCGATGGCCGGCGCCTGCATCTCGTAGGCGGCGACGCCGGCGAGCGCGGCGACCGGGCTCTCGTCGGCGAGTTCGCGGTAAGTGTCGACGAGAGCGAGCGCTGCCGGCCCCGGCGAGGTGGACGACGATCCGTCGCTCACGCTCGCGGCGAACCGGTCGAACAGCGCGAGGTGAGGCTCGGGGTGCCCGAGTTCGTCGGCAAGATTGCGCGCGACCAGCGCGGCAGCCTCGATGCGCCCTTCTGCCTCGAGCCGCTCGCGCACGGTGTCGAGCACCGCAGGCAACGCCGCCTCGAACGCTCGGTACTGCGATGCGTACTGCGCGAGCTCCTCGCGGGCGAGACGGCCCGCCGACCACCGTTGGTAGAACGGATGCTCGAGCAGCTCGCGTCCGGCGAAAGCGGCGACGAGCGCAGTGGCGAGGTCGGTGCGGGACGAGGGCTCGGACGCACGGTCCGCCACGGTGTCGCCGCCCATCACGATCGGGGTCTCAGTGGCCATGCCGCATCATAACGGGCCCCGGGCGAGCGCCACGGGGCTCAGCGCGCCGCGGCAGCGCCGCGGGCGGGGTGCGCGTACCGCCCGCTCGCGTGGTCGGGGTACGGGCCCGCGGCGTCGTCGACCCACGACCCGAGATAGTGGAGCTTGCGCTCGCGTTCCTCGGCCCGGTGTCGCATCTGCACGAGAAGGACCACGTACGCGGTGAGCGCGAGGCCTGACAGCGCGGTCAGCGTCCAGAGCACCGAGGCGCCCGGGATGAAGCCGGCCAGCATGGTCAGGACGAAGACGACGGTGAGCACGCCGAGGGTGTCGCGGCGCCGGCGAAGGGTGAGCTGGCGGGAGATCGGGTCGGGTGGCGGGAGGGGGGCGTGTCGATCCGACCGGAGGGTGGGTACGACAGCTGGTCGGCGGAGGGTGGCGGCCCGGACGGCCGACTCCTCGACACCCGAGCGTCGGTCCGCTCGACGGCGGCGGAGGACTCGGCGGGGCCGGGCTGATCGTCGGCACCCTCGCCGAGGAAGGCGAGGGCAGGTCGCGGGAGGTCCTTCGCCCCGACGACGGTCAGGATCGGACGGGATTCGTGGTCAGGGCCTTCCGCCTCCTCGGGCGAGACCCGCCGTCCCCCGATCGAGTGCAGGCGGTAGGCGGGTGCCACGATGGGAGGCGGCGACGAGTGCTCGAGCACGCGCAGTTGCTGGTGGAAGTCCGAGATCGAGGTGATCCCGTCCACACCGCTCGTGCGCCGTCGCACCATTCCCCTGCCGAGGATCGCGATCCACACAACCGCGACGACGACCAGAAGGATCACGGGCATCAACTCCCTCGACCTACCTTCCTCGGACAAAAACCCTAACCACGAGGGTTTCTCCGGTGGTGGATGGTCGGGGAACGACAGCGCCGACACCGACCGCGTGCGCGGTCACAACGACGCTCCCCGTGGCTTCCGTGTCTACACCCGCTCGCGTTCGCGCTCAAGCGCGCCGCGAGAGCGCAGGTGACGTGGGTCTTGCCCACCAGCCACGACACTCGGTGCACACGGCCCGTGCCCAGCCGGAGGGCCGCTCCTACGCTGTGGCGCAACAGCCGAGCACCCGGGGAGCACGCGATGACCGTGGAGGAAGAGGAGGGCGCGGGAACGGGCGATGCACCGGTGGTCGAAGACCTGGTTCGATCCCTCACCGACGACGAGAAGCTCTCCTGTCTCGACGGCGACGCTCCGTTCTGGGCGGGCGTCGCCTATCTGGGCGAAGGCGGCTATCACAAGAGCCCGTTCCGCGCGGCACGGATCGAGCGACTCGGCTTCCCCGGATTCGCGTTCTCCGACGGTCCCCGCGGCGTCGTGGTCGGCCAGGCGACGTGCTTTCCGGTCAGCATGGCCCGCGGCGCGACCTTCGATCCCGAACTCGAGGAGCGGATCGGGGAGGTGATCGGGCGGGAGCTCCGGGCGGTCGGGGCCGACCTCTTCGGTGGCATCTGCGTCAACGTCCTCCGCCATCCCGCCTGGGGCCGCGCGCAGGAGACCTACGGAGAAGATCCCCACCTGGTGGGCGAGATGGGCGCCGCGCTCTGCCGTGGGGTGCAGCGGCACGCGATGGCCTGCGTGAAGCACCTCGCCTGCAACTCGATGGAGAACGCTCGGTTCCAGGTCGACGTCACGGTCGACGAGGTTCCCCTCCACGAGGTCTTCCTCCCCCACTTCCGGCGCGTCGTCGACGAGGGCGTCGCGGTGGTCATGAGCGCGTACAACAGTGTCAACGGAAGCTGGTGTGGCGAGAGCCGCGAGTTGCTCACCGACATCCTGCGCGGCGAGTGGGGATTCGACGGCTTCGTGATCAGCGATTGGATCTTCGGTATCCGGGACGCGGCCGGATCGCTGCGCGCGGGCCTCGACGTCGAGATGCCCTACCGTATGGTCCGGGCGAGCCACCTCTCCCAGGCGCTGTCGGACGGCACCGCGTCCTGGTCGGACGTCGATGCGACGGTCGCCCGGATCATCGCCACCCGCCGGCGCTTCGAGCCGGTCCTCGGTCGTCCGGCACCGAGCCGCGAGGCGCTGGCCTCCCCCGCGCACCGGGCCCTCGCGCGGGAAGCGGCGGCAAAGGCGGCCGTGCTGCTCCGCAACGAGCCGGTCGACGGCACACCGGTCCTCCCCCTCGAACTCTCCCCCGGCGCGAGGATCGCCCTACTCGGCAGGCTGGCGACCGCGGTCAACCTCGGTGACGGCGGCTCGAGCGACGTGTGGGCGCCCTCGGTCACAACCGTCGAGGAGGGCCTGCGAGCAGCACTGCCCGACGTCGC
Organism: uncultured Acidimicrobiaceae bacterium; assembly: GCA_963769905.1. GTDB lineage: Bacteria > Actinomycetota > Acidimicrobiia > Acidimicrobiales > RAAP-2 > Bog-756. Next base: position 36,754 of record CAVYNG010000001.1, read on the forward strand.
GATCGAGGTGGGAGGGAGCGACCCCGACGAGGCGGCCGCGATGGCGGCGTCCGCGGACGTGGCGATCGTGGTGGTCGGCTACACGCGTCACGACGAAGGGGAGTTCATCGGGGCGGGCGCGATGGAGGCCTTCACGCCGCTCTTCCCGGGTGCGGACGACCCTGCCCTCGCAGAGCACTTCGCGGACGAGATCGAGACGGAGCGTTCCCTCGAACCGCCGGAGCACGTCGCGGCCCGCTCGGACGAACAGCCCTTCGACATCGGCGGCGACCGCATCTCGCTCCGCCTCCACCCCGAGGACGTCGCACTGGTCCGCGCGGTCGCCGCGGTCAATCCCCGGACGGTGGTGTCGCTGGTCGCGGGGAGCGCGGCGGTGATCTCCGAGTGGGACCGCGCCGTTCCCGCGATCGTCCAGTCGTGGTACTCCGGGATGGAAGGCGGGCACGGCCTCGCCGACGTCTGGTGCGGCCGGGTCGATGCCTCCGGGCGGCTCCCCTTCTCGGTGCCGGTCGAGGAGCAAGACCTCCCGCCCTTCGATTCCGGCGCGACCGCCTTCCGCTACGACGGCTGGCACGGCTACTGGCATCTCGAGCGCCAGGGAACCGCTCCCGCCTATCCGTTCGGCTTCGGCCTCAGCTACACGACCATCTCGTTGGAGGCGGCCGGTGCGGTCGACGACGGGGACCGCATCTTGGTCCGTGCGACCCTCCGCAACACCGGGGCGCGTGCCGGTTCCGAGGTCGTCCAGGTCTACGGGCGGCGACGCGGCTCGGACCGACCGGCGCGCCTCTGCGGGTTCGCCAGGGTCGAACTCGACGCCGGCCGATCGAGCGAAGTCGACGTGCTGGTCGACAAGCGGTCCCTCGCGGAGCGAGACCCCGAGCAGCACGTGACGGTCATCCGCGCCGGCACCTACGAGCTCCGGATCGCGCGCCACGCCGGCGACCCGGGCATCGGCCTCGAGGTCGAGGTGGGCGGAGCCCGACCACCGGGGTGGCGGTGAGCGGCGCCGACGGCTGGGACCCGGACCAGTACAACAGGTTCGCCGCCGAGCGTGAGCAGCCGTTCTTCGACCTTGCCGCCCTGGTCGAGCGCGAGGGGTCCCCGACGGTCGCCGATCTCGGCTGTGGCGACGGACGACTCACCGCGCAGCTCGACCGCTCGCTCGGGGCGGCAAGGACGCTCGGGGTCGACCGCTCAGCCGCCATGATCGACCGCGCGAGGAAGTACGCCGTCGACGGCGTCCGCTTCGAGCTCGGCGACATCGGGACCTTCGACCGGCCCGGCGGCTTCGACGTGGTCTTCGCCAACGCCTCCCTGCAGTGGGTCCCCGACCACCGGTCGGTGCTCGGACGCTGGACGCGCTCGCTGCGGCCCGGCGGTCAGCTCGCGGTGCAGGTCCCGAGCAACGCCGACCACCCCGCGCACCTCGTCGCCTCGGAGGTCGCCGCCGAGGTGCTGGTCGACCCTCCACCCGACGCGGTCGCCGAGAACGTCCTCGCGCCCGAGGCGTACGCGGCGGTCCTCGACGAGCTCGGGTTCACCCGCCAGCACGTGCGCCTGCAGATCTACGTCCACCGGCTGGACTCGACCGCAGCCGTGGTCGAGTGGGTGAAAGGATCGACGCTCACCCGCTTCAAGCAACCGATGGGGGAAGTGGGTTGGGCACGCTTCGTCGAGGCCTACCGGGCGCGACTCCTCGCGCGCCTCGGCGAGCGCGGGCCGTATACCTACTTCTTCAAGCGCATCCTCTTCTGGGGCCGCCTCCCCTAGAGCTCGGATCGGCGGCGATCGAGGACGCCTCGGACGAAGGCGGCCTGCCCCGCGTGTTCGAGGTCGTCGTCGACCACACTGATCAGCCGGACCCCGAGCGTGACCGGCGGGTCCCAGCGCTCGTCGACGACGCGGTCGAGATCGGCGTCGCGCAGCCGTCGCACGAACCGCAACGTCGCTTCGTGGACGGCGTCGAAGTACCCGACCAGCGCGGTCGCGTCGGCGGTGACCAGACCGACCTGCTCCGCCGAGTGGCTGTAGCCGGTGTCGTCCGGCTCGAGAGGGAGCCCGAAGCGCTCCCTCCATCCATCCGAGGTCCAGAGCTGGGCGGTCCCTGCCACCTCGGAGACGTGATCGTCCTGCACCCGGGTGAGATGCCAGACCAGCCACGCGATCGAGTTGGCGGTGCCCTCGACGCGGGCGGCGAGGTCCTCGACGGAGAGGCCGTGGACCAGGCCGTGCACGGCCTCGCCGACCCGGCTGAATGCGTCCTCCAACAGCTCGGCGGTGTTCACGGAAGGCTCCTTTCCACAGCTTTCCTCAGCGCTACGGTCACTCGCCGTCGCGCCGGTGGCAGACCGCTTCGACGTTGTTGCCGTCGGGGTCGCGCACGAACGCGCCGTAGTAGTCGGGGTGGTACTCCGGCCACACCCGCGGCTCGTGCAGCACCGGTGCTCCGGTGCCGACCGCCGCGTCGAAGAACGCTCGCCACTGCTGCCCGGTCCGGCGCGCGGAAGGCGAGGTGGCACTCGAGCGGCGCGTCGCAGGCCTCGTTCGGCCCGATCCAGAACTCGGACTCCCCGCCGACGCCGTAGCCGATGACCTGATCGAGCTCCATCGCGCGTCCGCCGCCGAGCGGCGCGAGCACCGCGTCGTAGAAAGCGGCGGCCGCGGCAGGGTCGGCGCACTGGATCGAGACGTGGTCGATCAACGGGATCATTCTTCCAGACCTCGGGGTCCTCCCACCGGTGAGTCGGTCGCCCGCGCCGAGAAGCGGCCGTCCTTGTGCTCGACGGCGACCTCCAACCCGAAGGCCGCGGTCACCGACGGGCCGGTCAGGACTTCGGCGGCCCGACCCGAGGCCACCATCGCCCCTTCGCGGAGCAGGGCCGCGTGGGTGATCCCCAGCGGGATCTCCTCGACGTGATGGGTCACGAAGACGAGCGGTGGGACCTCGGGGTCCTCCGCCAGCGAGGCCAGCCGGAAAAGGAGGCGTTCGCGGGCGCCGAGGTCGAGCCCGGCCGTGGGTTCGTCGAGGAGGAGCAACTCGGGCCGGGCCATCAGCGCACGGGCGAGGAGCACTTGTTGCCGCTCGCCTTCGGAGAGGAGACCGAAGGGGCGTTCGGCGAACGCCCTGCCGCCGAACCCGGCCTCGGCAAGGAGCGAGGCGGCCTGGGCGCGGTCGTCCGCGGTGTACTCGTGCCACCAGGTCTCGAGCGCGGCGGTGCGACCGGTGAGGACCACGTCGAGGGCGGGGATACCCGGTCGGAGCTGGCGGGCGACCGAAGCGCTCACGACGGCGATCCGCCGCTTCAGCTCGCGCATGTCGACCCGGCCGAGTCGCTCCCCGAGGAGCTCGACGACACCGGCCGTCGGCCAGAGGGCCGACCCCACGACTGCGAGCAACGTCGTCTTGCCGGACCCGTTCGGTCCGAGCACCGCCCAGCGTTCACCGGGTCCGACCAGCCAGGTCACCCGATCGAGGATGGCCCTTCGGTCGCGCACCACCGAGACGCCCTCGAGTCGGATCGCGGGAGCGCGACCGCTCGCTCTGCCGCGAGTGGTCATGCGGCAGCCTCGCTCCTCGTGAGCCGGTTGCCAAGTCCGGCCAGCGCGATCGACACGGCGATGCACAGGCTCGGCACCGCCGAGAGCACGAACCGGTCGTTGCCGTAGGTGACGAGGACGACCAGCGTGTCGACGACCGCGGGTCCCGCCACGAGCACCAGTGCGAGCCGATCTCGCCGCAGGAGGACGATCCCCGGCACGGCGGCGATCAGCACGAGGAGCGTGACCGGCCAGGCGAACCGTTGCCAACTCAGGCTTCGGGTTTCGAGCGCGTCGAGCCGAGCCTCCTGCGAGGGGTCGAAAAGCCCCCAGGCGCGTAGCACCCGCACGCCGAGGACGAGCGGAACCCGCGAGAGATGAGCCTTCGTGTATTGCCTGCCCTCGGCCTGGAGCGCCTGTCCGTAGCGCGCCTCGTCGGTCGTCGCCAGGTGGTCGTGGCCGAGGCACTTGAAATCCCAGTACCCGATCAAATCGCCGTAGTAGGTGGAGCGGCAGTTGGCGCCCGCGACGGTCTTGTCGGCCGCCGTCGAGATCAGGACCGGTGGATGGAAGGTGGTGACGTTCCGTACCAACCAGGGGGACAGCACCGCCGCGGTGGCGAGCAGGGAGACCGCCACCCGGCCGAGTTGCGCTCGCCAGCGCTTCCCGGGCACGGAGAGGATGGCGGCCGGCACGAGGAGGAGGCCGACAAGGAGGTCCTCGCTCCGGACGAGCGCCAGCACGCCGGCTAGTGCCCCGACTCCGAGCCAGGGCACGAAGGTCCCCGACCGCGCGGCCCACGTCGCCGCCAGCAGTACGAGGACGAGCAGGGGCACCGACAGCGTCTCGGACATCGACGAACCTGCACTGGCGACGAGCGCCGGCGAGACGGCGACGAGCGCCGCCGAGATCAACCCGACGCTCGAGCGGCCGCTGATCCGCCGTCCGAGGAGACCGGTGGCTGCGACGGTCACCGCTCCGACGCAAGCGCCTGCCAGTTCCATTCCCGTCGTCGAGGTGATGCCGAGCTTGTCGATCGCGGCGAGGAAGAGGGGATAGCCGGGAGGGAAGTTGGCGCTGGCGCGCTCGATCCCATGGGTCAGGAGCGTGGCCGGATCCGAGTAGCCGCTCCCGTTCGCCAGTTCGCTGCCGAGGAGCTCGTACCCGATCGCGTCGAGACCGAGCTTGACGTGACGCCCGACCGACAGCACATAGGCGATCCGGATAGCGGTGCCGGCTGCGACGATCGCCACCAGCGGCAGGACGAACCCCCAGAGGGCGCCGCCGATGGTCCGTGATGGGCGAACCTGTTGTCCTTCCGGGATGGCAGACTCGCAGTCCACATCTTGCCGGCGGGCAATCGGGGCGCCCGTCACGCGAGTGAGGATAGGTGGCGCAGGCTCGTCTCTCTCGCGCGAAGCATCGATGCCATGCGGGTCAAGGTCGGCCAGCAAGCCGACCAGCTTCATTTCCGACGGACCGTCGCCGAGGAGCTGCAGCAGTCGCTCCTTCCGAACGTTCTCCCGATCCCTCGAGTGTTCGAGGTCGTGGCGCGCTATCTACCGGGAGCGGTCGGGGTCGACGTCGGCGGAGATTGGTACAACGTTCGACCGACGATCAGCTCTTCTTTGCAGTCGGTGACGTCGCCGGGCGTGGCATTCGAGCGGCGGCGTTGATGGCCTCCCATCGGTGCGCTATCAACGCGTACGTCGCGGAAGACACGGATCCCGGAGGAGTCCTTTCCCGCCTGTCCCGGCTGATCGGGGTGAGCACCGAAGGCGCATTCGCCACCGTCTTGTGCGGACTCTTCGACGACCGAACTCGAATACTAACCATGGCCAGTGCGGGCCATCCGCCCGCCGTCCGCGTGAAGTGGAGATCATCGAAGTCGAGCCCGGACCCCCGATCGGTCTCGGCGTCGCCGACTTTCCGACCGTCTGCGTTCCCATCGCGCTCGGCACGACGGTGCTCGCCTACACGGACGGTTTGATCGAACGCCGCCGCGAACCGATCGACAATTCCGTCGAACGACTTCGCGTGGCCGTACGGATCTGCCAACTCGTGTCGAACTAGGGTTTCGCGTCACTCGTGGCACCATTCGGCCTGGTGATCGAGGTCGACAGACTTGAAACCGTTGAGAAGCTGCTGAGCGACTTGGTGATCCCGACGGATCACCTCGATCGAAGGACGAGGCGAACCCGACACTCCCACTCCTCACCGCACCGGTTGCACCTGGCCACTACTGCTTGGCGGTGACCTTCCTCCTCGACCGACAACTGGCGCGGCTCGACGCCGCCGCACTGTGGACACCGCACACCGAAGGCAGAGTCCTCGACGGCTGTTGTCTCGGGGCTATGCAGCACCCGCGGAATGGGACTGTTGGTCATCGCTCTTGGACGGATTCAACTTGGACTGCACCTTGCTGCTCAGCTCGCCGGTGCGCTGGTTCACCTCGTCCTGGACCGACTCGACAACCCCTTGGACCTCCGGCCTCCGTCGCATGCCGGAGAGAGTTCTCTGCAGGTGTTCGTAGGGCTCTCGGCCAGCTCGCGAGCCAAGGATGAAGCCGACGACTCCGGCCAGAAGGATCATGAGTTTTCGCATGCTCACGCGGTACCCAATCGGTGCTGCCCCTAACCCGTCAGGAGCCGAACTCTCCCAACCGAGCGACGACGATCGGACCGGAAGAGGTGATCGGAAGGGACGGTGCCCGGGAGGATCGACCCCTCAGGACACGTTGAACCGGAACTCGACCACGTCCCCGTCGCGCATCAGGTACTCCTTGCCCTCGACCCGCGCCTTGCCGGCGGCCCGCACCGCGGCGATCGAGCCGGCAGCAACGAGATCGTCGTAGCCGACGACCTCCGCCTTGATGAAGCCTCGTTCGAAGTCGGTGTGGATCGCCCCCGCCGCCTCGGGTGCGGTCGCCCCCGCCCGGATCGTCCAGGCGCGTGCCTCCTTCGGGCCCGCGGTGAGGAAGGTCTGGAGCCCCAGCGCGCCGAACCCCATCCGGACGAGCTGCACCAGCCCCGACTCGTCCTGCCCGTAACCGGCGAGCAGTTCGGCGGCATCGACCGGATCGAGGCTGGCGACCTCGGCCTCGATCTGCGCAGAGAGCACGACCGACCCGGCCGGCGCGACCAGGGCGGCGAGCTCCTGCGCCAAGGAACCGTCGCCGAGCGCGCCCTCGTCGATGTTGAAGACGTAGAGGAAGGGCTTTGCACTGAGCAGGTGGAGGTCGGCGAGCAGCGCGAGGTCGATCTCCTCTGCCGCGGCCGCCGCCGCGATGGTCTGCCCGGAGTCGAGGATGACTCGGGCCTCCTCGGCGGCGCGCAGGGCGGGTTGGAGTGCGGGCTGTTTGCGGACCTCCTTGGCCAGCTTCTCGAGACGGTTGTCGACGGTCTGGAGATCGGCGAGAACGAGCTCGGTGTTGACCGTCTCGATGTCGTCGGCCGGCGAGACTCGGCCCTCCACGTGGATCACGTCGGAATCGTCGAAGACGCGGACCACCTGGCAGATCGCGTCGCTCTCGCGGATGGCGGCGAGGAACTTGTTGCCGAGGCCCTCACCCTCCGAGGCCCCTTTGACGATGCCGGCGATGTCGACGAAGGTCACCGTCGCGGGCACGATCTCCTTCGAGTCGAAGAGCTCGGCCAGCCGTTCGAGCCGCGGATCGGGGACCGCGACCACCCCGATGTTGGCGTCGATGGTCGCGAACGGGTAGTTGGCCGCCAGCACCTCGTTGCGAGTCAACGCGTTGAAGAGCGTCGACTTGCCGACGTTCGGTAGGCCGACGATGCCGATGGTGAGCCCCATGGTCGGTGCTCAGCCCACCGATCTGAGCAGGTACTCGCTCATCGTCGAGCTCCGCAGCCGGGCGAGGTCGAGGCAGGCGGTCACGCTCTCCATCATGCGGGAGACGTTGCCGTCGAGCTCGTCAGGGGTGCGGGCACGGAAGAAGAGCATCGGATCCGCGACGTGCCGGACCGACGGCCATGCCTCGTCGACGATCCCGTCGATCGCCGGCGCCCCCGGCGTCAGCGGCCGGACCACCTCGTTGCGCACGTAGCGGGTGCGCGGCTGGAGCTCGGCGGAGACCGGCGACTGTGTCCCGTGCCAGCGCTCGATCCACTCGCTCCGCTCGAGCTCGTCCGGGCGGTGGATGAGCGCGACGGTGAGCACGCCCGGCGAGCGTCGGCCGTCCTCCCAGTCCCGCGGTTTTGCGTGGGGCGTCGTGCCGTAGTCGTCGTAGAGCGACTCGACGACCAGGTACCCGCAGGAACGGTGTCCGAGCTCACCGATCGCGGCCTCCACCGCTTCGCGCCGCTCGTAACAGTCGAGCCACACCGCGATCTCGGCCACGTGGGGCTCCTCTCCCGGCGGTGGGGGCGCGGGCGAGGGCGCGTCGGCCGCCTCGGAGTCATGGACGTTGACGCTGAGCCCGCGCACGCCGGCCTGGTCGAGACGCGTGGCGGTCTCCCCGAGCAGCCGCTCGCGCAACGCGTCGCCCTCTTCTGGTGTTCCCGCGCCCCACAGCAGATAGATCAGCTTCTCCATCGCAGGACCCGGTCCGGATCAGCGCGCAGGCGGGGTGGGGACCCGGCAGGCGCCGTCGATGTCGAACACCTGGTTGAATCGCCCGAGGGCCAGCCACGAGGCGACGCAGAGGCCGAGGTCGACCAGCTCTTCGTCCGAGAAGGCGGCGTGCAGTTGCTTCCAGAAGGCGTCGTCCATGCCCAGATGGTCCTCGGCGTAGCGCTCGGCGAATTCAGCCGCGAGGCGCTCCCGTTCGCTGAGGGCGTCGAAGTTGCGCGCCTCGCCGACTTCTGCGTAGAACGACTCGGGGATCTCGCCGGGGTCGCTCGCCCGACCGGGCACGTCGCGGGCGGTACGCCAGCTCGCGCAGATCGCGCACCGGTTGATGCGGGCGATGGTGATGCGAGCGGCTTCGAACTCACGGAGCGAGAGGGCCGAGCGCTCGTAGACCGCACTGCTGTACGCGCTGGCGGCCGCGGTCAGGGGCGGCGCGAGCTCGGTCCAGACGTAGACCAGAGGGTCGCGATCAGCGGGGACGGCGATCCGGGGCACGGCTCCTCCGACCGTGAGCAGCGACCTCGCCCGACCCGGTCGCGCCCGGCGTCACAGGGCGGCGACGGCGGGGACCCTGCGGATGACCCGGGCCGCGAGGCCGGTCACGTACGCGATCCAGCCCCGGTCGCCCATCAGCCAGAGCCAAAGCTCGCGCCGGAAGGCGACCACCGTGTCGATGAACTCCTCGCGACTGAAACCTTGCGGCTCGAGCGCGGGCTGCCAGTGCCGCCAGAGCCAGAGCCCGATGCAGATGTCGTCGCTGAACCCGTCGCGCCAGTTCCCGCCCGCGAGCAAGGTGACGCGAAGTTCCTCTTTCAACTCGACCGGCTCCTCGGGTAGTTCCAGGCGAGGACTTCCTTCTACCTCGAAGACCGTCATGGTCGCGACTCTACCCAGCGCCGGGTCGCTCTGCGGTCGGTACGCGTGCCCTCGTTGCACCGGTTTCGACGTCAGGGTCAATGGTGGCGCACGACGGGCGCCCGGTCGGTGCCCTCGTAGGCAGCGAGGTGCTCCGCGTAGTCGATGAACAGGGGAGCTTCCGGATCAAACGTTCGATGGAGAGTGTCGACCGCGATCCTCTTGTCCATTGTGTCCAGCTTCACGAGCGCCTCGGGATTGTCGATCTCACGGAAGTCGAGCCGGCCGCGCGCGTTGTCGAGAGCCCTCCGGCCGCGTTCGGTGCGCACCAGCACGCTGCTCCACCCGTCCATCGACCCCACGCTGCCGACGGACAGATCGGCACTGCGCCCGAGGAAGTCGGCGCACTCGTCGCACCCTTTCAGGGCGGCCCCGTGGAAGTTCTTGATCGGCTCGTCGACCGCGAGCTCGCCGTCGCGGTACTCGACGATCATCCGGCCGCGGATGACGTCGACCTTGCTGACCCGCTCGATGTCGACCTCGCGATCCTCCTTGAGAAGCTGGAGCATCAGTCCGCGGTAATCGAAGCTCTTCGTGCAGAGGAGCGCGATGGTCAGTACGACCGAGTCGACACGGTGCGCGCCGGTCGGCCAACGCCTGGCCTGCATCGCCCGGATGCCCTGGATCTCGCAAGGCGTGCCGACCACCGCGATGCGCGGCTTGTCCGGCAGGTCGTACTTCGAGAGGTCGAGCTCGGCGAGCGCCATGGTCTGGTTGTAGTAGCTGCCCGCGGCCTCGTTGATCTCCTTCGCCGTCGTCGCGAGATGTGCTACCCCCCGCCACGGCTCGTCGGGGTCGTCGCTCGGCCGGGTCACGACCGCGCCGTCGATCTCACCCGCGGCGAGCGCCGCGACGAGCAGAGCACTCACCAGTCCCCCGTCCTGCGCGTCCTCGGGCCTGGCGCCCGCGCGGACCGAGAAGGAGTCGAGCACGGCACCGAGTCCGTCCCCGGGAGGACCGCCGGTGATCTTCCAGTAGGTGTCCGACGCGTCGGCCCGCTCGACCTCACCGGGGGGCGGGTCGCCCGCCGAGGCGGGCGCCGTAGTCGACGGCGGCCAGAGCGCCTCGTAGCGGAGACCGCCCCTCGGGCAGAAGTCCCAGCACAGCGAGCACCCGGTGCACATCTTCACCAACTCGGGGAGCTGGGTGTCCTCGTCGATGCCGATCGAGTTGGAGGGGCAGACCGCCACGCAGGTGCCGCACTGGATGCAACGGTCGGCTTCGATCACGCCGGCCTCGAGCTCCCAGAACCAGGTCTTGCCCGGCGGCTCCTCGATGCCGTTCATCGTCTCGCGCAGCCACGAGCCCTTCATCACGCACGCTCCCCGGCGAGGGTCTCGCGCAGATCGTCGTTGGGCACTCGGCGCGCCCAATTGTGGAAGGTCTCGTCCTCGCGCCGCTCCGACTGGTAGCGGCGGACGACCCGAACCAGCGCGTCGGGGACGTCGTTGACCGGACGGGCGTGCTCGACCCAGTCGATGAACGCGGCGTCCGAGCCGAGTGAGCCGCCCATGCCGATGTCGACCGCCTCGGAGAGGTGCTGGCCCACATGGGCGACCTCGCCGCGGAAGCCGATGTCGGCGATCTGGGGTTGCGCGCAGCTCGCCGGGCACCCCGAGAAGTGCATCCGCACCACGCCGGCGTCCTCGCGCGGCCCGGGCGAGGGCGGAGTACCGACCGGCTCGCCGGCCAGCTGCTCGTCGAGGAAACGCGCCCATTTGACCGCACGCTCCTTGGTCTCGACGATGGCGAAACGGCAGAACTCGGAGCCGGTGCAGGCGACGACACCCCGGGTGAATGGCCCCGGGAATGGCGAGTACTTGGCGAACAGCTCCTCGCGGAGCATGTCGTCGACCCGGTCGGTCGGCACGCCGGTGAAGACGAGGTTCTGGTCGTTTGCGATCCGCGCGGTCCCGTCCCCGTAGGTCTCGGCGATCCTCGCCGCCTCGACCATGTCGATGCCGTTCATCCGGCCTACCGGGACCGAGCAGCCCACGTAGGAGAGTCCCTCCTGCTTTTGGGGATGCACGCCCACGTGGTCGCCCCGGTAGCGGCGGGTGAGCTCCTCGCCGGCCGGGACGAGGTCGAACCGGGCCCGCTTCGCCAGCTCGTCGCGGAAGCCCTCGGAACCGAGCTCCTCCACCAGATAACGCATGCGGGCCTGCCCACGGTTCTCGCGGTTGCCGAGCTCGCCGAAGAGCTGGGCGATGGCGCGGGTCGCCTCGACAGCTTGGTCCACGGACACGAACACGTCGAGGTCGGAAGCCATGCGCTCCCCGTCGGAGAGCCCACCGCCGACCAGCAGGTTGAACCCCAGGCTGCCGTCGGCTCCACGGGCGGGCCAGAGGCCGATGTCGTTGATCTCCGCCTGCGCGCAGTCTTCGACGCAGCCGGTCACCGACATCTTGAACTTGCGCGGCATGTTGGCGTACTCGCGGTTGCCGGTGAAGAAGGCCGAGATCGCCCGCGCCACCGGGAGGCCGTCGAAGGCCTCGTTCGCGTCGACACCGGACACCGGGCAGCTCACCACGTTGCGTGCGCCGTCACCACAAGCTTGCATCGTCGTGAGGCCGACCGCTGCGAGCCGCCGCCAGATCCGCGGGATGTCCTCGATCTGGATCCAGTGGATCTGCACCGACTGGCGCGTGGTCAGATCCGCGAAGCGGGAGCCGAAGACGCGGCTCTCGGTGCCGTCAGGTCCCTCGCCGAAGGCATCCGCCACCACGCCGATCTCGCGAAGCTGGGCTGCGGTCAGGTGGCCACCGGGGACCTTGATCCGCATCATGAAAGCGTTCCCGCCCTGCAACTGCGGATAGATGCCGGCCCATTTCATGCGCTCGGTCTCGCCGGGAATCGATTTGATCCCACCCGGGCCGTTCTTCGAGTAGTCGTCGATGATCGCATCGATGATCTCGAGCGGGTGGCGCTCGAGTTTCCACCGCTCGACCTCGTTCAGCTCTCCGGCGGTCCGGTACGGATGGACGAACGGCATCGGGCGGGAGGTCCCACGGAGGCGGATCCCGTAGAGCTCGTCCTTGTCCTTCGCCACGTCAGAGGTGCAACCCGCACTCGACCTTGTCGGAGCCGGACCAGCGACCGGCGCGCGGGTCCTCGCCGAGGGCAACCGGACGGGTGGTCGGCGCGCAGCCGATGGAGAGGTAGCCCTTCGAGACAAGCGGATGCTCGGGGATGTCGTGCTCGTGGGCGTAACCGACGACGTCGCTGTCGGTCCACGTGGCGAGCGGGTTGATCTTGACCATTCCCCAGTTCTCGTCGAACGCGACGATGGGAGCATCTGCCCGGGTCGGGGCGTCCGACCGCTTGAGCCCGGTGATCCAGGCCTCCTTGCCGGCCAACGCGAGCTTGAGCGGCCGGACCTTCCGGAACTCGCAGCATTGAGCGCTTCCGCACGGCCACTGGTCCGCGCCCTCGACCGGGTGGGTGACCGTGAGGTTCAGGTTGTAGCGGTCGCGGACGGTGTCGACGTACTCGAGTGTCTCGGGGAAGTGGGAGCCGGTGTCGAGGAACACCACCTCGATCGCCGGGTCGACCCGCACCGCCAGATCGATGATCACTGCATCCTGGAAGGAGCAGGAGAGCGCGAGCTTCGGACCGAAGCGCTCGGCCGCCCACTCGATGACGGCGCCGGCCGGCGCGCTCTCGAAGGCCGCCGAACGCTCGGCCATCTCCTCGGTCATCGACGTGCGCTCGGTCTTGTTCGCCACCATGCTTAGGCTCACAGCCTTCTCCGTCCTCTCGGGATCGGCAACGTCTCGCTGCGGTGTTTGCTTCCCGGACGATGCGGCCACCCCGTCGGACGGACGGGCGGCCTCGTCGTCCATGACTCGACTATATATGACCAAGTAGATCAAGTATTACAACAATCGCCTGGTCCCGGGCAAGGGCGGGTCGGCACAGGCAGCAGAATGGTGCGATCGCACCTGTTCGGGGAAGCCCCCACGACGACGAGGCGGGGGGCGGCCCCGGGCCCTGGCCGGTCCCGCCCCCGGGAGCCCGTGGGGTGCCGGTCGTCCTCTCCCTCGCCGGCAGCCGCTGCCTGGTGGTCGGCGGCGGCCTGGTCGGGGCGAGAAGGGCCCGGTATCTGGCCGCCTCGGGCGCCTCGGTCACCGTCGTCGCTCCCGACCTCGATCCGACCCTCAGCAGCGAGCCCGGAACAGGCGACGGCACGATCGAGTGCCAAGCCCGTCGCTACCGTCGAGGCGAGGCCTCCTCCTACCGGCTGGTGGTCGCGGCGACCGGGGTCGACGAGATCGACCGGGCGGTGGTCGCCGACGCGCTCGGCGCCGGCGTGCTCGTCTCGAGCGCGGACCGCGCCCATCCGGGGAATGTCAGCCTTCCTGCGGTCCACCGCGAGGGTCCGGTCAGCGTGGCGGTCTCGACCGGTGGGAGGAGCCCGGCCCTCGCGGTCTGGCTGCGCACCCGGCTCGCCGCGGCGCTCGGGCCGGACACGGCCACCCTCGCCGAGCTGGCAAGCGAGGCGCGGCGAGGCCCTCCGGCGCAGCGGGGCGCGGGAGGGTTCGGTCGACTGGGACGCGCTCTTCGACGAGGCAGCACCCCTCGTCTCGAGCGGTCGGGTGGAGGAGGCGCGGAGCCTCCTGCTCGCCCGCTGCGCGGCGGCAAGGGGCGGCACCGGTGCCCCCGCTGCCCCCGGTGACGGCGGCGGCAGCTCGGTAGGCTCAGCCCCGTGAACCCCGATTCCGTCCTCACGGTCGACGAGATCGACCTCTCGGACCTCGCCTTCTGGGAGCGGCCGTGGCCCGAGCGCGAGGCCGCGTTCGCACTGCTGCGCCGCGAGCGCCCCCTCGCCCACTTCGAGGATCCCGACATGACCGAGAGCTCGCCGCTCGCGCCGCCGCCCGGAGCCGGCTACTACGCGGTCACCCGCCACGCCGACGTCGTCGAATGCAGCCGGCACCCGGAGATCTACACCTCGGGAAAGGGCGCGGTCAGCGTGATCGACCTCCCGCCCGAGATGGTCGAGTACTTCGCCGGCATGATCTCGACCGACAACCCGCGCCACGCGCGGCTGCGACGGATCGTCTCTGCCGCGTTCAACCCGCGACGGGTCGCCAGCATCGAGGAGACCATCGAGGGCGTGGCCACCAAGGTGATCGACCGGGTCGCGGGGCTCGGCGAATGCGACTTCGTCACCGAGATCGCCGCACCGCTCCCCCTCGAGATCATCTGCGACATGATGGGCGTCCCACCCTCGGAGTACCCCACCGTCTTCCGCTGCTCCAACGTGATCCTCTCGAACGGCGATCCCGAGTACATCCCCGAGGGCACCGACCCGGTGATGGCGTTCATCAATGCGGGCCAGGAACTCACCGAGCTGATGCACGAGCTCGCCGCCGACCGCGTGGCACACCCCACCGACGACCTGACCACTGCACTCATCACCACCAACATCGACGGCGAGGCGCTCACCCACGGGGAGCTCGCCTCCTTCTTCATCCTCATCCTGACCGCGGGGAACGAGACGACCCGGAACGCCATCGCCCACTCGGTGGTCGCGCTCTCCGAGCATCCCGAGCAACGGGCTCGCTGGCAGGCCGACCCGGTGGGGATCGGCGCGACCGGGCCCGACGAGGTGGTGCGGTGGGCCTCGCCGGTCATCTGGATGCGCAGGACGGTCGCCGAGGACGCCGAAGGCGCCGTGCTCTCCGGAGTCGAGCTCGACCCCGGCGACAAGGTGCTCCTCTTCTACAATTCGGCCAACCGAGACGAAGACGTGTTCGAGGATCCCTTCCGCTTCGATGTCGGGCGGGAGCCCAACCCGCACGTCGGTTTCGGAGCTGCAGGACCCCATTTCTGCCTCGGCGCCCACCTTGCCCGTCGGGAGATCCAGGTCATGCTCCGCGAGATGCTCAACCGGCTTCCCGACATCGAACCGACCGGCCCGCCCGATCGGCTGCTCTCGAACTTCATCAACGGCATCAAGCACCTGCCCTGCCGGTACACGCCGGTCTGAGCGAGGACCGGCGCGTCGACGCTTCAGGGCTTCGCGACCATCACGACGCTCGCGGCCACCAGCAAGACGGAGATCCCGAGCGACGTCGCGGCGGCACGGCGGCAGTCCTTCGCCAGATCGGCGGCGCGGTCGCCGCGCTCGACCCCTTCCCGCAACCGGCGCTCAGCCGGCCAGAGCGCCATCTCCCCGAGGAGTGCCGCGACCGCCCAGACGGCGAGCCCGACGACGATCCACTGGTCGGAGTACGACCAGTCGCCCTGGCTGGTCGCGACCAGCACCGCTCCGAGCACCGGCACGAGGAAGAGGATCCGGCCGGCCCAGTTGATGCCGGGGCGGTAGTACCGGCGGAGAGCCTCGGTCGAGGGTCCCGACCGCCCGAGCGCGACCGCGGAGCCGCCCGCGACGGCGACCACCACCAAGGAGACGAGGGCTGCGAGGACGTGCGCCAGGAGCACGATGTCATAAGCTGCGCTGCGGGCGTGGAGCGCCTCCGCGAGCTCGTGGTGGGCGAGGATCACGCCGGCGATTGTGGCATCGGGCCGACAAGCGGGGCTTGCAGGGACGATTGACCTGTCCCCAGGTCCCGGGGTTGCTACCTTGGTGGCGCGAGATGTGCCAGCTCTGCAGGTCCTGCGCAGGACACACGTGCGAGAGAGGTGCGAGAGGGGACAGACGGCACCCCGTATGAACCAGCTGCGACTTGACCCGTTGACCGGGCGCTGGGTGGTGGTGAGTACCGACCGTGCGACCCGTCCGAAGGCGTTCGCGCCCCGGATGGCCTCGATCCAGGCCGACACCTCGCGTCCGTGCCCCTTCTGCCCCGGCAACGAGGAGAGCGGTTCGCCCTCGCTCGAGGCACTCGGTCCCGACGGCAAGTGGCTGGTGCGGGTCGTGCCCAACCGGTACCCGGCGTTCGAAGGCAACGAGCCCTTCGTCGTGACCAACCGGGGACCGGTCTTCACGCAGGCGACCGCCGGGGGCATCCACGAGGTGTTCGTGCTCTCCCCGCACCACCAGCACTCGTGGTCGATGCTCTCCGACGAGCAGACCGGCGTCGTGATGCAGGCGGTGAGCGACCGGATCAACGAGCACGCGGCGATCCCCGGTCTCCGCTACAGCCAGGCGATCGTCAATGCGGGGCGTGAGGCGGGAGCCTCGATCGAGCACCCCCACGGCCAGCTGCTCGGGATGTCCTTCGTCCCCCGCGAGCTCGTCGAGGAGCAGGCAGGCTTCGCCCGCTTCGCCGGACGCTGCCTGCTGTGCACGACGGTCGACGCCGAGGAGAACGTCGGCCACCGCGTGGTCTACTCGGACGAGCGGGTGCTGGTGATCTGCCCGTTTTGGAGCGGCGTGCCCTACGAGATGCTGGTGATCCCCCGCGCACACGGCCCCCACCTCCATCACAGCCCGCATGCGGACCTGCTCGCAGTCGGCCGGGCTCTCAAGATCGCTCTCGGGCGGCTGCGCGACGTGCTCGGCGACATCGCCTACAACCTCGTCTTCCACTCGGCCCCCTACCGCGCGCCCGAGCCCTACCACTGGCACGTGCACGTGGTCCCGAAACTCACCACCGTGGCCGGCTTCGAGCTCGGCACCGGGGTGCTGATCAACATCGCGAACCCCGAGGAGGTCGCCCTCCAGCTCGCGGTGAAGGCGCCGATCGCCAACGCCGGCTGACGGACGAGCTGCCGGCGACTGCGTCTCGCCGGGCGGCGTCGGCTCGCCTCAGGCCAGCTCGAAACAGTGCGACGCGTAGGGCCCGAGTGTCACCGGGTACGGCCCTTCCCCGACCAGAGGGAAGGCGACCCGACCGAGCAGCTCGATGGGCTGGCTCCCCGCCCACCGCTCGACGTGGAGCTCGGCCGGCTGCGCCAGCCGGCTCAGGTTGTGGACGCAGAGGACCGGATTGACCGTTTCTGCTTCCTCGCGGGCGGAGCGGATGTAGGCGAGCACCGACGGGTTGGCCGACGGGATGATCTCGAGTTTGCCGGTGCCGAGGATCGGGAACTGCCGGCGCACCGCGAGCAGTTTGCGCATCCAGTGGAGGAAGGAGCTGGTGTTGCGCTGCTCGGCCTCCACGTTGACCGCGGCGAAGCCGTACACCGGGTCCATCAGCGGAGGCAGGTAGAGCTGTGCGAAGTCAGCCCGGCTGAAGCCGCCGTTGCGGTCGGGGGTCCACTGCATCGGGGTCCGGACCGAGTCGCGGTCGCCGAGATAGAGGTTGTCGCCCATCTGGATCTCGTCCCCGTAGTAGAGGACGGGGCTGCCGGGCAGGGTGAAGAGAAGGTAGAAGAAGAGCTCGGTGAGGCGGCGGTCGCGGTCGAGCAGCGGCGCGAGGCGTCGCCCGATCCCCATGTGCCGCTTCATCCTCGGGTCCTTCGCGTACTCGGCGAAGAGGTAGTCGCGCTCCTCCTCGCTCACCTTCTCGAGGGTCAGCTCGTCGTGGTTGCGCAGGAAGATCGCCCACTGGGTGCCGGGCGGCGCCTCGGGGGTCTGGGCGAGGATCTCGGTGACCGGGAAGCTCTGCTCGCGCCGGACCGCCATGAACAGCCGGGGCATCAGGGGGAAGTTGAAGCAAAGGTGGCATTCGTCACCGTCCCCGAAGTAATCGGCCACGTCGGCCGGCCATCCGTTGGCTTCGGCGAGGAGGATCCGCCCCGGATAGTGCTTGTCGACCTCGGCACGGAGCTGCTTGATGAAGTGGTGGGTCTCGGGGAGGTTCTCACCGCTGGTCCCGTCGCGCTCGAAGAGGTACGGCAGGGCGTCGAGCCGGAAGCCGTCGAGTCCGAGGTCGAGCCAGAAGCGGACGACGTCGAGCATCGCTTGGGCCACTTCGGGGTTGTCGTAGTTGAGGTCGGGTTGGTGGGCGTAGAAGCGGTGCCAGTAGTACTGGTCGCGCACAGGGTCGTAGGACCAGTTGGAACGCTCGACGTCGACGAAGACCACCCGGGCCTCGGGCCACCGCTGGTCGTCGTCGTTCCAGACGTACCAGTCGGCCTTCGGGTTGTCGCGGCTCGAGCGCGACTCGACGAACCACGGATGCAGATCGCTCGTGTGGTTGATCACCAGGTCGGCAATGACCCGGATCCCGCGGGAGTGCGCCTCGTCGAGAAGCGTGCGCAGGTCGTCGACGGTCCCCGACTCGGGGTGCACCGAGTAGTAGTCGCTGATGTCGTAGCCGCCGTCCCGGAGCGGAGACGGGTAGAAGGGGAGCAGCCAGATGCAGTCGATGCCCAGCCACTGGAGGTAGTCGAGCTTCGCGATGAGCCCGGGGAGGTCCCCCACCCCGTCGCTGTTGCCGTCGAAGAAGCCGCGGATGAACACCTCGTAGAAGACCGCCCGCTGGAACCACAGCGGGTCCTGCTCGGGTGCCGGCAGGTGCGCGCCGATGGCCGCCGGATCTTCGGCGAGGTCGTTCACCGAGGGCACCGCGAGGGGAGCACCCGGAGCAGCGGGTCTCTGGTCGACAGCCACCGTCGCAACCTACCCGAGGCGCGCGGACGAACTGTGCGACCTCGTCGTTTCCGTCATGCTCCCGCGACCGGTCCGCCGGGTGCCGGCAAGACCGCCGCGACCACCCGGTCGGCCGCCTCGTAGGGGTCGACCTCGCCGCCGAGCACCGACTCGAGGGCGTCGGCCATCACCGTCGTCCCCGCCAGCTCGCCGATGCGCTCGTCCAGCCGTGCCGCGAGGATCTCGCGGAATTCACGCGTGAGCCGCTCGCGCCGCCTCGCCTCGAGCGCACCCGCATCCTTCAGGTGCGCGCGATGCGCGCCGATCGCCTCCCAGAGCGCGTCGACGCCCTCCCCGGTGGACGCGACGGTCTCGACGATCTGTGGGCGCCATTCGCCCACGTCGGTGAGGTCGAGCATCAGCTCGAGATCGCGCCGGGTGTCCCTTGCACCCGGGCGGTCCGCCTTGTTGATGGCGAAGAGATCGCCGATCTCGAGGAGCCCGGCCTTCGCGGCCTGGATCGAGTCGCCCCATCCCGGGTTGACCACCACCACCGTGGTGTCGGTGGCCCCTGCCACCTCGACCTCCTGCTGGCCGACGCCGACCGTTTCGACGATCACGAGAGGGATCCCGGCCGCGGACAGGAGCCGCACCGCGTCGGGCACCGCGACCGCAAGACCGCCGAGGTGGCCGCGGGTCGCCATCGACCGGATGTAGACGCGGGGGTCGAGCGCGTGGCCCGGCATGCGCACGCGATCGCCGAGGATCGCGCCCCCCGAAAAGGGTGAGGATGGGTCGACCGCGAGCACGCCGACCGCGTAGCCGTCGCCGGAGGCCTCTTCCTTCGCGAGCCCGACCAGACGATCGGTCAGGGTCGACTTGCCTGCACCGGGCGCCCCGGTGATCCCGACGGTGTAAGCAACGCCGTTCGCGGTGTAGGTGACGGCGGCAACCTTGCGCGCCGGGTCGCCGCCACGTTCGACCATCGAGAGCAACCGCGCGAGCGCCCCTTGGTCACCGCCGCGGGCCGCCTCGGCGAGCGCGGCGGGGTCGCGACCGGCGGGCATGGGGAGACGAGCGTACCGGACGGCCGCGGCGTCAGTCGCGCCGCACGTAGGCGCCGAGCGAGGCCAGCTTGCCGTCGAAGTCCTCGTAGCCGCGGTCGACGTGGTGCGCGTCGGTGATGACCGTCTCCCCGTCGGCGACGAGCCCTGCGAGCACCAGCGCGGCGCCGGCACGCACGTCGAAGGCCCTCACCGGCGCACCCGACAGCCGCCCCACCCCGCGCACGACGGCGTGGTGGCCCTGCGTGCGGATGTCGGCGCCCATCCGGCGAAGCTCCTCGACGTAGCGGAACCTCCCGAAGAAGAGGTTCTCGGTGACGATGCCCACCCCGTCGGCCACCGTGAGCAGTGCGACGAGGAGGGGCTTGTAGTCGGTCGCGAAACCCGGGTAGGGCAGCGTGGCCACGTCGACCGGCGTGAGGCGGGTCGAGCTCGAGCGGTGCGCCCGGAGCCCTTCGGGCTCCTGGGTCACCTCGATCCCCATCGCGCCGAGCTTGCGGATGAGCATGTCCATGTGGTCGGGGCGCCCGTCCTCGACGATGACGTCCCCCGCGGTGAGCCCGGCCGCCGCAAGGAACGTGGCAACCACCAGCCGGTCGGGGATCACCGCGTGGGTGGCCGGATGCAGCGTGTCGACACCTTCCACCTCGATCCGCGAGGTCCCCGCACCGGAGACCCGCGCGCCCATCGCATTGAGGAACGCGGCGAGGTCCGACACCTCGGGCTCGCGGGCCGCGTTCTCGATGACGGTGGTCCCCTTGGCGAGGGTCGCAGCCATGAGCACGTTGTCGGTCCCGGTGTGGCTCGGGTACTCGAGCACCACCCGGGTGCCGACGAGTCGCGGCATCGAGGCGACCGTCGTGTCCACCCGCCCCTCGACGTTGCCGTGGGAAGTCGCGAACTCCGCGCCGAGCGACTCGAGCGCGTGAAGGTGCATGTCGATCGGCCGTGGTCCGAAGTCGTCGCCGCCGGGCATCGAGACCGTCGCCCGGCCCATCCGCGCGAGCAGCGGCCCGAGGACGACCACCGAGGCGCGCATCTTCTCGACCAGCTCGTAGGGGGCCTCGGGCACCAGCTCGGACGGTGTGGTCACCACCAACTCGTCCGGCGTCGCCCCCCGTTGCACACAGACCCCCATCGCGCCGAGCACCTCGCCCATGATGTCGACGTCGGTGATGCGAGGGACGTTGGTGAGGACGTGGCGTCCCTCGGCGAGGAGGCACGCTGCCATCAGCTTCAACACCGAGTTCTTGGCGCCGCCCGCACGGACCGTCCCCGAGAGCGGCCCGTTGGGCGTCACGACGAACCGATCCATCCCCCAAGTATGACGTCCGCACGCGGCCCGACCGACGATGCCTTCGAGACGGTCGACGCGGTCGACGCGGTCGACGGCGTCGACCGGGGATCACCTCCGGCGATGGCGGCCATCACCGTCGGAGTGAGAGCTCAGATGGCCGCTCGCTCCTCGAAGCGCCCGAAGACGCCGGCGAGCGCGTCCACCATCTCCCCGATCGTCGCGTACGCGCGCACCGCGTCGAGGATCGCGGGCATCAGGTTGCGCTCCGCGACCTCGGCGTCGTCTGCGAGCCGGGCGAGCGAGGTCGTGACCGCCGCGTCGTCGCGGTGGCGCTTCACGTCCGCGAGGCGCTTGCACTGCACGTCCTCGACCTCGGGGCCGATCACCAGGGTGGGTAGCTCGGAGTCCTCGTTGCCCGCGGTATAGCCGTTGACGCCGACGACGACGGTCCTCCCGGTCCCGACCTTGCGCTGGAAGCGGTACGCGGCATCGGCGATCTCCCCCTGGAACCAGGCCGACTCGATCCCCGCGACGACCCCTTCGAGCATCGAGCCCCCGCCGAGCTCGTCGAGGTGGGCGAAGACCGCCTCGGCTTGCGCGGCCATCTCGTCGGTCAGCGCCTCGACGAACCACGAACCACCGAGCGGGTCTGCGACCGAGGCCACACCGGTTTCCGACGCGATCACCTGCTGGGTGCGCAACGCGATGCGCGCCGCCTTGTCGGTCGGCAGCGCGAGCACCTCGTCCATCGAGTTGGTGTGGAGGCTCTGGGTGCCGCCGAGCACCCCGGCGAGCGCTTCGAGCGCGGTGCGGACGATGTTGAGCTCGGGCTGCTGCGCGGTCAGCGAGACACCCGCGGTCTGGGTGTGGAACCGACAGCTGAGAGAGCGTGGATCGGCGGCGCCGTAGCGCTCCTTCATCCAACGCGCCCAGAGCCGGCGCGCCGCGCGGTACTTGGCGATCTCCTCGAAGAAGTCGATGTGGGCGTTGAAGAAGAAGGAGAGGCGCGGTGCGAACTCGTCCACTTGCAGGCCGGCCGCACGGGCCGCCTCCACGTAGGCGAAGCCGTTGGCGAGGGTGAAGGCGAGCTCGTGCGCCGCGGTCGAACCCGCCTCGCGGATGTGGTAGCCGGAGACCGACACCGGGTGAAAGCGCGGCATCTCCGCCGCGCAGAACCGGATCACGTCGGTGACCATCCGCAACGAGGGGCGTGGCGGGAAGATGTACTCCTTCTGGGCCTGGTACTCCTTCAGGATGTCGTTCTGGAGGGTGCCGCCGAGCCGGGTCCGCTCCGCACCGGCCCGCTCGGCGGCGACCAGGTACATCGCGAAGCACATCGCGGCGGGCGAGTTGATGGTCATCGAAGTGGTGGTCGCCGCGAGGTCGATGCCGGCGAAGAGGTCCTCGGTGTCGGCGAGGGTGTCCACCGCGACGCCGCAGCGCCCGACCTCGCCCTCCGACAGCGGGTCGTCCGAGTCGCGACCCATCAGAGTGGGCAGGTCGTAGGCGACCGAGAGACCGTCGCCACCGGCGCGGAGGAGGTCGCGGAAGCGGACGTTGGTGTCCTCCGCGGTGCCGTAGCCGGCGAACATCCGCATCGTCCAGAGCTTCGACCGGTACATCGAGGCGTAGGGCCCACGGGTGTAGGGATACACCCCCGGCCATTCCACGGCGGCACCGGTTCCGCCGCCGCCGGCCGTGGCCTCCCGATCGTCGACGGGCCCGTAGACCGGCTCGAGCGGGATCCCCGACATCGTTTCGAAGTCGGCATCCCGCAGGGTCGCCGCACGATAGGCGGCCTGCCACTCGTCGAATCCGGTGCCTGGACGAGGCTCGTCGTCGCTGCTCACCGCTCCAGCATAGAAAGGTTCCGCGCCGCGAGTCGCGCCGGCGGTCAGCCACTATCGTCGCGGGCCGTGGCTCCCAACACGCAGGCACCCGACCGCAACCTGGCCATGGAGCTGGTACGTGTGACCGAAGCCGCCGCGCTCGCCGCGTCGCGCTGGATGGGTCGCGGTGACAAAGAGGGCGCGGACGATGCGGCGGTGAATGCGATGCGCATCGTCCTCTCGTCGATCTCGATGGACGGGGTCGTGGTCATCGGCGAGGGAGAGAAGGACGGTGCGCCGATGCTCTACAACGGCGAGCGCATCGGGGACGGCACCCCCCCGAAAGCCGACATCGCCGTCGACCCCATCGACGGGACCACCTCCACCGCGCTCGGACGCGGCGGCGCGCTCGCGGTGATCGCAGTCTCCGAGCAGGGGACGATGTTCGACCCGGGACCCTGCGTCTACATGGAGAAGCTGGCAGTCGGGCCCCAAGCGGTCGGCTCGATCGACGTCGCAGCCCCGATCGAGGACAACCTGGCCGCGGTGGCGAAGGCCAAGGGCACCTCGGTCCGCGACCTCACCGTGGTCATCCTCGACCGCCCCCGACACGCCGAGCTCATTGCCGCGGTGCGTGCGACCGGCGCGCGGATCCGGCTGATCACCGACGGCGACGTCGCCGGGGCGATCGCGACCTCCTGGCCCGACACGGGTGTCGATCTGCTGGTCGGCATCGGGGGCACACCGGAGGGTGTCATCGCCGGTGCCGCGCTCAAGTCGATGGGGGGCGAGATCCAGGGGAAGCTCTGGCCCCGCGACGACGCCGAACGGGCGGCCGCCATCGAAGCCGGCTACGACGTCGAGGCGGTCCTCACCACCGACGATCTGGTCCGGGGGGACAACTGCTTCTTCGCCGCCACCGGGATCACCGACGGCGAGCTCCTCCACGGGGTCCGCTACGACACCCTCGGCGCCATGACCCAGTCGCTCGTGATGCGCTCCAAGTCGGGCACGGTGCGCCTGATCGACGCCCGCCACCCCCTCCACAAGCTGGCCGAGTACAGCTCGATCGAATTCGGCTGAGCCGGGCTTAGGTCCCTGCGGTCGAGGGCTCCTCGACCGCGTCGAGCCGGGTCCGTGCCCGCAGGCGCTCCCCCTCCGCGTCGAGGACCTCGGGATCCACCTCGTCGCCTTCCGCGGTCCGGCCGGCCGAGCCGAGCTCGGCGAGGCGTGCCTCGGCGGCCTCGAGCGCCGCCCGCGCCCGCTCGACGTCGATCTCCGAGACCAGCTCCGCGACGCCGAGCAGCATGGTGACCCGAGTCCCCCGCAGCGGGTCCTCGTCGGCGCCGGCCAGCTCGACGCCGTGCTCCACCTGGACGAAGCCACCGTGGGACACCACCCGGTCGACCTCGCCGCTTTCGAGGGTGAGCCGGACGACTCCCGGCTCGACCGTCCCGATGAGCGGGGTGTGGCCCGCGAGGAAGGTGAGGTCGCCCTCCCCGGTTCGCAGCACGACCTCGGTGGCGCGCCCGGTCACCAGCACCCGCTCGGGCGTGACGAGCTCGAGGACGAAGAGGTGTTCGTCAGCCACCGTCTCGACGGCCCCTCGTCACTCGCTCGCGAGGGAGT
This sequence comes from uncultured Acidimicrobiaceae bacterium, assembly GCA_963769905.1. Lineage (GTDB taxonomy): Bacteria > Actinomycetota > Acidimicrobiia > Acidimicrobiales > RAAP-2 > Bog-756. Next base: position 61,066 of record CAVYNG010000001.1, read on the forward strand.
GCGCCTTGGCGAGCGCCGACTCCGCACCACCCACGTTCAAGAAGGCCTGCTCGGGGAGCTGGTCGAGGTCGCCGTTGACCAGCGCCTCGAACGACTCGACCGTTTCGGCCACCGGGACGGTGACCCCCTTCAGCCCGGTGAAGACCTCGCCGACGTTGAACGGTTGGGAGAGGAACCGCTGGATCTTGCGGGCGCGGTCGACGGTCACCCGGTCCTCCTCGGAGAGCTCGTCGAGCCCGAGGATCGCGATGATGTCCTGAAGCTCCTTGTAGCGCTGGAGCACGCTCTGGACCCGGCGCGCGACGTTGTAGTGCCGCTCGCCGACGATCTCGGGCGCCAGGATGTTGGAGGTCGACGAGAGCGGATCGACTGCCGGATAGATGCCGAGCGACGCGATGTCGCGGGAGAGCTCGGTCGTCGCATCGAGGTGGGTGAAGGTGGTGAAGGGCGCGGGGTCGGTGTAGTCGTCGGCGGGCACGTACACGGCCTGCAGCGAGGTGATCGACCGGCCGCGGGTGGAGGTGATCCGTTCCTGGAGCTGGCCCATCTCGTCGGCGAGCGTCGGCTGGTAGCCGACCGCGGAGGGCATGCGTCCGAGCAGCGTCGACACCTCGGAACCGGCCTGGACGAAGCGGAAGATGTTGTCGATGAACAACAGCACGTCCTGGTTCTTCACGTCGCGGAAGTACTCGGCCATGGTGAGCGCAGCGAGTGCGACCCGGAGGCGCACGCCGGGCGGCTCGTCCATCTGCCCGTAGACGAGGGCTGCCTTCTCGATGACCCCGGACTCCTGCATCTCGAGCCAGAGGTCGGTCCCCTCGCGGGTCCGCTCCCCGACGCCGGCGAAGACCGATACGCCGCCGTGGTTGGTCGCGACCCGGTTGATCATCTCTTGGATGAGGACGGTCTTCCCAACTCCCGCGCCGCCGAACAGGCCGATCTTGCCACCCTCGACATAGGGCTCGAGCAGGTCGATCACCTTGATACCGGTCTCGAACATGATGGCTCGCGGCTCGAGCGCGTCGAATTCGGGCGAGGGTCGGTGGATCTCCCAGTAGGCCTCCGGCTCGCCGATGGTGTCGGTGTCGAGGGGCTTCCCGAGGACATTGAAGACGTGGCCGAGCACGGACTCCCCGACCGGCACGCGTAGCCCGTGGCCGGGATTGCGGACCTCCGCGCCGCGGGTGAGCCCGTCGGTCGGCTTGAGGCAGACGCAGCGCACCCTGCCGTCGCCGATCTGCTGGGCGACCTCGGCGACGATGGTCTCGGTCTTGTCGTCGACCGTCGCGTCGACCTCGACCACCCCGTTGATCTCCGGAAGGGAGTGCGGGGGGAACTCGACGTCGATGACCGGCCCGGCGATGGCCACGACGCGGCCAGGGGCGCGGGTCTCGATGGTGGGTTTCTCAGCGGCGACGGTCAAAGCAGTGCTCCCTCGAGACGGTGACGGTGACGAATGGACGGGCGGTGGTGGTGCCGGTGTGGCAGGGGCCGGCCGCGCTCACGCGACGACCTCGATGACGGCGCCGCCCTCGTCCTGCTCGGCGCCGGCCCGCAACGCCTCGGCCCCGCCGACGATCTCCATGATCTCGGTGGTGATGGCGTCCTGGCGGGCGCGGTTCATGATGCGGGTGTACTTGGTGATGAGCTCGCCGGCGTTGTCGGTGGCGGCGGCCATCGCCCGCTGCCGGGCGGTGACCTCCGCCGCGGCAGCCTCGAGCAGCGCGCCGAAGACCCCGGTCTCGGCGGCACGGGGCCCTAAGGTCTCAAGGAGGAGCGCGGCGTCGGGCTCGAACTCGATGTAGCCGAGGGGACCGCCCTCGCCAGTCCCACCTGCACCGGAGGCGGCGGTCGGCGGGGCGGGCTCCACCTCGGCGGCCAGGTCTGCGCGTGGGTCTGGCAGCGGAAGGAGCTGGCGCTCCTCGACCCGCTGGGTGCCGGCCGAGAGGAACCGCGTCGAGATGACCAACACCTGCTCGACCTCGCCGGCCACGAAGGGGGCGATCACCGAAGAGGCCACCCGCCGGGCGTCTGCGAAGGTGGGCCGCTCGCTGATGCCCGCAAAGGAGCGCTCGACCGGCTGGCGCCGGAAGCGGAAGTAGCTCTGGGCCTTCTTCCCGGCGGTGAACAGACGCACCTCGACCCCTTCGGCGCGGTGGGCGGCGACGAAGCGCTCGGTCGCCCGCAGGACGCTCGAGTTGTAGGCCCCGCACAGCCCGCGGTCGGCGACGACCGCCAGCACCGCGATGGCGTGCACCTCCTCGGGAGCGCCGAGCAACCGGCCGGCGGCCATCGGGTCGCCGAGTGCGGTCTCGAGGACGATGCGGGCCATGCCCTCCTGGTAGGGACGGGCCGCGGCGATCCGTCCCTGGGCGCGGACGATCTGGGAGGCGGCGATGAGCTCCATCGCCTTGGTGATCTTCTGGGTCGACCTGATGCTGCGGATCCTCCGCCGGAGGATCCGCTCCTGACCGCCTGCCATCTCAGTCGCTCCCTCCCGCGTCGAAGCTCTCGGTGTAGGACCGCACCGCCTTCTCCAGCGCGTCGCCGTCGGGAAGAGTGCCCGTCGTGCGAATGTGGTCGAGGAGGTCGGCGTGGTTGGCTCGGAAGTACGCGCGGATCCCGGTCTCGTAGTGCTGCACGTCGTCGACCGGCACTCCGTCGACATAGCCGTTGGTCCCGGCGAAGATGACCAGCACCTGCTCCTCGACCGGGACCGGCGCGTTGAGCCCCTGTTTGAGCAGTTCGGTAAGGCGGTAGCCGCGGTCGAGCTGGGCCTGGGAGACCTTGTCGAGCTCGGATCCGAATGTGGCGAAGGCCTCGAGCTCGCGGAACTGCGCAAGGTCGAGCTTGAGGGTACCGGAGACCGCCTTCATGGCCTTGATCTGTGCCGCGCCGCCGACACGGCTCACCGAGACGCCGACGTTGATCGCCGGGCGTACGCCCGAATAGAAGAGGTCGGTCTCGAGGAAGACCTGACCGTCGGTGATCGAGATCACGTTGGTCGGGATGTACGCGGAGATGTCGCCCGCCTTGGTCTCGATGATCGGCAGCGCGGTGAGCGACCCACCGCCCTCGGCGTCGGACAGCTTCGCCGCGCGCTCGAGAAGGCGGGAGTGGAGGTAGAAGACGTCGCCGGGGTAGGCCTCGCGCCCGGGTGGCCGTCGCAGGAGCAGCGACATCTGGCGGTAGGCCTCTGCCTGCTTGGAGAGGTCGTCGTAGACGATGAGCGCGGCCTCGCCGTTGTCCATCCAGTGCGTGCCCATGGCGCAGCCGGCGTAGGGGGCGAGGTACTTGAAAGGCGAGGGGTTCGACGCCCCGGCGAGCACCACCACCGTGTACTCCATCGCGCCGTGGCGCTCGAGGGTGGCAACGGTCTGCGCGACGGACGACTCCTTCTGGCCGATCGCCACGTAGATGCACTTCACCCCTTGGCCGCGCTGGTTGAGGATGGTGTCGATGGCGACAGTGGTCTTGCCGGTCTTGCGGTCCCCGATGAGGAGCTCGCGCTGTCCTCGGCCGATCGGGGTCATCGCGTCGATGGCCTTGATGCCGGTCTGCAGCGGCTCGGAGACCGGCTGGCGCTTCACGATGCCGGGCGCCTGGATCTCGAGACGGCGGGTCTCGTCGGTCGCGACGGGGCCCTTTCCGTCGACGGGCTCGCCGAGCGCGTTGACCACCCGGCCGAGCAGGGCGTCGCCCACCCGCACCGAGAGGATGCGGCCGGTCGCCTTGACCAGCTGCTCCTCCTCGAGACCCGTGTCGTCACCGAGGACGACCGCACCGATGGTCTCCTCGTCGAGGTTGAGGGCGAGACCTTCGGTTCCGTCCTCGAACTCGAGGATCTCGTTGACTGCGGCACCGGGGAGCCCGGTGACCCGGGCGATGCCGTCGCCGACTTCGACGATCCGCCCGACCTGCTCGGTGCCGACTTCGGGGGTGTACTCCTCGACATGGCGGCGCAGGGCGGCGGTGATTTCGTCCGCGCTGATGGACAGTTCGGTCATCGAGGTGGTTCCTCCGCTCGGGTGGTGTCGGTCAGGCGATCGGTGGTGACGCGGCCGTCGGCGGCGAACTGCTCGCGCAGCTCGTCGAGCCGATGGCGGGCGGAGCCGTCCACGAGGAGGTCGCCCAATTCGACGACTGCGCCGGCGAGCAGCGACGGATCGGTCATCACTTGCAGCTCGACCGGATGGCCGGTGAGGGAACCGAGGGCTTCGCTCAGCTGCCGCTGCTGGTCCTCGGCCACCGGCTCGGCGGTCCGGACCCTGGCCACCCGCCAGCCGCGGGCCGCCGCGGCCGCCTCGACGAGGCCGTCGAGCGTCCAGACGAAGTCGCGGGCCCTGCCACCGCGCACCGCGTAGGCGACGAGCCGCAACGTGGGGGTGCCCACCTTGCCGGACAGCAGGTCGCTGGCGAGGGCCTGACGGTCCGGCACCGGAAGCTCGCGGTCCGCGAACGCAGAACGGAGAGACCGATTGGCCTCGACGGTGCGGGCGAAGCGGAACAGGTCGTCTTCGATGTTCTCCAGCTCGCCGGTGCCGACCGACTCGAAGACGGCGGCAGCGTAGCCGCCCACGCGATGGCGCGAGGCGAGCCGGCCGAGCGCGGGCTCCTCTCGCCCGGTCGCGTCCGGTTCGGTGCGCGCGCGGTCGGCCGCTTCGGCCACGCGCGACGCGAGCCAGTGGAACGAGGTGGTGACCTCCGAGGGGGGCACGACGCTGACCGCCTGGTGGACGAGCCTCGCAACCTCGTCCAGCACCTTCCCCGCCAGAAGATCACCGAGAACCGAACGGCGCGCGGCCGCAGGGAGGGCGCCGTCGTCGACCACCAGGGTCAGCTCGCCGCTCGCGTCGACCATGTCGGCGACTCCGCGCAGCTGGTCGGCGGCCTCCGCGAGCGCACCCGTCGCGGCGAGCGACTCCTCCATCGCCGCCAGGTAGCCCTGGAGGGCAGCGTTCACCGGCTCACCCCGCTCGCCGCGCCGGTCGGGCTCCCGACTTCACGGACCGCGGCGATCGCTTCGTCGATGAGATCGCGGTGGTCGGCTGCCTGCACCTCGCGACCGACGACCCGTCCGGCCGCGGTCAGCACGATCTCGCCGACCCGGTTGGCCACCTCGTCGACGGCGGCCTGCCGGGCCACCGCGACCTCGGCGTCGCCCGAGGCCACGATTCGGTCGTAGACCTCTTGTGCCCGGCCTTCCGCGCTCGACACGATCTGGTCCGCGGTGCTCTGGGCCTGGGCCACGATCTCCCGAGCCTGGGTCCTCGCCCCCTCGAGGGTGGCACGACGCTCGCGGTCGGCCTCCTCCGCGTCGGCTTTGGCTTGGTCGGCCGCTTCGAGCTCGCCCCGGATCTGCTCCTGGCGTTCGGTGAGCACGTTGCTGAGGTAGGGCAGCACGTAGCGGCTGATCACCCCGAGCACGATCAGAAACGCGATCAGGACGACCACGAACGTGCCGTTCGGGATGAGGAAATTGCTGGAGGCGGTGGGCATGGCCGTCAACCTTCGTCGTGAGTGGATTCCGGCGGAACTACTTCTTGTAGAGGGAGAAAATGAACAACGCGGTGAACGCGAGGTTGATGAAGTAGGCGGCCTCGCAGAGGCCGACGGTCAGGAACATGATGGTCGTCAGCCGGCCCTGTGCCTCGGGCTGGCGGGCGACGCCCGCGATGGTCTGGCTACCGGCGAGCCCGTCACCGATGGCTGCGCCGACCGCGCCGCCACCGAGGGCCAGCCCCCCGCCGATCATGGCGCCGGCGAGCTGAACCGACTGCGAGGTAACTGCTGCCATGTCTGTCTCTTCTCCTTGTATTTGGTTGGTTGGGTCGATTGTTTCGTCGCGCCTCGTCGTGCGCGTCAGTGGGCCGCTTCCGTGCTCATTGCGGTCTCGAAGTAGATGATGGTGAGTAGGGCGAAGATGAAGGCCTGGATCGCGCCGATGCCCATGTCGAAGAGCTTCCAGACCACGGTCATGGGGACCGAGAGGATCCCGCCGATGGGCACCGAGGCGAGTCGCCAGTCGACGAGGGCGGCGAGTAGGGCGAGCATCAGGCCGCCGGCGAAGAGGTTGCCGAAGAGTCGGAGGGTGAGGGTGACCGGCCGGACGATCTCCTCGATCAGGTTCATGAAGAGGTTGAAGGGAAAGAGCCAGACCGAGAAGGGCTGCTTGAAGAAGTGGCTCACGTAGCCGCCGAGCCCACGGGCACTGATGGCAGCCGCGTTGGTCATGATGAAGACATAGATCGCCATGGCGGCCGGCAGGTTGATGTCGCTGGTCGGAGCCGGCAGGAACTCGTAGGTCGAGCCGATGCCCAGCACCTCGAAGAGGTTGCAGGTGAAGATCAGCACGAAGATGGTGAGCGCGAGGGGCACGACCTGCGCGCCGCGAGGCCCGATCGAGTCGTTGACCTGGCGCTGCACGGCGCCGACCGCGAGCTCCCAGCACAGCTGGAACTTGCCCGGCACGCCGCTCGTCGCCTTCGCCCGCAGGATCAGACCGAAGGCGATCACGATGAGTCCCGCGATGATCGTGGCCCAGACGATGTCGACGTTGACGGTGAGGCCGAACCACTTGGCCTGCGGGTGTACGCCGACGGTGATGTCGGAGGCGGAGAGCGGGGCCGACAAGAGAGGGGTGAAGCCCATCTCAACCCTCTCCGACGCCGTCGCCGAGAGCCGGGTGTTCCGAATGGCGCCAGGGCTCGACCACCGGCTCGGACGCCTCGACGTCGATCACCTCACCCAGCGTGCCGGTGGCGCCCGCCTTGAGCATCGAGCGCGCGACGTTGACCAAGAGGATCAGCTGGAACGCCGCCAGTCCGCCGAGGACGCCGAAGCCGACCTGTGGCGAGATGAGCAGCAACCCGATGGTGACGACGGTGATGATGCCCATCCGGGCCACCGTGTTCACCGCCAGCGGGCGGCGGGTGCGGCCGTCGCCGCGGGCACTCACCCGCGAGACGGTGTTGCCGATGAGGCGGAAGTTAAGTGTTCCGAGCGCAAGGCCGACGCAGGCTCCGAGCCCGACCAGCGGGTGGCCGAACGAGACCGACGCCACGAGCGCGGCGACTCCGATCACCAGCGCCGCAGAGACGGTCCGACGCGAGACGTCGGGGACGTTCGGGAGGTTGAGGTGCGCGAACACTGCCCGTCAGGCCCGCGTGCGGCGGCCGGCCGCGCCCCGCCGGAGGGGGCGAACCGAAAGGCTGCCTACAGATACCGGCGAATGGTGGTGACGGTCGTCGCCACCGCGACCACCACGCCGAAGGCCAGGCCGATGAGGGTGAACAGGGGCGCGGTGTGCGCCAGCGCGTCGATCAGATACCCGATGCCGGCGCCCGCGACGAGGGAGAGCGCGACCGTGAGGCCGAGCGTCAAGAAGGCAATTGCTCCCGGCGAGAGCAGCCGGTCGGACTCCTCGGGCTCCTCGGGACCGGGCCGATCCGAGGGATGGCTCCGATCGGAGGGATGCCCAGGTGGGAAGCCGTCTTCCATACTCGAGCCGTGCCGCGCTAGGCGGGTGGGGGGGTCGGAGCTTCACGAATCGACTTCCGGATCACGCAGTGGTTCGACTGCGAAGACCGGTCGGACGACCGGTCCGGCCCTCGGCGGGGGCGGGAGGCCTGCAGTTCACGGCCAGCATCATCGCACCTTCGGACCTGCGGCGGCAAAACGCCGGAAACGTGCCGTTCACACTTTTCGGCTGGAAACCGGGCGCTGCCCGACGAGCGGCGCGGCCCCCGGAGCGACCGGCGCAACCGGCGCGACCGGCGCCGATCCGTTCCCTTCGCTGCCCCCTCGGAGGGCCTCGGCCGGCCCACCCCCGACCCCTGCTGCCGCGGCCGGCTCTCGGGTCGGCGGGGCCGGCTCGGGTGGGCCAGGCCCGCCGTCGACCGCGATCGCGTCAGGCTCGGGGCGCTTGCGCAGGTCGGGGTGGAAGAGGGTGTAGAGCACGACGCCGAGCGCGAGCGCGCCGAAGGGAATGAACGCGTTGACGCTCGAGATGTAGAGCGGGAAGAGGATGAAGCCCGACAGCAGTGCCGTCCACGCCCAGAGGATGAGCACGCTGCGCCGGTGGCCGTGGCCGAGCCGGAGGAGCCGGTGATGGAGGTGGCTCTTGTCCGGCGTCGAGAAGCCGGAGCGGTTTGCGGTCCTCCTCACGAACGCGAAGGCCATGTCGACCATCGGGACGCCGAGGATGAAGAAGGGGATGAACAGCGGTGCGAAGAAGAAATAGGTCTGCCCGGTGTGCGCGGCGACGCCTGCCGCACCTGCCGTCGAGCCGGTATCGGCCCAGCGGCCGCCGATGAGCATGGTGGACGCGGCCATGAGGAGCCCGAGCAGGAGTGCCCCGGCGTCGCCCATGAAGATCTTCGCGGGGTGGAAGTTGTGCGGAAGGAAGCCGAGGCAGATGCCGCACGTGATGATCGCGATGAGAGGGCCGATGTTGTCGGCAGGGAGATTGCCGAGCGCCTGGAGGTGAAGCCCGTAGACCGCGAGCGCGCCCGAGGCGATGGCGACCACCCCGGCAGCCAGGCCGTCGAGCCCGTCGATCAGGTTGACCGCGTTGGTGATGGCGATCACCCAGAGGGAGGTGAGGAGCGGCGCCCAGACCGGGGAGATCTGGACGACGCCGGCGAGCGGGATCTTGAACTGGTACCAGGTGACCCCGAGGAAGGACAGGATGCAGGCCGCGAGGACCTGGCCGGCGACCTTTGCCGGCGCGGACATGTCGCGGAAGTCGTCGATGATGCCGACGACGAAGATGGCCGCAGCCGCGAGGATGAGCCCGAGCGGCTCCGAGGAGCCGTGGAACAGCTGATCGAGCGCCGGGATCGTGGCCGCCACCACCCAGGTGACCAGCATGGCGACGAACATCGCGGCACCCCCCGACGCGGGGGTGACCTGCCGGTGGATCTTGCGCGCGTCGGGTTGCGCGACGTACCCGATCGCGATGGCGAGAGAGCGGGCAGGGAACGTCAGAGCCCACGACGAGAGGGCCGCCACGACGAGGAGGACCGCGTACCAGTTGAGCGGGACGACTCCCGATCTCACCTGGTCGACCTCGGCCCCGGCCTCACCCGCCGGCGAGCGCCGCGTAAGGCGGGAAGCCCGAGCACAGCGCCCGGACCTCGTCACGGATGCGACCGAGCTCGGCCTCGTCGTCGCGATGACGCAGCGTCCTGCCGATCAGCTCACCGACGAGCCGCATCTCGGATTCGCCCATTCCCGCGGTGGTCTCGGCCGCAGTGCCCAGCCGGAGACCCGAGGTCACGAAGGGCGAGCGGGGGTCGTCGGGGATGGTGTTGCGGTTGCAGGTGATGCCTGCACGGTCGAGCGACTCCTGGGCGACCTTGCCGGTCAGGTCGGGGTCGAAGTCGCGCAGGTCGACCAGGACCTGGTGGTTGTCGGTGCCACCCGAGACCAGCCGGAACCCGGCGGTCGCGAGCGATTCGGCGAACGCGCGGGCGTTGGCGACCACCTTCGCCGCGTACTCGTGGAACTCGGGGCGCGCCGCCTCGGCGAAGGCAACGGCCTTGGCTGCGATCACGTGCTCGAGGGGACCACCCTGCAGCCCCGGGAAGACCGCGCTGTCGACGGCCTTCGCCAGCTCGGCGCTGGTCATGATCGCCCCCCCGCGTGGCCCGCGCAGGGTCTTGTGGGTGGTCAGGGTCACCACGTCGGCCACCCCGACCGGGGAGGGGTGCACACCCCCGGCGATGAGCCCGGCCGGATGGGCCGCGTCGTACATGAACCGCGCGCCGACCGAGTCGGCGATCTCGCGGAACGGCAGCGGGTCGATGATCCGCGAGTAGGCGGTCGAGCCGGCGACGATCAGGGCGGGGCGCTCGCGCCGCGCGATGTCGGCGACCTGGTCGAAATCGATGATCTCCCCCGGCTTGTCGGGGTCGCCGGTCGCGGCGGACACCCCGTAGGCGACGAAGCGCCAGATCTTCGAGGTGATGCTCGCCGGCGAGCCGTGGGTGAGGTGCCCTCCCTGGTCGAGGCGCATCGCGAGGACGGTGTCGCCGGGTTCGAGCAACGCCTGGTAGGCCGCGAGATTGGCGGCCGCGCCGGCGTGGGGCTGCACGTTGGCGTGCTCGGCGCCGAACAGCGCGCACAACCGGTCGCGTGCGAGGTCCTCGACCCGGTCGACGACCTGGTTGCCGCCGTAGTAGCGGCGGCCGGGGTAACCCTCGGCGTACTTGTTGGTCAGGATCGAGCCTGTGGCGGCGAGGACCGCCGGAGAGGTGAAGTTCTCCGATGCGATGAGCTGCAGCGTCGTCGACTGGCGCTCGGCCTCGTCCGCGAGGAGCTGGGCGACTTCGGTGTCGCCCTCGAGCCAGGCGCTGAACGGGGAACCGCCTCGGGCGCTCACCGGCGCGACTCCCCGTCCGCAGCGGCATCGCCTACCTCGTACGCGGCGATCTGCTCGATGCGCCGCTCGTGCCGCCCCGCTTCGAAGTCGGCGGCGAAATAGGCGTCGAGTGCGTCGAGCGCGACCGCGGCGCCGGTGACCCGGCCACCGAGACAGATCACGTTCGCGTCGTTGTGGCGCCGGGCGAACCCAGCCGTCGTCGCGTCGTGGACGAGCGCGGCACGGATGCCGGTCACCTTGTTGGCCGCGATGCCGATGCCGATGCCGGTCGCGCACACGCAGACCCCTCGATCCGCGGAGCCGCTCGCCACTGTCTCGCCGACCGCGACGCCGAATTCCGGATAGTCGACCGAGACGTCGGGAGAGTCGGTGCCGAGGTCGATGACCTGGTGTCCCGCGTCAGCCAGGTGCTTGGCGAGCGTGGCCTTGAGGGGGTAGCCCGCGTGGTCCGAGCCCACGGCGATCCGCATGACGCGAGTGTACCGAGGGCCCCGTGGGGCCGAGGGCCCCGTGGGGCCGAGGGCCGACCGCCGCACGGGCTGGCGTCACCGTTGCCGCATCACGTTCAGGTCGGCGAGGGCGAGACCGAGCCGTGCTCCGTCTCGCCGAAGCGATGACGGAAGGCGCCGTAGGCGAAGGGTCCGGCGATCATCGGGAGCCAATAGGAGGCGAGCCGGTAGGCGAGGGTCGCGAGAACCGCTTGCCCGGCGCTCAGCCCGGAGGCGATCAGCAACCCGGTGAGGCTGGCCTCGACGATCCCCAGCCCACCCGGCGTGAGCGGCAGGAGGCCGATTACGCCGGCCACCGCATAGGAGAGCAGGATGACCGAGGGCCTCGGGTGGCTGCCGACCGCGAACACACAGAAGAGCAGACACAGGTAGTCGAGGCTGAGCCGGCCCGCGGAGAGCAGCGTCGCCTCGGGCCAGCGCTGCCCGAGCACGGAGCGGATCAGATCGCGCTGTTCGATCAGCCGCTCGGGGAGACCGGTCAGCGGCGACCGCTTGCGCAGGAAGCGGTTGTGGAGCGTCTGGAAGGTGCGGCCCGCGACCGAGAGCGGTCCGTCGGTCACCAGCACCAGTGCTCCGAACGCGACGAAGAGGACGAAGCCGATCGCGCCGATGAACGCCGCGGTGGCGAGCCCGCGGTTGACCGGCGCCCCGAACAGCACCACCGGCAGCGTGAAGACCGGAAGGGCGAGCAGTCCCCCCACGCCGAGGAACGAGAAGGCGGTCAAGCCGCCCACCGCGTCGCCGGTGTCCATCCCGGCGCGCGAGAGCATGCGGAACTGCACGGCGGCGCCCGCGGCCTGACCCCCCGGGACGATGAGCGAGATGGCGTTGCCGGCGAGCTGTGCGGTGACCACCGAGAACCAGGCCTTGGTGCGCAGCGCGATCCTCTGGAGCGCGAACGTGCACACGAAGTGGCCTGCCTCGGCCAAGACCGCGGGAACGAACCAGAGAAGACTCAGCCGGTGCAGTTGGGACGCCGAAGAGAAGACGGCGACGACGCTCGGGGCCACCAGGTAGAGCACGATCCCGGAAACCCCGATGTAGATGGAGCGCTTGACGACCGATTTCCACCGGAACGGCCGGTGCTGCTGCTCTTCGAACTGCTCCTCGAAGGAGCGGGTCCGCGGCTTCTCTCCCGGTTCGTCCGTCAACCGATCACTTCCCGACACGGTCGCGCACGTCGGTCGTCGGATTCGCTGCGATCAAGCTCCGAGCGCTGCTGCTGCTGCGGCGAGCATGATGCTCCCACCACGCAGGTCGCCCTCGAGCCCCGCCTCCATCTTGTTCATCACGTAGCAGACCGTGAGACCGAGGTCCTGGTCCATGACGATCAGCGAGCCGCCGTAGCCGCCCCAGTAGCACGCTCGCGGACCGATGGGCATCATCTCGGTGCTCAGACCGTAGCCCATGCCGAAGCGGACCGGCATGGTGAGGACGAGATCACGACCCTCGTGCTGTTGGTCGAAGACCGCATCGCACCCTTTTTCGGAGAGGAGGCGGACGCCCCGTGCCTCGCCACGCCCCGCGACGATGGACTGGATGGCCGCAACCGAGCGCGCGTTGCCTTGCCCGTTCGCCGCGGGGATCTCCGCCCTCCTCCACCATTCGTTCCACGACGCGCGTGCGTCGAGTGGTGGGTTGGTGAAGACCCGGAGGACGAGCTTCGAGGGCCGGATGTCGGGGTCGAAGGGTGGCGGCGGGATCACCGGCGCGACCCGCGCGTCCTCGGAGGGCGCCAGGCCGATGTGGAAGTCGGCCCCGAGGGGCTCGGCCACCTCCCTCGCGAACCACTGTCCGATCGTCGTACCGGTGATCCGGCGTATCACCTCGCCGACCAAGTACCCCTGGGTGACGGCGTGGTACCCCGACGCAGTACCCGGCTCCCACCAGGGCTCCTGCGCGGCGAGGTAGGAGGTGCAGCGATCCCAGTCGGCGAGCTCCTCGACGTCCAGGTGCTCGGTCCACCCCGGGAGACCGGCGGTGTGGCTCATCAGGTGACGGACTTCGATGGCCTCCTTCCCTGCCGCCGCGAACTCCGGCCAGTACTTGGAAACGGGGGCGTAGAAGTCGAGCTCGCCACGGTCGGCGAGCATCAGCGCACAGAGGAAGGTCATCGTCTTGGTCGTGGACCAGACGTTGATGATCGTGTCCCGCTCCCAAGGAATGGCGCGGGCCTCGTCGGTGAACCCGCCCCAGATGTCGACCACCGGCTCTCCCCGCAGGTAGACGGCGACCGACGCGCCGACGTCGGTCCCCGCGTCGAGGCTCGACGCGAGTGTCGCTGCCACCGTGTCGAACTGCTCGTCCCAGGTGCCCTGGATGTCGGCCATCCCCAACCTCCTCGTCACGCGCTGCCCGCGATCTTTCCACGCGGCCTCCGCACTCGGCGCGCCGGCGGCCGAAGGGCCGCTCGCGCCGGCTCCGGGCGGCACCGGGTGCGGGCCCGAGCCGTTAGCCTGGTACGCCGTGAGCGAGACCTCGAGCTCCCATCTGACACGTGACACCTACGAGCGGCTGCAGGCCGAGCTCGAAGACCTGACCACTCGCGGCCGGGTCGAGATCGCGTCGGCCATCGAATCGGCGCGGGCGCTCGGCGACCTCTCGGAGAACGGCGACTACCACGCGGCGAAGGACGCCCAGGGGAAGATGGAGTCGAGGATCCGCCAGCTCCAGGCGCTGCTCAAGTCGGCCACGGTCGTCGAGGGCGAGGCGGGCGACGGGACGATCCGTCCGGGCGCGGTGGTCACCCTCCGCTACGAGGGGGACCCCGAAGACGAGACGACCGACTTCTTCGTCGGCTCGATCGAGGAGCGCCGCGACGACCTCACCGTGGTGTCGCCAGGCTCGCCGCTCGGGCTGGCGCTCGAGGGCCAGGCGGTCGGCGACGTGGTCGAGTACGCCGCGCCCGGGGGGACCCTCCGGGTCGAGATCGTCGAGATCACGGGGTGAGCCGATGAGCGAGCCTCCGCGCACCCTCTCCGAGAAGGTCTGGGACCGCCACGTCGTCCACCGGGGAGCCGACGGCGAACCCGACGTCCTCTTCATCGACCTCCATCTCATCCACGAAGTGACCTCACCGCAGGCCTTCGACGGCCTGCGCATGGAGGGCCGTCCCGTCCACCGGCCCGACCTCACCGTGGCGACCGCCGACCACAACGTGCCGACCGCGGACATCGACAAACCGGTCGCGGACCCCATCTCTGCGAAGCAGCTCGACGTGCTCGCCGCGAACTGCGCCGAGTTCGGCATCACCTGCTACCCCATGGGCGACGCGAACCAGGGCATCGTCCACATCATCGGCCCGGAACAAGGCCTCTCGCAGCCCGGCATGACCGTCGTCTGCGGGGACAGCCACACCTCGACCCACGGCGCGTTCGGCGCGCTCGCCTTCGGCATCGGCACGAGCGAGGTCGAACACGTCCTCGCCACCCAGACCCTCCCCCAGACGCGGCCCGCGACGATGGCCGTCGACGTCGAGGGTGAGCTGCCCGATGGGGTCACCGCCAAAGACCTGGTCCTCGCGGTCATCGGGACCATCGGGACCGGTGGCGGCAGCGGGCACGTCATCGAGTACCGGGGTTCGGCAGTCCGCGCGCTCTCGATGGAAGGCCGGATGACCGTCTGCAACATGTCGATCGAGGCAGGTGCCCGGGCGGGGATGGTCGCGCCCGACGACATCACCTTCGCCTATCTGGAGGGCCGCGACCACGCGCCGAAGGGCTCCGCGTGGGACGAGGCACTCGCGACGTGGAGGTCGCTCCCGACCGACGACGGTGCGACGTTCAACCGACAGGTGTCCCTCGATGCGGCGTCGCTCGCGCCCTACGTCACCTGGGGCACCAATCCCGCACAGGTCGCACGGATCGACGGCGCGGTTCCCGCCGTCGACTCCTTCGACGACCCGGCCGAGCGCGAAGCGGCCGCCCGGGCGCTCGATTACATGGGCCTCAGAGCGGGCACACCTCTGCGCGACATCGCGGTCGACACGGTGTTCATCGGTTCGTGCACCAACGCTCGGATCGAGGACCTGCGTTCGGCGGCAAGCGTGCTCGAAGGGCGGCGGATCCGCCCGGGGCTCCGCGCGCTGGTCGTCCCTGGCTCGCACCGGGTGAAGGCGCAGGCCGAGTCCGAGGGTCTCGATGCGGTGTTCACCTCGGCAGGCTTCGACTGGCGCGAGCCCGGCTGCTCCATGTGCCTCGCGATGAACCCCGACAAGCTCTCGCCGGGCGAGCGGGCGGCCTCGACCTCCAACCGGAACTTCGAAGGGCGCCAGGGTCGCGGCGGGCGCACTCACCTGGTGTCCCCGGCGGTGGCCGCCGCGACCGCCGTCGCCGGCCGGATCGCCGACCCTGCGGAGCTGGACTGATGCGGGCGGTCCGGGTCGTGACCGGCCGAGCGGTCCCGCTCGACCGGTCCGACGTCGACACCGACCAGATCATCCCCTCGGACTGGCTGAAACGGGTCGAGCGCACCGGCTTCGGGGCGGGGCTCTTCGCGGAATGGCGCGACGATCGCGACTTCGTGCTCAACGATCCGGTCTACGCCGGGGCGTCCATCCTCGTCGCCGGACCCAACTTCGGTATCGGCTCCTCGCGGGAGCACGCGGTCTGGGCGCTGCAGGACTACGGGTTCGAGGCGGTCGTCTCGCCGCGGTTCGCGGACATCTTCCGCTCCAACTGCACGAAGACCGGGCTGGTGCCGGTGGAGGTCGACCCGACGACGGGCCGCGCGCTCCTCGACGCCGTGCAGGCCGATCCCGCGCTCGAGCTCACCGTGGACGTGGAGCGGGCGACGATCGAGGCGCCCGCGGCCGGCATCGACTCGTCCTTCCCTCCTCGACGAGTTCACCCGGACCCGCCTGCTCAACGGCTGGGACGACATCGGGCTCACTCTCCGCTTCGAGGACGAGATCCGGGCGTACGAGTCCGCGCGTCCGGCCTGGCTGCCGACGACCCGCTGAGCGCCTCTAGGGCGTCCGTCCCGCCCGCGGCCCGGCCTCTGCGGCGTGCCCGCCGGGTCCCCGGCGCCGACTACCACGAGGGGCAGGGGGGCAGCCAGCGTCGGGGGACCCGGTGGATGATGAACCGCGAACTAGGCGCTCCGTTCGCAGCTGCGATCTCGAGACCAGGACGAAACCGACCGATCGGTGAACGGTTCGGTCACCACGCGAGAAAGTACACGACGGTTTGTCGGACAGGAGGGATCCGCGCCGAGATCTGACCGCCCGGCGCACTGCGACTTCGAACACACCGTTGCCGCTCCCCTCCCCATGCCCGCCAGCTCGCGGATCTGATCTGTGGCCCGCTCGCGATCCGCCACCTTCCGCCGAACCCTGGGCGCGGGCCTCCTAGTGCAGACGTCATGCTACGACGGGCCGACCACCAGGTCAATCGTCCGTTTGGGCGCTTCTTCCCGACCGGGGTCTGACCTCGAATCACCGATTTCGCCTCTCGGAGCAGGCGGTTTCATGGCTCCGTCAGCTTCGGAGAACACAATGTGGCCATATGTCCGATATTCCCGTGCAGAAGCGCCGCACCCACCGGGCAACATCGGTCGGCACCGATTCGGACGTTCTACGTGTCGCCGACTCGGAGGGCGTCCCCGATCGAGGGACCGAGTCCAACGCGCGACTCACCGGTCTCGCGGCCGCGGTCTTGCTCGTCCTGTTGGCAGCCGAGGGCGCCACGCTGCTCAAGATTCACCGGCTGCTCACGCCGCATATCTTCATCGGGATGCTGCTCGTCCCTCCCGTCCTGTTGAAGACGGGGAGCACCGGATGGCGGATCGCGCGCTACTACCTCGGCGCGCCGGCCTACCGGCGGCGGGGAGCGCCGCCCCTCGCACTTCGGCTCCTCGGTCCGGTCGTGGTCGTCACCACTCTGGTGGTGTTTGCTTCGGGGATCGCGCTCCTCTTCGTCCCTCGCTCCGAACGGGCCCAGATGCTCTTCGTGCACAAGGTGAGCTTCGTGCTGTGGTTCGGGGCGATGACACTCCATGTGCTTGCCCATCTGCTCGACACCGCACGCCTCGCGCCGGCCGACTTCGTCGCCGCCACGCGCCACCAGGTACGCGGCGCCGGTGCGCGGCTCTGGGTGATCGCCGCGAGTCTGGTTCTCGGGGTCGTGCTCGGTATCGTGATACTCCCGGAGGTGTCCACCTGGCTGACGAGCGGTGGGATGACCGGGGGAGGTTGACCGCCGCGATGGGCAAGTTGGGCGCGATCGTGCGATGAGGGTGCTGGTGGCCGAGGACGACCCCGGCCTGCGCTCGGTGCTCGAGCGCGGGCTGCGCGAGCAGGGTTACGTGGTCGATGCAGTACTTGACGGCAGCGATGCCCTCTCCTACCTCCGTTCCTACTCCTACGAGGTGGCGGTGCTCGACTGGCGAATGCCCCGCCAGAGCGGGATCGAGGTGGTCAAAGCGATGCGGGACCGAGGCGACCGCACACCGGTCCTCATGCTGACCGCCCGCGACGCGACCGAGGACCGGGTCGAAGGTTTGAACGAGGGAGCCGACGATTACCTGGTCAAGCCATTCTCCTTCGCCGAACTGGTGGCGAGGGTGGGCGCCCTGCAGCGGCGGCCGGCGCTGGCGGTCGATCCGAGGGTCACCTGCGGGGACATCACCTTCGATCCGTCGACGCGCCAGGTGACCTGCCGCGACGAGCCCGTCTTGCTCACCGCGATCGAGACCGGTCTCCTCGAGCTGCTCCTCCGGCGGGCGCCTGCGGTCGTGACCCGCCGCGTCATCGCCGTCCAGGTGTGGGACGACGAAGCGGACGCGGTCGGGTCGAACACCATCGACGTCCACGTCGGTCGGCTCCGCGCGAAGCTCGCCTCCGCGAACTCCCGTATCGAGACGGTGCGAGGAACGGGTTACCGGATGGTGGCGGGATGAGAGCTGGTGGGGGCACCAGGTGGGCACATGCGGCCAAGGTCGCGACCGGCGCGACCGTCGTGGTCGCCGCGGTCGCCGTCGTCGTCGCGCTGGTGGTCAACCTCATGATCATCGACCATCTGGGAAGCGAGGTCGACGCCCGTCTCTCGGAGAGGCTGGCCGACGCATCGCGGCAGGTCTACCGCCCTTCGGGGGCGGCCACCGCGCCGGCCCACGGAGGTGATCTCGACGATGCGCCGGTCTTCGCCTGGAGAGTGCTGACCTCGGGCGCCACGATCCCCGAAGACGCTGCCTCGCCGCATCTACCCTCCCGTGTCTGGAGCACCGGCACCACCACGCTGCCGATGGCCGGCAGCACCTTCCGGCTACGTGCGGAGCCGGCCCAAGGCGGATGGCTGGTGGCGGGCGAGAGCATCGCGAGGCTGGACCAGGTCCGCAACGAATTGCTCGTGGCGGAGGCCCTCCTCGGGGCCTTGCTGCTTCTCGTCACCTTCGCCGGTTCGTTCGTCGTCGGCCTGCGCGCTTCGGCACCCATCGAGGAGATCCGGAGGCGGCAGGCCGAATTCACCGCCGATGCCTCCCACGAGCTCCGCACTCCGCTCAGCGTCATCGAGGCCGAAGTCGAGCTTGCACTCAGCCGCGAGCGTGACGCCACCAGTTACCAGTCGACCCTGCGACGGATCTCCTCCGAGAGCGACCGGTTGCGTTCCATTGTCGAGAACCTCCTGTGGCTCGCCCGTGCGGACGACGACCAGCGTGAGGACCGCGCCGATCGGACGGTCGACCTCGGTGCGCTCGGAGAGGCGTGCGCGGAGCGCTTCGCCGCGGTGGCGCGCACCGCGTCCGTGACCCTGGTCCACCACGTCGATGGACCGGGTGCCACCATCCGTGCGGACGCCGAGGCCGTCGACCGGTTGATCAGTGTCCTCCTCGACAACGCCTGCCGCTACGCGGGCAGCGGCGGCCGGGTCGAGATGGGAGTGACCCACGTCGAGGGACAGGTGACGCTCTTGGTCGAGGACTCCGGCCCCGGGATCCCCGAGGCCGAGCGCGAGTTGGTCCTGGACCGGTTCCACCGTGCCGACGAGCGACCCGGCGGGACCGGGCTCGGCCTGGCGATCGCCGACGCGGTCGTGCGCAACACCGGGGGGACGTGGTCGATCGGCCGTTCCGAGCTCGGCGGAGCGCGCATGGCAGTCACCTGGCGGGCCGTGGGGGTTCCTCCGCCGGCGCTCGTGCGCGAGCCGGTGCCGACCTGAGCCGCACTGCCGGTCGAAAGCCGCTTCTGACTGCCTGACCAGCTGATTTCTTCGGAATCTCTTACGAAGGCTTCATGTCGACGTCAGTTTCCGGTCGTACTCTCGATTCGATGACCTCCCCGCAACGTCCTGGCGGTGCCCGGGCCGCCTCCCGATCCACAGGTTCCGACCAGACGCGCATGCGCAGGGCACGACTCGTCCGGGACGAGGCGCTCCAGAAGTCCCGGTCCATTACCAAGGGGATCGCTGTCGCATCAGTGGCCGCGGTCGCCACCTTCGCCGCCTATGTGAGCCACGCCTTCCCCGGCCACTCCTCGACCCCTGCCGGCTCCTCCATCACCTCCACCCAGCCGAGCGGGAGCTCTGCGGGCGGTGCGGCCTCCGGAAGTGCGCAGTCCTCGGGGGTCGCACCTCCGGCTAACGCACCCACTTCCTCCAACAACCAGGCCCCGGTGGTCAGCGGCGCGACATGAGCACACTCGCCGAATCCGCGGGGCGATCCGCCGAATTGGCGGTCTACCGGTCCTCGGTCTGGTCGACACGCGTGGATCTGGTCGTCACCGACCCCGGCGCGCTGATCGCCGCCACCTACCTGCTCCACGCAGAGCTCGACAGAGTGGACCGGGTCGCCAGCCGCTTCCGTCCCGACTCCGAGATCGAAGCTCTCCACCGCGCGGCGCGCGCCGGCCATCCGGTACCGGTGTCCCCCGAACTCCTCGACGCAGTGACCATCGCATTGGGCGCGGCCGCTCTCACCGACGGAGCCGTCGACCCGACCGTCGGGAGCGCTCTCTGCGCACTCGGTTACGACCGCGACTTCTCGCTGGTCGAGCGCGGGCGCCCGGGCACCCTGCCCGGGCCACAGCCCGTGCCGGGGTGGCGCTCGGTAGTCGTCGAACCGAAGAGCTCGACCATCACCATGCCGGCGCGCACCGTGCTCGACCTTGGTGCGACTGCGAAGGCGTGGGCGGCCGACCGCGCGGCCGCCGCCATCGCGGTCCGGCTCGGGTGCGGCGTGCTGGTCTCCCTCGGCGGCGACATCGCGGTCCGAGGCGCGCCCGAAAACGGGTTCGATGTGGGCATCGCCGACGTCTGCGGCGACCCCGCGGCGCCGGTGGCGGTCGCGATCTTCTCGGGCGGCCTGGCCACCTCGGGGGTCGGCCGGCGTTCCTGGATGCTCGGCGACCACCGGGTCCACCACCTGGTCGATCCCGCCAGCGGACTGCCGGTCCACACGGCCTGGCGTACCGTGTCGGTTGCAGCCGCTAATTGTGTGAACGCCAACACCGCCTCGACCTGCGCCATGGTGAAAGGCACGGCCGGGGTCGAGTGGCTCGAAGAGCATCGGCTCCCCGCCCGCCTCGTGGCTCACGACGGCTCAGTCGTCACCGTGGGCGGATGGCCGGTGGATCCACGCGACAGACCATTCGCCCAAGCCGCCCGCGCTGCGTGAGCCGGTGAGCACCGCTGCAGTCGCCGCGCTGGCGAGCGGATCCAGCCAGAAGGCCCTCTGGTACCTGACTCGCTCGACCGGGATCGTCGCCCTCCTCCTTCTCACCGCAACGGTGGTCCTCGGGGTGATCGCGTCGGTCAGGTGGACGACCGAACGATGGCCGCGGTTCCTCTCCCAGACCGTCCACCGCGACCTCTCGCTCCTCTGCGTGACCTTCGTCGCGGTCCACGTGCTCACCACGATCAGCGACGGGTACGTGCCGATCGGTGTCGCCGACGCGTTCCTCCCGTTCCACACCGCTTATCGGCCCCTCTACGTGGGGTTCGGCGCCCTCGCGTTCGACCTGATGCTCGCCGTGCTCGTGACCAGTGCGCTGCGACGTCGGATCGGCTACGCGACATGGCGGTTCGTGCACTGGCTCTCGTACCTGTGCTGGCCGATCGCGATGGTGCACGGGCTCGGCAGCGGCTCCGACGCCACCCAACCGGTCGTCGTCCTCGTGGACATCGTCTGCACAGGCGCGGTCGTCGGCGCGTTGGCGTGGAGGCTCGTCACGGGGCGGACCTTCCCGGTTGGCCGCCGAGCCGCAGCGGCGGTCGGGACGGCCGGTACCGTCCTCGCGATCGGGATCTTCGCGTCGGTCGGCCCGCTGCGGCCGGGCTGGTCGCGGCGGGCCGGCACCTCGAGCGCGCTGCTCGCGCAGCTGGCCCGCAAGAACGCAGCGGCCGCGACCGGCGGCACGACGCCGTCGACGACGACGACCACGCCCGGCGGGTCGGCCTCGGGCTCGGTGCCCACCGCACCCTTCACCGTCGGGGTTACCGGCTCGCAGTCGTCGGCGCTCGGGAGCGGTGGCGAGGAGAAGGTGACGCTCGCGCTCCACCTTCAGGATCCCTCGTCCACGCCTCTGACGGTGGTGCTCACAGGAACGCCGGTCCAGAGTGGAGGGGTCGCGATGACCTCGGGCTCGGTGAGCTTCGGTCCGTACTCGGGCGAGGTGACCTCGTTGAACGGCGGCACGATCGGAGCCTTCGTGCGCGCCTCGGTTCCCCTGCAGCTCGTCCTCTCTCTCAACGTAGACCAGAACTCCGGCGCGCTGTCCGGAACGGTGTCCGCGACCGCGTCGAGCACAGGATCGGATCGGAGCCGCTGATGCCTCCCCCTGTCTCGGGCACTGTCCGACGCGATCGCTCACGAACGCCGACTGCGCCCGGTCCGACCGGAGTGGACCGGCTCCTCTCAGGGGTGGGGATGGACGACCAGCCAGGCGCTCTTGCCACCCACCTCGACCGTTGGGGACCGCTTCCCTCGTGGAAAGGACCGAGCTTCATCGACGAACTCGATCGCAGCGGTCTACGCGGGCATGGGGGCGCGTGGTTTCCGGTCGCGACCAAGTGGAGATCCATCCACCGCAGCCTGCTTCGCGGACCAGTGATCGTCGCAAACGGCGCCGAGAGCGAACCGGCGAGCGGCAAAGACCGGATCCTCATCGAGCGAGTCCCCCACCTCGTGATCGACGGCGCGGTGGTCGCCGCACGAAGCCTCGGCGCCTCACAGGTCTACGTGCACGTCCCGTCGGCAACGGTGCCGTCGGTGCGCCGGGCGCTCGACGAGCGCCGGCGGCTCGGTGGCGACTCGTGCACGTTCGAGATCGTCGCGGCACCCGACCGCTTCCTCGCGGGACAGGAGACCGCGGTGGTGAACACGATCATCGGTCGGCATCGGGCCATACCGAGCTTCGCCGGGGTGCGTACCATCCGCGAGCAGGGCGTCGGCGGGCGACCCACCCTCGTGCAGAACGTCGAATCGCTCGCGCACGTCGCCCTGATCGCACGATACGGCGCCGAATGGTTCCGGACCGTCGGGACACCCGAGTGTCCGGGCACCGCGCTCCTCACGGTGACCGGTCGTTGGGACGAGCCCCGGGTCATCGAGGTTCCGCTCGGTGTGCCGCTCGCATCGGCGCTCCGCCTCGGCCCCGACGAGGCGCGCGGGGTCCAGGGGGTGCTCCTCGGCGGCTACGGCGGTGGATGGCTCACCACTGCCGAGGCCATGGCCATGTCGCTGTCCGAGGAGGCCGCTCGAAAGTGCGGTACGTCCATCGGGGCCGGCGTCGTGGCCCTGCTTCCTGCCGGGATCTGTCCGCTCGCCGAGGTGAGCCGGGTGGTCGGCTACCTCGAGGGTGAGGGTGCCGGCCAGTGCGGGCCATGTGTCAACGGCCTTGCCGCGCTGGCGCGGGCGGTCGAACGGCTTGCCTTTGCGCCGTCTGCGCTCCGAGGCGGCATCAAGGACATCCCTGTTCTCTGCGGTCTGGTCGAGGGACGCGGCGCGTGCCGACACCCCGACGGTGTCGCACGCTTCGTACGCAGCACCCTCCGCGTGTTCGGCGAGCACGCCTCCCTCCACCTCCAGCGCGGGCCGTGCAGTTCCCGTAGCGAACCATTCCTCCCGCTCCCAAAGACGGCCGCCCGGCGGCGATGAAACGGCTCTCCCTGGTGGTCGACCCGATCGCCTGCGACGGTCACGGCGTCTGCGCCGAGGTGTTCCCCGAGGGCGTCCACCTCGACCCGTGGGGGTTCCCGATCATCACTCCGGGCGAGATCCCCGCCGATCTCCTCGAACACGCCGAGCGGGCGATCTCCCGCTGCCCCCGCCTCGCACTCACCCTGGTCGAGCGGCCTGCCTGAACACGGCTGGGGCGGGCACCGCGACGCCGTGGCACATCGAGGCTGCAGGCCCTCGCGCACTACGGTGACGTGCCGATGGGGACGTTGCTCCGCTGGGTGCGCCGGCTCGTACTGATGGCGGCGGTCGCCGCAGTGGTGGAGCGGATCGTCCGACGGGTCGCCCGCTCGAATGCCCCCGGGGGGGGTGCGGCGCTACCACCCATCGTCGGCGACACCTGGCCTCCGGTCCCGACCAATCCGGACCGCGGGGACTGACTCGGGCATGCCCGGCGCCGTCGCCGACGGCGGGAGCGCTGCCGCAGGTGCGGGGTCCGGCGCCGGTGCGGGCTCGTCCGATGGCCTGCGCTACGACCGCATCGGCGTCGGCTACTCGGTCGGGCGGCGCACCGATCCGACCTGGGCTGCCGCGATCGCGGCGGCGCTCGGTGACGCGTCACCCGTGCTCAACGTCGGAGCAGGTGCCGGCTCCTACGAACCGACCGACCGTCCCGTCGTGGCGCTCGAGCCCTCCGAGTTGATGATCGCCCAGCGCTCGCCCGTCGCCGCGCCGGTGATCCGAGGTATGGCCGAGCACCTTCCCTTCGCCGACCGGTCCGCCGGGGCGGTCCTCGCGGTCCTGACCAACCACCACTGGTCCGACGAGATCGCCGGGTTCGCCGAGTTGCGCCGCGTCGCACCGCTTCGCCTCGTCCTCACCTTCGACCCGGTCGTGCACATGGATCAGTGGATCCTCCGCAACTACGTGCCCGAGATCGCCGCGTTCGAATCCGGGCGCCCTGGCTTCGACGAGATCGTCGGACTCCTTGCCGCCGACGTCACTGTGCTGCCGCTGACCCGCTCCTTCGAGGACGGAGTGCTCGGCGCGTACTGGTGTCGCCCGTACGCCTACCTCGATCCCGCGGTGCGCGCTCACATGTCGGGCTTCGCCCGCCTCGAACCCGAGGTCGTAGAGCGCGCGATGGGCCGGCTACGGGCCGATCTCGAAAGCGGTGCGTGGGAGGCTCGGCACGGCTCGCTCGCCGACCTCGACTCGTTCGACGGGGGGTTCCGCCTGCTCGTCTCGAGGGAGGACTCGTAGAGGCCGAGGATCAGTCGGTCTCGAGCGACCAAGTCGAGACGTGCTCGCAGCGCCCCACCTGGATCGAGTACTCGAGGTAGAGCTCGTCGCGGCCGCGCTCCTGCGCTCGCACGTGGCGGGGGTCGTCGCGCCAGGTGCGGTGCGCCTCGGAGGTGGCAAATGTCACCACCGTCACATGTTCCCCGTCCTCGGAGTCGAACGTCTTGAAGTCGACGAAACCGGGGACCTCTCTGGCAGCCCTGGCCATCTCCTCCGCGAGCGCCGTGTAGGCGGCCTCGGAGCCCGGCCGGCGGCGCGAGCGGAAGATCGTGATCACCTGATCCGCGCGGAGACGCCCGCCGCCGGCTTCCTCGCCGGCACCGCTCATGCGTCGGCGAGCTCGATGGTGTGCACGTCGCTGATCCCGGGCGCGTCGCGGAGGCGCGCCAGCGCGTCGGCGGGGACCGTCTTGTCGGTCGAGAGGACCATCAGCGCGGTGTGACCCGTGGCCGACGGCCCGACTGCCATCGAGGAGATCGAGACGTCCGCTTCACCGAGGACGGTCCCGACCACACCGATCATCCCCGGTCGGTCGTCATTGCGCACGACCACCATCTGTGGTGCGGGCGGCACCTCGACGGTGTGATCGTCCATCATCACCAGATGCGGCTCGCCGCGGCTGCCGGTCAAGGTGCCGCCGACTGCGTGGCCTCCGCCGCGCACCGTGATCAGATTGACATAGTCGTGGGCGGTCACCGTCGAGGTCTCGCGAACCTCGAGCCCCCGCTCTGCGGCGAGCTGGGGTGCGTTCACATAGGAGACCGGCTCCTCGGTCGCGGTCGCGAAGACCCCCTTCAAGACCGAGAGTCCGAGGATGTCGGTGCCGGAACCGGCGAGACCGCCCTGGTACTCGATCTCCAAGGTGTCGGGAAGCCCGTCGTTGAGACACGAGAGGATCCGCCCGAGCTGCTCGGCGAGTCCCATGAACGGCCGGACCGTCTCGGAGACGTCGGTCGCCGCGACGTTCACCGCGAACGGCACGAAGTCGCCGGCGAGGGCGAGGATCACTTGTTCGGCGATGGTGACGCCGGCCTTGTCCTGGGCCTCGGTGGTCGAGGCGCCGAGGTGGGGCGCGACCACGACGGAGGGGAGGTCGAAGAGGGGCGACTCGGTCGTCGGCTCCTTGGCGAAGACGTCGAGCCCGGCACCTTGCACCTTCCCCGAACGGATCGTCTCTGCCAACGCGTCCTCGTCGACGATGCCGCCGCGGGCCGTGTTGACGATCCGGAGACCCGGCTTGGCCTTCGCGAGGAGGTCCTTCCCGATCAGCCCCATCGTCTCGGCGTTCTTCGGGAGGTGGACCGTCACGAAGTCCGACTCGGCCATCAACTCCTCGAGCCCCATCAGCTCGACGCCCATGTGGCGAGCGCGCTCGACCGACACGAACGGGTCGTACGCGACGAGACGCATGCCGAAGGCGAGCGCCCGCTGCGCGACGAGCGCTCCCACCCGGCCGAGCCCGACGATGCCGAGGGTCTTGCCGTGGAGCTCGACCCCCTCCCACTTCGACCGCTCCCACTTGCCCCCGACCAATGCGGCATGGGCCTGGGGGATGTTGCGTGCCTGTGCGAGCAGGAGCGCCATGGCCTGCTCGGCAGCGGAGAGGATGTTCGACTGCGGTGCGTTCGCGACCATGATGCCTCGCTCGGTCGCCGCTGCCACGTCCACGTTGTCGAGGCCGATGCCGGCGCGTCCGACCACCACCAGATCGGTGCCTGCCGCCAAGACCTGCGCGGTCACCGTGGTGGCCGACCGGACGATCAGCGCGTTGGCGCCGACGACCGCTTCGATCAGCTCTTCCGGAGAGAGACCGAGCCGCACGTCGACCTCGTGACCGGCGTCAGCCAGACGCTCGAGTCCGGCAGGCGCCAATTGTTCGGTCACGAGCACCCTAGCCATGGTGTTCCTTTCTGTACCGGGGACCTGGCCCGTAGTCACGGGGCCGAACTCACGCAGCCGGACTCACGCAGCGTCGCGAAACAGCTTGGCGAGCCGAGAGATGCCCTCGACGAGATCGTCGTCGGCGAGGGCGTAGGACATTCGGAAGTACCCAGGCGCGCCGAAGGCTTCTCCGGGGACCACCGCGACTTTGGCGTCCTCGATGGCCACTTCGGCCAACTCGCTACTCGACGCGGGCCGAGTGCCCCGGATGTCGCGGCCGACGAGACCGCCGACCCAGGGGAACGCGTAGAACGCACCCTCGGGCAGCGCGCAGGTCACGCCGTCGATCTCGTTGAGCATGGCGTGCATGATGAGCCGTCGCCGATCGAAGGCCTCGCGCATCTCGGCGACCGCCGAAAGGTCGCCGGTCACCGCCGCCAGCGCGGCTCGTTGGCTCACGTTCGCGACGTTGGAAGTCGTGTGGGACTGCAGGTTCGTCGCAGCCACGACGACGTCCGGTGACCCGATCAGCCAGCCGACCCGCCAGCCGGTCATCGCGTAGGTCTTCGCCACCCCGTTGATCACCACGCACCGGTCACCGAGCTCAGGAACGACCACGGGCATGGAGTGGTGCTCGGCGCCGCCGTAGACAAGATGCTCGTAGATCTCGTCGGTGATCACCCAGAGGCCGCGAGCGGCCGCCCACTGGCCGATCTCCTCGATCTCAACACGCGGGTACACCGCGCCCGTCGGGTTGGAGGGCGAAACGAAGAGCAGCACCTTGGTGCGTTCGGTGCAGGCGGCCTCGAGCTGCTCGACCGATGCACGGAACCCGCTCTCGACGCCTGTCTCGACGACCACCGGCACGCCGCCGGCCAGGGCGATCGACTCGGGATAGGTCGTCCAGTACGGAGCCAGGACGAGGACCTCGTCGCCGGGGTCGCAGAGCACGGCGAACGCGTTGGCGACGGCTTGTTTGCCGCCATTGGTGACCAACACCTGCGAGGCTGCGATCTCGAGGCCCGAGTCGCGCAGGGTCTTGGCGGCAAGTGCCTCGCGCAGCTCGGGGAGGCCGGCGGTCGGCGTGTAGCGGTGGTTGCGCGGGTCGCGGCACGCCACCTCTGCGGCGGCCACGATGTGCTCGGGCGTCGGGAAGTCGGGCTCGCCGGCTCCGAAGCCGATGACGTTCTCTCCCTTTGCTTTGAGTGCCTTTGCCTTCGCGTCGACCGCGAGCGTCGCGGACGGCGCGACGGCCGCGGCACGCGCCGAGATGCGGGGGTGACCGATTTCGGTTGAGGACGCCACGGTGCCATGATTCCATATGTGACCGACGCCCCCGGCATCGAGATTCCGGCCAACCTGCTCCCCGATGACGGGCGCTTCGGCTCTGGCCCCTCGAAGGTTCGACCGGAGGCGGTCGAAGCCCTCGCTGCCGCGTCGGGGACCTACCTCGGGACGAGCCATCGTCAACGCACGGTCAAGTCCGTCGTCGGCAGCGTGCGAGAGGGCCTGCGCGAGCTGTTCTCGCTCCCCGAGGGGTACGAGGTGGTGCTCGGGAACGGCGGCACCACCTCGTTCTGGGACGCGGCGACGTTCTGCCTCATCGAGAAGAAGAGCCAGCACCTGAGCTTCGGCGAGTTCTCCTCGAAGTTCGCGACCGCGGCGTCGGACGCTCCCCACCTCGAGGAGCCCGAGGTCATCAGCGCACCGGTGGGCGCCCGCCCCGAACCGATCTCTCGCGAGGATGTCGACCTCTACGCGCTCACCCACAACGAGACCTCGACCGGGGTGATGATGCCGATCGCAAGGCCGAAGGGTGCCGGGGCGCCGGCGGCCGGGGGTGGGCTGGTGGCGGTCGACGCGACCTCGGGCGCCGGGGGCCTGCGGGTCGAGGCCGAACAGTTCGACGCCTATTACTTCGCGCCGCAGAAGTGCTTCGGGTCCGACGGCGGGCTCTGGCTGGCCCTGCTCTCGCCAGCGGCTCAGGAGCGGGTGGCACGGATCGCGGAAGGGGGACGCTGGGTACCGGCGTCGCTCGACCTGCTGATCGCGCTCGAGAACTCGAAGCTCGACCAGACCTACAACACGCCCGCCCTCGCCACGCTGTTCCTCCTCGACCACCAGGTCACCTGGTTCAACAAGCAAGGGGGCCTCGAGTTCTCTGCGGGTCGCTGTGACCGCTCGTCCGAGATCCTCTACACGTGGGCGGAGGCCTCGGACTTCGCGACCCCCTTCGTGACCGCACCGAATGACCGGAGCCACGTGGTGGGGACCATCGACCTCGACGCCTCGATCGACGCGGCTGTCGTCGCGGCCGTGCTGCGGGCGAACGGCGTGGTGGACACCGAGCCGTACCGCAAGCTCGGCCGGAACCAGCTCCGCATCGCGATGTTCCCTGCGATCGACCCTGAGGACGTCGCAGCGCTCTGCGCCTGCGTCAACTACGTGGTCGGCGCGCTCACCGCCTGAAGAAGGCCAGGTGATCGGGGGGCGGCCCCCTCCGGCACAACCCCCTCTCGAGCGCCTACCCGCTGGCGGCCCGTGGCCTTCTGCCTATCCAGCACGCCCGGAGGTTGCTGCCAATTCCTGCCCGCACCCCAGAGGTCTTACTGCCCGCACCCCGGAGGTCTCTTCGGATACGTGATGTAATGTGATGTAAGATGATGTATGATAATGTAACGTGATGTAGAGTGATGTCACGGCCGGGGAGAGACCTGGGGGAACACCGGAGCATCTCGTTGACGGCGAGCCGGGATGCAGCAGGAGTCGGAGGGGATCGACCTGTGACGCGCACCGAGCCGAACCAGGCGGTTCGCCGGATCGCGATCCGCTACGGCGAGCCGGCGATGTCGCCCTCGACCCAGCGCGACCGCAGATCCTCGAGCCAATCCGGGAGGTCGATCGGAGGGTCGGGCAACGCGACCGCGTCCTGGCGAGCGAGCGCGGCCTCGAAGGAGGACGGGTCGTCGCCCCAGGAGCGGGGATCACCCATCATCACCTCGTAGAGGATCACACCGTCGGGCCCCGCCACGAACGGGCCGAACGCTGCACCGAGCGGGAGCTCGATGTGGGTGCCCGCAGGGCAGTAGCGGTCACCGCACCAGAGCTCGCCCCTCACCACGAAGACGACGTGGGAGCTGTAGTGGCCGTGGCGGCGCACCACCATCCCCGGGTCCCACTTCGCGTAGAGGGACAGGTACTGGGGGTCGGGCGAGAAGGCCAGCCACTTCTCCCAGACTGACGAGGTGGACCCGTCCGCATTGCGGATCGACTTGACCTGCTGCCAGGGGACGTCTGGATCGTCGAGATGGCGGAACGTGGGCTCGAGGCCCGGGACCTTGACGGCAGCTTCCTCGGGTGTTCCCACGTGCTCGTCCGCTCAGCCGACCAGCCGAATCATTCGGATCATCCGAGTGATTCGGTCATCCGCCCGAGACGTCCTGGACCCGCTGCCGACCCGCCGACACGAACGGCATCATGTCGCGCAGCTCGGCGCCGACCTTCTCGATCGGGTGCTCGAGCCCGGCCTCGCGCAGCGCCTTGAAACGGGGCCGCCCCTTGGCATTCTCCTCGACCCACTCGGCGGCGAACCTGCCGTCTTGGATCTCCGCGAGGATGCGCCCCATCTCGTCGCGCACCGCTTGGTTGATGACCCGAGGTCCGCGAGTCAGGTCGCCGTACTCGGCGGTATCCGAGATCGAGTAGCGCATCCCCGCGATTCCCTGCTCGTACATGAGGTCGACGATCAGCTTGAGCTCGTGGAGACACTCGAAGTACGCCGACTCCGGCTGGTACCCGGCACCCACAAGTGTCTCGTAGCCGGCTTGCACGAGTGCGGTGAGGCCGCCGCAGAGGACGACCTGCTCGCCGAAGAGGTCGGTCTCGGTCTCCTCGGCGAACGTGGTGTCGAGCACGCCGGCACGGGTCGCACCGATCGCGTGCGCGTAGGAGAGCGCGAGATCGTGCGCCTTGCCCGAGGGGTCTGCCGCCACGGCGACCAGTGATGGCACGCCGCCTCCCTCGGTGTAGGTGCGCCGCACCAGGTGCCCCGGGCCCTTCGGCGCAACCATCGCCACGTCGACCTCCGGGGGTGGGTTGACCAGTCCGAACCGGATGTTGAAGCCGTGCGCGAAGAAGAGGGCGTCGCCAGGATTCAGGTGCGGCGCGATCTCCGCCTCGTAGACCGCCGCCTGGTCGGTGTCGGGCAGGAGGATCATGATCACGTCGGCCTCGGCGGCTGCGTCGGCGACGCTGAGCACCCGCAGCCCGGCCTCCTCCGCCTTGCGACGCGAGGAGGAACTCTCTCGGAGGCCGACCCGCACGTCCACTCCGGACTCCGCCAGGTTCAGCGCGTGCGCGTGTCCCTGGGACCCGTACCCGATGATCGCGACCTTGCGGTTCCCGATGAGGCTCGAGTCGGCGTCCTTCTCGTAGTAGAGCGTTGCCATGATCAACCTGCCTTGGTCTGGTCGACGGAGTGGAGGTGTTGTGACCCGCGGTCGGCCCGATCCAGCATAGGCAGCGCCACTCGGCCGGTCCTCTGCATGTCGACGATGCCGTACCCGCGGATGAGCTCTTCGAAATCGTCGAGTTTGCTCGGTGCACCGGCGAGCATGACCGTCAGCCGGTCGAGCCCGACGTCGACGATCTTCCCCTCGAACACGCCGACCAACTGGATCACCTGGCCGCGGGTCTCCGGGCCGGCCTCGACCGTCGCCAGCAGGAGCTCGCGCTCCCTCGACGTCGCGGGGTCGAGCTCGGTGATCGAGACCACCGGCACCAGCTTGTGGAGCTGGTTCATGATCTGCTCGAGGGGAGCCGATTCCACGTCGACCACGATGGTGATCCGGCTGAGCCGCTCGTCGTCGGTCGGCGCGACCGCGAGGCTGAAGATGTTGAAGCCGCGCCGAGAGAAGAGCCCCGCGACCCGGGCGAGCACACCAGACTTGTTCTCGACCAACACCGTCAGCGTGTGATGACGCTTGTCCGCGCCGTAGACGCTCATCGGGAAGTCCCCTGGGCGAGGGAGGGATCGACCACGATGTCGTCGTTCGAGGCGCCGGCCGCGACCATCGGGTAGACCTTCTCGAACTCGTCGACCCGGAAGTCGATCACCACCGGCCGGTCGTCGATGTCGTTCGCCTTGTCGATGGCCGAGGCCACCTCTTCGGGCGACTCGACCCGGATGCCCACACACCCCATCGCCTCGGCCCACAACACGTAGTCGGGGAGGTCGGGCGAGAGGTAGACCTCGGAGTAGCGCTCCTCGTAGAACATCTCCTGCCACTGACGGACCATCCCGAGGTAGGAATTGTTGAGGATGGCGACCTTCACCGGTATCCGCTCCGAGCTCGCAGTGACCAGCTCCTGCGCGGTCATCTGGAAGCACCCGTCGCCGTCGACGGCCCAGACCATCCGTCCCGGCCGGCCGACCTTGGCACCGATCGACGCCGGCACCGCGAAGCCCATCGTTCCGAGGCCGCCGGAGTTGACCCACGTGTAGGGGTAGTCGAACCGCCACCACTGCGAGGCGAACATCTGATGCTGGCCGACGCCGGCCGCCACGATGGTGTCCTCCGGTGTCATGTCGCGAAGTGTCTCGAGGACGAACTGTGGCTTGAGGGCGCCCGAACCGGGCTGCTGGTCGTAGACGAGCGGGTAGCGCGCCTGCCATTCCCCCAGCTGCGCGCGCCAGGGAGCGAGGCGCTCACGCGGAAACATGGCGGCGACCGTGCCATGGGCCTCCGGCGCACCCGGTGCCGCCGACGAGGGCGGCCCGCCCGGCACGCTCCGGGCCGCGTTGGAGTGCGGCAGGCCGAGCGCCTCGAGGGCCGCGAGCAGCTCCTCGATCACCAGGCGGCAGTCACCGGCGATCGCGACGTCGGCTCTCCGCACCTTGTTGAGCTCCGCCGGATCGACGTCGACGTGGACGATCTTGGCCTCGGGTGCGAATGCGTCGACCTTGCCGGTCACCCGGTCGTCGAAACGGCTCCCGAGCGCCACCAGCAGATCGGCCCGCTGCATGGAGGTCACCGCGGTGTAGTTCCCGTGCATGCCGGGCATGCCGAGGCAGAGCGGGTGGCTGTCGGGGAAGCAGCCGCGGGCCATCAGAGTGGTGACGACGGGGATCCCGGTCCGCTCGGCCAGCTCGCGCAAGCTTTCAGCCGCCCGGGCCTTCAAGATGCCGCCACCCGCGTAGATGATCGGTCGTTCGGCGGCGAGCAGCAGCCGTGCCGCTTCGAGGACGAGCTCGGGGTCGCCCTCGGCGACCGGGTGGTAGCCGGGGAGGTCGAGGTCCGCCGCGTCGGGCCAGTACCACTCCATCGGCTTGATCGCGACGTCCTTCGGCACGTCGACCAGCACCGGCCCGGGGCGCCCGCTGGTGGCCACGTGGAAGGCCTCGGCGACCACCCGCGGGATGTCCGCCCCGTCGGTGATCAGCCAGTTGTGCTTGGTGATCCCCATGGTGATGCCGGTGATGTCGCTCTCCTGGAAGGCGTCGGTGCCGATGGCGGTGGTCGCCACCTGCCCGGTGATCACCACGAGGGGGATCGAGTCCATGTAGGCGTCGGCAAGGGGGGTGACCACGTTGGTGGCCCCCGGCCCGCTCGTGACCATCGCGACGCCGGGGCGTCCGGTGACCTGCGCGTAGCCCTCGGCCATGTGACCCGCACCCTGTTCGTGGCGGACCAGGATGTGGCGGATCGAGGAGTCGATGATCGGGTCGTAGACCGGCAGGATCGCGCCGCCGGGAAGGCCGAACATGACCTCGACCCCCTCCATCTCGAGGCTCTTGATCAGTGCCTGGGCTCCTGTGAGTTCCATCGGTGCTCCTTGTCGGACGGTGACTGCTCTGCGATCGGGCGGTTCGTGCGGCGTGTCGTGCGGTCGTGGCGGGACATGAAAACGACCTCCCGTCTGGGAGGTCGAGGGGCGCACGCGGCGAGAGGGCGTCGCGTGCGCTACGAGACGAGTACCAGGGTGGTCGGGGTGCGTGCTGTACCGGTTCGCATGGTCCGTTCATTGTGGCACGCCCGGCTGCGCCGTATCAAGCGTTGCCGACCCTCCGTCTGCGGTCCACGTCCTCGTCCGGTGCCCACCGTCCTCCACGACGAAGTACCCGACCTCGGTCACGTCGATCGAGAAGAGGTGGAAGTCGCCCTCGGGCCGCCAGCCGATGTGTTCCTCGAGCGCCGCGCAGTACCGTTCCCGGCGGATCGGGTCCTCGACCGGCAGTGCGCGGCCGTAGACCTTCACGTCGCCCTCGGTGCCCGCCTTGTCCGACACGGTCGAGTGGACCACACAGCGCGGGTCGCGGAGGAGGTCGACCGCCTTCCGGGAGAGCCACATCATCCCGAGCAGCAGGTCGCCGTCGACGATCAGCGGCTCGACCGGGCTGATCCGCGGCCATCCGTTCGCGCGCAGGGTCCCGACGAGCACCAGCCCGTCGGCGTCGAAGCGCGTCTCGGCCATCCCGGCGAACTCCGGGTCATCGGCGCGGAACTCGTCCCAGGTGGCCATCGCCGCCTCCTGACGTTCAAGCTTCGGTGACGGCCCCCCGCTCGGCCCCGGTGACCAGCCGCGCGTACTTGGCCAGCACCCCGCTCGTGTAGCGCGGGGGCGGGTGCTTGAGCGCACGTCGGCGGCGGTCGATCTCGGCCTCGTCGACGTGGAGATCGATGGTGTGTCCGGTCACGTCGACTGCGATGCGGTCCCCGTCGGCGACGAGGGCGATCGGTCCACCGTCGACAGCTTCCGGGGCGACGTGGCCGATGCAGAAGCCGTGCGTCCCACCCGAGAACCGGCCGTCGGTCACCAGGGCACAATCAGCGCCGCGCCCGACCCCCTTCATCGCGCCGGTCACCGCCAGCATCTCGCGCATCCCCGGGCCGCCCTTCGGCCCCTCGTAGCGGATCACCACCACCGTGCCGGGCTCGATCGCGCCGGCGAGGATCGCTTCCATGGCGAGGTCTTCGCCGTCGAAGACCCGCGCCGGCCCCTCGAAGGTCAGCTGGTCGATGCCGGCCACCTTGACGACCGCCCCGTTCGGGGCGAGCGATCCGGTGAGCACCGCGATCCCGCCTTGGGCGTGGATCGGCCGGTCGATCGGATGGACGACGTCGCCGTCGGGGGCGGGGGGATCGAGCGCGGCGAGGTTCTCGGCGACGGTCTTGCCGGTGACGGTCACGCAGTCCCCGTGGAGGAGCCCTGCCGCGAGGAGCTCGGCCATGACCACCGGCACACCGCCGATCCGGTCGAGATCGGCCATGTGGAAGCGGCCGTGCGGTTTGGTGTCGGCGAGGTGCGGCACCCGTGCCGCCACGGCATTGAAATCGGAGAGCTCGAGCTCCACCCGTGCCTCGGTCGCGATCGCCAGCAGGTGGAGCACCGCGTTGGTCGAGCCCCCGAGCGCCATGGTCACCGCGATCGCGTTCTCGAAGGCCTCCTTGGTCATGATCTGGCGCGGCCGGATGCCCTCCCGCAGGAGATCGACGACCGACCGGCCGCTCGAGAAGGCTGCGTCGTCGCGGCGGCGGTCGACCGCCGGAGCTGACGAGCTCCCCGGAAGCGACATGCCGAGCGCCTCGGCCACCGAGGCCATCGTGTTGGCGGTGAACATGCCGGCGCACGACCCCTCGGTCGGGCAGGCATTGTGCTCGATGAGGCTCAGCTCCTCGTCGCTCAGCGCGTCCACCGCGTTAGCCCCGACCGCCTCGAAGACCGAGGTGATGTCGAGGGCACGGTCGCGGGCCCGACCCGGGAGGATGGTGCCGCCGTAGAGGAACACCGAAGGCAGGTTGAGGCGGGCGGCCGCCATCAGCATGCCGGGGAGCGACTTGTCGCAGCCGGCGAGGGTCACCATCGCGTCGAAGCGCTCGGCGTGCATCATCGTCTCGACAGAGTCGGCGATGACCTCGCGGCTGACGAGAGAGGCACGCATGCCCTCGTGGCCCATCGAGATGCCGTCGGAGACCGCGATGGTCACGAACTCGAACGGAAAGGCGCCCGCGTCGCGGACGCCGTCCTTCGCCCGCTTGGCCAGCCGGTCGAGCGGCAGATTGCACGGGGTGACCTCGTTCCACGAGGACACCACCCCGATCTGGGGCTTGTCCCAGTCGGCGTCGGTCATGCCGACCGCTCGAAGCATCGCCCTGGCCGGAGCCCGGGTCGGGCCGTCGGTCACCTCGAAGCTGCGCGGCTTGATGCCGATCAGCGGTGCCTCGGAAGGATCACGTGGGGTCTCGTTGGCCATGCAGGAATGGTAGGCGCACGGCGGCTGGCTCGATCCGTAGTGACAGACGGGCTCACTCAGCCGTCACTTCGCGCCGGACTCCGCCCGCACGCGACCCGGACTCCGCCCGCACCCGACCCGGACTCCGCCCGCACGCGAGAGGACCAGGGGCGAACCCCTGGTCCTCGTCGCGGAATGCGGAATGCGAGATGGACCGATCAGGTGACCGCGGCCATCCCCACCATCGGCGCGTTGAGCTTCAGCCCGCCGGCGGAGCCCCAGAAGACGGCGTCCGGGTAGCTGAAGATGCCGCCGTCGCCAGCGACCAGCCAGTAGCCGCCGCCGTCGGGACTCGTCGCGATGCCGACTACCGGGGCGTCGAGCTTCAGCCCACCGGCCGAGCCGAGGAACGGTGCGCCTGCGCCGTAGTTGAAGACCCCGCCGTCGGCGGTCGCCAGCCAGTAGCCGTTGCCCCCCGGTGCGGCGGAGATGCCGACGGCCGGTGCGACCAGCTTGAGGCCGCCTGCCGAGCCGAGGAAGGCGGCGTCACCGAAGGAGAAGACCCCTCCGTCGGCCGCGACCAGCCAGTACCCGTTGCCGTCGGGCGTCGACGCCATGCCGACCACCGCCGCGTTCAGATGGGTACCGCCCATCGAGCCGAAGAACTCGGCGTCACCGAAGGAGAAGACCCCTCCGTCGGCCGCGACCAGCCAGTACCCGAAGCCGTCGGGGGTGGCGGCGATGCCGACCACCGGCGAGTTGAGGGTGAGGTTGCCGGTCGAGCCGTAGAAGGAGGCGTCGCCGTAGGAGAACACCCCGCCGTCACTCGCCGTCAACCAGTAGCCGCCCCCGTCGGGCGTCGGCGCGATGCCGACCACCGGCTTGTTGAGGTGAAGGCTGCCGGCAGAGCCCTCGAAGGGCGGGTTCCCGTAGGTGAACACGCCCCCGTCGGACGCACCGAGCCAGTAGCCGGCCCGGTAGCTGAACCGGTCCTGGAGCCCGACCGGCGACTGCGGCAGGTTCGACGCCGGCACGGTCACCCTGATGTTGGCCACGCCGGTTCCCGGAGGTGCGGTCGCGGTAATCGAGGTGGCCGAGTTGACCATGAAGTTGGTCGCCGGCGTGTTGCCGTCGAAATCGACTGCGGTCGCTCCTGTGAACCCGGTGCCGGTGATGGTGACCGAGGTACCCCCGGCGGGCGGTCCGGTGCTCGGACTCACTCCGTTCACGATCGGTCCGTCGGTGTACGTGAACAGCTCGGTCGAGGACGGCCCCGAGGGCGTGGTGACCTGGACTTGCACCGTGCTCCCGACCGTCCCCGGCGGCGAGACTGCGATGATCGAGTTCGGCGTGACACTCCTGAAGCTCGTCGCGTGGATGCCACCGAAGGTCACCGCGGACGGGTTGGAAAGGAAGTTTCCGACGATCTTGACCGACGTTCCACCGGCGGACGGTCCGGCGTTCGGCAACAGCCCTTGGAGCTGACCGGCCGGAGTGTGGATGGGCGCCGATGCGATCTGCTCAGCGGGCGTCGTGCAAGGCGCGGTCAAGGGTCCCATGCCATTGACGAAGGGGTTGAGCGTGCCCGACGTTCCGGTCAAAACGGCGACGGACGACGCTCCGCTGCTAAGCGCGCTGAACGCGGCGTCCGGGGCCGGCGCAGTCAGATTGATCGGAGTCGTGGGAGTGGCGGGAACGGTAATCGGATTGATCGTGAAGGTGACCGGCACGGAAGAAGGGCTCGCGCCCGTCGATGACAAAGTTGAAGTGAAGGTGCCGGTGACCACGGCGTTCGGGCCGAACGCTCCGACGACGAGGTTCTGAAAGGCGACAGAGAGCTGGGTCTGGAGCCCCAACCCCGTCGCCACGAACGACTGGCCCGGCGAAACCGGATTCGGCGAGATCCTTCCAGTAACCGTCACTGGGAGGGCCGTCGGTCCTAGGACTGCCAGGGTACAGTTCGCTGAGAACTGTGGCGTGTCGGCGCCTGCGGTCCCTCCCGATCCCGCCAGGGCCAGTCCGACCGTTCCGGCCAGCCCTGCCGCCGCCAACGCCACTGCGCCACCCAGCGATGCCAGGCGAACCGGCAGTGTTCGTCTTGATCTCATTTGCGCCTCTCCTCACGCTTCTTCGGGCGCGCACCCCCCGGGCCGCTCCTCCCAATTCCGACACGGCGATCGCGATCTCGCGACCAGCTGACGTAGTCGTCGTCCCCTGCCTGATCGTCAACTCCCCCAACCAGCAGCGCAACCTAGGGGAAGGCCCGGGCCAATGCAACAGGTCGTTTGTGCGAGTCGGCCCGACGCGTGCCCGCTCGGGCCCGCCTACCACCGGGCGTACAGTTGGCGCGGTGGTACGAGGAGGACCGGCCACGCAACGTCCTGCCAGAGTGGCGACCACTCTCGCCGAAGCATTCCCGGCCACCGCCGTGGACGCGTTCGCCGCGTCCTTCGCCGAGCAAGGGTTTGCCACATTGCGAGGGATCTTCGACGAGGCGGCCCTCGCCGAGGCCGAGGTCGAGCTGGCCGAGGCGCAGCGGCGCCTGGTCGACGGAGATCTCGACGAGCGGTTCGGGACCGCGATCCTCGACGATCCGGAGGCATCGCTCCGGGGCGAGCCCTTCGCCCACTACGTCTGCTTCGCGACCGAAGCCTCTCCGGCCGCAGCACGTCTCGTCTGTCACCCCGTGCTGGTCGAGGCCGCGCGCCGCTTGTTGGGAGAAAGCGCATGGCTCCTCGACTACGAGCAGTTCGGCGTGGTCTACCAGGACGCACGTCCGGGACCCAGCTCGGGCTACTCGCGCATCGGCTGGCACACCGATCACCAGTCGGGCCCACACCTCGACATCTGGCCTGGCGCCGCTTTCACCGTCCACTTCGACCCGACCTCTCCCGCCAACGGCTTCCTCCGGGTGCTCCCCCGAAGCCATCTCGGCGGGACCGAGGGGATCCCGCTCGGGTTCGAGCGGGTGCAGGCCGAGGTCGCCCTCTACCAGGAGCGCGGGGACGTGCTCTTCCACCACTCGGAGCTGTGGCACGCCGCGGCGCGTGCGACCGCGGACGGGGAGGTCGCGATCCGGCGCCACCTCCGCGGCTCGTGGCACGGCGGGGCGAAGCTCGACGTCGGACACGGCACGGACGACTTCGTGAAG
This sequence comes from uncultured Acidimicrobiaceae bacterium, assembly GCA_963769905.1. Taxonomy (GTDB): domain Bacteria; phylum Actinomycetota; class Acidimicrobiia; order Acidimicrobiales; family RAAP-2; genus Bog-756. Next base: position 99,636 of record CAVYNG010000001.1, read on the forward strand.
AACGCACTGCGCTGAGCGGCTCTGCGCCTGTGATCCCCTGTTAGCTTCGGCGCGGCGGGCCCTCCGGCTCGGCGACGGGCGACGATCGGCGACCAGCGGACGAAAGGTGCGAGACATGGAAGTCCTCCGAACTCCCGACGACCGCTTCGAGGGCCTGCCGGGCTTCCCGTTCGATCCGCACTACGCGGAGATCCCCGACCAGGACGGGGGGACGCTCCGCGCCCACTACCTCGACGAAGGTCCCTCCGACGGCCAGGTAGTGCTCCTCCTCCACGGCGAGCCCTCGTGGTGCTTCCTCTACCGCCACATGATCCCGGTGCTCGTCGACGCGGGCCTGCGCGTGATCGCACCCGATCTCGTCGGTTTCGGCCGCTCCGACAAGCCCACTCCCCGCGCCGAGTACTCCTTCGCCCGGCACGTCGAGTGGATGCGCAGCCTCCTCTTCGACCAGCTCGATCTCTCGGCGATCACGCTCGTCTGTCAGGACTGGGGCGGCCTCATCGGGCTGCGACTGGTCGCCGAACACACCGATCGGTTTGCCCGGGTCGTGGCTGCCAACACCTTCCTACCGACCGGCGACGAGCCGGTCGGCGAGGCGTTCCGGGCCTGGCTCAAGTTCTCCCAGGAAGTCGAGGTGTTCCCGACAGGGGTGATCGTGAACAGCGGGTGCCTCACCGACCTCGCTCCCGAGGTGATCGCCGGCTACGACGCGCCCTTTCCCGACCAGCGCTTCACCGAGGGCGCGCGCCAGTTCCCGACTCTCGTGCCGATCAGGCCGGACGACCCTGCGTCGGAGGCGAACCGCGCCGCGTGGGAGGTCCTCGGGAGGTTCGATCGCCCGTTCCTCACCGCGTTCAGCGACGGGGACCCGATCACCAAAGGCTCCGACCGCGCACTCCAAGCGCGCATCCCCGGAACCAAAGGCCAGCCGCACACCACCATCGAGGGCGGCGGCCACTTCCTCCAGGAGGACAAGGGACCCGAACTCGCGCGGGTGGTCGTCGACTTCGTCCGCGCCACCTAACTTCCCGAGCGCGGACATCGCCCCGGCCTGGCCGACGGGCGGGTCGTGCATACTTGGTCGATGGCCGACCGGAACGTCCTCGGCGGCGAGCTCGAGCCCTGCAGCATGGATCCGCTCACCGGCTTCTACAGAAACGGCTGCTGCGCGACCGGGCCCGAGGACCTCGGGAGCCACACCATCTGCGCGGTGGTCACCAAGGAGTTTCTCGAGCACCAACGCGGGATCGGCAACGACCTGATCACACCGCTCCCGGAGTACCGCTTCCCCGGTCTCTCTCCCGGCGACCGTTGGTGCGTGACCGCGGCCAACTGGCTACGCGCGCACCTCGAGGGCGCCGCGGCCTTCGTGGTGCTGGCTTCGACCCACGAGCGGGCGCTCGACATCGTCCCGCTCGAGGTCCTCGAGGAGCACGCGGTCGACGTGCCCTCGGACCCGGGCGGCCTCGCCGGCTGAGCCTCCCGCGCCTCAGGCGCCGCGGCGGCGGAGCGCCTTCTTCAGCACCGCGTCGTACGTCTCGAGGCCCTCACGGAAGAGCCGGGCCTCGGGGCCGGACGCGATCCCGACGCGCTCGGGGACGATGCCCCAGATCGGCACCTTCTCCTTCGTCCACCACTCGACGGCTTCCTCGAGATCGTTGGTTCCGAGCCGGGCTGCACAGATGACGATGCCGTAGGAGGACTTCGGCCGGATCATCTCGAGGGTGGCCTCCACCCGCGAATACTCGACACCGCCCGCACGAGTGGGGACCACGACCGCGTCGGCCCGTTCCAGCGCCGCGCGGACGATTCGCTCGTCGCCCGGAGGCGTGTCGACGACCGCGAGACCCCGGTGACCGGTCATCGCCCGGCCGACAGTGCGCTCCGAGGGCGCCTCCACCAGCTCGATGTGCTCGAGGGGTCGCGCTTCGTACCACTCGGCAGCGGAGGCCTGGCGGTCGGCGTCGACGAGCAAGACCGGGTCCCACCCGCGTTCGACCGCCGCAGCCGCGAGATAGACCGTCGTGGTGGTCTTTCCGACACCGCCTTTGACGTTGCTGACGACGATGTTCACGAGGAGGTCGGGGCAAGGAGGAGGTGGCGCACGCCGGGAACCATAGCCCAACAGTTTATGGGCTCTGACCAGGTATTATGACAAGTCGCCTCGAGGGCCGTTGCCTCGAGGGCCGTCGCCGCGGGCTCAGCGGACGCCCGCGGAACGGTGCGCGGGCGTCCAGGCGACCGGAAGCCTCGCCGGGCCCCAGATCCCGAAGGTTTCCGGTTTCCACTCGACCGGGCCGGCGAGCCGGAGATCGGGCATCCGTTCGGCGAGGAGGGCGAGCGCCTCTTGGAGCTCTGCGCGCGCGAGATGGGCGCCGAGGCAGCGGTGGATCCCGAAGCCAAAGGTCATCTGCTGGACACCCGGCTCGCGCTCGACGTCGAAGTGCTCGGGCTCGTCGAACACGTCCGGATCGCGGTTCGACCCGGCGAGCGACACCGACACGAGCGTCCCCTCCGGAAAGAGGACGTCGCGGTACTCGATCGGCTCGGATGCCACACGAATCGTGCCGGCGACCGCACCGAGGTAGCGCAGCGTCTCCTCGACCACCCGCGGCGCGAGTTCGGGGTGCTCGACGAAGTGCTCCCACTGGTCGGGATGCGCGCCGAGCAACGCGACGCAACAACCCAGCTGATTCCGCGTCGTGTCGGTCCCGGCCATGAGGACGGCTTCGGCCAGCATGATCAGCTCGTCGCTCGAGAGGCGGTCACCTTCCTCCTCCACCGCGATGAGCTCGCTCAGGAGATCGTCGCCGGGTTCGTCGCGTCGGCGATCGACGAGAGCGTGCACGTACGTCTCGAGCTCGGCTGAGGCCGCCTGGATGGCCGGGAGATCCTCGGCCAGGTTCTGGTTGAAGATCTTGAAGATGTCGGTGGCCCAGCGCGAGAACCGCTCCCAGTCGCTCCTCGGCGCGCCGAGGAGCTCGCAGATGATCGGGATCGGGTAGGGCTGGCAGACCCGAGCGACGAAGTCACAGGTCCCGTCCCCGTCGACTGCGTCGAGGAGCTCGCCCACCACCTCGCGCATGAAGGGACGCAACCGGTCCGCAGCGGCCGGGGTGAACGCGCCGTTGACCAGTCGCCTGAGCCGGGTGTGCTCGTCACCTTCCATCGAGAGGATCGATGGCCGGCGCTCCTCGAGCTCGGCCCCGTCGACACCCTGCATCCGTGGGATCAGCGAAAGGGCCGAGTGGAACCGACGGTCGCGCAGCACCGCCGACGCGTCTTCGTAGCGCATCACCACGAATCCCAACGGGCTCCGGGCGAGCCAGTGCGCGTCGCGCGTGGCAGAGATCGCCGCGATGCGGTCGGCACGGCTGAGGCCGGTGGGGTCGTAGAGCGGCAGATCGAGCTCGAATGCGGCCGTCGCGCCCATCTCCCCTCCTTCCCCCGGGCCCGCCCGACGAGCGCCCGGCGGCGAGCCGGCGCGGCTCGGACGTGCACCGCTGCAGCCCTGCTCCTTCGGACACTACGGAGCCACGTCGCGCTCCGTCAACCACACTCGGTCGGCGATGGCGGTCCGCGCGGGCGTTGCGTACGCTGGCCCGATGGCCGACCGAGCAAGGCGCACGCCGTGGGAGATCCGACGCGACATGGCGCTCGCCAGGCTCAACACCGTCGCCGACGCGCGCCGGCTCGCCAAGCGGAGGGTGCCACCCGCGGTCTTCCACTACATCGACGGCGCGGCCGGCGAGGAGCGCACCCTGGCAATGAACCGCGAGGCCATCGAGTCGGTCGGGTTCGTGCCCCGCATGGGGGTCACCGCCGGCGCGCCCGGCCCCGACCTCAGCACCACGGTGCTCGGCACTCCGGTCAGCATGCCGATGCTGATGAGTCCGATCGGCTTCACCCGGATGATGGAGCCCGGCGGTGACGTCGCGGGAGCCCGAGCGGCCGAAGCCGCGGGAACCATCTTCACCCTGAGCTCGATGTCGGGTCAGACCCTCGAAGAGGTCGCCGCTGCGTCGTCGGGTCCGCTCTGGTTCCAGCTGTACTTCCTCGGCGGGCGCGACGGGGCCGAGCAGCTGGTGACCCGGGCCCGTGACGCCGGCTACCGCGCACTGGTGGTGACGGTCGACACGCAGATCCCCGGGAACCGCGAGCGCGACCACCGCTACGGGCTGTCGCCGCCGCTCAACCTGGATCGGCGCACCGCGTTCAAGATGGCTCCCCAGGCCGCCCTTCATCCCTGGTGGCTCTACGACGTCGCGAAGGACCGTTTCCGGCTCGAGCTCGCCCATGCGACGAGCATCGAAACAGAGGGTCGACGGATGACCGAGGGCGAAGCGCTCATGCACTGGGTCTCGAGACCGCCCCTCTGGGAGGACTTCGCGTGGATGCGAAAGATCTTCGACGGCCCGGTCATCTGCAAGGGCGTGCTCTCCGGTGAAGACGCCAAGCGAGCCGTCGACGCCGGTGCGTCGGCGATCATCGTCTCCAACCACGGCGGGCGGCAGCTCGACGGCGTCCCATCGGGGATGGAGGCACTGGTCGACGTGCTCGACGCAGTCGGTGGCAAGGTCGAGGTCCTCGTCGACGGCGGTTTCCGCAGAGGTGCCGACGTGGTCCGTGCAGTGGCGCTGGGCGCGAAGGCCGCGATGATCGGCCGGCCCTGGGCCTACGGCCTCGCGGCAGCCGGTGAACCGGGGGTGAAGAAGGTGCTGTCGATCATGCGGCAGGACATCGACCGCACGCTCCGGTTGCTCGGCGCACCTTCGGTCGAGTCACTCGACTCTTCGTTCGTCTCGCCGCCCGAGGGTTGGGCCAAGCCGAAGGCGCGGCCTCGGCGCCGGGCCGCCGGCACGAACGCGACGTCGTCGAAGGCGTCGTCTCGCTGACCGCGCGCCACAGCGCTTCGCCGCGCAGTGATCTCGCTGTACACGTCGCTCCCGCGGCGCACCCGTAGACTGCGTCTCGCTGTGCCGTACCCCGAGTGCCAGGCGGCTGCTCGATGAGCGCCCTCACCCGGATCCGCACGATCGTCCTCGGCCGCGAGCTGTCGGCGAGGGAGGCCTCGAGCGAGGAGATCACTCCCGTAGAGGGGCTGTCGGCACTCTCGCTCGACGCGCTCACCTCGGTGGCCTACGGACCCGAGGCGATCTTGCTGGTCTTGGCCGGAGCCGGCGCGTCGGCGCTCCACCTGATGCTGCCGATCACCATCGCGATCATCGTGCTCCTGGCCATCCTGGTGACCTCCTACCGGCAGGTGATCGACGCCTACCCCCACGGCGGTGGGGCCTACGCGGTGTCCCGCGACAACTTCGGACCGCAGGTGAGCAAGCTCGCGGGCGCGGCGCTCATCGTCGACTACACCCTGACGGTGGCGGTCTCGATCGCCGCAGGCGTCGGACAGCTCACGTCCGCGTTTCCCTCGACCTCCACCTACACCGTGCCGATCTGCCTCGGCATCCTGGTGGTGATCACCGGTCTCAACCTACGCGGCCTCGGTGAGGGTGCCCGGGCCTTCCTCGTCCCGACCCTGGTGTTCATCGTCGGGCTGCTCGCCATCATCGTCGTCGGTCTCGTCCACCCACTCGGAGAGAACACTCCGCAGACCGGTACGTCGCTCGTCGCGACCCACACCGTCGAGGCCGTCGGCGTCCTCCTCGTCCTCAAGGCGTTCTCGGCAGGGTGCAGCGCCCTCACCGGGGTCGAGGCGATCGCCAACGGCGTGCCGCTGTTCAAGGAGCCCCGGGTGGCGCGGGCGAAGCGGACCGAGCTCCTCCTCGGGGTGACCCTCGGCGCGATGCTGCTCGGTCTCGCGGTGCTGACCGACAAGTTCCACATCGAGCCGCGGTCCAACGAGACGGTGCTGAGTCAGATCATGTCGGAGTCGGTGGGGCGGCACTGGGCGTACTACATCGTCTCGCTCACCATCACACTGGTGCTCGCGCTTGCCGCCAACACCTCGTTCGCCGGGTTGCCGGTGCTCACCAGCCTCCTCGCAAGGGACAACTACCTGCCACACCTCTTCGGTGTCCGCGACCGGCGCCTCGTCTTCGGAAACGGCGTCTGGACGCTCGCGGGTTTCTCCGCCCTCCTCCTCATCGCCGTCGGCGGCAACACCAACACCCTCATTCCTTTGTTCGCGATCGGCGTCTTCATCGGGTTTACGCTCGCCCAGTCCGGTCTCGTCGTGCACTGGCGGCGCACCCGCGGCCGCGGCTGGTCGAGACGGGCGACGATCAACGGAACCGGAGCGGTCGTCACCGCGGTCGCGACGATGATCTTCCTCTTCACCAAGTTCGTCGAGGGAGCGTGGGTCGTGGTCGTCGCCATCCCACTGCTGATCCTGCTCTTCAACCGCATCGAGGCCTACTACCGCCGAACCGGGGAGGAACTGGAGATCGGGGTGATCCCTCCTCCCCTCCACCGGAAGCACACGGTGGTGGTCGTGCCGGTGACCGTCGTCTCACGCTTGACCCGGTTCGCGCTCTCCGAAGCCGTTTCGCTCGGGGAGGAGGTGCTCGCGGTCACGGTGGTCTTCGACGGGGAGGGCCCTGGACTCCCTCCGCACGACGTCGAGGCCGACTGGGCGGAGTGGAACACGGGCATTCCCCTTCGCGTGCTCCACACCCAGTACGCGTCGATCGTCCAACCCATCCTCCGGCTGGTGGACGAGCTCCGCGCACAACGCGACCGGCAGGTCGTCGTCCTCATCCCGGTGGTGATCCCCGACCGGTTTCGCTACCGACTGCTCCACAACCAGGTCGATCTCGCACTCGCGACCGAACTGCGCCGACGTCCCGACGTCGTCGTGGCACGGGTGCCCCTCCCGTTGCATCAGAACCACGAGGACTCGCACCCGGAGAGCGCCCGGGGCGATCCCGCGCACGACCCTGCAACCGGCTGAGCACGTAGCACGGAGCCGACCGAGCGCTACGGTGGAGCCGATGGACGTCCAGGCAGGGCTGGCCGACACCGGAATCGAGGTGCTCCACCTCTCGAGTGTCATCAAGCGCCCCCTGGTCGATGGTGCGGGCGACAGGCTCGGCCGCGTACAGGACCTCATCGTGCGGATGGGCGATTCGCCGCATCCCCCGGTGGTCGGACTGGTCGTCGAGATCGGTGGACGCGGCCTGTTCGTCCCGATCCGTAAGGCGCGCTTCGAATCGGGACAGGTCCGCTTCGAGGGCCGAAGGGTGGACCTGCGCCGATTCGAACGGCGTCCCGGTGAGCTGCTGCTCGCACGTGACCTCTCGACCCACCATCTGATCAACTTCGTCGCAGGTCGGCTCATCCGCGCCAACGAGATCGAGCTCGCCAAGGTCGACGGGAGATGGGAGGTCGTCGGGGTCGACCCGTCGACGCAGTCTCCGCTCCGGCGGCTGGTGCCGGGGTGGAGGCGCCGTCAGAAACCCGCGTCGATCGTCGACTGGGCGAGCATCGAGCCCTTCGTCGCCCACGTGCCTTCTTCTCGCCTCAGGATCCCCTACCGCAAGCTCGCCAAGTTGCACCCCGCGCAGATCGCCGACCTGGTCGAGGCCGCGTCGCACGACGAAGGAGAGGAGATCATCGAGGCGGTCGGCGCGAACCGCGAGCTCGAGGCGGACGTGTTCGAGGAGCTCGACATCGAGCACCAGGTCGAATTCCTGCGAAGCCGCTCCGACGAGGAGGCCGCCCGCCTGCTCGCGTCGATGGCGCCCGACGACGCGGCGGACCTGATCACCGAGATCGACCAGGAGCGCCGACTCCCGATCCTCAACCTCTTGCCGGCGGCCCAGCAGCGCACGATCCGCTCGCTGCTCAGCTACAACCCGGAGACCGCGGGCGGGTTGATGAGCCCCGACTTCCTCTCCCTTCCGGAGACCACGACGGTGCGCGAGGCGCTCGAATCGATGCGTCGTTCCGCCGCGGCTCCCGAGTCGCTCAACGTCGTCTTCGCGACGGACGAGAGCGGTCAGGTGACCGGCAGCGTGACTGCCGTCCAGCTGATCAAGGCCGATCCCTCCGCACGACTTGCCGACATCGTCGACCCGGACCCGCCGCACGTGCATCCGGATTGGGACGTCGGCGCCATCGCCCGGAAGATGTCCGACTTCAACCTCGTCGTGGCCCCGGTCATGGACGAAGAGCACCGCAAGATCCTCGGCGTGGTGACCATCGACGATCTGCTCGAGCTCCTTCTCCCGACCGGCTGGCGTCGCGACTTCGGCACCACCTCGGCAGAGGACTGAGCCGTGGGCCGGCGACGAAGACCCAGCGTCGCCGGGACCCGTCGCCGACGATCGGCCGCGGTTTTCTGACCAAAGGTCGGCCGATCGGGCCGGGCGCGGTCCTCCGGAGCACGCGGACGCGGTTCTCTCTCGACCCTCGGCTGGACACCCGATCGAGCGATCGCGGTCGAGCGGCCTGCCGGTTTCGGCCGGCGCACAGCGAAGACGGGTAGAGCAGAACCGGGAGAGCGGCGTGCTCCCGAACCTGGAGTTGGTGCAGACGCAACTTGCGCGACCGACGGCCCGTCTGCACGACGCGAGCACGAGACGACACGGAGAGGAGGTGAGGACTGTGGAACCGGAGGCCCCGGGCGTCGAGATCGCTTCGAGTGTGCTCGACCCGGCCCACGAAGGCGACATCCGCGGGGCCTTCGGGACCATCCGCCAGCACGACGTCGAGGCGCGCCGATCGTGGTGGACACGACTTCTGACCCTGTTCGCGATCATGGGTCCCGGCCTGATCGTGATGGTGGGCGACAACGACGCAGGCGGAGTCTCCACCTATTCGCAAGCGGGGCAGAACTACGGCCTCACGCTGCTCTGGACGTTGCCGTTGCTCATCCCTGTCCTCGTCGTGAACCAGGAGATGGTGGTCCGTCTCGGCGCCGTCACCGGTGTCGGCCATGCGCGGCTCATCTACGAGCGCTACGGAAGGTTCTGGGGCGCCTTCTCGGTCGGCGACCTGTTCATCTTGAACTTCCTGACCATCGCGACCGAGTTCATCGGGGTGAGCCTGGCGCTCTCCTACTTCGGGGTGAGCAAGTACGTCTCGGTGCCCATCGCCGCGGTCACGCTGGTCGTGATGACCGCGTCCGGCAGCTTCCGCCGCTGGGAGCGGTTCATGTTCGTCTTCATCGCGGCGAACTTCCTGGTGATCCCGCTGGCCGTGCTCAGCCATCCCTCCGCCGGCTCGTACGTCCACGGTCTCGTGGTGCCAGGGGTGCAGGGCGGCTTCACCTCGACGTCGGTGTTGTTGATCATCGCCATCGTCGGAACCACGGTCGCACCATGGCAGTTGTTCTTCCAGCAGTCGAACATCGTGGACAAGCGGATCACGCCGCGATGGATCAACTACGAACGCGTGGACACCGTGGTCGGCTCGATCATCACGGTCTTGGCGGCGTCACTGCTGATGGCGGTCACCGCGTCCGCCTTCGGCGGCACGCCGCTCGCCGGAAAGTTCACCGATGCAGAAGGGGTCGCCCACGGTCTCAGCCACTACGTCGGAAGCGGAGCCGGCGCGATCTTCGCAATCATCCTGCTCAACGCCTCGATCATCGGCGCCGCGGCGGTCACGCTTGCGACGTCCTACGCCTTCGGCGACTCGTTCGGAACCCGCCACTCGCTCCACCACAGCTGGCGCGAGGCAAAATTCTTCTACGGCGCGTTCGCGGGAATGGTGGCGCTCGCCGCGATCATCGTGCTCATCCCTGGTGCGCCTCTCGGCCTGATCACGACAGGAGTGCAGGCGTTGGCCGGCGTGCTCCTGCCGAGTGCCACGGTGTTCCTGCTCCTGCTCTGCAACGACAAAGAGGTCCTCGGTCCCTGGGTCAACCGCCTCTGGCTCAACGTGGTGGCGGGAATCATCGTGTCGATCCTCCTCATGATGTCGCTCGTGCTGATGACCACCACTCTGTTCCCACAGGTCAACGTGACCGACCTCGCGCTCGTACTCGGGGGCCTCCTCCTCGTCGGCTACGTGTACGCGGGGGTCCTCATCGTCCGGCGTCGGGCAGAGTGGCGACCGGCCGTCGAGATGCCCCCCGAGCGAAGGGCGACTTGGCGAATGCCATCACTCGCTCTGCTGAAACGGCCCAGCTGGTCGCGTGGTCGCCTGATCGGGATGTACGCGCTGCGCGGCTACCTGGTGGTAGCAGTGATCATGCTGCTGGTGAAGGCGATCGAGCTCGGGACCAGATAGCGGTCGACCCGATGGTGGGCCGGGTGTCGCCCGATTGCAGTCAGGTGCTGGAGGTAGTGGACGAAGACGTCGTGGTGGTCGAGGTGCCCACCGATGGGGGGCCGACGAGCAGATTCCAGGTGCATGGCGTGGCCACCGCGAAGGTGAAGGTACCGGTCTGGTTGTAGGCCTTGGTCCCGCCACCACCGAGTCCGGTCTGGTCGGTGATCGAGATGGGTGAGCCGCCCGACTTCGTCGCGGTGAGCAAGAACCGGCTCGCCGTCACCGGATTGGTGCAGTTGAACTTCCAGGTGACAATCCACTTCGTCGAAAGGGTCACCGAGCCCAGCGTCTTGCTGCCGCTCCCGGACCGCTGGATGACCGGCCTACTGGAGACGGTGGTGGTCGGCGAGGAGGAATTGGAGCTGCAGGCGGCGAGAGAGAGACCGAGAAGGGCGAGCGGTCCTGCAAGGGCGGCGAGGGCGGCGGCTCCGCGAGTTCGACTGTCTGAGCGAGGCTCCTTCGTGGATCGGCTCCCTTCGGCATTCGCCGCATCGGGTTCCGATGTCGCGACAGATTGAACCAAGAGGTGCATCGGCGGCATCCGGGCAGCATATTGCACCTGCCAACGGCGATCGGGCCGTCATGAGCGGCGGATCGGGACGTGCGCGTTCGAGGTGCAGAAGGTTCGCGCCGGATCACGCGTCAGCCGAGCGCGGCCATCCCGACGATGGGTCGGTTGAGGATCAGGTTGCCGGTCGAGCCGTAGAACGCGGCATCGCCATAGGTGAAGATGCCACCGTCCGACGCGACCAGCCAGTAGCCCTTGCCGTCGGGGGTCGCGGCCATCCCGACGATGGGTCGGTTGAGGATCAAGTTGCCCGACGAGCCGTAGAACGCGGCGTCGCCGTAGGTGAAGATGCCACCGTCCGAGGCGACCAGCCAGTAGCCCTTGCCGTCGGGGGTCGCGGCCATCCCGACGATGGGTCGGTTGAGGACCAAGTTGCCCGACGAACCGTAGAACGAGGCATCGCCATACGTGAAGATGCCACCGTCCGAGGCGACCAGCCAGTAGCCCTTGCCGTCGGGGGTCGCGGCCATCCCGACGATGGGTCGGTTGAGGATCAAGTTGCCCGACGAGCCGTAGAACGAGGCATCGCCATACGTGAAGATGCCACCGTCCGAGGCGACCAGCCAGTAGCCCTTGCCGTCGGGGGTCCCGGCCATCCCGACGATGGGTCGGTTGAGGATCAGGTTGCCGCTCGACCCGGAGAACGCAGCGTCGCCATAGGTGAAGATGCCACCGTCCGACGCGACCAGCCAGTAGCCCTTGCCGTCGGGGGTCGCGGCCATCCCGACGATGGGTCGGTTGAGGATCAGATTGCCGGTCGAGCCGTAGAACGAGGCGTCGCCGTAGGTGAAGATCCCGCCGTCCGAGGCGACCAACCAGTAGCCAGCCCTCAACACCGTCGCGACGTAGGTGAACTGAGTCACTCCGGACGCCATCGACGTCCCGCCGGCTGTCGTGACAGTGACGTGAACGGTTCCCGGAGCGTGCGGAGGGGTTGTCGCCGTGATTTCGGTATCGGACACAACGGTGAACACCAGAGCAGGAGCGGAACCGAAATGAACCGAAGTCGCCCCGGTGAATCCGCTGCCGGTGATGGTAATGACCGTTCCGCCCGCCGTGGGGCCCGAACCATGGCTCAGACCTCCGACCGTCGGGCTGAGGACGTAGGTGAAGCGATCACCCACGCTCGCCGTGGACGTCCCGCCGACCGTCGTGACGGTCACGTCGACGGAGCCGGGCGAGTGCACCGGCGAGCTGGCCGTGACCTGGCTTGGCGAAACGACGGTGACCGAGGAGGCCGCCGTGGCTCCGAACGTCACGGTAACCGGGCCCACAAAGTCGCTCCCGGTGATCGTGACGTCGGTTCCTCCGGCAGTCGGACCGGAAGTTGGCGCGATAGCGGTGACCGAAGGTGTCCCCACGAACGTGAAGTGATCTCCCGGATTCGTGGTCGACGTACCTCCGACGGTCGTCACGGTCACGTCGACCCTACCCGCAGCCTTCGTCGGCGAGGTGGCCGAGATCTGAGTTGCGGACATCACGCTGAACGTGGAGGCCGGCGTCGTGCCGAAGCTCACCGACGTCGCGCCGGTGAAGTCGCTGCCCGTGACGGTGACGGTTGTACCTCCAGTCGTCGGTCCCACGGCAGGTGTGACAGCGGTCACTCCCGGCGCGCTCACGAAGGTGAATTGATCTGAAGAGCTCGTCGAGGACATACCGCCGATGGTCGTCACCGTGACGTCAACGCTCCCGGCCGCTCCCGACGGCGAGGTCGCGGTTATCTGGTTCGCCGAAACGAAGGAGAAGGAGGCCGCTGCAGTGGTGCCAAACGTCACTGCGGTTGCGCCGGTGAAGTTGCTACCAGCGATGGTGACCGCGGTCCCGCCGGTGGTGGGGCCACTCGAGGGCGTGACCGCCGTCACAGTTGGTGATGGGACGTAGGTGAAGATATCTGCGGGCGAGGTTGCAGAAATCCCTCCCCGCGTAACAACGATAACGTCAACAGAGCCAGCCACGCCCGGTGGCGAGCTAGCAGTCAAAGTGCTGTCAGAGACCGGGACGACCCCAGTTGCGGCATTTGCGCCGAATTGCACACTGTCCACTCCGCTCAGAAACGAACCTGTGATCGTTACTGTGGTTCCGCCGAGCGCAGGACCTGAAGTAGGACTAATGGCACTCACCACTGGAGCATTGAGATACGTATACGAGTCTGATGGTGAGATTGCAGAGGTTCCGGCGGCGGTTGTTACCGTAACGTCGATCGGGCCGGCCGAACCTGCAGGCGCGGTCGCGGAGACTTGAGTGTCCGAGTTGATTATGAATCCTGCCGACGTTGGAGCCAAATTGCACGCTGGTGGCACCAGTGAATCCAGACCCCGTGATTGTGACGATGGTGCCCCCTGCCAGCGGACCAGCGGTCGGACTCAAGCCCGTCACGACCGGCAAAGTGACAGCTGCGGCAGGTGTCACCAGCCCGACGGGCAACGCGACAGCCACAGTGCTCACTACGGCAGCAACAAGCGCGACAACGGATCGCGACGACCACCTGCCTGGCCGCGAGTCGGGGTGCGGCCCAGGATCTTCCCCCGAGGCCTCCGACTGAAAGGTCGACCGAGCCCTTCGTTTCCGCATGTTCGCCTTCTTTCCGGCTTGCCCAGCACGTTCGTTCGCTGGGCGCCGGGGGGAGACGTGTGCGCGGGCCCGAATTGTTCAGCGTCCACGGCAGGATGCACGCGTTCTCGACCCGGAATGGGCCTGTTCAGAGCCGGGAACCGATGATCGGCCCCTTGCTCTTGTTTGCACTCTGGCCCGCTCGCATTTCGATTGCAAGGGCCCTCACCTGATTCGCAGCGACGAACTGATCGACGTCGCTTCACGACGTGGTCGCTCACGTGCTTCCGGCGTGTTCCGCGCGATCTTGCACGGAACTTCTAGCTCGGGATCCTCGGGCCAGTGGTCTCTTGACCGGCCTTCCGGCCCATCTTGGACGGCCACCAGTTCCAGCGGCCGAGCAACTCGACCGTCGAAGGGACGAGAACCGTGCGCACGACGAAGGTGTCGATCAGGATCCCGACGGCGAGTCCGAATCCGATTTGGCGAATCGACCCGTTGCCAGCTCCGGAACCACCGACCACGGCGAGCACCACGAAGCTGCCTGCGAGGACCAGGCCCGCCGACGTCACCGTCGGGCCAGTCACGCCCACAGCTTTGATGACCGCTTCACGAAGTGGAAGGCGTCCCGCCTCCTCTCGGATGCGAGTCATGACGAGGATGTTGTAGTCCTCCCCCAGCGCAAGCAGGAAGATGAACATGAGGAACGGCAGTAGGAAGATCACGCCACCCTGAGCCCCGATTATCTGGAATACCAACACCGCAATCCCGAGGGACGCGAGGTACGACAGGACGACGCTCAGGATCAAGTAGATCGGGGCGATCACGCTGCGAAGGACGAGGGCGAGCACCAAGCCGATCGCAAGGATGGCAATCGGCACGATCTTCCCGATGTCCGAGTCCGAGATGTGGCTCACGTCGTAGAGCGCCGGTGCCTCACCCGCCAGCCCGCTCGCGTTGGCTCCTGCCTTCGCGGCGGCGGCAGAGACGACCGAACGGATCTGGGGAACCGCGTTGATCGCTGGGTTCGCTCCAGGGTTGCCGGCGATGAGCCCGGTCTCCCACTGCACCGTGTGCCCGTCCGCGCTGATGTAGCGGGCGGTCGTCAGGAAGGTGTCGTAGTCAGCTGGTGAGACACCTGAGCCCGCGGGTGGGGTGAGCGGCATGGTGACCAGATTCTGCGCGGACCCATACGGATGCAACTCGTGGTAGAGGGCCGACAGCTGCTCAGGGGTGAGGGGTGCACCGTTCGGATCGAGAGGTCCGGTGATCGCCGAGAAGACCCCGCTGTCGTGGAGGGAGTTGGTCGCGATCTGCAACTGCTGCGGCTTCTCCCACACCGAGGTCGGAAAGTGCATCACGACATTGGTCGGGTTCGCGTTCGACTGCGGGAAGTACGTCGCCAGAGCAGCGTTTCCCTTGGCGGCGTCGCTGCCCGCCGGTGCGGCAAGATCACCGCCGAAGCCCGAAGGCTTGAAGTTGAGTGCGAACAGCGCGAGCGCGCCGAGCAACAGCACGCCCACCGTGATGGTCCGCACAGGACGGCGGACCAGACGTGACGCAATCCGTCCCCAGGTCCCCTCAGTGGCCTCCCGCGGCATGGTCTTCGAGGGCCAGAAGACCGCGCGCCCGAAGATGGCGAGGAGGGCGGGAAGGAGCGTCAGGCCCGCCAGGAGCATCACCGCGATGCCGAGGGCGAGGGGGAATCCGAGGTCGTGATAGAGGTTGAAGCTGGCCGCCAGCAGGGTCAAGAGGGCGACGACGACCGTTGCGGCGGAAGCCGTGATCGATTCGCCGACCCGGCGCACGGCGTAGCTCACGGCCTCCTTCGGTTCGGTCCCCGCGAGCAATTGCTCTCGTACCCGGAAGACAAGGAAGAGCCCGTAGTCGGTGCCCGCACCGAGAATGAGCACGATGAGAAGGATCTGCGTGAAGAACGAGATCTGCAGGACGCCGGCCGATCCGAGACCCCCGATGAAAGAGCTCGACAAGGCGAGGACCAATGCGGCCGGGAGCAAGGTGATGAGTGGTGCCAGCACCGACCTGAAGATGATCAGCAGCAAGATGATGATGAAGACGATCGACGCGAGCTGGATCTCGGATCCTTGCTTCGCCGACTGCTTCTGATTCGCGACGCCGGTCGCCACCTCGCCGGCCAGATGCACCTGGAGATCGCTCGGACGCGGCACCTTTGCGAGCGCGGAGTTCATGTTGTCGACGAGGGTCGACGCCTTGCCCTGGTCGAATGGTGACGAAGAGGAGGTGAATAGGAGCTGAGCCGCTCTCCCGTTCGGGGAAGTGCCGAGGAAGTGGGCCGACAACGCGGTCGGGACCTCTTTCAGCTTGGTGAGCATGTCGGCCAGCGCAGCGCGGTCCTGGGCTGTCAACGACGGCGCCGACGTGACTGCCACGACCGGCACCTGGCTGTGGTTCACCGAGCCGATGAGCGGCTGCGCGAGTGCCGCCGCCTGATTGCTCGGTGCGCTCGGGGGGAGAAACGTGCTGTTGTTGTTGTTGACCTGACTCGCCAGTGTCGGGAGCGCGCGGACCGAGATCACGGTCCCGACGATCCAGATGGCAACGACCAACCAGCGCAGTCGGACGACACCGCGCCCCAGCGCATCGAAGAATCGACTCATCGGAGGTCCAATCTCGGTAGCAGCTCGGTGGGGAGAACCGGCCGGACGGTGATCGGTGGGGCCAGATTACCGAGGGTGCTCTGCGACTTGAAATCACCAGCTACGGCGCCGCATCACCGCGACCGGGTCGCCTGCGAGCGTCCGGCGAGTTAGGACGCGTCCGCTGTCGCGGCGGGGCGGACCGGCCTCAGGGAACCTTGAGAGCCGGCACGACCTCGTCGATGAACCGGCGCAGGCTCTCGTCACCAGGAAAGTCGCGGAGCCAGAGGATGAGGCCGCGGCATCCGGCATCGACATACCCCTGGGTCTTCTCGACCACCTGGTCGACCGTCCCCACCAGGTTGTCGGCGAGGTACTCCTCGGCAGGCGTCCCTCCCCAGAGATCGCCCCCGTCGTCGCTCCCGCACCATGCGAGAGCTTCCGCCTCGGAGTCGAAGATGCGGCAGTCCGGGCCGTGCGTGCGTGTGATGGCGTCGAACGGGCGTCCGATCTCCTCGCAGTAGCCCTCGAGCAGCTTCGACTTGCGCTCGAAGTCGGTAAGGCCCACCTGCCAGTTGGTGAGATCGGCACGCCGGGCGGCGATCCGGAGGTTGACCTTCTCTCCCCCGCCGCCGACCAGCACGGGCGGTGGCGACTGCAAGGGCTTCGGGTCGCAGTACGCACCGTCGAAGTGCAGGTGTTCGCCGTCGAAGGTGACCGTCTCCTCGGACCAGAAGCGGCTTATCACCTCCATCGTCTCGTCGAGCACCGCGAGGCGGACCCGATCGGACAGGTACTCGTACCCGTACGCGTGGTACTCCTCGTGATACCAACCGGCGCCGAGACCGAGGATGAGCCGGCCGTTGGAGTACACGTCGATGCAGGCGGCCTCTTTCGCCAGCAGGCCCGCGTTTCGGTACGTCGAGCAGGTCACGAGCTGACCGAGCCGAGCGGTCGAGGTCTGCTGAGAGAGGGCGGCGAGCATTGTGTACGCCTCGAAGACGTGGGTCGGCTCGCGACGGGGCACCGTCTCGACGTGGTCGTAGACCCAGAGATGGTCGTAGCCGAGCGACTCGGCGAGCCGTGCCAGCTCGACCGAGCGCTCCCACGCCTCACGGGCGCCCCAGCCCGTGTACTCGAGTTTCCAGCCCTGGGGCACGAAGACGCCGATCTCCAAGGGGGCGTTCACGACGGGAACTCCCACCATTGGACCTCGCACATCATCGGCAGTAGGTACTTCACGTAGAGCGAGTGGATCTTGACCACCTTCTGGTCGTCCATGTGCAGGTCGATGAGGTCGACACGGTCGTCGCGTTCGCGGAACGCGGCTGCGCGGTCCTGGAGGTCCTGCAGCTCCTCGAGGGAGCCGACCGCGAAGCCGAAGTGGTCCATCCGTGGGCAGCGCATCGGATCGTCCTCGGCGATGAGGAAGATGAACTGGTCCCAGTGGACACAGGAAAGGATGAGACGACGACGGTCCTCGGTCATGACGGTGATCTCGTCGAATCCGAACACCTCGCTCCAGAAGCGGCAGATGTCGTTGCGGTTGGACTCGTCGAGGAGATCGGCTGGCATGCTCATCGCGACGTGGTTGAAGTGCGGATTGCCGCTCGGATAGTAGGGATGGGTCATTAGGCGTCCCCGGTCGAGGCAGCGACCGCGGTCGCTCCTTGCGAGAGATGGGGCACCACCATCACTTTGCCGGCGAGCCGCCCCTCGGCGAGGCCGACCAGCGCGTCGGAGATCCGGTCGAGGGTGACGTCCTCCGACTCGATGAGCAACTCGGTCGGGAAGCCGTCCGACGCGAGCAGCTCGAGCGCACGGTCGAAACCGCCCAGGTCGTAGACGAACGATCCCACCACATGGAGCTCGTTCAAGAGGAACCGGTTGGGGTCGAACTTCGGACCTTCCATGCCGGCTCCGACGAGGGCCATCGTCCCGCCGCGTCGGAGCTGGTTGAAGCCGGCCTCGATCGCGGCCTTCTTGCCAGAGCACTCGAGCACCACGTGCACCGCGTCCTCTGCGATCCGCTCGGGCTCCCAGGGCGGGAAGATCTCGAGCTCGGTCGGGTCGAGGACCTTCGCGGCCCCGAGCTTCGCCGCCAACTCCCTCCGTCGCTCCCCCGGTTCGACGACGGTGACCGGCCCGATCCCGCGAGCGACTAGCGCCGCGACCGAGAGGGCCCCGATCGGCCCTGCGCCGATCACCATCACGCTGTCCCCCGGCTCGGCGCCCGACCGGGTGATCCCGTGGAGCGCCACCGCGAGCGGCTCGGCCAGCGCTGCCTCACGCGCAGTCACTCCTTCGGGTAGGCGCACCAGGGCCGCGGCGCGCACCAGCACGTAGCGGGCGAACGCGCCGTCGTGGCCGTCGACGATCGAGCCCTGCCGGTTCTCGCACTGCGAGGGCTTGCCTTCGAGGCAGCGACGGCAACGCCCACACTTCGGCGTGGTCCCGCCGACCACCGCCTCGCCGAGGTCCCACCCCTCGACACCGTCGCCAAGCGCCGCGATCGAACCGGTGAACTCATGTCCGGCGACGAGCCCGGGCTTGTCGCCCCACCCTTCGAGCAGCATGTGGATGTCCGAACCGCAGATCCCGCAGTGATCGACCTCGACGAGGACCTCGCCGGGACCCGGTGCCGGCACCGGCTTCTCCTCGACCACGACCTCACCCGGCCGCTGGTAGACGGCCGCCGGCATCGTTTCGGGCAGCGCGCCCATGTCCCACCTCCCCCTACGGGCCCGATCCTGACGTCCGGGCCCGAGCAAGAGTCTGGCATGCAGGTCGCTCTCCGTCAGATGGGGACCCGATCCGCCACGCGACACCGGACGGCTCAGCGGTAGCGTGACAAAATGCCTTTCACCGCTGCCAGCGACCGGTACGAACGCATGCAGTACCGGCGGTGCGGGAGGAGCGGCATCCGGCTCCCACTGGTGTCACTTGGGCTCTGGCACAACTTCGGCGGCGACGCGGACGAGGAGCAGATCGATCGGATGCTCACCCGTGCGTTCGACCTCGGTGTCACCCATTTCGATCTCGCCAACAACTACGGGCCCCCGTTCGGGGCGGCCGAGTCCAACTTCGGCCGCGCCTTCAAACGCAACTTCGGTCCCTACCGTGACGAGCTGATCATCTCGACCAAGGCCGGCTACGACATGTGGCCCGGGCCCTACGGCGAAGGCGGCTCACGCAAGTACCTCCTGGCGAGCCTCGACCAGAGCCTCGAACGGATGGGGCTCGAGTACGTCGACATCTTCTACTCCCACTGTCCCGACCCCGAGACACCGCTCGAGGAGACCATGGGCGCTCTCGACACGGCAGTGCGACAAGGCAAGGTCCTCTACGCGGGGATCTCCTCGTACAGCGCTGAACTGACAGCGCACGCCGCGACCATCCTCCGCTCCCTCGGAACCCCGCTCCTCATCCACCAGCCCCCCTATTCGATGCTGAACCGCTGGATCGAGTACGGCATCCTCGACACGTTGGGGTCCCTCGGCGTGGGCTGCATCGTGTTCTCTCCGCTGGCCCAGGGGATCCTCAGCGATCGCTACCTGCTGGGCATCCCAGATGGCTCGCGTGCGAGCCGCGCCGACTCGCTCCAGCCCGACCAGCTCTCCGACGAGACGCTCGACAAGGTGCGTGCACTCAACGAGCTCGCGCGCGATCGCGGCCAGTCCCTCGCCCAGATGGCGCTCGCCTGGACCATCCGCGATCCGCGGGTGACCTCGACGCTCGTCGGAGCGAGCAGCCTCGAGCAATTGCTCGAGAACCTCGCGGTGCTCGACACGCTCGAGTTCTCCGACGAAGAGCTGCGGCAGATCAACAAGATCCTCCGCGGCTAACCGGCCCACCCCGGCAGCACTCGCTCCCGCTTCCCGTTGGTTCCGAGGTTTTGTTCTGGGGCGAATGGTCCTGACATTGACACGTGACCATTTAGTCACATATCATGGACCCATGGCGGACAGGGATCTCGTCTTCCGGGCGCTCGCCGACCCGACCCGACGGAGGTTGCTCGACACCCTCTTCCAAGAGGACGGTCGCTCTCTGACCGAGCTCGAGGCCGGTCTCGAGATGACCAGGTTCGGGGTGATGAAGCACCTGCGCCTGCTCGAAGAGGCAGGGCTCGTCGTGACCCGGCGAGAGGGGCGTCGAAAGCTCCACTTCCTCAACCCGGTTCCCATCCGCCTGATCCACGATCGATGGATCGACAAGTACACCGAACCCTGGGCGGCCTCGCTCAGCGACATCAAACGACGATTGGAGAACACCATGGAGAAGGTCTACGAGATCTACATCCGCACCACCCCGGAACGGCTCTGGGAGGCCATCACCGATCCGGAGATCCGGCGCAAGTACAACTTCGGTGCCGCCGTCAACTCGAAGTGGACGCCGGGTTCGCGGATCGAGATGGGGCCGAGCGCCGGCGGCCTGGTGGGAGAGGGCGAGGTGCTCGAGGCCGATCCCCCGCGCCGCCTCGTGCACACCATGGTGGCCCTCTGGAGCGACGACGTGCGGAACGAGGGCGCGTCGCGTGTGACCTGGGAGATCGAGCCGATCGCCGATTCGTGCCGCCTGACGGTCATCCACGACCAGTTGCGCGAGGGCGCCAACGCCGAGCTCTACGGCGGGTGGCCGATGATCCTCTCGGGGCTGAAAACCTGGCTCGAGACCGGCGAGATCCTCACGACGCCCGGTTCGCTCATGTACAGCTGAACCTGGAAGGAAGCCCGGACGGCCGAGGACGCCAACAGGCGACCCGGCCGGCCGGCTCCGGCTCGGTCCGGAGGGACAGAACCGCCCAGCAGAATTAAGGCAGGTCCGGAGCTAGGCGGCGGAACCACGCTCGACGGACCTGCGCCTCCATTCTAGGGAGCCGAGGTCCGAAACCGAGCGCGGGCCGGCGCGAGCAGACTCAGGTGATGTGCAGTGGGATCGTGGCACGGGCGATCGTCTTCGTCTTGACCCGCTTGGTCCCTTCCAGGGTGATCACCGTCTCGGTGACGACGACGGACACAGAGGTCGTACCGGGCACCAGCTTCGTGCTCGGAGTGCCGGAGAGCACCCCTGCCGAGGTCAGCTTCAAACCCTTCGTCAAGGGTGCACCTTTGTTCCACTTCGAGGTGGCATTGGCGCTCATCCCTCCAGCGGCTAGCTGGACCGGTCCGTAGGGAGTCCCCCGAACGGCCGGTGGGAGCGAAGTGGTCGCGACACCGAAGGGCAGGATCGTCCAGCCGAAGGTCGCCGTTCCGGTGTGACCCTCGGCATCGGTCGCGGTCAGCACGACCGAGCAGGAACACACGCCGGTCGGCGTGCCGGTCACCGACCCTGTCAGCGAATTGATCAGCAGGCCCGGCGGCAGACCAGAAGCCTTCCAGGTCACGGCACCGACCCCGTTCGATGTCGAGCCTCCGAGCGCCGCGACGGGTGCATACACGTAGCTACGTTTGCCGCCGGGGTTGGTGACGATCAGTGTCACGCATGCGGCGGCACTGGTTGCTCCCGGGGCGAGCGTGTACGAACCGGTCGGACAGTTGGTGGGCGCGGTGGCACCCGCGGTCGGCACGTAGGTCCCGACCGGCGCCTGGGTGCACGGCGGCGAACCGGTCATGCTGTAGGTGCCCGGCGCGCAGAGCCCGAGGACCGAGATCGACTGCTGCACCTGGTCCGCCGCGGCGTAGGAGGAGTTGCCGGACTGGTTGGCGTCGAGCACACAGGTGCCGATTGCGGTGAAGGTCACGACACCCGCGTTGAGGGTGCACCCCGTCGAGGAGGTGTCGAGGGTGATGGCGACCGACAGACCCGACGTGGCGCTCGCGGCCGGCGTGTAGGTCGGACCGCCGACGACCGCAGGGCTCGGCGCGTTCGAGCTGAACGCGACGCTCTGGGGCGAGACGACCGAGATCGACTGCTGCACCTGGTCCGCCGCGGCGTAGGAGGAGTTGCCGGACTGGTTGGCGTCGAGCACACAGGTGCCGATTGCGGTGAAGGTCACGACACCCGCGTTGAGGGTGCACCCCGTCGAGGAGGTGTCGAGGGTGATGGCGACCGACAGACCCGACGTGGCGCTCGCGGCCGGCGTGTAGGTCGGACCGCCGACGACCGCAGGGCTCGGCGCGTTCGAGCTGAACGCGACGCTCTGGGGCGAGACGACCGAGATCGACTGCTGCACCTGGTCCGCCGCGGCGTAGGAGGAGTTGCCGGACTGGTTGGCGTCGAGCACACAGGTGCCGATTGCGGTGAAGGTCACGACACCCGCGTTGAGGGTGCACCCCGTCGAGGAGGTGTCGAGGGTGATGGCGACCGACAGACCCGACGTGGCGCTCGCGGCCGGCGTGTAGGTCGGACCGCCGACGACCGCAGGGCTCGGCGCGTTCGAGCTGAACGCGACGCTCTGGGGCGAGACGACCGAGATCGACTGCTGCACCTGGTCCGCCGCGGCGTAGGAGGAGTTGCCGGACTGGTTGGCGTCGAGCACACAGGTGCCGATTGCGGTGAAGGTCACGACACCCACGTTGAGGGTGCACCCCGTCGAGGAGGTGTCGAGGGTGATGGCGACCGACAGACCCGACGTGGCGCTCGCGGCCGGCGTGTAGGTCGGACCGCCGACGACCGCAGGGCTCGGCGCGTTCGAGCTGAACGCGACGCTCTGGGGCGAGACGACCGAGATCGACTGCTGCACCTGGTCCGCCGCGGCGTAGGAGGAGTTGCCGGACTGGTTGGCGTCGAGCACACAGGTGCCGATTGCGGTGAAGGTCACGACACCCGCGTTGAGGGTGCACCCCGTCGAGGAGGTGTCGAGGGTGATGGCGACCGACAGACCCGACGTGGCGCTCGCGGCCGGCGTGTAGGTCGGACCGCCGACGACCGCAGGGCTCGGCGCGTTCGAGCTGAACGCGACGCTCTGGGGCGAGAGCGAATTCACCGTCGTCCAGGTGTCGGCGAGCGCGCTCGCGTTCACGTCGAGGCCGCCGAAGAGCACGAGCTGGCCGTTAGCCGGGTCGAAGGCGATGTTGGCGTCCGAGCGCGCCGAGGGGAGGGCGGTCGTCGTCTGCGCGGTCCAGCCGCCCACGTCGAAGGTCCACTCGTCGCCCAAGGTGTTCAAGTTGTTGTCGAGTCCGCCGAAGAGGACCACCTCGCTCGTCACCGGGTCGTAGGTCATCTCGGGATTGGACCGGGCCAAGGGTGCCGTCGGGGTCGTGGATTGGGACCAGGCGGTGCCGGTGAGGGTCCAGGTGTCCCCGAGTGTGTTCCCGTTGACGTCGAGTCCGCCGTAGAGGACGACCTGGTTGGTCGCGGTGTCGTACGCCATGGCCCCGTCGGATCTGGCGGGTGGTGACACGGCGGTCCACGTGGTGCCCGCCCCGGACCAGAGGTCCCCCAACGTGTTGGCGTAGGTGTCCAAGCCGCCGAAGAGGAGGAGGCCGCTCGTCTGTGTGTCGTAGATCATGGTCGCGTCCGAGCGCGCCGTGGGGAGGGCGGTGGTGCTCTGCGCGGTCCAGCCGGCCGCGGCGTAGGTCCACTCGTCGCCCAAGGTGGTCGAGTTGGCGGCGATACCCCCGAAGAGGACGAGCTGGTTGGTCGCGGTGTCGTAGGCCATCTGGGCGAAGCTCCGGCCCGGCGGGGTCGGGGTCGAGAGGGACTGGGTCCACTTGGTCCCGTTGAAGGTCCAGGTGTCAGAGAGGGTGGCGTAGGTGTCGGCGAGTCCCCCGAAGAGAACCACCTGGCCGAGCGCGGGGTCGTAGGCCATGGCCGAGTCCGTGCGCACCGAGGGCTTGGCGTTCGTGACAACCTTGACCCAGGTGACCCCGTTGTAGGTCCAGGTGTCCTGGAGGACGTTACCGCCGGTGTCGACCCCGCCGAAGAGGACCAGCTGGCCGATGGCCGCGTCGTAGGTGAGCGGGGCGTCCGAGCGCCCCGAGGGTGTGAACGCAGGGCTCTGCAGGGTCCAGCTGGTGCCGTTGAAGGTCCAGGTGTCCCCAAGGGTGTTGTCGTTCGTGTCGAGGCCTCCGAAGAGGACCACCTTGCCGATGGCAGCGTCGTAGGCCATCGAGGCGTAGCTCCGCCCGGGTGGGGAGGGGGTGGTGATCTTGGTCCAGCTGCCGTTGTAGACCCAGGTGTCCGAGAGGGTGTTGGAGTTGACGTCGAGTCCCGAGAAGACGACCAGCTGACCGGTCGCCTGGTCGTAGGCGGCGGCGTAGTCGCTTCTCGCCGGTGGGCTCTTCGCCACCCAGGTGCTGCCGTTGAAGGTCCAGAGATCGGAGAGGGTGTTCGAGGAATCGTCGAGGCCGCCGAAGAGGACGAGCGCGGAGAGGGTGGGGTCGTAGGTGAGCTGGGCGTCCGATCGCGGACCGGGCGAGGCAGCCGGGCTCAGCGCGCTCCAGGTCGTGCCGGTGAAGACCCAGGTGTCACCGAGCACGGTGGCGCCGTCGGCGGCCAACCCCCCGAAGAGGACGAGCTGGCCCGAGGCTTGGTCGTAGGCCATCGAGGCGTAGCTCCGCCCCGGCGGTGACACGGTCGGGACCTGTTGGACCCAGGTGGTCCCGTTGGTCGAGGTCCAGGTGTCGGCGAGGGTGTGGTTCGCACCGTCGACGCCGCCGAAGAGGACCAGTTCACCGAGTGCGGAGTCGTAGGCCATCGCCGAGTCCGATCGGGACGGCGGGGAAGCCGGCGCCCAGGTGGTGCCGTTCGAGAGCCAGGTGTCCCCGAGCGTGTTCGAGTTGGGGCCGAGGCCACCGAAGAGGACGAGCTCGTGGGTCGCGGCGTCGTAGTCCATGGCAGCCAACCAGCGTCCAGGGGGACTCTGCGAGGGGCTGAGGGCGCTCCAGGTGGTGCCGTTGTAGGTCCAGGTGTCCGCCAAGGTGGTGCTCGAGGCACCGAAGCCGCCGAAGAGGACCAGGCTGCTCGTCGCGGTGTCGTAGGCCATCGCGGCCGACCAGCGTCCGGGCGGGGAGCTGGCCGGGGTCAGAGAGGTCCAAGTCGTGCCGTTGAAGCTCCAGGTGTCGCCGAGCGCGCCCCCGCTGCCCTCGCCGCCGAAGAGGACGAGCGAGCTGGTGGCTGCGTCGTAGGCCATGGTCGCCGAGGAGCGGGCCGCAGGGGAGCTCGCCGGGGTGAGCGCGCTCCAGGTGGTGCCGTCGAAGGCCCAGGTGTCGGAGAGCGGGTTGCCACCGCTGTCCGCCCCGCCGAAGAGGACGAGCTCGGAGAGGGCGGGGTCATAGGCCAGCGAGGCGTACGCCCGCGGGGGGGCTCGTCGACGGGCTGAGCGCCCTCCAGGTTGTGCCGTTGTAGGCCCAGGTGTCCGAAAGCGTGGTCGAGCCGGCGCCGAGGCCGCCGAAGAGGACGACCTCGGAGAGCGCGGGGTCATAGGCCATCGCCTGGTCGCTCCTGGCCGGAGGGCTCGAGCTCGGGGCGGCCTCGGTCCAGGTGGTCCCGTTGGTCGTCCAGGTGTCCGAGAGGAGGGACCCGTTGGTGTCCGAACCGCCGAAGAGGACGAGGTCGCCGGTCGCGGGGTCGTAGACCATCGAGGTGTCGCTCCGCCCGGCGGGGGCGAGCGGTGCCCACCCGGGCTGCGCAGTCGCCGCTCGTGCCGGGGCCACTCCCACGATCAGCGCGGCGAGTACTGCTCCGACCGCCACGAACACCGGCGCGGCCCCTATCCGTCTGTGCGTCCCCATCGCGCCCACCCCGTCCGCCACCTGCCGCCGCCGGCCAACGTCAGTTCCGGCAAGAGAGCATGGCACCAAACGGCTCGGTATGTCGCGTCGGGCCCGGCGCAGGCCGTCGTCACTCGCCCTCCTCGGACCGGGCGAGGGTGATCGGAGCAAGATGGGCCGTCTCCACCACGTCGATCGACCGAGGAGCCGACCCATGACCGAACGAGTCGACTACGAGTACATCCCGCACCGACGGACGCAAAGGAAGCTGGCTGACGTGCACGGCCCGGTCAAGGTTGCCGAGCAGTTTCCTCACAACAGCCACGCGGCGCGATTCAACGCCTGGTTCGCCGTTCAGGTCACCAAGGGTATCGGCACCATGTGGTGTGCGTACGCTTTCGCGCTCCTCGCTTGTGTGAGCCTTCCCGCCGCGATCCGCTCTCACGACGCGGTGACGCTGGTGTCGTGGATCTCCCAAACCTTCCTGCAACTGGTCCTGCTGTCGGTGATCATCGTCGGGCAGAACGTCTTGGCAGCCGCAGCGGACAAGCGATCCGAGGAGACCTACGAGGACGCGGACGCGGTGCTCCACGAGGCGGTCAAGATCCAAGAGCATCTCGAGGCCCAGGACACCCTGCTTGCGGCCATGGAGGAGAGCCTTGCCGCGATCGGGGGGCGGGCGCCGTCGTAGGTCGTCAGGTCACGTGCAGGGGTGCCGAAGCCGAGATGCTCAGCGGGATGCCGTCGAGCTGCGCGGTATAGGTCACGGTGACGATGCGGTTCCCGTGTCCTCTGGTCTCCACCGTCAAGCTGCCGCTGATCTTGGGCGGCGTCAAGGTCGGGGGGTTGTAGACCGCGGGCGTCACGGTGACGTTGTTCGGCACCGAAGTTCCGGTTCCGTATCCGCGGTGCACGCTGACCGTCAGCTTCGCTGCGGGAGCCGAGCCACCACCGAGCAGGCCGAGCAACGAGGTGAGGGTTGCCAGCCACCAGTGGGTCTTGGCCCCGGGCGCCTCCGAGACGATCACCTTCTGACCTGGGGCGGCCGTCGAGGCGGAGAGCGCCAGCGTCGGGGCCGGCGGCAGGAGCGGGTCGCCGGCGTACTGCACGAGCGCGCTCCCTGCACCGACCGGCTTGAAGGTGGTCAGGTCGATCATCGCGAGGCCGCAGCCGATGAGGCCGGCGTTGATCTGGGCGGCCGAGGGCGGACAGGTCGCGTTGGGATCGAGCGCCAGCGATGTCGGCAGCGTGTAGTCGAAGGTCAAGTTGCCCGACAGATCCGATACCGGGAGCGCCTCCGCGAGGGGGTTGACCTCAGGCAGCGCGTTCAACAGCGACATCAAACCGGCCAACGACGTGATCTGGCCCTGGAGCAAGGGCGCGGCCGCCGGATCGATCGCGAGCAGCAGGCTGACTTCCAGCACGAGGTACGGATGGAGCGTCCCCATGTTGGTGCACTGGATCACGACCGTGTTCCCCGCCTTCTGGTCCTGCACGATCGGGAGCGTCGCGCCGTCGAAGGTGCATGCCGGTGCGGTCGAGGTGGTCGCAGCCCCCGCGATCGGGGCACGGGCCGAGGCCGTGCCGGCGACGTCCACACCCACGGACAGCGAAAGAACGAGGACCGCGAGCACCGATGTTTTGACACGTGTACCGACCATTTCGACCTCCTGCTGGATAAACGTCGCCGGCCGACGCCTGCCGCGCGAGCCCGGGGGTCACCTAACCCATGTGGCCGAGTTTGAAACCGTCCCAAAATTGGGTAAATCGAAGCCATGCTGACGTGGGAGTTTTGGGGCTGTAACAGGGGAGACTGGGCCTTCGTTGCTTGTGAAACTGATGTGAATCCCGGTAGCGCAAATCAGCCATTGCCGAGCCCCTTGCATGCCGATAGCCTGCGCGGCAACGGGTAGGGCACAGGGTCCACAGGACCTCGCTTGCCGATGGTTATCATGAACATTGGAGTTGTTGCAGTGAGGTTCACTCCACGTCCCAGAGGGACCCAGTGACACCGCGGCACGTTCGTCGTGGCGAGCACGGCGAACCGTGACGAAAGGACGAGCCATGGTCCGATTCACTCGCTCCCGATCGTCTCCGCGACAGGCCGCTTCGCGCCTCGCCGCAATCCGAGTGCTGGTCACACTCGGACACGACGAGGAGGATCTCGACTCGACCACCACCGCGTTGAGGTTGCTCGGGGTCAGCGACGGCGAACTGTACGCGGCCCTCGTCGACTCGATGGGGGAACCCGCCTGGGCCTCCTGAACCTCCAGAGCGCGGAGGTCGCCGCGGTCAGAGTTCGGTCGCTGCTCAATTCTCCGGCGCCATCCGCAGCAGATAGGCCGCGTTGGCTCCGAAGAATCCCGCGGTCTCCTGATCGGGGGCGAGTCCGGACGCCTTGTAGTCCTCGAGGGCGGTGAACGTTCCCTCGGTGTGCGGATAATCGCTGCACGCCATGAAGATGTCGCCGGAGAACGCAGTCAACCGCTTCGGCATCTCGTAGGAAAAAGCCGCGACGCGCACCTGACGCCGGAAGTACTCGCTCGGCATCAGCGACAGTCCTGTGGACTCGCCGTTGAAGCGCGCGGTGTGGCGGTACCCGCCGTCCATCATCTGGAGGTGGAGGGGCACCCAGGGCGCCGACAGCTCCATGATGCCCATCCGGAGATCGGGATAGCGCTCGAAGACCCCGTTGAGGATCAGGTCGCTCAGTGCGAGTGCGGCAGCCGTCCAGAGGAAGACCACGCTCATCGGCGTGATCCCACCCTCGAGATCCGGCCCGTACCAGGCCTCGTCGAAGGGCCGCTCTTGGTTGGCGACGTGGAACACCGGGGTGATGCCGAAGTCGACGAACGCAGCCCACACCCGATCGAGCTCCGGGTCGGAGAGGGGTCGTCCGTCGACTAGCGACGGAGGGATCATCGCCAGCCGGATCCCTCCTTCGGAGAGCGCCTTCAACTGTCCCTCGAGCCAGTCGAGATCGCGAAGGGAGAGGTGGGCGACGGGGAAGAGCCGGCCCTTCCCGCGCCCGGCGACCTCGACGATCCACCGATTCCACGCGGCCATGTTGGCCAGGGTCGCCCGGCGATCGTGGGCAAGAGCTCGTTCCCAGGCGATCCCGTAGTTGGGGAACATGATCGACGCGTCGAAGCCGGCTCGATCGAGCTGGCGGATCCGATCGTCGGGGTCGGAGTAACTGGCGGTGAACTCGTACACGTCGAGATCCGAGGGCAGTCCGTCGATCAGGCGCTGACGAAACGCCCCCATACCGTCGACGTCGCCCGGCCGGTGCGGGCCACCGAGGCTCAGGCGCCGGTCCCCGAACATGAGCCAGGTGTACCCGAGGTGGTCTTCGGCCATGTGCAGGGCCACATCCCGATCGGCGGGATCGACGTGCGCGCGCCACATGTCGGGCGGCTCGAAGAGGTGGGTGTCGGAGTCGATCAGCAGGTCCATCCGCGCCTCCCCTTCGACGGCCCATGGCGGCCGCACGGATCGAAGCGATCTTACCGCCCGGTGCATCCCCGAGCACCTCTGACGAGGGGCGCGGTCGAACGACCGAAGTCACCCACGCGTCGGTCGGGAGCCGGCGACTACGGCGCGGTCGTGACCGTCACCGACGACGGGCGGACCACCGGAAGGCTGACCCCGACCCGGCTGAAGGTGATCGAGCCGCCGAGACGCGGGGTCCCGTAGGCGACCGTCGTCGGGACCAACTGCAGAGTGAGCGCGTGCCCCGGCGCGACGGATTCGGCGATCGTCTCGAGCGAGACCGAGGTCGTGTGCTGCCTGCCGTCGAGGTCGACGACGACCGGCGTCACCTGGTTGCCGACCGCCTGGCCGGTCTCGTCGTCCACCACCTGCGCGAAGACCCGGGTCGGGGCGGTCCCCGGCGGCGTCGTGCCCTGGTAGGTGAGGGTGAGGACCGGCGCGCCGACGACCAGCACGGTCTTCGAGGGCGGCGGGATGGCGACGTCGACCGCCGTCGTCGCCCTGGCCGGAAGGATCGGGGCGACCGCCGACCCGATCGGATTCGCGGCCCCCGGAGAACCCGGAGGCACCGTGGCCGGCCCCGAACCCCCGGTTGCGATCAGCGGCAAGGTGCCGCTCCCCTCGGCGGTGAGCGACGAGCTCGTGGGCAGCGGATACTGCGTCGCCGCGTAGCGCACACCGTTCTGGTCGATGACGTCGACGGTCGGACCGGTGATTACCGCCGTGTCGCGCTTCTCCCAGCGGTTCAGCCAGGCGATGGCCGCGTTCTCCACCGCCTGCGGATCGCCCTGGTCGGTGAGGCACAGGCCGTGGCCACCGCAGAACCAGAGCATCGACACCGGCACGCGGTTGGCGCGCACCGCCTGGTAGTTGGCGATCCCCTCGTCGAGAGTGAAGAGGGTGTCGACCGTTCCCTGCACGACGAGGGTCGGGACATGGATGTCCTTCAGGAGAAAGTCCGGTCCACGGGCCGCGAACCACGACACGTACGCCCCCTGCGTGCCCGAGGTGAGCGACGCCGCATAGGCGGCATGGACGGTCGGGTCGACGTGGTCGTTGGCGGCACCTGCGATGAGCAGGCTCGACCAGCCGGCCTTGGCGATGCCGGTCTTGTCCAGGCTGGACACGAGCGAGTGCCACGAGATGATCGGCACGATGGCATCGACACGGCAGTCCTCCGCTGCGGTCACCCACTGGATGCCCCCTCCGTAGGAGCCGCCCACCATGCCGATCCTCGGATCGCCGGGCCGGTCGAGCTGCACGCCGGGCCGAGTGGCCACCCAGTCGATCAACCGCGAGACGTCCTTCGCCTCGACCGTCGGACTGTCGACCTCCGCCTCGCCGCCCGACGCGCCGAAGCCTCGCGGATCCCAGGTGAGGACCGAGTACCCGGCTCGGTGCAGCGCGCTGATGTCGACGCCGCCGAACGCCGAACCCGAGGTCCCGGTCTGGTCGGTGTCACCCGAGGCACCCCAGCCAGGCCCCATCAAGACGACCGGTGCCGGACGGGAGGGAGTGGCACCGGCGACCGGGAACCAGTGCGCTCTGATCTTCGTCCCATCGAAGGAGGTGATCGTCCAGTCCGAGGGCGTCCCGGGTACCGGCGCGGCAGAGACCGGACTCGCCACCGGCCGGTGGCAAGCCGGTGCCACCCATGACGCGGTCGAGGCGTGGGTCGCGGTGGCAGAGGACGACGAGCAGGCGGCGAGGAGCGTCGCCATCAGCGCGACCGCGAGCGGGAGCCTCGCCGCGCCTGCTGCGCGTGGTCGCTCGGTTCTGGTCAGCACGGCGCGCGAAGGTCTCGCCAGACGACAGCCACGTCACCCCCCTTTCGAACGGTTCATGCTCTCACGATCACCGTGCTGCTCCGAGCATCGAGTGTGGTGCAGCCGGCGAGGCGAGGTGCCGAGGTCAGTACCCCCGCAGCCGTTCGCGGCTCGGGAGCAGCGCGCCGATGATCCAGAAGATCGGGATGAACAGGCCGATGATGAACATCACCCAGTGTCCCTTGCGAATCGAGATGACGCCGAGAGTGATCAGCAGGACGAAGTAGATGATGCCGAGGATGAAGGCCATGCCGAGCTCCTCTGTTCCACGGTCCGATCCCGATGGCGACCCACACCAAGCTACCCCTGCTGCCCGAAGGTCCTTTTCGCGGCCGGCCTAGCGACCGCGCCAGCGGGGCGTCCGGCCCTCGCGGGCTGCCGCCAACCCCTCACGTGCGTCCTCGGTGGACATGGCAACGAGACGCATGGTCTCGCCGAAGCGGATGGCCTCGACCGGGGGCATACTCGCAGCGCGCACCGCCACCTCCTTGGTGGCGCGGGCGGCCAGCGGGGCCGCGGCGAGCAAGCGCTGCGCAAGAGACCGCGCCGCAGGCAGCAACTCGTCGTGGGGGACGACCCATCCGACGAGCCCGATCTCGCGTGCCCGTTCGGCCGAGAATCGCTCGCCGGTCAGGAGCAGCTCCATCGCGAACTGCCAGTCGATGCGGCGCGGCAACCGGATCGCCCCCACGATGGTCGGCACCCCGAGACGGACTTCGGGGAACCCGAACTCGGCCCGTTCGCTGGCGATGACGAAATCGCACCAGGTGACGAGGGTCAAGCCGTACCCGAGGCAGTACCCGTTGACCGCGGCGATGACCGGCTTGAAGATCTCCCATCCGCTCTCGAAGGAGTTGACCGTGGGCTTCTCCCAGTACGTACCGGCGAATTCCCCGGCGGCGCCTGCCCCGTCCTTGACGTCGCCCCCCGCGCAGAAGGCGTCACCGGCGCCGGTCACGATCGCCACCCATGCGTCCTCTTCGTCGCGGAATCGAGCGAACGCGTCGTTGAGCGCGGCGCGCATCTCCGCGTTGATCGCGTTGAGCGAGCCCGGTCGGTTGTAGGTGATCGTGGCCACGTGACCGTCGAGCTCGTAGGTCGCAAGCGTGCTCATGGCCCCAGCATGCCTCACCCGATCGCTCACTGGACCTCCCGGTCGTAGTCTCTTGACCGACACGGCGCGAAAGGTGGTAGTCGATGAGCTCGAGGCTGGCGACCGACTCCGAGGTCGAGAGGTGGCGGACCGACGGGTGGGTCCTGCTCGACGGTCTCGTCGCGACCGACGAGATCGACGCTGCGTACTCGGATCTGCAGCTGCAGTTCCCGAGCAACGAGGCGTACCAGGCCGATCCGGAAGGGGTGACCGAGAGTCGGATCGGCCACCCGGTCGCTCCCAAGGAGGAATTCGAGTGGCCCGCGCACGGCCCCGGTTTCCGCCCCGAGCAGCAGCGGTGGATGGCCTCGTTCCCTTTCGGGGGCACCGGGGCGCTCGACCGCTTGTGCGTCCACCCGTCGGTCGTCGACTTCGCAGAACGCGCCCTCGGATCGACCGGACTGCGCCTCTACCAGGCACACGCCAGCGCGAAGTACTCCGGTCTGACCAACTACGAGCAGCCGATGCACACCGACCGCAACCACTCGTGGCTTCCGGCCGTCGGCTCCGCGCCCTGGTGGAACCTGACCGGGTTCCTCTATCTCACCGACGTCGGCGAGGCCGAGAACCCGACCAAGCTGGTGTCGGTGCAGGACAGCGCGGAGGTCGATTCGCCATACCCGGTGATCCTCCCGCAGATGGACCGGACCCTCTACGAGGCCGAGCGCACCGCGACGGGTGTGCGCGGGTCGTATCTCGCCTACCGGTCGGACGTCTGGCACCGAGGATCCGCATTCGGGGCACCGGGGACGTCGCGCTTCAACCTCGGTCTCGCCTTCAAACGGGCCGAGCAGGACTGGATCGGGTACGACACCCAACAGTCGCGATCGACCGGCACGGCATGGACCCGCTTCGTCGAGGGATCGACGCCGCGCGAGCTCGACTTGTTCGGGTTCCCGCAACCGGGACATCCGATCTGGAGCGAGTCGCTGCTCGAGGAGACTGCCGATCGCTACCCGAAGCTCGACCTCACGTCCTGGTGGTCCGCGCTGCGCGGAGGAACCGGCTAGAGCCGCGAGAAGAAGTGTGATCCGGGCGGGTGGCTCACGGGACGAGCAACACCCGGCCGAAGGACTGGCGGCTCTCGATGTAGGCGTGGGCCGCCGCGGCTTCCGCCAAAGGAAACGAGCGGTCGATCACCACTCGGAGCTCGCCGCGAGCGATGTCCTCGAGGTGACCCGCGATCATCGGGTACGTACGCGGGTTCATCAGGAGCTCGGCACCGAGGAAGTAACCCGAGAGCGTCTGGTTGTTCGGGCGCAGATTCGAGATGTCGACCTGCTCGGCCGCGGTGCGTCCCGCATCGCCCACCGTCACACAGCGTCCGCGATAGGCGAGGGCTGCGAGGCTTCCCTGCAAGGTCGCTCCGCCGACCGAGTCCACGACCACGTCGATCCCGCGCCCGTCGGTCCGGGCGCGTGCCTCGGCGACGAAGTCCGAACGGGCGTAGTTGATGCCCTCGTCGAGACCCAGCTCGCGCAGGCGCTCGAGCTTGTCGTCGCTCGAGGCGGTCGCGAACACCCGGGAACCGGCGCGCTTCGCCAGCTGGATGGCCGCGATCCCGACGCCGCCGGCACCGGCGTGGATCAGCGCGGTCTCCCCTGCCGCCAGGTGACCGAATTCGAAGAGGCAGTCGTCCGCGGTGCCGAACGGGACCGGCACACACGCGGCCTCCTCGGTCGAGAGGCCCTCGGGAATCAGCCAGGTGAAGGACTCCGGCACCGCTCGGAGCTCCGCGTGCGAGCCGTCGATGCCGACGGTGACCACCCGATCCCCCTGGTGGAACCCAGTCACCGCGGTGCCGACTTCGAGGACCACGCCGGCACACTGGTACCCGACCACATGGGGCGCCTGGGCGATCTCGCCCTGGAGGCGGTTGAGGGTGTCGCCACCCTCGATGCTGACCGCCTGGACCTCGACCAGGATGTCCGAGGCGCCGACCGCCGGGTCGGGGACGTCCTCGTAGCGGAACACGTCGGGAGTACCGGTCTCGTAGTACACGGCTGCTTTCATATTGATGTTCTACCAAGAGGGCTCGGGTGGCGAGACCCGTTCCGGACGCGGGCGGGCGAGCCGGCCGTTCGAGGAGGTGACGCGTGCTGACCGGAATTGCGCACTCGGCGATCTGCGTACCCGACGTCGACGAAGCCGCGAGGTGGTACTCGGACGTCCTCGGAATGGAGGTGCTCTCCCCTCCCTATCTCATGTCCGGCGAGGACATCGAAGCGGACATGGGAGAGCTCGTCCCGAGCCCGGTCAGCGTCAAGGCCGCGATCGTCGGGTTCGGCGCCGAGGACCGGGTGCTCGAGCTCATCGAATACCCGCGGGTCGAGAGGGACCCCGGCGGCCGCGCCTCGTCCGACCTGACGGCGCCCGGTCTCACCCACGTCGGTCTCACCTGCGACGACATCGAGACGACGCGTGCGACCCTCGAGGCGCGCGGCGTCCGCTTCCTCACCGCCGGGATCACCGACATCGTCGGGTTGAGGAGCACCTGGTTCGTCGACCCGTGGGGCGTCGTGTTCATCTTGTTGGACAAGGCACACCGAGAGCACCCCTACTGGCGGCAACCTCGACCGGGCAGTGGAGGTGACGTCCTACGCTCGATCGGGTGAGGTCGAGCGAACGAGCAGCCCACTGGGACGAGGCCTATCGGAGCCAGGGCGTCGAGTCGGTGAGCTGGTACGAGTCGGAGCCGGCCACCTCCCTCGAGCTGGTCGGATCGCTCGGCATCGACCCGACCACCGGTGTCGTCGACGTGGGCGGCGGCGCCTCGCCACTCGTCGACCGACTGATCGAGCGCGGCTTCATCGACGTCTCGGTGCTCGACGTCTCCGAGACCGCCCTGGCAGAGGCGCGCCGACGCGTCGGGCGGGCTTCCGGCGTCATTTGGCTCCACCAGGACATCCTGGAGTGGCGGCCGGCTCGCCGGTACGGGCTCTGGCACGACCGGGCCGTGTTCCATTTCCTGACCGACGACGCAGATCGGGCTCGCTACCTCGAGGTCCTCTCCACGGCGATCGAGAACGGCGGCGGGCTGATCGTCGCGACCTTCGCGGACGACGGCCCGGAGTACTGCTCGGGTCTCCGTGTGGCCCGCTACTCCGCCGACGAGCTGGTGTCGCTCCTCGGCGACCGCTTCGTTCCGACCGAGACGCGACGGGAGGTCCACGCCACACCAGCCGGCCCGATCCAACCGTTCACCTGGGTCGCAGGGAGATGGCGCGCCGAATGACCGGCACGACGGTCCGTCACGTCTTGGCGGTCAGCGTGGCGAGCTCGACGTTCGGATCGGCGAGCTGCGCCGGTTCGACCGACGGGCGGGCGCGAACCAGCGAGTCGATGGCC
This sequence comes from uncultured Acidimicrobiaceae bacterium, assembly GCA_963769905.1. Classification (GTDB taxonomy): domain Bacteria; phylum Actinomycetota; class Acidimicrobiia; order Acidimicrobiales; family RAAP-2; genus Bog-756. The sequence continues at coordinate 135,080 of CAVYNG010000001.1, forward strand.
TCGCTCTGGTCCCACACGTTGGCGTTCATGGCCGCCACGACGCGACCGCGGTGGAGCCAGAAGGCGAGGAACTCACCCGACCCGGTATCTCCCCGAATGACGACGTCGTCGAACTCCGGCGCCCACCCCCTGTACTCCATACCGAGGTCGTACTGGTCGGAGTAGAAGTACGGCGTCTTGTCGTACGGGGTGGCCTCCCCGAGCATGTTCTTCGCGGCGACGGGTCCCTGGTTGAGCGCCGCCGACCAGTGCTCGAGACGGATGTGCCGGTCGTAGAGAGGATGGAGCGCGTTGGCGACGTCCCCGGCCGCGAAGACGCCGGGGGCGCTCGCCGCGAGGTACTCGTCGGTCACCACACCGTTCTCGACGCTGACTCCCGCCGCCTCGGCGAGATCGGTCCTCGGGGCAACGCCCACCCCGGCCACGATCACCCCGGCGGGAATGACAGAGCCGTCGCTCAGGCGCACCTCCTCGACCACCTCGGCGCCGCCGATGGATTCGATGCCGACCCCGAGTCGGAGCTGTACACCGTGTGCGGCGTGCAGTTCACCGTAGAGACCGCCCACTTCGGTACCCATGACGCGTTCGAGGGGCACCGACGCGACATCGATCATCGTCACATCTGCACCGAGCTCGCGGGCCGACGCGGCGACCTCGGCACCGATCCACCCCGCGCCGATCACGACGACCGGCACCGAGGAGGTGACCGCGTCGTGGATGGCATCGGAGTCCCTCACGGTGCGGAGGTAGTGGATCCCGGCGAGATCCGATCCGGGCATGGAGAGGTGCCGCGGGGCCGCGCCGGTCGCGAGAAGGACCCGGTCGTAGGCGATGCGCTCCCCGGACGCGAGCTCAACCTCCGAAGCCATGGGATCGACCCGGGTCACCGTGGTCGACATCCGGAGCTCGATGCGGTGGGCCTCGTAGTAGTCGAGATCGTGGACGGTCGCTTCGTCGAATGTCGACTCGCGTCGGAGATAGGTCTTCGAAAGGGGCGGCCGTTCGTAGGGGCGATCGGGTTCGGCGCCGATCAGCACGACCCTGCCGTCGAAGCCCTGCTCTCGCAGCGTCTCGGCCGCCTTTGCGCCGCACAGGCTGGCCCCCACGATGACGAAGGTCTGCTCCGGTGCCATCTCGATCTCCTCTCGTCACCGTGCGAGCAGGCGCCAGCCGGAAGGTAGCCGAGTGGGCGACCCTCGATCCACGGTCGGGCCGGCCCTTACCCCCGAAGACCCTCTTCCACGCTCGTCGGACGACCGTCGCGGTAGGGGTCGAGGTCGATCCCCGGGTAGCGGGCCGCGACGTCGGTCAGGGTCTGCTCGTCCCAGTAGGGATCACCCGGCCTCGGGAAACCGAAGAGATCGCGCTCGCGTACGGTGCACCGGGGTACGAGCTTGGCCCACCGTTGCGGAGACTGCTTCGGCCAGGCCAAGCGACGCCGCACAGCTTGGCGAAGGTCGACTCGTTCTTCAGGCGCTCGGGGTTATCGCCGGCGGCCACCAAGATGGCCGAGGCCACGTCGGTGCCCACCCCGTCGATGGCGTTGAGCTCGGGGGCGGTGTCGGCCACCAGGGTCGTCAAGATGCGGTCGATCTCTTTGACCTCTTCTTCGAGGGCGAGGGCGCGGCGAGCCAGCGTGCGGAGCGCGAGCTTGGTCAAGGTCGTCACGTCGGTCTTCCCGGTGTGGCGATAGGCACTGGCCACGGCGAGGACCTTGTAGATGGAAAGGTCCCGCAGCTCTGCCCGCAGTTCGTCGGGGGCGGTCGAGACGAGACTCCGCATCTGGTTGATGGCCTGGGTCCGGCTGCGCCGGGCCGAGAAGCGGGCGACCCGCAGCACCCGCATGGACTCGACGTTTCCGTCTCTCGTCTTGGCCAACCCGGTCGCCTCGCCCCCTTGGGCGGCCCGGGCTGCGGCGACCGCGTCTTGGGGGTCGGACTTGCCCTTGCGCCGCCGGCGCTGGCGGTTGGGTCGGTCCACTTCGACGACCCCGATCCCCTGGTGGTGCAGGTGCCTCGTCAGCCCCGCTCCGTAACTGCAAGTGCCTTCGACGCCGACCAGCTCCACGGTCCCGAAGCTCTCGAGCCAACAATGCAGCCTCCGGTATCCCGCTGCTGTCGTGGCGAAGCTCTCCACGCCGAGCAGGGAGCCCCGCTCGTCGAGGGCGGCCGCCACGTGGACGTCGAGGTGCGTGTCGACCCCTCCGGTGATCCTGCGCGCGATAGTGGTCATCGTCATCTTTTCCTTTGCTGGGTGGGTGACACCGCACCGCCGGAACGATGGACAGGACAGCGACGGGCCTGTGCGGCAGGCTCCTATGAGGTCACTCCGTCCGACTGGCTGGTGTCGGGTACGTGTCCGAGCCAGGCCGACGAATCGACTTGAGGACAGTCCGAGTGGACGTCAGCCGGTTGAATGGGGTCAGACCTGGCTCGGGCACGCACCCCACACGCTGACCACCTCTCACTCCGGAGTGGTGGACCGTCAGGGGGCTACGTCAATCGTCGCTGCCGGCTCGGGGTGCGTTTGTCTGTATGAACTGTCCGACCGCGTGTGGCGTACGAGCGTCCTGACCCTCGGTACAGTCGCTTTAGTTACTGCCGGAGGGGGCGAGGCGCGCCGCGCCACGGAGAAGCCACGGGGTATGACGGGCAACAGTGGCCACAAGACGGTCGGATCGTCGCATGGCAGTCCGCGGAGAGGGTGTCGGAAGCGATACAAGCACGGCCTCGGAAGTTCCCTTTCCAGGGCCGTTTGCGTCGACAGCGAGGAGTTGCCATTGACCTGGCACACCCTTCAGGTCGTGTGAGCCACGGTCGTCGAACCCGATCCCCGATCCGACGACAAGGTCACGAAGCGAGCTCGAGACGAGAATTTCACCAGGGTCCGCATGCGACATGATCCTGGCTGCAATGTGCACCGCGATGCCACCGATGTCGTCTCCGATGAGTTCGCACTCACCGGTGTGGACTCCCGTGCGGATCTCGATGTCCAGCGACTCCGCCTCGCTCCTCAGGGCCTCCGCACAGCGAATGGCGTGAGTCGGTCCGTCAAAAGTGGCCAGGTGACCGTCGCCAGTGCTCTTCACAACCGTTCCGCAGAAGCGATCTACGAGACCCGTAGTGAGTTCATCGAAGCGCTGAAGCAGCACTCTCCAGCGCTCATCACCCATGGCGGCCGCTCGGGCAGTGGAGGACACGATGTCGCTAAAGAGCACCGTCTTCAGTGCTCGGTCTGCCTTTCTGGACGCTCCGTGGGTGCCGGTCAGGAACTCCTCCATCGCCCGAGAGATCCGATCGGGCTCGGTGAGGAATGGTGCGTGGTCATGGCCGTCAACCTCCAAAAGGCGCGCACCGGGTATGTGGTCAGCGAGATAGCGGCCACCTTGGACGGGAATGGGATCACCGTTAGCGTGAATGACCAGCGTCGGCACGGAGACCGTCGCCAACACTGATCGGACGTCGATTCGGAAGACGGCCTCGACTGTGGCTCGCGCCATGCCCGGGCTCGCACTCATTCGTTCGAGCATCCCAAGCTGCGCCAGTGACTTTACCGATGGCAACAGAATCTGCAACGCCTCGCCGGTGCCCCAGCTCGAGCGCACCAGCGGGCCCATCTGGAGGAGCCGTGCCACCTGTTCTGCGGATGGCGTGTACGCGTCACCCAATGTGGCGCGCACGCGTTCGACAATCTCGTCAGGGGTCAAGCTCAGGTCGTCCCAGCCACCAAACGGGAATGCAGCAAAGGTACCTGTGAGTATGAGAGCTTGCACCCGACCAGGCCGTGTTGCAGCGAACAAGATCGAGGCTGGGCCACCCTCACTAATGCCCATGATGACGGCGGAATCGAACCCGGCGGCGTCCATCACTGCTTCGATCTCGGTGGCACGATCGTCGAGTGAACGGACCTTTGGCACAGGGTCGGACAGGCCAACGCCGGCCTTATCGAACACCAGAACTCGGCTGAAGGACGTGAGTTGGTCGTACCATGCCTTCACCTGCGGCACGGTCCACGCCAGTTCAATGTGGCTAATAAACGATGACGCGACAACCAGGTCAATCGGACCGTCCCCGACGACCTGGTAGGCAAGACTCAAGTCTCCGCACTGCGCGTACTTCGTTTGAGGCATAGACCTGACAGTAGAGACTACGTCAGACTTCTCTTCTGAGCCCGCCCTTGAATGCCCCCGTCACTTGCGGCCGAGGCAACCTGGGTGAAGATCACACCGGCTACCCAGTCAGCATTGGAATCATGGTGGCGGCTGAGACTCTTCATCGCCCAGACAATCCATAGTCAGGGTGTCAGGAGGGGAAGAGCCGAGGGAGCACCGGTGGCTCCCCCAGACTCAAACGGACTCGCCGTCACCGAACTGCCCCAGTACGCCCGGGAGCGGGTCAGTTATCGACCGTGGCTAAACGGGCTTTGTGGGCACGCGAGCGTGCCGTTCAGCCGGGTCGCATCTCGGTGGCCCTTCAGGGTTCGGTTCTGAGCCTCGCCTCGCTACTCGGTCCGTAGAGGTGCGGCTTGCACAAGGTAGTTGCATAGATACACTATCTGTATCTCTACTACCTCCAACCCCACTCCTTCCTCCACGAAGCGCCAGGCGACCGACGCTGTCATGACGGCCAGCCGCGTCCTCGTCTCGGTCGCGGCTCGCTCACTCGCAGACCATGAGCAAGAAGTCTCGCTACAGCAGTACCGGGCCCTTGTCGTTCTCGCATCTCGGGGGCCACAGCGGCCGCGCGACCTCGCGGTCGCACTCGGCGTTGAATCCTCGACCGCTACCCGCCTCTGTGACCGGCTCGTTGAGAAACGGTTGATTTCGCGGCGACGAGCAGGGGATGATCGGCGCGAGGTCCGTCTCGACCTGGCCCCGAAGGGGACCCGGCTCGTCGATGACGTCACACAGCGTCGTCGCGAAGAGATCGAGGAAATCTTGCGAGCCGTGCCGACGTCCGAGCGGGGGAACCTGGTGAGGGCTTTCGAGGCGTTTGGCAGGGCCGCAGGAGAGATCCCCGACGAGGAGTGGCAGCGCAGTTGGGACCTCTAGGCAACCGACTGGATCGCTCTGCCAGGTCGATCGTCCGCTCGGTGCGGTCGACCGAGCTCGGCCTGCTCTCGCTCGCCCTGGCGGTCGGGGCTATCTCGGGGCTCGGAGCAGTGGTCTTCCGAGCGATGATCCTCAGCTTCACCTGGCTCGCGACCGGATACGCCGAGTTCGGGCAGCAAGGCCGGGTGCCGAGCCTTCACTTCCCCGGTCTCGGTGTGTGGTTCCTCTTGATCATCCCTGTCGTCGGCGGGCTGCTCTACGGCCCATTGATCCAGCGGTTTGCACCGGAAGCCCGAGGTCACGGCGTCCCCGAAGTGATGCTGGCGGTAGCCGAGAATGAGGGGCGCATCCGACCCCCGGTCACGGTCGTCAAAGCACTGGGATCGGCGGTCTGCATCGCGACGGGTGGTTCGGTTGGCCGGGAGGGGCCGATCGTACAGATCGGCTCTGCCGCGGCGTCGACGCTCGGGCAGTTCTTTAAGATGCCGGCAAACGGGCTGCGAGTACTTGTTGCCTGCGGTGCCGCCGGAGGGATCGCAGCGACGTTCAACGCACCGCTCACAGGAGTCTTCTTCGGATTCGAGATCATCCTTTGCACATTCTCGATCGAGGCCCTGTTTGCGACGATTCTCTCCGCGGTGGCAGCCGATCTCGTGAGTCGAGCGGTGTTCGGATCGGCGCCCTTCTTCGCCACCCTTCCGCATGGACTGACTGTCCAACAACCTGCCATTTTCCTTCTCCTGGCGGTCCTCGGCCTGGTGTGCGGCCTTTTGGGCTGGGCCTTCAAGTCTGTGCTCTACCGAATGGAGGACACCGCGGACGCGCTCTGGCGGCGGCGGCCCGAGTGGGCACGCCCAGCTGTCGGTGGCATCGCCTTGGGAATTGTCCTCTTGGCGGTTCCAGAGGTGTACGGCGTCGGCTATCCGGTGATGGAGCGAGCGATCGAGGGCCACTACGTGCTGTGGTTCTTGCTCGTGCTACTGGCGGCAAAAATCGTGGCGACTAGTTTGACGCTCTCCATCGGCGGATCGGGAGGCGTGTTCGCCCCGTCGCTTTTCATCGGCGCGATGACCGGGATGGCCTATGGGTCGGTCGTTCAGCACGTCTTCGGGCACGGCGTCAGCTCCCCTGCGGTCTTCGCCGTTGTGGCCATGGGAGGCGTTTTCGGTGGCGCCGCTCAGGCTCCCCTCACGGCGACGGCCAGTGCCGTCGAGATGACCGGGAACTTCTCCCTGATTCTTCCGGCCCTATTGGTGGTGGGCATCGCGACGGCGCTTTCCAAGCACTTCAGTACGGAGAGCATCTACACGACGAAGCTGTCGAGGCGCGGCATCAACATTGAGCACCTGAGGGCCGGATGGACCTCATAGTGGTGACCCATACCGCTGCCGGATCAGAGTCGCGTTATCTGCGCTGGAGGCGAGAACTGCTCGCGGCCAGCTAAACTAACTGACGCTAGGCGCCCAACGCAGGCTGCTGAGTGTTTCACGGGCGCTCACGGCCCGCCGCATCCCACGGAAGGTAGAAGGCTCCTGGTTCCGAGTCGACCTGCTTCACGAAGCCACTCATCCACTTCGTCATCCAACCCCGTGATTGAAGCTCCTCTGTCCCCAACTTTGCGAGCAACGTACGAGGATACGACCTGAGATTCGCTCGCAACCGTTCTTCGAGGAACCCTTCAAGCAAGGAGAAGGCTGACTCAGCATCTTCGGCATCACCATCGTGAGGTTGATAGCCCGCATGAAGAATTCGATTCCTATTCAAATATAGCTTTGTCCAGTAATCTCCGATTGCGGTGCGCTGCAACGTCGTATCCCAACTGCCACCAAGCTTGCCGTGAAGCTCACGAACGAGGAGTATCTTGAATGGCAACTCCTCTCGCATCTTCACGTACAGATCAGCTTGGGATGCGCCCTCGTCAACCATGACCATGCGCCAAGTCTCGTAGAGCAATGTCTCAGCGGCGACCTGAAAGCTGATAACTGAATCCGCTGCGTCCCCCTCGTAGCGCCTGCGTTGGGCACGTGACCGCCATTGTCGTGACGGAATGAATGGCTCTTCATTGCTAATGGCGGAGATTGCGGCGTTCAGGTTCGCCAGATGCACGTGCACCGATTTCTTCCCAATTCCACGCTCGTTGGCATCCGGGTGCATCAACATCTCCGACACAAGGTGCCATTGAAGATCCTCGGCAATGGCACCGATGATGACGATGGGGCGTAGTTCCCTGGCGCTTACCGAGCGGAGTCGGTCATCGGATCTGGAAAGTCCGAGCGCTTGTAGGAAACCGTTCAGAACCCTCAGACACCTGTGAAATGTGTATGCAGCATCTTCAGGGTTCTCCCCATCCAGCAGAGCACCAGGGGTCTCCAACGTCACCCACTGTTCGAGCAGTGTTCTCTTTTGATCTTTTGCCGGGGGTGGACCGATGTCACCTCCATAGAAGTGGCGAATGGCTACCGGCATATTCGCAGGCCAAAACAGGTCGTCAGCGAGAGGTGCATTGAAGATTCGAATGTTCACGAAGGTCGCTGAGCCAAAGGTCTGTTGATCGGCATACTCCATGTACTGACCGGGCCATTCGATTCGATGATTGAAACTGTCATCGAATCCAAGCACGAACGGGAGACGACATGTGAAAGTGTCGATCTTTGGTCCCCGTAGCCAGTCGGGCACAGTCCTTGGTTCTGTCGTGCTTCTGATGGCGGCCAGAATATGCGAAAGGAAACCCCTCTACTCACAGTTGTGATGGAGTCGTGTGCGCCGGATACCGATGATGCCGTCAGCGTGGCCCTCGCACGACCACACGACGTGCCACTTCTGGCTCCCGTCCCGGAATCGGCCTCGCCATATGGCCGGATGCGGACAATGAATCGGTGCTCCGCCTCGGCCTGGTTCAGGTGCCATCACGAACCGGAAGCATCGTCCCGGCTCCACGTAGAAGGCGTCGGCGTAGTGGTCCATGGTGGGGTACCGACAAAACCTGACTACCCAGGGGCGACGGGGGTGTTTGCGGACCGATTTTCCACGCTGTTGACCCCGATTTTCCATATTGTTGTCGGCGCAACTGCTGATGAGAAGTACCAGTTCAGCTGTGCCAGATGACATTTTCGGCACCCACAAGCCTGATGACGCGACTGCGGGATTTCAATGGTCAACCCCAGGACAAAGGTGTAAGTGCGTGATCCAAGTGATGACAGCCGAGCCTCCGTCCCGACCGGCACAATCTGGCATCCGAAGGATGTCAGCTGTACTGGGTCGTCTGTTCAGGCCGGGCGTCGTGCGTGGAGGGCGCCACCGAGACGTACAGGGCAGTGCTGCTCGAGCGGGAGTCCTCGGTGCCGGGGATGGACTGATTACAAACGTCTCTCTGATTCTCGGGGTGGCAGGTGCAAGCACCAATGCCTCTGCCGTACGGGTCGCAGGAATAGCGGGGCTGCTTGCCGGAGCCTTTTCGATGGCCGCGGGTGAATTGGTTTCGGTCAGAGCCCACGATGACCTGGTGCGACACGAAATCGATGTCGAACGGGGTGAGCTGTCCGAGGATCCGGCTGGTGAGCAGCGGGAGCTGGCCGGTATGTACCGGGCTCGAGGTGTGCCACCCAAAGACGCCGAAACCGTGGCCCGCATCCTCATGGCCAATCCCGGCGTTGCCCTGGATACCCACGCCAGACTTGAGCTGGGCGTCGATCCTGAAGACCCCGGCTCCTCGTGGCAGGCCGCCGTGGTTTCCTTCCTCTCCTTCTCAGTCGGCGCGATCCTCCCGCTCCTGCCGTGGTTCTTTACGAGCGGCACGACCGCAGTTCTCATGTCGGTGGCCATCGGCGCCGTTGCGGCTGTCGCGCTGGGCGCGACCATCGGCTCATTCTCAGGGCAGGGCGTTTGGCGCACTGCCGGCCGGCAGTTGCTTGCCGCCATCGTTGCAGCGTCAGTCACATATGGAGTTGGCCGCTTACTCCGGTGACGGAAGGATCAGCGAGGAGCGCCAATGGTGAGGGAATCTCCACGCCGTTCATGACAGCGCCTTGGCCCGAATTGTCCATCCTCCGTGCGCCGGGCTCGTGAACGCAATCGCAGGTCGAGTCGCATCGAATGACATAAGGGGCAGAGACAGGGTCGAGAGGTGCAAGGCTTTTGAGGAGTGTCGACGAACAAGACCGCGTCACCACCGACGGCTCCAGTCGGGTACCGGAGAATTTCTGGCCCAGTAATTGTTTTGCTTGGGCCTGCCTGCGAAGCTTGACACGCTCCCTCCTCACGTATCCGCGGGATGCGGGAGCCGGCGTAACGACGCATCATGTTCGGGGGCGACAAGCGCACTCCGAGGAGCGCAATCAAGAGAACGGACGTGAGCGAACGAGGAGGAGGGCCGAGTCCCATGACCAGCACGACCCACGAAGTCCATAACGTGCACGAGCACACGCACGGCGCGAGTTGTGGGCACGTCGCCGTGCCACACGGCGACCATACCGACTACCTGCACGAAGGACATGTCCACCATGCCCACGGGGACCACTGGGACGAGTGCTTCTTCGAAGGACATGTCGTCCACGCAGATCATCCCCACGTTCACGGGCCCGGTTGCGGTCACGAAGTGGTGCGCCACTTCGACCACGACGACTACGTTCACGACCATCATCGTCACGCCGCGCACGACGGACATTGGGACGAACACTGACCCGCTGGCCGGCACGAGTGAGCCCGAACCAAAGGAAGCGGTTCTTAGGGCAGTGACAGCCACATCATGTGTCCGAGAGCGGCGACAACTCGGATCGCCACAGTTCGCCGATTCCGAGCAGAGAATGTTGACTCCGGGCAGGGCGGTCATAACACCTTCTCCAATCGTGACGTGGTGCCCCACCTAGCCCGCAGCGTTCGCTCGGAGGCCGTCTGAAGGGGCCAGAGTCAAGGGACGAGCTCGAGTGGGACCATCCTTGATCAGGGTGCGCTCTCCACAGCTGGCGACAGCGAAGCCATCACCATCAGGTGCTCGAAGATCCGCAGCCAGCTCATCACCCAGGAACGCCGGCGAATCGGACGACCTTCTGGCGGATCGCCGTGTCGATAGTTGCGGGGCAGTTGCGCAGCACTGAGGTGACGGCGGGCGATGGCTCTGCCCTCGTGAAGGTTTGAGTACCCACAGGCCTTCTTGACACCCACAACGTCGATGCGCTCATCGGCGAGCATCCGGAGGCAAGCCGCGTCGCCAGTTTCACGCGTATTGGTGATGTCCGTGTCCACCATGATGGCCGATCCTCATGATGAGGAGTCGTGCATGATCGTGTGACAAGAGTCGAGGAATGAGTGCACGGTATTCATCGATCGATCTCGCCGCTGATGCGTCGGCTGCGCTCCTCGGTTGTGTTCAGATCAGCTGCAGACTGGGTCGGAGATTCATCCATTTCAAAGTGGACCGGTGAGGCCAAAAGAGGAGGCATATGTCGCGATCTGCTGAGACGCGAAGCGAGAATGGGTCTGGAGCTCCCCTCAGCCCGCCCCCCTCAGGCGGCCGAGGCCCGAATACCTTCCCGCCTATTTGTCCAACGGCTTCTTGGGCGTGCGAGTCGGCACCGTTCCTCTGGTCGAAGGCCCGGTGATCGTGAGTGGATTGCGAGCCCTCGATTCAATCCATGGGATCGAGACGTTCGCTCGTGGACCGTACCCCTTGCTGTCGTCACTGCTCGGTGTCTACGCTGCGCGCCTCGGAGACCGATCGCGATCGACCGACCTGTTTGAGGCCGGGTACGCGGAGTTCATCACGCCATCCTTCTCCGAGACGAGCGAGTTCAATCGCGTCCGATTTCCTGATCGACCTCGTGTTGGTCCGCTCTTCGCCAACCTCGACGGGTTTCTGACCAGCCTTATCTACGGCTTGCCAAGGCTTCACCTTGGTGCGGGGGCCCCGGACACATGGCTCGAAGGGCCGATCACCATGCCCTCAGCTTGGGAGAGCATCGAGGTCGATCGCGTTTGGGTCCATGGAAAGCCCATGAGCTTGCAGGCCAAACATGGGAGCGAGCGAGCGAGCCTGACGGACTGTCGTAGACACCGACTCGACGTGATCCTGCGGGCAGAACGTGCCTCTTGCGTCCATTGGCCAGGTGCTTCCCTTGCATTGCTTTCGAGCAGCGACGGAACGTGAGCACCGGGAGAGACGGACAGGAGAGGCGAAGGTTTCACGCTCCAGAACCCGGAATCGCGGGATGTCCGCTGGAGCGCTGCAGACGCAGAGTAGATGGAGCGCCGAGTGACCGAACAAAGCGGAGAAGCGCAGCCCAGCCGATTCTCGGGCGAAGGCCACCTCTGGAGGACGGCCCTCCTCGAAATCCGAACGGTCCGGTAGTTGAACTCCAGCATCGGGGGTAGCAATGATCGAAGAAGGCGAAGTGAGTACGCCGATATTGGGATTCCTGCGGGATGCAAGGCTCTTGGAGCTCGCCGTCTGCATTGGCATTGTGGCTGCCTTCTTCGGCGGCCTCCTAATCGGATGGGCGAGCACGGGGAAACCATCCACGTTCAGCCAAGCCATCCAGCAAGCCAACAACGGGGCTCTTCCTCTGGGCACGGCAACTCCGGCGTCCAAACCGACCCGAACGGCGACCCCGAAAACGCCATCTCCGTCGCCCGAATCGCTCTACGAACTGGCTTTCTTTGGGTTCATCTCGTCGATATCGGCTGACGAGCTGGGCGTCGAGACGAAGGCCGGCCAGATTGGTGTCGTCCTGACGGCGAAGACCCAGTTCGCCACTGTCAACGTTGCCCAGTCGAACCGTTCGAATCTGGCAAACGGTCGGCTCGTGCTGATCGTGCCCGCCTCGTCAAACCCACTCTCCACCGAATCAAGCGCCAGCACGGTCGTCCTGCTTCCCAACTAGAACTGTGAACAAGGAGCAACGACCCGCCGCCGCAGTCGCGCTCCTAGGAGTGGTGGCCCTCATCGTCGGTGCCATCTGGCTCATGGCTTCATCTCCGGCAGCGGCTTCATCGACGACTTCCTCGGAGTTTTGGAATGAGTTCGATCAGAGTTCCGGCTCGATAACGACCATCAACAATCCTGTCATGCCCACGAACTTTCCCGATCCCTTCATCTTGTCTAGCAAGGGCATCTACTACGCGTACGCAACCAACTCCGCCACTGAGAATCTTCCGACCTTTCAGTCGACGAACCTATCGACTTGGGCGAATGGTCCTGACGCCCTGCCTCAGCTACCACAGTGGGCGCTGTCCAGCCGACTTCTCCGACTGACCTGGGCGCCGAGCGTTCTCCAGCAAGGCCCCGACTACATCCTCTTCTATGCCACGGCAGACAAGGCAAACGACCTCGAATGCATTTCTCGCGCGGAAGGATTGTCCCCCCTCGGACCGTTTGCCGATGAGTCGACGCATCCACTTCTGTGTCAGACGGCCTTGGGTGGGGACATCGACCCGGACGTCTTCGTCGACCGGAACGGTCAGAAGTACCTTCTCTGGAAGAGCGATGGAAACTGCTGTGGAATGAGGAGCGAGCTGTGGTCCGAGCGGTTAAGTGGAGATGGCACAACGCTGATTGGACCAGCGGTCAGGCTGCTCATCGATGATCAGGCCTGGGAGGCGGGCATCGTCGAAGGCCCCTCCATGGTCCGCAACGGATCCCTCTACTACCTCTTCTTTTCCGGAAACGACTGGTCCTCGGCCAAGTATGCGGTGGGGTACGCTGTGTGCAGCTCTCCCCAAGGGCCTTGTGCCGAGCCGGTCGATCACAGTCTCTATTCATCCGACCGCGAAACGACTGGTCCTGGTGGCGAGGCCTTTTTCACCACCTTCGAGGGTCACCTGCTGATGGTGTACGCCGCCTGGTCGAGCAACAGCCCGGCTCAGCACGGCGGGGGTCGCTCGATGCATCTCGACCCGATCACCTTTGTCGATGGCGTGCCCCGCATCCAAGGCCCTACGGCAGGACGGGTCAACATCCCGACATGACTCGCCCGAAGGCCAGCAGCGTTTGCGCTGAGCGAGCCACAACGTTGAGGAACCGACCCAGCGGCCCACGGCTGTCCGGTCAGAAGACCCTGGGTGCGGCCCTTCACGGTCTTACCCATCCGGTCGTGGTGCAACGCCGACAAGGGACGCGGCGACATCGGAGGAATAGCCTCGGCGCGAAATGGCGATGACGCGCAGGTCCGATGGATTGGCCGAGGGACGGGTCGCCACACCGCCGTCTCCCCAGGTGCACCCTTGGCGCTCGATCGTCTTCGCCCCGATCGGAGACGGCCGGCGACGGCGCCGGAGTTCGGACGCGACCCGCCTCATCCTCGCTTCCCTGGCGGTCCTGTGTTCCGTCGAAATCGTCCGTGCCAACCTGCACCCGGAGGTCACGGTTCAACGGGTGCTCGGTTCGCCGCCCGACGGCGTGCGGTGGCTGGTGGACGTCTCGTGGATCTTCGGCTCCTGGGGGACCGTCGCAATCATCCTCGGTCTTGCGGTGGCAGCGACTGGCTGGCACGGAGCACGTGGCTGGCAAGGGCTGAGGGATGTGGTTGCGTCAGCGATTGGAGCACTGATCGTGACTGGCGTGCTGGTCCTGGTGCTGGGGTCGGCGGCAGGTCGGCCCGACGTGGCCAGCCTCCACGGTTACAGCCGAAGCTTTCCGGTGCTCCACATCGCCATCGCCGTCGCGGTAGCGACCGCCGCACTGCCATACCTCGCACGAACGGTCCAGCGGTTCATCGAGTTCATGTTGGCCCTCGCGGTTCTGGCCACGGTCGTCGCCGGGCAGGGCCTGCCGGTCAACGTGCTCGGAAGCATGGCGATCGGCTGGGGAGTGACGGCCGCCGTCCACCTCGCGTTCGGCTCTCCGCTCGGGCTCCCCTCCGGCGAGGAGGTAAGGGCGTTGCTCGGGACCATCGGGCTCGCCCCCGTCTCGGTCTCCCCGACGCCTTACCAGACCTGGGGCCCGGCCCACTACGTGGCCGACATGGGCGACGATCCGCAGCTTTCGATCACCTTCTACGGACGAGATGCCGCGGAAGCGCAGCTCTTCAGCAAATTGTGGCGGTCCGTCTTCTATCGGGGCGCGGGTCCGATGCCGGCCGTGACCCGCATTCAACAGGTCGAGCACGAGGCGTCCGTCACCCTGCTTGCCGACAGGGCCGGAGCTCGGGTGCCCGAGGTGAGGGTTGCTTCGACGCTCGGTCCGAGCCGCGACGCCGTCTTGATCACCCTGGCACCGGGGGGGCTGTCGCTGGCCGATGTCGATATTCCCGAGATTACTGACCGGCAACTCGACGACCTCTTCGAACAGCTGCTGAAGCTTCGGGATGCCGCCATCTCGCACGGGGCGCTGAGCCCGCGCACCATCATCGTCGATCCGAATGGCGGATGGTTGACGATGAGCGATTTCCGGTTGGGGGCTTCGGCGGCCAGCCGCTTCGTCCTCGACCAGGACCTCGCCGCAGCCATCGCGACGCTCGCCCTCTCCGTCGGGGTGGACCGCGTCGTGGGGTCAGCCGTTCGAGTCGTCCCGACCGAGACCTTGCAGGGAGCGTTGGCCCACCTCCGACGCGCCGGACTCGATCCGAGCATCACGTTCGCGCTGGCAGGGAAGAAGGACCTGTTGGACCAGGTTCGAACCCAGGCGGCGGACACCGCGCACATCGAGACCCCCGAGCTGGTCGAGCCCCGGCGCATGAGTTGGAAGCAGGTGCTGGTGGCGGTTGGGACCCTCCTCGGAGGCTGGGCCCTGATTCTCGTTCTGATCAATGCCTCGCACTCCGTCAGCACCATCGGCAAGGCGCACTGGGGATGGGTCGTCGTGTGTGCCCTCTTGTGCGGGGGGAGCGTCCTCGGGAGCGCACTGTCCGACGTGGGGAGCGTCCCCGGTGCCCTTCCCTACGGGCGTACGGTCGGGCTCGAGGTGGCCAATTCCTTTGCGGTGCTCGCCGCGGGCGAGGCGTCCGTCGCCGCCACCCAGATCCGCTTCTTCCAACAGCAGGGATACGACACGACCGTCGCAGTGACTTCGGGGGTCGTGGTGAATGCATCCAGCCTGCTGGCGAAAGCCGCCCTCTTCCTCATATCCATTCCCATCGCGTGGCGTTCCTTCCACTTCAAGAACGCCTTGCACCAAGGCAACCATTCGAAAGTTCTCTTGGTGATCCTCGCGGTCGTCTTTGTGGTGGGGCTCGTCGTCGTGATCATCGCCGCCGTCCCAAAGTGGCGCACGCTTGTCTTCGGCAAGCTTCGAGACCAGCTGTCGGTCGTGCGAGCAGACCTGAAGGAGGTCGCGAGCCGACCGAGCAAGTTGGCGAAACTCCTCGGTGGTCGGGTCGCGGCCCAGCTGTGCTTGGCACTGGCATTGGGCTCCGCGCTGCATGCCTTCGGCGCCTACCTCTCCGTGGCCGGGCTGATCATCGCCATGACGATGGCGGGCGTCGTTGCGTCCGCGTCTCCAGCGGGCGGAGGGATGGGCGTCGCCGAAGCAGGACTCATCCTGGTGCTGACTGCGGGTGGAATCGGAAAACAGACGGCGACCGCCGCCGTCTTCGTCGACCGTCTGTTCTCGGCGTATATCCCACCGATCCTCGGCTGGTTCACCTTGATGTGGATGCGGAGGAAGGAGTATGTGTAAGGAGATCCGAGCGTCGCCGGTCAACGATACGTATCCGCGGGATGCCGGCCGCCGTTCACGCGCTCAAGATGAGTACATGCGGCGACAAGATGTGCGCCTCCGGCTGAAGCGGGAGAAGAACGGCATCAGGGAGTTCCAGATCGAGGGGCTCGCCGCATGCCAGTTCGCATCCGCATGCTGGAATGGCCGTGTTCTGGTCGTGACCAAGTACCTTTACGACTTGCTTCTGCTCAGCCGAGCCATCGAGGGAATATTCGCTGACCACGAGTACCAGGAGCCCGTGGTCCTATGTGACCACTCCCAGTGCCGCATCGCGGTGGAGATCCTTAGATGCCTCGACCATGTGAACAGGGTCGACTACGAGATGGCAGATCATGCGCATTGCGCTCCCTTCGTGTAGGACGGGCCACCTGTAGCGTTCTCGCCCTGCTAACGAAACCCGTCAATACGTGATCTCCCTCGACGTGCCCGGGTCTCGTCGGCGGATGCTGAGGGCATCCTCCATGGCGATGAGTGTTCGTCTTAAGTCGGGACCAGTCCGGTCGGGTGATCCCGCCGTCGTTGACGACGACCCATGTGGCATCGAGTGGCGGATCACACTTGAGCTGAACCTTGATGTCCTTCTTCACAGCGACGAGCACGACCGCTTGCAAGATCTTTTGAGAGCAGACTTCGGCGACTCGTTCGCTGCACTTCGAAAAAGGAAGCACCCCGGCGACGTGATTGACACCGATGAGGCAGTCCTACTCCTGCCATTTCTTTGCGGACAGGATCGGTGTCGGCGCCAGATCAGCCTTGGTGCTCAATACGGGCCTCGAAGAGGTCGCGCCAACCTTGCTCGTTGATCGCAATACCGAACTGGCCGGCAGCGGCGGTAATGCGATCCCACGCGTGATCGCGATCCAAGTCCGTCACGCCTTCGACTTGGTCGAACCGAGCAATGGCATTGCGGACATGGTTGGCATCGATCAGGGGTTCTTTCCGTTGTTCCGGAAAGGCGAAATCGTCTGCCGGGAGCCGGTCGATAGGCACCGTGGGCGACGGCGCGATGTTCGCCTCCTGCTCGCTCACCGTTTTGACTTCGCGCGCCCTTTCGATGCTGCGGGGAGCGGCTTTCTTCTGCCGTTCAGTCGACACCTTTCACCTCTCAATCGGGTCTTAAGCGCCTCTTTCGGAAGATGCTTCACGATGATCCGAGGGCTCGGGTGAGCGAATCACCGAAACGCGTATTCCTTTCCGGCGGCGTCTGAGGCGCGGTGCCGACCGCCCACCGGATCCCACGAATGCGCATTCACCGGAGCTCGGAGCGGCGCCTCGTGATCAGGATGGGATGACGCCGGGCGTGTCGACGAGCGGCGGGAGAACGAAGATGTTGAGGATGACAGGAGTGATCACACGAGCGCGGGATGCGGACCGGGTCCCAGTTCGCGCAATGTGATAGGGGGCACGCATCGTCTGTCTACCCACTGACCACTCCCGAGGAAGTAACGACCAATGAGCTCACTTTCCAACTCCCTGCTCCTCCGAGGCCTTCTAGCCCTGATTGTCGGGATCATCGCCATCGCTTGGCCCGGCGTCACGGTCTATGCCTTGGTCCTCATCTTCGCCGTCGCCGCGTTCGTCGACGCCGGTTTCCAGGCAGTGACCGCGTTCTCGAGTGACGACGCCGGTCCGGTCGTGGGGCACCTCCTACTGGCCCTCATCGATGTCGCCGCGGGCGTCGTCGCACTAGTGTGGCCGGGCATAACCGCGTATGCCCTCACCATCTGCATCGGTTTGTGGGCGGTCGTAGGGGGCATCTGGGAATTCGCGCTGGCGTTTGCCGCCGGGGAGACCGCCGGTCAGCGGGCCCTGTTCGGCCTCGGCGGCCTGGTGTCGATCGCCTTCGGCGTCGTCCTCTTCGCTCGCCCGGGGATCGGTGCTGTCTCGCTGGCCTTGCTCTTCGGCCTTTTCAGCCTGGCGTACGGCATCTGGAGTCTGGTGATGTCGGTGACGCTCCGGAGATCGAGCGGTGTCCTCTTCGGCGCGGCAAGCTAACGGGCGTGCCGTGCGGCCTTTTCGGTGGCGCGGACAGCTGACCCCGATCGCGGACCGGCGGAGCGGCGGGAGTGATCGAGTCGGAGAACCCTCATGGTCGGAGGATGAGCGACTTGGGGCAGAACCCCTTGCCGGCACCAGCCGAGCGGCACACGGTGTGGCCCAGCTCGCGAAGGGGCTGGATAAAGCGAATTCTGACAGTGGTGGTCAGTGGCGTGGCGCTCTACGTGGTGCTGCCGGAACTGGCCCGGGTCTTGGCGTCCTGGCCACGCCTCACCGAGCTCAGCCCATCTTGGTTCGCAGGCATGGTCCTAGTGGAGGTGGCGAGCTTTGCTTGCACTTTTGGGCTCCAGCGACTGTGTCTCGGAACCAAGAGCTGGTTCGCCGTCGTCACCGCAGGGCTGGCCGGCAACAGCGTCACCAACGTTCTGCCTGGCGGCGACGCGGCCGGTGCTGCCGCGCAGTTCGCCATGCTGTCCACGACGGATATCGACCCCGCAAGGGCGACGGCCGGGCTCAGTGCCGCCTCGTTGCTCGCAGTCGGTGGCCTGTTCGCCCTTCCACTCCTCGCCCTGCCAGCCATCCTCGGTGGGTCGCAAGTGAGCAGAGGCCTCGTCCATACGGCCATTTTGGGCCTTGTGGCGTTCGCCCTGCTTGCTGTCGGCGGGGTGGTCCTTCTGACGACCGACCGACCGCTAGAGGAGATCGGCAAGGCGGCGCAGTGTGTCTGGAACCACCGACCGGGGCACCACCAGCCCGCGACGAACGTGGCTGCCGGTCTGCTGCGCCAGCGCGATGCCATCCGGTCCGTGCTCGGTCAACACTTGTTCGAGGCGGTGGTACTAGTCGTTGGTCGCATCGGCTTTGACTACCTCAGTCTTCTGTGTGCCCTGCGGGCGACAGGTGCTCGGCCCCATCCGTCCCTCGTCCTCCTCGCATACGCGGCGACCACCGTCCTCGCCTTGCTTCCGCTCACTCCCGGAGGGCTTGGCATCGTGGAGGGAAGTCTCAGTGGGCTCTTGGTTCTTGCAGGCGTCGGCGCGAGTAACGCGGTAGTGGCAACGCTCGCGTACCGCGTCGGTTCCTACTGGCTTCCGACGCTTGCCGGGGTCGTCGCCTATTTACTGTTCCGGCATCGATTCGGCCCATTGGACCTGGGTGTACACCGGGCGGAACACACGGCCAACGGGGCCGATGGCCGGTCAGGGGCCGAAGAAAGGTAAGAAGAAAGGTAATCAGTCCAACGTCCAACATCGCACCTTGGACGCTCCCGAAGCGACTTCCTGACGGGACGGGACCGATGGCGCGTCGGCGTCGAGGGCGTGCCGCGCGGTTGCCTGGCCCGATGCCCGGCATCCCGTGCAGGTGTGAACGGGGCCTCACCGTTGCCTGCCCGCCCTGGTGTCGGGCGGTTTGAGTTCAGGACAGGCTCCCCGACGTCTGATCTCGCCCGGAATGCGCACCGGCGTGCCTGCACGCACCAGGGGGGTGGGACGTTTCAACGCTTCGGCTACGCGATGCGTAATTTGCTGGCCGGCCGGTTCCTGGTCACGAGGGCGACCCGATGTGGCGATCCCGGTCGAGGACCGTAGGAGGCATGGCGAAGACTAGGAAATGAACCGTGCTGGTTTTCGTAGACGCTCTTCCGCTTTGATTCATCGGCCCCGGCGGCCTCTGTCTGACGGTAGTTGGTGACTTCGAACTCTGCCGGTGGAACCTCGCCGATCTCCCTGTGACATCGCCTGTGGCGGGTAGCTTCAATTGTGAAGTGGGCACTAGCCCCAATGCGGTTGGCGACTAGAAAGCGTTACCTTAAGAACGTGCCGTTGCCGCACGGCGGGATGACATCCTGGATCTGCCTGGTTAGCGGACAGGAGCCGCCATGACACCCTTCAGGCGCATCAGCTGATGGGCCTTCGACGTCGCTCACGGATGCGATCGTCAAGAAGGTTGGCATTCACTACCAGAGTTGAAGTGTCAGCCAGGTCCGGACACAGCCGGCGTGCTGTAGCTGGTGCCGAGGCTTCCCGCTAGCGTGGAAACGGTGGCGTCGGCCGTTTCCCGCGGAGGGCACAACTGCTGTCGGGGCGGACGCGTTAGTGGGTAGGCCAAGTAAGCGGCAGGCCAACGAGCAGGCGGATCTGCGGCGCGCGGCGACTCCCGTGGGCGACCTGTCCAAAGCAGTGATGCGGACCTTGGCCGAAGAATCCCCCGACGCCATCGTCGTGGTTGATGTCCAAGGGCGCGTGGCCTGGGTCAGCCGCCAGCTAGAGCAGCTCTTCGGATATGGCCGAGCCGAGCTGCTAGGGCAACCCGTAGAGCATCTGCTGCCAGACACGCTCCAGACGATCCACATGGCCCATCGGGCTTCATTCATGCAGAATCCGCGAGCTCGACCGATGGGTGTCGGACTGGATCTCAAGGCGCAGCGACACGGAGGCGCGACGTTCCCCGTGGAGATCAGCCTGACGCCCTTGGAGACCGACAGTGGCGGCATGGTAATCGCCACCGTGCGCGACATCAGCGACCGCCAAGCGACCGCTGAACAGCAGTCCGCCCTGCGCCGGGTGGCCACGTTGGTGGCTGAGGGAGTCCCGCCAGAAGACGTGTTCGCGGCGGTGACCGCCGAGGTCGGGCGGGTGCTTGGCGTCGACTACACGGCGATGAGCCGCTACCACGCGGAGGGAGCTCGGACGGTCGTCGCGGCCTGGGCCAGGTCCGGCTCGCCGGTGGTGCCGGTAGGCACCCGGGAGATCCTCGGGGGACCGAACGTGCCGACACTCGTCTTCGAGACGGGCCGACCGGCACGGATTGATCGCTATGGCAAGGACGCCGGCCCGGCGGCAGCGGCCGCAGTTGCTGCTGGGGTGCGCTCGGCCATCGGTGTGCCGATCCGCGTAGAGGGTCAGCTGTGGGGCCTCATGAACGTGTACTCCACGCGGGAGGAGCGGCTGCCGGAGAGTATCGAGGGCCGGCTGGCCGGTTTCACCGAACTCGTTGCCACCGCGATCGCGAATGCTCAGGCTCGCGAGGAGCTGCGCACGGTCGCTGACGAGCAGGCCGCCCTGCGGCGCGTGGCCACGCTCGTCGCGCAAGGTGTGACTGCGGTTGAGGTGTTCACTGCGATGGCCAGCGAGACCAAGCGGATCCTCGAGTTCGACACTGCCACGCTGCTGCGCCTAGAACCTGACGGCATGGTAACCGTGGTTGGGTCGGTCGCCACGCTGCCGCTCCTTACCGCGGTGGGTGACCGCCGGACTCCCCTCGCCGGGGGCCCGGTCGACCGGGTCCTGCGCACCGGCGGCCCGGCCCGAACAGACGGCTTCGAAGGGGAACCGGGTTCGCCGGGCCACGAGCTGAACGCGCTTGGCTACGGCGGCGCTGCAGCAGCGCCGATTTTCGTGGAGGGCCGCCTGTGGGGAGTCGTTCGTGCGGCCTGGTCAAAGGAGCGGTCAGTGTCCCCGGGCAGCGAGGACCGTTTGCTGCAGTTCAGCGAGCTGATCGCAACCGCGCTGGCTAACGCAGAGGCTCGCGAGGACTTGCGCACGATCGCGGATGAGCAAGCCGCGTTGCGGCGAGTGGCGATGCTGGTCGCGGCAGGAGCGCCGCCGCCCGAGGTCTTCACCGCGGTGGCGGAGGAAGTCGGCCGGCTGCTTGCGGTTGCGGGCGCGTTTGTGGTCCGCTACGAGGCAGACGAGACGGTGACGACCCTCGCCACGAGCAACGCGACAGAAAATGCGCTACCGGTCGGGTTGCGCCGTCCGGTAGTCGAAACGAGCCTGAGCTGGCTGGTACGCGAGAGTGGGTGCCCGGCTCGGATCGATTATGTGGATGATCCCGTGGCGCTCGAATACGGCATTAGTTCATCCGTCGCCGCACCGATCACTGTCGAGGGGCGGCTGTGGGGCTACATCGCGGCCTCTACGACTCACGACCGACCGCCTCCGGAGACCGAAACGCGGCTTGCCGGCTTCACCGAGCTGGCCGCGACCGCGATCGCGAATGCGGAGAGCCGAGCGCAGCTGATGGCGTCACGGGCACGGATCGTGGCCGCCTCAGACACCGCCCGCCACCGCTTCGAGCGTGACCTTCACGACGGCGCCCAGCAGCGTCTCGTCTCTCTCGGTCTCCGGCTGCGCACTGCTCAAGCCTCGGTGGTACCCGGCGCTAAGAAACTGGCCCGGCAGCTCGAGGACGTGGCGTCCGAAATCGACGAGGTGGTCGATGAGCTTCGCGGGATCGCCAGCGGCCTCCACCCGCCAGTGCTGGCCCACGGCGGACTGAAGCCTGCGCTCAGTGCGTTGGCTCGCCGCACCGCCATCCAGGTCCACCTCGACGTCCGAGTAGACCAACGGCTGTCCGAAGAGGTCGAGCTCGCCGCCTACTACGTGGTCTCCGAGGCGCTGGCTAATGCGGTCAAGCACGCTGCGGCCTCCGATGTCGAGGTCGACGCGGAAGTTAGCGGGGGCATGCTGGTTATCGAGATTCGCGACGACGGGCGTGGTGGCGCCAGCTTCGATCAAGGCTCTGGGCTCGTTGGGCTAAGGGACCGCGTCGAGGCGCTCGGTGGCCAACTCTCAGTCCTCAGCCCGACCGGTGTCGGGACCACCGTCGGGATCGCAGTGCCCCTCGACAACGGCCATGAGACGCGACTATTCCCAGCGGACCATCGACCGCCGGCGGACGGCGGGCAAGCGGCCAACCGCGAGACATCCGGCTCACCGCGAGATTGAAGACTTCTCAGAACGTATGGCCGACCACCGATAGAAAATGGCGGATGAAAGCCAGCTCGTTGGAGTCCTTGAGGTGGCTGTGTTCCGGCGCCCTCACTTCGGTCCTGTCTCCCGCCGGGAGGGGTGCTCGATGATCGCGAGGACCAAATCCCGAGCCCGCCGGCACCACGAGGGAGCCGGGGCAGGCCTGGATTTGAGCCTCTAGGAGTTCCTGACTGCTTCGACAGAAGGCATTGCAAGGTGTTGACGGATTGGATGTCAGCCACTCCCGGGGCGTTCGTGG
This sequence comes from uncultured Acidimicrobiaceae bacterium, assembly GCA_963769905.1. Lineage (GTDB taxonomy): Bacteria > Actinomycetota > Acidimicrobiia > Acidimicrobiales > RAAP-2 > Bog-756. The sequence continues at coordinate 157,789 of CAVYNG010000001.1, forward strand.
CAATGCCCACATCAGCATTCCAGGCGGGCTGTGGCGACTAGCTTCAATTGCCGCGTGGGTGCTAGCCCCAATGCGGTCGGGAAGGGAAACAGTTAGCCTTGACGGGTAGCGATCGCCGAGCGGCGGGATGATCCCGGGCGACTGGTGCCGGCCAGGATCTTGGACGACGAGCTCGTCAGCGAAAGGGTCACCGTGAGGACTCTTCCGAAGCGTTGGCCACCCGAGCCACAGCCCCCGTCATGACCGGGCGAGCGAACGGCGCCATCCAGCGCCCTGCCTCAGTTGGCAAGGTTGCCCCCTCTCGGGCCCGGCGGTACCAGGCCGAACGATCGTCGTCGCACGGTGACCTCGGCGGTGGAGCGGTGCCAGAGCCTCCGGTACCATCATTCCTGGAGCCGTCAGGAGACTCCCAAGCGGCGGGAGAGCTGCAGAGAGCCATTCCGTCGACGCTCTCGGGGAGTTGGTTGTTGCTTGAACGATTACGGGCGCGACCCGACTTGATCGTGTTCGGGGTCATGGGTGGTTTGCTGGCCGCCTACTTGGGGTGGTTGCTCGTAGGTGGCCCCCCGGCTCTGCAGTTGCATCAGATCAACGGCTGGGTAGGTACCGCCTTCCGTTTGGCGGCCGGTGTCATATGCCTGGTCGGTGGGCTGCGTTGGCGTCGGGGGTCACCGATACCTTTTGTGTTCGGCGTCGCCCTGATCTTCACGGCGATCGGCAACGCGATCCTGACGTTCGACTCGCTCCATGGCCCGCCGCCGCCCCCCCCCACTCCTGCCGACTTGTTTGGCATCGGCTTCATCGTGCTCTGCTTCGTGGGAATCGGACTCATGGGGCGCGAGGATCGCCAGCACCTGAGCCCGAACCAGGTGCTCGATGGTGGCATTGCAGCACTCGGTGCCGGCGCAGTCGCCGCCGCCTTCCTCCTCGACCACGTCTCCCGCCAGCCCGGAGAGACGACGCTGGGTGCCGCATCTCAGCTGGTTTTTCCGATTGGCTTTGTCGTCCTCGTGGTGATGGTGGTTGGTGCGGCCGCCATCGCCGGCAAAAGGTCCCGAGCCGCATGGGTGGAGCTGACCGCGGCCTTCGTGCTGCTCGCGCTGGGGTCCGCGCTGGGTGCTGCAGTGGGCCAGACATTCCCGGTTCAGATCTTGACCACGGTTCAATGGCCGGCGGCGACTTTGCTAATAGCCGCTTCGATGTGGACCGATCGAAGCGAACCGGATCCCTTGGCAGCCCGCAGAGGTACCGGAGTCTGGCTGCCGGCGCTGGCATGCGCAGCGGCGATAGCAGTGCTGGTCGCTGGGGCCTTGTCGCAGATCGATAACGCGGCGATCGCACTGGCGACGGGTGCGCTCGTCCTCGTCATGGTGCGAGGCATCAGCGAGCTGCGTCACGAGACCGCGGAACGCAGAAGAACAGAGGTGGATCTGCGGGCAACCGAGGCGGGGTATCGACAAGTCGCCGAAGAGCAGGCCGCGCTGCGGAAGGTGGCAACCGAGGTCGCCCGGGGGGCTCGGCCCTCGGAGGTCTTCGCGATCGTCACCGTGGAGGTCGGGAAGCTCTTGGGCGCGGACCTGACATGGCTTCGGCGCTACTTGCCCGGGCCGACGGCGGCCCCGATTGCCGCGTTCGCCAAGGGCAAGACACTTCCCGATCAAGAATCGAGGCAGCTTGGGGGCCAGAACATCGCGACGCTCGTCTACGAGACAGGGCGTCCGGTGCGAGTGGACGGCTCCGACTGGCCGCTCCACGACTCGGAAGGCCAACCGCTCCGCGTCATGTCTGGTGTCGGGGTCCCCTTGATCGTTGACGGCAATCTGTGGGGTGTGATTGCGGCGGCTTCCTCCACCGCGTCCCCGTTACCGCCCTACACCGAGGAGCGCCTCGCTGGTTTTGTCGAGCTCATCGCCACTGCGGTTGCGAATGCCGAGGCTCGCAACCAGTTGACCGAGTCAAGGGCCCGAGTGGTTGCGAGCACTGACGAAACCAGACGCCGCATCGAGCGTGATCTTCACGATGGTGCACAACAGCAGTTCCTCTCGATTGCCCTGGAGGTGGAGGCGATGCGAGGGTCGGTGCCCCCAGAGCACCCCAAGCTCGCGGAGGATCTCGAGCAGGTCAGCAAGGACCTCTCGCAAGCGCTCGACGAGCTGCGAGAATTTCCACGCGGGATCCATCCGGCGATCCTCGTGAACGCAGGGCTCGAACCAGCCTTACGAGCGCTCGCCCGTCGCTGCCCTGTGCCGGTCGAACTCTGTGTGCGGACCGAATGCCGGCTACCTGAGATGGTCGAGCGCACTGCCTATTTCATCGTCTCTGAGGCGCTGACGAATGCAGCAAAGCACGCTCATGCCAAGGTGGTGAATGTCGAAGTCACGGCAACCGACTGCGTACGTGTCTCCGTGCGAGACGATGGAGTCGGTGGCGCCGATCCGGAGCAAGGGTCCGGCCTGCTGGGACTGCGCGACCGTGTCGAGGCAGCCGGAGGGAAGATAGCCGTCCGCAGCCCGATAAGTGAGGGGACTGAACTCCTAGCGATGTTGCCCCTCTCACCCGGGCCGGCGGCAGAGGCGGGTTCGCCGCAGCTGGCATAGGTGCCGTCGACGCAGCAGCTCGTGTAGCTACGGATCACTCTGGATGGAGGTTAGGTACCATTCGGATTGGATCAGGCGGCCGGCACAATCTGAATCCCTGGCGGTAAGGATCGCTGTTCTCATCCTCACCTGGACGCTGAATCCGGCTGACGTCAGAGGCTGCCCCGACGCCCTGCCTGTCGCTTCAGCTCCGCCAGTTTGCACGTATCTAGCCAGCGTCGTCGGGGTGCCCCCAAGTATCTGCCCAGGCGATGTCACTGTGGGCTAGCTGGAACAGGCTCGCGGCGGTAAGCCCCATCTGGGGATTCCCTGTGCGCCGGTAGACGCGATCGAGCGGGAGTGTTGCGCTCATAACAAGAGGTTGGGTGGCGATTGGGACGACTATCTGGGCGGGGTGCGACTGACGATGGAGCCCTGATGATGACGAGGTCTGAGCAGCGCGTGGTCCAAGGTACAGAGGCCAAGCTCCTTTCTGGCGGCCCATGTGCCTCGGTGAGCGAGGTAGATGGGACCCCTCCAACGCTCCGGGCCAACGAGCGATGCCGACCAGGTCGAGCTCGATTGCGCCATGCGGGCCCACCCCCGAAATGACAATCACATTCGTGGACTCGAGGAGTCCGGGTTCCTGCTCTTTGTCTTTCGCCTCCCTCGTCGCAAGGCCTTTGAGCCTTCCTCGTCACGCTGGGCGCCGACGCGCGGTAGTTCCAGTTGCTCAGCCTGGGCGGTGTTCGGGCTACGACCCGACCGAAGTCCCTGCAGAGTTCGTTACTCAGGGCCCGATCACCTCGCAGCAAGCACCTCGCATCGTCGTTCGCATCCTCGACCACTGACCAAGCGCTGATGACATCGTCAGTGCTCATGTCCATCGTTGCGCGGGAGTTTGAAGATTGGAGGTTAGCTTCAATGCAATTCCGAAATGGGTCTGCAAAGCTGACGCGGTGGCCGTCCGATGCCTCCTCGTCGACGACCATGCTGGCTTCTTGGCGGCCGCCACCGCGTTGTTGGAGAACCAGGGCATCTCTGTCGTGGGTACGGCGACAACCCTGGACGAGGCGCTACGAGCCGTGCCCGAGTTGCAACCCAACGTGGTCGTAGTGGACGTCTACCTCGGGCCAACCGACGTTGGACTCGACCTGGCACGTCGGCTCAGCGATATCGAGGGCCCGGATGGCCCCGTCGTCATCCTGACGTCAACGTATGCGGGGGAGGATTTCGAAGAGCTCACGGAGAATGCGGGCGCGGCCGGATTTCTCCCGAAGAACGAGTTATCGGCCGCGGCGATTGGAAGGATCCTGCGCGATGAACACCGTTAGAGGCGCGCTCGTAATGGTGACCGTCAGCGGGTCTCAAGATAGGCGAGGACGGCGAGGACCCGACGGTGCTCGTCGGGAGTTTCTGGCAGGTCCAGTTTGGCCAAAATGCTGTGCACATGCTTCTCGACCGTGCCTTCTGTGACAAAGATGCGGCGAGCAATGCCGGCATTTGAGTACCCCTGTGCCATAAGAGAGAGCACCTCACCCTCGCGTTCGCTCAGTGAGTCGAGAGGGTTGCGAACGCGGCGCCTTGCGACGAGTTCCTGGACCACTGCTGGATCGACGACAGTTCCTCCGGCGGCGATGCGGTGAACCGTATCAAGGAAGGCCTCGATATCGGTCACCCGGCTCTTGAGCAGGTAACCGCTCCCTGGAGCTTCGCTCACCAGCTCTAAGGCTTCCTCGACCTCGGCATGCGCCGACAACACGAGCACACCAACTTCGGGCCACCGATCACTCACTACCTTCGCCGCTTCCAGACCCTCCGTGGACTGCGTGGGCGGCATTCGGATATCGACGATGGCGAGATCGGGCTGAAGGTCCTCAACGAGCTCGATGAGCTTGGAACCGTCCGACGCCTGCCCCACCACTTGGAAGTCTGATCGTTCGAGGAGACTTGCCAGACCCTCGCGCAAGAGCAAGTCGTCGTCGGCAATCACGACCCGTTGCTTCGTCGACTGTCCAGCCGAATCTCGCCGCGCTGACATTCCTACTCCTCGAATCGGTCCGCGTGTCCTCGAAACCGAGGCCTCAACCTAGTCGGCGGGGGGGGCTAGCTGGAAGAGATCTCGGCGGCCAGCCTGACTTCAGGACTCATGGTGCCCTCATAGACGGCGCTCGCCGGCGCTGTCACGCTAGGAGTTGAGGTGGAAGGAGTCGAAGATGCACGAGACTACGGCACACATTGTGGTGTCGGGGCGGAGGCTGATGACGGCGGCGTTCAGCGAACGTGCCGACGCAGTCATGAAGGACTGCTCGGCTGGTCTGCTCGACGCCTTGGCCTCCCGGCTCGTTCTTTGTGACTCCGATGTCGGTGACGTGGCTGCCGGTGTGGCAGACCACAACGACTAAGCATGAATCGCAGAGGAGGCGGGCAGGCATGGCCGACGTGGGTTCGACGATCCAGCAGCTCAGCCAACGAACCGGTAGCCGAGGCGCAAAGCTAACAGCGAGCAACCAGGGACATTCCGTTACCGTGACCTGTTTCAGTCTTTCGGCGCAACCTGAACCCGCCGACCCTCAGGATTCTCTTGTCAATTCCGACTGTGGCAACCTTTGTACTGCGGTCGTCGCCAAAGTCCACCTCCCAAACCGGCAACGGGTACTGATCGCCGACGTAACTGGATATGCCGGTACGGCACCCGTGGCAGCTGCGGCCGTCCACCAGCACTTCGGCACCTTCGCCCATTGGCCCAAGCTGTCACTGTCACAGTTGGTTCTCTCGCTGGACCAGGTCGTGAGCCGCGCTCCCGATGCTCTCTACGCCACCGCGTGCCTGGCTGACTGTTTTGCGGACGGGAGGGTCGAGTTGGCGAACTGTGGCCATCCCTGGCCCATTGTGGTCGATCGCTTTCGAGGGAGTCGCCCGATTCGACCGCGTGTCCCATCGCTTCCGCTCGGGATCCATGCGGCCTCGCCCTCGATCGATAAAGACCAGCCAGGGCCTGGAGGACGATTGTTGATTCACACGGAAGGGCTACCGGGTGACCCCGCAGCCAAGTGCCAGCTGGCCAAGGCGCCGGTGTTCATCGATGCGCTAAAGCGCCTACCCAGCGACGGCGATGAGGAGCGTCTTTCCTTCCATGAGGCGACGGCGATTCTCGCCCAATGGCCTGAGCACATCTGTTCCGGGACCCTTCAAAGTCATCGAGCGAGACGCGCAGTGGGCAAGCAGTCTTTCCCGATTCGCACGCCGTACGGATTAGCGGGGATCGGGCGATCAGTGGATGAGCACGAGTGGCTGAACAGTGGGACCGGGCTCGACGGCGCATCGGCCGCGATCCTTCCCTACGGTGCACGAAGGAGGTCGTTCTCATGGCTCTGACCGATTCGGCACCCCGGGTACGTGCCGGCAGCCGGCGTGATTTGTGTTTTCCCGATCCGATCCGTCTTCCCTTCCGTCCAAGGATCTCGGGTGATCCGCAGCTGCTTGAGGCATCGATGCCAGTGATTGATGGGCTGGCCACCGATTTGGTGGATGTTCCGATCGGTATTCTTCTTGCCGACGATCAGGCGCGCATTCTGGTCCGACGGGTCGGCCCAGAGGGCGAGAGGCAGCGACTCGATGGCATCGGCATGGCGCCAGGATTCGACTGGTCACGAATCCGGGCCGGTACGAACGGTATCGGGGACGCCATCGCCACTACCTCTCCGGTCCTCATCGTGGGATGCGAGCACAGCCTCGACCTTCTGACGTCCTCCGTGAGCGCCGGTGTGCCGATTAGGGACCCCCGGACGGGCTTCGTGCTTGGAGCTCTGGCTCTCGTGAGTGGCGAGGAGCTGGCGAACTCACTGCTCTTGCCAGTCACTGTGCAGGCTGCCCGTGTCATCGAACAGAACCTGTCCGGGACTGAACGAGCGGTCGGACTTCTAGAGAGCGTGTTCTCAGAGGCCCGCCGGAGAACTCGTGGCGCCCTCGCCATGGTGACGGCCGACGCCCTCTGGGCTAATCCGCTAGCAACGAGGATTCTCCACCCCTCTGACCAGCAGCGGCTCTGGGGGGAGGTCGTCGAGGCCTTGCAGGCCCAAAAAGTGGCCGAGCGGGTTTTCAGGCGAGCTGACGGCAGCGAGGTCCCTATGACGCTCGAAGCAGTGGTCGAAGACTCGAAGGTCGTCGGCGCACTGGTGCGCCTGTCGGCGTCGGAATGCAGCGCCGGTTCCGGTCCAGCTGGGGCCGGACGTCTTGCGCTTCGTCCGACGTTCGGGTGGGGCAGCCTGACCCCGGCAGAGGAGGCCGTGTCCGAGCTAGTGGCTGAGGGCCTCACCAACCGCGAGGTGGCGGAGAGGCTTTACTTGTCCCCTCACACGGTGGATTCACATCTCCGCCACATTTTCCGGAAACTGGATATCACTTCCCGAGTTCAGCTGGCCCGACTCATGAGCCAGCTGGCCTCCGCCTAGTTATTCCGGGCCGTGGGGCACAAGCTCTCTTCCTGTCGGTCTCACTTCTTCACCGCACGAGCGCTGGCCCCGTTGAGACAACTTGAGCGGCGGCCGCCGTAGACCTCACACGGTTCAGTCAGCGATCGGCTCCAGGACAGTTCAGACACGCGCCGGTTTTGACACTGCAGAGTTTGGAGCGATGTCACCTTTAAGTAGCTGCGGGCCTAGTCTCGTTACCATGTAAAACGCGGACATGAGATGGAGGAGTGAAGCGCAGCAGGTCGACGGACCTCTGCGAGCCCGTAAGCCGACTGGAAATGTCGGGCTCAACACCGAAGATGGCGGGAGATCTGTCGGAGTGAAGATCGTCGCCCCGGGTTGTTTCGGCCTTCCAGTCCGTTCCTTGCCGTTGGCGGCGATTGGATTGAAGGGCTTCGTACTTATTGCCCGACGCTCGTAAAGTCGGATTGATTCGCGATCGGAAGCGATTGCCCTATCGAGTGCTTCGCTGAAGTCTGACGGGGATCGAAGTACCCGCCATGCTTGAACGGAATGCTGCACTTCGAGGCTGTGTTCAAGCCGCGAGCCGAGGATCTTTCGGCGCGCCTGCTCGCCTATCCCGAGGGCAGTGCTTAGCAACCCGGCAATTCCTGCAATCTCTAGCATCTCCCCGGCCTCCTTTTGGTCCCTTTCGTTCGCGGCTGTTGCTGCTGTTTAGGTTCTGCCTAGGCAAGGCGGTTGACCTCCCGCGTACACTTATGTTCTGGAATCCGCGAAAGCGACTCGATGGCCCCGGTTCGTTCTCCCGTTGGTTTTCACCGTTGCCCGTCCCTCAGCACAGCGTTTTCGGCCGACGGCAAGCTGTGCCTTGCCGAGTCTCCGTGGGGCCGGGGGAGCAGCCCTCCGCGGTTTGACGCCGTATCTCCCGGGTCCCATTCCCAAGGGCTCCCTACCGATATCCGTTGGCTCGTTGAAGGTCGAGCGGCAAACCAACGAGGCGCGTTTCCCGCAATCGCGGGATGTCCTTCGCCGGCCTGAGACCCACGATGGACAAGAGCAAGCAACTCGAATGAAAGGATCAACATGCACAAGCCGAATGGCTTTCTAGAAGAGGACGTAAAGGAGGAATTGGACTGGGATCCCCTCCTGGACGACAGCCGGATCCTCGTCAAGGCCGACGACGGCAAGATCACCCTTACGGGTTCCGTTCCCAGCTACTACGAGTCGACGATCGCCGAGGACGATACCTTCAGCATCGGCGGTGTGACCATGGTGGAGAATCAGCTGATGGTTGGGCTGGTGGGTGACGCGATCGCCGATGCAGAAATTGCCGCCGAGTGTGTGTCACGCCTCGATAAGGACCGCTTCGTGCCGAAGGGAGCGGTTGGCGTGGACGTCGTCGAAGGATGGGTGACCTTGAGCGGTGAGGTGCGTCGTCACTTCCAGCGTCGGGCCGCCGTACATGCCGTTCGCCGAGTGGACGGTGTCCTCGGGGTGACCGATGAGATCGTGCTCACCAGCGCGCCGATTCCGACTGACGTCGCCGATCGGATCAACCGCGCCTTCAAGCGCAACTCCATCATCGACGACTCCCTCATCGAGGTCAGCAGTATCGACCACACGATCTACCTCGACGGGACTGCCGGGTCGTGGTTTGCGATGGACGAGGCCGTCGACACCGCTTGGGAGGCTCCGGGCGTAACGGATGTTGTTAATCGCCTCGTGATTGTGCCGTAGAGCGATCCTGGCACGAGAAGAAAGACCCTCGCTAGCCCGATCTCCGTGGTGGGCCACGGGGATCGGGCTCTAGGGGTGAATCGAAACCGCCGACCAGTCCGTCCTGCGCCCTGTGGAGGCGTGCACATGTACTCCGAAGAGATGAATGCTTCATCGGGCCCGGCAGAGCTCATGTCCAGTAGTGGCTCAGGCCGGGTGGATGGTCCTTCGAGTTCCCTCGATCTTCACACCTTTGTCGTCCGCGAAGTGGCCGAAGGATACGGCGACAGTTGCGCGATCGACGCCGTGGTTCCATCTGCAACCGGAGCGAGCCTCGAAAGGGGCTCCGCGGCGGCGGATGTGCTCTTCTATGTCGGTTACTGCTGCCAGTCCTGCTGGGAGGCGGCTATCCAACGGTTCGCCGATGGTCGCCATCTCTGTACGGGCGGGGTCAATCCGAGCATCGTGTGAGCCGAGGAGCCAGCATGGTCGACCACGGGGGCTCAGAAGAGGGCACGGAAAGAAGGCCCACTGTCCACTCGGCTGCTGGGCCCGATGCGGGCAAGACGGGGGGCAGCGTTACGAGCGGCAGGAAGCTTGCCACGAGAGTAGGTCGCCGTCACCAGGCCATCGCGCGAGCGCTCTCGGGACATTTACTGTCCGTGGCCAACCTGGTCGGGGTACCAGTCCTCGATGCCGATGGTGACAAGGCAGGCCGCCTCCACGACGTCGTCGTCCGGTGGGACAGAAAGAGCCCATACCCTCCGGCTGTCGCCGTGTTGGTGAACAGCGGGCGGTCGATCAACCGGTTGGAGATCGCCGATGTGACGTTGCGCCAGAAGGACGTTCGGGTGGCGGCCACCTCGATCGCGGTGTCGAGCAGGACTCTGCGCGCCGACGAGTTCAGTCTTGCCGAAGATCTCCTCGATCATCAGCTGGTCGATGTGGCCGGAGTGGAGGTCGTCCGGGCCGCCGATCTCTACTTGGCTAATCGCGACGGCAGTTGGGAGCTCGAGGGTATCGACGTGGGACTGCGTGCGTATCTGCGGCGAGTCCTGCCTCGACGTCGCTCCTGCCCTCCGCCCAGCCGCTCGATTGGATGGTCCCAGCTGCAGGCCTTCGTGCCCCGTGATCCGGAAAAATCGGGGGGGAAGCCGCAGCGCCCAGCAGCCGGGGCAGGGATGCCAGGAACCACCGTGCGACTCGCCCAACCGGCAAGTCAACTCCACAGGCTGCGAGTCGGAGAGGTTGTCGAACTGCTCAGCGGTCTGGGCCGAGCCCAACAAGCGCAGCTAGTGACGATGGCCGACTCGGAGGTCGTGGCCGATGCTCTCGAACGACTTGACCCGAAGACGCTGGACGCCCTGATGGCCGAGCTCGAACCGGCGGATCAGGCCAAGCTGCTCGCCCTGACGGATCGCCGGGGCGACACATGACGAACCTCGAAACGCAGCCCGTCCTTCCCAAGGCGAAGCGGCGTCGCCGATCCTGGGTTGTCCGGATCCTGGCAATTCTGGCCATCTTCGGGCCCGGACTCATCGCCGCCAACGCCGGCAATGACGCCGGTGGGGTCATGACCTACGCGAGTGCCGGATCCCAGTTCGGCTACCGGACCCTCTTCTTGATGGTGCTTATCACGGTAGCGCTAGTGGTCGTCCAGGAGATGTGCTCGCGGCTGGGCGTGTTCACTGGGCAGGGGCTCGGTGGCCTCATTCGGGAGCAATTCTCCGCTCGGGGCACTGTGACTGCGCTGGCGCTCCTCCTCATCGCTAACGCTGGCTTGACGGTTAGTGAATTCGCCGGCGTCGGTGCGGCGCTCGAGATTCTGGGCGTTTCGACCTTCATCTCAATTCCCGTCGCCGCGGTCTTTGTCTGGGTCCTTACGGTGGTCGGCACCTACTCAAAGGCGGAACGGATCTTCCTCGTTCTCAGCCTTGCCTTTCTGGCTTACCCAATCGCTGCCTTCCTGGGGCATCCGGACGCCGCCTCAGTGGCCGCCAACCTGGCGTGGCCGCACTTTCTCAGGAGTCAGGCCTTCTTGTTCCTGGCGGTGGCCCTGATCGGGACGACCATCACTCCGTACATGCAGTTCTACGTGGCCTCCGCGGTGGTGGACAAGGGCATCCAATCTAGCGAGTATCCAAAGGAGCGGCTCGACACGGTCAGCGGAGCTATCTGGAGCGACGTAGTGGCCATCTTCATCATCATCGCCACCGGCGCTGCCATCGGGGGAACCGGCCCTCTCCAGTCGGCCGCCCAGGCGGCCAAGGCACTCGTTCCAGCGGTCGGTCAGGCGGCACCACAGTTGTTCGCGGTCGGATTGCTCGGGGCATCCCTGCTGGCCGCCTCGGTGGTACCTCTGTCCACCTCGTATGCCGTCGCCGACGCTGTCGGGGCCCCTCGTTCCGTAACCGATCGATTCCGCGAAGCTCCGCTTTTCTACGGGCTGTTCACGCTCCAAATCGTGGTGGGCGCGGGCATTGCCCTTTCACCCGGCAACTTGGTCTCGCTTATCGTGAACGCTCAAGTCGTCAACGGCATCATCACGCCCATCCTGCTGACATTCGTCCTCATCATGGCCAACCGGCGAAGCCTCATGGGCTCGGCGGTGAACGGGCCCCGGTTCCGTATCGTCGCCACCATCTGCATCGCCGTGGTCGGCATTTTGTCGTTCGTCGTCTTGATCCAGACGTTGGCGGGGATCTGACCCTCTTGGCCTGAACCGGGATGTGGCTCACTCGGCACCACACGACGACGCCTCGACCCATTCGATGCCACGCAAGAACGGCCCGGGCGCAGGTCTCGCGACTGGACCGGACCGTCAAGCGATTGAGCCCCAGATCCTCACGAGGATCGGGGTCGGGGTGCGCCGAATGGCCTCGAACCGCATCGTCGAGGCCGCCGACTTCGGCGAGAACTCTTGGGACGATTCGTGCCGACCGACCGCTTGGGGAGGGCCATCTCATCGTCCACCGATCGCTCTGGCCCGGATGGCAGAAAGCCTTACGTCACACGATCAACCCACTCGGTCGCCCGCGGACGAGCGCCCACAACCCCACGACGGTCGATGAGATGAGTGGTGCCCGCTGCATTGCGGGCGAGGCACCCGGATGTCCGTGCGCGACCCGAACCCGAAGGGTGCGCGGTATTGCTCGGAAGCGGATCGGCGGATTGAGGCGCCACGACTCACCGTCGATCCCGGCGGCCACTGGGGAGGAGGAACGGACTTCGAGCTCGCCCGTCTCCCACGAGCGCACACCGGGGAAGTGTTCGGGATGTCGCGCCTTCTCCACCCGAAGCAGGCGCGGAAGGTCACTCCGGCCGTCCATCCGGACGGTGACGACACCGAGGGTACCCCGGTCCATCCGGTCCCTTGTTCCGAACGTGGTCAGCGACTTAAGCAAGTAGGGATTGTTCGAGACTTGGACGATTTGAGGATCATCAATGGGGCCGTCGGGGCCGTCGAGGTGAAGATCGAAAGGTGACGCATTCGGGCCCATGCGCTCTTGGATCGTCTCTGCCGCGGTCTTAAACTTCTCGTCGCGGTAGTCGTCCTCGGCGACCATCGAACCGTAGAGTCCGAGGGAAACGTTGTTGACGAACACCCGCCCGTTCACCGTGGCGAGGTCGATTGTGGTTTCGCGGGACTCGCCGAACGCGTCGAGCGCGCCGACCACGTCGTCCCGTTGGACCCCTAGATCGAGAGCGAAATGGTTACGAGTGCCCGCGGGAACGCACACGAAGGGAATTGCGTGTTCCGCGGCGACAGCCGCCACGACAGCCTGGGACCCGTCCCCACCGGCCATGCCGATCGCGTCGGCTCCCGCTCGGGCGGCGTTTCGGGCGAGAGTCCCGAGGTCGTCCCCGGGGTGGAGGACGACCGCGTCTATCCCGCGTGCCGCACATGCGTCGACCAACCTGAACCGCTCGACCTTTCCACCGCCGGAATTCGGGTTCATGAGGAGCACCGGATGGGACGCTCCGGGTACATCGCGCCAGCGGTCACGGACTGCGTGCTCGGCCTCCTGCCGCAGTGCGAGAAAGCCCAGGCCGCCACCAAGGACGGTGCCAGCCAGAAGCACGGCCACTGAGCCAGCTCCTGCGCGTGCGACACGAAGGGTTGCAATGCCACCGAACACCATGGCGACGGCGGCCAGGAGGGCCGCCCATCGCCATCGGCGATTGGTGAGGAAGATCCAGACCGCAGAAAGGGCGATGCCAGCGGCGGCAACCGTCGCAACCAGGTACCCCGGATGTCCCAGGGTGGCAAGGCACATAATGGCCAGAAGCGCGGCGAACGCGAGCAGTGCTCCCGCCGCGGCAACCCGGGCCGAAGCCGTAACTGAGTAAGGTGGGTCGGGTTTTGGCGATTGCACGTTTCTGCGACTGCGTCCCACGTTAGGCAGCCAGCTCCCGGCGGCGTGGGCGAACGCTAAGCGGCGATCTTTTGGGAAGTCTCACCAATCCGGTTCGGAGATCCCCCCGACTGCTGCTGCACGGAGTTGCGCCCGAGGACCACGAGGGTTACCGCGACGGCCGTTCCCGCAATCATAAGCAGATTGGTCAGGCGAAGGCTCTTTCTGGCTCGGTCGCCCATCCGTTCTGCCTTCGCGGCTGCGCCGAGGATGTGGTCGACGGCACGGACGGCCCCTTCAATCTGCGCGAGGCGAGCTTCGGACCGTGCAAGTCGCTCCTCGCCGTTCTGTAGTGTCATGGGGAATACCTCCATTTAGCTCGTTTAGTGGGCTCTCAGCCGGTGGGCCGGAAAGTCCTTTTATGGCAGTATGAGGGCCCAGGAGCAGTGCGGACATCACGCAAGCGCGTGGTCGAACGTCGGGTCAAAAGCCGTTCAGTCCCTACCCGCGAAAAGTACTCCGCTCAGTCCTGCCGGTTGAAGATGTTGAGGAAGAACAGGAAGATGTTGAGAGCGTCGAGGAAGATCGACGCGGCCAGTAGTGAAGCGGAGTCAGTACTGCCCGCCCCGCGCAGACGTTGAAAGTCGACGAGGACAAGAGCCGCGAAGACCGCCAACCCCAAAATCGAGTACGTGAGTGAAGACCCGGGAATCTGGACGAAGACCGAGACGACTCCGAACATGATGAGGCCCACCAGTGCCCACAGTGCCACCCTGGCAAGTCCGCTGAGGTCTTGCCGGGTCGCGTAGCCGGCGGTGCCGAGTGCCGCCATGAACAATGCGGTTGCGCCGGCTGCCTCCCAGACCGTCGCAGGGTCAATGCTCGCGTAGTAGGCGACGGTAGGGCCGGTGGCGAGTCCCAAGAGGAGCCCGAATGCCAATAGCAAGCCGAGGGAGGATGAGCTCTCCGCCCTCACGCTGAACCGCATGCCGATGAGAAGGGCGAAGGAGAGGGCGAAAAACACTAATCCCCAGCCGGGCGTCAGGCTTCGACCGACATAGGCACCGAGTGTGAAAGATGCGATGGTCATTGCTACGTAGCCCATGGTTGCCCCGAAGAGGGTTTCGCCTTCGCTCACTGCTCCGGTTCCGGCGAGCTCGTCTCCGAACATCTCGTCTGTGTGCATCGCCACTCCTCCTTGGCCATTCCACTCAAAGGAAACTTGAGCGGGTAGTTCTCTTCCTTCCTCCACCGTTGTTCACCGAACTCCTGTCAACATCCCGCGTTCACGGGTGACAGTGTCTTCGGGCTGACGACGCAGCGGAAGACCAGGACGCCCGAGCGACCAGTTGAGCCGGTTCTTTGATGGAGCTCCGAGGGAGTGACGGAACCCGCAAATACGTGATGTCCCTCGAGGTGCTCGGTTGCAGGATGGAAGGCAAGTCCCTTGTTCAAGAAAGGAGTGCCATGCATAAGCCCAACGGGATTTTGGAGAAAGACGTCAAGGACGAGCTCGAGTGGGATCCACTACTCGATGCCACCCGGGTAATCGTCAAGGCCGACGACGGGAGGATCACCCTGACCGGCGCGGTTCCCACCTACGACGAATCGCTCATCGCCATGGAGGACGCCTTCAGTATCAAAGGAGTGACCGAGGTCGCTGACGAGCTGATGGTCGGGTTGACCGGCGAGGCGATCGAGGACGGGGTTCTCGCCGACGATTGTGCGACCGCCATCGACAAGGACCGCCGGGTGCCCCACGGGGCTGTGAAAGTGAGTGTGGTCGATGGGTGGGTGACCCTTCGAGGTGAGCTCCGACGCCACTTCCAGCGTCGCTCGGCCGAGCACGTGGTGCGCCACGTCCCTGGCGTCCTCGGGGTCACCAACGACATCACCCTGAGCTCCGATCCGGTCCCGAGCGACGTGGCCGACCGGATCAACCAGGCCTTCAGGCGCAACGCCATCGTGGACGGCTCGAAGATCACGGTCTCGAACCGGGATCACACGGTCTACCTCGACGGCATCGTCGGGTCCTGGTGGGCTATGGACGAGGCTGTTGACACCGCTTGGGACGCCCCCGGCGTCACCGACGTCGAGAACCTTCTGACGATCGTCCCCTGAGGCGCTTCCCCCAGGCGCCGCCGACCCCTGAAAATAGGTCCGGTCCCGTGGCACCGCCGCCACAGGACCGGACTTCGGGGGAGGTCCGGCGCCATCTGGATCAACACGAAGGTCGACGCAGCGGGACGGAGTGTCGTGATGCAGCCTGTCGGAATAAAGCGGGAGTCGATCGGAAGGTCGGTGACGCTGAACGCCGAATGGCGTGATGCGCACAGCTTCGTCGTCTACGAAATCCTCGGATGCGATGGCTCGACGCATACCGACCCATCATGTTCGACCATGCAACACTCGGCTCTGGGCACCAATAGAGACGGGTGCTTCCCGGGGGATACCGCGACGAAGCTCTTCTACGTGGGATTCGCCTGTCAACCGTGTTGGGAAATGCTCGTCGATCACGTCTCCCAAGGGAGCCACCTGTGCTCAGAGGCCGCATGCGAGTCAGCACCCGATGATCCGGGGGATTGGAAGCCAACGTGACCAACTATGGAACGGACATCTACACCGAGCCCGAAGGAAGTCCCAACACGCTCGCGAACCTTGGGCCGCTGGCGGGGATGGCCGGTATCTGGGAAGGTCTAAAGGGCGCCGACCAGCACCCGGTTGCCGTCGGTTCCGAGTCGGACGCGTTCGTTGAGCGCTACGAGCTTCAGCCCATCGACCGTCAGACCAACGGGCCGCAGCTCTTCTACGGCCTTCGCTACCACACCCACATTACGAAGCCCGGCGAGGCCGAGACCTTCCACGACCAGGTCGGCTACTGGTTGTGGGAGCCGGCCGCAGAAAGAGTCACATTGACCCTCGGCATTCCCCGGGCCCAAGTACTTCTCGCTTCGGGCCCGGCCACCGCCGACGCCAACGACTTCGAGCTGACCGCGACGGTCGGCTCCGAGGTCTACGGGATCCTGTCGAACCCATTCTTGGAAGAGTCCTTTCGAACTCTGTCCTACCGGATCCACGTCACGATCAACGAGGGCCAGACCTGGTCCTACGAGGAGGAAGGGGTCCTCGAGATCCCCGACCGCGACGAGCCCTTCAGCCACATCGACCGCAACACCTTGTCGCGAGTGGCTCCGCCCCAGCTGAATCCGCTGGCCTCTGAAATTCGGGCAGCGGCTGCTCATGATTGAAGCGACTGCAGCCCAGCCTTTCCAGAAGTCGGCACTGTTGAATCAGACTCAGCTGTGCGCGTAGTCACAGCGGCTCGCACATCGGGCATTCGTCCCCAAGGTCTCGTTGTCCCCGAATATTGATTCGGGGTCCCGCGTCTGCATTCGACGGTCTGTCCAATGTCGTCCAGCATGCTCGAGCAGCTGATGGCCGCCACCCATCGGCGGCCGGTCGCGATCTTGGCTGTCGTGGCGCTGGGCGCCGCCGCCGCGGCCTGTGGTCCCTCCACCACTGCTGGCAGCCAGGCACCGACGGCACTTGGCCCTAGTGCGCGCGAGAGCGTCCGCTACTGCAGCGGCCAGTCGATGCTGCTTACGGCACCGCCCTCCAGTGGCGCCAGGCCGGCCGTGCTCTTCGTCCACGGCGGCGACTGGATGGGCGGCAGCCTCGACGAGTCGGGGTTCATCGAGCACCTCCGCCCGGCCCTCAACCAAGCCGGCTTCGTCGTCGCCGCGATCGACTACCGGCTCGCTCCGAAGTACAAGGCGCCGGCCCAGGCGGAGGACACGGCCTGCGCGGTGCGGTACCTGAGGGCCTGGGCCCACACTCTCGGCATCGACCCCCACCGCATCGGCGCGTGGGGCGACAGCGCCGGGGGCCAACTCGTGACCCTGGTGGCGACAGCGCCCCGTTCCACCGGGTTCTTCGCCGGCCCCTACCAGCAGCAGTCGAATCGGCTGCAGGCGGTCGTCGACATGTACGGGATCGTCGACCTGCCGGCCGAGTTCGACTACCTCCGGTCCCTCCCAGGCGGAGACGAGGTCGCCGCATCCCAGATCGCCCGTATCATCGGCTCCCCATCGACAACGGACGCGCCGAAGGACCTGGTACGGCTGAGCCCGATGACCTACGTCAGCCCCGGTGACCCGCCGTTCCTCATCCTCCAGGGCACCGCCGACAACATTGCGCCGCCCTCGCAATCCCAAGCCCTCGCCGCAAAGCTGCAGGCGGCCGGCGTACCGGCACGGCTCGTGCTCGTCGTCGGCGGTCAGCACGGGCTCGAGACACCCGGTGAGAGCCCGAGTGAGCCGCAGCTCGTAAACCAGGTCGTCGCGTGGTTCTCAGGGGTGCTCACGAGCGCGGGTCATTCGGGGCCGTAGCGAGACAACCGCGACCGACACCTTCTGTGGGGATACCCAGGTGCGTTGGTTGGCGTAGCTCGCAATGGCGCAAGTCGTGAATCGGCGTGCCTAAGCCTTTGTCGGCACATGCTGGTGGCTAAGATCCCCAACGGGGTGGGCTGAGTAGGAGTTTCGTAAATCGGGCCTCGAACGACGGAGCCGGCGCCTCGAGCACGTCCTGACCGACCGCGTCGTCTACTGCGATGAACACCGCTCCACCTGGGGTTCGAACGTCATCTTTGCCTTGGTCGGTGAACGGAGGACGTGGTGCCTCTAAACGCCGTACATGAAGGGGCGGAGCCGGATCAAGAGCCTTTTTCTGTCGATCGTTCCTGATTCTCCTATCGGCGTCCTGCACGAGAGCGCGCGCCAGCGAGACGTCGGGGTCAACGTCGGGCGATGCCCGCCGAAGGCTTGGCGTTGACGCCGGCGGCGAGCCGCGCATCCTGTTCGGCGACGCCTATGTGGTGCTACGAGTTCCCATCACTGCTCGGGGGTTCTGTCATGCTCCCGTGGGCAGCCAGCCATTCATTCGTCGATCTCCGCACATGATGGGGTTCGGCCACGTCCCGACGGGCTCAATCAGAAACGACGGCCACACCGGGGTCGGTGGGCCACGGCGTTAGTCGAGCACGCGTCGGTCCGTGGCCGAGACTCAGGCGGCAGTCTCGAGGCATCGGACCTCCCCGTCGCGCAGGGCGTAGAAGACAAGGGTCAAGAGCTTGCGGGCCACCGCGACGCGGGCCTTGTACTTGCCGGCATGCTCGGCGATGCGTTTGTAGTCGGCGCGCAGCTTCTCGTTGCCTTTGGCCCGGTAGTTGCCCACGGCCTCGATGGCCGCCCAACGGACCAGCGGTGAGCCCTGTTTGGTGATCGTCCCGCGATGGACGACCTCGTCGGACTCGCGGTGCTTGGGAGTGAGCCCAGCCCAGCTGCAGAGCTTCTTGGCCGAGTCGAAGCGGGTGATGTCGCCGATCTCGGCTACGAAGATGGCCGCGATGACCTTGCCCACTCCGGGCAGGGTCATGACGGCCTGATACCCGAGGTCGGCCTTGAGCTCGGCGTGGATGTGCGCGTCAAGCTCGGCGATCGAGTGCTCGTAGACGTCGAGCAGGTTGCGCAGCGAGTCGAGGCGCATGGCGTAGGCCTCGGGGAGCTCGAGGCGGTCGAGTTGGGCCTGACCGGTCGGTCCCCACAGTTCGCCGACGACGGGCAGGATCCCGTTCTTGGCCATGACCCCGTGGATCTGGGCCTTGGCACTGGTCCGGTGCCGGATGAGCGAATAGCGGTAGCGCACCAACTCGCGCAGCTCTCGGACCTCTGGCGGCGCGATCCAGCCCTCGGCCAGACGCCCGAGGGCCAACATAGCGGCCAGGTCCTGGGCGTCGCGCACGTCGTTCTTCACGCGGCGGTTCCCCCAGTTGTTGCCGAGTGCATGGGCGAGGTGCACGTGGGCGCCGAGGTCTTGGAGAACATCGGCCGCCCAGTACCAGCCATAGGTGGATTCGAGGACCACCTCGGGCTCGGGCCCGGCCGCAGCCATGGCCTGGGTGAGTTCGAACGGCTGGCTGACGAAGCGTTCGGTGCCGAGCACCTCGCCGTCTTCTGCCATCCGGACGATGGTGGTGCTGCGACGATGCAGATCGATTCCGACGTACTGTCCCATTGGGGCCTCCTCCTCTGTCGAGGTTTTCTTTTGCAAGACCGAGCATGCTCGGATCTCACAAGGGGCGGAGGCCCCGCCCCTTCATCGCATCAGATGGATGGGTGGGACGATTATCGACGGTGGCCCAACCCGGCCGACCGACGCGCTAGGAGACTCGACGGAGGTCCGAGTGATCGTCTGTCCACTCGTAGCGACACCTGCGGCATTTCAGACTCACGCCACCGGGCGAATCAGCGGTTCCACGGACGATCAGAATCGGAGCGTCCTGGACGCCGCAACTCGGGCATGTCTTGGGGTTTTCCATTCGCCGACCCTTCAATGGATTGGCCGGGACCGCCCTGCCCGTCTCCGCTAACCGGTTGTAGTTCACAGTAACGACGCGTACTCACCGAAACAAGGGCAGCGGACTTGCACCATCGTGCCTGCCCCAGAACAGTGCCGGGAGCGAGGCGCTTATCGAGCGTCGCCGGCCGGCACTTGGAAGATGGACCTTCAATTTTGACGAGAATCCTCAATCCCCGTGTCGAATCATGTTCCGGCTGATGTTGTGCTGGTCGTTGACGCCGATTTTCCGACATCCGACTGCGCGGCAACCTTGTCCAGGGTTTGAGCGTCCGCAGGCAGAAGGTAGCTCTTCTTCACCAAGGCAGTCGTTGCTGCATCCCACTTCGTGACGAATGCCGTGTGTGTCGGGTAGAGCGCGGTGAGCCGGGCCGCGCTGAATGGATAGGTTGTCCCGAAAATCCCACATATCTGATTCGCACCAAGCGTGGTACTCGACTTGGGTTGCTGCGTTGTGCCAGGGAGTCCCGGTTGGCCCAATCCAGAGAGGGTCGCGACTGGTGCGGCCACCTGGGGCGTGCGGATTCCGCCTTCGGCCTCGCCGAGGGCGTCGGTGACGTAATACGTGTTGCCAGGAGCCACATCAAGGCGTGGGGACTGGGGCGGTGGGCTGCCCATCTTCATCCAGTTATTGACGGCCTCGATCGCTGCGCGGAGTGGATAGGTGTGGGAGCCCGAGTTGATGGGCAACGAACACGAAACGATCCCGGGGATCGGATCGGACGAGGGTGTCAACATGGATTGGAATGCGGCGGCATCAGCGGCACCGTCACCTGTGTCGGTGCGCGAATAGAGCAGACCGTAGGAATCGTCATGGGCGGAACCGGCTACCTCCCACTCGCGGATCTCGTTGGTGGCAGGTTGGCGTGCCGCGATGTAACCGAGGCCAAGAACGTCCGTCTCAGTCTCGAACAAGAAGACCGGGACGTGGAGGTCCGTGCGTATATAGGTGGGGGTCGGTGTATTGATCGTCTGTTGCGGCGATTCGGACAATGAAGCGCCGTTCCCACCCCGGCTGTAGACAAAGTAAGCATCGTAGATGCCCGATGACTGCTGCTGTAGGGCGTTGATGTAGGTCGTCAGGAAGAAAGCAGACTGGGACTCGCCGAGGGCGAAAACGTGCGTCGGTACGAGTCCACCGAGGATCTTGGTCGCGTCCGCGTGGACGGCATTTCCGGCTTGCTGGAAGATGCTGTAGGAGTAACTATCTCCAGGGTGCTGCAGCGCGTTGTAGCGGGCCGGGTCCGTGGCCTTTAGGCCCCCGCCACCCGGCTGAGAGCTGCTCGCCGCGAGGGACCCGGCTTCACCGTTGATTCCCCCCGCCTGTGCGTCGACCCCCACGTAGGCCATACCGTCACGAATCATTTGGGTATGAGCTTGCAACCAGGCAGCAGCCGCGTCGACTCCACCCGTTACGTTGAGCCACTCGACGACGACAGTTCCGTCGAAGCGTTTCGGATCGATCGGCCGGTAGACAACGACGCGAGTTGTGTAGGGAGCCTTCGTGGCGGTCGTCGCGTCCCACTGCCCGTTCGTCGAAAGAGGAGCCTTGGACGTATACGAGTCCGCGGTCCCCGAGAGGAAAAACTCTTTCTGTTCATAACCGAGGGGGGCAAGTGGGAACAGAGTGGAGCCAACGAAGGAGATCTTGCTCGCGGGCTCAATGGGGCCCTGGACGCTTGGGACAGGAACGGAGGTCGAACCGGGACCAGTTTCGGGCGCTGTAGTCGGAGCACTTGAACTCCCGCATGCAGCGATACCCACTGATAAGAGCGCGACGAGACCTAGGGCGACACCCACTTCCTTCTTCTCACGGCCTCTCGTGGCTCCTCCGACCACAGTCCTCCCCCTTACCTTGGGCGTCCAGGCCGCCAGATTCTGCCGTCAATGACAGAATGTGTCAATCATCTGGGGAGTGCCCTCGGGGCAACGCTTTCGTCGGCAACGTCTCCAGAACGTGGAGCGCCTCGTCAATGCGCTCCGCAAGGGGTCCACCCTCTAGAAACCACCGAGTGTTCGCGGCGAGCAGCACCCCACCCGCAGCAGCCGCGAGCATGGTGGGGACAAGGTCGTCGGACGCTACTGCGAGGCGAGCCCCAAAGAACTCGGCCATAACGGTGTGCAGTTTCAAGTGGATCCCTCCGACCACAGTGCGGACCAGCGCCGGTGAAGATTCGACCAGGAGCATCCACCGGCGTCGCAGACCTTCGTCTTCTGCCGCAAGAACCTCGACGAACGCCTCTCGCAGCGACGCCAGGGGCGACTCGTCGACCGGACGGTCTCCAAGAGCGGCCCGAAGAGCCTCGGCCCCTTGCTCGATCCGAACCTGGAAGATGTCGTCCTTCGCCCCGAAATGGCGGTAGAAGGTCCGTGGGGAGATGCCGGCTTTCACCGCGATCTCCTCCACAGTGACCTCCGCGAAGCCACGTTCCTCGAACAGCTCCAGGGCGACGGACTCAATCCCGATGATCATTTGCTCGGCGTGTCTGGATCGGACGTTTTGGGAGAGCGATTTAGCCACCTTGATGACACTAGAGCGGGATCCCGGAGATGACGGTCTGGCAAGACGAGGACTGCTTGCTGGTAGCCGCGAAAGACCGTGAGCCAGATGGAATCGTTCGTAGACGGGGGTGCTCCCCAACGATGCTGCCGGTTCGGGGCGTCGGCCCTGAGGCTGATAGTCAACTAACACGTAACCGGCGTGGGGCATTCTGGGCGGATGGAACTGAACCGGGCACCTGGAGGCTTCTGGGACGCCATCATCCGCATCGCGATCAAGATGTCCCGCGACTCGGCTGAAGACGCTCGGCAGTTACTGGCGGCGGGCTTTCCCGGTCCGGCCTACGTGTGGGCGGCGCGGTCGATCGAAATCTTCGTAAAGGAGGTCATCCTGCTGCCGGCCTTCCTCATCGAAATCGAGGGCGAGGACGACGAATTCAACCGAGTGTTCGAGCAAGCGCGCGAAGAGATCGACGACACATTCAACACCGGACGATGGAACGCCGGACTGCGCAAGGCGGAAGAGGCCTTCGGCACGTTCGCCCCGATGCTGACCGAGGACGGGACTGACGTGTGGAACGTGTGGAAGTCGAGGGTGGTGCCTCGCCGCGGCGCAGTGGTTCACGGCAATGAAGCGGACCCCTCCGTCGAAGAGGCGGAGCTGGTCGTGCAGTGGGCGGACCAGATGATGACCCAGCTGACGATGCGTCTTATGGTCTCGGAAACTCACCCCTTGCACGACCTGATTGTTGGTGGCCTCACCAAGGCGGTGGAGACGCATAGGGCGGAGCAAGAAGAACACGGGAACGAACCACCCGCTTCAGAGTGACCTCCCTGCCCCCTTACAGTCAATGGTGACGGCGGTAGTGAATGGGTGTTCACGTCCACCAGCGACAACCTGCGTTCCGAGACTGTCCTCACCCAATGGTCCGATGCGAGACCTGCCTGCCTGTTGACGGACACCCTCGCCACCGGGTGATCCCCGTTACCTCCGTGGAGTGTATGTCTAATCGGATTATGGGATACGCCATTACGGAGACCAGCACTTCGATCTCCCGTCCTTGGGGTGAAGTTGACGAGGCCATCGAATCTCACTCCTAAGAGGTGTGCTCAGGCAAGCCCAGCCCGGACGACTCGAACTTTCGGCATGAGATTCAGTAGCCGTTCCAGAGTCGACGACCGCCCCCGGTCGCCCGAAGCCCACGCCGGGTGAATCATGCCAACTGGGAGCGATCCCGGTCATTGCCATGACCTTCGCTTGACCATACGACGTGCCACCTCCGGCTCCCGTCCATGAACCGGCCTCGCCACATGACCGGAAGGGGACAGTGAATCGATGCTCCGGCTCGGCCAGGTTCAGGTGCCATCACGAACCGGAAGCAGCGGCCAAGGCTCCACGAAGAAGGCGTTGGCGTAGCAGTCCACATGGCCACGGAAAGGCATGATGGTAAATCCGGCAGGATCGGCCACGCCATCTTGCCGCCCCAAGTGGTGCCCCTGACCTGATAGTCCGCGAGGAGGGAGAACCGAGAGGACTCTCTGCCGGTGAGATTCGAGCCTCGGTGGAGGATGTCGGTCCGGTACACGAGCAGGCTCCCTGCCGGGCCGACCAGTGACACCTCGCTGTCCGCGAGCACACCGAACTCGAGATACAGCGGCGTGAACGGGACGTCCCTGCTCCGTTCGTAGGGGACGATCCGGGTGGGCCCGTCCTCGGCGGTGACGTCCGAGAGGTAGATGAAGGTGGTCAGCTGCTGGTACCGAGGCTCGGGACGCGGGACCACCAGACTGTGGCTGCCGTAGTCGCGGTGGAGCGGCTGGGTGTAGTCCGCGGCACCCCCGTACTTGGCCCACAGCTCGACCTTGTAGAGGTGGAGATCCGTCGTCTCGAGGTACCGCTCCGCCGCGTCGACCAGGTCGGGGTGGAAGGCCAGTCGGTTGAGCTCCCACGCCCGGTACGGGAATTCCTCGACGCCGGCGAACTGGTCTCCTTCGTACTCGGTGAACCGCGAAGGATCGGCGAAGTACTCCTCGGGCTTCGGGAAGTGCCGCCACAGCGCGTCTCGGGCGGCGTCGAGCTCCTCGGGGGAGAGAAAGTCTTCGACGATGGTGAACCCGTCACGACGGACTTCTTCGAGGTGGTCGTCGGAGACCCGCACCGGCGCTCATCCTAAACGAGGGAGGTGAGAAGCCCATCTGGCACCGGGACCGGTGGCGCGAGCGCGCCTACGCTGACGGGCGTGCGCGCCGTCCAATTCGATATGGCCGACCCGAAGTTCCCCGCGTCACTGGTCGAAGTGCGAGAGCCCCAGCTTCCCGGACCGTCGTGGTCTCGCGTCGCGGTGACCGGAGGCGGCATCTGCGGGAGCGACCTCCACCTGTTCGCTCACAATGTCGGACCGTCGCCCACACTCGCTTCGATGGCCTCCATCCCCTTCCTCTTGGGACACGAGATCGCGGGACGGGTGATCGAAGCGGGGTCGTCGTCGGCGTTGCGGGTCGGGTCACGGGTGGCGGTCGATCCGTGCATCCCCTGCGCCCCGCGCGGCATCGAACCACCCTGCGCGAACTGCGCCCGTGGATGGACCTCTTCGTGCCTCAATCTCGACAGCCGGGTACTGAGCAACGGGCGCTCGCTCGGGTACACGTCGGACCTCGGCGGGGGGTGGGCGGAACAGGTCCTCGCCCACGACTCCATGCTCCATCTGCTGCCGGACACGGTGCCGGACTCCCTCGCCTGCCTGCACGAACCCATCTCGATCGCCTCCCACGGGCTGCTCCGGGCACCGCCCACCGACGGCGAACCGGTCCTCGTGGTCGGCGCGGGCATCATCGGACTGGCGTCGCTCGCGGCGATGAAGGGTCTCTTCCCCAGCTGCCCGGTGACCGTGCTCGCCCGCCACCCCTTCCAGGCCGAGGCCGCTCGCCGGTGCGGCGCCGACCGTGTGGTGATGAAAGACCCCGACAACGCGCACTTCGAGGAGCTCGCCGGCCAGGTCGGCGCGCGGGTGATCGGCTACAAGTCGCAGGTGATGCTGATGGGCGGCTTCCCTCACGTGATCGAGGCGGTCGGGGCACCCCAATCGGTCACCGAGGCACTCCGTGCGGTGGCGCATCGGGGGACCGTGCTGCTGCTCGGGGCCGCGGGCATCAGCGAGGTCGATCTGACCCCGGTCTGGTACAAGGAGGCCGCCCTCGTCGGCTCGATCGACCACACGGTGGACCCCGGTCCGGCGCCCGGCCTCGCCGGCGGGCCCGATCGGCACTCGGTCGACCGGGCGCTCGACATCCTCGGCAGCGGGCTCCTGCCCGGCGACGCGGTGATCACCCACGAGTTCGGCCTCGACGAGTACCGGAGCGCGATCGACGCGGCACTGGACCGGCGTCACTCGTCGGCCATCAAGATCGTCTTCCGCCCCGATCGCTGACGCTCCAAGCACGGCGCTGCCGGACCGAGCAACAGAGCAGAACCGGAGGAACCATGAAGGGTCTCGAAGACCGGTGCTACCTGGTCACCGGGGCGGCATCGGGCATCGGGTGGGCCTGCGCGAGCCGGCTGGTCGAGGAGGGCGCGAGGGTGATGGGCGGTGACCTCACGGCGCTCCCCGCGGGTCGATCCGACGACTCGGGCTGGCCGGTGGCCGACGGGAGGTGTGCCTTCCGTCTGCTCGACGTCGGCGACGAGGCCTCGGTCGGCGAGTTCGTGGAGGCTGCCCTGGCCTTCGGGGGGCGCATCGACGGTGCGGTCAACGCTGCCGGCGTGGCGAGCGGCGGCCCGGTGCACATGCTTCCGTTCGAGGAGTGGGAGCGGGTGCTCAGGGTGAACCTGTCCGGCACCTATCTGGTTGCGAAGCACGTCGTCCAGTCGATGCTCGACCACCCGAGCGAGGATGGTCCACAAGGCGCCCTCGTCACCGTGGCGAGCATCGAGGGGCTTGAGGGAACCGCCGGAGGGAGCGCCTACAGCGCGTCCAAAGGGGGTGTCGTCCTGCTGACCAAGAGCATGGCGATCGACTACGCGGGCCGGGGCATCCGGGTCAACGCGGTGTGCCCGGGGTTCGTCGACACACCGATGACCGCTCGAGTGTTCGACGGGCCCGGGCTCGAAGAGGTGAAGGCGGATGCGATCGCCGAGCACAAGCTCGGCCGTCTGGGCAGACCGGAGGAGATCGCGGCGGCGGCCGCCTTCCTTCTCTCCGACGATGCCTCCTTCGTCACCGGTCAGGCCATCGCGGTGGACGGTGGGTACACGACAGGACGCGACCACGGAGTCACCGAGCTGATGGGGCTCTCGGGCGCCTGAGCGAAGCGAGAAGGAAGAACCGTGAGAAGGAGGTGCCAGGCGAGTGTGACGGTGGACGCACCCATCGAGGAGGTATGGAGCCTCGTCTCGGATGTGACCAGGGTCGGCGAGTGGAGCGGCGAGTGCCGAGGGTGCGCCTGGGAGCACGGTGCCGATACCGCCGTCGCCGGGGCTCGCTTCCGGGGTCAAAACCGTCGCGGTGGCTTTCGATGGACCCGGCTGAACGAGGTGACCCACGCCGGGCCGCCGCACCGTCTCGGATGGCGCACCGTGCCCCGCTTCCCCTATCCCGACTCGGTCGAATGGGAGCTCTACCTGACGGTGACCCCGACAGGGACCCAGGTCACCGAGTCGTTCTGCGTGGTGAAGGTCCCTCTGGTCATGGAGTGGCTGATCGGGATCTTCATGCCTGCCCATCGCGACCGCGGGTCGGATCTCGCCGAGGACCTGGTACGCCTCAAGAACGTCGTGGAGTCGGCGGGTCACACTCCTCGGTGAGGCCTAGGGCGCCTCCATGGCACTCTCCGAACCAATCGACCAATTGCATCGTCGGGGACGTGGCCACCAGCCCGCTAGTACGTTTTCTGAAGTGCTCGAGCTTCACCGCATCTGACCCGGCCTTGCGGAGGACGGCGTGAACGAGTCCCACCTTCAGTTCCTGTCCAGTCCGGAGTGGGCGGAGATGCTCGAGACCGATCTCCTGCCGTGGATCGAAGGGGCGGGCGACCTCGGTGACGACGTCCTCGAGATCGGACCCGGCCCGGGGCTGACCACCGATCTGCTCCGACAGCGGGTCTCGCGGCTCACCGCTGTCGAGATCGATCCGTTGCTCGCGGCTCCGCTCGAGGAGCGTCTCGCGGGCAGCAACGTCGAAGTGATCTGCAGCGACGCGACCGCCTCGGAACTGACCTCGGACCGCTTCTCGGCGGTGACCTGCTTCTCGATGTTGCATCACATGCCGACGTCCGAGTACCAGGACCGGTTGTTCGCCGAGATCGGACGGGTCCTCAGGCCCGGGGGGATCCTCGTGGGCGTCGATGCCCTCGACCTCGACGTGATCAGGGCCGGTCACGTCGACGACACCTTCGTTCCCGTCGATCCGGACACCCTCGGCGAGCGGCTCGCCTCGGTCGGGCTGGCCGTCCCTTTGATCGACGTCGGTGGCTACCAGTTCCGCTTCGCGACACGGAAGCCGGAGGAGTCGGCACGCACCGCGCGTCCTTAGTACCCCCGCCCTTCGTACTCGGCGTCGGTGACCAGGGCTCCCCACTCGGTTTCCGGCTTCTCGTCGCTGCCCACGCCTTCGGTCATCGAGAGGTGGGTCATGAAATGGTCCGGTGCGGCCCCGTGCCAGTGCCACTCGTCCGGTCCGGTGGAGACGACGTCACCGGGTCGGATCGTGGTGAGCGGGTCACCACGCGACTGGACGAGGCCTTGCCCCTCTGTGACGTACAAGGTCTGGCCGAGGACGTGCGAGTGCCAGGCGGAACGGGCACCGGGGCTGAAGCGGACCGTCAGCACCCGAATCCGCGAAGGCTCCTCTCCCCTCACGATCGTGTCGATCCAGACTTCTCCGGTGAACCACTCGGGGGGACCTTTGGCGGACGGCTGCTTGGGCTGGATCTCCACTTGGTGCTCCTTGTCCGGCCGGTGTCGGTCAAAGCGTACGCGGCCGCCTCCAGGAGTTCAGAAGTTCGGGCAGCACCAGCCGGGACGCTCTCGGGTGGTCTTCGGCCAGACCCGCCTCAGCGCAACCGTGCCGAGGACAGGGTGATCGCCTGCCTGGCCGCTTCGGCGAGGCGCCGGGTCAGCTCCTCGGCGGGCAGCGTGTCGGCGAGGGGGTGGCCCTGCCCCGCCCAGAGGTTGATCAAGTCCGGGTCCCCCGCAGCGCGGCCGTGCGCACGCAGCGGCGAGGTGAGGTGGTTGACCTCGGGGTACGCATGAGGCGCGAACTTCCCGAACCGCTCGTGGAAGCCGTTGTGGATGCCCCGGGCGAGTCGACCGCTGAAGGCCCGGGTGAGCACGGTCCGCTCGCCGGTCGCCGTCGCCGCGCGTTGAGCCTCCGAGGTGCCGGCCTCGGGCGTGCGCAGGTACGCGGTCCCGACCTGCCCCGCGCTCGCGCCGGCGACGAGCACGGCGGCGAGCGCGGCTCCCGTCATGATCGACCCGGCGGCGGCGAGCGGAAGGTCGACCCTCGCACCGACGAGCTGCAAGAGGGCGAGCAGGCCGAGGTCCGATTGAGAGTCGTCGTCGACGAAGACGCCGCGGTGCCCACCCGCCTCGACACCCTGGAGGACGAGGACATCCGCACCGTCGGTGACCGCCGCATCTGCTTCCTCCGGCGAGGTGACGGTCAACCAGACCTCCGATCCCGCCGACTGCAACCGCTCGATCACCGATCTGGGCGGGACCCCGAAGGTGAACGACACGACCGCCACCGGCTCGCGGCACAACAGGTCGACCTTCTCACCGAACCAGTCGTCGTCGAAGCGCGCACGGCCGAGCTCGACGCCGGTCCGGTCGACCTCGACGCGGAGACGGTCCGCGTAGGCCGCCACGACCTTCGGATCGGCGGGTGTGCCGCCTCCGGCGAAGACGTTCACGCCGAACCGAGCCACCTCCGCGCACGTCGTCGCGATGTCCTCGGCCAATCGGTCGGGGGTCAGATAGCCCGCGGCGAGGAACCCGAGTCCCCCGCCGCGGTCGACCGCCATCACGAGAGCAGGGGTGGACGGCCCGCCGGCCATCGGTGCCTGGACGATCGGGGCCGCGAGGCGCTCGAGGACCGGACTCGTCCGAGTCGCGTGACTCATCGACCTCAGGCGTCTCTCGGCACCACGTTCCGGACCTCCTTCATGTAGAGGTCCGCGGCCTTCGACGCCTCCTCCGGTGTGCTCCCGTGCTCACGCGCGTCGAGGTAGGGGGCGTACCAGTCCCACCAATTGCGCGGTGGGGCGATGCTCTCGAAGTGTCCGTGATGTTCGGCAGTCTCGTGGAGGAGATCCGCCAAGGTTGCAACGTCCATCTGCACCTCCCGTCCGATTCCGGCAGCGTCTCTCGAACTCAGTTAAACGCCATTCGTGCGACGGTGCCCGCCGTGTCGGGGCGGCGAGGTGGGCCACCGCCGTCCTCGTGGCGGTCACGGCGGTTGACCGACCGATAATGTCCTCGCGATGAGGAGGACGTGAGCGCGTCGCCACCACCACGGGCGGCGTCGCTGCCCGAGTACCGCGACCTTCCGGTGGTGCAGGGCGCCCCGAAGGGATCCTCGTGGGGACTCTGGGGCGCAGACGACGTCTTCGGTTGTCTCAACCTGCTCGACCCACGGAGCGTCGCCGACGGTCTCGCTTGCGTCGAGCACGGGCGGGTCTTCAACTTGAACCTGGAGCTCGAGCTGCCGAACCCACCCCTCTTCGATCGCCCCTCCTTCCAGCACGTCGTCCACGACATGGGCATCGGGCACGACGACGAGCTCGTCGGATGGAACACCCAGTGCTCGAGCCAGTGGGACGGCTTCCGGCATCTGAAGCACCCGGCGTGGGGGTTCTACAACGGCGTCGCGGACGAAGATCACGGCATCCACCACTGGGCGCGGCGAGGCATCGTCGGGCGGGGCGTGCTGGCCGACGTCGCACGTTGGCGAGCGTCGATCGGACGACCGATCGAGCCGGGAGCGCCCGACGAGATCACCGTCGAGGACCTGAGGTCCGCACTCGAGGCCCAGGGCACCGCCGTCCGCACCGGCGATCTCCTGCTGGTCCGCACCGGATGGGTGAGCTGGTACCGCGGCCTCGGGGGCGAAGGCCGCGAGGAAGCAGCCCGGAACTCGCTCTCAGGTTCCTGCGGGCTCTCCCGCGGCCGGGCGACGGCAGAGGCGCTGTGGAACTTCCACATCGCGGCCATCGCCGCGGACAACCCGGCCCTCGAGGCGACGCCGTTCGGATCGTGGGACCGGGGCCACATGGCGACGTGGAGAGACGATCCCGAAGCGGCAGCCGACACCATGCTGCACTTCAGCCTTCTCGGGCTGCTCGGGCTGCCGATCGGGGAACTGTTCGATCTCGACGCGTTGGCCGAAGACTGCGCGGCCGACGGCCACTACGCCTTCCTCCTCACCTCGGCACCGCTCAACCTGGCGGCCGGTGTGGCCACGCCGCCCAATGCACTGGCGATCAAGTAGGGATCAGGCCGGCACCACGTCGCTGTCGACCTCCGCGCGGGCAACGAGTTCTTCGTAGCAACTTCGGAGCAGCCGGCAGCTGTCGTGCTCCTCGGCGATGTAGCGACCGAGGAGCTCCCCTGTGCGGATGTCGATCGAATGATCCTTGAAGACGTCATCGAAGTAACTGAGGACCTTGGCGAGCTCGTGCAGGCCGAAGCGCTCGAACTTCTCGACATCCGAGATGTCCCGCGAGCCTGCGATCGGGACCCGCTCCTCGAGCCCCTGGTCGTCTCGCTCACGGACCTCGAAGCCCAGCTCGTCGATGCGCTTGGCGAAGGTCATCCCGTGCTCACCCTCGCGAGCGGCCACGGTGCGGAGCACCTGCCTCACCTCGGGGTCGGCCGTCACCTCGATCCACGCCTGCAGATAGTCGTACGCCCGCGACTCGTTGAGGGCGATCGCATTGAGGAGCCCCAAATAACTCGGCTTTTCGGACATCGCGGTCTCCTTTCGAGAGGAGCTTACGCTCGCCGCGTGCACGCGGGTCGGGGCTGACCTACGGTCCTGGCCGGTGCGAGCGCTCGAACACCCGGACTGGGTTCGGCGGCTCGACTACTTCGGTGACGCGCTGGGAGACCCCCGCCTCGTCGTCGGACTCGACGCCACGGAGCTGCTCGAGGTGGCCCGGTCGGCGACGGGTCTCGACGACCTGGGCGAGGAGGAGTGGCCGGGTTGGACCGAGACGTACGTTCGACAGATCTCGTCGATCGATGCCGAGTCCGACCTGCACCTCCTCGGTCGGGTGCTCACCCGCAGCGAGGTGCTCCGCGTCCTGCAGACCTGGCTGCGACTCCAAGATCTGTGGCAGCGCACCCCGGCGATCGCCTCGATCGGCGTCGACGAGCCGGTGTTCGTCGTCGGCCCGCCGCGGACCGGCACCACGATCCTGCTCGAGCTGCTGGCGCTCGACCCACAGCTGCGGGCGCCCGTCGCGTACGAGGCCCTCTATCCCCTGTCCTCGAGCGGGTCGGTGGAACGCCGGCTCCGCCTCTCGGAGTCGGAGCAGGAGCTCTGGGCCGACATCCATCCCCCGTTCCACATGATGCACGAGCTCGCGAGCAACCTTCCCTGCGAGTGCGTGCACTTCTTGATGTACGACTTCTCGGGACCGTACTGGGGGATGACCTACGACGCCCCGTCCTTCACCGGCTGGCACCTGGAGCACCTCGACACTCTCGGGCGCGTCTACCGGCTGCACCGCCGGATGCTGCAGACCTTCGAGTACGAAGGCCCGAACGAGCAACCCCGGCGATGGCTGCTCAAGTCACCGTTCCACGTGTCGACGCTGCCGGCCCTGTTCGCCGAGTATCCCGACGCGCGGGTCGTCCACACCCATCGTGACCCGCAGAAGTTCCTCGCCTCATTGGTGAGCATCCTCTCGGCGCTGCGCTTCATGCGGAGCGACGCGGTCGACGTCACGGCCCTGGCCGAGGTGATGGAGATGACCTACAAGATGTTCCTCGAGAGCGCCATCGAAGCCAGACAGGACGGATCGATCCCGAACCACCGGGTGGTCGACTCCCATTTCACCGATCTCATGTCCGACCCGGTCAGTGCCGTGCGCGGTCTCTACGAACAGCTCGAGCTGGCGTGGCCGCGCAACCACGAACAGGTGATCAGGGGATACCTGGTCGCCAAGCCCAAGGACAAGCACGGGGCGCACGTGTACTCGCTCACCGATGTCGGCCTCGACCCGGAGTCGGTACGACGGAGCTTCGAGCCCTACGTGTCGCACTACGGGATCAACGCCGAATGAGCGCTCACAGATCGTCGAGATCGACCACCTGGCTCGTCGGCGTCTCGATCGGAGCGCTCGGGAGGAAGTAACGCCAGAAGACGAGACCGAAGGCGCGACCTTCCGTGTCCAGCCAGTTGGGGACGCCGGGATCGCGGTGGGCGACGACCATGCGGAAGCGCCCGTCGGGTTCGGTGCGGGTCTGGGCCCGGTTGAGCGACACCCGTCGATGTGCGTAGTCGTAGGTCTGAAGGTGGCGACTCCACAGCGAGACGTTGGCGCAGCGGCACTCCGGCCAGCGTCCGGTCACGACCAAGGCTTCGTCGGGCCCGAGGAGGTACGGCGCCATGCTGTAGGCGGCATCGGCGGCGGCAAGGGCGTGGTCGCCGGGCGGGACCGGAGGTGGGAAGAAACCGGGCTCCCGGGACACGAACGGTGGCTGGTCTCCCTCCCCCGGCTTGGGCTGCTCGAGCGACCTCGACCGCAGGTACCGCTCGACGCGGCGCCATCCTGCCGCAACCGACGCGTCGGTCGGCGGAGGGAGGGGCGCAGGGTGGTCGAGCACTTCGATGGCGAGCCGGAGGTCGGGGATCGGGGGCACGGCGGGCGACCGTTCCTCTTCGAAGTAGTGGCGGCTCGTGAGACGCGTAGCGTCGTCGTCGAGTCCGATCCAGTTGCGACCGCGGGGCGGGCCGCCGAAGAAGATCTCGAAGGTCCCGTTGCGGTCGACGTCGAAGTGTGTGTCGTTGAGCACACCGGCGGTCCGCTGAGGGAAACCACCCTCGGCACCTCCCGCCTCGACGGTGAACGAGACGTAGACGGCACCCGCGGTCCGGCCGGTGACGCGGTATGCGAACTCGGGAGCGATGGCCGCGTCGAAGTAGATGGCGTCGGCGTTGTCGCCGAGGCTCTTGCGGGTGGAGGTGACGATCTGGCGGAAGACCGGTTGGCGTGGATCGTCCTCGAAGTGGCCGACCAGCCCGCCCTCGAGCAGGTGCGCGACCACCCGCAGACCCCCCGCGACGTCGTCAGGTGCATCGAGGCCCCATTCGGGCCCGCAGAACCGGTCGGCGACTTCTCGCATGGCGGCCATCAGCTGGTCGAAGGCCTCATGCGCCTCGCTGCGTAATTCGCTCATGCGATCAAACTAGGCCGCGGGCTCGGCTGCGGCTCGATGACTCGATCACGAGAAGACGGCGGAGGCGACGTCCCGGTAGTCGTCGATCGGAAAGCCGTCTCGGGAGGTGAGCAACTGCACCGCGACGTGGTCTGCACCCGCCTCGTGGTGCTCGCGTATCCGATCCGCGACCGCAGCCGCGTCGCCATGGGCCACGACCGCGTCGACGAAGCGGTCGCTACCCGCTCCCGAGAGATCGTCCTCCGAAAACCCCAGCGAGCGGAGATTGTTGGCGTAGTTCGGCAGCGTCAGGTAACCCCGGGCGAAGGCTCTGGCCAGCTCTCGGGCCTTGTTGTCGTCCGTTTCGACGATCGCGGTGATCTCCGGCGCGAGCAGCGGACCCGATCCCATGGTCCGCCGCGCACGTTCGGTGTGCTCGACCGGCACCAGGTACGGGTGGGCTCCGAGGGCTCGGGCCGCCGCCAGCTCGAGCATCCGCGGACCGAGGGCGGCCAGCACCCGTCGCTCGTGCCCGACAGGTGCCTCCAGTGGGTCGAGCGCGTCGAGGTACTCGACCATGCGGCGGTAGGGATGCGCGTAGTTCTCGACCAAGGGTGCATGACTCGTGCCAAGGCCCAGCAGAAATCGCCCGGGAAAACGGGCTTCGAGCGCGGTCGTGGCCACCGCGATCTCCTCGGGTGTGGCCGTCCAGACGCTGAGGATGCCGCTCGCCACGACCGTGCGGCGGGTCGATTGGAGAAGATGCTCGAAGTGTGGCGACAGGCCCGGATCGAAGCCGCCCGAGGACCACAGCGCCCCGTAGCCCAGGTCTTCGAGCTCACCGGCGGCACTGTGCGGGGAGCCGGCCGGCCTCCACGAGCCGCTCCACCACACTCCGACGCTGCCGACGTTCACCGCGTCACGCTAGCCATGGACGCGGCCCGACGAGCTCAGCCCAACCGGACCGGCAGCTCGCGCACGAAGAGCATGATCGGATTGAAGATCCCGAGCGAGGTGTAGGAAGGCCTGCCGGTGAGTTCGATCCGCCGGGTCCGCTCCAAGATCACCTCGAGGAGCGTCGTCAGTTCGCGGCGGGCCAGATTGGCGCCGAGGCAGAAGTGCACACCACCCCCACCAAAGGCGAGGTGGGGGTTCGGGCTGCGGGCGATGTCGAACCGGAACGGCTCGTCGAAGACGCTCTCGTCGCGATTGGCCGAGGGGTACCACATGGTGACCCGGTCGCCTTTCGCGATCCGTACGCCGCGGATCTCGGCGTCCTGGGTAGCCCGCCTGGCGAAGCAGGAGACCGGCGACGACCACCGGAGGATCTCCTCCACCGCCACCGGGATCCCCTCCGGCGCCTGGCGCAGCCCTTCGAGCTGCTCTGAGTGGTCGAGCAGCGCGACGAGCCCCTGCGACAAGGCGTTCCGGGTGGTCTCGCTGCCGGCGATGACGAGCAGGAGGAAGAACATATCCAGCTCGATCTGGCTCAGAGCGGTCCGCTCACCGTCGTCGGTCTCCATCTCCACGGTCGAGAGGATCGTCCAGACGTCGTCCTCCGGTGCGGCCCGCTTCTCGAGGCCCAATCTGTGTGCGTAATCGAACACTTCCGCCTGGATCCCGACCCGCTCCTCGACCGACATCCCACGTTCGGGCGCGTCCCCTTGCAGGATGTCGTTGGTGACCGTGAACAGCCATTCCCGGTCCTCGACCGGGATGCCGATGATGTCGGCGATGACGTTCATCGGCAGCTTGTAGGCGACGTGCGCGACAAAGTCGAACTCCCCGAGCTCCAGTGCGCGGTCGACGATCGACTCGGCCCAACGACGGATCTGGTCATCGAGGACCTTGACCATGCGCGGAGTGAAGCCGGCACTGATCAGCTTGCGTTGGCGGGTATGGTCGCGACCGTCCATGCTCGGGAGCATCTTCCCGGCCACGACCGGCTGGTGGCTCAACTGCGGGCCGTCGAACGAATTGAACAATTCGGGATTGCGACTGACCGACTGGATGTCCTCGTGCTTGGAGAGCACCCAGAACCCCTCGTCGTGGTCGCCGGGAAATCCAGCAGGGAAGGCTTGCCATTTCACCGGAGCCTCGCGCCGGAGCGCGGTGAACACGTCGTGGGGGAAACCGGCGCTGTAGAGCGTCGAGTCGGTGAGATCCAATTCGAGTGGGCTTGAACCGACCGCGCTCACGGGCCATCCTCCGAGCTCGAGAGCGGCGCCGACCTGGCGCCCTCGGTCGATCCTCGCACATCCCGCCCGGGGGTGGGAGATCTGTCAGGGCGAGGTTCGGGAAGGGTCGAACTCGAGCACTTCGGTCAGCCGAATGTTGTTGCCCGACGGATCCCGAAACGAGGTGTCGATGCCGTAGGGCTGTGCGGTCGGCGGGTCGTTGAACACCACTCCCCGGTGGGACAGCTCTTCGTAGCTCGCCCGGCAGTCGTCGGTCTCGAGGAAGAGGGTGCCGCCAGCGCCTTTGGCGACGAGCTCCGAAAGGGTCTTGCTGGCCTCCAGGTCGAGCATCGGAGGCCCCGGCACCGGCATCAGCACCAGTCCGACATCGCTCCGACCGGACGGGGCAACGACCAGCCACCGGAACTGCCAGCCCTCCATCGAGACGTCGGCCCGGACGTCCCAACCGAGGACCTTGGTGTAGTACTCGAGCGATTCGTCCTGGTCGTGCACCCAGAACTGTGCGTTGGCAACCTTGATCACCGGTCCTCCTCGTTCGAAGTCGATGGAAGGAAGCCTAAGGAAACTCTGTGCTGCCGTCTTCTCGAAACGTGCGGTTCTGGGGTCGGCCGTACGTCTTCACCACGCACACCGGGATGCGGACGAGGCGGGCGGCCGGCGGCCATGCCTTCCGGTATGCGGTGGGGGTCTGGCCGAACATGCGGCGGAAGCTGGTGATGAACGACCCGAGGCTCCCGAGTCCGACCGCGAAGCAGATCCGCGAGACGGTCCAGTCGGTCGTGCGGAGCAGCGCGGCCGCTCGTTCGAGGCGACGCGTCAACAGATACTGATGTGGCGATTCACCGAACGCTTGCGTGAACTCCCTGGTGAAATGCGCTCTCGAGCGGCCGGCGGCCTGGGCCAGATCGTCGACGGACAGCGGCTCGAGGTAGCGCAAGTCTGCAAGGTCCTTCGCCCGGAGAAGGTGCCGGACACCGGGCGCCACCGTCATGTTCCGAGGATACGGTCAGTCGAGCTCACAGGCGCCACCGGCCTGTCGAGCTCAGCGTGGTGAGCCTCTTCCAGCGGCTTTCCGGCAAGCTTGGCCGCGAAGACGCAGGCGAAATTGGGGCAGTCGAGGAAGTCGTCGAGCTCGCCGCGCAGCGTGTAGTGGAGCGCGACGCGAGCCACCCCGCCCTCGAGATGCGCTCGTCGAGCTCGGCGACTTGACTTCAAGCGCACTTGAAGTTGTTCACTTCCTCCCATGGGACGGCACCTACCGTGACCTTGAGGCAGCGGCTCCTCCGGCGGGTAGTCAGTCAGTTCATGCGCCCCCACGGTGTCGGCGGTCAGGTCGCCGGCTGGGTGATGGCTCACCGATCGTCGAACCGCCGGCGTAACCGCTGGGTCGTCTCCTTGCTGGACGTGCAGCCAACCGACCGGGTGTTGGAGATCGGCTTCGGCCCGGGTCTCGCGGTCGAAGAGCTCGCCCGGCTCGCCTCGCAAGGCCAAGTCCTCGGCGTCGATCACTCGGAGGTCATGGTCCGCAAGGCACGAAGGCGCAACGCGTCTGCGGTCCGGGCCGGTCGCGTCGATCTCCGCCTCGGGTCGGCCGAGGCGCTCCCCGACTTCGGGGACCCCGTCGACAAAGTCTTGGCCGTCAACTCGATGGGCTTCTGGCACGACCCGGTCGATCGGTTGAGGGAGGTTCGGAACAGGTTGCGGCCGGGCGGCGTCGCCGCGATCGCATCGCAGCCTCGCTGCCGCGGCGCCACTTGGGAGACTTCGGTGCAGGCCGCACGTGACATCGACACCGCCCTCACCTCCGCGGGCTTCCGCCGAACCCGTGTCGAGACACTCGAGCTCGATCCACCGGTGGTCTGCGCCATCGGCCTGAACGACGGACCAGCGGGGCCATCTACTCCCGCGCAGCCCTGACCGACGCTCGCCTTCAGGGGAGGTGCACGCTGCCATCGGGCCGCAGCACCCAGCCCGGGTTGTGCGCAACCTCCCACGGATGTCCGTCGGGATCGATGAA
Source organism: uncultured Acidimicrobiaceae bacterium (assembly GCA_963769905.1). Taxonomy (GTDB): domain Bacteria; phylum Actinomycetota; class Acidimicrobiia; order Acidimicrobiales; family RAAP-2; genus Bog-756. Next base: position 195,380 of record CAVYNG010000001.1, read on the forward strand.
GACACCCGAATAGCCGCCCCAGAACGTCGGAGCCCCGGTACGACCGACGACCGCCCCTGCGGCTTCGGCCTGGGCGAGGACGCCGTCCACCTCCTCGGGGGAACCCACGTTGTAGGCGAGCGTCACACCGCCCCAACCACCGTCGTCACGGACGCAGCTGTCCTCTGCGAGCTTCTCGCGTCCCCAGAGAGCGAGGATCATTCCACCTGCCTGGAAGAAGACGACGTCGCCGTCAGGGGACTCCCCGACCCAGTCCAACGCCTCGTAGAAGCGTCGAGCTCGCGTCGTATCGGCGACCCCGAGGGTGACCAGCGAAACGCGTTGGTCCATGGCCTGACTATCCCGTGGCCCCTGGAGGAGCGAAACGCCGGCCGCGCAGCACCTGTGCGTCACCGAGGACGGCGAGCATCGCCAGGCCCGTCGCGGCCATCGAGTCACGAACGCCGATGGAGCGTCTGGCGAGGATGCTGGCCGTCACGTCCAGGGAATCGCTCAGGAGTGCCGTCAACGTCCAGCGACGGAGGTCGTCGTCCTGATTCGATCTGGCTGCTGCCACCACTCCCATGCCGATTGCCAAATCGCGGATGCCGATCGTGCGAAGGAGCAGCGCGGCCGTACCGGTGGCTCGTTCTCGGTCGGAGACCCCGAGAATGGCGGTCGGTGCCGCGATCATGGCGACGCCGATGCCTGCGCGCAGCCAACCCATCCGCTCGCCGACGGTCATTGCCATGGTCCAGCGTATGCCGGTGGGGACGGAAGGTGCGGTGACGTTGCAGCGAGCAGTTACGAAGCTTGCGACATCTGCCTGCCGTGGCCTCTCGGATGACGCCGGCTCCGCCAGGCCAGGCGAAGTGCATCCACCGGGTCCTCTGCACGACCGAGGACTGCTCCACATACCTTGCAGAAGACCCGGAACTCCGAGGTCGACAGTGCCTGGGGATCTCTGAGGGGCGGATCGAAGGCGACCCACTTCCACCGGCCGCGATGCAGGCCACCGACGGGGAGACTGCTCCGCGAACCTCGGCTCTGGGTGCTCGACGACTTCACCGGGACCAGCCAAGCAACTCTTCCTTGCCGCGGGCTGTGAACGAACCGGGGCGCCTCTGTGAGCTGCGAGGGACCTGCTCCGGGACTACTGATCTCGACTGGCCTCGGCGGCGAGGCTGAAAGTGTTGCAGTACCAGAGCCGACCTCCCGGGCTCCGCCAGTCGGCCCATTCCGCGAACCGCTTGCTCTCCACTCCGCCGAGGCGCGGCGCCACGTGGTCGACCATGGTCTGGTAGGTCGCCTCGGGATCGGCGGAGTCGAACTCGTAGAAGTGCATGTACCGCGGGTCGGCCTCCGCCTCGTTCTCGAAGACCGAGATCTGGGTGAAGCCGGGGATCCCCGCGGCAGCGATGTGACGGATGTGCACGAAGTCTCCCCAGTCCCGCAGGCTGGTTGCCAGATCGGGGGTGCGGGGGGTGATCCAGACGACGAGGAGTCCGGTGGTCCGCCGACCGGTGAGGATTCCCTGGCTCGGCCGAGGGTGCCGGCGGAAGCAGAACGCCGTCGAACCCGGTCGCGCCTTGGGCGCCGCACCGTCATCGTCCAGTTCGGCCACGACGAGCAGAGTCCCGTCGGTGATGCGCATGGGAAGTTCGGTCCGGCAAGGGACACAATTTCTCCACCAGGACGTCCGGAACACGCCCGGCTCTACCAGCAGCTCAACCGCTCGCTCCGCTCCCTCGGTGTCCGATCCGTCGCCGAGTTCGAGGAACAGCCTCTGGGTCCCGCGGTCTTCCACCACCGGTCACGCTACCGGCGTTCCAGGATTGGGACCTGCCCGCCATTCAAGCGGGAGGCGACACGGTCCTGCGCGTGGCCTTCGAACGAAGTGCCGGTTGCCGCGTGTTCAGACCTTTGCTTCGAGGACCAAGTTGAACGGCGTCTCCGCAACCCGGCGGAGGCTCGAGAACAGTTGCACGAATGGGTAGGGGTCCAACCAGTGCCCACCCGGCAGGTGTCGGCGATCGACCATGACCACGTCGGCGTCGCTGGACTCGACCAGAGAGTCGACGAACGCCATCCCGAGCGCGCCCGCTCCGACGACGAGATAGTCGGTCTCGACGAGCGGGCGATCCGTCATCGCGCGGAACTGTAGACCGTGAAGCGCATCGCGGCCATGGGCCGGGGCACACCCGAACGAGGCCGCCTACCCCCGCTAGCATGAACCGCGTGGCACTGTTTCTCGATCGCCACAGAGTCAAAGGCGCAACGGCTTCCGACATCGCTGCCGCCCACGAGCTCGACCTCGCCGTTCAGGATCAGTACGGAGTGCGCTACGTCACCTACTGGTTCGACGAAGAGGAGGGGGCGGTCTTCTGTCTGGCCGAAGGGCGCGACCGGGCAGCAGTCGAGACCGTGCACCGAGAGGCCCACGGCCTGATGGCGGACAACGTGATCGAGGTCGGCGAGGGACCGATCAACAACTTCTTGGGTGACTTCCCTCATCATCCTCCGGGCGAGGCCTATACCGATTCCGCTGTGCGAGCGATCTTGTTCACTGATTTCTGCGGTTCCACTCAGATGACTCAAGAGTTGGGGGACGAGGGATTCATGTACTTGCTTCGCGAACACGACGAGATCGTGCGGTCGGCCTTGGGTCGACGCGGTGGACGTGAAGTGAAACACACCGGCGACGGGATCATGGCTTCGTTCTTGTCGGCGATCGCCGCCGTGGAATCGGGAATCGACATCCAGGGATCGGTTCGCGATCGGAACGACGCGGCCGAGCACCCCATTCGACTCCGGATCGGCATCAGCATCGGAGAGCCGGTCACCGAGAGCGGCGACTTGTTCGGGACTGCCGTCCAGCTCTCGGCGCGGCTCTGTGAAGTGGCCTCTCCTGGTGGTATCGCCGTCTCCAACGCAGTCCGCGAAGTATGCGCCGGAAAGACCCTTCGGTTCGACTCCAAAGGGGATTTGGGCCTCAAGGGTTTCGCGACGCCGGTGCCCGTGTTCGAGGTGAGCTGCTGAGCCCGGTTGGTTCGCTTCGACCGACGGTGTCGACGCGGTACGTTGCGATGATGGCTCCTACGGTCGACAACAACCTGGTCCGCGGAACACCGGCGAGAGCGCGAGTATGACGGTGCAAGAGCTGGATGCGTCCATCTCCGAAGCAATCACGCTGATCGAGCTGGGCGACCTCACCACCGCGAAGCTTGCCGAGGTTCGAGTCGAGTTCTCGATCCCGGTGCCGGATTCGATCGAGTGGTCCGACGTGCAGGTGCCGGGAGATCCCGACGTCACGGTGAGGGTCTACCGCTCGAAGGAGACCACCGGCCCGGCCCCCTGCGTCTACTCGATGCATGGTGGCGGTTACGTGCTCGGCTCGCGCGAGCTCGACAACCCAATCTTCGCCAACTGGTGCTCGGAGCTCGGGATCGTGGGCGTTTCGGTCGAATACCGCCTGGCGCCGGAGACCCCCTATCCCGGTCCGCTCGAGGACTGCTACCGAGGACTCTTGTGGTGCTACGAGCACGCAGACGAGTTCGGCATCGACCGGACCCGCATCGGCGTCGCCGGCCTCAGTGCAGGCGGAGGTCTGGCTGCGGCGCTCGCCCTCGTCGCGCGCGATCGCGGCGAGGTGCCCCTTGCTTTTCAGCTCCTCGATTGCCCGATGCTCGACGACCGCCAGCAGACGGCGTCGAGCCAGCTCGACGGACTTCCCGTCTGGAGCCGTAGGTCGAACGAATTCGGCTGGCGCTCCTACCTGGGTGAGCTCTACGGGACCGACGACGTGCCGGCGACCGCGGCACCGGCCCGGGCCTTTGACTTGTCGGGCCTCCCTCCGGCGTTCGTGTCGGTTGGCACGGTCGACGGATTCCGCGACGAGGACATCGTGTACGCGATGCGTCTGAACCAGGCCGGGGTGCCAACCGAACTTCACGTCTACCCAGGGCTTTGTCACGGGTATCAGATCGCGGCGGACTCCCCTGTCGTCCTCCAGTCGAGCCTCGACGTCACTCGGTGGTTGCGACGTCAGATACTGCCGACGACCTGACTCCCTGCCGGGGCGCGCTCTCCCGGCGGGAGTAGGCGACCAGCAGCGTCAGGTCGACCGCTCAACCGTGGGTCCGAGATCGGTCGTGTGCTCCGAGGAGAACAGTTGCTCGACACCGACCCGGGCCACTGGGACGAGAGCCGGCGCGAGGTCACGGAAGGCCTGCTCGACCAACCGGGGGTCTTGTTCGTATGGCAGGTTTCCACTGAGCCAAAGCGTCGCGATGCCGTGGACCACTGCCCAGGCGGCCGCGCCCTGGGCTACCACTTCGGCCTGGTCGACAGCGCCGGTGCCGGTGCGGAGCGCTTCGTAGAGCACCTCGAAGGTGGTGGCGCGCTCACGCGTCAGGTCCTCGTCCAGTGGGTCGACGAGAGAGTGGTCCCACATGACCTGGAAATGAGCCGGATGCTCCAGAGCGAATTCGACGTAGCGCCGGCCCGTCGCGACCAGCGCGTCGTCCCGGCCCAGAGCTGCGCTGGTGCGCCTGTGCAGCAGCTGGAAGCCTTCGGCTGCCAATGCGGTGAAAAGGCCTCGCTTGTCGCCAAAGTGGTGGGCCGGCGCGGCATGTGAGACTCCGGCCCGACGGGCGAGCGCCCGCAGGCTGAGCCCGGCGGTTCCGGCCAACGCGATCTCGTCCGCCGCGGCAGCGAGCAGGGTCGACCGCAGATTCCCGTGGTGGTACCGCGCCTGTCGGGTCTCGCGGGGCATCGTCACCAGTATCGGTTCCCGAACTTGACAGTGGCAAGAAGCCTGTCCAGACTGGTCTCACCATCTTGACAACGACAAGTATGCGACGGAGGTGTGCCATGTACGCATGGTTGGTGGGGCGGATGATCAGGAGCGGCTACGCCCGGGCCGTCGCCGGGCAACCGAGGATGCTGATGACCCTGGCGGCCGACGATGTCGAATTCGTGTTCCCCGGACAGAGCTCGTTCGCCGGGAGACTCGGCACCAAAGCCGACCTGGCGAAGTGGATGACGAGGTTCGCTTCCTTGCATCCCGAATTCCGCATCGACGACGTGGTCGTGAGCGGTCCCCCCTGGAACATGAGGGTGGCGGTCCGGTTCCACGACGCCATTGGCAACGACTACCGCAACGACGGAATGGAGTACCTCCGGCTGCAGCGCGGAAGGCTGCGCCGTGTGGAGGTGTTCGTCGACACCGAACGGATCAGCGCCTGGGAGTCCCGCCATCCCGAGCTGCTCGCCAGCTGAGGTCGCCAAGAGCCTCACCGCGCCGCATACGATGCGACGCCATGTCCTTCACCGAGATCACCCGGCCTCACCCGCAGGTGGCGGTCGTGACGCTCAACCGACCAGAGCGGATGAACGCCATGGCCTTCGACGTGATGATCCCGTTCCGCGACGCCCTTCGGGAGGTGGGCAATGACAACGACGCGCGCGTCGTGGTGATCACCGGCGCAGGCCGCGGGTTCTGTTCGGGGGCAGACCACGAGAACCCCGGCTCGATGCCGAACATCGACGGGCTGACGCTGCCCACCATCGCACTGCGCTCCATGGAGATGCTCGACGACGTCATCACGACCATCCGCCGACTGCACCAACCGGTGATCGCCGCCGTGAACGGGGCGGCAATCGGTGGAGGCTTCTGTCTTGCACTCGCCGCCGACATCCGGATCGCGTCCGAGGATGCCTATTTCCGGGCAGCCGGCATCAACAACGGGCTCACCGCGGCCGAACTCGGGCTCAGCTATCTCCTGCCCCGCTCAGTGGGCCAGTCTCGAGCGGCCGAGATCATGTTGACCGGCCGGGACGTCGACGCGGGCGAGGCCGACCGCGTCGGTCTGGTCTCCCGGGTCGTGCCAGGTGATCGGTTGCTCCCTGCGTGCTTCGAGATGGCGGACCGCATCAACGGCTGGAGCCGGGCGGGGGTCGAGCTGACCAAGCGGCAGCTCTGGAACAGCCTCGACGCCAGCAGCCTGCAGTCGCACATGGACGCAGAAGGCCTTTCGCAGCTCTTCGTTCGCATCACGACCCGCAATTTCGAGGAGTCCGTCGCCGCGCGGAAAGAAGGGCGGACACCCGAATTCAAGGACTGAGCCCGCCGACGAGCCGAGGCAGCGGCCTCTGCAGGGGTCAAGCCTTCCTTCCGCCCGCCGGGCGGTACCTCAGGAAGACGACGCCGCTCACAAAACGCCGTACGTCGAGCAGTTCGAGGTCGAGGCGGGGCCGGCTCGGTAGCCACGCCTTACCGGCGCCGACCACCACGGGAACGACGAACAGCTGGAACTCATCGACCAGGCCGGACTCAATGGCCTGGCGTGCAAGTTCGGCACCCCCAACCGTCACATCACGACTGAAGGTCGCCTTGAACTTCCGTATCTCCTCGGCGTCGAAGTGTTGCTCGATTCGGGTCCTCGCGCTTCGAGCCGATTCCAACGTCCTCGAGTAGACGACCTTCTCCGCGGCTTGCCAGAGCTGGGTGAACTCCCGGAGAAACGCCGGCACACTCTCATCCAGTGGAGCCGTTTCCCAGTAGAGCATCGTCTCGTACATTCGACGCCCGTAGAGGTACGTTCCCACAGGCCGCTCGAGCTCATTGACAAAGCTGAACACCTCTTGGTCGGGAGCGGCCCACTCGAATCGACCTCGGGCATCCTCGACGTAGCCGTCGAGGGAGGCAATCGCGGAGTAGATCAGCTTCGCCACGGGAACTGCCTTCGGACTAACGCTTGGCCTTGAACTTGTTCAGGGTCACGGCAGCGCGAACGAGCGTCTTGAACGCCTGTTCGTTCACTTTCTCACCCTCGTGGAAGTCGATGGCACGCCTGGTGCTCCCCTCGAGACTGGAGTTGAACAGGCCCGAAGGGTCCTTCAGCGCCGCGCCTTTGGCGAAGGTCAATTTCACGACGTTCTTGTACGTCTCACCGGTACAGATGATTCCGTCGTGCGACCAGACCGGAACCCCTCTCCACTTCCACTCCTCGACAACCTCGGGGTCGGCTTCCTTGACCAAGGCACGGAGCTGGCCGAGCATCTTCCCCCGCCAGTCCCCCAGTTCCTTGATCCTCGTATCGATCAGCTGAGAAGGGGACTTGCTCTTTGGCGAATCGCTCTCCATCATCTCCCTTTCTCTTCCTTGGTCCCGAGCGCTGGCGAACGGGTCGTTTCGCCTCGGCCATCGAATGCGTGCGGTCGGGCTCCTCGAACAGTACTCACCCGTCCTGATCGCGACGTCGAGGCCCCTCGACCGGGAACCGCCGGTCGGAGAACCGCGGCCTCTCGCTCCTTGCGTCCCGCGTCGTCAGGAGCGCGTTGCGTTCCGAACCGATTGTTCGATCCTGCGTTCAGCGGACCAGGAGAACGAGCCCCGGTAGCGCTGTTGGAGCTCGGGACGTGTCCAGTCCTTGCCTGTGACCGTCCCACGACAACTCGGCGTTCCGCAGCGACACTCCATCACCTCGTCGGAGTCGTCGAAGAGGGCGTAATCGATGGTGAGCTCCTCTTCGGGCGCGATGTCACATCTGGCCACGAGCACGACATTGCCCGCCATGCCGACATTGGGATCGCAGGAGTGGTTGACGAACATCATCACCGCCTCGTACTCGTCGTCCTTCAGAGCAGCCAGGAACAGGTCGTCGGCTATCCGGAACTCAGAATTGCGGATCGACACCGGGAGGCTCTCGACGGTGGCCTGATCGACGATGTGGCCGCCTTTCACTGCCACCACCTCGCCCGCGGTGATCGGCTCGAGGGCGTGCACGCCTCGACCTTCGATGACACTCGGACCACCTTTCCTGGCCTTGGGGGTGATCCACGACGCGACCGTCGGGCTCGCCGTGGCCTCCTGAGGCGTGGCGACCTCGATCCAGCTGAGGACGTTTCCGTCCGCATCCACCAGGTTGGCCTTGCGCGCGGCCTCGCCGACGGACTCGATCGGTCCGGCGGTGATCCCCCTGTCCACCAGATCGGCGACGAATTGATTCAGATCGCTCACTGAGATGGTCACCACCGTCTGTCCCGCGCGCTCGGGGTCTTCGATGACGTAGAGCCAGCTGTTCGGAGCCACACACCACATGATCTCGTTCTCGTTGGGAACGATGTCGGGTGCGCGTCCGAACAATTGGCCATACCAGCGCGTCGCCGCGTGGAGGTCTGCCACCGGAACGCTGGCGAAAAGAACCTCCATGGTCACCCCGCCAGCCTGCCGCCCGTCGACGGGTCGTGTCGACCCCGCGTCGTTCAGTCGCTCGGACTCCCTGATCCTCGAGTGGAGCCCTCTGCTGTCTCGCGCATGCGCTGGAGCGTCTGCTCCATTCCGGAGCGAAGGTCGCTCTGTCGGTCGGAACGACCGAAGAGGGTTCCGATGATGAACCATCCGATCGGGCTGAGCGACCGGGTTACGTGGTAAGACTCCGTCACCATGGTCCCACTTGCGTCGGGCTCGAATCGGTAGGTCCACTCGACGGTGCCGGCGAATTTTTCGGTCCTGGCGAACGCAAAGGCACGACCGGGTTCGACCACGGTCACCACTGGCTTGTTGTTCCATGACGGACGGCGTGACACCTTGTTCCTTGCGACGAAGCGTGCGCCCACGGCCGGTCCAGTGGCACCCTCGATCCATCGACAGCTGAGGATCTCCGGACTGAACTCGGGCATGCGGGTGACGTCCGCGACCAGCGCGTAGACGGCCTCGGGCGGTGCGTCGATGTGAAGGCTCACCACATCGCGGTCAAGGGTCTGCATATTCGTTCCTTTCGGGAGCGAAACGGACAGTTGGTCAGGCTTCGGAGAGCGCACCGAGCCGGGCTGCATAGTCGTCCGCAAGGGCGTTCAGCGCCGCCTCCCCATCGCCGGCGAACGACGAACCGTGCATGACGGCCAGAGCACTCGGGGCGAGCTCGGCGAGTCGACGAATCGTAGGTGCGGTCTGCGGCGTGAGACAGCTGGCTCCAAAGATGTCCTCTGCGTGGGCAGCGGCTTCGACCACGTCGTCGCTGGTGAGGGGCGGAGGGTCCCCCAGCTGACTGAGCAGATCGCCGCACAAGAGCGTGCCGGTGGACTCTTCGTAGAGGACGCGCGCGTCCCAGCCATGCGGCACGTGGGGAGTGTCGATGTGACGGACCCGGTGACGACCGAGATCGAGGACCTGGCCGTCGGCCAAGGGGACCGGGGCCCGGTCGGCCAGGTCGTTGAGCGACACCATGCAGCCGAGGGCGCCATGGGCCACCTCGGCGCGGGGCGCGGCGGCCAGAAAGAGATTCATCGCGCCACACTCGTCGGCTTCGAGATGGCCGAAGGTGATCCAGCGAAGCTGCTGCAACGCGGTGACCTTTTGGATCGCCTCTGAGACGATGGGGAACATGGCACGAGGGCCGGTATGGAACACCAGCGGCTCGTCGTCGGCGATGAGGAATTGGTTGAACGTAAATCCGGACGGTCCGACCTCGGCCACAAAGGTCGACAGCCGAAAGATTCCGTCGGCGATTTCGTCGACTCGGGTTTCCATGGGTCAGGTTTCCTTTCTCGTCGTCTTCTGGGATGCCTTTGGGGATCGGCGGTGGCGTGCCATGTCGTTCAAGAACATGTCGACGGTCCGATCCACCAGACGGACCCAGCGCATGCCACCTGGGTCGTTGGCCAGCTGCTGGTTGGTCAGGCCGCTCATCAGCGCCGTCCACAGGTCCAGGGCATCGGGGTCGATGATGCCCGACTCCTCGATCAACGACCGGACCCGACCGCTCATCTCGAGGGCCGGTGCGTAGGCCTCGGGGGAGGGCTCGAAATCGGGGATGGTCCGCTGGAACAAGAGTTGGGCACGCACCGGGTCGCTGGTTCCGAACTCGACGACCGTGCGGGCGCTTTGGCGCAGAGCATCGAGGCCGTTCGTCGTCCCGATCGCGCCGGTCACCGCGGCGAGTGCTTGGCGCATTCCCTGACCGAACATGGCGTCGTAGATGGCGAGCTTGGAGGAGAAGTACTGGTACAGCGAAGGCGCCCGCATCCCGACCGACGCGGCGAGCTCCCGCATCGAGAGTGCGGCCAGGCCCTCGCGTCGGGCTATCGCCCACGCGGCCTCGAGGATCTCCGCCTTGGTCGCCGCATGGCGGCTGGTCCGCCGATCGGTCGGTGGCGCCGTCGGCTGCTCGAGGACGCGACTCTGTTCTAACACTGTTCGGATATTCGCACAGCGTACGAACTTTGTCAAGAAACCGGTGAGGCTCGGGTGTGTCGCATCGGACAGGCCGGAGCCCGAGTCCCCACGTCATTCCATCAGTGGCCAGGGAACCAGCCAGCGCTGTCAGTCCTGTCGGTGTCGTGGTCGGACGTCAGTCGCCGTCACGAGATCCCGCTCCCGGTCGGCTCATCCAGACGATCCGAGTGACTCGCGATCGAGTGCATCGAGCGTCCTGCGAAGGACAGAGGCCTCCGAATGTGACAAAGTCTCGGCAAAGCGGACGAGGGCGGTATCGCCGTCATGATCGGCGGCCAACGCATCGTGCATCAGGACAGCGGTATGCGCGCCTCGGGTACCGACGGCAGCGAATCGGATGGTTCGGCCCTCAATCCTTCGGCCCGCCAGGCCCTTGTGGACCAAACGGTCGAGGATGGTGGCCAGCGTCGTATAGGCGTACTCGGGAAGCGCAGCGGCCACGTCGCGTACGGTCACCTCGCGCTCAGGATCCCCCCAAAGGACGTTCATCACACGTCGCTCGAGCTCACCGAGCCTTGCTGCGCCACATCTGCACTTGTCGCAGACACACGGGTCACAAGCACACATGGGATTGTCGCATCTCGTACTGGCACCCATTTCGAACCTCTCTTCGATTTCGCCGGCTTGCTCGGCTTCGACCTCGCACGGCGGCGGCAGTTGCTCCTCAGAGCATCAGGACGAGCATGTAGCCCATGGTGACGCACATGACGATATGAGCCATCCCCTCGAGTCGGGGCGCAAGCCACGGCGGCCCCTCCTTGTCCGGGCTCTCCAGAGCGGCCTCCGAGTCGTCCGGGCCTGTCGGTGTGCCGCCACCGAGTGAAGCGAACACGGGCGCCGCCTGAACCCGAGTGGCGTAGGCCCGAGACATGTGGCCAAGCCGGTCCAGCTCCCATATTGCCGAGCCGAAGAGCGAGACGATGAAGACGAGGGGCAAAACCACGAAGTGCGTGGTTGCTCCGCTGGCTGCTCCCATCGCCATGCTCCCGCCCGATCCCACTGCCGCGGGGACGGCGGCCAGATACATGTACAGCATGGCGAGCGACATCACGAGGTGAATCAGGCGACGGGAGAGCCGGTGTACATGTTGTTGATACCCGATCCCAGTCGTCGGGTCCTTGACGAACTGATAGCAACGCCAGACGAACCATGCGGCGAGGGAGGAAAACGTTACTTCCCAAACTCCGATCGGGATGGGATTGAGATCGGACACGAGCATCCCGGCCATGGCGGTGCCCATGAGGACATGGGCCACGTCCACATCACGATGCGTCGGGCGGGACCACGCCCGGGCCGCGACCAGGCGACCGGCGCTGTAGAGCGCGATGGCGACCATCACCCCTGCGAAGATGTCGTTCAGCCAACCCGGATTGGACATCTCACGCTCCTTCGAGCCTCACCGCACCGTGAGCGACGGACGGCTCGGCACCTGGGGACCACCTCCAGTAGGAGACGGCGAGCAGGACCAGGAGCGGGCCGGAATTCACGTCGGTGGCCCCGTTGGTGAAGAGGGCGCCAAAGTTCTCGCCCACGACCCAAAATGTCAGGCCCATGACCGCGGCCAGCACGACGGTCGCGTTCGCGAACGACTTCGGGAGATAGGTGCCAACCGCGACGATCGCCAACAACACGGACAGGGTGATCGTCACCGCAAGACCTCTGTGGTCCACCACGTTGGCGGCGTGGCGGTCAATCCACGCCACCCATCCCGGTTCGCCGTTGCCCTCGGTCTTGATCAAATTGTGGAGGCCTCGCGGCGAGCGGTTGGCGCCGAGGACGGCAAAGTAAGCGAGCGATCCCCACAGGACGAACCAGAGCGCCTTGGCAATCGGCGCACCGACTGTCCGAGCGGCGACGAACGACGGCTTCTGATCGGCACGGTCGGCGGGCCACAGCAACAGGGCCAACAGTGCATAGATGATCACCGCACCGGGTGCCCCGTTGACCGGGTTGGCGGTGCCGTTCAGGAGACCGCCGAGTCCCTCGCCGACCCACCAGACCCCGACCGCCCACGCAATGGACATGCCCAGTCCGATCTTCACCGTCGGCATCCAGGCGATGGCGACGGCGATGGCGATCTGGACCAAGGCGAACAAGGCGTCGGTGAGCACGGCATGGTGACCGATTGTCGTTCCCGACCAGGCGATCGGACGAGCGATGATCGAGGGATTCCCCTGGGACATGCCCGAGATCATCTGCAGACCGAAGCTCTTCGTGAAGAAGAACGACTGCAGCTGCAAGACTCCGTCGATCAGCCAGATGGTCGCCAGAACCAGCTGCAGGGTCCTGCGGCCATCCGGTCTAGTCCAGGTCTGAGACGTGGCCTTCGCGACCAAGCTCGGCACCGCGAACGTCCCTGCCGTTCCGGAGATCACAGTCTCGCTACTCAACCAACGTTCTCCCTGGCCTGCAGACGCCTCGTCGGGGTGCACGGGGTCGTCGACCAGCGACCGCCGGTCGACTACACCGCGTAGTAGGAGTATGCACAACCCAGCTCGCAGGGGTCAACTGCCCGGCGTCGAAAGCGCGCCGGGGACCGGCGCCGAGCCGAATTCCTCGTCAGTCGCTTTCGGTCTGGTGCGGCTCGTCGTGCCAGAGCCACCACGCATAGGGCGGGGTCTCCGGGTAGCCCTCCGGCGACTCCTCCCAGGTCTCCTGGCGCCCGAGCGCCGTCAGGTCGAGGTAGCTCCAGGTGCTCCCCATTGCCTCGTCGCCCCGGTTGTTGATGAAGTAGGTGCGGAACACCTTGTCGCCGTCGCGGATGAAGGCGTTCGTCCCGTGCCACTCGTCCACGTCGTGGTCCAGGTCGAAGTCGTCGGTCATCGTGACCCAGGGGATGTCCCAGCCCATGCGTGCCTTCACCCGCTGAATGTCGGGCTGCGGTGCGCGCGACGCGAACACGAGCGTAGTGTCGCGGGCGTTGAGATGGGCGACGTGGGCCACCTGGTCGGCCACCATGGAGCATCCGATACACGCGTGCTCCGGCCACCCGTGCACGCCGGGTTCGAAGAACGCGCGATAGACGATCAACTGGCGGCGGCCGTCGAACAGGTCGAGCAGGCTCGCCGTCCCCCCGGGCCCCTCGAACTTGTACTGCTTGTCCACCGCGAGCCACGGCATCCGCCGCCGCTCGGCGGCCAACGCGTCACGGGCGCGGGTGAGCGCCTTCTCCTTGACGAGCAGTTCGTGGCGCGCGGCCTCCCACTCCTCGCTCGACACAATCGGGGGTGTCTTCATGCTTGGTCTCCGTTTCTCTCCTTGTTTCGTGCGTGCGCTGCTTCGCTGAGTCTTTTGATCCGGTCGAGCCGTCGGTCCCACTCCCGGGCGAGTTCGGCCATTGCGTTCGTCGCCTGGTCCAGACGATCTGTCTCCACCCGGTAGAGCACCTCGCGGCCGCGTCTACGGCGGCTGACGAGCCCGCTCCGCTCCAATACCGCCAGGTGCTTGGACACCGCCTGGCGGGTGAACGGGACGAGCCCGGCCAGAGCGCTGGCGCTCGCCTCACCCCCGTCCACCAGGAGGTCCAGGACCCGGCGGCGGGACGGGTCGGCGATGGCCGACCACAACTCGTCGTCCGTCGCCCCGCTCATCCCCCCGTACGATCGGCCAGCAACCCGGCCAGCCGCCCCAGGAAGGTGGCCCAGCCGCCGTTGTGCTCGCCGGCGTAGCGCTCCTTCTCGGCGGCCGGCCATGCGAGCAGGTCGAGGCCGCTCTCCACCACCCGAAGCCGGGTCCGCTCGCTCCCTTCGGCGGCGAGCGTGAACTCGACGAGCAGCGAGTTGCCGGCGACGGGCTCCTCGCCGGCGGGGTGGTTCCACCGGAACGAGAAGCGGGTCGGCGCCTGCACCACCTCGACGACGAGCGGGCCGCCCTCGCCCTCGTCCCCGAAGTACATGGCGCCGTGCCCGCCGGGCTCGGCCACCAGCTCCACCCGGTCGGCGAACCACCGGCTGATCTGGTCGGGCTCGGTGATCGTGCGCCAGACCACTTCCACCGGAGCGTCGATCACGACATCTCGCTCTATCTCGAAGTTCGCCATGGTCCTCCCGTCGGCCTCTCTATCTGCAACCAAAGGTAGCACATCAGACCGAGGACATGCAACCTTTTGTTGCATGTCCCCTCGCGGCGGCCGGGGCGACGGGCGAAGCGAAGTGGAGACCGGGTTCTGGGACCCGACCCCACCCGGCCTGGCTCGACACTGGCGTTTCTGCCAAGTCGGGTTCCTGGTCGGTCGGCCATCGTGCGTGGGACCAGGTGTTGGCGGAGATCCCCGAAGGCGACCGGCTCCAAGCCCTCTTTGAGGCTCAGCGCCCGACCAGATACCAGTTCCGCCAACTCAGAGAATGAGGAGAGGAAGTGAAACAAAGGTCGCGCCGGCGAGCGCATTCCAGAGCAGCAGATTGACCAGTCGAGGCCTTTGGTCGGAGTCGCGACGCCGCGGTTGTTTCCCATCCCGGGCTGTCGGCGACCTGGGATTCGAGGAGTATGACGTCGCCGCACAGATCGCGCACTCGCACCACTACTGGATCCTGGACGAGAAACTGGGAGACCTTCTCGGCACCGTTCCGTTATGTCTGGCCGTCGGAACTCGATCTCATGGCACGGATAGCCGGGGTGACGCCACCAGCGCGCTGGGCCAACTGGAAACGCGACCCCTTCACCAGTGAGAGCACTAGTCACGTCTCGGTCTGGGAGAAGTTGGCACGGCACCCTCTGACGACGGATCACCGTGCGAACTACCAGGTTCGGGCGCCTTCTGTCGGTCATCAGATGGATCAATGCATCTGCCGCAGCACTGTTGACTCACAACGCACTGGTCCCATCGTCCCCATCGCGTCATCGGGACGGCGACCTCAACCGGCGGAGGAGTGACTCGACTTGCTACGGCGACTGTGGTCTAGAAGGCGAACAGCCGGCGCGGCTCCAAGCGGTGGATAAGGCCATCCCATCCCTCGGGAGCGAAGCTCCCGTATGGCGACACTTCGTCCAATCGACGGGCAAGGTCTTCGAGATCGGAGGCTCGACCGAGATCATGGGCCACCCCCGCGCCGATCACGTTGTGGATCAGGTCGGCAACTGTGAAGGCGACCTCGGGGCTGCGTTGGAGACAGGTGGCCAGAAGCGAGCCGGGTGAGACCGTCACGTGGATCTCACCATCGACACAACCAGCGATCACAGGAGCCGCGTGGGGAAGGCCGTCTTTCCGAACAACCGCCAAGGTGAGATTACGGGTGTGGTTGGCGAAGTCCTGAACCTCCTGTGCCGTCCTGTCCTCGCCCTCCAGCTGCTTCGTGAAAGGGGAGGCAGCCGCTTTGGATGATTCCATGAGGTCCTGAAGGCCTTCCAGGGACATGGAAAACCCTATGCCTTCCTCTTGAGATTGGAATCTCGCTGATCACCGAATGGATCTAGTGTCGCGACGGAGGCAGAGATGGGCTCCTTCAGCCGGAGAATGCGAGATCGAGACAGCGCTCCCGATCCGTTGCCCCTGCCCTCCGGCCCCGTGTCCAACGGAGAGTTTGTTCCGGCTCCAGGGACCGTTCTCGACCGAGCAGTGAACGAGCTGGTCCGGTCCTCAGTCGCAGACTCGGCGCGTCGTGCTCAGATGGACCGTCGAGTGTTCCTGCAGAGTGCCGGGGCGGTGGCAGCGTCGCTCGCCGCATTCGGACTGGCAGGCTGCTCCGCTCCGGCTGAGACCTCGCAGTCTGTGGCGCCCCGCCATCGAGGTCCGGGAGGCAACTATCGCGTGCCCAGCCCTGATGACACCGCGGCATGCCAGGAAGTACTGGCGAGCAACGCCGAGTTCATCTTCGACGTCCACACCCACCACGTCACGCCCATGGGGCCGTGGGTCCAAAACGCACCCGAGACAGTCGACCTCGTTCTCGGCATGCTCCCACCAGGGTGCACGGATTCCTCACAACTGGATTGTGTCGATCGGGCCAACTACCTCCACGATCTGTTCCTCGCGAGCGATACCACGGTCGCCCTGCTGACCGATGTTCCGAACTCAGGACCTGCGACCGCGCCGATTCCCTTTTCCGCGGCGTTGAACACCCAGAAGATCACTGATGGACTCGTGCATGATGGTGCAAGCCGAATGTTCGTCGAGAACATCATCGCCCCGAACGTCGGCCCGCTCGGGGCCACATTCGATGAGATGTCGAGCGCAGTGCAGTCGGGGCCTCCCTCTGCTTTCAAGGTGTACACGGCCTGGAGTCCCACAGGTGGTGGGTTCTCGTTGGAAGACCCAACCATTGGACTTCCGACCGTCCAGCACGCCCACGATCTCGGCATCAAGGTCTTCGTCGCTCACAAGGGACTGCCCCTTGTCGATTTCGATCGGGCCTTCAACGGTCCCGAGGACATCGTGGCCGTGTCGCGACAGTTCCCGGACATGAACTTCGTCGTCTACCACGCAGCCTGGGATCCCTCTCAGGTCGAAGGACCCTACGATCCCAACGCCACGATCGGGATCGATACCCTGCTTGCTTCTCTCGATCGCCACAACGTGCCGCCCAACGACAACGTGTGGGTCGATCTGGCCACTCTTTGGCGGCAGCTTCTGACCCAACCCGACGAAGCGGCGCACGCCCTCGGGAAACTTCTCAGCCGAGTCGGGGAGCAGAGGGTCATGTGGGGAACCGATGCCATCTGGTACGGAAGTCCCCAACCACAGATCATGGCGATGCGAGCATTCGAGATCACCACGGAGTTCCAAGACCTCTACGGCTACCCGGCACTGACCAGCGAAATCAAAGCGAATATCTTCGGTCTGAATGCCGCCCACCTTTTCGGCATTGACCCATCGGCGGCTCGCTGTGCGATGACCACCGATCCACTGGCGGCCAACATTGAGGAAACAGCCAAGCTCCGAAGCGATGGGGCTCTTCCCTCTGCATGGACTCCCCACGGACCGACCACTCGAAGGCAAGTCCTCAACTGGCTGACATCATCCGCGACACCGTGGGTTCCCACGTAGTACGTCCGTTCATCGCAATGACGCGACCACCTGCTTGCGCTTCTCCCCTCTCCCCCGGTTACCTATCAGTGGCGGCGGCACGACTCGAACCTGTACAGAGGACCGGGCCGCCGGGACTGACCTTTCATGGTCTCCGACACTCGGCAACTGCGCCCATGGTCGAGGCGCGGCTCCACCCCGCGTGATTCGACATCGCCTTGGGCATGCCACATCTCGATTGTCGATGGAGCTGTACGCCCACGTCTCCGATGACGTCGGCAAGGATGCGGCGCGCCGACTCGAAGAGGGATTTGCTAAGGATGGGTCACAGGTGGGTCACGAGCAGCCTGGCATTCCGTCCCAGCGAAATCTGTCCAAGCCTTCACTAGAGAGTTGGTCAGTGGAGGTGAGCGGACTCGAACCGCCGACTTCTACATTGCGAACGTAGCGCTCTACCAGCTGAGCTACACCCCCGGAGACAGACGAGATTAGCCGCGGGGCACCTGCCGGTTGAAAGCGGCAACGATCGCCCGACCGGGGTCGATCGGATGTGGACCGCGAGGCCTAGGTGCCGCCGGCCGCGGGGGTCGCCGCGGTGGTTGCCGTCGTCTGGGGGCTGGCCGGCAGCGTCGTCGTGGTGGTCGTGGTGGTGGTCGTGGTGGTGGTGGTCGTCGTCGGCGGGTGCGTAGTCGTCGTGGTCGTCGGCGGCTGGCTGGTCGGCGGTGACGAAGGGCCACTCGGTGGGGTTGTCGTGGTCGGGGTCGGCGAGGCAGCCGCTGAGACACCTGGTGGGGTGAAGGCGAAGAGTGCGCTCGTGCAGTCCCACGGTTGCGCGGCGGCCACCACGTCGACGCCGGGCATCGCGCTGAACGACCAGACGTTGAGCGGTGGCCCGCCCTGCAGGCAGGCAAGCGCAGGATCGGTGGTCGCGAACCCGGTCAGGGTGCCGAGGAACTGTTGGGTGCCCCCCGCAGCCGGTGTCCCGACCGGCGTGAGCGGCACGGTGGCCCCGCTCCACACACCCGTCGAGGCATAGCCGGTGCCGGGTGGCCCGCTCGGCGCGGTCGCGCTGGGCCCGGTCTCGAGGTCCTTCGCGGCCGGCGCGTTGCCGAGGAGCGCCGCGAGCATCGCCGGATCGTTGCCGTCCATGCCGAGCGCCCAGATCCCGACTCCGGCCACGTGATAGGAGTTCGCCAGTTGTGCCTTGAGCGCGAGTGAGGTCGGGTCGTCGAAGTAGGTCTCGTGCCACTGATCGCCAACCTGGTAGGAGGTCCAGGCGGTCTGGGTGGAGGCATCCCAGTAGGTGGGTTCACCCGACGAGGCGATCACGCTGTCACTGAGCGGCGACTCGCCGCCGGTCGCCGCGGCCGCGTTCGTCCCGTCGGTGGTCGGCCAGTCGTAGCCGTAGTAGGGCACGCCGAGGATCACCTTCGAGGGGGGCACGACGGCCGTGAACTCCTGGAGCGCCTCGGTGTCGTTGAAGCTGCCGCCGATGAGCGGAGCCGTGGGACTCGGGACCGACGGATTGTTCATGTCGTAAGCCATCACGAAGAAGCCGTCCAGGGCCGGAGCCAGTGCGGCGATGTTGTAGAAGCCCGACGAGTCCCCGGCCGCGCTCGCGTAGGTGGCCATCGTGACCTGCCAGTGCGGGTTCGTGGTGTGCAGCGCGTTCGAGACCTGGGTCACGAGTGAGGTCAATCCGGTCTGGTCGCCGCTGCCCTCACCTTCGAAGTCGAAGTTGACCCCGTCGAGGTTCTTGGCTTCGAGCGCCGAGATCAGGCTCGACGAGAGTCGCGCCGGCGCGTTCGGGTCCGACGTGATCGAGGCGAGTGAGCTCTGGCTGAAGTCGGTGATCGTCAGTACGACGCGGTCCCCCGCGGAATGCGCGCTGTTGACCAGGTTGACCAAGTCCTGGCTCTCGTAGCCGTTCCATCCCGCACCGCTTTGGTCGAGCGTGCCGTCAGGGTTGGTGTCGACGCTGAAGTAGGCGAGCGTGGTCAGGTCCTTCAGATCGAAGCTCGTCGACTGTGCGAGGGTCCAGTAGGGCGCGTAACCGAAGACCTCATGCGACTGCAGAGGTGGGGCACCGGCAAGAGAGGGCGGCGCCGGCTCTGGTGTGGTGGTGGCCTTCGGCAGATTGGCCGACGGGTGGTTCGCCGCCTCCTCCGCGTTGCCGACGTTGCTCACGTGCGGGTGCTTCGGAGGCGAACCACCTGCGGCCGAGAGGAAGGCAGGAGTTGCACCACCGGCAACGAGGAGCAGCGCGGCCAGGCCGGCCGCGATCGCGCCCGCGCGCCGTCGTTCGACCGGATCGCCACGCAGCCCGATCACGGTCGTTCGCACTCGGTCCGCCACCCGCGCAAGGAGCGTGGTGCCCCCGACGGCCGCAGCAGCCGCATCTGCCTCGGTCGTGGAAAATTCCACGGAGACCGATCGTAGGGCGGATGCCATCGCAGTAATCAGCGCCCCGAGTTCGGTGGCCGGTACCGCGAAACGGAGCGACCGTTGGTCGCCGTGGACGTCGCCGATCAGCCTGATCTCGAGCACCCGACCGGCCCCACCCTCGCTCGGACCGGCAGATCGGTCCGCGGAGCAACCAGTGATCTGGCTCCATGGCAGGAGGGAGGGGACGGTGACCGGGCCACCGGCGGGTACGCGTGCTGACGCCACGATCAGCCCGGCGCCACCGATCCCGAGGTCGACCAGGTCGGGTACCGTCTGCGGGCCCGAAGTCGCGCGAGACCGCTCGGGCAGTGCCACGGCATCTTGGACCAGGACACTTCCACGGGTGGGCCCACTGGAGGGCGTTCGGCGGAATCTCAAGGTTGCGAATCTCATGGGACTGTCTTGCTGGCGCGGCGCAGTCATCCAGAGAATGGAGTAACCGCCCTAAGTGCTCAAGCTATCACTCTGTGCACTTTTACGACAAACGCAGCGGATTCTCCGGATCGAAAGAGCCCAAGCTGGACCTCGAGTGAGGGCCTCCGTCCACCGGCAAGGGAACCGCTTCTTCGGCGTGGCGCTCCTAAAGGATCTACCGCTCGATACCGACAATTACGGGGCAGGCCGGAGGTGCCGCTCTGCCGAAGTGGTCCACCCCATGACGCTCTCCATCCCCATCACTCGAACCGACGCCTGAGACCATGATCTTCGTCGAGGGTTTCCGCCTACTCTTCGTCCTCGCCGGCTCCTTGGTCGGCTACGAGGTCGGTAAGAAGGTCAACGGCAATCCCAGCGCGGCGGTATGGGGCATGCTCCTCGGAGCGGGGCTGACCTACGTGATCGGCGGCCTCGGAGGTCGCCTCGTCGACAAGGCCCTCCAGCGCGCCGTTTTCCTCTTCCGCAATACCCCGCCGGGCGAGGTCTTCGCAGCGTCGATCATCTCGACAACCGGGATGCTGCTCGGGCTGGTCCTCGGGTTGCCGTTGTTCGTCATCACCCGATCTGGCTACTCCATCTTGGTCAGTGCACTCCTTGCATGGGTGCTCGGCACGCTCGGATGGCGTCTCGGCTCGACCAAGGGCCGCCAGATCGTCGAAGCGGCCAACCTCTCGAGGATCCTGGCACCACAGCCCGGACCCACCGAGGATCACGCGCTGCTCCTCGAGGGTTCGGCGGTGATGGACCGGCTCCTGGTGGTGCTCGGGCGCTCGGGGCTCCTGCCGGCCGGTGTCGTCGTGCCGCAGTTCGTCCTCGACCACGTCCGCTCCGTCGCCGAGTCGCCGGAGCCGTTGAGCTCCCGCCGCGCACGCCGAGGGCTCGAGGCACTCGAGGCACTGCGCGAGATGTCGGTCCCCGTCCATGTCGCGCCCGACGAGGTGCCCGAGGCCGATGACGCGACGATCAAGCTCCTGACGGTCGCCCGCCGCACCGGTCTGCGCATCGCGACGTGCTCGACGACGGTTCTCGAGACTGCCGCGACCTGGGAGCTGCCCGTTGTCGATCTGCGACGCGTGACCACCGAGCTCTCACCCGACCATCTTCCCGGCGAGGTGCTCGTCGTGGATCTGGTGCGCGAGGGGCGTCAGCCCCGTCAGGCGGTCGGGTACCTACCCGACGGCGACATGGTGGTGGTCAACGATGCCACCCACCTCATCGATCAGGGTCCGGTCCGCGTCGTGGTGCTCTCCACCCGGCCGACCACCCAGGGAGTAATGGTCTTCACCAAGCTCGCCGAGGAACGGGGGCTCGTCACGAGCGAGACCAGCCACAGCTGAGCGCCACCACTCAGCACACGAGCGCCCTTCAGGGTCTCCCGACGCGCAACCGCCAGAAGGTGGTGGGAGGTAGACCGGGCCCTCCCCCGTTGGCCCGGTCTACCCCACGATCACGAGCCGATAGCGTTGACGGGGCTCGTCGTCGACCCCGCCTCGGACCCGTAGAACGGTGTCCCGTAGGCGAACACGGCGCCGCTGCCGGCGGCGATCACGTAGCCACCAGCCGCACCCGGTGTGATCCCCACGACCGTCCCCGGCATGACCGACCCGACCGCTGATCCGTCGAAGCGTGCCGTGCCGAAGGAGAACACGCCGCCGTCAGTCCCGACCAGCCAGTACCCAGTGCCGCCCGCGGCGGCCGCGATGCCGGTGATCGGTGAGTTGAGGTGCGACCCGCCCATGGAGCCGTGGAAGACGGCGCCACCGTAGGAGAAGACGCCACCGTCGGTCGCGACCAGCCAGTAGCCGCCGGTGCCGTTGCCTGCGATGCCATCGATCGGCGCGTTCAGGTGCATCCCGCCGGTCGACCCTGCAAAGACCGCGTCGCCGAAGGAGAACACGCCCCCGTCACCGCCGACGAGCCAGTAGCCCTTCCCGTCCGGCGTCGCCGCGATCCCGACGATCGACGCATCGAGGTGCGAGGCGCCCATCGACCCGTAGAAGGTGGCGTCGCCGTAGGAGAAGACGCCACCGTTGGCGGCCGCCAACCAGTAGCCCTTGCCGTCGGGGGTCGGGGCGATCCCGACGATCTCGGTGTCGAGCTCGATCGAGCTCAGGGATCCGTAGACCGTCGCAGCCCCTTCTCCGAAGACCGCGCCGCTCTCGGTCACGAGCCAGTAGCCGTTGACGTGCGCGCCTGCCTTGGCAGGCGTGACTGCGTTGGACGGAGCGGAGGACGGCCCGGTGCCGACACCGTTAATGGCGGCCACCGTGAAGGTGTAGGTGGTCCCGTTGGTCAGTCCGGTCACGTGGTCAGTGGTCACGGGTCCGACCAGGTCGAGAGTGTTCACGACGGTTGCGCCCTGGTGGACCTTGAGCACGTAGCCGGTGATCGGAGACCCGCCGTTCGAAGGCGCGCTCCAAGTCACCGTCGCCGACGAATCGCCGGCGGTCGCGCTCACCCCCGTCGGGGCACCCGGTGCACTCGCGACGTACTTGAAGTCGTCGGCTGCCGACGTCGCAGAGGTCCCGCCCGGCGTGGTCACCGTCACGTTGACGGTTCCCACCGACCCCGCCGGCGAGGTGGCGGAGATCTGGGTGGCGGAGTCGACGTGGAAGCTCGCCGCCGGCGGGTCGCCGAAGTCGACCGCGGTCGCTCCGGTGAAGCCGGTGCCGGTGATGGTGACGCTGGTGCCGCCCGACGCCGGGCCCGAGGTCGGCGAGACGCCACTCACCGTCGGGACGGGCGGCGGGACGACATAGGTGAAGCGGTCGGCCGACGACGTGACAGAGGTCCCGCCCGGTGTGGTGACGGTCACGTTGACGGTACCGCTACCCGCGGGCGAAGTTGCGGTGATCGAGGTCGCCGAGTGGACGGTGACACCGGTCGCCGCGTTGGCGCCGAAGGCGACCCCGGTCGCCCCGGTGAAGCCGGTGCCGGTGATCGTCACGCTGGTGCCGCCCGCGACAGGGCCCGAGGTCGGCGAGACGCCGGTCACCGTCGGGACGGGCGGCGGGGCCACGTAGGTGAAGTGGTCGGCCGACGACGTGGCAGAGGTCCCGCCCGGTGTGGTCACGGTCACGTTGACGGTACCGGTACCAGAAGGCGAGGTCGCCGAAATGGATGTCGCCGAGTTGACGATGACGCCAGTCGCCGCATTCGAGGCGAAGTCGACCGCGGTCGCGCCGGTGAGATTGGTCCCGGTGATGGTCACGCTGGTGCCGCCCGCGGCCGGGCCCGAGGTCGGGCTCACCGCGGTCACCGTCGGGGCCGGCGGCGGCGTCGGGTACGTGAAGTGGTCAGCAGGGGAGGTGGCCGACGTCCCGCCCGGCGTGGTGACTGTCACGTCGACGGTGCCGGCGCCGGCAGGGGAGGTCGCGGTCACCGACGTGGCCGAGTTGACCGTGAAGGTGGTGGCCGCCGTACTGCCGAACTTCACGGCCGTCGCGCCGGTGAGGTTGGTCCCGGTGATGGCCACGCTGGTCCCACCCGCGGCCGGGCCGGAGGTCGGGCTGATAGACGTGACCGTCGGGGCGGGTGGCGGGGCGGCGTAGGTGAACTGGTCACCTGGCGGGTTGGCGGCAGACGTGCCGCCCGGCGTGGTGACCGTCACGTCGACCGTGCCGGTGCCAGCAGGCGAGGTGGCGCTGATCGAGGTGGCCGAGTTGACCGTCACGCCGGTCGCTGCGTGACCGGACCCGAAGTCGACCGCGGTCGCGCCGGTGAAGTTGGTCCCGGTGAGGGTCACGCTGGTGCCACCCGCGGCCGGGCCGGAGGTCGGGCTGACCGCGGTGACCGTCGGGGCCGGCGGCGGTGCGGTGTAGGTGAAGTGGTCACCTGGCGGGTTGGCGGCAGACGTGCCTCCCGGCGTGGTGACCGTCACGTCGACCGTGCCGGTGCCAGAAGGCGAGGTGGCGCTGATCGAGGTGGCCGAGTTGACCGTGAAGGTGGTCGCGTCGTGGCCTGACCCGAAGTCGACCGCGGTCGCGCCGATGAACCCGGTGCCGGTGAGGGTCACACTGGTGCCACCCGCGGTCGGGCCGGAGCTCGGGCTGACCGCGGTCACCGTCGGGACCGGTGGCGGGGCGACGTAGGTGAACTGGTCACCTGGTGGGTTGGCGGCAGACGTGCCGCCCGGCGTGGTGACTGTCACGTCGACCGTGCCGGTGCCAGACGGCGAGGTCGCGGTGATCGAGGTGGCCGAGTTGACCGTCACGCCGGTCGCGGCGTGACCGGACCCGAAGTCGACCGCGGTCGCGCCGGTGAACCCGGTGCCGGTGAGGGTCACGCTGGTGCCACCCGCGGTCGGGCCGGAGGTCGGGCTGACCGCGGTCACCGTCGGGACCGGTGGCGGGGCGACGTAGGTGAACTGGTCACCTGGTGGGTTGGCGGCAGACGTGCCGCCCGGCGTAGTGACTGTCACGTCGACCGTGCCGGTGCCAGAAGGCGAGGTGGCGGTGATCGAGGTGGCCGAGTTGACCGTCACGCCGGTCGCGGCATGACCGGACCCGAAGTCGACCGCGGTCGCGCCGGTGAAGTTGGTGCCGGTGAGGGTCACGCTGGTGCCACCCGCGGTCGGGCCCGAGGTCGGGCTGACCGCGGTGACCGTCGGGGCCGGTGGCGGCGCCACGTAGGTGTACTGGTCACCCGGAGGATTTGCGGGGGAGGTGCCGGACGGGGTGGTCACGGTCACATCGACAGTGCCGGTGCCGGCCGGGGCCTTGGCAGTGACCTCGGTGGCCGAGACAGCGGTCACGTTGGTCGCCGCGGTTGTCCCGAAGTCGACCGCGGTCGCTCCGGAGAGGTTGGTCCCGGTGATGGTCACCGTGTTGCCTCCGGCAGTCGTACCCGAGGTCGGGCTGACCCCGGTCACTGTCGGTGGACCGGAAGACGCGGTGACTGTGAGGCTCCAGCGGGGCGAGGGCGCCTGATAGGGCGGGGTGCAGCCGATGCCTACGCCGATCCCGCTGGTGCAGGTGGTGATGTTGACGGAGGGGTAGGCGTCGAGCACGGTCGTCGAGGGCGGCGTGTTGATCGTCGTGGAGGCGACGAACTCGGTCTCGTAGTTGTTGATCACCTGGCCGACGGTGTCTGACGCGTTGACGGTGAACTGGGCGGAGATGGTCGGGAGCACGAGGGCGCTCCCGCCGGGCACCGAGGCGCCGGCGTTCAAGAAGGTCTCGATGTAGGGGTAGGTCGTCTTGTAGTTGCCGGTCATCTGGGCGGTGCACTCGCCAGGCAGGTAGCCCATGGCCGCGGTGCAGTAGGAGACGATGTACTTGCCGGTCACGTTGGAGTCCCCGCCGCTCACCTTGAGCGAACCGGGCACGAGGGTCGCCCCGGCCGGGACCGACTGCATGGCCGAGTACTGGCCGACGCTGTCGACCTTGATGCCCGAGTTGGTAGCGGGGATGATGGCCTGGCCCGGGGCGGAGGTCACGGTGAAGGTGCTCCCGGCGGGACCGGTGGTTGGCGCGGAGACCCCGTTGCCGGTGTCCTCGGTGACCCCGTCGATGAGCGAGGGGGGGATCACGACCGCCCCGCCCATGAAGAAGCCGGAGTTGCTCTGGAGGAAGGTCATCGTCGCGGTCACGCAGTTGCTCGAGGGGTAGGTGAACCCCGTCTCACAGATGGCGATGGTCCCGGTCTGGGTGCCGGTCGTCGTGACGTCGTAGGTCCAGACGGTCGAGGACCCCGACCCGGTGTGCGACGTGGTGGTGGCCGGGGTGTAGTCCAAGAAGTTGGAGCTGAAGGTGATGTTCCCCGAGGTGGGTTGGGTAACGACGGTCAAGGTGGTCGGGTCTACCACGGGACCGCCGGTCATCAGCGAGAGCACGTTGAAGACGTCGATCGGGGGCTGGGCTGTCGCCCCGGTCGTTGTCGAAGTGCCGGTCGAGTAGGCACCGGTGCCATCCGCCATCGCGAGGGCCGAGTTGTAGGCGAACTGGTCGGCCGAGGAGGTGGCCGACGTACCGGCCGCGTTGGTCACGGTGATGTCGACGGTGCCGGTGCCGGCCGGCGCGGTGACCGTCAGCGAGTCGAGCGAGTTCTCGAGGAGGCCGGTGCCGGCGGTCGCACCGAAGTGGACCGCGGTAACCCCGAAGAAGTTGGTGCCGCCGACGGTGACACTCGTCCCGCCCGCGTCGGGTCCGCCGGGCGGGGAGGCGACGGTCGTCACCCCGGTCACGGTCGGGGCGGGGAAGGTGTAGGTGAAGTGGTCGGCCGCAGACGTCGCGGAAGTGCCCCCGCTCGCGGTCACCGTGATGTCGACGACCGCAGACGAAACGGGTACCGCCGCCTTCGGGGAGACTGCGGTCATCGACGTCGCAGTCCCGATGGTGAACGAGGTGGCCGCGAAGGAGCCGAAGTGGACCGCGGTGACGGTCTTCAGTCCGGTGCCGGTGATGGTGACTGTCGTCCCGCCGTTCGCGGTGCCGGTGGTCGGGCTGACCGCGGTCACCGTCGGGGCGGCCGCGAAAGCATCGGGGACGGCGACGACCGCGAGGCCGGCGACGCCCACCAGAGAGGCCACGAGCGCCTTCGCCACCCTGCCCTTGGAGACCCAACGCGAACGGGATACATCCATCGATCCAACCCCCCTGGAATCGTGTTTTCAGAGCACTCTATAGATGCCATCGGTCGTGGTGGCACCGGAGCGATCAGGCTCTATAGCTGAACCGACGCTAGGAGAGCAGAATCACGAAAGCAAAAAGGTCCACGGAGAGTGATGGGGTCCCCACCGATGAAGAAATTCCGGGAATCACCCAGGTCCTTTCATGCTTGTTTGACTGCGGCTACCAGCTTGGTCAAGGTGTCCTTTGCGTCCCCGAACAGAAGGGTGGTCTTCTGGTCGAAAAGGAGGTCATTGTCGATGCCGGCAAAGCCAGGTCGCATCGACCTCTTGAGGAAGACGATGTTCTCGGCCTGGTCCGCATTGACGATCGGCATGCCGTAGATCGGGCTGCCGGGCGCGTTCTTCGCGGCCGGATTGACCGTGTCGTTGGCCCCGACTACGAGGGCGACGTCAGCAGTCGCCATCTCGGGATTCGCCTCGTCCATCTCCTTCAACTGGTCGTAGGGGACGTTCGCCTCCGCCAGTAGCACGTTCATGTGTCCGGGCATTCGGCCCGCGACCGGGTGGATCGCGTAGAACACTTCCACCCCTCGCTCGGTCAGGAGGTCGGCCAGCTCTCGGACGGTGTGTTGTGCCTGTGCGACCGCGAGCCCGTACCCGGGGACGATCACCACCTTGCGCGCGTAGGCGAGCAGCACCCCTATGTCCTCGGGCGTCCCTGCTTTCACCGTGCGGGCCTCGCCGTCACCGGCTGCCCCACCGGTCGCGGTGACGACCGAGCCGAACGCGCTGAACAAGATGTTCGGCAACGAGCGGCCCATGGCCTTGCTCATCAACCGCGTGAGGAGGATGCCGGACGCACCGACCAGCGTGCCGGCGATGATCAAGAGGTTGTTGTTGAGGGTGAAGCCGGAGGCGGCAACCGCGAGACCGGTGAACGAGTTGAGGAGGGAGATCAGCACGGGGACGTCCGCCCCGCCGATGGGGAGGACGAAGATCACCCCGAGGACGAGCGAGAGCACGGCGGTGATCGCGAGGAGGGTGACGTTGCCGGTGAGGAGCGTCGCGATGGCGAGAGCGAGGATGCCGGTCCCGACCACCCCGTTGATGAATTGCTGGGCCGGGTAGGTCACCGGGCGACCGGTCATGAGCTCCTGGAGTTTGGCGAAAGCGACGACGCTGCCGGAAAACGAGACCGCACCCACCAGCACACCGAAGAGCACCTCTGCGATCCGGTAGACCGCCGGCTTCCCGGGGGCCTCGATGACGAACGCCACGATCGAGACCAGGGCGGCCGCACCCCCGCCGACGCCGTTGAAGGCGGCGACCATCTGGGGCATCGCGGTCATCTTCACCAGCCGCGCCGCGGGCACGGCGACGGCCGCGCCGATGACCATCGCCACCACGGTGAGGGAGAGGTTGAGCGAGTGGGCCCTGACTTGCGGGTAGGCGAAGGTGAATCCGACCGCGAGGGTCGCAGCGGCTGCTCCGAGCAGGTTGCCGTTGCGGGCGTGCTTCGGGGAGCTCAGCCCCTTGAGCGCGACGATGAAGCCGATCGCGGCCAGCAGGTAGAAAAGGTCGATCCAGTCGTTGAGGGTCACGAAGACTCACCCGGTGGCTCGTCACCTTTGGCCGGGTCTGCCTTCGCGGGACGCTCGGGCTTGGACTTGAACATGTCGAGCATCCGGTCGGTGACCACGAAGCCACCCACGATGTTGAGGGTGGCGAGGATCACCGCGAGGAAAGCGAGGGTGATCTGTAGCGCCCCCTGGGCTTCACCCATGATCAGGATGGTCCCGACGAGGATGATCCCGTGGATGGCGTTGCTGCCCGACATCAGAGGGGTGTGCAGGATGCTCGGCACTTGCCGGACAACCTCGTTGCCGACGAATGCCGCAAGCACGAAGATCGTGACGAACTCGAGGATGCCGGTACTGCTCATGCCTCTTCCCCCTTTGGTCCTTCGCCACCTTCGGGCCCAGTCGCGACGGCACCGGCCGGCTTCGCCGGCGCGGGCAGACCGAGTGCTTCGGCGGTCGGGCCGTGGACGACCTGGCCCGCCCGCACTACGCAGGTGCCGGCGACGATCTCGTCGCTGAAGTCCGGTGCGAGGGTCCCCTCCTTCACCAGCAACCCGAGAAAGTTGGCGACGTTGCGCGCGTAGAGGAAGCTGGCATGGGTCGGCATCGACGCCGCGGGATTGGTCATGCCGACGACGGTCACCCCGCCGATATTCACATCCCGACCCGGCACCGTCGCCTCGCAGTTGCCGCCCGAATCCGCGGCCAGATCGATGACGACTGCGCCCTCGGGCATCCCTTCCAGCATCGCGGAGGTCACCAGCACCGGCGCCTTGCGGCCGGGGATCTGCGCCGTCGTGATCACGACGTCCGATGCCGACACTTCGGCGCCGAGCAGCTCCTGCTGTCGCGCGAGGTACTCCGCCGATTGCTCCTTCGCGTAACCGCCTGCGCCCTCCTGGGTCTCGAGGTCGAGCACCACGAACTTGGCGCCGAGACTCTCCACTTCTTCCTTCGCGGCTGCCCGAACGTCGTACGCGCGCACCACGGCCCCGAGGCGGCGGGCCGTCGCGATCGCCTGGAGTCCCGCGACCCCCGCCCCCATCACCAGCACCTTGGCCGGCGGCACGGTTCCTGCGGCGGTCATGAACATCGGAAAGAACTTGGCGAGGTGCTCGGCGGAGGACAGACCCGCGCGGTAGCCGGCAACCGTCGCCTGGGAAGAGAGCGCGTCCATCGACTGGGCTCTGCTGATGCGCGGCAGGAGATCGAGGCTGTAGACAGTCGCTCCCTTGGCGGCGAGGGCGCGCACCGTCTCGGCTTCCGCGACCGGCTGCAGGAAGGAGACCAGCGAGATGTCACGGGGAAGCGCGCTCACCTCTTCGGGGGTCGGAGGCTGCACCCGAGCGAGCGCATCTGCGCCCCCCAGCGCGGAAGCCGCGTCGGGAGCGACGATCGCGCCCACCTTGGAGAAGTCCTCGTCCGAGAAGCGCGACTCGGCCCCGGCACCCGACTCGACCACCACGTCGACACCGGTCCGGGCGACCCGTGTGGCTACCTCGGGGACCATCGCGACGCGGCGTTCGCCGGGGCGCGATTCCCTGACAACGGCGAGTTTCACGGCCAGAGGTATACAGCCAATTGACGGGAGCGACCACTCGATGCGCTCGGCGCCGGACGGTCATCCGGAACCGCCGCCGACAGGGCGGGCCCCGGGGCGGAATCAGTCTTCGGTCACGTCTTCCTCGTCGCAATCTCCGTCCGAATGGTCGGCGCGGTGAGCAGCACCCTTCACGTCGTCGGCGGAAACCTCTTCCTCGGGCTCCGACTCTTCGGTGTCGAGCGTGAACTCGTCGAGCTCGAGGACTTGATCGTCGCCGAGCAACAGTGTCCGCACCTCTGTGAGCGAGAACCGCGGGATGTCGGGACCGGCGGCAAGGGCCTCGGCGTGCTCGGCGCGCATCGGCCGAGCGAAGAAGAACCCTTGTGCTGCGTCCGCGTCGAATTTGCGGACGATCTCGACCTGATCGGTAGTCTCCACGCACTCGACGACAGCGGACATCCCGAGTGAATGTGCCATGTGGATCACCGTCTCGACGACGAGTCGGTTGACCCCCTGTGCGGGTTCGAGCCCGGTCACGAACGATCCGTCGATCTTCACCGTCCCGATCGCATGACGCTGGAACGGCTCGAACGACGACCAGTTCGTTCCCACGTCGTCGATAGAGAGCTGCACGCCCATTTCCGACAGCCTCTTCAGATCCTCCGAGGCATCGGGTTCGACGACCGCGTCCTCGGTGATCTCGAGCGTGAGCTGTCCGCTGCGCAACCCGCTCTCGTCGAGTGCATCGACGACCGCCTCCGACACCTCGCCGCGGCGGAGCTGCTGGACCGTACAGTTGACCGCGAGCTGGACACTCGGCGACCACCGGCGAGCCTGCTCGCACGCCTCCCTCACGATCCACCGGGTGAGCGGAGCGATGTCACCGCTCGCCTCGGCGTCGGGTATGAGCTCCTCGGGCGGGACGCGACCCTTGGTCGGATGCTCCCAACGGACGAGGGCCTCCATCCCGAGCAGCCGTCCAGACGAGAGGTCGATGACCGGCAGGTACTCGAGGTAGGGCGCGCCGACCAACGAGAAGGCCGGCGCGGAGTCGGTCAGCATCGCCCGACCGTCGCGCGGGCATTGTGCGCGGTGCCGTCCCCCGAGGGGACGGTCGGCAATTGGAAGGCCACAGCCGGTACATCGACCCTCCCGAGGCCCCACTTAAGTGGTATTGGCCCGCTCGCAGCCGAATTTCACCCCGCTGGCCTGGGACGACGCCTCCGCGGCCCGCGGCGGCCAACATGGTGGGCCATGGGCAGCGGGTGCACACCGCCGCCTCGCTGACTCCCTTCCACCACGCCTGGTCGCCGCCCCTTCGATCGCGCTCAGTCTCCCCTCCGTGCCGCCCTGAGGAAGGCCGGCCATTCCCCTCCGCCGTGAGCGACAAGGTTGGCTCCGGTCACGTAGGCAGCGAGCGGCGATGCCAGGAAGAGGCAGAGCCCTGCGAGGTCCTCGGGAGTGCCGAACCGCCCGAGCGGCACCGTTGCCGCGACGCCGGCCTTGCCCGCCGCGCCGCCGTAGTAGTCGTCGGCCGCCTCGGTCGCCACGAGGCCGGCGCTCAAGCAGTTCACCCTCACCTTCGGTGCCCACTCGATGGCGAGTGTCTGGGTGAGGTTGACCAGGCCGGCCTTCGCAGCTCCGTACGCAGCCGATCCCGGCGAAGGTCGGATCCCGCTGACCGAACCGATGTTGACGATCGCCCCCCCGCCTTCTTGTTCCTGCATGACCGAGTTGGCCGCCTGTGCGCAATAGAGGGGCGCGAGGAGGTTGAGGGCGACGATCGAAGCCGAGAATCTGGCCGATGCGACCGCGGCGTCCGCGGACGGCGATCCTCCCGCATTGTTCACGAGGACGTCGAGCCTCCCGAACCGGTCTTTCGCCGCCTCGATCACCGATGCGGCCTGGTCCGCCTCGCGGAGGTCGGCAGAGACGAATCCCGCGCGCCGCAGGCTCCCGTCGCTTCCTTCTACTGCCGGGCGCTGATCCTCGTCCTGCTCCGTGCGCCCGCAGACCAGCACGTCCGCGCGGGCGTCGAGAAACGCCTCGGCAATGCGGCGGCCGATGCCCCGCGTCCCACCGGTCACCACCGCGGCCCGGCCTCCGAAGTCGAACGCACCGGCGAGGTGGTCGGCGTCGAACCTGTCCACAGCAGTCTCCCTGTCTCCGGCTGGTACTGTCCTGACGCTGTATCAGATCACGCACCGCGTGTGTCCGCCCGTCCGATCGGTCCGCCCGTCGATCCACGGCCGCCGCGGTGTCCGGTGTCGTCTCCGAACCCCCCGAGCCATCCATGCCCATTACTTCGAACCAGCGGCACCCCGGTATCGCCGAGGTCGTCATCGACCACCCTCCCGTCAACGCCCTCGACGTGGAGAGCTGGTTCGCCCTCGCCGACGCCGTCACCCGTGCCGGCATAGAGCCGGAGAACCGCGTCGTGGTCGTGCGCGCAGAGGGTCGCGGCTTCTGCGCCGGCGTCGACATCAAAGAGATCCAGGCTGTCGGCGACGCGGCCCTGATCGGTGCGAACCGCGGGTGTTTCGCCGCGTTCGAGGCCGTCTACGCGTGCGAGGTGCCGGTGATCGCCGCAGTCCACGGCTTCTGCCTCGGCGGGGGCATCGGCATCGCTGGCAACGCGGACATCGTCGTGGCGTCCGACGACGCGACCTTCGGCTTGCCCGAGGTGGACCGCGGCGCGCTGGGTGCGGCGACTCACCTCTCGCGCCTCGTCCCGCAGCACCGCATGCGCTCGATGGTGTACACCGCGCAGCCGGCGACTGCAGCGGAGCTGCACCGGTACGGCTCGGTCCTCCGCGTCGTGTCCCGCGCGCAGCTCGTCGACGCGGCGCTCGAGGTGGCCGGGGAGATCGCCGCGAAGAGCCCGACCATCCTGCGGCGTGCGAAAGAGTCGCTCAACGGGATCGATCCGGTCGACGTGCGGCGCAGTTACCGATTCGAACAAGGGTTCACGTACGAGCTCCATGTCGCCGGAGTCGCCGACGAGCAGCGCGCGGCGTTCGTCGAGGGGCGCGACGCCGACACCTCGCGGTGAGCTGCCGTGGTTGACAAGCGAATGACGCTCGACGATCTCGTCGGCGAGCTCGAGAGCGGGATGATCGTCGGAGTCGGGGGATGGGGCTCGCGTCGCAAGCCCATGGCGGCGATCCGGGCGATCCTCCGGTCCGACCTCCGCGACCTGACGATCGTCTCCTACGGCGGCCCCGACGTCGGTCTGCTCTGCGCGGCGGGCAAGGTGTCGAAGGTGGTCTTCGGATTCGTGACACTCGACTCGATCCCGACCGACCCCCACTTCAAGGCGGCGCGCCAGTCCGGGTCGGTCGAGGCGATGGAGGTCGACGAGGGGATGTTCTATCTGGGTCTCCTGGCTGCGGCCCAGCGAGTGCCGTTCCTCCCGACGAGGGCAGGGCTCGGCTCCGACGTGCTGGCTGTGAACCCGTCGCTCCGTACCGTCGTCTCGCCCTACGCCGACGGCGAGGAGCTGGTCGCCATGCCCGCCCTCCGCCTCGACGCCGCAATCGTCCACGTGAACCGCGCGGACGCACAAGGATCCGGACAGATCCTCGGGCCGGACCCCTTCTTCGACGAGCTGTTCCTCGGGGCGGCGCACCGCCGCTACCTCACCACCGAGCAGATCGTCGACACCGACCGCCTGGCGTCAGAGGGGCCGCTCCAGACCATGTGCATCTCGCGCCTGTTGACCGACGGGGTGATCGCGACCCCGGGCGGTGCCCACTTCACCGCCTGCGTACCCGACTACGGACGGGACGAGGAGTTCCAGCGCGCCTATGTGAACGCCGCCGGCGACCCCGACACGTGGGCCGAGTTCGAGGCGCGCTACCTCGCGATCGACGAGGACGGCTACCAGGCCGCGGTCCTCGCGGGGGAGCTTGCCCGGTGAGCGAGTCCTTCGGCGCCGCGACCGGAGCCACCCGCGCCGAGATCTGCGCGGTTGCCTGCGCCGAGATCTTCCGCGGCGACGGCGAAGTGATGGCCAGCGCGTTCGGGACGGCCCCGGCGATCGGTGCGCGGCTCGCCCGCCTCACCTTCGCGCCCGACCTCGTCCTCACCGACGGGGACGCGGCCCTGGTGGCCGGTGCACCGCCTCTCTCCGGTGCGAGCGGGATCGTCTTCGAGTCCCACATGCCCTACCGAAGGGTCTTCGACGTCGTGTGGTCGGGACGCCGGAACCTGATCATGATGGCCTCCCAGATCGACCGGACCGGCAACCAGAACATCAGCGCCATCGGCGAATGGGCGCGGCCGAAGGTCCAGTTGATCGGCGTCCGCGGGGCCCCCGGCAACACGGTGAACCACACGACGAGCTATTGGGTCCCCAACCATTCGACGCGGTCCTTCGTCGAGCAAGTCGACGTCGTTTCGGGGGTCGGTTACACGCGCGCCGCCGAGGCCGGCCCCACGGCAAGCCGTTTCCACGAGATCCGCCGTGTCGTCTCCAACCTCGGTGTCTTCGACTTCGACACTCCCGGACACTCGATGCGGGTGCGCTCGGTCCATCCCGGGGTGACCGTGGACGAGGTGGTCTCCGCGACCGGGTTCGAATTGGCCGTGCCATCCGACTTGGGTGAGACGCCCCTGCCGACACCGGAGGAGCTGGACCTCATCCGGACGGTCATCGACCCGAAGGGGCTTCGCGACCGCGAGGTCCGCGCGTGACAGCCGACCGCGACGTTCCTGCCGA
Organism: uncultured Acidimicrobiaceae bacterium; assembly: GCA_963769905.1. Taxonomy (GTDB): domain Bacteria; phylum Actinomycetota; class Acidimicrobiia; order Acidimicrobiales; family RAAP-2; genus Bog-756. The sequence continues at coordinate 229,854 of CAVYNG010000001.1, forward strand.
CTCGAGCGCGGCGGGCAACGCACCGGCGCCCCATCCGGCGCTCCGCACCCGATTCTGCGAGCTCGTCGGCATCGACTACCCGATCGTGCAGACCGGTATGGGCTGGGTTGCCGGACCACGGTTGGTGGCCGCGACGGCAGAAGCCGGAGCGCTCGGCCTCCTGGCGTCGGCCACCATGACCTTCGCCGAGCTCGCCGACGCGATCGGCGAGGTCAGGTCGCGAACCGATCGACCCTTCGGAGTCAATCTGCGCACCGACGTGGCAGACGTCGGCGAGCGCATCTCGCTCATGATCGAGCACGGCGTGAGAGTCGCGAGCTTCGCGCAGGCCCCCAACCCCGACCTGGTCGGGAAGTGCCGTGACGCGGGTCTGGTGGTGATGCCGACGATCGGGGCGCGACGCCACGCGGAGAAGGTGGCCGGATGGGGCGTCGACGCGGTCATCGCGCAGGGAGGCGAGGGCGGAGGGCACACCGGGCAGGTCCCGACCTCGCTGCTCCTCCCGGCGGTGGTCGATGCGGTCGGGGACTCGGTGTCGGTGCTCGGCGCAGGCGGGTTCTTCGACGGTCGCGGACTGGTGGCGGCCCTCGCCTACGGCGCCGACGGCGTTGCGATGGGGACCCGGTTCCTCCTCACCCGGGAAAGCAGGGTGCCAGACGAGGTGAAGGCGATCTACCTCGCGACGCCGGTGACCGGCACGGTGGTCTCCACCGCGGTCGACGGCGCACCGCAGCGCGTGATCCGAACCGATCTGGTGGACCACCTCGAACGTGCGGGTCGTCTCACCTCGCTTCCGAGGGCGCTTGCCAACGCACTCGCCTTCCGCCGCGAGACGCACACGTCGCTCCCGGCCCTCTTGAAGGAGGGTCGCGCCATGAAACAGAGCGCGGAGCTCACCTGGCCCCAGGTGGTCATGGCGGCCAACGCGCCGATGATGACCAAGGCCGCATTGGTCGACGGCAGGACCGACGCCGGCGTGCTCCCGACCGGCCAGGTCGTCGGCGAGATCGACGAGCTCCCGACGGTCGGGAAGCTGGTCGACCGCATCGTGGCCGAGGCGACCTCGGTGCTCGACGCCTTCGCGACCTCGCGGGAGCGGAGCGACAGAGCGTCGGGAGCCGCTCACTGAAGCAAGAGCCCGCGGCCGCAAGTCGGTGCGCACGGCCCCCCGGACCAGCGACAATGCCACTTCCGGCCGAGCCTCAATGAGGCGGCACACCGAGGCACAATGTCCCACACCATTGTTTCCCCGAGGCGGGTGCGGGATACTGATGGGCCCCATGTCAAATGCTTCCTGCTGGATGACCGAAACGGGATCAACCCGAGGTCGCAGCCACGTGGCCTGCGAACTGGACGTTCGCGCCCGCTCCCTGATGCAATCCGGCACCGGGGTTCGCTGATGTCAACGGTGATCGAGCCCTCGAGCAGGGGTGCCAAGCGACCCCCTCGTGGCCACGCACCGATGAGCATTACCGGTGTCGGTGCCGTCACCGGATACGGCTGGGGCAAGAAGCATCTCTGGGACGGGTTCCTTCTCGGTGAGAGCGCGGTCAAGCTGACCTCCGGACTCGACGGATTCGTCGACGGCGGCTCCGCCTACCTCTCGCTCATCCCCGACGAGGGCGACCGGAAGGACGGTCCGAGCCGCTTCATGCAGGCCCTCCGATTCTCGGCACGCGAGGCGATCGCCGAAGCACTCGAGCGCGGCTGGGAGCCCGGGCCAGTGGTCGGAGTGATCCATAGCATCGTCCTCGGCGACGTCGAGATGTGGAGCGAGTTCCATCGGTCGGTAGGGCAACGTATTCGGGCGCGCAAGTGGGTGAACATGATGCCCTCGACCGTGCTCTGCATGATGATGAAGGAGTGGGACTTCCACGGGCCTTGCATGTCGGTCTCCGCGATGTGCGCGTCGGGGAGCGCGGGGATGATCACCGCGCAGTCTTGGCTCGACAGCGGGGTCGCGAGCGACGTCATCCTGCTCTCCACCGATCTCTCGGGGATGCCGGAGAACCTACGGGGGTTCAGCGACGTCGGTGTCGCGGTCCTCGACACGCCGCCGTTCGAGGCCTGCCGCCCGTTCCAGGAAGGCAGCCGCGGCTTCGTCGGAGGTGAGGCGGCGGTCGCAATGGTCCTCACCAACCGGCCTCGCGGCGCGCAGGCGACGATGCTCGGTGGTGCGATGACCATGGACGCCTACAACGCGGTGGCGATGGCGCCGGATCTGCACGAGGTGTACCGCTGCTTCCGCGAGGCCCTCGAGGTGTCCGGGGTGGACGCCTCCGAGATCGCCTACATGAACGCACACGGCCCCGGCACCGCCCAGTGCGACGCCTCCGAGGCCCAGATCCTCGACGACCTCTTCCCCGAGGCGAAAGGGATCTTCTCGGTCAAGCCGCTGACCGGCCACTGCCAGGCGGCGGCCTCGGCGGTCGAGATCCTGGCGACGGTGTACGCATACCGGACGGGGTACGTTCCTTCACCGCCGACGGTCGCCCCCGGCCACCCGCGGTTGCTCGACGGACTCACCCCCCGGGAACCCGGTCCGATGATCAAGTCCTCGATCGGCATGGGCGGCTTCAATTCGGTCGTCGTGCTGGGCGAACCGGAGGACTGAGCGCCACTTCGGGCCCCTCTGCCCGAACCTGCTGTCTGACCTGCCCGCAGGCTAAAGATTCCCTGCTCGGGCGCCGATATCTGAGCCTATGGCTCGCTCTGGAAGCTCCGACGGCGGACGCCGCGGCGTCTCCTTCGACAAGGTCGAGCGGGGCTCCTCCAACTTCGCAGGTCAGACCGTCGAGATCGCGCCGGACGTCGATCTCACCACCGAGGGCCTCCAGACGGTCACGTGGATCTACGACCAGGCCGCCGACACCGTGCTCTGGTCCCACCCGGTCGAGGTCTTCTTCGGGTTCGAGCCCGGCATCCGCGGCTTCCGGGTGAGGTACGACATCTCCGGAGTCGACGACACCGACGACGAAGAGGGCGGCTACCCCGGCGGTGAGATCCTCGCCGAAACGCTGCTCGCCCCGATCCTCGCCCCGCTCCGGCTGGGTACGCCACCGACTGACTTCGACCTGAAAACGGTGGTCGTCGCTCCCGACGGGCTCGAGCACAGCGTGGTGGTCCGGGCGTCCCCGATGCCCTCGCTCGACGACCATTTGGACGAGCCCTTCGCCGCCCACAAGGACTTCTACACCGGCGTGGTGGTCGACGTGACCGCCCAGCAGAAGTTCGAGCGCGAGCTCGGGAATCTGGTCGACCGTTACCGGCTCCTCACCGAGGTCTCCCCCGACGTCGTGGTCGTCCACCAGAACGGCCGGCTCGTCTACGGCAACCGAGCTGCGGTCCGGCTGGTGGGCGCGGGGTCGATGGAAGAGCACTACGGGCGACCGATCACCGACTTCGTGCACCCGAGCGACATCGTCGGCACCCTCGACCGCATCGCGCAGCTCACCGAGGACGGCCAGTTCTTCGAACACGGCGAAGCCCGCATCGTCTCCCTCGACGGGAGTGTCACCGTCATGGAGGTCACGAGCGTCCGGACCAGCTGGGGCGGCGCTCCTGCCTTCCAGGTCATCATGCGCGACATCTCGGAGCGTCGAGCGGCCGAAGCTGCCAACCGCTACCGGGCGAGCCTCGTCGCCCACGTGTCCGACGCGATCATCGGTATCGACGCCGACGGCAAGATCGAGAGTTGGAACGAGGCGGCCGAATCGATCTACGGGTGGACGGAGGAGGAGGTGGTCGGCCACTCCATCGCCGCGGTGGTCACCGCCAACCGGACCGACAGCGCGGCGGTGCTCGAGCGGGGGCAACGCAGTCACCGCAGAAAGGACGGGTCTGCGGTCGACGTGATGGTGTCGATCGACCCCCTCATCGACGACGACACCCAGCCGTCGGGTTGGGTCGTGGTCTGCACCGAGCTCACCGATGCGCGCCAGGCGGAAGCAGGCCGCCGCGCGGCGGAGCAGCGCTACGAGGCGGTCGTGGCGTCGTTGAGCGAGGGCATCGTGCTCTTCGACGAGTCGGGCAAGATCTCCGCGCACAACAAAGCGGCCAGCCGGATCCTCGGCGAACGTCTCACCGCGGGCAACGGCCACCAGATCTTCACCGGGACTTCCATCGCCATCAACACCGACGGCCACCCGCTGTCGCCGGAGATGTTCCCCCACGTGAAGACCACGACGACCGGCGACTCCGAGGACGACGTGGTCATCGGCGTGACCGACGGGAACGGTCGGCGCCAGTGGCTCTCGCTCAGCTCGCGGCTCCTGTCCGGCGCCGGGCAGAACGACTCGCCGATGGTGGTCTGCTCGTTCACCGACGTCACGGACCGCAAGGCCGCAGAGGCCCAGCTCCACTGGCTCGCCTACCACGACTCGCTCACCGGCCTCGGCAACCGCTCCCTGTTCAACGACGAGCTCGAACGCGAACTGCTCATCTCGATGCAGAAGGGCACCAATCTCGCGGTCCTCTTCATCGACCTCGACCACTTCAAGCTGGTCAACGACTCGTTCGGGCACACCAGCGGCGACGAGGTCCTCCTCGCGCTCGCACAGCGCTTCAAGTCCGCAGTGCGGGCCGGCGACATCGTGAGCCGGTTCTCCGGCGACGAGTTCGTCGTCCTCTGCCGCCACGTCCACGACGTGAACGTGGCGGTCAGCCTCGCCACCGAGTACTCACGGCTGCTGGCCGAGCCGGTCCAGCTGTCGACGGGGCGCCAGGTCGTGGTCTCGAGCTCGGTCGGCGTGTCGTTCGTGATGCGCGGCCGCCAGACCGCACAGGACATCCTCCAGCAAGCGGATGCCGCGATGTTCCAGGCAAAGAACAAGGGTCGGTCGCGCGTCGAGGTCTTCGACGAGTCACTCCGCGCGAAGTCGGTTGCGCGTCTCGAGATCTACGACGACCTGCGACACTCCCTCGAGCACAACGAGCTCGCGGTGCACTACCAGCCGATCGCCTCGGTGCACGACGATCGCATCGTCGCGATGGAGGCGCTGGTCCGCTGGCACCATCCGTCCCGCGGTCTGCTCGGTCCGATGGAGTTCATCCCCTTCGCCGAGGAAACCGACCTCATCTTCTCGCTCGGCCGCTGGGTGCTCCGCGAGGCCTGCGAGACGATGTCCAACTGGCGAAGCGAGCTGCCCGGCGCCGAGAACGCCTACGTCACGGTCAACCTCTCCGCGCACCAGCTGAGCGACCCCGAGCTGCTCGATTCGATCTCGTCCGCGCTCTCCGACTTCGGTCTGCCTCCGGAGGCACTGGTGATGGAAGTGACCGAGAGCATGCTCATGAGCGACACCTCGGCCTCGATCGCCATGCTCGGCGGGATCCACAAGATGGGGGTCGGTCTGGCCATCGACGACTTCGGTACCGGCTACTCGTCCCTTGCCCAGCTCAAGCGGTTCCCGGTCAAGATCGTGAAGATCGACAAGTCCTTCGTCGACGGACTCGGCACCTTCGAGAACGACGAGGCCATCGTCGCTGCGATCGTCCAACTCTCGAAGGCCCTCGACCTGACCGTGCTCGCCGAAGGCGTGGAGACCCCGGTCCAGTTGCAGCGGGTGACCGAACTCGGCTGCGACCTCTACCAGGGCTACCTGATGTCCCGCCCCACCCGGGCGGACAACGTCGACTTCAATCGGCACCATTCCGAGGAGGAGTGCAGCGACGAGGACCGCGAAGGCGGACCCGGCTGACTCGTGCGGGAGCCGGGGCTTCTGCCGCCGGTCGGACTACCCCAGCCGCTCGATGATCGTGGCGTTGGCCTGCCCGCCTCCTTCGCACATGGTCTGGAGGCCGTAGCGTGCACCGGTCCGCTCCATCTCGTTGACGAGAGTGGCGAGCAGGCGGGCGCCGGAGCACCCGGTCGGGTGTCCGATGGCGATGGCGCCCCCGTTGACGTTGACCTTGTCCATGTCGGCATGGTGCTCCTTCTCCCACGCGAGCACCACCGAAGCGAATGCCTCGTTGATCTCGACGAGGTCGATGTCGTCGAGGGAGAGCTTTGCCTTCTCGAGGACGAGGGTCGTCGCGGGGATGGGTGCGGTCAGCATGATCACCGGGTCGTTGGCCGCGACGGCGAAAGTGTGGAAGCGCGCCCGCGGGCGGAGCCCGAGCTGGACCGCGCGCTCCTCGGACATGATCAGTGTGGCGGCCGATCCGTCTGAGATCTGCGACGAAGACCCTGCGGTGACCAAGCCCCCCTCGACGAAGGCGGGTGGCAGGGCCGCGAGCTTCTCGTAGGCGGAGTCCGGCCGGACACCCTCGTCCGACACGAGCGGTCCCTCGCCGGCCGGATCGCCTTCGTCGGTACCGGCCACCGCGACCTTCTTCTCGACGTGGGCGCGCCTCGTCGCGAGGGGCACGATCTCGGCGTCGAAACGGCCTTCACCGATCGCCCGGGCGGCCCGCTCGTGCGAGGTCACCGCGTAGCGGTCCATCGCCTCTCGGTCGATCCCCCAGCGGCGTGCGATCTCCTCCGCAGAGAGCCCCTGGTGGATGAAGTCGAATCGCGAGGTGACCGTCGGGCCATAGGCCTCGCCCGGCCCGTGGTCGGTCGTCGCGCCGATGGGCACCCGGCTCATGGCCTCGACCCCGCCGGCGATCACCACGTCCATTGCGCCCGCCAGGACCGCCTGGGCAGCGAAGTGGACGGCCTGCTGTGCAGAGCCGCACTGCCGATCGACCGTGGTGCCGGGCACCGTGTCGGGAAAGCCGGCCGCGAGGGCGGCGTTGCGTCCGATGTTCATGGCCTGCTCGCCGACGGTCATCGTGCACCCGTAGACGACGTCTTCGACGAGGGAGGGGTCGAGATCGTTGCGCTCCACCAGGGCGCGGAGCGGCTGGGCCGCCAGGTCGACCGCGTGCCAGCCCGAGAGCCGGCCGTTCCGCTTGCCCACCGGGGTCCTGACGACATCGACGATCACTGCGCTCGGCATGACCCCATTGTGTCCGACGATCCCTGGTTGCCGGAAATCTGGCGGTGTGTCAGATTGCGCGGCACGGCCGCTCCTTGGCCGTACACGGAGCGATGGACCTGAGATACAGCGAGGACCAGGAGGCTTTCCGCGCCGAGGCGCAAGCGTGGCTCGCCGCGCATGCCCCCGCGCCCGGGTCGCTCCCCTCCCTCGACACCGCGACCGGCTTCGAGGCCCACCGGAGGTGGGAGCGGAGCATGGCGGCCGAGCGGTGGTCGGTCGTCTCGTGGCCCGAGGAGTTCGGCGGCCGGGGCGTCGGGCTCTTCGAGTGGCTCGTGTTCGAGGAGGAGTACTGGCGGGCGCGTGCCCCGAGCCGGGTCAGCCAGAACGGGATCTTCCTGCTCGCGCCCACCCTCTTCGAGTTCGGCACCGATGAGCAGCAGCGCCGCTTCCTCCCACCGATGGCCTCCGCGGACGAGATCTGGTGCCAGGGGTGGTCGGAGCCCGATGCCGGGAGCGACCTCGCCGGCATCACCAGCCGCGCCCGGCGCTCCGAGCGAGAGGGCGGATGGTTGCTGAGCGGCCAGAAGACCTGGGCATCACGGGGTGCCTTCGCCGAGTGGTGCTTCGGGCTCTTCCGCACCGATCCGGACGCGGAGCGCCACCGAGGCCTCACCTACTTCCTCGTCGACCTCTCCTCGCCGGGCGTCACCGTGCGCCCGATACCCCAGCTCGACGGCGAGACCGGATTCGCCGAGCTCTTCTTCGAGGACGTCTTCGTTCCCGATGCCCTGGTCCTCGGGGGCGTCGACCAGGGGTGGCGAGTCGCGATGGCGACCGCGGGTTCCGAGCGCGGGTTGTCGCTGCGGAGCCCGGCTCGTTACACCGAGGCAGCCCGGCGCCTGGTCGGTCTCTACGCCGAGCGGCTGGCCGCGCAGCCCTCGGCTGCCGAGCGAAGCGCCGACGCCGTGGCGCAGGCGTGGATCGACGCCGAGGCCTACCGGCTCCACACGCTGTGGACCGCCACCCGGGTACGCGCGGGCGGGACGGTCGGTCCCGAGGCGAGCGCCAACAAGATCCACTGGTCGGAGACGGATCTCGCCATCCACCGCACCGCCCTCGAGCTACAGGGCTCGGGCGCCGAAGTGCCGACCGGGAACACCTGGCTCGACGGCTACCTCTTCGCCCTGGCCGGACCGATCTACGCGGGCACCAACGAGATCCAGCGCAACGTGGTGGCCGAGCGCATGCTCGGGCTACCGCGCGGTTGACGGTCGGCCGCCGTGCACTTCGCCTTCGACGAGCACCAGGACGAGTTCCGCGACGCGGTCCGCCGGGTCCTGGTCAAGGAGTGCACGATTGCCGACCTGCGCGAGGGGTACGCGGCGCCCGCCGCGAAGACAGGGCGGTGGGCGACGCTCGCCGGCCTCGGGGCGGTCGGGCTCTCGGTCCCAGAGGCGAACGGCGGTCTCGGACTCGGACTCGTCGATCTGGTGCCCGTCCTCGAAGAGGCCGGCGCGGTCGCCCTCCCCGAACCACTGGTCGAGACCTCCGCACTCGCCGCGCCACTGCTCGCCGAGCTCGAAGCCGACCATGCGGACGATGCTCGTCTCGGCTCCTGGCTGCGCGAGATCGCCGAAGGCTCGCTCACCGCGGCCGTCGGCCCGGCGCCGGGCGGGACCGGTCCGGTGGCGGCCGCCGACGGTGCCGACCTGTTCGTCCTCACCACCGAGGGAGCGGACGGTCCCGAGCTCCACGTGGTGGCTGCCGACGCGGTGTCGGTCACCCCGGTGCCCTCGCTCGACCCGACCCGGCGCCTCGGAGTACCGGCCTGGAGCCCCGGTCCGGCCACCCGGTTCGCGAGCGGTGCGCGGGCCCGCTCGCTCGTCGAGGCGACGGCCGACCGCGCGGCGGTTGCCACCGCGGCCGTCTTGCTCGGGTTGAGCGAGCGGATGATCGCCCTCGGTGCGGCCTACGCGCAGGAGCGAAGTCAGTTCGGACGTGCGATCGGGACCTTCCAGGCGGTGAAGCACCTTCTCGCCGGCGCGCAGGTGCAGCTCGAGTTCGCTCGGCCGCTGGTCTATGCCGCCGCCTGGGCGCTCGAGGCGGGAACACCCGAGGGGTCGCGGTCGGCATCGGCCGCCAAGGCCGGAGCGTCCGACGCGGCCACCGAGGCGGCTCGCGTGGCGCTGCAGGTCCACGGCGCGATCGGTTACACCTGGGAGTGCGACCTCCACCTGTTCATGAAGCGAGCCTGGGCGCTCGCCGAGGCGTGGGGATCGGCAGCCGACCACCGGCGCAGGGTGCTCGCCTCACTGGTCGGGGAGCTCGGCGAGCACTGAGCGACGCCGATGACAACCCGGCACGCCTCGCGTTCTCGCAGTCAGGGTCAGGGGATCGCGTAGGCGTAGATGGGCATCCCGTTGTAGACGGCGGAATGCGAGGGCAGATAGGGGCCGTTGATGATCACCGCGAGCGAACCGACCGGCGCGGGACCGGCGTCACCTTCGACCGTCACGATGGCGCCGTCCGGCCACGTCTGCACCACGATGCCCACGTGCAGCGAGCTGGCGGTCGACCACGGGCCCGTCCCGTAGAGCACCGCGTCGCCCGGTGCGGGGGCGGCCCACGGCGGGAGCACTCCGGTGTTGGCCGCCGCCCAGTCGTAGATGTTGCCGGTGAACGGATAGGACGGGATCGGCACGCCGGCCTGCTCCCACACCCAGGTCGCGAACAGCGAGCACCACTCTTCGCACGGCCCGTACGGGTTGCAGAAGTAGCCCCGCACCGGGTCGCTCGCCACCTGGCTGTTGGCGACCGACACGATCGCGTTCGGGAGGCTCGCAGGTGCGCCCGGCAGGTCGGAGAAGCCGTAGGACCAGCCGTCAGGTTCGAGCAGCCAGTAGCCCTGACCGCCCGGTGCCAGCGCGATCCCGGCCACGGGGGGCACGTCGCCGGGATTCCCTCCGAACCCGGCGCCGAGCGATCCATAGAACGAGATGCTGCCGAACCCGAAGATGCCGCCGTCGGTCGCGACCATCAGGTACCCGTCGTCGCCGGGGGACGCGACCATGCCGTCGACCGGGTCGTTGAGCGGACGGCCGCCCATCGAACCGAAGAACGGTGCGTCACCGAACGCGAAGATCCCGCCGTCGGACGCGACGAGCCAGTAGCCCCCGCCGTCGGCCCTCGCCGCCATTCCGGTGACCGGCGCGTTCAAAGGTGTGCCACCCATCGATCCGTCGAAGCGCGCGTCACCGAACGCGAAGATCCCCCCGTCGGACGCGACGAGCCAATAGCCGCGGCCATCGGGCGTCGAGGCCATTCCGACGATCGGCTGGTTCAACGGGGTACCGCCCATCGAGCCGTAGAAGCGTGCGTCACCGAGCGCGAAGACACCCCCGTCGAGCGCGGCGAGCCAGTAGCCCTTGCCGTCGGGAGTCGCCGCCATTCCGACGATCGGGCCCTGCAGGTGGAGCGGGCCGAGTGAGCCGAAGAAGGCCGCGTTGCCCTCTGCGAAGACACCGCCATCGGCACTTGCCAGCCAGTAGCCCTGCTGGTCGGGGGTCGACGCGGGATTGGTGGCCATCGACACCATCACCGATCCGACTGTGGTGTGCAGCCCGTTGATCGGCTGCGCGTCGCCGAAACCGATCACCCCTCCGCCCTGGTACACCCGCGGACCGACCGCGGCATGCGGTCCGGGTGCCGCGCTCGCCGCGCTCGGCACCGCAATCGCTGCGAGCAGCGCGACGACGAGTGAGAACATGACCTTCGCCGGGTGCCGGATGCGGGCAACGGCCGGGGGGCGCGGGCGACCGACGGTCGAGGCCGATGGGTGAGAGGAGTCGATGCAGCTGTCGGCGATGTGCACCGTCACTGCGATGGAACGAGGTTGGTTCCGCCCTGCCGCACGGCGCACCATGCTATGCAGCCGACGAGGCGGCGCAAGAGTCTTTTCGCGCGCACCGTGCCCGGTCGGGTATGCGGATCGGGCCGGCGGGGTTGGCGGTCCGTGCTCGTGACGACCTCAGTGAGCCGACCGCGCCACCGGGATGCACCGTGACCGGCATCGGACGCGGGCGCCTTCCAGGCCGCGAGCACCTGACCGAAGAACGGTGGGGGACGTCGACCGGCAGCGACGCGACGCCGCCCCTTCAGGACCGCGGCGGACCTGCCGAAACCATGGGTGAAGGGCCCTCGAAAAAGGCCCGGTTGCCAGGTGCCAAAGTGCATTTTGGGTGGTACAGTGGTTATTCAACCACGCAGAGTGACCACAAATGAGGTCGGGTCGGACGGAGGGGCCGCAGATGGAGCGTCGCGTGCGATGAGCCTTAGACCGGAACAGCCGGAGCCGTTCATCCGTGGGGCGCCCTACCCGGCGAGTGCCGAGGCGCCCTACCCCCGAGCCAACCCGACCGACACCGCTCGGCTCCCGGCCGACATCTGGCACGCGGCGACCCTTCCGGCGGGGGTGCGGATCGAGCTGGTCGGCGACGCGCACGCCGTGGACGTCGCCTACCGCACCACCACCGGCAATCTCGGGTACCGGGGCGACGGTGCGGGGATCGTGTTCTCGGTCTGGCGCGCGGGCCGCAAGGTGTCCGAAGAGGAGGCAGCGCTCGGGGACGGCCTGATCCGCCTCGCGCTCGGATCGTCCTCGGCGGAGACGCCGGCGGTCATCTACCTCCCCGAGGGCATGCGCCCGGTCGTGCTCTCCCTCACCGCAGTAAAGGGCGAGATTGCGCCGGCTCCCGAGCTCCCCCGTTGGATCGCCTACGGCGACTCGACGACGCAGGGCTGGATCGCCTCGGGCCCCTCACAGGGATGGGCCGCGATCGCCGCCCGCAAGACCGGTCTCGACCTCGTCAACCTCGGCTATGCGGGCGCGGGCCGCGGCGAGGTCGTCTCGGCCGAGCACATCGCCGGCATGAGCGCGGACATCATCACCATCGCCTACGGCTCGAGCTGCTGGACGCGGATCCCGCACAGCACCGGGATGATCGAGGAGGGCCTCCGCGCCTTCCTCGATGTCGTCCGGCTGGATCATCCGACGACACCCATCGTGGTGGTGAGCCCGGTGCTGCGACCCGACGCCGAGGACACCACCAACAAGCTCGGCGCATCGCTCGCCGACATCCGGCATGCGATCGAATCGGTCACACGTGAGCGGATCGTGGCCGGCGACGCGACACTCTCGCTCGTGGCTGGCGCAGGGGTCATCAACGCCGAGCACCTCGCGGACGGCATCCACCCCGGGGACGAGGGACACAAACGCATCGCGGCAGCTCTCGGCAAGGCCCTCACCACCGCGATACGCAATCGCGACGAAGCGGGAGTCTCCGACATGCTGAGCGAGACTCTCCCCAACCTCGGGATGACCGTCATCGCGGGGGGTCGCGCGGAGACCGCCGAGGCCGAGGAGGCCGAGGGCGACCACGCGATCGAGGAAGAAGCCGAGGCGGTCGCCACCGACGAGGAATCGGAGCTCACCGCGGAGGCCTCGCTCTCCTGATCCGACGAGTCGCTGCTGCGGCTCGACCACTGGTGCCGGCACCGGCGCGCTGACCTACTCTTCGCGTGACCTGCGACCCGACCGGCGGCCGTAGGGACCGATCCGAGAGGCTGAGCGCGATGGACTCCACCACCCTCGTCGAGGCGTTCCGCGTCGACGGCAAGGTCGCCGTCGTCACCGGCGCCGGCAGCGGGATCGGTCGTGGCACCGCCCTGGCGCTTGCCGGCGCGGGCGCCAGGGTCGTCTGCGCCGACATCCACGCCGACACGGCGGCCGAGACCGCGGAGCGCGTGCGCGTCGCGGGCGGTCAGGGCGAGGGTGTCGCGCTCGACGTGTCGGTGAAGGCCGAGGTCGACGAGCTGGCCGACCGGGTCGCCGCGGACTACGGCGGCATCGACGTCTGGTGCAACATCGCCGGCATCATGGTCGAGGGACCGTTCCTCGAGGCCGGCGAGGAGGAGCTCGACCGCATCCTCGCGGTCAACCTGAAGGGTGTGTTCTTCGGGTGCCAGGCCGCAGGCCGGGTGATGGTCGGCCAGGACCGAGGCGGCAGCATCGTGAATGCGTCCTCCGCGGCCGCCGACACCCCGAGCCCCAACATCGCCTGCTACGCGATCTGCAAGTCCGGTGTGGTGCAGATGACGAAGTCGCTGGCGGTCGAGATCGGTAAGAAGCGCGTGCGGGTCAACGCGGTCGCGCCGGGTTTCGTGCTCACCGGCATGACCAGCCGCTACTTCGTCCGCTCCGACGGCACGCTCGACGACGAGATGAAGGAGGCGGTGGTCGCACCGATGCGCAAGTTCACCCCGCTCCGCGCCATCGGAGAGGTGGAGGACATGGCCGCGGCCGTCCTCTACCTCGCGTCGGACGCCTCGCGGTTCATGACCGGCCAGGTGCTCCGGCCGAACGGCGGCGTGGCGATGGTGTGAAAGCCGGTTCCGCCACCTGACACTCCGTCAGAACCAGGATTACACTCGGCGCATGGCCGACCTTCCGATGATCATCTCCGTCGACGACCACGTGGTCGAGCCGCCGAACGTCTGGGCCGACCGCCTGCCGAAGAAGTACCAGGACGTCGGTCCCCGGGTGGTCCGCGCACCCATGGGCGAGATCACCTTCGTCGGTGGCCAGCTCACGGTGAAGCCGGGTTCGGAGGGCTTCCCCACCGACTGGTGGTACTACGAGGACCTGAAGCGCCCGCTCCTCCGGGTCGATTCGGCGGTCGGGGTGCCCCGCGACGAGGTCACCATGCGCGGGATCACCTACGAGGACATGCGGCCCGGCTCCTACCAGGTCGCGACTCGCCTCGACGACATGGACCTCAACCATCTCGAGGCGTCGATCTGCTTCCCGACCTTCCCCCGCTTCTGCGGACAGACCTTCACCGAGGCCAAGGACAAAGAGCTCGGGCTGCTCTGCGTCAAGGCCTACAACGACTGGATGGTCGAGGAGTGGTGCGGCCCCGAGGCGAAGGGACGGCTCATCCCGCTGGTGATCGTCCCGCTCTGGGACGCCGAGCTCGCGGCCGACGAGGTGCGCCGCAACGCGGCGAGGGGCGTGCGCGCGGTGTGCTTCAGCGAGATCCCGCCGTTCCTCGGGCTGCCTTCGGTTCACGATCCCGACCATTACTGGGATCCCTTCTTCCGCGCCTGCGCAGAGACCGGCACCGTGGTCAACATGCACATCGGTTCGTCCTCGAAGATGCCCTCGACCTCCGCGGATGCGCCGCCGGCGGTGGGCTCCACCCTCACTCACACCAATGCGACCTTCTCGATGGTCGACTACATGTTCTCCGGCGTCCTGGTGCGCTTCCCCGACTTGAGGCTCGCCTATGCCGAGGGGCAGATCGGCTGGATCCCCTACATCCTCGAGCGCGCCGACGTGGTCTGGGAGCAGAACCGCGGGTGGGGCGGCGTGGCCGACATCGTGCCGGAACCGCCTTCGACCTACTTCCACCGCCAGATCTACGGCTGCTTCTTCGACGACGCGCACGGACTCCGCTCGGTGGAGGAGATCGGCGTTGACAACATCACCTACGAGTCGGACTACCCCCACTCGGACTCGACCTGGCCGCACACCGCCGAGATCGCCGAGAAGCAGATGAAGGACCTCTCCGACGAGGAGCGGTACAAGATCCTCCGCGGCAACGCCATCGCGCTCTACGGCCTCGACTTGACGTGACGCCGGCCGCGTAAGTCGCGCGATGGATCTGCGGTACACCGACGCCGAGGAGGCGTTCCGCCGGGAGCTGCGCGCCTGGCTCGAGGCCACGGTCCCCGCACTGCCCGAGAGACCCGACCCGGACGACTGGCCTGGCAGGCGCCGCTACGACACCCACTGGCAGCGCCTCCTCTTCGACGCCGGGTACGCGGGCGTGGACTGGCCGGTCGAGGGAGGCGGACGCGGCGCCTCGCCGGTCGAGGAGCTCATCTTCAAGGAGGAGCTCGAGCGCGCCCATGCCCCCTACGTCGGGGTCAACTTCGTCGGTCTGCTCCATGCGGGGCCGACCGTCATCGCCGAGGGCACTCCCGAGCAGCGCCGGCGGTACCTCCCGCCGATCCTGCGCGGAGACGAGGTCTGGTGCCAGGGCTTCTCCGAGCCGAACGCCGGCAGCGACCTCGCGTCGCTGCGCACACGTGCGGTCCGCGACGGCGACTACTACGTGGTGACCGGTTCGAAGATCTGGACGTCACACGCCGAGGTCGCCGACAATTGCGAATTGCTGGTCCGCACCGGCAGCGAGGACAGCCGCCACCGCGGCATCACCTGGCTCGTCCTCCCCCTGGACACACCGGGGGTCGACATCCGACCCCTACGGACCATCGCCGGCTCGACGGAGTTCGCCGAGCTCTTCCTCGACGAGGTGCGGGTGCCCGTCGAGAACCGCGTCGGCGCCGAGGACGACGGCTGGCGGGTCACCATGGTCACGTTGAGCTTCGAGCGCGGCACCGCCTTCGTCGGCGACCTGCTCGAGGCCGTCGAGCTGCTGTCGAGCTCGGTCGCCCTCGCCCGCCGGACCGGTGCGTGGTCCGACTCCGGGGTGCGCCGGCGGGCCGGGCATCTGAGGGCCGAGCTCGACGCGCTCTCTGCGCTCACCAAGCGCAACGTCTCCCAGGCGGCGCGCACCGGCATCCCGGGGGCTGGCGGGACGTTCTTCAAGCTCGCCTACACCGAGACGCGCAACCGGCTCGGCGACTTCTCGCTCGATCTCCTCGGGCGCGCCGCGCTCGCCGCGGACGACCTCTCCGGCACCGACGGGCTCGGCACGGTGCCGTCCGAGACGATGGTCGAGGACTGGCTGCGCGGCATCTCGCTCACCATTGCGGCCGGCACCTCCCAGATCCAGCGCAACATCGTCGGCGAGCGGATCCTCGGGCTGCCGAAGGAGCCGTCGGCTGCGGCGACCCCAGCGTCGAGGCCCGCCACGTGACCCGAATGCGCTGCGCAGCAACGACAGAGGTGACCGAGAGGGACGACCGGGCATGGACTTCGAGCTGAGCGAGTCCGACCGCGAGCTCGCCGACGGCGTCCGGCGCCTCTGCGAGGGAGCGTTCCCGCTCGAGGCGATCCGCGCCCTCGAGTCGACCGAGCGTGTGGTCGACCGGAAGGGCTGGCGCCTGCTCGGCGAGGCCGGCGTCTTCCACCTACGGCTCAGCGAGGAACGAGGCGGGGTCGGACTCGGGTTGAGCGAGGCTGCACTCGTCTTCGAAGAGCTCGGACGGGCCCTCGTCCCCGGACCCCTCGTCGCGACCCACCTCGCGGCCGGCCTCGTCGAGGGCGCCGACGACGGTTCGGTCGTGGTCGGCATGGTCGAACGCGGGTCCACGACGCGACCGTTCCCGTCGGTCGTCGAGCACCTCGCCGACCTCGACGTGCTCCTCGTCCTCGCCGAGGACGGTGTCGTGTCGACCGACCCTTCCTCGCTCGAGTCGGTCGGGCTGGTGCGCCCGATGGACCCGTTGACCCCGGTGTGGTCGGTCACCGCCCTCAACGGCGGCACACCGATCGCCGGTCCCGAGGTCGCCGAGAGGTGGCGCCGCGAGGGCGCGGTGCTCACCGCGGCGCTCCAGGTCGGGTCGGCGGCATGGACGACCGAGCTCGCCGTCGAGTATGCGAAAGGACGCGTGCAGTTCGGTCGACCGATCGGCGGGTTCCAGGCGGTCAAGCACCTCTGCGCCGACATGGCGGTCCGCACCGAGGTGGCGCGCTGCGCGGTCCATGCCGCGGCGGTGACCGCCGATCAGCCCGACGTCGGCGATCCGAGCGCCGCAGCCTGGGGTGCCAAGCTGCTCGCGGACGAGGCCGCGCTCGCCAACGGACGCAGCTGCATCCAGGTCCACGGGGGCATGGGCTTCACCTGGGAGGTTCCCGCCCACCTCGCCTTCAAGCGGGCGCGGGTGCTGAGCTCGCAGTTCGGGACGGCCGATACCCTGGCCGAGGCACTCGGCGACGCGCTGGCGGAGTCGGACGCGGCCGCGGGGGACGCGTAGGGTGAGCCGGGTGAGCTCCGCTCCACTCCCTCCGCCCGACGACGTCGTCACCGTCCTCCCGAAGAACCGCACGGTCTTCGGGATGCAGCTCCCCGTGCAGTCGCAGTCGACCATCTATGCCCAGCCCTGGGAGCTCGAGGCCGGTCCGGACGAGCTCGCGGCTGTCGCGCGTGCATGCGAGTCCGCCGGCTTCTTCTACGTGGGGGTGTGCGACCACACCTTCATCCCCGAGCGGCTGGCCGCCGCCATGGGCACCACCTGGTACGACACGATCGCCACCCTCGGCTGGCTGGCCGGGGTGACCTCGAACATCGGGCTCCTCTCGCACATCTACGTCCTCCCCCTCCGCCACCCCCTCCGTGCGGCGAAGGAGTTCGCGACGCTCGACACCCTCTCGGGGGGCAGGGTGATCTGCGGCGTGGGCGCCGGTCACGTGAGCGAGGAATTCGACGAGATGGGGCCCGACTTCGACCACCGGGGCAGCGCCACCGACGAGGCGATCGTCGCGCTCGCGAACGGCCTCACCCACGAGTTCCCCGAGCTCGGAGGTCCGCTCTGGAAGGCCTCGGGCCTCGGGCTCAAGCCGCGACCCGTGCAGTCGCCCCGGCCCCCGATCTGGGTGGGCGGCTCCTCGCCGGCCGCGCTGCGCCGTGCCGCGCGCTACGCGGACGGCTGGCTGCCCCAATCGCTCGGACCCGACCCCGCGCTGCTCGCGCAGTTGCGGTCCTTGCGCGAGGAGTACCGCGACGCCGCGCCGATCGACGTGGGCGGGATCTCCGACTTCCTGCACGTCGGGACCCCCTCGACCGGCCTCGAGCTCCCGAGGGGCACCGTCGGCGGTTCACCGGACTTCCTCGCCGAGTATCTGCAGAAGTTCGCGGACGCAGGTGTCGGCCAGGTGCAGGTGCGTTTCGCGGCCCTCGACGCCGAGGCGCTCTGTGACCAGATCGCCGCGTTCGGGAGCGAGGTGGCACCTCTGGTGGGCCCGCCGGCGTGAACCGCCGACGTGGCCTGGTCGCGGCCGGAGTGGCCGCACTGGTCGTGGCCGGGATGCTCTGGGCGGACGCGGTGACCCTCCAGCGGGCCGACCCGAGCTTTCACAGCCAGGAGCGCAACTTCGCCAATCTGATCTTGCACGACGCGCAGGTGGCCACCACCACGACCACCACGACGCGGCCGCACTCGACGACGACTCTCCCTCCACGCGGGGCACACCCCTCCCACTGACGGCTGGCCGGACGCGCCGGCACGACCCTCAGCCGCCCGGGGTGGTCGAGCCGGTCGGTGAGGTCGTAGTCGTCGTCGCCGACCGAAATGGCGCCGTCGTCGTGGTCGTCCCGGTGGTGCGCGGCGCGGTCGTCGTGGTGACAGCTGGGTTCGTGGTGGTCGTGGTCGCCGGTGCGCTGCCGGTCGTCGAACGTGGGGCGGTGGTGCTCGTCGGCGGTACCGTCGTCGTGGTGTTCGTGGTGGTCGTGGTCGTCGTGGTCGTCGCCGGCACGAGGCCGGGGATGACCGTCCCGGTGGAACCGCTCGCCGGCGCGCTGTAGGGCGGGTAGAGGTAGCACCAGGCGCCGAAACCGAGGAAGGCGACCGCCATCAACAGCGTCGACCTCCGGATCGGCAGCCACCGGTGCACGCGCACCGACATGAGCCCGACCAGCGCACTGTGCGGCATCGGCTCCTCGGCGGCGCGCCGCCGGAGCAGCCGGGTCGCCACCTCCCGAGGCGGCTCGTCCCCCGGCACCGTCGGGTCGTCGTCGATCGACCCGTCGCTCACGTCGGGACCTGGGTCGCGCTGTCGCCGACGCCTGGCGAGGCAATGCCTTCCGAGCGCAGTGCGGTCGCCGCTCGCAGCCGGATCTCGCGCGCGACCTCGAACTGGCGCCCGGGGAGGGTGCGGGCGATCAGGCGGAGCTGCACGTAGCCCACGTCGATCGTCTCGACGCCCGCCACCACCGGCTCCCCGAGCAGCAGGCTGCGCCAGGGGGGCTCTGCGGTCATGGCGTCGACGACCTCCTTCAAGAGCGCGGTGACCCGACCGAGATCCTCGGTGACCGAGACCGGGATGTCGATCACCGCCCGCGACCAGTCCTTCGAGAGGTTGGTCACCTGGCGGAGCGCGCTGTTCGGGACCACCACCAGCTCACCCTGTGCGGTGCGCAGCTTGGTCACCCGCAGGGTCAGCTCTTCGACGGTGCCGGTGATCCCGGCCGTCTGACCGGGTACCGAGAGCCGGATCACGTCCCCGAAGGTGAACTGATGCTCGGCGAAGAGGAAGAAGCCCGCCAGCAGGTCGCCCACCATCTGCTGCGCGCCGAAGCCGAGCCCGATGCCGACCACGGTCGCGGGCGCCACCAGGGTGGTGAGAGGGATGCCCAGCCGGTCGAACGCGAGGATGGCCACGATGAAATAGACGAGCGCCACGATCACCCACTCGACCGCCTCGCTGATCGCACGCGACCGCTTGAGGGCCTCGGAGGCCGACGCGCCCGACTCGATCTGTCGCCGCATCTGGAGGTCGATCCAGCCGCGCCGGCGCGCCCCGAGCCAGTGGGTGAAGCGAACGACCAGGCCCGCACCGAGGAGCAGCACGATGACCGGCAGCAGATGGTCTTGGAACCAGTTGTGCGGGATGCCCGAAAATACCATCGCCCGTCGCGGGCCCCCCGGTGAGCGCTCCGGCCGCGGGCGGTGTCCGAGAGGTGCGCGGATGTCGCAGCGGGCCACTCTGGCGCCCCTGGGTCATACTTGGGCGGTGGGCCGCTACAACCGGGGTTACACGGGTCGCGACTATCACGTGACAGGCGGTCACGAAACGGAAGCCCTCGCGGCGGAGCGGGCCAAGCAGCCCAGTCGGGTCGGCATGTGGTTGCTGCGGAGATTCGGTTACAAGGGGCCCGTCGCCCCTCCGGTCGGGGTGCCTCGGCGCGGTCGGCACGGTCGCCCTCACCAACCGAGGTGACCCCACACGGGTCATCAGGCCTCGACGCCAACGGTCGGAAGTAAGTTCGTCCGGATGCCGGCGGATCGCGATCCAAAACGGTGTGCCGCCTCGCGCAAGACGAGATGGCACAAAGGCCGGGAGGAGGAGGTCTGCGGATGGTACTGGCCGGTCGAGTTGCCGGTCCCACAACCGAGCGACCTCACCTTCCACTACTGCCATCTTCCGCTGGACCACGTCGGCGACCACTCCTGCCAGGACGGTGCGACGAGACCGAGGTCGTCCGGCTACGGGTAGACGCCCGCGCAAAAGGTTGCCGCCACAGGATCGGGGCCATCCAGCCGGTTGGGTGCAACGCCGCGCGTCTGCCATAAGCTGACGGTCTGTCAGCTCCGGGGCCGACCGCCCGGGGCACCCCGCCGGACCGTGCGACGGGGAGCACGCCACCCTGGTCAGGAGGGGACGCACTCATGCTCGACTACGTCATCCGCAACGGCCTCGTCGTCGACGGAACCGGCAGCCCGGCCCGGCGCGCCGACGTCGGCGTGAAGGACGGCAGGATCGTCGCCGTCGGCGAGGTCGCCGACCGAGGTACCACCGAGCTCGACGCCGAGGGGCTGGTCGTGGCGCCGGGGATCGTCGATCCGCACACTCACTACGACGCCCAGCTCTTCTGGGACCCGACTGCCTCGCCCTCCAACCTCCACGGGGTCACGACGATCGTCGGCGGCAACTGCGGGTTCACCCTGGCTCCGATCAAGGAGCAAGATCACGACTACATCCGCCGGATGATGGCCAAGGTCGAGGGAATGCCCCTCGTGGCGCTCGAGGACGGCCTCCCCTGGGACTGGACGAACTTCGGCGAGTACCTCGCTCGACTCGAGGGACGGATCGGAGTCAACGCCGGGTTCCTCGTCGGCCATTGCGCACTGCGACGCTGGGTCATGGGGTCCGAGCGGGCAGCAGAGGTCGCTTCGGACGAGGAGCTCGCCGAG
Organism: uncultured Acidimicrobiaceae bacterium; assembly: GCA_963769905.1. GTDB lineage: Bacteria > Actinomycetota > Acidimicrobiia > Acidimicrobiales > RAAP-2 > Bog-756. The sequence continues at coordinate 250,715 of CAVYNG010000001.1, forward strand.
ATGAGCCGCCTGCTCGCCGAGTCGCTCGAGGCCGGGGGGCTCGGCTTCTCGTCCTCGCAGTCGCGCACCCACTCCGACGGGGACGGCAATCCGATCTCCTCCCGCCACGCCGACCGACGGGAGATGCTGGCCTTCTGCGAAGTCGTGCGCGACCACCCCGGCACGACGCTCGAGTACATCACGAACGGCTGCCTCGACGCCTTCTCCGACGACGAGATCGACCTGATGGTGGCGATGACCACCACGGCGCGCCGACCGCTGAACTGGAACCTCTTGACCATCGACTCGCGCGCGCCCGAAAAGACCGCCCGCCAGCTCGAGGCCTCTACGGCGGCGGCCGAGGCGGGTGGGAAGGTGGTCGCGCTCACCATGCCCACCCTCGTCCCGATGAACATGAGCTTCCGCACCCACTGCGCGCTCTTCCTCATCCCGGGGTGGGGCGACGTGATGGGCCTCCCTCCCGAGCAGCGGATCGAGCAGCTTCGCGACCCCGCGGTGCGGGCACGCCTCGACGAGGCCGCCCACTCCGAGACGGCGGGGGTCTTCCGGCGGCTCTCCCACTGGTCGAACTACATCATCGGCGACACCTTTTCGCCGGAGAACAAGGGCCTGAGCTGGCGTGACGTGGGGTCGATCGCCGCCGAGCAGGGCAAGGCCCCCTTCGACGCCCTTCTCGACCTGGTCATCGCCGACGACCTCAAGACGGTGCTCTGGCCGAAGGCCTCCGACGGCGACGACGCGTCGTGGCGGGCGCGCGTCGAGGTCTGGGAGAACCCCGGCGCCATGATCGGGGGGTCGGACGCAGGAGCGCACCTCGATCGCATGTGCGGTTCGAACTACCCGACCTCCTTCCTCGGCGACTGCCTGCGCAATCGCAAGCTGGTCCCGCTCGAGCGCGCGGTCCAGATGATGACCAGCGAGCCGGCCGCCCTCTTCGGGATCCGCGACCGGGGCCGGATCGCCGAGGGGCTGTTCGCGGATCTGTTCGTCTTCGATCCCGAGACGATCGGCTCCGAACCGGCGACGCTCGTCCACGACCTGCCCGGAGGCAGCCCGCGTCTCGTGGCCGACCCGATCGGCGTGGTGCGGGTGCTGGTCAACGGGGTCGAGATCGTCTCCGACGGGAAACCGACCGGGAACCTGCCGGGCGCGCTGCTCAAGTCGGGACGGGACACCGCGACCGTCGACCCGTCCGCGCCACCATCGTGACCCGTCCCGCTCGGGACAGGAAGGAGACCGACCGTGGGTAGTCAGGTGAGGAGAGACGAGCCCCAGCTGCTCATCGACGGGAAGTGGGTCGACGCAGGCGACGGCACTTACGACGTGGTCAACCCTGCCACCGAGGAGGTGGTCGGCCAGGCCCCGAACGCCTCGGCCACCGACGCCGATGCGGCGGCCGCCGCGGCGCGGGCGGCTTTCCCCGCATGGGCGGCCACTCCGGCGGAGGAACGCCTCGCCCTGCTCAAGGCGGCAGCGACCGCGATCAGGGCCAAGAACGAGGAGCTCGTTCCCCTGGTCATCGCCGAGACGGGCGCGACCGCCTCGGTCGGCTCGCGGATGCAGGTGCCGGTGAGCGCGGACCGCTTCGACCGCTACTCACGGGACATCCGCCACGTGCAGGAGTCGATGCTCCCCCCGATCGCGACCGCGGCGACACCGCTCGCACCGGGAGGCCTGATCAGTGCGCTCGCCTACCGCCAGCCGGTCGGTGTGGTGGCGGCCATCGCGAGCTACAACTTCCCCCTCACCAACATGGCCGGCAAGGTCGCGCCGGCGCTCGCCATGGGCAACACGGTGATCATGAAGCCGGCGCCACAGGACCCGCTGGCGGTGATCGAGCTCGCCCGGGTCCTCGACGAAGTCGGGTTCCCGCCGGGGGTGGTCAACCTGGTCAACGCCGAGGGACCCGTTCCCGCCTCGGTTCTCACCTCCTCGCCGGACGTCGACATGGTCTCTTTCACCGGCTCGACCGCGGTCGGGCAGCGCATCGCCGCGGCCGGCGCGCCGAGCATGAAGCGCCTGTTGATGGAGCTCGGCGGCAAGGGTGCGGCCGTGGTCTTCGACGACGCCGACTTGAAGTCCGCCGTCGTCGCCATCGGGTCGACCTTCGCCTTCCACTCGGGGCAGATCTGCACGGCCCCGACTCGGGCGGTCGTGCACCGGGGCATCTTCGACCAGGTGGTCGAAGGGCTCTCGGCATTCGCGGGCCGGCTGAAGGTCGGCGACCCGACCGAACCGGACACCGTGGTCGGGCCGCTCATCACCGCCGCGCACCGCACGCGCGTGCTCGGCTACATCGACGCGGGACGGGCCGAGGGCGAGATCGTCGTCGGGGGCGGGTCCCCCGAGGACCTGCCGACCGGCTTCTACGTCGAGCCGACCCTCATCACCGGGACCAACTCGATGAAGGCGGCGCGTGAGGAGATCTTCGGCCCGGTCGTCGTGGTGATCCCCTTCGACGACGAGGAGGAAGGAATCGCGATCGCCAACGACTCGGAGTTCGGCCTCTACGACTACGTGTTCTCCGGCGACACCGCCCGGGCGTTCCGGGTCGCGAAGCTCCTCCGTGCCGGCCACGTCGGCATCAACACCGCCCAGCGCAACATGGACGCGCCCTTCGGCGGGTTCAAGATGAGCGGCATCGGCCGCGACGGCGGCGATTACGGCCTCGAGGCCTACTCGGAGATGCAGTCCATCATCTGGTCCGGCTGACCTGCGCCGGTCTGCCTGGGCCGGCCTGCCCTGCGCCGGTCTGCCCTGGGCGGACCGTGCCGGAAGGCCCTCGGTCGCTCAGCCTGCTCCGAGGAACGACGCGTCGTAGGCGAAGATCCCGCCGTCCTCGCCGACCAGCCAGTAGCCGCCCGTCGCGTGGTCGGGCGCCATCCCGACGATCGGCGCGTTGAGCGCGAGGTTGCCGGCACTCCCGTGGAAGCTGGCGTCGCCGAAGGAGAACACGCCCCCGTCGGAGGCGACGAACCAGTAGCCGTTCCCGTCGTTGGTCGGGGCCATCCCGTTCACCGGCTGGTTGAGCACGAGGTTGCCGGTCGAGCCGTAGAAGGGCGCGCCGAAGGCGAAGATCCCGCCGTCGGCCGCGACGAGCCAGTAGCCCGAGGTGGCCGGGTCGGACGCCATGCCGACGACCGGTTGGTTGAGCGCCTGGCCGCCCATCGAGCCCTGGAAGGCGGCGTCGCCGAACGCGAACACGCCCCCGTCGGCCGCAACCAGCCAGTAGCCCCTCCCGTCGCGGGACGGGGCGATCCCGACCACCGGCGCGTTGAGAGGTTTCCCGCCCATCGACCCGTAGAAACCGGCGTCGCCGAAGGCGAAGATCCCGCCGTCGGTCGCGACGAGCCAGTAGCCCTTCCCGTCCGAGGTGGCGACGATGTGCGCGATCGGGGCGTTGAGGGCGTCACCGGCCATCGAGCCGTAGCTGCCGGCATCGCCGTGGGTGGCCACACCTCCGCCCGCGGTCGCCACCCAGTAGCCGTTCCCGTCGGTGGTGGCGGCCATCCCGACGACCGAGGTCGGGGTGGCGCCGTTCGGCTCGCCGGGCACGGTGGGGACCGCGAAGGGGTACGGGTACTGGCCTCCGGTCGTGGTGATCTCGCCGTTCGGCCCGTAGACCTGGCCCGGGCAGTAGATCGGGTCGCCCGAGGGCACACCCGCGACGACCGGGGTCGCCGGGACCGGGTTCCCCTCGGAGTTCTGCGCGTACTGCCGCGCGCTGGCCGAGGGTAACGAGCCGTAGGCGTCGCCGAAGAGCTCGACGGTGAAGGCCTGGCTGCCGCTACAGGTCACACCGACGCCGACCGAGGTGTACGCGGCACCGAGCTCGTTCTCGCGGTGGCCGCTCGAGGCCATGTAGTCGGCGTCCATCCCGTCGGAGCCGTCACCGGGCCAGAAGCCGTAGCCGGTGTCGCCCGAGTTGGCTGCGAACGCGCAGATCTGGCCCGCGGCGGGTGCCGACCCACCCGGCCCGGCGCACGGATCGAGCGGCGGATCCTCCACCGTGTTCTGCGAGGCGATGTACGCCGACCACGACTGCGCCTCCTGCGCGAGGCCCGGGTCGACCGCGAGCGAAGGGATCGGCACCGAAGGCGTCGAGCGCGCGGACCGCTCCGCGTTGATGCGCGCCACCAAGTCGGCCGAGTAGAGGGACTCGACACCGGGCAGGCCGCCGGTGAAGGGGAGCGCGACGGCGTGAGGCGTGGAGCGGACGACCGACGGGGTGGCGGCTCCGGCTGCCAGCACGAGGAGGCCTACCGCCACCGCGACGCCGACGCGAAAACGGGGCACGCGAGTGGCGCCGGGGGGACGGTGCCTGCGTGGCCCCGATTCCCTCCCCGCGCCTCGTGAACCCTCGAGGGGTACGGCTTCGCTTCGGATGTCGTACACGGTCGTGTGCCCCTCTTGGTTCGGGCTCAGTCTGGCATCCGGGCAGCTTCGACTCCACTCTTTGCGGAGCCCGTCCCCCGGACCTGCTTTCTTTATCGGCCAACCGCGTCAAAACCTGACCCCTTGGTTCGGCTACAACGGTTGGATGCCCGTGCCCGTACCGGAGTCGATCCCGGAGACCTTCTCCGACCTGGCCTCTCGCGTGTCGAATTGGGGACGCTGGGGTCCCGACGACCGGATCGGGACCCTCAACCTGATCGACCGGGCGGCCCGCCGCCGCGGCGTGGAAGCGGCCGTCGAAGGCGTCCCATACCCCCTCGGGCTCCCCCTCTCCGAGCAGGAGGGCATCCAGGTGGGGTTCGTCCCGGGACGGGTCAACCCGTCCCGGACCATGGTCTGCGTCAACGAGCCGCTGAGCCCGGATCCGGCCTGGATCGCCTCCTCCGAGGACGTGGTGACCATGGCCCTTCAATGCGCGACCCACTGGGACGGGCTCGCGCACGTCTCCTACGGGGCGGGACCCGACGGCCCGCGGCTCTACAACGGGTACCCGGCGTCCTCGGTGACCGAGCGGGGCGCGGCGCTTCTCGGCGTCCACCACGTCGGCACACTCGTCTCGCGGGGGATCCTGCTCGACGTCGCGCGCGCGAAGGGCGTGCAGGTGCTCGAGGCCGGCTACCCGATCACACCCGAGGACCTCGACGCGGCGTGCGACCTCGGCGGGGTGACGGTCGAGCCGGGCGACGTCGTGCTGGTGCGCACTGGGCAGATGGTCCATCTCGCGCTCCCCGGACGCCCCGGCCTCGGCGACTCCGAGCCGGTGCGCGACCTCGTCGCCTACGCCTGGCCGATGCCCGGCCTGACCATGGCGACCGCGGTGTGGTTCCACGAGCGCGATGTCGCGGCGGTCGCGACCGACACCATGGCGCTCGAGGTCTACCCCTGCGAGCGGGAGGACCTCTACCTGCCGGTGCATCTGCTCCATCTCGTCGAGATGGGGATGACCCAGGGGCAGAATTGGGTGCTCGACGAGCTGGCCGGCGCCTGCGCCGAAGACGGGCGCTACACGTTCCTCCTCGACGCGACCCCGCTTCCGTTCACCGACGCGCTCGGCTCACCGGTCCACCCGGTCGCGCTGCGCTGAGGCGGCGCGGCCTAGCGCTTGCTCCTCGCCTTCGAGGCGGCCCTCGCTGCGGCCTTGGCCGACGCGCTCCGCAGCTCGGCGGTCCGGGCCGCCGCCGCGCCCCCTCCGACGACCGGCCCGGTGCGCGGAGGCGGGCTGGCCGACCCGGGGACCTTCGCGCCCTTCGGGGCCGGGCGGCCGGTCACCGACCAGTGCAGGAGGCGTGCCTGGCTGTCGACCAGCGAGGCGGTGCGGATCCCCCAGAACTCGAAGCCGTAGCGATGGCCAGCGACCTGGGCCAGCATCGCGATGAGCGTGCCGGCGACGGCCATCGGGTCCGACCCCGCCGGCGAGTGGCCTCCCCCGGTCGTCGCGATGACCCGGGCGAGAGTGACGGTCACCGCGTTGAGGGCGCGGACCCGGAGCCCCTGGAAGCGCAGGTCTCCCTCGACCGTCGTGAGCTCGACGACCCGGAAGACGGCGCGGTTGCGCTCCCAGTAGTCCATGAACCCCTCGACCACCGCGACCGCGGTCGGCCAACTGTTCTGCTCCGACCAGTCGCCGTCGACCAGCCCACCGAGAATGCCCGCGCCCTCGACCAGCTCCTCGGCGAGCACGGTGATCGCCGCCTCGACGTTCTCGAAGTACTGGTAGAAGGTCGCCGGCGAGGTCCCCGCCCGTTTGGCGATGTCGATCACCTTGATCGACCGCCACGGGGTGGCGACGAGCATCTCGGCGGTGCACTCGAGCAGGCGCTGGCGGGTCGCGCGCCCTCTCCGCCCCGGGACCCTCCCGTCGGTGGTGGCGATGAGCTCGGGATCGTCGGCGACCGACATCAGGCGAACATGGTACCGACGGGTTCTCCGAGGTGACGGAGCGTCAGAACTCTCCCAGGCACGAAACCCCTGAAGAGTAGGGTGAGCGGCGATGGCGAACGGTCCCGTGCCACGCAGCCTGACGCGGGCCCAGCAGGCCCGCCGCCAACGGGTGGTGGACGCTGCCATGTCGCTCGCCCTCGAGGGCGGTTACGACGCGGTGCAGATGCGCGACGTCGCCGCCAGGGCGGACGTGGCCATGGGGACCGTCTACCGCTACTTCACCAGCAAGGACCACCTGCTCGCGGCCGCGCTCGTCCACTGGGTCGGCCAGCTCGACGTCCGGCTGGCCCAGGCGCCCGCCGAAGGGGAGTCCCCCGCCGAGCGGGTGATCGACTCGCTCGACCGGGCGCTGCGGGCCATGGGACGCCAGCCCCACCTGGTCGCAGCCGTGTTCACCGCCCTCGCCTCGCCCGATCCGGCGGCCATCGAGTGCCAGCAGCAGGTCTCGGTGCTCATGGAGCGCATCATCACCCGGGCCATCGGCGAGCCGAGGCCGCCCGACCTCTCCGACCGAGCCCGCATCCTCGGCCACGTCTGGTACTCGGCCCTCGTCGGGTGGGTGAACGGATGGAGCAACATGAGCCGGGTCCACGACGAGCTCGCCGTCGCGGTCGGCCTCCTCCTCCCCTCCGACACCTACGCAGCGGTCTGACCGGAGTACTTTCTGGCGATGCCGTCGGCCATCGAGGTGCGCGGGCTCTCCAAGCACTTCGGGCCGGTGCGCGCGGTCGACGACCTGAGCTTCGAGGTGCCCTTCGGCCGGGTCACCGGCTTCCTCGGCCCGAACGGGTCGGGCAAGACCACCACGCTCCGGATCCTCCTCGGCCTGGTCGGGGCCAACGCGGGCACCGCCACCTTCTCCGGCAGGCGCTACCTCGAGCTCGACCAGCCGGTCCGCGAGGTCGGCGCGGTGCTCGAGGCGACCAGCTTCCACCCGTCGCGCCGGGCAGGCGACCACCTGAAGTCGGTGGCCATCGCCGCGAGGGTCCCTCTCTCACGGGTCGACGAAACGCTCGAGCTCGTCGGGCTCACCGACGTGGCCCGGCGCCGGGTCGGCAAGTTCTCGCTCGGGATGCGCCAGCGCCTCCAGCTCGCGACCGCGCTCCTCGGTGACCCGCGGATCCTGATCCTCGACGAGCCGGCCAACGGGCTCGACCCCCAGGGCATCCAGTGGCTGCGCACCTTCATCCGCCACCAAGCGACGAGCGGGCGCGCGGTGCTCGTGTCCTCCCACCTCCTCTCGGAGATGGAAGAAACCGTCGACGAGGTGGTCATCGTCTCGCAGGGGCGCCTCGTGCTCCAGACCACCCTCGCCGACCTCGCGACGAAGGCCGGGGGAGCGACGGGCATGCGGATCCGCACCCCCGAGCTCGCCCGCCTCGCCGCCGCGCTCGACGCGATCCCGGTCGGCCACCGGACCGTCGACGCCGAGACCATGGTCATCGACGGCGCCACGCCCGAGTGGTTCGGCCCGTTCGCCGCGCAGCACCAGATCGTCCTCTACGAGCTCACCCGTGAGCGCGGCAGCCTCGAGGAGGTCTTCTTGAGCCTCACCCACGGGTTCGACGCCGCCGATCCCCGCCAGCTCGCTCCCGGTCAGGTCGCTGTCCACAGAGGCGAGTCGTGACCGCCCTCGTACGCGCCGAGTGGCTGAAGCTCCGCACGACGGCGGTTCCCTGGGTGCTCGGCGCGATCGCCCTCGTCATCACCGGGCTCCTCGTCGTCGTCTACTTCGTCAACCACGGCGACATGGGCGGCCCGAACAGCGCGAATGCGAACGTGGGCTTCGGGCCCCCCAACCCGACGGTGCCCCACACCGTCCAGCAGTTGCGCAACCTGGTCGGGCGCGGAATCGTGGCCTACATCTTGGCGATGTTGCTCGGCGTCCTGATCATCACCACCGAGTTCCGGCACAAGACGGTCACCACCACCTTCCTCGTCACGCCGCGGCGTCCCCGCATGGTCCTCGGGAAGCTCCTCCTCGGTGTCCTCGCCGGAGTGGCGCTGGCGATCGTGGTGCTCGCGGTCACCGTCATCGGCGGCGGCGTCACCCTCGCGGCCAAGGGCGGGTCCTTCTCCGCGATGCTCCACCAGCTGCCCGCGGTGGCACCGGGAATCGTCCTCGTCTTCGTCCTGTCCGCAGTGGTCGGCGTCGGGGTGGGGTCGCTGATCACCAACCAGGTGGCCGCGATCATCGTGGTGCTCGGGTGGTTCCTGATCGTCGAGGCGATCATCTCCGGCATCTGGAGCGGCACCACCAAGTGGCTGCCCTCGGGTGCGGCGTCCGCCGCGGCGAGTGTGACCGAGGGACGGGTGAACGGAGCATCGCTCCTCGCGTGGTGGCAGGGATCACTCCTCCTTCTCGCCTACGGCCTCGTGTTCGCGGCGGTCGGCTCGGCGGTGCTCACCCAGCGCGACATCAGCTGAGCCCCTGGTCACGCTCGGTGCGAGGCGGAGCGTGCTCCGCGTTCGATCGTTGTCCGCCTGTGCCCGATGGTCTATACATGGCTTGTCACCGCGAGATGGGTGGGACGAGCTCGGAGCCGGTGGGCACGGTCCGTCGCCGATCGCCGCGGAAAGGGGGCCGTTCAGCTCGTCGGCCGGCCCGGTCGAACTCGGTGATGGTGTGCCGCCTCGAAGACGGGCGCGACCGGTGCGCCGCAGTCGACGACCCCGATCGGGAGATGTGATGGACCGGAAGTGGTGGACGCTGATCGCAGTCTGCTTCGGGACCTTCATGCTCCTGCTCGACATCACCGTGGTGAACGTCGCGCTCCCGGACATCCAGCAGTCGCTCCACTCGTCCTTCGCCGACCTCCAATGGGTGATCGACGCCTACGCGCTCACGCTGGCGGCGTTCCTGCTGACCGCCGGGGTGATCGGCGACACCTTCGGCCGCCGCGGGGTCTACGCGATCGGGCTTGCCATCTTCACCGTCTCGTCGCTCCTCTGCGGCGTGTCGACCTCGTCGCTCATGCTCAACCTCGCACGTGCGATCCAGGGCGTGGGCGGCGCGGTGATGTTCGCGACCGCGCTCGCGCTGATCGCGCAAGCCTTCTCGGGCAAGGAGCGGGGGACCGCGTTCGGCGTCTACGGCGCGGTGGTGGGCGGCGCGGTCGCGGTCGGACCGCTCATCGGGGGCGCGATCACGAGCGGCATCGGCTGGCGGTGGATCTTCTTCGTCAACCTGCCGATCGGGGTCGTGGCCATCGTGATGACCCTCACCCGGGTCGAGGCGTCGAAGGACCCGACCCACCGCCGGGTCGACTGGATCGGCTTCCTCGCCTTCTCTGCGTCACTGTTCATGCTGGTCTTCGCGCTGGTGCAGGGGAACGCCAAGGGCTGGAGCAGCCCGCTGATCGTCGGCACGCTCGTCGGATCGGGGGTCTGCATGGCGATCTTCCTCGTCGCCGAGCTGCTCCAGCGCGACCCGATGCTCGACCTCTCGCTCTTCAAGCGTCCCGCGATGGTCGGGGTGTCGCTCGGCTCGTTCACCCTCTCCGCGTCGATCTTCGCGATGTTCCTGTACCTCACCATCTACCTCCAGGAGGTGCTCGGCTACGGGCCGTTCCAGGCCGGGATCCGCTTCCTGCCGATCACCATGCTCTCGTTCCTGGTCGCCCCGATCGCCGGCAAGCTCACCGTGCGGATCAAGTCCCGGTACCTGATGGGGCTCGGCTTGCTGCTGGTCGCCCTCGGCTGCAGCCTCATGAGCCATGTGCACGCCGACTCGACGTGGACCGTGCTGTTGCCCGGGTTCATCGTGGCCGGAATCGGTGTCGGCATCACCAACCCGGTGCTCGCCTCGTCCTCGGTGTCGGTCGTCCCGCCGCAGCGCAGCGGGATGGCCTCGGGCTCGGCGAGCACGTTCCGCCAGGTGGGGATCGCGACGGGGATCGCCGGGCTCGGCGCGGTGTTCCTGAGCCAGATCCGCCCGAACACGGCCGCGCTGCTGGCGCAGAGCACCGCCGGACGGGCGGTCCTCGCCCACGGCGGCTCGCGCCTCTCGCAGGCGATCGCCGGCAACGGCGTCCGGGAGGCCGCCGCGGCGATCCCGGTGCCGGCGGTCCGCAACGCGCTGATCGACGCGTACAAGGTCGGCTACGCCCAGACCTTCAACCACCTGATGGTCATCGCCACGGTGATCGCGGCGATCGGGGCGGTCGGTTCCCTCGCCCTCGTGCGCCAGCGCGACTTCGTCCCGAGCTACGCGCCGGTGCCGCAGCCGGCCCCTGCGCGAGAAGGGGAGCCGCCCGCCGGAGAGCCGGCGGGGGCGGAGGTCCCGGACTCGGTCGAGCCGGAGCCGGAGCCGGTGCCCGATTCGGCGCTGCCGCACGATCCGTTGCGTCGACCGGTACGCACTCCCGGTCAGGTCGCCGCGCGGCCTGAGCGGTGAGCGCGCGACGCCGGCGATGAAGACCCGGCTGACCGAAATCCTCGAGATCGAGCACCCGGTGATGCTCGCGGGCATGGGGGGCGTGTCCTACGCGCCGCTCGTCGCGGCGGTCTCCGATGCCGGCGGGTTCGGGTGCCTCGGGGCCTCGACCATGAGCGAGGAGCGCATGGTCGCCGAGATCGCGGGGGTCAGAGCCGCGACGGACAAGCCGTTCGGGGTGGACCTGCTCACGGCCATGCCCGGCGACCTTGCCGCCCAGGTCGAGCGCGTGATCGAAGGCGGGGCCTCGGTCTTCGTGGCGGGCCTCGGTGTGCCCGCCGACGTCGTCGATCTCTGCCACCGCAACCAGGTGCTCGTGGTCAACATGTGCGGAAAGGTCGACCATGCGCGCCGCGCCCGAGACGCCGGCTGCGACATCGTCGTCGCGCAGGGCACCGAGGCGGGCGGCCACACCGGCCTCGTGGCGACCATGCCCCTCGTCCCCCAGATCGTGGACGCGGTCGGCGCCGAGATCCCGGTCGTCGCGGCCGGGGGGATCTTCGACGGGCGGGGCCTCGCGGCCGCGCTCGCCCTCGGTGCGGACGGAGCGTGGATCGGGACACGGTTCATCGCGACCCCCGAGGCGCGGGCGGTCGCCGGCTACAAGGACGCGCTGTTGCAGACGCGTGAGGACGGCACGGTCATCTCTCGGGCCTACTCGGGCAAGACGATGCGGGTGGTGAGGAACGACTACACCGCGTTCTTCGAAGCGCACGGCGAGGAGCTCACCTCCTTCCCCGCCCAGCTCGGTCGCTCGATCGGGGACGGCGCGTTCCACCTCGGCGGCGACAGCGACACCCTCGGGGTCGACCCCGGGCGCGAGTGCTACCCGACCGGGCAGGGGGTGGGCGGGATCGCCTCGCTGGTGCCGGCGGCGCGCCTCGTGGCCGAGATCGTCGAGGAGGCAGAAGCGGTCCTCTCCGGACTCGGGCGCACGCTCTTCGGCTGAGCCGACGTCAGTGGTCGGCGGGGTCGACCGGGCGGTCGAGCACGCTCCTGTCGCCGTTGCGCAGTCCGCTGACGATGCGCCGGTAGGCGCCGGCCGCGTCGTCGCCCGTCGCATCGGTCTCGAGCCATCGGAAGCCGTGCTCTCCGCGGTTGCGGTCGACCCCGTAGAGGCCGAAACGCGGCTCGTAGGAGCCCCACTCGTAGTTGTCGACGAGCGACCAGTGCCAGTAGCCGGTGACCGGCACCCCCTCTCCGCGGGCCTCGACGAGGGCTGCGAGGTTCTCGCGCAGGTACCGCGGCCGGCGCCAACCGTCGAGCCGCCCGTAGGCGCGCCCGTTGCGCACCCGGTTGCACATCCCGTTCTCGACCACCCAGATCGGCAGGTCCGGTGCCCGGTCGTGCTCGATCCCGAGCCAGCGGCCGAGGCCTTCCGGGTCGGGAGGGTCGTCCCAGAGCTCACGAGTGGGGAGAGGGTTGCGACCGGCTGAGGTCCGGTGACCCGGGAGGCGGAAGTGCCGGCCGGCCATCGGGTCGTAGAAGTCGACCCCGAGCACGTCGAGGGTGCGCCCGTGCGGGCTCTCGAAGACCGAGTCGAGCGCGCGGCGCGGGAACTCGGGGCGGGTGCGGCGGCTCCGGCCTCGGCCCCCGCCGCTCGGCGCGCCGTACAGGGCAGGTCCGCGGGGCGGAGCGACCGTGGACGCCTTCCGGAGGAGCCGCTCGCGCAGCGCCCGGGCAGGGAGCAGGGACTCGTGCCGGCGGCGGCGATCTCCGATCCATTCGTCGATCTCGGCGTGGGCGACACCCGCGCCGCGCGAGAGCAGCACGTCGACGAGCATCCGGTCGTACTCGTAGATGCTCAGGCAGCTGTTGTTGGTGGTGACGACCGCGTCGGCGCGTGCGCGGTGGACGGTGTCGTAGGCGAGGACGTGAGCTGTGAGCAGATTGTCGAACGCGAGGGCGCTGTCGGTCCACGAGAGACAGCGACCCGGGGGGAACATGCCGAGGAGCCACGACCCGAGGACGACCACGTTGATCTCGTTGATGGTGACGAAGAAACGGACGTGGGGCGCGAGCGCGTCGACGGCCAACTCGGTCCAGCCGCGGAAGCGATCGGGCGCGTCGGGGCGGAGCCAGAACTCCTCGCCGAGCCACGCGGGATGGGTGAAGTGGTGGAGAGTGACCAGCGGCTCGAGGCCCCGCTCGGTGCAACCACGGACGATCGCGGCGTAGCGGTCGAGCGCGCAGCGGTCGACGGTCCCCTGCTCCGGGACCACACGGGCCCACTCGATCCCCATCCGGAAGCTGTTGCACCCGAGCGCCGCGGCACGGTCGAGCGACTCCTCGGGCCGATCCCAGAAGCGGACTGCGTTCCCCGAGGGCTCGACTCTCCCGACCTGCTCCCAGGCAAGCCAGTTGTTGGCGGGCTCGCCGGGCCCGTTGAACCCGCCTTCGACCTGGAAGCCCGCGGTCGCGACCCCGAAGAGGAAGTCGTCGGGGACCACTCCATCGCTCCGGTCCGCCCCGACGCTCGCTCGATCTGGGGACACGTGGAGAACCTCTTTCGTCGAACACCCAGCCGCCTGGCGGGCCGGTGCGCGGGCCCGGTCACCGGCGGGAGGGCGGATGGTAGCTTGCGCCCGCCGGCACCTCTGTGTCCATTACCCACTCCGTCACCGCTTCGATGACCGCCACGCCCGACCCCACTCGCCTCCCCGTCGTCGTCGCCGCGGGCCAGTCGATCGAGCGAACCGAGACGGTCACACCGGTCGACCTCCTGGTGCGTGCCTGCGAAGCGGCCCTTGCCGACGCGCCCGCGCTTCGCGACCACATCGAGCGGTTGAGCGTCGTCGGCATCATGACCCGCACCGGCCCCGCGCCCGCCTCCGAGCTCGCCGAACGACTCGGGATCGAGCCTTCGGTCCGGGAGGTGACCACTGCGGGCGGCAACTCCCCGCAGTGGCTGGTGAACCGCGCCGCCTCGGAGATCGCGGCGGGCGGGCTGTCGGTCACACTCATCGCCGGAGCCGAGGCCATCCGCTCCGGGCGCGCACGGCACGCGGCGGGCCTTGCCCCTCCTTCGGAGGGCGGCACGGTCGATCCCGAGATCGGCGACGCCCTCCCCGGGTACGGACCCGCGGAGTCCACGATCGGCCTCGTCGCGCCGGTGCACGTCTATCCGCTGCTCGAGAGCGTCGTCGCCGCGCGCCAGGGTCACGACGCGCCGGCGCACCGGGGTGCGATGGGAAGGCTCTTCGCCCCCCTCAGCGAGGTCGCCGCAGCCAACCCGTACTCGTGGTTCCCGCAGGCGTGGAGCCCCGAGGAGATCGCCACCCCCTCGCCGGAGAACCGCGTGGTCTGCGAGCCCTACACCAAGCGCATGTCGGCCTTTCTCGGATCGGACCAGGGCGCGGCGGTGCTGGTCTGCTCCCTCGCCGCCGCGGAGCGCGCGGGTCTCGCCGGACGCGCGGTCTTTGTCTGGGCCGGGGCCGAAGCGACCGACGTGCGCGCGCCGAGCGCACGACCCGACCTCGGGCGGTCACCGGGTATCGCCGCCGCCGGAGAGGCACTGTTCGAAGCGGCCCGGGTCGCGGCGGGTCGCCCGCTCGGCATCGACGACGTCGGGTTGGTCGATCTGTACTCGTGCTTCCCCTCCGCGGTCGAGCTGGCGTGTGACGCCCTCGGGATCGCGGCCGGCGATGCGCGCGGGCTCACGGTGACCGGCGGGCTCCCCTACTTCGGCGGCCCGGGCAACAACTACACGACCCACGCGATCGCCGCGTTGACCGAGCGTCTCCGTGTCGGGGGTGACGGAGCGCAGCTCGGACTGGCCACCGGGCTCGGCTGGTACGTGACCAAGCACGCGCTCGGCCTCTACGGCTCGACTCCGCCACCGGGGGGCTTCTGCCGTGGCGACACCGAGCAGGCGCAGGCGGCGATCGATGCGACCACGGTCGAGGTCGCACTCGGGGTCGAGGAGGCGACCGGCGCGACCACGGTCGCCGCCACCGTCGTGCGCGACGGGCAAGGTGGTGCGACCGCGGCCCCGATGATCGTGGCCCTTCCCGACGGACGCCACATGGCGGTCGGGGCCGCCGACGACGACACGGTTGCCGCCGTCGGCGCACTGGACGTGCCGGGAATGGTCGGAGGTCGCGTGGTCGTGCAGCCTGGCGCCGCGCGCTACCGTCTGGCGACACCGTGACGCACCGGGGAGACCGCCATGTCCGACATACTCCGTGAACGCAGGGGCAACACCGAAATCCTGACGATCAACCGGCCCGAGGCGCGCAACGCGGTCAACGGCGCCGTCTCGAGGGCGTTCGCCTCGGCCTTCGACGAGCTCGAAGAGGACGACGGGTGCGCCGTCGTCATCGTGACCGGCGCGGGCGACAAGGCGTTCAGTGCCGGGATGGACCTGAAGGCGTTCACCGCGGGCGAGGCGGGCGAGATCATGAACGCGAAAGGGGGTTTCGGCGGCATCGCGCAGCGCGACTTCTCGAAGCCACTCATTGCCGCGGTCAACGGGTCGGCGCTCGCCGGTGGATGCGAGATGATGCTCGCCTGCGACCTGGTGGTCGCGGCAGAGCACGCCACCTTCGGGATCCCGGAGGTCAAGCGTGGCCTCATGGCCGCGGCGGGCGGATTGATCCGCCTCCCGAAGCGCCTCCCGATGGCGGTCGCGCTCGAGCTCGCTCTCACCGGAGATCCGATCGACGCGACACGCGCGTTCCAGCTCGGGTTGGTCAACCGAGTCGTGCCGGCCGCGTCCCTCCTCGACGAGGCGCTGGCCCTCGCCGAGGTGATCGCGGCGAACGCACCCTTGGCGGTACGCACCTCGAAGCGGGTGATGAAGACGGCCGCCGAGCTCCCCGAGGCGGAGGGCTGGGCGATCAACGACAAGGCCGTCCCGATCGTCTTCGGCTCGTCGGACGCACAGGAGGGCCCGATCGCCTTCGCCGAGAAGCGCAAGCCCAACTGGACCGGCAAGTAGGCCTCACCCACCGCCTCGCGTGCTCACCGGCAGCACCGTCCCCTCCCTCGCGTCGGGGCTCGACGGGTTCCGCCTCATCCTCCACGTGCTGGCGGCCGCAGTGTGGGTCGGCGGGCAGCTCACGGTGGCGGGGCTGCTCCCGACCATCCGTACCTTCGGAGAGGACGCACCGAAGAAGGTGGCGCGTGCGCTCGCCCGGCTGCTCTGGCCGGCCTACGCGCTCTTGGTGATCACCGGGTTCTGGAACGTCTCCGCTTTCGACCTGAAGAGCGCGCCGACCGCGTGGAACGTGGTGCTCGGGATCAAGATCGCCGTCGTCGCCCTGGCCGGTGTCGCGGTCATCCTCCACCAAAGGGCCACCACGCGGACGGCCCTCGCGGTCTGGGGAGCGATCGGCGCGATCGCGACGGTCGTGGCCCTCTGCCTCGGGGTCTTCCTCGCCGGCTGAGACGCCTCGCCGCGGGGCGACCTCTGGTCGGGCCCTGGTCGGCCTCTGGGTGGGCCCTGGTCGGTCGCTCGTCGCAGGGGGCGCATGCAGGTCGGCGCCGCGGTGCGCCACCCCGGCCCGCGCAGGTCTAACCTTGGGGCGACCGTCGACAAGGGAGAACGGCCATGCCCCTCAGCCCGCCAGCAGATCTCTTCGGAGAGCAGGGCATCATCGTCCTGGTCGTCGTCGCGCTCGTCCTGTTCGGATCGACCCAGATCCCCAAGCTCGCCCGCTCGTTGGGCTCCGCCCAGAAGGAGTTCAAGAAGGGGCTCGAGGAGGGGGGGTCCGAGGAAGGCAAGTCCGGGGCCAAGCCCGCCGAGAACTCGGCCGCTCCGGCCAGCGGGCCGGTCCAGGCTCAGGGACCAGCAGACGGCAGCACCGGCACCTCCTGATCACGCCGCCGGGCTGATCGCACCGTCAGGAGGGCGATGAGCGCGGGCCCGACCGGCCCCGGAACGAAGGCGGCCGCGTCCAGACGCTGGGTCCCCTTCTGGGTGCTGCAGGTCACCGAGCTCGCGGTGGCTTTCGTCTTCGTCGACGTGGCGGTGCACCTCGCCTCGGAGGGCGCGCTCCTCGCGGGTGCGGGGCTCCTCGCGGTGCTGGCGCTCAGCGCGCGCGGCCCTCTCGGGATCGTACGGGTGTGCCCGAAGCGGCTCCACGTCCTCGCGGTGGTGGTCGCGTCGGCAGCGATCGCCCTCTCCCCGCTTCTCCCGGTCCTCCGCCCGGACCTCACGGGGATCGTCGTCGTCGAGTTCGGTGCGATCGGGCTGATCCGCCTCGCGACGCTCACTCGAACCACCGAGCCCGTGCGGCGCGCTGAGCCGGCGGTGCTGCGCGCGCTGAGCCGGCGGTGCCGCAAAGCGAGCCGGCGGTGGCGCACAGGGAATCGGGCATGGTCGCTGCGGACGCCGGCCGTTCGGTCACCGAGAAGTCCGGTCGCGCCGCCGCGGCCGCAGCCGTCGCCGTCGCCGGGAAGAGCGCCGTCGAGCGTTACGGACCCGTGGCCGAAGACCAGGCCCGTCGCGCCCTGCGCGGCGCCGGGCGCTCGGTGGGTCGTGTGCTTCGCCGCGCGTCGCCGCCCGCCGAACCGCCTCGTTGACGGACCGACACTTCACACCGAGAAACCGACAGCGGGGGAAGCCCATGCCCGACGAAGAGGACGTGCTCGCGACCGCGGACCGGCTCTGGCGCGGCGAGACCCGCACCACCCGGAATCACGTCACGGCCTCCCTGGCCGTGAAGCCGAGGGTGGCCGAGGTCGCCGACGGCGTCGCCTTCGTGCCCACCTTCGCCAACGTCTCCGCGATCGACACCGAGGACGGTCTGGTGCTGGTCGACACCGGGAGTGCCCTCGTCGCCCGCCAGGTGCACACCGCATTGCGATCGTGGACCGCGAGCCGTCTGCACACCGCGGTGTACTCGCACGGTCACGTCGACCACGTGTTCGGCGTTCCGGTCTGGGAAGAGGAGGCCGCCGGCCGCGGGTGGCCGGCACCGGTGGTCGTCGCCCACGAGGCACTCCCGGCCCGCTTCGACCGGTACGTGATGACCGCGGGCTACAACGCGGTCATCAACCGCCGCCAGTTCGCGATCGACTCGCTCGAGTGGCCGACCGAGTACCGCTACCCGGACCGCACCTACCGCGAGCAGCTCGACCTCGACGTCGGCGGGGTCGCCGGCGTGCTCCACCACGCCCGAGGTGAGACCGACGACCACACCTGGACGTGGTTCCCCGAGCGCCGGGTGCTCTGCTGCGGCGACCTGTTCATCTGGGCGTCGCCCAACGCGGGCAACCCGCAGAAGGTCCAGCGGTACCCCCTCGAATGGGCCGACGCCTTGCGCCGGATGCTCGCCCTCTACGACACGCCAGGGGGCGGCCCCGCGGTGCTCCTCCCCGGCCACGGCTACCCGGTGGTCGGCGAGGAGCGGATCCGCCAAGCGCTCGACGACACCGCGACGCTCCTCGAGTCGCTCGTCCGACAGACCCTCGAGCTGATGAACGGCGGAGCACGCCTCGACGAGGTGATCCACACGGTCCGCGCCCCCGAAGGCCTGCTCGACCGGCCCTACCTCCGGCCGGTCTACGACGAGCCCGAGTTCATCGTGCGGACGATCTGGCGCCTCTACGGCGGCTGGTGGGACGGCAACCCCGCAACGCTGCAGCCCGCGCCGGAACGCGCGGTCGCGCGGGAGCTCGCCGAGCTGGCCGGTGGGGCGGGGGTGCTCGCGGAGCGGGCGCTCGCCCTCCTCGATGGGGCGCCTGGCGCCGCACCGGGTGGGGTGCCGGGCCCGGCCGGCGACGCGACGCTCCGCCTGGCGGGGCATCTCGCCGAGCTCGCCTGGCTGGCGGAACCCGGGGACCGAGCGATCGCGGACGCGCGGCGCCGGGTCTTCACCGCGCGGGCCGACGCGGCGAGCTCCACCATGGCTCACGGGGTCTTCTCGTGGGCCGCCCGGGAGAGCTGAGGGGCCACCCGGGCCGAGGCCCAACCGGGAGTCCCCTCCGGGGGTGCCATCGCGGGCGCGAACTGGCTGTTCGCGCCCTCACACCCCCCTGGGTCCTCAACTTCTAATTTCGGCGCGGACCCCGCTAGTGTCATCGCCGTGAGCCGCCCGAGCGCCGGTCCTGCGCCTTTGTCGCCCTCGCGCGTCGGTGCCGCAGCCGGAGACCCGAAAGCAGAGCCGGACCGCTCCGCCACTCCCCGCCGTCGTCGGCTCCGCTGGACCGTCGGGCTCGCCCTCGCGGTCCCGGTCCTGCTCGGAGGGTGCAACTGGTTCCCCGGCTACGGCGCGAGCTCGGGGGCGACCAAGCAGGGCCACGACATCTTCAAGCTCTACTCGGGAATGATGACGACCGGCATCATCGTCGGCGGCATCGTCGCCCTCCTGATCCTCTGGGCGGTCTTCCGCTACCGGAGGCGCTCCGACGAGATGCCCCGCCAGTTCCACGAGAACATCATCGTCGAGGTCCTCTACACGACCATCCCGATCATCATCGTGGGCGTGCTCTTCGTGTTCACCGTGATCACCGAGAACAACGTCGACGCGACCCAACCGGTCAACGCGACCTTCACCTCGAGCGGCACGCCGGTCGTGAACGTGCGGGTGACCGCATTCCAGTGGGGATGGCGATTCGACTACCCGCGACTGAACGTCGGAATCGCGGGTGAGACCACCAACGGACCCGAGAACCACGGTCCCCAGATGGTGCTCCCGGTCGGCCAGACGGTCCAGGTCACCCTCGTCTCGAACGACGTCATCCACGGCTTCTACGTGCGGGACTTCAACTTCAGCCGCTACGCACTCCCCGGCGTGACCAACTACTTCGACCTGAACGTGCTCCACGCAGGCACCTACTTCGGCCAGTGCACCCAGATCTGCGGCCTCTACCATTCGGAGATGCTGTTCTCGGTGCGAGCGGTGAGCCCGAAGGCGTTCAGCGCCTGGGCCAAGAGCGAGGTGGCGGCCGGGAACACCCTGCAGCGATCGGGGACTCCCTCGACCGACATCCCACCGATCCAGACCCACGTCACGCCGTCGACCCCGAGTCCTCTACCCTCCTCGACGAAGGGTTCCTCATGACCACCACCGTCGATCGACCGGAGCGGATCGGGCCCGAACCGTCGGGCCCCGACGGGCACCATCCGGGCCCCGAGCACGCCGAGGGTGAGCACGCGCACCACGAGGGACCGACCGGGATCCTCAACTGGCTGACCTCGACCGATCACAAAGTGATCGGCAAGAGCTACATGATCACCTCGCTGATCTTGTTCTTCATCGCCGGCATCATGGCCCTCGTCATGCGGGTCCAGCTCGCCGACCCGACCTCGTCGCTGCTCTCCTTCCAGACCTACAACGAGCTGTTCACCATGCACGGCAGCTTGATGATGTACCTGTTCGCGGGTCCGTTCGCCTTCGGTGGGCTGGCGAACTACATCTTGCCGTTGCAGGTCGGCGCGCCGGACATGGCCTTCCCCCGTCTCAACGCGCTGTCCTACTGGCTCTACCTCGGCGGGTCGATCGTCATGCTCTCGGGCTTCCTGGTCGCGGGAGGTGCGGCGAGCTACGGATGGGTCGCCTACGCGCCGCTCTCCAACGCGATCAACTCCCCCGGCGCGGGCGCGGACCTGTGGTTGATGTCCCTCGCCCTGACCGGCTTCTCGGCCATCTTCACCGGCGTCAACCTCGCCGCGACCACCTTCTACCTGCGCGCCCCCGGTATGACCATGTTCCGGCTTCCGATCTTCACCTGGAACATGCTGGTGACGGCCATCCTCATCCTCATCGCCTTCCCGGTCTTGTTCGGTGCGGTGGTGATGCTCTTCTGCGACCGTCACTTCGGCACACATATCTTCTCGGTCCAGGGCGGAGGGGTACCGGTGTTGTGGCAACACCTCTTCTGGTTCTTCGGCCACCCGGAGGTGTACATCCTCGCCTTGCCCTATTTCGGGATGGTGACCGAGATCTTCCCCGCCTTCTCGCGCAAGCCCCTCTTCGGCTACAAGGGCATGGTCTTCGCCACGATGTCGATCGCCGCTCTTTCCACCGGCGTGTGGGCACACCACATGTTCACCACCGGCGTGGTCCTGTTGCCGTTCTTCTCGCTGCTCTCGTACCTGATCGCGGTGCCGACCGGCATCAAGTTCTTCAACTGGATCGGTACCATGTGGGGCGGTCAGCTGAGCTTCCAGACGCCGATGCTGTTCTCCATCGGGTTCCTCTTCGCGTTCTTGATGGGCGGGGTGACCGGCGTGCTCCTCGCCTCGCCTCCGGTCGACTTCATGACCCATGACACCTACTTCGTGGTCGCCCACTTCCATCAGGTCCTCATCGGGACCGCGGTGTTCGCCGGGTTCGCCGGCTTCTATTTCTGGTATCCGAAGATGTTCGGCCGCATGCTGAACGACCGGCTGGGGAAGGCCCACTTCTGGATTCTCTTCATCGGGTTCTGGCTCACCTTCTTGCCCCAGTACCAGTCGGGGCTCGCCGGCATGCCGAGGCGGGTCGCCTCCTACCTGCCGACCAACGGGTGGACCACGATGAACGTCCTCTCTACCATCGGCGCGTTCGTCATCGGCGCGTCGTTCCTCTTCTTCCTCGCCAACCTCTGGATCTCCTGGCGCCACCCGGTGCGGGCCGGCGACAACCCCTGGGACGCCGGCGGGCTCGAGTGGTTCACCACGTCCCCGCCGCCCCACCACAACTACACGTCACTGCCGCCGATCCGGTCGGAGCGACCCACCTGGGACTACAACCACCCCGAGCACCGCAAGCACCACCGTCGCGGTGCTGAGCCGGAGCCCGAGAAGGAGCCGGTGGGGGCGCCGTCATGAGAGTCGACGGCCTCCTGCTCATCGGCATCGGCGTCTTCTTCGGAGTCATCGCCGGCGTCTACTGGTTCACCAGTTACGAGGACGCGGGGTTCTTGATGCTGATCGGCTCCACGCTCCTCGGGCTCTTGCCCGGCTCGTACTACCTCTGGTGGTCGTACAAGCAGAAACCACAGGCCGACGACGACCCCGACGCGAGCGTTGCCGAAGGGGCCGGGGAGGTCGAGTCGTTCCCCGGATCGAGCATCTGGCCCTTCCTCCTCGGGATGGGTGCGATGTTCGCGGTGCTGACCTTCGTGTTCGGCCTGTGGATGGCGCCACTCGCCGCGGCGCTCATCGTCTCGGCGGCGGTGGGGGCAACGGTCGAGAGCCGGCGCGGCGGCACGGTCTGAACCGCGTGAGCGCAGGCCGAAGCGAGGGGTGGCGATGACCCTCGGTTCGACCGATGCACTCGCCCAGGCGTTCGCGACATCTCGGGAAGCACTCGCCCAAGTCGACGAGAAGGACCTCGGCGCACCGACCCCGTGCCGATCGTGGGACGTTCACGCGCTGGTCAACCACATGGTGGGTGCTCCCCGCGCCGGGGCGGCCCTCGTGGCGGGCACGAGTACGGCCACCGAGGCCGACTACGCGTCCGGTGACTTCGTCGCCGCCCACGACGAAACCGCGCGGTTGACGCTGGCGGCCTTCTCTGCGCCCGGTGCGCTGGACAAACCCATCGAATTCCCGTTCGGGAAGCGACCGGCGGCGTTCCTCATGTTCTTCGTGGCAAGCGACCAGGTCGCGCATGCCTGGGACCTCGCCCGCGCGATCGGCTCGTCGACCGACCTCGCGCCCGCCCTCGCGGCCGAACTGCTCGACGAGGCGAAGGACACCGTGACCGAGGAGATGCGGGGCGCAGACGGCGAGGCCGCCTTCGGACCCGAGCAGGCGGCTCCGGCGGGGGCGAACGCCACGGATCGCCTGGCTGCCTTCCTCGGGCGACAGGTCTGATCCGTCTCGGGACCGGTTCCGTCTCTGGCGACGGGCTACGTCGGGGCCGGGTCCGCAGCAGAGGGTGTCGGAGAGGACGGCGCAGGTGCGGGCGCAGGGGCGGCGGGTTCGCTCTTGGCGGGCGCCAGCCACGCCGACGCCACGTACGCGGTGACGACTGCCACGATGACCAGCGGCGCCAAGGCGATCGCGTCCGAGGGTAGGAGGACCTCCACCAACAGCACCGAGGTGAGCGGCATGCCGTCGAGCATCACCGTGGTCAGGGCACCGATCCCCATTCCGACCCCGGCGATCATCGGCAGCCCGGGCAGATGGGAGACGAGCATCCCGCCGACCGCCCCGAGGAACAAGCCCGGGAAGACCGGGCCCCCGCGGAAACTGCTCAGACAGCCGCCGTAGGCGAGACCCTTGCACACCAGCAGGAGCGCAAGCGCTCCGACGCTGAACGTGCTCGCGTGGTCGATCAGTGGGGAGAGTGCCGACTGCCCGGAGAAGAGGACGTACGAGACGTCCTTGCCGGACCCTTCGACGAAAGCCACCGCCAACAGCCCGACGGCCAGACCGACGAGCGGGGTGACCAGCACTCGTCCGCGTTCGACGAGCGGCAGGATCAACAGGCCGACTCGGCGGATGCCGGTCCCGACCGCCGCCCCGGCCACCCCGATGCCGACCGCCCAGAGGAACTCCGCGCCGGTCGGGTGGGCGAAGGGAGGGATGTTCGAGACGGCGAGGGAGAAGGTGCCGTAGCCGGTCCAGTTGTTCAGTCCCACGAAGATGAGGGCACCGACCCCGGCGGCGAGCAACCCGGGAAGCATCACGATGGCGAGCGTGGGGCCGCCCAGTCCGGCCGCTTCCATCAACAAGAACGCGGCCACGATGGGCGAGCCGAGCAGGGTGCTGATCGCAGCGAAGGAACCGGCGGCCCCGATGACCGTCACCGCCATGGCGGGAGCGTTTCGACGGAGCAGGTGGATCATCAAGATCGCGAATGCGGCGCCCATCGCGACGAGCGGCGCCTCGGGGCCGAGCACCGCGCCGCTGGCCAGGGTGACAAAGGCCGCGACGAGGACCCCCGGAAGCTCGATCGGGCTGGTCGGACTCGTCTTGAAGCCGAACACCGCGACGTGCCCTCCGGTCCCCGGCAGGTAGAGGATGGTGAGCGCCACGACCACGCCACCGACGATCAGCAGCGGGATCGGCCACCACACCGGCGCGCCGGAAAATCCGAGCTGCTTCGGGAACGTCGAGTACAACCAATTCTGCGCTTCGGCCACCCATTTCAGGAAGAAATAGGCGATGAACGCCACGGGCACTCCGACGACTGCCCCGAAGAAGAGCATGACGACGTAGCTCCTGGTCTTGACCAGCGCCAGCGGGTCGGTCGGGGGTGCGGAAGGGGTCGGGGGGGCGGAAGGGGTCGTCGTCGGGGATGTCATCGTGCCTCCCTTGGCACCACGCCGGCTCGCAGACGATCACCGCGAGGAACAGAGCAGAAGGTAGCGCTCGCTCTGCTCGGAGCGCCGCATTGCCCGGGCCCAGCGAGGGAGGAGTCAGGCCGACGGCGCTCGGGACGGTCCGGCGCCGATGCGCCCCTCGGCGGCGGCGAGCGCATCGAGGACCGACCGCAGGAACCACTCCCGGATGGCGAACACCGGCCGGCCCCCGAGCGCCAGGCGGTAGGCGCGGCGCCAGACAACCTCCTCTGCGCCCTCCGGCGCCGGCGGCCCCGGGCAGCGCGCAAGGATCGTGCCGAGCGCAGGGAGCTGCACCGGGGCGAGCCCCTCGTCGACGAGTACCCGGCCGATGGGCTCGCACCCGACCGCCAGCCGGCGGCGGGCGCTCGGAGGCAGCCTTGCCGGTACGAACGAAGTGTCGGCGTAGAGGTACGGAGTACCCCCTCGGCTGCGCAGCCGGGCGATCCGGCGGATCATCCCCTGTTCCCCGGCCACCCCGAGCCCGTCGGCCGGATCCGGTACCACCGGGCGCTGGCTCATCACGTCGGCGACGAGCGGCTCCCCGGTGAGTTCCTCGAGGAACTGGGTCACCGTCGGGCGTGCGGCAAGAGCACGGCGGAGTACCCCGCGGGGATCAGTGTCCGGCCGACTGAGGGTCATGTGAGCCGTGCCAGCGCGAAGGCGGTGGCGAGCAACACGATCGACCACGACATCGCGCGGAGCGCGTGCTCGAGCGGGCGGAGGAGCTCGGTTCGATCGAGGACGATCGACTCGCCGTCCGCGAGCCTCACGCCTCCCTCGACTTGGACCGCGTGGCGTCGGAGCAGGCGCGCCGGGGTACTGAGCCTTCGCTGGGCAAGCGACAGCATGCTCGCGGCGGCCGCCGCGAGGAGCGGTGCGATGGCCATGGTGCCGGTCTCGGCGACGTAGGCGGTGAGCACCGGGAACCCGCCCCACGCGGCGGCAAAGGTGACGTCGTTGTGGAACGCGCCGCCGAAAAGCTCGAGGTTGTAGGCGGCGACCACGATCGGTCCGACGACGAGGAACGGGACCAGCGCCCACCCGACCACGACGACGCCGGCCACCCCCAACGCGACCGCGCCGGCGAGACCCACGGCGGCACTCGCGACCAGCACCGACGAGCGGATCCCGGTGCGGAGCGGCCTGCCGTTCAGCTCGTCGAGCGCGTGCGCGGCCACTCCGACTGCGAGGAAGAACGCAAGCACGGTGGCGACGAGGCGCGACACCAGCACCACCGGCGCGAGCGCGGCACCGATCACGACGTACGAGAGGTGCCACGCGGTGTAGGGCGGATGGAGCAGGGTCCACCAATCGCGCCAGCGACCCGGTCGCACCGCGTAGTAGGCGGGAGCAAGCGCACCGCCCTGCTCGGCGCGAGGGAGGCTCGTCCCGGCCCGTGGCCCGGCGCGGTTGTCAGTCGCCACGACGCCGCCCCCACATGACGAGACCGCCGCCGAGGCTCATCGCCCGGAAGCCGACGCTCTCGAAACCGGCTCGGCGCCACGCTTCGACCGTCCAGGAGAGCGGCCACCGACGGTAGTGGCCCGAGATGCTCGGGCCGAGGAAGCGCCCGACCACGAACCACTCCCGCCCGCCGGTCAGCCACCCGGCGATCGGCAACACGGTCCGCGTATAGACCCACCACCAGAAGTGCCAAAAACCGGTGGCGGGCACGAAGAACTCGAGGCTCGCCACCGTCCCGCCGGGCACCACGACCCGTGCCATCTCGTCGATCGCCGCCTGCGGGTCCTCCACGTAGCGCAGCAGGTAGGTGAAGGTCACCGCGTCGAAGGCGCCATCGGCGAAGGGCAGTTGTTGGCCGCGCCCGAGCACCAGTTGGACCCGGTCGTCGCGGCCCGCTCGCGTCACCCGGCGGGCGCCCTCGTGCAGCATCTCCTCGGTGAGGTCGACCCCGACGATCCGGGCGCTCGTCCGCTCGGCCAGCTGGAGGGTCACCCCGGCCGTCCCGCACGCGACGTCGAGCACCCGCCGCGGCTCGGTCACGGCGACGTGGCCGACCATCTCGGTCCGCCAGCGTCCGTTCTGCCCCATCGAGAGGAGCTCCGCCAGCCGGTCGTAGCGAGACGGCAGCGGTGTGAAGAGTTCCTGGGCGAACCGGTCGGCCTCGATGGCGGTCTGCGCTCGCATCGGCCCCTTTCGGGCGCACCCGGTCACATGGGCCCCTACGGGTGCACCCGCACGTTATCCGGAGGTGCTGCGTTCCGCCGCAGGGCTCCCTCCTCGTCTCGGCCGTGCCGCTGTGCCGTGCCGCTCCGCCGTGCCGCTCCGCCGTGCCGCTCCGCCGCTGCGCCGTGCCGCTTCCGCCGCGTCCTCGGTCGCCCTTCAGCCCCCGGTCGGGGTCAGCGCATCACCCGGCGGACGCCGGCGCCGGTGGCGAGCTCGGGCGGCACCAGGTCGATGTAGGTGGGCACCGGGACCGCCTCGATCTCCTCGTGACCATCGCCTGGCCGTGGCTCGGATTCGACCGTCGAGTACTCGCCGGTCGCCGACCGGAACACCACCTTCGCCCGCTTGCGCTTGCCGATGCCCTCGGCGTCCTGCATCTCCAGGCAGATCTTGTAGGTCACGAAGTAGGCGATGATCGGCGCGACGATCACCGCGATGCGGAAGAACCAGAGCACCGCCTTGAGCGGCAGGCTGAAGAAGTTGGCGAGGACGTCGGTCGACGAGGCGAAGAAGACCATCCCGAGGAGCGTCAGCACCGCCGCTCCCGCCCCGGTCCGCTTCGGACGGTCGCGTGGCCGGTCGAGGATGTTGTGGTAGGCGAGGTCCTTCGTGTAGGTCGACTCGACGAAGGGCCAGACGATGAAGAGGGTGAAGATCACGCCCGGGAAGATCACCGCCGGGAGGAACACCTCGAGCGGCAGGGTGTGGCCCCAGCCCACCCATTCCCAGCTCGGCATGATACGCAGCGCTCCGTCGAGCCAGCCCATGTACCAGTCGGGCTGCACGGCGTAGGAGATCTGGTAGGGCTCGTACTGACCGAACTGCCAGATGGGGTTGATCTGTGCGAAGCCCCCGAGCAGGAAGATGGTGGCCGTCACCATGAAGAGGAAGCCGGTCGTCTTGGCGATGAAGGTGGGGAACATCGGCGAGCCGACCACGTTGTGCTCGGTCCGCCCGTTGCCGCCGAATTGGGTGTGCTTCTGTTTGACCAGAAGGCCGAGGTGGGCGGCGAGGAGCCCGATCAGGACGAGCGGGATGATCAGGATGTGCAGCAGGTAAAAGCGCGGGATGATCGTCCCGTCGCCGGGGTAGTTGCCCCCGAAGAGGAAGAAGGCGATGTAGCTGCCGACCAGAGGGATCGACTCGATGATCGAGTAGGCGATGCGGATACCGGTCCCCGACACCAGGTCGTCGGGAAGCGAGTACCCGAGGAACCCGTTCACGATGCCGAGGATGAGTAGGTTCACCCCGACGATCCAGTTGAACTCACGCGGCTTGCGGAACGCTCCGGTGAAGAACACCCGGGCCATGTGGACGGCGATCGCGCCGAGGAAGATGTCCGCGGCCCAGTGGTGGGCCTGGCGCATCAAGAGCCCCGACTTCACGTCGAAGGAGAGCCCGATGGTCGAGGCGTAGGCCTCGGAGACCTTCTCGCCCCGCAGCGGGATGTAGGAGCCGTGGTAGACGATCTCGTGGGCCGAGGGGACGAAGTACAGCGAGAGGAAGATCCCGGTGGCGATCAGCACCACGAATGAGTAGAGGGCGATCTCGCCGAGCATGAAGGACCAGTGGTCCGGGAAGATCTTGTCGAGGAAGGTACGGCCGCTCTTGGCGATGCCGAGGCGGTCGTCGACCCAGCGCAGCGACGAATCGATCATGGCCGCTCCCAGAAGCCGGGGCCGACGGCCTGGTTGAAGCCGTTGGTTGCCCGCAGGTACCCGTCGAGGTCCGCGGCGATCGGCAGCTGCGGCAACGGACGGGGTGCGGGACCGAACTCAGGGATCGCGCCGGCGACCACGTTGAAGATCGACTGGTGGCAGGGACAGACCAACTGCTCGGTTTGGTGCTGGTAGAGACCGACCGGGCAACCGAGGTGGGTGCACATCTTCGAGTACGCAACGTACCCCGCGACGCCCCAGTCGGTGCGGCCCGGCGACTCGAGCTTCTGGAGCGTATTCGACAACCGGAGAAGGATCACCTGGTCCGGCGAGGAGCCCTCGAAGCCCTTCGGGAAGACGGTGAGCACGCCGCCGACCTCGAGGTCGTCGACCTTGATCTGCCGGCCGTCGACGGTGACCAGCTTCGAACCCTTCTTCCAGTTGGTCTCGAACAGGGTGTTGCCCGGCTTCGGCCCGAGTGAGCGGAGCGGGAAAAGGAGCACGACCCCGAGCGCGGCCGCGCCGGTCGCGAAGAGCCCACCGAGCATCTTGCGGCGCTTGAGGACGATGCCCCCGCGCTCGACCACCGCCGCGGTCATCGCCTCTCGCTCGGCCTCGGTCGAGTGGAACTCGTGACGCTCCTCGACGAAAGGACCTTGTGGCATGAGGTATTTGCCCCATGCGGTGATCCCGAAGCCGAGCCCGAGCATCCCGACCCCGAGTGTGGCCGCCAGCCATTGGGTGTCGTTGCTCACCCAAAAGGCGATCCCGAACCCGATGACACCGAGGATTCCGACGAGCATCGCGCCCCCGGCGACGGCCTGGGCGCGCTCGGGGTGGCTGGCGTACGGCTGGAGATGCGGGTCGTCGAGGGCGGCCGGCGGCAGTGGCTCCGAGCGGGTCGCGCCGTCGTCGCTCACGTCCTGTCCCCGATCCAGAAGCAGACCAAGAAGAGGACGCCCACACCGAGCAGGAGCCCGACGAATCCCTCCCCCACCGGACCGACCCCGCCGAGGCCGAACCCGCCCGGGTTCGACGGGTGCTGGATGACGCTGCGTACGTAGGCGGTGATGTCACGGGCCTCGGTATCGGTGATGTTCCCGGTCGAGAAGACGGGCATGTTGCCGGGCCCCGACCGGATCGCCTCGACGATCTGCGTGTCGGTCGCGAGGTGCAGGCTCGGTGCGTAAGAGCCCTCGAAAAGGGCGTCGCCGGCACCGGTGATGGTGTGGCACGCCGCGCAATTGAGGGTGAAGAGGGAGCCGCCCGACTGGAGGTCGGCGCCCTTGGCGTTGACGACGGGGATCTTGTTGCCGACACCCGGGGTGAGCGACTGCACCCAGGCCGCGATCTCGAGGGTCTGGAGCCGGTCGAACTTCGGAGGTTTGCGGATGGCCTGTGCGCTGGGGTCGGCGAGCGGCATGCGCCCGGTCGAGACCCAGAAGTCGACGGTGCCGGCGCCGAGGCCCTGCAGGTTCGGGGCGATGCCGGTCGAGCCGTCGGCCGCTGCGCCGTGGCAGCTCGAGCAGTTGGAGGCGAACAGCGCCTGTCCCGGTGCGATGAACGAGGACGGAAGGTCGACGTAGTCGATGCCCGACTGGTTGGAAGGCGCGGCGTACTTGAGGGCGCCCGAAACGCTCGGAGCGGACGGCTTGCCGATGGTGGTGGGCGGGGAGGACGCGTTGAATGCCGGCGTCGTGGTGCTCGGGAAGGAGGGGGGTTGGGCGCGGGCCTCACCGGGTGCGAACGCCAGGAAGCCGGTGATCGCGACGCACGCGACCAGCCCGGCGGGGGCTACGAACCGAGCCTTTCCCCTGACCAACTGACGCATTCCGTGTCGCACCTACTTCAGGAGGAAGAGACAGCTGTAGAGACCGACCCAGACCACGTCGACGAAGTGCCAGTAGTAGCTCACGCCCTGGAAGACGGCGGTCTCGCCGGGGTCACCCTTCGGTCCGAAGAGCCGGCCGAGCAGGAAGAGCATGGCCACGAGGCCGAGCGTGACGTGGAGTCCGTGGAGGCCGGACATGATGTAGAAGAGCGAGCCGTAGGCGGTCACCGTCGGGTTGGTGGCGGGGTCGTGTGAGAGGGAGACCCACTCGTAGAACTGGTTGGCGACGAAGAGCGCCCCGAGGACGAAGGTCGCGACGATCCAGATCTTCGCGCTGTTCCGGTTGCCGCGTTCTTGGTCGAAGACGGCCTTTTGCATGGTGAAGCTCGACGAGACGAGCACCAAGGTGAACGCCCCCGCTCGCAGGGTGTCGAGATGGGAGCCGGTCGGCGGCCAGACGCTCGCGTGGGCGCGGATGGTGAAGAAGGCCGCAAACAGGGAGCTGAAGAACATGACCTCCGAGCCCAGCCAGATCATCACCCCCACCGCCAACATCGACGGCCGATCGGGACGGTGACGCTGACGTGAGGGGGCCGGATCGACCGCGATGGCCTGAGTCACGCCGTATTTCTAGTCGATCCGTTCCGCCGGGGGCCAACTCGGGAAACCGGCCGCGATCACCCTCCGACCTGGCACGTCGCGCCTCCTCCGCGGGTCCGCGGAGCCGCGCCGGCGCAGCAACGACACCCCCCTGGGTGGTGGTCTCGAAAAGGCGGGGAGCCCGCTCGCTCAGCCGGTCGCCGCGCTCAGCGCGGCG
The DNA here is from genome assembly GCA_963769905.1 of uncultured Acidimicrobiaceae bacterium. Lineage (GTDB taxonomy): Bacteria > Actinomycetota > Acidimicrobiia > Acidimicrobiales > RAAP-2 > Bog-756. The sequence goes on from CAVYNG010000001.1 coordinate 281,263, forward strand.
GGGGGCGGGGTGGCGTAGACGACCGTCAGCCGCTGGGTGGGACGGGTCAGTGCGACGTAGAGGGTGCGCAACCCGCGTGCGGTCTCCCCGGCGATCACCCCGGGTTCGACCACCACCACGTCGTCGAACTCGAGGCCGTTCGCGCTCTCGGCGGCGAGCACGACCAGCGGGGCGGTGAGGCCGCCGCTCGCCAGCTCGCCGGGGTCGGCGGCCGGCAGTCCCGCAGTCTGCAGCGCGTCCCAGAGGTCCGGGACGAGCGCGGCCGGCGCGAGCACCGCGACCCGACCCGTCGTCGTCGCGGCCAACTCTTCGGCTGCCACCTCGGCCACACGCCGAGCGAGCGCGCCGGTCGCGTCGGGCCCTGCGTCAGGTCCGACCTCCGCTCCTCGACCGGGACGGACCGAGACCATCCTCGGCTCGATGCCGGTGCGCCGGACCGGCCGCGGAGGCACGAGCCCGGGAGCCGCCACCGCGAGCACCCGTCCGGCGACGGCGAGGACCTCGGCCGGCGTGCGGTAGCTCACGGTGAGCTCGACCTCACGGATGGGTCGCCGGCGTGGCAGGTGCGCAGTGATGTCCGACCACGACGCGGGTGTCGACGGAGAGGTCGCCTGTGCGATGTCACCGACCACGGTCATCGAGCCGGACAGCGAGCGCCTGGTCAGCATGCGCAGCTGCATCGGCGAGAGATCCTGCACCTCGTCGACGACAATGTGCCCGTACTTGCGCAGGCTTTCGTCGGCGCTGCCGTTGCGGGGGCCGAGCAGGTGACGCGCCTCGTCGATCAGCGCGGCGTCGGCGCGCGTCCACGGCACCTCGTCGAAGGAGCTCGAGCGCGGACGGTTGAGCAGCGCCTGCTCGTCGGGGGTGAGGATGCCCCGTGCGGCCGCGGCGATCAGCGGTGGCGCGCCGAGCAGGTCGTGGAGCAGCTCGTGAGGGGAGAGCCGGGGCCACATCCGGTCCAGCGCGGTCGCGAGTTCAGGGACCCGGCGCACCTTGCGCGAGAAGTCGTCGAAGTCGAACTCCTCGTCGGTGAGCTCGCTCGGATCGTCGTAGCCGGGGAAGGGGGTGACCCCGGCGGGTGCGCCCACCCCGAGGCGCTGCTGGGTCTGCCGCGCGCGCTCCGCGAGCAGACGGGCGACCGCGTGGTCGACCAGCCGTCGCCTGGCGTTGTGGGTCCCTGGGCGACGCCGCGCCATCTCCACGATTTGGCGCGAGTCCTCGGTGGTGAGCCGGAGCACGAGCGCGCCGTAGGGGACGGCGACGTCCTCCGCGAGCGCGCGCTGGCGCGTACGGACCGCGCGCGCGACAACCTTCGCCATGCGCGGGTCACCCTTCAGTTTGGCGACCTCGGCGGGGCCCTCTTCCTTGACCCGGATCTCCGAGACCAGACCGGACACCGTCGAGAGGGTCACCCCCGTCTCGCCGAGCGACGGCAGGACCTGATCGATGTAACGCAGGAACAGCGGGTTGGGCCCGACGACGAGGACGCCCTGTCGCTCGAGCGGGAACCGGTGGGTGTAGAGCAGGTAGGCCGCCCGGTGGAGCGCGACCGCCGTCTTGCCGGTCCCCGGTCCGCCTTGGACGACCAGCAGGCCGCTCAGGGGGGCTCGGATGATCTCGTCCTGCTCGCCCTGGATGGTGGCGACGATGTCGGTCATCTGGCCGGTGCGCGCCCGGTCCAGAGCCGCGAGCAGGGCCGCCGGGCCGCCGATGGGCATGTCACCGACCAGGAGCTCACCCGCGGGGGCACCGTCGCCGGCAGGGGTGCCGTTGCCGCCGAGGCCGCCCTCCGTGCTCTCCACGACCCCGGTCGCGCCGAAGCGCTCGTCCTCGACGCCGATCACCTGACGCCCGTGGAGGGCGAGGTGCCGACGGAGGACGAGGCCCTGAGGGTCGCGTCCGGTCGCCCGGTAGAAGGGCTCGGCGATCGGCGCGCGCCAGTCGACGACCAGAGGCTCGTGGTCGGCGTCGTGGATGGCGATACGTCCGATATGGAAGACCTCGGTCGCGGTCCCGTCGGCACTGTCGGCCGAGCCGTGCCCGTCGCGGTCGCCGTCAGAGGGCTCGAACCTTCGGTCGATCCGTCCGAAGGTGAGTGCCTGGTCGCCGATGTCGAGCTGCTCGAGGCGGGCGAGGCTCGTCCGCACGATCACATCGCGCTCGGTCCGCGATTGGAAGGTGCCGCCCTTGCCCAGGTCGAGGACACCCTCGAGCATCGAGTTGGCGTCACCGCGCATGGCGTCGAGCCGCGCATACGCCGTGTCGACGAACGCCTGCTCGGCCTCTCGCTCAGAGTCCACCCCCACCTCCGATCCCTTCCCCTGCCCGCCCGGGCGCCGCGCCACCCGGCCCGGGGAAACCATCCATTGTACGCCCCGGGCGCGCACGTCGCGTCGAGCATGCGCTGCCGCTGGCAGGGGCCCTCTCCTAGACTCGCCCCATGGCCGCGCCGCGCCTCCGTCACCGATCCGACGATCGGGCACGTCGCGGCACGCGCCACAGATGACCCGCGCGGCGACCGGCCGTTTCGACGAATCGGCGTTCGTCCGGGCGTGCCGCGGACTCGCCGTCGACCACGTGCCGGTCTGGTTCATGCGACAGGCCGGGCGCTCCCTGCCCGAGTACCGGTCCGCCCGCGGAGAGGGGAGCATCCTCCAAGCGATCCACCGCCCCGACCTGGTGGCGGCGCTCACCCGCCAGCCCGTCGACCGGTACGGGACCGACGCGGCGATCTTCTTCTCCGACATCATGGTGCCCGCCGCGGCCGTCGGCTTCGGGGTCGACATCGCTCCCGGCACCGGCCCGGTGGTGGCCGAACCGATCCGCTCGAGAACCGATCTCGCCCGGCTGCGGCCTCTCGAGCCCGAACACGACACGCCGTATGTGATCGAGGCCGTCGGAGCCCTCGTCGACGAGCTCGACGTGCCGCTCATCGGGTTCGCCGGCGGCCCCTTCACCGTCGCCAGCTACCTGGTAGAGGGCGGCCCTTCGAAGAACTACGCGACGGTGAAATCGCTCATGCTCTCCGACCCGGTTCTCTGGGTCGAGCTGGTCGAGCGCCTGGTGGACCTCGCGCTGTCCTCGCTGCGTTCCCAGCTCGACGCAGGGGCTTCCGCGGTCCAGGTCTTCGACTCGTGGGCGGGGATCCTCACCCCTCGCCACTACGAGGAGCTGGTGCTGCCCGCCACGCGGCGGCTCTTCGGCGAGCTGGCCGAGAGCCACCCTGGCGTGCCCTGCGTGCTCTTCGGGGTCGGGACCGGCGAGCTGCTCGAGTCGATGGCCAGCTCCGGCTGCACCGTGGTCGGGGTGGACTGGCGTGTGCCAATCGACGAAGCGCGAAGGCGGATCGGACCGGACCTTGCCGTCCAGGGCAATCTCGACCCTGCGCTCTGCCTCACCCCGTGGCCCATCGTCGAGAAGGAGACCCGAGCGGTGCTCGACGCGGCCGGCACGCGACCCGGTTACGTCTTCAACCTCGGCCACGGGGTTCTCCCCTCGACCGATCCCTCGGTCCTCGAGCAGATCGTCGGGCTCGTCCACGAAGAGGGGCGGGCGGGCGTCAAGGACCCGTCGTGACCGCCTCGGTCCGCTCGGTCCGGCGATGACCGGATCGGTCTCGCGGCCGGTCGGGGTGCTGGTCATGGCCCACGGCACACCGGCGAGCACCGGGGAGATCGCTCCCTTCTACACCGCGATCCGCCGTGGGCGTCCACCCACCTCCGAGCAGCTCGCCGAGCTCGAGGGACGGTACCGGGCGATCGGCGGCACCTCCCCGCTCGCGGCGACGACCCGCGGGCAGGTGGCAGGACTCGCCGCGGCGCTCGAGTCCGCGGAGCCGGGAAAGTACCGGGTTCGTTTCGGCGCGAAACACACCGCGCCCTCCATCGAGGAGGGCGTCGCCGCGCTGGCAACCGCCGGTGTCGACGAAGCCGTCGGGTTGGTACTGACTCCGCACCGGTCGACGGCCGGGTCGGGGGAGTACTTCGCGCGGGCGAACCGAGCGGCGTCGGAGGCCGACCATCCACTCAGGTTGACCGCGATCCCGTCGTGGCACCGGGCCGAAGGGCTCTCGGCACTGCTGGCCGCCCGCACCGCGGCCGCAGTGGACTCGCTCCCAGAGGACGTGCGCGAGCGCGTGGCGCTCTTGTTCACCGCGCACAGCGTTCCCCTCCGCACTCTCACCGAGGACGATCCCTATCCGGCGCAGGTAGTCGAGTCGGCAGCGGATGTCGTCGACGAATTGGGCGCTGCGGGCAAGGCTCTGGAGTCGTGGGGGGTGGCCTGGCAGAGCGCGGGCCGCACACCCGACCCGTGGCTCGGACCTGATCTGCTCGGTGAGATCCGTCGTGTCGCCGAGGACGGGGCCAGCGCGGTGGTGCTCTGCCCGGTGGGCTTCGTGTCGGACCATCTCGAGATCCTCTACGACCTCGACATCGAGGCGGCGTCGGTCGCTCGCGACGCCGGTCTCGCGTTCTCGCGGACCGGGTCGCTCAACGACGATCCTCGGTTCCTCGCGGTTCTGGCAGGGGTCGTACGCGCCGCGGCGGGCCGGCGGTGAGCGCGCGCGGCAGGCCGACGGTTGCCGTCGTCGGCGGTGGCATCGCCGGGCTCGCTGCTGCCTGGGAGCTCCTCCGAGCGCCGGGCCCCGACGGCCCGCCGTCGGTCGTGCTCCTCGAGGCATCACCGCGGCTCGGAGGAAAGCTGCGTGCGGCCGAGTTCGCCGGTCGGACCGTCGACCTCGCGGGCGACGCCTTCCTCGCCCGACGTCCCGAGGCAACCGAGCTCTGCGAGGAACTCGGCATCAGTGACGAACTGGTGCCGGTCGGCGCGACCGGTGCCTCGATCTGGGCGCGGGGAACGCTCCGGTCGATGCCCGAAGGGTCGACCCTCGGTGTGCCGACCAGGTGGTGGCCGCTCGCACGTTCGGGGATCCTGAGCCCGGGCGAGGCCTTGCGCGTCGCACGCGACCTGGTGACGCCCCACCGCGGGACGAGGACCATCACCGGCGACCGAGCGGTCGGCGAGATCGTCGGGGGGCGCCTCGGACGACCGGTGGTCGACCGCCTGGTGGACCCGCTGATCGGCGGCATCCACGCCGGCGACGTCGACGAGCTGAGTGCTGCGGCGACCTTCCCCCTCCTCCTCGCCGCCGACCAGCAACCGGGGAGCCTCATCCGCCGCCTGCGACGGGTGCCGTCCCGGGCCACCCCGTTCGACCCCTCGTCGGCGGATCCCTCGGCGCCGGCGTTCTGGTCGCTGCGCGAGGGCACGGCCAGCCTTGCGTTACGCCTGGGCGACGCGTTGGAGCGAAGTGGCGCGAGCGTACGCAGCGGCGTGAGGGTGGACGCACTCCGGGCAGGCGGCGCGTCGAACGGCCTGCCGCGCTGGACCGTCGAGCTCGGCGGCACCGCGGCAGACCGCGAGGGTCGCTCGGCGGTCGAGGTCGACGGGCTGGTCCTCGCGGTCGATGCCCCCGAGGCGGCCCGCCTGCTCCGACCGCTCGCCCCGGCCTCGGCGTCGCTGCTCACCGATATCGATTCCTCCTCGGTCGCCGTCGTGACGGTCAGCGTGCCGGAAGCCTCGATCGAAGCCCCCCTGCGAGGCACCGGCTTCCTCGTACCGCGTACCTCGACCGTCGACGGCCGGAGAGCGCTGATCACCGGGTGCACCTTCCTCTCGAGGAAGTGGCCGCACCTCGCGCGACCCGGCGACGAGCTCCTCCGCGTCTCGACCGGCCGATGGGGTGACGAGCGCCACCGCGACCTCGACGACGACGAGCTCGCGGCTGTCGCTTTCGGTGAGCTCTCCGCGATCCTCGACGTGCGCGGCTCGCCGGCCGCGGTGCGCGTGACGCGATGGGACCAGGCACTGCCCCAGTACCGGGTCGGACACCTGATCCGGGTGGCCACGATCGAAAAGGCGGTGGCGGGACTCGGCGCCGTCGCGGTCGCGGGCTCCGCCTACCGCGGCGTCGGGATCCCCGCCTGCATCGCGAGTGGGCGGAGTGCGGCGCGCGCGGTGGTGGAGTCCCTCACCCGAAGGGCCCGCGGTGGCCGAGCGGCGGTCGAGGGGAACGGCGCGCGGTGAAGCCGCCGTGGACCTTCCCGAGCACCTCCCACGAGCCACATCCTCCGGCGAGCCCGAGCGAGCCCCCCTGGCGACCTTCCAGGATGCGGATGACCCGGCGTCTCGACGACACGGTCGCACCGCGCATGGGGACGGTCGCCCTCCCGTCCCTCGCGGCGGGCATCGGACTGGCCCTCTCTCTGCCGCCGTTCGGCTTCTGGATCCTGGCCTTCCCGGCGGCGGGACTGCTCTGGTGGCGGCTCGGTGGGCTGCGGGCCCGCACCCGGTGCTGGGCCGGGTGGCTCGCCGGACTCGGCTGCTACGTGCCCGGGCTCGTGTTCGTGCGCGCCTTCACCCTGCCCGGCGCCCTCGTGCTGATGGCGATCGAGGCGCTCTTCGTCGCGGTCGGGTGCCTCCTCGTGCCGCCCGGGCCGGTGGTGGCCCGGGCCCTCGCCTTCCCCGCCGCGCTGACCCTCGCCGAGGCGCTGCGGATGATCTGGCCGTTCGGGGGCCTGCCACTCGGCGGGGTCTTCCTCGGGCAGGCCGACGGTCCGGCGCTCGGTGTCGCCAGGGTGGGTGGACCGCTCGCACTCACCGCGATCGTCTACGTCGGTGGAGTCGGCGTCGGTGCGCTCGCCACCGCGGCCGGCCGTGCCGGACGCGACACCTCGCGGGTGCGCACCTTCGCGCGCGCCGAGGTGGGTGGCCCCGGCTGGTGGCCGGCCGGCAACGAGGCCGCAGACCGGGTGGGCACCCTGTCCGGCGCGTTGGCCGGGACCGGAACGCTGGTGACTGCCGGCGCGGTCGCGTTGGTGGTGGTGGCGCTCCTCGCGACGCTCGCAGGCCATGCGCCCGACGGCGGACCGTCGGTCGGCGCGGTCAGCGCGGCGGCGGTGCAAGGCGGCGGTGCGCACGGGGTCGACAAGTCCCAGGTCCATCCCGCACAGGTGCTCGCCGCGCAGATGGCGGCCACCCAGCAGATGCAGGTGCTCGACGGCGGCCATGCTCCCGAGCTGGTGCTCTGGCCCGAGGACGTCGTCGCCCTCGACGAGTCCCTCTCGCAATCGCCCGAGGAGTCGGTGCTCTCGTCGCTCGCGGCCAGCCTGCACACCACCTTGGTGGTCGGGGTCACCGAGAACGTCTCGACGACCGCGTTCCGCAACGAGGTCGTCGCGTGGGGACCCGACGGCACCCTCGTCGCGCGCTTCGAGAAGGTCCACCGGGTTCCCTTCGGCGAGTACATCCCGTACCGAAGTTTCTTCTCGCACCTGGCCAGCCTCTCGGCGGTGCCGCTCGACGCGATCCCGGGTACCGGGACCGGCCTCATGGCGACCCCGGCGGCCCCACTCGGCGCGATGGTCTCGTTCGAGGTCTTCTACCCGGACCGCGGCCGCTCGTCGGTGCGGGCTGGCGCAGAGCTCCTCGTCGTGCCGACCAACACCGCGTCGTACTCCACCACCCAGGTGCCCACACAGGAGCTCGCCGCGGCGACCATCCAAGCGGTCCAGCAGGGGCGTGACCTCCTGCAGGCGGCGCCCACCGGGTTCAGCGCGGCGATCGACCACCGCGGCGTCCTCGAGGCGCGCTCGGTGATCGGCGCGCGCCAGGTGGTCTTCGCGACGCTGGACCGAAGGAGCGGGACCACCCTCTACGTCCGCTTCGGCGACCTTCCGGTCCTCGTCGTCGCGGCGGTGGCACTTGCCGCGGGCTGGTGGCTCGCCACGCGACGTCGAGGGGTTCGCGGCTCGACGTCGCCCGCGTGGCGCTGACTCTCGTCACCCATGCCCTCTGTAGCCGCGCTCGATCAGATAAACGATGGCTGTCGCCGCCGCCTGACGAGGACGCCGCTACTCGTAGTAGCCCGAATGGATGTACACGCAGGGAATTCCGACGGCGTGGAACATGGCGAAGTTGTGAGGGTCGTCCTCGAACGCGAGGAGCAGCTCGAAGCCGTAGGCGCGCAGCTCGTCGACCGCGTCCCGCTTGAACCAGGTGACCTGTGAGTAGTCGCCCCGGGCCCGCATGACGAGCAGGTCCCAGCGGAGCCCGTAGCGTTCGAGCCACGCGAGGGTCTGGGGCTGCACCCGCATCGGACGGCCGGTGAGCAGGATCACCTGCAGCCGCGGGTCGAGGAGCTCGAGCACCCGGGCGAGCTCCTCGATGACCGGGTCGTCGCCGCACGCGTCGAAGAAACGGTCCCAGTCGCGCTGGCCGCGCTCGATGAAGTGCTGACGGCCGACCGCGTCCGAGAGGACACCGTCGACGTCGAAGACGACGGCGTTACCGGGACGCGCGACAGGCACGCCGTGCCACGCCCAGTTGCGTGGCCCGGGCCGGTCGTTCACTCTTCCGTCGGCGAAGCCGCGGCGAGGCGCCGGATCTCCTCGACGACCGCGGGGTCGGCGAGCGTGGTCGTGTCCCCGAGGTTGCGGCCCTCCGCGACGTCGCGGAGCAGCCGGCGCATGATCTTCCCGCTGCGGGTCTTCGGCAGCTCCTCGGTGAACACCACCGTCTTCGGTCGCGCGATCGGACCGATCTTCGCCGCGACGTGGGTGCGCAGCTCCTGGCCGCGCTCGTCACTCGGTGAACCGGCATCGACCCTCAAGGTGACGAAGGCCACGATCGCCTGTCCCGACGTCGCGTCGCGGGCACCGACCACCGCGGACTCGGCCACCGCCGGATGGTCCACGAGTGCCGATTCGACCTCGGTCGTCGAGATCCGGTGCCCCGAGACGTTCATCACGTCGTCAACACGGCCGAGCAGCCAGAAGTAGTCGTCCTCGTCGATCTTGGCGCCGTCGCCCGCGAAGTACCGTCCCTCGAAACGGCTCCAATAGGTGTCGCGGTAGCGCTCGGGGTCGCCGTAGATGCCGCGGAGCATCGAAGGCCACGGGCGGGTGAGGGTCAGGTAGCCGCCACCCCGATCGACACGCTCACCGTGGTCGTCCACCACCTCCGCCTCGATCCCCGGCAGGGCGAGTGTCGCAGAGCCCGGCTTGGTCGTGATGATCCCCGGCAGTGGGGCGATCATGATCCCGCCCGTCTCGGTCTGCCACCAGGTGTCGACGACCGGGCACCGTCCGCCGCCGATGTGGGTCGAGTACCACATCCAGGCCTCGGGATTGATCGGCTCACCCACCGAGCCGAGCACCCGCAGGGAAGTGAGGTCGTGGCGGCCGGGATGGTCAGTCCCCCATTTCATGAAGGTCCTGATCGCAGTCGGCGCGGTGTAGAGGATGGTGATCCCGTAGCGCTCGACGATCGACCACCACCGGTCGCGGCCGGGGTAGTCAGGGGTCCCCTCGTAGATGACCGACGTCGCGCCGTTGGCGAGCGGTCCGTAGACGATGTAGCTGTGGCCGGTCACCCAGCCGATGTCGGCTGCACACCAATAGACGTCACGTTCGGGGTGGAGGTCGAAGACGGCCCTTTGGGTGAAGGCGACTTGGGTCAGGTAGCCCCCGGTGGTGTGCATGATCCCCTTCGGCGCCGCGGTGGTGCCCGAGGTGTAGAGCAAGAACAGCAGGTCCTCGGCGGCCATTTGCTCGGGCTCGCAGGTCTCTGCTGGTGCACCGCCTGCGGCGCCGTCCTCGCCGCTCAGCAGTTCGTGCCAGAAGTGGTCGCGACCCGGCATCATGGTGGCGCCGCCCTCGCTCCCCCCGTCGCCGATGCGCTGCGCGACGACGACGTGCTCGACGCACGGTGACTGGGCCACCGCGACGTCCACGGCCGCCTTGAGCGCCACCGGAGAGCCCCTCCGCCACCCGCCGTCCGCAGTGACCACCACCTGCGCCTCCGCATCGAGGATGCGGTCGCGCAGCGCGTCCGACGAGAACCCTCCGAAGACCACCGAATGCACCGCGCCGATGCGGGTACAGGCGAGCATCGCGACCGGCAGCTCCGGGATCATCGGCATGTAGATCGCCACCCGGTCGCCGCGGCCGACGCCGAGCCCGCGCAGCACGTTTGCGAACCGCGAGACGTCGGTGAGCAGCTGGCCGTAGGTGATGGTCCTCGTGTCCCCCGGTTCCCCCTCCCAGTGGAACGCCACCTTGTCCTCATGGCCTGCTGCGACATGGCGGTCGAGGCAGTTGTAGGAGACGTTGAGCGTCCCGCCGTCGAACCACCGGGCGAAGGGGAGATCCCACTCGAGCACGGTGCGCCACGGGCGGAACCAGTCGAGGGCGCCCGCCTGCTCCGCCCAGAACCCTTGCCAATCCGCCGCCGCCCGGTCGTAGATCTCGGCGTCGGCGATCACCGCCTGGGCCCGGAACTCCTCGCTCGGAGGGAAGACGCGGGTCTCGGAGAGATAGTCCTCGATGGTGGCCCCGGGCTCGGAGGCAAGAGGGGCGCTGCCGTCGCGGCGATCGTCAACGTCGTCGGGCATCGCTCCCCCATGGTGCGCTTCAGGTGGCGGACAAGGCTCCGACCTGGTGTGACCCAGAATATCGGCGGCTTGACTCTACGATGGAGAAGCGTGAGCGTGACCGTGCGACCGCCGGAGGACGGCCAGCTCTCCGCCCGGTTGCCGGCTGGCGAGCCCGAGCTCTGCCTCGAGCCGGGCGGCATCTCGGTCGACCTCCCCCTCGGTTGGCGGGTGATGGTCGTGAGCGACCTCTTGCTCACCCCGACAACCACTCCTTCGAGCCTCGCCGTCACCGCTCAACTCGCGCGTGCGCTCGACGCGTGGGACGGGCCGGGCATCTTGATCATCGCCGGGAACCTCTTCGATCTCACCGAGTCGGGCTCGCCTCTCGCTCAGGCACGCGACTCGCTCGCGGCCCATCCGCGCCTTCGCGACGCACTCGACCGGTTCCTCGGAATCGAGGAGCGTCGGGTCATCCGCCAGTGCGGCACCCACGAGCCGGGCTTCTCCGGCGACCCGGCGGTGCTCGCCGCGTTCGCAGAACTCGGTGTCGAACAGCTCGGCCCGGTCGACCTCCACGTGCAGACCGCGTCGGGCGCCCGGGTGGTCCGAGTGGAACCGGGCGAGCACGCCTACACCTCGGGTTGCAACGGCCCCGAGACCCGCTTCGACCCCGCGCCCGACACCAAGCCGGGCATCATCGGTCCCTCGGCCGCGGGCCGGGGCTGGCGGAACCTCGCGGCACGCTCGTGTGACGATGCGCCCTGGCTGGTCGGTCTCGACCGATTGAGCGACCCCTCTTCGCTGACCCGGTTCGTCGTCTCCCGCACCCTCTACCGACGGCTCGGAAGGTTCGCCTGGTGGCTGCTCGTACCGTTCGTCGTGGCCGTCCTCCTGCGACTGGCGATCACGCCCTGGGTGCTCGGCCACGTCGGCTCGGGCCTGCCGGGGAAGGCCATCCGCCACGCCCACCAGGCCGACCTCGTCGACCAGATCGTGGTCGCCGCAGGGGTCGCGCTCGTCGTCCTCGCGGTGCTCGCCCTGGTGCTCGGTCTGATCAGCCGGCGGATGTGGTCGGTCCTCGGCGGCGGCACCCTCGACTCGGTCCTCACCGAGTCGGGCGCCAACGACACCGCGAGGGACACCGGTCGTCGCCTGCTGGCGCGCGGGTACGCGGGGCTGATCACCGCGGCGACGTTCGAACCCGAGCTCACGCATCTCGGCCTCGGTTTCTACGCGAACGTCGGGGCGACGGCCGAGGTGGTCGAGGAGCACCGCGGGCTGCTCGGGCTGCCTCCGGTTTTCGTGCACAGTCGGCGTGTCAGCTGGGTGGAGCTCGAGGCGGGGGCCGCGCTCCATGTGCGCATGCTGCTCGCAAACTCCGAGTTGCCGTCGCCGAGCAGGCTCGAGCGGCTGGCGAACCGGGGACGGCACGGGGGCGGGCTCCATCCGATCGTCGTTGCCTCGTACCCCGCCGGGGGCTCGTGGCCCCCGGCGCCCGACCTGCGCCAGGCCCACCGGCACACGCGTCGGGTGCGTCGGGTCGCCGCCGCAGGCATCCTGCTCGCCGGGGTGGTCGACCTGCTCGACTCGGTCACCCCGCCACTGCGAGCGAGGCTCCACCTGATCCTCGACTACCTACCGCTTCGCGCGAGCGTCGCCGCGAGTGCCGTGATCGCGGTGGCGGGCCTCGCGCTGATCGCCCTCGGTCGCGGGATCCTGAGGGGGCAGCGGCGGGCCTGGCGGGTCGCGGTCGTCCTGATCTCGGCGACCATCGTGCTCCACCTGGTGGCGGGCGGCGACGTCGAGGAGTCGTTGCTCGCGATGGCGGTGCTGGCGGTCCTCCTCACCAACCGAAAGGAGTTCCAGTCGGCGTCGGATTCGGCTTCGCTCCGCTCGGCCCTCGTCATGCTGGTGGCGGTCATTGTCGGGATCACGCTCGTCACCACCGCCTCGATCGAGATCTTCTCCCACCTCGGCCACCACCAGATGCCCGTCGGATGGTGGGCCGCGCTCGGGGCGGTGTCCGAGCGACTCCTCGGGTTCCGGTCGGTGGCCCTTCCTCCGCGGATGGACCGATTCCTCGCCCCGGCCCTGTTGGCCGTCGGGATCACTTTGGTGGTCCTCGTCCTCTACCTCGTCACCCGTCCGGTCGTCGACCGGCGACTCACCACCGGCCGTGCGGCCGAGTTCCGGGCTCGTGACATCGTGCGGCGCCACGGCGCGTCGACCCTCGACTACTTCGCGCTCCGCTCGGACAAGCGCTGGTTCTTCCACCGCGACAGCCTGGTCGCCTACGCGGTCTACGGCGGGGTCTGCCTCATCTCCCCCGACCCGATCGGGCCCCGCAACGAGCGCGAGCAGGTCTGGGGCGCATTCCGGCGCTTTGCGGACAGCCACGGGTGGGTCACCGCGGTGATGGGAGCCGGCGAGGAGTGGCTCCCGATCTACCGAGACTCGGGGATGCACGACATCTACCTCGGCGACGAGGCGGTGGTGCCGGTGCAGACCTTCTCCCTCGCTGGCAAGCACATGAAGGGCCTCCGCCAGGCCCATCACCGGATCATGAAGTACGGCTATACCGCGAGCTTCCACGATCCCTCCCACCTCAGCCGCGAGCTCACCGAGGAGCTCACCGGGCTGATGAGCCTCAGCCGGCAGGGCGAGCACGAACGTGGGTTCTCGATGATGCTCGGCCGCGTCTTCGATCCGCGGGACTCCGATCTCCTCCTCACCGTCGTCCGCGGGCCCGACGGCGCGGCCGCGGCGATGTGCCAGTTCGTTCCCGCGCCCGGAATCCACGGCTACTCGCTCGACGTCATGCGTCGCGACCCCGGTGAACACCCGAACGGTCTGGTCGACTTCGCGCTGTGCTCCACCATCGAGCACCTCCGCGACCAGGGTTTCGAGGGCCTCAGCCTCAACTTCGCCGCGCTCCGCTCGACACTCTCGGGCGATAAGGGCGACGGGACCATGCAGCGGGCCGAGCGGTGGTTCCTCAAGCGGATCTCCAACTTCGCACAGATCGAGTCGCTTTGGCGCTTCAACGCCAAGTACGAACCCGACTGGCTCCCCCGCTACGTCGTGTTCGACAGTGCCGAGCACCTGGTGCCGGTGGTGATGGCGATCATGCGCGCCGAGTCGCTGTGGGAGATCCCGGTGCTCGGGAGGTTGCTGGCAGCCGGCGCCGAGAAGCGCATGCTCGCCACGCAGCGCGAGACCGAGGAGTTCATCGCGTCGTCGCTCGGTTCACCCGAGGACGCGACACGCAGCGTCTCCTGACCCGTCGACGCGTCCGCGCGTCGACGCGTCCGCCTCGGCAATGCCGATCCGGGTCAGGCCGCGTTCGGGGCCGGCAGCCCGATCGGGTTGGGGAAGGGCAGGACACCGGACGCGACGACGGCGTCCGCCACTGCGGTCAGCGCCTGGCGGAACGCGGTCTCCTCTGAGGGGTGGAGCTCGTCGAAGGCCGCGGCCGCCAACCGGTCGGTCGTCTGCTCGACCGACTCCCGTAGGGTGCGGCCGGCGGAGGTGATTCCTCCCGAGACTGCGAGCCCGCGCGCTCCGAGCCGCTCGAGCGCGTCGCTCCAGTTGTCGTCCGACCATCCCCGGCTGTCGCGGAAGATCGCTCCGTCGACCCGCTCCGAGAGTGAGAAGAGCACCAGCGCCTCGCAGCCGTCGAGACCCGCGCTGGTCAGCGCCGCCACATGTCCGTCGCCGCGGTGCTCGCGCAGACAGGTGCAGCCTTGCCAGAGCACCTCCACCGGGTCGTCGGGCCACCCGAGGTCGCGATTCGCGCTGAACAGCGCCCGGCCGGATCCGTCGAGTCGCTCGATCAAGTGCTCGAGCACGGGGACTGCCGCCGAGGACAGCTCCTCGACCGTGGGGCAGACCCGCCGGAGCGCGGCGGCTGCGCTCTCGCGACGAGCCCGTTCGACGTCGTCGGTTTTGGCGAAGCTCCATGCGTCCGGAAGGGCGCGGCGCACCATGGCGTCGTGGAAACTGAAGAAGAGTGCGGTCACAGTGCCGGGCCCGGCCGCGCCGAGCGGCACTGCCCGTCCCGCGAAGTAACCCATCCAGAAACCCTTGAGGCCGGCCTCAGCCAGTCCGGCCCGGCACTCGTCCGCGAAATAGGTGACGGCGTGGATCGCCTCGAACGACCGCCACCAGGCTCTGGCGTCCGACACGCCGCCGCTGCCCGACCCCGCGGAGCCGATCACACCCGGGCGACCTCTGATGTGTCGGCCGGTCTGCTTTTGCCCCAGAAGCCGATCAGTGCGACCAGCGCGAGAGTGACGAGAGCCACCACGACCGCCACGAGCACCGTCGGGTTGTTCCAGACGACCAGGACGAAAAGCGCGATCCCGACCGTGCCCCACTGCAGGGCCCTGCGGTGGACGGCCACGAAATCGTGCACCGGTCCACTTGTCGTCCACGCCGGCCCGGTCCGGTTGGCGAACAACCGGCGGACACGGGCGTTGCCCACCAGGTACCCGACGAGCGCGACCAGCGCCGAAAGCACGAGCACCGTGCGCACCGTGTCGAGCAGCCCGGCGGAGACCGTGTCGATGACCGCGGCGTTCGCGGGCTTCGATCGCGACACATCGAGTGAGGAGAGGTAGAGATTGCGGGCGACAGCGGCAATCACCAGGATCAACGCCATCGAGATCGCCAGCCCGAGCGCGGCGCGGATCAGTCCGCGGCGTCGGTTCATCGTGAGGAGGATTGCTCCGACGAAGAGTAGAATCGCCAGGATCGGCAGGAGGATCACCAGCCTGTTGAAGAACCGGACCGTTCCCTGGAGGCGCTCGAGCTGGCTCGACTGGAAGAGCACCAGAGTCGGCGGGTTCTTGAGGGAGACCTTGTCGAAAGCAGTGATCCCCTTGGCGTCGAGCGCCTTTTTCGCCTGCGCCTCCACGTTCGCGAGGTCGAGGGTCACCGAGCCGTTCTTGCTCGCGAAGGCTCCCTGCTGCGCGCCGGTCAGTAGGGCGACGACCTGTGAATGCGCCCTGCGATTCACTCCCACCCAGATCTTCTGGAAGGCGTCGGACTGGACGAAGGTCGAGACGATCTGGTTGGTGGCGCTCTCGATGCCGTCGGTGATCGGCGTTGCGAGGAAGGACGCCCGCGGCGGGAGGGCCTGCTCGACTTGCTGGTGGAGGTTGGTCTGGGTCACGAGGCGCTCACTCACCCGCCGCGCGACCACGGTCTGGATGGCCGGATCCTTGGCGAGTGGGGCGACGGTGCTGACATAGGTATCGGTGTCGAGCGCCTCGTTGCGGATGAAGGCCGCGAACACAGAGATGACCGCCAGCAGACAGGCCAGGACGACCAGCACCCACGAGAGGATCTTGATCGGTCGCCGTTGACGGCCGCGGCGGGGGCTCTTGCTCGCTGCAGTGTCGCCGGCTCCAACCGCGTCGGGGGTCTCGCCCGATACCTCGGCAGAGGGCCTTCCCTGCGGCTCGGCGGCCGAGTCGGCAGCCGTGTCAGCCGGCCCCGGCTCCTCGGTGGTCACGAAAACCCACTGTACTGCCGCGTTACCTCAATTCCGGGTTCCGCGTCCGGAGGGACCCGAGCGCGCCGGTGGCCGGCCCCACCAGAGCGGGGACGGCCACCGGAGTGCGCGATCGTTCGAAGCGTTGCTCAGGAGAGCAGCTTCGCCTTCTGAGCCTCGAATTCGGCGTCGGTGATGACACCCTTCGACTTCAGGTCGGCCAGCTTGGTGAGCTCGTCGGCACTGGAGGATCCGGCGGTCTGCCGCACGTAGTCGTCGAACTGCTTCTGTTGCTGCGTCGCCTGGGCGGCCGCCCGCTCCTGCATGCTGCCGCCGCGCGCGATCAGGTAGATCAGCACGCCGAGGAACGGGAGGATGATCACGAAGATGACCCACAGGGCCTTCACCCACCCGCTGATGTCGTGACTCCGGAAGATGTCCATGAAGACGACGATGAGGAGCCATATCCAGAGGAAGAAGACGAAGAACTCGAGCATCGTCCAGAAGATGTTGAGCAACGGATAGGTATAAGCAAGCATGGTCGAAGCCACTCCTTACTATTGGGTCCGCTGGCCAACATAGTGCCGTTCGTGAGCAGACCAGGGTTTTTCGTTGCCCCGCTGCGAAATGCACCTAGTCTCCACGGCGTCGATCCGGCATTTCTCCGGGCCGAGCACGATCGAAAGCGAGGCGGCACCATTGCCACGAGCATCCCGGACCTCTCGAGCGCCTTTTGAGATTCGGTCGTGACCGTCGTCCACGTCATCGCCGTGCTCGCCGGTATCGCGCTGGTGTTGTCGGTCCTCATCTCGGCGCTCGAAACGGTCGTCCTGCCGATGCGCGGTTTCACCCGGATCTCTCGGTTCGTCTTCGCGGTCGCCTACTGGATTCTCGTCCACCGCTGGCGGACCCGAGCGCGCGAGATCGAATTGCGGGGTCTCTACGCCCCGATCGCCCTGGTCACACTCCCCCTCATCTGGATGTCGCTCGTCACCGTCGGCTTTTCGCTCATCTTCTGGGGCTTCGACACCGGCACCTGGCAGCACTCGTTCGAGGTGAGCGGTTCGTCACTGACCACCCTCGGCTTCGCTGCTCCGACGGGCACCGGGAGGGTCTGGCTCTCGATCACCGAAGCGATCCTCGGGCTCGGTCTCGTCGCACTCCTCATCACCTACCTCCCGACCATCTACGCCGCGCACCACGCGCGCGAGAAGGGAATCATGCTGATGCGGCCCTTCGCCGGCACGCCGGCGTCGCCGGTGGACATGCTCCTCGTCCTCGACCGGCTCGGCACCATCGACAACGACGAGCTCTGGAGGATGGCCGCCAACTGGATCCTCGAGCTCGACCAGACCCACAGCGACTTCCCCGCCCTCTGCTACTTCCCCGAGTCGGCGCCCGAACAGTCATGGGTGGCGTCGGTCGGGTGTGTGCTCGACGGAGCGGCGCTGCTCCTTGCCACCGCCGCTATCGACCCGGACCAGCGCGACGTGTCGGCGTCGAAAGGACCCCTCCTCTTCCTCACCTACGGGATACCCGCACTCGGCCACATCGGGAGGGCGGCCAACCTCCCCCTCGAGATCTCCGATACGGTCCCCGTTCTTCTCGGCACGTCCTCCGACCATTCAGGAGAGATCTCGATCCGCCGCGAGGAGTTCGAGTCTGCGCTCGATCGGCTGAATCGGGTCCTCACTGTGGAGGCCGGTGCACGGGACGAGTGCTGGCGGCGCTTCGCCGGTGTTCGCTCCGGCTACGACCGCGCCCTCCGCGGTCTCGCGGGACTGACCTTGGCGTCGGAGGCGCCTTGGACGACCGACCGGCCGGCGAAAGTGGGGCGGCCCCGGCCGTTCGGCAGCCGGCCGGTCAGGACCGACTGGTCCGTCTAGCCAGGTCGCCGAGACCAGGCGGGTGGAGACCCTGGGCTCCGTCTCCCGCAGGGGACGAGACCTCGCACTCCGTCTCCAGCAGGGGACATCACGTGACGTAGAGTTACATCACGTGATGTAGGCCTACATCACGTGATGTAACGAGCCGGGAAGGGACCTCGGGGGCCGAACCGAGCGCATTCTCCGGCCCCCGCAGCAGCAGGGCGACGCTGACCAGGGGGTTCTCGGAACCTCAGAGGTGGCTGAAGCCGCCAGCTTCCCCGGGAGTCATCCCGACCGAGACCGGGTGCTTCTCGAAGTGGGCGATCGAGTCGCGCATGTCCTCGAAGAGCAGCGCACCGAGGTCGCGGCTTACCCCCTGACGGACCAGGATTCTCTGGACCGAGACATCGGACAGCGAGCCGGTCAACGGATAGGCCGGGACCTGCCACCCCCGCACTCGCAGTCGGTCCGCCAGGTCGTAGAGGGTGTAGCCGGGGTTCTCCCCCTCGCGGATGCGCCAGGCGACCGAGGGGATCCCGGTTGCAGGTTTCGAATCGCAGAGCAGCTCGAACGGTCCGAGGCGCTCCACCCCTTCGGCCAGGAAGGAGCCGGTGTCGTAGCAGCATTCGTGTACGTCCCGGTAGCCCTTCTTCCCGAGCCGGACGAAGTTGTAGTACTGGGCGACGATCTGGCCAGCGGGCCGCGAGAAGTTGATCTGGAACACCGGCATGTCCCCGCCGAGATAGGTGACGTGGAAGACGAGGTCGTCGGGCAGCTCCGAGGTGTCCCGCCAGAGCACCCAGCCCACGCCGAGGGGCGCGAGGCCGAACTTGTGGCCCGACGTGCTGATCGACTTGACCCTCGGAATGCGGAAGTCCCAGGGGACCTCCGGCGCGCAGAACGGCGCGAGGAACGCGCCGCTCGCCCCGTCGACGTGGATGTCGACGTCGACCCCGGTCCGCTCCTGCAGGTCGTCGAGCGCCTTCGAGAGATCGAGCACCGGTTCGTACGAGCCGGTGTAGGTGACGCCGAATGTCGGGACGACCATGATGGTGTTCTCGTCGACACGGGCGAGCATCTCCTCGACTGTCATCCCGTAGCGACCGGGGGCCATCGGGATCTCGCGCATCTCGACGTCCCAGTAGCGGGCGAACTTGTGCCAGACCACTTGGACCGGGCCGCACACCATGTTCGGCCGGTCGGTGGGCTTGCCGGCCGCCTCCCGCTTGGCCCGCCAGCGCCATTTGGCCGCCATGCCGCCGAGCATGCACGCCTCGGACGAGCCGATCGCCGAACACCCCACCGGATCTTCCTGGTGAGGTGCATGCCACAGGTCGGCCAACATGGCCACGCAACGGCGCTCGATCTCCGCGGTCTGCGGGTACTCGTCCTTGTCGATCATGTTCTTGTTCATCGCCATGTCCATCAGCCGGTGCACCTCGTCCTCCTCCCAGGTCTGGCAGAAGGTCGCGAGGTTCTGGCGCGAGTTGCCGTCGAGGAGGAGCTCGTCGGAGATCGACTGGAACGCGTCCTCGGGTCTCATCTGCCCAGTCGGAAACCGGTTCGAGGGGAGCTTCATCAGCAGGTCGTTGCCTGCGTAGACCGACTCGAGCATCTCGTCATGGGCGGAGACCCGCTTGTGGAGTGGCATGACGATCCTTTCGCTCGGCGCGCGCGGCGCGATGGCACATCTTCGCATCCCTGTCCCGATGGCGCGGCTCACGACGCCGGACGGCGTCAGGGACGCCGAGGTGGCTGCGGAATTGCCTCGCCTACAGTTAGGTCCGGGTCTTTTGCCGCTGCCGGCGCCGATAGATCACCAGCCGGTCGGCTGCCACGCCGAGCACCGCGGCGATCAGCAGCGCCCAGATGAGGCTGACGTGGGCGCTCCAGAAGACGAAGTGGACCTCGACCGTCTGACTGTTCTCGACGATGAACGCGATGAGATACACCAGGATCACCGCTGCCCCGACCAGGCGCGCGATCTCCTTGGGCTCGCGCTTCGGGCCCTCGGCTGCGCCGTGCCGCTCAACTCCCGAACTCGAACTTCTTCCGGTATCGGCCATTGCACCCTCCTCGTCGAGGCGCCGCCGCCAATCTCGACAGTACCCGGGGAGACCTCCCGTGAACAGGACCTTGGTCATGCCCGGAAGTCTCTGCGACCTGGGAGCGACACCGAGAGCCTCCGCTCGATGCGGCGCGGGTCGGGGCTCAGGTGAACAGCAGGGTGGCCTGGTGGGCGAAGTCGAGGATCGGTCCGGGGATGATGCCGAACACCACCGAGAACGCCACGGTCACGCCGATCACCAGCGCGGTCAGAGCTGGGACCGGTACGACGCCGCGCTCGGCCACCTCGGTCGCCGGCGGCGCGTCGGTCAGGACCTGCAGGCTCGACACCGCGCCGTCGGAGCGGTCCTCCCAGTACCCGTGGTCGGGTTCGCCATCCGGTGCCGGGAGAGCAGGATCACCCGGTCCGGGGTCGCCGAGCATCCCGACCGGCGAGAACATGGTCACCGCGACGCGCAGGTAGAAGAAGGCGGCGATCGCCGCGGACACCATCGCGACCACTGCGAGCACGTAGGAGTGGACCGCCACTGCAGAGCCGACCACCTCGAACTTCGCGAGGAAGCCCGTCGTGAAGGGGATGCCCGCCTGGCCGAGCAGCAACACCGCGAAGCAGAGGGCGAGTACCGGTTGTCGGCGCGCGAGGCCTCGGTAGTCCTCGAGCTGATGCCCGGTGTCGCCTGCTCGGGCCATGACGGTGATCACCGCGAAAGATCCGATCACGAGGAACGTGTAGGTGAAGACGTAGTAGAGGGAGGCGGTGACTCCTCGGGTGGTCGCGGCCTCGACTCCGAGGAGGATGAAGCCGACGTGGTTGATCGACGAGTAGGCCATCATGCGCTTCACGTCGCGCTGCATGAGGGCGACCACGGCTCCGAAGAGCAGGCTCACGAATGCCAGCGCCCAGACGACCGGTTGCCAGTCGGCACGGACGGTGCCGAACGACGAGATGAACACCCGGAGCAGCGCGGCGAACGCACCGGCCTTGACGATCGCGGCCATGAACCCGGTGATCGGCGAAGGTGCGCCCTGGTAGACGTCGGGCGACCACATATGGAACGGCACCGCGGCGATCTTGAAACCGAACCCGACGAGCAACAGGGCGAGTGCACCGAGAAGCACCCCGTTCGACGCGATCACGTTCTTGGAGAGGTAGTCCGCGATCTGGGGAAGGTTCGACGAACCGGTCGCTCCGTAGGCGAGTGCGATCCCGTAGACGAAGATGGCCGAGGAGAACGCCCCGAGCACGAAGTACTTGAGGGCGGCTTCGCCCGACTCAGGCCGTCGCGGGTTGGATGCGGCGAGCACGTAGAGCGCGATCGACATGATCTCGAGCCCGAGAAAGATCACGATGAGGTCGTTCGCGGCGCCCATCATCATCGCCCCGGACGCGGACAGCATGGCGAGCACCTGGAACTCCGGCCCTCCGATGCCCTCGCGGCGCAGGTAGCCGTCGGCGACGAGCGCTGTGAGCAGCATCGCGATCGAAACGGTGATCTGGATGAAGACGTCGAACCCGTCGTAGGCGATGGCCCCGGCGATGGTCACCTTGGCACCGTGGGTGACGACGTCGTCCCACTGGAACAGCGCGGCGACAAGGGCGGCCGACGAGGTGGTCGCGGCCACGAGCGTGCCGGCGCCGACCCCGAGCACCTGGCGGAAGAACGAGGAGACGACCATGAGCACCAGGGCGCCCCCCATCATGATCAGCATGGGGAGGATGCTCAGGTAGTCGATGTGGGGGACGTGGATGGTCTGAGTCGACGAGCTCGCGAGCACCACGTGGGCATGGAGCGGCATCACCGCGAAGCTCCGGTCCTCGGGAGATCCGCCGCTCGCGGCGACCTTGCGGTCGCAGTGGCGGTGGCGGGCGCCGGCGCGTGCGTGTCCGAGCCGGCGCCGTGGGCCGGCCGGGTCCTCGTCACGTAGCGGGTGAGCCCGG
The DNA here is from genome assembly GCA_963769905.1 of uncultured Acidimicrobiaceae bacterium. GTDB lineage: Bacteria > Actinomycetota > Acidimicrobiia > Acidimicrobiales > RAAP-2 > Bog-756. The sequence continues at coordinate 303,069 of CAVYNG010000001.1, forward strand.
CCGGCAGCGGAGTGTGGGTCACCTGGTCGACGTGGGCCACCAGCTGGTCGACCGAAGGGGTGATCCGGTCGAGGACGGGCTTCGGGAACACGCCGAGCGCCACGATCATGATGACCAACGGTGCGACGACCAGTCGCTCGTTCACCGAGAGGTCGCGCGTGGGCCGGTCCTCAGAGGTCGGATCGCCGTGGAAGCCGCGTTGATAGGCCCAGAGGAGGTAGATCGCGGCCACGATCACCCCGGCGGTGGCGACCACCGCCCACCAGCGGTGCGCGAGGAAGGTGCCGATCAGGATGAGGAACTCCCCGACGAACCCGTTGAGGCCGGGTAGTCCGATGGAGGCCATCATCGCCACGGTGAACACCCCTGCGAGCACCGGAGCAGGCGACTGCAACCCGCGCAACGACGAGAGCTGCCAGGTCCTCCGGCGCTCGTAGATCCAACCCACGAGGATGAAGAGCGTGGCGATGATCAGCCCGTGATTCACCATCTGGAGCACGCTGCCGGCCAGACCCTGGCTGTTCAGGGCGAAGGTGCCGAGCGCGATGAACCCGATCTGCGCGAGCGAGGAGTAGGCGAGCAGCCGTTTGAGATCCCGCTGCGCACAGGCGACAACCGCGCCGTAGAGGATGCCGGCGACCGCGAGGGTCAAGAGCAGCGGCGCCATGGTGCGGCTTGCCTGCGGGAAGAGATTGAGATCGAAGCGCACGATGCCGTAGGTGCCGAGCTTGGCCATGATCGCGACGAGGATCACCGAGCCGGCGGTCGGGGCTTCGGCGTACGCATCCGGCGACCAGGTGTGGAAGGGGAAGATCGGCGCCTTGACCGCGAAGGCCAGGGTGAACGCGATGAAGAGCAGCACGCCTTCGGTACCCGAGAAGTGGGTCTGCTCGAGGGCCGGGAGCTGGAAAGTGAGCACTCCCGTCTGCGACTGGTGGAGGAACGCTACCGCCAAGATCCCGACCAGCAGGAACGCGGAGCCGGCGAAGGTGTAGACGAAGAACTTGATGGCGGCGTACCCGCGGCGGGCGAATCCCCATCCGCCGATCAGGAAGTAGCCGGGTACGAGTGTCAGCTCGAAGAACAAGAAGAACAGGACGAGATCGAGCGCGACGAAGCTCCCCATACAGGCGGCCTCGAGCAAGAGGAGCCAGCCCACGAAGGCTCTCGGGTCGCGACGCACCCGGGCCCCGAGCATGGTCAGCGGGAACAGCACCCCGGTGAGCAGCACCAGGAAGAGGGAGATCCCGTCCATGCCGAGTGACCAGCGGATCCCGAGATCGGTTGCCCAGACGTGCGAGGAGACCAGTTGGTACCCCGGAAAGCCGCTCTTGAACTCGACCGCGGCCGCCACCGCGACCCCGAGCGTGGCGACCGACACGGCGACCCCGGCGGCTTGGTGGAACCAGGTCGGCGCCCGCCCGCCCGGCACCGCCGCGACCACGATCGCTCCGGCCGCGGGCAGCAGCACGAGCACCGTGAGGAAGGGGAACGGGGCGTGCACCATCAGGTCCACCACAGCCGGGTCAGCATGAACGCGAGCACCAGCACCGTGCCGACGACGATGCCGAGCACGTAATTGCGCACGTAGCCGGTCTCGGTTCGCCGGAGCACGGTTCCTGACTCGCGGACCCCCTTGCCGATGCCGTTGACGGCGCCGTCGATCACCTTCGGGTCCACCACGTCCGCGCAGAACGCGGCGAGTCGCTCGGAGGGCCTGCCGAAGACCGCGTCGTAGAGCTCGTTGACGTACCAGGCGCTCCGGAGGAACGCGGCTTCGAGGCGCGGCCGCTCGGCGCGGGTCGACCAGAGCCAGAGCCCGACGGCCACCCCGGTGAGCGCCAACACCGCGTCGAAGATGCCGAGCGCCCAGAGGGTGCTCGTGCTCAGGTGGTCCTGGTAGAGGTTGGCCCCGAACACCGGGTCGATCCAGTTGGCCAGCGAGAACCGGCTGGAGGAGATGGCCATGACGCCGGCCACCGCGGCGAAGAAGGCGAGGATCCAGAGCGGCACGGTCATGATCCATCTCGACTCGTGCGGCTCGGGAATCGCACCCTCGGCATGGTGGTCGGCGACCATGTCCTTCGCCGCGTCGACAGGGACACTCTGCGACCACCGATCCGTCCCGAAGAAGGCGAGGCCGGTGAGCCGGCTCATGTAGTACGCGGTCAACAACGCGGTCACAGCACCGACGAACCAGAGTCCTGGACGTGCCGAGAACGCGTTCTCGAGCACGTCGCCCTTCGCCCAGAAGCCCGAGAGCGGCGGCACCGCGGCGATCGCCAGCCAGCCGATGCCGAAGGTGACGAAGGTGATCGGCAGGTAGGCCCGCAGGTTTCCCATGCGTTTGAGGTCCTGCTCGTCGTGGAGCCCGTGGATCACCGAGCCGGCGCCGAGGAAGAGGAGTCCCTTGAAGAAGGCGTGGGCGATCATGAGGAAGATCGCCGCCTCGTAGGCACCGCACCCGCAGGCGAGGACCATGTAACCGAGTTGGGAGACGGTCGAGTACGCGAGGACCTTCTTGATGTCGTCCTGCGCGCAGGCGATGGTCGCCGCGACGAGCGCGGTGGCCGCGCCGACGATGGCCACCACCAGGGACGCGTCCGGGGAGGCGTGCAGGAGCGGGTTGATCCGGCAGAGCAGGTAGACACCGGCGGTCACCATGGTGGCGGCGTGGATGAGGGCGGAGACCGGTGTCGGGCCCTCCATCGCGTCGGCGAGCCAAGGGAAGAGTGGGATCTGCGCCGACTTGCCGGCCACCCCGACGAGGACCAGCAGGCAGATGGCGGTGATGTTGCCGGGCCCGATGCGGCCGAGGTTGGCAAAGATCGTCGAGTAGTCGAGCGAGTGCACCTTCTCGAAGGTGAGGAAGATCGCGATCAGGAAACCCGCGTCGCCGATCCGGTTGTAGATGAAGGCCTTCTTGCCGGCGCTCGCCGCGGACTCCCGCCTGAACCAGAAGGCGACCAGCCAGTACGAGCAGGCCCCGACGCCTTCCCACCCCACGAAGGTCACGAGGAGGTTGCCCCCGAGGACGAGGATCAGCATCGACGCGACGAACAAGTTCATGTAGAGGAAGAACTTGGGGTAGTCGGGGTCGCCCTTCATGTAGCCGATCGAGTAGAGGTGGATCAGCATGCTGACGCCGGTCACGAAGAGGACCATGGTCATCGACAGCGGGTCGACGTAGAGGTTCGCGTGGACCTGGAGTTGGTCGACCGGGATCCAGGTCCAGAGGTCCTGGGAGAAGCTCCTCACGGGCGCGTGCACCGTGAGCAGGTCGAGATAGACCCCGATCGACACCGCGAAGGAGGCGGCGATGAAGCCGGTGGCGATCGCCCCCGCCGCCGGGTCGCCGAGCCGCCGGCCGAAGAGCACCTGGACCGCGAAGCCGACCAGGGGCAGCAGGATGATGAGCCACGTCACGTGCAGCATCGGCCGGTCAGCCCTTCATCAGGTGGAGGTCGTCCGCCACGGCGGTCGAACGTCTGCGGAAGATGGCGACGACGATGCCGAGGCCGACCACCACCTCGGCCGCCGCGACCACCAAGACGAAGAAGACGAGCACCTGTCCGCCGATGTCGTGGAGCATGCGGGCAAATGTCACGAAGGTGAGGTTGGCGGCGTTGAGCATGAGCTCGACGCACATGAACATGACCAGGACGTTGCGCCGTACGAGGACCCCGAGCGCACCGATCGAGAAGAGGACGACGCTGAGCGCGAGGTACCAGTCGCCGTTGATGCTCATCCGGCGACCTCCTTTGCGGTGTGCTCTCCGACCGGCTCCCCGGCTGGCTCCGCGGTCGCCGGTTCGACGGGACCGGCCATGCTCGGGTCACCGGCTTCGGCCGTGTCGGCTGCCTCGCCGGCCTCGCCCGCGTCGCCGGTGGGCTGAGCCGGAGCGGACACCGCCGCGGGATCGGCTCCGCCGGAGGCGGGCGTCCCCGGCCGGCGGGCCAGCACCACCGCTCCGACCACCGCGATGACCAACAGGGCGGCGGTCGCCTCGAACGGGAAGAGATAGGTCGTGAAGACCGACCTCCCGAGGAGGGCGACGTTCGACTGCCCGGTGTCGGAGCCCGCCACGTGCGGGGCGCCGGTCACCCAGTGGGAGACCTGCCCGAGGAGGAGGAGTCCGGTCGTCGCGAGGGCGACGAGCCCGATGGCAAGGGGACGCTGGCCGCGCAGGGGCTCGACCGCGATGTTCTCTTGTCGGTCCACGCCGAGGAACATGATGACGAAGAGGAAGAGGACCACGATCGCCCCCGCGTAGACGATCACCTGCACGGCCGCGAGGAAGGGGGCGTTCTGCAGCACGAAGAGCAGCGCGATCCCGAACAGGGTCATCACCAGCATCAGCGCGGCATGCACCGGGTTGCGGGCGAGCACGACGCCGATCGCCCCGGCGATGACCAGGGCTGCGGCGACCGAGAAGACCCCGACGTCGACCGCGGAGGGGTGTGTCGTCGCCGCGAACAGGAGAACCACCCCCGCCGAGTGCATCAGGCGTCTTCCCCCTGGGGGCCGGTCGGGCGCTGTGGCTGGTCGCGGTCGATCTCGGCGACCTCTTCCCCGCTGCCACCTGGAGCCGGCGTCGCGCCGCGGCGCTCGACGTCGCCCGCGGCCAGCGCCTCGGCGTAGCGGGCATCGGCCTCTTGGTGGTACTTCTCGGGCGCGTGAGGGGCGAAACGCGCGGCCTTGGTCAGCGCACGCTCGATCGCGCCGCGGATCCCCTTCTTCTGCGGGGGCAGGTCGGCCGGTCGCAGATGCCGCTCGAGGGTGTCGCGTAGCTGCTGCGAGCCGGTGGCCTCGTCGTCGCGGTGACCGCTCTGGCCGCCTTCGGGCGAGCGCACCCCGAAGCCGAGCTCGCCCGACCACTGCACCTGCCCCTCGTAGCCGGCGTCGCCCGACGGGGAGGTCGCCCGCATCCACCCTGAGGTGTACAGGTCGTCGCCCTCGCGCCAGTCCTCCCACGGCAGGTGCTGCGGGTGACCGTCGTCGTCGACGAGGAGCTCGTCCTTCGTGTAGATGGCGTCCCCGCGGTTGGTGAACGAGAACTCCATGAGCTTCGTCTCGGTGATGGCCTCGGTCGGGCACGCCTCCACGCAGAGATCGCAGTGGATGCAGCGCAAGAAGTTGATCTCGTAGACGTAGCCGTACCGCTCCCCGGGAGACACCGGGTGGTCGGGAGGGTTGTCGAGGCCGCGCACGTAGATGCAGTCCGCCGGGCACACGCCGGCGCAGAGCTCGCAGCCGATGCACTTCTCCATCCCGTCCTCGTACCGGTTGAGAACGTGCCGGCCGTGCTTGCGCGGCTGCTTGGCCTGCTTCTCTTCCGGGTACTGGCGGGTGACCGGAAGGCGGCCGAGGTGCTCGAGGGTCAGTTTGAAGCCCCCGAGGAAGTTCTTGCGCTGGCGCGGCGGCTCCGGCGTCGACATCAGCCGTCACCTCCGCCCATGGGCGCCCCCGCGGGAGGTGTCCCGTCCGGCCGGTCCCACAGCCGGACCCCGACCAGAGGGAGGACCGAGCGCGACTCCTCGCGCTCGGATCCGATGGCGAAGGCACGGCGCAGCATCACCGCGGCGAGGACGACCGCCCCGGCCATCCCGATGCCCCACCACCCGTCCACCACGAACCCCGCCACGACGAGCAGCCATCCGAGCGAGAGGGGGATCAGCCGTGTCCAACCGAGGTCCATGAGCTGGTCGTAGCGGAGCCGGGGCAATGCCGCGCGCAGCCACACGAAGACGAAGAGGAAGGCGATGGTCTTGCCGAGGAACCAGAGGATCGGCCAGAGCCAGTAGAGGTGCGGGACATGGGGAACCGGCCCGTCCGGCCCGCCGAAGAAGAGGGTCACCGTGATGGCCGACATGGTGATGGTGTTCATGAACTCCGCCAGGAAGAAGAGCGCGAACCGGATCGACGAGTATTCGGTCACGAATCCGCCGACGAGTTCGGAGTCGGCCTCGACCAGGTCGAAAGGGGGGCGATTGGTCTCGGCGACCACCGCGACGAAGAAGAGCAGGAAGGGCACCACCACCAGGCGGATCACGTTCCACTGCCACAGGTGGGCGGCCTGCGCATCGACGATCGCCCGCGTGCTGAGCGAGCCGGTCACGAGGACCACCATCACGATGGTGATCCCGAGCGCGGCCTCGTAGGAGATCATCTGGGCCGAAGCGCGCACCGATCCGAGCAACGGGTATTTCGACCCCGAGGACCAGCCCGCGAGCATCACGCCGTAGACGCCGAGCGAGGACATCGCGAGGAGGAAGAGGATCCCCATCGGCGGATCGGCCAGCTGCAGCTCGAAGGTGTGCCCGGCAACGGTCACCACACCTCCGATCGGCACGATGGCGAACGAGAGGAACGCGGTGATGATCGTGATGTAGGGCGCGAGTATGAAGATCCGCCGGTCGGACCGTTCGGGAAGCAGGTCCTCCTTGAAGAAGAGCTTGATCCCGTCGGCAAGGGTCTGGGCGATCCCGAACGGACCGGCCCGGTTGGGCCCGATCCGGCTCTGCATGTCGGAGATCACCTTGCGCTCGAACCAGATCATCAGCATGACCGAGACGAGCAACGCGCCGAAGACCACGAGGACCTTGATGACGACGATGAGCACGACCACCCAGTCGACCCCGTTGTCGTAGAGGGGATCGCCGGCGAGGAGCGGCTGGAGGAGCCCGACGAGCGCGCTCATGGTGCCTCCAGCGAGACGGCGGTCACCGGCTGGCCGGCGTCGATCAGATCGGCGGCGGTGTGCGGGCGGTCGCCGTCTCCAGCACCGCCGTCGCCGAAGGGCACGTTGAACTCGGTTGCCACGACGCCACGAGGCAACGAGGAATCCGCAAAGGTCTCGACGACCACCGCCGCGCGCGCGGTGCTCGCCCTCACCGGACCGCCCACGGGCAACCCGAGAGCATCGAGGTCGTCGGGATTCACCCGCAGCCGAGCCGTCGGGACGAGGGCGGCGAGCGCGGGGACCGCACGGACCGACGACCCGACGTCGTAGAGGTGGCGACCTGCGACGAGGCGCATCGACTCCCCATCCGCCGCGGCGACCCGCGGTACCCCGAGGTCCACCGGAGCGCGCAGGCATGCCGGGCGGCGCGGCGCGTCGCCACTCCCGCCGGCCGCGTCGGCGTCGCCTCCCTCGAGGCCTTCGGTCCCCTCGCCGGTGAGGCTCGAGACCGTGTTCGGCGCCTCGGCCAGGCCCGCACGCGGCGGTGCCCCCTGCCACTCGACCGACTCGACTCCCGGGACGGCGATCGGGTCGAGGGGGGCGACCGGGCGGCGGACGAGGGTCACCTCCTGGGGCACGAGCGGCGCGACCACTCCGTCGGCGGACCCCGGCTCGTCGAGGAGCGCCCGGGTGATGCCGCGGTGGGAGGGTGCGAGTCGCTCGATCTCGTCCCAGACCGCCGCCGCCGAATCGAAGCCCAGGTCGGCGTCGAGGTGGACTGCGAGCTCGGCCGCGATCATCCAGTCCGGCCAGGCCTGCCCCGGGGGGACCACCTTCTGGCCGAGCCGGCTGATCCGCCCTTCGAGATTGGTGGTCGTGCCGGGCCGCTCGTGAGCCTCCGCCGCCGGGAGCACCACGTCCACGCGCGCGGTGACCGCGTCGGGGCCGGAGGCGATCGCGACCACGAACCGTGCGCCCTCGAGCGCGCGCTCGGCGAGGTCGCGATCGGGGAAGTCGTGCAGCGGATCGGCACCGAGCAACACCAGCGCGCCGATCCCTTCGTCGCCGTCCCGCCCGCCGGCGGCCGCCGCCATGATCGCCGCGGTGTCCCTGCCCCGCTCGTCGGGCACCGCGCCCCAGGCGCGCCCGAACCATTGGCGACCGTCCTCGAGGGTCACCCGGCCCGGCAGCATCCCCGGGGCCATGCCCATGTCGATCGCGCCGTGCACGTTGCCACGTCGGAGCGCAGGCACGAAGCGCGCATTCGGGAAGGCGCGGGCGATGACCTGTGCGGCCTCCGCCCCCAGCTCGCCCGCCTCGGCGAGGGAGGACCGGCCGACGACCACGACAAGGCGGTCCGCCGCGAGCAGCCGGCGCGCCTCGGCCAGCGCGTCACGGTCGGTCGATCCGGGGGCCTCGCCGTTCCCGGCGAGCGCTTGCGCGACCGCGACGGCTTCGCCGGGCCGGGCGCGCACCGAGGCTGCGGCGTATCGGGTGAGCGAGCTCCCCTGCGGCGCGACCTCGACCAGTGAGGTCGCTCCCCCGACCACCGCGGCGCGGAGCCGGAGGTAGAGGACCGGCACCTCCTCGCGGAGGTCACCCGAGAGCAGGAGGACGGTGTCGGCGTCCGCCATTTCGTCGACGGTCGCGCGCGGCAGGCCGGCCACCACCTCGGCGGGAAGCCCGTCGCCGAGCTGCGCATCGACCGAGTCGGTGCGGAGGATCCCCTTCGCGAGCTTGGTCCATGCGTAGGCACCTTCGTTGGTGAGGCGCGCGCCACCGACCACCGCCACGGACTCCGCCCCGGACCGGTCCGCCGCCTCGCGGAGCCCGTCGGCGACCACTTCGAGCGCCTCGTGCCACGAGGACGGGACGAGCTCGCCCTCCTTGCGCACCAACGGCTCGACGAGGCGTTCCTCACTGTTGACCGCGTCACAGGCGAAGCGGCCCTTGTCGCAGAGCCAGCCCTGGTTGACCGGGTCGGCGTCGATGCCGAGCAGTCGGGTCACCCGGTTCGACGACGACTGCACCGCGACCCGGCACCCGACCGAGCAGGTGGTGCAGGTCGACTCGACCTGGTCGAGATCCCACGGCCGCGCGGCGAACCGGTAGGGCGTGGCGGTCAGCGCGCCGACCGGGCAGATCTGGACGGTGTTGCCCGAGAAGTAGGAGGTGAAGGGCAGCTCGGGGAAGATCCCGATCTCCAGCAGCTCGCCGCGGCCAATGAAATCGATCTGGGCCTCCCCCGCGATCTCGTCGGCGAAGCGCACACAGCGGCTGCACTGGATGCAGCGCTCGCGGTCGAGCAGCACGAGCTCCGAGATGGGGATCGGCTTCTCGAAGTGGCGCTTCTCCTCGACGAAGCGCGTCTCGCCGGGGCCGTAGGCGAGGGTCTGGTCCTGCAGCGGGCACTCGCCGCCCTTGTCGCACACCGGGCAGTCGAGGGGGTGGTTGATGAGCAGGAACTCGAGGACGCCGTCTTGGGCCTTCTTGACCCGCTCCGACGTGGTGTCCACCGTCATCCCGTCCTGGACCTCGATGAAGCAGCTCGGCTGGAGGGAAGGTCCGCGCGGGCCGCTGACCTCGACCAGGCACATCCGGCAGACGCCGACCGACGCCATGCGCGGGTGGTAGCAGAACCGCGGGACGAAGGTGCCGGCGCGCTCGGCAGCGGCGATGAGCAGATCGCCCTTCTTCGCCTCGACCTCGCGTCCGTCGAGGGTGAACGTCAAGCGCTCGTCGGCCGGCCCGGCGGCGGTCGGTTCAGGCATAGGGGCAGGCACCTTCCTTGACGTGCACGAGGAACTCGTCGCGGAACATCTCGATCGCCGAATGGATCGAGGAGGGGATCGAAGGACCGAGCACGCAGATGGTGGTCTGCTGCGGTGGCCAGGTCAGTCCCGGCGCGATGTTGTCGCTCGCGTCGAGCAAGAGGTCGAGGTCCTCTTCACGACCTTCGCCTCCCTCGATCCGGGCGAGGATCCGCTCGAGCCAACCCGCACCCTCGCGGCACGGGGTGCACTGCCCACAGGACTCGCGCGCGAAGAACCTGGTGATCCGCCAGGCCGCCCGGACCGAACAGGTCTGGTCGTCCATCACGACGATCGAGCCCGAACCGAGCATCGAGCCCGCCTCTCCCACTTCGTCCTGGCCGAGCGGGAGGTCGATCTGGTCGGGGCCGAACCAGGGTGCGGACACCCCTCCGGGGACGAATGCCTTGAGCGCCCGGTCGTGGCGCACTCCACCACCGAGCGCGGGGTCGTGGATCAAGTCGGCGAAGGTCGTCTTCACCATCTCGAGCTCGTACACACCGGGGCGGTTGACGTGCCCGGCCAGCGCGAAGAGACGGGTCCCGGTCGAGCGGCCCTCGCCCAGAGCGGCGAACGCGGCGCCGCCGTTCCGGACGATCCAGGGGAGATTGGACATGGTCTCCACGTTGTTCACGACGGTCGGCTCGCCGTAGAGGCCGATCGCCGCCGGGAAGTACGGGGGCTTGATCCGGGGGAAGCCGCGCTTGCCCTCGAGCGACTCGAGCAGCGCGGTCTCCTCGCCGCAGATGTAGGCCCCGGCACCCGGGTGGACCACCACGTCCACGGAGAAGCCCGACCCGAAGATGTCCGGGCCCACGGCGCCGAGTGCATACGCCTCGTTGAGCGCGGTCTGCACCCGCTCGAGCCCGAGGGCGAACTCGCCGCGGATGTAGACGAACACCTGGGTCACCTGCAGCGCGTAGGCGGCGATGAGCACGCCCTCGAGCAGCTGGTGGGGGTCCCGCTCGATCAGCAGGTGGTCCTTGAAGGTCGCCGGCTCGCTCTCGTCCCCGTTCACCACCAGGTAGGTCACCGGGTTCTTCCGCAGCATCGCCCACTTGCGCCCTGCGGGGAAACCCGCACCCCCGCGACCGAGCAGGCTCGCGGTGTCGACCTCGTGGGCCACCGCCTCGGGAGTCATACCGAGTGCGGTGCGCAGGCCTTCGTACCCGCCGGTCGCGAGGAAGCGCTCGAGGGTGTACGAGTCGTCGTATCCGAGCCGCGCGGTCACGATCTTCGGCGCGTCGGTGAGCGTCACGCCCCACCTCCGCCCGACCCGGTCGAGCCCGCCTTCGCCTCGGCCGCGCGCCGCGCTTGTGCTTCGGCCATCGCGGCCCGCTCCGACGCGATGCTCGCCGGGTCGGCGGTGAGGCCGACCTTGCGCACCACCCGGTTGAGCGTCCCGTGGGAGGGGATCTCGCCGGGGCGCCCGCCCGCGCGCAGCTCGGCGATCAGCGTGTCGAAGGACTCGGGAGTCTGGCCACCGACGAAACGGTGGTTGACCTGCACGCAGGGAGTCCGGTCGCAGTCGGCGAGGCACTCGGCCTCCTCGAGGGTGACCACGCCGTCGAGCGTGGTGCCGCCCGCGTTGACGCCGAGGGAGAGCTCGGCGTGCTCGAGCAGCTCGACCGCGCCGTTCAAGAGGCATGCGATGTTCGTGCAGATCGACACCAGGTAGGTGCCGACCGGAGCGGTGTGCAGCATGTCGTAGAAGGTGGCGGTCCCGTACACCTCGGCCGGGGTGACCCCGGCCAGCGCGGCGACGTCCTCCATCGCGCCCGGTGTGAGCCACCCGTCCTCCTGTTGGGCGAGGTGACAGAGCGGGATCAGCGCGGACCGTGGCTCGGGATAGAGCGCGACCATCTCGCGAGCCTGCGCCCAGGTCTCTTCGGAGAAGTGGCGCGGACCCGTCGCGCTCGAAGCCGCTCGCGAAGTGGGCGCGCCGACCGCGACCGGTTCGGGGCCGCTCACCGGTCCACCTCACCCATCACCGGGTCGATGGACGAGATGTTCGCCACCGCGTCGGCGAGCAGCCCTCCCCGCATCATGAGCGGCAGTCCCTGCAGGTTGACGAAGCTCGGACCCCGGATGTGCATGCGGTAGGCCTTCGGCGTCCCGTCGGAGACGAGATAGCAGCCGATCTCGCCGCGTGGTGACTCGACCGCGACGTAGGTCTCCCCTTCCGGCACCCGGAATCCCTCGGTGAAGACCTTGAAGTGGTGGATGAGCGCCTCCATCGACTCGTCGATGCGTCCCCGCGGCGGCGGGGTGACCTTCTTGTCCTGCACCCGGTAGTCGCCCGCCGGCATTTTCTCGACGATCTGGCGGATGATCCGCACCGACTCGCGGATCTCGTTGAGGCGGACCGAGTAGCGGTCGAAGTTGTCGCCGTAGGTGCCCACGATGACGTCGAAATCCACCTCGTCGTAGCGGAGATAGGGCATGGTCCGGCGAAGGTCCCAGGGGACCCCCGTCGAGCGCAGGATCGGTCCGGTCAGGCTGAGTGCGAGCGCCTCTTCCGCCGAAATGGCCCCCACCCCCTCGGTGCGCTGGCGGAACACCGGCTGGCCGGTCAGGAGCTCGTCGTATTCGTCGGTGCGCGGGATCACCGTGTCGCAGATGACACTGACGTCGTCCTCCCAACCGTCGGGGAGATCGGCCGCGGTCCCGCCCGGACGGATGAAGTTGTGGTTCATCCGGAGACCGGTCGTCTTCTCGAAGAACCCGAGAATCATCTCGCGCTCGCGGAAGCCGTAGATCATCATCGAGGTCGAGCCGAGGTCCATCCCGTTGGTCGCCATCCACATCAGATGCGACGAGACCCGGTTGAGCTCCACCATGAGCATCCGGATCCACTCGGCCCGCGGCGGCAGTTCGACCCCGAGGAGCGACTCGACCGCCATCGAGAGGACGAGCTCGTTCGAGAGCGGCGCGAGATAGTCCATGCGGGTGACGTTGGTCGACCCCTGCACGTAGGTGAGCTCCTCGCCGGTCTTCTCCATTCCGGTGTGCAGATAGCCGACCACCGGCTTGGTCCGGAGCACGGTCTCTCCGTCGAGCTCGATCATCAACCTCAGCACTCCGTGGGTCGAGGGGTGCTGAGGCCCCATGTTGATGATCATCGTCTGGTCGTCGGAGCGCTCGATGTCGATGTCGGAGGGGTCGAGGGTGGTGCCCTCTGGCAGACGGAGGACGGCACCGACTTCGCGCCGGAGCTCGCCCGGCCCGGTGGCGCTCCAACGGGAGAGCTCCTGGGCGCCCTCGGAGGTCTCGGCGACGAGGCCCTTCGTCGCCCCGGCCGGATCCGGATCGAGGAACGCCATGCCGGCGACCGGGTCGTCGGGCGGCGCGTCCGGGTGCGGTAGTGCGGGCGGCTCGTCCGAGCCACCGGCGGGAAGGTCGGTTCCCGTCGTGCTCATCTCGGCCCGGGTGCTCCCTTGAACTGGACCGGTACTCGACCCACCCCGTAGTCCTTCCGGAGGGGATGACCCTCCCAATCCTCGGGCATCAGGATGCGGGTCATGTCGGGGTGGCCTTCGAAGACGATCCCGAACAGGTCGTAGGCCTCTCGCTCCATCGCCTCGGTGCCCGGGTAGAGATCGAACAGCGACGGCGCGACCGCGTCCGACTCCGGCACCTGCAACCGGACCCGAACCCGACGGGCCTGGCTGAGCGAGAGCAGGTTGACCACCACCTCGAATCGCTCGGGCGCGACCCCTTCGGGGAGCTGCCGCCCCGGGTGCGAGAGGTAGTCGACGCCGCAGAGGTCGGCGCACATCTCGAAGCCGCTGTCACGGAGCCCGCTCACCAGGTCGAAGTACTGGGCGCGGGTCGGGAACAGCAGCTCGCCCGAGCCGGCCACCGCGGTCACGTCGGCAGGGGACGTCGTCACAGGGGCTCGCCGACGCTGCGCGCGATGACCGGATTGCGCTTCGGGGTCCCGAGGCGGACCGCGTCCGGGCGGTCCGGGTTCCACCCCGAGGTCGTCTCGTCGTCATCGGCGCCTGCGTCGTCGGTGTGACGGCCCTCGGCGCTGTCGAGGTCGACCGGCCTCGTGCCGACCTCGACTCCCTGACGGCGGGTGATGTCCTCGGCGCGAACCTTCGCGTGGAGGGTGAGGATGGCGTGCATCAGGGTCTCCGGCGTCGGCGGGCAGCCGGGGGCGTACACGTCGACGGGGACGACCTGGTCGACGCCCTGGACGATCGCGTAATTGTCGAACATCCCGCCGGTGCTCGCGCAGACCCCCATCGAGAGCACCCACTTCGGCTCCATCATCTGGTCGTAGACCTGGCGCAGGACCGGGGCCATCTTCTGGGAGACCCGCCCGGCGACGATCATAAGGTCGGCCTGACGCGGCGAGGCGCGGAAGACCTCCATCCCGAAGCGCGCCAGGTCGAAGTCGGCCGCACCCACCGACATCATCTCGATCGCGCAGCACGCGAGACCGAAGGTCGCCGGCCACATCGAGTAGGTCCTCGCCCACTTGACGAGATCCTCGAGGTGACCGGTGAAGAAGTTGTGCTGGAGATCCTCGAGACCCATGTCCCGCTCTCGCCTCCGGGCTACGCCGCCCGGCCGGGCCCGGTCGGTGCGGTGCCTGGTTCGACGGACGGGTCCTCGGGAGCAGCCGGCCGCCTGACCGGAGGAGCCGCCGAAGCCGCGGCGCCCCCCGCCGTCGGCGCGCCGACCGGAGTCGGGACTCTGATCCTCGCGATGGTCGAGCTCGAGGTCCGGGGCGGCATAGCGTCGACCAGCCGCTTGGCCGGGCCCCAGTGGAGAGCACCGTTGCTGATCAGGAAGAGGAAGGAGATGAACACCACCGCCGCGAAGACGACGACCTCGATCAGGCCGAAGGAGCCCAGCTGGTGGAACACGACCGCCCACGGGTACAAGAAGACGATCTCGATGTCGAAGATGATGAAGATCATCGCAACGAGGTAGAAGCGCACGGGGAACCGGGTGGGCGGCTCGACGTTCGGCACGATGCCGCACTCGTACGGAGCCGTCTTGGCCGCGGTCGGTCGCTTGGAGGGAGCGAGCAGGCCCGAGGCGACGAAGGAGCCGGCTGCGAAGATCAGGGCCAGGACGAGCAGAATCAGGATCGGCAGATAGTCGTCCACAACGTCGTGTTCTACCACGGTGCTCTTCCGGGAGGCACATCGAGAAGTAGCCCGCCCCTGCACCCAAAATCCCTGTAGGACGGCGTTGTACCGCGCACAGCACGCGCACCTACGATTGGGGCCGTGAGCGCCCCGAGCAAGGACGCCGGCACCACGGTCCGGCCGGCGAGGGCCGCGGCGTCGACCCGGCGCCCCGAAGAGCACGCCGGCGTCAACGGGGCCGACCACCTCTACGACGTGCTGATCGTCGGAGGCGGCCCCTCGGGGTCGGCATGCGCCTACTGGCTCGCGGAGGCCGGCTGGGACGTCGCCCTCGTCGAGAAGAAGGTGTTCCCGCGTGAGAAGACCTGTGGCGACGGGCTCACCCCGCGCTCGGTCCGGCAGATCGCGGACATGGGGATCGAGGGAGCGCTCGCCGGCGCGCACTGCTATCGCGGACTGCGCTCCTACGCGTTCGGCAGGGTGCTCGAGCTGCCGTGGCCCGAGCACCCGAGCTTCCCCGCGTACGGGTACGTGATCACCCGTCACGACCTCGACGGACTGGTCAGCGATGTGGCGGCCAAGGCCGGCGCGACCGTCTGGCAGGGGACCGAGGCGCTCGAGCCGATCCTCGCCGAGGGAACCGGCCCGCGGGGGAGCCTCGGCGCAGGGGCGGCGGCGTCACCGGACCAGCATCCCGCGCTGCCGGCCTGTGTCGGCGCGTCGGTCCGCGACTCGACCGGTGCGACCCGCGAAGTACGGGCGCGTTACGTGGTCGTCGCCGACGGCGCGAACTCGCGCTTTGGCCGCGCGCTCGGCTCGTCGCGCAACCGGCGGCAGCCGATGGGAATGGCGCTGCGCGGCTACTACACCTCTCCCGGGCACGACGCGCCGTTCATCGAGTCGCACCTCGACATCCGCGACGCGGACGGCAAGGTCATCCCGGGCTACGGGTGGATCTTCCCGCTCGGCGACGGACGAGTGAACGTGGGGGTGGGTCTGCTCTCGACCGACCGGCGGTGGAAGGGCATCAACACCTCCACGCTGATGGAACACTTCGTCGCCTGGGCCCCGAAGGAGTGGGAGCTCTCACCGGCGACCTCGCTCGGACCTCCGACCGGAGGGAAGCTGCCGATGGGTCTGTCGGTCGGCCCCCGGATCGGCCCGACCACCCTCGTGATCGGCGACGCCGCCGGCGCGATCAACCCCTTCAACGGCGAGGGGATCGCGTACGGCTACGAGACGGGACGCCTCGCGGCCGCGTCGGTCGGTGAAGCGCTCGCCGGCGGGGGGACCGAGGCGCTCGCCCGCTACGAGACCCGCCTCGAGGAGGCCTACGGCCTCTACTACCGGGTGGCGCGGGCGTTCATCCGGATGATCAGCCGGCCCGAGCTCATGCGCATCTGCGTCGAGTCGGGCATGCGCTACGAACCGCTCATGTCCATGGTCTTCATGATCATGGCCAACCTGTTGCAGCCCGACGAGCTCGGGCTCTCCGAGCGCGCCTACCAGGCCTTCGCGCTCATCGCACGCCTCGCGCCGAGCGACGCCTGATCCGGATCGCTACCTCGACGCGGTCGCGATCCGGGCGACCATCGCGTCGTAGGCGGGGACGAACGCAGACGAGGGGACCGGCGGGCCCTCCGTGGTCGGCTCGAGCAGCGACGTCACCCGGCCACCGAACATGAACGCCTGTCCGACCACTTCCTTCCCGCCGCTCGCGGTGGTGATGTTGGTCAGGTAGCCGTAGGCCTTGACCCCTGCCGGAGCGGGCAACGTGACCACCTGCAGCTGTGCGACCGACCCCGGCGACGCGGCGGCGACCAGCGCGCTCTGGTGCTGTGAGTAGCAGGGTACGAAGCTCGCCGAGGCGAACGGTGCGGCGAGGGACTGCACCTGGGCTGCGGATGTCATGGCCGTCGTGGTCGAGTGCATCTGGAAGCCCGTCGACGAGCTGTCCTGGAAGGTCGGCGACACGGAGGTCGACGACTCGCCGGGCAGTGCCACCCCGCCGAAGAGTCCCGAGGCCGTCGAGACGGGGATGCCGAGGCAGCCGGCGAGTGCAGTGTCGGCGGTCCGCTGCGCCTGGAGCGGCGCGGCCAGGGGGCGGGCGGCGGGAGTGGACGGCGGGACGCGGGCCCAGCCGGGTGGGAGGTCGGCCAGGCGGAGGTTGATCGAGGTTGCCAGCGCGGCGTCGGCGGCGACCGCGCTCGTCGTCGGTGGCGACGAGGTGGTCGTGTTGTTGTTCGTCTTCTTCACCGCGAAGTAGGCGATGCCGCCGGCCACCAGCACCAAGGCGACGACCAACAGCATGGTCACCGAGCGCCGGCGTCCGTCGGAACGCGGCTTGTCGCCGGGCTCGAGCTGTCGCTCGCCTTTCCTCTCCCTCTTTTGCTTCTTCTTCGTCGCGGCGGCGGAGAGGACGACCACCTCGCCCGGTCCGGTCGGTATGCCGGTCACGCTCTCGTGCTCGGCAGCCATGAACGCGACCGGTTCCGCTTCGGGCCCGAGCTCCGGCTCCGGCATCGGCTCCGGCGACGGCTTCGGCTCACGGCGAGTCGGGGGCCGCCAGCGGAAACCGCCGCGGGCCTCGGGCGCCGGTCCCTCCTCGGTGGGGGGCGGCGGGAGGGTCATGTGGAGGGGAACGGGTTCTTCGGGGGGTTCCGGCGGTGGCGCGGCGACCGCGAACATTCCCGCGGGCGCCACCTCCTCGGCAGCCGAACGTGAGCGCCGCCACCGCCGCTTCTTCGGCGGTGCGGGTGGCGCGGCCTGGCCGAGCGGCGGATCGTCCCACGCCGTGGGCTCTGGTGACGCGTCACCGAGCAGGTCCCATCCCTGAGAAGGGGGCTCGCCCGGAGCCACCGGTCCGCCAGCCGGGGGCGTCAGTGCCCCGACGGCCCCGATCGGTGGGGCAGGCGGCCGGGCCGCAGCCGGCGGAGGAGGTGGAGGCGGAGGTGGAGGCGGAGGAGCACTGGACAGAGGCGGCAGTTCGCTGGACGGAGGGGGTGCAGCGCTGGACGGAGGTGGTGGTGCGCTGGACGGAGGTGGTGGTGCGCTGGACGCGGACGGTGGAGCTGGTGCGTCGGGTCGCGTAGATGCGGGCGACAGAGGGGCGGAGGACACCGCCGTCTCGGCCGTGTCCTCCGCGGCCCCGTTGGGGGATCCGCTCGCCGCGGCGCCGACACCCGCAGCCGCGGCGGCCGCAGCTGCTCCCGCACCCGCTGCGGGCGACATGCGCGGACTCGCCGGCGCGTCGTCGGCCGCTTCGGTCGGAGCGGCACCCGGTGCGGTCGGGGTCGGAACCGTACTCGCGCTGGTCGGTGTCGTGGACTCGCCTTCGCGTGGCCCTTCTGCGCCGGTCGCCGCAGTCGAGGTGGGTTCCGTACCCATCATCCGGTAACGCGCGAGCCACGCCGGCAGTGCCTGGTCGAGATAAGCGGCCTGGCCGGGTGAGACCGTCTCGCTCGGGAGCAGGAACCTGATCGACTGACCTCCCGAGGTGAGCTCCATCACGGCCGCGCTCCGGCCGTCGGAAAGCTCGATCTTCTCGTTGCACGCGGCCGAGTCGAGCCCGGACCAGACGAGAAGGCGTTCGATCTGGGGCTGGGGACCCTGCACGGTGATGCCCGCGGAGGTGAACAACAGGCTGAGCCCCTCGGTCGTCTTCGTGCCCCGCTCGGTGTCACCAGCGAGGGCGACACCGCCCAACTGCATCCCCTCGGGAGGCAGTTCTGTGATTCCGACGGTCATGGACCTCTCCTTCGTCGCCGGGGCGCGTCCCGGCTCGATCAAGCCGCTTCGGTCATCCTGTCGCCGTCGGCGAGCCCTCGGCAAGGACCTTCGGCGCGCATGTTGCAGCCGCCCCCGATCCTTTGTCCCTGCTCTTCACTACTTTTGGGCGTCGCCGGCGTTGTTTGACACCCGTTCATACTGGCCCACCGAGGCGCGCAATCGACGGACCCTGCCGGCCCGGCGTCAGCTGCCGAGGGCCTCGCCGATCGCGTCCGAGGCGGCGTCGAGCACCAGGTCGAGCTCCGCCCGGCGATGGGACATCGAAGGGAAGGCGATCTCGTAGGGCCCCGGTGCGAGCGCGACGCCCCGTTCGAGCATCGCGGTGAACAGCCTGCGGTAGACACCGGTGGCCGCGGACACGACGGCACCCTCGTAGTCGGCGACCGGTCCGGTACCGGCCGGCACGAAGAAGAGTCCGAAGAGCGGACCGACGACCGGGACCTGCGCGACCAGTGGTCTTCCGGCATCGTCGGCGGTGCCCGCCTTCGCCAACGCGGTGGAAAGGACCTCCTCGAGCTCGACGGCGAAAGGAGCAACCCGCGACGAAAGGGCGTCGTAGGACTCGGGGCCGAGCGCGCTGAGCACCGCGAGGCCGGCCGCGGTGGCGAGCGGGTTCCCCGACAACGTGCCCGCCTGGTACACCGGACCTTCGGGGGCGAGCACCGAGAGCACCTCGGCCCTCCCGCCGAACGCCCCGACCGGCAATCCCCCGCCGATCACCTTGCCGAAACACCAGAGGTCGGGACGAACCCCCAACCGCTCGGAGGCTCCGGCCGGGCCCACGCGGAAGCCAGTGATGACTTCGTCGAACACCAGGAGTGCACCGGCGTCGTCGCACGCAGCACGCAGGCCCTCGAGGAACCCGGGACGAGGTGGAACGAGCCCCATGTTGGCGGCGACCGGCTCGACGATGACGCATGCCACCCGCTCGTCGAGCTCGGGCACCTCGTTGTAGGGCGCGACGACCGTGTCCGCGACCGCCGAGGAGGGCACCCCCTCCGACCCGACGAGACCGAGGGTGGCGACCCCACTCCCCCCGGCCGCGAGGAGGCCGTCGGAATGGCCGTGGTAGCAGCCGGCGAATTTGACGATGCGCGCGCGGCCGGTGAAACCGCGGGCCACACGGATCGCGCTCATCGCGGCTTCGGTGCCCGACGACACCAGTCGGACCTGCTCGCAACCGGGGACCCGGTCGCAGATCTCCTCGGCGAGGAGGACCTCGCCCTCGGTCGGCGCGCCGAACGTCGTCCCGGACCGCGCCGCCGCCTCCACAGCTTCGAGGACGACGGGGTCTGCGTGGCCGAGGATCGAGGCACCGTAGGACTGGACGAGATCGAGCAGGCGATTGCCGTCGGCATCCCAGACGTAGGCACCTCGCCCCCGCGTGACGAAGTAGGGATGGCCGCCAACCGACCGGAACGAACGGACCGGTGAGTTGACGCCGCCGGGGATGACCTCGCGTGCCCGGGCGAACAGCGCCTCCGAGCGGTCGTGGTCAGCCACCCACCACCTCGGCGACCTCGGCCGCGAAGTAGGTCAGCACGAAGTCGGCCCCCGCGCGCTTGAGCGCAGTCAGCTGCTCGAGCGCGACCGCGGGACCGTCGAGCCAGCCGTTGGCGGCCGCCGCCTTGACCATCGCGTACTCGCCGCTCACGTGGTAGGCGGCCACCGGCACGTCGACCGCGGCACGCACCTCGGCCAGCACGTCGAGGTTGGTCATCGCCGGCTTCACCATGACCATGTCGGCACCTTCCTCGACGTCGAGCGCGACCTCCCGACGGGCCTCGCGCCGGTTGCGCGCGTCCTGCTGGTAGGCCGTTCGGTCGCCGCCACCGGTGATCTGCACACCCGCTGCATCGCGGAATGGCCCGTAGAGGGCCGAGGCGTACTTGGCCGAGTAGGCGAGGATGGCCGTCCCGGTCCATCCGCCTCCGTCGAGCGCGGCGCGTATCGCGGCGACCTGGCCGTCCATCATCCCGCTCGGCGCGACGACGTCGGCACCGGCCGCAGCCTGGACCACCGCCAGCCGCGCGTAGAGATCGATGGTCGCATCGTTGTCGACGTCGCCGGTCGCCGCGTCGATGACCCCACAGTGCCCGTGGTCGGTGAACTCGTCGAGGCAACAGTCGGCCATCAGCACCACCCGGTCGCCGACCGCGTCGCGCACCGCTCGAAGGGCGCGCGCGGTGATGCCGTCGGGTGACAAGCAGGCCGAGCCGGTGGCGTCCTTCTCCTCGGGTCGTGGCACCCCGAAGAGGATGACGCCGGGCACCCCGAGCGAGCTCAGCCGTTTGACCTCGAGCGCGCAGCTCTCTGCGGTGTGCTGGACCACCCCCGGCAGGGACGCGACCGGTCGCGGCTCGTCGATGCCCTCGGCGACGAAGAGGGGCGCGACGAGATCGTCGACGGAGAGGGTGGCCTCCGCGACGAGCCGCCGCAGCGCCTCGGTCCGTCGCAGGCGCCGCATGCGCACGGCCGGGAAGGACGCTCCCGCCCCGTCCGATCGGATGCGCGCAGCTGGTTCGCTCGGCACGGCTGTCCAGCCTACGGCAGGACGATCGAAGAGACGCCCGGCGGTGGGTGCCACGAGAGCACGGTCACACCGTTCTCATCGAAGATGACCGACGCACCGTGGTGCTCGAGGAGGCTCGCACGCACTTGCTCGGCCGCCCCCGCGGGGATCGACTCGATCCCGGCCGAGGGGACGATCACGAAGTCCACCTCACCGGCGCGCACCGGAAACCGCTGCGGCGAAGCCAGCAACGGGTACAGCTCGGGGCGAGCGGCGAAGCGGCCGATCACCCCCTGAGAGACAACAGCCTCCGCGCCTGCCGGCACACGGCCGACCGCCGTCGCGAGCGCGGCGGCGGTCGCTCCGTCGACCCGCCACCAGTCGGCTCGGACGGTGCGGTAGAGGGGCACGCTCTGCACCAGCGCGATCGTGACGAGCACCGCGGCGAGCACGACCGCCACGGCCACTCGCCAGGACCGGGCGGTCGGGCGGTCGGCCTCCTCGGCCGGATCGGCGCGCTCCCCCGCGGGCGCGCCCCCGGTGGGCCGGGCGTCGGCCTCGAACGCGGCAGGGGCGGCCCGGGCGATCCGGAGGAGCAGGAGGACCGACCCGACGAAGACGAAGGGGATCACCGCGAGCGTCTGGAACGCGATGGTCGGTGAGAGGAACGCCTTGTTGGCGTTGAGTGCGGTCGGGACGAGCGTGCCGAGCGCAACGAAGAGCCCCCAGGGCGTCGCCACGCCGACGAGCCCGGCCGAGGCCACCACCCGCCCGATCCCGCCGATCCGGTCGACGAGTGCGTGCAGGACGTGGAAGGGATGGAGGAGCAGGTGGACCACGACCCACCCGCTGCTCGCGTCCGGCGCCGCACCGACCAGGTACCCGTAGTTGGTGACGATCCCGCTGCCCTTGTTGGCCACGAGCACCGTCGCAAGCAGCACCCAACCGGCCGAGACGAGCGCGACGGTGAGCGGCGCTTTCCAACCGCTCCTCCGCCGCGCATGGCGCGAGACCAGCCCCGCCACGCCGACGCAGAGCGTCCCGACCGCGACCACGTCGCCGAAGAGCAGCGCGATCGCGGCTGCCACGACCGCGGTCCGGGGTCGTCCCCTCCACAGCGAGTAGGCCGACAACACGACGAGGGGAAGCCCGATGGTCTCGAAGTGCACGTCGAAGGATGCGGCCAGGTACCACCACGGGTTGACCACCAAGAACGCGAGCGCGACGAGAGCGACGACGGTGCGTGCGCCCGCGGCACGTACAGCGCAGGCCGCGGCGACCCAGGCCATCGCGACGGACTCGGCCGCGACGAGGGCGGCGTCCTGGAGCCAGAGCAGCTGGACGGGGTGGGGCCAGACTCTGCCGACGAGCGCGATCGGCCACATCGCGAGCTCGAAATGGCTCTGCCAGAACGGGTAGGTCGGCGTCTGGATGGTGTCGATCGGGTCGAGATGGCCGTGCCCGATCGCCCACCATGCCTGGGCGTAGGTCGCGAAGTCGTCGGTCAGGTCGAACCGCCGGTAGAGATAGGTGCTGTAGACGGCGATGCCGACGAACTGAGCGCAGAGGACCGCCGCGCAGACGAGCCAAAAGGTCCGCATCCGGCTGCTGTCGAGGGCGGCCCACCGGGCGGCCAACCACCGCCGCTCACGACGAGCGTCGGGCGGTGTGCGGGAGGGGGTGAGGACCGCGCTCACCGTGAGGGTCTTTGCTCTCCGCCGCGCGCAGCGTCACGTGATGGTGTCCCGCCGAGTACCCGCGCCAGCGCGTCCACCAGGCCGTCGATCGTATGCGACGCCGCCTCGACGGTCACCTCGAGACCGGCCTCGCGCGCGGTGTCCGAGGTGGAGGGCCCGATCGACGCGACGGTCGGCGGGACGCCGTCGCGTCCGAGGACGCGTAAGGAGTGCGCCACCGTCGACGACGAGGTGAACGCGATCGCGTCGGCACGACGGGCGCGCTCGACCGCGTCCGACGGAGGCGTGGCCGCGACCGTGCGGTAGGCGACGACCTCGTCGACGTCCCACCCGTTCGCACGCAAACCGGCGGCCAGCTCGCCGCGCACCTCCTCCGCCCGCGGGAAGAGCACCGTGCGGGTCGGGCCTGCCCCAGGCGGAAGGGGTGGGAACGCGTCGACCAGTCCGGCCGAGGTGGCGACGTCGGCCACCACCGCAGGCTCGATGCCGGCCCCACGGAGCGCCGTGGCGGTTCCCTCGCCGAGTGCCGCCCAACTCGCCGGCACACGACCTGCGTGGGGTCCGAGCGACTCGAGGAGCCGGCTCGCCGCGTTGGCCGAGGTGAGCGCGACCCAGCCGTACCGGCCCGCGGCGAGACCCTCGGCGGCCTCTGCGAGCGCGGCGCCGCCGTCGGCCGGCGGCCCGGTGGCGATGACCGGCAACTCGACCACCGCGGCACCAAGCGACGCGAGCCGCTCGACCATCCGCGACGCCTGGTCCCGCGCCCGCGTGACCACCACCGTTCGGCCGTTGAGCGTGCCCTCGCTCACGCAGGACCGGCCACGCGGGTCGTGCCGAGGTCGAGACCCGCCACCGGGCCGACCACGATCACCGCGGGAGCCGGCAGCTCGATCTCCGAGAGCTCCCCGAGTGTCGAACGGACGACCTGTTGGGCGCCGGTCGTGCCCCAATGCACGACCGCGACCGGCGTCGTCGGTGTCCGTCCCGCTGCGAGCAGGCGTGCGGCGATCTCGCTGCGGTCGGCCATTCCCATCAGGATCACGAGTGTCCCTCCGGCTCGCCCGAGCGACTCCCAGTCGACGCCCCCCGGCTCGTCGGGCTCGCCTGCGTGGCCGGTGACCACCGAGACCGAGGCGGACAGCTCGCGGTGGGTGACCGGGATACCGGCGGCGGCGGGAACCGCGAACGCCGAGGAGACTCCCGGCACGACCTCGTAGTCGACGCCCGCTTCGCGAAGCGCTGCAGCCTCCTCGCCTCCCCGCCCGAAGAGAAAAGGGTCGCCACCCTTCAGACGCACCACCGCACGCCCGGCGCGCGCATGCTCGACCATCAGGTCGTTGATGGCCGCCTGCCGGCCGGGGTCACCCGGGCGCTTGCCGACGTCGATCAGCAGAGCCTTCGCCGACGCGAACCCGAGCAGTTCGGGAGTGACGAGACGGTCGTGGATGACCACGTCGGCACTCACGAGCAACTCGCGTCCGCGCAGGGTGAGCAGTCCCGGATCGCCGGGACCGGCCCCGACCAGCGCGACGCTCACGCCCGCACGGCGGGGCGCTTCTCGGACACGCCGTCGCCATCGACCCTCGTGCCCTCGTTCGCACGCTCGAGCAGATACCGCGCGACCTCGCGGCCGAGCTCCTCGCCGTCGTCGCCACGACGGCGGTGCCGGAGGACCACGGTCCCTCCCCAGCCGGCGAGCATCCCCGACAGCATGACCTCTTGTGGGCCATCGGCGGTGCTCCCCTCCACGGTGCCCCCCTCCGCGGTCCTCGCCGTCGCAACGAGCTGTGCGAAGGCACCCACCGGCAGTGTGCACCCGCCACCGAGCTCGGCGAGGAAGGCGCGCTCGGCGGCCACCAGGCGGCGGACGATCGGGTCGTCGATGGCCGAGAGCGCGGCGAGCGTCTCGGCGTCGCCGCCGCGGCATTCGACCGCGAGCGCGCCCTGGCCGACCTGGGGCACCATCAGTTCGGGTTCGAGCACCTCGGCCACCACTCCGGCCGGCGCGCGCCAGTCGAGACGGTCGAGCGCCGCCTGCGCGACCACCACCGCGGCGACCCCGCCGGTTCCCGCGGTGGCGATCCTCGTTGCGAGGTTCCCGCGCAGGTCCGCGAAGAGAAGATCGGGCCGGAAGTCGCCGAGCTGCGCGCGCCGCCGGGCCGATCCCGTGGCGACGGTGGCGGCGGTCGGAAGGGTCTCGACGGTCCCGCCGATCAGCGTGTCGCGGAGGTCCGCCCGCTCGGGGAACGCTGCGAGCACCAAGCCTGGCGCGCCGGACAGGTCCGAGGCCGGCAGGTCCTTCGCCGAGTGCACCGCGGCGTCCGCGTCGCCGCGGACGACCGCGGCCTGCACCTCCTTCACGAAGACGCCCTGCCCGCCGAGCCGGTCGATGGGTACGTCGCGCCGCCGATCCCCTTCGGTCTCGACCACCAGCAGACGGGTCTCGATCCCGTGGGCCTCCAGGAGGGAACCGACTCGTTCCGCCTGCCAGCGTGCGAGCGGCGAGCCCCTCGTCGCCAACCGGAGCACGGCCGTTTCGCTCATGGCAGTGCCGGACCGGGCACGGCTTAGAGGTCGAAGAGGGTCCGAAGTGCCTCGGCCAGTCGCTCGCCTCTCGGTGTCCCGGCCGCCGACTTGAGAGCGACCGTCGGCCGGTGCAGCAGCTTGGCGACCACCGCTCGCGTGGTCGCGTCCACCTGTTCCCACTGCTCGTCGGTGAGCTCGGAGAGCTTCCCCCGCTGCTTCGCGACCTCGGCGCGGCGTGCGTCCTCCACCCGGGACCGCATCGCCGAGATGATCGGCGCTGCGTCCCGAGCGCGTGCAGCGGTGCGGAAACGCTCGACCTCCTCGGCGACGATCTCGGTCGCGGCGGTCACTTCCTCTCGGCGACCGGAGAGCGCGTCGGCGACCGCAGCCCGCAGGTCCTCCACATCGAGGAGCTCGACGTCTTCGAGCGCGCCGGCGGCGGGTTCCACGTTGCGCGGCACGCCGAGGTCGACCACCAGCAGCGGTGCCGCGCGGCCGCGTGCGGCCGCAGCATCCGCCAGCATCGGGCGGTCGATGATCGGATGGGTCACGCCGACCGTCGAGAAGACGACGTCGGCCGCCACGAGAAGTGGGGCGAGGTCGTCGGCGGACTCGGCGCGGACCTTGCCGGCCACCGATGCGGGCAGCGCGGCGGCCACTTCCCCGCCTCGATCGGCCGTGCGGTTCGCGATCACCAACTCGGCGGCACCGTGGCCGTCGAGTGCCTGGGCCACGCCGGCTCCCATCTCTCCTGCTCCGATCACGAGGACCCGCGCACCGCCGAGACCTCCCGGGCGCCGCCCCGCGCCGAGCGCGACCGCGCCATGGGACATCGAGGTCACCCCGCGGGCGATGGCGGTTTCGGAGCGGACTCGCTTGCCGGTCTCGACCGCGTGGCGGAAGAGCGCTGCGAGCATCGGCCCCGACGATCCCTCGTCTTGTGCCTTCTCCCATGCGCGGCGCACCTGCCCGAGGACCTCGGACTCGCCGACCACCGCCGAGTCGAGCCCGGACGCCACCGAGAAGAGGTGGACGGGGACGTCGTCGTCGAAGCGGATGCTGAGGTGCTCGGCGAGCGCATCCACCGGGCTGCCGCTGACGGCCGCGAGAAAGTCCTGGAGCTCGGCCACACCGTCGTGGAAGCGCTCGACCACCGCGTAGACCTCGGTGCGCAGACAGGTCGAGAGGATGGCCGCCTCGGAGAGGTTCGAGCGGTCGCGGAGGCGCCCGAGGGCCTTCGCGAGGTCGGGCTCGGGGATGGAGACGGCTTCGAGCAGTTCGAGCGGGACGTTGCGCTGCTCGAGTCCCACCACGATCACCGACATGGGGTCGTCCTCCCGGCCGATCGGTGCATCGTTCGCTGTCCCACTCTCACTGGTCTGACGGGCACTTTCTGTCTCTCAAGGGTAGGGGGGAGCCGGCCGTCCTCCGTGCGAGGAGCTCTCTGACCAGCATCGCGGGAAGGTGCCGCGACTGCCAGTCGGGGCGGGCAGGCCGGGCCCTCGCCCCTCGTGCGGGAGCAATCCGGTCGGTGCCGGTCGGTGCCGGTCCCGCACGGACCGGAGGGCTCAGTCCGAGGAGCTGGAGCTCAACCCGACCGAGCGGATGACCGGCATCCGGTCCGGTGCGCCGTCGCCGGTCAGCCGGGATTGGTAGAAGCTCATGATCTGGAGCTCGATGCTCAGATCGACGTAGCGGAGCGACACGTCCGCTGGGACTTCGAGTACCCGCGGAGCGAAGTTGAGGATCGACCGCACCCCGGCGGCGACCATCTGGTCTGCGACCCGCTGGGCGCCGGCGGCGGGCGTCGTGATCACGCCGATGGCGAGAGGTCGCTGCGCGGCGAGAGCCGTGAGGTCGTCGGGGTGGCGCACCACGACGTCGTCGATGCGCTCACCGATGATGGCGGGATCGGTGTCGACGAGGGCGGCCACGCGGAAGTTGCGAGCGGCGAAGCCCTGCGACCGGGCGAGCGCGCGCCCCAGGTTGCCGATGCCCGCGATGACCACGGGCCAGATCCGGTCGAGACCCAGCTCGCGATCGATCTGCTCGATCAGGAACGCCGCGTCGTACCCGGCCCCGCGGGTGCCGAACGATCCGAGGAGGGAGAGGTCCTTGCGCACCTTGGCCGCGTTGACCTGCGCGGAGGAGGCGAGCAGCTCGGAGGAGACGGTCGTCGTGCCGGACCGCAACAGCTCTTCGAGGATGCGCTGGTAGACGGGCAGGCGCGCCACGGTGGCTTCGGGAATCCGCCGGCGGCCCGGCCCGGGCGGGGCGGCACGGACGCCGCTGCTCACCCGGTTGTCCTCGGAAGTCACGGGCTGCATGGTACGGCCCGGCGGCGCGGCGCGGACAACCGAAGGGCCGGGTCAGCCAGGGGCGTCGCCGCGGGCCACCCGGAGCCGCACGGCCGGAAAGGAAGCCGGACCCGCGAACCCGAGCGCCCCTGCCGCGGACGCCCGGTCGTAGACCAGGGCCACCCTCCCGTTGGCGTCGATCAGGATCCCGAGCTCTCCGGGGTCGAGCTCCGCGAACGACCGGACCCTCCTGGCGGAGTAGGGGTGGCCGCGGGCGGTCGCGGGCGCACCTGCGGGGGTCTCGAGCTCGACGTCGGTCCACCCACCCGGGGCGAGGCCGAGGCGGTCGAGATGCTCTGGTCCAAGGTCGAGCTGCACGTTGCCGAACCGGTCGATCCAGGTCACCGATGCGACGACCGTCCCGGGGCCGGCAGAGGCCGCTGCCGGCCCGCGTTCGGAGAGCGTCAGGCTCGTCGTCGGGACAGGAGCACCGATCACGCCCGGGTCCCCGTCGTGCGCGAGGTGCGCGGCGGCCGGCGCGAAGAGGTCGCGACCGTCGAAGGTCGCCCCGTGATGACCGGCTCCGCGAGTGAGCTCGAACACCCGATCGGCGCCTCCGAGGAAGTCGGCCGCACGCACGAGCAGCCCGTTGTCGGGACCGACCAGCCAGCTCGGTGCAGCTGACGAGGTCCCGGCCGAGACGACGCCGGGTCGGCCGCCGACGTGCACCGCCACACCACGGCGGTCCGTCCCCACCCCGGGATCCACCACCGCGAGCACCACACCCGCGCCGAGATGTGGGACGCAGCGGAGAAGCATCTCGGCACCGGCGACCACGTCGAACGGTGGGACCTCGTGCGAGAGGTCGACCACCGCGACGTCGGGAGCGAGCCGGAAGAGCACGGCGCGGACCACGCCTGCGAACTCGTCGGCGGTTCCGTAGTCGGAGAGGAAGTAGACGGCTCGGGGCGGTCCGGTTCCCATCTATCCGTGCACCCACTCCGACGAGTGGCGGTCCGCGCACCGAACACACTGCGCGGTCCGGCGCGACCTCAGAGTCGCTGGAGCGCGGTCGTCGTGCTCGGTGACGAGGAGGAGCTGCACGCGGCGAGCACCGCTCCGAGCGCTACGAGGGACGCCGAGACAGCAGCGGCTCGCCGCGAGCGGCGCCGACGACGGGGCACCCGTTCTCCCCCGAGGAGGGCTGTCACCGACCAAGCTGCCTCGACCGTTCGGTGGCCGCCGCCACCGCCTCGATGAATGCCGAGCGCACCGCCTTGAACTCGAGGGTCCGCACCGCGGCTGCGGTGGTACCTCCCGGCGAGGTCACCCCGGCGCGGAGCTCGGCCGGCTCGTCGCCGGTCTCGTCCATCATGCGCGCCGCGCCGAGCACGGTGCCGGTCACGAGCGAGCGGCTCATCTCTCGACTGAGGCCCGCGCTCACGCCGGCCTCGATCATCGCCTCGGCGACCAGGAACACGTAGGCAGGACCGGAGCCCGAGAGTGCGGTCACCGCGTCGAGATGGCGCTCCGGCACCCGGACGACGCTCCCGACCGCCCCGAGCACGCCCTCTGCCCAGTCGAGGTCGGCGACCTTCGCCGCGCTCCCCCCCGATATCGCGGCGACTCCCGCACCGATCCTCGCCGGCGCGTTGGGCATGGCGCGCACGACCACCCTGCCGCTCCCGAGCGCCGCCTCGAGACGACCGGTCGACAGACCGGCGACGATCGACAGCACCCGTGTGACACCGACCCCGGCAAGGGTGCGGAGCGCGGCCTCGGCCACCTCGGGCTTGACCGCGAGCACGGCGTCGTCAGCAGCGACTGGCGCGTCGACGATGGTGAGACCGGGCAGGGTGCGGGTCAGCAGTTCGCGCCGGCTCGGATCCGGATCGGAGACTGCGAGCTCCGACGCCTCCGCCCAGCCGCCCGACACCAAGCCGGAGAGGAGGGCCGCACCCATCGTTCCACCCCCGACGACCAGCAACTTCGGTGTCATGCGGGAACGCTACCAGCGGCCCGGCGAGCCGCCCGGTTCGTCGCCGCTCACCGCGCTGGCGCTCACTCCACCGGGCTCACTGCGCGGCGCTCACCTCGCGGCGGCGCGCTCAGAGGGCGGGCGCCGCCGGTACCGGCCCTCGTAGCCGAGCGACATCGCGGTCGGGAAGCACTCGTCGGTGTAGGCGAGGGCCGCACCGATGATCCGGTCGAGCTCGCCGTCGTCGACACGTGCGACCGGCACCCGGCCGACCAGGTAGACCGCATCTTCGGGACCGAGCGCGAACGACATACCGGCGAGATCGGCATTGCGCTTGAGGAGGTACTCAAAGGTGGCCTCGATGTTGGTCTCGGGTGCGGGCATCACCTGTGTCTCGTAGTGGAGAGTTCGCTGGCGGAGCGTCAACCACACGGTCACGAACTCCTTCTCCTCCCCGCGCAGCCGGAGGTACCACCGTGGCGCCCCGGTCACCGGGTCCCCACCGGCCTGCCGGTCCACCGCGACGAGCGCGCCGCCCTTGGCCAGCTCGCGCGCCGCCCAGTCGTCGATCAGCCGGCAGATCTCGTCTCGGCTGTCGAGGTCGAGCAATCCTTCCCAGGCGTCGCTCACGAGCACTCGACGAGTCGGCCGACGGTGAGCTCGGCGTAGATCTCGCGGAGCAGGTGCGCGGCGCGCGCCCATGTGTACCGCCGCGCCCGCAGGACCGCCCCGGTCCCCAGCCGCTCGGCCAGCAAGGGTTCGGCGAGGATCTGACGCACCCACGCCGCGAACGCGCCGGGCGACGACGGGTCTTCGACGAGGAATCCGGTCCGGCCGTGGTCGACGAGGCTCTGCAAGCCACCGACGTCCGACGCGACGACGGGAGTGCCGCATGCCGCTGCCTCGAGCGCGACGAGGCCGAAGGACTCGGAGCGGCTCGGGACGAGACAGACATCGGCCGCGCGGTAGTAGGTCGAGAGCAGCTCGTGGGGACGCGGGGACACGAAGTTCACCCGTTCGGCAAGACCGAGCGCGTGGACCAGGGCATGGACCCGCTCGAGCTCTTGCTCGCCCTGCGGCCCGCTCGGGCCTCCGACGACGACCAGCCGGGCGCCTTCGTAGTCCGCGGCGAGGGCGGCAAGCGTCTCCACCGCGACAGCGAGCCCCTTCAGCGGTTGGATCCGCCCGACGAAGAGCAGCAGCGGACCGGGTCCGGACAGTCCGAGTGCGCGTCGGGCCTGGACCCGATCCCCGGGTCCGAAGAACGCGTGGTCGACGCCTGGTGCGACGATGCGGATGCGGGACGGGTCGGCCGCGTACAGATCGGAAAGTTGCGCTGCCTCCACCGAACACGACGCAAGCACAGTGTCCGAGCACCGGATCACCGTCGCCTCGGCTTCGGCCCGTCGATAGGACTCGTGAGCCTCGAGCTCCTCCGGGCTCTCCTCTGCCTTCACCCGGTCGAGGGTGTGGAAGGTCGAGACGAGAGGGAGGTTCATCTGGTGCTTGATCACATGGCCGGCGACTCCGCTCAGCCAGTAATTCGCATGCACCGCGTCGAACGGGCACTCCTCGTCGGTGCCGAACGTCGCGGCGGTGCGCATACTCTTCAGGACGCCGTCCGCGAACTCGTCGACGAAGTCAGGCAGCGATTCCTTCGGGACTGCCGACGGTGGGCCGGCGGACACGTGGTGCACCTCGAGGCCCGGCTCGATCGTGATCGACGCCGGAAGATCGTCGCGCCACGCCCGTGTGAAGACGTCGCACATCACACCGGCACGTGCGAGCGCGGACGAGAGCTCACGTACGTACACGTTCATTCCGCCGCCGTCGCCAGTCCCAGGCTGGGCGAGCGGCGAAGTGTGCATCGACAGGACAGCCAGACGCCTCATGCGCCGACGATCCTACCGGGAGGCCGAGTTCAGCCCGCTGCGGGAGATGCAGTCCCGGCGACCGGGACGTTCCCGTTGCCCGGCGCTCCACGATCGCCGTCGGGCGCCTGCGGAGGGGTGTCCGCCGTGTCGTGGGGCGATGCCGAAACTTGTCGCTCGTGGTCGGCCTGTGCGTCGTTCTCGTGACGGAAGGAGAGGTAGATCCGCATCATGGCCTGGCGCTGTTCGTCGGTCAGGTGGCGATCGGCGAAGATGTGACGCGAGAGGTCGGTGTCGCCGTCGGGGCGCTCGAGGATTCCGGCCTGCACGTAGAGGGTCTCGGCAGAGATTCGGAGGGCCTTCGCGATCTGCTGGAGGATCTCCGCCGACGGCCGTCGCAACCCTCGTTCGATCTGGCTCAGGTACGGATTCGAGATGCCGGCGAGTTCCGACAGCCGCCGAAGGGAAAGGCGGGCCGAGTTGCGTTGCTCGCGGATGAACTCGCCGAGCTCGTTGAAGCGGTCGGGAAGCTCCTTCACGAGAGAAGGCCGTCGACCGACGCGCGCCCGGACTTGTACCGCTCGACGATCTCGGCCTGGAGCCGGTCGATCACTACGTGCAGCGCGCGGCGGTCGTAGGACACATTGCGCTCGAGGGTCTCGAGCCGCTGAGAGAGCTCGGCGAGCGTCGCCCGGTCGTGCTCCGCCAGGTTCCCGATCTCCTCGGCGTCGAGGATCTCGTCGAGCTGGGAAGTGAGGTCGGACTCCTCGGTGTCCGGAGAAAGGAGCATCGGTAGATGGCCCGGGCCTGGTGGGCGTCCCGGGCCGGCAAGAATCCCGGGCAGCTCCGACACGATGGTGGAGAGGTCGGGGGAGGAATCGCCGGGCGGCGGGTCGAGGTAGGTGTGGACGATGTCGAGACGGCCCTGGACCAGGCGGCGCAGGTAGGAGAGGGCCACCTCTGCCTCCTGGCACTCGGCGCGCATGGCTCGGATCTCCTCGACGGGCCGCTTCTCGAATCCGTCGAGGTAGTCGCCCGCAATGAGTCGGCTGAGGTCTTCGCGGTGGCTCGGCATCACGATGGATCGTACTCCGCCGGCCATGGCCCAAGGCCGCTCCTTTCGGCCGGGGCGTAGCGATAGACCACCCGGCCGACCAGGTCCGAGCGTGTCAGCGGACCGAAATTTCGACTGTCGGTGCTTGCATCAGCAGCGTCGCCTCGCACCTCGAGGGCGCCGGCCCGGCGATCGACCGAAGCGACCCGCTTCACGAGGACCCGCCCCGGCTCGCGCGGGTCGCGTACGGCGACCAAAGCGCCGGGCTGCGGCCAGGGTTGCGGAACGCCGGGCAGCCGTACGACCACCAGCCGATCCCCCGCCACGAGTACGGGCACCATCGAGTTGCCGGCCACCTCGACCCGGACCACCGACCGGCTCACCACCCATACAGCCGCGGCGGTGGCGAGTGCCCCGACCAGGGTCCGTGCGAACGGCCGCGCACTGCCGACAGCCCGGACGGTTCGGCCTGTTCGGCCTGTTCGGCCCGGGAGGAACCTGGGTAAGGTGGCCGAACACGGGGTCATGACCCACTCTGTACTACCCCTGTAGCAGACCCGTTCCGGGCGACCTGCGACCGACGAGCAGGATCCCGGCCGACGCAAAGGAGCAATGCCCATGCGGACCGCAGACCGACTGTTGACGCTCGTCGACCGGATCTTCCCGCCGCGGAGCGTGCACGCCCACTGTGACCTGCCGTGCGGCATCTACGACCCGGCGCAGGCGAGGATCGAGGCGGAGTCCGTGAAGGCGATCATGGAGAAGGCAAACGCCTCCGACGACGATTACTTCAAGGTCCGTGCGGCGTTCATCAAGGAGGAGCGGGCGGATCTGGTCAAGCACCACCTCTGGGTCCTCTGGACCGACTACTTCAAGCCCGAGCACCTCGAGAAGCACCCCGAGTTGAACGACCTCTTCTGGAAGGCGACCAAGACAGCGGGCGAGGCGAAGAAGACCAACGACGTCGCAGTCGGCGAGCGACTCCTCAACCAGATCGCCGACATCGACAAGATCTTCTGGGAGACCAAGAAGTAGTCGCGGTGATTTACGCGGTCTGAGCAGGACCTTCGTTCGGCTCGGTATCAGGCAGTCCGCACACGGTCCGCAAGCCGCTCAGCGTGGTCTCGATGACCGCCCGAGTCTGGTCGTCGTCTCCGGGCCAGAGGTGCGTGTAGGTCCGAAGCGTCACCGCCGCGCTCTCGTGCCCGAGCGCGGCCTGCACCTGTTTCACGCTCGCGCCCCCGGCAATGAGGGCGCTGGCGAAGAAGTGGCGGAAATCGTGAGTGCCCATGTTGGTTCCAGCGGCCTTACGGACGGGACGCCAGACCTTCTGCCACCGCTGGTACGTCAGGGGCTCCTCGGCGTCGCTGAGGAAGAGCCATTCGCACGAAGGGTACAGAGAGAGGTGCGCCGCAAGAGTCTCCACGATCACCGGAGCGATCGGAACGGTCCGGGTGGACTTCTTCGACTTCGGATCGCCGATCTTTCCGTTCTGGAGTCGTTGACGCTCCACTCGGACCTCACGCCTCAGGAAGTCGATGTCAGTCACCTTCAGGCCCAGGAGTTCGCCGATGCGGAGCCCGGAACCTGCCAGGAGCACGGCAGCGGCCCTGTAGCGGTCCGGCATCAACTCCACCACCCGCTCGACCTCCTCGACGGTTGGGGGGACAACCTCCGTATTCCCCTTCTCGGGCAGCGCGATCTTCTGACATGGCGAGACGGCAATAATCCTGTCCTCCACTGCTGCCGAAAGGATCCGCGCGAACACGTCGTAGACGTTCCTCACTGATCGAGGCGCGAGGTGAGCCGAGAGGGCCTTCACCAGCCCTTGAACGTCACTCTTCCTCACAGAGGCGATCGGCTTCCTGCCGAGAAGCGGTTCGATGTGCAAACGGAGCGCGTTATCGACGATGCGAGCCGTCGCCTCCGAGGCGACCTGAGTCTTCTGCCATTCTCTTGCGTAGGTAGAGAGGGTCTTCTTTCCCAGTTTGGGATCGACATACTGACCAGTGACGACCGCTGCAGTGACCTCGTCGAGCCAGTTCTGGGCATCTGCCTTTCTTGCGAAGTGGCGCGCGTGTTCGCGTCCTTCAGCGTCCCGGATAACTGACCCGCTCATGAACGGCGTTAGGGGGCAGTCTTTGGAGCTGTTGCAACACTCGTTACTTGCGGTGTCAAGCGACGAATGCGCGCGGCTTCACCACTTCGCCTAACGTGCAGCCCGAGTCGGCGGACAAGGGCTCCACGGCGGGAGGCATGAAGATGACACGCAGGTCGATCGCGGTTTGCTTGGTCATTGGAGCAGTACTTGCGGCGGGCATGGCCTTCGGTGTTGGCGTCCTGCAAGCTTCAGCAAGCGGCGCTACCACGTACTACGGCTGCCTCTACAAGGGCAAGCTCACTGCCGTGGGAACGACATCTCCGGCTACCTGCAAGGTTGGTGCCGCGAAAATCTCGTGGGACTCGCAGAGTTCCCAGGGTCCGCCCGGTACGAACGGAACGAACGGGACCAACGGCACCAACGGCACGAGTGTCTCTACCAGTTCCGGTAACCCATCTGGAAGCTGTACGAGCGGAAACACCGACATCGCCCTGAGCACCGACGAGGTCTGGAGCTGCTCAAGCGGTACCTGGACCGACACCGGGGCGAACATCATGGGTGCACAGGGGCCACCGGGCCAGGGTCCCCAGGGACTACCGGGACCACAAGGTGCGCAGGGACCACAAGGTGCAACCGGCGCGACAGGAGCCCAGGGACTACAAGGCGCAACCGGTGCAACTGGCGCGACAGGAGCCCAGGGACTACAAGGTGCAACCGGCGCGACAGGAGCGCAGGGACTACAAGGTGCAACCGGTGCAACCGGCGCGACAGGAGCCCAGGGACTACAAGGCGCAACCGGTGCAACCGGCGCCCAAGGCCCCGCTGGCACGAACGGGACCAACGGCGCGAGTGTCACTACCAGTTCCGGTAACCCTTCTGGAAGCTGTACAAGCGGAAACACAGACATCGCGCTCAGCACCGACGAGGTCTGGAGCTGTTCGAGCGGGACATGGACCGACATCGGGAAAAACATCAAGGGCGTGCCTGGCACCAGTATTGACCTGAGCTTCGCCATCCCCACCGGCACTTGCAATCCCGGGGACAGCGACATCGACACTGGCTCCGATGAAATCTACTTCTGCATGGTCCAAGGGTGGAGCGACACCGGGGGAAACATCAAGGGCGCGAACCGGCGCGAACGGGACGAACGGCACGAACGGCACGAACTTCCTGACCAGTCCATCTACCCCGACGGGAGCGTGCCATACGGGCGACACCGACTTGGCCCGTGACTCTGACGAGCTGTGGGCTTGCTCGGGCGGAACCTGGAGCGACATCGGCTCGAATGTGAAGGGCGTACCAGCCACTGTCCTCAATTGCTCGGCGACTCCTTACGTGGGGATTGACCTCGCCGGTTGCAACCTGAACGGGATCAACTTCAGCGGCGCCACCCTTTACGGGGCCGACCTGGCCAACACCCAACTGCAGAACGCCAACTTGCAGAACGCCAACGTCTACGGCGCCAACCTGACCAACACCCAGCTCCAAACAGCCAACTTGCAGGGGGCCAACCTGTCTGGGTCCAACATGACGGCCGTCGGACTGGGGCATGCGAACCTGACCAACGCCCTCCTCATCGGGACCAACATGACCTTTGCCGACTTGCCGGGCACGAACCTGACCGGTGCCCAACTCACCGGAGCGTCGTTGACCGGCACGAACTGGAACTCCACCATTTGCCCGGACGGGAGCAACAGCGGCACCAACGGCACCTCGCCTCAGACTTGCATCGGGCACGGCATCACGGCTCCTCCCAACGGCACGAGCTTCTTCACAAGCTCCGGCAGCCCGTCAGGAAGCTGCAACAACGGGGATAGCGACCTTGCGCTCAGCACCGACGAGGTCTGGAGCTGCTCAAGCGGCGCCTGGATCGACACCGGGACGAACATCAAGGGTGCAATCGGTGCAACCGGCGCCCAAGGCCCGGCTGGCACGAACGGGACCAACGGCGCGAGTGTCACTACGACTTTAGGTAACCCAGTTGGACTCTGTACTAGCCCGCGCGGCGACATCGCCCTGAACACCGACGAGGTCTGGACCTGTTCTTCGAGTGGGACCTGGACCGACACCGGGGCGAACATCAAGGGTGCAACCGGTGGTACTGGTGCTACTGGACCTCAGGGTCCGGCTGGCGCGAACGGAATCTCGCACGGGTATGGCGCTGATTCAGGGAACGTCGAGCTGTTCTACACGGACAACCCCGCGATCGTTCAACCGCTTAGCTTGCCAGCCGGTAACTATCTGTTGACGATTGCGATCCAATTCTCGGCGGTTGGGACCAGTGGCAGCCACGGGAACTCGCTTAGCTGCTATCTCATGAACGGAGACTTTCAGCTCGATGAGCGGTCGATTGACACCGTGCCAGGCCAGGCCTCGGAGACCATGACAATGACGGACTATGAAAGCTTGTCCGCAGCAACCACAATCAACGTCCAATGCCAGTCATTTGACACAACTGTTTACGCGCAGGCTAATTTTACAGCGATAGCGGTGAATGCGTTGAACTAATTGCTGAATCTCACTCTTGAGGTGAAGGGACCCCGGTACGAGGAGCCGGGGTCCCTACGCGTTTGCCGGAATCAGTGGGGCCAGCTGCCCCCAGAGCTGTTAGTGGACGGAGGTTGCGCGATTGGGCCGTGCACGGGTTTTCTGATGACGCAAGTACCCCCGTCTGCTGATGGTCGACGCATCGCCAGGAAGCTGCCACCGACGTGCCGGTAGGGGTCAGTCTGACAACGCGGGGGATCTGGCCATCGGGCGAGAAGACGATCTCAGCACACAGAGGTCTGCTCGTGGCAGAAGGTCCACCGCACGCTAGAACGGGGTGATGGCAGTGGACCCTGAGAAGGTGCGGCAGAACGTTGACCGCATGGCCGAGCACATCGACCAAGTGCTCTCCGGCCAGATTCCCGAAGACGCCCCTGCCGGGTTCGTGAAGCCGGTGGGCGATGACGCCGTGGACGACAGGGGTCTGCCTTGGTGGTTCGGCTCTCGATGGAAGCTCGGACCGGACGGCGGGCCTGGCGTGTCAAGTCCAACACCCGAGGCTCAGGAAGAGCTCGACCTCTCCGATTGAGGACTTCGGCGGTAGGGGCCGCTTCACTTCGCGGGTCGATCGCGCGTAGCTCTCGATTGGCTTCGCGCCAAACGGTAGTGAGCTCCTGAGTGGGTTCTACGCCGATCCAGTCAGGTTCCTCGAACTGAGCCCACCAGTCCTTGTTGCCACGACCAGCCACGGTCCTGGTATGTCGATTCGTGCCTCGATCCGCCTCCACTGGCTCACCACGATTTCAAGTTGGCCCCACTTGTTCAGCCCATGCTGTGGATCGAGTTGGACAACCCGAGCAGCGTGCTCGATCAGTGCTCTTCGCTCGGCCGGGCGGTGAAGAATATGCCGATCGCGCGTGATGACGATCCAGCCCTCCTTGGCCACGACCGGAATCCAGTCCGAATCCTTGGCATCTGGCGCGATCGGACAAGCGGGGCGAGGTGGAAGGGCGGGACGAGTCTCTCCTGGATCGCCGGGAAAGGTGACATCCGTTCGCACCGTGGCTAGCGCCTTCGCGAGGCCAAGAAGGTCCGCATCGACGAAGAAGCGGATCGGCACGAGCGCGCTCGGCGCTTACGCAGCCTGAGTCAGCGTTGAGTCCTCGTACCCGAGCGCAGCAATCACAAGGCTGAGAGGCAGGCCAAAATCGTTCGCCACGCTCTCGACGGGGTCCCCTGCTCGGACCTGCTCTGCGATGGCCTCCGTTGGGATGCCCTTGATCGCTGGCGATCCGAATCGAACCTCGGGGTCGATCACTACCGGCGAACTCGGTCCCGCAGGAAATAGACGCACGACGATCCCAGTCTTTGGCTCGTTGAACTCGACGCGCTCCAGGAAGCTCTCAGCCGCGGGCAAGAGGAGTTGCACGCCCGATTGGGGCTCGACACATGCCCAGAGGTCGGGAGGTAGGTCAGCGCGATTCTGAGCCTCTATGAACAGGTGTCTGTCTGGCCCGACCCACGGCCGAGCATGTGCGAGCGGGTAGGGAACGCCCATCTCCTCTCGCATGTATGAAATGAATGACCGGAGGAGGTGGAGTTTGACGCCATGAGTGCGCCGGTACTCTCGAAGGTAGCGGGCTTCAACGAACTCACCCCACGTCACCTCTCGCGAGCCCGAAGGATGTGTCCGCAGTACCGGCTCGTATCTCCGGCCGCGATAATCACGACCCTCCAACCACCAGTGGAGTGTCGAAGGCGCGACGCTGAGGACCCTCGCAGCCAGAGTCTCGTCGTAGACAGGGCGATCCAGGATCGTGGTTGTCATAGCTGTCCCATCATGCACTAGGGCAGGATCATCGCAGCGGTTCTTGGCGGCGTTCCCCGTGGAGGCCCGGCTCAGGGCGTTCCCAGGACGGGCTCATCAAACTTCAGAGGACCCTCTCGCGAGGCCGTTCGTCGAGCAAGACGTGTCAACAGTGAGGCCACGGCCCAGGGAGACTGGCCCCGTCGGCCCAACTGGCTACTACCGGGTCATCTCAGGCTGATTGGATCCGATAGGTGTCTGTCCTTCCACTCATCCACTAAGGCCACGGTGCCGCGTACGCCTAACGGGATGATGAAACTGCCCCGATGTTCGCGGTCCTCGGGTAGAGGCAGGAAGAACACACAGTCAAGCTCGACTGTCCTTCCAGGTCCGATCACCGGCGGGGAGTCGTACTCCGGGTCCGCG
Organism: uncultured Acidimicrobiaceae bacterium; assembly: GCA_963769905.1. Lineage (GTDB taxonomy): Bacteria > Actinomycetota > Acidimicrobiia > Acidimicrobiales > RAAP-2 > Bog-756. The sequence goes on from CAVYNG010000001.1 coordinate 342,211, forward strand.
CCATCCATGCGTGCGTGCCCTTTCAGCGCCTTCTCGTAAGCGACGGCGGCGGGTGGTGTGGCCGGAGGCGCGCCGATAAGGTCGACGGCTCCCGCGAGCTGTACGGCCACGTTCTCAAAACGGCAAGCCAGAATCTTGACCGGAACGTCGTTCGGATTGGCAGCGTAGAGACCGATGTGAAGCTCCTGAAGCATCCTGCCACCGAGTGGCGCGTCCAGGCGCTTGGAGTAGGTGGTAGCGATCCTCTCCGTCACCGCGAGCGAGCGGCGGACACCCGTGCCTTCCTCGGCGGGAAGTTGGTGCATATCGGCGCGAGTGCGGCCAGGAAACGGCCAGTCCCAGATGACGGCCCCAAAGAAGTAGGCACCCACCACAAGTGCCGCGACGGCGACCCGAGCCCGACCGGCGAACCGGACGCCGTCCTCGCCCTCGCTCCGCCTCACGCAGCCCCCCACCCGTGCTGCTGATAGGCGGCAACCCAGTCGGTTGCGATCGCCTGGCGAGCCGCGGCGAGTGTCATCCGACCGGAGCAGACGAGGTCGTGCAGGGCGTTCTCCAAGGAATCCTTGGTGTTGGAGGTCGTCGTCGCTCCTGCTCTGTCGTTCGGTTCCACCCACAGGTTGGCAGGGTCGTTCGGATCGCCGCCCAGCTCCAACGGGATCAGGTGGTCGTACTCGGCAGTTCGGAGCGAGCCCATATAGCCGTACGCGTCCGACGAGGCGACCTTTTCCGGTTCCGTGACGCTCTCCGGTGGGCGAACGCTCGCTTCGTACCCGGCCGAACAGATCGTCGAGGAGATGTCGGCCTGGGTCACGTGCGGATTGATCGCGCCGGGCGTGCATTGGCGATCGGGCAGCGGATAGGGACCGGAGTAGCCGTAGTGGCACGATCCGGGAGCCGGCTGCGGCTGGACGGTGTAGGTGGCCTGCGGACCGGGGCCGACTCGGATGCCCGAGGGGAGGGTGGGTGACGACGTGGGCGGCTCGCTCGAGGGGAGCGGCGCAGTCGTCGCGGTGCTGGGCGGCCCAGTCGATGTCGCGAGGGCGCCGCCGGTCGTTGCTCCGCCGCTACATCCTGAGGTCACGAGCACAGCACCCACCACGATCGCGCAACCGAGCAGACGGGCTCGACTGCAACTGGACTGGTTCTTCTCCATTGTCGGAGGGTACGGCCGGGGTGTAGCGCCTGACGACGTGTCGGGACACTCCACGATCTGAAACAACGCGCGATCGCGAGCTCACGCCGCCGTTCGGCTCGCGGCGTAGGCGCCCTTCTCTTCTTCGGCGACGGCGAGGAGGACGGCGACGAGGAAGGCCTCCCGGTCGGCGGCATCACCGACTTCGTGGTGCAAAGGATTGGTCGAGCGGTCGGGTGGCCGGTGAACAAGTGCGAGCACATGACCGCCGACAGCGTCGCCGCTCAGGACGTGCCGGCGCACCCCGGGGATCGGACGAGCTCGCGTGAGTGCCCGCATCGCCCACGCCCGACTGGTACCGGCGCCGAGGGCCCGGAGCAGGCCGGGCGGGAGGGAGGAGGCACGTCCCGGTTTGGTTGACCACGAAGTCGGTCGACGAGCGCAGGTCCAAGAGGACGGTTTCGCCGTCTGTCTCCTGCTTCACCACGTCGTCCGCACGCAATCGCATTTGTACGGCTCCCCCGTCGAACCGCTTCCCCGTCGACTGCCGAGAACGCGGGAACGCCGACACGGACCCTTCCGGTTTGCAGTACCCCGCAGTATAAGATGGCGCCGTCGGCGATCGATGGGGGCACACCGAGGGAGCGAGGTCCGATGCGCCATCGTCTTCTCGCCGGACCGGCTCAATGGTGGGACCGAACGGTCATCGTCGGTTCGTGGGTTTCGGTGGATCTCGCCCTTCGTGCAAGGGTGTCCCTTCCGGCGCTCGCCCGGATCGCTGGCGTCTCCCTCGACTCCGCCGCCGTCGCGCCATCCGAAGGTCCTCTCGAATCGACTCCCGAGGCCGAAGGCCCGGCGGCGTTTTCCCGACTCTCCGACTCGGAGCGTCGCAGGCTGCGCATCGTCGACGTCGTCGCCGACCGCTGGCCGTCCGGGGGAGGCCCGTGTCTCCGCCGTGCCCTCGTGGCCGGGCGAGTGCTGCGGCGTCTCCTCCCCCGGCGCTACCTGGGCATCGCCCGTCGCCCGAACGGTGAACTCGTCGCACACGCCTGGCTGGAGCTCGACGGAGGAAGTCGGCTCGGTTACTCGGACGGGTACCGGCCGCTGACTCCGCTGGAGCTCTAGTCCGGAGCCAACGGGGAGCGCGGGTGCCTCGTGTCGTGGTCGTGGGTGGCAGGCCGGGGAGGTCGTTCGGCTGCCTCGGCTCGGTGCTCGCAGTGCTGTTGGTGGTCCTCCTGGCGGCCGCGATCGCAGTCGGCGCGCTGGTGCTGCTCGTGGTGGTCGGTGCTGTCCTCGCAGTGGGGCTGGTCGCCCTCGCCGTGGACCGGATCCTGCTCGCGGTCAGTCCGAGCCGCCGGGCGCGCCGTGACGCGATGCGCGCCGGTGGGGTGATCGAGACCACGGCGCACGTCGAACCGTCCGACCACTGGGACGGAGGGCCGAGCGGCGGCCCGCGGGAGCTTCCGGGTTTCGACCCCGAGGGACCTTCGCAGGAAGGGCCCGAGCCGCAGGCCTAGCGGCTCGGGCAGCAGGCCGCGGCGCCCGGCCGCTTACTCCGAGAGGGTCGCCGCCTCGGAAGCGCAGGACCGACATTCACGCGCCAGCGGATCCTCGGCGAGGCGCGTGGCGTCGATCGCCGACTCGCAGGTCGCGCACCGCCCGTAGCTCCCGTCGTCGAGCGCGCCAAGTGCCTGCTCGATCGCGTCGAGGAGTCGGTCCACCTCGTCGATCCGCTCCTCGGGTGACCGCGAAGGAGCGATCACCTCTTCGCCGATCACGGGCTCGACCTCGCCGATCGCGAGCGTCGGGGCCGTCGACTCGGCGCCCGCCGGTCGGACGGCTCCACCGGTGTCGTCTGCGGTCATCGGCACATCCGCGTCGGGAGACATCGCGGTCGAGCGTACTCCTCGCCCCCTCCCGCGCCCGGGAAGGACCGATGACCGTAGGGTGACAGCGTGACGAACCCGCGAACTGGACCTTCTCGGACAGAGGTGGAGCACCGGGCATCGGACCGGCTGGTGGACCTGGTCGGTACCGGCCAGCGGGTGCCCTGTCTCGACGGAACCGAGCGCGCGGCGGTCGAGCTGGACCAGGCGGCGTCGACCCAGGCCCACCCTGCTGCCGCGGCACGCGTGAGCGAGTTCCTTCCCTGGTACTCGAGTGTTCATCGAGGTGCAGGGTTCCGCTCGAGGAAGGCCACCCGCGCGTACGAGGACGCCCGCCGCGCCATCCTCTCGTTCGCCGGCCGCGCCGAGGACGGCGACGACGTGGCAATCATCTGCCGCAACACGACCGAGGCCATCAACCACCTCGCCTATCGGCTGCGTCTGCAGCCCGGCGACGTGGTGGTCACGACGGTCGTCGAGCACCACGCCAACCTGCTGCCCTGGGGGAGGGTTGCCGAGCGGCGCTATGTCGAGTGTTCGGCTGCGGGGACCTTCGAGGTCACGGATGTCTGCGACGCGCTCGACGCGGGACCCGGGCCGCCGGCCCTGCTCGCGGTGACCGGTGCCTCGAACGTGACCGGCTGGCTGCCGCCGATCGACGAGATCATCGAGGCGGCTCACGCTCGCGGCGTGCCGGTCGTCGTGGACGCGGCCCAGCTCGCGCCACACCGGCCCCTGCCGAGCGCTGCCGACTACCTCGCCTTCAGCGGCCACAAGCTCTACGCGCCCTTCGGCGCCGGAGCCCTCATCGGACCGAGGACGCTGTTCGAGTCGGGCGACCCCTTCCTCGCGGGTGGAGGAGCGGTCGACCTGGTGGGGCTCGACGAGGTCGTCTGGACCGCCCCGCCCGACCGAGAAGAGGCCGGCTCGCCGAACGTCGTCGGCGCGGTCGGACTGCACGCGGCGATCGACGAGCTGGTGGACCTCGGATGGGATGCCATCGTCGCCCACGAGCGCGAGCTGGCCCGGCGTCTCAGCGAAGGCCTCCGCTCGATCGACCGCGTCCGCTTGCTCGGTCCGCTCGGGGGACCGTCGGTCGGCCACCAAAGCCCCGCCGCGCAGACCGCGATCGAGACGCTTCCGGTCGCCTGCTTCACCGTCGAAGGGATGCACCACACGCTGGTCGCCGCTCGGCTGAGCGCCGAGTACGGGATCGCAGTGCGGCACGGCTGCTTCTGCGCACACCCCTACGTCGTGCGGCTCCTCGGACTCGACGAGTCCGACGTCGAGACCTACCGCAACGAGGTGCTCCGCGGCGACCACCGCCAGGTCCCGGGAGCCGTGCGCGCGAGTGGCGGTCTCGGCACCTCGGGCGAGGACGTCGATGCACTTCTCGAAGCGGTCGCGGAGCTGGCCCGAGGTGTGCCGGCGCCCGCGCCCTACGTGCAGGACACGGCGACCGGCGACTACTTCCCGACGACCGACGTGGTCGGCTGGCGGAACGCCGCACTCGAAACAGGCGCCGCGTGCGCACGCGGGTGAGCGCGGTCGCGCCGAGGTCGACTCGCGATGGTGGTCGGTCCCGGCGGACGAGGACCATCTACCATGCGCCGGATGCTCCGTGACCTGTCGGTCTCCCGCGACGTGGCGGTCGACCGCACATGGACGCGCGCGGGTGGCGCGGGACACTCGGCCCGCTCGTCGTCGCAGCGCCCGGCCGTCCTTCTCGCGATCGCCGCCGCGTGTTCCCTTGCGGCGTGTGGGTCGGGTTCCGCTGTCGGGAGCCCCTCGAGCGCGACCGCATACGTAGCCAACGGTGCCAACGTCGCCAATCCCGGCAATACCGTCGCGGTCGTCGACACCGCGACGTCCACCGCGCTCACCCCGATCACGACGGGCACGCTCCCCGCGGCACTCGCGGTCACCCCGGGCGGCAAGGACCTCCTCGTCGCCGACAAGGGAATGGATCAGCTCACGGAGGTCGACGTCGGCTCGGGCACGGTGGTCAAGCAGATCACCGTGGGCCTCGAGCCCGACGCGGTCGCGGTCACGCCGGACGGCAAGCTGGCACTCGTCGCCAACTTCGGCGACAACTCGGTGACACCGGTCTCGCTGCCCTCGCTCCGGACCTTTCGCCCCGTCCCCGTCGGCCGCCAGCCGGTGGCGATCGCGGTCTCGCCCAACGGTTCGACCGTCCTCGTGGCGAACTACCAGGACGGGAGCGTCACCCCGATCTCGCTCCCGTCGCTCACCCCGGGACCCGCCGTCGCGGCCGGGGCCGAGCCCATCTCGTTGCTCGTCACCTCGGGCTCGCTCGCCATGGTGGCGAACTTCCAGTCGAGCACCGTCACTCCCGTCGACCTCGCGACGATGTCGCCGGGGCAGCCCATCGCGATCGGGAGCAACCCGACCGGGATCGCCGGGCTCACTTCGTCGTCGACCGTTTGGGTGAGTGGCGGAGACAGTGTCACCCCGATCGACATGACCACCCAACAGAGTGGTGCGCCGATCCCGATCGGCACGACCGCCGAGGCGATCGCGCTCGCGCCCGGTGGGACCAGCGCGTGGGTGGCCGGCGGGAACGGGACCCTCGTCCACGTGGACCTCGCGAACCGCACCCTCGCCGGGCGGGTCCACGTCGGGAACCAACCCTCGGCGGTCGCGATCGCTCCGGGTCAGTCCGGCTGAGCAGCCCGCTCGGCGAGCTCCGGCGAAGCTTCCACCACCGTGAAGTCGATGTCGCGTCTCGTGACGAAGCCCATCGAGGCATAGAGCCGCATCGCCGTCTCGTTCTCGTGCGCGCAGTGCAGGAAGGGGCGATCGCCGCGCTGTTCGATGGCATCGGCGACCAGGCGGACCATGCGATCCCCGAGCCCCTGTCTGCGATAGTCGGGGTGCGTCGCCACCGCACTGATCTCGGCGAAACCGGGGGGCCGCATCCGCTCGCCCGCCATCGCGATCAGCCGCCCGTCCCGCCGGATGCCGAGATAGCCACCGAACTCGACGGTGCGTGGAAGGAAGGGCCCCGGTCGGGCCAGCCCGACGAGCTCGAGCATCTCGTCGACGTCGGAGGGACCGAGGGCGGAGGCCTCGTCGGCTCCCTCCAACTCGTCGTGGGTGCCGGCGGCGGTGGACTCGTCGAGGACCATCTGGGCCGCGCCAGTGCTCCAGGTCGCGGTCCAGCCGGGTGGGAGAGACCCGACTTCGCCGACGATCGCCAGCCGGTTCGCCGGCGCGGCGACACCGACCATCTCACGCCAATCCTCGGCTGTCGGCTCCCCTGCGAACCCACCGAACGGCGCGACGTCCGAATCGAACCGGGCCACGCGTGAGCTGACCGTGCCGAGGCCGCGTTGGGCTCCGGTCAGCGAGTACCAGACAGGGTTGTCGAGCACCGAGCCGGCGGCGGCCGTCTCGGTCGGCGGAGTCGGGACCATCCGCGAATCTTCCAGCGTTTCTCGCTCTTCTTCCATCGCTGACCGTGACCTCTTTCGTGGACCTCTGTCGTGTCTGATTGCTCACGCGCTGGGCCCCGGGCCCGCACGGTTGAGACGGTACGCTCGCCGGCGGGCCGTTAGCTCATCCGGTAGAGCAGGGGACTTTTAATCCCAAGGTGGCGGGATCGAGACCCGCACGGCCCACCTCGGGACATGGATCCGCCTGTTGCCGGTCAAGCCTCGGGGCCCACTTGGTTCCCTTTCTCAGAGAGCTAGTGAGGGGTGCCCTCGCACGAGTTCCCACGCGACGAGACCCCAGCGAAGAGGGCAGTCCTTCGCTGGGGTCTCGGAGCGAACCCAGGGAGCCGCTCTGACCAGACTGGGGTGGCGGAGCCCCTTCGGTCTGGCTCCGCCAATGATATCGGCACGTACTTCGGGGACAACGTTGCTGCTGGACACCGCTTCGGCCCGGCCGTCATCGCTCCCCGTCCTGCTTCCGCCACTCCCTGTCCACATGTCTTGACAATTCCTGTCCACCCCGGTTGACTGACAGGCGGGTGGCGGAATCCCGCGGCTCGTCCCTCTCGAACTCTGGGGGACGTCCGCGTCCCGGCGAGCCCGGCCCAGCAGTATGTCGGTCCAGGGTGTCGGCCTCCGGATCGTGAGGTGGCGTGGCAAACGAACTTGAGCGAGTCAAACGTGCGCTCGAGACCATCGTTCGGGCCGATGAGGATCTCCAGGTCGCGATGGAGCGGCATCGAGAGCTGAGCCTCGAGACCGCGCGCCGTCTCGAGCGGGGCACCGATTCGCTGACCAACATCCTCGTCGATCTCCATGCCGCGGACCGGCGGCAGGAGGTGAACGACGCGATCGAGCAATTCGAGTCGGCCCGGCATGCCGTTCGTATCGCGTTCTTCGCGTTGGGTCGCGCTCAGGGTGCAACCGCGACGGCGGTCGGTCGAGCACTCGGCATCTCGAGACAGTTGGCCTCCCGGCTGGCGAACATGCCCGAAGAGCCAGGCAGTTAGTTCGGGGCCGCCGGGCCGCCCGATTCCGGCAGCGGCGCGCCCTCCACCCCACCCGCACGCTGCGCCTTACCGTGATGTCGTATTTCCGCTAGTACGCGGCCGATCGGTGCGTCAGGCTGGCCGGGTGATCGAGGACCCCGACCGCTGTTATGTGGCAGTCCAGTCGCGCGATCCCCGTTTCGACGGGTGGTTCTTCACCGCGGTCTTGACCACCGGGATCTACTGCAGGCCGAGCTGCCCGGCCCGCACGCCGCTCCGCCGCAACGTCCGCTTCTATTCCACCGCCGCCGCTGCCCAGCTCGCCGGATTCCGAGCTTGCAAGCGCTGTCGGCCGAATGCCTCGCCGGGATCGCCCGAGTGGGATGCCCGCGCCGACGTAGTCGCACGTGCGATGCGCCTCATCGCCGACGGCGCCGTCGACCGTCATGGCGTCGGCGGCCTCTCCGAGCGGCTCGGCTACAGCGTCCGCCAGCTCGAGCGGGTGCTCCTGGCCGAGGTGGGCGCCGGACCGATCGCGATCGCCCGAGCGCAACGCGCACAGACCGCCCGGGTGCTCGTCGAGACGACCGCCCTCCCGATATCGGACGTTGCGTTCGCCGCGGGATTCGCCAGCATCCGCCAGTTCAACGACACGGTGCGCGCAGTCTTCGGGATGTCGCCCACCGAGCTCCGATCGAGAGTCTCCCGGGGCGGGAGAGAGGTCGGGCCGGCTCCAGCCTCGGCCTCCCTCTCACTGCGCCTTCCCTTCCGCCGACCGCTCTGCCCCGACAACCTGTTCGGCCATCTCGCGGCCACTGCGGTTCCAGGCGTCGAAGAGGTCCGCTCGGGAAGCTACCGCCGTACACTCCGGCTCGGCCACGGACCGGCGATCGTGGAGCTGACCCCGACGCCCGACCACGTCGCATGCACCCTCGTGCTGTCCGATCTCCGTGACCTCACGACCGCGATCGCCAGATGCCGCTGGCTGCTCGACCTCGACGCCGACCCGGAGGCGATCGACGATCGTCTCGCCTCGGATCGCTACCTGGCACCGCTTGTGGCGAAAGCCCCAGGTCGAAGAGTGCCACGCTGTGTCGACGGCGCCGAGCTCGCGATCCGGGCGGTGCTCGGGCAGCAGGTCTCGACGGCCTCGGCACGCACGATCGCCGGGCGACTCGCCAGGGATCTCGGCGACGAGGTTCCGGACGGCCGGGGCGGCCTCTCGCGGCTCTTCCCTTCACCTGAGGCGCTCCGCGACGTGCGTGATCAGCTGCCGGGCGCCCGGCAACGGAGCCTCACCGCGCTCACCGCCGCGCTCGACGACGGCTCGCTCGAAGTGGGTCCGGGGTCCGATCGAGCCGAGGCTCTCGCGGTGCTCCAGGCTCTTCCCGGGGTCGGACCGTGGACCGTGCAGACGATCGCCATGCGAGGGCTCGGCGATCCCGATGCCTTTCCCTCCACCGACCTCGGCGTGCGCCGAGCAGCCGAGTCGCTCGGACTGCCACGCGCTCGGGCGTTCGACGCGCACGCCGAAAGGTGGCGGCCGTGGCGTGCCTATGCGGTCCAGTACCTGTGGGCGACCGGGGACCATCCGATCAACCACTGGCCACCGACGAACGACCATCAAACAAGAAAGAGAGACGAACCGGCATGACCCTCACCTCGACGACCACCTTGACCACCACCGTCGACAGCCCCATCGGGCCGCTGACGCTCACCGCCTCGGACGGTCGCGTGACCGGCCTGCGCATGCACGAGCAGCGCCATGCGCGACCCGTGCCCGACGGCTCGGTCCGAGACGATGCGTGGTTTGCTCCGGTCACCGAACAGCTCGATGCATATTTCTCAGGCGATCTGACCGACTTCGACATCCCGCTGCACATGACCGGAACCGAGTTCCAACGCCGAGTCTGGGACGGGCTGAGGGAGATTCCCTACGGCACGACCATCAGCTACGGCGAGTTGGCGCGTCGGGTCAGGAACCCTGCCGCGTCACGTGCGGTCGGCTTGGCGAACGGACGGAACCCGGTCGCCATCGTCGTCCCCTGCCACCGGGTCATCGGGGCAGACGGCCAACTGACCGGCTACGGCGGCGGGATCGACCGCAAGATCTGGCTCCTCGACCACGAGCGGGCAGGGCAGGAGGGTCCGGATCCGTCCTAGCCGACGGTTTTGACCGTCGACGGAGCCGATTCCTGCGAGGTCGCTCTCGAAGTCGAAGGAATCCTCTGAGGCCGAATGGACGACGACGTCGGTCAGCGAGGAATTCGGCATTCACCCAGTCCCCGTAGATACCGCCGTCGACCGTGAGTGGCTTGCCGATGAGGATCCCTTGCGTCAGGTCGCACCCCGAGCCGGGGAAGACGGCACCCGCGGGGAGCGTCGCAATCTCGCGGCGGGATCCGGCTTGCACAGTCTCCTGGTCGCGGCGAGTGAGTTCGACGCGGCTCCGACGCTCACGACGATCGAGGCGATCACGACCGTTCCGGCGCGTCCTCACCTTCTTTTCTCCTGCTCATGACACCGATTAAAGAATCTCCGGTAACCGGCCGATACCAAGCGTGTGGTGGTGCAGAGCGCTCGACCGCGCATTGCCTCGCATCCCTCGGGGATGCAGAACCACCGCCCCCACGACGGCTCGGACGCGACTCAAATGCCCAGACGACCAATGAGTGCTATCAGGAGGGCACCGTTCGCAGTAGCAGTCGCCCTATTGGCGTTGGGCACCTTCGGACCTTCGGCGGCGATCGCAGGTACTACCCAGGGTATTAGAGGGACCCGTGACGTCGTCTCTTTTGCACCTGGTGCCGTCCATCCCGGCGCTCATTCGACTGTCAACGGGTTATTGAACAGCACCACAGTGACTGATAATTGGGCAGGTTACGTCGCAAACGGCGGAAACAAATCCTTTACCTCGTCGCAAGCGACATTTATCGTGCCTGACCTGGTTACTTGCGCGTCCAACCAAAATACTGCCAGCGTATTTTGGGCCGGATTGGACGGCTGGACGTCGAGCACCGTCGAGCAAGACGGCGTGGCGGCCGACTGCAACAACGGAACACCCCAGTACTTCGCGTGGTGGGAGGACCTCCCCGTCGACAGCGGCACGTTCCTCACCGTCGATGTGCACAGCGGTGACTCGATGACGGCATCGGTCGTCTACGAGGGTGCAGGCTCCTACACGCTGCAAGTCACCGACACCACCGATGGCACAAGCGGATCGGTGACGGTCTCCGAACCAAGCTCGAACGACTCCTCTGCAGAGTGCATCGCCGAGGACCCCGGTGGCGCAGCCACCCCGATCCCCTATGCGAACTACGGAACGGTCGCCTTCACCGGCTGCACTGCCAACGGCGCGCCGATCGGCTCGTTCTCACCGCTCTCGATCGACACGGTCACGTCGCAAGGAGCGCTCGACGCGGTCACGAGCCCCTTGTCGGACGCCACCTCGTTCTCGGTGCGACGGTTCGTCGCGCCGCCGAGCGCGCCGGTGCCCCAGCCTGCCGCCTCGCAGGGTTCTCCTCTCGGTTTCCCGGTGGTCGGGTTGGCTTCGACGCCCTCCGGCAACGGCTACTGGGCTGCGAACGCCTACGGGGCCGTCGCCTCCCACGGGGCCGCGCAGTTCTACGGCTCGATGGCGGGAGCCTCCCTCGATCGACCGGTTACCCACATCGTCTCGACGAGTGACGGCAAGGGCTACTGGCTGGTCGCCGCCGACGGCGGCACGTTCGCCTTCGGGGACGCAGGCTTCTTCGGCTCGATGGGTGGCCGGCCCCTCAACGCGCCGGTGGTCGATCTCGCCCCGACCCCCGACGACCGTGGGTACTGGCTGGTCGCGTCCGACGGGGGCGTCTTCGCATTCGGCGACGCGCCCTTCTACGGCTCGATGGGCGGCATGTCCCTCAACCGGCCGATGGTGGGCATTGCACAGGACGCCCGCGGCGGCGGTTACTGGCTCGTCGCATCCGACGGCGGCATCTTCGCCTTCGACGCGCCATTCTTCGGATCCGTTGCCGATCTCGTGCTCGCCTCCCCGATACTCTCGGTGGCAACCACCGGAGACGGCGGCGGATACTTCATGGTGGCCGCCGACGGGGGCGTGTTCGCATTCGGCGATGCGCCTTTCGACGGGTCTCTTGCCGGACACCAGCTCGCAGCTCCGATCGTCGGGCTGGACGGCGATCCGTCGACCGGGGGGTACTGGATGGTCGGGATGGACGGCTCGGTCTACTCCTTCGACACCCCCTTCTACGGCTCGTTCTGACCCGGCTCGTTCTGAGTCGTTCAGTCAGATCCGCAGGGCCGGGTGCCGCTTGGCCACGGCAGGCACGAGCACGCTCCGAGGAGACATCCAGCCGGCAGCGGCCGTCACCCGGTTCGCCACACCCGGGATGACCACCGCGCGGTTGGCATCCATCCCTGCCACCGCCGCTCTCGCGACCTCCTCGACCGGCACCCACATGAACCGGGGCATCGCCTCTTCGAAGACTTCGTCGGTCATTCCGGCGGCGGCCTGGAAGCCGGTGGAGACGGGACCCGGGCACAACGCCGTCACCGTCACACCGGTCGGCCGGAGCTCGCCACGCAGCGCGTGGCTGTAGGAGAGGACGAAGGCCTTCGACGCGCCGTAGCCGGCCTGACCGGGAAGCGGTTGGAACGCCGCTGTCGACGAGACGTTGAGCACCGCGCCACTGCGCCGCTCGACCATGGCCGGAAGGAGCAGCGAGCAGAGGTGCACGACGGCCTCGACGTCGGTCCGGACCATCGCGACCTCGCGGGCCGGATCGGATCGGTAGACCGGGCCACTGGTGGAGAAGCCGGCGTTGTTCACGAGGATGTTGACGCCGAGTCCGCGCGCCTCGAGCTCGTCCCTGATCCCGGTCCTCGATGCCTCGTCGGTGAGGTCGGCAGCGATGACTTCGGCACGCACCCCGTAGGTGGCGGCGAGCTCCTCGGCCAACGTCCGCAGCTTGGGCTCGGTGCGAGCGACGAGAGTCACCCCGAAGCCCCGGCCGGCGAGGAGGCGCACGATCTCGGCTCCGATTCCCGACGAGGCGCCCGTCACCAGACAGGTCCGGTCGGCGCTCGGAGCGGGAAGCGGCATGACCCGAGCGTAGATCCGCGGCTGCGACGGTGTGGCCGGCCCGATCGCGGTCACTCCGCTGGCGACGCCGCATAGACCGCGCGGGCCCGGTAACGCAACGGCGGCTCGGCGAGCTCCTCGAGGTAGTGGGCGATCCATCCGCTGATCCGGGCGACGGTGAAGAGGATCTGCCCGGCGTCAGGCGAAAGGTCGGTCGCCCAGGTGACCGCCGCAAGACCGAGGTCGACGTTCGGCGAGGGGATCCGTTGAGCGGTGGCGAGCTCGAGCAGAGATTCGAGCATCTCTCGGGCTCGAGGTGTCGCCAGCTCGCCGAAGAGCTGCCAGAGAACCAGGAACCGCGGGTCCCCGTCGTCGTAGACCGAGTGCCCGAAGCCCGGCAGCATCCCCCGCCAGCGGAGCGCGTGGTCAACGGCGGGCTCGACACCGACTCGCTCGATCTCTCGGAGCAGGTCCGACACCTGTTGGCTCGCGGCGCCGTGCAGCGGACCGGCGATGGTCCCGAGACCGCTCAGGACCGCGTCGTAGGGGTCGGCCCGAGTCGAGGCCGCGATCCGGACGGCCATCGTCGAGGAGGCCAGCTCGTGATCGGCCAGCAGGACCAGGGCCGCGTTGACCGCTCGGACCAGCGCACGCGTGGTCGCAGCACTGAGGCTCGCCGCGAGTCGCGCCGCGATCGAACCCGGCCGCTCTCGAGCGTCGTCGAGCACCAGGCCGGCCGGCGAACCAGCGGCGCGATCCGCCACTCGACCCGTCCCTTCGGACGACGCCGACGGGTACGCGAGCGTGGCCACCACGGTGCCGATCAACTGACGCGCGGTGCGCACCACCGCCTCGGGCCGCAGGTCGGCGCGCACCGGGTCGAGCCCTCCCGCCATCACCACCGCCCACTCGATCCGGTCCGTCGAGCGCAGCGGAGGAGGCGCGCCCACATCGAGGCCCGCCCAACCTTCGGTCGGGTCTCCAGTTCGTTGCGTGCCTCGCACACCCCAGAGGAGCTCCGCGACCTCCTCGAACGCGGCACCGGTGGCGAGGTCGACCGCCGGACGGCCGCGATAGAGCGGGCCGGACTCGGTCAGCTGGGTCACACCGGTGGTGATCACCGCCATCCGCGTCTCGACCGCCCGACTCCCACGTGAGCGCCTGGCGAGGCGCTCGACCTCGTCGACCTCGAAGAGGCTGTGGCGCCCGTCGGGCGCGCGATGCGAGTGCAGCATCCCCCTGCTCACGTACGCGTAGAGGGTGGCGACCTTCACGCCGAGCCTGCGGGCAGCCTCGTCGCTCTCGAGCATGCGCTCCACTCGTCCCAGGGTACTCATATTGACTTGATCAACATTTACACCCTGCAGTCGACTGGTCCAGACTGAGGAGGAAAGCCTGCGGCCCGGCTGGCACGAACCCGGAACCGAGCGCCGCCCGGAGCGAGGGAGGTCCCATGCCGACCGCCGTCCGAGAACTCATGTCGGCACCGCCGGTGACCTGTGACGCGGACGCATCGCTGGCCGACGCAACCGCACTCATGAACGAGCATCAGATCGGGTCGGTTGTGGTGACTGCCGGCCGGACGATTGTCGGGATCCTCACCGAGCGCGATCTGCTGCGTGCGGCCGCGCAACACGTCGACCCACCCGCCGAGCCGGTCCACCGGTGGATGACCGCCGACCCGGATGTCGTCGGGCGCGACGACGAGGTGGGCGCCGCCTGGTCCGGCCTGACCCATCACCACTACCGGCACCTCCCGGTCATCGACGAAGGCGATCTCGTCGGCGTGGTGTCGATCCGCGACCTGCTAGCGGTGGCGCAGATCCGGCCGGCCGACGAGAGCGGGGCCGACGTCCCTCGCGGCCTCGAAGGAGTCGTGGTCGCCGAGACCTCGGTCGGTGACGTCCGCGGCCAGGAGGGCTTCTACCACTACCGCCAGTACGACGCGACCGACCTCGCGGCACGCCGCTCCTTCGAGGACGTCTGGAAGCTGCTCCTCGACGGCGAACTTCCCGACCGGGCCGAATCCCGGCGGTTCACCGCGGAGGTGGCCGGGATGCGGGAGCTCCCCGATCGTCTGACCCGGCTGCTGCCCGAGATCGCGAGGAGCGGGGGCGTGCTCGACGGAGTGCGGACCGCGGTGTCGATGCTCGGCGCCGAGCTCGGCTGGCGGCCGTCGGTCGACATCGGCGCCGGCGAGCTCCGCGACCAGGCGATCCGGATCGGTGCCGTGATGCCCACCCTCGTCGCGTCGCTTGCGCGTCTCCGCAATGGCGACGAACCGGTCCCGCCCCGTTCGGACCTCTCGCATGCGGCCAACTATCTCTGGATGCTCATCGGGTCGGAAGCCCCGGCCAACCACGTGCGGGCCATCGAGCAGTACCTGGTGCTCACGGTCGACCACGGATTCAACGCGTCGACGTTCACCGCTCGGGTCATCACCTCGACCGGTGCCGACCTGGCCGCGGCGATCTGCGGCGCGGTCGGCGCCCTCTCCGGTCCGCTCCACGGAGGGGCCCCGAGCCGGGCGCTCGACATGCTCGACAGCATCGGCATCCCCGAACGCGCAGAGGCCTGGATCCGCGACGCCGTCGAGCGTGGTGACCGGATCATGGGCTTCGGTCACCGCGTCTACAAGACGGACGACCCGCGCTCACAGTTCCTGCGCGAGACGGCGCGCTCGCTCGGAGGCCCTCTGGTCGACTTCGCGGAGGAAGTCGAGCGGACCGCCGTCGATGTGCTGGCGGAGCTCAAGCCCGGGCGCCAGCTCTACACGAACGTCGAGTTCTTCGCCGGCGTCGTGATGTACACGTGCGGCATCCCCCCCGAGCTGTTCACCCCGACCTTTGCCACCAGCCGAACAATCGGATGGACCGCCCATGTCCTCGAACAGGCGGCCGACAACCGGTTGATCCGTCCCGCTGCCCGCTACGTCGGGCCACCGCCGCCCCAGCCGGTACCCGACCCGTAGGACGGCCGTAGCCTCACGGACGAACGCCCTGTCAGTCTGAGCGAAGACCGATCTGCAGCACTGGCCTCTCCGAGATCCAGAGCAGATGCAGCACCCGCCGGGCGATGCGCCACCCCTCGGGCGTGCGTCGGTAGTCGTCGACGTACCGGATCGCCCAGATCGTGTCGGTGCCGGAGGGTGGCACTTGATCGGTCTCGTCCGCTGTGACGTGGTGGGCCGTGCACCAGACGTGCCCCGAGGCGGTCCCATCGCCGATGTCGTAGCGAGTGGTCGTCACCTCGTGGAAGGTGTGTCGATACCGATCGAGTCCGTCGAGCACCTGCCGGAGCCTGTCTCGTCCCTTCCGGCTGAAAATCGGTGACAGGTCACCAATGACATCGGGTGCGACCAGCTCGCCGTCAGGGAGGAAGAGCGAAGCGAACCCCTCACCGTCACGGTCGTCGACCGCCGCCGCGTAGGCGTCACTGAGTGCCCTGAGCGCGGCCTCTTCCGGCGAGCGGTCGCTCACCGCGGGATCCTCGCTCGCGCTCCTCCGATTTTGGCTCCGCACGTCACCTGATCACGCCCCCGTCGGCGGTGCCCCCGCGCGGGCGTTGGCGCTCACTCCGAAGCGCTCGGCGAACTCCGAGAGCTCGTCGGTCACCTCCCCGATGTCCGAGGTCAACGAGGTCGACAGCACCATGCGGGTCGCGCCGAGCGACGCTGCGGATTCGATCTCCTCTTCGGTGGTGGTCGGGATGTACCCCGAGAGGGTGAGCTCGATCGCCGCGGGGTCCCGACCGGCCTCCTCGGCCGCCTGGCGCACGACGCGCATCTTGGCCGTGACGAGCTCGGAGTCGAGGCCGAGCGGCTGGAAGCCGTCGCCGAGCCGTCCCGCCCTTCGTGCTGCGGCGTCACTGTGACCTCCGATGTGGATCGGCACGCCACCCGGCTGCACCGGCTTCGGGAAGGAGTGCGCGTGGTGGAACGAGAAGAACTCGCCCTCGAAATCCGCGCCGGCCGGTCCCGCGTCGGCCCAGAGCACCCGCAGAGCGGCGATGCACTCGTCGGTGCGCCGGCCCTTGGTCCGGGGGTCCGCACCGGTCGCGGTGAGCTCCTCGTCCATCCACCCGATGCCCATGCACATGCGGACCCGGCCTCCAGAGAGCGCGTCGACCGTCGCGATCCGCTTGGCCAGCACGACCGGGTGGTGGTTCGGGAGGACGAGCACGCCGGTCGCGAGGCCGATCCGGTCGGTCACGGCGGCCAGATAGGCCATGAGGTCGAGCGGGTCCGGGATCGGGCAATCGTCCGGGAGCGGCATGCGCCCCGAGCGCGCATAGGGATAGGTGCTCTCGTAATCGGAGACGACCACCGCATGCTCGACCATGACGAGCGACTCGTAACCACATGCGTCCGCGTGCCGTGCGAAGGAGGCCATCCAGGCAGGATCGGGTAGCACCCGGGCACTCACCGGCGGAAGGAGGGCGAACTGCATCAGATGCTCGCTTTCGTCGTCGGACGGCCCCGAGCCCCGAGGACGCGTCGACCCGGGCGGAGCCGTCGGAGAGCGTAAGCGTGCCGGTTCAGAGGTGCCAGCGTCGTCGTAGCGGCGTTGTCGGTGCAGCGAGCGCTCCTCGCCACCAAGCCGATACCCAAGCTCAGTAGGCTGGGGCGATCGACGGGAGAATCGGACGCTCGACGAATCTGCGTGCCGCCGTCGGAATCGGCGGTCGGGCGGTCGAGACGACTCCCTCACCTCCGAGCCCTGAGCACAGATGAGCAAGCACGGAGCCCACAGTCCCGGAACCCGTCCCGACCCGGAGGGTGAGGACGCTCCCACCCGTTTCGACCGGCGGCGGTTCCTCACCTGGACCGCGGCAGGGGGCGTGGCGGCGGCCGGCGTCGCGCTCGGGATCGCCGAATCGTCGGGCTCCGACAAGAGCGCGGACGACACCGCACACCGGACCAACCGACCGACGTCGGCGACCTCGAAGAAGGTCGTCTCGAAGCTGCCAGACGGCGTCGCCGTCCCGACGTCGGCCGCCCTCCTCGCCGAGAACGCCAAGACCGGACACGCATGGTGGGTCACGACACCCCAGAACGCCGGGGACATCGAGGGGTTCGTCAGCCAGGTGAGCGCCGTCGCCGGCGAGACCGTCAAACTCTTCGTGAGCACCAAGGCCCCCCAGTTCCACGTCGAGGCCTATCGCATGGGCTACTACCAGGGCATCGGTGCACGCCTCGTCTGGCAGTCCGCCGAGGTGGCGGGCGTCCGACAGCCTTCCCCGGCACTGCTCTCCTCGACCAACACCATCCAGTGCGGGTGGACACCCTCGCTCACGGTCGCCATCGGACCGGCATGGCCGCCTGGCGTGTACCTCCTCAAGCTGGTCGGCACCGGCGGCGAGCAGCAGTTCGTCCCCTTGTGCGTGCGCGACGACGCGTCGCGGGCCGCGGTCGTCGTCCAGCAGAGCGTGACCACCTGGCAGGCCTACAACCGGTGGGGTGGCTACAGCCTCTACTACGGCAACGCCGACGGCGAGCTGTCCTACACCCACGCCCCGAATGGCGGCACCTACGACGACCGAGCGCGCATCGTCTCCTTCGACCGTCCCTACGACCACGACTGGGCTTCGGGCGCCGCCGACTTCGTGGGAAACGAGCTCCCGGTCGTCTTCCATGCGGAACGGATCGGCCTCGACGTCACCTACTGGACCGACGTCGACCTCCACGTCCGGCCACAACTCCTCGCCAACCACCGGATGCTGGTCAGCCTCGGTCACGACGAGTACTGGTCGCAGCCGATGCGCGACGGCGCGGCACAGGCGTTGTCGAGTGGCGTGAACCTGGCGTTCCTCGGGGCCAACGCGTGTTACCGCCAGATCCGCTTCCAACCCTCCGCAGTCGGCCCGAACCGCCACGAGGTCTGCTACAAGTCGGCGACCGAGGACCCGTTGACCGGCCAGAACGACGCCCTGGTCACCGTCAACTGGCCACAGGCGCCCGTGTCGCGACCCGAGTCGCTACTGATCGGCAGCACCTACCAGGACATCGAGGCGAACGCCGACTTGGTGATCGCCGACGGGTCAGCGTGGGTCCTCGAGGGAACCGGTCTGACCTCGGGCCAGCGCCTCGCCAACGCGGTCCGGGGCGAGTTCGACCGTTACGTCCCGAACGCGGCAAGCCCGACCAACCTCGACGTGGTCGCGCACTCGATCGTCCCGAACCGCGACGGCAACTACTCGGACGTCACCTGGTACACCGTCGCGAACGGAGGCGGGGTGTTCGCCACCGGCAACGCGTCATGGGTCGGCCAGCTCTCCGACAGCCCGCTGGTACCTCCGAACGTGCTCCCTTCCTCGGAGCCGGGTGTCACTCCCGCCCTTCTCCGCATCATGGAGAACATCTACTCGGTGCTCGGGACCGGTCCGGCCGGCCTCTCGCACCCCTCGCAGGGGAACTGGCGCACGATCTACACGCCGGGCTCGGTCTCGATCAACGCGCCGAACACCGAGAACGCGGCCTGACGCCGCGGCCTGACACCGACCTCCACCGTCGAGCACATCGGCTCGAGCGCGCAGCGGCCCGGGTCGCGAGTGCGTCCCGGGCCGGCGAGCGCGAAAGAACCCTCAGTCGTTGAGCACGATGGGCTGGTCGTCCAGGGCGAGTCCGTCGGTCGGGTCCAAGGTGCCCTCGCCTGTCGCGTTCTGGGCGGCGAGGTGCTCGCGGATCCGCTCGTCGACCTCGGCCATGAGCTGGGGGTTCTCGATCAGGAAGGTCTTCACGTTCTCGCGGCCTTGTCCGAGCTGCTCACCCTCGTAGGTGAACCAGGCACCGGACTTCTTGATGAACCCGAGCTCGACCCCGACATCGAGGAGCGATCCCTCGCGGCTGATGCCCTTGCCGAAGGTGATGTCGAACTCCGCCTGCTTGAACGGAGGCGAGCACTTGTTCTTGACCACCTTGACCCGCGTACGGTTGCCGACCTGATCGGCACCGTCCTTGATGGTCTCGATGCGGCGGATGTCCAACCGGATCGACGAGTAGAACTTGAGCGCCCGGCCTCCCGGAGTGACTTCCGGCGAGCCGTACATCACGCCGATCTTCTCGCGCAGCTGGTTGATGAAGACGGCGATGGTCCGCGACTTGGACAAGGTCCCGGTGAGCTTGCGCAGCGCCTGCGACATCAGCCGGGCCTGGAGGCCGACGTGCGAGTCGCCCATCTCCCCTTCGATCTCCGCGCGTGGGGTCAGCGCGGCGACCGAGTCGATGACCAGCACGTCGAGTGCGCCCGAGCGGATCAGCATGTCGGAGATCTCGAGCGCCTGCTCGCCGGTGTCGGGCTGGGAGATCAACAGGTCGTCGATGTTGACGCCGATCGCCTTGGCGTAGACGGGATCCATGGCGTGCTCCGCGTCCACGTAGGCGCAGATGCCTCCGTTGCGCTGGGCCTCGGCCACCACGTGCATCGCGAGGGTCGACTTGCCCGACGACTCGGGACCGAAGATCTCGACGATCCGGCCACGGGGGAGGCCGCCGATTCCGAGGGCCAGGTCGAGCGCCAGCGCGCCGGTCGGGATCGCCTCGATGCCCATGTGCAGGTTCTCGCCCATACGCATGACCGACCCCTTGCCGAACTGCTTCTCGATCTGACCGAGGGCCATGTCGAGTGCCTTTTCACGTTCCATGTCGTCCGTTCTCCTCGATGCTGTCGCTCACTTTGACCGGGCCGACCCTACGGAGAGGGTGTGACCACGGTCTGGGGACCCGGGCCGGAACCCGGTGCCGACACCTCCTCTTCGCTGCGACTGCGCGTGGCCTCTTCGCTGCGACTGCGCGTGGCCGCACCTTTCTCCTGCTCTGGCGAACTGCCACGACGACGTCAGACTAGGCCCGAACGCATGTTCGATCAAGGATCCTCGGCAAGCCCCCGCAGGCGTCGATCCCCCCACGGGCGTCAACCTTTTGCGGCTCGGCGCGCAGTAGCGTCACCCGGCATGCCGGCCGATGACCCGTCCTTCGGAACGGGCCCGGGAGGCGCCCCTGCGTCGGGACCCGGCGTCCCGCCCGCCGGCGGATCCGCCTCGGCGCCGGCCCCAGGTACGCCTCGGATCGTGACCCGTCAGGAGATCCGAAAGGCCAAGCGGCGCCGCCGCACCAAGTGGTACGTCCTCGGTCTCGTCGCGGTGTTGCTCGCGGGCACCGGAGCCGCCGTCGTCCTGACCCGCAAGACGCCGGGGCCGGCTCCGAGCGTCGCGGCCGGAGCGAGCCCCGCGGTGCACGCGACGTGCCCGCTGACCGGAGCCCCGTCACCGAGTGGAGTGCCCGCGAGACCGGCACTTGCGGTCAAGGTCGGCAACTACACCGGCGACCGTCCCTCGGCCGGGCTCAACCAGGCCGACATCGTCTTCGAGGAACCGGTCGAGGGCGGGATCACCCGGCTGGTCGCGGTCTTCCAGTGCCAGGCGCCGAGTCTCGTCGGCGACCTGCGATCCGCACGTGAACCCGACGTGGCCATCCTCTCGCAGCTCTCAGATCCGATCTTCGCCCACGTCGGCGGGATCCAGCCGGTCCTCAACCTGCTGGCGAGCGCCCCGCTGATCGACAAGAACCTTTACTACAGCAGCTCGGGCGGTTCGGCGATCATCCTCAAGTCGGGAAGGGTGGCCCCGTACTCCACCTTCGCCAACACCTCGACCCTGTGGGCACTCGACTCCTCGGACAGCTCACCTCCCGCGCCGGTGTTCGCGTACTCCGACAACCTCCCGGCAGGGTCGGTGCCGGGCTCGGGAGCGAGCGTGCACATCCCCTTTTCGTCGTCGTCGGACGTGACCTGGCACTGGAACGCACCGGTCGCCAAGTACCTCCGTTCCTACTCGGGCGTGCCCGACAAACTTCTCGACGGTACGCAGACTGCGGCGACCAATGTCGTGATCATGTCGGTGCAGACCTTTACCGGTCCGTGGCTCGAGAACGACGTCGGGGGCTACGAGGTGGAAGTCTCCGCGACCGGCTCTGGTCCGCTCGTCGTGATGCGCAACGGGGTCGCGATCAGCGGCACGTGGACCCGGCCGAACGTCAACCAGCCTCCGGCTTTGACCACTTCCAGCGGGACACCGATCACGCTGCAGCCGGGGAACACCTGGGTCGAGCTCGTACCTGACGGCATCACCGTCACTCCCTCGGCGGCTCCCCCGACCTCGGCGGCTCCCCCGACCTCGGCGGCTCCCCCGACCTCGTCCTAGTCCCGGCTTGGCCGCAGCGGCTCCCGGAGTGCGACCTCGTCAGCGCGAGGCGCGGAGCGTCCGCCGGAGCAGGTCGAGCGCGGCGATGGTCGCGTATTGGCGGACCCGGTCGCGGTCGCCCGGCACGCGGAAGCCGAAAGAGTCGGTCTCGCGACCGGGAGACGCGAGTCCGACGAACACGGTTCCCGGCGACTGGCCCTCCTGCGGATCGGGCCCCGCCACGCCGGTGATCGCCAGCCCGACGTCGGATCCGAGCACCTTGACCGCGCCTTCGGCCATGGCCCGGGCGGCCTCCTCGGAGACGACCGGCCCGACCGGGACGCCGAGGACCGATTGCTTGACGTCGGTGGCGTAGGAGACGACCGAGCCACGGAACCATGCGCTCGCGCCGGGGACGTTCACCAGCCGGGACGCCGCGAGTCCACCGGTGAGCGACTCGGCGAGTCCGATAGTAAGGCCGCGCTCGAGCAGCACGCGTGCGACCGCGTCTTCGATGGCTTCGCGGTCGATCCCGAAGACCACGTCCCCGGCGGCGGCGAGGACGGCCCGGACCGCCGCCTCCTCGGCGTCGAGGGAGCGGGCGGCCGAGTCGTCGTCCGGCGCGCGCACTGTGATCCGGACCTTGATCCCCTCGATGCCGCTCGCGAGGAAGGCCAAGGTCGCCCGAGGCGCGTCGTCGGCGCTCGATTCGGGAGACTCGTCGAGACTGGCGATGTGCTCCGCGAGCGCTTCGGCGAGCCCCGACTCGCTCATGCCCCACGTGCGCACGACACGGCTCGCGATCACCCCCGTTTGCTCTCCGAGCTCGCGCATCCGCCGCTGCAGATCTGGTGCGATGCCTCGCTCGAACATCTCCTCCATCTCGTAAGGGACTCCCGGCACCGCGTAGACGACCTTGTGACCGAGCGGGCAGATCAGGCCGGGCGCGGTCCCGTCCGCCTGGGGGATCACCGTCGCGCCGACCGGTACGTCCGCCTGCCGCAGGTTCGATTCGGGCATCTCTCGTCCACGAGAGGTGAAGACCGCTCGCATGGCGTCGACCACGCTCTCGTCGTGTCGGAGCGGGACGTTCATCACCTCCGCGACCGCCTCGCGGGTGATGTCGTCGTGGGTGGGTCCGAGTCCCCCGCACACGATGGCCCCGTCGCTCCGCGCGAGCGCGGTGCGCAGGGCGAGGACGATCCGCTCGTGGTTGTCACCGACCGCCTGGTGGAAGTGCGAGGTGACGCCGATCGCGGCCAGCTCTTCGCCGAGCCATCGCGAGTTGGTGTCGGTGATCTGCCCGAGCAGCAACTCGGTCCCCACCGCGACGATCTCGATGCGCACGAGCCCTTGTTGCCTCAGCCCGCGGAGCCTGCGCCCCCGAGGGAGGCGGCCGCACCCGGTCCCGCCGAGCGGTGCTCCGCCGCGCGGCGCCCGTCGAAGTAGTACTGCAGACCGGTGACGACGGTCATCGCCGTCGCCACCCAGAGCACCGCGGAGAGGAGGCCGGTGTAGGTGGTGAGCGGCGGTGCAAGACAGAGACCGATCGCGAGGTCCTGAAGCAGGGTCTTCGCCTTCGCCGAGCTCCGTGCGGGAATCGAGACGCCGCGCCGGCTCATCAGCGAGCGGTAGACACTCATGGCCACCTCGCGTATCGCGATGATGGTGACGGGAACCCACCAGAGTGTCCCGTTCGCGACCAGCGCGTAGAGAGCGCCGAGGACGATCACCTTGTCAGCGAGCGGATCGAGGAACGCGCCGGAACTGGTGGCACCTTGGCGCCGCGCGACCCAGCCGTCGATGCCGTCGGAGAACGCGAGCAGACCGCCGAACGCGAAGGTCACCCAGTTCGCGCCCCAGAGCAGGATCATCGCGATGAAGACCGGTGCGCCGAGGAAGCGAGCGAGCGTCACGAGATTGGCGGGAGTCAGGAGCGCGGACGGGCCGTACGAGGTGCGGCGCGCCGGCTGGTCATCGACGGTGGGAGAACCCGCCGTGGGATCGGCGCCAGCCGGACCCCGTGTGCCTGGTTCGACCGCGCGGTTGCTCATCGGACCGCGCCCGAGGTCTCGACGAGCAGGTCGTTCCGGTTCGTCCGATCGACCCGTGCGGCGACCAAATCCGGTCCCTCGGCGCCGACGACGGTCAGCTGGGCGAACAGGCCGACCGGCAGGTCGCCGGGAACGGTGACGATGCCGTCGATCTCCGGGGCCTCCCGTACGGTGCGCCCCCGTCCAGGCGAGTCGACCAAGACCTCGACCGGTCGCCCGATCAGTGACTCGCGCTTTTTGCGGGTGATCGCGTCCTGGAGCTCGGTGCACTCGCCGATGCGCTCGGCCACCAGCTCGGTCGGGACCTGATCATCGAGCCCCTCGGCGAAGGTCCCCGCCTCCCGGCTGAAGGGGAAGACGCCCACCCAGTCGAGGTCCGCCTCGCCGATCCACTCGAGCAGCAGGTCGTGGTCGGACTCGCTCTCGCCCGGGTAGCCGACGATGAACGAGGAGCGGAAGGCGGCGTCGGGTTCCGCGGCGCGGATGGATCGGATCCTGTCGAGGAAGCGCTCGCCCTCTCCCCACCTGCGCATCCGCTTGAGGAGCGGCCGGGAGACGTGCTGCAGCGAGAGGTCGAAGTACGGCACGCCGGTGCCGAGCACCGCCTCGACGAGCGCGTCGTCGAGGGTCGACGGATAGAGGTAGAGGAGACGGGTCCACGGCACTCGCCGCGACACTTCGTGCACGAGGTCGACGATCGGGCGCCGACCGCTTCGGACTGGTGCGTCGGGATCGCGCGAGGTCGGTCGGTCCGAACGGTCGAGGCCGAACGACGCGAGGTCCTGAGCCACCAGGACCACCTCGCGGAGCTCGCCGGTGCGACCGTTCAGGTCGTCGACTTCAGCCAGGATCGAGTCGACCGTGCGCGACCGCTGCGCCCCCCGGAACGACGGGATCGCGCAGAAGCCGCAACGCCGGTCGCAACCCTCCGCCACCTTCACGTAGGCCCACGGGCTCGAGGCAGGCGGGCGTGGGAGGTTGAGGAGATCGAAGTCGGGGATTCCCCCGTCCGCCCGATGGGTCCCGCTCCCGACGGGCCGTCGGCCGAGCTCGACCCTGGCGGTGGCGCCGGTCGTCGAATCGACGGTCGCGTTCGAAGACGGCCTGGTCAGTGACGCGCCGAAGGGCGCGACGAGGTCGACTTCGGGGAGGGCCTCGGTGAGCTCGTCGCGGTACCGCTCCGCCAGACAGCCGGTCACGACCAGGCGTGAGCCGGACCGGCGCGTGGCGGCCAGCTCGAGGATGGTGTCGATCGACTCCTGCCGGGCCGCCTCGATGAATGCGCAGGTGTTGACCACGACCAGATCGGCCTGACCTGGCGAGTCGGCGGGATCGAGTCCCTCGGTCGCCAAGACCCCGACCAGTTTGTCGCTGTCGACCTGGTTCTTCGGGCAGCCCAACGTTTCGATCCAGTACCGCTCGGCCACGGCGACCACCCTACTGGCGCCTCGCGTCGTCGCTCTTCCAGGGGAACACCCCGCCACAGCGCTGATGTCCAGGTTGGAACCACCGGATGGGAACGCGCCCGAACACGACGCAACGAGGGACCCGCCGAATCGACCGTCAGCGGACGTCCGACCCTTCGCGACAGGAGCGAGGCCTGTCCAGCGATATGTCCTCGAGCGGAGAGGGAGGGATTTGAACCCTCGGACCCCGGTAAAGGGTCAACTCATTAGCAGTGAGTCCGATTCGGCCGCTCTCGCACCTCTCCAACAGGGGTTCTCGCGCCGAGGCGGACGGGAAGTCCATCACCTGTCCGCGATCGCCACGCTCGATCCCGCGCAGGGAAGCCTAGGGGAACGATCGCAGGTCCTTCGCCCAGGGCGATTCACCGTTGTCCTAGAACTCGGCGGGGAGTGGCTCCCCCGCCGGAACCGCACACCGTACGGCTCGACGTGCCGAGCAGCTGATCGGAACCAATCCGCCCGGAATCGCCGCTGCCTCCGCGCGCGGCCGGGCGCACCTGGGGCGATGCCGCGGTGTCCCGGACGAAGGGGCAGCGGTAGGGTTCGACGGTGGACGGTGTCGACGACTCGTTCGACCTCGAGCTCGCCGCGGCCGCGCTGCGGGCGAACAGCACCGACGTGCGGATCCTCGTGAAGGTCCTCTCGGATCAGCTCGCAGCCGCGCTCGGCCCGCGGATGACCGTCCAGCGCACCGGCGGCCGGTTCCGCAAGTCCGACGAGATCCGATCGCTCCGGATCGCGCTCGACGACGACGAGTTCGGGGCCGAGGTCAACGGGGACTTGCTCGCCTGCACCGTCGCGCACTCGTCGGGCGGCATCCGGATCCGCAGCCAGAAGGTCGAGATCGACGAGTGGATCTCGCGGCTGCTCGCCGCCCTCAAGGCGGAGGCGGCCCACAGTCAGTCAATGCGCGAAGCGCTCGAGGGGATCGTCATCGGAGGTGAGCGGTGAGCGACGCAAAGGAAAACCCGCCCGGACCACCCGACCCGGCTCCGGCGGAGACCTCGCCGGGCCAGCTCGGTGGGGACCTCCCGAAGGAGGCCGGACACCGGCTCGAGGAGCTCGAGCACGGTCTGTTCACGTCCGACCTCTCGGTCAACGAGTTCCTCCTGATCAAAGAGGTCGGCTTCCATCCGCTCGGTTTCGTGATGGGGTCGTCGATCTACCACACCGGCATCCAGACCCGACGTTGGGGCCAGAGCCAGGAGCTGACCAAGCTCACCGAGGCGATGTACAACGCTCGCGAGCTCGCGATGACCCGGATGGAAGAGGAAGCCGCCGAGCTCGGTGCCGACGGCGTGGTCGGCGTCCGACTCGACGTGAACTACTACGAGTGGGGGAAGGACGCGGCCGAGTTCATCGCGGTCGGCACCGCGGTCAAAGCCGAGAGCGGCGTCTCCTACCGGAACAAGCTCGGCAAGCCCTTCACCTCCGACCTCTCCGGCCAGGACTTCTGGACGCTCATGCAGACCGGCTTCGTCCCGCTCGGGCTCGTGATGGGGACCTGCGTTTACCACATCGCCCACCGCGGGCTCGGCCAGACGCTCGGGTCGGCCGGCCAGAACGTCGAGCTCCCGAACTTCACCCAGGCCCTCTACGAAGCGCGGGAGCTGGCGATGACCCGAATGCAGGACGAGGCCAACCAGCTCGACGCGACCGGGATCGTGGGCGTCCGCCTCGAGGAGAAGTCCCACCAGTGGGGCAGCCACACCATCGAGTTCCTCTCGCTCGGCACCGCGGTCGTCAAGGGCTCTGGCGAAGTGAAGCTGCCCTCCCCGACGACCATCATCTCCCTCGACAACTGATGGGCGGCTTCCGCGCGCCGTGGGTCCGCTCGGGTCTTGTGCCGCGACGAGCCGAGGGTGCGCGGTGACGTGACCAACGACGCCCCGCCGACCGACATCCCCGAGGCGGCCTCGCGGCGCTTCGCCGAGGGTGCCTTCACCTCTGGGCTCACCGTCCCCGACTTCGCGGCGTGCCTCCAGATGGGCCTCGACCCGGTCGGCTACGTCCAGGGCTTCTGTGTCATGCAGTGGCAGTGGTACGGAGTGGGCTCGCCGTACGGGACCTTCGGCGTGCCGTACGCCCCGGACGGCAGCTCGTACTCCGAGACCTGGCAGTGCCCACACGGGTACGTCTCGGTCGAGCACCGAGCCTGGGGGCAGAACTTCGAGCAGCCCTGGATCGAGTCCGCCTGGAGCAACGGGTTCGGGACGGCGTACTCGCGCATGCTCGAAGAGGCGGCCTCCCTCGGCGCGCACGGTGTCGTGGGGCTCATCGACTCCGCCGAGCACCTTGCCGACATGGGGGTGGTCGAGTTCCGCCTGCGCGGGACCGCGGTGAAGCTTGGCGCGTCTCCTCGGCCGCCCGCGGACGGGCGCCCCTGGACGACCTACCTCGCCGGGCAGCGTCTGGCCAAGCTCTTCGAGGCGGGGTACGTGCCGGTCGCGGTCGCCGCATCGGCCGCTTCGGTACGCGTATTCGCGAACTGCATCACCCAGTACCTCACCGAGGGGACCAATGTCCTCTGGGGCACCCAGATGGCCGGGGTCGAGATCGAGCAGCTGGCCGATGCCCACACTGCGGTCCGCCGGCTCGCCCGAGAGCGCGTCCGCAGCCAGCTCGGCGGCGATTCGCTGCACGGTGCCTCGATGCAGACCACCGCGAGGGACCTCGGCGAAGGAGACGCCGAGCTGACCTGCGTATTGCGCGGGAACCGGGTGCGTCGCGTCAAGGCGTTCACGCCCCTTCCGTCGCCCCGACCGACGGTGCGGCTGCAATGACCGACGGTCCGTTGGCGAGCGGGACCGATCCGAGCAAGGCAAGTGAGGCACCGGTCGATCTCAAGCAGCTGGTCCTCGAGGCGGTCGGCGCGCCGGCGGAGCACGCGCCGGGCGGCCAGGCCGGTATGACCTCGGACCTCTCGATCGACGAGGAGCTGACGTTGCACGCGGTCGGGTGGGAGCCGGTCGAGCTCGTCTACGGCGCATCGCTCCACTCGGTGCCGGTCGGGGTCTGGAGCTGGGGCCAGGGAGAGATCGTCTCGGCCTCGGACGCCTACGGGAGTTCGTTCGCCGCGGCGACCGAGCGCATCCACCGTGAATGCGCGAAGGCCGGGGGTCACGGCGTCGTCGGCGTCCACGTCGAGTGCACGATCGAACGCCACCACATCGACGTGGAACTGACCGGGACCGCGGTGCGGCCGGTCGGATCGAAGCGGGTCGCCGCGGAGTCGCTCTTCGTCTCGGACCTCTCGGGGCGCGACTTCGCCCTCCTCCGGGCCTCCGGTTGGGCGCCGGTCGGACTCGCCGCCGGCGCGAGCTTCGTCTACGCGCCGCGGCGCTCGGTCGGCGTCGCGATGCGCCAGACCTCGCAGAACGTCGAGCTGACCAACTACACCGAGGCCATGTACGCGGCGCGGGAGTCCGCGATGGAGCGCATGCAGCAGTCCGCGCTCGGGATGAGGGGCGCCGGTGTCACCGGGGTGACGATGGACGAGGGGCCGATGCGCTTCGCCTCGCACGCCGTCGGGTTCACGGTCTACGGCACGGTGGTGCGGCTCGAGGCCAAGCAGCACCGCAATCTCGGACCGGTGATGGTCCTCCCGCTCGACGACCGGGTGCTGGCCTTCGACGCGGCCTCGCTCCGGGGTTCCTGAGCAGTCCGGCGTTTCGGTCGTGAGCAGGCGTGTCGTCGTGAGCAGGCGAGCGGTCGGGCCCTTCCCCGGGGCGGCGGCCGGGGTCGGGCCGCCACGGCGAGGTTGCGTCTCCCGCCGGCCACGTGGTTTGCTTTTAGCACTCGACGCTATAGAGTGCTAACGACCAGAGTGCTCACGACCACGGAGGAACTGCCGAGATGGCCAAGTTGATCACGTTCGACGAGGAGGCCCGCCGGTCCCTCGAGAGCGGCATGAACAAGCTCGCCGACGCCGTACGCGTCACCCTCGGCCCGAAGGGCCGCAACGTCGTCCTCGACAAGAAGTGGGGCGCCCCGACCATTACCAACGACGGTGTCTCCATCGCGAAGGACATCGAGCTCGAGGACCCCTTCGAGAAGATCGGCGCCGAGCTCGTGAAGGAAGTCGCCAAGAAGACCGACGACGTGGCCGGCGACGGCACCACCACCGCCACCGTCCTCGCGTGGGCAATGGTCCACGAGGGGTTGCGCAACGTCGCGGCCGGCGCCAACCCGATGTCGTTGAAGAAGGGCATCGAGGACGGGGTCGAGGCCGCCGTCGCCTCGCTGCGCGGCGCCGCTCGTGACACCGACTCGAAGGCGCAGATCGCGCAGGTGGCCGCCATCTCGGCCGCGGATCCCGAGATCGGCGAGATGATCTCCGAGGCCATCGACAAGGTCGGCAAGGACGGGGTCATCACGGTCGAGGAGTCCCAGACCTTCGGGATGGACATGGACCTCGTCGAGGGAATGCGCTTCGACAAGGGCTACATCTCCCCCTACTTCGTGACCGACCCCGAGCGGATGGAGGGTGTGCTGGAGGACGCCTACATCCTGTTGGTCGGCTCCAAGATCACCGCGGTCCGCGACCTGCTCCCGCTGCTCGAGAAGGTGATGCAGGGCGGCAAGCCATTGGTCATCATCGCCGAGGACGTCGAGGGCGAGGCGCTCGCGACCCTCGTGGTCAACAAGATCCGGGGGACCTTCCGGAGCGTGGCGGTCAAGGCGCCGGGCTTCGGCGAGCGCCGCAAGGCCATGCTCCAGGACATCGCGATCCTCACCGGTGGCCAGGTCGTCACCGAGGAGGTCGGCCTCAAGCTCGAGAACGTGGGTCTCGACCTGCTCGGCACGGCCCGCAAGGTGGTCGTGACCAAGGACGAGACCACGATTGTCGAGGGTGGCGGCTCCGAAGACGAGATCAAGGGGCGGATCAACCAGATCAAGACCGAGATCGACACCACCGACTCCGACTACGACCGCGAGAAGCTCCAGGAGCGGCTGGCCAAGCTCTCCGGCGGTGTCGCGGTCATCAAGGTCGGGGCGGCCACCGAGGTGGAGCTCAAGGAGAAGAAGCACCGCATCGAGGACGCGGTCTCGACGACGAAGGCTGCCATCGAGGAGGGTGTGGTGCCCGGTGGGGGCGTCGCCCTGCTCCGGTCCCAGAAGGCGATCGACGACGTGGCCGCGAAGCTCGAGAGCGACGAGGCGACCGGTGCCCGCATCGTGTCGAAGGCCGTCGAGGAGCCGCTGAAGCAGATCGCGGTCAACGCCGGCCTCGAGGGCGGTGTGATCGTCGACAAGGTGCGGCACCTGAAGAAGCCTGCCGAAGGACTGAACGCCGCGACCGGCGAGTACACCGACTTGTTCGCCGACGGTGTGATCGACGCGGTGAAGGTGACCCGCTCGGCGCTGCAGAACGCAGCTTCGATCGCAGCGCTGTTCCTCACCACCGAGGCGGTCATCGTCGACAAGCCCGAGGAGTCGGCCGCCGCGATGCCCGGCGGAGGGATGGACGACTTCTGAGCCGACCGGTTCGCGAGCGGCCGGACCGGCCGCGACGAAGCGGCCCGCGGCAACGTGGTCGATGCGAGGGGCGCCCAAATGGGCGCCCCTCGTGCGTTCCCTAGACTGTCCGGGTGACCCCACCCCTCGCTCCCTCGGTCGGCTGGGGTGTCCTCCACCTCTTCTGCCGCCTCGGCGGCGACGGCGGCGGTCCGATGTCGTGCGACCGCAAGGCCGTCCTGCGTGCGGTCGAGACAGCCGAGGGCGACGGCGTGCAGGTGGTCGCGGTCGCACTGCTCGGGCACAAGGCCGACATCGGTCTGATGGCGCTCGGTGCCGATCTCTGGCGACTCCGCCGGCTGCAGTCCGACCTCCAGACCGCCGGCTTGCGAGTGGTGGACTCCTACGTCTCGCTCACGGAGATCTCGGAGTACGCGACGGGCATGCCCGAGGAGATGAAGCAGACCCGGCTCTACCCGAGGCTCCCTCCCGAGGGGATGTCCGCGTTCTGCTTCTATCCCATGTCGAAGCGGCGCGGGGACGCCGAGAGGTCGAACTGGTACCGGACTCCCTATGACGAGCGCAAGGCGCTCATGCTCGGGCACGGCGCGGTGGGCCGGACCTTCGCCGGCCGCATCGTGCAGGTCATCACCGGGTCGACCGGCATCGACGACTGGGAGTGGGGTGTGACCCTGTTCGGGGTACACCCCGACGATCTGAAGGAGTGCGTCTACGCCATGCGCTTCGACGAAGGATCGGCCCGCTTCGCCGAGTTCGGCCCCTTCGTCACCGGTGTGGTCGCGCCGATCGACGAGGTGCTCGACCAGGTCGGTGCCGATGCCTGAGGCGGAGGGCACCCGGGTCGCGGACGATGAGCTCGACGCGCTGCGTGCGCAGCTCATCGGGCTCGGGCGGGTGGCGGTCGCGTTCAGCGGCGGAGCCGACTCGGCCTTTCTCGCGTGGGTGGCGACCGAGACGCTCGGTCGTGAGCGGGCCATCTGCGTCACCGCGGTCTCGCCCTCTCTGGCCCGCGAGGAGCTCGCCGACTGCCGTGCACTCGCCGCGGAGTGGGGTCTCCGACTGGTCGAGGTCGAGACCGAGGAGCTTGCCGACCCGGCCTACTCGGCGAACGACGGCTCGCGCTGCTACCACTGCAAGGCGACCCTCATGGACGCGCTCGAAGCGGTGTGCGAGGCCGAAGCCGGGCACGAGAGCCACGACGGTCGGTGGACGGTGGCGCTCGGCGTCAACCTCGACGACCTCGGTGACCACCGCCCCGGGCAGACCGCGGCGGCCGAGCGCGGCGCGGTGTTCCCGTTGGTCGACGCCGGCTTCACCAAGGACGCGGTGCGGGCGTGGTCGAAGGAGCTCGCTCTGCGCACCTGGGACAAGCCGGCGGCCGCGTGCCTGGCCTCCCGCGTCCCGTACGGCACACCGGTCTCGCTCGACACGCTCCGCTCGGTGGCCGACGCCGAGTCGGCGCTCCGGTTGCTCGGGTTCCGCCAGGTGCGCGTGCGCCACTACGGCGACACCGCGCGGATCGAGGTGCCCGACGAGGACCTCGGGACAGCGGTCGACCGGCGTGACGAGATCACCCTGGCGGTGCACGCGGCGGGCTACCGCTACGTCACGCTCGACCTCGACGGGTTCAAGTCCGGCAATCTCAATGCGGCCCTGGCCGCGAGGGAGGCCGTCCGATGATCGGCGTGCGAGTGAAGCTCACCTTCCCCGAGGAGCTGGTGCGCGAGCCGATCATCGCCCGCATGGTCAAGGAGCTCGACATCGTCCCGAACATCCGCCGGGCGGACGTGGGTGAGCACACCGGCTGGATCATCTGCGAGCTGGACGGCAACGCGGAGGTGGTCGACCGCGCAGTCGACTGGCTCAGGAACGAGGGAGTCCAGGTGGACCTCCTCGGCGACGTCATCGAGAGCTGACCGGTCGGCTCGGAGCGGCGCCGGAGAAGGAGCAGGGCCGCGGGCAGCCCCGGCCGAGGGTCCTGGCGGAGGTCTTCAGGAAGTGGGGTCGTCTCGGTTGCGGATGGTCCAGCCCGCGCCCGAGACGTTGCGCGGCTCGTAGAAGAGGCAGCCGTCCGGGCAGGCAAAGGGGAGCTGATCGTTGGCACCCATCCGGCAACGCTCGAGCTTCTCCTCGTGCGCGGTCGTCTGCATGATGTAGTGACGGCAGTCGTCGCGTACGCTCACTCTCCAATTCTGCCCTATGCCGGCGGCTCTGCGGTGTCAGTGGGGTAGCGTCGAGCAGGTGGAAGCCGAGCCGTCCACCAAGCAGCTCCTGCGGTGGAGCGAGGCACTGGCGGGCATCGCGCGCACCGGGCTCGGGTTCACCGAATCGCTCTACGAGCAGGAGCGCTTCGAGGAAGTCCTCCGGGTCGCGGCCGACATCCGCTTCGCGATCGACGGAGGCGCCGAGGGCGTCGAGGACGCCGACGGGATCGTCGAGGAGTGGCTCACGACCGTCGGAAAGGGCGTGCCCGGCTACGTCACCCCGAAGGTCGCCGTCGGCGCGGCGGTCGGCAACGAGAAGGGCGAGATCCTCCTCGTGCGGCGAGCCGACTCCGGCGTGTGGCTCTACCCGACCGGATGGGCGGACGTCGGCTACTCGGCGGCCGAAGTCGTGGTCAAAGAGGTCGAGGAGGAGACCGGCATCGAGGCCGAGGTGGTCCGTCTGGTCGCGGTGCTCGACGGGCTCCGGATCGGCATCAGCCGGATCCCGCTCTACTCGCTCGTGTTCCAGTGCCGGCCGATCGGTGGCGAGCTGCGGCCCCACCCGCTCGAGTGCTCCGACGTCGGGTGGTTCGCACCCGAGGACCTTCCCTACCCGCTGGCCGGCGCCGAGCGGTGGGGCGAGCACATCTTCGCCGCACTCCGAGGCGAGCGGGTCGACGTCCTCTACGACCCGGTGCGCTCGCCCATCTGGCGCGGCGAGCCGGAGCGGTCCTGATCTTCCGCGCGCGACCGCGCGACCGGCATCGAGACGAGTCGGGTCGCGCCGGTGCGCCCGATGGCGCCGGTGCGACCGATGGCGTGCCACGATCCGCACACGGGTCGCTGGCTACACTCGGCCCGTGACTCCCCCGAGCTCCGCCGACTCGTCGGACCGCCGCGCCGGGACGAACGGGAGCCGACCGGGCCGCTCGCCGGACGTCACGATCGGCGAGGTCGACGCGGTCACCCCCGAGCTGGTCGAGGCCATCGCCCGATTGCTGCCCCAGCTCTCCTCCTCCTCTCCCCCGCCCGACCGCGACGAGCTCACCGAGATCGTGGGCTCGCCGACCTCGGTGCTCTTCGTGGCGCGTGACGCCGACGAGAGGATCGTGGGCTCCTTGACGCTGGCGCGCTTCCGGGTGCCGACCGGGGTGCGGGCGTGGATCGAGGACGTGGTGGTGGACGAAGCGTCTCGGGGCGCGGGTATCGGAGAAGCCCTCGTCGCCGCGGCAGTGGACCGGGCGACGGCCGAGGGCGCGAAGTCGGTCGACCTCACCTCGCGCCCGAGCCGCGAAGACGCGAACCGTCTCTACCAGCGGATGGGGTTCGAGGCCCGCGCGACCAACGTCTATCGCTGGAGCCCGTGAGCGGCGTGGATCGCCCCGCGGCGCTGAGCGCCATACCTGCGGATGTCGACTCCGGCGACCGACTGGCTGACTGAGCGACCCGCGGAGTCGATCCGGGAGGGTGACCTCCTCCTCACCCGCCCGCGCCTCGACGACCTCGGCGAGATGGTGGCCGCGGTCAACACAAGCCTCGAGGAGCTCGGTCGCTGGTTTCCCTGGGCGCAACAGCCGGCAACCGACGAGTCGGTCCGCGCGTACCTGACGGAGGTCGAGCGCAGCTGGGAGGAGGGCGCCGGGTTCTCCTACGTCGTGCGAGAGCTGGCGGACGGCGCCCCACCCGGAGGGATCGTCTGCGGATGCGGAGTGCACGTCCGGCTCGGGCCGGGCGCGCTCGAGATCGGGTACTGGGTCCGCACTGATCGGACCCGCTTCGGGATCGCGACCGGTGCCGCACGTGCGCTGACCCGTGCCGCTTTCTCCCTTCCGGGCGTCGAGCGGGTCGAGATCCACTGCGACCAGTCGAACCGTCCGAGCGCGGGGGTGGCCGAAAAGCTCGGCTACGTCTTCGACCGCACCGAGCCGAAGGAGCCCGCCGCGCCGGGGGAGACCGGGCGGTTCATGATCTGGGTTCGGAGCTCCGGGCCCGCCGGCGGGGCCGGCTGAACCCGGTCAGGCGTCCGTTTCGGTCAGCGCACCGCGTGGCTCGGGTACGGCCGTCACTACCCGATCTTTTGCATGTCGACGACGAACACCAGCGTGTCGTTCGCCGCGATGCCCGAGCCGGGTGACTGGTTGCCGTACCCGAGGCTCGGGGGGATGACCAGCTCGCGCCGGCCACCGACCTTCATCCCGACCACGCCGTCGTCCCAACCGGGGATCACCTGTCCCTGGCCCAAGGTGAAAGTGAACGGCTGGCTGTCCCACGACGCCTGGACGACCTTCCCCGAGGAGTAGGTCGCGAGCACGTACTGGACGGTGACGGAGTCACCGGCCTTCGCAGCCGGCCCGCTGCCCACGATGAGATCGGTGCTCTCGAGCTGGGTGGGCGGTGCCCCGGTCGGCACGACCACCGTGGGCTCCTTCCCGATCGTGCCGGCCGGCGACGGGCTCTGGACCGGCACGGTCGCCACCGTGGTCGAAGGCGCCGTGGAGCGCGAAGTGGTGGTCGTCGTCGAGCTGCTCGACGCGCTGCTGCAGCCGCCGAGTCCGAGCGCGGCGAGCGCCACCGCGGCGATCGACCACCTTTGCAGACGTGGCATGAACGGTCCTTTCGAAGTCGTGAGGGCGCGTGTCCGGTTCTCCGCCCGATCGGGCAGGCCAGAGGGTAGCCGGGGTCGAGGCGGGTCCACCGGCACCCCAACTTTCCGGTCCGGGGGACCACGGGGTGCG
This sequence comes from uncultured Acidimicrobiaceae bacterium, assembly GCA_963769905.1. Taxonomy (GTDB): domain Bacteria; phylum Actinomycetota; class Acidimicrobiia; order Acidimicrobiales; family RAAP-2; genus Bog-756. The sequence goes on from CAVYNG010000001.1 coordinate 377,873, forward strand.
CGGCTCGGGCGACCACGAGGTGCGCGACCGGGCGACCAGCGCCTCGAGTCCGGGGCCGCACCTCCTCCGGCGAGCCCCAGTCACACCCCTCCGCGAGGGTGTCCCCCATGCTGCTCGACCAGCTCCGCGACGTCGCCGGAGACCTGCGTTCGGCCCTTTCGGACCTCGAGCCCGAGCGACTGAGCGGGACCGACGCCGACCGGTTGCTCAAGGTCTTCGCCGAGATCGAGAAGCTCGCCTCCGGCGGCAAGCTCCTCGCCGCACGCCGAGTCGAGACGTCGAACGCCTGGCGGCGGAAGGGCCACCGATCGGCGGCGGCGCACGTGGCCGAAGTCACCGGGACCGGTCTCGGCCAGGCCATCAACTCGTTGACGACCGCACGGCAGCTGGGCTCGCTCCCGGCGACCGAGGGCGCACTGCGCAAGGGTCGCCTCTCGGAGTCGCAGGTGAAAGAGATCGCCGGGGCGGCGACCGTTCGCCCCGACGCGGAGCAGTCCCTCGTCGACGCGGCGGGCTCGCAGCCTCTCAACGTGCTCAAGCTGCGCTGCCAGAGGGTCAAGGCGAGCGGACACGACCAGACCTCGGCGTACCACGCGATCCGGCGCGGCCGCTATCTGCGCAATTGGACCGACGGCGACGGGGCGGTCCGCTTCGACGCTCGCCTCACGCCCGACGAGGGAGCGCGGCTGCTCGCGACGGTCAAGGCCGAAACCGACCGTCTCCTCGTCGAGGCACGCCGGGCCGGCGTCGAAGAGCCGCGACGTGCGCTCGCCGCGGACGCGCTGGTGGGGCTCGCGTGTGGCCGGCGCGGTGTGACGGACAGAGACGCCGCCGCGGGTGCGCGAAGCCGGAACGCGGCGCGGCGAGCTGCCGGCGCCGGCCCCTCGGAGAACGGATCGTCCGGACCGGCGACCATGGTCCACGTCCGGGTCGACCATGCCGCGCTCGTGCGTGGGCGGGTCGAGCCCGGCGAGATCTGCGAGATCCCCGGGGTCGGGCCGATCCCGGTGGCGGTCGCCCGTTCGCTCGCCGCCGACTCGATCCTGAGTGTGCTCGTCACGAACGGTGTCGACGTGACCGGCGTCGCCCACGCGGGGAGGACGATTCCCGCATCGGTGAGAAGGGCCCTCGCCGAACGGGATCCGGCCTGCGTGGTCCCCGGGTGCGGACAGCGCGACGACCTCGAGATCGACCACCTCGAGCCGTTCGCTCGGGGCGGTTCTACGAGTCTCGACAATCTGGTGCGTCTCTGCCACTGGCACCACTACCTGAAGACCCACCAGGGTCATCGCCTCGAACGGGTGGAGGGTGGATGGCGCTGGATCGGTGCCGGGAGCGAACGCTCCCCGACCCTGCTCCGCTCCGGGTAGCTCACGGGCCCTTCGAGGACACGGGTCGGCCGATCGCCCGTGCGGAGCGCATCACGAAGTTACCCAGTCAAACCTCCGAAACGTTCCGTCCATCGACTCGCTGGTCTGAAAGACTCTCCGGCTGGAACAAAAGGGGGTAGCCGTGAGGGGAGTCCGAATCGCCGTTGCGGGGTTGACCGCGCTGTTGTCGAGCGTGCTCGTGCTCGCCGGACCGTTGGTGCTCGCTCCGGCTCAACACGTCGGAGCAGTCGCGCCGGACTTCTCTTTCAGTACGAGTCCGGCGTTGGTTCCCTCCTTCAGTCCGTCGGTCCTCGACTATGCAGTCCGCTGCACCGGGGCGCCCACCAGCGAGATCGACACCACCGGCGCCGACGCCGTCACCATCGGAGGTCGCACATTCCCCGGACCAATCGCCGTGGCGGTGCCGCTCGTTGCCGGCCAAGGGGTCGAGATTGGTGCTCACGGCGCGACCTACGACGTACGCTGCCTTCCCGCCGACTTCCCGACCTACTCCGCCTCGGTGACCGGCCACCCGCAAGCAAACGGCTACCTCGTCACCCTCGGGAACTACGCGGTCGTGTTCGACGCCGACGGGGTCCCCGTGTGGTGGTACCGCCAGAACGACGGCAACCCGCCTGGCGATGCAAAGTTCCTGGACCCGGCCACCGTCACCTGGTCCGACGGCGATACCTACGTCGTGCGGGGGCTGGGCGGGGCGCTCGAGAGGACCGTCGGTGGCGGCGATGTCGGCCTCAACAGCCACGATCTCCAGCGGCTGCCGAACGGCGACTATCTCGGGATCGAATACGTGAACACTGACTGCCCTGCGGTCCCGAGCCAGTGTGTGGACCTCTCGTCATGGGGACTGTCCTCGACCGCAAGCATCACCGACTGCATCATCGTCGAGTTGAATTCTGCCAACCAGATTGTCTGGCAGTGGGACACCGCCCAACACGTCGACATCGCGACCGGAAACGTCAACTGGCGGAACGCGTACCCCGACGTCGTCCACATGAATTCGATCCAGTACGACGGCAACGGCGGGATCATCTTCAGTGCCCGACATCTCGATGCCGTCTACCGGATCGAGATGGCCACCGGGGAGATCTCCTGGAAGCTCGGGGGGACGCCCACTGGCCAGAGCCTTGCAGTGGTGGGTGACGACGAGGCGCAGTTGTTCTCAGGGCAGCACGATCCGCGTCTCCTGCCTGACGGCTCACTGACCGTCCACGACAATGGATCGCGCGCAGCCAGGCCGCCCCGTGCTCTTCGCTTCACTATCGACACCGGGACCACGACTGCGACCGAGATCGAGAGCGTCACGGATGCCCGCGTGCCGGCATCACCCTACGAGGGGAGCGTCGAGAAGCTCCCGGGAGGGGACTGGGTCGCCGACTGGGGTGGATCCCACTTCACCACCGAACTGAACGAACAAGGTCAACCTCAACTCACGATCACGTATCCGGATTTCGTCTCCTACCGTGCCGCCGACGTCCCGGCTTCGATCGAGTCGTTGCGAGCAGGCATGGACGCGATGGTGGCGCCGTTCCGATACTCGTCGAGCTATCGGTTTGTCGGGTCCGATGGCGGGATCTTCGCCTTCGGCGACGCCCGCTTCTTCGGCTCGACCGGCGCTTTTCCGCTGAACGCACCGGTCGTCGGGATGGCGGCCACCCCAGACGGCGGCGGGTACTGGCTGGTCGCGTCCGACGGCGGGGTCTTCACCTTCGGCGATGCCCGCTTCGACGGTTCGATGGGGGGCTCCTCGTTGAACGCCCCGGTCGTCGGGATGGCGGCCACCCCCGACGGCGGTGGGTACTGGTTGGTCGCGTCCGACGGCGGGGTCTTCACCTTCGGCGATGCCCGCTTCGACGGTTCGATGGGGGGCTCCTCGTTGAACGCCCCGGTCGTCGGGATGGCGGCCACCCCCGACGGCGGTGGGTACTGGTTGGTCGGGTCCGACGGCGGGGTCTTCACCTTCGGCGATGCCCGCTTCGACGGTTCGATGGGGGGCTCCTCGTTGAACGCCCCGGTCGTCGGGATGGCGGCCATCCCCGACGGCGGTGGGTACTGGTTGGTCGGGTCCGACGGCGGGATCTTCACCTTCGGCGATGCCCGCTTCGACGGTTCGATGGGGGGCTCCTCGTTGAACGCCCCGGTCGTCGGGATGGCGGCCAGTCCCGACGGCGGTGGGTACTGGTTGGTCGGGTCCGACGGCGGGGTCTTCGCCTGCGGCGATGCCCCCTTCGACGGTTCGATGGGCGGCTCCCCGTTGAACGCCCCGATCGTCGCGATAACCGGGACCTTCGGTTAGCGATGTCCGTCGCGCCGGACGGCCCGAGTGCCAGTTAAATTGCGTTCCGATGGAACCCCGTACCGCCTGAGTCCCCGTTCCCACAGAACGTCAAGCAGATGAAATCAACGCGTGATCGTCGGCGCTTCGTTCCGGGCTGAGCCGGTCATTCCGGCAAGGTGAGCCCGGCCCATGAGGGGTCCGGCCGACCCGTCTCGTAGGCGGACCGGAGATTCTCCAGCCAGCGCAGGCTGTCGTCGAGTCCGCCAGTACGGTTCCGGCTCAGCCAGAGCTCGCGGTAGCGGTCGGTGAGTACTCCGAGGCGGCGCACCAGTTCGTCCCGCGCGTCCTCGGGCACCGAACCCAGCAGCCCGTCCTCGTCCATGCGCGACTCCGCGTCGTCGACCAGCAACTCGACCAGGTCGATGCTGAACCGCGTCTCGTCGACGAGGAGCGCGGCGTCGTCTCTCGCCGACCGGGCGCGGTCGACCAACCGGCGCGCCTCCTCCAGCCGGTCCACGAGCGCGTCGAGCTCCTCTGCGGTCAAACCCTTGGTGAGGCCGCGCCCGACCGGAAGCTGCGGGTAGTAGAGGTTGGCGACGACCGCCGACATGTTGGGGAACTGGGGTGTGACCAGCAGGTGGGCGTCTCCGATCGCGAGGAGCGCGTCGGCGAGCCCGCCGGTCGGGTCCCCGAAGACGTGGGTGCTCAGCGCCGGAGCGAGCTCGAGCTCGGCGTTGGTCTCGAGGCACCACGAGACTGCCGCCCCGTAGACGAACGGCGGCTCGCTGATCACCGACTGCTGCAGGTGTCCCATGTCGCCCCAATCGGTGTTGAGGTAGCCGGTTGCTCCGTGCGCGAGGCCGGCGGCGGCCGCGTTCCGGCACGTCGTGCGCGCGTTGGTCACCCGGCCGAGGATGCTCAGCCAGCTCGACGTCCCGGGCGCCACCCAGAAGTCCAACCCGGCATCGGCGAGCGCCGCGCAACGCTCGTCGAAGGGGTACCAGTCGTCATAGCCCCATTCGCAGACCGTGACGTCGGCGGGGAGCCTCGAGAGCAGGTCGGTTCGACCGGTGACCATGTCGCCCCACATCAACATCTTGTGGCCGGAAAGCTCCGGTAGGCCGCGGAGCGTCGCCACCCAGTCGAGGAAGTCGTCGATGCGCTCGTGGGGCAGCTCCCACGCCTCGTCGAGGCCCACGTGGACCCGGCGGCTGGTGAACAGCGGCAACAACTCGGCGAGTAGCTCGCGCACCAATGCCAGCGATCCCGGGTTCCGGGGCTCCATGGTCATCGGCCCGCGAGAGATGCCGTAGGGGTCGGTGAAGCCGTTGGGGGCGATCGCGAGCGACCGGTAGCGATCGTGGACCAGCCACCGGTTCATGTGGCCGAGACAGTTCTGATTGGGCACGAGCTCCACGTGGCGGGCGCGGCAGAACGCGTCGAGCTCGACGATCTCCTCGGCGGTGAACGGGCTCGCCGCCTGGTGCACCTCGGGATGGTTTCGGTAGGCGAAGGTGTGCTCGGAGTACAGCTGCACCTGGTTGATCTTCAACGCCGCGAGGCGTTCGATCAGCGCGTAGAGGGTCTCGTTCTTCGGGACCTTGTCACGCGAGACGTCGAGCATCACTCCGCGCACTTCGAAGTCGGGATCGTCCCGGATCACACCGATGGGGAGGGACCCGTCGTGCAGTCGTGCCAGCTGGGCGAGCGTGGCCTCGCCGTAGAAGAGCCCCGCCTCGTCGCCACCGGCGAGCTCCACCCCCGAGTCGTCGATGCTCAGGTGGTAGCCCTGCGGCGGCAGTGACGGGTCCAGATGGTGGCGCGCGGGCGCCGGCGGTCGCATCGCTCCGGTGAGGTCCATCTCGCGTGGGACCGGTACGAGGTTCACGGTAGCTCCTTGCGGTAGACGAAGTAGACATCGCTCACCCGTCCGCCGACCGCCGCGTATGGCACGACGGGTCCCACCCAGACCACCGACACCCGCTCGCGTCCCCGTCGACGCAGTTCGTGGAGCGCCCCGACCAGGACGCCGCGGCCGCGCCCGCGGCCCATCAGGTCGGGGCGGACGGCCACCGGCCCGACGAGCCCCGCCCGGTTGACCTCGAACGCGCAAAAGGCGGTCAGATCGCCGGTCGCGCCGGCGTTGCCGGATTCTCCTTCGTCGCGGGCGATCACCAGGTTCCCCTTCTCGAGCGCACGCAGCACCTCGAGCCGCCAGTTCGACCAGTGCTGCACCATCCACACGTCGATCACGTCCCGTTCCTCGGGTTGTGCGAGACGGTGCCCGCCCGGGTCGTCGGGGATCCTTCGGAGGTCGACGTCCATGTCGAAGTTCGCCTCGACCCGTCCGTAGTGCCGGCTCTCGAGCAGGCAGAGGAGCCCGGTCTCGCCGACCGGCGCGCCCGGCCACAAGAAGTACGGCGCGTCGGCGCCGACCAGCAGGAACGAATGGCCCGTCGAACGCGCCCACTCCTCGGCCGAGGCCAACAGCGCAGTGCCGTGGCCATGCCGCCGCGCCGAAGGGTCGACCGCAAGAAGACGCACGTGTGGTCCGTCGTCGCACTCGGCCAGCGCGACGACGCCGGTGGCCGGATCCCCGAGCACGACTGCCGGGAGGTCCGGCGCGAAGAGCGCTCCCCCGAGCTCGTCGACACTCGGAGCGTCGGCGATCGACCGTCGGCAGAGGTCCGAGATCGCCTCGAGGTCCGACTCGTCGAGCCGGTCCATGCCGATCATCCGGACCGGAGCCGGGTCGCCCCCGGTCCGGGCATGGTCGCCAGCAGCCGGAGCTGGGTCCGCGCCCGCTCGAGGTTCTGGGACGGACGGTCGATCCGGTAGTAACGGTCGCCCGCCAGCCAGTCGGTGAGAAAGCGCACACCTTGCTCGAAGGTCACGAGTGCGCCGGCGACGCAGAGAGCGGCGCGCTCGTCACGGCTGAGCAGCCCTGGCGGAAGCGCGCCCACGTACCCGGCGAGGACCGCGTCGTAGAGTTCGGTGTCGACCGAGACCCCCTCGGAGTCGGGAGTGTCCTCGGCCGCGGTCGTCCCCGCCGTGCGCAGGAGGTCGCCCACGTCCCAGAACCACTGACCGGGCATCAGCGTGTCGAGGTCCACGAGGCAGATCGCCTCTCCGTCGCGGAACAGCATGTTGTCGAGCTTGGCGTCGTAGTGGGCGGCGCGGAGCGGCACCTTTCCGACGAGCTCCTCGGCGACGTCGGCGAGAGGTGCGGCAGCGAGTGCCAACTCGATCTCGGAGCGCGCGTCCCCGACCCGTCCGCAGCGATCGGCGTCGACCTCGGCTCGCAGTGCACCGAGGCGCGACCGCAGCTCGTGGAAATTCGGCAGGGTGACCGCGAGCCGCGCCGGGTCGAGGTCGCCGACACCTGCATGGAAGCGGCCGAGCAGGGACCCCGCTTGGCACGCGATGTCGGGAATCAGCTCGGTGCACGGCCCGGCGGAGGGAACCCGGCACGACGCGCGCCAGATCTCCTCGCCGTCGCGTAGCTGCCACTCGCCGCCCGGGACGAGCACCAGGTCGGGAATCAGCCCTCCGCCGAGATGACGGTGCACCGCCAAGATGTTCGAGCACATTCCTTCCGGATCCGGGAAGACCGAACGATTGATCCGCTGCAGTACGTACTCGTCCGTTGCGGTGCGGACGAGGTACGAGTCGTTGATGTGACCGTCGGTGAGGACGACGAGGTCGGTCATCTCCCAGCCGAACCGTTGCGCCGCGGCTCGTGGGGGGCCGAGATCGCTCGCAGCGTTCACGCGGGGTCGTCTTCGGACGGTTCGTCGTCGGGCCCACCGCCGGAGATGGTCCCCGCGATGTGGCCGCCCGACCCGCGGGACCGGGTCGCCGGTCGTCGGGCACGCTCGCGTGGACGTTCGGCTCCGGCGCGTCCTTCTCGGTCGCCGCGGTCTTCGCCGTCTCGCCACAGGCCTTCGGCGCGCGAGGCGACTTCGCGGAGTGGACGGCCGGTCAGCCGCGCGACCCGCACGACGTCGTCGTGCTCCGCCTTCACCGTGTGCGCGGCGACCTTCATGCGGATCAGGTGGCCGTCGAGGGAGACCGCGTCCACGGCCCGCGCCGCGGGCCACCGCTCGGACACCGTCATCCGCACGCCGAGCGACCCGGTCGCGGTCCGGAGCACGCTCCGAAGGCGGGCGGTGTTGGAGGGGTCGCCGAGGACCTGCACGACGAACCCCGGCCGCCCCTTCTTCATCACCACCGGCACCAGCCACACGTCGTACGCGCCGGCCTCGAGCAGTGCCTGGACCGCGTGCGCGAGCTGCTCGCCGGTCGCGTCGTCGACCGTCGCCTCGAGCATCGCGACCGGTTGCCCGGCGTCCGCGTCCGGATCCTCACCGGCCACGCTCGGGACGCTCACGGGCGCCGCGCCGACGGGCGATCCCGACCGCCGATCGCTCAGGACGCCGGTCACCACCTGCGTGCAGTTCGGGAGCTCGTCGAGCTCGCGGGCCCCTGCGCCGAATCCCTGAGCGGTCACCCGCATCGACGGCATCGGGCCGTATCCGGAGCTCAGCGATGCGATGAGCGCGGCGCCGGTCGGGGTCGTGAGCTCGACCGCGGTGTTCCGGCCCCAAGTCGGGATCCCCTCGAGCAGGGCCACGACCGCGGGTGCCGGGTTCGGCAGCATCCCGTGGGCCGCCCGCACCATGCCGAGCCCGGTCGCGACCGGGCTGGACCGGACCTCGTCGATGCCGAGGACCTCGAGCGCGGCAGCGGTCCCGACCACGTCGACGATCGTGTCGTGCCCCCCGACCTCGTGGAAACGGGTCTGCTCGACCGGTCGACGGTGGAGGCGCGCCTCGACCTCGGCCAGCGCGCCGAAGGTGTCGAGTGCCCGGGTCGCCACCCGGTCGGGGAGTCGCGCTTCCCCGAGCAGCCCCACGATGTGCGAATAGGTGCGCACCACGACCGTGTCGTGCACCGTCACCACGGCACGGGTGGCCGCGATCCCGCCCCGCAGCGCGGGCCGCGCCTCGAGGTCCCATCCGCTGATGGGCAACCGGTGCAACAGGGTCATGACCTCGTCGAAATCGGCGCCGGCGTCGAGAAGGCTGCCGAGCGCCATGTCACCCGCCACACCGGAGAAGCAGTGGAACCACGCGGCGGTGCGGGCTCGGGTCTCCCCGTCGGCCGAGCTCATGGTCGGCCCCTGCGCGGCGACCCGCTCACGGGCACATGCGGGCGACGGCGCAGGCCGCACCGAACCCGTTGTCGATGCCGACCACGGTGACCCCCGCGGCGCACGACGCGTGCATCGCGAGCAGCGCGGTGACCCCTTCGAATCCCGACCCGTAGCCGGTGCTGGTCGGGACCGCCACCACCGGCGCAGGTGTCATGCCACCGACGAGGCTGGCGAGGGCGCCCTCCATTCCCGCCACGACGACGACGGCGTCGACGGTCGCCAGGTCCTCTGCCGATGCCAACAGCCGGTGCACGCCGGCGACGCCGCAGTCCGCCAGCACGGTCGGAACCAACCCGAGCGCATGGAGCGTCGCTTCGCACTCGCGGGCAACAGGAAGGTCCGAGGTGCCCGCGGTGACGACGAGGATCCGGACGGACCGTTCGGGCGCGGGGCGCCAGACGACGGTCGACAGCTCGCCGCGGACCTGGTCGGCACCGGTCGCCCGACCGGTGACCGTGCGGGTGCCGCCGGCATGCCGGCTCGTCGCCGCGTCGACCTGCGCGCCGTCCGCACGGGTGAGGATGACCGGGCCCTCGGCGCCCTCGAGCAGCTCGGCGACGATGGCGGTGACCTGTTCGGGCGTCTTGCCCTGCCCGTAGACGACCTCCGGGATGCCGATGCGGAGGCCACGGTGGTGGTCGACCTTGGCAAAGCCGAGATCGGCGAAGGGCAGCCGGCGGAGCCGGAAGGCCGCGTCGTCCGGCGAGCAGGCGCCCGAACGCACGTCCTCGAGCAGCTGGCGCAGCACGAGCTCGTCCATGATGTTCACTATCCTGCCTGGGTATGGCCGCGGACGCATCACCAGGCACGGCTGCCGCGGCCACCCCACGCATCGCCTTCCTCGGCCCGGAGGGCACCTTCACCGAGGAAGCGCTCCTCGGCGAGGCCGATTACGCCGAGGGAGCGATCGTCCCGATGGGCTCGCTGGCCGACGTCCTCGAGGCGACCCGCAAGGGTGACGTGGAACTCGGCTTCGTCCCGCTCGAGAACGCCATCGAGGGCACGGTCCGCGACATCATCGACAGCCTCGTCTTCGACTACGACCTACGGATCCAGCGTGAGGTGGTGCTCGATGTGCACCTCCATCTCATGGCCCGGCCGGGGACCTCGCTCGAGGAGGTGGAGCGAGTCGCATCGATTCCGGTCGCGACGGCTCAGTGCAGGAAGTTCCTGGTCGAGCGCCTACCGGCCGCCGAGACCCTGGCCACCAACTCGACCGCGGAGGCCGCCAGGCTGCTCGGCGAAAGTGACCCGGCGCTCACCGCCCGCCCGACCGCCGCCATCGCGCCGCGGCTCGCGGCGAAGCTCTACGGCCTCGAGATCATCCACGAGGACGTCGAGGACCACCCCGAGAACCAGACCCGGTTCGTCTCGCTGGCCCGATCGGGGATCCCCGCGCCGACCGGACACGATCGCACCAGCATCGCCTGCTTCCAGAGCGCGGACCGCCCGGGGAGCCTCTACGCCATCCTCGGTCAGTTCGCCGCGCGCAACATCAACCTGACCAAGCTCGAGTCGCGGCCGACGAAGAAGGCGCTCGGCGACTACTGCTTCATCATCGACTTCGAAGGACACGTCGCGGACGAAGTGGTCGCCGACTGTCTCCGCGATCTCCACGCCGGGCTCGCCGGGGTGAAGTTCCTCGGCTCCTACCCCGCGGCCGGCCCCGCGGGACCGGAGATCCGGCGCGAGGTCGACGACGCGATGCGCGACGCGGGCGCTTGGGTGGAGGGGCTCCGAGCCGAGGTCAGCTGAGGCCCCGCGTGCCGACCGACCTGGGGTCGTCCGCGATCGGCGCACTACCCTGGCCAGCGCGGGAGGGATGGCAGAGCGGACAAATGCGCGGCTCTTGAAAAGCCGTGAGGTGCAAGCCTCCGTGGGTTCGAATCCCACTCCCTCCGCTCATTGTTCTGTCGCGAGACATAAGCGACGATGTCGCGAGACATCGTAGACAACCAGCTCAGGGCATGGGCTGGTAATCGAGATCCGGGTTGAGTTCGAGGTGACGGAGCGGCGAGCCGTCGGTGCCGAGGATGCGGATGTCTCGTCCGGCGACGAGAAGGATCACCCGCCAACCGGCATAGGCCCGACCGAGTCCGATGTGATGAAGACGTCCTCGGTAGCGGAGGGTCACCGTGCCAGAGCTCCCCACTTTGTCGTTGCGCACTCGATAGCCGGTGGTGTCGATCGTCGGACCCTTCGGACCGCTCTTGTCCCGTGCCTCGAAGACCTCGGCGGGTGTGCGCCGGCGGAGTTCCCGGTGTGGACGGATGGTGTTGTAGTAGACCGCGAAGCGATCCAGCTGGCGCTGGAGCTGCTTCTTCGTCTGTGCCGGATCCTGTTTCGCGAGGTACTTCTTCAGAGTCTGATGGAAGCGCTCGACCTTGCCGCAGGTCTGGGGGTGGTAGGGCCGTGAGTGCTTCGGCGCGATGCCGAGCGAGACGAGCTCGGCTTCGAAGTCGCCCACGCCACCGCCCTTGGTGGCAGTGAAGATCCGACCGTTGTCGGTGAGGAACTTCTCCGGATATCCCCAGCGAGCTGCGGCTCGGTGCAGGGTTCGCACGACGTCGGGCGAGCGGGTGGTGACGAACACCCGGGAGGCGAGACACAGCCGGGAGTGGTCGTCGATGACGTTCAGCACCTCGAGGACGGTGCCGTCCGCGATCACGACGTGGGTCACGTCGGCCTGCCAGCACTCGTTCGGGAGTTCCGCGCAAAACCGGTGCCAGGAATTCTTCGGTCGCTTGTGGGGTTGCGGAGTGACGAACCCTCGCGCCTTCAACACCCGCCAGATGGTCGAGACCGACGGCACCTCCTCGTGGGCTTTGCTCAGGTGGTAGTGGATGGTCTCGGCTCCCGCGTCGACTCCTAAGTCGGTGAGGTCCTTCCGGAGGGCGACGATGTACTCCTCGAAGCGATCCGTGATCCGAGTCTGCGAGCGATGCGGCCGCCGGGAGCGCAACTCGAGACCGGCGTCCCCTTCCCGTCGGTAGCGAGCGAGACGTCGGTAGAGCCAGCTGCGGTCCGTCCCGTACGCCTTGGCCAGCTCGCCGATCGGCCGCCCGGTCCGCAAGTGGGTCTCGATTACAAACCGGCCCTTGTCCATAAACGACCCTCCCGCTCGGTGTCGCTTATGTCTTGACACACCCCGAACCTGCGCGGGTGGCTTATCTCATGAACTGAGACACCACTCCCTCCGCCAAGTTCTTATTCCTTCAATCCAGGGCACAAGAATCCGGGTTCGAAGGGGGTTGGCTGTGACCTCGTCCGGGATCGTCATATCCCACCGGCCTGGAGAAGTACTGGCAGCCGAGCGTGCTCGAGACAGGTGAACCCCCTAGCTGCCCGCTTGACCTGTTTGACGCAGAAGTTCTGACCCTCGGTCGGGCCGTTCGAGGCGCCGGTCCGGTGATGGCTGCGGATCTCCTCCCGCCAACGGGCCAGCGCCTCGCCAAGGATCGGATCTCGGAGCCGTCGTCCGCTCGGCATCCGGCGATGGCCTTGTCGAGGAGGACGGGTGCCTCCTAGCCTCAGGCGTTTGAGACGAAGTGCCGGACGTTCAATCGCGATGCACGAAATTACGGCGATCGCCAGGGTGATCACCACAGTCAGAAGCGTGAACGGCACGTAACCCCAGCGGTAGATGTGCCACACCGCCAGTACCTGGGCCACGATGAATCCGTAGATGTAGGTGCCATAGGAGACGTCATATTTGGAGCCAATGGCTTTGCCGGGGAGGTGGATCGAAGCCCACACACAGAGGTAAGCGAGTGGCGGACCAGCCAACACCTCGGGGTTCCTCAGGAAGGTACCCACTACGAACAGGGCGACAGAAACAACGAACAGCGCTCTGGAGTCGGGAATGACATCCCGGTACAGCCACAGCACCACACCGGCGAAGAAGATCGGCACGAATCGGACGAGGTCGTAACCGGGCTCGTCCTCAAAGGTCGGAATGCCGCGTGCCGCTGCACCGATTGCCACCGCCAATGAGGATCCCCACAGAATGAGGACGAGACCTCTCCGACGCAGAAGAGTCGTGGCCGCGAGCAATGCGACCATCAAATAGCAATAGAACTCGTAGACCAGGGTCCAGAGTGAGCCGTCCCAGGCATTCGGGTACGGGGCCAGGCGAGGTGTGCCAGCGATTCCGTAGGCGTGCATTCGGAGGAACCAGTTGACGACCACGTAATGGATCGGACCCGCAGGGGCCGACCAATAGGAGCTCAGCGGCCTGCCTCCTGCCACCCAGCCGATCGGAGCGATGAGGAATGCCGTGACCAGCAGACAGACCCAGAAGGCGGGAAAGATCCGTAAGAAGCGCTGCCAAAGATAGCGAAGGACACTGTTCCTCGAGGCAGATGCGGCGATGAGGAATCCCGAAATCGCGAAGAACGCATCAACCGCGATGTCACCGAGCGTGCCATGTCCCCACAAGGTCTCGGAGCGATAGCCGCCGAGCACGATCGAATGGGAAACGATCACGAGCAATGCGAAGTAGAGGCGCAGGGAGTTCAGCGCATTCCGCGCGGGATCGAACACCTCGCCGATCGAAGGTCTCGCGGAGATGCGCAGTCTTTTCCGATCGGGCCGGCCTTCGCGCGCTGAGAGGCCAAACTTCGATCGACCCCACCGACTCATGAACTCAACAACCTCGAGGTCAGCGTCTCGAGCCGAACTTCCGGAGTCTCTCGCGCGAGCGCCTTGTCGCCGAACCGAGGATGGCAATTGCACTCGGGCGGACGACAACGTGCTCGAGTGGACGGCGAGTCTCCGTCGAGATCAGCTTCCGGGCGACACCCCAGCCGTCGCGCTCCTCGAAATTCTCCCCACCGCGGGTCGGTCTGAAGGAGAAGCTCCCAGACCTTGCGCACATGCGGCTCGTAGGCGACGTCAGGAGTCATCGATGGGATCCTGGCTACGACGTCCGGTGCCGTCGATGAGGCGAAGGACCAGTCGAGGTCGTCAAGGACAACCGCCCCGCCCGGGAGGAGAAACCTGTCGAGGAGGAGGGTAGCGAAACCGTCGACGAACCAGTCATGGGCTCCGTCGAGGTAGACGAGGCCGTAGCGCTGACAGTGACCCCCTTCAAGCTGTTGCTTCATCCACCAGACGTAGCCGTTGTCCGTGAAAAGTAGATCGACGTGGTCCGCAACTCCGGCCGCCCGGATCGTCGAATCCGCCCGGGGCCGGCGATCCCGGGCCGACTGGTTGTCGACACAGACCGCCCTCTGACCCTTCTGAGCTGCCAGTGCACCCAAATAGGCGCTTCCCTTGCCGTAGGCGAACCCCAGTTCCAAGATGTCACCCGCAGGACAGCTGTTCCAAATGCGTTGCAGGGTTCTCGCCTGCTCCAAAGTCATGTAGGGCGTGTCGTGGACCGCTTGGTCGACGTCTTCAACCGAAATCGGCATCGCTGTCTTCGCTCACTTTATGTCGTATCCCCTTGCTCATTCACTCGGGTCAAAGCGGACTCCTGCGCGGCCATTAACCCGTAACTCCGATGCCTGAGGAGGCCCACTCGCGCGCCAAGCTTTACCATTGCGTTGTGTAGTTCGTCAGGTATTCCGCCAAGCAAATAGAGAACCCCCACGTAGAAAGCCACTTCGCCGACTGCAAGCGCTCCAGCCACCACAAACCCTCGTGACCCCGACGACAGGAGGACGCCGAACAGCAAGACAGACAGGACGCCGACCGCGACTGGGCGCAGGAGGATCCTTACGAGCGGGACCTTCAGCCCGACGCCCGAGCGAAACACGAGGTACACGCCACAAAGGGTCACCAGCTCAGAAGCCAAATAGGCCGAGGCGGCACCATCCAAACCATACATCGGGATAACGATCACGTTCGTAATCACATTCACGGCAAGTCCGAGTATGCTCACCACGATCATTTTGTGATGACGGTTGCGGGCGACACTGGCGAATCCCAGGCCAGCGTTCAGGAAAGAAAAGATGCAGGAAACTGCCAAGATCGAAAGAGGTGCTGCTGCCGCTGCGAACTTTTCACCTGCCAGAACGCGGATCACCTGTGCACCGAAGCAGAGGGTTCCCGCGGCGACCAAGGCGCCGGCGGCTGCCAGATAGCGCATCGCTCGGTCGACGATCTTGCCGAGGTCGGATTCAGTAGCGGTTGTCATCGCCGGCAGGAGACTCGTCATGAGAATGCTGGGGATGAGGAGGAAGAAATTAATAATGGCGTAGGCGACGCCATAGATTCCAACATTGTCGGAGGTGGAGATGACACTCAAGATGACGAGATCGGCCTTGAGGTACAGCAGATTGACGATCTGGATGATGCCGATGGTCAAGGATTGGGCAACGATTGTTCGCCAGCGCTTGAGGTTGAACCTCGGTCCGAATCGTACGTTTCGGCGAGTCGCAAAGAACGCGGTAAGGCCCGTGACGGCGACCGCCACCAGATACGCCCATACGCAGGCTATTACGCCCCCGCCAAGCCAGAGCACGGCGATCACCAATCCAACAAACATGACTTGTTGTAACAGGATTATGGCGGCCGAAACGTGGTTCCGAACGCCAGCGACGAAGTATCCCAGGCAAACGCTTCGAAGCGCATCGAACGGTACCGCACACGCAGCGATAACAACGCAGTATCTCAGGTTGCCATTCGAGCCTGGATAGACAAGGAACCCGAGGAACGAGACGACGGGAACAAAAACCAGGCTCAGCGTAAGTCGGAGCCCGAGGTTGTGACCGAGAATCGATGCTGCCTTCTCTGGGGTCTTCGCTATCTCCCGTCCGGTGATGGCATTGACGCCGAGGTCGGCAAGCAGCATCGCGGAGGCAACGAATGAGATAGAGGCAACGAAGTCCCCGTACTGCGACGGTCCGAGCCTCGTCGTCATGAGCCTGAGGGATATCGTGCCGAGAAGTGCCACAAGAAGGTTGCTCGAGAGCACGGACGATGTGGAGATCAGGACACGGCGACGGTAGCGGTCGGGTGCGCCCGGCACATCGATCCGGGTAGAAGGCCTGCTGACGGCACCCTCCAAGTCGTCCTCGTCATGAGAATCACTCGCATTGGTCCGTCGACGCAAGGGCAGAAGCATGCGTCGCGACAGAACACCTGCAGCGTGGTCAGAGCCGGTCACAGCGGCCAGACCTTCCCTGCCAAAAGTCCACGTAGGCCAGAGCCAAGGCACGAGACGTACGAAGGGCTGCACGGTATCCCTGGCAGCGAAGCGATTTCTTTATCTTCCAGGCCGACTCCCGCAGGCTGCTCCGTGTGAGATCAAGACGTGTACGGCCCGTCTTTTCATTGAAGAGACGGAGGCGGTTGCGGAGGAAGTAGTACTCGTAGACTTTCGAGCCGGATCCACCCGTCGTCGTGCTGACAAAATGTGTGGCGGTCGCCTCGGGGACGAACCCGACATCATGACCGGCCTCCTTGATGCGCACAGTCCACTCAGTCTCTTCCCAATACAAGAAGTACGACGGATCCATGTAGCCCACTTCGTCGACGACCGACTGCCGTACGAGCATTGCGCAGCCGGTTGGCCGACCCGTTCGCGTTGCTCCGGAGGTTGGCGTCAGGTTGGGTTCATCGGAGCCGATGTGGTCATATTGGCTGCGCTCGAGGTCCAAGTCGGCTCCCGCGTACCAGATGTCTCCAGATGATCCACTGATGATCATTGGGCTGACGACGGCCAGTTCGGGGTTCGCATCCATAGCCCCGAGCAGGGTCTCGATGCAGTGGGAGTTGACCGAGGCGTCGGGATTGAGAAAGAACAGATAGTCAGGATGAAGGGTTTGTGCAGCACGGATAGCGAGATTGCATCCTCCAGCGAAGCCGAGGTTCTCGCGTTGTTCCAACACTGTCGCGTCGGGAGCCATCGAGCGCACTATCGCCACCGTGCCGTCCGAAGAGGCGTTGTCGACCAGGAACACAACCGACGGAACTGTGGATTCATTCAGCGATCGGAGGCATTCCGCCATCGTGTCCGAACAGTTGTGCGTGACGATGATGGTCGCCAAGAATGCGCTCATTGTCCGACTCCCATCACAATGTCGTTGCGGTAGGCAGCGAGGGACAGATGGACATCAGTCAAAGGAAGGACGGCCGAGACTCGAGGATCGTAAAATACGGAGTTGTAGATGACGTCGTGGTTACGGATGGTCGAGGCGAGTCCGGCCACGTAGGTTGGATCGTCGCCGGCACCACCCTGGGAAGGCGGCGCCAGACCCCACTCCGGAATGCTCATCGGCTTGTTGTGTTTCTGAGCAAAGTCTGCGATTGCATTGAGGCCGTCCGGCTCGTTGCTCAGCTTCCGCCAGCGCTCTTCCGGCGTAAGCCCAGACTGACCGATACCGGAGTCGTAGGCGTCAATACCGATGATGTTCACCGCAGCATCGCCGGGGTACCACTCGTCGAGGGGGATCGGCTGGACGTGCTGGTTGACCGTCCAGTCGAAGAGGAAATGAGCTCCGGTCACCGCGTTCATCGCCTGGGCGATGTTCGCCCAATACCGTGCCCAGTCTCCATACTGGGACGGATCGGGGCCGAGGTCGCTTTCCGGATCAGAGTTGTCGTTCGCCTCCGCACCCAATCGAATGACCGAGTCGCCCAGGCCTTCTCGGACAAGATGACTCGCCAACCGCGTCGCGTACGTGTTGTACCGACCGGCGGCCCCGAGCACTCGCCAGTTGGACGGGGCGTCCTTGGGGACCATGGATTGCGTGATGATGATGCGCCGCCCCGGCACGGCGCGGTTCCACGCCAACCAGTTGGTGTCCGGGCTCGGATGACTCGCCCACCACACGTTGGTCCAATCGGCCCAGGTCGTACTCGAAGAGTTGTAGAGGAGGACGCACCTGAACGTTGTCCCTGTGGCCGCCTCCAACATCGCGAGAGCGGTCCTGCTCTCATCCGGATAGACACAGTTGGACTTCGAGTCCCCACTCATGAATTGACCACCGGCCGTCAGCCGCAGACCGGCTACGAGCAGAAGGCATGCCACGCCGGCAGTGACGAACGTCCAAAAGACAGCTCTCATACTGCGAACCATCGACCGTTAGCTCCCCGGTTCGCACCCGAGGCTCCATCGAAAAGCGTGAGCCGTACCCGACGACGGACGACGGGAATTGATGTGCCCCGAAACTTGTCGATCCAACACGGGGTCATCGATATACCCTCGCTCTCGGACTGGAGTAAACCAGGTTCTTGACATGCCCCAAAAACTTGGTTGGAAAGTGGTACGTGGCCGTCTTATAGTCTGCCGATCCGTATGCCCACCCGGCAATGTTGTATCCGGAGGCCAAAACCCACGCCCCCTGATCGATCGTTGCAGGGGTGAGATCGGTGAGGGGGGCCCCGGTAAATGAAGTTCCCGCCCAGATACGCAACTGTCCATAGTCGTCGGTCCATATGAGCGGATTTGGGCCCGCGGTGGCCACCAACCATTTCGATGCAGCGAGTTCTTGATCAGTCATATAAAAGGCGTTGTACCCGGGGCCAGAGTTGTCAAAGAGCACGTTGCCTCCGTTACCGAGCTGGTCCGCCAACCCCATCGAGTAGACGCCCAACACGAGAAGGCCGACGGCAGCACCGACCGTCGCCAAGGCGCCGATCCGGCTGATGAGCCATTTCATTGCGACCGCCAAGGCAACGCTCAGGACTATGCCTGCCTGAATCTGAGCTCGAGACTGGTTGTAGAAGGCGGCAAAGGTTCCGCTCACCCGGATCAGAGCCAGGAATCCGAGGACCGTGAGCTCGAGCACTGCGACTTCGAGCGGGACTCCGGAACGGAAGCGCCGCTTGTTGGCCGCAATCTGAGCACGAGTCCAGTTGTAGAAGACAGCGAACGGCACGGGAGAGCGGCGGCGGCGAAGTAGGGCCACTGCGGTGCCCAACACCACCGCGACAAGAAACAGCTCCGCCATTGCTGTGCTCGCCTGCGTAACTGCGTTCAACGCAGCGCCAAGGCCGAGGCCATCCCTGGGTTGAACCGGAGCAGAGGCCGCTGGGTACTTGGCGGTGAGTGCTGCGGGGTAGCGGTTCACCCACGGCTGTGAAGTGAGACTCACATGCTTCACGACGCGGTAGAAGGCGGACGGGCTAATTGTTTGGGCAACGTTCCCATCGAGCCAAGTGCGGAAAATCGAGCCGCCAAAATTTGGGAAAATATCGAGACCCTGCTGCTCAAAAGACGTCAGGAACTCTGATGCATTGCCGGTGGAAGCGGTAACAATCATGTCCCAGACAACGATCATGGCGATGCCGCTCACGACCACTGGCAGGTTGATGATGGGCCGAGTCGACCAGTTCCCAGCGAGGAAGCGCCTGACGAGCCGTAGGATGGCAAATACCACCCAGGTGGCAACGAAGACGACGACCGTAATGTAGGACGTCGTGTAGTGCGACACGACCATCGCTCCAAGGACAGCGATCGCTACCACCGTCCGTTTGCGAGCACGGATTCCCTCGTCGAACAGGACCACCAAGAGGAGTGCGAAAAAGAATAGGGCGACTTCTTGGCGGGCTATCGAGCTCAGTTGCTGAGAAAACTGGCTCAGCACCACGAGATAAACGGTGGCGATCATCGCCGGTCGAGCAGGGACCCATCGCCGAGCGAAGCCGTAGGTCAACGGCGGAACAGCCGCCAATAGCAGTGGATAGAACCCCTTGAACAGGTAGATACCAGAAACGCCGCTCGTTTTGACCAGAACCGTTGGCAGTGCCGTGATGCTGAGCATCGCGGCATAGGGGTCACCGTTCGTCGGCGGTGTCCATCGTCCTGCACTCGCGGTGACCGAGAAGCGTTGAAATTCTCTTTGAATGTCGGAGCCGAAGAGATGGTTGCCGCGGTAGGTGTAGAGGTAGATGAGTGTGAGTCCCGCACTGAAGAGCACCAGCTGGACGCGGCTGTCGGACCACAACCCTGCCTTCCATATTGCCACCCCGAGGAGCAGAAGGGTGACGAGGACGAGGACGAGCACCATCGTTCCGCCGCGGCCATTATTGAGTCGTTCGACGCCGGCGACTCCTACCAAGGGAAGGACGACGCATCCGGCGGATACGAGCATCGACGATCGCGACCGCTGCACATGGACGAGTTCCAAGCACGGGATCGTGGCCGTTTGGGCCAGCGAACGCGGCCGCTATGACGATGACGTTGATCGCGACCGCGAGTGGCAAGGTCTCCAGAGGACGCGGGACTCCGAAGTGAGGTAGCAGAACGCTGGCCAGCAATGCCCATGCCATAAGGCTGGCGAGGCCGGCGCCGATGACAAGGGCGAATTGGGACACGCGGCTCTCGAGCCTGGCCCGAGATGCCCCGACAATTGTCGCGCCCGGCAGGAGGACGACCAACACCAGCGCACAAAGTCGGCTTGCGAGGAAGAGATGGGAGGAGGCGATGGCCAGATCGAGCACAACCAGGAGCACCGCTGTCGTTCCCACCTTCGACAGTGGACGCGTCGGAGATGCAGAACGTTGAGTGGGTGCGTCACCTTCGTTGGACGGGACCTTGACGGTCGGTAGCTCGATCACCTGTTGCATCGTGATCGCCGGCCCGCTCATGGTGTGCCTCCACCAGAAGCCGGGGCCACGTGAAACTCCAACGGAGCCAGATTCTGTCCGGGTGCGCTGATCCTGACGGTGACGGTCGAGAGGGCATGGGGCATTAGAAGGCTGACTGGAATCGTGACGCTGGCTCCCGGGCTTACCGTGGCCGAGCCGTGCCCGATCTCCTGACCAGCCAATCCCTCGCTCGAAACGTCTGCGATCCATGGCTGACGGACGACTTCAGCCGTGGAGTTGGTTATGGCGAAGGTGAATGCGATCCAAGCGCCGGGTCTTGCCTGCACCGGGAGAGCCGTCGGGTCCGGCAGGGACAAGGCAACGTATCGTTGGGGGACGGCAACCATCCCGCCGTCACGGAGTATGGCGCCTCCCCCCTGGACAAGAGCCCCGCCGCCTGCCACGAGAGCGAGCGCGATTACAAGGGCAACCCATCGGTGTGGCAAAGCCTGTGTCGGTGCCGGTTCGTCGACAGCCACGACATTCACGACACCGTCTCAAGGGCGCTCATCGAAGGCGGATGCGCCCTCGTCTCGCATAGCGCCGCGCTCGTAGGCCGCGCGGGCGGTCGTAGCAACTTGAGGCCAAGTCTGGTCTCGGGCGAATTGGGCGGCGCAGCTGGCCATTTCCTCCAGCTGGCTCGAACTGAGTTGTTCGACCTGACCGAGCGCCTCAGCCAAACCTGCATCAGTGTTGACGAAACGGATCGTCGCCCCGTTCGGCAGGTCGGCGAACTCCGGGATATCGGGCACCACGATGGGAAGGCCCGTTCCGAGTGCGAGAAGTATGGAACCACTGTTGGCGACAGTGGTGAAGGGGAAGACAGCCAGGTTGGCCGCGGCCAGGTAGTTGCCCACGTCGGATTCGGACATCCGTCCGACTACCAGGCGCACCTGTGGGCCGGACTGGTGAGCGAGCTCCTTCAATCGGGCTTCATACGCGTGATCGGGACAAGGTCCTGCAATGAGGTACCGCGAGCCGCCGGCGCGTGAGCCAGCCTGTGCAAGAAGGCGATGAGTTCCCTTGTACGGCCGCAGGGCTCCGACGTGGGCGATGACGAGCGACTCCGCGGGTAGTCCGAGACGCACCCTTGCTTCTTCCCGGCTCGGCAGATCTTGATATCGGTCGGTATAGGACCCCTGTGGCACCACCGCGACGCAGCGGGCACCGAGGTCCTGAACGGCCGCTGCGCTGGCGTGGGAGTGAACGAGCACGACTGAAGCCGTTCGTGCAAGGTTCTTTCGGGCCGCTAGGTCGTTGGCAAAGAGCTGTTCGTGAGGTAGCACGTTGTGTGCAGTCCAAACAACCCGTAGGTGCGCCCGCCGGGCCATCCATAGGCAACCGTTGAACCAAGCCTGCGCGAGGCGCCTTCCCCAGACGCTCGACATGGCCCATTCGGGCACAAAGTCGTAGACCCAGTGGACGTGCAGCACTTGGGTTCCGCACAGCCGACGCCACACCATATGCACCGGTCGAAGCAGAAGATTGAGCGTCTGGGAACTTGTGGGACCGTCAAGGTAGGACACCTCGACGCCTTGGAGGCGCAACTCGGCGTGGAGGAGCTCTTGATAGGGGTTCGCGTCCCTGGGAAGGGCTGCTACTTTCACCGGTCGACTCCGCGAGCAATTGCAGTGAGCTCCCGCAAGCTGCCGATGCCCTCGGCAAAGTGGCACGCGACCACGCGGACCGGATAAGGACGCTTCCTTGCTCGCCACAGTGGTATGGCGACAAGAAGCAGATAGCTCCGGTAGCGCAGTGCCAAGGGCAAACCGAGGATATAGAGCGGGTAGAGCACAGGGACGGGGTCCTGGCTTAGGAGAGCATGCCGTCGGTCGCGATGCTTACGGTAGAGCCGGATGCGAGCTTGCCCGTACTGCCGCGATCGCTTGAGTTGCCGGCGGAACGTCCCCCAATCGTGATCCACGACGGCATCTGCCACATAACGAATCTTTACGCCGTGAGCAACCAATCTCCAAGTGAAGTCGATGTCTGACCCGTATTCGAAACTCTCGTCGAATCCCCCTATCGCGTCGACGAGTTCACGCTTGAACGCCAAGTTGGCCGTGGGTGCTTCCTCCACATAACGCGGGATAGGTGCGCCTCGTTCACGTGTATAGACGTTGTCGCCCACCGACATCGGACCACAAGTGACGCATTCCTGTTCTGTAAGAATCGGCGTGAGTAATTGAGCCAGCCAGCCCTCGGCCGGAATGCACCCGGCGTCGGTGAAGACGATGACTTCTCCCAGTGCCGCTTGGATACCGGCATTGCGCTGATGGGGGATCGACACATGAACTCCGACCGGCGACGCGAAGTCGATCCATCTGACTGAGGGATTGGCGCTGGCGATCCGAGCCAGACGTCCCAGCGATGCATCGACCACGATCACCTCGATGTCGTGATCGAACCAAACCTCGTCATCACCTACGTGCACCGTCAGAGCGGCGAGGGTCTCGGCCAGCTTCTCCTCGTCTTTGGATATGACGATGATCGAGATCTTCATCGATTCCCGCCTCGGGAGTCCTTGTGACGACGAGCACGCCACCATCCGGAGGTGAAGCCGAGGTTGGAAGCGCCCTCTTGGAGAATTTGAACGTATGCATACGCCAGTGGCTCGGCCGATCGGGATCGTAGAGCGTCGACGAACCACCGGGGCGAAAAGAGCAGTGGGAGCGCGAACGTCGGCAGCCACCAGTGGCGGCGTGTAGATCCGATCAGCAGTGCGACGAACCATAAGACCGGTGCGGGATAGAACGTCGGCCCCCACAGATCGTGCTTCGCATGGTTACAGGCGTTGCCTTCCCCATAGCTCTTTGCCCGTCGCAGGACATCCTGGAGGCGAACGTCGTAGTCGTGCTCGACCACGGCGCCCGGCATCAGTCGGATGGATGATTTGGGAAATTTCAGGTGCAGTCGGTAGCAGATATCTCCGTCCTCCCCAGAACGAATCCGATCGTCGAACCCACCGAGGGCATCGAAGAACTCCCGTCGGCAGGAAAGGTTGGCGCCGGCGAGCAGGTACGCGTCGCGCTCTCCGGTGTGCGTCTGCGGGACGATGTTCTCGCGGGCGTAGAGCCAGAATCGGTAGATCAGCGACGAACTGCGCCCTAGCGTTGCCTCGAGTGGACCAAACGGCTGCTTGCAAACGAAGTAACGCTCGAGATACCGGGATTGGCTCGACCCGACAACCGGACCTCCTGCTGCTACGACATCGTGGTCACGGTAAGCGGAGAGAAGCAATCTGGCCCACTCCGGCGTCGGACGGCAGTCGTCATCGGTGAAAGCCACGATGGGCGCGCGACTGGCAGCTGCTCCAGTGTTGCGAGCTGCAGCGGGTCCTTTGTTGGCTGGATGACGGACCAGCTTGGCCCCGCATCGAACTACCTCGCCTTCATCGACGGAAGGGACCGAGCCGTCATCGACTACCAGTATTTCAAGGCGGTCTCGGATCGTTTGACATTCAAGCGCGTGGAGGGTGGCGCCGAGCCTGTCCGTACGGTTGTAGGTGCAGACGACGACGGACATGTCGGGCGTCACGGTCACGACGGCACCAACGAGGCGTAGATGGCCCCGAGATGGTCAGCCAACGACTGCCACGCCGGCATGGCCCTCCCACGTACCTGCTCGGTGGGCAGCGGGCACGAGAGCGCCTTCTCAAGGGTGTCGGCCAGGGATCCGACGGTCGGATCACAGAGATAGCCGGTCACACCATCCTCGATCAGATGTCGAGCCTGGTTATCGTCGTGGGCGGTCGTGACAACTTGCGTGCCGCAGGCCAGCGCCTCGGCGACCGCGATGCCAAATCCCTCGCGCGTTGTCGGCAATGCGAACACCGTGGCGCTCTTGATGAGGGCGAACACCGACTCTTGAGACTCGAGTCGTCCGAGGAACTCGACATCAATACACAGTCCGAGCTGATGGACGAGCAGATCCAATTGCGGTTTCTCGGGTCCTTCCCCCACGATGGCACAGCTGACTCGACGGCCACTGCGCTCCCGCAGTTCCTTGAGCGCTCCGAGCAGCATGTCTGCACCCTTGTGATGCAGCAAGCGCCCAACGAAGACGATGTCGTAACAGCGCTGAGCGGGGCCAACCAATGCAATCGCATCCATGTCGATTCCGGACGGCAGGACAGCGATCGTGTCCCGATCGACGCCGGCAGCGGTCATGCTGGCGGCCGTCTGTTCGGTTGGGACGATGAGGCAATCGGCGAGGGATACGACGAAGCGTTCGAGGCGTGCCGCCATCTGGCCGAGGCGTCCCAGATAGGACCGCCAATACGTCTGACCCCACCATTCGTGCCACGTGACGATCAGGGGGATACCTCGCAGACGAGAGATGACTTTCAATGGCAGCAGCTGAAGGTAGGGCATGTGGTCCGCGTCGATGACGTCGGCCTCGACGGTGATAAGTCGTGCACACGCAAGCGCGAACATCAGCGCTTGAATCAAAGAACGACGCTCGCCGGCATACATACACCAATTGCGGCAGATGGCGTGCAGTGAGAGGCCATTTTCTCGGCGATCCCGGGGACCGTCCCACCAGTGCATTGTGAAGATATCGATTTCCACATCCGGGCCAGCGAGGCGCCGGAGCAGCTGATGGAAGCGAACCTCCTTGCCCCCCTTGAAGTAAGGGTAGATACCGTCGGTCACGACCGCCACTCGGAGCGGTTTCAGAGGTGGCATGTCAAATCGCGGCGATGCGTTGCTATCTCGCCCCTTTCTCATTCAACGCTCTCCATACCGCAAGGTGCCCGAAACGATCGCGGGATGCCGATAACCCGGCCCACGAGGTAGGCGCCGAGGAAGACCGTGTTCGTCGCAGTTGCCAAAGCGAAGTGCCCGGCGTCACCTTTGATCTCGAACTTTCGTGCCATGTGGATACCGGACGCAACCAGGAGATATGCGAGCGGAGTGGACCAGGCAATCCGCCGATCGACTCCACGTCGCGAGGCCGTCACGCCGAGGAAGACCGCACTCAACTGACCAGCGAGGACTAGGTCGGGCAACCTGATTTGCCGGTAACGGGCCAACTGGCGGGAAGCACCCATCCCGCTCTTGAACAACCAGTGCACCGAATCGATGAAGCTCTTGGTTTCGCGATGTTCCACGATTACCTCGGCGAGGGTACGGGTACTCAGCCCGGCCGCCTCCATCGCCCGGTTGAGGGCGACGTCCTCCCCCTCGGTCAGCCATGGGTCCACGCTGACCAAATCGAACACGCGGCGCTTGTAGAGGCCGTTGTTGCCGCAGACCGGAATCGTCGGGGGCACAGACCGCGGGCAGAGAGCGAATCGATTGGAGACATAGGTGACGTCGCCGTCCGGCACTGCGATTCCTCCGACAGCGTCGGCATCGTGGGTCTCCATTGCGACCCGGCTCTGCTCCAGCCAGTTCTCGGGTAGCACGATGTCGGCATCGATCATGGCGATCAAGGCACCTCGGGCAGCGCTAATGCCGGTCTGCCGCGCGGCGCCACGTCCGCGGTTTTCGGGATGTTCGATCAAGGCGATGTCGGTTCTTTCGGCGGCGAACTCCGCCACCAATGACCCCGTACCGTCACTGGAGCCGTCATCGACGACCACCACTTCGAACGATGCGCCACCGACCTGCGAGGTGATCGATGTGAGGCAGGGGACGATGTTGGCTCTCTCGTTGTACGCGATCACTACAAACGACACGTCGGGGTCTGTCGGTTGTGCAGGTCCATTCATGCAGGTATCACGGCTCCACTGACCTGATCGCCGCTTAGGAGATCATTCAGTTCGACGCAGGTGTTCAGAACCAGGCGTGCTTCTATCGGTGGATCCGACAGCAATCGGACCGGCTGAGAAGGGCGCTCCGGCCCGGCTCCTGGCGCGTAAAGCGCTGGGCAATATGGAGCCGCTCAGGGTCAGGCCGGAACTTCCAGGCACCCGATTGCGTTCAACTGGTTCCTGTGCTCTTCGAGCTCCCGCGCCGAGGTCTCCATGGTTCACCCGGGGGGTTCCCGGCAGTGATCCCGGCGAGATTCGACCGCGTAGTCGCACCCGGCTGAGCACGGCAAGACAATCAAATCCGTCGCGCCACGTGATCTGCTTCCCCTGAGCGTGCGACCGACCGACATAGGAGACAGGAACTTCAAAGGGTCGAAATCCCCGTCGAAGAAGCTCGCCGGTTATTTCTGAATCGAGTCCAAAGCCAACGTTCTTCAAATGCAATTGACGGAACAACGGAAGCGGAAACATTTTCAGACAAGTGTGAAGATCGGTGAGGTATGCGCCGAACAACACATTGGCGGCAAACGTGGTCACACGGTTCCCCAGGGCATAACTGAATGACGGGAATAGCGTGTTGATGCCGAACACTCGGGTGCCGAATACGACCTCAGCCCGTCCTTCCACGATGGGTTCGAACATTCGGGCCAGGTCACACGCTCGGTACTCATGGTCGGCATCGAACACGACCATGTGGCTCCCGGTAGCCAAGGTGGCGCCATTCAGTACCGCCGCACCCTTACCAAGGTTTGTATCATGACGGCGAAGAGAGACCCGCGGATCGTCAATCCTCTGGAGAAGATCAGGGGTCCGATCCAAACTGCCATCGTCCACGACGATCAGTTCGAATCGGTGGCCGAGTTTCATCTCGAGGATCTCGGCAACGGCCTGTTCGATCGTGCCTTCTTCATTGTGGACCGGCATCACCACCGAGAGTGAGTAGTCCTCAGCCTCGGATATTTGGCTCTGCCCAACCGGCTCGATTTCGTCGGAACCCGTCACCGAATCACCGCGCCACGAGCTGACCCCGGCGGAGCGAAACCGGAAGTCCGAGGATCGGTCCTCCCGCGTTGCGTATCCGCCCAGTCAAGATTCCGACCGAACTCGCCATCCGCTGCCCCTCGCTGTAAGAGCCGGTAGTGCTGGTATCCCGACTGTCGGCATTCATCTCGCCCGACCCGGAGTTCCGTTCGCTTTCAGCGAAGGAGCCGGTCGACACTGCATGGGTCCGCCAAGTGACGCCCGACGGAGATCTGTTGACCACGCTGAGCGGTGAGAGCACTACTTTCTGTGCTTGAGTATTGCTTTGAACGACGGGGGAGTCAAGACGTTTTGCGAAAGATTCATCGAGACGCGACAGCAAGCATCATTGAAAGGTCATGAGATGGAATTTTTTTTGCAAGATTCATCGAGACGCGACAGCAAAGCATCATTCAAAGGTCATCAGATGGAATTCTTTCGCAAGATTCATCGAACGCGACAGCAAGCATCATTGAAAGGTCATGAGATGGATCGGCGTGACTGGCGTAGATCCTCTTCGCCGGCGCACGGTTGATGAAACCACCCGCGTCGAATAGGTACTTGGGCGACGGCCCTGTCGAGAATTTCCTGCTGAGGTGCCGTTGACACATGCGCTCCGGCGCGTCGTCGATGGCTTGCCCGACCGCCACCATCGTCAGCACGGGTAGCCGAGTAGCAACCTCCGCCCCGGCATAACACCGTTAGGTCCTACGACAACGGCGATAGTCTCGAGTGGTGCGGCAGATCGATGTGCTCAGTGTCGTTTACAACGTATCTGGCAGTGGCGCTGTCGAACGTAGA
This sequence comes from uncultured Acidimicrobiaceae bacterium, assembly GCA_963769905.1. Classification (GTDB taxonomy): domain Bacteria; phylum Actinomycetota; class Acidimicrobiia; order Acidimicrobiales; family RAAP-2; genus Bog-756. The sequence continues at coordinate 405,871 of CAVYNG010000001.1, forward strand.
GCTCGTCAAGACGTGAATACCTTGGCCCACCTCGGTTATACGAACGCCGTCGCTACAGACGGGCCTAGTGACACCCGACTCCCATCAGGAGTCCGCGTGTATGTCGGTCTTCCGATCGGTGCGCACTGGGCTCTGCCGTCGCCAGCAAATGAATTGGCGGCGGTAGCGGGCGCGCGAAGGGCGCTCCGCACGGCACTACGATCCTCCAGTCCGCGCACAATCGTGTTTCACCATTCCACAGTGGGTCGGGCTGCAGTTGCTGCCGCACGCTCGGTAGGGGCGCGCTCGGTATTTGTCGTCCAGGCCTTGATTGAGGATCGAGTTGCACAATCAGCAAACCCTTACGGGTTGCTCACGACCTCTTTGTACAAGAGGGAAAATACATTTTCCCTGCGTCATTCCGATCGTGTCGTGTGCATCTCCAACCAGATAGCTTCCATGGCCCGCGCAGGTGGCGCGTCGCTGGAATCGATTCGAGTTGTCGCGAACCCCGTGGATACCGAATTCTTTTACGATCGGGGAGCCGTTCGCGATATCGACCTGCTCTATCTCGGGCGCCTATCTGTTGAGAAGGGCGTGGATCTACTTCTTCAGGCTCTTTCTGGCATCGAGCTGCGGGGAAGGATCGTCATTGCGGGCGACGGGCCGGAGGGTGCGAGGCTCCGAGCCGCGGCCGAACAGAAAGCCCTTTCTGTCGAATTCGTGGGGCACGTTGATCATGACGAGGCCCGAGATCTACTTTGCCGCAGTCGACTCTTGGTGGTCCCCTCCCGCTCGGAACCGCAGGGCGTCGTCGTGCTGGAAGCTCTTGCATCGGGAACCCCTGTCATCGGTTCAAACGTCGGTGGCATACCCGACATGATTCGCGATGGCGAGAACGGATGGTTGGTCCGGCCACAGAACTCGGATGATCTCCGCAGAGCAATTCTGAAGGCATTCCAAGACCCCGCGAAGCTTGACGATATGCGCACTCTCGCGAGGCAATCAGTCAAAGGGTATTCGCTGCAAGAGCTTGGTGGCTCGATCACGGCGGCTTATATCAGTTGAGACTGACCTCGGCCACGTGGTCTTCACGTCGAGCCTGAGCCGATCAGTCGCCGACCGCACGGCGGCCTCGCACAACGGTACGAGAGTCGGCGCTCTCTCATGAACCGCGCTAGCTGACCATCATCGAGATCCCCGGTCATCATCTTGTGGAACAGCCCCTGACCTGGGGCAATGGTCAGTGGGCGAAGCTCATGACGACCTGATCTACCAACTTCCGGAATGACAGAGGAGGGTTTGAATAGTGTCTCAGGCTCTCCGCTCGAGGTCTGCGTCCCGACCTGCCGAGCGAGGTACTTGCTTCGGAGGGTGGGGAAACTGAGTGGCTCACGTGTCGCGGGTCACCATCCGCCAAGCTCCGAGGGCCGTCCACACGACGATCCAGCCAACGATCACGCAGACGGCCACCGTGGTCGATTCGTGAAGGACGGAAGCCTGGTCGGAAGGGCCGCCTCCGAAGGGCGTTGGGAGACCACCAGGTTCGACGTGGGCGGTGGCTGCTCCGATCACGCCCCGTTGGAGGTTGACAAAGTGGGGGAGATGAGCTCGCAGCGCCAGCGGGGTCAAGATGAGCTCGAGCACGATCATCAAGACGACGGTCACCGTTCGTTGGCCGAGCAGCGACGACAGCCCGAGTCCGATCAGAAAGGCGACGGCGGCCTCGAGCTCGATCCACAGACCGGTCTTGATCATCAAAGAGACCGACGGGGACAAGAAGTGCCGCGCGTAGTCCGGGTAGGCGTCTTCGGCGACGTGGACCGCCAAAGCGCGGAGCTGAGCGGGAGTGCATGGTCCCGTACTTGGGGGTCCGCCGATGACCTTGACGTTCCCACCGCCCGGACCATTTGGGCCGGGCAGGCAGGCGGCATTCGGCAGCTCGCCCGGGTTGATTCGAAGCGGAAAATTGTTCACGACATCGTTGGGGTGCTCTCCGGCCCAACGGACGAGCCCGGCTTCTGAGAGCTGGGCCGGCACTGTCGTCCCGTTGTAGCTGAGCGTGCTCGGAGCCGCGAACACGCACACCGCGCACACGACGGTGAACCCGATCGCCACCAGCGGCAGGATGATCCCGAGCCCGGCCGGGATGCGGGCCAGGTACAGCGCCAGTCGGGAGCGTCCCGTGACCACGTGATGGCGAAACATCCCCTCGGTCAGGTCGACCGAGCCCGCCGTCGCCCCGAGGGTGGCGGCCACGATGAAGCCGAACACGTAGAGAACTCCGGCCACCAGCCCGACGTACACGGTGTAGCCGCCCGCGGTCCCGTAGGTGCGCGGGGCTGCGGCGTGGAGGATCAGCCGGAGGAGGAGGTACGCGGTGGGGAGGCCGACGGTCACCCCGGCCAAGAGGACCATCAGTCCGCGTCGCTTGCGGAGCTCGTGAAAGCGGGCGGCGATCATGCGTCCCGAGGGCACCCATGATCCGCGGTGGTCCGGCGAAGCCCCCGGTCCGTACGTCCGAGTCGACCGTGCCGTCAGTACTCCGGTTGCCGCGCTCACGACGCTGTCCCCAGTCGGCTGGTGACTTCCAAGAACCACGACTCGAGCGAGGCCTGCAGCGGTTGGATCCGGTAGAGGTCGATCCCGCCCTCGACGAGGACCCGACTGATCTCCGCGACCAGATCTCGGCCCGCACCGGGGGGGAGTGTGGCGCTGAGGCCGTAGGGGACGAGATCGACGGACGCTCCGCCGGCCACGCGCTCGATCAGCCTTCGTGCCCGCTCAGGTTCCGAACACTCCACCTCGAGGACCACCGAGGTTCCGGCGAGCAGTTCGGCGATGGGTCCTTGTCGAATGACGGTGCCACGGTCGACGATGGCGACCGAGTCGCACGTCCGCTGGACCTCGTCGAGCAGGTGGGAGGAGAGCACGACCGTGCGTCCCTCGTCGACGAAGGAGAGGATCATCTCTCGCATGTCGCTCATGCCAGCCGGATCGAGACCGTTCATCGGCTCGTCCAAGATGAGAAGTTCCGGATCCCCGAGCAGGCACGCGGCCACGCCGAGACGCTGGCGCATCCCCATCGAATAGCCCGCCACCTTGTCGTCGGCCCGCCGTCCCAGGCCGACCCGGTCCAACGCGGGATCGATGCGGTCGCTCGCCGCGGGCTCGCGCGAGCTGGCCAACATCGCGAGGTTCTCACGACCGGTGAGATGCTGGTGGAAGCGCGGCTCGTCGACGATGGCCCCGACGCGTGTGAGGGCCTTGTCGCGATGCTTCGGAACGGGATACCCGAGAATGGACATGGTTCCTGCGTCTGCGTGGGTCAATCCGAGGAGAACACGCATGAGTGTGGTCTTGCCCGCGCCGTTCGGTCCGAGATAGCCGAATGCACATCCCCGCGGGACCGACAGATCCACCCCGTTGACGGCGGCGTTCGCACCGAATTTCTTGTGGAGGCCGTGCACCTCGACGGCCCAGCCGTCGGGGTCTTTTGCTTCGTCGCGCGCGGGCGGCGAAAGGACGTTCATCGGGGCCTACCTCCTCAGCTCGGTTCTGGCTCCGATACATAGATGTACACGTCGTCGGGTGACAGTACGGTTTCAGGCCGTACCTTGGCGTTGACAGGGTGGTTTTCTCTGACACCTGACTGTCACCTGGGAGCAGGGATCATGGTGGCATGAGAGTTCTCGTCGTCGAAGACCACGTGGTGCTCGCTCGCACGGTCGGCATCGGACTCCGGAGGGAGGGAATGGCCGTCGATGTCGTGCTCGACGGAGCCGACGCGCTCGAGCGCCTGGCGGTCACCCGCTACGACGTCGTGATCCTCGATCGCGATCTGCCAGCCGTGCATGGGGACACCGTCTGCCGGCACATGGTCGAACAGCACCTCGAGGCTCGGGTTCTCATGTTGACGGCGTCGGGTTCCGTCGAGGACCGGGTGAGCGGTCTCGAGCTCGGGGCCGATGACTACCTGCCCAAGCCGTTCGACTTCGCCGAGCTCGTTGCGCGCGTCCGGGCCCTCGGCCGCCGGTCGCCGTCGGCGAGCCCGGTCACCTTTGAGTGCGGCGACCTCGTCGTCGACCCGGCCCGCCGGCTGGCCTGCCGAGAGGGGCGTGCGCTGGCTCTCAGCCCGAAGGAGTTCGCCGTCCTCGAGTGCTTGCTCGAATCCGACGGCCGGGTGGTCTCCAGCGAGGAGCTGTTGGACCGGGTGTGGGACGAGGCCGTCGACCCGTTCACCACCACCGTCAAGACAACCATCCTCCGGCTTCGAAACAAGCTGGGCCAGCCTCCGCTCATCGAGACCGTGCGGGAAGGGGGCTACCGGATTGCTGCCGGACAGACCGGAGTCGACCCGTGAGCGCTGCCCCGTCCCGCCACGGTCCTCGGCCCGTGAGGCGCACGCTGCAGGTGCGTCTGGCGGCCTCGTACGGAGGGATCTTCTTCTTGCTGGGACTCCTCGTCCTCGCCATCCCCTACTTCCTCGGCCGGGCATCGACGACCTCGGTCGCCGTCCCAGTGGGTCGGGGAGTCGACGTCCCGTTCCGGCGCGGCCTGGTGAGCGCACAACGAGGCGCCGACGTTCACCAGCAGCTCGTGTTTTCGCTCTTGGCGCTGGCAGTCCTGGTTGCCATGTCCTTCGTGCTCGGATGGGTCCTTGCCGGGCGCGCCCTACGGCCGCTCCGTGAGATCACGGCGACGACCAGGGAGATCTCGGCTAGCAACCTGAATCGACGCCTGTCCGTCGAAGGTCCGTATGACGAGTTGAACGAGCTGGGCGCCACTCTCGACGACCTCTTGGCACGGCTCGAGGCGTCGTTCGCGTCGCAGCGAAACTTCGTCTCCAACGCGTCGCACGAACTGCGCACCCCCCTGACCGCCGAGCGGGCCTTGCTCCAGGTGGCTCTCGCGGACCCGGACCCCTCCGTGGAATCGCTTCGTGCCGTCTGCGAAGAGCTGGTGGAGTTGGGAGGCAACCAGCAACGGCTGATCGACGACCTCTTGATACTGGCGCAGAGCGAGGGGGGGGTCGAGCGTCCGCAAGGCTTCGACCTTTCGCCCGTCGCCCGCTCCGCGGTCCGTGCCCGCCAGGAGGAGGCCTCCTCGTGCGATGTGACCCTCGAGGCGTCCTGTGTGTCCGCCCCGGTTCTCGGCGACAGGCGTCTCGTCACCATCTTGGTGGGCAACCTGGTGGACAACGCGATCCGCCACAACCTCGCGGGAGGGCGCGCCACCGTGCGGACGTCGCACAGTGGACGCGGGTCCACCGTCGCCGTGAGCAATTCAGGTCCCGTCGTCGACGAAGACGAAGTGGGCCACCTCTGCGAGCCGTTCATGCGCCCCGGGAGCACCCGCCGCCTTCATTCCGAGGGTTACGGCCTGGGCTTGGCCATCGTCCGGGCCGTCGCAGACGCTCACCACGCGGAGCTGCGGGTCCGGGCCAGGTCCCAGGGCGGTCTCGCGGTCGACGTCACGTTCCCACCCCAGCGCGTCGACCAGTAGCGACTCGGCACCGGTGGTCCTCGTATCGGTCGACGTTCACCCACCACCCTGCCCCATCGCGGTACTAGGCGGCGGCTGGACGGCTGAAACGAAGCAGGACCTTGTCCCGTCGGTAGTAGTCCAACCAGTCGAGGAGCGGCACCTCGGCCCGGTGGAGCGAGGCCGGCACGAACCGGAACCGGAGCTCGGCCAGCGCGACCGTAAACCCGATCGCCTCGAACAATTCGGCGACGTCGTCGAGGTTGTTGATCGGCGGTAGGTCGAGCGAAGTCGCGTTGTCGGCGTGCCACTCGGCCATGATCGGGCTCCGGTCGTGTACGCCCATGACCGCGTAGTACGCGGCGCCCGGATCGAGCGCCGCGAACACCGCTTCGGCGTGGCTGGAGAGGTCCCGCACCAGGTAGAGGACCTCGTGACTGAAGGCCAAGTCGAAGCCGCCCCACCCGGGCGGCACGGTGTCCCCGACTTCGAAGGTGAGCGGCCGATCGCCGGACAGGCGCCGGGCGTCCTCGATGGCGCCGGCCGCCGGGTCGTAGCCCCATCCCTCGCCGATCCCATGCGCGTCGACGAGCAACCGCAGGAACCCGCCCTGGTTGCACCCGGCGTCGAGCGCCTTCCGACCGGTGAGGTCCTCGGCGACCGTGTCGAGGATGGCGAGCCAGATGAAACCGTGCTCCTCCTGCATGGCGGCGTCCTCGGCGGCGCTCCTCCAGTAACCGTCACCCACTCCGGGCATCGTACGCTCGGCGATCCACGGTCCGGCTCCCGACGTCGGCTGCGACGGCGCCGGATGGAGAAAGCGGACCCGGCGCGATGCCGTGTCCTCACGAACCGATCGCGCAGATCGCCCTTGCGAGAGTTCTCATGCCTCGGTGGTAGCCCTCCGCCTACCGAGGAACGCGAGCAATTGGTCTTGCTCGTCGGCGCCCGCCGGAGCCTCGAGCTCCGGTCCATACGCACCGGGCCCCCGCAGGTAGCGACTGATCGGCCGCAGGCGGACCAGGTGCTCGTGGACCAGCTCCGGATCGAGGCGAACCTCGCTGGCGTTGGCACTTGCCAAGTCCCAGGTGTGGACGAGTACCTCGAGGGAAAACCATCCCAGACCGGTGTCGACGGTCTGTTCACCGAAAGGCCACGAGAGAACCTCGTCACGGTCGACCGTCTCGACCGCCTCGGTCAGCTGCGACCGAGCCGAGAGCCAGGCGGCCAAGGGGTCCGCATCGGCGAGAGACCCCGGGTTCGAGAATCCCTCGTCCTTCAGGGTGTCGACGATGTCGGAGCCGGTGATGAGCGCAGCCGCCCAACCGACTCCACCGATCACGTGCCCCGCGAGGTCGTGAGCGGTCCACGGATCACACGGCGTCGGCAAGCTCCACTCGTCCTCCGTGATCTCACGAAGCACGACCTCGAACCCGTCGAGCGCCTTCTCGAATGCGGCTGTGCCCTCGGCCACGAGCAAACTCTACGATTTGCGACACGACCCGCGAGCGATTGGTCAGTCCGGCTGATGCTCCTCGAGCGCCTTCACCAACAGGCGACGGAGCGTTGCGCGCTCGGCGGGGTCGAGGCCGCCGAGGATCTCGTCCTCGATGCTCTCCTGAGCCACCTCCGCGCGCTCGAGGGCTTCGCGTCCCATGTCGGTGATCTCGACGATGTGGCGCCGTCGATCGGCGCGATCGCGGCGTCGCGCCACGTACTCCAGGTCCTCGAGGTCGTTGAGCACGAGGACACCGGTATTGGAGTCCATCGACAAGTCCTCGGTCATCGCCTGTTGGGAGACGCTCGGGTGGTCGCGCAGGTATGCCAGCACCACCATGTTGCGAAGGTTCATGCCGACCAGGTCGGCCGAGCTGCGCAGGTAGATGGCCCGGGCCAACCGGGTGACGAGCACGATCGTGTCGGTGCCGGCCCGGGTCGCCGCGCGGGCGTTCACTTCGCCGAACCCCGCTGCACGGTCATATTCATCCTGCCTCTACGATAGTCCCGAAATCATGACTATCCTGGCGGCGAGAACAATCCGGGCCACCGATGCAGGTGGCGATCGTCGTCGCTGGATCGCGCTGGTCGTCGTCTGCCTCGCGATGTTCATGAACGCGCTCGACGGCTCGATCGTCAACGTCGCACTTCCCGACATCCAGCGCAGCCTGCACTTCAGCCAGGCAGGCCTCACCTGGGTCGTCGACGCCTACCTCATCTCCTTCGGCAGCTTCCTCCTCATGGCCGGGCGGCTCGGCGACCTCGTCGGCCGCAAGAAGGTGTTCCTCAGCGGCGTGACCCTCTTCACCCTCGCGTCGATCGCCTGCGGGTCTGCCGGCAGCCAGGCGATGTTGGTGGGCGCGCGTTTCGTGCAGGGGATCGGCGGCGCGCTTTCGGCTTCGGTGATCGTTGCCATCATCGTCACCGAGTTCCCGAGCCCCGCCGAGAGGGCGAAAGCCATGAGTGCCTATGTGTTCGTCGCGGTCGGCGGCGGCTCGATCGGGCTCCTCGCAGGCGGGGTGCTCACCCAGGCGCTCAGCTGGCACTGGATCTTCTTCGTGAACGTCCCGATCGGCATCGCCACCCTGATCTTCGGGAGCGTCCTGCTGGTCGAGAACGTCGGCATCGGTATCGGGCAGGGCGTCGACATCCTCGGATCAGTGTTGATCACTGTGTCGGTCATGGTGGGCATCTACGCCATCGTCACCGCATCGACCTACGGATGGGGCTCCTCGCACACCCTCCTCTTCGGCGCCATCGCGATCGCGCTCTTCGCCTTCTTCATCCTCCTCGAATCGCGCCTCTCCAATCCGATCATGCCGCTGCGGATTCTCAAGCTGCGCACCCTGACCGGTTCGAGCGTGATCCGCGGCTTCGTGATCATCGGCATGTTCTCGACCTTCTTCATCGGGGCTCTCTACTTCGAGCACGTCCTCGGCTATAGCCCGGTCCGGACCGGGCTGGCGTTCCTCCCCCAAGCGGCCGCGATGGCGATCATGTCGGCCGGCATCACCGCCCGGCTCGTCAATCGCTTCGGGGCGAAGCCGGTGATGTACCCGGCGATGGCCCTTGCCGCGGGGGGGCTGCTCCTGTTCGCTTCGGCCGGACCACACGCCGAGTACTTCCCGAAGATCTTCTTCGCCTTCTTGATGCTCGGGGTCGGTGCCGGTGCCTCCTTCATGCCCCTGCTGCAGATCGGGATGTCGGAGGTCCCGAACGCCGATGCCGGGTTGGGCTCGGGTGTCGTCAACGTGTCCCAGCAGCTCGCCGGTGCCATCGGTCTCGCCGCACTCAGCACGATCGCCAGCAACGAGACGAAGAGCCTGGTCGCCGCTGGTCACGATCTGATCGGCGCCCTGGCCGACGGCTACCACCTGGCGATCCTGATCGCCGCCGGCTGCGTGCTGGCAGGGCTGGCCCTCGCCCCCTTCCTCCTGCGATCGAAGGAATCCCCCGAAGAACAACGGGCCCACATCGAGGAGAACATGCAGGCGCCCGAGACCCAGGAACATCTGGTCCTCTAACTCACGAGCGTCGACGAGTTCTCGATGCAGGGTTCAGCCTGCGCCCGGCTCCCGCCACATGAACCGCGTGTCCACGCCGATGACCACCGCGCGGCCGACGATGACCAATCCGAGGTCAACTTGCGCGATGCCGGTCCACGATGTCTGTGAACTGGGCGAACCGAGTCTGAGTGGTCAGGACGGGCGATCTCCGGGCCCGACAGCGCAGCTTCTGGCCGGATTTCCCAAAACCCGCCGGATGCGGTCTCTCGATGGCCCATCCCAGAGGCGGTGGTCCCGCTCCGGGGCCGGTCCGGTTCGGCCGCCCCGATCGTCCCGTGGCTCAGCGAACCGGCGTCAGAGACTGCAGCGCGATCTTCATCTGCTCGGTGTAGTGGACCGAGCCGAGCGGCCCTGCCGCTTGCTGCACGTCCACCGACTCGCTCTGGCGCAGGATCATCCCGTTGGTGAGGGATACCCAGTAGTCAGCCGGACTCGTCCCGCTTTCGGCGCCCGAGAAGGACATGGCGAGACGCGTGTGGACGCTCGGCGCGGTCTTCCGGCCGACCGACACCGTCGAAAACCCCACGACGCGACCCGTCAGGTGAACGACCTGGCCCGAACCGTGGCAGGTGGTTTGCCACCGCTCACCGACCGTCGCGTTGGGCGGCACCAGATAGGTCCCGGGCGGACAGTCGACCTCCATGTTCGTGGTGATACCGGCAATCTGCTCGGAGGATGGCATCGACACGATGCCGAGTGCACCGCCCCCGGTCGGACACTCCACCTGCGTTTCGACGTGTTGCACGAGGGGCTCCCACCTGACGGTCGCGCAATTGGCGTCTGTCACGATCACGTTCGACATCTTCGGAAAGGCGCGAGAGATGCCGCCAACGCTCAGCTGCTCGCCCCCCGAGGTGAGATATCGGTAGACCCCGGACGGTGGGAGCTGTGAGTCGGCTCCGCTTGTAATTCCTTCTTGCTGCCGATACAGACGAAGCGCTTGACGCAGGTCCAAAGGCGTCCCAGGACTCCGCAGGAAGAAGACCCACACGCCGGTGGCGACCGCGATGATCAGCACGGCGACGCCCATCCCGAGCGCCCAAAAGCGGTGATTCGCGACCCAGGTGAGTACCGGCACGGCGAAATCCTACCGTGGTCGTCCGTTGCTACCTCTTCGGTCCGACGCCCTCGGGCAGGGTCGATGCAACCGCTACATTCGCCCAAATGCGCTCCGGCGACATCGATCTCGTCCTCTTCGACCTCGGTGGCGTCCTCATCCAGTTCGAAGGGGTAGCCGCTCTTCGAGAGCTCGCTGGGCTCGACACCGCAGAAGAGGCCCTGCGGCGATGGTTGGAGAGCCGGTGGGTTCAGCGGTTCGAGCGCGGCGAATGCTCGCCGGATCAGTTCTCGTCCGGAGTCGTCGTCGAATGGGGTCTGCCCGTCACACCCGAGCGATTCCTCGATCTCTTCCGACAGTGGCCCATCGGTCCGTTCGACGGTGCGGCGGACCTGCTCGCCGAGGTGAAGGATCAGGTCCCCGTCGGATGCTTGAGCAACACCAACGTCGTGCACTGGACCGATCAGCTCGACCGGTGGGCCTTCCTCGGTCAGTTCGATTTCCGCTTCCTCTCGTTCGAGCTCGGCCGGGTGAAGCCCGATCCTGCCGTCTTCGAAGTGGTCGCGGGGATGTTGCCGTACTCGCGGGATCGGGTGCTCTTTCTCGACGACAGCGCCGTCAACGTCGATGGTGCCCGGTCGAGAGGATTCGTCGCGGAACATGTGTGCGGCGTCGATGCCTCCCGTGGGGTCCTTTTCGACGCGGGCATCATCGACTCCTCGTCACCTGTCGAGGAATGAGCGGAGCGACTGCGAACCTCGACCCGCCATGAACTCCTCGTACTCACCCCGGTCGGCCCGAGAGCTCCTCGAGCCCGTCGCCTGCCCCTGGTGGGTCGCCGGCGGATGCGCGATCGACCTCTTCCTCGACCGATCGACCCGCAACCACGAAGACCTCGATCTGGCGATCCTGCGCAGGGACGAAGGTGCCTTCAGGCGTCACCTTCAGGATTGGGAGCTCTGGCCGGGACTCGGGGAGGGCCGGCTCGGTCCGGCTCCGCTGCAGGCCGAAGCGCCGGTACCCCGCGACCTCGAGGCGCTCTGGTGCCGACCGACACCGACGTCCAGCTGGGCATTCGAGTTACTGCTCAACAGAGCTGACGGCGACGAGTGGCTGTTCAAGAGGAACGAGGCGATACGGGTTCCGGTCGACCAGCTCGGGTTGGCGACCCCGGAGGGAGTTCCGTTTCTGAAGCCCGAAGTGGTGCTGCTGTTCAAGGCGAAGGCGATGAGGGCTCGCGACCGCGCCGACTTCGATCAGGTCGTCGGAGAGCTGAGACCTGAGGCTCGAGGGTGGCTTCACCGAGCACTCGTCGCGACTCATTCCGGCCATCGGTGGATCGACCGCCTGGAGTGACGACGTCAGGCAATCTTCTCAGTCAATGGTCGTGACATAGACCCCGACCAGCGACGCGGCCTGCTGATCGACGTCCCCACTGCGACGCGCTTCGTGCTGGTCCTGAAAGTGGGCGAAGGCAGCATTCGACGAGATCGGATTGACCTCGTCGTCGCCGTGATCGTGGAACGACACGTGGACGAACGAGTCGTCGGCGAGCCGCAGCACCAGATAGCTCACGTTGTCGGGCTGGGTTTCCTTCAGCTCCGCGAAGACCCCCTCGATGCGTCGCTGGTTCTCCTCGGCGTCCGCTGGGGACTTGGTCGCATAGCGGGTGACCAGTCTCTTCTGCATGGATGTTCTCCTTCGTTCTCTCGTTGACACCCTCAGACGCCAAGCGTCCGAGGTAGGCCGAACCGCGGTACCGCACTGTTGTCGAAACGGGTGATCGCGCTGACCTGGTCACCGGCGAGGGTGATGACGAACAATCCGAACACGTGCGCGACATCGGTGACCGGATCGAGCAGGTAGACCCCGAAAGCCGGCTGCCCGTTCGCTCGGGTGGGAACCAGTCGGTGGTGGCGACCCTGCCGGAACGCCACCGTTTCGATAAAGCGCTTGGCGAGCTCGCGACCCTGGTACTCGAGCGGTACCGGCGGCATGCGGATCCAGGCGTCCTCGCTCATGAGCGAGACGATCCCGTCGACGTCGCTTTCCTCGAAGGCCCGCACGAATCGGTCCAGGATGTCCTGTTCCACCGGCGAGTTCGCCGCCGGCGGTGCTTCTTCGGCCGACGGCAGCTCCTTGGCCAGCGTGGCGCGGGCGCGTTTCAGCGCGCTGGCCACCGACTGCTCGGTCGTCTCGAGCATGGCGGCGACCTCCTTCGCGGAGAAGTCGAGGACGTCGCGTAGGACGAGGACCACCCGCTGGCGCGGTGGAAGCAACTGCAGCGCGGTGACGAACGCCAGCGAGATCGCTTCGCGCGCCTCGTAGCGAGCCGAGGGTCCAGCCGCGCGATCGGGCAACTCCTCCAGCAAGACGTCGGGAAACGGCTCGAGCCAGTGGATCTCGCCGAGTCGAGTGGGTTCGGGTGCCGGAACTTCGAGCCTCGGCGGCGGGCTCATCTCGGGCCTGCGGCGAGCAGAGCGCAGCATGTTGAGGCAGCGACTGGTCGCGATCCGGTAGAGCCAGGTACGGATCGATGCCCGGCCCTCATAGCCGCCGATCCCGCGCCACGCGGCCATCAAGGTCTCCTGCAGACCGTCCTCGGCGTCGGCCAACGACCCGAGGACCCGGTAGCAGTGCACTCGGAGCTCGCGTTGGTACGGGCCGACCAACTCCTCGAAGGCCCCCGCATCTCCTGCACGGGCTCGCTCGATCAACTCGGTGGTCACTGTTCCATCCTCTCCTCACCTCGCCCTCCTGTCTCGCCCCTCTGCGGTCGCCCACCGCGCCGACCACTCGGCGGCACGGGACGTCCCACGTAGGTATCGACACCGACGGCGACCGGAATTGGTCGGTCGGCAACCGCCCAATTCATCGGTGGTCCGGTGTCTGTTCGTTCGTGAGGTCCTCACAACCAGGGCCTCGACGAAAGGAGCGAAGCAATGCCCACGTTCGTTTTCAGCTACCGCGGCCCCGTCGGCTACATCCCCTCCGGGGAGTCGACCTCGGCCTGGATGTCCTGGTTCGACAGCATGGGTGACCAGCTCGTCGACCTCGGAAAGCCGGTCGTCGCCCTCGACACCGTCGGCAATTGCAGCCCGGACAGCACCCAGCTCGGCGGCTACTCGCTGATCCGCGCCGAGGACCTCGAGGAGGCGACGGTCATCGCGAAGGGCTGCCCCCACCTCGATCGCGACGGCGGGGTCGAGATCGGCCAGCTCGGGGACGTCCCGGCAACCGACTGATCAACCGGCCGGCAGTCCGTCGGCGGGCCGGGAGCCCGTCGGCGGGCGGCGGCCGACAGCCGGCATCCGGCGGCATACAGGCGCCACCCGGCATCCGGCGGCATCCAACCCCCAACGAACCCACCACACGGAGAGCATCGAAATGACCATCACATCCCGATCACGCACCGACGGATCGCCGAGCACCGACGGATCGCCACCCACCGGCGCACCACCGAGCTCCGGCGACGTCGGCGCGCCGGCCGCCAACTCCCAGCTCGGCCTGACCGTCGTCCTCACATCGATCGCCTACTTCATGGTGACGCTCGACGCCCTCGTCGTCGTCACCGCGCTCCCGTCGATCCATCGCGATCTCGGCGGCAACATCGGGACCCTCCAGTGGACGGTGACCGCCTACAGCATCGCCTTCGGCGGCGGGATCCTCACCGCGGCAGCGTTGGGGGACCGCTTCGGGCGAAAGCGCGTCTACCTGGCCGGCCTCGCGCTCTTCACCGCGGCCTCGGCGGCGTGCGCCCTCGCGCCGAGCGCCGAGATCCTCGTGACCTTCCGCATCTTCCAGGGCATGGGGGCTGCGATCGTGATGCCGCTCAGCCTCACGCTGCTCACCTCTGCGTTCCCCACCGCCAAGCGCGGCGCGATCGTCGGCATCTGGGGCGGCATCGCGGGCCTTGCGGTCGCGAGCGGACCTCTGATCGGTGGATCGATCACCCAGGGACTCGACTGGCACTGGATCTTCTGGGTGAACGTGCCGATCGGCGTGGTGGCGTTCCTCGGTGCCCGCTGGCGGCTGACCGAGAGCCGCGGAGAGAGGGCGCGAATCGACGTGCCGGCACTGGTGCTCGTGTCGGCCGGGGTGAGCGCACTGATCTGGGGTCTCATCCAGGGAAGCCAGGCGAGCGGGTGGGGAGATCCCGCGGCCGTGCTCGGAATCTCCCTCGGCGTTGCCTGCCTGGTCGGGTTCGTCTTCTGGGAACGGCGCGCGTCCGAACCGATGGTGCCGCTCGAGCTCTTCGGGACCGGGACCTTCTCCGCCGCCGCCGGCACCCAGTTCCTGATGGGAGGTGCGATCTTCTCGGCCGCCTTCCTCACCAGTCAGTACTTCCAGTTCGCCCGCGGCTACTCCCCCCTCGAGGCCGGGCTCCGCTTCCTGCCGTGGACGGCCACCCCGCTCGTGGTCGCGCCCATCGCCGGTGCGCTCTCCGACCGGATCGGCGCCCGGGCCCTGATCGTGCCCGGGTTGACCATGCAGGGGATCGGGTTCGCCTGGATCGTCTCGTTGTCCGGCTCGTCCGCCGCGTACCCGAGCTACGTGATCCCGTTCGTCGTCGCCGGGGTGGGGATCTCCATGGCGCTCCCGTGCGTGACCGCGAGCGGTCTCAACGCGGTGACGCCGAACCTGCTGGGCAAGGCGGCCGGCACCCTCAACACCATGCAGCAGTTCGGTGCCGTCTTCGGCGTCGCGGTCACGACCGCCGTGTTCGACGCACACGGCAGCCTCGCCGGTCCCGCGCAGGTGACCTCCGGTTACCGCCCGGCCCTCGCGGTCTCCGCCGGCCTGTCGGTCCTGGGTGCCCTCGTCGCGCTCGGCATACGCAGGGGACGGAGCGCGGTCGCGAACCAGTCACTCGACCCGAACTCCGTCGTGCCGATCGAGGCCCGCGTGCCGGTGTCGGTCGCCGCCGGCTTCTCGCTGCCCGCGACCGGCGGCGACGCCGCGGTCCCCGCCGGATGCGGAGCACGCTGCGAGTAACCACACCGCAAAACCCGGTCTGGCCAGGTCGAATGGCGGGGAGGTCGGGTCGCTAGTCTGACCCCATGCCCGTCCCGCTCCCGGGACCGCGTGAGGTTCGGCTCACACCCCCCGACGCCACAGAGGTGCAAACCACCGCCTGTGGGGTCGCGTCGATCGTCGCCGGACCTGGCGGCCTGACGCCCCTGCAGCGGACGTTGATCGACGCGCTCTTCCCGGCAATGACCGGGCACGCCGTCGACCTCGACGCCTGCCGGCCGATGAGTGCCCACGATCTCGCGCTCGCGCTCGCTCCACGGGACCTGGCGTTCCGCACGAGGGGCGTGCAGATCATGTTGCTCTGCGCGCTCGTCCTGCGCCCGCTCCCCGAGGTGGTGGCCGCACAGATCGTCGAGGCGGCCCGCGAGCTCTGCGTCGACGAGGGCATGGTCGACGTCGCCCGCGAGTTCGCGGCAGGGTCGCTCGGCCTCGCGGCGTTCGACTTCGAGCGGAACGGCTACACCTCAACCTGGAGCGCGGAGGATGCCTCGGTGCTCCACGCGTCGGGGAGCTGGCAGTCCGCCTGGGACGTGTCGGTGACCGATACCGAGCTGGCCGCGCGATGGGAAGCGCTGGCGGAGCTGCCGGCCGGCACTCTCGGGCGGGGCGTGTGGGATCTCTACCAGGCGCGCGGCTTCACCGTCCCGGGAACTCCCGGCTCGGCGCCCCCGCTTCTCGCCCAGCACGACTGGGTGCACGTGCTCGCCGACTACGGGACGACCGTGGAGTCGGAGATCGAGGTCTTCGGCCTCATCGCGCGTGCCAACGACGACATGCGCGCCTTCTCGCTGCTCGCCATGGTCATCTCGCTCTTCGAGACCGGCTACTTGCGGGCGGGCGCCGGCCTCTTCCAGTCCTCGCCGGGCCACCTCACCGCCCATCCCGACCTGGCAGTCCGGCTGTCCGACGGCATGCGGCGGGGCGCCCTCTCCCACGACCGGGTCACCGGCAGCCACAGCGTCGACTTCCTCCGGGTCGACTGGTTCGACCTCGCCGCAATGGAGGTCGCCGAGGCGCGTGAACGGTTCTCGCTCGCTGCCAAGTCGCCCCGGGCCATGACCGCAGGGTCGGTCGGGCCCTGGGAACCGGGTGGCATCAGCCCCTTCCAGATGAACGCCGGGCGGGAACTCGCCGCGCGCCTCGGACGCACCTACGACCCCTTGGGAGCCGCACCATGACCGACACCCTCTGTGCCCACCTCGACACCATCACCGATCCGGACCCCGACTCGTGGGGGTGCGTCGACTGCCTCGCCGCGGGCCGCCGGGACTGGGTGCACCTCCGGGTCTGCCAGAACTGCGGGCACGTGGGCTGCTGTGACAACTCGCCCGGTCGCCACGCGACGGCCCATTTCCACTCGATCACCCACCCGATCATCCGCTCCTACGAGCCGGGAGAGGACTGGTACTGGTGCTACGTCGACGACGTGGCCTACGAGCTCCCGGACAAACCGCCCGCGCCCTCGCACCCGTGATCCGCGCCGACGAGCTCAGCTCCACCCGCGCGACCTTGCACCGCGTCGCCGCCCACGTGCTCGGCCGCGGCCGCTTCGCGGTGAGCGGACGGTTCGGGCTGCGAGCGGGACCGGGCGGCATCGCGACACCGGCCTTCGGGGATGCCCCCGAGGTCCTGCGGATTGCGGGTACCGCACTCGTCCGCGAGGTCGGCGGGGAGTGCACGTGGGCACCGATCTCGGGGTCGACCCTGCGGCGTCTCGGCGCGTTCGCGGCCGTCGACCTCGTGGCGCCCTTCTCGCCCGGCGCCGACGCTCCCGCGCTCGGTGACCCCGACCAGCGCCTCGACCTCTCGGCAGAGGCGGCACGGATCCTCTCGGAATGGTTCGCGCTCGGGTGGCTCGTCCTGGACGGGGTGATCGCGTCGCTCGCTGCCGGAGCGGCCGCAACGACCATCCAACTCTGGCCTGAGCACTTCGATGCGGCCACGGCGGTCACGTTGCCGTCGTCGGACCCGGTGACTCTCGGGTTCTCCCCCGGGGACAGCGTCGAGCCCGAGCCGTACGTCTACGTCGGACCGTCGGGCAAGGCGCGACCGGGAGACCCCTCGTTCTGGAACGCCCCGTTCGGCGCGGTCGCCCGCCGCTCGCAGCTCACCGAACACACCGATCCGGCGGCCGCGTGCCGCGACTTCCTCGAGACGGGGCTCCATCTCGTGTCGTCGGCGCCGGCCGGTCGCTGACTCAAGCGCCTCCCGGGCGGACGCAGGCGCGACCCGTCGTCGCCGCCACTCCGCGCCGCCGGGTCAGGCCTCGCTGCGCTCCCACTGCGGAACCGGGCGCCGGCAACGATCCCATGTGGTCGGCGAAGCACCACGCGCCGACCGTCCTCCGCGCCCGTCGAGGAAGCACCCGGCGCACCGAGACGGAGCCGACCTGTGCCCGCCTTCCCTCGAGGAGCTCGACCCCCCGAGGCCGACTCGACGAACCCCCGGACTGGGCCGCCACCGCCGGTCGCGCCGGCTGCACCGGTTCCGCGGATGCATCGTCGACTTCGACCGGACCGCTCACGACGTGGCTCCCTTCGGGCACCGCACGGCCGTTTGGTACCGTCTGCTGATCGACGTGAATACTCCGCTCACGCTCGCGACCACGACGGAGCATCCGGAGTGACGGCTTCGACCGGCGATCCCGAGGTTATCGAGGTCCCCGCCGAGCATCGTTTCGTGGTTCGCGAGCAGGGTGCGACCGCGGAGCTGACCTACGAGGTGACCGGCGGGCGATTGGTGCTCGTCCACACCGGCGTGCCCGACGAGCTCGGTGGCCGTGGGATCGCTGCTCGCTTGCTCGAGGCCGCGATCGAGAAGGCCGAGCGCGAGCACCTGACGATCGTCCCCTACTGTCCCTTCGCGCGCCGGTGGTTGCGCGACCACCCCGACGCGGCGGGGTCGACCACGGTCGACTGGAAGCCGACACGCCGTCTGCGGCCTCAGTGAGCGCCGACTCCACCCTGGCGCGACTGCGCGCCATCGCACCCCGCAACCTCGCAGGCGACCCTGGCGCCGACGCGGATTCCGCCGATCACATGGCGCGCTGGGTCGAGCTGTTCTACGACCTCGCCTTCGTCGCGGCGATCCTCATCCTGAGCTCGGCGGCCTCACACGCGAAGGCGGTCTCCAGCTACGGATGGATCGCGCTGGTGTTCGCCGCCTCGTGGTGGGTCTGGTTCGTCACCACGGTCGTCGCCAACCGGTACCACATGGTCGATTCGCTCCACCGGCTCCTCCTGCTCTTCCAGATGCTGGTCATCGTCCTGATGGCGATGGAGACCCGCGCGTCGGTCGGCCGCGAGTCGCGCTACCTGATCGGCGAGTACGGCGTGCTCCTGATCACGACCGCGGTCGTCGCCTACCGGGGAGCCCGGCAGGCCGACGCGAACGCCCGCTACGTCCGCCGGCTTGCCGCGGCGTCCCTTCTCGGCGCCCTCGGGATGTTCGTGGCCGCGCCGCTCGCCGAGCCGTGGCGCGGTGCGATCGCCGGCGTCGCGCTGGCGGTCGTGGTCATCCCGGCGATCGGCTCGATCCACAACATGGAGGACTTCAGCGACGAGGACGAGGCCCACCTCGTCGAACGCATGGGTGCATTCACCTTGATCGTCTGCGGCGAGTCCTTCATCGAGGTGGCGACCTCGGTGAGCAGTGGCGGCCTCGCGACCATCGACGTCGTCTCGCTGCTCTTCGACTTCGTGCTCGTCCTTGCGGTCTTCACCAGTTATTTCGAGGACATCCCGGCTGCGGGCCTGCAGCTCGGCCGGCTCGGCTGGTGGGCAGGTAGTCACCTGGTGGCGGTCATCTGCATTGCGGCCATCGCGATCGCACCGGCCAAGCTGGTCGACCTCACGACCTCCGCATCCTTGTCGGACCGGGAGACACTGACCTTGACCATTCCTCTCGCCGTCCTCTATCTCGCACTGGCCGGCGTGGGTGCCTGCACGAGGCGGCGTCCCATCGCACCGCTCGCACTCACCCGGGTGGCGACGGCGGTGGTGGTCGGGGTGTGCGGCATCGTGGCCTGGCTGATCGCGTCGGTGCACCTCGCCGAGGCGTTGCCGGTGGTCACCGCCGTGGTCGTCCTTCACGCGGTCGCCGTCGTACGCCTCCGCGCCCGCACCTTCCTCGTGCCGCGCTGACAGCTCGCACCGCCGTCGCGACCCACAGCCTGTTTTGGGTGGCGTCGCGCCGGGGAATAAGCCGCGGTCCGACGACGTTGGCCCCTTTCAAGGCGAGCCGTCGTGTCCCGAGTTGCTACGCCCCGCTGTCCCCCCGACGGTCGCGAGGAGTCCGATGAGCACCACCGCACCCCCCACCGCCACGCGGACACGCCGGACCATCGAAGTCGAGCCCGGTCGCATCGTTCCCGAGTGGCTGCTCCTCACCCTGGTCTGCGTGGGCCAGTTCATGGTCGTCCTCGACATCTCGATCGTGAACGTCGCGCTGCCGTCGATCCAGAAGGATCTGGGCTTCAGTTCCTCCGGCCTCCAGTGGGTGGTCAACGCCTACACCCTGACCTTCGCCGGTTTCATGCTGCTCGGGGGTCGCGCGGCCGACCTGTTCGGCCGACGGCGCATCTTCATGGCGGGCCTCGGCATCTTCACGGTGTCGAGCCTGATCGGCGGGATGTCGCAGAACCAGGCCATGTTGATCGGGGCACGGGCGCTGCAGGGGTTCGGCGCGGCCATCCTCGCCCCGGCCACCTTGACGATCATCACCGCGACCTTCACCGAGCCGACGACCCGGGCCCGCGCACTCGGCGTGTGGAGCGCGGTGGCGTCGGCAGGTGCCTCGGCGGGAGCGCTCCTCGGCGGCGTGCTCACCGACCTGCTGAGCTGGCGGTGGATCCTGTTCGTGAACGTCCCGATCGGGATCGTCGCGCTGGTGATGGCCCGCCGATTCATCCCCGAGTCGAGGGCCGACGTCGAACACCGTCAGCTCGACGTGGCCGGTTCGCTGACCGTGACCGGCGGGCTGGTCGCCCTGGTCTATGGCATCGTCCGCACCCAGACCTACCCCTGGCTGAACATCCACACGCTGATCGCCCTGGCCATCGCTGTCGTACTCCTCGGCACCTTCTTGCTCATCCAGACTCGTTCGCGGGTCCCGCTCGCCCCGCTCAGGATCTTCCGCTCTCGCTCGGTGGCCGGAGGAAACGCAGTGATGTTCCTCCTGTTCGCGGCCATGTTCGGTTCCTGGTACTTCGAGACCCTCTTCATGCAGCGCGTGCTCGGGTTCAGCCCCCTGCAGGCCGGGCTCTCCTTCCTGCCCCAGACCCTCCTGATCGCGGCCGGCGCTCAGATCACGGCGCGCTACGTCACCCGGGTGGGCCCGCGCCCGCTCATCCTGCTCGGCAGCCTGATCGGCGCGAGCGGTCTCCTCTGGCTCTCCCAGATCACACCGCACAGCACCTTCGTCGCCGATCTGCTCGGGCCCTTCATCCTGATCGGGCTCGGGATGGGTCTCGCGGTGACGCCGGTCACCGTTGCCGGCACCTCAGGCGTTGCACCGGCCGACGCGGGACTCGCGTCGGGTCTGCTCAACACCTCGCGCACGGTGGGTGCCTCGATCGGGCTCGCCGTGCTGACCACGGTTGCGGCCAGCCATACGGCGGACGTCTTCCGGTCGCTCCATGTGAGCCATCCGGTCGCGGTCACCGACGGCTACGCACTGGCACTGACCATCAGCGCGGTAGTTCTCGTGGCCGCGGGGATCGTCGCCATGACCACTCTCCCGTCGCTCCGCGCGATGGCGAGGCCTGCGCCGCAGCCGCATGAGCCCGCGGTGGCGGTCGAGCTGATCCCGGCGGTCGTGGACGCCAATGGCGATGGCCGCGGCGATCACGACGGGCACTTCGACGGCAAGCGGAGCCAGACCCTCGCCGGCGACGACATCGGCATCGGCACCGGCTGATTGTCGGCTGCGACTGGCTAACGTCGCGCCTCCGACGCGCTGGCCTCGGTGCCTGCGGGCTGCCAGGGCTCGATCCAAGGGCGCATGTCCCAGTTCTCGGCGGCTGACATGAGCGGGAACCACGTGGCTCCGTCGATCGACTCTCGCACGATGTCGGCGTGCCCCGCATGGCGAGCGGTCTCCTCGATCAGGTGGAGCAGCACCCACCGGACGTTCCAGGCATCGATGTCCTTCGGGAACCACGGAACACCCTGGGGCACCGGCACCGGTCGTTCCAAAGGAAGGTCCTTCACCACTCGCTCGGTGTCGGCGGCGACCGACTCGTAGAAATCGAGCATTCCGGCCAGGGTCTCGTCGGGACCGAGTCGGAAACCCTCCTCGTAGTCCTCCGAGCCCGACGACCCAGGACGCTCGAGCACGATCCCGGTCCAGTGCACTTCTGCCCTGGCCACGTGCTTGATCAGCCCGCCGATGCTCAGCGGACTGACCGACGCGCTCAGTCGCGCCTGCTCATCGGTGAGGCCGTAGGCGGAGAGGCGGAGAAAGCCTCGTTGCTGGGCCAGGTAGGCAAGGAGCTGGCCTTTCTCGTCCTCGACGATCGTCGGCATCCCGGACATGGGTCCTCCCTTTTTCGGCGGACCACCCTGATGTGGCCCTCGGAGTCAGTCTCGACTTCGAAACAGGTCATCTTCTGACCTGTTTTCCTGACACAATTCCGTCGATGCGTGCCGACCGCCTCGTCGCGATCCTGCTCCTCTTGCAACGCCGCAGCCAGGTGACCGCCGGGGAGGTGGCCGACGAGCTCGAAGTGTCGGTGCGGACTGCCCGCCGCGACCTCGAGGCGCTGGCGATGGCGGGTGTCCCGGTGTACTCGGAGCGAGGCCGCGGCGGCGGATGGAGGCTGCTCGGGGCGGGCAAGACCGACCTCTCCGGCCTGACCGCCACCGAAGCGAGAGCCCTCTTCCTGGTGGCCGGCACCGCGGCCGGGGTCACCCCCGAAATCCGCGCCGCGCTGCGCAAGCTGGTCCGCGCCCTCCCCGAGAGCATGCGCGACGAAGCCGAGACGGCGAGCAGGTCGGTGGTCGTCGACCCGGGTGGGTGGGGACGCACGCCGCGTCCGCCCCGCCGGCCCGATCGTCTCGACGAGTTGGAAGCGGCGACCGCCGCGGAGGCTCAGGTGCGGCTCGGCTACCGCGACCGGAACGGTGCGACCAGCAGCCGGGTCGTCGACCCGCTCGGCCTCGCGCAGAAGGGTCGCGTGTGGTACCTGATGGCCGGCACCGACGAGGGACAGCGCACCTTCCGGATCGCTCGGGTCACCTCGGTCGAGCGAACCGGTCGGTCGGTGACCCGTCCACCCGGTTTCGATCTGGCCGAGTCGTGGCGGGACGTGGTCGAGCGCGTCGACCGGTTGCGCAGCCCGGTCGAGCTCGATCTGCTGGTCCGCGAGCCGCACATCGAGACGCTCCGTTGGATGTTCGACGACCAGGCGGTGGTGGGGGACACCGCGGCCGACGGTCGGACGCGGGTCCGGGTCCGCGGTCGGCGCGTCGACGTGCTCGCGGCACAGGTCGCAGGATTCGGCCGCGACGTCGAGGTGGTCGACCCACCGGCGGCGAGGAGGTTCCTGGCCGCGCTGGCCGGCCAGTTGCGCGAGATCTACGAC
Organism: uncultured Acidimicrobiaceae bacterium; assembly: GCA_963769905.1. Classification (GTDB taxonomy): domain Bacteria; phylum Actinomycetota; class Acidimicrobiia; order Acidimicrobiales; family RAAP-2; genus Bog-756. Next base: position 428,570 of record CAVYNG010000001.1, read on the forward strand.
GCCGACTTCGAAGCCGCGCCGACGGTCCGGCCGTGAGATCCGACCGAGCGATCACCGACCCGGTGCGCCGACGCCTGGTCGAGGCCTGTGCACTGCGCGCCACCGACGTCCTCGACGCGCTCGAGAAGCTCGACGACGCGTCGCTCGCATCGCCCTCCGCGCTCCCGGGCTGGAGCCGGCTGACCATCGTCTGCCACCTCCGATTCGGCGCAGAAGCGCTCGCCCGGATGACAACCGCCACCCTCGAAGCGTCGTCCGGCGTCCTTCTACCCCGAGGGCCGCGCACGACAGCGCCCGCGCACGCTCGAGCCGAGGGATGGCGAGCGCCCCGTCGACGTCGTCGGCTCGCTGCGGCAGAGCGACCACCAACTTCAGGGTCTGTGGCGCGGCCTCACCGCCGAGGCTTGGAGTGCGACCGTCGTCGAACCAGACGACAACCCCGACCTCGGGACGATCGACCTCGCCTGGCTGCCGTTGCTCCGACTCACCGAGCTCGAGGTCCACGGCGGTGATCTCCTCCTCGGGCTCGACGCGCGGCGTGCCAACCACCGTGTTTTCGATACGGATCTGGAGGGGTCCTGGCTGCTCTCGGCCACGGACGGGCCCACCTATCGGGTGGAGGTCCGAGGCCGGTCGGTCGAGTCGCGACCGGTCGACGAGGGATCGCACGCGCAGGCGACCATCGAGGGTTCGAGCCGCGATCTGCTCGCTCTGCTGCTCGGCCGGCCCGGGTCGGAACCCCTGCGCCTGTGCGGCGACGTCGCCTTCGCTCGGCGCTTCGCGGACGCGTTCCCAGGCCCGTGAGGGAAGAGGCCCTCCGTTCAGTGTGAACAGTCGATGAACAAACCTTTCAACTGGCCTTTTTCCGATTTCCGGCCGGAACCGCTGCTCTAGGATTTGGGCTTCAGCAGTCCCATCAGTTCCCATCGGCAACCCTCGCGAGAGCTCGGGAGGGCAGAGGGGAGGCAGTGTGAAGGAGCGCACGGCAGCGGAAGTCGTACGGCTCGCGGCTGACGAGGGCGTGGAGATCGTCGACCTCAGGTTCTGCGACCTCCCCGGTCTCATGCAGCACTTTTCGGTCCCGGCCCACGAGCTGACCGAAGACTCGATGACCGAGGGATTCGGCTTCGACGGCTCATCGATCCGCGGCTTCCAGCAGATCCACGAGTCGGACATGATCCTCTTGCCGGACACCTCGACCGCCGTCATCGACCCCTTCCGCGAACACAAGACCCTCAACCTCAATTGCTTCGTCCACGACCCGATCACCCTCGAGCCCTACACACGGGACCCGCGCCACGTCGCGCTCAAGGCCGAGAAGCACCTGAAGTCGACCGGCATCGCCGACACCTCGTACTTCGGACCGGAGGCGGAGTTCTTCATCTTCGACAGCGTCCGCTTCTCCCAGGATTCGCACTCTGCCTTCTACGAGGTCGACTCACGGGAAGGCATCTGGAACTCGGGGAGTGACGAAGGGCCGGGCCCCAACCTCGGCTACAAACCCCGCCACAAGGAGGGGTACTTCCCGGTGCCGCCGATGGACCACTTCCAAGACCTCCGCTCGGAGATGATCCTGACCATGGAGCGGGCCGGCATCGAGATAGAGGTGCAGCACCACGAGGTCGGGACCGCCGGGCAGGCGGAGATCGACATGCGCTTCGACACCCTGCTCTCGATGGCGGACAAACTGATGCTCTACAAGTACATCGTGAAGAGCACCGCCCGAAACGCGGGGCTCACCGCGACGTTCATGCCGAAGCCCCTCTTCGAGGACAACGGTTCGGGTATGCACGTCCACCAGTCGCTCTGGAACCAGGGTCAGCCGCTCTTCTACTCGGAGTCGGCCTACGGGGGGCTCTCCGACATCGGTCGCTGGTACGTCGGTGGCATCCTTGCGCACGCCAGGTCGATCCTCGCGTTCGCGGCGCCGACGACGAATTCGTACAAGCGGCTCGTTCCTGGCTACGAAGCGCCGGTGAACCTCGTCTACTCGCAGCGCAACCGTTCCGCGGCGTGCCGGATCCCGCTCTACTCGAAGAGCCCCAAGGCCAAGCGGATCGAGTTCCGGTGCCCGGACCCCTCGTCGAACCCCTACCTCGCGTTCTCGGCGATGCTGATGGCCGGTCTCGACGGCGTGGCCAACAAGCTCGAGCCGCCCGCGCCGGTCGACGAGGATCTCTTCGAGCTGTCGGAGCAGGAGCTCGGCAAGATCGCGCAGGTGCCCGCATCGCTCGACGAGGCGCTCCTGGCGTTGGAGGCCGATCACGCCTACCTGACGGCGGGCAACGTCTTCACCGACGACCTGATCGAGACCTGGATCGACTACAAGCGGCTCAACGAGATCGACGAAGTCCGCCTCCGCCCGCATCCCTGGGAGTTCATGCTCTACTACGACCTCTGAGGCCCGCTGGGTCTCAGGGTGTCGACGGCGCGGCGGACGGCATACTCCGGCCCGGACTTTGGCCGGAGTATGCCCAGATCTGCTCGACCTGCCCTCCCCCGTCACACCCAAGCCCCGGCGTCGTCGTCTCCTGTCGTCGTGCCCGGAAAAGTTTGACAGCGACAAGCTTTTTTGGAATCGGGGTTCGGGACTGGACTGCCCGACGAGAACGCGGCGGACCGCCGGCCTGCTCAGCGCAACTCAGCGCGGTCTGCGGAGCGGCCTCACCTTCCAGAGGAAGCGGGCGCTCGCCGAGTTGTAGGTGTCCGACACCGTCACGGTCACCCGTGACCGCCCCCTCACGAGGGGGGTCCCCGAGATCAGGCCTGTCGCACCGTTGATCGAGAGCCCCGCCGGAAGGCCCGACGCGCGGTAGGTCAGGGTCTGGCCGGGCGAGGTGTCCGAGGCCCGTATCTGCACGCTCACCCCGCTGCCGGTCGCGAACGAGGTCTGACCGCCGGGATTGGCCACCGTGACCGGCGCCCAACACGACGTCGGGGGCGTGAAGATGGGCGTGGTGACGACCGGCAGGTCCGAGGACGGGTTGATCTCGATGGTCGGGTTGCTCGGATCGGTCGGCGAGTTCCCGCGAGTCCAGGTGCTCTCACAGCCGAACAGGGCCTTCCGCTCGGGTTGGAGGAGCGAGGAAGCGTCACCGCCGGCCCACATGTCGAAGCGGTACAGGTGCGCGCTGTTCCAGGTCTGATCGCACTGCGAACACTCGTCCTCGTGAATGAAGTAGCGCTCCATGTAGGGGACGTAGATGATCGTGCACCAGCCGAGCTCGGCGACGTCGGTCGCAAAGGTGATCGGGTCGGCGTAGGTGCCGGTGCCTCCCGCTTGGGAGTGGATGCACGGATGGGCGATGTCCGTTCCCGGCGGCGAATTGTCGACGTAGCCGTAGAGGGTCATGAAGGACTGGACGTTCGTCGTGGTCTGCGGAACGGCCGGCGGAGCCGCCGAACCCGCGGACGGCGCCGAGGCCACCAGTCCGATGCCGGCGGCCACGGCCACCAGCGCGGCGAGGACCCGAGCCCCACGCCGCACGGACCCATGAGTGCGTACCGCCATCGGTCCCCCTTTTCCGAACCGATGCTAACCAGTCGACCGGCTGGCGCGCCGGGGCGGGATGAGGAAGCCGGGACTTCGGGTGTGGGCCCTCTACGGTCGGCCCTGATCGACGACCGGAGGGTCCTCACCCATCGGCCGCCGCCTTCGATCCGCTCGGCGTGCCGCGTGTGGCGAGCCAGCGATGGAGCCCGGCCGCGTTCGAGTGCACCCCGTTCATCACCTCCAGCTTCTCGCGGTGCTCAGGGGCCACACCGTCCATGTCCGACTCGAATTCGGTGGCGAGCGCGGTCGCGATGTCTCCGCCGTCCCTGAACGCTGCCTCCGCCACCTCCGCCCATCGCCGAAGTGTCCCGTCGGCCTGCTCGAGGATCTCGAGCGGCTCGGGAAGCAGTCCGTAGTGGGCGAGGGCGAGGGAGGTCGGGCGGCGTTCGGTGAACCGCTGCAGCGAGTGGAGGGCCAGGTCGAGATCGAAATCGGGCGGCGGCGTGGACGGGCGAAGGACTCCACCGTCCGGCAGCTTCACCCCCACCGCGTCGCCGGCGAAGAGGACGCCGCTCAGGGTGTCGTGGAGCGCGACGTGGTGCTTGGCATGGCCGGGCGAATCGACAGCGACCAACGAGCGGGACGGACCGACCGGGATCTCCTCGCCGTCCTCGAGGACGTGGATGCGCTCGACCGGCGTGGGGTCGAGCCGCCCGTAGAGCGAGTCGAGCAGGGGTCCGTAGACCCGAGCCGCCGAATCGACGAGCCTCGTCGGGTCGGCCAGGTGCCGTGCACCCTTCTCGTGCACGTAGACGGTTGCCTTCGGGAATGCTCGCGCCACGTCGCCCACCCCGCCGGCGTGATCGAGGTGGATGTGGGTGACCACCACTCCGGCGAGGTCTTCTGCCGCCAATCCGACGCGGGCCAACTGGTCCAAGAGGGTCGGCACCGAACTCTGGCTGCCGGTCTCGACGAGCACCGGCGCGCTCCCCTCGATCAGGTAACCGGCCGTGACTCGCCGCCATCCGCCGAGCAGGGTGTCGATCTCGATCACCCCGTCCGCGACGCTGACGCCCGCACCGGGGCTCGACGTGTCGCCAGGCTCGAACGGATGGCCGTGAGGAAAGTGGTGCCCCCGTTCCTCCGCGGCGCCCGGACCACGGCGGCCGCCTGCGGGCATCAGCGGGTGCGCGTCCCGCGCTTCGAGGACGACCCGGACGCTGTCTTGGCCGTGCGCTTCGACGCCGCGTTGGCCGTGCGCTTGGACGCCGTCTTCGCCGTGCTCTTCGACGCGCGCTTTGCAGGCGTCGCCCCTCCGCCCGCTTCAACCTTTGCCGCAGTCTTCGAACCCGAGTTGCCGCGGCGCTTCGAACCGTTCTTCGAACCGATGCCTGCCCGCTGCGCGGCGGTCTTCTTGGTCATCGCCTTCTTGGTCGGTGCCTTCCCGGTCGTCCTCGGGGCGATCGCCTGGACGCCTCCCGGAGTCTTCACCGCAGGCGCTTTCGTCGAACGCGGCCTGCCGACCGCGCCGCGCCATCGCGGGTAGAGCCTGTCTTGGTTCTGCTCCCCCCTGTCGGCCGACGCCTCATCGGTGTTGTCGCTCGACGCCGCAACCGCCTCGACCAGCTGGGAGACCTCGGGGGTCCCACTTCGGGCCACGCGTTGCACCAACCTGGCAAGCATGGCCCACGCGGCCTGTCCTCTTCCCCCGCCCACCATCGTGCTCTTCCTACGTCCCATCGCCTGACGTGCGAGCCCGAGCACGACGTGGTCGGAAGTCGGCTTCTCCTGGCCGGTGAGCTTGGAAGCGGAGTTGACGAGCGACACGTGGGAGAACGCCTGGGGGAAGTTGCCCACCAGGCGACCTGCCACTGGGTCGTACTCCTCCGAGAGCAGGCCGAGGTCGTTGCGAAGCGCCAGCAGCCGTTCGAACAACTTGCGCGAGTCATGTTCGCGCCCGATCATCGACAGGCAGTCGGCCAGCCAGAACGAACAGGCAAGGAACGCGCCCTCGCGGCCGCTCAGACCGTCGACCTCACCGGTGTCGACGGTCCGGTAGCGGAGCACGAAGTCACCCTCCATCAGCTCCCGCTCGATCGCCTCGATCGTGCCTTTGACCCGAGGGTCCTGGGCGGGAAGAAAGCCCATCAACGGGATCATCAGCAGGCTCGCGTCGAGCTCGTCCGAACCGTAGTACTGGGTGAAGCAACCCTTCTTGGCGTTGTAGCCCTCGTTGCAGACCTGGTCGAAGATCTCCTGGCGAGTCGCCTTCCACCGATCGAGCGGGCCTTCGGCGCCGTACTCCTCGATGGTCTTGATCGCCCGGTCGATCGCGACCCAGGCCATCACCTTCGAGTGGGTGAAGTGGCGCCTCGGCCCGCGCACCTCCCAGATCCCGTCGTCCGGCTCACGCCATCCCGACTCGAGGAAGTCCATGAGCGCCAGCTGGAGCTGCCAGGCGGGGCTCTCTCCCATGGCGTCCTGCTGCGCAGATTCGTAGAGCGCCGACATCACCTCGCCGTACACGTCGAGCTGGAACTGTCCCGCAGCCGCGTTGCCGATGCGCACCGGGGTCGACGCCTCGTAACCCGAGAGCCAGTTCACCTCCCACTCGTCCAATCGGCGCTCTCCCCCCGCGCCATACATGATCTGCATCTGGGACGGGTCGCCGGCGACCGCCCGGAGCAGCCAGCTGCGCCACTGCATGGCTTCCTCGTAGAACCCACCCCGCATGAGGGACTCGAGGGTGAGGGTCGCGTCGCGGAGCCAGCAGAACCGGTAATCCCAGTTGCGTGCTCCGCCGAGCGCCTCAGGCAGCGAGGTGGTGGCGGCCGCGACGATTCCTCCGGTCGGCTGGTAGGTGAGCGCCTTGAGAGTGATCAAGGACCGGATGACAGCTTCGCGGTATTCGCCTTCGTAGGTGCAGTGCGAGGCCCAGTCCTTCCACCAGAGCTCGGTGTCCTCGATCACGAACCGCGCGTCGGCCGGTCGGGGAGGGTCTTCGTTCGCCGCGTACCACGAAAGGTAGAAGGGCACCCGCTGGCCCTCCGAGACGGTGAACTCGCCCACCGTCGAGAGGTCCTGTCCCTTGGTGGCGATCGGCGTCCAGAGCAGGAGCGCGTCCGGTCCGGCGATCGCGGTCAGTGTCCCGTCGACGCGCCGCACCCACGGGACGATCTGGCCGTACCCGAAGCGGATGGTGAGCACCATCTCCATGGTGACCTGCCCGCGCACTCCCTCGACCAGCCGAACCACTTCGGGGTTCTTCTCGCGAATGGGCATGCAGTCGATGATCCGGACGGTGCCCTCGTCGGTGACGAACTCGGTCTCGAGGACGAGCGAGTCGCCACGGTAGTGCCGGTGGGTCGCGGTCACCGCACCCTTCGGCGCGATCTTCCACGAGCCGTTGTCGTCGTCCCCGAGCAGCTTCGCGAAGCAGGCGGCCGAATCGAAGCGCGGGAAGCACAGCCAGTCCATCGATCCGTCCCGGCCGATGAGCGCGACCGTGTGGAGGTCGCCGATGATCCCGTAGTCCTCGATCGGAAGCGCCATGGCCCCTGTCTAGTCGGTCTCGTCCTCGGAACCGGCGGCGGCCTCGCCTCCGAAGCTCCCGAGCGGAGCGGTCACCCCGACGTGCACGGGCCCGTGCCGACGGCGGACGTGAGCGTCCTCGCGCGCTGCACGCCCGCCAGAACGCGGGGCGAAGTCAAGGCGTAGCCGACGTCGCTGTTGGTGGTCGACCGCGAGAAGACCACGCCGATCACCTGGCCGTCCGGCTCGACGAGAGGGCCGCCGGAGTTACCCGGGCGCACGACCGCCTGGATCTCGTACACCTCGCGCTCGGTGAGACCCTGGCCGTAGATGTCGCGACCCTGCGCCTCGAACTCGTCCATCACACCCGCGGGCACCACCGTGAACGGACCACCCCCCGGGTAGCCGAGCACGGCGGCCTGCGTCCCCCGCGACACCGACGAGGCGTCGAGGGAGAGTGCCGGGTCGCCCAGGTCGACCACGCGGAGGACCGCCAGGTCATAGGACGGATCGAAGGACACCACCGTCGCGCTGTGGGAGCCGGACCCGTCCTCCACGATCGGATCGGGGATGCCGGCGACGACGTGCGCGTTGGTCACGACGAGGCCGGGCCCGGCCACGAATCCGGATCCCTCCTGGATCTGCCCGCAGCCGTCCCCGACGATCTTGACCGTCGACTGGCCCGCGTTGGCGACGGCCGCCCGGAGTTGCGCATTGCCGGGAAGCTCCACCGGCCCGGCGGCGATTGGCGCGAGTTGCGCGAAAACCGGCGGGAAGCCTTCTGAAGAGAGGAAGTTCTGGACCCGCGAGAACACCGACGGCGGCGCCGGCAGCACACCGTCGAGGGAACGGATGATGCGCGAGTTGGCGATCGACGAGTTGAGGGTGAGCGATGAAGTGTTGGCCAGTGTGCTCGCCAGCAACCAAGCCACGAGCAGCGTCGCGGTCACCGCGACCACCAGGCCGAGCACCGAGTCGACCGATCCGACGATCCCGCGATGAACCCTTACGAACACCAGGTTGCCGGCGATGCGGCCGGCGACACCACAGACCACGGCGACGCCCAGCATGGTGACGAGTGCCAGCGCGGTCCTGGCCGATTGGGATTGGGACCAGCGCACCGTCACCGACGCGAGCAACGCCCCGAAGTAGAGACCGATCCAGAAGCCGCCGTAGGTGAGGACCTGCACGATCGCGCCGAGGCGGAGGCCTTGGACCGCGGCGAGCGCGACGACGGCCAGCACGACGAAGTCGACGATGTTCACGCGGGGAGTCCGTTCACGGCGGCTAGCGGCTCCGGATCCGTCGGGTGCGCCCCGAGCTCGGGCGGGGGCGGGCCCCCAAGCGTCCTACGGTAGACGAGGCACTCGCCGACCCGACCGCACCACACGCCAGATCCCGCGTGATCGCAGGTAATCGCCGGTACGCGTGGCAAGATCGGGGAGGAGAGAACCGGCTCGCCGGTGTCACGGCGACCGGGACACGAGATTCGGGGTGCACCGTGAGCGACCAGACACCTCCCGGTGGCGGCGACGGGCCGCCCGACGAGCGACCTCCGGCTCCACCGCCAGCGGCTCCTCCACCGCCGGCCGCCGCACCTCCGCCGAGCTACCCCGGCTCCGCGCCACCCCCCGCCAGCCCGCCGCCTTATGGTTCGACCCCCGGCAGCGCGCCGCCCTACGGCTCCGCCCCTTCGTACGGTTCGTCCCCCGGCGGTGGCTACTCGTACGTGCCGGGGCCGACCGACCGATTCGGACGGCCGCTCGCCGGATGGTGGCAACGCTTCGGCGCGCTCTTCGTCGACGGGCTGATCCTCTCCATACCGAAGTCGATCCTCGCGGCCATCGTGGTCGGAGGGAGCGGGACCTACGGGACTCATGTCGGCGTCGGCCTCGTCGTCATCGGCATCGTCTTCGCGATCATCGACATCGTCTACTTCGCGCTGCTCAACGGCAGCGAGAAGGGTCAGACGGTCGGACAGATGGCGCTCGGCATCACCGTCCGGGACGCCGACACCGGCGGCGCGATCGACCCCCAGCGCGCCGGCCTGCGGATCTTCGTGCTCATCCCCGGCATCCTCCTCGACTGGATCCCGATCATCGGTGCGATCGCCGGCATCTACACCATCGTCGCCGGGCTCTCGCCCCTGTGGGACGCGCGTCGGCAGGGATTCCACGACAAGGCGACGCGCACCGACGTCATCCGGACTCGTTGACCGTCAGAACCCTCACGTAACCCGGCGTGTCGACGCCGCATTCTCTCCGCCGCTCGCGCGGCGCGCGCCGAGCACTGGCCGCGTCGGCCGTCCTCACCGTGGCCGCCGGCGCCTGCACGTCGAGTCCGCCTTCGGGGTCGGCCTCCGCACCTTCGACCGTCGCGGCCGACTCGCCCTGGCAGGGCGGCTTCGTACCCGTCGCATTGCCACCTCCCGTCAACTCTCTCGGTGCCGTGAGCTGTCCGAGCGCGACCCGGTGTGTGGCGGTCGGCTCGACGGTCGGGGTCGACGGCGCGCCCAACGGGGCCGGCATCGTCACCTCCTCGACCGGCGGCGCGTCCTGGACCGCCGCCGTCGTCCCGCCGACGGTCGGCTTCCTCTCGAGCGTCTCCTGCATCGACCAACGGCACTGTGTCGCGGTCGGGCAGTCCGGCCCGGCCGGCTCCGGGGTCGGTGCGATCGTCGCCACCGCCAACGGGGGCACGGCCTGGGTCCCAGAAGCCGTGCCCGCCGGGGCCGGCGACGTGACCGCTGTCTCCTGCGTGGCGAACGGCCGGTGCGTGGCGCTCGCCACCAGTGCGCTCGGTGCGTCCGTCCTCGTCTCGAATGCCGCTGGCGCGACCTGGAACCAGGAAGGGGCCCTGCCGCCGGGGATGTCCGGTGCGACCGGGATCTCCTGCACGGACGACCAGCACTGCTGGGTGACCGCGCGCACCATGCCCGACCTCGACCACGTCGCGGGGACGGTCGCCGTCACCACCGACGGCGGCGCCCAGTGGGCCCCGTCCTCGGTCCCCGCGGGGACCGGGTTCCTGAGCGGCGTCTCGTGCCTCGGGCCGACCACGTCATCGCCGGCCGGCGTCGACTGCGTCGTGGTCGGCACGACCAGTTCGACCCTCGACGCGGTCCGCTCGGGCCATGGCGTGGTCCTGACCAGCGCGAACGGCGGCGGCTCCTGGACGAGCGAGACCGTCAGCGGCTTCGCCGCCTCGTTGACCGGAGTGTCGTGCACCGCGCCCGGCTCGTGTGTCGCTGTGGGAACCTCCGTCGCCGGATTGCCAGAGGCGGGGCTCTCGATCCTGACCGGCCACGACACCGGCACGCCCGCCTCGGTCTGGAAGGGGGCGGCGGTGGTGGGCTCACCCCAGTCCCTCGCCTCGGTGAGCTGCACCTCGACGTCGGCCTGCATCGTCGTGGGCGAGTCGACCAGCCTGCATCTCTCCGGCGGCTGATGGGCCTGGGGCCGATCAGCGCGACCGTGGGGAAACCGCCTCGCCGTCGCGACCTTTCCGTATGATCCCACCATGACCCCTCGACCGCTGTCGGCACCACCGCCCAGGGGAGACTCCGGCCCCGGCTGGCGCCCACCGGCCGACCTGCGGTGAGTTCCGTCCAGCCGATCGGGTCCGCGCTGCGTCGGCGGCCGACGACGACCTCCGCGTTCGGGGTCGGCCGGAGGGAAGCGCACGACGCCTCCGCCTTCTATGCGCGGTTCACTCCTCCGAACGTCTCCGACGACGAGAAGATCCTCCCGCCTGCCGCCCGCGACCAGGTCTGGATCGGGGACGCCCGCGAAATGGACCGTTATGGAAGCGTCGCCGACAATTCGGTTGCGCTGGTCGTCACCTCACCGCCCTACTTCGCCGGCAAGGAGTACGAGGCGGCGCTCGGGGTCGGGCACGTGCCGGCCGACTACGCCGACTACCTCGGCATGCTGCACGACGTCTTCGCCCAGTGCCTCGCCAAGCTCGAACCCGGCGGGCGCATTGCGGTCAACGTCGCCAACCTGGGTCGCAAGCCCTACCGCTCGCTCTCGAGCGACGTGATCGAGATGCTCGAGGGACTCGGATTCCTCCTGCGCGGCGAGATCATCTGGCAGAAGAGTCGGGCCGCCGGCGGATCCTGTGCATGGGGCACCTACCAGCGTCCGGCGAACCCGGTGCTCCGCGACGTCTCGGAGCGGATCGTCGTTGCCTCCAAGGGCCGCTTCGACCGTGCGCTGGCTCCCGAGGAACGCCGCGACCGCGGCCTCCCGCACGAGGCGACCATCGCCATGGACGAGTTCATCGACGCGACGACCGACCTGTGGGACATCGCGGCCGAATCGGCGACGAGGGTCGGCCACCCCGCACCGTTCCCCGTCGAACTCCCGCGGCGGCTGATCGACCTCTACACCTATCGTGGCGACCTGGTCCTCGACCCCTTCATGGGATCGGGCTCCACCGCCATCGCGGCCCTGCGGACCGAGCGCCACTTCATCGGTTTCGAGACCGACGAGGAGTACGCGAAGCGCGCCCACCAGCGTATCGAGGAGGAGAGGGCTCGGCCCGCCGATCCTGATGCCGGCGCGATTCGGCGGGTGACCGTCCTCCCGTCACGACCGGCGCGCGGCACCCGTCGAGAGGTGGCCCCCGACGCCGTGCGCGACGGAAGGAAGGCTCGCGAGCTCGCACGCCAGACCCTCGACGAGTGCGGCTTCACCGACGTCGAGGAACAGGTGTCCTTCCGCGACCTCGGCGTCACCGTCGACTTCCGTGCCCACGATGCCGCGGGCGGTGTCTGGCTCTTCGACCTCGCCGGCGCCTTCTCCGCGACGCGGCCCGGTCTCCGACGCGCCGAAGTGCTCTGGAACGCGCTCGGCCGCGCCAGCGTCCTCCACGAGGCCGGTCGGCAGGACCCCGCGCGGGACGACCTCGGACCGCTCGTGCTGTTGTCGGTCGATCGGCCGGCCCCCCGCAGCGCAGTCGGGAAGGCACTTGCGGCGGCGTCTCCCGACGACGGCACCGGCCCGGTACGCGACGTGGTCGAGCTGCTCGATCCGGAGTCGGTCGGCCGTCTCGGGCACCTTGCGGGCGGAGACGCCGAACGGGGCCGTCCACCTGCCTGACGACCGCACCACCATCACCGAGCTCGGCACCGCGCTCGGGATGCTCGGCGATCCCGAGCCCCGCACCGCCCTCGCCCGGCGTCCGGGGGAGTTCGAGATCTCCGCGGATGTCTGGGACCGGCTCGGCGCCGCGGTCGCCACGGACCGGTACGCGGTCGAGCTCGCCAACGCGTTCGCGAACGGCCGGGCGTTCTTGCATGCGAGCGACGGCCTCCGCGACCGACTGCCGCTCACCGTCGAGTGGACGGGCGGGCGCCGCTCGCCCGGCGACGAAGTGGCACCGATCGATCTCCGGATCGACCACGTCTACCTGATCAGCTGCAAGTACGAGTCGGACATCATCGCCAATGCGTCGCCCGCACGGGTCTTCGACGGACTGCTCGCCACCTCCGGCGACTGGGAGCGTGGCGACTGGTACGAGGCGGTCGCGCCCTCCGAGCTCGCCGCGCTCTACCGGGCGTGCCTCGACGCGACAGGCGTCGAGGGCCTGCCGCCCACGCCGAGCGAGTGCTCCTCCGCTCAGCTCGCGACCCTGCGGACCGCGCTCTCGCGCCACCGGAGCTATCCCGACACCTTGTCGCGAACGGCCTACGGCGACCTCTGCCGAGCGGTCAGCGCGGCGTCCGCGGCGCGCTGGAGCGAGCGGCTCGCCGCTCCCGGGGTCTCGCCCGAGTCGATGCTCTGGCGCCTGCTTCGGATCGGGAGCGCCCCGTATTTCGTCCTCGGCAACGACCGCCGCAGCGGGGCGCCCGCGCGCCTGCGCATCGCCAGCCCTTGGGACTGGCGCGATCGGTTCGAGCTCGACGCCTTCACCGTCGCCCCGGCAACGGCCGGTCAGCCGCGGGTCGACTGGCGCTGCGACTACCGGGATCGACGGAGCGGGAACGCCGGGTCCGTCGCCGGCCACGTCGAGATCCGATGGAGCCACGGCCGCTTCGCCCACCCGCCCGAGGCCAAGGTGTACCTCGACACTCCGATGACCGAGGTGCCCGGGTACCACCCACTGACCGGATACGACGAGCCCCAGCTGACCCTCTGGCACGCGGAGGCCTGACCCGCACGAGGCCGCCCCTGCGATGATGGGGTGTGCCCGACCAGACCCGCGCCGACAACCCGATGTTCGTCTTCGACGAGGCGCTCTGCGATCTCGTCTTCGACTACTGCCGCCAACGCCTCGCCCTCGACCCGGTGCCACTCGATTTCGGCGGGGCTCAGGCTTCCACCCTCGCGGCGAGCCTCGAGGGAGTCATCAACCCGGCCGGCACCCCCTTCGAGGAGATCATGGATCTCTTCAGCAACAAGCTGGCAACCGCGGTCATCTCGTGTGACAGCCCTCGCTTCCTCTCGTTCATCCCGGCCGCTCCGACCAAGGCCTCGTTGCTCTTCGACATGATCGTGGCCTGCTCGTCGCTGCAGGGCACCTCGTGGCTGGAGGCGGCCGGCGCGGTCGCAGCCGAGAACCAGGCCCTCGGCGTGCTCGGCGACCTCGCCGGGCTCCCCGCCGGTGCGGGCGGGTGCTTCGTCTCGGGAGGATCGGCGGGCAACCTCTCCGGCCTGATGGTCGGTCGGGACACCGCGGTCCACCGGATGGGAGACCGCGCCCTCTCTCGCCGATGATCGCGATCAGCGAGGAGGCGCACTCCTCGGTGGAAAAGGCGCTCCGGGTGCTCGCGGTCGAACCCCTCGTCGTACCCTGCGAGGATCACCGGATGACCGGGAGCGGCCTCGCGGAGACCCTGCGCGCCCACCCGCGAGGGCGCGACGTGATCGGGGTCGTGGCAACCGCCGGCACCACCAACGCGGGGTTGATCGACGACCTCGTCGGCATCGCGGACGTCGCGGCCGACCGCTCGCTCTGGTTCCACGTCGACGGTGCGTACGGGTGCGCCGCGCTGTTCGCGCCCTCCGCTCGCCATCGCTTCGAAGGGATCGAGAGAGCCGACTCCTTCGTGGTCGACCCGCACAAGTGGCTCTTCGCTCCCTTCGACTGCGCCGCCCTCATCTACCGCGAGCCGAACCTCGCCAAGGCCGTTCACACCCAGGACGCGTACTACCTCGACGTGATCCACCGCGACGCGCCGGAGGAGTGGAACCCGAGCGACTACGCGTATCACCTCACCCGCAGGGCACGCGGGCTCCCGATCTGGTTCTCTCTCGCCCTCCACGGAACCGACGCGTACGCCGACGCGGTCGAGACCGTGCTGGCGATCGCCCGCGAGAGCGCCGAGCTGATCGAGCGGACCCCCTTTCTCGAACTTGTCCGTCCGCCCGAGCTCTCGATCGTCCTCTTCCGGCGGAACGGGTGGGAGCGGGCGGACTACGACCGGTGGTCGGCTCGGCTCCTCTACGACCAGGTCGGCTTCGTCACCCCGACGACCTGGGAGGGATCGCCCGCGGCGCGGTTCGCCTTCCTCCATCCCGAGACCTCGCTCGCCATCGTCGGGGAGATCCTCGCGACCATGGCGTGAGCGCAGCTGGCCGCGCTCAGCCGTAGCCCTGAGCGATGTGCTCGATCCACCAGACCGGCGCGCCGTTCATCAGCGTCTGGAGGTCCCAGTAGTCCCACCACCGGACGATGGTGCCGTCGCGAAGCTCTTGCACCGAGACGAACGGGAGCGTGACCTCCTCACCGGTGTGCCAGTGCCACGTCTCGGCGTGCTCGGTGACCACCGTGTCGCGGTCGGCGATCATCAGGCGGAGGTCGTGCTCGTAGCCGGAGAGGCGCTCGAGCCCGAGGCGGAGCCGTGCCACGATCTGGGCAGGGCCGTACGCGACATCCTCGGGCGGGCTGGCGACGTCGGTGTACTCGCTCTCCTCGGTGAAGAAGGTCGCGATGCGCTCCCAGTCGCGCTCGTAGAGGGCGCGCCAGAAGTCCTCCACCCGCGCCCGGTTGGCCTCGGCAGACGTCGTGGTCATCGTCGTCCTTCCTCCTGCGGCCGCGCCAGGGCGGCCGCTCATGCGGCGGCGAGCACGGTGACGAAGTCCCGTGTCCACCCCTGCTGGTACTGGTCGCCCGGACGATTCTGCCCCGGGAGGGTGGCGACGGTCGGGGCGCCGGGCGACGGGGCCGTCATGACCGCCACCCACTCGGGGTTGATGTCGAGCTCCATCGCGGTCACCACGCCCGTTCCGACCAGCGCGTCCGCCAGGTCGGCCGGGACGGCGCTCATGCTCCCCGCATAGAGGAGGTTGCCGGCGAGGTCCTCGCCGAGCGAGCTCCGTGCCACCGCAGCCCCGCCGCCGAGGGTCGAGCCCCAGGCCGAGATGTCGGCGACGCTCGGGCTCGGCTGGCCGCCCACGACCAGAGGGGCAAGGTTCTGGCGCACGCTCGCCACTTGTTCACCGGGCGCAGGAAGGCTCTGACCCCAGACGCCGACGTGCGCGACGCCGTTCGCGTCGATCACCAGGCTGGCGACTCCGTTCTCGAGCGGAAGAAGGGTCTGCCCGTCGAGCTCGAACCCGCCGGCACCTGCGCCCGTCTTGAAGCCACCGTTGAACGCGCCGATGAGCAACGGGGTCTCGTCCGGGCCGACCTTCGGGCCGCTGTCGGCCCCGACGATCGCGGTGCCGGTCGACGGATCGGAGCTCCCGACGTGGAGCGCGAACCGGGTCCGGCCCGACCGGAACCTCACCACGGTCACCGTGTGGCCGTCGGGTTCGGTGATCGAGTGCTCGTCCTCGAGGACGGTGCCGAACGCCGAGGAAACCGGCGCCCACCCGGGCTGCTCGGTGGTGGTCGTGGTGGGCGGCACCGTGGTGGTGGTCGTCGTGGGCGCGT
Source organism: uncultured Acidimicrobiaceae bacterium (assembly GCA_963769905.1). Lineage (GTDB taxonomy): Bacteria > Actinomycetota > Acidimicrobiia > Acidimicrobiales > RAAP-2 > Bog-756. Next base: position 444,474 of record CAVYNG010000001.1, read on the forward strand.
GCGGTCGCGTCGCGCCCACCGCCCGATTCGCGGTCGACCTGCCCGAACAGCCCGCGACCACGATGCCGGCCACGACTACCCCCGTGAGGAGTGCAGCCGTGACGACACACAGGCGGTCCGAACGCTCGGTCATCGGTGGACGGCACCCTGCCCCAGAGTCACGCCGCTGAGCATAAGGTTCGTGCCGCCACACAGTCCGCGCGCCGATGGGCGGCCGACCACGGGAGGCCGATGGAGCACTCGAGAGCCGGCAACGAGGGGATCGACGCCGCGCCGGTCGCGACCATGGCTGCCTCCGCCTACGTCGACCCCCGCCGTCACGAGGCGGAGCGTGCCGCGGTCTTCGCCGGGGAGTGGGTCGCGCTCGGCGACGCAGCCCGGCTCGCCCGGCCGGGCGAGTATCTGGCGACGGTGGTCGCCGGGTATCCGATCGTCGTGGTCAACGACGACGGGGCGCTCCGCGGTTTCCACAACGTGTGCCGGCACCGTTCGGGGCCACTCGTCTGGGACGGTCAGGGCAGCTGCCGTTCCTTCGTCTGCCGCTACCACGGATGGACCTACGACCTCGACGGCAGCCTGCTGTCGGCACGCGACTTCGGCGCCGACGTCCCGGCCGAGGAGTGCTCGCTCCGGCCGGTCTCGGTCGCGGCCTGGCGCGGGCTGCTCTTCGCCTGCGTCGACCCGGCAGCGCCACCCCTTCTCGAGTGGCTCGGTCCGATCGTCGAGCACAGTCGGGCCTTCCCGATGGAGGATTTCCTCCCGACCAGTCGCTCGACCCACGACCTCGCCGCCAATTGGAAGGTCTACGCCGAGAACTACCAGGAGGGCTACCACATCCCCCTCGTCCACCTCGGCCTCAACCGGCAGGTCGACGCCTCGCGCTACCAGGTCGAGATCATCCAGGAGGCCTGCCTGCACTCGGCCCCCACCCGGGACGGCTCGGCCACCAGCGGTGCGTGGTGGTGGCGGTTCCCGGGGCTCGCGCTCAACCTGTACGAAAACGGCATGTGCCTCGAGAGCTTCTGGCCGACCGGTCCCGACACGACCCGTGTCGAGTACACCTTCTTCTTCGCGCCGGGGACCGCCGATGCGGAGGTCGAGCGCGCCGTCTCGAGCTCAGCCGGCATCCTCGAGGAGGACCGACGGATCTGCGAGGCGGTCCAGCGCAACCTCGCCTCGGGCCTCGCCGTGGCGGGTCGCCTCAGCCCGCGCCACGAGGGCGGGGTCGCCCTCGTCCAGTCCCTGGTCGAGCGCGCCCTCGCCAAGGAATGCTCGCTCCCCGGTGGACGACTCGGATGATCGGCTGCGACGACCAGCGAATGGCCGAGGGGCTCGCCCGTTGGCTCTCGGCACGGCGCCCCGACGGTCGCGCGGTCACGGTTGCCCGGCTGGCCCGTCCGACTGCGGGGTACTCGAGCGAGACGCTCGTCGCCGAGCTCGAGCACGAGGGGGCGGCCGATTCGCGCGTCGATGCAGGCGTCGAGCGGCTCGTCCTGCGCCTGGCACCGGCGGAGCCCGGCACCTTCGCCGACTACGACCTCGTGCCGCAGTTCGAGTCCCAGCAGGCCGCCGCGGCCGCCGGCGTCGAGATCGCGGACCCGGTGCTCGAACCCGATCCCTCGTGGCTCGGCGCGCCGTTCGTCGCGATGCGCTACGTCGAGGGGCACATCATCGGTCCTGTCGCCCACCTCGATCGGTGGCTCCTCGCGCTCGACGAGGCGTCGCGGTGCCGCGTCTACACCAACTTCGTCGCGACGCTGGGGCGCATCCACGCCGCGGACCCGGCGGCCGCGCCCCGGGTGCCTCGACGTGACGACGCGGCCGAGCTCGACTACTGGGCGGCGTACCTCGACTGGTCGAGTGGAGGCTCGCCGCTGGCGATCCTCGTCGAGGCACTCGCGTGGTGCCGCGCGCACCTCCCCGCGGAGACGAGCCGTCCGGTGCTGCTGTGGGGTGACACTCGCTTCGAGAACGTCGTCTTCGGTGACGACCTCACACCTCTCGCCGTCCTCGACTGGGACATGACCACCGTCGGCTCGCCCGAGCACGACCTCGCCTGGTTCACCGGTCTCGACCTCACCATCTCCACTCTCTTCGGCGAGCGACTCGCCGGCTTCCCCGACCGCGAGGAGACGATCGCGCTCTTCGAGGAGGGGACCGGCGGCCCGGTCCGGGACCTCGAGTGGTACGAGACGTTCGCCATGTTGCGCAGCGCCTCGGTCCTCACCCGTATCGGGTACCTCCGGCGCGACGCCGGCGAGCCGCTGATGCTGCCGATCGACGACAACCCGGTGCTCGACGTACTCGCGAGCCGGCTCACGTGAACGCGCCGGCGGTCACCACCGCCTGCGAGCTGGTCCGGCTGCGGACCGACGACGACCATCTGGGGCTGCGCTTCGAGGGGGAGGAGTGGACCTGGCGCGAGGTGGTGGCCGAGGCGGAACGCCGGGCCGCACTGCTCCAGCGGCTCCGCCGCGACGGACCCTTCCACGTCGGTGTCCTCCTCGAGAACACCCCCGAGTACCTCTTCCTCCTCGCGGGTGCCGCGCTCTGCGGCGCGGTCGTGGTCGGGATCAATCCGACCCGCCGCGGGGAACAGCTCGCCGAGGACATCAGACGGACCGACTGCCAGCTGGTGATCAACGATTCGACCATGCGCCATCTACTCGACGGCCTCGACCTCGGCGTGGGCGAGGAACGCATCCTGGTTGCCGACAGCGACCGATACCGTCGTGAGCTCGAGGTGGCGGCCGAGCACTCCGCGCGGCCGGCCCGACCGTCCCCGGAGGACCTCTACCTCCTCATCTTCACCTCCGGGTCGACCGGCGGTCCGAAGGCGGTCCGGATGACCCAGGGCCGTGCCGGACGCGCCTCGGGCGGCATGCCCTTCACTCACGGCGACGTCCTCTACTCGGCGATGCCGCTCTTCCACGGCAACGCGTTGTCGGCGTCGGTCCTGCCGGCGTTTGCCGGCGGTGCCACGCTGGTGCTCCGCCGTCGCTTCTCGGCGTCCGCCTTCCTCGACGACGTGCGTGAGCACGGTGCGACCTTCTTCAACACGGTGGGTCGGGCGATCGCCTACATCGTCGCGACGCCGCCGACCGAGCACGACCGCGACCACCGTCTGAAGTTCGTCCTCGGTCCCGAGACCTCGACCGCCGACAAGGCAGAGTTCACCCGGCGCTTCGGCGTCCCGGTCTTCGAGGGTTACGGGTCGAGCGAGAACGCGATCGTGATCCGGCCGGTGCCCGACGCGGGGCCCGGCGCGCTCGGCCGGGCCTCCGAGCGCGACGACGTGGCGGTGGTCGATCCCGACACCGGCGAGGAGCGCCCCCGAGCCCGGCTCGGTCCCGACGGCCGCCTGCTCAACCCCGAGGAGGCGATCGGCGAGATCGTCGGGCGCCGCGCGCTCGCCAACTTCGAGGGCTACTACAACAACCCCGAGGCGGAGGCGGAGCGCTCACGCAAGGGGTGGTACTGGTCGGGCGACCTCGCCTACCGCGACGAGGAGGGGATCTTCTACTTCGCCGGCCGCACCGACGACTGGCTCCGGGTGGACAGCGAGAACTTCGCTTCGGCCCCGGTCGAGCGGATCCTCGGCCGCCTCGACGGTGTCCGCGGGGTCGCGGTCTACGGCGTACCCGACAGCCGGACGGGCGACCAGGTGATGGCCGCGCTCGAGCTCGAGCCCGGCGCGACGTTCGATCCGGTCGCCTTCGACGGGTTCCTCGCCGCGCAACCCGACCTCGGCACCAAATGGGCGCCGCGCTACGTGCGAGTGGTCGGGTCCCTCCCGGTGACCGCCACCAACAAAGTGGACAAGAAACCTCTGCGCGCCGAGATGTGGCGGACCGGGGACCCGCTCTGGCACCGGCCGGAGCCCGGGGCCACCTACCGCCCGATGACCGCGGAGGACGTGGGGGCACTCGAGGAGGCCCTTGCGGCCAACGGACGGAGCAACCTGCTCGGTAGGTGAGGAGGGCCATGGAGATCGACGGGAGCGCACTGGTGACCGGGGCGAGCCGTGGGATCGGCCGCGCGGTGGCACTCGAGCTCGCCGCCCGCGGTTTCGCCACGATCGCCACCATGCGGGACCCTCGTGCCGGCTCGGATCTGATCGGCGAAGCCGACGGCCGCCTCACGGTCGCCCGCCTCGACCTGACCGATCCCGGCACCTACGAGTTCCCCGACGACCTGCGGGTCCTCGTCAACAACGCGGGCGTCGACTCGGCCTACCTGCCGGTCGAGCATTCCGACGACGACGACTGGCGGGCCCTCTTCGAGACGAACGTCCTCGGGACGGTGAGGGTGACCTCTGCGGCGATCCCGGTACTGCGCAACAACCGGCCGGCGGTGATCTGCACGGTCACCTCGTCGTCGATCCTCGCGTCGGTGCCCTTCTACTCCGCCTACCGCGCGACCAAGGCCGCCCTCTCCGCATTCGGCGAGACCCTCCGAGTGGAGCTCGCTCCGTCGGGCATCCGGGTGGTCGAGATCCTGCCCGGCCCGGTCGCCACCGACATGTTCGCCCTCAGTACGGGACCACAGGCGGCCTCGGAATTCGGCCGCTACCGCGCGATGGGCGACGAGGCGCGCGTGCTGCGCGAGGAGAACGCCGACCCGCTCGTCGTCACGCCGGCGGAGGCGGCGGCTCGCATCGTCGACGCGATCCTCGACGACGCGGGACCCCTCCGCTACGGCTGCGACCCGCTCTCGATCGGGCTTCTCGACGCCTGGCGGCAGAGCGACGACGAGGGGATGTTCGAGCTCACCGGCCGCTCTCTCCTCGACGGGATCCAGTCGCAGGAGGGCTGAGTCCCGCCGGAGATTTTCCCAGCCGGTCAGCGTTCGACCGGCAGTGCACCGCCTTCTGCGGATTCCCGCTCCTCGGTGTCGGGGCGCCCGCGGACGAGACCGATGATCATCACTGCGAGCGCCGCTCCGACGACGGGACCGACGACGTAGATCCACCACCCGGTGAAGTCGGTGCTCACGATGTCAGGACCGAGCGTGCGGGCAGGGTTCATCGAGGCCCCGCTGATCGGGCTGGCGAAGAGCCCGAGGAGCGCGACGGTCGCTCCGACCGCGAGCGCCGCGTTGTGCCCGATGCTCCGGTAGCCGGTCGCGGTATGGAGGATCACCGTGACCAACATGGTGGTCAAGAGCATCTCCATCACGAGGGAGCGCCACTCGCCGCCGTGCCTGGCGATCGGGTAGTTGCTGCCGGCGGCCACGTCGCCGTACATCCCGAGGAGGAAGAGGGACGCACAGATCGCCCCGGCCATCTGTGCCGCGAGATAGGGCAGCACCCATGCCGTCTTGAACACCCCGCGGCCGGCGAACGCGAGGGTCACCGCCGGGTTGATGTGCAGTCCCGAGAGCGGGCCGAGCGCATAGATCATGGCCATGACGACGGCGCCGGGAGCGACGACCGCTGCCGTCCGCGAGATGGGCCCGCCGCCCACGTAGTGATTGATGACCCCTGCGCCGGCGGCGACCGTCACCAGAAAGAAGGTTCCGAGGAACTCGATGATCAACCGGATCCAGAGCGGTCGTTGCCGAAGGGTGTTCTCCTCGAAGCGAATGAGGTAGCGGTTGCCGACCGAACGCACGAGCGCCGCATGATCCTCTGTCGAGGGCTGGTGTTGCGTGGTCGTTGGTGATCCGTCCATGTGACCCTCCCCTGTCGTCCCCCTTCACGACGGTCGGAGGTCGGTCGAGCACAACCGCCGTCGCCGCTCCGATCATGCCCGCGACAAGGTGCCCGGGAGAGGGATGGGGCTGAGGGCGGTTCAGGCGAGCTTCATGAACATGCGCTGCACCTCTTCGACGGGGTAGCCGTCGGCTGCAGCCTCTGCCGGGTTCTCGAGGGAGTAGGCGAGACCCGACGCGACCAGCTTGAAACCGGCCTGTTCGAGGGCCTTGGTCGCAGCAGAAAGCTGCGCGACGACGTCCCGGCACTCACGGCCGTCCTCGAGCATCCGCTCGACGCCCTGGACCTGACCAGCCACGCGCCGGAGGCGCTTGCGCACATCGGACACCACATCGTCGGGCAGTTCCATCCCGAGACTCCTCTCTACCCCACATCCGGGCTCGCCATGCCTGCTCGTCCGCATTTGCCCCACGAAAGCGTCGTGGCCCAACTGCGGACCGGCCGACGGTCACGGCAGGTCCGCACCGCCCACACTGCCACGGGCTCCCCTGTGATTCGCGCGCGCCCCCCCAGGTCTTCCGTATCAGAGAGTGAATTGCCCGGGAATGTGGGGCCTCGGCGCAGCCAGGTCTCAGTCGGCGCGCGGCACCACCATCGCCCTTGATCGGGGAGGTCGCTCAGTAGGCTGCGACCGGTGCATCGGCGATGAGCGAGGTGACGCCCACCGACGAGATCGAGCCGGACGTGCGGTTCACCTATGCCAACGAACGCACGTTCCTGGCGTGGAACCGGACCGCCCTCGCGCTCATCGCGACGGGCGTCGCCGCGACCCAGCTCCTTCCCGAGTTCCAGGTCTCGGCCGGCCGGCGCATCCTCGGTCTCCCGCTCGTCGCGTTGGGCGCGTTGGTCGCGTGCACGAGCTTCCTCCACTGGAAGGCGAACGAACGCGCGATGCGCCGAAACCAACCGCTCCCCCGGTCTCCGATGCCGCTGGTGCTGTCGATCGGGATCGGCGTGATCGCGGTCATCGCGGTGGTGCTCGCCGCCTTCGGCGCGAAGTAGCAGTCCCCACCGATGGGTGACGCCTGGGACGCGACCGCCGACCCCGGCGGACCCGCGCGTGACCCCGGCCTCGCCCGCGAGCGCACCGAGCTTGCGTGGAACCGGTCGGGCATCGCGGTGCTCGTCGTGGTCGCGATCCTCCTCCGGCACCTCTGGCCGCTCGAAGGCGCACGCTCGATCCTCGCATTCGTGCTCATCGCAGTCGGCGCCGGGGTCTGGGCCGTCGGGCTGCTCATGGCCCGTCGCGCTCGGAGCGACGCAAACGGCGATCCCATGCTCGGTGTCTCGGTCTGCCGGGCGTTGACCATCGGCGCCGTGGTCCTCGCAGTGGCGGGCCTCCTCCTCGGCCTCTTCACCACCTGACCGGGCATCCCCGTGGGCGCGACCGGCTCGTCAGGGGGGAGCCGGGTCGACCGGCCGCACCGGTTCGGGCGGTCCCGCAGGTCCAGGTCCTGTGGAACGCCCTGCCCGTCCGGGCCACGCGGTTCGACGATGGTCGAGTCGCGCCGGTAGCCCGTCAGGCGAACGGTTCGGCCGATTGGGCCGAACCCGGAGCAGGGTGACAAGTTGACGGATGGAGGGGCACTGACTCCCTGCCCCGAGGTCCGATGCCCCCCTATCGACCGCTCCGGGCCAGAACTTGAGCGATTTCCTCGAAATTTTCTTCGGAACCGTTTTGCCTGTTCAGAGGGCCGACGTCTCCGCCGGAGCGGTGGCGGGCCGCCCGCCCCCGAACCCGAGAGAGGGCCGGAGCCGCGGGTACAAATACCTCTGTAACAGAGCTATTCTCGCCGGGTGGGTGCCCCCGGGTCCGAAGCCGTCGAGCACGATGATTTCACCGAATCACTGCTCGCTGCCCTCGGCACGGTCGGGCGACAGGTACGGCGTGGAGCGGGCCGCCCGGCCGAATTCGAGCACCTGACCGGAGCACAGTTGGAGCTGATCCGATTGCTCCGGCGACAACCGCGCATCTCGGTCGCGGATGCCGCGCGCGAGCTCCACCTCGCGCCCAACACAGTGAGCACGCTCGTCCGCCAGTTGGCGGACGACGGCACGGTCTGGCGTCGGGTCCGAGAGTCCGATCGCCGCAAGGCGCAGCTCGAGCTCAGCCCGGACATGCGACACACCTTCGATGCGTTCCGCGATCGACGCCTGGTGACCCTCAGTCGAGGGGTCGGTCTGCTCTCGGAAGAGGACCGGCGCCGGCTCGAGAAGGCGTTGCCCGCGCTCAACCGGCTTGCCGAGGCACTCCAGGCGGGGGCCCGTCGCCGTCGGGGAGACGACTAGCCGATGGGCGACACCCCGATCGCCTCTTTGACACGACCGACCGAGGACGGTGAGCACATGAACGGATCCAGTCGTCACCCACGTGCGGGCAACCGCGACCGGCCCGCACATCGTGTCGCGGGGCGGTACCGATCGAGGACCGCGGCCCTCCTCGGCGTCGTCGGATCGGTCGCTCTGGTCGCCACCTCGTGCGGATCGTCGTCAGCCGCCTCGTCCGAACGGGTGAGCGGCGGCGCGACCGGGAGCTACGTGGTCTCCTCCGGCATCCACAAGATCAAGCACGTGATCGTCATCGAGCAGGAGAATCGTTCTTTCGACAGCTACTTCGGGACCTATCCGGGAGCGGACGGCATCCCCATGGACAGCGGCACACCGACGGTATGCGTGCCCATCCCGTCGGGTGGCTGCCAGAAGCCCTACCACGACGTCGTGGACGTCAACGGCGGCGGCCCACACGGTGAGCGCAACGCGCGGCTCGACGTCAACAACGGGGCAATGGACGGGTTCATCTCACAGGCGACCAACGCCAAGAAGGGCTGCGGGCTCAACGTGAATGATCCCGAGTGCTCGAACTCCGCCGAGCCCGACGTGATGGGGTACCACACCGCGGCCGAGATCCCCAACTACTGGACCTACGCCAACGATTTCGCCCTCGACGACCACATGTTCGAGCCGGTCAAGTCGTGGTCCCTGCCCGACCACCTCTACCTCGTGTCGGGGTGGTCGGCCAAGTGCTCGAACCCCGCACCTTCGAGCTGCAAGAACCAGATCCAGGGTCCCTACACCCCCGCTCAGATGCAGCAGTACGTCGATCAAGCCATCGACACCGGCACGGCGGACATCACGAACGCCTGGACCGACATCACCTGGCTCCTCTACAACCAGCACGTCCCGTGGGCGTACTACGTGCAGACCGGCGATCAACCCGACTGCGACGACGACTCGGCCGTGACGTGCCCGCCGGTCTCGCAGAGCTACCTGACCCCCGGCATCTGGAACCCCCTGCCCACCTTCGAGGACGTGCAGAAGGACCACCAGTTGCGCAACATCCAGCCGCTCGACAACTACTTCGCGGCGGCCAAGGCGGGCACGCTGCCCGACGTCATGTGGATCACGCCCTCGCAGGCCGACAGCGAGCACCCCCCAGCCAGCGTCCACCAGGGACAGGCCTACGTGACGGCGATCATCAACGCGGCGATGAAGAGCCCCGACTGGGATTCGACCGCGATCTTCCTGCAGTGGGACGACTGGGGCGGCTTCTACGACCACGTCGTGCCACCCCCGGTGGACCAGAACGGCTATGGCCTCCGCGTCCCGCGCTGGTGATCTCGCCGTACGCCAAACAGGGGTACGTCGATCACCAGACGTTGAGCAGCGACGCCTATCTGAAGTTCATCGAGGACGACTTCCTCGGTGGGTCCCGGCTGAACCCCAAGACCGACAATCGACCGGATCCCCGGCCGGACGTCCGCGAGGACGTGAAGATCCTCGGCAACATGGCCAACGACTTCGACTTCGGCCAGACCCCGCGCGCGCCGGTGCCCTTGCCGACCAACCCACCCACCGATTCCCCGAGCATCCCGAGCTACTTCAGCGGCGCGGGGCCTTGCGACGGTTGTACGACGACGCCACCGGGCGTCGCTCCGCATCAATAACCGGAGGACCTACCGCCCGATCGTCTCGCGCACGGCATCCGCGATCGAGGCACGTGACGGCATGACCGCGGCCTCGAGGGTCGCCGCCGACCCGATCGGCGCAAACGCGGCACCGACCCGTTGGACGGGCGCCTCGAGCTCCCCGAAGAGTTCCTCGTGGACGAGTCCCGCGACCTCTGCACCGAACCCGGCGAAGCGAGTGGCGTGGTGGGCGACGACACATCGACGGGTCCGGGCCACCGATTCGAGCACGGTGTCGGTGTCGAGCGGCACCAGTGTGCGGAGGTCCACCACCTCGACATCGACGTCCTCGGCGGCAAGTTCCTCGGCAGCCGCGAGCGCGTCGCGAACGGTCCGTCCGTAGGTGACGATCGTCACGTCGTTGCCGGCCCGGGCTACTCGCGCCGATCCGATCGGGACCCGGTGGTCGCCGTCTGGCACCGGTCCGCTCGTCCCGTAGAGCGCGACGTTCTCGACCATCACGCAGGGATCGTCGTCGAAGATGCACGAGGTGAGCAGTCCCATCGCGTCGGCCGGCGTGCTCGGCACCACCACCTTGAGTCCCGGGATGTGCGCGAGCCAGCTCTCGAGCGTCTGGGAGTGGGTGGCGCCCGAGCCGATCCCGCCGAACACCGCAGTGCGGACGGTCAGCGGCATCGCCAGCCTGCCTCCCGACATGAACCGCGATTTGGCCGCGTGGTTGACCAGCTGGTCGAGCGCGATGCTCACGAAGTCCATGATCATGACCTCGGCCACCGGCCGGAGCCCGGAGGCCGCGGCCCCGACCGCAGCCCCGACGATCGCGGCCTCCGAGATCGGAGTGTCCCGGACCCGCTCGGCGCCGTGCGTGGTCGAGAGGCCCTTGGTGACCTGTGAGATCCCGCCCCCCGGGTCGGCGATGTCCTCGCCGACCAGCACGACGTCAGGGTCGGCCGCGAGCGCCCGGTCGAGCGCGCGGTTGAGCGCCTGGCGCATGCTCATCGTGGTCACGCCGTTGCCGTCGTCGCCTGCGTCCTCCCCACCACCCCTGCCTTCGGCACCAGCCCCGGCGGCGGCACCGGCGCTCGCGCCCGCCTCGCTGTAGACGTCGATCGTCGCGGCGAGCCCGCTCGGCAGATCCGCCGCGAGCGCCTCGGTGAACGCCGTCTCGACTTCGTCGGCCGCCTGGCGCTCGATCTCCTGCGCCATCTCCTCGGTCAGCACCCCCTCGGCGAGCAGGGTGCTCCGGTAGCGCGCGAGGGGTTCGGCCTTGCGAGCGGCCTCGAGCTCGTCGGGGGGGATGTAGCGCATCGGATCGCCGAAGTAGTGCCCGAAGAGCCGGAAGGTCGTGCACTCGACGAGCGTCGGGCCCGCTCCCGCTCGTGCCCGTTCGACCGCCGCCGAGAGCGCGCCGTGCACCGCGTCGGCATCGTTCCCGTCCACGGTCGTGGCACCGATGCCGTAGGCAGGGGCACGTGCGGCGACGGTCTCGACCGGCTGGGCCTCGGCGGTCGGGGTCATCTCCGCATACCGGTTGTTCTGGCAAAGCAGCACGACGGGCAGGCGCCAGAGGGCCGCGAGGTTGACGGCCTCGTGGAAGGAACCGGTGCCGGTGGCGCCGTCGCCGAAGCTCGCGACGACCACGTGTTCGCTGCCCTCCAGCTGGAGCGCCATTCCGACCCCCGTCGCGATCGGCACGCCCGACCCGACGATGCCGGTCGAGAGCACCAGACCGGCGGTCGGGTACGAGATGTGCATCGCGCCGCCCTTCCCCGCGTTGACCCCTGTCTCGCGGGTGAGGATCTCCGCGACGAGCGGCCCGAGCGGCACACCCTTTGCGATCTGGTCGTGCAGGCCCCGATAGGTGGTGACCAGCTGGTCCTCGATCCGGAGAACGGTGCCGAGCGCGGCGGCGATCGCCTCCTGCCCGGTCGCCGGCCAGTAGGTGCAGGCGAACTCGCCGCCGCTCAGGCCTCTGCGGATGCGCTCGTCGCAGGTCCGGATGAGCACCATCAGCTCGTACATCCGCACCCGGTCGCCGACGAGCGGTGGGGCCGGCGCCGTCTCGGTCACGACACCCTCGCGGGGCCGCCGGAGGTCGCGTATCGGGCCGCGTGCGCGCCGGCAAGGTGCCCCCAGACGATGCCCATGCCGATCGAGGTGCCACCGCCGTAGTAGGCGGGTCCTGCCGGGCTCGCGATCACGTTGCCCGCGCCGTACAGCCCCGGGATGGGCCGGTCCTGCACGTGCTGGATCCGCCCCTCGGCGTCGACCCGTGGACCGCCCTTGGTCCCCACCGAGCCGACGTAGATGGGCAGCGCGTAGAACGGCCCGTCCTCGATGGTGCCGAGGTTGGGATGGGGTGCGGAGGGGTCGCCGTGGAACCGGTCGTAGGCCGAGGAGCCGCGGCCGAAGTCGCGGTCGAAGCCGTCGCGCACCTGATGGTTCCACCGCTCGACGGTGTCGAGGAGACCGTCGGGCTCGATGCCGGCCGCCTTCGCCAGCCCGACCACCGTGTCGTGGACGAACAGCCAGGGTGGGTCGGGCTCGCCGGGCCGGGTGGTGACCACTCCGTAGCGAGAGCGGTACTGGTGGTCGAAGACCACCCAGCACGGCAGGTGCCGCGGGAGGTACTCGTTCGCGTCGAACGAGAAGAAGGCCTTCATCATGTCGTTGTAGTTGGCGGCCTCGTTGACGAAGCGCTCCCCGAATCGGTTCACGATGATCGAGTGCGGCGCGGTGCGTTCGATGCCGACGAAGCGCGCGAGCGGCCTGCCCTCGTACACCTCTCCGGGGATGTGGGACGCCGGATACCACCACGTCTCGGTCAGGTTGGCGAGATCCGCGCCGACCGCCATCGCCATCAGCAGCCCGTCGCCGTCGTTACCGGGGGGACTGTGGGGGTGGGTGAGGGGACCTGCGAGGAATCGGGTCCGGAGCGTCGGGTTCCACTCGAACCCCCCCGACGCGAGCACGACGGACGAAGTCGGGATCGCCACCGGTCCGTCTCCGCCACCGGTCCGCTCGACGACCATTCCGACGACCGAGTCGTCCGCCATGACGAGCTCCTTCGCGCTCGTCTCGAGCTCGGGTTCGATCCCGCGTGCCAGGCAACCGGCCAGCAGGCCGGCGATGAGCGCCTGCCCACAGGCGACCTGATGCTCCGCGATGCGCTGTTGCACGACGGCGGCGTCGAAGCGCTCGGGGAAGTAGGCGGGACGCCACTCGACCGTGCTCTCCTGCAGGGTGAGCGGCATCCCGAGGACGGGTGGGCGCCGGAGCCGCTCCCTCCAAGGCCCGAGGATGCCGGCGTCGAAGAGAGCCGGCTCGAGCATCCGGCCCGAAGACTTCGCGCCTTCCATCTCGGGGTGGTAGTCGGGCCAGGTCATCGGCCGCAGCTGCAGCGCGGTGGAACGCTCCAGCCCGGCCACGATCGAAGGACCGTCGTCGACGAAGCGGGCGAGCAGCGCCTCGGGCGTCCGGCCGGCCGTCATGATGTCGATGTAGGTGAGCGCCTCCTCCCGCGAGTCCTCGACCCCGAGCTCACCCATCCGGTGGTTCCGCGGCATCCAGATGCCGCCGCCGGAGACGGCCGTGGTTCCACCGACCGACTCGGCCTTCTCGACGATCCGGACCCGTGCGCCGCCGTCGTGCGCGGCGATGGCCGCCACCAGGGCAGCCGCCCCGGTCCCGACGACGAGCACGTCGGTCTCGGCGCCCGAAGGACCGCCCGCGCCGGCGCGCTCGGCGCTCACGAGGCGAGGTAGCGGTCGAGCTCGCGGTGCATCGTGGTGATGCCGCGCTCGTAGTCGTGCGAGAGCCGTGGGCCGTCGAAGCCGAGGGTGTGCACCCCGCGCTGTTGGCGCTCGATGTTGGAGAAGTCCTGGAGCGGGATGCGCGGCCAGTGCTCGGTATCCTCCGGGCCGTACGGTCCCTCGGCGATCGGACGGCCCCCTTCGTCGCCCGCAGCCGGTATGCAGATCGACCAGAGCTCGAACACGCACGCCTCGGGGTCGTCCCCGAGGGGCCGCACCCGGTAGCAGAGCGCGTTCCCGTACTGGGGGAGGACGAAGTAGTTGGGGAAGTGGAAGAACATCCCGCCCCAACGGGCGAGCGCCGCCGGGTCCGGCGGAGGCATCTTGATTCCCGCGCCCTCCGCGTAGCGGTAGATCTCCTTCACCAGCTCGGTACCGAAGGTCGAGCCCTCCGGGATCGGCCGGTTGCGCATCCCCTCGATGACGTGCACGTCGCGGGCCATGGTCATCGCCTGCAGCCCGCTGTGCAGCAGGTGGACCGACTCGATGATCGCGTCGATCTCGCCGACCCCGACCTGGCGGCCCTTCTCGGCCTGCGCGTTGGGGCGCAGCTGGAAGCTCGAATGGCCGCGCTCGTAGACCGAGTAGGCGAGGGAATCGGGGTCGTAGCTCTCGGGATGCCCGAGCGTGAGCTGCGGGTGGGTCTGGGGTACGTGGTACCCCTCCATGAACGCTTCCTGGGCCATCTTCCAGTTCGCCCGCAGGAGAACCGACTTCCACCAGTTGACCCGCATGTCGGCGACACCGAGCGGGTCGAGCAGGCTCGGCAACGGGTCGAGCGCCTCGAGCAGCGGGGGCGCAGCCGGATCCAGGTTGATCCAGACGCAGCCGCCCCAGGTGTCGACGCGGACCCGGCGCAGGCAAAGCTCTTCGGGCGCGAGCAGCGCCGCGTCGAACGCGTGCGGTCCGTAGACGAAGGTGTTCTCGCCCTCGAGATCCCACCGCCACCCGTGGAAGGGGCAGATGATCCGGCCCTTGTCGAAGGTTCCCGATCCCATGGCGAGCTGGGTGGCGCGGTGGCGGCAGGCATTCTGGTAGGCGGCGACGGTCGACTCGTCGACGCGCACCACGAGCACCGACTGGTCGCACACCGAGTACTCCACGAAGTCGCCGGGCGAGGGGATCTCCTCGAGGCGGGCGGCCATCTGCCAGACGCGCGGCCAGAGGTGCTCGCGCTCGAGTCGGGCGAACTCCGGGTCGTAGTAGCGCTCGGCCGGCACGAAGTCGGGCCGATCCATCGCGAAGGGGACCGCACGCGCCGCGCCGGGCAGGCCCTCACCGGGAGCGGGAACCGGGCGGAGTCCGGGTTCAGCCACCGGCACCCCCCGCTGCGTCGAGGAAGGTGATCCGCCGTTCGCGGAAGCGCCACTTCCCGTTCTCGCGGACCAGGGTGTCGTGGTAGCGGCCGGCCGAGACGATGTCGATCCCCTCTGCTCCCGCGCGCACGAAGAGGTAGTCGGTCGTCCCGGTCGCGGTGTCACCGTCGACCTCCACCGTCGAGTTGGCGGTCATGTGCTTGCCCCGCGCGCCGTCGGGCTGCACCTTCTCCATCAGGACGCGGATCGCGTCGCGGCCCTCTGCGTCCCGCCCGGGGAACGAGAGTCGGGCGTCCTCGGTGAACAGGTCCGACCAGGGCTCGAAGTGGCCGTCGTCGAGCAGCTTGCTGTAGGCCGAGAGCGTGACGCTGATCTGGGTCTCGTCGTCCACCTCGGTCCACCCCGTGGTCGCTCGCGGCAACTCCCGTAGTCGCTCGCGGCCAATGTTAGGCGTGGGCCCTGGCCGGCGTCCCGAGCGTCGCCGTGTCGTGGGCGCGCCGGGCTCAGACGATCTCGGCGATGACCTCGCCGACCGCGTAGATCTCCCCCGCGGACCCGATCCGGCGCAGGACGCCCGCCACCGGTGCGCCGACCTCGTTCTCGACCTTGTCGGTCTCGAGCACGTACATCGGTTGGTCCTGGACGACCGTCGCGCCGTCGTCGACGAGCCATTCGGAAAGGGTGGCCTCTGTCATCTCCATGCCGAGCTTCGGGATCCTGATCTCGACCGCCACCACCTCCCCGAGCGTCGAGCGCGCTCGGTCGCGGCGCGCGGCGCGCCCGACACTAGCTTTCACGCACACTGCTAGCTTCGGGTCGCGCAACGCGCCAGAGCGGCACTCGTCGGAGCCTCGACAGGAGCGAACCATGGAGACCCGGAAGCTGGACACGGTCAACTACGAGAAGGACGGTCCGGTCGCCTGGGTCACCCTCGACTACCCGGAGAAGGCGAACGTCCAGTCCTCCCGGCTGGTATTCGACGTCGACGAGTGCCTGAACGACGCGAACGCGGACTACGACATCAAGGTGCTCGTGATCAAGGCCAACGGTCCCGGTTTCAGCGCCGGTCACGTCGTCCGGGGCGCGCCGGGCACCGAGATGCGCGAGATCGACGAATCGACCGAGCGGCTCGGCAGCCCCTGGAAGGGCCAGTGGGAGATCTACGGCAGCCCGGTGATGAAGCTCTGGGAGTTCCCGAAGATCACCATCGCCGAGGTGCACGGCTACTGCCTCGGCGGCGGCACCGTCTGGGGGCTGCTCACCGACATGACCGTCGCTTCCGACGACGCCTACTTCCAGTTCCCGGTGCTCCAGGGCATGGCCATGCCGACCATGGAGACCGGCATCGAGCCGTGGCTGTTCATGAACTGGAAGCGCGCCTCGGAGTACATGTACACCGGCCAGCAGCTGAGCGCCGAGGAGGCGAAGCAGTTCGGTCTCGTCAACCGGGTCGTTCCCCGCGCTCGCCTGAGTGACGAGGTCGACGAGCTCGCCTTCCACGTGGCCCAGGCGCCGCTCTCGACGCTGATGGCCGCCAAGGCCAACATCCGCCGGGCCTGGGACCTGATGGGGTTGCGCACCCACCTCGAACAGTCGAACGACCTGCTGACCGTCGCCACCCAGGCGACCGACGTCAAGTCCTTCATCCGCGAGCAGTTCGAGGCGGGACTGCGGCCACGCGACGCGGCCAAGCGGAACGCGGAGCGGGCGAAGGAGCTCGCGGCGGCCTCGAAGGACGCGCGGGCCAAGGCCGCGGCGACCTGAACGCGACGCGGCGCCGACGAAGCGTGACGGTTCACGGCCCGCTCGTCGAGCGCCTCCGCGAAGTCGTCGGCCACCAGGTCCTCGTCGATCCCGACGTCGTCGCCTCGTACGCGACGGACTGGACCCGACGCTTCGTCGGGTACTCGCCCGCGGTCGTCCGGCCCGGCTCGACCGAGGAGGTCGCCGGCGTCGTGCGGGTCTGCCGCGAGCTCGGCGCGGCGCTCGTCCCCCAGGGCGGCAACACCGGTCTCGTCGGTGGCGGTGTGCCGCTCGAGGGCGAGGTGGTGCTCAGCCTCACCCGACTCGATCGCCTCGAACCGGTCGACCAACTGGCCGGCCAGGTGACCGCGGGTGCCGGCGCGACGGTGGCGGACCTCCATCGCGCCGCCGCGGCCGCGGGATGGTCCTACGGCGTCGACCTCGGTAGCCGCGACTCGGCGACGGCCGGCGGGACGGTCGCGACCAACGCGGGCGGCCTCCACGTCCTGCGCCACGGCGACACCCGCGCACAGGTGCTCGGGCTCGAGGCGGTGCTCGGGACCGGCGCGGTCGTCTCCCACCTCGGCGGGCTGGTCAAGGACAACACCGGCTACTACTGGCCCGGGCTGCTCTGCGGCAGCGAGGGAACTCTCGGCGTGGTGACCAAGGCTCGGCTGCGGCTCGTCCCCGCGTCGACCTGGCGAACGACCGCCGTTCTCGCCTTTCCTGCGGTCGGCGACGCGCTCGAGGCAGCGTCGCTCGTCCGCCGCTCGCTCCCCTCGCTCGACGCGTGCGAGCTCTTCTTCGAGAACGGCGTCCAATTGGTGTGCTCGGTCACCGGGATGCCTCCTCCTTTCGCCGGGCCCCACCCTGTGTGCCTCCTTCTCGAGGCGGCCGACCGGACCGACCCGACGAGTGCGCTCGCGGAAGTCACCGCGTCGCTGCCGCACCTGCTCGACAACGTCGTCGCGACCGAACCGGGGACGCGCGCGGCGCTCTGGCGCTACCGCGAGGGACACACCGAGGCGATCAACACCCTCGGCCCGCCGCACAAGCTCGACGTGACCCTGCCGCAACGTCGGTTGGCCGCGTTCATCGAGAACGTGTCGAGCGCCGTGGTGGCCGTCGACCCGGATGCAAAGGTCTGGCTCTTCGGCCACGTCGGCGACGGCAACATCCACGTCAACGTGACCGGGGTCGCGCACGACGACGAGCGGGTCGACGACGCGGTGTTCCGCCTCGTCGCGGGCGCCGGCGGGAGCATCAGCGCCGAGCACGGAATCGGCACCGCCAAAAAGCGCTGGCTCGAGCTCACCCGCTCGCCGTCCGAGATCGAGCTGTTCCGCTCGATCAAGCAGGTCCTCGACCCTGACGGGATCCTCAACCCGAACGTGCTCCTGCCGGCGGTCGATCGATGATCCTCCTCGAACTGGTGATCATCGGATTGGGCGTCACGCTCGAACCGATTCCGCTCACCGCGTTCATCCTCATCCTGGCTTCGGAAGGCGGACTCCGAAAGGGCGCGGCCTTCATCGTCGGATGGCTGGCTTCCCTGATCGCCGTGGTCGTCATCACCCTCGTCGCAACGGGCAATTCGCCGCCGAAGCCGAACACGGCGCCTTCCCTCGGCGCGCTCGCCGCGAAGATCCTCCTCGGAGTCGTGCTCGTGTTGATCGCCTGGAGGCGGTACCGGCGACTGGGGCGCCCGAAGAAGCCGAAGAAGACGCCGAAATGGCAAACCGGGATCGACACCATGTCGCCGTGGTACGCGATGGGACTTGCACCGCTGGTGCAGCCCTGGGGACTGATTGCCGCCGGCGTAGCCACCATCTTGGAGGCGAAGTTGGCAACCTGGCAGGACTACCTCAGCATCGCCCTGTTCTGCTTCCTTGCGACCGGGACATACCTGGCGATGGAGATCTACGCGCTGCGGCGGCGCGTAGCCGCCCAGGCGTTTCTCACGCGGCTCCGGACGTGGCTCGACACCCACACCGACCAGCTCATCGTCTGGGTCTCGTTGATCGTGGGGCTGTGGCTGATCGGGGAGAGCACCTACCTGATCGTCACCTGAACGAGCACGTCTCGCGCTCTCGCCCTTCGCAACCCCGGTTGCCCCTGGTCACGGGCTGGGGGTACGAGGAGGCCCCGGAACCGGCTCGGCGAGCCGAGAGGGGGGCTCTCGGACACAGTCCCTGCGAGTGATGACATCATCTTACATCACGTGATGTAAAATTACATCACATTACATCACGTGATGTCACCCACCAGAACGCATTCGGCCGCAGCCGGGCTGGCCGCGAACCTCCAGGTCCAGGCAGTGTGATTGCGACTTAGTTGCCTGTGTTATACAATTTCTCTTCGTACCGTCCGTCCCGGCAGGAGCTCTCGTGGCAACCCACACCGCCCCCGTCACCACCGCCGCCGGCGACGACCGCACGACCGAGACCATTGCGTCGGCGCTGTTGTCGCTCGCCCGGGTGATGAACCAGTTCAAGACCCATGACACCCTCTGCCGGCAAGCGGGGGTCGACCTCGACCGCGGTGGGGCCGCACTCCTCTACAAGCTCTTCGCCGAGGGTGAGGATGTCCGGCTCGGCGAGCTCGCCGATCGGCTCGGCATCGACTCGCCTGCGGTGACCCGGAAGGTCCAACAGCTCGAGCGCTCAGGCCTGGTCAGCCGTTCCCCCGATCCCGAAGACGCGCGCGCGTCGCGGGTCTCGCTCGCGCCCGCCGGCAGACGGTCGATCGAGAAACTGCTGCGCGCCCGTGAGCTCTGGCTCGACGAGATGCTCCGGGATTGGTCCGAACACGACCGTGCTGAGCTCGCGCGTCTGCTCGAGCTGCTCGCCGCCACGATCGCCCATCTCGGGGAGTCCCCTCATGGCAATTGACCAGGACGCACCACCGGTCGGGGTCGCGCCGGTCGATGCCGAGCGCGCCAAGGCCGAGCACCGACGGATCCTCGTGATCCTCGTCGGGCTGATGCTCGGGATGACGCTCGCTTCGCTCGACCAGACCATCGTCTCGACTGCACTCCCGACCATCGCAGGTGACCTGCACGGTCTCAACCACCTCTCGTGGGTGGTCACCGCGTACCTCCTGACGCTCTGCATCTCGACGCCGCTCTGGGGAAAGCTCGGCGACCTCTACGGGAGGAAGAAGCTCTTCCAGGCGGCGGTCGTCATCTTCATCGTCGGCTCCACGCTCGCCGGCCTCTCCCAGACCATGGTCCAGCTCATCGCGCTTCGGGCCGTCCAGGGTGTCGGCGCGGGCGGCCTGATGGTCGGTGCCCAGGCGATCATGGGCGACGTCGTGAGCCCGCGACAACGGGGCCGCTACATGGGCTACTTCGGCGCGGTCTTCGCCTTCACCAGTGTCGCCGGGCCCCTCGCCGGCGGCTTCATCACCGAGCATTTCTCGTGGCGGTGGATCTTCTACATCAACGTGCCGATCGGGATCGTCGCGCTCTTCGTCATCGCGGCCGTCCTGCACATCCCGGTGCGCCGCACCGAACACGCCATCGACTACCTCGGGACCGCGCTCCTCGGCGCCGCGGTGACCGCGGTGGTTCTGCTCACCACCTGGGGAGGGACCACCTATCCGTGGGGATCGGTGCAGATCGTGGGGCTGGCGGTGGCTGCCCTGCTGTTGGTCGGCGCGTTCGCCATGGTCGAGCGCCGCGCCGTCGAGCCGCTCATGCCGCCGTCGCTCTTCCGCAACTCGGTCTTCACGGTGACCAGTGCGATCGGGTTCGTCGTCGGCTTCGTCATGTTCGGCGCCATGATCTACATCCCTCTCTACTTGCAGACCGTGCACGGCGCGTCACCGACCAGTTCCGGCCTGCAGCTCCTCCCCCTCGTCATCGGGATGCTCTGCACCTTCATTCCGAGCGGACGCCTGGTCACCCGGTGGGGTCGCTACAAGATCTTCCCGGTGATCGGCACCGCGGTCATGGCACTCGGGCTCTTCCTGCTCTCCCTGATGTCCCCGACCACACCCCTGCTCGTGTCGTCCATCTACATGGTGGTGCTCGGGCTCGGCATCGGAATGGTCATGCAGGTGCTCGTCGTCGCCGTGCAGAACGCGGTTCCCTACAGCCAGCTCGGCACGACCACGTCTGCCGCAACCTTCTTCCGGACGATCGGCGGCGCATTCGGCGTCGCGCTCTTCGGGACCATCTTCAACAACCGGCTCTTCGCCGAACTGCCGCACTACCTGCCGGCGTCGGTCGTCCATCAGCTCGCCGGGCACAACATCTCGTCCAACCCCTCGCAGATCAACGCGCTGCCGCCGGCCATCCACGAGGGATTCGTGCAGGCTTTCAGCCACTCGCTCGACGTCGTGTTCCTGGTCGGCGTGCCCTTCGCGGTCCTGGCCTTCGTGCTGAGCCTCTTCTTGAAGGAGGTCCCCCTCCGCGACCACGCCCACATCCCGGCCGAGGGGGAGACGCCCACGGGGACCCCGGCCTCGGCATCGGGTCCCGCGACCGCGGAGCCGGCCCCAGCGGTGACCTGACCGAGCACGGACTGCGCACCGCTCGACGATGGCACCTCTCATCGCGCTCGTCGTCGGGACCACGCGTCCGGCCCGCTTCGCCGACAAGCCACTCGCGTGGCTTCTCGACCGGCTCGAGCGCCGCGACGATCTCGAGATCGAAGTGGTCGACCTGCGCGAGCATCCGCTCCCCTTCTTCGAGGGTGTGGTGTCACCGATTCGCGCCCGACGCGAGTATCCGAACGAGGAGGTGGCGCGGCTCGGTCGGGCGTTCGACCGAGCGAGCGGCTACCTGGTGCTCACGGGCGAGTACAACCACGGCTACCCGGCGACGCTCAAGAACGCATTCGACCACTTCTATGCCGAGTTCAACCGGAAGCCGATCACCTTCGTCGGCTACGGCAACGTCGGCGGGGCACGGGCGATCGAGCAGTTGCGCGAAGTCACGGTGGAGCTCGAGATGGCCCCCCTGCGGCACGCGATCCACATCCTGCCGGACCTGCTCATCGAGGCTCTCAAGGCCGAGGTGTTCACCCCGGAGCTCTTCGCCCCGCTCGACGAGCGCCTCGAGGTGCTCGTCGCCGACCTGATCTGGTGGGCGAACGCGCTCGACACGGCACGGGAGAAGTCGTGACGACGGGTGCCGGCAGGATCTGAAGCCGCGTCTGGCCCGTTCGTACCTCTTCATAACCGTTGCCCAACGAAGCGATCGGCGTGCAGTATGGCTTCATGTCCGATCCGAACACACCGCGCCTTCCGCCACTTCCTGCCGGCGAGTGGAACGAATTCCTGCAACGGCTCGTCGAGGCGACCCCGGGAGGTCGAGAACACCCTCTGAACATCTTCACCACCCTCGCCCGCAGTCCCGACGTGTTCCGGCGGTGGATCGGGTTCGGGACCGCTCTCCTGCAGGGTGCGATCCACGACCGCGAGCGAGAGCTGGTCATCCTGAGGGTCGCCCACCTCGACGAGAGCGAGTACGAGTGGGCCCAGCACGTCCCGATGGCGCTGGCGGCCGGCGTCACCGAGGAGGAGATCGAGGCCCTGCGCCGAGCCCGCGACCGGCACGAGTGGCCCCACCAGGACGAGGTGCTGCTTCGTGTCGCAGACGAGCTCGACTTCCTCGGTTTCCTCGAGGACGAGACCTGGGAGGAGGCCCACGAGATCCTCGGAGACGCGGGGATGATCGAGCTGCTCATGCTCATCGGCCAATACCAGATGGTGGCCATGGTCCTCCGCACCCTCCGCATCCAGCTCGAGGACGAGTGAGCCCTGGCCGGCTGGAGGAACGGTCGGTCGTCGTCATCGGCGCCGGGACCCGACCGAACGACTATCCGGATCAGCCGATCGGGAACGGAAGGGCCATCGCTGTCGCGGCCGCCCGCGAGGGTGCGGTCGTGCGGTGCGTGGACCGCGACGAGTCCCTGGCGCTCGCGACGGTCCGGATGATCGAGGACGACGGCGGCGCGGCGACCGCAGTCGAAGCCGACGTCTCGACCGAGGTGGGCTGTCGCGAAGCGCTCGCCGCATTCGGGCCGGGCTCGGTCGATGGACTCGTCCTCAACGTCGGGATCGGGGAGGGGATGTGGATCGCAGGCACCAGTCCCGAGCAATGGGACGCAACCTTCACGGTCAACCTGCGGGCCCACTTCCTCGTGGTGCGGCAGGCGACCGACCTGCTGGCCGAGGGCGGTTCGATCGTCTTCATCGGATCGGTGGCAGGTCTCGGAC
Source organism: uncultured Acidimicrobiaceae bacterium (assembly GCA_963769905.1). Taxonomy (GTDB): domain Bacteria; phylum Actinomycetota; class Acidimicrobiia; order Acidimicrobiales; family RAAP-2; genus Bog-756. Next base: position 467,209 of record CAVYNG010000001.1, read on the forward strand.
CGGGCAGCCGCATCCCCGCCTACGACGCGTCGAAGGCGGGACTCATCGGGCTCTGCCGGCACGTCGCCCTCGAACTCGCGCGGCGTGGGATCCGGGCCAACGTGGTCGCTCCCGGCCTCGTCGATACCCCGCTCGGGCGACTGGCCTCGGCAGGCCGGCCCGGTCGCGAACGGACACCGGTCCCTCTCGGGCGGCAGGGGACGGCCTGGGAGGTCGCCTCGTCGGTCGTCTTCCTCCTCTCGGACGAGGCAAGCTACGTCACCGGCCAGGTGCTCGCGGTCGACGGGGGCCTTTCCCTGATCTGACCCTCACTCTGATCTGATCTTCGGGGGAGCCCGTGTGGAGAGCGCGAGCGGTGTGGGAACATCGCGTGCGATGCAGGAACGCACGATCGACCTCGGCACGGTTGAGCTCGTGATCGCGGAGTCGGGCCCCGGCGAGCGCCCGTTCCTGCTCCTCCACGGCTTCACCGGTGCGAAGGAGGACTTCACCGAGTGGCTCGATCCGCTGGCGAAGGCCGGGTGGCACGCGGTCGCCCCCGACCATCGTGGTCACGGCGCGAGCTCGAAGCCGAAGGAGGAGAGTGCCTACTCCTTCGAGATCCTCGCGGATGACGCGCAGGCACTCGTGGACGCTCTGGGCTGGGACCGCTACGCCCTGCTCGGGCATTCGATGGGCGGCATGGTCGCGCAGTTCCTCGCGACCAAGTCACCGGAGCGACTCAGCGCGCTGGTCCTCATGGACACCGGGCACGGGCCCGTGGAGAACCTCGACCCGACGATGGTGGAGGCTGCGATCTCGATCGTGCGCACTCAAGGCATCGACGCGCTCGCCGACATCCTCGCCGATCACGAGAGCCCGCTCGACTCCGCGGCCCACCAGCGACTTCTCGCCGAGCAGCCCGGGTACGCGGAGTTCGAGGACCACAAATTCCGGGCGACCTCTCCCTCGCTGTACGTCCCGATGGCCGCTTCCTTCGTCAGTGCGGCGGACCGCCTCGACGACCTGCGCCGGCTGCCTGACTCCCTCCCGACGCTGGTGATCGTCGGGGACCAGGACCAACCCTTCATCGGACCGTCGGAGCGGATGACCGAGGCCATCCCTGACGCCTCACTCGCGGTCATCCCCAACGCCGGGCACAGCCCGCAGTTCGAGAACCCCGAGGCTTGGTGGGCGGTGCTCTCGGAATTCCTCGGCGCATTGCCCCGCTGACCGAGCCCGGCCCCGATCACTCCTCGGGGTCGGACCCCCCCGCGTGCATCGCCTGGTCGATGGACTTGACGACCGTCGGGTCGAGCAGGGTGGTCACGTCCCCGAGCGGACGCTCCTCGGCGACGTCGCGCAGGAGCCGGCGCATGATCTTGCCGCTGCGGGTCTTCGGCAGCTCTGGCGTGAGCAGGATCTGCCGCGGCTTCGCGATCGGGCCGATGGTGACCGCCACTGCGTCGCGGAGTTCCTCGACGAGCGCCTCGCCTTCGACCTCGCTCGTCGGACCGTCGCCCTTCACGGTGACGAACGCGACGATCCCCTGCCCGGTGGTCGGGTCGGACGCACCGACGACCGCGGCCTCGGCGACCCGAGGGTCGCCGACCAGCGCGTGCTCGACCTCGGTGGTCGAGATGCGGTGTCCCGAGATGTTCATCACGTCGTCGATGCGTCCGAGAAGCCAGATGTCCCCCTCCTCGTCGCGCTTCGCACCGTCGCCGGCGAAGTAGCGGCCCGGGAACCGCGACCAGTAGGTCTGCCGATAGCGCTCCTGGTCACCCCAGATCCCGCGCAACATGCCGGGCCACGGCTCGGTGATCAGCAGATAGCCGCCCTGCCCGTTGGCGACGGAGCGGCCCTCGTTGTCGACGATGTCCGCGCTCACTCCGGGGAAGGGAGTCATCGCCGCACCCGGCTTTGTGGTGGTGATCCCGGGAAGGGGTGTGATCATGATCCCGCCCGTCTCGGTCTGCCACCAGGTGTCGACGATCGGGCACCGGTTGCGGCCGATGTTCTCGCGGTACCACATCCACGCCTCGGGGTTGATCGGCTCGCCGACCGACCCGAGGAGGCGGAGGCTCGAGAGATCGTGGGCCGCCGGATAAGACTCGCCCCACTTCATGAGCGTCCTGATGGTGGTCGGCGCGGTGTAGAGGATCGAGACCTTGTAGTCGTCGACGATCTGCCACCACCGGTCCTTGCCGCCCGCATCGGGGGTCCCCTCGTAGAGCACCGAGGTGGTGCCGTTGGCGAGCGGCCCGTAGACGATGTAGCTGTGCCCGGTGACCCATCCGACGTCGGCAGCGGTCCAGAAGATGTCCTGCTCCGGCTTGACATCGAAGATGAGCCGGTGCGTCGTCGCGCAATGGGTGAGGTACCCACCGGTCGTGTGCAGGATCCCCTTCGGTTGGGCCGTGGTCCCGCTCGTGTACATGATGTAGAGCGGCTGTTCGGCGTCGAATGATCGGGCCTCGTGCTCGGGAGACTGCGGGTCGACGAGCTCGTCCCACCAGATGTCACGGCCGCCGGTCCACGCGACCGGCTGCCCGGTGCGACGGACCACGAGGACGCTGCGTACGTTCGGACACTGGGTGAGAGCCTCGTCGACGCCGGCCTTGAGCGGCGTGGCGACACCGCGCCGGAACCCGCCGTCGGCGGTGATCACCACCCGGGCGTCCGCGTCGATGATCCTCCCGGCGAGCGCCGCCGCCGAGAAGCCACCGAACACCACCGAGTGCGGCGCACCGAGCCGCGCACACGCGAGCATGGCGACCACCGTCTCGGGGATCATCGGCATGTAGATGGCGACCCGGTCGCCGGCATCGACGCCGAGCTGGCTCAGCCCGTTCGCCGCCCGACACACCATGTCCTTCAGGTCGGCATAGGTGATGGTCCGCGTCTCGCCTTCGGGCTCACCGACCCAGTGGAAGGCGACCTTGTCCCCTCGCCCGGCCACCACGTGGCGGTCGACGCAGTTCACACATGCGTTGAGCCGACCGCCGACGAACCACTCCGAGAAGGGCGGGTCCCATTCGAGCACCTTCGTCCAGAGCTCGTCCCACTGCAGCCACTTCGCCTGCTCCGCCCACCAGCCGACGGGATCCTTCGCCGCCTCGGCGTAGATGTCGGACTTTGCGTTCGCGCGGGCGGCGAACTCGGCCGGCGGGTCGAACCGCCGCGACTCGTGCAGGAGCGCATCGAGTGCCGGCCCGCCGACTCCGCCGGACCGTGCATCGGTTCCACCGGCTCGCTCGTCGCGGCCGTGGTCGACCGGCAGGTCCGGATTCGCAGCCATCTCAGGCCGCCTCAGGCCGCGTGGCTGACCGGACCCGAGGGTGCGACCGGCTGCTGGAACGGGTGCGTCGGCACGAGCGCCTTCCTGAAGGTCTCGTTCACCACCCCGGCGAAGGATGCGTACCAAGCGGCCGCCGCTGTCGCGAGTCCGACCCATCCGCCGGCCTTGGTGACGTTGGCCATGTTCTCGAACGCACCGATGGTCAGCAACACGAACGTCGCCGTCAACAGGACGAAGACCGCAAGGACGGCTGCCGAGACCCGGAACGAAGCGACGGTCATGTAGGCGGTGAAGATCGTCCAGCCGAGGAGGAAGACGCCGACCGCGACCGAGACGTCACTCGCGGGCCTGATGCCCGGGATGATCGCCCGGGACAACACGTAGTAGGAGATCCAGAATGCGCCGAACGAGGTGAAGGCGAGGGCGCCGAAGGTGTTCTTTCGGACGAACTCCCACATGCCGGCGAGCAGCTGGGCCGCTCCGCCGTAGACGAGCGCCAGGGCGAGCGCGGCGTCGACTCCCGGTCCCCAGACGTTGGTGTTGGCGATGCTCAAGGCGAAGGTGGTCATCGCGAAGGCGGCGAGACCGAGAGGCGCGGGGTCCGCAACGACCTGAGCGATGATCGGCCTCCCTTCCGAGCCTTCCAACGGCTCCGACATTCCCGGCCTGATCGATTCAACGGACATGGTTGCCCCCTTTTTGACGAATCGCCGTAAGCGGCGCTCCTTCCAGTTGGTGGAACCGACACATACCCAGGTGAGCGGCCCTCGAAACCGAACCGCGTGGAGAGCGCGCGAGTTTCGACGACCGGTTCGTCCCGGCCGGACGCGGGTATGAGGGGCTCGTGCGAACTCGTCGACCGGGACTCTGTAGCCGCGCGCTATCATGACGCTTGCAACTTCATCCAGACGAGCTGAGGCACCTGGGCCGGCGACGCTCACCAACCGATCCGAAGAGGACACGGTGGTAAGGCCAGGCGATGAGGAGAGCACGATGAGCGATACGAGCGTTGCCGCGCGCGGTTACCAGGGCCCTCGCCCCACCTGCGACCTGTACCTGCGGGGTCATCTGGTCCACTGGGTCCAGGCCCAAAAGGCCGCCGAGCACAAGTTCAGCTGGGGGCGGCTCGAGGCCGTCGACAAAGGGATCGTGACCGTCCACTACCTCGACCGGATCGGGCGGTACCGGACTCACGACACTGCTGAACTGGGTTTTTACGCCGTGCCGGGCGACAAGATCGGTGTATGTGAGCCCTACGGTGTGCTTCGCTACGACTTCGACGCCCGACGTACCCTGCTCATCGGGGTGGCGGATCCCGCGGCGCCGTGGGAACCGTGCCGGTACGAACCGCGCGAGCGGATCACTCCCGACACCCTCGCCGAGCGGATCAGGACCCGTGGTGGCTTCAGCGTCCCCGCGGACGGGCCGGCATGGGTCGAGCCCTTCGAGCAGGCCGCCGGCTCCGCCTGACGCGAGCGGCGGTTCACCCTGCCGCAGGCGAGTCCGCGCCGAGTGCGAACCGGCCCGGATCGAACGGCGCGAGCGCGGCGGGCTCCTCACCGAGCACCATGGCCGCGACCAACGCGCCCGAGTACGCGCCGAGCAATAAGCCCTCGGCGCCGTGCCCGGTGCAGACGTAGACGTTCGACCGGCCGGGTAACCGGCCGAGGAGCGGCCGCTCGTCCGCGCTCGCCGGCCGGAGCCCCACCCGGACCTCGGTGAACGCGGCGGTCGCCAGGCCCGGCGCGATGGCGACGCACTCGCGGAGCAGATCTCGGAGCCCTGCGGCGGTCGGGCGGACGTCGAAACCGGCGTCCGCCTCGAAGGTCCCGCCGCAGGCGACGCGGCCTCCCGGCCAGGGGACCAGGTAGAAGTTGAGGATCGGCTGGACGATCGGCCACCGGCCGCTGTCAGGCTGCCCCTCGGGGCTCACGTGCACGATCTGCCCTTTGAGCGGCACCACCGGGAGCTGCGCCCCGAAGGTACCCGCCAGTCCACCCGACCAGGCACCGGCGGCGAGCACCACCGAGCCGGCCGAGATCCGCTCGGTCCCGACTTGCACCGCGGTCACCCGATCGCCGGAGCGTTCGACCGCGCTCGCCTCCCCTTCGCGGAGCGTCACGCCTCGTCGCGCGCCGGCGGTTCGGAGTGCGGCCGTCAGCCGGCGGCCGTCCACACGCGCGGCGAGCGGGTTGTAGAGCGCCCGCCAGACGTCCCGCAACGGGGGGAACATCGCGCGGGCGTCCCAGGCGGGGATCTCGTCGATCGCGGGCGTGCGCGCCTGGATCGTGTGTAAGGCATCGGTGAACCAGGGGTCCTCGTGCTCGGCCAGCGCCACGACGAGCGAACCGCATCGCGCGAACGCGTCGTGACCGGGGTCCACCCCGCTTTCGACGAGCCGGCCGATCAGCGCCTCGAGGTGAGTGGCGGCGTCCTCGGCGAAACGCCACCAGGCGTCATCCGGGTCGCGCCAGGTCTGCGGAGAGCAGATTCCCGCACCCGCATCGGAAGCCCGCCCCGGCTCGCCGTCGTCCGCCAGCACCACGCGGGCTCCCGAACGCGCCAGCTCGTAGGCGACCGACGAGCCGAGGAGGCCGCCGCCGATCACGAGCACGTCCGCCGTGGGCATGGCGGTCAGCGTACGGCGCGCCTCTCGGGGCCGGAGCGACCGCGCCGGGGTAGCCTCGGCTCCGCCGATCGACGGAGTGGCCTCGACGACGGTGACATCGGCCCGAGATCCGGCAGGACGAGCGCGCGAACCAGGAGACACGGTGCCCCACGAGGTGCGGATCGAGGACCTGCGCGAGCCGCAGCGCACCCCCGAAGAGCAGTCCTTCTACGAGTACGCGCTCGCGATGGAAGTCGACCTCGACCCGCAGGGCATCGTCGCGGAGGCTCGTCGCGCGACAGGCTTGGACGAGTTCGGCGGCACCGGGGTGCTCGACCGGCTCGGGGCGCAGGTCGCCGCGGTCGAGTGCGACGCCGGGCTCTCGGGTCTCGGGCGGTTCATCGTCAGGGACCGGCTGGTCGGACTGTTGAAGGCACGTTTGCGCTACGAGGACTACGTCTCCCGCTATCCGGAGGCCCTCGAGGTCGAGCTCGAACCGCCGGTCGTCGTGATCGGCCTGCCCCGCTCGGGCACCACCCACCTGGTGAACCTCCTCGCCGCCGATGCGCGCTTCCGGTCGATGCCGTGGTGGGAGGTGGTGGAGCCGATACCCGTGGTCGGCGACGGTCCAGGCACCGACGGGCTCGATCCGCGCTATCGACGCTGCCTCGCCACCTACGAGATGACCAAAAAGGTCGCTCCCCTTACTACGCTCATGCACGACCGGCCACCTTGGAGCATCGAAGAGGACTGCGAGCTGGTCGACCTCGACCTCTGCTCCTACACCCTCGAGTGGCACGCCCGGGTTCCCGACTGGCGGGACCGGTACCTGCAGCTCGACCAGCGCGACCACCACGCCTTCCTGCGCCAGGAGCTGCAAGTGCTCAGCCATCTGCGCGGGCCGAATCGCTGGGTTCTCAAGACGCCCCAGCACCTCGAACAGATCGGCCCGCTGCTCGAGACCTTTCCGGGCGCGACGATCGCCCTCACCCTGCGGGACCCGGTCGCGGTCCTTCAGTCGGCGATCACCATGCTCGCCTACGGCGACCGCACCCGGCGGGTAGAAGTGGAGCCGGACCAGCTCGCCGCCTACTGGATCGACCGCGTCGAGCGCCTGCTGCGCGCCGCGGTCCGCGACGTCGGCCTGATCCCCTCGGGGAGCCGGGTCGACGTCGAGTTCGAGGAGTTCATGGCCGACGACCTGGCCATGGCCGAGAAGATCCTCGGCGTCGCCGGCCTCGAGCTGACCGACGCCGCCAAAGCACAGCTCACCACCTACCTGGCCGGCAACCCGCGCGGGAAGGACGGTCGCGTCGTCTACGACCTGCGCACCGACTTCCATCTCGAGCCGGACGACCTCTACGAGCGCTTCGGCTTCTACTTCGACGCCTTCCCCCAGGTCCGGCGCGAGGTGCGCTGACCGTGCCCGGGATCCACCGCGAACGACCAGGAGCAGAAGCCATCACCGCGGCGACCGGTGAGCCTGCGCGCCTGGTCGGCGAGGGCATCTGGATGTCGCCCGGACTCTCCAACAGCTACCTGCTGGCGAGCGACGACGGGCGCATCGTGGTCAATACCGGCATGGGCTTCGAGGGACCGCTCCACCGTCGCGCCTATGACTCGGTCGATCCCTCCACCACCCGCGCGATCGTGCTCACGCAGGGCCATTTCGACCACGTGGGCGGCGTCGACGCCTTGCGCGACAACGGCACCGACGTGATCGCGCAGTTCGACTTCGCCACCTGGCGCGCCGACAACGAGCGGCTCGAGCGCTTCCGCTCGCGCAACGCCGCCTTCGCCTGGATGAAGGCCATCGCCGCAGCCATGGAGCACGCGAAGAACCTCCCGGCGGGAGCGACCGCACAGTCCCGTCCCGAGCCGACCGTGACCTTCGAAACCCGTCTCGACCTCGCCGTCGGCGGCCGCGAGCTGGTCCTCCTCTCGACGCCCGGCGGAGAGACCACCGACTCACTGGTGGTCTGGCTCCCCGAGTCGAGGACGGCCTTCACCGGCAATCTCTTCGGTCCCCTCTTCGGCCACGTGCCGAACCTGGTGACCATGCGCGGCGACCGCTATCGCGACCCCCTCGCCTACGTCACGTCACTCGAGATCGTCCTCGGACTCTCGCCCGAGCGGCTGCTGACCGGACATTTCGATCCCGTCGAGGGTGCCGACCGCATCGCCTCGGAGATCGAGGCCATGCGCGACGCGACACTCTGGGTGCACGATCGCACGGTCGAAGGGATGAACGCCGGGGCCGACGTCCACACCCTGATGCGGGAGATCCATTTGCCCGAGCATTTCGACCTCGGCGAGGGCTACGGCAAGACCAGCTGGAACGTGCGGGCCATCTGGGAGAACTACGCCGGATGGTTCCACCACCGCTCGACCACCGAGCTCTACGGCGTACCCGCCGCGGAGGTCGCGCCCGACGTGGTGGCCGCGGCCGGGGCGGGCGCGCTGGTCGCGGCGGCTCGGGCCCGTCTCGATGCCGGGGAACCGGTCGCCGCGCTCCACCTCACCGACCTCGTGCTGGCGGCCGATCTCGGCGACGCCGATGCGAGGGCCGTGGCGGCAGCGGCCAACCGCAGCCTGCTCGACGCGAGCGACAACTTTTGGGAGCGCGCGTGGCTCAACCGGACGATCCACCACTTGGAGGAGCGGTGACCAACCAGCTCAGCTTCGACTTCACCGACACCGCGGTCCTCGTCACCGGCGGTACGAGCGGGATCGGCCATGCGATCGCCGGCGCCTTCGCCGACGCCGGTGCGACGGTGACCGTCACCGGCAGACGGGCCGACCCGGGCGAGTACGAGACAGACCTCGGCCGGTTCGCCTACCGGCAGGTCGAGATGACCGACGGCGCATCGATCGACGCGCTGGTGGCCTCGGTCGACCGGCTGGACGTCCTGGTGAACAACGCCGGTGCGAACTTCCCCGGCGGCAGAGACGAATGGGAGCCCGACACGTTCGCCGCAGCGCTCTCCCTCAACCTCGGCGGCCCGATGCGCCTCACCGTCGGGTGCCGACCCCTGCTGCGCTCGAGCGCCATGGCCGGCGGGGCGTGCGTGATCAACATGGTGTCGCTCGCGGCGTTCCGCTCCATCCCCATCGTCCCCGGCTACGCCTCGGCGAAGGCGGGGCTCGCCACTCTGACCGCCAACCTCGCCAAACTCTGGTGCGGGGACGGCATCCGGGTCAACGCGGTCGCGCCCGGGGTCATCGAGACGCCGATGACCGCGCCGATGGCCGCCTTCCCCGAACTCCTCGAATCGGAGGTGGCCCGGATCGCGATGGGGCGCCTCGGCACCCCCGCCGACGTCGTCGGCGCGGTCCAGTTCCTCGCGAGCTCGGCCGCCGCGTACGTCACCGGCCACATCCTGGTCGCCGACGGCGGCTACCTGCTGAGCTGATCCGATGACACCACTCGCTCCCCACTACCACGTCGGCATCGTCGTGCCCGACGTCGCGGCCGCCCGCGAGCTGCTCAGCGAGCAGCTCGGTGTGACATGGGGGCCGGTCTTGCACCTCGACCGTACCGAGTACCGCGACGCCCAGGGGGTCGATCTCGTCCTGCCGACCACGTTCTGCTACTCGGCCGACGGGCCTCGCATCGAATTGCTCGAGGAGGTGCCCGGGTCGGTCTGGGTCCGCAACGAGCACTCCAACCTCCACCACATCGGGTTCTGGAGCGACGACCTGCCCGCCGAGAGCACGCGACTGGCCGGCGGTGGCTGCCCGCTGCAGTTCTGTGGCCGCGCCGGGGAGGACGCACCGGTCTCCTTCGCCTACCACCGCAACGAGCTCGGCGTCCGGATCGAGATCGTCGACGCGGCCATGCGCGACGTGATGTCCTTCCTCTTCGAGCCCGAGGGCTGAGGCCGAGGCCGGTGCGCCAGGTTCGGGTCCACGGACCCGGTGACGTCCGTGTCGACGAGGTACCGGCACCGGATCCGGGTCCACGCGACGTACTGGTGACGGTCGCCGCCTGCGGGATCTGCGGTAGCGATCTCTCCTACATCAAGTTGGGCGGAGTGGCCGGGCCGACCGGCGCGCCGATGTGCCTCGGCCACGAGATGGCCGGCGTCGTCGAGTGGGCCGGTGCCGAGGTCACCTCGGTGCGCACTGGCGAGAGAGTCGTCGTGCAGCCGGGCAACGACGAGCTCGGCCGGATCGGCAACGGCGCTCCGGAAGGGGGTCTCACGCCGATCCTCCTCGTCACCGACGCCGACCGCGGACGTCTCCACCGGGTGCCCGAAGGGCTCCCCCTCGACGTGGCCGCCTTCGCCGAGCCACTGGCGGTCGGGATGCACGCGGTCGATCAGGCGGAGGTCGAGCACGGCGAGGGCGTGGCGGTCTTCGGGTGCGGGCCGATCGGGCTCGCGGCGATCGCCACCCTCGTCGACCGGGGTCACGAGCGAGTGGTCGCCGTCGATCTCAGCCCGGCCCGGCTCGACCTCGCGAGATCGCTCGGCGTGCAGGCCGCGCTCGACCCGAAGACGGTCGACGTCTGGGAGGAGCTCGCCCGGCTCCACGGCACCGCGCCGCACCCGTTCGGTCCGACGCCGGCGACCAGCGCGTTCATCGAGGCCTCGGGTTCGGCCCGCGTGATCACCGAAGTGATCACTCACGGGCCGGTCGGCGGACGGTTGTCGGTCGTCGCCCTCCACTACGAGCCCGTCCCGACCAGTTTCCTGTTGGTACTCATGAAGCAGCTCACCATCCGTGGTTCGATGGAGTACCCGCCCCGCTTCGCGGACGCGATCGACCTGCTCGCGCGGCGGGACCTGTCAGGTCTCATCACCCACCGCGTTCCGCTCTCGCAGTTCGACGACGCGCTCGGTCTGCTCGAAGGATCGAAGGACTGCGGCAAGGTACTGATCACCATGGACGCGGAGTGAGAGAGCCGAGCGAGAGCGCCGAAACGAGTCGCAGAGAGCAGAGAGAGGCAGGCAGCGATGTACCGAGTGATCCAGTGGGCGACCGGGAACGTGGGAAAGGCGGCCATCGAAGGAGTGCTACACCATCCCGACCTCGAGCTGGCCGGCTGCTGGGTCCACTCCGAGGAGAAGGACGGCACCGACGTCGGGACGCTGATCGGGCGCGAACCGATCGGCATCCTCGCGACCCGCGATGTCGACGCCCTCCTCGCTCTCGACGCCGACTGCGTCGTCTACACGCCGATCTTTGCGAACGGCGACCTCGTGAAACGGCTCCTCGAGTCGGAGAAGAACGTCGTCACGCCTCTCGGCTGGTTCTATCCACCCGACGACGAACGCCAGCGCATGGACGCCGTCTGCCTCGAAGCGGGGGTCACGCTGCACGGAACGGGGATCCACCCGGGAGGCATCACCGAGCGGTTCCCGCTCATGGTCTCTGCGCTCTCCGATTCGATCACCGCAGTCCGGGCCGAGGAGTTCTCCGACATCCGCACCTACGGCGCGCCCGACGTGATCCGCGACTGGATGCTCTTCGGGAAGACTCCCGAGGAGTCGCGCACGAGCATCATGGCCGAGGCGCTCGGCGCCGGTTTCCGCCAGTCGGTCCACATGGTCGCCGACGAACTGGGCTTCCGGCTCGACCCCGAGCTCCGCACGACCCACGAGATGGCGGTCGCGACCGAGCCCATCGAGTCGCCGATCGGACCGATCGCACCCGGCTTGGTCGCGGCCCAGTGTTTCCGGTGGGAGGGCCTCGTCGACGGCCGGCCGGTCGTGACCGCCGCGGTCAACTGGCTGATGGGCGCGGAGCATCTCGATCCGCCCTGGACCTTCGGCCCCGACGGCGAGCACTTCGAGGTGGAGATCACCGGCGATCCGAATTGTCTGGTCGCCTTCCGCAAGCTCCATCCCGAGTCGATCGAACAGGGACTCGCACGGAACCCGGGCATCGTCGCCACCGCCATGCACCTGGTGAACGCGGTGCCCTACGTCTGCGCGGCAGAGCCCGGGCTCAAGACCTATCTGGACCTGCCGCTCGTGGCCGGAAGGGCCGCAGCCGGCCTCCGGCGCGAGCCGAGCGGGCGGTCCCGATCGTGATCCTCGACCGGTTCCGGCTCGACGGCAGGGTCGCAATCGTGACCGGTGCCGGTCTCGGCATCGGCCGCGGGATCGCCATCGGGCTCGCGGAGGCGGGCGCCGACGTGGTGCTCGCTGCCCGCACCGAAGGGGACCTCCACGAGGTCGCCGCTCGAGTCGGGGAGACCGGACGGCGCGCCGTCGTGGTCCCGACCGATGTCATGGAGCTCGCCGCGCTCGAACGCCTGGTGGACGCAACCCTCGCGGAGTTCGGCCGATTGGACATCGCGGTCAACAATGCCGGCGGAGCGATGCCGCGGGCCGCGATGCAGACGAGCGACCGGTTCCTCGAGACCGCGTTCCACTTCAACGTGACCGCCCCGTTCGTCCTGACCAAACTCGCAGCCCGCCGCATGGTCGACACCGTCGGCAGTGGCGCGGTCGTGAACATCTCGTCGCGATCGGCGAGTATGACCCAGACGAGCTTCGCCGCCTACGGTGCGGTCAAAGCCGCACTCGACCGGCTCACCCGGAACATGGCGCAGGAGCTCGCGCCTCGCGTGCGGCTCAACGCGCTCGCCGTCGGCGGGGTCGCCACGAGGTCGCTCGAGATCGTCCTGACCGACGACGGGCTCCGACAACAGTTCCTCGACGGCACGCCGATGGGCCGCCCAGGTGAACCCTCGGACATCGCCTGCGCGGTGCTCTACCTGGCGTCCGACGCGAGCTCGTGGGTCACCGGCAAGGTGTTCGAGATCGACGGAGGCGCCGAAGCTCCCGCGATCAGCGTGCCGGCTCCGCCGCTCGAACCGAGCTGAATACCGCGGGATACCGACAAGCTCCGCGTCGCCCGCCGGTGTCGCCGCCGGTGATCAGTCTTCGGCGAGAGCGGCGAAATCGCGTTTGGTCTGCCGGTACCAGGCCATCCCGGAGATGGGATGCCTCCACCGACCCTTCATCGCTTTCAAGGCCGGTTGGTGCGCATCGTCACCGTTGGCGACCATTTCCTTCAAATGGGCATCTTGCGCCTTGATGACCTCGTCGGCGCTCGCTCCCTGGTGGGGGAAATCACACGGTCCACCCATTTGCTTGCAGGTCATCGTCTTCATGGGATCGCTCCTTCAAGGACTTGGCGGTTCCCCGAGTTCATCGAGTCCCCGAGTTCATCGAGTCCCCGAGTTCATCGAGTCCCCGAGTTCATCGAGTCCCCGAGGTCGTCGAGCAAGCGTAGAGGGACGCCCTGGCGCAGGCTTCTCCGATCGTGCTCGGTTCGGGGGCACGTCCCACTCGGCGCCGAGGCGGGCTCAGCCGGTCAGGCGATCAGACCGCCTCGGCGGAGCCTCCGGCGACCGATGTCGCCAACCGACGGGTCGCCCGCTCGGCGATCTCCTTCGGTGAGCACCCGGCGGAGGCGGCAGCCCGCTTGACCAGACTGCACACGCCGATGCCCAGGTTCACGATGTCGTGGCGATCGGAACGGCCGAGAAAGGGTATGGGCTCGGAGGTCGCGTCGAGTTCGCCCTCACGGACCAGGGCTTCTCTGGCTCGGAGGAGGGATGTCCGTGTCGAGCCCACATCCGCACCACAATGGTTGATCGAGGTCGAAAGCCCCAGTTCAACGAGCAATTTCGGGCAGCCGGGCTCGAACAGACCGAACCGAACGATTTCACCGAGGAAATCCGTCGAAACATCGACAGAGGCCGCTGGACGGTCGACTATTGAGGTGCATTCGGCCACGCCCCTAGTCTTTCTAGGGGGTGTGACACAGTGGCGGATGTGTCTTGACCAGGGAAAAGAGATTTCATGGCACGCACGATCTGGAAGGGGGCGCTCAGCTTCGGGCTGGTCAACGTCCCCGTCGGGCTCTATCCGGCGACGCAGGACAAGGCGATCCACTTCAACCAGCTCGAAGAGGGCACCTCCGACCGCATCCGGTACAAGAAGGTCAACGAGCGCACCGGCAAAGAGGTCGAGAACGACCAAATCGTGAAGGGCTACGACCTCGGGGGCGGTGAGTACGTGATCCTCACCGACGAGGAACTGGAGGCAGCCGAGCCCGAGCGCTCGCGGCTCATCGACATCACCGACTTCGTCGACCAGGACGACATCGATCCGATCTACTACCGGACTACCTACTACCTGGCGCCCGAGGGCGAGGCCGGCGAGAAGGCGTACGCGCTGCTCCGCCAGGCCATGCGCGACTCGAACAAGACCGCCATCGGAACCATCGTGATGCGCAACAAGGAATACCCGGTCGCCATCCGTCCCGACGACAACGTGCTCAATCTCGAGACGATGTACTTCTCCGACGAGATCCGGTCTCCCGGCAAGGAGCTGCCGGAACTTCCGAGCTCGAAGCAGCTGACCAATCGCGAGGTCACCATGGCGCAGCAGCTGATCGAGTCGATGGAATCGGAGTGGGACCCGAGCCGGTACGTCGACACCCACCGCGAGAAGGTCGAGGAGCTGATCGAGGCGAAGCGTCAGGGCGACGAGATCGTGGTGCGAGTCGCCGAGCCCGAGGCCACCAAGGTCGTCGACCTGATGGACGTGCTCAGCGCCAGCATCAAGTCGGTGAAGGCCGGGGGCACCGCGAACGGGCGGAAGCGCTCGACTGCACAGGAGACGCCGGCCCCGAAGAAGCGCGCTCCGGCAAAGAAGTCGGCACCGGCCCGCAAGCCGGCCGCGAAATCGCCGACCAGCATCACCGCCAAATCGGCGACGAAGCCGGGGGCCAAGACCCGCCGCAAGGCCTCCTAGACCTCGCTCACCCCGGGCAGCCGGTCCCGGGCGCGAAGCCAGCCGGCGGCCGGGCAGCAGGCCGGCGCCACCGACAAGCACCTACCAGGCGTAGTCCTCGGGCGCCGTCTTGTGGCCCGGGAAGATCTCGTCGAGACGATCCAACACCTTCTCGTCGAGGGTGACGTCGACTGCATGTAGTGCGGAGTCGAGCTGCTCGGGCGTCCTCGGGCCGACGATCGGCCCTGTCACCTCCGGCCGCGAGAGCAGCCAGGCCAGACCGACGGTGCCCGGTTCCTCACCCGCCTCTGCGCAGAGGTCCTCGTAGGCCTCGAGCTGCCCGCGCTGTGCCTCGAGCGTTCGGGTCGTGTTGGTCCCGTAGCGGCGGCTGCCTTCGCGTTCCTTCCGCACGACTCCACCGAGAAGCCCGCTCGCGAGCGGCGACCACGGAATGACCCCGAGACCGTAGGTCTCCGCGGCCGGCAGCACCTCGAGCTCGACCGCGCGGGTGAGCAGGTTGTAGTGGGACTGCTCGCTCACGAGCCCCATGAAGTTGCGCCGCGCGGCGGCCTCCTGGGCCCGCGCGATGTGCCACCCCGCGAAGTTGGAAGAGCCCGCGTAGAGGATCTTGCCCTGGAGGCGGAGCACTTCGAACGCCTCCCAGATCTCGTCCCAGCCGGCGCGCCGGTCGATGTGGTGCATCTGGTAAAGGTCGATGTAGTCGGTCTGGAGCCGGCGGAGGCTGGCATCGCAGGCCCGGCGGATGTTGAGCGCCGAGAGACGACCGTCGTTCGGCCACTCCCCCATGTCGCCGTAGAGCTTGGTGGCGAGCACCACCTTGTCGCGGCGGCCCTCACCCTTCGCGAACCAGCGGCCCACGATCTCTTCGGTCGCGCCGCGGCCCTTCGAACGGCCGTACACGTTGGCCGAGTCGAAGAAGTTGATGCCGGCCTCGAGGGCCGAGTCCATGATCGAGTGCGAGGTCGGCTCATCCGTCTCGGGACCGAAGTTCATGGTGCCGAGACAGATGCGGCTGACGGTGAGGCCGGTCCGGCCGAGATGTGTGTAGCGCATGAAAACGCAACCTAGTGGTCCGGGGATGAGGACCGGGCCAGACCCGCGTGGTCTCAGGTTGCCTGCCGGGAGCCGCCTGTTCCGGTTCGACTTTGTCGCCGGGCCTTCGCCCGTTACCCCTTCCGGCCTAGACGCCCTCGAAGAGGTCCCCGAGCTCCTCGACCCGTTCGAGCACCTGGTCGGCGGTGAAGCGCAGGAGCGAGGGATCGCGCTCCGACGCGCACGCAGTGATCTCGTCCCACGTCACTGGAGTCGACACGGTCGGCTCGGGACGGGCACGCAGCGAGTACACGGCCACCGTGGTCTTCGCGGGGTGGTTCTGGCTCCAGTCGATGAGGACCTTCCCGCCCCGCAGCCGCTTCTTCATGTTGGAGACCACCAGTTCCGGATGGTCCTTCTCGAGCTGCGTCGCGATGCCGAGCGCCATCGACCGCGACTTGTCCCAAGTCGGGCGGCCGCTGAGCGAGGCGTACAGCTGGAGCCCCTTCGAGCCGCTCGTCTTCCCGACGCACGCGAGACCCTGGGGCTCGAGCAGCTCCGCGATCCAGAGCCCGACCACACAGCACTCGACGATGGTCGTGCCCTCACCGGGGTCGAGGTCGAACACCAGCTGGTCCGGTGGCGCCGGGAACACCCGTCGCCGCCCGGTGTGCCAGAGCGGCACGTGGAGCTCGATCGCACCCATGTTGGCGGCCCACACCAGGCTCGGCCGGTCCTGCAGCATCACGTACTCGATCGGACCGTCGTTCTCCTTCGAGGGGACCGACACGGTGTCGATCCACTTCGGAGTTCCGGCCGGCACGTGCTTGGCGAAGAAGGACTGTCCTTCCACGCCGTCCGGGTACCGGGTCATGGTGAGGGGCCGCTCCACGATGTGGGGAAGGATGTAGGGCGCGATCCGCGCGTAGTAGTCGATCACCTGCCCCTTGGTGAACCCGCTCTCCGGGTAGAAGACCTTGTCGAGGTTGGAGATCGCGAGCTCGCGACCGTCGATGGTGGTCCGGACCGAGGTGCCCGAGGAGCTAGGGCTCACGGCGCACCTCCTTCACCGACTTGTCCGTCCGTTCCCCCCTCCAGACCGGATGGCGCAACACGCCGTCGGGAGTCCACTCGCCGAAACGCACCTCGCCGACCAGGTCGGGACGCACCCAGTGCGCCCCACGAGTGACGGCGGCCGGCAGCTCCCCGGCGAACGGGCTCGTCGACCGTGGCGTGAGGTGCGCCAGCAGCTCCCGCCGATCGGCCTCGGTGAACCCGGTCCCGACCTTGCCGACGTAGGTCAGCCGGACCGCGCGGGATGGACTTCCCGCGGCGCCATTGGGGGGCGCGGAGGTCCTCTCGGCCGCGGAACTCTGCTCCGGAATGCCGAGCAGCAGCGCACCGAACGTCGCCTTCCGCTCGCCCTGCCCGTCGGACCAACCGCCGATGACCACTTCCTGGGTGCGCTCGTGCTTGACCTTGATCCAGTCGCGGCTGCGGGTGCCCGGCCGGTAGATGCTCGAGCGCCTCTTGGCGACGACTCCCTCCATGCCGAGCTCGACTGCGGTGCGCATCACCTCCGAGCCGGGGTCGTCGGTGAACGCGGGTGTCACCCCCCAGCTCGGGCCCGCGATCTTCAGACCTTGGAGGACCGCCCGCCGCTCGTCGTAGCTCGAGCCCAGGAGGGAGCGGCCGTTCAGGTGCAAGACGTCGAAGACGATCATGCTGGCCGGGTACTTGGCCGCCGCCGCCGCAGCCTCCCGCGCCGAGGAGATGTGCATGCGGTGCTGCAAGCGTGAAAACCGCGGACGACCCTCGTCGTCCAGCGCCACCAACTCGCCGTCGAGCACCACCTGGTCCGAGCCGACCGCTTCGGCCAGGTCGCGCAGCTCGGGGAAGGCGGTGGTCATGTCATTGCCGTTGCGGCTCTCCGCCCTCGGCCGACCCCCGTCGATCCAGAGCAGCACCCGGACCCCGTCCCACTTGAACTCGAAGGACCACTCACCCTTCGGCGCGGCCTTGCCGGAGGGGAGCTCGCCCGCGGTGGCGAGCATCGGCGAGAGACGCTCGGGCAACGGCTCGAAGCCGACGGGCGCGGGATCCATCCGGTGGATCATCCAGTTCTTGCCGTTCGTCGGGAAGAGCACGTAGCGACCCTTCGCACGCTTGCCGTGGAGCACGACCATCACTTCGCGGTCGCGCCACTTCTCGGGCTCGTAGGTCCCCTTGTCCCAGATCGAGACCTCTCCGCCACCGTATTCACCGGCAGGGATGGTTCCGTGGAAGGAGCCGTACTCGAGAGGGTGATCCTCGACGTGGACGGCGAGATGGTTCTCCTTCGGGGTGAGGGGGAGGCCCTTCGGCAGCGCCCACGAGGCGTACACCCCGTCGTGCTCGAGTCGGAAGTCCCAGTGGAGGCTCGACGCGTGGTGCTCCTGGATCACGAAGCTCGGCTGCTTCCCTCGGGCCGGGCGTGTCGGTCGCTGGGTGGCGGCTTTCTTGGCGCCGGCGGCTTTCTTGGCGCCGGCTTTCTTGGTGGCGGTCGTCTTGGTGGCGGCCGTCTTGCCAGCGGCCTTCTTCGTGGCGAGCATCCCGGCGGGCGGGACCGGCTCGGGCGTGCGAGTCGGGTCGCGCTTCCTCCGGTACTCGGCGAGGTGGGACCTGCCCTTCGCAGCCTTGGCAGCCTTGGCAGCCTTGGCAGCCTTGGCTGTTTTCGGTGCTCTGGCTGCCTTCGGTGCCTTGGCTGCCTTGCGTGCATGCGGCACACAAGGAGCATTACCCAATCTGCCCACCTCGGGTGCCCGACGGTGGAGCGCAGAGGATCCGACCCGGGCAGGTGCTCGGCCGGCGCCTACGGGCGGTGAGGGCTATTTCTTCTCGTAGTAGATGGGCTGGTCGCAGCGAAACCCGTGGGTCGGCCCGTCGACCGGGGGGTCGTCGAGCCGCTGGAAGGTCCCGTTCACCACACGGCCGATGATGTAGCAGCCGCTCGGGACTTTCTGGGCGGGGTTGCTGGTCGGGACGAGGCCGCCGCCGTTGAACGAGGTGATCTTGCGGAGGGCCTCCTGCTCCGAGCCCCTGCTCGGATCGGACCCGGCGTTGCGGAGACCCTGCGCGAAGAGCTCCGCGCAGAGCCAGCCCTCCAGGGTGAAGAAGTCGGTGGTGAACCCCGGGGACACCTTCTGCACCCAACCGTTGAACGTCCCGACCGTCGGGATGGCCGACGCGTCCTCGCCGAGGAAGAGCGCCTCTTGCTGCTCGAGGTAGGCACCGTCGACATTGGCGGCCCCTCCCGAATTGGCGACCAACTGATGGCTGTACGCGGCGGCACCGAGCACGACGACCGGGTGGAAGTTCTGCTCATCGAGATCCTTGAAGATTGCCGCCGCGTAGTTCTGCGGCTCCTGCTCGAGGAAGAGGATCTGCACACCCATGTCCTTCATGGTCACGATCTGGGGCGTGAAGTCGGTCGTGGTCGCAGGGAGTGCCGGTGCGTAGAGCACCTTGTACCCGACATGCTCCATCGCCGCCTTCTCGTAGTTCCAGAGATTGAGCGTCGACGGGAGGTCGGCCACGATGGTCGCGGTGTGCTCCACCTTGGTCGGGTACTTGTCCTTGAAGTAGACGAGCGGCCCGAGCGGCCAGAACGCGGCCGGTGGCACCGCCGCGTACGTATTGGGAAGCTTCTGGGTAGCCGGATCGAGCGCGATCGAGACGTTCGGCATCTGCGGGTTGGCGGCGAGCACCACCCCTCCGAAGCTGTCCTCGGTCGAGAAGCTCCCGACGGTGGCGAAGTCGTTCTGGACCGCCTCTTCGGTCAGCTGCTTGTTGGTCGAGCCGACAAAGCCGTCGTCGGAGGCGTTCACGATGATCTTCCGACCGTTGATGCCGCCCTGCGAGTTGACGTACGCGGCGTAGGCCTCCGCGCCGATCGCCGCGCCCTTGAACAGACCGCCGGCTTGCGTCGAGACGTTGGCGATGGTGACCGAGTTGGCGGTGACACCGGTGTGATCACTGAAGGCGGACGAGGGGACCGGCGCGACCCCCGTGCCCGACGTCGAGCTCGCGGCGGAGTTGGTCGACGAACAGCCTCCGAGGACGATCGCGACGACGGCCACACAGCAGATCACCGCCGTCGTGGATCGCCTCACGCGTACGTTGCCGTTTGAGCTCCCCCGCACGACACTCTCCCCCCGGTCGTCCGATTGGCAGCGCCATGTTGGCACCACTCCGCCCTCGTCATCCGGCTTCTCGTCCCACCCTCGCCCCGTCCTCGACCTGAGCTACCAGCCGGGACGGATTATGGAGTTTTATGACAGATCGCCGTAAAGTCTTCGTTGGATTATGGATGATCGCCCATAATCTTCCATAATTGGGTAAACTTCCTGCGTGGACCCGGTGCGAAACCCGTACAACCCCGGTGCGGGCACCCGTCCTCCCGCGCTCGTCGGCCGCGAGGCCGCCATCGACGCCATGGACGTGACCCTCCAGCGCCTCCTCCGGGGGACCAACAGCCAGAGCCAGCTCCTGACGGGTCTGAGGGGGGTCGGCAAGACCGTGCTGCTCAACGAGTTC
The DNA here is from genome assembly GCA_963769905.1 of uncultured Acidimicrobiaceae bacterium. Lineage (GTDB taxonomy): Bacteria > Actinomycetota > Acidimicrobiia > Acidimicrobiales > RAAP-2 > Bog-756. Next base: position 487,481 of record CAVYNG010000001.1, read on the forward strand.
GAGGAGCTCGCGGACCTCCGCGGCTACTTCCACGAGTACATCGAGGTGTCCGAGGACGGGAACTTGGCGCCGGCCATCGCGTCGGCACTGCGGCGGGTCTTGCTGACCATGGATGCGAAGCGGAGGATCGGCGACGCCGTCCGGCGCGCGCTCGGCGTCCTCAAGGCCTTCTCGCTCCGCATCCCCAACGGTCCCGAGCTGAGCATCGACGTCGATGCGGTGCTCGGGCCAGCCGATTCCGGGGAGCTCGGTGCCGACCTTGCCGGGTTGTTCGTCGAACTCGGCGGCGTCGCCCGTGACCACGGCACCGGCATCCTGCTCGCGATCGACGAGCTCCACTATGTGGACCGCCCCACCTTCACCGCGCTCATCGTCGGGTTGCACCGCGCGTCGCAAGAGCGGCTCCCGATCACCATCGCCGGAGCAGGACTGCCGACATTGGCCGCGCTGACCGGCGAGGCCAAGACCTACGCAGAGCGAATGTTCCAGTTCCCGCGGGTCGACTCCCTGACCGCCGAGCAGGCGGTCGAGGCATTGCAGCAGCCCGCGCTCGACGAAGGGGTCCGCTGGACCGACGGGGCGCTCGACGCGGCGTTGAAGGTGACCGAGTGCTACCCATACTTCCTCCAGGAGTTCGGACGGCGCGCATGGGACGTCGCGGACGGGCCCGACGAGATCAACGCCGACGATCTCGGTCGCTCGCTCCCCCTTTCGGTCGCCTCGCTCGACGACAGCTTCTTCCGGGTACGGGCGGGCGCCTCGACCGCGGTCGAGCGGCTCTACATGCGAGCCATGGCGGAGCTCGGCCCCGGGCCGGTCGGGACCGGCGAGGTCGCCGCGCTGCTCGATCGGCCGGCTCCGGCGGTCAGCTACATCCGCGAAGAGCTCATCAAGCGGTCGCTCTGCTACGCGCCCGAGCGCGGCAAGATCGACTTCACCGTGCCCTTGTTCGGTGAGTACATGAAGCGCTGGATCCCCGAGCTCGGGTAGACCGCCACTCCGTCACACCCACCCCCTAGATTCGGCCTTCGTGGGGCTTCGTACCGAATGGGTCGCGTTTGGACGGCCGGCCGCCGAGGCCTTGCGCCGCGAGATCGCCGATGCCAAGGACGGCGACCCGCTGGCCCCGGTCAGCGTCGTCGTCCCCTCCAACCACGTCGGGGTCGCCGCCCGCCGCCTGCTCGCGTCGGGGAGGCTCGGCCCGGTCTGCGACGAGGGTGCGGGCATCGCCGCGGTGACCTTCCTCACCGTCTACCGCCTCGGCGAGCTGCTCGGGGCGCCGCGGTTGGCTGCGAAGGGTCGCCGGCCGGTGTCGACTCCGGTGATCGGGGCCTCCTTCCGCACCGCCCTCGGCGATCGGCCGGGAGTCTTCGGCCCGGTCGCCGCCCACCCCGCCACCGAGCTGGCACTGGTCGCCTCCTACCGCGAGCTCCGCGACGTCACGTCCGACGCGCTCGACGCGCTCGCCCGTCAGTCGCACCGCGCCGCGGACGTGGTGCGACTCCAGCGGACCGTTCGGCGCGCACTCGAGCCGTCCTGGTACGACGAGGAGGACCTCCTCGATGCGGCCGTCGAGGTCCTCGCCGGCGGGCATCCGATGGCGGCCGAGCTCGGCCGCTTCGTCGTCTACCTGCCCGAGCGGCTCTCCCTGCACGGTGCGGGGTTGCTCCGAGCGGTCGCCGAGGGGCGAGAGGTCGCCGTCGTGGCCGGCGCGACCGGCGACGCACGCGCCGACGCCGAGACGGTCCGGTCCGTCGAGCGACTCGGCGGTGAAGCGGCGCCGCCTCGACCAGGAACCCGGACGACGACCGTCGTCGATGCGGCACGCACCCGGATCGTGACCGTCTCGGATGCCGACGAGGAGGTGCGCGCCGCGGTGCGGACCGTCGTCGACGCGGTGCGTTCGGGGACGCCGCTCGACCGGATCGCCTTGCTCTTCGCGGACCCCGAACCGTACGCGCGCCTCGCCCACGAGCAACTGGGTGCCGCCGGGCTCGTTGCGAACGGCACCGCGGTGATGCCGTTGCCGGCGCGGGTGGCCGGCCGCACCCTTCTCGGGCTGCTCGCGCTCGCCGAAGGGAGCGATGGCGGCTTCCGTCGTGACGAGCTCTTCGCGTGGCTGGGTGGCGCCCGGATCCACCACGACCGCCGGTGGGCACCCGTCGCGGCGTGGGAGCGGCTCTCGCGTGACGCAGGAATCGTCGGTGGCCGCCAGCAATGGGACCGCCTGCTCACCCGGCTCGCCGAGGAGCGCGACACGGAGGCCGACCGCGAGGCCGAGAATCCCGAGGGGCAGGAGTGGCGGATCGAGCGCTCGCGCACCGGGGCCGAGCAAGCTCGCGAGCTGCGCACGTTCGTCCTCGCGCTCCTCGACGACCTCGCGGTTGCGGCTTCGTCCGCGCGCACGTGGCCGGAGTGGGTCCGCTGGTCGCGCCGGCACCTCGACGGACTGCTCGGAGGCGAGCGAGCCCGCCAGAGATGGCCACTCGTCGAGCAGCGGTCCGCGGAACGGGTCGAGCGTGCACTCGACCGCCTCGCCTGCCTCGGCGAGATCGAAGAGGGACCGGTGCGTCTCGAGGTCTTCGGCCGGACGCTCGAGCTCGAGCTCGACGCGGACCTCGGTCGGGTCGGACGGATGGGTGAGGGTGTCTTCGTCGGTCCGGTGAGCATGGGAGTCGGCCTCGACCTCGACCTGGTGGTGGTCCTCGGCCTGGCCGAAGGCGTGTTCCCGTCCCCGACCCGCGACGACTCACTCCTCCCGGACCACGAGCGCGTGGCCGCGGGCGGCGAGCTCCCACTTCGTGCGGCACTCGTCGACGAACGGCACCGCCAGTTCCTTGCGGGGCTCGCCGGGTCGACACATCAGGTGCTCTGCGTTCCGCGGGGTGACCTGCGTGGGGGACGGGAACGGGTTCCCTCGAGGTGGGTGCTCCGCGCTGCGAGCGAACTTGCCGGTTCGCTCTGGCGGTCGGAGGACCTCCTCGATCCTCACCGGAACGAACCGTGGCTCCGGCACGTGGCCTCGTTCGACGCGGGACTTCGGGCCGTCGAGTTTCCGGCCTCGGACCAGGAGTACCGCCTGCGATCCCTTCTCGCCGCCGGTCCCCGCGGTCCGAAGGCGGACCTGGCCGCCTCGACCGATCCGCTCTTCGCCGCGGGTGCGGCAGTGATCGCGGCGCGCCGGAGCCGCCGTTTCACCCGCTTCGACGGCAACCTGGCCGGTGTCGCAGTCCCGTCGCCCGCCGAACGCATCGTGTCGGCAACCCGCCTCGAAGCGTGGGCGGCCTGCCCCTTCGCCTACCTGGTCCGCAACGTCCTCGGCGTCGAAGAGGTGGAGAACCCCGAGGAAGAGCTCACCATCACCCCGCGCGACCGTGGCTCGCTCGTCCACGAAGTCCTCGAGGAGTTCGTTCGAGAAGTGCTCTCCCGACCGTCTGCCGAGCAGCCCGGTCCGTCGGACCCCTGGACCCCGGCCGACCGGAAACGACTGGTCGCGATCGCCGAGCGGCTCTGCACCGAGGCCGAACAGCACGGGTTGACCGGCCGACCCGTCTTCTGGCGCCGCGACAAACCCCGGATCATCGCCGACCTGGTCCACGTGCTCGAAGACGACAGCGAGCACCGGGCCGCCAACGGCACACGTCCCAGGGCCGCCGAACTGGACTTCGGGTTCGCCGGCTCGCCAGTCGGGGAGGTGTCGATCCCACTTCCCGACGGGCGCACGGTGGCCTTCCACGGATGGGTCGACCGGGTCGACGTCGCCGACGACGGGGTCATCCATGTCGTCGACTACAAGACCGGGAGCGACAAGTCCTACCGCGACCTCAGCGAAGAGTGCCCGGACGACGCCGGCACCAAGCTGCAGCTCCCTGTGTACGGGCAGGCGGCCCGGGGTCTGCTCGGGGAGCCGGACGCCCCGGTCAGAGCGGAGTACTGGTTCACGTCCTCGAAGGGCGGGTTCGGCCGGATCGGGTACCTGGTCACGCCTGGCGTGCTCGAGCGGGTCGGCACCACTCTCGCGGCCATCGTCGAGGGGATCGAGAACGGTGTCTTCCCCCACCGTCCGACAGCGTCGAGCACGACGCCGTGGGTGGAATGCGCCTACTGCGATCCCGACGCGCTGGGCGTCGCCGGTCTGCGCCGGGCGTCGGAGCGCAAGGCGGACGACCCCGCGCTCGCGCCCTTCCACACGCTGGCGGACCTCGACGGGGAGGCCGTCGATGCCTGACTCGACGACTTCCGACTTCGCCGACCGGGAGCGGATCCGCAACGACCTCGAGGCAACGCTCTTCGTGCAGGCCGGCGCCGGCTCCGGGAAGACGACCGCACTGGTCGAGCGGGCACTCGCGCTGGTCCGAACCGGCACCGCCGAGCTCGCCAACATCGCGGCGATCACCTTCACCGAGAAGGCCGCCACCGAGCTCCGCGACCGATTGCGCCGTGAGATCGAGGACGCGGTCGCCATGGAGCCCGAACGCGACGACGCCGACCGCTTCCGCCTCGCCCTCGAGCAGCTCGACGGAGCGGCCATCGGCACCCTGCACTCGTTCGCACAGCGCATCCTCAACGAGCACCCGGTCGAGGCAGGCCTCCCGCCGCGGATCGAGGTGCTCGACGAAGTGAGCTCGGCTGTCGCCTTCGACCAGAGATGGAGGAGGTTCCGCGACGAGGTGCTGGCCGACCCCGCGCTCGAACGGAGCATCCTGCTCCTCGACGCGGCCGGCGTCCGCTTCGAGAACCTCCGACTGCTGGCCTTGGCCTTCAACGACAACTGGGACCTGGTCGAAGGCCACGTGCCGGCGACGGCGCCCGACCCGCCCGATGTCGGTTCCCTTCTCTCACCGGTGCTCGACGACCTCCACCGGATCTGCACGGAGCGGTGCGACGACGAGAGCGACGCCCTCTTTCAGTTCCTGTGCGACGTCGCCGATCACATCAGCCGGCTCCGTGCGGTCTCCGACGAGCTGTCACTTCTGGAGGCGCTCAAACAGGCACCGAGCTTCAAGCCCGGGCGGAAGGGGCGGAAGGAGAACTGGGCGGTCGACGTCGACGACCTTCGTCAACAGTTGCGCGACGCCGGCGAGCGTCTCGGAGGTGTCCGCACCGCGATCGCCAACTCGTGCGTGCAGCGCCTCGGAAGCGCCCTCGGCGGGTTCACGCTTGGGGCGGCCGACGAGCGGCGCAAGGCGGGCGAGCTCGAGTTCCACGATCTGCTCGTGCGCGCCCGGTCGTTGCTCCGCGACCCCGTCTACGGACGGGAGGTGCGATCGCGCCTTCATGCCCGCTACCAGCGGCTGCTCCTCGACGAATTCCAGGACACCGATCCGATCCAGATCGAGCTCGCCGCGCTGATCGCCGCGACCGATCCACGCCTCGACGGAGAGGGTCGGCACTCGGCGACCTGGGACACGCTCGACGTCGCACCTGGCCACCTGTTCTTCGTCGGCGATCCGAAGCAGTCCATCTACCGGTTCCGCCGGGCGGACATCTCGATGTTCCTCACCGCCGCCCGGCGGTTCGGGGAGACGAGCGGCGGGTCGGTCGAGCTCACCGCCAACTTCCGCACCGGGGCCCCGATCATCGAGTGGGTCAACGCGACCTTCGGCTCTCTCGTCGGCGAGGCCGGCGAGGTCGACCTCCCGGCGCCGTCGCAACCCCCCTACGTCGCGCTCGACCCGGTGCGGACCGGTGCGCCGGACGGCCCGCCGGTCGCGAGGATCGGGGTGACCGTCCATCCGAAGGAGCTCCGCGCCGACGAGCTCCGCAAGCTCGAGGCCGTCGACGTCGTCGCCACCGTGGCCCGGGCGATCGAGGAGGGTTGGAGCGTGGAGGACGACGAGGGATGGCGTCGCGCCCGGCTCGGCGACATCACCATCCTCGTGCCGGCCCGAACCTCCCTGCCGTTCCTCGAGGACGCACTCGATACGCGAGGCATCCCCTACCGGGCCGAGTCGAATTCGCTCGTCTACTCTTCGCGGGCGGTGCGCGACCTGTTGATGGTGGTGCGGGCCGTCGCCGACCCGACCAACCAGCTCCACGTGGTCGCGGCCTTGCGGACGCCCCTCTTCGCCTGCGGGGACGACGACCTCTTCCGGTTCCGCTCCGAGCGCGGCGGCCGGTGGAGCTACCTGGCGGACCAACTCGACACCGTGCCCCCCGAGGACCCGGTGCGGCTCGGTCTCGACTACCTGCGCGCCCTCTACGACGAGCGCCATTGGCTCGCGCCCTCGGAGCTGCTCGACCGGATCGCCCGCGAGCGGCGGGCCTTGGACCTCGGGTTCGCCGAGGGTCGTCCCCGCGACGTCTGGCGCCGCCTCCGGTTCGTCATCGATCAGGCGCGTGCCTGGCACGAAGCGACCGGCGGCAACCTGCGCCAGTACCTGAGCTGGGTCGAGATGCAGACTGCCGAAGGTGCGCGGGTCGCCGAGGCGGTGCTCCCCGAGACGGACGACGACGCGGTGCGCATCATGACCATCCACGCGGCAAAGGGGCTCGAGTTCCCGATCACGATCATCTCGGGGATGTCGACCGTTCCCATGGCTCGTCGGGCAGGGGCCGAGGTGGTGTTCCCGCCGGACGCGCCGGTGGGCTACAAGGTCGGCAACGCGGTCGAGACAGACGAGTACGCGGAACGAGCCCCGATCGACGAACAGATGAACTACCACGAGCGGATCCGGCTGCTCTATGTCGCCTGCACCCGTGCACGTGACCACCTGGTCGTCTCGACCCACCGCAAGGAACGGGCGAGCGAGCCCCCACCCGACCGGCGAACCAACGCCGAGCTGCTGGTCGACGGGATGGGCGACCTGTTCGACGAGCTCCCCGACGTGGGGACCGCGCTCGACCAGGTCGCACCCCCGGTGGCCGCCGCGCCGGCGCCGCTGCTTCCCCACGACGAGTGGAGGGCCGAGCTCGAAGCGGCCCTCGCCCGCGCCACCCGACCGACGACGGTGTCCGCGACCTCGTTGACCGAGGAGGGCGAGCCCGACGTCGAGGCGGAGCCCGACGACGACGGTCTGAAGAAGCTTCCGCGTGACCTCGACCTCCCACCATGGCTGAAGGGCCGCTACGGGACCGCGGTCGGACGGGCGGTCCACGGCGTGCTCCAAGCAGTCGACCTCGCGACCGGCGAGGGGCTCGAGGCAGCCGTGGCCTCCCAGTGCGAAGCGGAAGCGGTCGTCGATCGGACCGACGAGGTCCGCGAGCTGGTCACCGCCGCGCTCGGCTCCGCGTCGGTGCGCGCCGCGGCGGCGAGCCGCCACTGGAAGGAGCTCTACGTCTGCGCGCCCCTCGGCGACCGGCAGCTCGAGGGGTACATCGACCTCCTCTACCGCGGCCCCGACGGGCTGGTGGTCGTCGACTACAAGACGGCGGCGACCGCCGATCCCGCGGAGCTCGCGGAGCGGGCCGAGGGCTACCGGGTCCAAGGGGCGTCGTACGCCCGGGTGGTCGGCGCCGCGACCGGCGAGCCGGTCACGAAGGTGACCTTCGTCTTCCTGACACCCGACGGGGCGATCGAGCTCGACCTGCCCGACCTCGGGCCCGCGATGGAAGAGCTCGTCGAGCTCGTCGGCTGAGCGGCGGCGGCAGGGGCGGGCCGCGCCGGCTGCGCAGGGCGTCCGGTTTTCAGCTCGCGCGGAGCTCGACGCGGAGTGACTCGACGCCCCGCAGCATCATCCGGGCCTCCCAGGTCGGGTCCTCGTCGGCGAATGCCATGCGTGGGAAGCGTCGGACCAACCTCGGCAACGCCACCTGTGCCTCGAGACGGGCGAGGGACGAGCCGAGGCAGTGGTGCGGGCCTCCACCGAAGGAGGCGTGCTCGTTCGCGCGCGGCCGAGCCAGGTCCAAGCCGTCGGCGTCGTGTCCCCACTTGTCCGGATCGCGATTGGCGGCACCGAGGCCGAGGAGGAGGACCGACCCGTGGGCGATCTCCGCGTCGTCGAGGTCGATCGGCTCGACCGCGATGCGGCGTGAGAACTGGACCGGCGAATCGAAGCGGATGAACTCCTCGATCGCGTTGGTGTCGAGGGAGGGGTGCGCTCGCAGGAGATCGAGCTGATCGGGGAACTCGAACAGGTGGACGAGGCCGTTGCCCACAAGATTGCGGGCGTTCTCGTGCCCCGCCGCGTAGAGGAGGATCACCTGGGCGACCACCTCGTCGCGGCTCAGCTGATCGCCCGACTCTTCGGCCTGCACCAGGGCGGTCAGGATGTCGTCAGCTGGACATGCTCGCTTCGACTCGATGACCGCCTCGACGTAGCCGACCATCGCGCGGCTCGCCTCGATCGAGGCGGCCTCCTCTCGGGGCGAGTTGAGCGGATCGATGGTCTTGGTCATCGCTTCGGACCACCCCCGAAGCCGGCCGGCGTCACCGGTCGGCATCCCGAGCATCTCCGAGATGATCTGGTCCGGGAAGACCGCGGCGAACTGGTCGATCACGTCGATCGAGTCACGCTCCTCGAGGTCCGCCAGCAGACGATCGACCACCAGTTCGGTGCGCTCCCGCCAGGCGGCGATCGCCCTCGGGGTGAAGGCCTTGGTCACCAAGTGACGGAGCCGCGCGTGGTCGTCGCCGTCGCGTCGCAGCATCATCCGGTGGGTCACGCCGCCACCCGCGACGTCACGGGCCCTCTCGGCATCGAGGACCGGGGTCGGCAACGCATGGTCGATCCCGACGGTCAGCGACCGGTCCCGAGCGAGGCGGTGGACGTCGGCGTAGCGGGTGAGGATGTACGCGCCGGTCAGCCGGTCGAAGTGCACCGGCTCGTGCTGCCGGAGCTCCGCGTACTGGTCGTACGGGTTCGCGAAGTAGCCGGGAGCGAAGGGATTGAAGGTGACCGCGACCGACCCGCGGGCGGCCGCCCGGCGAGGGTGCGCCGCTCGGGCCGGCCGCTGATCGCTGCCGGCGGTGCCGGCGAGCCCGGGGGGTCGGACGTTGAGCTCGTTGGTGACTCGGAGCCGGACCGCCAGCTCGCGAAGGAGCGCGAGGGTGACATCCGGGCTTTCGGCGAGGAGCTCGAGGAACCGGGTGCCGTCCACCTCTTGGACGACCATGTCGGAGCCCGCGGTGACCGTGGCATGCCGGGTCTTGCCGTCGAGGAGGGCGAGCTCACCGATCGACTCACCCGGGCCGATGGTGGCCACGTAGAGACCGCCGATGGTGACCTCGGCGGTGCCCTCGACGACGATCCACCACCGGTCGGCGATCTCCCCCTCGAGGCAGAGGACCGAACCCTCGGAGATCTCACGGGCGCCGGTGACCGCCGCCGACAGCCGCTCGAGATCACCGGCGGAGCAGCTCTCGAAGAGCGCCAGCTCCGAAAGCTCGGTCACACCTGTTCCCACCCGGCGTCCTCTCACCCCCGACGTCGTCGTCATCTAAACACACGTGCCGTAGGGCGTGGTCTGTGCCGGAGGGGCGCCCGACCGGACGCCCGTCGATCGCAAAGGGAGGCGCCGGTGTGATAGCTCAGCGTCCATGTCCTTGTACGCCGGCTGGGATGCTCCCCGGCCCGGGTGGATCTGTCCGGAATGCGGCCTCGACTTCGACGCAACGCCACCGAGCTCGGTCGGGCAACGGCTCGAACCGCTGGTCGCGGAGTACCGGACCCGTCTCGTGCCCGATTCGACGGACGAGGAGCAGCTCCGGAAACGCCCCGATCCGTCCACCTGGTCGGCACTGGAGTACGCCTGCCACGTACGGGACTGCTTCGCCCTCTACGACCGGCGTGTCCGGACGGTTCTCGCCGAGGAGCGCCCCGAGCTGCCACAGATGCGCCGCGACGAGGTGGCGATCGAACGTGCCTACAACGAGCAGAGTCCCGCGTCGGTCGCACAGGAGATGGCGGACAATTCCGCGGGATTGGCTGCGCTGTTCGGTGAGATCAGCGGAACCGAGTGGCAGCGTGTCGGCGTCCGCGAGGGAGAGGAGCTCTCCGTCGCGTGGATGGCGGTGAACACACTGCACGAAGCGCGTCACCACCTCATGGACATCGATCGAGTGTTGGGCCTGCCAAGGACATGAGGAGGAAGCCACCGCGTCGGCGGATTGCGCTCGGCGAGCCGCACCGAGGTCTCGCAGGTCTGTCAACGATGTGGAGCGAACCGGCGCAGTAGCATCCGGCAGAACAAAGTGGGAGCCCAGCCGGTCGGATTCCACGGCAGCCGGATCGGCGTGGACGGGAAGGACGACCATGTTTCAGACGGTGCTCGTCGGAGCGGACGATTCACAAACCGCGCGGAAAGCGGTGGTCGCAGCGGCGGAGATCGCCAAGCTCGCCGGAGGGAAATTTCACATTGTGACGGCCTACGACCCGAAGTCGGTCCGCGCCGACGATCTGCCGCCCGAGCTGCGGTATTCGCAGTCGGTCCACCCCGCGGACGCCCTCCTCCGGAACCTCTCGGAGATCGCGGCGAAACAAGGGCTGGAGGTCGAGGTGCACGCGGCCACCGGCTCGCCCTCCGATGCGATCGTCAAGATCGCCGAGCGCGAGAACGTGGATCTGGTCGTGGTCGGCAACAAGGGGATGCGTGGCGCACGCCGAGTGCTCGGCAGCGTCCCCAACACGGTGGCCCACCATGCCCACTGCTCCGTGCTGATCGTCGACACCATCGACGACGACGAGGAGGAGTGAAGCACCGCTGAGCGGGCGCCGGCCCGGGGAGGGTCGGCTCGGCAGGAACTCCCCGCGGGCGACGCCCTCAGCCCGACGCGACTTCAGGAATCAAGGGCAGCCGGGTTACCCCGGCCCTTCCCTCAGTGGGGCTGTTGGTCGCCCGAGCGCTTGCGCGGGCGGATCATCAGGAGCCAGCCGAGCGTGATCAGGACCAGGGCGATCAACGCGAGTTGCACGAGGTCGGCACCGGTGAAGGGGAGCCCGGCGATCCCCGACGAGCTGCTCGCGGCAGCGTTCCCCGAACCCGAACCGGAGCCTGAACCCGACGTCCCTCCGGTCGAGGTCGACGAGCCGGCCACGCCGGAACCGGGCTCAGAAGGCGAGACCGAGCTGCCGATGACCGTCGGCGGCGCGCACCCGGCGTAGCAACTCTGGATCACCGCCGGCGCAGGCGGCGGCGTGAACGGCAGCGCGGCCGGTGGCGGGGTCGGCGGCGGCGGGGTCGGCTTCGGGGCCGGCGGTGCGGTGAAGGGCTTGTCGCCGTCCTTCTTCAGGTTCGACTGGATCCACGAGTCGGCGGCCAGCTCGGCCGCGGTCAGCTGGACCCGGTTGCCCAGCACGCCGTTGTCCGCGTTGACCTCGAAGGTGGGCGGGAGGGTCGTGGTCTGACCGGTCGAGGAGCTGGTCACCACCACGGTGTGGATCACCGAGATGATGTCGCAGCCGCTGCCGCTCGTACACTCGACGGCGAAGGACGTCCCTCGCACCGCTGCCGTCGTCCCACCGGCCTCCACCTCGAAGGAGCCGGACCTCGAGAGCTTGCTGACCTTGTTCCACACCTTGCCGCCGCTCACCGACCCGAGGGTCTGGCGACTGCCGGAGTTGGCGGTGAGCGCGACGACCTTGAAGATGGTGTCCGAGTCGAGCCGGGTGAGGGAGCCGTCCGGATAGCTGACCTGGGCGAGGCCGGTCGAGTCGGTGCTCAGCACCTGGCCCGGGGTCACGCTGTCGCCGCTCTGGGCCTCGGTCGCCGGCTGCGAGGGCTGGGCGGACTTCACATGGGTCTGGCTGACCTTGAGCTTGCCGGCCGTCGGGGTCGAGGACGAGCAGGCAGCCGCCACCAGGCCCACCACGAACAGGCAGGCTCCGACTCGCAATCCCCCTATCACCCCACGATGGCCATTCATTTATCGCTCGTCCTCCGCCGAGCCGGACGCGAAATCCCGCCGATGAGCTGGGGGTTGTCCCTGCCCCAAGCTGGGATGGTTCTATCACCGGCCCAGACAATTGTCGAGTGAGATCGGCCCGCCGCCTCGATGCCGGCTCCGATCAAGCGGGAACCGTGCCGAGCGGGGTGCCGGACTCCTCGGCGGGCGCATCGGACGGCAGCTCCACGACGAGGCGCACCAGCCCGAGGTCACGGGTCACACCCTTGAGGGCCACCGGCCCGAGCGCCTCGTGAGGCGGGATCGGGTCCACGCCCTCGAACACGGCGGCCGAGCAGACGATCTCTCCGTCCTTCGCTGCCCCGCAGAGCCGGGCACCGATGTTGACCGTGTCACCCACCACGTCGTACTGGCGTCGCCGGCCATCGCCGAAGTGGGCGGCGACCGCGGGCCCGGAGTTGACACCGATCCCGAAGCGCACGTTCGGGATGCCGAGGTCGACGAGGTCGCGGTCGAACTCCGGCGCGGCGTGCTGCATGGCCAGCGCGCAGGCGATCGCCGCTTCGCGGTGGTGCTCGTTCGGCAGCGGGGCCCCGAAGACCGCGAAGACCTCGTCGCCGACGTACTTCATGATGGTGCCGTCGTTGGCCAGCACGCATTCGGTCATGTGCTTGTAGAAGGCATTGAGCATGGTGCGCACCGCGGTGGGCTGGAGCGTCGCGGAGAGAGAGGTGAACCCGCGCAGGTCGCAGAAGATGACCGACAGGTCGACCCGCTCCCCCTGGATGGCGGCCGCGACCCGGTCCTCGTCGATCAGCCGGCGGGCCACCTCCCCTGGCACGTACTGCGAGAACAACGCGGTCACCCTCCGCCGCTGGCGGGTCTCGCCGAAATACCGAAGTGCCATCGACGCGATGTAGGCGACGATCAGACCGAGGGTGGGGTACACGAGGTCCATGACCGTGCCGTTGTCGAACTCGACGAGGCTCAGCCAGAGGTAGCCCACCAGCAGGACGAGACCCGCGAGGGTCGACGCCCACACCGGGAGGAGGAGCACCAGCAGCGCCATCAGCGCGGCGAGCGCCGCTGTCCAGAGCAGTGTCTCGGTCTGGCTCGCATGCACCAGGTAGTCACCGGTCAGCATGGTGTTGATCGAGTTGGCGTGGATGAGTACGCCCGGCAATCCGGTCGACTTGTCGGTCGGCACCAACCTCTGGTCGCCGAGGGTCGGGTCGGTGACCCCGATGACGACGATCTTCCCGGCCACCGCCTTCGCGGCGACCTTCCCGTCGAGCAGGTTGACCGCCGAGATGACCCGGGTGGGATCGGTGAGGGTCTGCGAGAAGTTGACCGTCATGGTGGTGGTGCTGTCCGTCGGGATCAGCCGGTTGCCGACCTGCACCCCCTCGGGACGGACCGTCGGCGGTGCGTTGGCGTTCTGGTGGTGGTAGGCCAAGACCGCGGCCAGCGAGAGCGAGGGCAGAAGGGCGCCGTTCTTCGACTGGACGTAGAGGGGCACGCTGCGGACGACTCCGTCCGCTGCGTCGGCATTGACCTCGACGTGCGCGATCGCGGTGGCCGCCTGCGACATGGGCGCGACCGGGAGGGTGCCGGTGACCGCGACCGGTGGCCCACCCGCGGAGGCAGGGGTGGTGTTGAACTGCGCGCCGAGGATGCTCGCGTGGGCGTGGGCGAGCGCCGTGGCGAGGTCGGCGTCACCCGGGCGCTGCGGGGAGAAGATCACGTCGAAGGCCAACACCGCCGCGCCGTCCTGGTCGAGCCGCTCGACCAACTGGGTCCAGACCTGCCGGCTCCACGGATAGGCGCCGATCTGGTTGACCGAATTGGCGTCGATGCCCACCACCGCGACGTGAGGGCTGGTGGGCGCTGCGGGGAAGAAGGAGTCGGTGGCTGCCCGCTCGAAGCCCACGAAGGTGCCCGTCGCGAGCCCGGCCCAGGCGAGGCCGGTGATCGCCAGCACCACGCCGGCTGTCGCCACCAGGTAACGGCGCACGAACCGGCGCCGGTGGTTCGACCTGGACATGTCCGCCTCTACCCCCCAATGGTTGCGGTGCGGGAAGAGCATACGCAGCGCCGGCGAGGAGGTTGGCTCGAGGTCACGATCCGTCGACGGACGCGGCCTGGAACCTAGGGTTTCTGCGAGCGCGTTCCCTCGGCGAGAGCGAAGTTCAGCACCTACAGTCGCGTTTCTCCTGGGGGTGAGAGAAGGATGAACGAGCTGATCGAACAGACGGCCGTCGAAGACGCAGGCGACGGTTCGGGGTCGACCGGAGGGGGAAAGCGCCGCACTGGTCTCTTCTCGCGGAAGCCCCGTGTCATCGTGGCGGTCCTCGCGGTCGTGGCCCTCGTCGCACTGCTGGTGGCGGTCCCGATGGCCCTTTCGGGAGCGAGCGCGCCGACGACCAGGACCATCTCGCTCGTGTCCGGGACCTACACCCCGAAGGCTCCGCCCGGAGCGACCGACGACTACCACTGCACGCTGATGAATCCTCACGTCACGCAGGACTCGTACATCACCTCGAGCCAGTTCGTGCCCGGCAGCCCCGAGGACCACCACGCCGACCTCGCCCTGGTGCCGCCCTCGGTCGCGCCCACCGCCCTCGGTGTCGACGCCCAGACCGGTGGGAAGGGATGGACGTGTTTCGGGTCGCCCTCGCTACCCGGAGGCTCACTCACCCAGTTCCTCAGCACACCTTTGTTGAGCGTCTGGGCTCCCGGGCACGGCGCCGACACGTTGCCCAAGGGAACCGGGATCGCGCTGCCGGTCGGAAGCCTCGTGATCATGCAGGTCCACTACAACCTGCTCGTCGGCGACAACCCGGTCCGCGACTCGCTCATCCTCGACACCGTGCCGGAATCGACGCCGTTGCTCCCGCTGCACCTCGACATGGCGCTGGCACCACCGGACCTGCCGTGCCCGGCCGGCGTCACCGGCCCGTTGTGCGTCCGCTCCGCGTCGCTCGCCAACCAGGCACAGCGCTTCGGACCGGTGTCGGCCCAGATCGTGGACGGGATCGAGGCCGCTTGCGGGCACGATCCCTCGAACCCGCCGGTCGGCGACACCGCCACGTGCAACACGACGATCGACACGACCGGGTACATCGTCCGGGCCCAGGCCCACATGCACCTGCTCGGGCGCAGCTTCACGCTGGTCCTCGACCCGGGGACTCCCCAAGCCGAGACCGTGCTCAGCGTCCCCGACTACAACTTCCACTACCAGAAGGCGTACAACCTGAGCACGCCGATCGCGGTCCACGCGGGCGAGCAACTCCAGGTCAATTGCACCTACGACCCGACGCTGGCACAGGAGCTGCCCGCCTTGCGGAGCTCCCCCTCCCACTTCGTCACCTGGGGCGACGGATCGTCGGACGAGATGTGCATCGGCCTGGCCTGGATCTCGAAGACCCTCCCCAACTCCCACGACTCCCTCTGAGCAGCGCCGCTCTGCGCAGCGCAGTCCGATCAGCGCTCGTCTGAGCACCGCAGTCCGATCAGCGCTCCCGATCAAGGCGTCACAGCCCGCCCGTAGGCTGGAGCGCACTCGTGGCGACGACTGATCCCACCGGTCTGACCGATCCGGTCCTCTCCGACTTCCACCCGGCGGTGGCCAGCTGGTTCGCGGCCCGGTTCCCGAACGGGCCGACCAAGCCGCAGCAGCTCGCATGGCCGCGCATCCGTGAGGGCGGTGACGTGCTGGTCGCCTCGCCCACCGGCACCGGTAAGACACTGACCGGGTTCCTCGTCGCGATCGACGCCGCCTACCGCGCCCACGAGGCGGACGCGCGCCACGACGCCGCCGGCGATACCGACCATGCGCCCACCGGGACGGGCGTCGTCTACGTCTCGCCGCTCCGCGCGCTCGCGGTCGACGTGCACGAGAACCTCCAGGTCCCTCTCGCCGGCATCGCCGAGGAGGCGGCCCGGCTCGGAATCGACGGACCGGAGATGTCGGTCGCGGTGCGTACCGGCGACACGCCGGCGGCCGAGCGGGCGGCGATGCGACGCTCTCCTCCCGACCTGCTGGTCACCACCCCCGAATCGCTCTACCTCCTCGTCACCGCTGCCTCTTCGCGCGCGGTGCTCGGAGACGTGCACACCGTCATCGTCGACGAGGTCCACACCCTCGCCCGCGACAAGCGGGGCTCGCACCTCGCACTGACCCTCGAACGGCTGGCCAAGCTGGTCGAGTCGCGCGGCGGCCGCCTGCAGCGCATCGGCCTCTCCGCGACCCAGCGCCCGCTCGACGTGGTCGCCCGCTTACTGTCGGGTGGCGACCCGATCCGGCGTCCGACCACCGTCATCGACTGCGGGCACCGCCGCGATCTCGACGTGGCCATCGAGCTGCCCGAGAGCGAGCTCGAGTCGGTGGCGAGCGGAGCGCAGTTCGGCGACGTGCTCGACCGCATCGCCGGGCACGTGCTCGAACACCGGACCACGTTGGTGTTCGTCAACACGCGGAAGATGGCCGAGCGGGTGGCGCACCTGCTCGCCCAGCGTCTCGAGGGAACCGGGGAGCGCACCGCCCCCCGTCCCGAGGGAGCCTCACGAGAGGAAGGCACGCCGATGGCCGCCCTCCTCCGCGAGGGCGGCCCGATCGATCCCTCCCTACAGGTGGCCGCCCACCACGGCAGCCTCTCGGCGGCTCGTCGCCGCATCGTCGAGCAACGACTGCGCGCCGGCGACCTGCGCCGCGCTCGTCGCGACCGCCTCGCTCGAGCTCGGGATCGACGTCGGACCGGTCGAGCTGGTCTGCCAGATCGGCTCCCCGCGGGCCATCGGCACCTTCCTCCAACGGGTCGGCCGAGCCAACCACCAGCTCGAGGGCACCCCGGCGGGCCGCCTCTACCCGCTCACCCGCGACGAGCTGGTCGAGTGCACCGCGCTGCTCGCCGCGGTCCGGGCCGGCCACCTCGACCTGCTCCGGCCGCCCGTCGCGCCGCTCGACGTGCTCGCCCAACAGGTGGTGGCCGAAGTCGCGGCGGCCGAGGAGTACGAGGTCGGTGCGCTCTACGAGGTGATGACGGCGGCCGCGCCCTACGCGGAGCTCTCCCGCGAGACGTTCGACCAGGTGGTCGAGCTGGTCTCCTGGGGCATCCAGACCGGCAGGGGCCGGCGCGGCGCGCACCTCCATCACGACGCGGTCAACGGTCGCCTGCGGGCGCGGCGCGGGGCGCGGCTCGCTGCACTCACCAACGGCGGAGCGATCCCCGAGACGGGTGACTACCGGGTGGTGCTCGACCCCGAGGGCACGACGGTCGGCTCGGTGCACGAGGACTTCGCGGTCGAGGCGACCGCGGGGGACATCTTCCTCCTCGGCACCCACTCGTGGCGGGTGAACAAGGTCGAGACCGGCACCGTGCGGGTGTTGGACGCGGGCGACCTCCCGCCGACCATCCCCTTCTGGCTCGGGGAAGCGCCCGCCCGCACGGCCGAGCTCTCCGACGAAGTGAGTGCGCTGCGCGCGGGTCTCGAGCCGATGCTCGCCACCGGCGACGGTGAAGCCGCGCGCGCACGGGTCCGCGAAGAGGCCGGGGTCTCCGAGGAGGTCGCGGAGCAGGTGGTCGCCTACCTCGGCGCGAGCCTCCTCGCGCTCGGCGCGCTGCCCACCCGTGACCGCCTGGTCATCGAGCGGGTCTTCGACGAGTCGGAGGGCACCCAGCTCATCGTGCACTCACCCCATGGGGGACGGATCAACCGCGCCCTCGGCCTCGCGCTGCGCAAGCGGTTCTGCGTCTCGTTCGACTTCGAGCTCCAGGCCGCGGCCGACGACGACACGGTCGTGCTCTCCCTCGGCCCCCAGCACAGCTTTCCGCTCCCCGACGTGCCGAAGATGCTCTCGAGCCACACCGCGACCGAGACGTTGACCCAGGCGGTCCTCCAGCACCCGATGCTCGGGGCGCGCTGGCGGTGGAACCTCAACCGAGCGCTCGTCCTCCCGCGCCAGCGCGGCGGACAGCGCCGTCCGATCAATCTGCAGCGGATGGAGGCCGACGATCTCCTCGCCGCGGCCTGGCCCGCGCTCGCCGCGTGCCAGGACAACACGGGGCCGGGGCCGGTCGCGGTGCCCGACCACGTGCTGGTGCGCCAGACCGTCGACGACTGCCTCTCGGAGCCGCTCGACGCGGCCGGCCTCGTCGAGCTCCTCGGGGAGCTCGAGTCGGGGCGGATCGCGGTCCATTGTGTCGAGGCGGCCGAGCCCTCCCCGCTCTCGCACGGCATCCTCAACGGCAAGCCGTACACCTTCCTCGACGGCGCGCCGCTCGAGGAGCGCCGGACCCGGGCGGTGGCGGTGCCGCGGGGCCTCCCACCCCTCGGCCCGAACGGCCTGCCGGGGGGACTGCCGGTCGGGCCCGGCGAGCTCGCCCCGATCGACGAGGGCGCGGCGGCCGAGGTGCTCGACCAGATCCGCCCGCAACCGCGCGACCCCGACGAGCTCCACGATCTGCTCCTCTCGCTCGTGCTCGCGCGGCCGGTGGCCGAGTGGCAGGAATGGTTCGACGCGCTGCAAGCCGACGGCCGGGTGCTGGTGGTCGAGGGCGCCTGGGCCCCGGCCGAGCGTCGCGAGTGGGCGGAGGCACTGGCACGCTCGCTCGCCGATCCGGCGGTCGAGGCCGACGAGGCACTCGCCGAGTGCATGAACGGCCATCTCGACCTCGCGGGTCCGGTCACCGTCGAGCGGCTCGTCGCCGACGAGGAGCTGCCGGCCGGATCGGTACGCGGTGCTCCCCTGACCGAGGCGCGCGCTCGCACCGGTCTCGCCCGGCTGGAGGCCGCCGGGTCCGCGATCGCGCTGCCCGACGGACGTTGGTGCGCGCGTCACCTCCTCGTGCGCCTGCACGCCGCGAGCCGTCGTCGACGCCGCCAGCGGGTCGAGCCGACTTCGATCAGCGACTACGTCCGCTTCCTCGCGTGCTGGCAGCACGTCGCCGCCGGTACCCAGGCCGAAGGCCGCGCGGGTCTGCTTGAGGTGATCCAACAGCTCCAGGGCGTCGAGGTGGCCGCCGGTGAGTGGGAGCGCCACGTGCTCCCCGCGCGGGTGACCGGGTACGACCCGCGCTGGCTCGACGAGCTCTGCCTCTCCGGCGAGGTCGCCTGGGGCCGGCTCACGCCGCGAACGGAGAAGGCCGCGACCGGAGACGCAGACCGCGGTTCCCCGACCCCGCGGCGCGGCTCGGCCACCCCTTCCCCGGCGACGCCGCTGGCGCTCGTGGCACGCGTGGATCTGGCATGGACACTCGCCGCGGTCCGTGCCGAGCGCGAGCTCGTCGAGCCGGCACACGGTGCGGCCGCCGACGTGTTGGCCCTGCTGCGCGAGAGGGGCGCGTGCTTCCGGTCCGAGCTCGCGCCGGCCACCGGTCGCCTCGCCGGCGACGTCGACGAGGGGCTCTGGGACCTCGTCGCGCGCGGCTTCGTGACCGCCGATGCGTTCGCCGCAGTCCGCGCGCTCCTCGCCGCGCGCACCCGCGCCCGGTTCCGGAGCGGCCGGACCCGGCCGGTCGTCCGCCGGTCCGCGCTGCGTCGCCAACGAAGCGGGGTCGGGAGCGGCGTCGGTGAAGGCCGCTGGTCGCTCATTCCCGATCCCGAGATCACCGGGGCCGCCGGCCTCGCCGGGCCGGCCGAGGAGGAGCTGGCCGAGGCGGTCGCCTGGCAGCTGCTCGACCGGTGGGGCGTGGTCTGCTGGGAGGTCTGGGGCCGCGAGTCCTACCGGGTCCCCTGGCGGAACGTGATCCGGGCGCTGCGACGCCTCGAGGCCCGCGGCCAAGCCCTCGGCGGCCGGTTCGTGGCGGGGGTCTCCGGCGAGCAGTACGCGACGCCCGAAGCGGCGGCTCTGCTGGCGGAGGTCCGTCGCGATCCGACCAAGGGTGCGGAGGTCACCGTCGCCGGTGCCGACCCGCTCAACCTGACCGGCGGACTCCTCGGAGGGACCCGGGTGCCCTCGGCCCGCCACCGCGAGGTCCGCTACCGGGCGGGCGTCGCCCAGCGAAGCGAGGAGCCGTTCAGGCCGCCAACGCTGTCGCGGCCGTCCCCATGAGGAAGAGGAAGTTGTCGACGTAGAACTGGCGCCGGATCTCCTCGCTCGCGGCGCCGAGCGAGGCCTCGAACCTCTCGATCGGCTTACGGCCGCCCTCCACGTGCGGGTAGTCCGACGAGAACATCACCAGGTCCGCGCCGGCTTCCCTCACGATCCAGCCGACGTCCTCGGTCGGGTACGGGGTGACCCGCACCTGTCGGTGCACGTACTCCGACGGCCGGAGCGAGAGCTGCTGGAGCCGCTCCTCGTGGCGGCAGAAGGCCTCGAACGCCGACTCCATCTGGCGCAGCCACGACGGCACCCAGATCGCGCCCTGTTCGATCACCCCGATGTGGAGGTCGGGGAAGCGCTCGAGCACCCCGTCGAAGATGAGCGTGGCAAGGGTCTGGGCCGGCGGGACCGGGATCCCCATGTAGTCGACCGAGCGGAAGTTCTCGTCGCCGCCGTGGAAGTCCGGCGGCACCGGGAAGCCGTTGACGAAATAGTGCGGGTCGACCAGATCCCCGGTGCCGCCCACGTGGAAGACGACCGGGATGCCGGCCCCCTCGGCCTCCGCCCAGACCGGGAAGAGGTCTTTGTGGCTGGGTGAGAACGCGGGAGGGCATCCCGACGCGACGAGCAGCGCGGCCGCGCCCTCCGCCAGTGAATCCTTGGCCGCCTCGAGCGCCCTTTCCGGGTCGACCAGCGGCACGTAGCAGGACGGGAGGAGGCGCGGGTCGACCGAGCAGAACTCGAGCATCCCGCGGTTGTGCGCGCGGGCTGCCGCGTAGGCGAGCGCGACGTCACCGCCGTGCTCGAGATCGCGCAGCCGCCGGTTGTGGAAGGTGTTGAAGATCAGCTGGCTGGAGAAGCCGAGCAGGTCGAGCGCCCGGGAGCGGTCCTCTGCGATGAAACCCCCGGTCGCGGCGAAGTTCTTGCGCTGCATGATCTCGGCCTCCTCGTCGGCGCGGTACTCGGCCGAGCCGTGGCGTTCGTGGAGGCGTTCGAAGGAGGCGAGCAGGTCGTGCTGTTGCTCCTCGGGACTGCCGGTCTGGCGCAGCTCGTTGCCGCTCGTGTAGCCGAGGACCGGCAACCGCTCACGGAACTTCGCCTCCGCGTGGTCGCGCAGCCACATCGGGGTCTCCATGATGTGGGCGTCGGCGTCGTGGACCAGCCGGCCTTCGGAGTACGGCATGAGGCATCCCTTTCCTGCAGGACGAGTATCCCAGGAGCGCGGCGCTCCGGCCATCGGCTGCCACCGTGCGGGCCCGGTCGGGCCCGGGTCGCTCAGCCGACCACGGTCCCGTACATGTCGTTCAACGGGTAGGAGAGGAGCTCGAGCCGCTCGCCGTCGGGACCCGGGAAGTAGGCGGAGTCGCCGTTCACCACGTGGACCGGGATGTCGGCCGCCTGGAGCTTCTCGACCAGGCGCTCCCACTGCTCGGGGGTGACCGAGATGGCGATGTGGTGGAGCCCGCCGAGCACCTCGCGGTAGGGGGCGAGGTCGAGGCCGGGGAAGTCGAAGTACGCGAGGTAGTTGCCGTTGCCGACGTCGAAGAAGAAGTGGGTCGATCCCTGGTAGTCGCGGTTCTCGAAGAGCTCGGCAAGGGGGAACTCCAACAGGTCCTGATAGAAGGCGATGGTCCGCTCGACGTCGCTCGAGAGGATGGCGAAGTGGTGGAGTCCGCGGGCCGCAGAGCGCGGACGTTCGCCAGGTGGCCGGAGGTACTTGGCCTTCAGCGCCTCCCACTCGGCGCTCCGGTCCACGTCGCTCCCATGGGTGGTCATCGCTCGGCTCCTTCCCGCTAACGAACGAGCAGCGTCACGCACGCGTTGGCGCCGCGGCCGATCACGTGCGCGAGCCCGACCCGGGCCCCCTCGACCTGGCGCGCGCCCGCGCTCGCGCGCAGTTGGCGCACGATCTCGACCACCTGGCCGAGGGCGGACGCGCCGAGCGGCTCTCCCTTCGAGAGGAGCCCGCCCGACGGATTGATCGGTCGCCGGCCGCCGACCTTCGCGCTCCCCTCCGCGAGGATGGCGGCCTGCTCGCCGGGCGCACAGAGCCCGAGCTCCGCCCAGGTGATGAGCTCGCGCGCGGCGTCGGTGTCCTGGCACTCGACGACGTCCACCTCGTCGGGCCCGAGGCCCGCCTGCTTGAAGGCGTCCTCGGCAGCGAGCGCGGTGGGAGAGGTGATGTCGGCGTCCTCGATGCCGCTCATCGGGGTGTCCTCGCCGAGCACGTTGCCCGGGAGGTGCGAGCGAAGCGAGATGCCCGCCACTCGGACCCCGTCCCCCCCGCGGCCGAGGACGACCGCCGCGGCACCCTCGTTCGGCGAGCACAACATGAAGAGGGTGAGCGGCGGACAGACCATCCGTGACCCGAGGACCTCCTCTGCGGTCACCGCCTTCTGGAACATCGCGTCCGGGTTGTGCACGCCGTGCGCGCGGTTCTTCACCACCACCTCGGCGAGGTCCTCGACGGTCAGGCCGGTGTCGTCGAGCAGTCGCTCGGCCCGCAGCGCGAAGTAGGCGGGCGCGGGGCTGAGCCCCGCCGCCTCCTGCCACGGAGCGAAGAACGACGAGCGGATGACTCCTTTGGGCATCTTCTCGATGCCGAAGACGAGGACGTGGTCGTGCTCTCCCGACGCGATCGACGCGGCGGCGAGCTGGAGAGCCGCGCCACCCGACGCGCACCCCGCTTCGACGTCGTAGATGGGGATGCCGGTGCCGGCGAGCGCGCCGAGCACGCGATGCCCGGACGCCACCCCGCCGTAAGCGGTGCCGCAGAAGGCCGCCTGCACGTCGCGGACGCCGAGTCCGGCCTCGGCGAGGGCGGCGCGAACCGCGACCACCCCCATGTCGGTGGCGGACACCCCTTCGAAGCGACCGAAGGGATGAAGGCCCACCCCGGCGATCCGGACCTCGCTCATCGACGGAACACCCAGGTGAGGGTCGGCTCGCCGTCGGGGCCGGGCAGCTCCTCGCCCTCGAGGCGGACCCGGCTGCCGGGAGCGAGCTCCTTGCCGTCGAGCCGGGTCACGATCCGCAGCAGCGGCTCGCCGTCGAGCTCGACGATGCCGAGCCCGTAAGGAACCGGTCCCGAGTAGCCGGGTGGTGCGAGGTGCACGGTGGTGTGCAGCCAGACCGTGCCGGTCCTCGGCAGGTCGACCGGATCGACGTCGTCCGCGCCGGTGAACGGACAGACCGCCGCGCGGGGGAAGTGCCGGTACCCGCTCGTCGCCGACCAGCCACCGAGGAGGGTCACGCCGTCGTCGTCCAGACGGAGCACCGACGCTTCGATCGGGGCAATCGACACGCCTGCACTATCTCACGCGCCCGGGCGGCCGCCGCGTGCCACCTCCGTTGCGCGCCGCCGGCATCCCCACCGACCACGACCACCACGGCTCCGCAGCCGCTCCCACTCGCGACGGGGGTCGCGCCCGCGCCACCACCGACGGCACCGAACACCACCACGACGACCTGCCCGACCGTGCCGACCACGACCACCACGACCCTGCCCGGCTCACCGCCCTTCGCCACCGGCTGTGCGCCCGGGGCGTGCTGCGACGAGTGATCGGCCGGGGCCCTTACCGAGTCGCCGCGTGCCCCTCGGGGCTCCTCGGATCGGTCGCGCCCACGTAGTGGCGGTCTTCACCGTCGCCTGACACCGAGATGATCTGCGCGCACCCGACCGCGGTCGGATCGAATGCGCTCAGCAGCTGGACCGTGTGGCCACGCTCTGCCAGGCCCGGCCCCCATGCGGGCGGTGCGTGTGACTCCAGACAGATCGTCAGGTCCCCCCACCACAGGCGGAACGGGGGGGCCGTCGGTGCGCTCAACGCGAAGCGGGCGGCGGTGATCGCGGTCGCCGGGTCCTGACCGGCGTGCAGCAGCCGCGCGACCAGCTGGAGGAGGATCTGCGGCTGGGCGTCCCCGCCCATGGCCCCCGCGAGGTGGATGAGCTCGCCTCCGCGAGTGACGAGCATCGGCGAGAGGGTGTGCGGAGGGCGGCGGCCCGGGCCGAGCTCGGCCGGGTGTCCCTCGACGAGGGAGAAGCCGACGCCTCGGTTGTGGAGGAAGACGCCGGTCGAGCCGGCGACCACGTGGGATCCGAAGTCGAGCGCGTTCGACTGGGTGAGCGAGATGCCGAGCCCGTCGGCATCGATCGCACAGAGGTGCGTCGTGTCGCCGTCGGCGAAGAGCGACGGATCGGCCGCACCGTTCCGTGTCGTCTCGACGTCTGCAGGCGCGGCGACGTCGTCCTTCAGCCGTTCCGCCAGACCGCGGAGGCGATCGGGGTCGAGCAGGCTCGACCCGTCCGCGCCGTCGAAGAGGACCGCAGGGCGATCGTGACCCGCAGCCCGCGAGGCCTCGACGAGCAGGTGTGCCCACTCGGGTGTCGACGGGTCCAGACCGAGCCCGGCGTATTCGGCGACGAAGGCGCCGGCAAGGGTGAGGTATCCCTGCGAAGGAGCCGGGACGGTCCAGAGGTCGTGGCCCCAGACACCGAGACTCAGCGGGTCACACCACTCGGCGACGGACTCCAGCAGATCCTCCTCCGCGTACATGCCTGCGCCCACCCGGAGAAGCTCACTGCCGAACTCGCCGCGGTAGAAGCCGTCGCGGCCGCCCGCCACGATGGCTCTCAGCGTTCGGGCGATGCCGGGCACCCGCACGGTTGCCTCGAGGTCGATCGGGCCCGAAGGACACAACTCCTCAGCTCCGGGGACGTCGTGCACCAGGTGGCTCGCGAGCGACAACAGGAGCGACGCGGTGAACCCTTCCTCGGCAAGGGCGATCGCCCTGGCGAAGACCTGCTCGCGAGGGAGCCGACCGAAACGATCGTGGAGGGCCAGCCAGCCGTCGACCGCACCCGGCACCGGTGCGCTCGACAGGTCTCCGCGCATCGGCATCGAGGTGTGACCGGCGGACCGCAACGCAACGACGTCCACACCTGATCCGGCACGGCCGATCGAGAGGAGGGCGACCGGGTCCTTCCCCGGTTCGGACACCATCGCCAGAACGTCCCCACCGAGGCCGCAAAGGTGGGGGCCCACCACGGCCATCACCGAGGCTGCCGCAACCATCGCGTCCGCGGCGCTCCCTCCGCGCTCGAGCGCGTCGATACCGGCGTTCGACGCCAGTTGATCGGCCGTGCTGACCATTCCGTGACGGGCGGTCCGGGGCGCAAACGGAGCCAGAGGGAACGCGATGCAAAAGGAATAGCACGGATGGCCCTCTTCGCTCCCGGTGGAAGAGCTGCCTCCTTGGCATCTCAACCCGCCGGTGTGTCGTCGGGGCCGGTAACACCGCCACGCCCAGCTCACGCGAAACGGGGCCGCTGGCGCATCGAATTGCTTCGCTTCTGAACCGTGTGGGTACCCTTCCGGAGACCCTGACTCGGAGGTGACGTCATGGACGAGCTCGATCTCTTCGACCTCTACGGCCGTGCGAGCGGGTGGACCCTTTCCAAGGTGAGCGGTGCGACCAGCGACTTGGACACGCAGACCGGTTGCGACGGTTGGGACGTTCGTGCCCTCCTCAACCACATGCTCGACACCCAGCGATACTTCACCGGCGCGGCCTGTGGGGAGGAGCTGCCACCGCCCTCACCGACGCCGCCGGTTCTCTTGAAGGACGCCGATCCGGTGTCGACGTTCGAGCGATCCCGGTCCGAACTGCTTCGCGCCTTCTCCGAACCCGGCGTCGCCGAGAAGACCGGCCCCCTGCTCGGGATCGCGTTCGCCGATCAACTGCTCCACGGCTGGGATCTGGCCAAGGCGACCGGACAGGACGCGAGCATGCCCGAAGGGCTGCCCGATGTGGCCTACCAGATGATCCACGGGCGTTTCACCGACGAGCAGCGCGTCGGCGTCTTCAAGTCGGAGGTTCCGGTCCCACCGGACGCGAGCCCGCAGGAGAAGCTGCTCGCCTACACGGGACGGGACCCGAACGGCTGAGAGCCGCGAGCACCACCGGACGCTGACGGCTGGTCAGGAGGCGTCGGCCAGGTGTTGCCTCGCGTGGCACTCGCCACAGAGCACACGAGGAGCCGACTTGCCGGACTCCACGTCGTGAAGGGTTCCGGTGACCGTGCTCACCACCATGTGGCTCGCCGGCACCGCGTCCCGATCGACGACGAGGTCCTCGTGACTTCCGCACACCGCGCAGAACGGGTGATTGCGGACGATCCGCAGATCCGCGAGCCGCTTCGACGCCATGACCCCCCCTTCCGTACTGCGTCACTAGTCCCTGACTCTGTGATCGGCGGATCGGGCGGTTCGCTTGAGTGTTCTCATTCCTTCTCATGGCGTTCGGTCCCTGTGCCCGCAGGCGGACGGCCGACCATGAAAGACGGGCCGGTCGCATTGTGGCGGCACGCGGGCTCAGGCGAGAGGCTCGACAACAGCGGTTGTCGCGTCGCTCCGCTGCTGGCGCCGAGCGAGGGAGCCGTTCTCGAGGCTCTTCGTCATGTTCCAGCCGTTGATCATGAAGATCGAACCGGCGGCACTGTTGCGAGCCCTGGAGATGCCCGCTCCGCCGACTGACTCGAGGGAGCTGACCAGGCGCTCGAGATGGCCGGCCGCGCAACGGGCGTAGCGGTCGGTGCAGACCGGCCAGCCATAGCTCGACGGACGGATGGCGGCCTCGCAGGCCGACGGCGACCACTCGAGGAGCTCGACCAGCACCCGGACCGGCCAGCAACCGAGCCAGAGGACACCCGGTACGGCTCGCAGGACCTGCGGACCGGGTTCGGTCCGCAGGCCGTCCGCGGAGACCCAGAGCCCGTCGCGCAGCCGCAGGAAGCGCGGCGCGACGCGGACGGGCGAGAGCCCGCGATACACCGCATCGAGAACGTAACCCGCGCTTGTCGGATCAGTGTGAAGGAGCTGGGAGATGTACGCACCGTTCTGTCGGGAAGCCATCGGATCCTCCTCTCACGGGCTGGTCTTGTTGCGCGTGCCCATTGCGATCATGAGCGTTCGAGGGGATCGTGTCTGTCACGGATGCGACAGGTGTTACGTTTTCGCCTCGAAACGTGCGGGAAGTGGGCGGCGGGCGGCATCCGGGGGTCAGGGCAGATGGGCACTATCGACCGTGATCCCTTCGCCGGTTCCTCCGTCTTCGGGGTGCTCGGCGAAGCCGACCGCGCCTACCTGACCGATCGGAGCCGACAGGTCGAAGTCGACAAGGGTCAGGTGGTGATCTGCGAGGGGGACACCTCCGACTCGGTCTTCGTCCTCCTTTCCGGTCAGATGAAAGTCGTCACCTACTCGCAGGACGGGGACGAGTTCATCCTGAACACCGTCCTCCCGGGCGAGACGGTCGGGGAGATCGGTGTCCTGTCCGGAGGGCCCCGCACCGCGACGGTGCAGGCGACCGAGCCGAGCAGGATCCTCACCCTCTCGAGGGCGGCCATCGTCCAGATCATCGAGGAGCACCCTGCACTGGCCGTCGCCCTGCTCGAACGCCTGTCGAACATGGTCGGCCGGGTGACTGGCGTCGCGTCGGACCTCGTCCACCTCGATCTGGCCCAACGGGTCGCCAAGTACCTGTTGCAGAAGACCGACGGAACCGAGGACGGTCGCCTCGGCGTGACCCAGACCGAGCTCGCGGCGAGTGTGGGGGCGAGCCGGCAACGGGTGAACAACTGCCTGCAGGAGTTCCAGAGGAACGGGTGGATCGACATCGAGTCGCGGCGGTTGACGGTTCGCGATCGCGAGGCACTCGAAGGCGTGGTCGGCGACTGAACGTCGCAGCTTTCTCTGTCCAGGAGACGGCGCCGACGAAGGACGTTACGGTGGGGCGATGGCGCCCGACTCGTACACGCTCGCCGGCACCGACGTCACCATTCCCCCGCTCGGGGTTGGCACCTGGGCGTGGGGCGACAAGTCGACCTGGGGCATGGGCGGCTACGACTCGGGTTTGACCGAATCGACCATCGAGGAGGCCTGGGACGCGTCGATCGATGCCGGTGTCACCCTGTTCGACACCGCCGAGGTCTACGGGTCGGGCGAGAGCGAGCGGATCATCGGCCGCCTCCTCGCCGCCGATCCGGCGCGAGCCGCCAAGGCGGTGGTCGCGACCAAGTTCATGCCCTCGCCGTGGAAGCTCAACGTCCAAGGTGCGCTGCAGTCCGCACTGCGCCGGTCGCTCGAGCGTCTCGGCGTGAAGAAGGTCGCGCTCTACCAGATCCACGGCCCGATCAGCCTGCGTTCCCACGCCCAGCTCGCCGAGGCGCTGGCCGCGGCCCACCGCGGTGGCCTGGTGGACGCAGTGGGGGTGTCCAACTACTCGGCGAAGGAGACCCGGAGCATCGCGGCCGAGCTCGGCAAACGCGACATGCGTCTTGCGACCAACCAGATCGAGTTCTCGTTGCTGCGTCGCGCGCCCGAGACGAGCGGCCTACTCGCCGCGTGCGCGGAGCTCGGGGTCCTTCCGCTCGCCTACTCGCCGATCGGCCAAGGACGCCTGACCGGCAAGTACTCGGCGTCCAACCCACCGCCCGGGAAACGGGGCTTCAGTGCCCATCCGATGGAAGTGGTCGACGCGGTCGTCGACCAGCTCCGGTCGATCGGCGAGAAGCACGGCGGGAAGCTCCCGAGCCAGGTGGCCCTCAACTGGATCATCGCCAAGGGTGCGGTGCCCATTCCGGGTGCCAAGAACCGCAAGCAGGCGGAGGAGAATGCCGGCGCTCTCGGATGGAGCATGGACGGGGACGACCTCGAACGCCTCGATCGCACCGCGTTGGCCGGCATCCGCAGCCTGGCGAACCGGTTCTGGCAGCACGGCTGAGACCCCGACCGGGGTTCGGGCACCCTCCTCGTCGTCCAGCGTGGGAGCCGAAAATCGGGGAGCGCACCCTTCGGCGTCCCGACATTTTCCGCCTGTCGGCGCGAATTTCTGCTCGAACGTCACCTAGGTGACAGACGGGCGCGGTCGCTCGGCGCAGAATCGGATACAGGCAGGGTGGCGGAAACTCGCCGAGTGATCAGAGTGTCCGAGACCGATGCGACCCCCGGCACGTCAGGGCGGATGATCATTCGGGGGAAAGGTCACTGCCCGGGCCGGCGACACGCTGGATGGCGGATCTCCGGTTCAGCCAGCCCGGGCAGTGAACCTCAAAGCCTCGTAGCGGGACATGGTCAGCCCCCGCTGCCGCGCCTCTGAGTGAAGTGGGTTACCGGCCGCTCGAGGAGCTCGCCGTCGAGATAGGTATCGACCTTCTCGTTGTAGAAGGCGATCATGCCGGCGATCGGCTGCAGTTGACGGGTCGGGAAGGCGTAGGTCCAGGCCACGTCCGGATGGAGCTCACCGCCGGTTCGGGCCGACCAGTAGCCGCTCGTCGTCCCCTTGTACGGACACTCGGTGACCGTGTCCGAGGCGAGAAGGTGGGAGAAGTCGACGTCGGTCGGGTCGAGGTAGTAGCGGGTGGGAAGCCCGGTCTCGAAGACCATCACCGGAGAGGTCGATGTGGCGAGCACGGTTCCCTCGACCTCGACCCGTACGGTCCGGGTCGAGCGCAGTGCGTCGACGCGGACGTAGGGGCTGCGCGGATGGACGTAGATGCGCTCGTCCTCTTCGAACCAGGCGTCGAGCGCAGCCCACTCGAAACGGACGGTGCCGCTCAGCTGCTCGAGCTTGCTCTCCGCGAGCATCTT
Source organism: uncultured Acidimicrobiaceae bacterium (assembly GCA_963769905.1). Lineage (GTDB taxonomy): Bacteria > Actinomycetota > Acidimicrobiia > Acidimicrobiales > RAAP-2 > Bog-756. The sequence goes on from CAVYNG010000001.1 coordinate 516,957, forward strand.
GGCCGCGTGGGGGCGGTGGACCTCTCCGACGCGGAGTCCGTGCAGCGCGACCGAACCCAGACGACCGTGCTGGGTGGTGCCCTCGTCGACGAGCGCGCCGGACTGCACATCACCGAGCGGGATGTAGTACTGCGGGTAGTGGGGCCATTCCCAGACGTAGAGGGCGTGCCGGGTGTCGAAGACGACATCGGCGCCGACGAAACCGCGAACGCGCCGCGGCACCGGTTCCACGTGATCGATCTCGGTCAGCGGAGCTGGATAGTCGTTGCCCATCTGGCCTCCTCTCACTGCCCGGGAGTGCCGGGCGGTCGGTCGCCACGACGCTCCGCTCGCCGAGCTGCGGACCGGTGCGACGCAACCGATGCACTGGTGATCGTACCGACGGCCTACCCGGGTACAGACGCCGTTCGGGCGTAGACGAGGGTGGTGACCCGGTCGACCGAGGTGTCGATCAGTTCGACCTCGACCGGCGAGTCACTGTCCGTTCCGAGCAGGCGGCACCTGGTGATGACCGGGCCGACGTGCGCCTGCGCGAGGTAGCGGAGGTCGAGGTCGGTGACGACGACCGGCGACTCGAAGCGGGTGGACACCAGGTCCTCGACCGCGGCTTCGGCAACCAGCGCGACCATTGCACCCTGCAGGGTTCCCGCCGGGTTGCGCAGCTCGGGGGTCACTGCCATTTGGACCTCGCCGTTGGCCGGGTCGATGCGCTCGATGCCCGCCTCTTCGCGGAGCGGTCGCCCGAGCGAAGCCCGACCCCGGAAGATGGCGACCGAACCCTCGGGCGTCATGTTGGGCTTCGGCGGATCACCCTCACGACGCGGGAGGTTGGCGAAGCCGATCGCTCCGGTTGCGACGTGCTCACCCGTGCCGGTGTAGAGCTCGACCTTGGAGGTGGCCGACCGCCGACCTCGCCGTAGGACGGACCCGATTGCCTCGATGCGGTCCGGGGCCGGCAGCGGTCGCATCCGGACCGACATGTCCGAAGTGAGCGCCCACGCGTCGGGGTCGGTGTCGATCTCGATCCCCGCAACCGCGTCGACGAGGAAGGACAGCACGCTGATCCGGACCACTCCGTGTCGGAGCACCTCAGGTCGCGGGAGGAGCTCCAGCACGAATCCCCCATCGGTGAGCCTCGCGGTCACGCCGAGTCGGCCGGCGATGTGCAGCCGGTCGGGCGAGATGTCGGTCATCGGCGGATCCGGCTGGTCACGGGAGGCGAACTACAGCAGGAAGGCGGAGAGGTCGTCAAGACAGCAGCTGCTTCCGACCTGTCGACTCGAACGCGGCTTCGATGTCGTCGATGTCGGCGCCGGTCAACAGTCGGTACTCGGGTTCCCGGGCATTCCTCCACCAGATCGGGTCCGTGGTGCGCCATCGGTCCGCTCGGAGGGGCGTGCGGTCGATCTTGCCGGTGGCGGTGACCGGAAGGGCGTCGACGATCCGTACGTAGCGCGGTGCCCATTTGGTGCCGAGATCGGACTGCGACTGCAAGAACACGGCGAAGGCCCGCGCATCGAACACCACCCCGGGCCTCAGCTCGAGCGCGGCCATCACCTGATCGCCGGTGTGCGAGTCGGGTACGGCGTAGACAGCCGTCGCGACGACGTCGGGGTGTCTGCCGAGGATGGCCTCCAGCGGGCCGGCGGCGAAGTTCTCTCCGTCGACCCGGAGCCAGTCCGTCCCCCGGCCGGCGAAGTAGAACGTGCCTTCCTCGTCTCGGTAGCCGAGGTCACCGGTCCAGAACCAGCCACCACGCGTCCGCTGCGCTTCGGCTTCCTCGTTCGCGTAGTAGCCCTCGAAGACGACCTGGTCGTCGCGACGGACGATCTCGCCGATGGCCTCGCCGGGGTTGAGAAGGTCGCGATCCGGGCCGAAGCGGGCCGGGGCACATTCCCCTCCGCTGACCGGGTCGACGACGGCGACGTCCATGCCCTCGGAGGGGCGGCCGAGGGCGTCTTGCGGCATGCCCGGAAACGGGTTGATGGAGACGCCGCCTTCGCTCGACGTGTAGCCCTCGACCACGTAGCAACCGAAGCGACGCCGGAACTCCCTCCTGTCGCGCGGCGATGCCTCGGCTCCCACACAGAAGACGAGCGAGTTGTCCGAGTCCACGTCGGTCGGAGGCTGGGCGAGGATGTACGAAAGCGAGCGACCGACGTAGTTGAAAGAGGTGCAGCCGTGCTCGCGGACGTCACCGAGGAACGAGGAGGCCGAGAACCTGCGCTTGAGGACGACACAGGCGCCGGCGCCCAGCCCCGGAAACAGGCTTCCGTTGAGCGCATTCGCGTGGAACATCGGCATGGAGGAGTAGAGGACGTCCTTGTCCGTGTACACCGCAGCTGCGCCGGCCATCATCCGGAGCGCACGTCCCTGGGTCATCCGGACCGCCTTCGGAGCCCCGGTGGAGCCCGAGGTGAAGAGGAGCAGATAGAGCGCATCGCCACCGGGAAGATCCACGGGCAGCTCTGCGCCTCGGTGCGCTGCCACGAGCTCGGTCCATCCGGGTTCGTCGGTCGGTCGGATCGGTGCTCCGACATCGACCCCCTCCAGCAGATCCACCTTGGTCGAGTCGGTCAGCACCACCGCGCAGTCGGTGTGGCGTACGTCGTCGGCAAGGGCCTCGCCGCGACGGGTGTCGTTGATCCCGACCACCACCGATCCGGTCAGGGCGGCGGCGCCGAGGAGGAACACGTACTCGGGGACGTTGTCGAGCAGCACACCGAGGTGGCGACCCTCCAGACCGGTCGCACGAAGCACGGCTGCCCGAACAGCCGATTCGGCGGCCACCTCGCCCCATGTCCAGCTCCGGGCCTCGAAGACGAGGCCGGCATGGTCGTCGTCGGCGCGAAGGGCGAACAGCTCGGCGATCGACTCGGCCATGTCAACGAGCTCGTCGTTCAGTCCGAAAGTGCCCGGGGCCTCGTCACGCCGCGGGGGAGATCATCGAGAAGACCTCGACGGGCTGTTCGAATCCCTTGAGGAGGCGGTGCCCTGCCGATTCGAACTCAAACGGTCCCCCTTTTCCTTCCGAGACCGTCCGCGCATCGACGAGCACCTCCCTCGGGATCGCGAGCTCGGCCAAACGGGACGCCAAGTTCACCACCGACCCGTAGTAGTCGCCGTGCCGGGTCACCACGTCGCCGAACGCCACTCCGCCCCGAGGCTCGATGTCCTCGGCGTAGACGCTGGTCAGCTCCTGGGCGATCGCGCAGCCGGCAGTGGCGTCGAGTGCGACGAACATCACCTCGTCGCCGATGTGCTTCACGATCCGGCCGCTGTGCGCCACGGCGACGTCGAAGGCTCGTGCCTCGAACCCGCCGATGAGGGAGAGGAGGTGAGCGGGATCGGTGCGTTGCGACAGCGGAGTGAATCCGACGAGGTCGACGAAGCCCACTGCAAGTCGGAACAGTGTCCGATCGGCGACGTCCGACTGGGCAGCACGCTGGCGTTCGATGGCGTCCGAGAGGTGGTGCGCAAAGATCGCTCCCATCGAGTCGCCGAGCCGGAGGGCCAGCGAGGTCGTGTCGGCGACGCTCATCACCCATTTCAAAAGGTCGGGCTCGGGCGTGTCCATCGTGGGCTCGATCGTCTGGACGTAGAGGGAGACCGCCGCCTCGGCCACACGGGTCAGTGAGTTGCCCAGCACCCGGAAGAGCTCGTCGGCATGGGTCTCCACCGGCTCGAGCTGAACGGCAACCGCGGTGAAGGACGCGTCCTGCTCGGAGAACATGCGGCGGTGCTCGTCGGGCACGGTGACGCCGAGCGTTCGCCACAGCGTCACCACCTGGTCGACGTCCGCTTCGGCCCGGACCGCGACGTCCGTTGCGCTCAACCTGGCGTCCCGACCGAGGATCAGGTCGGCGGGGAGCCGGGCAATCGAGCACTCGCGGCGGGCCGTCTCGATCTGCTCCTCGGTCGCACCGAGCGTCAGGAGAAACGAGGTCAGCCCGTCGATGCCTGGCTCCTCTGCCATGGCCAAACGCTACCTGCGGCCTTTCGATCCTGATGTCCCCGCCGATCAGGCGAAATCGGTGCGGTACCCTCGACGAGCCGGTCCGAGCATCCGGCGCAGGCCGCCGTTTCGAGGTCGTGCACATGCAGGGTCGGCGACGCCGGCCGGTCGAGCCGGGGAGGCCAGGGCCCGGGCGTCGCGGGACCGAGATCCTCGGCAGAATGGGCCGGAGACCATGCCCGTCCTCGAACCGCATCACGACCGTGCGCACCCTGTCGAATCGGATGCCGCCTGGAGCGAGTCGTACTACTTCAACGCCTACGACCCGGTATCCGACACCGGACTCTTCACCCGGATCGGGGTCCGGCCGAACGAGGGGACGAGGGACGTCGGATTATCCCTGTGGCTGCCCGGTGGGGAGCTGGGCGAGTATCGCTGCATCGAGGAGCAGCGCGGACCGGCGGACTCCCCGCTCGAAGTGGGTGGCGTCCGCTTCGAGATGCTCGATGCCATGAAGAGCTGGCGCATCACGGCCGACGTCGACGCGGTCGCCCGCACCTGCCGCACGTTGGACGGGCCGGCGACCGACGAGGCGTCCCGCCCAGTACAGCTGAACGTGAACATCCGGTTCGACGCGATCTCCCCCGCAGTCGGGACCGACGGACAGGCGGGCGGCCCACGCACCCGACAGGCATCGGCGGCGGCGGGGACGACGGGAAAAGGCCACCTCGAACAGGCCGGAAGCTGGACCGGCTCGGTCGCGGTCGACGGGGTCACCCACAGGTGGGAAGGAGCTCTCGGCAACCGCGACCGCTCGTGGGGCCCGCGGCGGTGGGGCGGCCCCACCATGTGGAGATGGTTCAGCATCAACATCGGGCGCTCCCTCCACCTCGGCGGCATCCGCCTCGGGACCGCAGCCGGCGACCTGCACCGCGGGTGGGTCTTCGAGGACGGGCAAGTGACCAGCGTCGAGGAGTGGCAGATCCGGACCGAGCTCGCGGAGGACGGTCTGACCCAGCGAGTCGTCCACCTGGACGTCGGGGACAAGCAGGGCCGGAGCTACGCGTTGACCGGCGACGTGCTGCGAGTGGCCGACATCGGCAAGGCGGGCGGCACGGTGGTCAACGAGGGATTGACCCGTTGGGCCTACACGCCCGACGACGGCAGCGCGATGGTCGGATACGGCATCGCCGAGTACCTGCATCAGGTCGACGCGCACGGACGACCCGCGACGCCCGTCGAGTAGGGGCCGGTAGAGGACGGGGTGAGCATCGCGGACACACCGGACCTCGAAGAGCGCCTCGGGGCTGCGCTCGGCGGCCGGGTCGGAGCGGTGCGCCGGCTGTCTGGCGGTGCGTCGCGCGTCACCAGCACATTCGAGCTCGAACTCCCAACGGGCGAGGAGCGCACTCTCGTCCTCCAGCGACTGCGGGGCACCGCGCTGACCCGACATCCGGGCGTCGAAACGGAGGCGGCGCTGCTCCGGGCGGCCCGCGCGGTCGGAGTGCCGGTCCCGAACGTGATCGCTGCCGGGACACCCGACGGGCTGGAGGCGGGGTGGCTGGTGGTCGAGCACCTGGCCGGAGAGACCCTCCCCCGGCGCATCCTTCGCAACGACGAGTTCGCCACGGCGCGCCGGGTGCTCACCGGGCAGACTGCGCGTGCCCTCGCCGCCGTCCACTCGATCGACACCGACACCGTTCCCGGACTACCGCGGGCCGATCCACTGCGCCATCCGCTCGGATTCCTCGATGCATTGGATGAGACGCGACCGGTGCTCGAGCTCGGAGTGCGGTGGTTGACCCTCCACGAACCCGCCGCCGCAGAATCGGTCGCCGTCCACGGTGACTTCCGGATGGGGAACTTCCTCGTGGACGAAGACGGTCTCCGTGGGGTACTCGACTGGGAGCTCGCACACTGCGGGAACGCCGCCGAAGACATCGGCTGGTTGTGTGCGCGGGCGTGGCGGTTCGGCGGGCCGGGTCGGGTCGGTGGGTTCGGCGAGCTCGCCGAGTTCTTGGCGGCCTACCGGGCCGCCGGGGGACGCGCGGTCGACATCGACGAGGTCCGCTGGTGGGAGGCGTACGCCGCGGTCAAGTGGGCGGTGATCTGCCTCCTCCAGGCGTCGACCCACCTGAGCGGCGCGACCCGCTCGGTCGAGCTGGCGGCGATCGGCCGACGGACCTGCGAGAGCGAGTGGGACCTGCTGACCCTCCTGGGCGCGCCCTCGCGACCGTCAGCCGATCCGGTCCCCGACGGAGCGGGCGCGGTGGCAGCCCGCGACCCGCTGTTCGGCACTCCGTCGATGGCCGAACTGGTCGCGGCGGTCCGCGAGTACGTCGAGAGCAAGGTCATGACCTCGACCGAAGGTGCCGACCGATTCGAGGCGCGAGTCGCGCGCAACGTCCTGGCGATGGTCGGCCGTGAGCTGGCGCTCGGGAGCGCCGCGCACGCCGCCGAGGCGGAGCGGTTGCGGACCTTGAGGGTTCCCGACGAGGCCGCGCTGGCGGCGGCCATCCGCCAGGGGGTCCACGACCACGATCTGACCGAGGTCGGCGCGATGCTCGCCGATGCCACACGCGACCAGTTGTCGGTGGCCAATCCGTCCTACCTCACCGATTCGCCAAGCCCGGGCTCGCACTCCGACGACTCCCCGCCCCGCGCGGAGGGGACACCGAGCGACCGGGCTGATCGGTAGTCGATTCACGGCAACCCGGCACCAGGGCACGTCTAGGGTGAGGCGAGGAGTGGCGATGGCAGACGACGCGATGCGGTTCGGCGGGGTCAATCACCTGGCGTTGGTGTGCTCGGACATGGCCGCCACGGTCGACTTCTACCAGGGCGTCCTCGGGATGCCGCTGGTCAAGACGATCGAGCTTCCCGACGGGATGGGGCAGCACTTCTTCTTCGACTGTGGCGGTGGCAACCTCCTCGCCTTCTTCTGGTTTCCCGACGCCGCCGAACCCGTTCGGGGCGTGAGCGGTCCCGGGGTGAGACCGGACACTGGAACCCTCACCAGTTCGATCTCGTCGATGAACCACGTCGCGTTCACGGTGCCTGCCGACGAGATCGAGTCGTATCGCGATCGGCTGCAAGCCGCCGGAGTCGAGTGCAGCGAGGTGGCGAATCACGACGACAGCGAATGGGGCATCGCCACCGAGATGCACGACGGCGTCTTCGTGCGTTCGGTCTACTTTCAGGATCCCGACGGGATCCTGCTGGAACTGGCCGCCTTCACACGACGCTTCACCGATGCGGACGTCTCCCACCCGCCGGTCCGGGCGATCGGAGACGCGTAGTGCCTCGACTCTCGGAGGTGACGCGGGCCGACGCCAGCTCGCCGGTGGTTCTCGGCGCCTACGACTTCGTCTTCGGTGACCGCTGCCCGGTCGAGCAACCGGGAACGGCCGATGGAACTCGGGGTGACTGGTGGACGACCTACGCCCTCGTGCCCGACGTCTTGAAGCACGCGATCGACGGCTTCCTGTTGTACCGGAGTCCCGACCGCGCGCTCGATCCACAGGTACGGGAAGCCGTCCAGCTCCGGGTGGGGGTCTGTGCGAAGAGCAGGTTCGTCGAGCGCCAGCACGCACGGGCGGCCCGTGCCGCCGGACTTTCCGAGGACGCGGTCCGGGCCATACGGTCGGATGGATCCACCGCGGACCTCACGCCGGCGATGTCGGCCGCGCTGGCCTACGTCGACGCCCTCGTGGACCGCCTCGGGTCCGTTCCGCCGGACGTCGATCAGCGTCTCACCGAGCACTTCGACGACGGGGAAATTCTCGAGCTGACCTACATCGCCACCCTCTACCTCGCGCACTCGGTGGCGACGAAGGCCCTCCAGCTCGAGGACGACAACCCGCTTGCCGAGCCGTCCGATCAGGGCGCCTGAACTTGAATCGGCGGCAGTTCATCGGCGGAAGTCTGTTCGGGGCCTCGATGGTGCTGGCCGGCTGTGGGGGTCAGTCGTCGTCGGTCGCCACCACGACCTCCACCACCGCGACGCGAAAGACGCTCAGGGCAGCCGGCTCGTTGCCTCGACCTGATCTGCCACCGGGCACCGATCAGATCCCCGAGATCGAACACATCGTCGTCGTGATGATGGAGAACCATTCGTTCGACAACATTCTGGGACTCATCGGCCGAGGGGACGGGTTCACCATCGGGCCGGACGGTCGGCCGATCGCCAAGAACCCGGACGGTCACGGAGACTTGGTCCACGCCTTCCACATGCCGACCGAATGCCAGACGAACGGTGTGGGCAACGACTGGAAGGTCACCCATGAGGCGTACGACCGGGGTACCTGTGAGGGATTCGTGACGAGCACGACGCCCCAAGCCATGGGGTACTTCACCAAGCAGGATCTTCCCTTCACCTGCGGGATGGCCGCCACCTTTCCGATCGCCGATCGCTATTTCTGCTCGGTCATGGCCCAGACCGATCCCAACCGCCGGTACCTCATCTCCGGTACCTCCCTCGGCCTCATCGACGACACCTTCCCGGCCGAGCTCCCTCCCAATGGGGTCGTCTACGAGCAGTTCGAGAAGTACGGGATCTCGTGGAGGGACTACTACTCGAACGCGCCCACCCTCGGCGTGTACCTGCCCTACCTCGAGGAGACCAATCCCCTCTCGAAGGGAGTGGTGGGGATCGACCAGTTCTATGCAGATGCCGCCGCCGGCAGTCTCCCGTCGTACTGCCTGGTGGAGCCGGACTACAAAAACTCGTCCGAGGAGAATCCTCAGGACATCCAATTCGGCGATCAGTTCATGGGCAAGGTGGTGAACGCGGTGATGTCCAGCCCGAACTGGCCGAAGACGATGTTGATCTGGACCTACGACGAGCACGGTGGCTACTACGACCACGTACCGCCGCCGGCGGCCGAACCTCCCGACGACATTCCCCCGAACCTGAAGCCGGGCGATCCGCCCGGCGGATTCGATCGGTACGGATTTCGGGTCCCGTCCGGGGTGGTCAGCCCGTACGCCAGACGCGACTTCGTCTCCCATACCGTCTACGACCACACCTCGATCCTGAAGACGATCGAGGAGAAGTGGAACCTGCCCGCTCTCACCCGTCGCGACGCGAACGCCAACAGCCTGTTCGACATGCTGGACCTGAAGACGAAGCCGGCGTTCCTGGAACCGCCGATGCTCCCGGCGGCCCCGGATCCGGCCGCGAAGGAGAGTTGCCTCGTCACCGGCGCCGGCACGATTCCGCCACCGTCGGCGGTGTCGAAGGCCTGAGCTCGGATCGCTCCCTGGGTTAGGACGCGAATTGCGGCAGCCAAGCGGCCGTCGACGCGAGGAGCTCGTTGGTCATCGCGACGAGCTGCTCGTACGGCAGTTGCCGGGCCACCTGATCGGTGAGCATGGCCTCGAGCACGCGAGTGCGGTCTCCGGTCAACGCGGCCTCGACCGTCAGCTCCTGAGAGACCGTGATCTCGCGCAAGTACTCGCCGAGCACGGATCCGACGGTTGCCTTGTCTCGCGGACCGACCCCGAGGGCACTGGTCGTCCCGATGCACTCCACCACGATGTCGTCGGGGAGGTTCGCGACCTGACCACGATTCGGCAGGTTCATCGGGAGATGGCGCTGCTTGCCGGTCACGATGCCTTCGATCAGCTCCGCCACGAGCTCCCCCGAAGGCCAGGGCGAGATCTCATCGCCGGCGAGCAATTCGGCCGCCTCTCTGTCGTCGACCAACTTGTCCGCTCGGTGGCCGTCGAGGCCGTAGTGGTGGACGCCCCAGTCCCTCCCGAAGTCGGAGGCAGAGGTCACGAATCCGGGGAAGAACTCGGCCACGTGGGTGTCGGAGGCGCCCGGCAGAACCCCGAATTGTCGAAAGAGCTCGCACTTCAGACGGATGTTCGCCAAGACGTCGGCCTTGGTCCATGTCTCGCCGTCGGACACCTTCTTCCAGTGCATCCCGTCGGGCGGCTCCATCCAAATCGGTTCGTCACGGTGTGCAGTCGGGTCCTCGAGGAGTGATCGAAGCAGGACGAACCCGTCGTCACCCGCGATCCGGAGCTCGGTCACCAGCGGCAGATGGTTCACGCCGGCCGACACCGGGTCCACCTCGTGCATCGGGGCGTCGAACAGGAGGCTCATCGTGAACTTGAGCCCCACCAGTTCGTTGCAGAGACCGACCACCTTGATCTGCGAGGTGCGGCCCACCGCGCGGCAGAGAGCGGTCAAGGGATTGCTCACGTTCACCAGGAGGGCTTCGGGGCAGTGGCGTTCCATCGACCGGGCCACCTCGGCGACCACCGGCACGCTCCGCAGGGCACGCGCGATGCCGCCGGGCCCGACGCTGTCGCCCACCGGTTGGCGTATGCCGTAACGGGCGGGGATCTCGAGATCGTGGCGCATACTGGCGAACCCGCCGACCGACAGGGCGATGATCACCACGTCGGCGCCATCCAACGCACTGGAGAGATCGGTGGTCGGGCGGACTCTCAGCCCGATGTCACGGGTCTTCGCAATGTGACCAGCGACTTCCACCATGGGCGGAAGGGAGTCCGGGTCGACGTCCATCAACGTCACCTCGACGTCTCGCAGAGCGTCGGTGTTGGCGAAGTCGACGAGGAGCCTTGGAGTCCAGTGCGTGCTGCCACCGCCGACGATGGTGATCCGGGGCGTAGCCACGCATCGAACGGTAGCGCTGCCGTCTCGCGTGCGCCGCGCCGAGGCCGGATTCTCGAGTTCGAGCGGAGATCGGTACCTGATCGGACCCGGCATGTGTCGGTAAGTCACGTGACGAAGCGGTGCTCGGCGGGTTCTCGAAGCGCCGGACTCGCTCTCGTGGGCGTCCGTCCAGCATCGGGTGCAGGCCTTGTCGCTCGTAGGCAGAATGAGGGCCGTGTCGGCCAGCGCGGAAGAACACGGGCCCGCAGGCGTCGAGTGCGGGATCGACCCCGTCGGATGAGCCTCGAGCGCGGCAGCGCGTCCTCCGACGAATCGGATCGAAGAGTCGCGATCGTCACCGGCGCTTCGGCTGGCATCGGCGCGGCCCTAGTCGACTCGATGCGTCGAGCCGGTTACGCAGTAGTGGCGACATCGCGTTCGATCGACGCGTCCGACGCAGGCGACCTCTTGACGGTCAGAGGCGACGTCGCACAAGCCGAGACCGCAGTTCGGGTCGTGGATCAGGCCGTCGTGCGGTTCGGCAGAGTCGACTGCCTGGTCAACATGGCGGGCGTCCACATCGATAGGCCGTTCATCGAGTATTCGCTCGAGGACTTCGAGGCGATGACCGCAGTGAACCTCGCGGGGTTCTTCCACATGACTCAATGCGCCATCCGCCAGATGCTCGCCCAGGGCGAAGGTCACATCGTGAACATCGCGACCAGTGTGGTCGATCACCCGCGCAGCCAGAGCCCCTCTTCCCTGATCTCGCTCACAAAAGGCGGACTCGCTGCGGTGACTCGCTCCCTCGCCATCGAGTACGCATCGCGGGGCATTCGGGTCAACGCAGTCTCCCCGGGCGTCGTCAGGGACCCCAGGTACGACCCCGCGTCGTACGAAGGTCTGGCGGAGCTTCACCCCCTTGGCAGACTCGCCGAGGCGAGCGACGTCATCGGGGCAATCCTGTATCTCGAACAGGCCGGGTTCGTGACCGGCGAGATCGTTCACGTCGACGGCGGCCAAGCCGCCGGAGGCTGACCCCGGCAGTCCCGCTTATCGGAGCGCGGCCCAGCACGTGCTCCTATGGATCAGGGTTGACCCCGATACCGATCAGGGTTGACCCCGATACCCACCGGCGAGGGAGTCGTGTAACGATCGCGAGGTGATCGAAGCCCGGGGGCTCACCAAGCGGTTCGGCGACGTGGTTGCGGTGGACGACCTGTCCTTCGACGTGCGCCCGGGGACCGTGACCGGCTTCCTCGGGCCCAACGGATCGGGCAAGTCGACCACCATGCGCATGATCATGGGCCTCGACTTGCCGGCGTCGGGCACGGTCAGCGTGTTGGGCCGGCGCTACCACGACCTGCCCTGGCCACTACGCGAAGTGGGCGGCCTACTCGAAGCGAAGGCCATTCATCCCGGTCGTTCGGCACGGGCTCATCTGCTGACCCTGGCCCGGAGCAACGCCATTCCGCGGGCGCGCGTCGACGAGGTGCTGGAACTCGTGGGACTTACCTCGGTTGCGGGCAAGCGGGCGGGCAAGTTCTCGCTCGGCATGGGCCAGCGTCTGGGCATCGCCTCCGCCCTGCTCGGCGACCCAGGGGTGCTGCTGTTCGACGAGCCCGTGAACGGCCTCGATCCCGAGGGCATCCGCTGGGTGCGCACGCTGTGCAAGAAGCTGGCCGGTGAGGGTCGCACCGTCTTCGTGTCGAGCCACCTCATGGCCGAGATGGCCCTCACCGCCGACCATCTGGTGGTCATCGGCAAGGGCAAGATAATCGCCGAGACCTCGGTGGCTGACTTCGTGGCCAGCAGCTCCCGGCAGTCGGTCAAGCTGCGCACGCCCGCGCCACATCAATTGTCGGACGCCGTGACCAATGCCGGGGGGACGGTCATCTCTGATCCGGACGGGTCCTTCACCGTCACAGGTCTGTCCGCACCGGAGGTGGGCGATCTGGCCGCATCGATGGGCGTCGCCCTGCACGAACTGACCCCTGTCGCCTCACTGGAGGACGCCTTCATGGAGCTGACCGACGAAGCCGTCGAATTCCGAGGCGGATCGTGACCGCGGTCCTCGAGGCTCCGACCCCGTTCGAGATCGAGCTGCCGCTGGGCCGAGTTGGTCTGCGCAGAGCCATGGCAGCCGAGTGGACCAAGTTCTGGTCGGTCCGCTCGACCATGTGGACGCTCGTCGCGACAGGGATCGCTGTGGTGGGTCTGAGTGCACTCAGCACTGGCACGGTGAGTCCCTCCGACATTATCGAGGACCCGACTCGCCGGAGTCTGATCGGCATCTTCCTCGGCCAGCTCATCTTCGGGGTACTCGGTGTGCTGGTCATGAGCGCCGAATACGGCACCGGCACGATCCGCGCCACGTTGTCAGCCGTACCCCGCCGCCCGGTGGTGCTCACTGCCAAGATCCTCGTGTTCGGAGCAGTGGCCGTGGTGGTGAGTGAGACCCTCTCGTTCACCGCGTTCGCCATGGGCCAGGCCATCTTGTCGGCCAAGAACGCTGTCGGGTCGTCGGCGGCGATCGCGCAGCGCGCCCAGCAATTCGGGGTGAAGGTTCCCCATGGCGTCCAGGCCACGCTCTCGAGCGGTTCCGCATCGTTGGGGCAGGTGGGCGTCCTACGGGCCGTCGTCGGCGCCGGTCTCTATCTGGCCGTACTCGGGCTGCTCGCGCTGGGACTGGCCACCATCATCCGGCACACTGCCGGCGCCATTTCGGCCTTCGTCGGGGTGGTGCTGGTCCTACCCCTGATCGTCCAGGCATTGCCTATGTCGATTAGCGACGCCGTCGCCCGGTACCTACCAGCCAATATCGGCCTGGTCATGTTCTCCACCCATGGTGTGCCCGACCACCTCGGGCCGGCGTTCAGCCCGTGGACGGGCTTCGCCTTGCTCGTGCTGTACACGGTGGTGATCCTGCTGGTCGGCTGCTGGGTCCTCGTGCGTCGAGACGCCTGACGGCCGAGCCTGCGGGCCACTGCTCTGAGCGAGGGAAATCGCCGGTCAACGTGTCTGGAAGGATTCCACCCCCCGCCCTTCTGATCCGTAGGCATCGACGGCCTTATTTCCGATATATACCGAACCTGCCAACTTTGCCCGATATGGCGCTCTAACTGGGTCGATGCCTGTAGTGGAGATGATCGGATCAGACCACTAATTACCGACCTTTTCCAGCTTTTCCGCACGTTTGGTTCCCAAATGCTTCTCATGAACTCGGCTCTGTCCGGCCGGCCGACCCTCCAAGAGGTCAAGCCAACCCCGCCTTGTCGAGCATCGCGATCAGGGTCGGGCGTCGCCGATTTCGCTCACGCAGTACGTGCAGTTGGTCGGTGAACTCGGCCTCCCTGTGAGCGATGGCCGCCGCGCGAGCGGCTCGCTTCAGAATCCGCGTCGCCCGCATGTATGCCGCTCGTCCCGTGGTCTCCAGCTCGCGATCGGCCAGCCGGAGGTAGACCTCCATCGCGTCCCCTGGGTGCGATGGCTCTCGGGCCTCGGCCAGGTGCATCCACCGCCGCTGGCCCGCGTCCCATTCGGGGTTCTCCGTCGCCACCCGCCAAGCAGCGTCGGGCTCCTTGTCGGCTAGAAGGACGTCCACCAAACCGCCGAGGTCGCTCTCGGCGAGTGTCGACCTTGCGGCCGGGCATTCCGATTGCCAGACGCCGACCTCCTGGGCCGCCTGGCGAAGGAGCTCGTAAGAGCTCGCCGATGGCATCCGGCTGTGCTGCTCGCGTCGCAGCTGGAGCAGGGTCTCGTGGTCCCGCCGACGCCCGTAGACCTCGGCGGCGAGGTCGTAGAGCTGGGCCACCTGCCATCCGCTCGTTTCGGCGATGCCACGCCCGGCCCAGGTGAGGACATCGTCGTCTCGACCCAACTCCTTCATGGCCTCTGCGACCCGGATGAAGTGATACGGATTGCTGAGATCCCCGCCGAGAAGGTCGACGATCACGTCGATGTCGCCGTCGAGGACCGCCAGTCGTTCTGTCGCGTATTTGGCGGCAAACGAATCGTCTCCCGCCGCGCGGCGTCGGTGAACCTCGCGGCGATAGGCCGTCAACCCCTGCTCCCGGAGTGCAGGGGCGTAGCGGACGGGATCGATCTCGAAGAAGTCCTGATCGTCGAAGCAGAACCGGACCATCCAGCGGGCCAACTTCACCGGATTGGCGACGCCGTTATCGCATGCCAGCGCGTGTAGCTCGAGCAGTTCACTGGCGAGGTCGCCGATCATGCCGTCGGAATCATCGGCTCGGAGGATCACCTTCACCACGTGACCGACGGCTCGTTGGATCAGCAGAACGAGTTCCTCGGTGGGAGAAGACGCAACGGCCTCTCCGACGGCGTCGACGATGGGAGCCGCCTCGATCGCCCACGCCCGGCTTTCGTAGTACCCGAGAAAACGGCGAGTGCGCAGTCCCCGGTCGATCTCGGCGCGGAGATCGTCAGCTAGCACGGCGTTGCGCCCGGTTCTTCACCTCCACCTCGACCTCGGCACCCAGCAGGTAGAGAAGAGCAACCAGCTGCTTGAGCGACTTGCCATAGTTCGTCGGATCGAGGAGGCGATAGAGCTGGGTCGGTGAGGTGCCGAGGAGGCGAGCAACCTCTCGAGCCGAGAGCCCCGAGCTCTCGAAACGCTTCTCGGCCTCGAGGGTGAGCCGGTACAGGGTCAGCTCGGCCATGTAGGAGGGGTCCGTGTTGTACTCGAGGACACTGTCCAGATGGACACTGCCCTCGACACCGGAGGCGAGACGGTACGTGAAGCCTTCGCGTCCCAGCTCGGGGTCGACGTACACCTCCGCGATCCGGTCACTACTCGAAGGGGCTGGCGCGGCCTCCGAGTACGGAAACGCAAACGTCTCCCGCCGGGTGTGTACCTCGAACGCCCGCCTGCGGTTGTTGGCGACGACGCTTTGGATCTTCACAGTTTCCCCTCTTCGACGAGCTCCTCGATGAGCCGGCGGATCCGAGCGGTGATCTGACCCCTCATTGCCAGGTGGTGGTCGAGGTCCCACTTCACGACCAGCTTCCCGTCCCGATAGACGTGGACATGGCGGGGGCTGTGGTCACCGATCCAGGACAGAAACACGTACCCGCCCCGTCGGATCTTGGGCACCCTCTTATGTTACCTAATACGGTAACACTTCGCAACAGAGTGGCCGGCAGTTCGTCGATCCTCGTCCCAGGTGTTCGTCACGAAGAGACTGGGCATGCGCGTGATTCGGCTGAGCACTTACTCAAGCGCTACGTTGTTTGAGCGGGCTACGGAGTTTGCCTCGCCCAAGTCAAACCTTGGCCTTCTGATTCTGCGCGATTTTGACCAACAAAGGCATCCGTAGGCATCGACGGCCTCAATTCCGATGTATACCGAGGCTCTCCATCTTTGCCCGATATACCGGTTTGCCTGGGATGATACTGGGTCACGCTTGGACCTGCGTTAACCAGTCTGTACCGGCCTTTTCCAGCTTTTCCGTGCGTTTGGTTCTCAAATGGTTCTCATGAACTCGGCCCTGTCCGCCCGGCCGACCCCTTCCGAAGGTCAAGCCAACCCCGCCTTGTCGAGCATCGCGATCAGGGTCGGGCGTCGCCGGTACCGGTCGCGCAGCTCGCGGACGCGGTCGGGCTGACACTGCAACATTTCGGGCGCCAGTCAGTCGAGCCCTCGATCTGGCTCTGTTCAGGGTCGGCCGGCTCCTCCACTCGAACGGAAACGGAAGAGGGACTTGCGCGCCGCTTTGGCCACCATTTTGTCCGGGTACAGCTCGCCGACGACGGCGAGGACGGCCTCCGTTTGGGACGATCGCACCCTCCAGGCCGTTTCCAGCGCCGCTGCGACGCCCGCACGGCCGGAGACCTGATCCAGCCGTGCGCAGACCGATTGTGGTCCCCACAAAACGAGCACGGCATAGAGGAGTCGGATGAAACGCTCCGGATCGCCGCGCGCATCCAGCTGTTGAGTTGAACCGACGTCGGCCTCCAAGCGCCACACGGAGGCGTACGCCCCGAGCTCTGGGTCCTCCGTCAGCGGCTCCACCGCGCTAATGGCCGACTGGCCCACGCGCTGCAGTGCCCGAAATCCGAGTGTCCGTCCGGTATCGCCGACACCAGCCAACGCTTCGACCAGCAGAGATAGTCCCTCGTCACCGTGGGTCGCAATCCAGGTATCGAGCTCGAGCGTGGCGACGTCGTCGGGTAGATCGGCGGCCTTGTCCAATAGCTCCGCCGCGTCGAATTCAGAGAGAGATCCTGCGACCGGGGCATCCGTGGTCTTCGAGAGAAGACGCTGGAGCGCCCAGATACCGAGATCTGAAAGCGAGACAAAGCCGCCCCACTCTTCGGTCTCCCCGAATTCCGACGGCCGTTGTTCGATCCCCTCCAACACCACCAGGTTCAGTTCGTCCAACAGATGGAGTGCTCGCCGGACGGAGTAGACGACCAGCCCACGGTGGAACTCGAGTTTGTCCGCCTCAACGTCATCGAGGTCGTAGATGTCGAGCAGCCGATCCCAGCATGAGGCACTTATGTCATCGATCGGCGTCGCCTGCCGGGCTCGGTACAGACCGACCAGCACGGGGAGCAGATCGCGGTCGAGTTCTTCGGCGAACCAACCGAACCCGTAAGCATTGTCTCCGTAGTGATGGTCGGTCGGCCCCACTCGGTGGAGGAGCGCGAGAAGGAAGCGGTAATGCGCCTCCAGCGGATCCTCGTCAAGAGGGGGGCGGTCAGTGGCCCGAGCACGTCGTTTCCCGACCATCTCGAGGAATCCGGCCGCAAAGGCAATCCGAAAAGCGAGGTCCACCGCCGGAAGCTCGACCGAGCTGCGAGTCCGGTAGACGTGGTCTCCGATTCGCGAATCCACCGGGTCCTCCGTCTCGAGCAGGCCGACCAGGTGTTTGCCGTCGGCCACCGTCAGGTTGCCACGGTCGGTGAGCGACCTCCCTTCGTTCATGAAGTCCACGAGCCGCCGGACCCGTTCGAACAGCACTGACCTCCGAGCCAACACTTCGAGTTCGGAAGGCGGGGCGAGGACCACGGGCGGCATCCGCTCGACCAGGGCAACCCCCGCCTCTCCTGTGGTTGGCAGTAACGGTCTCGGCCCGAGGATCTGATCCCGTTCCCTCAATGGCCGCTCATTGAAGTCGGCGATCCATGCATCGACGTTGGTCTGGTCCGTTGGATCGATACCGTCGGCGCGCATCGCGGCGACAAGCCGCTTGCCCATGCTGTAACGGTTGTCGTCGGCCATTGCCCCGGCGAAGTCGGCCCTGCTTGCCTCGACGGTTCGGGCGAGCCGATGAGCTCGGCTCGGCTCGAGCAGCCCCGCATCCGCTAGGAAGCGAAGAAAAGCGGCGAACCCGGTGATCACCTCGGCATCCCCGTGGGGACCGAGGCTCACCTTTCCTGGATAGAGATCCAGCAGGATGGCCCGCACGTCGTCGTTGGTCCAGGAACCGAGATCGCCATCGAGGTACGCCCATTTGAAAGACAGGACCTGGTCAGCCACCCATTCGAGCCCGGCGCCGGCGTCCGTTGCCTCGAACCGGGCCACCAGGTCGGAACTCGCCGCCTCGAACTCGTCTTCCTCCTCCGGTCCGAATCGAAGCCGCACGCGCGCTGAACCTATCGGTCTTGGCTCAGCCCGAACAGGCTGGCCGGGGGGAACCGCCGAGATCTCTGAGCACATGTCAGCATCCTGATGCTAAGATGCTGACGTGTCCAAGACGCGGACCACCCTCACGATCGATGAGGAGGTGCTGCGCGCCGTGAAGATCCGAGCTGCCCGACTCGGGAAGGCGGATAGCGAAGTCATCGAGGAGTCGTTGCGACGAGACCTGGGCTTGGACTTGTTCCACCAGATCTGGGAACGGAACGATCTCCCAGAAGAGGCCGCCGTCCAGCTGGCTGTCGAGGCACAGCACGCAACCCGCCGTCGCTCGCGACGCTGATCTGTGCGGGCGGTTCTCGACCCCAACGTCATCATTTCCGCCCTCCTCTCGCCGAGAGGATCACCAGCGAAGGTGATGCGGGCATGGATGGACGGGGTCTACGACGTGGTCGTCTCACCCTTGCTCCTGGCGGAGCTCGAGCGGGCACTCGCCTACGGCAAGATCCGCAAACGCATTACCGAATCTGAGGCTCAAGCGCTGATCGCAATCCTCCGCCATGAGGCACAAATGCACGACGACCCGAGCGAACCTCCGGAGGTCCACTCGCCAGATCCAGGCGACGACTACCTGATCGCGCTGGCCGTCGCCGCTCGGGCACTGCTCGTCTCAGGCGACGGCCATCTGCTCGGGCTGGGCGACGCCATCCCCGTCTACAGCCCCGCTGGCTTCCTGACCCTCGTCAACGAGGGACCAGGGAGCTGATGGTGTCGCAGACGGTGTCGCGCTATGTTCGAATTGAGAGCAGCTGATTTTGCGCGTTGGAAGTCAGGTCCTGACCTTCTGATCCGTAGTCAGATGCTCTAGTCCGTTGAGCTACGAGCGCTGGGTATCGCCGCCGGGCGGGTGAGCCCCTGCCAAACAGCCTGAGGACCCGCTTGACGTCGGCGAACCAGCCTAGCTGACCTCTTCAGAGGCACTCAGGGCGAGGATCGTCGGTTCGGGCGTGTCCAAAAGCACCACCTCGTAATCGCCGGAGGCGCCCGGCATCGAGCACCGCACGCCGCCGGCAGCGCGGCGATCAGCCGAGGAAGACGCTCCCGTCCCCCATCGCGATCGTCTTGAGCCCGCCCTTGGTGTCGCACTTGTACTTCTCGGTGAGGAACGAGCTGTTCCCGAGGGTGAACTGCGTCGACGCTCCGCCGTCGATGCCGGCGAAGGGGCCCGACTCCACGGCAGTGGGGTCGACACCGGGCGGGGGCGGCCCAAAGGTCGGATTGCCGCTGCTATCGACCGAGGAGCTCAGGACCATACCGGTAACCATCGATTCCTTCTGGGTCAGCTTGGCCGAGCCCGGAGCCGTCTTGTACTTCGCGGTCAGCGTCGGCGCGTTGAGCACTTCGGTGCCGTCGGTGATCGCCGAGCAGTTGGCACTCGAGAAGGTGATCGGCCCCTTCACCAGTACCGCGATAATCGCGACGTTGCCCTGACCACCCGTCGCCGGATTCGAGGCGGTGCAGTCCTCGCCCTTGATGGTCAGCCTGCCCGCACCCCCGACGCCGCCGGCGGTGTGCAGCCCTCCGTCGAACTTGATCTTCGCGGTCACCACGTCGCACTTGAGAGTGAGGTGGGTCGCGTCGACCGTCGGTCGCGCCGCGGCGCCCGCGACTGCGCCTGCCGGTGCCCACGTCACACCCGCCGCCACGGCGATGCCCGCCAACGAGCCGGCCGCTACTACATGCCTCTTCGAATTACCGCCCATGGCCACACCTCTCGGATCTGCCCTCGGCCTTCTCTAACCATGATGAGGCAGCGAGCCTCACTTGGTCAACGGTCTACGACGCGGATCTCGTCAATCGGACAAGTCCGGCGCGCGCCAAACGAGTGATCAGATCGAACACCTCATGTCGTTCGAGACCCTCTCCGTCCATTCCGTCCATCGCGTCGCCGAGCGCGATTCCGGGTTCGAGCGTGAGGAGGAATTGCAACTCGACGGGAGTCAGCCTGACGTCGATCCCCGCTCCATTCGGGAAGCCACCGTCGATGCGACCGAGGAGGTACTCCTCGCCGTCGAAGGTCAGCTCTTGGTCGAAACGGTGACCGGCGACCGGCCTGACCAAGAGATCGGACATCGCCTGTGGCTCCGCGCGCTCCGTCGTCACGTGCCCGTCGAGGACGTCGGCCAGCTGGTCACCTCCCGGGCCGTCGAGGAAACGATCGGCAGTGAGTGCCCACGAGTGGGGCGCGTTCGGGGTCGCATCGTGCGGACGGCGGAGACACATCACACCTTCGTACATGTGCTCGAGGTCGAGACGCTCGTACTCGGCCAACCACGCGCGCACGGTACGGCGAAGCGCGACCGGGTCGGGAGCCGTCGCCTGGTTCCAACGGGTCGCGTACTGGAGAGTCGTCGAGTCGCCGTAGCGAACGACCATCCCGTCGGCGGCGAGCGGCTCGAGCCAGCGCAACGGGGTCGTCGACCATTCCTCATCGGACCGACGCGCCCACTCGACCAGCATCACAGCTCGCCCGCCGGGGGCGAGGACCCCCGGAAGATCCGCCAGCAGCGCGCCACACAACTCGTCGGCCTCGCGCCCGCCGTCGCGGTAGACCAACCGGTTCTCCGGCGAGATCACGAACGGGGGGTTGGTCACCACGAGGTCGAACGACTCGCCCTCGACCGGTTCGAACCACGAGCCCTCCCGCGCCTCCACGCGGTCGGTGCCGCAGAGCGCGGCCGACGCTTCGGTCATCGCCACCGCCCTCGGGTTGACGTCGATCGCGACGACCGACTCGGCATGGCTCGCGGCACAGAGTGCTTGGATGCCCGAGCCGGTCCCGAGGTCGAGCACTCGGCCGGTCGGTGCCCGGGGCGTGAACCACGCGAGTGACCGCCCCGCGTTGGTGAGGCCCATCACGTAGTCGGACGCGTCGCGCCACTCGGGCCAGTCGTGGAGGACGGCGACCCCGCCCCAGCGTTCGATCCCGAAACGCGAGACGACCTCGGTGCCGGAGCGCTCGAGGAGCCCAGCTACCTCGAGGTCGGCAACTTTCGCCGGCCGGATCCTCTCGGCGAGCGCCCTCGCATCGACCGCGTCGTGTCCCACGAAGAGGTGGACGAGGAGGTCGAAGTCGGTCGCTCCGAGACGATGTGCGCGCTCGGTCGTGACCTGCCAGGGGACCGGGGGCGTGCCGCCGATGGCTTCGGGCCAGGCGGGGACCGCGGCGACGGCCCGGCCGAGGGCCTGCCAGGCAGCGAGATGGCTCCCGGGAGGATCGAGAAGCGGCGGGTCGTGGGTCACCGCGCACACGGTTGGCTCCTCCCTCGTCCCGCGCCCAGCCGGAGGTCGCCGACCGGTCGGAGCTGACTATGCGTCAGTTAGGCTACGTCGCCGCGCCTCGAGCCGGCGTTCCGGACGCCGACCGCTTCGTCGGCAGTCGGTCCCTGTTCCCTGTTGCCGATCCGAGGAGGCCCCGCCACCATGGCTCCCGACGCTCCGCTGCAGGGCATCCGGGTCCTCGAGTGCTCCGCCCTCGGGCCCGCCGCGATCACCATGCCCCTCGTCGACCTGGGGGCCGAGGTGATCAAGGTCGAGCCTCCCTCCGGCGACTACATCCGCGAGATGACCTGGCCGATCGTCGAGGGCGTCTCGCTGATGCACCTCCACGTCAACCGCGGCAAGCGCAGCATCGTCATGGACCTCCGCCAGCCCGAGGACGTCGCGACCTTCAAGGAGCTGGCCAAGAAGTCCGACGTCGTCGTCGAGGCCATGCGCCCCGGGGGCCTCGCCCGCCGCGGCGTCGGCTACGGGCAGCTGAAGGAGCTCAACCCGAAGCTCGTCTTCTGCACCATCTCCGGCTACGGGATGACCGGTCCTTACCGCGACCTTCCCGCTCACGGCATCGCCTTCGACACCTGGGCGGGGATCGTCTCGCCCCAGGTGAACGAGGAGGGCTTCGCCTACCTCCCCGAGCACGCCTCGATGGGCATCCACGCCGGCCCGCTCTTCGGCGCGCTCGGCATCCTCGCCGCGGTCCTCCGCGCGCGCACCACCGGCGAGGGCTCCTTCCTCGAGATCGCCCAGTCCGACGCGGCCGCCGCCATGGACTGGTACCGCAGCGAGACCTGGCGCGCCTACGAGCGCCCCGAGTCCGAGGTCACCGGCAACAAGGCCGACGACTACGAGCGCCGCGCACCGGGCACCGCCGGCATGGTCGAGGGCGTCCGCTACCAGGTCTACGCGACCAAGGACGAGCGCTTCGTCCTCTTGATGGCATCCGAGCAGGCCTTCTGGAAGAACTTCTGCGCGGCGGTCGACCGGATGGACATGTTCGAGCGCTGGCCCGGCTCGAAGTACGCCGACCACGCCCGCAACAACACCGAGATGCGCCGCGAGCTCCGCGACATCTTCCGAGCCAAGACCGCCGAGCAATGGATCGCCTTCGGCATCGACGAGGACGTCCCGATCGCGCCGGTCAACTCGCCCCAGACCATCGCGGAGGATCCCCAGTTCCGCGACCGCTTCCACTGGATCCCCGAGGAGCGCCTCGGCGCGGAGGAGCTGTCCACCCCGCTCAAGTTCGTCGACGAGGAGCTCCCCGTCCCCGAGCACGCGCCGACCGTCGGCCAGCACACCGACGAGGTCCTCCGCGACGTGCTCGGCTGGGACGACGCGCGCATCGGTGCGTCCCGCGCCCGCGGCGGGCTCGGCGGCTCGAGCGAGGGTTAGGCTCCTCAAGTGACTTCGCCCACGACGGCGACCAGCAAGACCCGCGTCCCCGCGGTCGAGGGCTGGTTCACCGTGGACGAGCAGGCACCCGCGCTGCTCGGCAGCCGCTGCACCAGCTGCGGCTTGGTCTCCTTCCCCAAGGAGACCTACTTCTGCCGCAACCCGCTCTGCCAGGGCACCGAGTTCGTCGACACCGAGCTCAGCCGCACCGGCACCGTCTGGTCCTACACCGACGCCTGCTACCAACCGCCCGAGCCCTACCGCGCGGCGGACCCCTACGAGCCCTTCGCCATCGCGGCGGTCGAGCTCGCCGCCGAGAAGATGGTGGTGATGGGACAGGTCGTCCCCGGGGTGGCCGTCGGCGACCTCGCGGTCGGGACCGAGGTCGAGCTCGTCCTCGACACCCTCTACGAGGACGACGAGCACGAGTACATGGTCTGGAAGTGGCGCCCGATCACGACCGGCCCCGGCGGATCCACGACGAAGGAGCCGGCCGGTGCCTGACGACCTGCGGGTCGCGGTCCTCGGCGCGGGGATGCACCCCTGGGGCAAGTGGGGTCGCAACTTCGTCGAGTACGGGCTCGCCGCGGCCGGCGACGCGCTCGCCGACGCGGACGTCGCCTGGACCGACATCGAGTACGTGGCAGGCGCGGACACCATTCGCAACGGCTATCCGGGCTTCATCTCCGGCGCGACCTTCGCCCAGGCCCTCGGCTGGACCGGGGCTCGGGTGTCCTCGGCGTACGCAGCCTGCGCATCGGGGGCACAGGCCATCGCCAACGCCCGGGCCCAGATCCTCGCCGAACTCTGCGACGTGGCCCTCGTGGTCGGCGCGGACACCACCCCGAAGGGCTTCTTCGCACCGGTCGGTGGCGAGCGCAAGGACGACCCGGACTGGCTCCGCTTCCACCTGCTCGGCGCCACCAACCCGACCTACTTCGCCCTCTACGCGCGCCGCCGCATGGAGCTCTTCGGTGCGACCGAGGAGGACTTCGCCGCGGTCAAGGTCAAGAACGCGCGCCACGGCCTCGCCAACCCCAACGCCCGCTACCGCAAGGAGGTCACTGCCGAGGAGGTGCTGGCCTCCCCGATGGTCGCCGACCCGCTCCGCCTGCTCGAGATCTGCGCGACCTCCGACGGCGGCGCGGCCCTCGTCCTCTCGAGCCTCGAGTTCGCCCGTCGCCACACCCACTCGGAGCACCTGGTGACCATCGACGCGGTCTCGACGGTGACACCCCGGTTCCCCCAGAACGTCATCGAGATGCCCAACTTCTCGACCGACTCGGCCGCGCAGGCCGCGACCATCGGGCCGACCTTCAAGCAGTCGGTCGCCCTCGCCGCCTACGAGGAAGCGGGCATCGGACCCGAGGACCTCGACCTCGCCGAGGTCTACGACCTCTCCTCCGCACTCGAGCTCGACTGGTACGAGGACATCGCGCTCTGCAAGGAAGGCGAAGCCGAGCGGCTGCTCCGCGACGGCGACACCGCGGTCGGCGGGCGGGTGCCGGTCAACCCCTCGGGCGGCCTCTCCTGCTTCGGCGAGGCCATCCCCGCCCAGGCCATCGCCCAGGTCTGCGAGCTGGTCTGGCAGCTACGCGGCCAGGCGACCGGGCGCCAGGTCGAGGGTGCGCGAGCCGGCATCACCGCCAACCAGGGCCTGTTCGGTCACGGCTCCTCGGTCATCGTCTCGCGGTAGCCGGACGCGTCCTCCCGAGCAGGTTTGCCCGCTACTCGCCGGGTGGCTGGAGCTTCGGCGAGGGCACCTCCTCGCCCGGGTCGGTCGGCTCCCACTCGTCGTGTAGGAGCTGCCTACTGTGCGGGACCGGCTCCGATTCCGGCGAAGTACACATCGCGATCGCGGTCTTCACCGCGTCGAGCGCCTGATTCGCCTGCGAGTTTGACGACCGAGTGGACCACGCGCTGATCGGCTTCACCTCGACCGGACCACCGCGACGCTTCATCACGACCAGGTCGAGCCCTCCGAGGGTCGGCTCGCTGCCGACGACGGAGTGCGCGAGCTCGGCGAGCCACCAGAGGAACACGCCGAAGAACCCCACTCCGAGAAGCCCACCACCGAGAAAGCCTGCCCATGATCCACCCCACGCTGGTGATCCCTTCTCGACGAGGGCGGCGTCCTCGAGCTCCTGCAATGGGACCTCGTGCGACCCGAACGACCAGCGCCACCGCAGACGGTCGACTCGCACCTCCAACCGGGCGGTCAGCCGCCCGAGTCCTCCGATCACGAGCAACGCGCCGACCAGCACAAAGACCAGCCCCAGCGGCAATGCATCTCGGTTGCCGCCTCGGCCTGCGACCGCTGCGCCGAGTCCGAGGAGTCCGAGGCCGAGCACGAGGTCGAACGTGCCGGCAACCACGACCGCTCGACTCCGGAAGACCCCGAGCACCGGGCGAGGCGACATGTCTCCCAATCGACATCGGTGGCCTCAGACTTGAAGCCGCCGGGTCAGCGCTGCCGACGCCGCCCCGCTACTCGTTGACGAGGACGATCTTCCCGAGCTTCTTGCCCGCGGTGAACCGCTCGTAGGCCTTCTCTGCGTCGGCCATGGCGAAGGTCTCCTCGACCGGCACCTCGACGTCGCCTGCGGCGAGCAGCGGCACTACCTGGGCCTCGACTGCTCGGGCGACCGCCGCCTTCTCGGCCTCGGTGCGCGTCCTGAGGGTCGACCCGGTGAGGAACGCCCGCGCCCACATCAGCTCGAGCAGGTTGACCTCGACCTTGGCGCCCGCACCGACCCCGATGACCACGATCCGCCCGCCGGTCGCGAGCAGCGGCACGACCGTCGCGACCCCGGGCGCGCCGACCAACTCGAGCGAGACGTCGAAGGGCCCGTGCTCAGCGACCCCGTCGGGCTCGACCACCACGTCGGCCCCGAGCATCCGCACCGCCTCGTGGTGATCGGTGTTGCGCACCGTCGTGACCACGAAGGCGCCGGCCGCGTGCGCGAGTTGGACCGCCGCGGTCCCCACCCCGCCGGCCGCACCCGAGACGACCACCCGCTCCCCGACCGACAGGTGCGCCCGGGTGAACAACGCGTCGTACGCGGTCGAGAAGACCTCCGGGAACCCTCCGGCCTGCTCGAAGGGGACCCGGTCCGGTATCGGCACGAGGGCGCTCTCCGGCACCACGATGAGCTCGGCCTGGCCCCCGCCGCCGCAGAGAGCCATCACCCGGTCGCCCACCCCGAAGCGGGTCGCCCCCCGGCCGAAGCCGGCCACCTCGCCGGCGAACTCCATGCCCGGAATGTCCTGCGGCCAGCCCGGAGGTGCCGGGTAGCCGCCGCGGACCTGCATCGGGTCGGCTCCGTTGATCCCGGCCGCCCGGACCGCCACCAGCACCTCGCCGCGGCCCGGCACCGGATCCTCGTGCTCTCGCCACTCGAGGGCCCTCTCGACGATGGTCACCGCGCGCATCGGCCCAGGCTATCGACGGTGCCGGCCGCCGTCCCTCATGGTGACAGGGGGCGCGGGCACCCCTAATCTGTGCGATTGGGAGGCTTCTGGATGACGACCGAATCGGCGACCGGGAGCGGGGCAACACGACCGTTCGACGCCGCGGGCACCCGCGGGCTGCTCGCCGCGCCTGAGCACTTCCCCGAGCCCACCGCGGGCATGGTGCTCCACCGGGTCCTCGCCATGTCGGCCCGCACCTTCCTCCTGAACGACATGGGCGACGAGCTCGTCGACGACGAGAGCCGGACCGGCACCCTCGAGGCCCTCACCGCCAAGATGGGCACCCGCCCGCTCTGGGCCCAGTCCGCACTCGAGTCGCTGGAGGGGACCGAGCGCCGCCAGACCGAGACCGACCGCATCCACCAGAGCCGGGTGGCCATGCGGCGCACGCGCTCCAACCTGCGCACGTTCCGCCTGGTCTTCGACCCGGCCTGGGATACCGCCCTTCGCGCGGAGCTCGCCTGGTACGGCGGTCGCCTCGGCGAGTCGCGGGACCTTCACATCCTCCGCGGGATCATCGCCGGGAAGGGCCCCGACGTCATGGACGCCGACCAGGTCGACCAGCTCGGGGCCGTGGTGACGGAGCGGCTGGCGAAGACCATGGCCGAGATCGCCAACGAGCGTGGCAAGGCCCGTCGCTTCCAGCTCACCGAGCAGATGATGGGCATCTGGGACCGTCCGCACTTCAAGGCCAAGGCGACCAAGCCGGCCGAGGAGGTGCTCCCGCCCCTCTTGACCCGCGCCTGGCACGACCTGCGCGGCGCGGCCGGCAAGGCACGGAAGAAGCCCACCGACGCCAACCTCCACAAGCTCCGGATCCGCCTGAAGGATCTCCGCTACGGCTGCGAGACGGTCGCGCTGATCGAGGGGAGCGCGGCCCGCAAGACCGCGCGCTCCGCGGAGAAGCTCCAGACCAAGCTCGGCGACCTCCACGACGCGGTCTTCTCGATCGACTGG
Organism: uncultured Acidimicrobiaceae bacterium; assembly: GCA_963769905.1. Lineage (GTDB taxonomy): Bacteria > Actinomycetota > Acidimicrobiia > Acidimicrobiales > RAAP-2 > Bog-756. The sequence goes on from CAVYNG010000001.1 coordinate 544,302, forward strand.
TTGGAGGCGCTCGCCATCGACCGCCCCGACCTCGCCGACCCGATCGACGAGCTGATCACTGTCCAGGAGGACGCGGCCGGCGTGGCGCGGAAAGGCTGGAAGAAGGAGCTGAAGGAAGTCGAGCGCCGCTGGCGCCGCTGGCGGGGCTGAGCTCGCGCCGGCCGGACTCGCATGACCCGCCCGCGGTCAGTCGACCGGGCCGGTCACCACCGCGTGGTCGGTATCCCAGAGCTTGATCCCGCCGAGGATCCCCGCGGTGTTGTCGATGATGGTCACGTCCGCGGGGAGGTGGTTCTTCGGCAGGCGGCGCGAGTTGCCTCCTCCGATATAGAGGTGGTCGAAGAACATCAGCTCCCGCATGTTGACGATGGCCTTCAACACCCGCTTGTTCCAGCGCTCCTCGCCGATCTCCTTGCGCGCCGCCTCGCCGAGCTGCTCGTCGTAGGTCTGGCCCTTTCGGAAGGGCTGGTGAGAGATCTCGAGGTGGGGCATGAGCTGTCCGTTGAAGAAGAGACCGGTCCCGAACCCGGTGCCGAGGGTCGCCACGAGCTCGAGCCCGTCGCCCTTGACGACGGCCGCTCCCTGGATGTCGGCGTCGTTGGCCACTCGGGTCGGGACCTGGAACACCTTGGTCAGCGCCAGCGCGAGGTCGAAGCGGTTCCAGAGCTTCACCAGGTCCGGGTCGACGGTCGTCCCCGGACCGCTCTTCGTGACGAAGTGGGGTGCCGACAGCACCATCCCCTGCCGCACCATCCCCGGGAAACCCACCGAGGCCCGTTCGGCATCAGGCAGCGGTGCGACCAGCTTGGTGAGCTCGGCGACCAGTCGATCGGGCGGCAGCGGGTAGGGCGTCGCGACCTTGACCCGGTCGGCGACCATCGTCCCGTTCGCGCCGAGCACCGAGGCCTTGAGCCCGGTGCCACCGATGTCGACCGCCAGGGTGAAGGGATGGAACGGCTTTTTGTCCTCCTCCTTCTCCGTGCTCGGCACCTCCCTCGGGCCCCGGTCGGCCGGAGTGCTGGCCCCCGGCATCGGGTCCGCGGCGCCTGGAAGACCGGCGTCGTCGAACGTGCTCATGACGATCACGCTAATCCCGGAGGCGCCCACGGCCGAGCCATCGCAGCCATTCCGCCGGTGCCACGACGGAGCGATCCGGCTAGCTTGGCCTCCGATGAGCGACGCACCCTGGCTCGGCGACGCCTGCTCGCTGGTCGACGCGTTCCGGGCCGGGAGCCTCGACCCGACCGAGGCGCTCGAGGCCACGCTCGCGGCGATCGACTCCTCGGGGCTCAACGCCTTCTCGCACGTCGACGCCGAGGCCGCTCGCGCGACCGCCGCGGCGGCCGACGTCTCGCTCCCCTTCGGCGGCGTGCCGATGGGGATCAAAGAGCTCGAGACCGTCGCCGGCTGGCCCTACACGGAGGCCTCGCTCGTCTTCAAGGACCAGGTGGCCGCGCGCGACTCGACCCAGGTGACCCGTCTGCGGGCCGCCGGTGCGGTGCTCGCCGGACAGACCACCGCGTCGGAGTTCGGCGGCATCAACTTCACCTCCACCAAGCTGCACGGGACGACGCACAACCCGTGGGTTCGCGACCGCACCCCTGGAGGCTCCTCCGGGGGCACCGCCGCCGCGGTGGCCGGCGGCATCCTCCCGATCGCGAGCGGGAGCGACGGAGGTGGGTCGATCCGGATCCCGGCCGGCTTCTCGGGGCTGTTCGGTCTGAAGGCGACCTACGGGAGGATCGCGAGAGGCCCCGACACCCTGCAGCCGCCGCTGACCGTCGTGGTCGGGTGCCTCACCAGATCGGTGCGCGACACCGCGCGCTGGTACGACGTGTGCAACGGCTTCGACGCGCGTGACACCCTGAGCCTGCCCCGCGTCGAGGGCTTCGAGGCCGCGCTCGGCAGCTTCGACCTCGCCGGCAAGCGCGCGGTGATCTCGGTCGACCTCGGCTCGGCGATCGTCGAGCCGCGGGTCGCCGCGGTCGTGGTGGGAGCCGCCGAGGCGCTCATCGCGGCGGCCGGCCTCCGCCGGGTCGACGTGGTCATCGACCTCCCCCAGGGTTCCGTCGAGTGGGCGATGTCCAACGCGGTCGGCCTCGCCGGCATCTTGGGGGACCGCTATCCCGATTGCGTCGACGACCTGACCCCCGAGATCATGTTCTCGCTCAACGTCGCGACCCACCACTTCAACCTGCAGACCGCGGGGCGCACCGAGATGTTCCGCATCCAGGCCAACGAGAAGATGGCCGACCTCTTCGAGGAGGTCGACTTCGTGTTCTGCTCGACCAACCCCGACGTCGCCTTCACCGACACCGGTCCGATGCCGACCAAGGTCGGCGACCGCGACCTCGTCGCCGAGTTCGGCTTCGAGAAGGCCCTCGGCAACAACGGGGCGCTCACCATCCCGGCCAACATCACCGGCAACCCCGCGGTGTCGATCCCGGCAGGGCAGGTCGACGGTCTGCCGGTCGGTCTGCAGGTCATCGGGAAGCACCACGAGGACCAGCTCCTCCTCGACCTCGCGCGCATCGCCGAACGCGAGCGTCCCTGGCGACTGGTGGTCCCCTCCGCCCCGGTCTGACCGCCGCCTGTACTCCGCCAACGATCACCGAAGGGAGCCACCCGTGCGCATCGACCTCTGGGTGCCGACCGCCAACCCGTTCGCGACCGCCGAGGTGCTCTCGACCGTCGGTGCCGAGGCCGACCAGCGCGGAGTCGGCACCCTATGGGTGGGCGAGCACGTGGTGCTCTTCGACGAGTACGGCTCCGCTTACCCGTACGCGGAGAGCGGGAAGATCCCGGTCCCACCGAACTCGGGGCTGCTCGAGCCGCTCTCGACACTCTCGTTCCTCGCCGCGGCGACCGAGCGGGTGCGCCTCGGGACCGCGATGGTGCTGCTGCCCCAGCGCAACCCGGTGTACACCGCCAAGGAGGTCGCGACCCTCGACTGGCTCTCCAACGGCCGGGTCGACTTCGGGGTCGGGGTCGGCTGGCTCGCCGAGGAGTTCGCGGCCCTCAACGTCCCCTGGCCGCACCGCGGGCGGCGGTGCGACGAGTACCTCGACGTGCTCTCGACGCTCTGGTGCGACGAGACCTCCTCGTTCTCGGGCGAGTTCTACGACCTGCCGGCCTGCTCGATGTTCCCGAAGCCGGTCCAGGAGCCCCGCCCACCCGTCCATATCGGCGGCGAGAGCGACGCCGCGCTCAAACGCGTCGCCGCCAGGGCCGAGGGCTGGCACACCTTCAACCGGACGCCCGATGAGCTCGCGGACCCGCTCAAGAAGCTCGATGCCTTGCTCGCCGAGCGGGGCCGCCCGCGCTCGGACATCACGGTGACCGTCTGTCCCTACTTCCAGCCACTCGATGCGGACATCCTGGAGGGCTACGCCGAGGCAGGCGCGGACGCGGTGGCGGCGATGCTGCTTCCCCTCAGCACGGACGACGTGAAGAGCGGGCTCGAAGCGCTCGACCCGGTGTTCGAGCGGGCTACCCGCCTCTGAGCCGGACCGGCAGCGACTCCATCCCTCGCAGCACGACGTTCGACTTGTAGGTGATCTCGCCGGCGAGGGAGAGGTCGGGCACCCTTCGCACCAGGGTGGCGAGCGCGACCTGGCTCTCCATCCGTGCGAGCGGTGCGCCGAGACAGTGGTGGATCCCGAAGCCGAAGCCGAGATGGTTGTTGGGCGAACGGGCGACGTCGAAGCGGCCGGGATCCTCGAACGCGTGCTCGTCGCGGTTGGCCGACGCGACCAGCAGCATGACGAAGTCGCCGGCTTCGAGCTCGACGTCGCCAACCGCCATCTCCTCGGTGAGCGCGCGCCCGGTCAGCTGCACCGGCGAGACATAGCGCAGCATCTCCTCGACACCGCGGCGGGTGAGCTCGGGATCGCCCTGAAATCGCGCCCACTGGTCGGGGTGCTCGAGGAGCGCGAGCGCGCCACCGGCGATCAGGTTGACCGTCGTCTCGTGGCCGGCGACGAGCAGCAGGATGCTCGTCGAGAGGAGCTCCCCCTCGCTCAAGGCGGTCCCGCCGTCCTCCACCTGGGCGAGGAGGCTGAGCAGGTCGTCGCCGGGTGCGCGCCGCCGCTCGGCAAGGAGCTCGAAGAAGTACTGCGCGAACTGGGTGAGCGCGGCGGTCCGCTCCTCGACCACCTGCTGGGGTAGGAGGAAGTCGGGATCGAGCCCGCGGGCGAGCGCGTGTGACCACTCCTTGAACCGGTCGTGGTCCTCGCCCGGCACCCCGAGCAGGTCGCAGATGATCCGCACCGGCAGCGGATAGGCGAAGGACTCGATGAGATCGACCTCGCCCTCGTCTCCCTCCTCCAGCGCGCCGTCGAGCAGCTCGTCGACGATCTGCTGGGTGCGGTCCCGCAGGGACTCGACCACTTTGGGAGTGAACGCCTTCGACACGAGCCCGCGCAGGCGGGTGTGGTCCGGCGGGTCACGGAAGAGGAACGGGCGTAGCTCGTTGAACGCCTGTGCCATCGGATCGTCTTCGGGCACGCTGGCGCGGAACTCGCCGGTCAGCCGCTCGATAGCGACGTTCGTACCGTCCGAGCTCGCGCGCCGGTCGCGCAGGACCGAAAGGCAGTCGGCGTGGCGCGCGACCACCCAGAATCCGAGCTCGTTTTGGTGCACCGGCGCCCGCTCGCGCAACTCCTCGTAGAGCGGGAACGGGTCGTCCTTCCACCTCGGGTCGAACGGGTCGAGCGACGAGCTCGGGCCCGGTTGCGCGGGTGTCGCAGGTGAGGTCACCGGTTCCGATGGTACCGAGTCGCTCGCTGGTGACGGTTGCCCGCGGCCGTTCTGGCTAGTGAATGGCCGAGGCGGCGGCCCGCTCGGCGAGCCGCGGATCCTCGCGGTAGGTGCGCAGCCGGATGCGGACGGGCGGGAGCTCGCGGTAGACGAGGACGCCTTCACCGGTTCCGATCCTGCGCAGTGCGTCGGGAGGGGCGAGACGGCGGACCGTCGTCGAGCGGGTGGTGCTCGCCCCGCCGGTGCCCCCGGTCGTGGTCGAACCGACCGCCACTTCCCCCTCGCCGATGAGGTGGCTCGCGTAGTCGAGCGTCGAAGGATCGGAGATGCCCGAGAGGAAGAGCTTCGCACGGTGGTTGTTGACAACTGTCGTCGCGCGCTGGCCGTACCGGGCGGTGAGTTGTGCGAGATCGTGCCAGACGGTGACCAGCTGGATCCCGTGCCCCGCTGCGGTCGACGCCAGCGCGTCGAGCTCGGGCAGTGGCGCGATGTTGGCCGCCTCGTCGAGCACCACGAGGAGAGGCGGGTCGAGCGGCGTCCCGCTGCTCGCGACCCGGTCGTAGAGCGCCTCGAGCACCTCGCGCACCACCGACGCGAAGAGAGGAGTAAGCCGGCGCTGGTCGTGAGCGGGGGCGCAGAGATAGAGGGTGTGTGTGCCCCCGATCAGGTTCGCCGGGTTGATCGGGGCGAGCGCTTCGTCGTGGTGCAGGCCGGCGAAGGGCTCGAGGACCGTCTCGAGCGTGGTGATGATCGAGCTCTTGGTGCGCTCCTCCTTGCCGAAGCTGGATCGGGCAGCATCGATCGGCTCGGGCAGGCCGGCGAGGTCGAGCAGGTCGAGAACCTCCTCCTCTTCGCCCGTCGCCACCCAGCGGAGCACGTCGTCCATCCCGCGCCGGCCGACCGATGCCGCGAAGAGGAGCGGCGCGAGCATCCTGGCCGCGGTCGCATACCAGAAGTCGGCGTCGGTCATGGTGCCGGTCGACGTCTTGGCGACCTCGGTGAACGACGTCGCGGCCCGCCGGGCTCCCGGCCAGGTGCGCGACGCCGAGAGCGGCGACCACGACGCGGTGCCGAGCCCGGTCGAACCGGTGGGGTCGTAGACGGCGACCGTGCCGCAGCCCCGGCGGTGCCCGATGGTGTGCCCGACGAGGTCGGTCTTCACGCTCGTCGCGAGCACCGGTCCCTCCCAGCCGAGGATCGCCGGTACCGCGAGGCCGCTCGTCTTCAGTGACTGGGTCGGGCCGAAGACAATCAGCGAGTGCGCACGCTCGGCCGCGAGCAGACGGCGTCCGGCCCGTCCGATGACCAGGCGGCCGCGGCACGAGGCGCGCCCACCGGCACCTCCGAGATCGTCGGCGACCGCGAGCTCGCGGAGGTCACGCGCACGCGCCCACCGCGCAGGCCTCGAATGGGGTGACACCCGGCGCCCGGGAGGGGGCGGGGACGGACGCCGGGTGCCAGAAGTGAGGCCGCCCCGGATGCGGCCCGAACCGTGTCGATCAGGGCCGAGGAGGCCCGAGGCGGCAAAGGCGGCGAGTCCGACCACGACGGAGACGTGCGGAAGGTTCACCCCTCACTCGCCCCGGTCGCGGCCACGCGACACGACGTCTCGTCGTCAGATTCGGGACCGGCTGGCCCTGCCCCGATCGGATCTGCGCCGTTCATACCCAGCCGGACGTCGTCCACACCCCCTCGGGGGGCGCGGTGCGCTCGCTGCTCGGGGCCCTCCAAAGTTGCCGCCTCCCAGCTGGGTGGATCCGCCATCGCCTGGTCGGTGTCGGTCATCCAGCGCTCGCCGGTCGCCAGGTGGTGGTCGACCAGGAACGACCGCCGCCCCACCTTCCAGAGCGCCATGCCCCGGCGGAGCTGGGTGGCGAGCTCGGCTTCGGTCTCGGTGAGGCCGAGCTGCTCGCCGGCGAGCGCGACCTCGCCAGGCGACTGCGCGTAGATCACGCGGGTCTCGGAGTCACCGAGCAGGCCTTCGGCGAGGCTCACCTGTTCCGAGCCTTCGGTGCCCACCGACTTCAAATCCGAGAGCCGGTGGAGCACCGCGACGTTCGCCACCCCGAGCGCGCGCGAAAGCTTCCAGGAGGTCTGCAACCAGCGGGCGACTCCGAGGTTGGTGAGGATCGCCCACGCCTCGTCCACCACCAAGATGATCCGGTTCCGGTGCTGCGCGCGCACCGCGCTCTGGAGCCAGGCCGAGGCGCAGGCCATGAGCACCCCGAGTGCGGGCGAGTGGTACACCGCGGCGAGGTCGAGTACAACGAGCGGGCCGTCGAGGCGGAGGCCCGGGGTGGTCTGCCCGTCGAACATGCCGCAGAGGTCGCCGTGCACGAGACGTCGCAGCTCGAGCGCCACGTCGCGGCCGTCCTCCATGAGCGCGTGGCGGCTCGTCCGCAGCGCGAGCGACGCGTCCGGACCGGGGTCGAGCAGCGCGTCGACCACCTGGGGAAGGGTCGGCGCGGGCAACTGGGCATCGCGGGCCCGTGCGGTCGCCTCTGTGAGTGCGGCGTCGATCGCCGCTCGCTCCCGCGGGAGGAGCTCGCGCCCGAGGCAGGCCACTGCGAGTGAGGAGGTGAGGCCGATCCGTCGGCGCGCGGCATCGTCGAGGGCGGCATCGGCGCCGCCATCGGCGCGGGAATCCGCTCGGATCGCGCCGTCTTCGGTGTCGAGCGGATTGAGCCGGACCGCCCCGCCGGGACGCAGCGCGACCGGCGTCACGTCCCAGGCCCGGGCGAGCGCGGCGTACTCCCCTTTCGGATCGACCACCCAGGCGCGCCTCCCGAAGACCGCCTGCCGCCAGAGGTAGGACTTCACGAACGAGCTCTTGCCGCGCCCGATCTGGCCGAAGACGACCATGTTCGGATTGGTCACCACCCCCTTCCGGTAGAGGACGAAGGGGTCGTAGACGAACGAACCGCCGAGGACGTCCCGCCCGACGAGCACGCCTTCGTGCCCGAGTCCGGCTTCGCTCACCAGCGGATAGGCCGCGCAGAGGTGACGGGTGGTCGTCACGTGGGCCGGCACCGCCGGTGTCGGATCCCTCGTCAGCAGGCGGCTCACGAGAGCCCTCGTCCGACCGGGAGGGTGCACGCGAATGCGAGGTCCTGCTCGCCGTAGAGGAGACGGAGCTCGAGGCGCGCTTGACCCGCCGCCTGTTCGAGCGCGCCGCACGCGTCGGTGAGGTCGTCGCGGCTGTCGGCGGTCACCGTCACGTAGCCGCTGAATCGCATCTGGGCGTGGCCGTCTGCGAGCTCGCCGTCGCGCGCCTCGACGCTCTCTCGCTCGCGGTGGTGGCGCGCCGTGGTGAGGAAACCGCCGCGCCGCCGAAGCTCGTGATCCGCGAGATCCACGGTGCGCGCCTGGGCCACCTGTCGCGCGGCCCGGTTGGGCGGGACCGGCTCCATGATCAGCGAGATCGAGCGCCGGAGCGGCGTGAACAGCAGCGGGCCCAGGAAGTCGGGGTCGACGTCGACCCGCGGCCACTCGGCGATCCAGTAGGTCGCGTGCCAGGTTGCGTCGACGTGGACCGCCTCCCACACCGGCTCGACCGCCATCGGCCAGGGCCAGCACGGACGCTGCGCGGCTCCCCGCGCGATCGGTCGTCCGGCAGTGCGCGTCGGCGAGGACCCGCGAGAGCGCGGCCGGACCGAGGACACCCTCGACACCCACCTCTGCACCCTCCAGGGCGCGGTGGAACGACACGAGCTCGCGGGCGAGCACCGCGCCGGCCCCGGCAGTGCCCCCGCCTGCGGCCCGGATCGCCCGCGCCGAGCGGGCGGTGTGAAGGCTGAGGCCGACCAACACCTCGTGGCGCCTGGTGATCGGTGAAGCCTCGGCGACCAGCTCGCGGTAGGAGCGACCGGCAGCCGAATCCGCGCCGAGCACGGCATGGCGCTCGACGTACTCGCGGACGGCGCCACCGTCGTCGGGAACGCACGATTCGACCCATTGGACGCGATGGATCTCGGAGCCCTCGCGCGCGAGCGTCGAGAGGACCCGGGCCCACGCCGCGATGCGCGAGTCCTGGTCCGCCGCGCTCAGGAGGGCGAAGCTGTGGCCCCTCGCCGACAGCACTGCGGTCACCGTCCGCGACGGCCTGTCGAGCACGACGCCGATGTCGTCACCACCCGCGCTGTGAGGGGCGGGGACCGCGGCGATCTCCATCCCGTCGAAGACGCCCCGCCGGCTCGTCGCCCGGAGTCGATCGGGCACCCGAGGCCACTCACGGACCATCAGGTCCGGCTCGGGCGCCTTGTCGCCGACCGCAAGGTGGCCGTGCCGCGGTGCCCGCGACGCTTGGCGCCGGCCACCGCTCGCGCCCGCCCACAGCCAGTGCGAAACCAGAGGAAGCCACTGCTCACCGGTCCGAGCGCGGATCGGCCAGAACGCGACGGCCACACCCGCCGCTGCGCTCACCACCGCGAAAGCGACTCCGCCCGCCGACGGCCGCGACCGGAGCGCGAGCACCCCGATCACCAGACCGAGGGCGACCGCGGCGATCTGTCCTCCTCGCCAGCCGGCGATGACCCCGCGGCGCTCGAGAGGTGGGAAGCGGTAGTGGACCCGCTCGCGGCGCTCAGCCATCGTCAGGACCGGCCGCAGAGCCACCGTCGGGCGGGAGCGACCGCGCGACGAGCTTCACGCCGAGCCGATCGCGGCCGAGGAAATCGGCGGTGAGCGCGCCGGTCTGCTTCGGGAGCGGAACCAGGCGGTCCTCGCGTTCCCGCTCCCGGCGCGAGGTCGAGTCGTCGGTCGCGAAAGGCGAGCGGCCCTGCCTCCGCTCGAGCTGGTCGAGCTCGAGGGCGCGCGGGATGCGGCGGGCGGCGGCGGTGGCGCCCGGATGGGGCTCCCACCGTGGGATGCCCGCTCCCGGCCGGGAGGTGCTCCCGACACCGGTCGTGTCGGCCGAAGACGCTCCCGCGAGCGGTGTGGCCGCTCGTCCTCCTTCCGCGTTCGCGGGGCCGCCCGCACCCGGGAGGGCCAGCCCGGCAGTCGCGGCCGAAGCCATCGACCTGGCCCCGGCCGCACGCATCGCAACCTGCGCGAGACCGCGCACCGGCGTCGCCGCCTGGTGGCCCGCTCGCCGGCCGAGCCCCTCGAGGTGGCCGACCGCTCCGGCCTCGACGAAGGGGAGCAGCCGGAAGAGCGCCCACGGCGCGAACGCGGCGAGGAGCAACAGGGCGGCACCGCCGAGCACCGCAGCAAACCCGCCACCGCTTTGACTGTCGCCGCCCGGGGCGGACCCTCCGGCGAGCGCGCCGGCCGCGAGGCTGAGCACCGAGACGATCACGAATTTGCCCAGCACCAGGGCGGCCAGGGTGTCGACGAGCCGCCGGCACCAGTGGGCGATCGCCGGCCAGGCGAGGCTCGCCAGCGCGAGCGGTAAGAAGAGCACCGCCACGTAGACCGCAGCTGAGCGGACGAGCAGCTCGATCCAGACGAGCACCGCCCCGATCACCACCACGATGCCGCCGAGGAAGAGGACGAAGGCGGGAGTGCCGCTCCCCGATCCGTCGTCGAGGTCGGTCGCGACCGACGCCATGAAGTTGCCGGAGTCGAGCCCTGCGCCACGGGCGACCGCCGCGCTCATGTCGTCGGTCACCGAGAGCCCGATCTGCACCAGCTTCACCGCGATCGCCGTCAGCAAGAGCGCGAGTGGCACGTTGAGGACGACCGAGCGGACGAGCATCGAGGCACTCTGCCGGTAGATCGACTGCACGATCCCGAGCAACAGGAGCGGGAGCACCACCACCCCGGCAAGGGCGGCCATCGTCTCGTAGTGGGTGGTGAACCACGACGCACCGAGGTCGATCGAGGTGGTCGCGCTCAGCACCGCGCCGATCTGCTGGAGGAGCCAGACCGCGCCGCCCGAGACCCAGCTCCCCATCGCGTCGAGCACGCTGCTCGCACCGAACCCCACGACGCTCGACGCGGCCTGTCCCACCGCGCCCGATGCCGCCTGGCAGATCGGACCAAGCCCGGCCGTCGCGAGCGCGCCGGCAGGAGAAGGACACGAGGCGGCCGGAACGAGTGGAAGGGCGGTTGCAACGGCCACCTCAGTGGACGCCCTGGCCGGTACTGAAGAAGAAGTTGACGATCGCCGGTCCTGCGCCGATCAACAGCGCGGCCAGCCCGGAGATCAGCACCGCGCGCCGTCCGACGAACGTCTGCTGGTAGTTCTGCCCGTGCGACCCGAGTGCCCACGCCGCCGCGCCGATCAATAGGCCGACGAGCGAGAGCGCGAGCGCCCAGGCGCCGAGGCCGTTCATCAAGTGCTGGAGGGTCTGTCCGCCGGGCAGCGCGTTCGGGTCCGGGTTGAGGGTCACGTTGGCGAGGCGGAACGGGGCCGTGCGGCCCGGGACGGCCGCGGCGGGGGCGAAGGGCTCGAAGTGGGGGTCGATGAGCATGCGGGCCACGGTACGCGGCCGCCACTTCTATTTCAATATGTTTTATGATGTTTCATGCTTTTCTGTGCGAAATAGGGGTCGTTCACAGCACACGCACCGGCCTGTCATGCTTGGGCAGTGCAGCCGTACGTGATCGGTTACGTCGTGCTTGCCGCCGTGGGTATCGTCGCCATCTTCCTGGCCGCCCGGTACGGGCGCCGGACCGGCCAGCGCAACCTCCAGCAACGCCTCACCGCGCTCTCCAACCGTCTCGGCGTGGTCCCGCCCGAAGACGGGGGGGTCGAGCCGGTCCTCAGTCACCTCGAGCAGGTCACCGGCGAAGCGGCCGAAGCGGTCACCGAGGCGAGCGCGGACGCCATCCGCCTGCGGCGGGCCCTCGACACCCTCCCCCAGGGGGTGATCGTCTGCGACGAGAACGGCGACATCGCGTTCCGCAACGCGCGAGCGGTCGGGCTCATGTCCAGCCGCCACGGTGACGCCCTCGCGGCACAGGCGGTCACCGACCTCCTCGAGAACGCCTGGCAAGAAGGCTCCGCGCAGCGCACCCTCGACCTGTACGGGCCGCCTCGCCAGACCCTGACCGTCCGGACACGGCTCATCGACGATGGGCGCCGCCCGCTCGGAGTGATCGCCATCATCGAGGACGTGTCAGAGCGCCGCCGCCTCGAGGAGATCCGCCGCGACTTCGTCGCCAACGTGAGCCACGAGCTGAAGACCCCGATCGGCGCCCTCGGGCTTCTCGCCGAGACCCTCACCGTCGAGCCCGACGGCGCGGTCTCCCAGCGCCTCGCAACCCGCATCCAGACCGAAGCGTTCCGGGTGAGCCGGATCATCGACGACCTGCTCGACCTCAGCCGCATCGAGTCCGAGGAGGCCCCACCGCGGGAGCCGATCGAGGTCAACCTGGTGATGGCCGAGGCCGTCGAGCGGGTCCGGAGCGCCGCCGAGCAGCGTCGGGTTACCATCGAGCTCGATGAGCCCGATCCCCCGGTGCACGTGCTCGGAGATCGGCGACAGCTCGTCTCCGCCATCCACAGCCTGCTGGAGAACGCCGTGACCTTTTCCTACGAGGACACCGTGGTGAAGGTCGCAGGTGGGCAGGACAACGGTGAGATCAAGCTCTCGGTCGTCGACACAGGAGTGGGGATCCCCGCCCGTGACCTCGAGCGGATCTTCGAGCGCTTCTACCGGGTGGACCACGGCCGGAGCCGTGAGTCGGGCGGAACCGGTCTCGGCCTCTCCATCGTGCGCCACGTCGCGAGCAACCACCAGGGCCGTGTCGAGGTCGACTCCCGCGAGGGCGAGGGGTCGACCTTCACCCTCGTTCTCCCCAGTCCTCCCGAGTACGCCACGTGAGCCTCGACGACTCAGCATGAGCCCGACGGCGACGGAGAGCGAAAACACCGCACATACCAAGGTGCTCCTGGCGGAGGACGACGAGTCCTTCGTCGACGCCCTGGTCGTCGGGTTGGCGCGTGAGGGGTTCGACGTCGCGGTCGCCCGCGACGGGACCGAGGCATTGCGCCTCTTCTCGTCGGTCGAACCCGACCTGGTTCTCCTCGACCTGATGCTGCCCCGGTTGTCGGGCATCGACGTCTGCCGTTCGATCCGGGCGCGCTCGGCGGTGCCGATCATCATGGTGACCGCCAAGGGCACCGAAATCGACACCGTCGTCGGTCTCGAGGTCGGCGCGGACGACTACGTCGCCAAGCCGTACCGTCTCCGCGAGCTGGTCGCTCGGATGCGCGCGGTGCTACGTCGCACCCCGCAGAACGATCTCACCGCCTCCGCACTCCAGAAGCCGGTGGACGCCTCCGAGAGCGATCAGGCCGAGGTCGACCGCGCCGCGCAGCACGTGCTCGAGGCCGGCGGCATCCAGATCGACCCCGATCGCCACCTGGTCTTCATCCGCGGCAACGAGGTCCATCTCCGCCGCAAGGAGTTCGAGCTGCTCACGCTCCTGATGGAGAACGCGGGGCGCCTCCTCACCCGCGACGTCCTGATCGACCGGGTGTGGGGCTCGGACTATTTCGGCGACACCAAGACCCTCGACGTGCACATCAAGCGTCTGCGCAGCCACGTCGAGGAGGATCCCTCCTCGCCGAAGCTGATCACCACGATCCGGGGCGTCGGCTACCGGTTCGACGCCCACCGCGACTGAGCCCGCGCACCGGGCGGCGGCGGGGGCGCCGGGCGGGGCGGCCCGCCGCAGGGATCAGCGGAGCTCGATGAGCGTCTGGCCTGCGAGGTACGGCGCGAGCACCTCGGGCAGCACGACGCTCCCGTCCTCCTGCCGACCGGTCTCGACCAGGGCTGCCCAGATGCGTGCCCAGGCGAGTGCCGAGCCGTTGAGGGTGTGGACGAACACCGGGCTGCCCCCGCCCTCGGGCCGGTACCGGATGTTGGCCCGTCGGGCCTGGTAGTCGGTGCACCAGCTCACCGAGGAGACCTCGAGCCACTGGTCGACGCCGGGTGCGTACACCTCGAGGTCGAAGGTTCGGCTCGCCGAGATGCCGAGATCGCCCGTGCAGAGGTCGACCACCCGGTGCTGGAGACCGAGCTCCTGCAGCAGGGACTCGGCCCGCGCGACCATCGAGTCGAACTGCGCGGGGGCCTGCTCGGGCGTGGTGTAGGCGAAGAGCTCGACCTTGTCGAACTCGTGCACCCGGAGGAGGCCGCGCGTGTCGCGACCCGCGGAGCCTGCTTCGCGCCGGTAGCAGGCGGTGCCGGCAGTGAGCCGCATCGGGAGATCGGATTCGTCGAGCACCTCCCCGCGCCACATCGAGGTGAGCGGAACCTCCGCGGTCGGGATGGCCCAGAGGTCGTCGCGCTCGACGTGGTAGGCGTCCTCCGCGAACTTCGGGAGGTGACCGGTCGAGATCATGGTCTCGGTCAGCACCAGCGTGGGCGGCCGGATCTCCTCGTACTCGTCGCTGTGACGGTCGAGGGCGAAGGCGGACAGCGCCCGGATGAGTCGCGCGCCGACGCCCCGGTAGAGCGGGAACATCGAACCCGAGAGCCGTGCGCCGCGCTCCATGTCGAGGATGCCGAGCTCGGACCCGACCTCCCAGTGCGGGACCCGCTGCGCATCGGTGTAGATCGGATCGGGCCCCGGCCAGACGCGGGCGACGACGTTCCCTTCGGGCGGTTCCCCGTCGGGCGCCTCCTCCGAGGGCAGGTTCGGGATGAGGAGCAATGCCGCGCGCACTGCTTCCTGGGCGCGCTCGGCTTCCACGTGCAGCACCCGCTCCTCCTCGCCCACCGAGCGGCTCTGTGCGGTGAGCTCCTCGGCGCGGGCGGTGTCACCGCCGCGGCGCGCCTCGCCGACCTCCTTCGAGAGCGCCTTCACCCGCGCCCGCACCTCCTCGCGGCGGCCGATCGCGGCCCGTGATTCGGCGTAGAGACTGGAAAGACGGTCGATCTCGGACGGCTCGACGCCGCGCCGCGCGAGCGCGGACTTGACGAAACCGATGTCGTCCCTCACCAACCGGATGTCGATCATGCAGGCACAACGGTAGCGTGACCGTCGTGCCGGACCCGGCTGATCGGCGGGACGTACCCGCGCTCGTCTGCGAAGACCTCGTCGTTCGCTACGGCGAGCTCGTCGCGGTCGACCATCTCTCCTTCGAGGCGCACGCGGGCGAGGTGGTGGGCCTGCTCGGTCCGAACGGCGCGGGCAAGACCAGCACGGTCGAGGCACTCGAGGGCTACCGGCCGGTCGCCGGGGGCTCCGCCTCGGTCCTCGGGCTCGACCCGGTACGCCAGCACTCGGCGCTCGTCCCACGGATCGGTGTGATGCTCCAGCGCGGCGGTGTCTACCCGGTGCTCTCGGCTGCCCAGGTCCTCCACCTCTTCGCTCGCTACTACCCCGAGCCCGCCGATCCGGACGAACTGCTCGAGCTGGTCGGCCTCGAAGCAGTCCGGAACACCCGCTGGCGGCGCCTCTCCGGCGGTGAGCAGCAACGGCTCTCGCTCGCGCTCGCCCTGGTCGGTCGCCCGGAGGTCCTCTTCCTCGACGAGCCGACCGCGGGAGTCGATCCCGAGGGTCGGATCCGGATCCGGGAGATCGTGGGGGACCAGCGCGCCCGCGGGGTGAGCGTCGTCCTCACCACCCACGAGCTCACCGAGGCGGAGCGACTCGCCGACCGGGTGGTGATCATCGATCACGGCCGGCTGCTCGCCGAGGGCACACCCGCGACCCTCGCTTCGAGCACCGCAGGCTCCGCGATCAGGTTCTCGAGCGACCGCGGCATCGACACCGTCTCGCTCGCGTGCGCGCTCGGCGCGGACGCCGCGGTCGTGGAAGAGCGACCCGGCGCCTACCGCATCGAGCCGCCGTCCGATGCGGCCGCTCCGGCGGTGGTGGCCGCGCTCGCGGCGTGGCTCGCCGAGCGATCCCTGCCGGTCGGCGAGCTCCGGACCGGCGGGTCACTCGAGGAGGCCTACCTCACCATCACCGCCAACGCCCGCGCCGACGCGACCACCTCCTCCGAGACGCCGAGCGACTCCGAGATGCCGACCGGCGACCGACAAGGGTCGGCCTGATGCGACCGCTCACCGCACAGGTCCGCGCCGAGCTGACGATGCTCTTCACCAATGGCGAGACGGTGCTGCTGACCCTCGGCATCCCGGTGGTGTTCCTCCTCTTCTTCTCGGGGGTGCACGTGTTGCCGACCGGCTTCAGCCATCCGGTCGACTTCCTCGTGCCTGGAGTGCTCGCCCTCGCGATCATGGCGACCGCGATGACCGCACTCGGCATCGGGACCGGCTTCGAGCGCGGCTACGGGGTGCTCAAGCGACTCGGATCGACGCCCCTCGGCCGGCCGCGCCTCCTCAGTGCAAAGATCGCGGCGATCGTCGCGGTCGAGCTGGTCCAGGGAGCGGTGCTCGTCGCGGTCGGCTTCGCCCTCGGCTGGAGCCCCGGCGGCCCCGGGAACGCGGGTGCGCTGGTCGGCGCGGCCGTCGCCGCGATGGTGCTCGGAACGGTGGCGTTCGGCGGCATCGGGCTCTTCCTGGCGGGCACCCTGCGACCGCTCGCCAATCTCGCCATCGTCAACAGTCTCTTCGTCGTGCTGCTCCTGCTCGGGGGGATGCTGGTGCCACTCGGCAAGCTGCCCGGCTGGCTCGAGGGCATCGCCAAGGTCCTGCCCGCCTCCGCGCTCGCCGACGCGCTCCACGCGACGCTCGGGAGGGGCGCCCAGGTGTCGGCGACCGACTGGATCGTGCTGGCGGCGTGGGCAGTGGGGGCGCCGCTCGTCGCCGGGCTGACCTTCCGCTGGGAGTGAGCCCGGGGCGACCCTCTAGGCCGGCTGGCCCGTGAGGCGGCGAAGCCAAGCGGCCATCTCGGGGGCGGTCACCGGCCCGATCACGTGCCCGACCACCTTCCCCGACGAGTCGACGAAGAAGGTCTGGGGCTCGCCGTTCAACCCGTAGCGGGCCTCGGCCACCTCTGCAGTGCTGTCGACGCCGACTGGATAGGTGATCCCGGCCTGACGGACGAAGGCAACCGCGTTGGCCTTCGGGTCCGCCACGTCGACCCCCACGAACTGCACGCGGCCTCCTCGGGCCTGCTCGGCCTTCGCCGTCTTCGCCAGCAGTGGCGTCTCCTGCTGGCAGGGGATGCACCACGAGGCGAAGAAGTTGAGGACGACCGGCCGTCCGCGGTTACTCCCGAGCGCAGCGAGCTCGACAGGCTGGCCGCCGAGGAGGGAGGGGATGGAGAAGTTCGGCGCGGTGGACCCCACGCCCGCCACTTCCCCCGACGACATCCCGGACCCCGACCCGGTCCCGAGGCCGACGAACAGGACCACCGCGAGCACCGCCGCGATCACCCCACCGACGACCAGGGCACGCAGCCGGCGTGGCCGGCGCGACGCGGAATGCTCCGGAGCAGCCGCCTCCGCCACGTCGCCCACTTCGTCGTGGGGTTCGTCGCGGGTCTCGTCGCCGGGCGATGCCGGATCGGTCAATGCCGGACGAGGACGTCGACCGCCATGCAGACGAACAAAGCCGTGAGGTAGGTGATCGAGTAACTGAAGAGTCGCATGGCGGCCTTCGGCGTCTCACGCACCAGGAGCCGCACCGCGAGCCCGATGAATCCGGCGCCGAGCGCCACCGCGGCCGCGACGTACAGAACACCGAGCGACGCGACCGGGGCGAGGACGATGGAAACCGCGACCAACGCCACGCTGTAGACGAGGATCTCGACGGACGTGCGCCGGAAGGTGGCGACCGCGGGCAGCATCGGCACGTGCGCGGCGCGGTAGTCGTCGCGGTACTTGACCGCGAGGGACCAGAAGTGCGGCGGCGTCCAGAGGAAGATGAGAGCGAACAGCACGAGCGGCGTCCAGGAGAGGCTGTCGGTCACTGCCGCCCAGCCGACCAGCACCGGGACTGCACCCGCCGCGCCCCCGATCACGATGTTCTGGCTGCTCGTGCGCTTGAGCCAGAGGGTGTACACGAAGACGTAGAAGAGAGTCGCGGCGACCGCCAGCACCGCGGAGAGGAGGTTGACCCAGGCCCAGAGCTCGACGAACGCCACCACCTCGAGGGTGACCGCGAAGACGAGCGCGTTGCGGGGCGAGATCGCACCGGTCACGAGCGGTCGGTTGCGGGTCCGGTGCATGACCTTGTCGATGTCGCGGTCGACCACCATGTTGATCGCGTTGGCGCCACCTGCTGCCAAGGCACCACCGGCGAGGGTGGCGACCATCAGCCCGACCGACGGCCAACCCTTCTCGGCCACGATCATCGTCGGGAGCGTGGTGATGAGCAGCAACTCGACGATCCGGGGCTTCGTCAGCGCCACGTAGGCACCGACGCGAGATCCGAGGGAAAGACGGCGGGACAGCGTCGCCGCAGAAATTGCCATCGTGGCGAACATTACTTCCGCCGTCTTCTGAGGGCACGTTCGCCCCCGTCACGGCCGGATTCCGCACTCGCAGCCACCGGCGAGGCCCCGGTACGATGGAGATTCGGTGTCTTCGCTGCATCTCGGTCCCCGGCGGTTCCTCCTCCTCTGCCGGATCACGCTCGCCGTGCTGCTCGCCAACATCGCGACAGGTGCGGCGGTCCGGCTCTCCGACTCCGGCCTCGGCTGCCCCGACTGGCCGACCTGCTCCCGCCAGCAGCTGACCCCGCCGCTCAGCCTCCACCCGGTCGTCGAGTTCGGGAACCGGGTGGTGGTCTTCCTCCTGGTGGTGACCTGTCTGGCCACTGCACTCGCCTCGGTGCTGCGGCGACCGGCCAGGTCCGACCTGCGTTGGCTGTCGGGGGGGTTGCTGCTCGGGGTGCTCGGGGAGTCGGTTCTCGGGGCGGTCGTCGTCTACACCAAGCTCAACGCGTACGTGGTCGTGACCCACTTCATGATGGGGATCGCCCTCCTCACGGTCGGCGTCGTGCTCACCCTCCGGGCCAATCACGCCGCCGGGCGGGGCACCCTGCAGGTGAGCCGGGGGGCCCTGCTCCTCACCCGGCTGCTGCTCGTGATGCTGGTCGCGGTGCTCGCCGCCGGCGCGACGACGACCGGGGCGGGACCTCATGCGGGCGGGAAGGGCGCGAAGCGAATCCCGATCGGCCTCGAGGACATGACCCGGATCCACGCCGAGGTGGTGATCGCCAGCGTGCTCGTGCTCCTCGCCCTGCTCTGGGAGCTCTGGCGGACCGACGCGCCTCGGGTCAACCAGGACGCCGCCCGCATCTTGCTGGGGGTCGTCGCGGTACAGGGATTCGTCGGCTACGTACAGTTCTTCACCCACCTTCCCGCGCTGCTGGTCGGCATCCACGTGTTCGGCGCCACGATGGTCTGGTCGACCGCGCTCTGGTTCCACCACGGGCTCTCCTCGCACCGGCCCGAGGAGTCGTCGCCCGAGGCGCCCGGACGCGGGCGCGGCGGCGCGCAGCGGACGCTCGCCCCGGTTGCCGACGGCGGGGTGGCGCTGGTCGACTCGAGCTACGACACGGTGCCGGAGCCGGCGTGAGCGAACAGCCCGCGGTGTCCGCGGTCGCGGATCGCCAGGCGGAGATCGCGCCCGCCGAGGTCGAGTCGCCGGCGATCGACGAGTCTCAGCAGACCGACCGGCCGTGGCTGGTCATCGTCTGGAACGATCCGATCAACCTCATGTCCTTCGTGACCTTCGTCTTCCAGAAGCTCTTCGGGTACTCGAAGGAGAAGGCCACCAAGCTCATGCTCGATGTGCACCACAAAGGGAGGGCGGTCGTGTCCTCGGGGACCCGCGAGCGTGCGGAGCTCGACGTCTACCGCCTCCACGAGCACGGGCTGTGGGCCACCATGGAACAGTCCACTTGAGCGCGCCGATCAAGCGGCGCCGCGACGGGCGCTACACGATCCGGCTCGACGAGGACGTGCGGACGGTACTCGCGGAGCTGGCCCGGCAGATGATCCCGGCCGTCGAGAACCGTGAGCCGATGACACGGCGGCTCTTCCCGCCGGCCTATCCCGGTGAAGGCCTGAGCGACGTCGAGGCCGACTACCGCGATCTGGTCGACGTGCCGTTGACCAATCACCACCGCGAAGTGCTCTCGGTGCTCGTCCAGACCGCGCGGGCCGACACGATCAGCGAGTCCGAGCTCGACGAGTGGCTCTCCGCTGTGGGCCTGATGCGTCTGATGTTGGGCACGCGTCTCGACGTGACCGAGGACATGCCCGCGCCCACACCTGACGACCCTTCCGCGGCCGAGTACGGCTTCTTCGAATTCCTCGGACAGCTCCAGTACCTCATCGTCGAGGCACTCAGCGATCACCTTCCCGACGAGGGCTTTCCCGAGGGCTCGTTGTGATCCCTCTGCTAATCTCCCTAGGCCCCGAACGGGTCCGAGCCCCCATCGTCTAGCGGCCCAGGACGCCGCCCTTTCAAGGCGGTAACACGGGTTCGAATCCCGTTGGGGGTGCGCGGTTCGTCGACGCCTCGAGGCTTCGAAGTGCCGTCGACGATCGAGGACCTGTGGTGCAGTTTGGAGTGCACGCCGGCCTGTCAAGCCGGAGGTCGCGGGTTCAAATCCCGTCAGGTCCGCTGTCTCGGTACGCCGAGTCGAGGTCGGGTAGCTCAGTTGGTAGAGCGCGCGCCTGAAAAGCGTGAGGTCACCGGATCGACGCCGGTCCCGACCACCACATCCGCACTGGCCGTGCCGCGCCCCCGGTGGGCGGGTGAGGACTCACGCGGCTTCCCCTGCCTGGCGCAGCTCGATGGACGGGATGGCCCTCGTCCCGTGGTCCGAGCGTTGGCGGAGGGTCGTCCCGACCGCGAGGTCGACCTCCGCCGTGTAGCTCCCGGCGTCCAAGGAGGTTCTCACCGGTCCGAGGCGAGCCAGCACCGCCAGGGCAAAGCGATTTTCGTCCCGCACATCCGCTCGCAGGAGGTGTGCTCCACGTTCACGAACCCGGCGCACGAGCGCGCTCAACAACGCAGTGCCCACACGTCGTCGTTGCCAGTCGTCCTCGACCAGCACGCCGAGGTCGGCTGTCTGGTCGCAGACGTGGAGATTGCCGAGGCCCACGCACTCCTCATCAATCCATGCCACGTAGGAATCTCGGCAACCGGCGCCCGCCAATACCTGCTGCGCGTAGGCAATGCCGTCGGTGACGCCGTGAAAGCGGCCATAGAGCGCTGTCGGCGAGCAGCGCCGGAGCATGCCGAGCAAGGCCTCGGCATCGGCCCGCTCGAGCGCCGCGATCCGAATTCGCTGAGACATCATTGTGCGAGGGCCGCTCCGCCTCCCCGACGAGGCGAATCGGCGGACATGGCCCTGGCGGCGGGCGGAATGTTCTGGTTGATATGGAAGAGGTTCTGCGGGTCGTAACGCGCCTTCACCTGCGAGAGCCGGTCGTAGTTCCCGAGGTAGGAGGCGCGGACCCGATCCTCTCCCTCCTCCATCATGAAGTTGATGTACGCGCCACCTGCCGACGTCGGGTGCAACGCTTGCCAGTACTGCTTGGCCCAGCCGGTGATCAGGTCGGCGTTCGACGGATCCGGATCGACCCCGACGATGACTCCGGCCCAGCCGCCGTCGCGATAGGCGAACGCAGTGGCGTCGTCGGGCACCCGAGATGCTGCCCCATCGATGGGATACAGATGCATCGTCGAGTGGCCCGTCGGGAGCTGAGCACCGAACTTCTTGTGCACCTCGATCGCCTGGTCGGAGATCTCGTGGAAGAAGTCGGCGCGCCAGTACCACTGCAGGCCAGCTGGATAGAGCGCGTCGAACGCACTCTGGAGCGCAGTGAACGGCATCTCACCCAATCCGACCATCAGTGGCGTGCCGAAGGCGCGGATCGGCGCGAGGACCTCGGCAGACTTGTCGTGGGCGCCGGTGTAACACCAGAGAATGACGCAGGCCTTCCGACCCCACAGCTCTTCGGGGAAGGGCGGCGCCGGCGGGATCGTGATGAGGCCGATCCAGCCACTCAGCTCCTCGGGGAGCGCGGGCAGCAGCTCGCGGTACCAGCGCATGACCGCCGGGGCGTCCGCCAGGTCGTACAGAACGGGTCCTCCGATGACCGTGCCCTGCTCGCCGATGTCGTGGCAGGCGAAGGTGAAGGAGGTGACCACGCCGAAATTTCCCCCACCGCCGCGCAAGGCCCAGAAGAGATCGGGGTGCTCTATCTCGCTCGCAGTGACGCGAGAGCCGTCGGCGAGGACGACTTCGGCCGAGAGCAAGTTGTCGATCGTCAGGCCGAAACGACGGGTCAGGTAGCCGACGCCGCCACCGAGGGTCAGCCCGCCGACGCCGGTCGAGGATATGAAGCCGGACGGGGTGGCCATCCCGTATTCCATGGTGGCCTGATCCACATCCGCCCACGTGCAGCCGCCTTCCACCTGGACGGTATGCGCAGCAGGGTCCACCTTGGTCCCGCGGATACCTGTCAGATCGACGACCAATGCGTCGTCCCACACTCCGAGACCGCCGGCGTTGTGTCCGCCACCACGCACCGCCAACTCGATCCCGTGTCGACCGGCGAATCGCACGCAGGCGACCACATCAGAGGGGCCGGCACACTTGACGATCGCGGCAGGCCTGCGGTCGATCATG
This sequence comes from uncultured Acidimicrobiaceae bacterium, assembly GCA_963769905.1. Classification (GTDB taxonomy): domain Bacteria; phylum Actinomycetota; class Acidimicrobiia; order Acidimicrobiales; family RAAP-2; genus Bog-756. Next base: position 566,522 of record CAVYNG010000001.1, read on the forward strand.
GCGTTGTAGACGGCGCGGGCCTCGTCGTAGAGCGAATCTCCCGGCAGGATCATCGGTCCCGCGACTTCGCCGGCCAGCTCGCCATATGGGGGGGGTAGGGTATTTCGGTCCTGGTTCTTGATCCTCGTCGGAGTCACCGTGGTCTCCCTTTGGTCGGGCACACCTCGCATCGAGGTGCTGGTGGTTCCGACGTTAAGAGAGCGCCGTTCGCACAGCGTTCGCACCACGAGTCGGCGACGGCATCGAGGGGCGAACGCTTCTCCGGGCCACGTCGGCTCGGCACGTCGACTCCAGAGTCCGGCTGGACTGCCCGACAGCGACATGGATGGCCCGCTCCAGCATGTCGAGTGCCGCCGGGCCTGAGAGGAGGCCGCCACGAAGACGCAAGATCTCCGGCAGCCACCAACGGTCGTCTCGCTGTTCCGCGGCCGCCAACGCCGCGTCGAGGACCGCGCGAGCTTCGTCCTCACGTCCGTCATCGATCAGGGCATCCGCCAGCAGGGAGAGCCAGTACGGCGCACGTAGGTACGCCCCTTGGGACCGCAGTTGGGCAATTCCCTGGCGAATAAGCGCAATCCCCGCATCGCCACCGATCGCCCACCCTTCGAGGATGAGCGCCCACTCGCTGTAGTAGGCGAACTCGTAGTGGATGCACAGGTCGCGGAATTGAGCAATGGTGAGCAAAAGAGCGTCTTTGTCTGCACCCAACTGATAGGTGATCCCCGCGTACGCAAGCGCAACCGCGAAGCTGAAGGGATGATTCGCCGATCTTCCCCGGTCGACTGCGTCTGCGCACCGAGCGATCGCCCCTTCTTCGTCCCCGACCAGCCACTGCGCGTGTGCAGCCCACGCTTGGGCGTGGACGTCGTGGTGCGTCCCGAGGATGAAGGAGACCGGCGCCGGCGAAAGATCAATGGCCAGATCGAAATGCTCGATCGCGAGCCTCGACAAACCGAGGCTGATTGCCGACCCGGCGAACCCGAAATGCGCCTGCCCGGCCAGGTCGGGCTCGGCCTGCGCCAGGTGCAGGGCCTGCGCCGCCGTCTCATGGGCACGGGCGATATGTCCCTGGACGAGTTGGACCGTGAACAGCCCGATCAAGATTCGTCCCCATTCATTGGGCCGGTCGAGGCTTTCCGCAAGTGCCGCCGAGCGCTCCAGAGTGGATTGCAGCACGGGAGAGGTGTAGCCATGCGATGCGGTGAGCGGTGCGGAAATCAACTCGAGAAGTTCCAGCTCGTTGATGTCGCGATCACGCCCGGCGGCCGTCTCCGCCACCAGACTCAGGCAGCGCCGGTAGTACCGGATCGCTTCGGCGTTGGCGAAAACCGCTCGAGCGAGTTCTGCCGCCTGACGGAAGTAGACCACGGCACGATCCGGACGCCCCCCGCGCTCATACTGCTCGGCGAGCTGCGCCGCGACAGCGTCGATGTGTCCCGCGTGGAGAAGCTCGATGCCCTGAGCCAACCGTCGGTGCAACAGCCAACGACGCGGCGGGCTGACCGAAGCGTAGGCCGCATCGCGCAACAGATCGTGGGAGAAATCGTATCCGTTGCGTTGTTCAACCAGAATGCGATGCCGCCATAGTTCGTCCACCGCCCGCACCAAGACGTCCGCATCGAGATCGCTCGCCTCGCTCAACAGATCCAGGCTGAAATCGCGCCCGACCGCTCCGGCCAGGCCCGCGACCTCTTGTGCGGCAGGCGAGATTTGATCGAGCCGATGACGGAGAAGATCTTGCAGGTCGCTGTCGGCCGAGCCCTGTGCAGATGCGGGTACGCCGGCGAGACCGCGAGCCGCTTCGATGATGAAGAGCGGGTAGCCACTGGTCGCGGCGTACAACAGCGTCTCTTCCTGCATCGTGAGCGAACGGCCCGATAGCGAGGTGGCCAGCTCCGCCGTGGTGACGGTGTCGAATGGAACAAGCTCCAACTCGGTCACTCTCCCCGCCGATCGCAGGGCCCGGATCGATGTCGCAACCGCCCTGTTGTCTTCCATTTCGTCGGAACGAAGGGTGGCGACAACCAGGAGACGCGCTTCGTCGATGAAGCCGAACAGGAAGACCAGCCAGGCCACCGTCTCGGGATCGCACCACTGGATGTCATCGAGCACGAGGAGCGCCGGTCGATCGAGAGCGAGAAAGGCACGGGCAATACCCTCGAAGAAGCGATGCCGCTGCCACGCATCGGCCATCCCGCTGCTGTCATCGATGGCGGAGCGGTCGACGTGAGCGGCGTCCGCGAAGGGGAGGGAGCCGGGACGAGGAACCAGCCGCTCGACCTCGGCTTGCCACACCGACTCGAGGAGCGCCGCGCTCGATCGAAGATCGTCGCTTCTGAGCCAATCGGCCACGGGTGAAAGAGCGGGCGCACCCGATTGACCGAAACAGCGTGTCGTTGCCACGACGTTCCCCTCGGTTCTGACGCTCGCAGCCAAGTCCCCCACCAGCCGCGTCTTACCGACGCCGGCGCCCCCCGACACGACGACCAGACCTCCCTGTCCGTCCGACGCCTCCCGCCAGCGTCGTTGAAGTAGATCGATCTCATCGTCCCGACCGACGAGTCCGCCGACGGCCGGTCCTTTGCGTTGGGCCCGGGCGGTAGGCAAGGCATCGGGTATCGCCGGAGCGTCCTCACGGTTGAGCAACCTGTCGATGAACAACGTGGTCGCGGAGTCTGGGATCACCCCGAGCTCCCGCTCCAAAACCACGGCGCAGCGATGGTAGGTGCTCAACGCCGCCGCCCGGTCTCCAGACTCAGCCTGGAGTTCCATCAGGACCCGATATCCAACTTCCTCCAAAGGCTTCAGCTGAACTCGACGATCGGCAAACCTCGACGCACGGCTGCGGTCTCCCCCGCGCGGCATTCCATCGCGGCCTCGTCGCACAGGTCGACGCAAGCCCGGAGGAGCGGCTCTCGTTCATCGAGAACCCAGTCGTCGTACGCTCCGGGCATCAGGTCGCCGCGGTACTCGGCGATAGCCGCTTCGGCACGTGCGAGGAAGCCCGCACTGTCTCCGACCGATTTGAAGTTGAGGGCTGCGCGGCGCTCTACGTCGAAAGAGCGAACGTCGACTCGGCACGACGGAGTGTCGGACCAGGTCAACGTCGTGGGCTGGACGCCGAGCGACGGATCGTCGGCGAGCATCGTTCGGAGGTTGTGAAGCTCACGTCGCAGGTTGGTGCGCGCCTGGGCCTCGTTGGAGTCCGGCCAGAACACGGCCGCAAGGTGACTTCTCGCTTGTGGAATGCCGGCATGCAGGATGAGATAGGCGAGAAGGGCGAACGAGCGAGACTGGGGATGCCGAGCCCCATTGTGTGGGGTACCAATCACGCGCTGTTCGCCGAGAAGACGAATCTCCAACATCGTGGGCCTCTTGTCTTGTGGATTGATCGTCGTCGCGATTGCCCGACGTCCCGATCCTTACAACGCTCTGGCATCGAGGAATCCGCCGAACTTGCAGGCATGTCTGCCTCAGCAGTGCACGAGTGAGCTGGATTCGAAGATCGCCACCGCACGATCGTCTGCCGATCGGAGCGTCATGCAGACGCCCTCGGGCCATCGCACAACGACAAACAGCCAGATCGCCTTCAGTGCGGAGCTCGATGTCGGCCGCCGCTCGAGTCCTCACCGATCGACGCGATACCCGGCTTGATCTCGCATGGGGACTTAAGGCCCCCTGATCGGGGACACCCGTGACCGAGAACGCCGGCGGCCCCGGTTCGCCGATTCGACGAGTGTACGCAGAAACATCCTGAACGAACGACGAAGACCGAGAGCGCCGCAGTCGGATTCGAGCCGATCCGAATTGTCTTCATTCGGAATGCGACTCTCGGCAACGAGCACTGCGGTTGGGACGTTCGAGGTGGCTGGGTCGCTATCGACATCAACGGCCGGAAACAGGCCCAACATCACTACTAACAGGGCGACGAAGAATGACAAGTAGCTCTGCACCCGGTTCGGATTCCAACGGACCACACGGGCGCCGCCACACAGAGCCGGCCCTCGTCCACCGATCGATGCCTGGCCCGCAACCACAGTAATGGCCTATCCCGATTTCGTGCGAATGTCAACCAAGATCGACGCGATTCTAAATCCCAAATGCAGGCGGCCGAATCTCAGACCAATGTGATGCCTCGGGTCGGTCCGACCAGGGCGCAGCCGGAAGGCCCCGCGATCGGTCGAACTCATCGACCGTCTTACCAATCGGAGCGGTTGATTCGCGCTCCCGCGCGCCACTCACCCTCTGAACAGCCCCGTGCCCGGCTCCGAACGAAACGGGCATGGGCAGGCCAGAAAGGGGAAGGGGATGCGACGGTGGGCAGTGTGGGTGTGCGTGGTGGTGGCGCTGGCGGCATCAGGGTGCAGCACCGTCGACGCGTCCCGGGGGCATTCGGGGCCGGACCCGGCGCGACTCCTCTCCTACACGAGCTGCAGCCAGCTCCTCTCGCAGGTGAAGGCACAAGCGCTGTCCGAGGTCGGACCCAACGGGCTCCCCGATCCTCCGGCCGCATTTGGGTCTTCTTCGGTCGGGACCCCCGAACGGTTGGCGGCGGCCGCGTCGAGCACCGCGGCCGGCGTTGCCAACGACGCGGCCGGCACCGACCGAGCCGCCTCTGCCGGCGTGCCCGCCTACTCGACGACCAACGACCAGGAGCAGGGCGTCGACGAACCGGACTTGGTCAAGACGAACGGCCAGTTGCTGGTCACCCTGCGCGACGACCCGGTCGGGATCCAGGTGGCTTCCGTAGGAGCGGTTCCGCGTCTACGAGGATTCCTCTCCATGGCCGACACCGTGGATCCGAGCGGAATGTTCCTGGTCGGGAACGACGCGGTGGTCCTCGGGTCGAGCACCTCCCCGGTCCCGCAGCCGCGATCGGGGAACCCGTCCCAGTCGTCGGGCGTCCCGAACGGCGGCGGCCCGATGATTCCGGCTACGCCGACGGCACCCACCACCGATGTGACCGTGGTGGATCTCACCGACCCCGACCATCCGGTGGTCGCTCACTCGTTCGTGGTCAAAGGTGCGGAGGTCGATGCGCGCCTGATCGCCGGCTACGTCGAACTGGTCGTCGACTCCGCGCCGACGCTTCCCTTCGTCACGCCGACGGATTGGTCGCCGGCCACGTCCCATCAGGCGCTCGACGCGAATCGCGCGCTCGTTCTCGGCTCCGACCTGGCTGACTGGCTCCCTTCGGTGACCAGCGAACCGAACGGCGCGACCAGTACCACGGACTGCACCTCGACCTTCCACACCGTCGCCTCCTCGGGTCTCGACACGGTGTCGGTCGTGCCCATCGCCCCTGACTCCGATCAGCCGTTGCCGGCAGTGACCGTGATGGGCGACGCCACGACCGTGTACGCCAGCACCTCGTCCCTGTATGTGGCCACCTCGCCTTGGTCTGAGCTCCAGGCGATGCCGGCGGTCGCCGGCACGAACGGCCCTCCGACGGCTGGGGGCACGGCCGGGGACTCGACACAGGTGCACGGCTTCGACCTCTCCGACCCCGCGGGTCCTCGCTACCTCGGATCCGGTCAGGTGCCCGGTACCTTGATCGGCCAGTACGCCCTCTCGGAGTACCAGGGCTACCTGCGGGTGGCGACCACGGTCGGAGAGCCTTCCCCGGCTCCAGGAGACGGGACCGCGTCTGCGACTCTTTCGGACAATCGGGTGACGGTCCTGCAGCCGCAAGGTGGTGCACTCGTGACGGTGGGGACTCTCGGAGGACTCGGGAACGGCGAGAAGATCTACGCGGTCCGCTTCATCGGCACGCTCGCCTTCGTGGTCACATTCCGGCAGACCGACCCGCTCTACGTCGTCGATCTCAGCGACCCCGCCACTCCACGTACCGCCGGGCAGCTCGACCTCATCGGCTTCTCCTCCTTCCTCCAACCGGTCGGCAACGGGCTGCTGCTCGGGATCGGGCAGAGCGTCGACCAAAACCTACGGGTCAGTGGGTTGCAGGCTTCACTGTTCGACGTCTCCGACCCGGCCCATCCGACCCTCGTCTCGAAGCTCGTCTATCCGGAAGGGACGTCGACAGCCGAGAGCGACCCGCACGCGCTCCTCTACTGGGCACCGTCCGATCTGGCGATCATGCCGCTCGAGCTTCCCGGTGGGGTCACGCCTGCCGGCGGCACGAACAGCCCGGCCCCGGACTCTCCGCCCTTCAACGGTGCGCTGGCCCTCGGCATCAGCCCGTCCGGGCTCACCGAGACGGCGCGCCTCGCACAGCCCACGCCTGTCACCGCGCCGACAGCCGGTGCCACCAGCGGGGTCTCGTCGCCTGCTGAAATCGGGGGGAATGCCGAAGTCATGCCCGCCATCGCTCCGTACTCCCCGAACTCCGGCATCGAGCGCGCCGTCGTCGTCGGGGACACCATCTACACCGTCTCCGAAAGCGGCATCATGGCGAACAGTCTCTCGAGCTTCGCTCGAGTCGCCTGGTTGCCGTACCCGTGAGCCCAGACCCGTGAGCCCGGTCAGGGTGGGCGAGCTCTCGTGATGCACCCTCGACGCGACTTGCGGTCGGTGAACGCGGCAGAGGAACTCGCGCCCTCCGACGACGTCGCGCTGCTCCACGCAGTGGTGCGGCGCGATCCGTCAGCAGTCCGCCGCCTCCTCGACGAAGTGGCGCCAACCGTGTACGGCTATCTGTACGCGCGAGTCGGCGGCGACGAACCCGTTGCCGAGGACCTCTTGCAAGAGACGCTGCTCGAAGCCGTGGGCTCCGCATCCTCCTTCCGTGGTGACGCGGCCCTCTCGACGTGGCTGTGTGCGATCGCCCGGCGCCGCCTCGCACGCCACTACGAGCGCGAACGCCGCGCCGAGGCAGCCCGTTCGGGGTTGCGGCTCGCCTTGGCCCCCGACCCGGATCTCGAGGCCGACGCCTTCGAGCGCCGCGACGAGGTCGTCCGCGCCCTCGGGCGGATTCCGGCGAGTTACCGGCAGGTACTCGTGCTCAAGTACCTCGACGGTCTGACGGTGGAGGAGATCGCCTCGGAGATGGGTCGCAGCAGTCGCGTGCAGGTGCAGTCGCTCCTCCAGCGAGCCCGCGACCGCCTGCGAGACGAGCTCGGTGAAGATCGTGACTGAGTGGCCCGGTGAGATCTTGGGGCTCGCCGATGCTCCGAGGTCTCTGCCACCCGGGGTTCGCGATCGGCTGGAGCAGGCGCTGCTCGCCGACGGCCTCTCCACGGAGACGACGCGCCCGCTCGGCGGCGACGTGTCGGACCGGCTCGAAGGTGCGCTCGATGATCCGATGGCCGGGGAACTGGGCGGTGTCGACAAGCCCCGGCCCCTCCCTCCTGCCACCGACAGGGCTCTCGAGCGTGCCTTTGCCCGTGGGAGCCGCCGTCGCCGCAGTGTGGCAGTCGTGGGTGCCGCGGCTGCAGTCGTCGTAGTCGCCGCCGGGCTCACGGTGGCCGTTTCCGACGCAGGCCGCTCCCCCTCGAAGGCGCCCACTCAGGCCCTCGCTCCTCCGACCCAGCACCGCGCAGCGGGCGCGAACGGCTCCACGAGCTCCGGCTTGCCGAGCGCGGCCTCCGCCTCCCAGGCCCCACAGGCACTGGGGTCGGACCACACTGCGACGCCGACTGGTCCCGAAGCGGTAGCGCGACCCGTCGTGACCGGGATTTCGCCCGCGTCCGGGCCCGCGGCAGGCGACACCTCGGTCACCATCACCGGTGCGGGCCTCAGCGCCGCGACGACGGTTCGATTCGGGACCGTGCCGGCCCACTTCCGGATCGTCTCCGCCTCGCAACTCGCTGCCGTGTCGCCCGCGCACGGCGCGGGTTCGATCGCTGTCACCGTCGCCACCGGAGCAGGGACGACGCTCGCGGCGGGCAGCGCCCACTTCACCTACCACTGAGGAGTCGACGGGGCCCCTTCCCGCGGATAGAACAGAGAGAGTTGCCGAGCGACACGGGGAGTCGAGTTGCTGGCAGAAGAGAAGCGCTCGACCTGGGAGTACTACGACCGTCGGGTCAGCCAGGGAGTCCCGGGTCTGCAGCATGCCCTCGACTACTGGTCCGGGCTCGGTGTGCCGGTCGCTGCCGACGAGGTCGAGGAAGAGGCCACTCGAGTCCGAGCGCTCCTCAGTTCGCTTCCCGAGACCACCTTTGTCGAAGCGGCCGCCGGTCCGGGGACCTTCACCGGACTCCTCCCGGGCCGGGGGGTTGCGTCCGACCAGAGCGCGGCCGCGCTCGCCCGTCTGCGCGCGGATCACCCGACCGTTCCGGCAGTCCGAGCAGACGTGACCTCACTCCCGTTCCGCGACAGAACCTTCGGCCGGTACTTCGCCGCTCACATCTACGGCCTGCTCCAACTTCATGATGCGCGCACCATGCTCGACGAAGGCGCCCGAGTCGCTCGGGAAGTGGTCATCCTCGACGCCGGCCGGCCCCGGGGAGTCGCCGCCGAGGAGTGGCAGGACCGGACGCTTCCCGAGGGCGGCAACTACCGCATCTACCGGCGCCACTTCGAACCGGAGGTGCTCGCGTCGGAGCTGGGCGGCACCGTCCTGTTCGGCGGATCGTTCTACGTGCTGGCGCGCGTGGCGATGGTCTGATCGCACGAAGCAAGCCGGACCCGGCGTGCCCCCGAGCCGGTTCGTCCGCTCAGCGGCTGTGTCCGCGGAGGACCCACATCAGCTTGGCGACCATCTTGGTCGATCCCGGCGGCCTACCGAAGCTGGTGAGATTGACCGGAAGGGCGAAGCGCTGGGCGGTGACCCCCTTCGCCCGGGTGAATTCGCGCAGCCCGTCGGGTCCGTGGACGCGTCCGAACCCCGACTCGCCCACCCCGCCGAAGGGCAGTCCCGGAACGAACGCGTAGGTCATGATCGAGTTGACCGAGGTCATGCCGGAGCGCATGCGGCGGGCCAGCTCGATCCCTCGTCGGCGCGAGCGGGTGAAGATCGCGCCACCGAGCCCGTAGGTGGAGGCGTTGGCGAGCTCGAGACCCTCCTCTGCGTCCTTCACCTTGGTCACGGTCAACGTGGGACCGAAAGTCTCCTCGCGAACCGCGGCGGAGTCCTCGGGTACGTCGACCAAGACGGTAGGCCCAACTCCTAGAACGTCGACTGATTCCACCCCTCCGATCACCGCCCGACCACCGCGCTGCAGCGCGTCGGTCAGGTGACGGCGGATGACCTCGACCTGGCTCGGCATGGTGGGCGGACCCCACGACGCGTCGGGCCCCGTACCCGGTCCGAGGGTCCGGGCCTTGGCCGTCAGAACGGCGAGGAACCGGTCGTAGACGGCTTCGGTCGCGTACACGCGCTCGGTACCGATGCAGGTCTGCCCACCGTTGCTCATCCCGCTCCAGAGAGCCGCGTCGGCGGCGGCGTCCACGTCGGCGTCGTCGTCCACCAACAGCGCGTCCTTGCCCCCGCACTCCATGAGCACCGGCACCAGTCCCTCCGCGCAGGTGGCCATCACCTTCCGCCCGGTCGTGGCCGAGCCGGTGAAGGCGATCTTGTCGACACCCGCGCGGCAGAGAGCCGCACCCGTCTCGCCGAGGCCGGTCACCAACGTGAGGACGTCCTTCCCGTCGGGAGCCACCCTCGCCCAGGCGTCGACCAACCAGCTGCCGATCGCGGGCGTGTACTCGCTCGGCTTGAAGACCACCGCGTTGCCCGCCGCGAGCGCATACGCGATCGATCCCATCGGCGTGAAGACCGGATAGTTCCACGGGCCGATGACCCCGACCACACCGAGCGGCAGGTACTCGACACTCGCCGAGTTGTTGGCGGCCAGCAATCCCGTCGGGACCCGGCGTCGTCCGAGAACCTTGCTGGCGTGGGACGCCACCCACACCAGATGGTCGAGGACGAGGGTGATCTCGAGGACCGCGTCGCCGTGCGGCTTGCCGTTCTCGCGGTGCACGAGATCGGCGAGCTCTTCGATACGACGGGCGAGCTCGGCCTTGTAGCGACGGAGATGGTGTGCGCGGCCGTCGAAGTCGAGCGCCCGCCACCACACCGACGCCTCACGCGCCCGCTGGACGGCGGCGGTCACCGTGGCCTGGTCGTCGACAGGTTGGCTGGCGACGACCTCACCGGTGGCCGGGTCGAGCGAGTCGAAATGCGCACGGGGCTCCTCGACGACCGAACGGAGTTGCTGAACGTTGCTCATCGATCCCTCCTTGTTCGTCCGCCCGGAGCCCTCTCGCATGGGCCGGCAGACGGACTGCTGACCCCTTGCGTCGGGTCACTGTCGAATGAGTACACCTTTCCCTTACCCATCGCCTTCCGGCCCGAGAAATTGCCGGTGGCCTGGGCATATGCTGGGCGCTCCGCGGGGCGATCCCACGGGCGGAGGACGATCGGGGTCACTGCATGGCGAAAGAGCGATCCGCCGCCGGAACATCCGGCGGCGGCAAATCCACGGCCGAAGGGGACGAGAACGCTCGGCCCTCCTCCGAGAAGATCCCCGACGGCCCCGTCGCGCTGATCCTGACCGGCGACGGTGCCCGGAGTGCCTACGAAGCGGGCGCGCTCTCGGTCCTCCTGCCACTGCTCGAGGGTCAGGATGCGCCGCGGATCATCCTCGGCACCAGCGCGGGCGGATTGAACGCTGCATTGATCGCCACGGTGATCGACCAAGGATTGGACGTCGCCGCGGCGAAACTGCTCGACGCATGGCGGACGATCACGCCCGAAAAGGTGTTCACTCCTCCCGCGGCCGGCACGCTCAGCTTTCTCGCCTGGCACCTGCGCCACGCGCCCGCGACGGCGGCAGGTCTGCTCGACACCACACCACTGAAGACCACGATCGCGGAGATGCTCCATCCTCACGAGTTCGGCCACAACGTGGACAGTGGCCACCTCGACAGTCTCGGTGTCGTCGCCAGCTCGTGTTCGACCGCGCAGGCGGTCGTCTTCGTACAGGGGAAGATGCCCCCACCCTCGGGCGAACGGATCCGCTACCTCCCGGTGAAACTCGGCATCCGGCATCTGCTCGCCTCGTCCGCCTTCCCGTTGGCGTTCCCGGCGCAGTGGGTCGAGGGACCCGACGGCGGCGACTGGTACATCGACGGCGGAATCCATCTCAATGCACCGCTCAAGCCGGCGATCCATCTCGGCGCCAACCGTCTGCTGGTGCTCGGAGCCACCGACGAACGACCCTTCCACCAGCCTCGCCCGGACCTCCCTCCCAATTTCGGTGATGGTGGCGGACAGATCCTCCATGCCGTCCTCACCGATCGGCTCCAAGCCGATCTTGCGAACCTGCGTCGCAACAACGCGTTCGTGAGGAAGCTCGGTACGGAGGGTCGACCGTCCGACCCGGGGGACAGCCACCGGCTGATCGCGACCTGTGTGCTGACCCCGCCCGATGACAGCCTGAGCCAGGTCGCCGCAGAGATCTGGCCGTCGGGGTGGAAGAGCATCCTCGAGTCGTTCGGCGGCTACCGGATCCTCGGTGGTATGACACTCCAAAAGCAGCAGCCAGGGCAGTACTTGAGTTACCTCTGCTTCCACCCGGATTTCATCGAAGAGGCCATCGCAAGGGGCCAGGCCGACGCGCGGGCGAGGATCGGGAGCGCCACCTCCATCCCCTGGAGCTGTACCTAGAGGATTCCTCCCGGCCGGCCTGGCCGTTCTCGGGCACGAACACCCAGTTCACAGGGACAATTGCGACGGAACCTGAATCGGGAATTCGGCGGACGCGCCCTCTCCCAGGTGCATTCCGAAAAAGTTTGACGGCGACAAACTCCCCCGGAATTGAATGTCCCGAAGGATGGATGGTCCTCCGCCCGACCGCCCGGGAGGTCATCGCCGGTCCGCTCAGCTCCCCTCGTAGTCGAACCCCAGGTCGGGAGCGCTCACCAGGGCCCGGAAGGGGAACCCCTCTTTCTCTGCCATCGCGGCGACCGTTCCGCCTCGATCGACGACCGCGACGAGGAGGACCGGCTCTGCACCGGCCTCGACCACCGCGTGCGCGGCGTCGAGGAGGGAGCTCCCACGGGTCACGGTGTCCTCGGCCACGACGACCCGGTCGCCCGGGTCGAGTGCGCCTGCGATGCGACCACCCGCGCCGTGGTCCTTGACCTCCTTGCGGACGCTGAACGCCTTGAAGGAGCGGCCCCGCGCCGCGGCCACCCCGGCGGTGACGAACGCCACCGGGTCGGCCCCCATGGTCAGTCCGCCGATGGCGTTCGCGTGCTCGGGGGCGATCGACAGGACCGCATCCGCCACCAGCAGCATCGCCTGAGGGCGGCACACGGTCTGCTTCGAGTCGATGAACCAGGTGCTTCGCTTCCCCGACTTGAGGACGAAGTCGCCCCGTTTGACCGAGTACTCGAGGAGATGATCGCGGAGCGCAACGAACTCGGTGGGCGGGAGGTCGTCGCGTCGCTCGCTCGCAACCCTCATGTGTCGGCTTCCGTCCAGCGGAGTGGTCCGAGGATCTCGACCCCTCGCTCACCCTCTTCGACCCGACCGACGACCGCCGCCTCGACACCCGTGCCGTCGAGCACTGCGAGCGCCTCGTCGGCGTGGTCGGCAGCAAGCAGGACGAGCATGCCGAGGCCGAGGTTGAAGACCCGCACCATCTCGTCGTCGTCCACCGGCCCGAGCCGCCGGATCTCCGAGAAGATCCGCGGGACCTCCCAGCTCGCGCCCTCGACGATCGCCCGCAGCCCTTCGGGCAACGCCCGCGGGAGGTTCCCGACGATCCCCCCGCCGGTCACGTGCGCGACCGCGTGGACCTCGGTCGACTCGATGACCCCGCGGACTGCAGGTGCGTACAGCACCGACGGCAGGAGCAACTCGTCGCCGAGGGAGGAGACTGCGCCCGGCCAGGCCGGACCTTCGAGTGGCAGGCCGGCTCGCTCGAGTAGGACCTGGCGCGCCAGCGTGTAGCCGTTGCACCGGAGGCCGGGTGAGGCGAGACCGATCAGCGTGTCGCCCGGACGCACCCGCTCGGGTCCGAGGATGCGGTCGCGCTCGACCACTCCGACTGCGAAGCCCACCAGCTCGAACTCGCCGGTTCCCATGAGCCCGGCGTGCTCGGCCATCTCACCGCCGAGCAGTGCGGCCCCGACCTGCCGGCAACCGTCGGCGACTCCCGACACGAGTTCGGCCATGCGTCTCGGTTCGATCGAACCGGTCGAGATGTAGTCGAGCAGAAAGAGCGGCTCCGCGCCCTGGCAGACCAGGTCGTCGACGCACATCGCGACCAGGTCGATGCCGATCGTGTCGAAGCGGCCGACCGCACGGGCAACCGCGGCCTTGGTGCCCACCCCGTCGGTCGAGGCCACGAGGACCGGCGCACGGTAGCGGTCGACGGGGATGCCGAAGAGACCGCCGAACGCACCGACGTCGCCGATGACCCCGGGTCGCCCGGTCGAGGCGACCAGCGAACGGATCAGGTCGACGGCCCGGTCGCCCGCGTCGATGTCCACGCCGGCCGACGCGTAGGTGGCGGGTTCCACAGCCGGCGCAGCCGGCTCACCGGAGGTAGGGGACGGCTCCGATGCGCTTTGATCGGCAGGATCGGGGATGTCGGGTGTCGTCTCGGAGACGACCCCCGTCACGCCTCGGCCCCGCTGGCCCCGCTGGCCGCGCCGCTCAACGCGCGGCGCTCGCCGAGCTCGACGTGGGCCGGGACCGGCACGGGGTACGTGCCGGTGAGGCATGCGTCGCAGAATCCCGCCCCGGGTGCGTCGATCGACTTCACCAGATGGTCGAGGGTCAGGTACTCGAGGGAGTCGACGTCGAGGAACTCGATGATCTCGGGGAGCGACTTGATCGAGGCGAGCAGCTCGTCCTTGTCGGGTGTGTCGATGCCGTAGAAGCAAGGCCACTTGAACGGTGGGGAGGAAATGCGAAGGTGCACTTCGGTCGCCCCGGCATCGCGCAGCATCTTGACCATGGCCCGGGTGGTGGTGCCACGCACGATCGAGTCGTCGACCACGACAAGACGGCGGCCGGCGATGTTCTCCCGCAGCGGGTTGAGCTTTCGGCGCACGCCGCTCACCCTCTCCGCCTGGGTGGGTGCGATGAAGGTCCGGCCGATGTAGCGGTTCTTCACCAGCCCCTGTCCATACGGGATGCCGGAGGCGACCGCGTAGCCCTCCGCGGCGGGCACACCCGAGTCGGGCACGCCCATCACCAGATCTGCGGCGACCGGCGCCTGGGTCGCGAGCAGCTGACCCATCCGACGCCGCGCCCCGTGTACCTCGGTCCCGTAGAGCCGGGTGTCGGGGCGTGCGAAGTAGACGAACTCGAAGATGCAGAGCTTCGGGTTGATACGAGCCTCGGCAAAGGGCCACTCGGAGCGCACCTCTTTGCCGTCGATGACGACCATCTCGCCGGGTTCGAGCTCACGGATGAAGGTCGCACCGAGGACGTCGAGACCCGGGGACTCCGAGGCGAGCACCCATCCTGCCTCGAGCTCGTCGGTCGCCTCGAGCCGGCCGAGGCAGAGCGGACGGAACCCATTCGGGTCGCGGACTCCGATCAGGCGGTCCGCGTCGAGCAGCACGAAGGAAAAGGCGCCCTCGAGATGAGGGAGGATCGACGCGAGCGCTTCCTCGAGGTCACCCTCGCCGGCAAGAGCGGCATCGGTGCCGTCTGGTGGGAAGGTATGGGCGAGCAGCTCGGCGACGAGGTCGCTGTCCGAGGAGACGAGGCCCGGGAGCATCCCCGCGGCCTCGCCGAGCGCAGCGGTGTTGGTCAGGTTCCCGTTGTGGGCGAGGCCGAAGCCGGCACGCCCGACGCCGCGGAAGACGGGCTGCGCATGGAGCCAGTCGCTCGAGCCGGCCGTCGAGTACCGGGTGTGGCCGATGGCCAGGTGACCGCGGAGCCCCGAGAGCTTGCGTTCGTCGAAGACGGTGGTGACGAGGCCCATGTCCTTCATCACCGTGATGAGGTCGCCGTCGCTCACCGCCATGCCGGCCGACTCCTGGCCGCGGTGCTGGAGGGCGTAGAGCCCGTCGAAGGTGAGGTGTGCGACGTTCCGCTCCGGGGCGAAGACCCCGAAGACGCCGCACGCTTCCTTCGCCTCCATCATCGGTTCGTCACCGTACTCACCGGGGCTCGTCGGGCTCGTCCCACGGGCGGGCTTCCGGTTCCCGGTCCGCTCACAGCATTCTACCTTGGCTTTCTCCCCGCCTGCCTCGCGCATCGGTGGGCTGGGCGGGTGGGAGACGCCGGTAGCGTCGGCGACGGTGATCGACCTCCACACCCACTCGACGGCCTCCGACGGCTCGGACCCGCCCGAGGTCGTCATCGAGCTTGCTCACGAGGCAGGCTGCTGGGCGGTCGCCCTCACCGACCACGACACTTTCGAGGGCCTCGGTCCGGCAGGCCGGCGAGCCGGCGAGCTCGGGATCGAGCTGGTCGCCGGTTGCGAAGTTTCGTGCGTTTCGCCGGGCGGCGGAGTCATGCATGTCCTCGCCTACTTCGTCGACACCGACGACGGCCCGCTGGCGGAGGAGCTGGTCCGGCTCCGCGACGACCGGCGAGCTCGCAACCTCGCACTCGCCGGCCGACTCGCCTCGCTCGGCATACCGGTCACCTACGAGATGGCCGTCGAGCGCGCCGGTTCCGAAGCCGGAGTCGGCAGACCACACTTCGCCGCGGCGATGGTCGCGATCGGGGCCGCGGCGTCGATCGAAGACGCGTTCGACCGAGTGCTCGGGAACGATCGTCCGGGCTACGTGCCGAAGGCTCGGCTGTCAGGGAAGGAGGTCGCCTCGTCGATCCAGGGGTCGGGAGGGGTCGCGGTCCTCGCCCATCCCTACAGTCTCGGGTTCGAAGGCTCCCGCCTCGCCGGAGTGGTCGGCGAGCTCGTGGAGAGCGGCTTCGGTGGGATCGAGGCGACCTATGGCCGCTACTCGCCGCGCCAGCGGCACCGGCTCGTCAATCTCGCACAACGGTTCGGCCTCGTCGCAACCGGCGGTTCCGACTATCACGGCGAGAGCACGCCCGATCTGCGGGTCGGGACCGGCACCGGTGACCTGAAGGTCGCCGATCGCATCCTCACCGATCTCGAGACGCGCCGGCCGCACCATCGCCAAAGGCGGGTCGGCCATGGTAATGAAGGAGGGACCGAAAGGAGTGGCCATGGCCTCCCCGCCCCACCTCGACCACGAGCAGCGCCGCATCCTGGACCAACTCTCGGCTCATCCGCTGCCGCGGAATCTGAAATGGCCCCACGTGATGGCTCTGCTCAGGGCGATGGGCGAGGTGACTCAGGAAAGTGACGACCGGGTCCGGGTGAAGTACGGCGGGCACACCGAGGTGTTCCACACCTCCAAGCACGGCGACGTGGACGCCGACACCGTCGTCAAGCTTCGCCACTTCCTTCTCGGCACGATGCCCAGTCCCGAGGCGACCGAGTAGCCGAACCCTTTCACCGCTCGCAGGCGGACGACCTGTGGTCATCCCTGTTCGCGAGGTGGGATCCCACCCCGGAGGACGTCGCCGACACTCGCGAACTCGTGCGCAGCGAGCCAGAGGCGGAGGAGATCTCGTCCTCGCCCGGGTTCGGCGTGGTCCTCGAATGCCTCGCGCGAGTGGAGGATCTTGGGGTTCGACAGGAATTGGACGTCCCCGGGCTCGAAGTCCATCTCGAGGTAGATCTCCGGGTCGTTGGCTGTTTCCTCGATGAGCTCGATGGCCTCCACCTGCTGCGGCGTGAGGCGCGGAACCTCAGGATGGCGCTGGGGGTCGCGGATGTACCAGCCGATGAAGAACATCCGCGGCAGTCCGGCGATGCGACGGCGGCACGGCCGGGCATGCCCTACGAGCCTCCGAGCACTTGCCGGAGCGCTGTCATTTGGTCCGGAACCGCTCGCCACCACATCCATCGACCCCGCTTCTCCCCGACGATCAGCCCTGCGTCCGACAGGACTTTCGTGTGGTGCGAGACCGTGGGCTGGCTCTTGCCCAGCGGTTTCTCCAGATTGCAGCTGCACACCTCTCCCTCCGTGGCCACGATCGAGAGCAGGCGCAGCCGGACCGGGTCGGCCAACGCGGCAAAGACCTCGGCGAGGTCCGTGGCGTCCTTTTGAGTAAACGCTTTTTCGGTCAGCGGGAGGCAGCATGCCCCGTTGACGGTCACGGCAGTCCTCCGAGAGGTCATGGCAGCCATCCTATTGACAATGATCGATATATAATGCACACTGCATCGATCGACACAGGTCAATCTATAGGAGCCACCATGGCACGTGTGCAGCTCGCTCTCAACGTCTCCGATCTCGAAGAGGCAGTCGGCTTCTACTCCAAGCTCTTCGGCGCCGAGCCCGCCAAGCGCCAACCCGGCTACGCCAATTTCGCCATCAGCGACCCGCCGCTCAAACTGGTCCTCATCGAGGCGCCCGATGCTCGCGAGCCTGGCATCACCGGTGCGCTCAACCACCTAGGTGTCGAGGTCGAGAGTCCCGACGAGGTCCGACAGGCCAGCGCACGACTTTCGGGCGAGGGTCTTGCCACCACCGACGAGTGCGCCACGACGTGCTGCTACGCGGTTCAGGACAAGGTTTGGGTGGACGATCCCGACGGGTCGCCCTGGGAGGTCTACACCGTGCTTGCCGACGCGCCGGTCGAGTCGGGCATCGACGGAGACGGCTCGTGTTGTGAGGCGAGCTCGGAGACGGTGGCGACGGAGGACCCTCTCCGGACGAGCGCCACCTGCTGCTGAGAACGCAGTCCAGGGCTCTGCGCTCCATCGAATGATGAACGACGTCGTACTCTGGCGCCGCCTCCTGGCCGAGTTCCTCGGCAGCGGGTTCCTCGCTGCCTTGGTCATCGGCTCCGGAATCGCGGCTCAGCGGTTGTCCCCGGGCAACACGGGGCTCCAGCTGTTCGAGAATGCGGCGGCCACCGCTGCCGGACTGTTCGCGATCATCTTGATGTTCGGTCCCATCTCGGGAGGCCACTTCAATCCGGTTGTCTCCTTCGTGGATGCGGGTTTCGGTGGCCTCACCTGGCGCGACGCGGCGGCCTACTTGCCGGCCCAGGTTGCGGGGTGCATCTCGGGGGCGATCGTGGCCAACGCGATGTTCTCGCTTGCCGCCATCGAGATCTCGACGAAGCACCGGGCGTCGCCCCCTCATTTTCTCTCCGAGATCGTGGCCACTCTGGGTCTCCTGCTGGTGATCTTCGCCCTTGCCCGTTCGGGCCGCTCGCGGCTCGCTCCAGCCGCCGTCGGGGCCTACATCGGTGCGGCCTACTTCTTCACCAGCTCGACGAGTTTCGCCAACCCGGCGATCACCGTCGGTCGCATGTTCTCGAACTCCTTCGCGGGAATCGCACCTTCATCCGTGCCGAGCTTCATCGGGGCACAGGTCGTGGGAGCCCTGCTCGCCTTCGGTGTGCTCCGGGTGCTCTACCCCGGAGTCACCGCCGACGAAGCAGCCGACATCATCGTCCCCCACCTGCGCGGGCTGAACGATCCCGAAACCGATGGTCGCCGGAGCGAGCGGGTCGAACCGACGACATGACCCGCCCTCCGGCCCTGATCCCGTTCTGACAAGGAGACCCATGCATCTCATCGCGATCGGCGGCAGTGACGCCGGCATCAGCGCCGCCCTGCGGGCTCGAGAGCTCGATCCCACCACCGACGTCACCGTGGTGCTTGCCGACGCGTATCCGAACTTCTCGATCTGCGGTATCCCTTATTACGTGTCCGGAGAGGTCACGCACTGGAAGAACCTGGCCCACCGGACCGTCGCCGACCTCGAGGCAACCGGAATGGAGCTGCGCCTCGGCACCATGGCGAGTCGTATCGACGTCGAGGACCACAAGCTCACCCTCCAATGTCCCGACGGATCAGAGACCATCCTGGCCTACGACGCGCTCGTCATCGGGACCGGAGCCGTACCGGTACGGCCACCGATCGACGGGGTGTCCGAGCATGATGCGCTCGGACCCGACGACGGTGTCCACCTCCTCCATTCGATCGGCGACACGTTGGAGGTCATGCGGACCATCGAGGAGCGGAACGTCGAGAGCGCGGTGATCGTCGGCGCGGGTTACATCGGATTGGAGATGGCGGAAGCGCTGGTCACCAGGGGGCTCGAGGTCACCCAGATCGAACAATTGCCGGAAGTCCTCCCCACCGTCGACCCCGAGCTCGGTGCATCGGTTCGGTCCGAACTGGTTGCACACGGAGTCGACGTGCGGACCGGCACGACCGTCCGCCAGATCTTGAAGGTCGAAGGCTCGGAACGTCTCCGCGTCGAGGCTCGAGCTCGAGATGGAAAGGAAATGACCTGTCCGGCCGACATGGTGCTCGTGGTCGCCGGGGTTCGGCCGGACGCGGACCTCGCGGCATCGGCAGGGGCGGAGCTCGGGGTGAAAGGGGCCATCTCCGTCGACCGCCGAATGAGGACGAACCTCCCCGACGTCTACGCCGCAGGGGACTGCGTCGTCACCGACCATCGGCTCCTCGGGGAGACCTACCTACCCCTCGGCACGACCGCCCACAAGCAGGGGCGGGTTGCCGGCGAGAACGCGCTGGGCGGTCAGCGCGAGTTTGCGGGAAGCCTCGGAACCCAGGTCGTCAAGGTGTTCGACATGGTCGCGGCGCGTACTGGGCTCCGCGACCACGAGGCCAGATCTGCAGGGTTCGAGCCGGTGACCGTGCCGTTCGAGGGCGACGACCACAAGGCGTACTACCCGGGAAGTCACCGCCTACAAGTGGGCTGCACGGGAGACCGCAACACGGGCCGGCTCCTCGGATTCCAGCTCTTCGGCCATCGCCACGGTGAGGTCGCGAAGCGGATCGACATCGCAGCAGCGGCCATCTTCTCGGGATTGTCGGTGGACCAGGTGAGCGACCTCGATCTGTCATACACCCCACCCCTCGGAAGCCCGTGGGACGTCGTCCAGGGCGCGGCCCAACAGTGGGCCCGGAAGTGCGGTGCACCGAGCGCTGCCTCGGAAGCCTGAGCGGTCTTGAACGCTCAGGTCACTCGACGACGGCAGGCGCGAACTCGTCGAGGAGTTCGGGCAGGCGGAAGCGCCAGGCGCTGATTGCGTCCGCGAGCCGCACGTCGACCAGCCCGTCCACGACGATCCGGTCGCCACCGGCTGAGCCGAGTACCGTCGCGCCGATACCGGATTCGGACGCCCGCTCGCAGAACTCGTCCACCGAAGTGGTGCAGACCACCACCCGCGAGGGCGCTTCGGAGAACAGCGCTCGATGGTCGGCGATGCCACCGATCTCGAGACCGATGCCCGAGCGGATTGCGAGCTCGGCGAGCGAGACGCCGAGTCCTCCCGCGGAGACGTCGTGGATCCCTTGGATCAGGGGATCGCCACCGGCGAGACCCGAACCGACGATGCGCACCAGCAGGTCGACGAGGCGAGCGTGCCCTTCGAGGTCGAGCGGCGGCAAGGTCCCGTTACGGTGCCCGCGGAGTTTCACCGCCCAACGTGAACCTGCAAGGGAGTGGTGCGGATCGGCCGGGCCGGGTCCGGTGGAGGCGCCCACGCCGGCATCGAGCAGAACCAGGGAGGCCCCCTCGAGGAGGGTGACACCCGGCGGGGGCGCGACCAGCCGCTCGATGAGGCCGAGCCCGCCGATCACCGGGGTCGGGTCGATGTCGGTTCCCGCGCTCTCGTTGTAGAAGCTCACGTTGCCGCCGATCACCGGCAGGCCGAGCGCGAGGCAGGCCTCGCGCATCCCGTCGATCGCCTCCGAGAGCTGCCACATCACCTCGGGATGCTCGGGGTTGCCGAAGTTGAGGCAGTTGACGATCGCCACCGGCGCGGCACCTGCGCAGGCGAGGTTGAGGGATGCTTCGGCAACGGTCGAGGCGGTACCGAGGCGTGGGTCGATCGAGCACCACGTCGGGTTCGAATCGGTGGTCAGTGCAAGCCCGCGCTCCGACGGCGGGAGACCGGGGCCCGCGAGGCGGAGCACCGCCGCGTCGCCGCCGGGGCCGCCGACCGTGTTGAGGAAGAGCTGGTGGTCGTACTGGCGGTACACCCACGACGGATCGGCGAGCAGCGCGAGAAGGTCCTCGCCGCAGTCGGCCGGCGGGTCGAGCGCACCCGGGTCGTCGGCCGCGCGTGTCTGGTAATCGGCAGGTCGGGCCATCGGGCGGTGGTAGCGCGGCGCGTCCTCGCTCAGCGCGGCCGCCGGCACGTCGCCGAGCACCTCGCCGCCGAAGCCGTCGAGGATGCGGAGGCGCCCCGGCTGTGCGTCGGGCGACTCCGTCACCCGGCCGACCACCGTCGCGCGCACCTCCCAACGGCGGCAGACTTCCTCGACCCGAGCCAGCGCGTCGGGGGTCACGATGGCGAGCATGCGCTCCTGGCTCTCGGACGTCATCACCTCGTAGGGCACCATGTGCGGCTCGCGACGCGGCACCGTCGACACGTCGACGTCCATGCCGACACCGCCGCGCGCGGCGGTCTCGCTGGTCGCGCAGACGAGGCCGGCGCCGCCGAGGTCTTGGATACCGACGACCACCTTCGCGTCGAGGAGCTCGAGGCAGGCCTCGATGAGGCGCTTCTCCTCGTAGGGATCGCCGACCTGCACGCTCGGGCGCTTTTCGGCCTCGGCCTCGGCATCGCCGTCGCCCCCGAAACCGGCCGATGCGAGCACGCTGACCCCACCGATCCCGTCGCGTCCGGTCGTCGAGCCGAGCAGCACCGCGAGGTTGCCCGTGCCGGTCGCGCGCCCGAGCACCAGCCGGTCGATCGGCAGGACGCCCATGCACAAGACGTTGACCAGGGGATTCTGTGCGTAGCTCGGGTCGAAGGTGAGCTCGCCCCCGACGGTCGGCACCCCGACCGAGTTCCCGTAACCGGAGATTCCGGCCACCACCCCTTCGATCAGCCATCGCTGGCGTGCCTCGGTCGGTTCGCCGAAGAAGAGCGGGTCCATGACCGCGATCGGCCGCGCCCCCATGGTGAAGATGTCGCGGAGGATGCCCCCGACACCGGTGGCGGCTCCCTGGTAGGGCTCGATGGCAGAAGGGTGGTTGTGGCTCTCGATGCGGATGGCGACCGCGATCCCGTCGCCCGCGTCGATCACCCCCGCGTTCTCGCCGGGGCCGACGAGGACGCGCGGCCCCTCGGTCGGCAGGCGGCCGAGATGGACCCGCGACGACTTATAAGAACAGTGCTCGCTCCACATGACCGCGAAGAGGGCAAGCTCGAGGTGGTTGGGGGGACGACCGAGGATTGCTTCGACCTGGTCGCACTCCTCGTCGGTGAGCCCGAGGGCGCGGTGGAGGTTCGGGTCGGGAGGTGATTCGCCGCGCTCTGTCGTCGCTCCTGATGCCGCTGTCACAGGCCGAGCGTACCTGCCGACCCCGGATGCCCCTGCCGAGCCGAGTCCGACGAACCCGGTGAGCTGACAACCCAGACAGCGGATCGCGATTGGGGAGCCGGTCCAGTCGGGTACCTGGCCGTCTGTGTCGGTCCTCTAGGCCTGTCCGGCCTCAGCGGAATGAGGTGACCTGTCGACGACGCGAGTCTTGTCGTGGCGAATGCCGAGCTGCGAGAGGAGGTCGAGGACCTTCATTCCGATCTCGTCGCGGATCCGACGGACCTCGTCGATCGGCTTGCCGGCCGGATCCTCGATCTCCCAATCCTCGTAGCGTTTCCCTGGATAGAGGGGGCAGGCATCCCCGCACCCCATGGTGACCACGACGTCGGCCGCCTGCAGGACCTCCTCGGTCCATGGCTTCGAGAAACCCCGTGAGATGTCGATGCCGACTTCGGACATGGCTGCGATTGCATCCAGATTGATGCTGTCGACCGGCTGTGACCCGCCTGACCAGGCCACGGCTCGATTCCCCACGAAATGGGTGAACCAGCCCAGCGCCATCTGTGAGCGCCCGGCATTGTGCACGCACAGGAACAAGACCGCCGGGACCCCCCGATCGATCTGGCCCTTGGTCTTCGCCAATGCCTGCAACCGCTCGCGCGCGAAACGCTCCGCAAGGACCACGCGGAACGGATTGTGGGCGGTCGACCGGGCGGCCAACTGCTCCGCGCTTCTCATGAGGAGCTCCTCGATCGTTTCGACACCGAAAACACCCGTGAACTCGCGATGGAGATCGACTGCGGCCCGATGGAGCCCTGCACGCTCGCTGTCCGTAACGACCTGTGGATCTGTCATCGATCCCCCTTTCGACCCCTTCTCTCCGAATTTGCGACGACCCTAGTCCCTCCATATAAATTGAGTCAATGGATATGGAGCTAGTTCGTCGTGCGGGGGTTCACGCCGCCCTGGGAGACCTCAACCGTCTTGCCATCGTCGATGCCCTTCATCTGTCGGACCGGTCGCCATCCGAGTTGGCGGCGCTCCTCGGGATCGGCAGCAATCTTCTCGCTCATCACCTTCAGGAGCTCGAGGAGCTGGGCATCGTTGCCAGGATGCGATCCGAGGGCGACCGGCGGAGGCGGTACATCCGGCTCGTCCCGGCGGCGCTCTCCGACCTCCTTCCTCGCCGTCAGATACGAGCACGGAGGATCGTGTTCGTGTGCACCGAGAATTCAGCCCGCTCCCCACTCGCCCAAGCCATCTGGAACGAACGGCATCCGGTCGACGCCATCAGTGCCGGGATCAACCCTGCCGGTCGACTGAGAGCCGGAACCCGGCGGACTGCATCACGCCGGGGACTCGCTCTCGACCGAACGTGTCCGAAGCCGATGCCCGCACTCGAAGCGGACGATCTGGTCGTCAGCGTCTGTGACCGCTCCAACGAGACACTCGCAAGCCGGTCCGACATCCACCTGTTGCACTGGTCGGTGCCGGATCCCGCAGCGGCGGGCCACCGAGGCGCGTACGACCGAACCGCTGAGGAGATCGCGGATCGCATCGACGCTCTTGCTCCTCACCTCGTCGCCGAGTGAGGGTGTGCTCGAGATCGAACCCGGCTACGCGGACGCAGGAAGGAAGTTCGACAAGGTCTCGAACAACCCATACAGCAGGGCAGCCCAGATCGGTACGAGGATCAGCCACCGCACACCGGGTCCGAGGATCCTCGACCAGCGACGATTGGTGAGGCCAAGCAGTATCAACACAGCGGACACGACGAGCACGACCGGGATCAGCGGGCCGTTCCACCCGGCCTCACCGCCAGTCTCGACCTTGTACGGCTTCACCGGTCCGGCGTGCGCGGTTGTCGCAGGACCCGCGTACCCCGCCACCACGATCAGCCGTTGACTGGCCGAGAACTCCGGATTGCAGGTGGTGAGGGTCAGCCGGTTGTCATCGACGTAGTCGAGCAACGAGACGTCGGACGGTGACACCGCGAACGGGGCAGCGACGACGATGTACTTCAATCGTTGCCCAGCCAGGTCGGTCAAGTAGATGAGGTCCCCCCTGGACAGCTCTGCCAGCCGGTTGAACGGGGCTCCGTGCGTCGTCCGGTGACCGGCAATGGCCACGTTGCCGTACTGACCGGGGAGAGCGGTGCCCGAGTAATGCCCCGGTCCCATGGCAAGGTCGTCGGTGTTGGTCCCCGAGACGACGAACTGTCCCAAACCGATCTTCGGGATCTGGAGGAGGGCCATCACCGAGCCTTCCGGCGGGACCGGCAGCTGCGCGTTCGCCGGCTGCAGGATCAGCTGTCCCGACGGAGCATGATGTCGATGCACTTCTGCACGGAATTGTGCGCCGAGCGCGGCTTGACTGTGGCTCTCGGCGATACCGGTGCCCCAGAGTTGCCAGGCCGCGAACAGGATCAGCAGGGCACCGATGTTGCGCACCCAGGTGGAAACCGTGACGAGACGCGCCCTC
Source organism: uncultured Acidimicrobiaceae bacterium (assembly GCA_963769905.1). Lineage (GTDB taxonomy): Bacteria > Actinomycetota > Acidimicrobiia > Acidimicrobiales > RAAP-2 > Bog-756. The sequence goes on from CAVYNG010000001.1 coordinate 591,238, forward strand.
CGGGTCGCGGCCCGTCGCGTCGTCCTACTGTCTATGGGGTCGGTGTCGTCCGCTACAGCATGGTCGTCTCCGTCGTCACGGGTGGGGGCGAGCGGTCCGGCATAGCCAGAACCGGTTTCTGTCACGCCGTCGTGCAGTTGCGAGGAATGTGGCTCGTTCGCCGCGGCGGCTTCTTCGCCGGAGATGATCGTGGCCATCGGCGCCTTTACGGTCGCCGCTCGAGGAATCGGCGGAAACAGCTGGTTGGCGGGAGACGACGCGGCGGATCGACTTCAGTCAGGCGCCTCGCCTCGGCCTCGCCCACTGGCACGAACAATTGGCAGCCACCCTCTCGGCTCATCAGCCGCTGAAGCCGGTCACCTTGACGGCCCAAAGGCACCCCGGAGGAGCCTGCACGACGATCTGCTGGCTGCCCGTAGAAGTCTGGGGGGTCACCGACTGGCCCTGTGGATCCGTACTGGTCACAGCCGGAGTCGGGCCAGGGCTGGCGCCGTTCGCCACGACGAAGACCTGGAAGGACGGCCCGGACGCAGGCGGAGGCGTGCACCGGAAGGCCCAGCCGATGTCCCACGTGCCGCCGGCAATGGTAAACGCCGGACTGGTCCAGTTGCCGGTCTGCTGGGTGGCCGGGACGAGCACCGTGTTGGGGCCGGCCGCCGCGGTCGCGGGTGCGCCACCTCCGGTCGTCGTGGTCGTGGTCGCGCCGGCACTCCCGCCACCGCTACCGGCCGTCGTCGTGGTCGTGGCACCGGCAGCACCACCGGCAGTCGTGGTCGTCGTCGAGCCGGACGACGAACCATGGGCCCCAGAAGGTGGCGTCGTCGTCGACTCGCTCGGTGGTGGGAGCTTGCTCTCGCCGCCCGACGTCGCGCTCGATCCGGACGCACCTCCGGTACTCCCGTTGATCCACATCCCGAGCAACGCCGCGACAATGACCGCCGCGACCAGTTGCCATGTCCTCCAGGTTCGCTTCTGGACCATGTGGAGGTCGCCGGGCTCGGGCTGGCGATCATCGAGGTCGGACCCAGTGTCGACCTCGGTCCCTCCTCCCGCATCGGGACTCCTTTCCGGGAGATCGGCGGGCTGCGATTGGCCTGGGAACCCTCCGGGGGTGCCGCCGGGGCTGCCGCCGGTCACCCGAACCGACCGTGGACGTAGTCGGCTGTCCGAGGATCGGTTGGATTCTCGAACAAGTCCATCGTGGGGCCCGTTTCGACGATGTGCCCCGGCTCGTTCTCGCCGTCGACCAAGAAGAGGGCGCAGTTGTGGGACACCCGCTGGGCCTGCTGCATGTTGTGCGTCACGATGACGATCGTCAGATCGTCACAGAGCTCTTTGATCGTCTCTTCGATCACACCGGTCGAAATGGGGTCGAGGGCCGAGCACGGCTCGTCCATCAGGAGCACCTCGGGGCGCACTGCAAGCGCCCTCGCGATGCACAGGCGTTGCTGCTGGCCTCCCGACAGTGCGGCTCCTGCCTCGTTGAGCCGGTTGCGTGCCTCCCTCCACAAACCGGCGCGTTCGAGACATTCCTTCACCAGTGCGTCCGGGTTCGCCACCTTGGTTCCCGACAGGCGAAGCCCGGCAAGGACGTTCTGCGCGATGGTCATCGACGGGAAGGGATTCGGTCGCTGGAAGACCATGCCGATCCGCAACCGAGTTTGAATCACGGGGATCGACGGGCCGTAGATGTCGACTCCGTCGAGCTTGACCGACCCCGACAACGCTGCACTGGGAATCAATTCGTGCAACCGATTGAGGACCCGGAGGAAAGTCGACTTGCCGCACCCCGAGGGACCGATCAACGCGGTGACCTTGCCCGGCTCCATGTTGAGCGAAACCCGTTCGAGCACCTTGTTGCGCCCGAACCACGCGCTCACGTTCTCCGCCTGCAGTGTCGCCTGCTTCTGGGGAGCCTCCGATCGGTGCTCCGGGGGTCGGGCGGACGGCCAATCGTGGGACGGCTTCGCGGTGGTGGTCACGGCTCCGCCCCGCTGCGGCGGAGCCGGCGGCGGACCACCGCTCCGACCACGAAGAGCGCCACTCCGGCACCCACCAGGGGAAGCAGTCCGGAGGAGCCGGTGAACGCAAGGTCCGAAGGTGAGCCACCACCTGCATCGGAGCTGGGCGACGCGGATCCACCACCGGAGGTGTCGGCACCCGAAGTCGTCGGCGCGACAGTGGTCGTCGTGCTGGTCGGCGCGGTCGAGGAGGTCGGTGAGGAGCCGCCGGTCGATGCCGCCACGGCATTCAGCTCGACGGCGACCTTCAGCCCGGCCGCATCCATTGCCGAGGTCGCCGGAGCGGCGCCCAACGTCGCTTCATCCGTCTGTGCCGTCGGACCGAGCACGAACCGGATGAGCTGGGCCAACTTCTGGGCCTTCTCGACGGGTAGGCCGGAGGTCGGCACCACTAGATAGCTCTCGACCATCAGGAAACTGTTATAGGCCGCGGCGTCGCCTGCTTTGGCATTGAATGTCACCAGGTTAGAGGCCGGATCGAGCGTGGCGTCCGCCTCACTGGCGGCTGCCGCCTTCTCGGTCGGTGCGACGAACGAGCCCTGGGCGTTCTGTATGGCCGCGGTAGGGATGTTCCATGGGGTCCCGAGGGGAGCCCCCGTCCACACAGCCGACACCGGGAAGGCGTCATGAGTGCCGCTGCCGTCTGCGCCGAGTCCGCCCCACGAAGAGAGCGCGGCAGGCGCATTGGTCTCGGCGTTGATCGTGAGCTCCTTGCCGATCAGGCCGTCGTCGCCTCCGACGTAGGCGTGGTTCCCGTGGAACGGCCACAGTTCCGACGGAGTGTCGGACTTCGTGGTCGCGCTGTTGGCCGGGTTCGCCAATGCGTTGTCGAGCTCCTCCTTCGAAACGGGGTTGCTGTCCAGGTAGGTCAACAGCGCCGCGTCCTCCGCGGACGGCTCGAGCGCCGACGCCTGCGCGATGCTGTCGCCGTCGGGAATCGCCTGCCCGTTGGCTTGGGTCAGGCGGGGGTCCTTCCATCCCTTCAGAGTGCTGGGCAGGTTGGCGTTCGGCTGCACCGTCGGGCTGGTCAGTCCGTCGGTGAAGATTCCCCCGACCAGGGGCGCGGTCAGCGGCATGCTGTTGCAGAAGGTCTTCGCGGTTGGTGTGCCGGTCACCAGATCGGACGGGTTGCAGACGGCGAGCGCGGCGATGGCAACCGGGGTCGCGGCGAAGGGAACATAGGCGAAGCTCCTTCCGTTCTTCTTGGCGGTGGCCGTCTCGGATGGCGTGAGCGGCCGTTCGGATACCACGAAGTCGGTGGCGAAGTCACCTGGCTTGCTGCCGACGAAGTCGGTGATCGCGTTGTCGATGTTGGCATCCGCGTAGGTGGGGACGAGCGGGGCCAACCCGACGGTGTCGGCCTTGGCCAGCACGTCGACCACCGGAGTCAAGAACGACCCTCCCTCCCCGACCAGCGAGGAGGAATCGGTGGCGGCGCCCACCGGGGCGACGCCGGGCGCGCCCGCCGAGAGCAGCGCAGCCCCGCTCGAAACGAACAGTGCGACCGTTGCGCAGCGCAGGAAACACCGTACGCGGATCATGACGACCTCCCTTCCCGTCGACCGGCAAGCCCCCGTCGCCGGACGACAGTGCCGATCAGCAGCATCACGGCGCCCACGAGGACGATGGGAAACGGGTCGAAGCCGGTGAAGGCCAGGGGGTTCGAGCCGGAGAGCGAAACGGCCGGATCGGCACCCCCGGCAGAGCCGGCTCCACCTCCGTCAGCTCCTCCCGCGCCACCGTTCGCACCAGCGCCTCCTGCGGCGCCGTTGACGGTGTTGATGTCGGCAGCACCGGGCGGTGGTGGTGGTGCGATGCCGTTGGTCACTCCGCAAGTCGGAGTGGTCTGGCCGGCCTGGACTTCGCTCGGGGTCAGGTCACCGCACGCGTAGGCGTGATCCTCGGGGGTTGTCGGATCCACCGCGCCCGGCACGTCGGCGATGACCCGGTCGATCCCGTATCGTTCGAGTGACAACCCGAGACTGGCATAGCCGAAGGTGGGCGCCGACTCCTGTCCCAGAGTGAGGACGTAGTTCACGAATTCGCTCATCGTCGTGCCCTTCGTCGCAGGAAAACCGTTTGCCCCCCGTTTGGGCGTCAGCAGGTAGCTGTAGGTCGACGGGTTGTAGACATGCGGTCCGATCCCGTTGAAGTTCAGCTTGTGAGTGCCGTCACTGTTCTGCGTGGCGTAGGCCAGCGCAGACGCGACGTCGACCGGGGTGGGCAGCGTGAAGTCGCCACTCGCGTTCTGCACTTCCGCGACCCCTCGGGCGGCATTGGCACCGGTGAAACCGGAGTCGGTTGCGTAGTTCTCCTGAACCGGCCCGATCGCGCCGACGTTGTTGGCCACGTTCGAGGCCACTGCAGATGTCGATTGCTCGTCGTAGCCATTGCCCGGTGCCTGCCAGTTGGAGCCAGGCGTCGTCGCGGAGATCGCGACCCCACTCGGAGGGGGCGTCGAGGAGACGTTCTTCGCGTACTGCGCCCACACCGTCGGCTGCTCGTCGATGCAGAACTCCTCGAGCACGTAGTTGGTGCCGGCGGGATCGCTCTCGGTGACCGGCTTGACCGGAAGGTTCGGGAGGTTGACCCCGGCGTTGGCACCATTCTGCTTGAGCGCGGGGTTGTCCCAGTTGGTGATCTGTCCCGTCAACAGAAGGCAGGCCGTGTAGCTGGTGAGCTGCAGCGTCTTGCTCAACCCGGGAATGTTGTACATGAACGCGACACCGGCCGCGGTGATCGGAATGAAGTCGAAGGGAAACGAAGGTGGCGTTCCACCGACGCTGGCGTTGACGTAACCGGTGTCGCTCACCGCATAGTCGACGGTTGCATTGGTGAACTGGTATCGCCCGACCCCCGAGGAGCTCGGCGAGTAGTTCACAGTGAGGTTGTACGGTGACAGCCCGACCTGGCCCGTCCAGTGGCTCACCGCGGGAGCCGCGAACGACGATCCGGTCCCGGCCAGGCTTGCGGCAGCCCTTGGCGAGGCACTGCCAGCGGTGGGCGCGGTCGTCGTCGACCCGGGTGTCGACGTCGTCACGGTGGTGTCGGGGATCACCGAGGTCGTCGTGGGGGTGGTAGTCGGACCGGTTGACGGGAGCGCTGGCACAAGGCCAACTGACGTTGGAGCCCCCGCGCTCCCCGTGGTCGGTGAGGCGAACGACGGGCTCGCAGGAATAACGAGACCGGCCGCCGCGGCGACGATGCCCACGAGCAACCGCCGTGCCCGGCGGGTTCGGGCGAGGCGGCTCGGCAGCCGCGGAGATCTCAGAGGGTGCATGTCGGTAAACTCCTCAGTCGTTGACGGTCTGTCGTCGTTGAACTGCAGGTCGTGGCAGGCGATCTTCGGAGAAGCGGGATGTGCTGATAGCTCTCTTTTCATGGCGTTTCCTCTACTTCGGAGAAGGCAAATCTCTGGCCGCTGCGACGCCAGAGCCGCGGAAGGACTCGTGACCCCCCTCGGGACCTTCCGAGCAGACGTGCGAGAACGAACAGTCCGAGCACCAGCGCCATAAGCACGAAGGCCGCGCCCCAACCGATCGAGATCGCTTTGGCATTGGGTTGGAAGACCTGTTCGTAGACCCGGAGCGGAAGATCGTCCTGATGTCCGCTGAAGGGATTGAAGTTGTAGTGGGTGTTGCCACCGGCGGTGAACAGCACCTCGGCGGTCTCACCCGCAGTCCTGGCGACGCCCAGAATGGCCGCGGTGATGAGACCGACCTTGGCCGTGGGCAGCACCACCCGGAGGACCACTCTCCATTGAGGAGCGCCGAGAGCGAGCGCGGCCTCTCGCAGCGATCCCGGAACGATCCGGATGACCTCCAATGCCGCCCGGCAAGTGACCGGCAGCATCATGATGGACAGGGTCACCGCGGCGACGAATCCGTTTTGTCCATTCACCCCGTGGGGTATGACCCAGATGCTGTAGATAAAGAGACCCGCGATGATCGAGGGAGTTCCGGTCATGGCGTCGATGACATTCCGCACGATCTTGGACAGCAGGCTCCGAGACTCGACCAGATAGGTCGCCGTCATGTAGGCGATCGGTACAGAGATAATCGTCGCGATGGCCACTTGTTCGAGCGTCCCGACGATGGCAGCCCCGACGCCGAAGGTCTCCCCGCTCTTTCCGCCGGTCATGTCACGAAGGATGAAACTGGGGAACTTGGAGAAGACGACCGGAGCGCCCTTCGCCGCCACGTAGACCACGACGGCCAACAGGGCCACCAGTGCGATGACGGCGCCGGTCCACACTGCGATCGTCGCGAGGCGGTCCTTCGTGCGGAGTACGCCGTGGCGCCGCCACAGGACCACGCCGTAGAGCGCGAGGAAGAGGAAGTACGAGCAGAACAAGATGCCGAACCATGCCGAGCTGCCGGCGATGGTGAACGCGAGCCACACAGCTGCGAACGCCGCGAGAGCACTTCCTGCACTCTCGACGATGCTCGCTTCGGAAACTCGCTTCCGGCGAACAGGGCGGTCGGGTTCTGATGGAACACCGGGGGGCGCGTCGACCACGGTGAGGCTCATTGCACAGTTCCCCCTGATCGCCGGGCAACGAGCCGCCCCCCAAGGCTGAAGAGGAGCGTGGTCGCGAAAAGGGTGAGGCCTGCAAGCGTGAGCTCGCTCTGACCATGGATGCCCTGGACGGGAAACGTCGCGGCGATCTCCTTGGCCACGTCGCCGTTACCGGGACCGAGTATTGCCTTGGAGACCGCGTTGCTGCTGGACAGCACCAACAGCACGGCCATGGTCTCTCCGAGAGCGCGGCTGATCCCGAGGAGTGTGCCGCCGACGATGCCGTTGCGGGCAAACGGCAGGATCACGTCGGTGATCGTCCCCCACCGGGTACCACCTAGACCGAGTGCAGCCTCGCAGGCGTCGCGGGGCGCCTGGGCCATCACCTCGCGACTGACCGAGGCGACGATCGGCACGATCATGATCGCCACGATGATCCCGCAGACGAAGACCGAGTCCGAATAGTTGCCCGGCTCGGAGGTACGAAAGATCGGGATGAACCCGAGATGGGTGGCCAGCCACGAAGCGGGTCCGTGCATGTAGGTGTTCAGGGCCTCGAGCCCCCAGAACCCGAAGACGATGCTCGGGACCACTGCGAGAAGATCGACCAGCCCGGTCAGCCAACTGCGCACCCGCGGGGGCGCGTACTCGTTGATCATCAAGGCGATGGAAAGCGCCACCGGCAGCGCGAAGACGATCGCGATGACCGCGATCAGCACAGAGCCGACGAGGATCCCGAGGACGCCGGGATGGATCGGAGCGGACCAGTAAGTGCCGGTGAAGAAGTCGAACTTGAAAGTTCGGAGCGCCCACCAGCTCTTCACCGCAAGGAAGACGAGCATCGAAGCGAGGAGTACCAGGACGATGGCGCCGCTCGCGGCCAACAGTGACCGGAACACGCGATCGGGCCCGGTACGACCACGGTCGAATTCGATCGGGACGTCCTCGATCACTTCCATTGCGGGTGGTTGGGGTGGCGCGACCGCGGTCGTCATTCGGAGACCGCGTCGATCGTTTGGAACCCGGTCACGGGACGGGTGGTGCGCCTCATCACTTCGCCGCGGTCGACCCGTAGAAGTTGGCGAGGCCGTAGGAGAAGATGCCGCCGTCGGCAGCCACCAACCAGTAGCCGTTGCCGTCGGGGGTGGAGGCCATGCCTACCACGGGAGCGTCGAGAGCCAAGCTCCCCGCCGAGCCGTGGAAGGGCGCGTCTCCGTAGGAGAAGATCCCGCCGTCGGAGGCCACCAGCCAGTACCCCTTCCCGTCGGGGGCGGGGGTCATGCCCACCACCGGAGCATCGAGCGTGAGGCTCCCGGTCGAGCCGTAGAAGTCGGCGTCTCCGTAGGAGAAGATCCCGCCGTCGGAGGCCACCAGCCAGTAGCCCTTGCCGTCGGGAGTGGGAGCCATGCCCACCACAGGAGCATCGAGCGTGAGGCTCCCGGTCGAGCCGTAGAAGGAGGCGTCTCCGTACGAGAAGATCCCGCCGTCGGAGGCCACCAGCCAGTAGCCCTTGCCGTCGGGAGTGGGAGCCATGCCGACGACGGGCCGGTTGAGCGTGAGGCTCCCGGTCGAGCCGTCGAAGGAGGCGTCTCCGTACGAGAAGATCCCGCCGTCGGAGGCCACCAGCCAGTAGCCCTTGCCGTCGGGAGTGGGAGCCATGCCGACGACGGGCCGGTTGAGCGTGAGGCTCCCGGTCGAGCCGTCGAAAGCGGCGTCTCCGTAGGAGAAGATCCCGCCGTCCGAGGCCACCAGCCAGTAGCCATTCCCGTCCGGGGTGGGCGCCATGCCGACGACGGGGGCCTTGAGCGAGGAGGCCGAGCTCGCGCCCGACGAGCCGAACACGATCGTGACGCCGAGCCCGGTGAGAGTGATGCCGTCTGTCGCGTCGGTCGCCGTGTAGGTGACGGTTTCCGCCTTCTTGTCACTCACCACGAACGTCGCGTTTCCGTCCACGTTCGTGGTGCTGTTGACCGCGGCCACAACCGAGCTCCCACTCGTCGGATCGAGGGTCACCGCCTTGCCTTTGAGTCCGAAGCCATTGGCGTCGTTGAGGAGCACGGTGATCGTCGCCGTCGAGTTGCCGTCAGCGGGCACACTCGTCCGGCTGGTCGTGATCGCCGAGTCGGCCAGGACCGGGGTGACCGGCGGTGGAGTCCCGAAGGCCACCGTCACGCTCTCTCCTACAAGCGGGAGGCTCTCCGTCGTGTCGGTAGCGGTGAACGTGACCGACTGCTGATTCGTATCGGTGGCGTTGAATATCGCCTTTCCAGAGCTGTTGGTGGTCGGTGAAACGGGGATCACAGACGGGGTGCCGCCCGCAGCGGTGAGGACGATGGATTGACCGGGAACCGGATTGCCGTTGTGGTCCCTGATCGTCACCGTGATGGTGGAGGCCGACGAGCCGTTGGCTGGGACGGAAGTCGGGCTGGCCGCGATCGACGATTCGCTGACCTGAGGCAACCCGGCGACAAAGGTCACCGAAACCGTCTGACCGACGACGACGTGGTCGGTGGTGTCGGTTGCGGTAAACGTCACAGCCTCTGCGGCGGTGTCGTAGGCGTCGAACACCGCCACTCCGTTCGGATCGGTCGTCCCCGCCGGCACATGGGTGGACTCCACCAGCGGCGCGATCCGGGTGGTCGTGCCCGGCACGGCAATGACCTGGACGGCCTTGCCGGCGACGGGATTCCCGAACTGATCTCTGATCACGACGCTCAACGAGACCGCAGAGATTCCGTCGGCATGGTCGGTGGTCACGTTGCTGGTCAATCCCGACGTCGCGCCCGACGGAGCCGGCACCTCGAAACTCACCGTGGCCGTCGCCGAGATTGCCAACGAATCGGTGGTATCGGTGGCGCTGAAGCTCACCAACTCGGGTGTCCCGTCGCTTACGGTGAAGACGGCCTTGCCGTCCGCTCCGGTGGTAGCGGTACTTGGGGGGCTGGGAGTGACCTGAGCGGTGTGCGAGGAGGCCAGCAGGGTCACCGACTTTCCGGCCACGGGGCTCACCCCATCGGCCGCAAGCAGGGTCACAGTGACCGTGCCGGTGGGAAGACCGCTTCCGGATGCGACCGACGACACGATGGCCGGCGATGCCGTGACGGTGGACTTCGAAGCGGAGACGACGAGCGATCCGAACGTCACCGACGCGGTCTTGCCGGTCAGCGGGATGCTGTCGGTTGCGTCCACAGCGGCGTAGGTGACCGTCTCGACGGTGGTATCGGTGACGCTGAATGTCGCCTGACCCTGGGCGTTCGTCGTGGAGGAGATAGGTGTGATCACGGAATGGCCGCCGGCCGATTGCGAGAGGGTCACGTTCTTACCGGCGATCGGCTCCGGGGGGACCGCCTGGTCGTCGAGAGTGACCGTCACGAGGGACGAGTCGGTGCCGTTTGCCTCAGCGACAGAAGTGGGGTTGGCGGTGATAGAGGAGTTCGCGGGGATGGCCGTCGGCGTGTTGAAGGTGACGGCTGCGGTCGCGTCGAGTTCGATACCGTCGGTCGAATCGTTCACCGCGTAAGTGACCGGCTCTGCCGTCGTGTCGGTCACCTTGAAGGTCGCAGACCCCGCCCCGTCGGTGGTGGTTGTATCAGTCGCGGTTCCGCCAACGGTGATGACCGAGTGACCCGATCCTTGACTGATCGTCACCTGCTTGCCGGTGGTCACCGAGACGCCGTTGGTGTCCTTGAGGGTGACGGTGACTGAGGCGACCTCCAGTCCGTCTGCCGTCACCGAGCTCGGCGTGGCAACGACGGTCGACTTACTTGCCGAAGTAGGCGACGACACGAACGGCGATCCGTCGCCGGGGTTTGCGCCGTTGTCCGCGGCGCCGTTCGCGGTCACGTAGAACGGAGCCGAAAAGATATGGGGCTTGGAGAAGTCGTTCTGGTTGGAGAAGATGCCGATGACGCAGGGGTTGAGATCGTTGTCGCACACCGTTCCGTTCGACGATCCCAGGTTCGGATCCGGCAGCGCCAAAACCTCGTAGTTCAAGAACGTCATGCTGCCGTCGACGTTCGCTGCGGCAATGGTGCCGATGGTTTCCGGCTCGCACCCGGCTGGTTTCGTGGGCAGGTTCGAGGCGAGGCCACCGGGGTCGGCACATTCGAGGAATTTGATGTTGACTGCGCCACTCGGGAAGCCGGCGGCCGCCAGACTCGCCTGGTCCATCGTCGTATTGGCGACCACGGAAATGTTGATCGACTGGCCACTCGAGTACGGGGTGTTCGGTGTGACCGTGCCGATGGTGCTCAGGGTCACCGTGCCGTTGGTCAGCGCGGAGGCCTTTCCGGCACCGGCTAAGGCACCGGCGAGCAGGCCACCCATGAGGAGGACGACCGTTAGTCGCCCAATCCGCCATGAGGTTGGCCGCGCTCGGATCCCGGCTGCCGAGGTAGCGCTCTTTCGTCGAGGCCTGATCCAACGCGACACCGGTCGCGAAGCCCTCACGAAGCTCTGCGCTGGGACAACTTGAGGAACGTCCCGACCACCAACAGGACCAGGCCCGAACCGAGCAAGGCATAGAACAGCGGAGAGATGCCGGTGTAGGCCAGTGTGCCCGCTGGAACGCTCACCGAAGCCGAGGCGCCCGCCGTTGCGCCGCTTGCCCCGGCCGACCCGCTTCCTTGTTGGCCAGACTCCGTGCCGGTCGATCCGCCCAACCCGGCATTCGGTGGATTCGGCGTCACATTGAACGGTGCGGAGAAGATGTGAGGTTTGGTGAAGTCGTTCTGGTTCGAGAAGATCCCGAGCACACACTGGTTCTGGGTATCGCACGTCGTACCACTGGACGAGCCGAGGGCCGCGTAGGGGAGGGCGAGCACGAGGAAGCCGTTGATGACCATGCTCCCGTCCGCACGGGCTCCAGCGATCGCATCGATCGTCTCGGGCTCGCATCCGGTGTTCTTCGCCGGGAGGTTCTTGCTCAGCCCCCCGGGGTCAGAGCACTCGAGCACCTTGATGGGGGTCGCACCACTCGGAAACCCCGCCGCCTCGAGTGACTGGCGGTCCATCGTCGAGTTCGCCCGGACCGTGATGTCGATCATTTGTCCACCGGAGAGCGGATTCGTCGCTACCACCGGACCCTTGGCACCTTGGACGGACAGAACGACCGTCCCGTTGGAAAGCACCGCAGCACTCGCATTGCCGGGCAGGAATGCCACGACCACCGACGCCACGACGAGCGTCGCTCCGGCTAGCTGTGCATAGCGAGCGCCGCGCCCAAACCTCTTTGGTGCACCAACGCTTGTCTTCATCGGCTTTTCAGGAGCCATCACCATTCTTGCTCTCGATTCCTCAAGTCCGCCGCACCAACTTGTTGCGTGTTCGTCTTCATACGCCCATCGCCCAACCTCCGCGGCGGACTCCTCATTTGCACTCCAAAAGCCCGGAAGCGTCCAGCTCACCTTCCGCTGGGCGCCACCGGGCCTTTGAAGTTGTGGCGATCCCGAGGATGGCCGGTTCCGGCCATCCTCGGGATCAACCGGTCAGCTATTCGGGTCGGCCACCGACATCACCGGAGGCTTGCCCGGGAAGTACAGGGTGATCGTTCCAGTCGCCGTCGGCGCCGTAGTCAGCGTGATGGTGTTACCGCTGACCGACTGGACCGTGTCACCAGCCGGAATCCCGTTCAGGTTCCCGCCCTGATTACCGCTCACCACCCAGGTGGGTTGGACCGCGGCCGGAACCGGAGCGGCAACGCCGCCCACGAGATTGGTTACGGTCGTCACTCCGCTCTGGGTGCTCACCGTCAGCTGCGCATCACAGGTGGCGTTCGGTGTCAGAAGACCGTCCGCCGGGGTCTGGGCCGACTGAGACAGCTCGCTGGCTGCGTCTGTCAACCGGCTGAATCCGAACGTTGCGTTGATGGTGTTCGTGATGTCCGAGTCGAAGTTACCTCCGTACAGCTGGTCCAGTCCCTTTGTCTCAAGGCCACCCGGAGAATTCGTCGGGTTGGTGTCACAGACCCAGTTCAAGAATCCGCCCGCCGACGCCCTGATGGTGTCGGTCCGGTAGATGTTGAAAAGGGTCCGAGAGGTCGGGTAGAGGTTGGACCGCTCATGGAGGATGCTCGGCGAGATCGGCGCATCACTGTTATCCGCTGGGTTCGACTCGCTGGTCAGCGACACCGTGTACGCAGTCGGCACTCCGGACGGCACCGTACCGGTCCCCGGCGTGATGACCGCGGTTCCAGCGTGAGGAATCGTGTCGTAGTAGCCGAGCCCCTCGAAGTACAGTGAGGTTGCGATGTCGACAGCCTGGTCGGCGGGATCGTTTGGCCAGTTGGCAGCTGCGAAGTCCCCGATCTGACCCGCGTTGTTCTCCAGCGCGATCTCGGGGTTGCCCGTGTAGCCGTCACTGGTGAACGGGTTCTGCCCAGAGGCCGCGTTGTTGTTGAACGGCGAAGCCGAGCAACCCCCACCGGATACGCCGGAGTTTGCGAAGGCGTTGAAGGTTGCCACGGTACCGGAGCCCTTGTTCACGCCGATGATCCGGATCGGGACGCCGATTGGCTTCCCGTTGCCGACTGACTGCGCGACACCACCGTTGTTGGCCGCAGACAGGTTGCTCAGCTGACCCCAGTCAGTGATGCGTGTCGCGTCAGTGGCGCACCACAGCCGATAGACGACGCTGGTCGCCCCGGTCCCGGTTCCGCCGTCCACGTCGGTTAAAGCCGTACCGGAGCAAGCTGGGGAGCCGGTTCCGGCCGCGACGCAGTTGGTCGGGTCACCGGGCAGCCAACCCGCGGCAACCGGTCCGATCCCTCCCGCCGGGAAGGCAGGGCTGACAAAGGACTGGTGGGGAGCGGTGAAAGTGTGGCCGACGTACCCGCTCGCCGAGCCGAACGCGGCGGGATTGATGTTCTGGAAGTCGGTCACCGGCACGCTGTCCTTGGCGTAACCGGTCTCCCGCAGCACGGCCGGGTTCGCACAGTTCGCGTTCGAAGCGATCGGCTTCGAGGAGCGGGCGAAGTCGACCGGCTCGGGAGTCGGGATGTAGCCACAGAGCTGCTGCTGGCCGTTGGTCGAGCCGATGTCGTTTTCGCCCATCAGCACTTCGTTGCTGTCGAAGTTGTCGGTCGTGTCGGTTGTCGTCACGTTGCTCTCATTCGGGGGACCTCCGGTGGTGTTGTCACACACGGAGTTCTGGGTGGCGCCCGACCCCACCAGTGTGCAGCCGTAGAGCCCGGCCTGGTTGTACTCGTCAGCAAGCTGCTGCATCATGTAGAAGGTCGTGTCCGAGCCCGACGCGCGGTCGATGTGCGACACGGTGCCGTTTGTGGTCAGCCACGTCGGGTAGACACCGTATGTCGGGTACGGCGGGATTGTGATTGCCGAGGCAACCCCGCCTCCCAACATCATGGTGCAGGCGAGCGCCGCTCCACCGATACCCGATGCGAGCGCAAAACGGCTTCGCAACTTTCGAAGATTCATGGCAGTAGTTGCTCCTTGTTCTCTCGGATGATTTCGGGGAAGGCAGCACGCATCTACTGCGCAACCGGAATCCGTCACTGCACTTCTCCCATGGCAGGGCACCCATGTCAATCGAAAGACCCTGGTGACACACAGAGATAACTTCCGGATTACCGGGACGTAACAGGGCCTTCACCGTGCCGTCGCTCCTGCACGCCGAACGCCCGCAGCTCGTACCCGCGGTGCTCCAGGAGGGTCCGCGAATAGCTCGTCCACCGACAGCGCCGGAGAGGGACGAAATAGGCCTCCCCTGGGTCGGAGGGAGCGCGGTCTGGGTCGAATGACCGTGGGATGTAGCGCCTTGTGTCTGCTGCGTGTCGGGTCCGAACGATGTCCGTTTCGCGCAATCGCGATCCGGGCGGGCCGTCGTGATCCGATGCCAGGTTCTCAGCCGCTTGTCCTTGCGATGCACATGTCTTCGGGATTTCGGCTCAGTTGCGAGGCACCGAATCGGTGAGACGCCGAAGGCGTGTGGAGCAACCCCTGGTCACTCCACACGCCCCAAGACGTGGTGCGCTCGAACCGCCCGTCAGCTACCTCCTGCGGGCGGTGTCGCTTTTGGTCCGCTTAGGTGATGTGCAGGGTGAAGGACGCTGTCACCGTGACCGCGAACTTGACTTTGTTGACCTTGTACTTCTCGGTCGCTTCGACGGAGACGGGATAGTTCCCAGGTGCGACCTTTGTACTCGGCGTCCCCTGGAGCACACCACTCTTCAGTTTGAGGCCCTTGGGTAGCGGAATGAGCTTCTTGAATTTCACCGCGGCCCCAGTCGCCTGGCCCAACGTCTGCAACGTGACCGGGCCGTACGGGTGCGAGATGGCTCCGTTGGGCAGCGACGTCGTCGAGATGTGGAAGCCCTGGACGGTGAGCGTGAAACTCTGGGTCCCATTGGGCGAGACACCGTTGGAAGCGGTAATCGTGATGGGGAAGGTGCCGGCCGCCGTCGGGGTACCAGCAAGCTTTCCACCGGTGGAGAAGGTGACGCCTGGGGGCAGATTGCCGGTTTCTGAATACGTGGGCGTCGGAATCCCGACGGCCGTCACCTGGAAGGTGCCGGCCACACCGGTCGTGAAGGTCACGGACGAAGCTGAAGTGATCGTCGGTGGCAACACGTAGCTGAACTGATCTGCGGTCGAGGTCGACGAGATGCCGCTAGGCGTAGTCACGGTGACGTCGACGGTCCCGCTCCCTGCCGGGGAGTGCGCGGTGATCGAAGACGCGGAGTTGACCGAGAAGCTGGTCGCGGCAGTCGTGCCGAAATCGACCAAGCTCGCGCCGCTCAGGTTGGTGCCGGTGATGTTCACACTGGTGCCACCCAAGGTCGAACCTGAGCTCGGGCTGACTCCGGTCACCGTGGGTGGGGTACCAGAAGGAGGTGTGCCGTCACCGGCGGGTTGTCCGCTGTCCGCACCACCGTCCGGCGCCACCACGAAGGGTGCGGAGAACAGGTGCGGCTTGGTGAAGTCGTTCTGGTCCGCGAAGATGCCGACCACGCAGTAGTTCGGCGCAAAGCCACAGGTGATGGGTCCTCCGCCCAAGTTTGGATCGGGAAGGGCAAGGACTTGGAAGCCGCCGGGCGGCCCAGTCACGCTCATGCTGCCATCGTTGCCTGCCCCCGAGATCGTGGCGACGGTTCCCGGATCGCAGTCCGTCTTGGCCGTAGGAAGTTTGGTACCACCGGGGTCGGCGCACTCGAGAAACTTGATGGGATCGGCGCCGCTGGGGTAGCCGGCGGCCACCATGGCCGCGTTGTTCATGGTGGAGTTGGGTGCAACCGTGATGCTGATGGTCTGACCACTGGCGTACGGGGTATGAGCGGTCACCGTTCCCTGGGTGGTCAGCGAGGTGAACCCGTCGGCGCTGAGAAGCGTCGACGCACCAGCGGGGGTGACGAGTACTCCGGCTACCAGCGCCGCGGAGCCCAGCAGGGCCCCCAGACAAAGCGTGACGACCCTCTTGACGTGCGGTACGGACATCAGCGACTCCTTCGGAAGTGGGGCGGCGGAATACCCGGACCGGCTGCGGCGAACCTCACGACGCGGCCCGCGAGGCGGTCCTTCGTAAACTTGTCGCACGGTCCATGGGGAAGTCAATGGCATTCGGTTGATGACACAGAGAGATAACCTGGCGATTACCTGACCGCTTGCGGCCATAGGTGGACACGCGGAATGGCCGGTCGATCGACTTCCCTCAACTCGACCTTTGTCTCGGCTCACCCGTCATAAGCATGACGGGATCCAGAGCGTCGACCATACGGGCTCGGGGTCGATCCTTGAGCCTCCTTCGCCTGGGCAGCCGACGATGCAGCACTGGGTGATCCGCGACTTCGGGGCTCGTTCGGGACCTGTCGTGGCCGAAAACCGGTGTCGGAGAAAGAGAGTTCGACCCTCGCGGCGAAGCAGGAGTGCGCGAAAGCGGCCCCTCGCGGGTCCCTTCGGCACTCCCGTGTCGCACGCACGTTCGGCGGGTGGTGGTGGCGTTCGCTAGGCGATGTGCAGTGTCAACGAGACCGTGGCGATCACGCGCGACTTGACACGACCGATCTTGTACTTCTCGGTGACCTGGACGGAAACGGTGAAGTTGCCGGGCGTGAGTTTCTTGTTGGGTGTTCCAGAGAGCACGCCCGTGCTGCTCAGCTTGAGTCCCTTCGGTAGCGACGCCACCTTCTTCCACTTCAGCGAAGCACCGCTCGCTGCGCCGATCGAGTGCAACGTGACCGGTCCATAGGGCTGCAAAACGGTGGCGTTGGGCAACGAGGTGGTCGAAACGTGGAACACCACCGTGAGCGTGAAGCTTTGAGCGGCATTCGGCGACACGCCGTTGCTGGCGGTGATCGTGACCGGGAAGGTGCCTCCCAGGGCTGCGTTCCCCGAGAGTGCGCCAGTCGTGGGATTGACCGTCAACCCGTCCAGGTTCCCGGTGACGCTGAACGTCGGAGCCGGATACCCCGTCGCCGCGACCGTGAAGTTCGGCGATCCACCCGTCGCAAAGCTGTAGTGAGACGCAGAGGTGATCACCGGAGCCGCCTGGACCGTCAGGGTGAAGGTCTGGAGCGCATCGAGACCCACGCCATTGCTGGCCGCGATGGTGACCTGGAAGATGCCCGAAGTGGTCGGAGTCCCGGAGAGGACGCCGGAGGAGGGATCGATCGTCAACCCGTCCAGGTTCCCGGTGACGCTGAAGGTCGGGGGAGGGCTACCCGTAGCGGTCACCGTGAAGTTTGGCGCGCTCCCGGAAACGAACGAATAGTGGTTCACCGAGGTGATGGTCGGCTCACCAGGGATGGAGCCCGTCACCGTCAGGGTGAAGTTCTGAGACGCTTGCGGGAAGATCCCGTTGATCGCCGTGATGGTGATCGGGAAGGTGCCGGTCTGGCCCGGATACCCGCTCAGCAGGCCCGACGGAGAGAACGTCACGCCGGTCGGCAGCGGCCCGGTCTCGCTGAAGCTGGGACCCGGGAAGCCGGAGGCGGTCACCTGGAAGCTGCCGTCGACGCCTCCAGTGAAGGTGGTCGATGCCGCGGAGGTGATCACCGGCGCCGCATTGGCAGACGACGTGCCGTCACCTGGGTTCGAACCGTCATCCGCCCCACCGTTGGAGCTCACCTGGAACGGGGCCGAGAAGAGGTGAGGCTTGGTGAAGTCGTTCTGGTTGGCGAAGACGCCGATCACACAAGCGTTGGGTGCGACGTCACAGGTGATCGGGTTCCCCGAGCCCAGGTTGACGTCGGGCAGCGCGAGCACCTGGTAGCCGCCCGGCCCGGCATTCAAGCTGCCGTCGGGATTGGCTCCGGCGAGCGTCTCGATGGTCCCCGGCTCGCACTGCGACGGGCTCGTCGGCAGATTGCCGGCGGTGCCGTTGGGGTCTGCGCACTCGACCAAGTGCATCGGCACTACCCCGCCCGTGTCCGGATAGAAGGTGGCGAGGTTGGCCTGGTCCAGGGTCGGGTTGGCGGCAACCTGGACGCTGATGATCTGACCGCTCGAGTAGGGGGTATCCGACGTCACTGCGCCTCGCGTGCTGATCGAGGTGAAGCCGTCGGAACTGGTCAGGGTGGAGACCACCGAGAGCGTGAAGCTCTGGGTTCCCTGAGGGAGCACACCGTTACTAGCGGTGATGGTGATTGGGTACGGGCCGGTCTGACCCGGATCGGGAGATCCGCTCAGCAGGCCGGATGGAGAAAGGTTCACGCCGGTGGGCAAGGTTCCGGTCTCGCTGAAGCTGGGCCCCGGGAAGCCGGAGGCGGTCACCTGGAAGCTGCCGTCGACGCCTCCAGTGAAGGTGGTCGATGCCGCGGAGGTGATCACCGGCGCCGCATTGGCAGACGACGTGCCGTCACCTGGGTTCGAACCGTCATCCGCCCCACCGTTGGAGCTCACCTGGAACGGGGCCGAGAAGAGGTGAGGCTTGGTGAAGTCGTTCTGGTTGGCGAAGACGCCGATCACACAAGCGTTGGGTGCGACGTCACAGGTGATCGGGTTCCCCGAGCCCAGGTTGACGTCGGGCAGCGCGAGCACCTGGTAGCCGCCCGGCCCGGCATTCAAGCTGCCGTCGGGATTGGCTCCGGCGAGCGTCTCGATGGTCCCCGGCTCGCACTGCGACGGGCTCGTCGGCAGATTGCCGGCGGTGCCGTTGGGGTCTGCGCACTCGACCAAGTGCATCGGCACTACCCCGCCCGTGTCCGGATAGAAGGTGGCGAGGTTGGCCTGGTCCAGGGTCGGGTTGGCGGCAACCTGGACGCTGATGATCTGACCGCTCGAGTAGGGGGTATCCGACGTCACTGCGCCTCGCGTGCTGATCGAGGTGAAGCCGTCGGAACTGGTCAGGGTGGAGACCACCGAGAGCGTGAAGCTCTGGGTGGCGTCGGGAAGCACTCCCCCGTCGCTGGCGTCGATCGTGATCGGGAAGTTTCCGGTCTGGGTCGTCGTACCGCTCAGCAGGCCGGATGGAGAAAGGTTCACGCCGGTGGGCAAGGTTCCGGTCTCGGTGAAGGTTGTCGGGGGTGGCGTGCCTGTGCCCGTCACCTGGAACGACCCAGGAGCGCCGGTTTCGAAAGTCGCGCTGCTGGCCGAGGTGATGGAGATAGGAGTGGATGTCCCGTCACCGGCGGGTTGTCCGCTGTCCGCACCACCGTCCGGCGCCACCACGAAGGGTGCGGAGAACAGGTGCGGCTTGGTGAAGTCGTTCTGGTCCGCGAACATGCCGATCACGCAGTAGTTCGGCGCAAAGGCACAGGTGATGGGTCCTCCTCCCAAGTTTGGATCGGGAAGGGCGAGGACTTGGAACCCGCCGGGCGGCCCGTTCATGCTGCCGTCGTTGTTGGCACCCGAGATCGTGGCGACGGTTCCCGGATCGCACTCCCCCTTGGCCGTAGGAAGACTGGTACCACCGGGGTCGGCGCACTCGAGGAACTTGATGGCATCGGCGCCGCTCGGGTAGCCGGCGGCCACCATGGCGGCGTTGTTCATGGTGGAGTTGGCGGCAACCGTGATGTTGATCATCTGACCGCTGGCGTAGGGAGTCTGAGCCGCGACGGTGCCTTGGGTCGACAACGACGTAAACCCGTCGGCGCTGAGGAGCGTCGAGGCACCCGCCGGGGACGCCAAGATCCCCGTTGTGAGGGTGGCACCGCAGACGAGCGCAGCGATGCTGAGTGCGACAGTCCGCGTGACGTGTCGAAATGACATTGCGCGACTCCTTCGAGGGGCTTGGTGGCAGCGACCGCCGCGGCGTGACGCGTTTGTGAGGCCGAACATTTAGAGGCAGGTTCCGTCCCTTGCTTTCTGTCATGGCCCAGTACCCATGTCAATCGAAAGTCCCTGGTGACACAGAGAGATAACTTCGGGATTACCGGGACGTAACAGGGCCTTCACCCAATGCGCGGGCTCGGGTTGAAGAGCCGATCTCGCCCGCTGCCAAGTGCTTCAATCAGTTTTCGATTCCCAGATGCGGGTCTCAGAATTGTGAGCCGGGAACGCGGATTTGAAATCCAGGTGTCGTCCGACCTGCCGGACCGCCAGGCAACGTGCACCCCAACGACCCGATCCTCGCTTGCGGTTCGGTGCTCGTCCTTCGCATGTTTGTCGCTTAGGTCGCGAAGCGAGGATTGGCCCGGCTCCTCACGAAGTGAACCACCCTCCGACGTCGACGATTACGTTCACCGAGCCCGCATCGTTGAACAGAGCGAGGCCCCCGACCTGGCGACGACCAAATCTCCCGAGGTCGGCTGCGCCAAGAAGGACAGGGCCCAAGTTCCACGTCCCGTCGAACGTTCGCCGTCTCTACCTTGTCTACGGCGACCCGGATAAGTCAAAGCGCGGTGCGCTTAACACCTGCAGATGACACATACAGTTCACTGCGCGATTACCTCGAGGTATCAGGCAGTCGCCCCCCTGATCGCTCGCACCGCGTACCGGCGATCGGGTGGCGGCGCACCCATCTCATCCCGGACAGGATCCACCATCACGCGACTCGAGCGGCGGGACGACGTCACTCGTCAGGACGCCACCAGCAACGGGGTGGTCACTTGTACGAAGGAGTTGGTTCCCACGCCGGTCACCACCACTGGGGGCGTAGTCCAGATACCGACCATGTTGCTCGAGATCGTGTTGCCGACGATCTCGATGCTGAGCGGTGCAACCGACCCGACGAAGATGCCAGTGGTGACCGGGTCGACCATCGGCGAGAAGTCGAAGTCGCCGTCCAGGTTGTTGGTGCCGATGTAGTTCCCCTGGATGAAGTTGCCGTTCAGGTCCTGCCCGGGAGCGTGGCTGTGGACGGTGACGCCGGCGAGCCCGTTGTCAAGGATCCAGTTGGACTGGACGAGGTTGTTGTAGACCGCGCCGCCAGGAGGACCCGTGGCCATCAGCACGCCGCCGCCCTGCCCGGCCACCCCGTTGTTCCAGACGTTGTTCAACACGATCTGATTTGCAAACACGCCAGCCACCTTCGGCTGGGTCTGGCCGCCGGCAAACGCCCCCGCGTTGTGCCCGGCCAAGGTGATCCCGCAGTCCGAGACGTTGTCGAAGACCTGGTTGCCGGCGATCAGGTTGCCGTCGGTCGGTCCGTACTCGTCGGTGAGAAGGATCCCGCCGCTATTGCCGTTGACCTGGTTCCCTACGACCCAGGTGTGATCGGCAACCATCAGGTGGATGCCCTCGCCGCAATCGCCGGGCGTCGCTCCCATCGGAGCGCACTCGGGATACCCGGAGCTCGGGGTGCCGAGGTCGTTGTGGGTGACGGTGTTGCCCTTGATGGTCACGCCGGTGACCGGCGAGCCCGGCAGTCCCTGGACGAGGATCCCCTCGCCGATCGCGTTTCTCACCGTCAGGTCCTCTATGACGGTGCCCGAGGCAAGGACCTGCAACCCGTTGTCGAGACCGCTGGCATCGATGACGGGGTTACCGACCCCCTCGATGGTGAGGGGCTTCGGCGATGGCACGATCACGTCCTCGTGATAGGCGCCCGAGCAGACCTTGACCGTGTCGCCGGCATGGGCCGCAGCAACCGCCGCACCGATCGTGGAGTAGCTCCCGGAAGAAGGGAGGGGGACGGGGAAGCCATGGAGGAGCCCTGGGAAGCCATGGAAGAAGAAGGCGAAGAATGCGGGCAACCCGGGGAACGTGGAGTAGCCCGGGAAGCAACCGACGGTGAGGGTCCGCGGAGTCGGGTTCAGCTGCGGGGTCATGTAGGTGAACAGGTCAAAGGCCGAGGTTGCCGAGGTGCCGCCCGGGGTGGTCACGGTCACGTCGACCGTGCCGGTGCCGGCCGGTGACGTCGCAGTGATCGAGGTGTCAGAGTCGACGGTGACTCCGGTCGCCGCCGTGGTAGCGAAGTGAACCGCTGTCGCACCGGCGAAGCCGGATCCGGTGATCGTCACCGAGGTCCCACCGGTCGTCGGCCCCGATGTTGGGCTCACAGAGGTCACGCTCGGAGCTGTGGCAATGTAAGTGAACTGGTCGGCCGAGCTGGTCGCCGAGGTGCCGCCCGGGGTGGTCACCGTCACGTCGACCGTGCCGGTGCCGGCCGGTGAGGTGGCGGTGATCGAGGTGTCGGAGTCGACGGTGAACGAAGTCGCCGCGTTCGACCCGAAGTCGACTGCGGTCGCGCCGGTCAAGTTGGTGCCGGTGATGGTCACGCTGGTGCCACCACCGGCAGGTCCGGAGGTCGGAGAGATGGACGAGACACTCGGACCGCTGGTGTAAGTGAACTGGTCGGCCGAGCTGGTCGCCGAGGTGCCACCCGGGGTGGTCACCGTCACGTCGACCGTGCCGGTGCCGGCCGGTGAGGTGGCGGTGATCGAGGTGTCGGAGTTGACCGTGAACGAAGTCGCCGCGTTCGACCCGAAGTCGACTGCGGTCGCGCCGGTCAAGTTGGTGCCGGTGATGGTCACGCTGGTGCCACCACCGGCAGGTCCGGAGGTCG
This sequence comes from uncultured Acidimicrobiaceae bacterium, assembly GCA_963769905.1. Taxonomy (GTDB): domain Bacteria; phylum Actinomycetota; class Acidimicrobiia; order Acidimicrobiales; family RAAP-2; genus Bog-756. The sequence goes on from CAVYNG010000001.1 coordinate 613,674, forward strand.
GAGAGATGGACGAGACACTCGGACCGCTGGTGTAAGTGAACTGGTCGGCCGAGCTGGTCGCCGAGGTGCCACCCGGGGTGGTCACCGTCACGTCGACCGTGCCGGTGCCGGCCGGTGAGGTGGCGGTGATCGAGGTGTCGGAGTTGACCGTGAACGAAGTCGCCGCGTTCGACCCGAAGTCGACTGCCGTCGCGCCGGTCAAGTTGGTGCCGGTGATGGTCACGCTGGTGCCACCACCGGCAGGTCCGGAGGTCGGAGAGATGGACGAGACACTCGGACCGCTGGTGTAAGTGAACTGGTCGGCCGAGCTGGTCGCCGAGGTGCCACCCGGGGTGGTCACCGTCACGTCGACCGTGCCGGTGCCGGCCGGTGAGGTGGCGGTGATCGAGGTGTCGGAGTTGACCGTGAACGAAGTCGCCGCGTTCGACCCGAAGTCGACTGCCGTCGCGCCGGTCAAGTTGGTGCCGGTGATGGTCACGCTGGTGCCACCACCGGCAGGTCCGGAGGTCGGAGAGATGGACGAGACACTCGGACCGCTGGTGTAAGTGAACTGGTCGGCCGAGCTGGTCGCCGAGGTGCCACCCGGGGTGGTCACCGTCACGTCGACCGTGCCGGTGCCGGCCGGTGAGGTGGCGGTGATCGAGGTGTCGGAGTTGACCGTGAACGAAGTCGCCGCGTTCGACCCGAAGTCGACTGCCGTCGCGCCGGTCAAGTTGGTGCCGGTGATGGTCACGCTGGTGCCACCACCGGCAGGTCCGGAGGTCGGAGAGATGGACGAGACACTCGGACCGCTGGTGTAAGTGAACTGGTCGGCCGAGCTGGTCGCCGAGGTGCCACCCGGGGTGGTCACCGTCACGTCGACCGTGCCGGTGCCGGCCGGTGAGGTGGCGGTGATCGAGGTGTCGGAGTTGACGGTGAACGAAGTCGCCGCGTTCGACCCGAAGTCGACTGCCGTCGCGCCGGTCAAGTTGGTGCCGGTGATGGTCACGCTGGTGCCACCACCGGCAGGTCCGGAGGTCGGAGAGATGGACGAGACACTCGGACCGCTGGTGTAAGTGAACTGGTCGGCCGAGCTGGTCGCCGAGGTGCCACCCGGGGTGGTCACCGTCACGTCGACCGTGCCGGTGCCGGCCGGTGAGGTGGCGGTGATCGAGGTGTCGGAGTTGACGGTGAACGAAGTCGCCGCGTTCGACCCGAAGTCGACTGCCGTCGCGCCGGTCAAGTTGGTGCCGGTGATGGTCACGCTGGTGCCACCACCGGCAGGTCCGGAGGTCGGAGAGATGGACGAGACACTCGGACCGCTGGTGTAAGTGAACTGGTCGGCCGAGCTGGTCGCCGAGGTGCCGCCCGGGGTGGTCACCGTCACGTCGACCGTGCCGGTGCCGGCCGGTGAGGTGGCGGTGATCGAGGTGTCGGAGTTGACCGTGAACGAAGTCGCCGCGTTCGACCCGAAGTCGACTGCGGTCGCGCCGGTCAAGTTGGTGCCGGTGATGGTCACGCTGGTGCCACCGCCGGCCGGGCCGGAGGTCGGAGAGATGGACGAGACACTCGGACCGCTGGTGTAAGTGAACTGGTCGGCCGAGCTGGTCGCCGAGGTGCCACCCGGGGTGGTCACCGTCACGTCGACCGTGCCGGTGCCGGCCGGTGAGGTGGCGGTGATCGAGGTGTCGGAGTTGACCGTGAACGAAGTCGCCGCGTTCGACCCGAAGTCGACTGCCGTCGCGCCGGTCAAGTTGGTGCCGGTGATGGTCACGCTGGTGCCGCCGCCGGCAGGTCCGGAGGTCGGGCTGACCGCGGTGACCGTCGGGGCGGCGACATAGGCGAAGTGGTCGGCCGAGCTGGTCGCCGAGGTGCCACCCGGGGTGGTCACCGTCACGTCGACCGTGCCGGTGCCGGCCGGGGAGGTGGCGGTGACCGAGGTGGCCGAGTTGACCGTCACCCCTGTCGCCGCGCCGGTGCCGAAGTGCACCGCGGTCGCGCCGGTCAGGTTGGTCCCGGTGATGGTCACGCTGGTGCCACCGCCGGCCGGGCCCGATGTCGGTGAGATGGACGAGACGCTCGGACCGCTGGTGTAGGTGAACTGGTCAGCGGGCGAGGTCGCCGATGTGCCGCCCGGGGTGGTGACCGTCACGTCCACCGTGCCGGTGCCGGCCGGGGAAGTGGCGGTGATCGAGGTCGCCGAGTTGACCGTGAACGATGTCGCCGCGGTCGAACCGAACTTGACTCCGCTCGCCCCGGTGAAGCCGGTCCCGGTGATGGTCACGCTGGTGCCACCACCGACTGGGCCCGAGGTCGGGCTGACCGCGGTGACCGTCGGGGCGGCGACGTAGGTGAAGTGGTCAGCTGCGGAGGTGGCCGAGGTGCCGCCCGGGGTGATGACGGTGACGTCGACCGTGCCGGCGCCCGCCGGGGAGGTCGCGGTGATCGAGGTGGCCGAGTTGACGGTGACCCCAGTCGACGCCGCCGTGCCGAAGTCGACCGCAGTCGCCCCGGTGAGGTTGGTCCCGGTGATGGTCACGCTGGTGCCGCCGCCGGCCGGGCCGGTGGTCGGGGAGACCGCGGTGACCGTCGGTGCGGAGAGATAGGTGAACTGGTCAGCTGCAGAGGTGGCCGAGGTGCCGCCCGGGGTGGAGACGGTGACGTCGACCGTGCCGGCGCCCGCCGGGGAGGTCGCGGTGATCGAGGTGGCCGAGTTGACGGTGACCCCAGTCGCCGCCGCCGTGCCGAAGTCGACCGCAGTCGCCCCGGTGAGGTTGGTCCCGGTGATGGTCACGCTGGTGCCGCCGCCGGCCGGGCCGGTGGTCGGGGAGACCGCGGTGACCGTCGGCGGGGAGGCGGCCGGGGACGTCCCGTCACCGGGAGGCTGGCCGTTGTCCAGTCCCCCGTCGGGGGTCACCACGAAGGGCGCGGAGAAGAGGTGCGGCTTGGAGAAGTCGTTCTGGTTGGAGAAGATCCCGATGACGCACTGGTCGGGTGCAGTGGCACAGGTCGTGCCGTTGGAGGAGCCAAGATTGGGATCGGGAAGGGCCAGGATCTGGTAGCCGTTGGTTCCGATCAGGTTCATGCTGCCGTCGGCGTTGGCACCCGAGATCGTCGCGATGCTCTCCGGCTCGCAATCGGTGGCCTTGGTGGGCAGGTTCGCGGCAAGACCGTTGAGATCGGCGCACTCGAGGAACTTGATGTTGACGGCGCCGCTCGGGAAACCGGCCGCCTCGAGGCTGGCCTGGTTCATCGTGGAATTGGCAGTCACGGTGATGTTGATGACCTGGCCGCTGGCGTAGGGGGTGTGCGCGGTCACCGTGCCCTGAGTCGTCAGAGAGGTGAATCCGTCGGCGCTGGTGAGCGTCGACGCTCCCGCCGGGGTCGCCAACACACCGGTCACCAACGCGGTCGCGCCGACCAGTAGGGCCGCGGACACCGTGAGGATCCTCTTGCCGTGCAGCATGGACATACCTAACTCCTCCGGGGGTCGAGTGCGCGAAGACGGAAAACGGCCCCAGTTCCATACCCGTCGAGCGTTCGCCGTCCCTACCTTCTCCCACGGCGGTGTGGACAAGTCAATCCGTGACGCCCAGTCGGGCGGGACTGACACGAAGAGATAACTTGTGAGTTACTTCCGCGTCACCCAGGCGTAGCCAAATCGTTACCTTCGGGGAGCCGGCGAGCCGGAGCGAGCTCCCCGAGACCATCTACTGCATGGGGCTTGCTGACGGGTCGGTGTGACTAGCCCGTCGCCGGCTTATGGACACCGGTGACAGCGGCGTTGAATTCGTCACTGGCCGAGTTCATCGCCAGCAAACTGTTGTTCCACGATGTGAAGTCGGAAGTCGAGTGCGACTGGGCGAGCCTCACACATTGCGAAGCATATGCCCCTGTGTCCGCGATCATCGCTTTCCAGGCGCCCTCGAGATCAGATGCGGGAGCTTTCGGAACGTTCTTCGCTTGGTTTGCGTCCGCGAGCAACTTGCCGCAGGAACTGCTCAGTGCCGCAAAGTACGGCGCGCTGATGCCACTCTTTGAGCGAGCAGCTGCCACGACTGAGGACCTGTCGGTGTTGAGCCGCTGGATCCATGGCTGCGCTGCTGAACTCAGCCAGGCGTAGGAGCTGTCATTGCTCGCCGTCGCTGTGTTGGGGACCGAAGTGGTTGTACTCGCGGCACCTCCTGCCGAACTCGCCGGCTCGGAGCCACCACAGCCAGCAGCAGCGATTCCGGCGAACACGATGGCGACGGCGACAGCCCAAGGTCCTCGCACGCCGCGACTGTAGCGTCCCGATTCGATCCGGGATCTTTGGAGGACTGGCAATTCGACGTGCGCGTCTCGCCGTCGGCAAATGGAATCGTTGATGCCTTGTGCCGCGCAGGGCCGCGCCATCGAGCTCATTAAAGACCGACCTTCCGAGACAAATTTGGGTGTGGCCCAAGCCGCCAAGCTGAAAGAGTTGGTGCTGATTTGACCCAAATGAGAGCCTTTGAAATGCTGTCGACATGGCACCACCCGCAACCACAAAATCCCGCAAGAAGACTCCGATGTCCAGCAGCCACAAGGCGGCATTGGCCAAGGGTCGTGAGGAGGGGCGGATCGTCCGCCAGTACCTCGAGGCGCTCGAGTCGACCAAGCCGAGGCGTGGGCGGAAGCGGACCCCTGATTCGATCAGGAAGCGACTTGCCACTATCGACGCCACCCTGCCCGACGCCGATCCGTTGTCGCGGCTCCATTTGGTCGAGGAGAAGCAACGCCTCCAGTCGGAGCTGTCCCACACCGGCAAGACCGTCGACCTGGCCTCGCTCGAGAAGGCCTTCGTCAAGGTCGCTCGTCCCTATGGGGAGCGGAAGGGGATCTCCTATTCCGCGTGGCGCACCGTCGGGGTGAGCGCGTCAGTCCTCCAGCAGGCGAAGATCCCACGGACTCGGAGCTGAGCACTCCCAGCTGATCGCGGCGAGGGCCCGTCGGACGGGCGTCGCCCTAACCGAGCACTGCTGAAACTGGCGCGCCCGCCGGCTCCCGCGTGGCGGCGGCGAGCAGCGCACGGAGCAAGGGAATGCCGTCGGCGGAGCCGAGCAAGGGGTCCGACGCACGCTCGGGATGGGGCATCAGCCCGACCACGTTGCGCGCCGCGCTGCACACCCCGGCGATGTCGTCGATCGAGCCGTTCGGATTCTCCGCGTAGCGGAGGACCACCCTTTCCTCCGAGCGCAGCATCGCGAGGGTCTCCCGGTCACAGGTGTAGTTCCCCTCGAAGTGGTTGATCGGGATGCGCAGCTCGGTGCCGGCGGGGATCCCCGCCGTCAGGACCGAGTCCACGGAGTCGACCCGGACGGTCGCGTCCCGACAGAGGAAGCGGAGTCCTCGGTTCTTCTGCAGAGCACCGGGCAGGAGCCCTGCTTCGGTGAGCACCTGAAAGCCGTTGCAGATCCCGGCCACCGGGCCACCCGCCGCGGCGAACCGGCTCACCGCCTCCATCACCGGGGAGAAGCGGGCAATCGCTCCCGGCCGCAGGTAGTCGCCGTGTGCGAACCCGCCCGGCAGTACCAGCGCGTCGTAGCCCTCGGCCGAGTTGTCGCCGTGCCAGAGCAGATCGGCAATCGCGCCCAGCCGCTCGAGCGCGAGGACCACGTCGTGCTCACAATTGCTCCCGGGGAAGGTGACGACACCGACCTTCGCCGCCATCAGACGCCGGCCCTCGTCGAGACCAGCGAGACCGAGGACTCCTCGATCACCGGGTTTGCGAGCAACCGGTCGGCGACCACGCCTGCCTGCGCGAGTGCCTCGTCCTCGCTGGCGGCGATCACCTCGAAGCGGAACGCCTTGCCGGCACGCACCCCGCTCACCCCGCCGAGACCGAGAGCCGGCAGCGCCCGTTCGATGGTGGCGCCCTCCGGATCGGCGATCCCTTCTCGGAGCCGGACCTCGACCAGCACCGAGTAGCGGCCCGGGTGAGTCTCGGTCATCGCCCCCTGCCGTACCAGTCGGAGAGCTTCCGGCCGCAGATCCGCTCGTAGGCCTCGACGTAACGCGACGAGGTCTCCGAAACGATGTCGTCGGGGAGCGGAGGAGGCGGGGGCTTCTTCTCCCACCGCGAGGCCTCGAGCCAGTCGCGCAGCGGCTGTTTGTCGAACGACGGCGGGTTGGTGCCGGGCGCACAATTGTCCGCCGGCCAGAACCGAGACGAGTCGGGGGTCAGCACCTCGTCGCAGAGGGAGAGCGCCCCGTCGATGTAACCGAGCTCGAACTTGGTGTCGCAGATCACGATGCCCTGTTCCTCGGCCCTCACCGCGGCCCGGCGGTAGGCGGCGAGGCAGAGCTCGGCCGCGGCATCGGCGGCTTCCTTCCCGACCAGCTCGGCAGCCTCTTCCATCCCGATGTTGAGGTCGTGTCCCTCGGTGGCCTTGGTCGAGGGGGTGAAGATCGGCTCGGGCAACCGGTCCGCGTGGCGCAACCCCTTCGGCATCGGCATCCCGTGGACGGTCCCCTCGCGCTCGTACTCCTTGTACGCCGAGCCGGCGAGGTAGCCGCGGACGATGCACTCGATGTCGAGCATCTCGGCCCGACGTACCAGCATCGAGCGGCCGGCGAGCCACTCGAGGCCCCCGGGAAGGAGCGCCGCCGCGGCCGGGAAGTTGGCCACGTCCGCGCTGATCAGGTGGTTGGGCGCGAGATCCGACAGCGCCTCCAGCCAGTAGTCGCTCATCGCGGTGAGCACCCGGCCCTTTTCGGGGATCGGCTCGGCCATGATCACGTCGAACGCCGAAATGCGGTCCGAGGCCACCATCAACAGGCAGCTGCCTCCCGCGTCGTAGAGCTCACGCACCTTCCCCGACTGGATGAGGGCGAGCGGATCGCTGATCGACGAGGTCATGGGTCGAGCTCCTCCAATGCGTCGGTGAACCGGTGGACATGGCGCAGCGTACGGGACAGGTCGAACGCCTCGTCGAGCGACGGCGGGCGGCAGCGTGACCTCGGGATCCGAGTCGAGCACCTCGCGGAAGGAGCGTCCCTCCTCCCAGGCCGCCCGGGCATCGCGCTGCACGATGCGATAGGCCGCGTCGCGGTCGATGCCCCCTCGCACCAGCGCGAGGAGCACCGATTGGCTGAACACGAGACCGTGGCTCCCCTCGAGCAGGGTGGCGAGGGCGCGCTCGGGATGGACCACCAACCCCTCGACGAGACCGGTGACCTTCTGGAGCATGTAGAGGGTGAGCATCGAGGCATCCGGGAGCACCACCCGCTCGACCGAGCTGTGGGAGATGTCGCGCTCGTGCCAGAGCGCGACGTCCTCGAGCCCCGCCGACAGGTAGCCGCGCAGGACTCGTGCGAGACCGGAGAGCCGCTCCGACAGGATCGGGTTGCGCTTGTGGGGCATCGCGGAGCTGCCCTTCTGCCCGGGCGCGAAGGGCTCCTCGACCTCGCCGAGCTCACTGCGCGCGAGGTGGCGCACCTCGGTGGCGATCGACTCGACGGTGGTGCCGACCGCCGCGCACACGTAGAGGTACTCGGCGTGCCGGTCGCGTGCGACCACCTGGGTGGCGGGCACCGGGGTGAGCCCGAGCGCGCGGCAGACGTGGGACTCGACCCTCGGGTCGATGTTCGAGTAGGTCCCGACCGCGCCGGAGAGCTTCCCGACCGCCACCCGCTCGCGCGCGCGGCGCAGACGCTCGAGATCGCGGCCGGCCTGGAGAGCCCAGAGCGAGAACTTGGCGCCGAAGGTGGTCGGCTCGGCGTGCATCCCGTGGGTGCGGCCGGTCACCGGGGTGTCGATGCACTCGAAGGCACGTGCCTCGAGCGCCCCGACCAGCTGTGCAGCGGCGCCGATCAAGCTGATCCGCCGCCTCGGTCAGCGTCGCGCAGAGCGCGGTGTCGACCACGTCCGACGAGGTCAGTCCGTAGTGGATCCACGAGCCCTCCGGCGCGCCGATCGCCGCCTGCACGACGTCGACGAAGGCCGCCACGTCGTGGTCGGTGACCCGTTCGCGTTCGGCCACCGCCTCGACGAAGGCATCGTCGACCTTCGGCGCGCGCGCCCGGCACGCGGCGGCCGCCTCCGCGGGGACCGTGCCGATCTCGGCCCATCCCTCGGTCGCCAGCAGCTCGACCTCGAGCCAGGTGGCGAACCGGGCGCGGTCGGCGAAGAGGTCGGCCATCTCGGCGGGCGCGTACCGCGGGATCACCGTCCGACCCCCTGTCTCACCCGCTCGCGGCGCGCTCCGCTCGCCGCTGCCGCGATGTCGGAACGCATCTGCATCCCCGGCCAATGGATCACCGATGCCCCCCGGTACGCACGCGCACGTGCGGCGGCGATCGACGGCCCGACACCGGTCACCCCGAGCACGCGTCCGCCCGCCGTGACCACCTCGCCTTCGCCAGCCGGACGGGCGGTCCCCGCGTGGAACACGGTCACTCCCTCGAGCGCGGCCGCTTCGTCGAGGCCGCCGATCACATCACCCTTCCGCGGCGCGTCGGGATACCCCTCGGACGCGAGCACCACGCAGACCGCGGCGTCGGTGGAGAAGCGCGGCGTCGAGGCGAGCTCGCCGGCGGCGACCTCGGCGAGGAGCGCGGTCACGTCCCCCTCGAGGCGCGGGAGCACCACCTGGGTCTCCGGATCACCGAAGCGCACGTTGAACTCGAGCACCTTCGGTCCCTCCGGGGTGAGCATCACTCCGGCGTAGAGGACTCCCCGGTACTCGATGCCCCTCGCACGCAGCGCGTCCACGAGCGGTGCGACCGCCTCGTCGACCATACGCTCGACCGTCTCCTCGTCGACGAAGGGCACCGGCGAGTAGGACCCCATCCCACCGGTGTTCGGACCGGTGTCACCGTCGCCGATCCGCTTGAAGTCCTGGGCCGGGGCGAGCGGCGTGAGACGGCGCCCGTCGCAGAGCACGAGGAGCGAGCACTCCTCGCCGGCGAGGCCCTCCTCGACCACGACCGTCCGTCCCGCCTCCCCGAAGGCGCGCCCCGAGAGCTTGGCCTCGACGTCGGCCGTCGCCTCTTCCATCGACGCGGTCACGAGCACGCCCTTTCCGGCGGCGAGCCCGTCGGTCTTGACCACCCAGGGCCCCGGCAGCGAGCGGAGGAAGGCCCGGGCGTCGGCCACCTCCGAGCAGACCGCGAAGCGAGCGGTCGGCACCTGTGCCTCGGCGAGCACCTCTTTCATGAAGGCCTTCGAACCCTCGAGGCGGGCGCCGTCCGCGCCGGGCCCGAACACCAGCCGACCCGCGGCCCGCAACCGGTCGGCCACTCCCTCGACCAGGGGTGCCTCGGGGCCCACGACGAAGAGGTCGGCGTCGATCCGTTCGGGCGCCAGGTCGGTGCTCGAGATTCGGTGTCCTTCGCGGGTCTTCCCGTCGATCCCCGGGTTGCCGGGAGTCACGACCACCTCGGCGGTGCGCCCGAGTGCCAGGGCGAGCGCGTGCTCGCGCCCTCCCGAGCCGATCACGCAGACGGTGCCGGGTGTCACCGGCTCTGTGCGCGCCCCGCTGCTCATGCGGCGAAGCGCACGAACTGCTCGCGGCCCGGCCCGACGCCCACCAGCCGCACCGGGGTGCCGACCTGTTCGGCGAGGAAGCCCACGTAGTCGCGCGCCGCCTGGGGCAGGTCCGCGGTCTCGGTCGCACCCGAGATGTCGGTCTTCCAGCCGGGCAACTCCTCGTAGACCGGAGTGACCTGGTGGAGCACCGACTGGTGGTAGGGGGGAATGGTGTAGCGCTCGCCTTCGGCCTCGTAGGCCACACAGACCTTGACCGTGTCGAAGGTCGACAGCACGTCGAGCTTGGTGAGCGCGACCTCAGAGAGTGAGTTGAGCCGTACCGCCTGGCGCATCATCACCGCGTCGAACCAACCCGGCCGCCGGCGGCGCTTGGTGTTCACACCGAACTCGTGGCCGAGCTCGACGAGCGTGTCGCCGGTGTCGTCGGTCAGCTCGGTCGGGAACGGGCCGCTCCCCACACGCGTCACGTAGGCCTTGGCGATACCGATCACCCGCTCGATGTCGCGAGGGCCGATGCCCGCGCCGGTGCACGCGCCGCCGGCGACCGGGTTCGACGAGGTGACGAACGGATAGGTGCCGTGGTCGAGATCGAGGAAGGTCGCCTGGGCCCCTTCGAGGAGGACGTTCGCGCCACGCCCGAGCGCCTCGTGCACCAGGCCCACCGTGTCGGCGACCATGGGCGCGACACGGGGCGCGAGCTCGTCGATGTAGAGGGAGCAGATGGCATCCGCGGTCAGCGGGAGGCGGTTGTAGACCTTGGCCAGCACCGCGTTCTTCTCCTTCAGCACCACGTCGAGCTTCTGGCGGAAGATCTTGGGATCGAGCAGGTCCTGCACACGCAGCCCCACCCGCGAGGACTTGTCCGCGTAGGCCGGCCCGATCCCCCGCTTGGTCGTGCCGAGGCTGTTCTTCCCGAGGTAGCGCTCGGTCAGCCGATCGAGCTCGTGGTGGTAGGGCATGATCAGGTGGGCGTTCCCGCTCACCCGGAGCCGCGAGGTGTCGATGCCCTTCTCGGCCAGGGTGTCGACCTCCGCGAGGAGGACCAGGGGGTCGACCACCACTCCGTTGCCGATGACCGGGGTGATGTGCTCGTAGAGCACGCCGCTCGGCACCAGCTGGAGGGCGAAGGTCTCGCCGTCGACGACGATGGTGTGCCCTGCGTTGTGGCCGCCCTGGTAGCGGACCACCACCTCCATCTCGCGTGCGAGGAGGTCGGTGAGCTTGCCCTTCCCCTCGTCGCCCCACTGAGTCCCGACGACCACGGTTGCCGGCACGCGCCACTCCTCCGTCACAGAATGCGGATTACGCACCATTGTACCCTGCGGCCCAGCGCACACCCGCTGGGATGCGCCCTCCAGGGGCCGGCGCTCAGCTGCGCCCGGGCCGCGCCCGGCCGCCCCTCAGGCGAGGGCGATCGCCCCGTCGCGCTCGTCGACGGTCACCGTCGAGCCCTCCGGGTAGCGGCCCTCGAGGAGGGCGAGCGCGAGGGGGTCCTCCACCTCGCGCTGGATGACCCGGCGCAGCGGGCGGGCCCCGAAATCGGGGTCGTAGCCGGCCTTGGCCAGCCAGGCCTCGGCCGCCGGGGTGACTTCGAGCGAGAGCCGGCGCTCACCCAGACGGGACCGCAGACCGTTGAGCTGGATGGTGACGATCTTCTCGAGGTCGGCCTCGGTGAGCCGGTGGAAGCGCACGATCTCGTCGATCCGGTTGACGAACTCGGGCTTGAAGAAGTCGATCGGCTCACCGGGGATGTTGGACGTCATGATCAGCACGGTGTTGGTGAAGTCGACGGTACGGCCCTGCCCATCGGTGAGGCGACCGTCCTCGAGCACCTGCAACAGGACGTTGAACACGTCGGGATGTGCCTTCTCGATCTCGTCGAGGAGCACCACCGCGTAGGGGCGGCGCCGGATCGCCTCGGTGAGCTGGCCACCCTCCTCGTAGCCGACGTACCCCGGCGGCGCGCCGACCAGGCGGGCGACCGTATGCCGCTCCTGGTACTCGCTCATGTCGATCCGGATCATCGCCCGCTGGTCGTCGAAGAGGAACTCGGCGAGCGCGCGGGCGAGCTCGGTCTTGCCGACACCGGTCGGCCCCAAAAAGAGGAACGAGCCGATGGGCCGGTTCGGATCGGACAGCCCGGCCCGGCTGCGCCGGATCGCGTTCGCGACCGCCGACACCGCCTCGTCCTGTCCCACGACCCGAGCGTGCAGCGCATCCTCCATCCGGATGAGCTTCTCGACCTCGCCCTCCAACAACCGGCTGACCGGCACCCCGGTCCAGCGGCTGACCACCTCGGCGACGTCTTCGGCGTCGACCTCTTCTTTGAGATAGCGCTGGTCCTTCTGGAGATCGTCGAGCCGATCGGTCGCCTCTTCGATCTGGCGCTCGAGGTCGGGGACCTTGCCGTAGGTGATCTCCGAGGCCTCCGCCAGGTTGCCCTCGCGGCTCAGCCGCTCGGCGTCGATGCGCAGCTGCTCGAGCTCCCCCTTCAGCGACTGGATGACGGTGATCGCTTCTTTCTCCGACTGCCAGTGCGCGGTCATGGCGGCGGCCTCCTCCTTCAAGTTGGCCACCTCCTCGTCGAGCCGCTCCAGCCGCTCGGCGGAGGCAGAGTCGGTCTCCTTCTCGAGGGCCATCCGCTCGATCTCGAGCTGGCGGATGCGGCGGGTCACCACGTCGAGCTCGGTCGGCATCGAGTCGATTTCGATGCGAAGCCGGCTCGCGGACTCGTCCATCAGGTCGATCGCCTTGTCTGGCAGGAACCGACCGGTCACGTACCGGTCCGACAGCACCGCGGCTGCGACCAACGCGGCGTCCTGGATGCGCACCCCGTGATGGACCTCGTAGCGCTCCTTCAAGCCGCGCAGGATCGCGACGGTGTCCTCGACCGAAGGTGGCGCGACGTAGACCTGCTGGAAGCGACGCTCGAGGGCGGCGTCCTTCTCGATGTACTGGCGGTACTCGTCGAGGGTGGTCGCGCCGATCATCCGCAGCTCGCCGCGGGCGAGCATCGGCTTGACCATGTTGCCGGCGTCCATGGCGCCCTCGGCCCCGCCGCCCGCGCCGACCAGCGTGTGCAGCTCGTCGACGAAGGTGATGATCTCGCCCTCGGAGTCGGTGATCTCCTTCAGCACGGCCTTCAGCCGCTCCTCGAACTCGCCGCGGTATTTGGCGCCCGCCACCATCGAGCTGAGGTCGAGCGCGATCACCCGCTTGTTCTTCAGACCCTCGGGCACGTCCCCTTCGACGATGCGCTGGGCCAGGCCCTCGACGATGGCGGTCTTGCCGACACCGGGCTCGCCGATCAGCACCGGGTTGTTCTTGGTGCGGCGCGAGAGCACCTGGATGACTCGGCGCACCTCCTCGTCCCTCCCGATGACCGGGTCCAACTTGCCCTGGCGCGCGAGCGCGGTGAGGTCGCGCCCATAGCGTTCGAGCGCCTGGAAGGTCTCCTCGGGGTTCTGCGAGGTGACCCGGTGGCTCCCCCGCACGTCGCGCAACGCGCTGAGCAGCTGGTCCCTGCTGGCCCCGATCCGGTCGGCCATCGCGAGGAGGAGATGCTCGACCGAGAGGTAGTCGTCGCCCATCTCGGTGCGAGCCGAATCGGCGGCGGCCAGTACGTCCCGCAGTGCGCGATTGATCCCCGGTTCGGCGCCACCGATCGCCTGCGGAAGGCGCGCGAGGTCGTCGGCCACCCGCTTGCGAACCACCGCGGGCTCGACGCCGATCCGCTCGAGGATCGGCGTCGCGATGCCGTCGGTCTGGTCGAGGATCGCGGCGAGCAGGTGCTCGGGTGTGACCTCGGCGTTGTTCGCCGAGCGCGCCCGTTCGACGGAGTTCGAGAGCGCTTCTTGGGTCTTCAGTGTCCATCGATCGGGATTGAGGCTCATGATCGACCTCCGGATTCGTGGGTCGGCCGGCGCGCGGGTCGCGTCGGCACCGGAAACTGCCTGAGAGGTACCAGCTCACGCCGGTACTTTCGGTGGGCGTGGGCCACCGCCTCTACCGCTTCTTTCTTGGTGGTGGCGAGCTCCTTGCGCAACCGGGCCACCTCGGCCTCGAGCTCCATCACCCTGCGCACTCCTTCGAGGTTGAGCCCGGCGTTGGTGAGGCTCTGGATGTGGCGGAGCCGCTCGAGGTCCTCGTCGCTGAAGCGGCGGCTCCCTCCGCTGGTGCGGCTCGGGTCGAGCAGCCCTTTGCGCTCGTAGACGCGGAGGGTCTGGGGATGCACGCCGGTCAGCTCGGCGGCGACCGAGATCACGTACACGGCCCGCGACCCGGCCCGCGAACCCGCTCGCGACTCGGTGCGGGACGCGGTGCGGGGTTCGGCTCTGGAAGGGCGTTCGTCACTCATCTCAGACTCCCAACGAGTCGCGGGTCGGCGGCTCGACGACCTTGGCCAGTTCCTCGACCACGGCGCGCTGCTCCTCGCTCAGCCGTTCGGGCACCGCGACCTCGACCGTGACCAGCAGGTCCCCGGTCTTGTCCTTCTTCGAACCGGGCACGCCGCGCCCGCGCACGCGGAAGGTCCGGCCCGACGGAGTGCCCTCGGGTACTCGAAGGGTGACCGAGTCGCTCAGCGTCGGGACGGTGAGCGTGGTCCCGAGCGCGGCCTCCGAGTACGACACCGGAACGGTCAGCGTCAGGTTGTGCCCGCGCCGTCCGAAGACGGAGTGCCGCGCGACGTGGACCACCACGTAGAGGTCGCCGCTCGGGCCGCCGCCGCGACCGGCCGCGCCACGGCCCTTGACCCGGATCCGCTGTCCGGCCTCGACTCCGGGCGGGATCCGGACCTTGACCGACCGGTTGCGGTGCTCGACGCCGGTCCCCGAGCACGTCGGGCACGGCGAGGTGATGATGGTCCCGCGGCCGCCACACTGCGGGCAGATCTGGCTCAGGGAGAAGAGGCCCTGGTCGTCTTGGAGCGTGCCGGTCCCCCCACAGCGCGGGCACGTGGTCGGGTGGGTGCCGGGAGCCGATCCGCTCCCGTGGCAGGTATGGCACCGGGCGTCCGTCGTCACGTTGACCGAGGTGGTCACCCCGTTGACCGCGTCCTCGAAGGAGAGGTGCACCTCGGTCTCCACGTCCGCGCCGCGCTGCGCTCCCGTCGCAGTGCCGGGTCGCCGGCCGCGACCGAACAGGCCACCGAACAAGTCGCCGAAGTCGCCGACGTCCTCCACGCGGAAGGTGGTCCCGCCGCCGCCGAACCCGCCCGGGAAGCCCCCCATGTTCGCCGCAGGGCCCATGGCGCGCACCTCGTCGTACTCCTTGCGACTGTCGGCGTCGCCGAGCACGTCGTAGGCGGCGGTGATCTCCTTGAACGTCTCCTCTTCGCCCGGGTTCGCGTCGGGATGGTGCTTCTTCGCGAGCTTCCGGTACGCGCTGGTGATCTCCTTCGCGCTGGCCGTGCTCGGGACGCCAAGGGTCTTGTAGTAGTCCTTCTCGAACCATTCGCGTTGCGGCGCCACCGTGCCTTTTCACTCGTCCTCTCGTCGTCAGCCCCTCGTGCCGGCCTTCGTGTTCCTGGTCGTCGGCACGATCGGGTTCGCTCGCAGTGGCTACCCGCGAACGACCACCATGGCCGGCCGCACGACCGAACCCTTCCATCGGTAACCGGGACGCATCACCTGCGCGACCACCGGTCCTCCCGGCGCGCCCGGAACTCCCCCACCGTCTGTGCCCTCCTCGACCGGCAGATGACCGACCGCCTCCTGCGCGGTCGGGTCGAACTCCTCGCCGATCGGGTCAAGGCGCTCGAGGCCTTCCTTGCTCAGCACGCTGTGCAGGAGGCTGGATGCGGCGAGCAGCGCTTTGCCGTCGGTCGACTCGGCGTCACCGAGATGCTCGGCGGCGAGATCGAGCGTGTCGAGGACCGGCAGCAGCTTGTCGACGAGCGACGCCGCGGCCTGCGCGACCTGATCGGCCTGTTGCTTGGCGACCCGCTTTCGGTAGTTCTCGAATTCGGCCTGCAGCCGGCGAAGGGCGTCGAGGTACTCGTCGCGCTCGTCGAGCGCGACGCTCAACGGATCCCCCTCGCCGAACGGGCCGGCCGCACCGGGCGACACCGTCGATTCGTCGTCGTCGACGATCTCCGCGTCGACCACTTCGGCGTCGTCGCTCTGCGCGCCCTCCGAGCCGAGGGTGTCCTCCCCGGCCCCGGACCCGTCACCTGTGGGTGCACCCGGCTCACCGCCCGGCCCCCCTGTGGCGCGGTTCCCGAACCCGCTCGGGTCCCCCGCGCGGTCGGGGCGCCAGACGTTACCGCCAGCCATCAGCGGCTCAGCCCTTGTCGTCGACGATCTCGGCGTCGACGACCTCGTCGTCGGAGGACTCGTCCGCGTCCACCGCACCACCGGGAGCCGCGCTTTCCGAGCGCGACGCCTCCTCGTAGAGGCGCTGGCTGAAGGACTGGCTCGCTGCCAGCAACGAGTCCGTAGCGTTCTTGATGACCTCGACGTCGGTGCCCGACAACGCGTCCTTCAGACCGCTCAGCGCAGACTCCACCTTCTCCTTCTCCTCGCCCTGGAACTTCTCGCCCTGGTCCTTCAGGAGCTTCTCCGTCTGGTAGACGAGCGAGTCGGCGTTGTTGCGGACCTCGGCCTCCTCCTTGCGGCGGCGGTCGTCCTCGGCGTGCGCCTCGGCGTCCTTGACCATGCGCTCGATGTCGTCCCGGCCGAGCGCCGACTGACCGGTGATGGTCATCGATTGCTCCTTGCCGGTGGCCCGGTCCTTCGCCGACACGTGGACGATCCCGTTGGCGTCGATGTCGAAGGTGACCTCGATCTGCGGTACGCCACGAGGGGCGGGCGGCAGGTCGACGAGCTGGAACTTGCCGAGCGTCTTGTTGTACATCGCCATCTCGCGCTCGCCTTGGAGGACGTGGACCTCGACCGACGGCTGGTTGTCGTCGGCGGTGGTGAAGACCTCGGAGCGCTTGGTCGGGATGGTGGTGTTCCGCTCGATGAGACGGTGCATGACACCGCCCTTGGTCTCGATTCCGAGCGACAGGGGAGTCACGTCGAGCAGGAGGACGTCTTTGACCTCGCCCTTCAGGACACCGGCCTGCACGGCGGCGCCGACCGCGACGACCTCGTCGGGATTGACACCCTTGTGTGCTTCCTTGCCGGTCAGTGACTGGACGAGCTCCTGCACCGCCGGGATGCGGGTCGAACCGCCGACCAGCACGACGTGGTCGATGTCGGACTTCGAGAGCCCCGAGTCGGCGATCGCCTGGTCGAAGGGTCCCTTGCACGCCTCGACGAGATCCGCGGTCAGCTCGTTGAACTGTGCGCGGGTCAGCTTCACGTCCATGTGCTTCGGGCCCTCGGAGGTGGCGGTGATGAAGGGGAGGTTGATCTGGGTCTCCTGTACGGAGGACAACTCGATCTTCGCCTTCTCCGCGGCTTCCTTCAGCCGCTGCATGGCCATCTTGTCGGTGGACAGGTCGACGCCTTCGGTGTCCTTGAAGGTCTTGACCAGCCAATCGATGATCCGCTGGTCCCAGTCGTCGCCGCCGAGCTGCGAGTTACCAGAGGTCGCCTTGACCTCGAAGACGCCGTCTCCGATGTCGAGCAGCGAGACATCGAAGGTCCCACCGCCGAGGTCGAACACGAGCACCGTCTGGTCCGCGCCTTCCTTGTCGAGGCCGTACGCGAGCGCCGCGGCGGTCGGCTCGTTGATGATCCGGAGTACCTCGAGCCCCGCGATCTGGCCGGCCTCTTTCGTGGCCGTTCGCTGCGCGTCGTCGAAGTACGCGGGAACGGTGACCACCGCCTGTGTGACCGTGTCACCGAGGTAGGACTCGGCGTCCCTCTTCAACTTTCCGAGGATGCGCGCCGAGATCTCCTGTGCCGTGTACTTCTTTCCGTCGATGTCGACGGCCCACGACGTGCCCATGTGCCGCTTGACCGACCTGATGGTGCGCTCGGGGTTGGTAATAGCCTGACGCTTGGCCACTTCGCCGACGAGCACTTCGCCGGACTTCGCGAACCCGACCACCGACGGGGTCGTCCGCCCTCCCTCTGCGTTCGGGATGACAGTCGGTTCGCCGGCCTCCAGTACGGCGACCACCGAGTTGGTGGTGCCGAGGTCGATTCCTACAGCCTTGGCCATCGTGTGCCTCCTACTTCTCGCCCCCGCAGGGCGCCTCCGTTGTTCCGATCATTCGATTCCGCTCGATTCCGCTCGATGGCGAAGCCTCGGGTGCCGGGTGGTGTGCCCTGATCGGGATGCGCCGCGCCCAATTTCTCCGCTCGCGCCGCCTTTCGCCGGTCCGGCTATTCCCTGTCTGGCCTCTCCCGCTCCTTGACCTCCCTCGTTCCTTCCCATCTGAGCCCGCTTCTAACTATAGCAAACTTGAGTGTCATTTGCTCAACTTTGTTGAGCAATTTTCTATAGGGTGGGCGCTGACTTGGGGATCTGCCTAAACGCCCTGTTCAGGTGGGATCTTCGGCGCGACTGAGGGCGTCCGCCACCGATCGACCGGCAACTTCCGGGCGCTCCCTGGGGCGAGCCGGCGCCACGAGGCCCCCGCCGACACTGTCTGCAAGCTCCGTCGAGCCGGCCAGGCGACGATTCGTTTCGGGACCCTGAACGCGCCTAGGGAGGGCCGAAGCCCTCCCTCTCGACGGCCAGCCTGCCCTTGAGTGAGCTAGCGCGCACCGCTCGGGTGGGAGGCTAGCCGCAACCTCTGTTGACCGGAAATCAGACGGCGGTGGTGCAAGTTCCCCGGGGCAACGGGGTCGGAGTTTCCACCAAAAAACCTGTTAGAGGGCGCTGTCTGCCTTTCGCCAGGCAAGCGCCTGACGGATTGCATTCACGTAGAGTTGCGCGACCCGCTGGACCGACAGGCCCATCGCCACCGCGGTGAGGATGCCGACGAGCAGCGCCGCGACGACGAGAAAGAGCAAGGAATAGGCGATGCCGCCCCCCGGACCGGTGCCCATGCCCGCGGCTAATCCGACAAGGACCGCCGCGACGATCACGCCCGCCGCCTCGGTGGCGAGGAGTTGGCGCACGCTCTTCCGGTTCAACAGGGGATCGGACTCCATCTCCTAAGTCAACCAGCCGGCTTCGATAGAGGCATCTTCTCTTTATCGTTCTTTTCGGCGCATTCCTCAGGAAGGGCCTGCTGAGACCCACGGTTCGAGCGTCCCAGGATGCCCGCCCCGGTATCGTCTGAGGCCCTGTCAAAACCCAAACAAACGTTTGACCGGCCAAAATCGTTGCCTTACGCTCAGCTTGCTAACAGGGCCCGTCGAGCTAGCGCGCTCCGCCTAACGCCTAGCTCCGGGCCTTGTTCGCCACTGCAGCGGCACTGCGGGCTGCAAAAGACCTGGTGGGCGGCTCTGTCACCGGATTGCCGGACGCCTTGGAGCCGGACCCGGCAGCGGTGCTCCCGAAGCACCTCTCGGCGAGGTCCTTCCCCGCGGAGTTTGACACCGTCAAACTTTCCGCGGCACGGGAACGGCCGAGCACTCTTGTGCCCCCGCTTGCTCGGCCGGCTGCCCCGTCGCTTTCAACTCAGCGAGAGCATCCCGCATACCGCGGCCTCCGGGGCTATCGGGGAGGAGTCCGCAGGTTGAAATGGGCGCCCGCCGGGTCGGCAGTCTGGGCGAGTCGGCCATAGGGCGTATCCCGCGGCGGGATCACCACGGAACCGCCGAGGCTCGTGACCTTGGAGATGGCCGCGTCCACGTCCTCGACGGACCAGTAGACAGACCAGTGCGACGGCACACCTTCGGGGAGGAACCCAGACGCGTCCATCACTCCCGCGAGCTCTCCTTCTCCGTCGGGGTTCCGCATCGTCGAATAGCGGAGCTCGCCCGAATCGCCGACGACGTCGGTCTCCCAGCGATACACCGTGCGGTAGAAGGACAGCGCACCTTCGTAGTCACGCGTCATCAGCTCGAACCAGCTCGGCGCGCCGGGCTCGTCGAGGACGGTGAACCCCTGGAACGACTTGGGCTCCCACATCCCGTGGTGCGCACCGGTCGGGTCCGCGAGCACGGCTTGGATACCGAGATCCCCGACCGGCATCGCGCCGGCGGTGATCTCCGCTCCGTTCGCCCTGGCGATCTCCACCGTCTTCTCGATGTCGTCGGTGTTGAAATACACCTTCCAGGTGTCGTTGGCGCGCATTTCGTTCATGTCGCCCATGCAGCCGGCGATCTGCACGCCGTTCAAGTTGAAGACGAAGTACCCGCCGAACTGGGGATCCGGGTCGTCCGCCTCCCATCCGAAGAGCTCGCCGTAGAAGCGACGGCTCCCGTCGACGTCCGAGGTCCAGAGATCGGCCCAGCACGGCGATCCAAGAGGGGCGGTTGTTCGAGTGGCCATGGTGGCTCCTTTTTTCGATCCGATTGACTCGGTCACCTTCATCGGACGTCGCTCGCTCGGCGAACTCATCGGAGGTTCCGAGGCTATTCCTCGCTCGAGTACCCCGTCGTTCGGGGATTGTGCCGAAGGCCGAAACGCCGTGGCCGCGCTGCCCCTCGCGAGAGCTCCGATGAGTTCGTTCCTTCGGCCCCGTCCACCGCACGATGCCAGCTGAGCAGCGCTGGTGCCGGGTCACCGTCCTTGGGCCCGACGGCACCGTCCGCGTCCACCACATCCTCGAGGGACCGGGCACTCCCGACCTCGGCTCGGTCGACGAAGTGGCGCGCCTGGCGTTGTGGGCCGGCCGGCAAGGCGGCTCGGTGGTCCTCTCGGAGGTCTCGCCCGAGCTCGACGAGCTCCTCCAGCTGAGCGGACTACGCGTCGAGGTGCAGTGGCAGACCGAAGGCCGGAAAGAGTCGCTCGTGGTCCAGGAGGTCGAGGAAGAAACTCATCCCTGCGATCCTCCCGTCTGAGATCTCGAGCACCTGGATCGCCCAGGGCGAGTAACCGCCGGCTGGGTCGGGGCGGTACTGGCCGAACGCGGGAGAACCGTTGGCCGACGTCGCGACGAGCCGCGAGCCTCGGCAGGCGCTCGGTCCGGGCAGCACCATCCAGGCCCCGATGTCGGCGGCGCCCTGGAGCCACAAGGCGAACGGGGGCATCGACTGGATCGCATCGGCCCGGAGCAGACCCACCAGGCTCTCGATGTCGTAGCGCTCGAATGCGTCGACGTACCGCTCGAGCAGCGCTGCATCGGCCTCGTCCAACGGCTCGGCGTGCGCGTCGGGCGTGACCTTGGCGAGCGTGGCGCGGGCGCGCTGAAGTGCGCTGTTGACTGCGGCCACGCTCGACTCGAGCAGCTCGGCCGCCTCGGCGACCGGCCAGCGGAGCACCTCGCAGAGGAGGAGGGCGGCGCGTTGCCGGGCCGGCAAGTGCTGGAGCGCGGTGACGAACGCGAGCCGGATGCTCTCGCGGAACTGGGCGATCTCCCCAGGGTCACCACCGATCGGGGCGACGCTCGTGTCGGGGATCGGCGTGACCCAGGTCGCCTCCGGGAGCGCCGAGCCGAGGTGGGACTCGTCCGGTGGCGACGACGGTCCCATCTCCATCGGGCGGGCGCGCCGCTGCACCTGGCGCTGCATGTCGATGCAGACGTTGGTGGCGATGCGGTACAACCAGGTCCGCGTGCTCGACCGGCCCTCGAAGCGGACGCTGTTCCGCCAGGCGCGCACCATCGTCTCTTGGACCGCGTCCTCGGCTTCGAACCCCGAACCGAGCATGCGGTAGCAGTAGCCGGTGAGCTCCCGGCGATACGGCTCGAGGTCGGATTCGACCAAAGGGGCACGGAGTGCCACGGAATCGGATCCTACCGGTGACTGCTCGAGGACGGCGTACGTCATCGAGGGGTGGACGGCCCTCCCGACCGCAATTCATCGGTCGGGATCAGCAGCCTCGATGCGGCCACGTGTCGAGGAGGACGCTCGACGCAGCACCTCGGGACGAACCAGTGTGATTGGGCTCTCGGACCAGGGGACTCCGATGCGGACGGGATACGCTCGGCCGATGCTCCGCCTGGTGCTCCTGCGACATGGTCAGTCGACGTGGAACGCCGAGAACCTCTTCACCGGCTGGTACGACGTGGACCTCACGTCGCTCGGTGAGTCCGAGGCGCGCGAATCCGGCCGGCTCCTGGCGGAGGCCGACCTCGATCTGCAGGTCCTCCACACTTCGGTGCTCACCCGAGCAATTCGCACCGCTGACCTCGCACTCGACGTGGTGGGACGCACCTGGCTCCCGGTCCGGCGGCACTGGCGATTGAACGAGCGTCACTACGGAGCACTCCAAGGCCTCGACAAGAAGGAGACCTCGAGCCGTCACGGCGAAGCACAGGTCAAGGAGTGGCGACGCGGGTACGCGACGCCGCCGCCGCCGCTCGAACGCGGTCACCTGCACGACCCCGCCGGCGATCCCCGCTACCGCGACGTGCCCCTCGATGCCCTTCCCCTTGCCGAGTGCCTGGCGGATGTCGTCGCTCGAGTCGTGCCCTACTGGGAGGACGCCATCGTCCCCGACCTCCGGGCCGAGGGGCCGCGGGGTGGTTCGGTGCTGGTCGTCGCTCACGGGAACAGCCTCCGGGCTCTGCGCAAGCACATCGAGGGCATCAGCGACGAGAAGATCGTCGGCATCGAGATCCCCACGGGGATCCCCTTCGTCTACGAGCTGGCCGACGACCTCAGCGTGGTCTCGAGCGACTTCTTGGGCGATCCGGCGTCCGCGACCGCCGCCGCGGACGAGGTGAGCAGACAGGCCGGCTGAGGGCGAGCCCCGGGGAAACGAGAAAGCGGCTCAAGCTGGAGGAACACCTGCCGATACCGACTCGAGGGAGTCCGGGTCATCTCGCTGGGGGATCGCGTGACAACAGATCGGCAAGGAGGGCATTTCCTGACCCTCGGGGGCGGGGTGCTGCTCGCTGTCTCGGTCTTCCTGCCGTGGTACGGGTTCACTCTTACCGCGAGCGGCGTTGCGACCGCCCAGCAGAACGTCAACAGCGTCGCGCAACAGTTCGGGAACTCTGCGTTTCAGGGCCTGGCCACCAGCCTCGGGAACAGCTTCAATTCGCTCGTCGGGAAACAGATCGCAACCGTGAGCGCTCATCAGGCTCTGAAGTACATCAGCGTCGCGCTGCTCGTTCTCGCCGGAATCGCCATCGTCGTGACGATGGCCCGCCTTGCTGGGTCGCGGTCACAGCCGCGCGGCTTGCTCGCGCTCATCGGTTTCGCAGCGGCGCTCTGCATCGTGTTCCGGATGGTCGCGCGCCCGGCTTCGGACGTCTTCGCGATCTCTCTTAGCTGGGGCGCCTGGCTCGCACTCGGGAGCGCCCTCGCGATCATGGCCGGCGACCTCTGGCCCGGCCGGGTGACGCAGCCCGACCTTGCGCCTCCCTCGTACCCGAGCGGTCCCTCGTACCCGAGCGGGCCCTCTTACCCCGGTGGGCTGAGCACTCCTCCGAGACCTCCCGGCTGGTCGTAGGCCTCCCCACTTCGGTGCCCTTCGTCGCCGTCCCTGCGCGACGAAGGGCCGGCCCACGAGGAGCCGGCCCTTCGCAGAGGGTGGTGCCCTCCCCAGACCCAATTGCCTGGGTGAAAGAGGCGCTCAGAGTGCGTCGGCACCCCGTTCACCGGTGCGGACCCGGATGACCTCCTCGACCGCAAGCACCCACACCTTGCCGTCGCCGATCTTTCCGGTCCCCGCGGTGTCGATGATCATCGAGGTGACCTCCTCCACCTGGGAGTCCTCGACGAGGACCTCCAGCCGGATCTTGGGCACGAACTCGACTTCGTACTCGGCACCTCGGTACACCTCGGTGTGACCTCGTTGGCGTCCGAAGCCTTGGGCCTCGGTCAGGGTCATCCCGTTGACCCCGTGGGCCTTGAGACCATCCTTCACCTCGTCGAGTTTGAACGGCTTGAGCACTGCCACGATCAATTTCATTGTGCTGTTCTCTCCTTCTTCCTTAGTTCTCGCGGATGTGCCATTCGCCGTTAACTACTGCCACTCTCGCCCGACCGTATGTAGTCGTCGGGTTCACTCGAACTCGAATGGTCGGCCATCGACATGACGCCGACCCGCTCGGCGAGCGTGGCCTCGGGGAAGGCTTCCTCACCGTGGATGGCGAGATCACCGACCTCGAGGATCTCGTTCTTGTAGCGGGCGCCCCGAAGCACGAAGCCGATGATCTTCATCAGGATGAAGGTGATCAGCGCCGACCAGATTATGACGAAGATCGCCGCTCGGAACTGTTCCCAGAGCTGGTGTGCCGACCCGGTGTAGAAGAGACCGTTCACCGAGAAGGGCGTGCAGCCGGCCTTCGACGGCGCGTAGGTCTGACCGGCCACGAATTTCCCGCACGGGTACTCGATCATCCCCGGATCCCCCAGGAGGCCGAGCAGCAGACCGCCGAGGAGGCCCGCCATGCCGTGCGTGTAGACCACACCGAGCGCGTCGTCCACTTTCGAGAACGGGGCGACCTTCGAGAGGAAGTTCCAGGCCACCCACACGACCGCGGAACAGATGAGGCCGATGAGCATCGCCCCGTACCCGTTGACCCAGCCCGCACACGGCGTGATGCCCACCAGTCCGCAGATCATGCCGTTCACGCCGCCGAGGAAGGTCGGCTTTCGCTCTTTGCTGAACCAGGCGTCCATGGCGATCCAGGTGATGACACCCGCCGCCGTGGCCAGGTTGGTGTTGACCACCGCCGCCGCAGCGTCCGCGCCCGCGTAGTACGGGTCGCCGCCGTTGAAGCCGTTCCACCCGAGCCAAAGGATGCCCGCGCCGACCGCGGCCATCACCAGGTTGTTCGGTAAGGCATGTTGTCGGTCTCGTAGGAGTCTCGGCCCGAGGACCCAGGCCGCGACGAAGCCCGAGACCCCCGCAGACATGTGGATGACGAAACCCCCGGAGAAGTCGAGCGCACCTTCCTGGGCGAAGTAGCCGCCGCCCCAGAGCAAGTACGCGTCGATCGCGTAGACGAATGTCGACCACAGCGGGACGAGCAGGCACCAGGCCAGGAACTTGATGCGTCCCAACACGCTCCCGAGGAAGAGGAGCGGGGTGATCGCGGCGAAGACGAATTGGAAGAACGCCAGCGACGCAGTCGGGAAGTGGAACGGGATGACGGTGTTCGCCGCCGAGACCGCCTGGCCTTGTTCACCCTGTGGACTGGTGATCGGACCCGGTTGGCCGACGAAGTTGTCCCAGAAGTGGGTCCACCATCCGACGCCGCTCGTCTGGAGAGGGACCCCGTTCTTGATCCCACCTCCAATGGAGTTCGGGCCGAATCCCATCTTGTAGGACCAGAGCCACCAGGCGAGCATCACCAGCGAGAAGCCGGCGAACATCATGGCCAGCACGTTGACAGCCCATTTCTTCTGGACGATCGACGCATACAACACAGCCAGGGCCGGGAGGCTCATCAAGCCGACGAAGGTGGCGGCGGTGATCTGCCACGTGTTGTCGGCCGGGTTGAGCCAACTCGGGTAGGGAACCTGGGTCAATGCAGCTAGCACGAGTTGGGTGCTCCTCTCCTCAGTTGCCTCGTGCGCCAACCTCCGCCACTCCCCGCTCGTTCGAGCGAAGGTGTGGGTAGGCAGACACAGGCAGATTCGCTCTGCCGCCGCAAACAATGCAGCGTCGGGATTTCGGCACCGTCACGCCAGTGTTACCAACGCGTGAACTGCGTCCGAGCCCACGTCGGAGGGCCAAAAGGAGGGTGGCAGACCGACCCGCGAGGATCGAGAGGTGTGCCCTTCGATTCGAACCGGGCGCCCGCCGGGCGGCAGGCTCGGTTCGGCCGGCCACGGCCGAGCGGTCAGCCGGCCTTGCGCTCGTCCCCGCGTCGGGTCTTCGGCTTGCCCGGCGACGGGGTCGGAGGCGTGTACCGCTTGGAGGCGCGCGTGGACCGGCCGGATCCGGTCCCCTTGGAGGGAGCCTCCTCCCTGGCCAGCTTCAGCTTCTGCTGGAGCCGGTACGCCCGTACCAGATACCACGCGCCCGCCATCACGAACGGCACCCCGAATCCCCAGAAATGGAGGTTGAAGACCGACAGGCCGTAGAGCGCCATGGTGATGCCGAGGTAGAGCCGCTTGCGCCACCAGGCCATCGCCAGCATCAGCACTGCCAACACGATGGTGACCGTCCCGAGCTCCAGGTAGAGCGAGGGGTTCACGTGCGCTGTGTTCACGGCTCCGTTGGCCAGCGTCGCCTTCGGGTCGTCGGCGATGAGGCTGTTCGTGATCAACAGACCGATGATCCCTGCCAGCGGCGCCGCGATGAGCCCGATCAGGCGTTCCTTGTCGTCCGCCCGCCTGACCGCCTGTTCGAGCTCCTCGACTGTCGTGGGCTCGGGCTGGGGGGCGCGCCGCTGTCCTTGAGCATCGCTCCGCTCAAGCGAGCACCGAGCGAAGGCCGATCGTCGTCCGGCTTGCGGATCAGGTCGACGAACCGCTGCCAGAGGCCCCGCGGCGGTCCGGCGGCCTCGTCGAAGGATCCGCTCTCAGACGCGCGCATGCGAAAGGGTAACCCGCGAGATGCGGGATGGTCGAAGCGGGCCGACGCCGCTCACGACGTGCTGGCACCCGCGGCGCGCGACGGACGACGCCACAGGAGGATCCACGCACCGGACAGGACGACGAACACCCCGGCGAGGATCGCGGGTGCCAGATAGACGCGAGCCGAAGTGTGCTCGCCGGCGACGGTGGGCGGAGTCGAGAAGAGAGCGGCGTCGTCGGACGCGATGACACCCTTGATGGTCGTCCCGGCCGCCAGCGCTTGGTCGTTGCCGGGGATGTCTTCGGTGTAGCGCTGCCCCTGGTACACGTAACTCGCGGTGCAGTCGTAGCCCGCGCCGTTGCTCCCACTGCCGCCGAGCAGACCGAGGCAGCCGGTCACCTTCGCGTCGATGGTGACACCGTGGGTCTGCAAGCTCTTGATCTGGGCATTCTTCTGAGAGCCGGCGACGAAGAGCACGACTGCCACCACCGCGATCGCCAACAGGCAGACGGCTGCGGCCACCCGCGCGGCCACCCGGGTATCGACGTTCACACCCGCGCCTCGAAGGGTGCCGACCGGCTCGGCGCCGGCCGGCCGGTCGGAGGCGGGACCCCCCGGGGCGGGCGTGCCCGAAGAAGGGGGTGGATCTCTGGGATCTCGGGGAGCCGTCGACTCCGGGGCGATCATGGGTGACTCCATTCCTTCCGCGTGCGCCGTTGGCGGCGTGTTCCCGAGCCCGAGGCGAGCACGCGACAGATCGCGGGATGGTACCAGCAAGGGCCGACGAGGTCCCTCCGCAGGGGCGCCACGCTGGTGGAACGACCCGACTTCGCCAGGGAGGTGCGCGGTAGGCTCCCACCATGCCGCGACTCAAGGCCCGACCCAGGGCGCATCCGAAGGCCGTCGACCTGAAGTCCATCTGGCTCTTCTCGAGCTGCACGACGGCCGAGCTCCGCAAGATCCGGAGCTCGTGTGACGAAGTGGAAGTGCCGGCCGGCAAGGTCCTCGTCGAGGAGGGGCGGATCGGGCTCGAGTTCTTCCTGATCGTGAGCGGCACCGCCCGGGTCACCCGGCACGGTCGGAAGATCGCGGTCCTCGGTCCGGGAAGTCACTTCGGCGAGCTCGCCTTGCTCGATCGCCGACCCCGCTCCGCGTCGGTCGTGTCCGACACCGAGATGGACGTGCTCGTCCTCTCCCAGCGGCAGTTCAACAGCCTTCTCGAGGCGGTCCCGACCATCTCGCGCAAGATGCTCGCGGCAATGGCCGAGCGACTCCGGGAGGCGGACGCCCGCGCCTACGACTGAACGGGTTCGGCGGCGCTCGGGTCGCCGCCCTCGCTCGCGTTGGAGCCCGTCCCAGCGGCCACCGGCTCGGCGAAGGACTCCTCGAGCAGCTGGGAGACGTCGAGGACCCGCACCTCTTCTTCCTTCGCGTTGGCACGCACCGCGTCGTCCAGCATGATCATGCAGTAGGGGCACGCGGTCGACACCACGTCGGCACCGGTCGCGAGCGCCTCGTCGGTGCGCTCCATGTTGACCCGCTTGCCGATGTTCTCTTCGAGCCACATGCGCGCGCCTCCGGCGCCGCAACAGAAGCCCTTCTCGCGGCAGCGACGCATCTCGACCTGGGTAGCACCGGGGATGGCGTCGATCACCGACCGCGGCTCGTCGAAGACCCGGTTGTGCCGTCCGAGGTAGCAGGGATCGTGGTAGGTCACCGTCCCTCGGTAGCCGCTCCCCGGTGTGATCTTCCCAGCCGAGACCAGATGGTCGAGCAGCTGGCTGTGGTGGATGACCTCGAAGTTGCCGCCGAGCGCGGGGTACTCGTTCGAGAGGGTGTTGAAACAGTGCGGGCAACTGGCGATGACCTTTTTCGCGCCCACCCCTTCGAGGATCTCGATATTGGAGCGGGCCTGCTCCTGGTAGAGGTACTCATTGCCGAGGCGCCGAGCCGGGTCACCGGTGCAGCTCTCCTTCGGCCCGAGGATGGCGAAGCTCACCCCGGCCCGGTGCAGCATGCGGGCGGTCGCCTGCGCCCCTTTGCGAGCCCGTTCGTCGAGCGCGCCCGCGCACCCCACCCAGTAGAGGTACTCGATGTCGTCGGGGATGGTCCCGGAGATGACCGGGACCTCGAAGTCGAGCGCGTCGGTCCAGTCGGTGCGCTTGGAGGAACCGAGACCCCAGGGGTCGCCCTGGTTCTCGATGTTGCGCAGCATGGTGCTCGCCTCGGTAGGGAAGCGCGACTCGATCAGGACCTCGTAGCGGCGCATGTCGACGATGGTGTCCACGTGCTCGATGTCGACCGGGCACTGCTCGACGCAGGCACCGCACGTCGTGCATGACCACAGGACGTCGGGCTCGATCACGGTCGGGACCAGGGTGTCGATCTCGACCCCGGCCGCCCGGTTGTTCGCCATCACCCTGTCCGCCGAGGCGAAGAGGTTGTCGCGGAGGTCCATGATGAGCAGCTTCGGCGAGAGGGGCTTGCCGGTGTTCCACGCCGGGCACTGCGACTGGCAGCGACCGCATTCGGTACACGTGGCGAGGTCGAGCAGCTGCTTCCACGAGAAGTCCTCGATCCGGCCGGCGCCGACCACCACCTCGTCTTCCTCACCGACCTCCTCCATCGACAGGTCCGGAGTCGAGGCGAGCGCGCCGAGCGCCCGCGGGCGACGCGAGGTCGCGACGTTGATCGGTGCCAGGAAGATATGGAGGTGCTTCGAGTAGGAGACGAAGACGAGGAACCCGGTGATGATCGCGATGTTGGCGAGGAGGGCGACGGTCTCGATGACGCTGTTGACACCGGTTCCGAGGGGCTTCAGCACGTTGGCGAGGCCGTGGGAGGCGAAAGCCCACCAGCCGTACGGGAAGTTACCGGTGTTGACCTGGGCGGCCCGGTAGACGAGCAAGGTCGCCATCACCCCGAAGATGAAGAGGAGCACCATCCAGGCGGCACCCGTGTGGGAGCCGAAGAAGCGCGAGCGACGCTTCTCCCGCTTCGGCGATTGGACGATCCGGATGGTGGCGAACACCAGCAGCGCCACAATCACCGCACACGCGAAGAAGTCCTCGATGAATCCGACGACCGCGGTGTGCCCGATCAGGGGGATGTGGAAATCGCGCTGGAACAGGCAGCCGTACGCCTCGAGGATGGTGAGCAGCAGGATGGTGAAACCCCAGAAGGTGAAGAAGTGCGCGATGCCCGGGACGGTCCACTGGAGGAGCTTGCGCTGCCCTCCGACCTCGACCAGCTCGGCCTCGACCCGCTTCGGCACGTTCTTCGTCCGGCTCGGCACGGCTGGCTCGCCGGCCGAGATGAGCCGGAAGAGCCAGTAGAAGCGGCGTCCCGCGATGGCGAACATCACCACGGTGATGCCGAGGCCGATGGCGAGTCTGACGGGCACTACGTTCCTCCTCGGTGGCTGTGGCCGGCCGGTTGGCCGCGCTCCCCGGTGTCGACAGCCCGCGTCACGGGCGGAAGTTGTCCGCGTACCGGCTCGGGGTCGGTCCCCACTGCCCCTGGTATTTCGACTTCAGACCGGCCGAGCCGTACGGCTGGTCGGCGGGGGTCGTCATCTCGAGGAAGCTGATCTGTCCGATCTTCATGCCAGGGTAGACCGTGATCGGGAGGTTGGCGACGTTCGACAGTTCGAGGGTGAGGTGACCCTCCCATCCCGCATCGACGAAGCCGGCGGTCGAATGGATGAGGAGGCCGAGCCGCCCGAGCGAAGACTTCCCCTCGAGCCGGGCGACGAGGTCGACCGGCAGCGTGACCTTCTCCTGGGTGGACCCGAGCACGAACTCACCGGGATGGAGTATGAGGGCCTCTTTGCCGATGTCGACCAGCTCGGTGAGGTCCTCTTGGTCCTCACGGACGTCGATCACCCGACTGGTGTGATTCCGGAAGAGCCGGAAGTACTGATCGACGTGCAGGTCGACCGAGGAAGGTTGGATGCAATCCTCCCCGAGGGGATCGATCCCGATCTTGCCCGAGGCGATCGCTTCGCGGATCGAACGATCTGAGAGAACCATGACCGGACAGACGATAGTGTGACCTTCGGTCGCGGGCGTAGTTCAGAGGCAGAACACAAGCTTCCCAAGCTTGGAACGCGGGTTCGATTCCCGTCGCCCGCTCTCGGCCAACATCGCAGGTCAAAGTGTCGGTGTGGCGAAGCTCGAAGGCCCGCCGTCACCAAATGGCCGTCGTGCCACAAGAGGTGCCGAACAGGGTGGCGCGTTCTCAGCTACCCAGGCTGAGAACGGCGTCCTGCGCAACTCCAGACAAGCGGCACCCAGCCACCCTCTCACAGCCCATCGCCGCCAACGATGGTGTCGACCAAATAGCGGACAAGATGAACGGATGGGACCAGCCGAGAAGTTGAGGGGTGGCCGCAAAGACACCGCCTCCGTTGATGGAGTCCACCGGTTCTCCGGTCGGGTGGCCATCGTCACGGGTTCGACCGCTGATCCAAGCATTGGCCGATCGTGCGCCCTTCGCCTCGCGCGGGAGGGCTCATCGGTGATCATCAATGGGCGCGATAAGGACCGGGTCGCGTCGGCGGAGGCTGCTTTCCGCTCAGAGGGACTCGATGTCGTCGGGGTCGTCGGATCCATGGACACCGAATCAGCCGTGACAGTACTCACGGACCGGGCGATCGAGACGTTCGGTCGGATCGACCTGATCGTCAGCACACTGGGCGGTGCTCCCTTCCCGTTCGCTTTTGACGTCATCAGCGAGACGCAGTTTCTCGAGACCTACCGACTCAACACCTGGCCGACCATTGCACTGATCCGTGCCGCATTAGCTCGAGGCCTCGGTGACAACGCCGGTTCGATCGTGACCATTTCAAGCGGCTCGCCCCACAAGACCACGTCGGCCATGGTGGCCTATGCGTCGGCGAAATCGGCGCTAAACGCAATGACGCGCACCATTGCAGCCGATTTGGCCAGTCAGCGAGTTCGGGTCAACGCTGTGAGTCCTGGACTGGTGCGAACCACGGCGACTCGTCCCATTTGGGATGCAGACGCGGGTGCGGCAGCAGGCTCGGCTCTCCCTCTCGGTCGTCTGACCGAAGCCGACGACATCGCCGCTGCCGTGTGCTTCCTTCTCTCCGACGAGGCACGGCAAATCACCGGAATCACCCTGGACGTCGACGGTGGGAACCATCTTGGGCGGGGTTGGACACCGATCCGGTAGCTAAGGGTCTCTCGGTTCCGGCGAGGGCCACATCCTCTTCAGAGAACCAACGACGGTGGACCCGATCTTCGCGATCTGTTCCCGCACCTGCGCAGGCGACATACCTGGGAGCTGTACCCGAAGGTTCAGTGCGTCGGCGCCGACCAGCCTTGCGGCTGCGGCGAGCCGCTCTGCTAGCTCGTCCGGCTCATCGCACACGATGGTCTGGTCCTCCCCGAACGACTTGGCCCCCGCCGCGTAGCTCTCATAGACGGCCCGCTGGCTTTCAACCAGTCCGGAGGGCACACTGCCCAGCCACACCCGACGGATCAGAACTTTGGAACCCGTGCCCCCGGACTCTTCGAATGCCCGAGTCAGACGGGCGAGTCTCTCAGGCGAAGACATTCCTTCCATCAGCAGACCCGCTCCGCACCTGGCCGCTCGGACGGCGGCGACGATGGACACGGCTGCGCTGAGAACGGGAATCGGGGCTTGGCGACAAGCCCGCAACGCCGGGTCCCCTTCGAGTTCGCCCAAATCCTCACCCCCGAGCATCGCGACGAGCCGAGGGAGCTCCGACTTGAAGCGGGCGATGGAATCCGCCTGGTTTACGCCAGCCGCTTCGAAGTCGAGAGGCAGGGCGCCGGCGGCGACTCCCAGTCCGACTCGAGCGGGATAGCGAGCCTGGAGCCACGCGACCTCCTCGGCGACGAGCGCGACGGACCTCAGTGGAAGCAGCAGCGGCGCCGCGGCGGCCCAGCCGGTCTCGTGGTCCGCCAAGACGAAGGAGACCATCTGCAGCGGCTGTGCCATGTATCCGGCGAAACCACCGTGGTGCTCGCTCGTCATGACTCCGTCGAAACCGTGACGAAGGGCCAGGCCAGCCTGCGCGCAGAGCTCGCCGACGATCGCGTCGGCGGGAAGTTCGTTGTGCGGGTACAGCCGAATGGAGACCGATCCAGAATCGAATGGAGCCGAGGGTGTGGCCATGTGGCCATCATTGTGTAAGAGGCAGACCTCGACGAACCGGAGTGGAACTTGTTTTCGGTGGCGGTCTACTTCTTTGCAGCATGCGTGACCGAGCGCGATGGCCACAGCAACGCCAGCAACGCCAGGCCGCGTCCTCCCGAAACAGCCGAGCATCCCGGAGGCGGTGCGGATCGCTACTATTCGCGGGCGTCCCGGATGGAGGAGGCCGTCGTTGCGTGCGTTGAACTCCACTCGACATCGCTCCGGATGAAGAGCGGGCGAGTTCTAGGAGCATTGCTTCTCACGGGGTCGGTGGTCCTTGCTGCGTGCAGTGGGAGCACGAGCAGCACGAGCACCACCTCGAGCAGTGCCACATCGACCGCCCCCACCTCTGCGACCCCCGTCTACCGGTGGGGCGTCGTCGGTACAGCAGGCAAGGTGGCTCAGCTCGAGCTCGACAAGCCCTCCGCCGTCGCCGGCATCAGCGGCGACATCGTCCAGATCGCGACGTCGAACTCCGACGGCTATGCACTCACCTCGAGCGGCGAGGTCTTCGCCTGGGGTGTCGACAACTACGGCGAGCTGGGTGACGGGACCACGTCGGCATACGAGACAACGGCGGTGATGGTCCAGTTCCCACCGACGGCCAAGATCGTCTCGCTCGCCAATCCGATGCCCTTCGACGGCGCCCTGGCGATCGACTCGAGTGGGAACGTATGGGGTTGGGGGCTCAACGGCACCGGAGACCTTTGCCTCTCGGGCCAACGGGAGCTCCGTCCCACCCAGATCGCGCTCAGCCACGTCACACTCGCCGCCGGTGCACGCACCCACGCGCTCTTCGACGCGGGCGGGCGGCTGTATGCATGCGGAAGCGGTGACGCCGGCGAACTGGGCAACGGCTCGATGACCAGTAGCACGGCCCCCACCGCCGTGGTCGGCCTGCCGAGCGGCGCGGTCGTCACTGCGCTCACCTCGTCGTGGGAAGGCTCGGGCGCGCTGCTGAGCACCGGTGACTACTACAACTGGGGCTACAACAACGCGGGTCAACTCGGCAACGGGACGACGACCAACAGCGCCGTGCCGGTCCACGTGGCGCTGCCGGCGGCCGTGAAGCAGGTGTTCCAGGGCGGCAGCGGTGCGGGCAACGGTCAGACCGTCGCGGTCCTCGCCGACGGCTCCGTCTGGGCGTGGGGCAACAACGCCCGTGGCCAGTTGGGCAACGGGACCGTCAAGAGCTCCGATGTGCCGATCGCGGTCAAGGTGCCACAGGGGGCCACCTTCGCGAAGGTCAGTTCCGGCGGGTACGCCTCCTATGCGATCGACACCTCGGGCCGGCTCTGGGCGTGGGGTGGCAACCAGAACGGGCAGCTCGGCACCGGCAGCAGCGCCAGGAGGGCGACCCATCCGGTCGAGGTCCCACTTCACGTCACCCAGGTGTCGTCGACCGCGAGCAACGTCGCCGGACTCGGCTAGCCACGAGGATGGCCGGTCCCGCCGCTTTGTCGAACCTCGCCGGGTGAACCCCAGATCACTCCCCGTCACCCGCCCGGTGGAAGCAGGCGGCGACGGCTAGGGTGCGCCGACCGAGCGAAGGGATCCCAGCAATGTCCGAACCCGTCCGACCCGACACCTCCGAGATGGCCGCCGTCCACAAGGTCTTCCGATCCTCGTTGGATTCCGCCCCGGAGTTCATCGCGAGCGCAAAGGCCGACGACGCCCGTCGCGCACTGATCGCCGACTACTACTCGAACGTGCTGTCCTTCCTCGAGGTCCACCACGACGGGGAAGAAGAGCTGCTCTTCCCACTCCTCGCCGAACGGGCGCCGCAACACCGCGATCGCTTCGACCTTGCTCTGAGCCAGCACCACGATGCGCTGGCAGCGCTGAAGACCTCCAACGGCGCGCTCGCCGCGTGGCAGGACAAAGGGGACCCCGAAGCGGCGAACCTCGAAGTCTCCCTGGGCGCGCTCGACGAGATCCTCTCGGCCCACCTCGACATGGAGGAGAGCGAGATCATGCCCCTCGCTGCCGACCACGTGACCGTCGAGGAGTGGGGCATGTTGCCGGCGCACGGGTTCGCCAATTTCAAGGGCGACAAGGTGTGGTTGATCCTCGGGCTCATCCGCGAGAACTTCAGCGACGAGCAGCGCGCGATCATGCTGGCCCACATGCCGCCGCCCGCGGTGCAGATGTGGGAGACGATGGGCGAAGCGTCGTTCAACCAGATGATCGGCGAGGTGCGCCAGACCGGGTAGCGCCGGGCTGTCAGCAGAGCCGGGCCATCGGGGCGGGAAGCCCGGGTGGCGAGTCCGGCGACCCCGGGATCACCCGCTCACGGCGCGCGGCCGTTCCCTCGGCCCTCCTCGCCCAACTGCTCGACGGTGATCACCTTCGTCGACCGGTTCGGGTAGGGGTCCGGATAGTCGACCACCCGGACCCGGCCGGTCGGGTGGTAGCGCCCGCTCTCGATCACGAAACGGGGGACGTAGGGATCGAGGCCCATGCTCCGGAAGATTCGCGCAGTGGGCTCCCAGATCGAGACCCGTTCGTGCCAGCGGAGCAGGTCGAGCTTGCGGAGGAGCGTCATCAGCGAGACGAGCGTTCCCGCCAGCACTCCCGCGACGATCGCGCCGAACACGGACCCCCCGGGCAGCACCGAGATCAACCCGAGCAAGACGATGAGCAGGAGCATGAGCGAAACCCACTCGAGGGACGACAGCGACTGCCCGGTCGAGGACTCGATGAGCGACCGGTATTCGGTCATCTCGATAGCCACCCGGGAGACCTCACGGTAGAGCAGCTCCTGCTGGCGGGTCTCCGGGTTCAGCGCGAAGACGCTCTCGGTCAGCGCGACGAACGATGGCATGGTGATGTGGTTGTCCACGAGCCGGTAGTCGATCTGATCGGTGAGATAACGGTCGATCCCGCCGCCGATCCGCCGGCACTCCTCGGGAGCGAAGATCGCTGACATCTGGTGGAGCGACAAGAGGCAGGAGTTGCTCTTGGACACCAGGTCCTGGACGATCATCAACCGCTCGCGGGTCCGCACGATGGTGAACGCGAGGAGCACGCCGTAGAGAAAGGTCGCGACGCTGGCCAGGCCCACGTCGACCGCGAGATCACCTCGGGACGATCCGATGAGCCACGAGGCCAGCGCGACGACGACGCCGACGATGACCGCCGGCTCGATCGAGTGCTCGCCGTTGAACACTGAACGCATCCACGCGACCACTCGCGGCCGAACGCCTCCCATGGAGCTGCACCCTAAGACGAAATCGGGGGGCCTGTCCGGCGCGCTCCTCCCTAGGTGAACCACCCCGCGACGTCGACGATGACGTCGTTCGAGCCGCCCGCGTTGAACACCGCGAGACCGCCCGAACCACCGAGCTCGGCGACGACCAGGTTGGCGACCGTCTGCCCGGCCGTGAAGTTGAGGTCGCTCGCCACCGGTCTCGAGGTGCCGGCCGGGTAGACGGTGAGGTATCCCGCCGCGCTCGGGCCGGTGGCCGTCACGTTGGCGACGACCGCGGCGGCCCCGGTCGGCACCCCTCCGAAGCCGGTCACCTGCACGGTCAAGGTCTCGGAGTTCGCGCCGTTCCCGAGGGTCTTCCCGGTGCACTGGTCGGTGATCCCGCTCTGCGATGCCGGCCGCGAGTCGCAGATCCTGGCCGGGGTCAGCGCTTCGAAGTAGCCGGTGGCGCTCGTCGAGAAGTACCCAGTCACGTCCACGATCACGTTGCTCGAGCCGCCCGAGTTGAAGATGTCGAGTACTCCGGAATGCGACAATGGGACGATCACCCGGTTGGGCACGGTCTGCCCTGCGGCGAAGTTCACGTTCGAGGCGAGCGGCTTGGTGGTCCCCGCCGGGTACGCGGTCAGATAACCGCCCGAAGAGGGACTGACGACGGTCAGGTTGGCGACCACCGCGCTCGCACCGCTCGGCACCCCGCCCTGGCCGGTCACCTGGACCGCGAGCGTCTGGGAATTGCCGCCAGCGCCGGGATTCTTGCCGGTGCACTGGTCGGTGATCCCGCTCTGCGACGTCGGCCGGGTGTCGCAGATCCGGCTCGGCGGGAGCGGTACGAGGCCGGCTCCGGTTCCCGGCGCGTAGTACCCAGTGACGTCGACGAGCACGTCGGTCGAGCTCCCCGAGTTGAAGACGTCGATGGCCCCCCCCGGAGAGAGGGGCACCGTCACCAGGTTGGGGACCGTCTGCCCAGCCGAGAAGTTCACGTTTGAGACCAGCGGCCTCGGCGTACCGGCGGGGTAGACGATGAGGTAGCCCGCCGCTGTCGGATTTGTCACGGTGACGTTGGCGACGACAGCCGTCGCCCCGCTCGGCACTCCTGCCTCCCCGGTCACCTGCACCGAAAGGGTCCCACCACGGCCGAGCGTGTTGGCGGTGCACTGGTCGGTGAGCCCGCTCTGGGCGGTCGGCCGGGTGTCGCAGATCCGGGTGGGAGAGACCGGGAAGAACGGGGCCGGGGGGACCGTCGACGGGACGGAGTAGGAGAGCAGCATGCCGCCCACCGTGCCCCTTCCCCCACCGCCGGCCACGCACACGCCGGCCGTCGCGCACGAGACCGACTGGAGGAGCCCGGGCTCGGCGGGCAGCGGCTGCGTGGCCCAGGTCGTTCCGTTCGAGGTCACCATGGCCGTGGGCACCAGGGTTGTGGTCGCACCGATGGCCTCGCAAGACGTCGAGGTCGTGCAGGATACGGACACCAGGGTGGCGGTGCCGGAGGGCACGTTCGCGCTCGACCAGCTGGACGTCGCGCTGCTCGCGTCGCCAGTCGAGAGGATCGCCGGCGCGTACTTCTCGTTGCTGAAGCTGTACCCGACGGCGGTGCAGTTCAGCGCGCCGGAGCACGAGACGCCGCCGAGGGGACCGGCGCTCGGGAGCGACGAGGAGTTCGTCCACATCACGCCACTGTCCGAGGTAGTGATGATCGAAGCGTTCGTGCTGTTGGCGAGGGAGCCCACCGCCACACACTCCGAGGTCGTCGGACAGGACACGCTCGACGGGCTGACACCGGACGGTATCGCCTCGCCGTTCCAGGTGGTACCACCGTCGGTCGTGGCGATGATCGTCGCGTTGCCGGAAAGATCGGTCCCTACCGCCGTGCAGTCACTCGTCGACGGACACGAGACGGAGATGATGTCGTTCAACGTTGCCGGCACCGACTGCGACGACCAGGTCGATCCGTTGGTCGTGCCCAGCATCGCGCCGCCGCCACCGGCCGCGGCACCCGCAGCTTCACACGTCGTGGAATTCGCGCACCCCACCGCAGAGAGGCTCGCGACCCCGGAGGGAACGGTCTGCTTGCTCCAGGCTTGACCGCCGTTCGTGCTGGCGTAGATCGCGCCACCTGTCGTGTCCGCTCCGACCGCGAAGCAGTCGGAGCTCGTCGGGCACACGCTTCCGGTAAACGGGTTCACCGCGTAGGGGAGGGTCTGGAGCGACCAGCTGGTGGAGGGAGCGGTGGTTCCGACCACCGCTCCGAGGCCCGTGGTGAGACCACCGCCGGCTTCGCAGACCGTCGTCGACGGGCACGAGACCGCGGCGAGCACATTGACCGTTGCCGGCAGCGACTGGCTGTTCCAGGTTGCGCCGGTGCCCGCGTTGGTCGTGGTGATGATCTCACCGCCGACTGCAGCGCAGACCGAGGACGTCGCGCACGACACCGCCGAAAGGTCCCCGAGGCCCGGCGGGACGCTCTGGGAAGTCCACGGGCCGCTGCTCACGCTCGCGACCACGACCCCCATCCCGACTCCGCTCAAGATGCCCGTGTCCGCCCCCACCGCCTCGCACAGGCCGGTCGTCGGGCACGAGACCGCGGTGAGCGTGCCGACGGTGCTCGGGACCGACTGGGCCGTCCAGCTCGAACCGCCGGTGGTGGTCGTCACGATGGAGACGTCCGGTGTGAGACCCCCGACCGCGGCGCAGACCGACGAGGACGCGCACGAGACCGACGCGAGCGTCCCGGTGCCGCCCGGGACGGTGCGTTTCGACCACGTCGTCCCGCCGTTGGCGGTCGAGAGGACCACCCCCACCCCGCCGGAGGTCACCCCGACCGCGACGCAGTTGGCGGCCGACGGGCACGAGACTCCGTCGAGGGCGACCGAGCCGCTCGGTACCGACTGAGCGGTCCAGGTCGTGCCGCCGTTCGTGGTGCCGAGGACGATCCCCCGAGACGAGGTTGACTGCCCCACCGCCTCGCAGGTCGAGGTCGTCGGGCAGGCGATACCGGCGAGCGCCCCGGTCCCGGCCGGGACGGTCTGCGTCGTCCATGTCGTCCCACCGTTCGCCGTGACGTCGATCGACCCGGTGGAACTGCCGAGCACCCCGACGGCGAAGCACGTCGTAGCCGAGGGACAGGCGACGCCGTTCAACGACGCGGCCGGCGCCGGGTAGGAAGCCGCGACGCTCCAAGTCGGCGACGCCGCAAATGCCGCCGGCGCGTCCTCCACCGAGAGCGCGCACCCGGCGAGCACGAGGGCGATCACGAGCCCGATGCGCCATCTGCGATTGTCGCCGCTCTGGCCACGGCCGCGACCGCCGCCGCTGGCGGCGATCGACCCTGTTTGCCCGCGCCTACGAGCTCCCGACATCGGATCGCCCTCCCCGACAGCAACCGGCGAACCCGCTGCCCCCCGGCGGCAACGGACTACCACGGCCGTCGGCGGGCGTCCAGGTGACCTCACGCTCTGTCCCCTATGGACCACCCCTCGTCCCGAGAGCGCTACCCGGTCAGCCGGGTCCGGCCACCAGCTCGCTCGTGCAGTACTTGCACCTGGTCGCCCCCTCCGGAAGGTCGTCCGACAGGCAGTTCGGACAGGTCGTGGTCGGCCCCGGTTCGCCGAAGACCGATCTGCCCCGCCGGCTCATGAACGCCCGGTACGGAACGACGAGCACGAAGTAGATGACCGCCATGAAGATCACGAAGTAGACGATCGCCGAGATGAACGAGCCGAAGTCGATGCGCTGGCCGTTGAGGGTCCAACCGAGACCGGTATTCGCGGCGCCCTTCCCACCGGCCGCGTTGACCAGCGGCGTGACGATGCTGTCGGTGAACGACTTGATGAGCGTGCTGAACGCGAGGGCGACCACCAGCCCGACCGCGATGACGACGAGCTCCCCCTGCATGAGGAAGTTCCTGAAGCCTCTGAGCATGGCGACTCCGATCTGCGACGACGAGGGCGGACCAGCCCGCCGCCGGTCTACCAGCCGATGGCCCGGGCCGTCCTCGGCACCGGCGGGACGACGCCGGCCGGAGATAGCGTGCACCCGTGGGCGATGAGCGATTCGGACCGGTCGACTTCGACGAGTTCCATCGTGAACGGCTTCCCGCACTGCTCGAGACGTGCGGCCCTGTCTTCACCGCCGCGGACGCTGCGGTCCTCTGTCCGATCGCCTTCCGCCTGGAGGACGGCCGCGCCTACACCTACGTGCCGTCGGGTCGCAGCTTCTCCGTCGAGGCGGGCGACGACCGCGCCGAGACCGTGGCGACCTTCCCCGAGCAGGAATGGCACGACTTCGTCTGGGAGCTCCGTTCCGCGTTCGGCTGCTTCTACGCGGACCGCGTCTCGCTCACCGGGAACTTCGGCCAGCTGGTCCGCTGGGAGCCGCCATTGCGGGTGGCCCTCGACGGGCAGGTCGTCTACGACATCGACGACCCACCACCTGTGGTCGACGGCTCCGGACAGCCGGTCGACCTCGGGGCGACCTTCACCCTCGAGGACGAGGAGTCGGAGGTCTCGGACTTCCTCGACCGGGCCGGTTTCGTCCATCTCCGTGGGGTGATCGACGCGGGCGAGGTCGACGCCCTTCGCGCCGAGGTCGACGCGGCGGTCGAGCGGGCGCGACCCGACGACCGGCGTTCGTGGTGGACCCTCGTCGACGGCGAGGAGGTCTGCTGCCGGGTCAACTACATGAACGACCACTCGCCACTCGTCGCCGGGCTCGGAGACGACGACCGATTCCGGCAGATCGCCGCGTTCGGTCGGGCGGACCTCCGCGACGCCCGCGACCGACTCGACGGGAACGGCGTCGTGATCAAGGTGCCCGGCGCCGGCGAGGGCCTCGCCGACCTGCCATGGCATCGCGACTGCGGGATGGGCGGGCATCCGGTGAAGTGCCCGATGCTCAACGTCGGGATCCAGCTCGACGCGGCGACGCCGGAGAGCGGGCAGCTCGAGATGGTGGCTGGCTCCCACCGTGGAACCTCGCGCCTGCCTCGCCAGAAGGAGGCCGCCGGCCTCCC
Source organism: uncultured Acidimicrobiaceae bacterium (assembly GCA_963769905.1). GTDB lineage: Bacteria > Actinomycetota > Acidimicrobiia > Acidimicrobiales > RAAP-2 > Bog-756. The sequence continues at coordinate 654,003 of CAVYNG010000001.1, forward strand.
GATCGCCCGGCTCACGACCGAGCCTGGCGACGTCACCGTGCACTTCGGGCACACCTTGCATGCGGCACCGCCACCGACCCGACGCAGCGGGTCCGGGCGTCGGGCCCTCTACCTCTCCTTCGTGCCCCCTCGCAGCTTCGAGACGGTGGGCCCCGGACAGGGCTACAACGACGTGCTCTTCACCCGGGACGAGGGCCGGGTGCGACACGTGGACCAGCTGGCCTGAACCACGTGGCCCACGTGCAGGTGCAGTTCACCATCGACGATCCCGAGCGCGCCGAGGCGATCGTCGACGCCCTGCTCGCCGACCACTTGATCGCCTGCGGCCAGCGCACGGGGCCCATCCGAAGCCGGTACTGGTGGGAGGGCCGGCGCGAGCAGGCCGACGAATGGCTCGTCTTCCTGAAGACCCGGGGCGAGCTCGCGACCGCGGTCGTCGCCGAGGTGACGGCTCGCCATCCCTACGAGACGCCCGAGGTGGTGGTCCTCGAGCTCGTCGGCGGTGCGCCTGAGTATCTCGAGTGGATCGACGAGGTCACCGCACCGGCTGCCGCCCGGCAGAGTCCGAACGCTCGCTGAAAAGCAGCTCTCGTCCCGCTTGCACGAGTGGGACGCGAGTGCGCCGGAGCTCAGGCCGCCTTCTCGAGGATGTGCACCCCGCAGGCCGACCCGAGGCCGATCACGTGGGTGAGCCCGACCCGGGCACCCTCGATCTGCCGGTCGCCGGCCTCGCCGCGCAGGTGGGTCGCCACTTCCCACACGTTGGCCACGCCGGTTGCCGCGATGGGATGACCCTTCGACTCGAGGCCGCCCGAGACGTTGACCGGCGTCGACCCGTCGCGCCAGGTGGCCCCCGAGCTGAAGAAGTCGGCCGCGCCGCCCGGCTCGCAGAGCATCAGGTTGTCGTAGTGGACCAGCTCCGCGGTCGCGAAGCAGTCGTGCAGCTCGACCAGGTCGAGGTCGGAAGGACCGACGCCGGCCTGCTCGTAGGCCTGGTTCGCGGCGTTGCGGGTCAGCGTGTTCACGTCGGGGAGGACCTGGCACGCCTCTTCCCACGGGTCGGTGGTGAGCACCGACGCCGAGATCTTGACCGCACGGCGCTGCTGCTCGCCCGAGAGCGTCTTCAGCTTCGCACCGCTCACCACGACCGCCGCCGCCGCGCCGTCACAGTTGGCGGAGCACATCGGCCGGGTGTTGGGGTAGGCGATCATCACGTCGCCCATGATCTCCTCGAGGGTCATCTTCTTCGTGTAGGCCGCGAGCGGGTTGAGCGTCGAGTGTGCGTGGTTCTTCTCGGAGATCTTGGCGAAGAGCTCGAAGCTGGTCCCGCCGTAGCGGTTGCCGTACTCCATCCCGATCTGCGCGAAGACACCGGGCATGGTCTCGGTGCCGATGCGGCCGTCCACCGCCGCGATCGCGCCGTACCGGCCTGACGGCTGCCAGGTGTCCGAGTCGCCCTTGCGACTCCCTCCCGACAGGAGCCCCGCGCCGGAGAGCTTCTCGACCCCGAAAGCCAGTCCGACGTCGGTCTCGCCGGCCTTGACCGCCATGCAGGCGACCCGGAGCGCGGTGGCGCCGGTCGCACAGGCGTTGGCGACGTTGTAGACGGGGATGCCGGTCTGGCCGAGCTGCTTCTGCAGCTGCTGGCCGATGCCTGCGTTGGCGGCCATCAGGTTGCCCGCACCGATCACCCCGATGTCCTTCATGGTCACGCCACCGTCGGCGAGTGCGCCGAGCACCGCCTCCGAGGCAAGGTCGACCATGTCCTTGTCCGGGTGCTTGCCGAACTTGGTCATGTGGATCCCGAGGATCCACAGGTCGTCAGCTGCCATCGCTCATCCTCCCAGCGGTTCGAATCCGAAGCCGATCGCCTCGGTCCCATTCTCGTCGGTCCCGATCGCCTGGGTGGCGAGGCGCACCGGCATGCCGAGCGTGACGTGCTCCGGATCCGGCTCGACGTTGATCAGGTTGGCCCGCACGCTCGTGCCCTCGCAGTCGACCAGCGCGGCGACGTAGGGAACCGGAATGCCCGGTGCGGCGAACGCCACGATGGTGAAGGCCTTCACCTCACCGCTGGTCGGGACGTCGACCTTCTTGAACTCGGTCTTCCCGCAGCTCGCGCAGGCGTTCCGCCGGTCGAAGAAGCGTGCGCCGCAACTCGTGCACTCGTTCGCCTGCAGATGGGGCTCTGGGTCGAGCACCAGGTAATCGACGAGCGGGATCTGCTCGGCCATCGTCATCCTTCTCCGGTCGGACCTCTCGAATGTTGCGGCGCCACCGTAGCGGGAGCGACCTGCACCTGCTACTCGCGACCCTTTCGGGGTCACCTATCCTCGCCGCATGGAGCTCGCGGGCAAGGTCGCGGTCGTCACCGGCGCCGCCTCGGGGATCGGGCGGGCCTGTGCCCGAGCCCTCGCCGCGAGTGGGGCATCGGTGCTGGTCGCAGACGTGGACGCCGACGGCGGAGCCGAGACGGTCGCGTCGGTGACCGCGGCCGGCGGCACCGCGGCATTCGCCCGCACCGATGTCCGGCGCAGCGAAGAGATCGCGGCGATGTTCGACGCCGCCACGTATCGCTTCGGCGCTCTCCACGTCCTCTGCAACAACGCAGGCATCGTCTGTGGCGAGCCGCTCTGGCCGGCCACACCGCCTGAACGCCTGGCCGACCAGGTGGCGATCAATCTCGGGGCGGTGATCCTCGGCACCCGCCTCGCCCTCGACCGAATCGGTCCCGAAGGCGGGGTGATCGTCAACACCGCCTCGATCGGAGCTCTCCTCCCCCTCGAGGACGAGCCGGGCTACTCGGCCACCAAGGCCGGTGTCGCCATGTTCACCCGCGCCTGCACCGGACTGGCGAGGACCCACCGCGTCCGGATCAACGCGATCCTCCCCGGACTCGTCGAGACGCCGCTGCTCGCCAAGTCCGGGGACGGGTCGAACGAGGCAGGGTGGGCTCGCCAGGCGCGCGAGTTCATGCCGATGCTCAGCGCCGAGTACGTCGCCGGCGAGGTGCTCGACATCGTGAACGACGAAACCGTGGCCGGACAGTGCCGCGTCGTCGGTGAGCTGCCCGGGTTCGTCGACGAGATGGTCCGCGCCCCCTATTACTCCTGAGCCTCACTCCTGAGCCCTCAGCCGGCCGGGTCGGGCACCCCTCGCCGGATCCGGGGCCCGCGGGTGCGAAGCTCCCGGAGCCCGAGCAGTGGGTAGACCAGCACCGACAGGATGCCGGCCGCGACCGGGACGGGTGGGCCAGGTCGAGCACCGCCGGCCCGAGCACGATCCCGAACGCGAGCTGGAGCACCACCTCCGGAACCGCCACCCAGCGGCGGAGCAGCTCCGCGACGACCGGTGCGAGTACGGCAGCGACCGCGATGAGGACCAGAGTGGGGACCGCTGCGACCGCGCCCGTGCGGATCCCTGTCTACACGCCGGAACGGCCGGCGCCGCGTTCGTCTCCGGCGCTCAATGCGGTGTCCGCGCCGCCGTTTCCTGGAGGAGAGACGGGTCGAGACGCAGTTCCCTCCGGGCCATCGCCTCGAAGTATCCGAGGAACCCCTCGCCGTCCGACGCGGCAAAGAACGAGCGCGCCGGCTCGGGGAGCTCGCGGCCGCTTCCGATGGCCTCGACCTGCCAGGCCCTCCGGCTCCGGTACTCGAGGGCGACCGCCCGCTGGTGTGCGGCGCGCACGCTTCCCGCGGTGACGAAGACGCCGTGGTTGGCAAGAAGCGCCATCTCCGCGCTCCCCATCGCGGCGATCGCCCGGGTCGCCGCGTCGTGTGAGTCGACCGGACCCTCGTACTCGTCGACCACCACGATCGCGCCTCCCCCGAGGGCCGAGCTCTGGTCGTAACACGGAGGAACCCGCCCGAGGTCCGCCCAGACGGTGCCGTAACGAGGATGGCTGTGGACCGCGACCACCACGTCGCGGCGCCGGCGATGGAGCGCGAGATGGAGGGGGATCCCGAGCGGGACCGGCCAGTTCCCTTCGACCAGGGCGCCGTCGAGGTCGATCACCAGCACGTCCTCGGGCCGGATCTCCTCCCAGAGGAGGAGCCAGGGGTTGCAGAGCAGGGTGTCGTCGGACTGGCGGTAGGTGATGTGCCCGGCCAGGTGGTCGTCGTACCCCTCCCGCCAGAGGGTGCGCGCGAGCAGCACCAGCTCCTCGCGGGGGTGAGATCGGGAAGGAGGTCGGTCGCCGACGTCGCGAGGTCGCGGTTGCTCACGGGAGGCGTTCGGGCGGGAGCGGCCACCGGTAGAGACGGGCTGCGTTCTCGTGGGTCAGCTTGCGCAACTCCTCGACCGGCAGGTGGCCCCAGCACCGCTCGATCACCGCTTGGGTGTCCGGCCACGTCGAGTCCCCGTGGGGATAGTCGACCTCCACCATGATGTGGTCGACGCCGATCCGGTGGCGGGTGTCGATCGTCGAGGGGTCGTCGATCGTGCAGAACCAGAAATTGCGGGCGAGCACGTCCGCCGGCAAGAGCCCCGACGCGTCGTAGTCGCGGCCGTATCCCGAGCGCTCCACGATGTTGTCGAGCCGGTCGAGCAGCATGGCCACCCAGCCGATGCCCCCCTCGCTCATCGCGATCTTGACTTCGGGATACCTGGCCGGCAGGCCCGACCAGATCCACTCGGCGCACGCAGTGAGCGACATCTGCCCGAAGAGGGTCGCCCCGAGGGCGACCATCGGGCCGAGGGTGGACATGTCGGGTGGCATCTCCGGCATCCCCGACGAGCCGACGTGGAGGGAGATGACCGTGTCCGTCTCGGCGCAGGCGGCGATCACCGGATCCCAGTACTCCGAGAAGAGGCTCGGCAGGCCGATCCGGTGTGGCCGTTCCGGCAGGGTCACCGACCGGAAGTCGCGGGCCGCGTTACGCCGGATCTCCTCCGCGCCCTTTTCCGGATCGGCGAGGAAGGTGATGCCGTTCGGGATGATCCGGTCGGGGTAGGGCTGCCACCAGGCTTCGTACATCCAATCGTTCCACGCGCGGGTCACCGCCAGACCGAGCTCGGGATCGCTCGCCGCCGAGAACACCCTCCCCGAGAACCCGGTGATCTGCGAGGGGAAGTTGAGCGATGCCCACACTCCGTTGATGTCCATGTCGGCGATCCGGGCGTCGATGTCGAAGCAGCCGCGCCGCATGTCCTCGAAGCGGGTCGGCTCGACCTTCACGCATTCGGGTCGACGACCCGCCACCGCGTTCTGGCCGACCTGGGTGTAGCGCTTGCCGTCGAACTCCCAGAGCTGGTGACCCTTCGAGTTCTCGACGATCTTCGGCGCGAGCTCGGCGAACCGCTTCGGCAGGCGCCCCTCGAACATGTCGGGTGGCTCGACGAGATGGTCGTCGACCGAGATGACCGTATAGCGGACCTGCCGTGGCTCGGGGTCCGGCAGCAGGGTGTCCTGCCTGGTGACGATGCTCACGCGGCCCTCCCCACGTCGTGGATTATGCCAGCCGCACCGTGCGCCGCCGGAGGGCGCTACCCCTGCCTGGCCTTCTCCATCCGCTCGACGAGGTTCGGTGGCATCGCGTCGTAATGGTCGTGCTCGGAGCGGAAGCGGCCACGGCCCGCGGTGAGCGACCGGAGATCGATTGCGTAGCGCTGGATCTCCGCGGTCGGGACCAGCGCGCTGATCTTCTGCGCGCCACCCGCCACGGTGTCGGTGCCTTGCACCCTGCCGCGGCGCGAGTTGAGGTCGCCGAGGACCTGGCCCTGCATGCTCGCCGGCACGACCACCTCCAACAGCGAGATGGGCTCGAGCACCACCGGTCCGGCCTTCGCCATCGCTTCCTTGAAGGCGAGCGATCCGGCCATCTTGAAGCTCATCTCGGAAGAGTCGACCGGGTGGTACTTGCCGTCGTAGCAGGTCACCTGCACGTCGACCACCGGGAAGCCGTGGACACCGCCTTGTCCCATGGCCTCGATCACACCCTTTTCCACCGCGGGGATGTACTGGCGGGGGATCGCGCCGCCCACCACCTCGTCGACGAAGCTGAAGCCCTCGCCCCTTCCGAGCGGCTGGATGCGGATCGACGCGACGCCGAACTGGCCGTGACCACCGGACTGCTTCTTGTACTTCCCCTCGGCGCTCGAGTTGGAGGTGATGGTCTCGCGGTAGGGCACGAGCACTTCCTCGGTCGCCACCTCGACGCCGAACTTGCGGGAGAGCCGCTCTGCGGTGACCGAGAGATGGGTTTCGCCGGTTCCACGGAGGATGGTCTGATGGGTCTCGTCCACCCGGTCGATGATCAGCGCGGGATCCTCTTCGTGGAGCCGACGGAGCCCGGTCATCAACTTGTCCTCGTCGCCCTTCGACTTGGGCCGGATCGCGATGGAGAGGGCCGGCGGCTCGGGTGTCGGCGCGGGCACGACCAGCTTGGTGCCTTTCGGCGCCAGCGTGTCGCCGGTCGCCACGTCGCTCAGCTTCGGCACCGCCACGATGTCCCCGGCCACTGCCACGGTGGACGGCAGGGTCTCCTTCCCGCGGAGGAGCTCCAGCACGTGGAGGCGCTCGTCGTGCTGGGTGCGCTGATTGGTGAGCACGGTGTCCGGTTTGATCGTCCCCGAGACCACCCGCAGGAGGGAGATCTTCCCGACGTAGGGATCGGAGATGGTCTTGAAGACCCGAGCGAGGGCCCGCCCGGCCGGGTCGCAGGGCACTTCCTCGAGCGAGTCACCGTCCTGCACGGTGACCGGCGGCATCACGTCGGGTGTCGGCGCGATCTCGGCGAGGAGCGAGGCGAGTCGGTCGATCCCGACGCCGGTCAACGCCGACCCGCAGATCACCGGGAACACGACACCGTCCACCACGCCGGTGGCGAGCGTCGCCTCGAGCTCTTCGGTCGTCGGCACCTCGCCTTCGAGATAGCGCTCCATCAGGTCGTCGTCGCCGACCACGATTCCCTCCACCAGCTGGTCGCGGACCTCGTGCTCGGTGGCGGCGAGATCGTCGGGGATCTCCCCGGTGTGCGACGTACCGTTCTCGTAGATGATCGCGGTGTCGGTCAGCAGGTCCGCGATCCCGCGGAGGTCCCCTTCGCCGCCGACCGGCAGCTCGAGCGGCGCGATGCCCGCACCGAACCGGTCGCGGAACTCGGCCAGGGTGCGGTCGAAGCTGGCGCGCTCGCGATCGAGCTTGTTGACGAGCACCATCCGTGGCAGGCCGAGCTCCGCGGCGTGCTCCCAGGCGGCCTCGGTCTGAGCCTCGATACCCTCCACCGCGCTCACCACCACGACCACCAGGTCGGCGACCGAGCACGCCGCGCGCACCTCGCCGAAGAAGTCGGCGTATCCCGGGGTGTCGATGATGTTGAGCCGCACGTCGCCGACGACGACCGGGGTCATCGCGAGCGAGAGGGACATGTGGTACTTGATCTCTTCCGGCTCGAAGTCGCTGACCGTCGAGCCGTCGTCGACCTTTCCCTGGCGGGAGATGGCGCCTGTCGCGAACAGGAGCGCCTCGGCGACGGTCGTCTTCCCCGATCCGTTGTGCCCGATCAGGGCGATGTTGCGGATTCCCGATGCCGCGTTCACCGCCTGTCCCGCCGCTTTCGGCGAGGCGCTGGCGTCCACGGCGGTCATCTGCGCCGCCTCAGGCCCGAGCCCGGCGGTCTGCACCGCCCGCTGTGCGCCCGACGAAGATGTGCTCGCCCCTGGTGGTCTGCATTCGCGCTCCCCACTCCACCTGTCATGCCATCAGATCACAATTTTGCCGCGCCAGCGAGCGGAATTTCCGCGTGGCCGAGGGAACCCCGACGCGCGAGTGCCGATCGGTCGGGGCTAGGGGATTCCCGCGGGTTGTGGCTCCGCCGGCACGGGTTCGACCTCGGCCGCTCGAAGAGCGGCGCGGCCGGCGAGGTGGCGCGGACGCTGGTAGAAGAGCCAGAACAGGGCCACTGCCAGCAACACCGCTCCGAGGGTCCAACCGAGCGCCGTCGTGCTGAGGCCGACGTACTTGAGCCCCGATGCGAAGATCACGAACGTGATCACGGGCCGCACGTAGCGATCGGGGGCACGTGACGAGATGAGCGAGCCGGCGAACACCGCCGGGACGCTGCCGATCACGAGCGACGCGGTCACCGAGAACTCGACGTGACCGAAGGCCAGCGCCCCGAGCGCGGCCGCCACGGTGAGCGGCACCGCCTGCGTGAGGTCGGTCCCGACCAGCTGGTTGGCACCGATGAGCGGGTAGGCGAAGAGCAACAGCACGATCATCAGCGACCCGGAGCCCACCGAGGTCATGCCCACGATGATCCCCCCCACCATGCCGATCACGACGGTGACGAGCGGACGCACCGTCAGATCGTGGACGACGGCCTGACGCGTGCGGCCGTGGCGGCGATCGAGCAACAGCCGCAGCACCATCGCCGCGGCACCGAGCAAGAGCGCGGCACCTAGTGCTTGTTCGATCTCCGCCTGAGCCGACGAGGTCTTGGCCAACAGGTGGAGGAGGTAGGCACCGAGAAAGGCCATCGGCACCGAGCCGAGGACCATCCACCCGACGAGACGAAGATTGACCGTTCCCTTGCGCAGGTGCACCAGTGCACCGATCGGGCGCATGAGGACCGCGGCGACCAGGTCGCTCGAGATCGCCGCCGCCGGCTTCACTCCGAAGAGCAGGATCAGCATCGGGGTCATCAGGGCGCCGCCACCCGCCCCGGTCATCCCGACCAGGAACCCGACGACCGCGCTCCCGAGCACGATGTACGGATTGACGCCCACAGCGTTCCCCTCCCCCTCGCCACTCTGCCCGGGTGCTCACCAACCGGCGCCGGGTCCGAGCGGCGGCTCGGTCGGCAGACAAAGTCTACGGGATTACCAGGATTTGTCCAGGGCCGACCACCGGGGGTGGCGGTGCCCGGGCCGAAGCCCTGGCCTGGTGGTTCCGGCTGGCGCGCTGCACCAGCGCCTGTGGGATATTCGTACCCAGCCGATCTTCACGGCACGACGCCGGAGCGCACCCAAAGGGGGTCTCGTGTCAGAGCGCTACGTGATCATTTCCGCCGACGGACACTGCGGCCTCCCGCTCGCCGGCTACCGCCCCTACCTCGAGTCGAAGTTCCACCCGGCCTTCGACGAGTGGGTCGCCTTCATGGAGGGCGAACGGGCGAAGAAGCTCGAGTCGAACTTCGAGTACATCATGGGCTGGGAGACCTCCAACGAAGAGGGACTCCGGGGGGCGTACGACGCCACGGTGCGCGACCGCGAGCTCGACCAGGACGGGGTTTCGGCCGACGTGCTCTTCGCGGACGCCGACGCCGTCACCGGGATGGGCTCGCCTCCCTTCGGAGCCGGGCTCGCGGCCGGCGAGATCGACGACCCGGACCTCGCCTTCGCGGGCGCAGAGGCCCACAACCGCTTCCTCGCCGAGCTCTGCTCGACGAGCCCGCACCGCCGTGGAGGCATCGCTCTCGTCCCCGTCTGCCACGATCCTCTTCGTGCGGTAGCCGAGGTCGAGTGGGCCGCCGCCCAGCCGGGCATCCGCGGCGTGATGATCCCGACCATGTGGCGCGAGCGCGCGCCCTACAGCAGCGAGGTGTACGAGCCGTTCTGGGCGGCGTGCGCGGAGACCGGGCTACCGGTGCACACCCACTCGGGCGAGGCACCGCACGAGGACTACAGCGACCATCTCGGCATCTACCTCGCCGAGGTGGTGTGGTGGGCAGCCCGACCTTCGTGGCACCTGTTGTTCTCGGGTGCGTTCGAGCGCCATCCCGACCTCAAGTTCGTGGTCACCGAAGCGGCGGCGTACTGGGTCGCCGACTACAAGTGGAAGTGGGACCAGTACATGGGCGGCGGCCACACCACGAAGAAGATGGCCGCGCTCCTCGAGGGCAAGATCTCGAAGCTCCCCTCCGAGTACTTCGGGACCAACCTCTTCGTCGGAGCCTCCACCATGTCGAGGGAGGAGATCCGCCGCCGCCACGTGCTCGGGCTCGACGCGGTCATGTGGGGCACCGACTACCCGCACCCCGAGGGCTCGTGGCCGAACACCGCGGTCAAGCTCAAGGCCGACTTCGCGGACGTGCCGGTCACCGAGACCCGCGAGCTCCTCGGAGAGACCGCGGCCCGGGTCTACGGATTCGACCTCGACCAGCTCGGTCCGGTGGCGGACAGGGTCGGACCTAGCCCGCACGACCTTGGACAGGACCCGCAGCTCCCCGCCGATCCGACGGCACCGGCGGCCGCCAAGTGGTGGCTCGCCGAGTACGGCATCGAGCCCACCCGCTGAGCGGCGCGCCTACCAGGCCCTGAGCACCTGGGTCGTGTCGAAGGCGTTGGACGTCGACGCTTCGGGGTACTCCGCGTCGTCGATCGGCTCCGCGACCTCGGCGATCGTCGGACCGAACAGCGCGGCGAGCGGTGCGAGCAGCTCGAGGTCGAACCCGTAGAGCTCCGCCGCATTGGTGGCGACGCAGCGCTGGACGACGGCGGGATCCTCCCCGGCAAAGGCCACCCGGAGCGCCTGGCGGCTGAAGGGCCAGGTTCCCTCCGAATGCGGGTAGTCGTCGCCCCACATGATGCGGTCCGGACCGAAGCCCGGACGCAGCTCGGACTCCGAGGACCGCAGGAACGATGCTCCGATCCAGACGTTGCGGGCGAAGTACTCCGACGGCTTCATCGACATGGCCCCCGCCGCCGCACCGAAGAAGAGCGACTCGGCCGCGCTTCCTCCGGCCATCCGCCCGTAGAACCAGTCGAGGGTCTCGAGCCCGCGCGGCAACCAGGCGACGCCTTGTTCGGTGAGGGCGACCTTGAGCCCCGGGAATCGCTCGAACACACCGCCGAAGATGAGGTGCCAGAGCGGGCGATGGCCGAACCACGGAAGCTCGACCAGCATGATCGCGCGAGCGAGCTCGAGCTCCCCGTAGTCGGGCAGACCGGTGCCCGAGTGGATGTTGACGACGAGGCCGAGCTCCTCGCAGAGCCGCCAGAGCGGGTCGTAGAAGGGGTCGAAGAGCTCGGGGAGCCCCGAGTTGGGCGGCACCGAAGGGAGCAAGACACCTGCAAGCAGGTTCACGTGCTCGGCCGCCCACGATATCTCGGCGAGTGCGTCCTCGAGCCGGTTGGCGAAGACCTGGACGACGCCGGCCCGTCGCCCCGGTGCGGCAGCGCAGAAGTCGGCCAGCCAGCGGTTGTGGGCCTTCACCCCCGCGAAGCGGCGCTCGTAGTCGGCAGGGCTCGGCGGCAGCGCGACCAGGTTGGACTCCTCGAAGAACGGGGGGACGGTGTTCGGGAAGAGCACCTCCGCGACGATCCCGTCCGCCTCGTGCTCGGCGAGCCGGCGGTCCGAGTCCCAGTTGCGGTAGCGGATCGGCGCAAGGAGGTCGGCGAAGGGGACCTCGTAGGTCGCGGCCCAGGCGTCGAACTCATCGTGGAACTTCGAGGCGAGGTACGGGCGGTAGTCGGTGACATCCGCGCCGCAGTGCGAGTCGGCGGTGATCACCGTGTAGCGGCGGTCGGTATCGGTCGGGTCGGCGAGATCCATGTTGGCTCCTCCGTTCAGAGCACTTCAGTGCAACAGCGTCGGCGGCAGCTCCGCCTTTGCGATGGCGTCGGCCCGCGCGTGCAGCAGCGGCCCGAAGCGTTCGGCGTCGGGACCTAGCAGGTAGTGCCCTCTTGCGAGGTCGTCGAGAACCTGGTCGCCGAGCCAGTCGAGGTCGACGACGTCTGCCGGCAGTCCCGCGGCCTCGAGCTGGGACTTGAACTCGGCGAAGGTCGTCCCGGGTGCAGCCGGCCGGGGCCGGAGCCGCTCGAGCTCGCGCGGCCGGTTGCGCGCCGCGGTCCAGAGCCCGGTGTCGAGCAGGCCGCCGCCCGGGTAGAAGACGTGCGCGGTGACCGGTGAGGCCACCTTCTCCAACTGATGCGCGACCGCTTCGATGAAACAGCTGACCGCCGCCTTCGACGCGGCATAAACGCTCGCGTACGGCACCGGTGCGACCCCTCCGTCACCGGAGGAGGTGGCGATCACCCGCGCCGGCCTGCCGGCTTCCAGCATCCGCGGGAGGAAGGTGAGCACGGTCGCCGCGACGCCGAGGACGTTCACCGAGAAGCACCAGCGCCAGTCGTTGACCTCCTGCTCCCAAGGGAGCCCGCCGCCGCCCGAGGTCACGCCCGCGTTCGCGAAGAGGAAGTCGCACCTCCCCTCGGTCGCCCAGACGTCGTCGGCGAGCGCGACGACCGAGCGCTCGTCGGCCACGTCGGTGCGCACGCCGCGCACCGCGCCGAGGGACGAGAGCTCCGCGATCGCCCGCTCGAGCGCGGGTTCCTCGACGTCCGCGACGACGACCCGCGCGCCCCTGCCGAGGAGTGCATGGACCAGCCCCCGGCCGATGCCGCCCGCGCCGCCGGTGACGACCGCGACGGCCCCCTCGTACTCCACGCTCACTCCTCCCCGGTCGGGGACAGATCGTCGTAGCGCTGATGGAGGTAGGGGATGACCCACTCTGCCGGCACCGTCGAGTGGATCCGCCCCCGCTGCACCGCGTTGCGCTCGCCGACCGTCACCTCGACCAGCGAGCGGACGGGCAGATCGGCAACCGGATCGAAGCGGGAGTCGCGTAGCACGAGGTCGCCCTCGCACGCCTTCACCCACCGCACGGTCTCCTCCCGCGTGCAGTAGACGAGGCTCGGGTCGCAGTCGAGGCCCTTGCCGTCGGGCGCGGGGAGCGCCTTGAAGTAGAAGTCGGTCCGCACCTGCTTCGGCGGCACCTCGACGTCGGCGGTCGTGCGGCCACGGAACTCGGCGAAGGTGACCCCCATCCGGGTCATCGCCCCGCGCACCGCGTCACCGTCGAGCTCGACGACGACGTCGCCGATCTTCTTCGGCTCGCCGAAGGTCTCACGCCCGCCGATCACCGACTGCTCGGTGCTCATGGGCATCACCAGGCAGTAGAAGCCGAGCTCCTCGTCGTGGACGCACTGGACCGAAAAGCTCCCGGCTCCGAAGGCGCCCATCCCCGGGATGTCCACGGTGGCGAAGGTCACCTTGACGAGGGGCGTCGACGACGCCTCGAGGGGCGGGGGCAGCACCGAGGCGAGGACGTCGGGGTCGGTCTCGTAGGTCGCGACGAGCATCGTCGACCATGCGCCGACCGAGGTCTTCTCGACCTCGCGGCTGTGGATCTGATCAGGAGTCTTCGCTGCGTACCGTACGGCCATGGTGGCCCCCCTTCGCCGGCGGCGCGCCGCCCGTGGGTCTCGTGCGCATCGTCGCAGCGCCCGCGGACCCCGTCAACCCGCTTCCACGCCCACGTGCTCGATCACAACCCCTCGACTTCGACCTCGCGCCCCTCGGCCGCCGACGTGCGAATCGCGTCCACGACCGCCATGTCGAGCACCCCGTCGACGAAGGTCGCGGCCTGCGGCTCGGCCGGCGGCGTGCGCCCTTCGATCCGATCGCGCAGGACACCTGCGAGACGCGAGTAGGGCCCGAGGTCCATGCCGTGCGAGATCATCCGTTCGTAGGCAGTCGACACCAGCCCGTCGGGAAGCGGTGGTGCGAGGCCGGTCGGCAGGTCGTCGGGGACCGGGAGGGTGATCGTTCCCTCGGGCGTCGCCACCTTCACCTTCGGGCTCACGCCCTCGATCCAGGCCGTGCCGCGTGTCCCGACGACCCTGGTGACCACGATGGGCGGCCCGAGGTCCCCGGATGTCGACTGCAGGATGCCCGCCGCTCCCGAACGCATCCGGAAATGGACGGCGAACGCGTCCTCGGCCGTCATGTCCGGACGGGCGATGTGGGGCAGGGAGGCACTGACCGATTCGAATTCCCCGAGCGTGACCCGCAGCTGGTCGATGAGCTGGGAGCCGTGCGCGCCGAGCCACCCGCCTCCTTCGTCGAGGTCGGCCCACCACGCCGGTACTTCCGCCGAGGAATCCGCGAGCAGTGGCACGTGGAGGAGCACCGTCGCCATGCGCGGCTCGCCGATCGCTCCGGACGAGACCGCGCGGGCGAGCCCCGCCTGGCCCGCGTCCCAGCGGAACTCGCACCCGAGAAGATGCACGATCCCCGCCTCCTCCGCGGCGGCGAGCATCGTGCGTCCCTCGGCTGCGTCGCGAGCGAAGGGCTTCTCGCACATCACGTGCTTGCCGGCCGCGATGGCGGCGAGCGCGATCTCTGCGTGTGAGTGCGGCGGGGTCGCGACGGTGACCGCGTCGATGCCGTCCAGCCCGAGCGCCTCGTCGACCGAGGTGAGCGCGAGCGGCACACCGACCAGCTCGGCCCGCCGCGTGGTCTTGTCCGCGTCGCGACCGACCAGCGCCGCGACCTCGATGCCCGCCTCGCGCAGCGCGCGGACGTGGGTGACCGACCCGAACCCGGTCCCGATCACCACTGCGCGGATCATCCGGCCTCCCTCAGGACTCGTCGGGTCCTCTCGGCTGCCCGCTGGGCCGCCTCGTCGGCCGGCACCGCGTGGAGCGAGTCGGAGAACACCTCGACCCCGATCGGTGCGGCGGTGCCCGTCGCGCGGAGCGCCCCGACGATGCCGGCAAGGTCGAACTCGCCCTCTCCGGGGAGCAGACGGTCGTGCAGCGTCGCGTGGACGAGATCGGCCTCGGGGGCACCCGGACCGTCGTCGAGTTGCACTCCGAGGACGAGCTCGCCGGGCACCTTGGCGAGGTCCGCGGGCGTGTCGCCCGCTCGCACCAGGTGCCACGCATCGACGTTCAGGCCGCCGTTGCGCCGGTCGGCGAGCCGGACGATCTCCGTCGCGGTCGCGAGGTCGGGGATCTTCGACCAGGGCAGCCACTCGAGGTGGACGAGCAGGCCGTGGTCCCCCGCCCGCCGGCAGAGGCCGGCGAACTCCTCGGCCGCGTCCTCGACCGACCATTGTCCGCCGAAGACGTCGACCGCGTTGAGCGAACGCGCGCCGAGGGCGTCGGCGACCGCGAACAGGTCCTCCTCCCCGAAGCGGAACACGTCCTCGGTGTCGAGGGAAGGTGGGATGGACACCTCCGAGGCTCCCGGTAGCCACCACCAGGCCGGGTCGAGCTCGGCCACGTAGAGACCGTGGTCGCCGAGCATCACCCGGAGGTCCTCGTCGGACAGGCCCTCCGCACGCGCGGCTGCATAGTCACGGCCCCAGAGAGAAATGCCGGCGAACCCTGCCCGGGCCGCGGCGGCAACCCGCTCGGCGAAGGGGACAGTGCGCGGCAAGGTGCCCGAACAGAGGACGAGCTCCTCGGTCATCAGTAGCCCGCCTCGAGGTCGACGTGTCCGCGAAGCAGCTCGCCCTTCCGGTAACGAGAGAGGTTGTCGGCGAAGATCTCGAAGGTACGAATGACCGAGCGTGGCGACGACCACGACACGTGCGGTGAGAGATGCACGCGGGGATGGGCGTAGAGCGGGTGGCCCTCGGGAAGCGGCTCCGGATCGACCACGTCGAGCGAGGCCATCCCGACGCGGCCGTCGTCGAGGGAGCGGAGGAGTGCGTCCTGGTCGATCAGCGAACCCCTCGAGACGTTGACCACGTGCACGCCGGGCTTCACCTTGGCGAGGGTCTCGTCGTCGAGCAGGCCGGCGGTCGCGGCGGTCGCCGGCGCGGCGAGCACCAGATGGTCCGAGCGCTCGAGCAGCTCGTCCAATGCCGCGGCGGGCGTCACTCCCTCGACGGGGGTCGGAGCAGCGGTCCGCCGGAGCCCGAGCACCTCCATCTCGAAGGCGAGCGCCCGCCTGGCGACCTCCGAGCCGATCGAGCCGACTCCGGCGATGCCGAGCGTCCGCCCCTCGAGGCCCCCGAGCGCGGCCGTATTCCATTCGGGCGGAGGTTCCGACACCCACGTCGCCGGCAGCCGCTTCTCGAAGGCCAGCATGCAGGCGAGCACGAACTCGGCGATCGCCGGGGCGCTCGCCCCCTTCGAGCAGGTGACCGTTCTGCCGGCGAGCGCGTCCAGCGGAAAGCCGTCGATGCCGGCACCGAGCACGTGCACCCACCGGATCCCGTCGGTGAGCGCCGCTTCGATCGAGGCCCGTTCGTCGTTCAAGGTGACGAGCACCTCGGCCCGCGCGTTCGCCGCCTCCTCCCCCGCCGCCACGAACTCGGACTCGGGAAAGGAGCCGCGCAATCCGAGCAGGATCGCGTCGCCGACCCTGCCGCCGTGGACGGCGACGACCGGTCCGTTGCCCACCGGCCCGCTCACTCCGCCAGCACGTCCTTCAGCACTCCGGGCGTGTGCACCGCCGCGAGCGTCTCCTCGAGGTACGCCGGAGCCTCGTCGGTCTCGACGAACCACCCGGTCGGGCACATGGTCAAGATCTCGACGAACGAGAAGCCGACCCCCGCGCGCTGGGCCTCGAACGCGCGCAGCAGGTATCGCTTGGTCCGGGCGACGTTCCCCGCCGAGTTCACCGCGCCGCGAGCGACGAAGGCGCTGCCGTCGAT
Organism: uncultured Acidimicrobiaceae bacterium; assembly: GCA_963769905.1. Taxonomy (GTDB): domain Bacteria; phylum Actinomycetota; class Acidimicrobiia; order Acidimicrobiales; family RAAP-2; genus Bog-756. The sequence goes on from CAVYNG010000001.1 coordinate 670,397, forward strand.
CTGGGCGAGCAGCGGGGCGAGGAGCACCGGGCCCCCATGGAGGTGCACGTCCCGTCCCTCGAGGCTGGTCTTCGTCCGCTGCCCGAGCACCGTGGTGGCGGTCATGTGTCCGCCTGTCTCGCCGAACACCCCGTTGTTCAGCATGATGCAGGTGACCTGCTCGGCGCGGGCCGCGGCGTGGAGCACCTCCTGGAGTCCCTCGCTCGCCATGTCCCCGTCGCCTTGGACGGTGACCACGAAGGTGTCCGGCCGCGAGCGCTTCACCCCGGTCGCGACGGAGGGCGCCCGGCCGTGCAGCGCCTGGAGCACCTCGATGTCGAGGTTGTTGGCGAACGCCGTGTAGCAGCCGATGCCGAAGACGGCGATCGCGCTGGTGGTGAGCCCGAGCTCGGCGATCGCCTCGACCGCACACCTCATCGCGACCGGCTCGCCGCAGCCGGGGCAGAGGTGGTGCGCGCCGACGTCGATCAGCGACGGCGTGAAGTCGTCGACCAGGCGCGCGGGTGCCTCGGGCGGCCGGTCGGTCGGGACGAAGCTCACAGGATCCCCTCGATCCGCGAGGCGAGCAGGTCGACGTCGAGGTCGGGCGCGATGCCGAATCCCGAGCTGTCGAGGCTGAGGCCACCGATGAAGTGCACCGGTGCGCGGTCGAGGACCGCCAACCGGACGTCGTCGAGCATCTGGCCTTGGTTGTTCTCGTAGACCGCGACCGACTTCGCACCCCTCGCCGCACGGGCGACCGCCTCGGAGGGGAAGGGGAAGAGGGTGACCGGCCGCACGTACCCGGCGGCGATCCCGCGCGAACGGAGCTCCTTCACCGCGGCGCGAACGTAGGTCGCCGGTGAGCCGAACGCGACGACGACCACTTCGGCGTCGTCGGTGCCGACCACCTCGGCGAGCGGCTCGACGCCGGCTGCCATCTCGGACGTGGCGGCGGCACACGCGGCGTAGTGGGTGGCGAGGTCGAAGCCGACGTCGTGGCGCTGCTTCACCGTGCCGAGGAAGGAGAGGATCTTGGCCTTGCCGCTCCCACCGGAGGAGCCGTCGAGTGCCCACGGCGGCCGTTCGGGCGACCGCGGGTCGGGCAGGGTCACCGAGCGCGCGGTGTGGGCGAGGTAGTAGTCACCCATCACCACGACCGGGTTCCGCCACCGCTCGGAGAGCTCGAAGGCCATCCCCACCAGTTCGACCGCCTCGCCCGCGTCGGCTGGCGCGAGCACCAGGTGGCGGTAGTCGCCGTGACCGCCGCCGCGGGTCGCCTGGAAGTAGTCGCCCTGTGCGCGGGACATGTCGAGGACGACGAGCGGCAGCCGGGCGAGAGTGATCTCGGCGAGCGATTCCTGCATGAGCGAGAGGCCCTGTCCGGTGGAGCCGGTCGCGGCCCGGGTTCCGGTGGCGGCCGCGCCCCACGCCATGCCCACCGCCTCGAGCTCGCTCTCGGCGTTCATGCAGACGCCGCCGACCGAGGGGAGCAGGCGCGCCATGTGCTCGAGCACCTCGGTGAAGGGCGTCATCGGATAGCCGGCGAAGAAGCGGCAACCCGCGGCGACCATCGCCCGGGCGATCGCCTCGCTCCCCTCGAGGAGACGCCGCTCGGCCACCGAGGTGGCCGGAGCGGGTCCGATGGGCGCGGTCGCCGGCCCGCTCATGTCGGCAGGTCCTCGGGCCTCTCGAACTTGTAGACCTGGAAGACGAAGTCGGGACAGATCTGCGAACAGGCGCGGCATCCGGTGCACCCGGCGCGGAGGCGCGGGTAGCGGTAGCCACGGGCGTTCACCTCGGTGGTTGTCATCTCGAGCACCCGCGGCGGGCACGCGTCGATGCAGAGGTTGCATCCCTTGCAGGCTTCGACGTCGATCACGACGGTCCCCCGCGTGGTCACCGTTGGGCGCTCGCTCACGACGCCACCGGCGTGGGTGCGTCCCACGCGGCTCCCAGCTGTCGGGACACCGCCGCGTACCCCCTTCGGAGGGCCCGCTCGTTCACTTCGAGATGCTGCGCACGGTAAGGCGGAAGGAGGCTGCGCGTCGCGTCGAGGAGCGACGTGAGCCCGACGAGACCGGTGGTACCTGCGCACGCCGCGACCATCACCATCGAGGCTGCCATCGCGTGACCCGCCTCGCGGGCAAGATCGACGGCCGGCACCTCGACGACCGTCGCGCCCCCGACCGCGCTCTCGAGCGCCGGCAGCTCGGTGATGAGCGAGGGATCGAAGAACGCGAGGCCGCCACTTCGCAGCCGGGCGAGCGCCGGCGCGGCGTGCTCGCGATGCATGACGAGAACCGCCCACGCCCGGGTCACCGTCGGGGGTGCCTCGATGGGTGCATCGGCGAGCACGACGGTGGTTTCGGTGGCGCCTCCGCGCATCATCCCCGCGTAGCTGCCGAACACCTGCGCCTCGCGGCCCTCGGCCACCGCGGCGTGGGCGAGCACGGCCGAGGCGAGCTGCACGCCTTGGCCCCCGATCCCGGTCATGAGCACCTCGCGCTCCATAGATCGTTGATTCTAGAAATACAGAACGCCGTTCTGCAACCGCTCACCATGAGCAGCCTCGGCGGCGCCCGATCACCCTCCGGTCGGTCGCTCGGTGGCAAGTTGCTCCGCGAGCAGACGGCGCTGGACCTGGCCGGTCGAGGCGGTGCGTGGCAGCGTGTCCACCACCCGGATCGCCCGCGGATGCTTGAAGCGCGCGAGGTGACGAGCGCAGTGCCGGCGCAGGTCCTCGAGGGTGGGAGCGCCCGCGGCGGGATCGGCGACCACCACCGCGCAGACGATCTCCCCCCAAGTGGCGTTCGCCAGCCCGACCACCGCCACCTCACGAACCGTCGGCATCGTCGAGAGGACCTCTTCGACCTCGGCGGGCGAGACGGTCTCCCCACCCGTCCGGATGACGTCCCGCGCGCGCCCGACGATGCGGAGATACCCGTCTTCGTCCTCGTCCGCGAGGTCGCCGGTCCGGTACCAGCCGTCGACGAGACACCCCGCGGTCGCGTCGGCGTCGTCGAGGTAGCCGTCGAACAGCGTGGCATTGCGCACCCAGAGCTCGCCGTCCTCCGCGACCCGGACCCGGCTCCCGGGTACGGGGACGCCGCAGCTTCCCGGTTTCCGTTCGATGTCGGTGTGGTCGAGGCTGGCCACGCTGCCCGCTTCCGTCGACCCGTAGAACACCCGGACGTGCGCGTCGGGGAGGGCGGACGCGATCTCACGAAGCAGCTCGACCGGCGTGGCCGAGGTGCCGGTGTCGGCGAACCGGACGGTCGACAACGGCTGAGGCCCGAAGGCCACGAGGTGGTCGAGGATGCGCCGCCAGACGCCCGGGATGCAGTTCAGCCGGGTGGCCGCGTGCCGCTCGACCGCCGCGACGATCTCCTCGGCGGTCGCCGACGACACGAGCACCACCGCGTCGCGCGCCTGCCACTGCTGGAGCGCGATGGTCCAGGCGCCCATGTGGAACAGCGGGTACGGGCAGACCATCGCGCCCCGGGGCTCGAGCAAGGCTCCGGGATGGCTGCGCAGGTAGTCGACGCGGTGCGACAGGACTGCGCCTTTGGGCGCACCGGTGCTGCCGCTGGTGAAGAAGACCACGTGCGGGTCGCGCTCGTCGGGCCCCTCGACCTCCGGGGCCACCGCGCTCAGGCCTCGCGCGGACTCGACCAGCGCGCCGAGCTCGACGACCGTGGCGTCGCAGCGTGGCGACCCGCCTCCCTCCTGCACGAGGAGGTCGGCGCGGGCGCGGCCGACGATCGCGGCGGCCTCCTTGTCGCCGAGCAGACCGTTGATCGGCACGAAGACCGCGCCGAGCTTGGCGAGCGCGGCGAAGACGAGGACGGCGTCGAGGTTGGTCGTGCACCGGAGTGCCACCCGGCTGCCGCGCCCGACGCCCTGCGAGGAGAGGGCGTGGGCCACACGGTTCGACTCCGATTCGAGCGAGCCGAAGGTGAGCGACCGGTCGCCGAGTGCCGCCGCGACACGGTCGGGGACCGCCCGAGCGGCGTTGGCGAAGATGTCGCCGATCCGGAGGGGAGGTGGTTCCAGGGCTGCGCTCCTTGGCCTGTTGCTGCCTGTCCGTGCGTGCTCTTGCCGATCGAGAACGCTGATCTTAGAGTGGTGCAACGCTGTTCGACGAGTGGAGGACGGGCGCCCGGTGCCAGCACCCATGACCGAGAGCCTTGCCCGGCGGGCCATCGAGCGCTCGGTGGCCGACCGGCAGGAGCGCTACGAGCAAGACGTGCGCCGGATCATGGAGGCCACCTACGACCTGATCGAGCGCAGCGGCACACTCGAGCCCTCCTTGCGGGACATCCTCGCCCAGGCAGGGCTCTCGACCCAGGGCTTCTACCGCTACTTCCGGTCGAAGGACGAGCTGATGCTCGTCCTCCTCGACGAAGGTCGGCGGCGGCTCGTCGAATACCTGACCCACCGCATGCAGGGTGAGCCGACGCCTCAGGCGAAGGTCCGGGCCTGGATCGCCGGTGTGCTCGCTCAGGCCTCCGATCCGCGCGGCAGCACGGTCGCGCCCCTTCGTCGCCAACGAGGACCGGCTTGCCCAGCTGTTCCCCGCCGAGCAGCAGGCTTCGGTCGACATGTTGGTGGATCTCCTCGTCGAGGCCCTCTCCGGCGCCGCCCGCGATTCCGACGACCCCGAGCACGTGCGGCGCGACGCCGAGGCCATCTTCCGGCTCACCTTCGCCACCCTGCAGGCCCACCTGATCCGGGGCACCCGCCCCACGTCAATCGGCGTCGAGCAGCTCGCGCGCTTCTGCCTGCGCGGCGCCGCTGCGGAGGAGGAGACATGACCGAAGATCGCTCGCTCGGTGCCGTCGGGACGCGGGTCGTGTTCGAAGACGACCGGGTCCGTGTGTGGCAGGTGCGCCTCGCTCCCGGTGAGGAGAGCGACGTCCACCGCCATGATCTCGACCATCTCCTCGTGCAGGTTGCCGGTGACCGCATCGCAGTGGTTCCCGAGCCCGACTCCGAAGGCCCCTACCGCGACTACCTCGAAGCCGATGTGGTGCCCGGCGCGGTGGTGCCGGTCCGCCGCGGCGGCGTCGAGACGGCACGCAACGTGGGCGATCAGGACTACCTCGAGGTGGTCATCGAACTGAAGGACCGGGCCGCGACCGAGCGCTGAGCGGCGAACCGGCTACTTCGCGTTCGCCCGCGATCGGCGCCGGCGCAGGCGCGGGTCGGCCAGGGCCGGGGGCGTCCATCCGGTATCCACCACGTTGACGTTGGTGCCGGGCGGCACGATCTCGTCGATCCGGTCGAGCACCGCCTCCTCGAGGCGGATCGACGGTGCACCGAGCTGTGACTCGAGCTGTTCCATCGTGCGCGGTCCGATGATCGCCGCGGTCACCGCGGGATGCTCCAGCACGAAGGCGAGCGCGAGCTCGAGGATGGTGAGGCCCGCCTCGTCGGCCAGCGCGCCGAGCGCGTTGACCCGCGTGAGCTTCTCCTTGTTGGCCGGAAGGGAGAGGTCGTAGCGATCCGGGATCATCGCGGAACGGCGACTGGTGTTCTCCTTGCCCTCGCCGAAGCTGCCCGACAGCCAGCCGCCCGCGAGCGGGCTCCACGAGAGCACACCCATCCGGTAGTTCTGCACGACCGGCAGCACGTCGCGCTCGATGCCGCGGACGAGGATCGAATACGGCGGTTGCTCGGTCATGAAACGCTCGCGCCCGCGCCGCTCGGCGACCCACTGCGCCTCGACGATCTGCTCGGCGGGGAAGGTGGAGCTGCCGAACGCGCGGATCTTGCCGGCGTGGACGAGGTCGCTCAGGGCCCCGAGGGTCTGGTCGATGTCGGCCGAGGGATCGGGCCGGTGGACCTGGTAGAGGTCGATGTAGTCGGTCCCGAGCCGCCGCAGGCTGTTCTCGCATTCGGCGATGATCCAACGACGCGAGCTGCCCATCTCGTTGGGGTCCGCCCCCATCGGCGAGAACACCTTGGTCGCGAGGACGATCTTCGACCGGTCCACCGAGGTGAGCGCTTTCCCGACGATCTCCTCCGACTCTCCCGCGGAGTAGACGTCCGCCGTATCCACGAAGTTGATGCCGGCGTCGAGTGCACGGTGGATCATCCGGGCCGAGTCGTCGTGATCGCGGTTCCCCCAGGCCCCGAACATCATCGCACCGAGGCAGAGAGGGGTGACCTTGATGCCGGTGCCGCCGAGGGTCCGCATCTCCATCGTGCCCACCTTACGACTCGGCCCGGCCGGAGCGTTCTCGGGGTTCCTCGAGCTGTTCCATGAACTCGAGACGGATGCCGCCCGGGGCCTCGACGAAGGCGATGCGGCGCGTGCCGAAGGTGCCTTCGACGATCTCGGGCCCCCAGAGGACCCGGTGGCCTTCGAGCTCGACGTCGAGGTCGTCGGTGAAGAGCGCCGGATGGAGGAACCCCTCGGGTGGGAGGTCGACCGCGTCCTCGTAGATCGCACGGGTGAAGAGGGTGATCATCACCGGGCCGAGGAAGACGTCGGCCCGTTCACCGCCTCCCCATTGCATCCGGTCCCGCACCATCGCGCCGGACGCCTCGTAGAAGTCACAGGCTTCGTCGAGATCGGCGACCTTCATCGCCAGGTTCGCAAGTCCGGTTACCGCCACGACGCCTCCCTGGTCTCTGGTCACACAGTCGGCGCCGAGTGTACCGAGGCGCGGATCGCCGATACTGGTGCCGGCGCCCGCGGGGCTCACCCGCTCGGCGACGCTGATCGAGGAGACGCCATGGACACCGTCGAGGAGCTCGCGCGTGAGCTCGACGCACTTCGCCGCAGAGTCGACGCCGCCGAGGGCGTGCTGCAGATCCAGGAACTGAAGGCCCTCTACGGAGAGCTCGTCGACGCGCGCTGTTCGGGCGGCGCGCTGGTCGGGCCGGACGAGCTCGAGGGCATCGCGCGCGACATCGCCGCGCTGTTCACCGAGGACGGTGTCTGGGACGGCGGTCCTGCCCTCGGCCGGGCGGTCGGGCGCGAGGAGATCGCGGCGCGCCTCGCCACACCGACCCTCGATTTCTCACGCCACCTGTTCCTCAAGCCACGGATCTCCGTCGACGGCGACCGGGCCGAGGCTCGATGGGACCTGCTCTGCCCGTGCCGGCGACTCGACGGGCGTTCCTACTGGATGTGCGGCTACGAGGACGACGTCTACGAGCGCAACGCTGGGGGATGGCTCCACCGGTCCATGCGGCTCACCACCGTCTTCATGGCCGCACCCGGCGACGGGTGGGAGCGGATCCTGGCCTGACACCCGCCGAGCCGGCGTGTGCGCCGAGCAGGCGACCCGCGGGCTCAGTTCGCGTCGCCCGGGCGGGGGGGCGGCGGGTCGCTGCCCGGGACGCCGTCGTCGACGACGTGCTCGGTCCACTCGGTCCCCGACCAGTAACGCTGCTCGTGCTTGACGAACGGATCGGTGAACCAACCGGCGGGTGTACCGGTCGTGCCGGCCCCAGCCGGGTTCCCGGGTGGCGGGGTCGGAGGAGAACCTGGTGAGGTCGGGTGTCCGACCAAGAACGAGGGTGGAGCCTGCGGCCGGCGCGGAGCCCTCCGGCGACTCGACGAGAGTGCTCGGAACGCGAGCAGGGCGAGGGGGATCAGTACGAAGAACCAGGAACCATGGCCGTAGCCACCGGAGTACATATCTGCAGTGTACGGCGGCCTGCATCGGTCCATCCGTCGGACCAGCGGTCCGGAGAGAGGGCTCCGTCGCGTGTATCCGCGTCAGGCGCGGGTCCGCTCCGTACGATTCGAGGTGCGGGAGGCGGTCGGCGACGGCACCGAAAGCTGAACGGGATGTCCACTGGGGGAGAACCGGCGGGCGGCGCGGCGATGGCATCGGCTGACGCGCTCGACCCTCGTCGCCCGATGGGGCTCCGGACTCCCGCGTTGGTCCTCCTCGCCGTGGTGTCCGTGCTCGAAGGGTACGGGTCGCTCGGCACCATCGGTGCGTCGGCCGTCGTGGTCGGCCCGGCCGGCTCCGCTCTCTTCACCCTCGCCTGCCTCGGCGTCGCCCTGCGCCTGACCCACCCGATGCCCGGTGAGGGGCGGACCGTTCCCGAGCGCTACCTGGTCCGGGCGTGCATGCTGCTCGCCGCCGCGACGCTGGCTCTCCTCGTGGATCCGCACGGACCCGGCTCACCGGCGGTGGGCGCCGCCGACCTGCTCGTCGCACTCGCGTGCCTGGTCGCGGCCGGGTCGGGCGAACGCCAAAGCGTCCGTCAGCGTCGAACCACGTCCCACCCTTCGCGACTCGCGCCGGCGGGCGTCGCGCCGCACGTCGTGAGAGCGCCGACCGCGGGCATTCCGGCCGCTCGCCCGCGAGAACGAATGCACTGACCCGCGCCGGCGCCGGGTCCGATCGGTCGCGTCGCTTCCACCACGGGCGCAACCGCGGTGGACGACAGACCGCGCCGACTCTATTGTCGGCGCAAACATTCAGTTGACCGGTCCGCACGGCGCGCCCCTGCGCGAGTCGGGGAACAGCCCGGACCGGAGAGGACGCGCAGATGAGCGGCCAGGAGCCTTTCGGCGGCGAGATCGGGCGCACCTTCGCGGACTCTACGCCCTGGTGGCCGACGGATTCGCACCCACCTGCGGGCGCCCCGAACGTGGTCCTCGTGCTCCTCGACGACACCGGCTTCTCCCACTTCGGGTGTTACGGGTCGGACCTCGCCACTCCGGCCATCGACCGCCTCGCCGCGGGCGGCCTCCGGTACACCAACTTCCACGTCACACCCCTCTGTTCGCCGACCCGCGCCGCGCTGCTCACCGGCAGGAACCACCACACCGTCGGGATGCGCTCGATCTCGAACTTCGACAGCGGCTTCCCGCACATGCGCGGGTCGGTGACCCATCGCGCTGCGACCGTGGCAGAGGTGCTCCGCGACGAGGGCTACGCGACCTTCGCACTCGGCAAGTGGCACCTCTGCTCCATGGAGAACGCCTCCGCGGCCGGACCCTACGACCAGTGGCCCTGCCAGCGCGGCTTCGACCGCTACTACGGCTTCCTCGAGGGGGAGACCGATCAATTCCATCCCCAACTCGTCTACGACAACCATGCGATCTCGCCGCCCGGAAAGCCCGAAGAGGGGTACCACCTGAGCGAGGACCTGGTCGACCGCGCGATCGGCTTCATCCACGACACAAAGTCGGTCCGGCCCGATCGCCCCTTCTTCACCTATCTGGCCTTCGGAGCATGTCACGCGCCCCATCAGGCCCCGGCCGCCTATCTCGCGCGCCACCGCGGCCGATTCGACGACGGATGGGACGCCGCACGCGACCGCTGGTTCGCGCGCCAACGGAGCATGGGGCTGCTCCCCGAGGACACCCAGCTCGCCCCCCGCAATCCCGGTGTCGAGCCGTGGAAGAGCCTCCCGGAGAACCAGCGGCGCCTGGCCGCCCGATTACAGGAGGCCTTCGCCGCGTTCCTCGAGCACACCGACGACCAGATCGGTCGGCTGGTGGCCGCCCTCGAGGCCCTCGGAGAGATGGACAACACGTTGTTCCTGCTCCTCTCGGACAACGGCGCGAGCCAGGAGGGTGGACCTTTCGGCGTACTGCACGAGATGAAGTACTTCAACCTGTTGGTCGAGACGCCCGACGAGGCGATCGCGCGTCTCGACGACATCGGCGGCCCCCACAGCCACGCCAACTATCCGTGGGGTTGGGCGCAGGCCGGCAACACCCCGTTCAAGTGGTACAAGCAGAACACCCACGAGGGTGGCGTCCACGTGCCGCTGATCGTCCACTGGCCGGACCGTGTCACCGATCGCGGCGGACTGCGCGACCAGTTCCAGTACGTGACCGACATCGTCCCGACGATCTACGAACTGGTCGGTGCGGAGGCGCCCGCGACCTACCGCGGTGTCGACCAGCTCCCGATCTCCGGCGTGTCGATGGCGTCCACCTTCGACACGCCCGAGGTGCCGGGCGACGCGCGGGTGCAGTACTTCGAGATGATGGGCCATCGTGCGCTCTACGCCGACGGATGGAAGGCGGTGACCCGCCACCAACCGGGCATCCCCTTCGACGACGACAGATGGGAGCTCTACCACCTCGACGAGGACCGCTCCGAGTGCAACGACCTGGCCGCGTCGATGCCCGAGAAGGTCGACCAACTCGTCGCCCGCTGGTGGGAGGAGGCGGCACGTTACGGCGTGCTGCCCCTCGACGACCGGACCCTCGAGCTGTTCGCCACCCGCTACCGCGACCACTCTCCCCACCCCGCCGACCGGCACTACGTCTACTTCCCCCCGATGTCGCCGCTGCCGGCACAGGTCGCCCCTGCACTCGGCTCCAGGGGTTGGGACATGACCGCGACGATCGAGCGGGCCGCCGGAGAGTCCGGGGTGCTCTTCGCCTCCGGCACCGAGAACTCGGGGGTGAGCCTCTTCGTCCAGGAAGAGCGCCTCGTCCTCGACTACAACTGCTTCGGCGACCACCGGATCGTGGTCTCCGAGATCGAAGTTCCGTCCGGGCCGACCAGGGTCGGCGCACGGTTCCGCCGCAACGGGCGGGGCGGAGAGATCACCCTTCACGTCGACGGTGCTCCGTCCGGATCGGTGGTGCTGCCCTTCGCGATGACCATCATCTCGAGCGTCGGAGCGAGTGTCGGGTACGACGACGGATCCGCGGTGAGCGAGCGCTACCGGGCGCCGTTCCGCTTCGAGGGCAGGTTCCGGCGACTCGATGTCGAGCTCCTCCCGCCCGAGGGAGCCGGCTCGGCCGGAGACGGGGTCGAGCACGCCCGGGCGACGGAACGCACCGCGATGAGCCGGCAGTAAGGGTGGCCCGGGCGCATCCTCTCGAGCCGGCGACCGCCGGGTACTCGCGAGCCCGTCGTAGGACCTGACGGTGATCGCTGAGTTGCTGGTGTTCGTCGTCGCGATGCTTCTTCTCCTCGGTCTCCTGGGCGGTGCGCTCTGGCGCGCCTCGCGGGATCGCAATGCGCGGGGAGAGCAGGGCGAACGAGAGGCGATCGAGGACCTTCGTCGGTGACGAGTGTCAGCCGGTGAACTTCGCGGCGGCCCCGGCGTCGACGTCGATCACCGATCCGGTGATGTGCCGACCGGCCTCCGACGCGAGGAACACCACGGCCGCAGTAACCTCCTCGGGCTCGAGCCAGGGAACCGGCTGCACATGGAGTGCGGCCATCCCGGGTGCCACGTCGTCGATCCCCGGGTGCTCGAGATCGGGCCGCATCAGCCGGTAGAGGGTGTCGTTGTGGATCATCGGGGTCGAGATGTTCCCCGGCGCGACCACATTGACGGTGATCCCGAAGTGGGCGAGCTCGTAGGCGACCGATTTGCACAGGCCGATCACACCCCACTTGGAGGTCACGTACGCCGACACCCCCGGATACCCGGACCGGCCCAGCATCGAGGAGATCCCGACGATCCGGCCCCAGCGCTGCCGGCGCATGTGAGGTGCAGCCGCGCGGATCGCGTTGAACACGCCGGTCAGGTTGGTGTCGATCGTCTCGCTCCACTGACGCGCATCCATGCTGAGGATCGAGGTCATCGCGGAGACCCCCGCGTTCGCCACCAGGATGTCGACCGACCCGAGAGTCTCGGCCGCGCCGTCGACGAAGGAGATCATCGCGTCGAGATCGCGCACGTCCGCCACCGAGGCGAGAGACCGTCGTCCCTGCTCTTCGACCAGCTTGGCCGTCTCGTCGAGATCCTCGCGGCGCGAGAGCGGGTAACCGACGCTCGAGAGGTCCTCGCACAGATCGCAGATCGCGACGTCCGCTCCGAGGCGGGCGAACTCCAACGCGTGACTCCTCCCCTGACCGCGTCCCCCTCCGGTGATCACCGCGACCCGCCCGGCGAAGGGAAGTCCGTTGTCGTTCTCGCTCATCGTGCCGTCACTCCTCGCATCCCCGAAGCGCGCCGGGTCTCACCGCCGGTCGGACGATCCTAGAAGAGCGCGGCGCCTCAGGCGTTCCGTCCCCAGGCACGCAGCACCTGCCGGTACCGCTTGTCCCAGCGGTCGTAGGTCTCGCGCAGCGCGCGCCCCGGCCACGACCCCGGCAACAGTTCCTCGGGCAACAAGGGATCGGCCAGCAGGTGGCGGAGCACTGCGGCCGACAACTCGAACCCGGGCGCGAGGTCGGCGGGACCGCTGGGCGTGAGGCGAGCAAGCTCCACCCGCAGCGCTTCCGCGCGCCCGGCCCAGCCGTCGAGATCCCAGAGGCTCGCGACCAGCTCATCCGGCGGCACGTCGGGCGCCCCCGAGTAGAGCGCGAGATCGGGATCATGAGCGGGATCGGGACGCAGTTCGATGTTGTCGGGCCGGAGCCAGAACCCTTCGCGCTGCTCCGCCAACCGCGCGAGCACCAGCCGCTTGCGGCGAGCCGTCCGCTCCTCCGCCGATCGCCCGGTGGTCACGATGACCGCCATGCGCCACTCGCCCTTCCACGGGACCGACTCGCCCTGCCGGCTCTCGTTCTGGCGCGCTTGGCGTTCGAGCAGTCGACCGGCCAGGCGATAGCGCCCCGCGCCGTCGGTCGTCACCTCACCGGCAGCCGCCATGCGACTGAGCGCCACCCGGGCCCGGTTCTCGTTGATGCCGAAGAGTCCGGCGAGGTGCACCAGATGGGAAACCGGCAGCTCAGGCGGCTCCTCCCCGAGGAGGGCGCTCGCCAAGACCGATCGGGCGGTGAAGGGAACCTTACTATCTTGCATCATCTGATGAAGAACTGTAATGTACCGGCATGGCCACCACGATGGTGCCCGATGCGACCCGGCGTCCCGAGGTCTTCCCGACCGAGCGGCTGCTCGACAACGGGATGTGCCGTCCGGAGCTGCGCCGTGACCTGCGCCGGATCGACGATGTGCGCAACGCGCTCACCGTCGCATCGGTGTGGGGCTGGGTCGCGCTGATCATCGGCGTCGCGGTGTGGCTCGACTCGCCGCTCGCCTACCTCGCGGCCTTCATTCTGATGGGGCCCATGTACGCGCGCTTCGCGATCTTGATGCACGAGGCGGCCCACAAGCTCCTCTTCACCAACAAGCGCGTCAACGACTTCGTCGGGACCTGGCTCCTCGCCTACCCGACCTTCACTCCGATCTCGATCTACCGCCGTGGTCACTTCGCACACCACCGCGAGGAGTTCGGGGCGGGCGACCCGGACATCCGCTTCTACGGCGGCTACCCATGTGATCGAAGCGCGCTCCGCCGGCGGCTGGTGCGCGACGCGGTCGGGATCTCCGGTTGGAAGAACTTCACTCCGCTGTTCAAGTCCTTGAAGTCGAAGACCTTCCGACCGATCTCGCTCTCGATCCTCGGGACCCAAGTGGTGCTCTGGGCGGTCCTCTGGGCGACGACCGGTCGGTGGTGGATCTACCCGCTGCTCTGGTGGCTCCCCTGGATGACCCAGTGGCGGGTGCTCAACCGTCTCCGTTCGATCGCCGAGCACGGAGGGCTCGAGTCCGGCGGGGACCGACGGGTGACCACGCACCACGTGCGCCAGAGTTGGCTCGCTCGATTCTGGTTCGTGCCGTTCCACACCGGTCTCCATCTCGCGCACCACGTCGACATGGGAGTTCCCTGGCGCAACCTACCGGCCTTCAACGCCGAATTGGAGCGCTCGGGCTATATCACCGACTCGCTGACCTACCCGACCTACTGGTCACTCTGGAAGACCCTGGCGTCGGCCTGAATCAGGTCCGGCGACCACGCATTGCGCGGTAGCGCCCGACGAGCGCGGCGGTCGAGCTGTCCTGGCTCCCGAGGTCGGGCGGCTCTGTACCGGTGAGTGCCGGAGCGAGCTCCACGGCCATCGCCTTGCCGAGCTCGACGCCCCATTGGTCGAACGAATCGATGCCGAAGACCGCCCCTTCCGTGAACACGGTGTGCTCGTAGAGCGCGACGAGCTGGCCGAGCACCGAGGGGGTCAGCTTCGGAGCCAAGATGGTCGAGGTCGGATGGTTCCCTGGCATCACCTTGTGCGGCACGAGGCCGGCGGGGGTCCCGTCGGCTGCGACCTCCTCCGCGGTGCGTCCGAACGCCAGTGCCGCCGACTGCGCGAAGCAGTTGGCCATCAACAGGTCCTGTTGGTCACCCTCGTCGCGGGTCGATTCGGCGAATCCGAGGAAGTCCGCGGGGATCAGCAGGGTGCCCTGGTGGATGAGTTGGTAGAAGGCGTGCTGTCCGTTGGTCCCCGGCTCGCCCCAGAAGATCTCCCCGGTCGGGCCCCACACCGGTGAGCCGTCGCGGCGCACCGACTTGCCGTTCGACTCCATGGTCAGCTGCTGGAGATACGCGGGAAACCGCGCGAGGCGCTCGGAATAGGGCAGCACGGCGTGGGTCTCCGCACCGAACAACTCGTGGTACCAGACGTTCAGCATGCCCTGGACGACAGGGAGGTTCTCCTCGAGCGGCGTGGTCGCGAAGTGGCGGTCGATCTGGTGGAAGCCGGCGAGCATGTCGGCGAACGCGTCCGGGCCGATGGCCACCATGAGCGAGAAACCGATCGCCGAATCGACCGAATAGCGGCCGCCCACCCACTCCCAGAAACCGAACATGTTCTTCGGGTCGATCCCGAACTCGGCGACTCCCTCGCGGTTGGTCGAGACCGCGACGAAGTGCCGGGCCACCGCCTCGTCGCCGCTCCCGAGCCCTTCCAGAAGCCACTGGCGCGCCGCGGTCGCGTTGGTCAGGGTCTCGAGGGTGGTGAAGGTCTTCGAGCTCACCACGAAGAGGGTGCGGGCCGGGTCGAGATCGTGGGTCTTCTGGTAGAGGTCGATCGGATCGACGTTGGACACGAACCGGCACTCGAGGTTCTCCGCGGCGTAGTCGGCAAGGGCCTCGTAGGCCATCGCCGGCCCGAGGTCGGAGCCGCCGATCCCGATGTTGACCACCGTGCGTGATGGTGAGACCGGTCTGCCCTTTCCACTCGCCCGAACGGATCCGCCCGGCGACTCCGGCCATCCGATCGAGCACTTCGTGCACGTCGGGGACGACGTCGCGACCGTCGATCTCGAAGCGGGAGCCGCGGGGCATACGGAGTGCGACGTGACCGACCGCCCGGTTCTCGGTGGTGTTGATGTGCTCGCCGGCGAACATCGCGTCGCGCAGCTGCTCGACGCCGGCCCGGCGTGCGACGGCCGTGAGCAGCGAGAGGGTCTCGTCGGTCACCCGGTGCTTGGAGATGTCGACGAGAAGGTCCGCGGCCGAAAGCGCCATCCGACTCCCGCGGTCGGGGTCCTCGGCGAAGAGCTCCCGCAGATGCCGATCGCGGAGGACGGCGTAGTGCTCGGTCAGGCGGCGCCACTCGTCGGTGGTCGAGACGTCCACCAGGTCACCAGTCAGGTCCATGGTCCCTCGATCCTGGCGGCGCCACCCCGTCGGCCGCCGCGCCCTCGCACTCTAGGGGGCCGGCATCGCCGCCGACCCGCCCGGCCGACGCGGCCGACGCGGCTAGATCACCGACTGATTACCTTTCCGTGACGCGACGATCGCGTGCTGTTCACCTGGCCTCCATAGGGTTCGGGTGATGGCTGCGAATCCGATCGCCCGGTGCTCGGGCCCGCTTGCGGGCCGGCGACCGGGCGGTGCGCCGATCGGCTCGTCCCGTCCGGGGGCCTGGCCTCCACCGCCTCTCACGGCAACCCCGTTGCACAGTTCCTCTCCGGCGCGCTGCTCCCACCGCGGACGGGCCGTTTCGGCGTTGCCGCACCACGAAGCCCGAGGTGCCTGCGCGCCCCGGGGTCGAGGTGGCGCGGCGTGACCACCACACTCATGTACCGCGAGGTCGCTGCGGGCGCCCTTCCGCCGGAGGGTCATCCGACGATCCTGATCATCGACGACGACCCGGCGTCGCGGGACTCGGTCGCGGCGACGCTCTCGGTCGAGGGTTTCGACGTGGTCACCGCGACCGGCGAGGAAGAGGGCACCGCGCTCATCCGCGCCGCCCGTCCCTCGCTCGTCCTGCTCGACATGCAGGTCGCCGATTCGCAGGGCCTCGCGGTCTTTCGGAGGATCGTCACACTCGCGCCCGGTCTTCCGGTGATCATGGTGACTGCCCGCGACGACGAGCTCGACGCAGTCCTCTCGCTCGAAGCCGGTGCCGCTGACCACGTCACCAAGCCGGCCCGGCCGCGCGAACTCACTGCGCGGATCCGCGCCGTCCTCCGGCGGGTCGCGGCAGCGATCACCGGCCGATGCCGAAGCCGGCCCGAGCGGCGCCTACGCATTCGGCCCCGTGTCCATCGACGCATCACTGCGCGAGGTGACCGTACGCGGCCGGCCCGTCGAGTTGTCCCGCAAGGAGTTCGACCTCCTGGCGCTGCTCGTCTCCGAGGCGGGACACGTGGTGACCCGTCGCCAGTGCATGGACCGGATCTGGCGTGATCGCAAACGCGGTGACAGCCGCACCCTCGACACCCATGTGAAGCGCCTGCGCAAGAAGGTCGAGCTCGAGCCGGCCGATCCCCAGCACATCGTGACCGTGCGCGGGATCGGCTACCGCTTCAAGCCGTAGGAGTCCGCCCGACTCCGATTCGCCCAACAGTAACTCCCCCCTGGTAGGACGCAGGAGGTGTGCGGGCGGACCCCCACGGCTTGAACCACACGGCCCGGTCGGAGCAACTCCCTGCACACCGCTTCTGGCCGCCGCGCCGACGCCGCACGCTTCGACGGCGCCCTTCTACACTGGTCGTGGCGATGGAGCTCGCCACAACCGCCGCTCAAGGCTGATGGCTCCTACCGGACAGGTCAGTCGAGCACGAGCGAGGGAGCGGCGGTGGTACGAGCGGACCGTGGTCGCCATCCTCAGGCTCTCGCCCGCATCGTGGCAATCGCGCTCGGCGGCGCCCTCGGGACCCTCGCCCGCGACGGAGCCGATCATGTGCTCTCGGTCGGGACGACCGGGTTCCCTTGGTCGACCTTTCTCGTCAACGTCACCGGCTCCTTCGTCCTCGCCGCGATCCTGACTCTCCTCGTCGAACGCTTGCCGCCCACCCAATTCGTCCGTCCCTTCGCCGCGATCGGGTTCTGCGGGGGTTTCACCACGTTCTCCACCTTTGCCGTCGAGATCGTCCAGCGCGGCCAGCACGGCCGAGCCGGGCTCGCGGCGCTCTACCTCGCCGCATCCCTCGTCGTCGGGCTGGCTGCCGCGGTCGCGGGGATCACCGTCGTCCGCGGCCGACTCGTCACGGTCGGCGCCAGGAGGATGGAGAGCATTCCCGACCCAGACGACCTCGGTGTGCTGTACGACCGCGCCGCGGGCATGGCCATTGGAGTCGGGGGCGCGACCGTCGACACAGACACAGACACAGACGCGGACGAAGACGAGGACGAGGATCCGGTGCCCGCATGATCGTCGTCGGCCTCGCTGTCGCCGGCGCGTTCGGCGCGGTGCTCCGATACGCGGTCGACCACGCCTTCCAGCGGCGAGCGCGCTCGGACTTCCCGCTCGGCACGCTCGTCGTCAACGTGACCGGCGCGTTCCTCCTCGGGCTCCTCGTCGGGTCCGCGGACCACCACGGACTCTCGACCGCCTGGGTCACCGTGCTCGGGACCGGGCTGGTCGGGGCGTACACCACCTTCTCCACCTTCACCTTCGACACCGTCCGCTTGCTCGAGAATGCAGAGTGGGGTGCGACTGCGATCAACATCGCGGCGTCCCTCGGTGCGGGCCTCACCGCGGCCGCGCTCGGCCTGGCGCTCGGATCGCTCACGTGAAGTTCGTCGTTCACACAACGATCATCGGGCGGTTGCTCGCGGTTCGGATGAAGTTCACCCAGCTCCCCTAGGGTCCCGGCGGGAGGTCGCCCCCGCCGATGGCTGTCGTCGACGAGAGGACCAGAGTGCTGGTGATCGAGGACGAGGAGTCCTATCGCCAAGCACTTTCCTCCGGGCTCGGCCGCGAGGGCTTCGAGGTCGCGGTGGCCGCCGACGGCGCAGAGGGGCTCCGACTGTTCGCCGATCGGCAGCCCGACATCGTGCTGCTCGACATGCTGCTCCCGGGGATGCACGGGATCGAGGTCTGCCGCCGCCTCCGGTCGCTGTCTCCGGTGCCGGTGGTGATGGTGAGCGCCGTCGACGCCGAACTCGACGTGGTCCTCGGGCTCGAGCTGGGCGCGGCCGACTACGTCACCAAGCCCTTCCACCTGCGAGAGCTCGTCGCCCGCATGCAGGCCATCCTCCGGCGGGTCGCACCGGCGGGTGACGGCCTGTCGACGGTCGAGGAACCCGGTCATGCCGGTCGCTTCGAGACCTCGGCACCAGGCACCACGGCGACGTTCGGGCCGGTGGCCGTCGACTTCGCGCGGCGCGACGTCCGGGTCGGGGGTCACCGGACCCACCTCTCGCGCCGCGAGTTCGACCTGCTGGCGGCCCTGCTCTCGCCGGCCCGACACGTGCGGACCCGCACCGAGCTGATCGACCTGCTCTGGCCCGACCGCGAGCTCTCCGACTCGAGGACCCTCGACACCCACATCCACCGGCTGCGCGCCAAGCTCGAACCGGATCCGTCCCAGCCGCGGTTCATCGTGACCGTCCGCGGCGTGGGTTTCCGCCTCGACCCGGACGGTGCCGACCGGGCGCTCCGACCCTAGGTTCGCGCCCGGATCGGCGGCCGCTCAGCCGAAGCGGCCGTTCACGTAGTCGAGGGTGCGGGGGTCCGACGGCTCGCTGAACATCTTTGCCGTCGGACCGGTCTCGATGAGCTCGCCGGTCCGGTCCTCGTTCATCAAAAGGAACGCGCACCGGTCCGACACCCGCATGGCCTGCTGCATGTTGTGGGTCACGATGACGATGGTCACCCGCCGCTTGAGCTCCCCGACCAGCTCTTCGATGCGCTTCGTCGCGACGGGGTCGAGGGAGGAGGTCGGCTCGTCCATCAGCAGCACCTCGGGCTCGACGGCGAGCGCCCGCGCGATGCAGAGGCGTTGCTGCTCGCCGCCGGAGAGCGTCGAGGCGTGGGCCTTCATCCGATCACGGACGCTGTCCCAGAGCGCGGCCGCGACCAGTGCCGACTCGGCGGCCTCGTCGAGAAGCGCCTTCTTCCGCACGCCGTTGAAGCGAAGGCCCGCGACCGCGTTCTCGTAGATGCTCATGGTCGGGAAGGGGTTCGGCCGCTGGAACACCATCCCGACCTTCGACCGCAGCAGCGTCGGGTTGGTGGACGGTGCGTACACGTCGAGATCTCCGAGGTGCACGCCTCCGCTGACCGATGCGGTCCGCTCGGTGTCGTGCATCCGGTTGAGCGCTCGGAGCAGCGTCGTCTTCCCCGACCCTGAAGGGCCGATGAGCGCGGTGATCTCCCCCTGGTGGATGTCGAGGCTGATCCCCCGCACCGCGTCGTGCCCGGCGAAGGACACCGTGACGTCGCGCAGCTGCATGACCGGGGTGCCCGGTTCGCCGCCGAGGAGCACCTCGCCGGTGCTGGGGCCGACGTCGTCCCTCGTCGTCGGGGATCCCGGGTCGATCATCGCCGCTCCCGCCGAAGCCATGCCGCGGTCAACCGGCTGCCGATGCTCAGCACGAGCACCACCACCAACAACAACAGGGCCGCGCCCCAGGCGATCTGGATGAGGTCAGGATACGGCTGGCTGCTGTTCGAGTAGATGACGAGCGGGATCGCAGCCATCGGCTTGGTGGGGTTCCACTCCAGATACTCGCTGCCGAAGATGGTGAAGAGCAACGGTGCGGTCTCACCCAGTCCTCTCGCGATCGCGAGCAACGTCCCGGTCACGATGCCCGGCAGGGCCGTGGGGACCACCACCCGCCTGGCGATGGTCGCGCGGCGTGCGCCGAGGGCGAGGGCCGCTTCCCCGAGATGACGCGGGACGCCCCGGATGGCCGTCTCGCCGGCGCGGATGATGATCGGCAACATGATGAACCCGATGGCGAAGGCGCCGGCGACCCCGCTGTAGCTCCCGGAGGTCTTGACGATGGCGATGTAGCCGAAGATGCCGATGGTGATCGACGGCATGCCGGTCATCACGTCGGCGACGAAGCGGATCGCCCCGGCGACCCATCCGTCGGACTCAGCCAGGAAGAGACCGCAGAAGAGTCCGAACGGCACGGTCACCGCGGTGGCGATGGCAGCGATCTCGGCGGTCCCGACGATCGCGTTGAACACTCCGCCGCCGGGGACGCCCTCCGGGGTGGTCGAGTTGGTGAAGAAGTCGGCATTCCAGGCCGGCAACCCCCGGGTGAGCACGTAGACGACCACCGCGACCAGGGGTACCACCGCGATCGCGAGGCATGCCCAACAGGCCCCGAGCGCCACCTTCGACACGATCGCCCGGCGGCGGATCCGGCTGGACGCGATCGCCTGGATCGCGCGCCGTCGCTCGAGGATCGGATCGGAGGTCGCGTCGAGGAGGAGCGAGCTCATGCCACACCGACCGCTGCGGTACCGCCGACCTCACCGGCGGTCGCTCGAACCAGCGCCCGCGCGGTCGTATTGACGACCACGCCGATCACCAACAGGACGAGCGCCGCGCCGAACAGCGCGCTCAGCTCGGTGCCGCTCGCCTCGCCGAAGGTGTTCACGATGAGGGAGGGGATGGTGGCGGCCGTCGACTTGAGGGAGTGCGCGATGTAGGGCGAGTTGCCGATCACCATCGCCACCGCCACCGTCTCGCCGAGGGCGCGTCCGGTCGCCAGGGTGAACCCACCGAGCAACCCGGTGCGGGCCCCGGGCACCACCACCTTGCGGAGGACCTGCCAGCGGGTCGCGCCGAGGGCCATCGCGCCCTCGACCTGTTCGACCGGGACCACGGCCAGCACGTCCCTCGAGATGGCCACCATGGTCGGGAGGATCATCACGGCCAGGATCACTCCCGCCAGCAGCAGGCCCACGCCCTCGTTCGGTCCGTCGAACAGACCGGTCCAGCCGAAGACCGAGGTGAGGAAGGGCTCGACGTGCTCGCGGAACAACGGTGCGAGGACGATCAGCCCCCAGAGCCCGTAGATCACGCTCGGGACCGCCGCGAGGAGCTCGACCGCGGTCCCGAGCACCGGCCGGAGGCCGCGTGGCACGAGATACGCGAGTGCGAGGGCGGTGCCGAGGCCGATGGGGAGGACCAGCACCACCGCGATCGCGGTCGTCTCGACGGTGCCGAGGATGAAGGGGAGCAGCCCGTACTGGTTGTGGCTCGGGTTCCAGGTCTTGCCCACGATCCACGAGAAGCCGAGCGTCGAGAACGCCGGCCTCGCCTGGACGACGAAGGAGATGACGAACCAGGCGACCAGCGCGACGAACAGCACGCCGGTCAGTGCCAGCATCGCCCGGTAGGGCCGGTCCGCTATCGCGAACCGGCCACCCCCTGCCCTCCGTTGCGCCGGCCGCGCGGCCATGGTCACGTTGGCGCCGTCAACTCCCGTTCAGTCGTCGAAGGATCGCACTCGTGCGGGTCACTTGGAGAGCAGGGCCTGCCCGCTCGGACCGGTGACCGTCAGGAGCTGGGTCCGGTTGTTGTTCTGGATCGCCGGCGGCAGCACCACGTAGCCGAGGCTGGTGGCGTAGTCCTGGCCGCCGCCGGTGTGGGTCGTCCAGTCGAGCACCTTGACCGTCTGGGCACCGGTCGTCGCGCTGGTCTGTTTCTGCAGCAGGATCGCCCAGCTGTAACCCGAGATCGGATAGCTGGAGGTACCCGGCGCGTTCACGATCGAGAAGTCGGTCGGCGTCACGCTGGTCTTCTGAGCGGCGTCGGCGGCAACCGTCGAGATCGAGGGCGCCACGTAGCTGCCGGCTGCGTTCTTCACCGCCGCGAACGTGAAGTGGTTCTGCAGCGCATAGGCGAGCTCGACATAACCGATCGAGTACGGGGTCGACTTGATGCTCGCCGCGACCCCCGAATTCTTCGGGGTCTGCACGGCGGTCGAGGGCCAGTTGATGGTCTTGCTCTTCCCGAGCGTCCACACCGACGGCGCCGCCGTCGCGAGGAAGTCACTGAAGATGTAGGTGGTGCCCGAGCTGTCGGCCCTCACCTGGGGGACGATCGGGTTCGACGGCAGGGTCACCCCCGGGTTGAGGGCGGTGATCTGCGACGCGTTCCAGTTCTTGATCGAACCGTCGAACATGCCGGCGATCGTCGCGGCGTCGAGGCGCAGCCGCTTGGTGACCCCGGGCAGGTCGTAGGAGACGGTCACCCCGCCGAGGATGTCCGGGATCTGGATCACCGGGCCCGACGAGGCGGGCAC
This sequence comes from uncultured Acidimicrobiaceae bacterium, assembly GCA_963769905.1. Lineage (GTDB taxonomy): Bacteria > Actinomycetota > Acidimicrobiia > Acidimicrobiales > RAAP-2 > Bog-756. Next base: position 692,550 of record CAVYNG010000001.1, read on the forward strand.
CTTGGCCAGGTCCGAGGAGCTCATCGGGACGTCCGACGCGGCGAAGTCGACCGTGCCCGCCTGGAAAGCGCTGATCCCCGCCCCGCTTCCGACGCCCTGGTAATTGATCTTGAGCCCGGGGTTCTTCCCCGTGTAGCCGAAGAACGCGCTGTTGAAGAACGGCTGGACGAAGGTCGAGCCAGACGAGTTGAGCGTCCCGGCCGTGGCCTTGAGGTCGGCCGAGAGATACGACGAGTTGCCCGAGCTGAGCGTCCCGCCGGCCGCGGTCGTCGTGGTCGACGAGGTCGACGACGAGCTGCACGCCGCGAGCAGTGCCCCGGCGACCACGAGGCCGACCGCCAACGCTCTGGTCGACCTGCGGCTTGCTCCTACCGGGTAGATGGTGTTTCGAGCCTTCACGTGCTCTGACCTCCGCTTTTTCCCAACCGTGACCGGCAGGTGGCCGACGGCGCGCACGTCTACGCGCCTAGTGAGGACCGTATCCACCGCAGGTGAACTGGCGGCAATCCCATGGTGAACGGATCGCGAACATCAGGTGCTTTTTCGGCGCAACGGCGCAGGTCGGAGCGGGTCGAGCCGGCAGTCGGGCAGGTCCTTCCTGGCCAGGCGGGCAGGGGAATACATGTTCGCTTTCCCCTGTTCAGACCTCTGAGGATCCCTAATCCGGGGTCCGGTGACGTCCGGAGGACCGATGGACCCACTGACCGACAACCTGCCACTGCTGCCCCTCACCTCGGGTGTGATTCTCCCGGGCATGGTGTTCACCATGGCCCTCGAGTCCGACGAGGCCAAGGCCGCTGCCGGCGCCGCCGAGGCGTCGGGCGGCAAGCTCGTGATCGTGCCCTTCATCGAGGGCCGCTACTCGTCGATGGGCGTGATCGCCGAGGTGATGGAGCGCGGCGAGCTTCCCGGCGGGTTGCCCGCCGTCGCCGTCCGCGGGATCGACCGCGCCCGGCTCGGCACCGCGGTGCCGGGGACCGGTCAGGCTCTGTGGGTCGAGGTCGACCCGGTGCCGGACGCGGCCCCGACAGAGGCCACAGCGGAGCTCGCACGCGAGTACCGCGCCGTGCTCGAGAACATCCTCGTGTCCCGCGGCGCGGGCCGGCTCGCCGAGCGCCTCGCCGACATCACCGACCCGGGAAGGGTCGCCGACATGGCCGGGTACTCGCCCGACCTGACGCTGGAACAGAAGGTGCAGGTGCTCGAGACGATCGACGTCGAGGCGCGCCTGCGTCTGGTCATCGACTGGGCCCGCGAGGTGCTCGCCGACCTGACCCTGCGCGAGCGGATCAAGACCGACGTCGAGGAGGGCATGGAGAAGACCCAGCGCGAATTCCTCCTGCGCCGCCAGCTCGAGGCCATCCGCAAGGAGCTCGGTCAGGTCGCCGACGGGGACGACGAGGACCCCGACGACTACCGGTCGAAGTTCGACAAGCGGGAGCTGCCCGAAGAGGTGCGCAAGGCGGTCGATCGCGAGATCGACAAGCTCGAGCGCACGAACGAGCAGAGCCCCGAGCGCGGATGGATCCGCACCTGGCTGGATACGGTCGCCGAGCTCCCCTGGGGCGAGGAGTCCGAGGACCGGCTGGACATCACCGAGGCGTCGCGCATCCTCGACGAGGACCACGACGGCCTGCGGGACGTGAAGGACCGCATCCTCGAACACCTCGCGGTGCGCAAGCTGAAGGCCGAGCGCGGGCTCGCCCCGGTGAGCGGCAGCCGCGGTTCGGGGGGCATCCTCGCACTGGTCGGCCCGCCCGGCGTCGGCAAGACGTCGCTCGGCGAGTCGGTCGCGCGCGCCCTCGGGCGTTCCTTCGTGCGCGTCGCGCTCGGTGGGATCCACGACGAGGCCGAGATCCGCGGCCACCGCCGGACCTACGTGGGCGCCCAGCCAGGTCGGCTGGTCCGCGCGCTCCGCGAGGCCGGCACCTTCAACCCGGTGATCGTCCTCGACGAGGTCGACAAGCTCGGCGCGGATTGGCGGGGAGACCCGTCGTCCGCCCTGCTCGAGGTGCTCGACCCCGCGCAGAACCACACCTTCCGCGACCACTACCTCGAGGTCGAGCTGGACCTGTCCAAGGTCCTCTTCCTCGCCACGGCCAACGTGGCCGAGACCATCCCCGGTCCGTTGCTGGACCGGATGGAGGTCATCCGGCTCGACGGCTACACCGAGGACGAGAAGGTGTCGATCGCGCGCAACCATCTCTTCGAGCGTCAACTGGAGCGCGCCGCGCTGACCGGCGACGACGTCGTCGTCACCGACGATGCGCTCCGGGTGGTCATCGCCGACTACACCCGCGAGGCCGGGGTCCGCTCGCTCGAGCGCGAGTTGGGGCGCCTGCTCCGCAAGGTCGCCGCGAAGATCGCGGCGGATGACGCGGTCACGCCGGTGCTCGTCGACGGTCCGGACGTGCGTGCTTGGCTCGGTCGGGCGCGCTTCTTCTTCGAGGGAGCCGATCGCACCGCCGTTCCCGGCGTCGCGACCGGACTCGCGGTGACCGGTACCGGCGGGGACGTCCTGTACGTCGAGGCGTCGATGATGGCCGGGGTCGAGGGGCTCACCTTGACCGGCCAGCTCGGCGACGTGATGAAGGAGTCCGCGGAGATCGCCTTGTCCTACGTGCGCTCCCACGCCGCAGAGCTCGGCATCGACCCGACGGTGTTCTCGGGTACGCGCTTCCACCTGCACGTGCCCGCGGGCGCCATCCCGAAGGACGGCCCGTCGGCGGGGGTCACCATGACCACTGCTCTGGTCAGCCTGCTGCGCGACCAGCCTGTGGCGCCCGTCGTCGGGATGACCGGTGAGGTCACCCTGCAGGGTCGGGTCCTGCCGATCGGTGGGGTGCGCCAGAAGGTGCTCGCCGCCCACCGCGCCGGGCTCAGCACCGTGGTGCTGCCCATACGGAACGGACCGGACTTGGAGGACGTGCCCGAGGCGGTGCGCGACGAGATGACGTTCCATCTCGCTGCCGAGATCGGCGACGTCCTCGCGGCGGCGTTCGTTCCGGCAGGGCCGGACACGGCCGGCACCCCCGAGGTGGCCGGTACCCACGAGGTGCTCGCCGCCTGAGTCTCGCCGCACCCCGGGCGTTCGCGCCCGGGGTGTCCGACGGGGCGGCCGCGCTCAGGAAGCGCCGACGAACTCGGCGATGATTCGCGCCAGTTCGACCGGCTGGTCGCCCTGGATGCTGTGACCGGCCCCCTCGACCACCACCACCGGATCGCGGGGCCTGCGGCGGCGGAACTCGGCCACGTCGTCGTCGTCGACGACCGGGGAAAGGCTCCCGCGCGCCAACATCACCGGCACTCCGATGCGCTCGAGGTCGTCCCACTGGGAGGCGAAGTCCACCGCCTCCACGTGCATGCCGGTCGTGGCGGACGGTCGGCCGAGCTGGTGGCGCCAGGTCCACTGGCCGTCCTCGCGCTGGACCGCGTTGTGCAGCACGCCGCGGCGCAGCGAGGATTCACTCCGGGTCGGGTTGAACTGGATGGTGCGCTCGAGGATCTCGTCGAAGCTCGCGAACGACTCCGGTCCGGCGAGAAACGCGGCGATGTCCGACGCCTTGTCGTGGTTGACCCCCGGTGTGATGTCGACCAGCAGCAACATCCGGACCAACTGGGGATGACGGGTGGCGAGGGCGATCGCGGTGGCTCCGCCGAGTGACATCCCGACGACCGCCCGGGCACCGGGGGCCAGGGCTTCCACCACTCGCGCGACGTCGTCGGCCATCGACCCGGCATCCAGGGCCGCGGTGCCCGCGGGCCAGTCCGAGTGCCCGTGACCCGGCAGGTCGACCGCGAGGAGCGGGCGCTCGAGAGCGAGCGCCACGGTGTCCCAGGTGTGCGCGTTCTGGCCGCCTCCGTGCAACAGCACGAGCTCCGGCGGGCGGTCGCCCCACACCAGCGCGCTCACCTTCCGGTCGCTCCCGATCTCGAATGCCGTGCGGGCAACGATCGGTTGGCCCTTCCACTGGAGACCGGCCTCGCTCGCGTTCTCCGCGAACATCGAGAACTCGTCGTAGGGAACGGTGGGGTTCGGGCTCACCGAGCGTCCTCCGGCGAGCTCTTGCGCCAGGCGTCGACCAGCTCGCGGAGTGTGTCGTCGTCCATCGGTCCCGGAGTGTAGAAGCCGATCCTGTCGACGAGTCCTCCGAACCGGGCCGAGACTTCGGCGGCAACCTGATCGGGCGAGCCGACCGCCGCAACAGTGGTGAGGACGGTCTCGTCGATCACGTCGGGCATCTCCTCCCATCGGCCGCTCTTCGAGAGCGTAGTGAGCTCGGGCTGGAGGTCCTCCCACCCTTCGACCTCGAGCACCGGTCGGTAGGCAGGTGTCGACGCGTAGAACGCGACGAGCCAGCGTCCGGCGGTCCGGGCGGCTTCGAGCTCGGGCTCGTCGCGCCCGCAGCACACGATCACCTCTCCGGTGACCGAGAGATCGCTTCGGGAACGGCCGCCGCGGTCGAGGCCCGCGGCGATCGCCGGCAGGGTTCGTTCGCGGAAGTGCGCGGCGGTGTTGAAGGGCATGACCAACACCCCGTCGGCGACCTCGGCCGCGAGCCGCACCATCTGCGGACCGAGGCCGCCGAGCGCGATCGGCGGCATCCCGAAGGGGTGAGGACCGGGGTTGAACAGCGGTGGCATCAGCGTGTGGGAGGTGAACTCGCCGCGGAAGTCGAGCGGCTCGCCGAGCTCCCACGAGGAGAAGATGGCGCGCAGCGCGAGGAGCAGCTCGCGGATTCTCGCGACCGGACGCTCGAAGGCCGCTCCGTAGCGGCGCTCGACCTGGGCCCGGACCTGGGTACCGAGGCCGAGCGTGAAGCGGCCCCGCGAGAGGAGCTGCAGATCATAGGCCTGGTGGGCGAGCTGGACCGGGTTGCGCGGGAAGGCGATGGCCACGTTGGTGGTCAGGTCGAGCTTGGTGGTGGCCGCGGCAGCGAGCACCAGTGGGGTGAAGACGTCGTGGGGACCCTCGAAGGTGAACACTCCGTCGACCCCGATCTCCTCGAGGCGCCGGGCGCTGGCGGCGGCCTCCTCCAGGCCGGCGAGCGCGGTATCGATCCTCACCGGGCCATCGTCCCACGCGACCGGTGGCCGTCGCCCGGTGCCACACTGGGTCCGGTGGCTCCGCGATACTGCACCCCGGACGAGGCCGTCGCGCTGTTCGAGACGCGCGACACCATCGGTTTCGGGCTCGGACCGGCCAACCCCGACACCCTCCTGCACGCGCTCGCGCGCCGCGACGACTGGGAGGACCTGGTCCTCGGCGGCGCCCTCCTCCTCGGCTACTACGAGGTCCTCACCAACCCGAAGGTCTCCTATCGCTGCGGCTTCTTCGGACCGGCCGAGCGCATGCTGCTCGCCCAGGGCGCCAACATCGATCTCGTGCCGGGGGGCTTCCGCCAGTTCGCCCCGATCCTCCGCCGCTACAACCCGCGGGTGATGATGGTGCAGGGCGCGCCGCCCGACGGGGACGCGGCGGTCAACCTCTCCCTCCACCTCGGTGCCACCCGCGACGAGCTGCTGCTCGCCGGTCGCGACCCCGACCGGCTGCTGGTGGTCGAGGTGAACCCCAACCTGCCGAGGACCTGCTCCTTGCCGCCCGAGTTCACCAACACGCTGCCTCTCGAACTGATCGACGTGGTGGTGGAGGCCGACGGCGCGCCCTACGCGCTCCCCGAGATGCCCCCTGACGAGGTCGACGTGGCCATCGCCGAGGAAGCCCGGTCCTTCGTGGTCGACGGGACGACCCTGCAGGTCGGGATCGGCGCGGTGCCCAACATGGTGGCCCGGCTGCTCGCGAACGGGCCGGGGGGTCACTACGGCATCCACAGCGAGATGTTCACCGACGGACTGATGGAGCTCCACCGCTCCGGCAAGGTCACCAACGACGCGAAGACCATCTACAACGGCGTGTCGATCACCACCTTCGCGCTCGGTTCGAACGAGCTCTACCGCTGGCTGGACGGCAACGAGGACGTTGCCTTCGTGCCGGTGCAGATGGTCAACGACCCGACGGTGATCTCCGAGAACCACGCCTTCGTCTCGATCAACGGCGCGCTCAGCGTCGACCTCTACGGGCAGGTGGTGGCCGACCACATCGACGGCAAGCAGATCTCGGGTGTCGGCGGCCACGAGGACTTCGTCGCCGGCGCCGAGATGCAGGTCGACGACCGCTCCCTGATCTGCATGCGCTCGACTGCGGTGACCAACGGGGTCATCCGTTCCCGCATCGTCCCGTACCTGCCGGAGGCGTCGGTCGTGTCGACCCCGCGCCACCACACCGGTGTCGTCGTCACCGAGTACGGTGCGGCCGACCTGTCGGGACGCACGGTGCGCGAGAGGGCCGCCGCTCTCGCCGACATCGCCCATCCGGACTTCCGGGACGGCCTCCGCAAGGTGGCCGGCGCCCTCGGACGCCACTGACCGGATGGCGACGGGCACCGATGGGGCGACGCTCTCGATCGCCACCTTCAACGTCCACATGGGCGTCGACGGGTGGGGACGGCCCTTCGACGTCGTGGCCGAGTGTGCCGCGCTCGACGCCGACCTGCTGGTGCTGCAGGAGGCGTGGACTCCCGACGGCACCGGCCCGGGAACCGCGGCCACCGTCGCGACCAGTCTCGGCTACCGGGTCGTCGCCGAGGCCCCGCTCGCCCGTGCCCGGCTCTTCGAGCCGGTGTCGACCACCAGCCGTAGGTGGTCCCCTTACTTCGGCACGCTGCTCTCCATGCGCAGCGCCCACCGGCTCGATCGCGATCGAGGCGGCCGAAACGAGCGCTCCGGCCGCTCCCGTCCGACCAGCGTGCGCGGGCGATGGGGCATCGCTCTCCTCTCACGGGTTCCGGTCCACGAGGCCGACGTCCTCGATCTCGGCACGCTGCGTCGCGACGCTGCAAGGCGAGCGGTGGTCAAGTGCAGCACCGCGCTCGGCGGCCGGAGCGTGTCGGTCTTCGGCACCCACATGTCCCACATCACCCACTTCTCTCCGGCCCAGTACCGCCGGCTCGCACGCCTGCTGCCACCGGCGAACACCCCTGCTGTGCTGGCCGGGGACATGAACATGTGGGGGCCTCCGGTCAATTCGTTCTTCCCTGCCTGGCGCCGGGCGGTCGTCGGGCGCACCTGGCCGAGCTGGCGACCGCACAGCCAGCTCGATCACGTCCTCATCACGCCGGCCCTCTCGGTCGTCGACGCACGGATCGCGCGGGCCTCGGGATCCGACCACCGTCCGGTCGTGGTGACCCTCGCGCTGGCCTGAGCCACCGACCGCTCGCCGACGCCTCCCGACGGGACGCGTGTCGGCCGGGGTAGGTTCGGTCGGTGCCCGACGCCCTCGACGGCTTCGAGAGGACGAGCTTCACCGCCGAGGGCACCACCCGCACCGTCTACCGCACCGGCTCGGGCCCCGCGGTCGTCGTCTGCAGCGAGCTGCCGGGGATCACGCCGCAGGTCGCCACCTTCGCCCGCACCGTCGCGGCGAGCGGCCTGACCGCGGTGATGCCGCACCTCTTCGGTCACGACGGCCGTCCGCCGTCGGTGTCCTACACGATCGGCTCGCTCACCTCGGCGTGTATCTCGCGCGAGTTCACCGTGCTCGCGACCGGAAAGACCTCGCCCGTCACCACCTGGCTGCGCGCCCTCGCCGCCGAGGAGCACCGCCGGTGCGGCGGCCCCGGCGTCGGGGCGGTCGGGATGTGCTTCACCGGCGGGTTCGCCTTGGCCATGATGGTCGACGACGTGATCGTGGCACCGGTGCTCAGCCAACCGTCACTGCCCTTCCCGATCAGTCGCCGGCGCCGGTTCGACCTCGGGATCTCGCCGGCCGACGCCGCGAGGGTGCGCGAACGGGCGGCGTCGGGCACCTGTGTGCTCGGTCTCCGCTTCTCCGGTGACCGCACGAGCCCCCGCGCGCGCTTCGACCATCTCCGCCAGTTGCTCGGCGACGCGTTCGTCGCAGTCGAACTCGACTCCTCCGCCGGCAACCCTCACGGGCACAAGTCGACGGCCCACTCGGTGCTCACCGAGGATCTCGACGACCGGCCGGGTACACCGACCCGCGAGGCGCTCGACCAAGTCCTCGCCTTCTTCGCCGAGCGTCTCCTCCCGTGAGCGGCGACGCGGCACTGACGGGTCCCGCTGCCGACTGGGCCGCACGCGGGACGTCGCGCACCCTCAGCCAGCGCGAGATCTTCACCGTCGACGTCGCACCCCGCGGTCGCGACACGGCGCCACCGCTGCTCGTCCTCCACGGCTTCCCGACCTCGTCGTTCGACTTCCACTTGGTCGTCGACGAGCTCGCAGCCGCCCGGCGGGTGGTCCTCTTCGACATGGTCGGTTACGGCCTCTCCGAGAAGCCGGACATTGCGTACCGTCTCGACATGCAGGCCGATGTCGCCATGGCGCTCACCGCCGCGCTCGGGATCGACCGCCTCTCCCTGCTCACCCACGACATGGGGGACACCGTCGGTGGCGAGCTCCTCGCGCGCCAGCTCGAGGGCGGCTGGGATGTGGAGATCGTCGACCGGACCCTGACCAACGGCAGCATCTACATCGAGCTCGCGCACCTGAGCGCGGGTCAACAACTGCTCCTCTCGCTTCCCGACCAGGCACTCGAGCCGGAGCAGGCTCCCGACCGGGCCGGACTTCTGGCCGGGCTGGCCGCGACGTTCAGCCCGCAGAGCGACGTCGACCAAGCCGAGCTCGACGCGTACTGGAAGTTCGTCGCGCACGGCGGGGGCAACCGCCTCCTCCCTCGGACCATCCGCTACATCGAGGAGCGCCGTCGACACCAGGATCGCTACACGGGCGCCATCGAGCGCCATCCATCGCCGCTCACCGTCGTGTGGGGACGCGACGATCCGATCGCGGTGGTCGAGATGGTCGAGCGGCTCCGCGTTGCGCGTCCCGACGCAGCGGTCCGCATCCTCGACGGCGTCGGGCACTACCTGATGGTCGAGGCACCGAAGCGCTTCTCGACCGCGCTGGGCGTGGGAGCCGGCTGAGCCACCGGGCGCCGGCTAGGCCGTGCAGACGATCTCGCCGTGCACGACGGCGAACCAGGCATCCGCGGAGGCGGCCCAGCGGCGCCAGGCGTTGCCGAACGAGTCGAGATCTCCGTGCGTCGCGAGCCCCGCTTCGAAGAGCTGCTCGGCGAGCGACGAGCGCGTGAAGCGGTCCGCCCACAGTCCTCCCCACCAGTCGCGCTCGGCCGGCGTGGCGAAGCACCAGACCGACGCGGAGGGGCTCACCTCGGCGAAACCGGCCTGGTGCGCCCAGTGGAGCAGAAGGCGACCCGCGTCCCAGTTGGCGCCGTTGACCCGGGTGAGCGCGCCGTAGGCAGCGATCGCGCGGTCGAGATCGGGATCGCCCGGGTAGAAGGTGAACGTCGGATAGTCCGAATCGCGTGCGGCGACGATCCCACCGGACCCGCATACCCGTCGCATCTCGCGCAACGCGGCCACCGGGTCCCCGAGATGCTGGAGAACCTGGTGCGCGTGGACGACGTCGAAGGTCCCGTCGCCGAAGCCGAGGTCGAACACGTCGCCGACCTCGAAGGCGACGCCGGTCAGCCCGCGGTCGGCCGCGGTCGCCCGGGCCATCCCGACCACCTCGGTCGATGCATCGATGCCGGTCACCGAGCCCGGTGCCACCCACGTCGCGAGGTCGCACGTCAGCGTGCCCGGACCACACCCGACGTCGAGGAGGTCCATGCCGGGGCGTAGCCGGCCGAGCAGGTACGCGGCCGAGTTCTCAGCGGTCCGCCAACGGTGGGAGCGGAGCACGCTCTCGTGGTGCCCGTGCGTATAGCGGGCTTCGGTCACCCGGGCACGCCCGTGACCGGCCGGCCGTCCTCCAGATACAAGACGCAGTCGGCTGCGAGCGCGGCGGACACACGACGCCCCACCGGCCCGCTGAGCAACCTCACCGCGTCCTCGGCCGCGGCCCACCGGTGGTCTTCGATCTCGCCCTCCTGGAGGACCACCTCGGCCCGGCGGCCGGCGGCCACGACGCCGCCGTCGAAGAGGAAGCGGATCCCGCCCGCCCGACGGGGTTTCGGCCGGAGGAAGTCGACGCAGACCAGCCGGCCGGCGGTCAGCACCAGCCCGGTCTCCTCACGCACCTCTCGCTTGCACGCCTCCCAGGGCGACTCGCCGTCGGCCTCCATCTGGCCGCCCGGGATCGTCCACCCCGCCTTATAGGTGGGCTTCACGACCAGGATGCGGCCCTCCTCGTCGGAGAGCAGGGCCCCAGCAGATGCCGGGACCCGCGGGAGCACGAACTCGGTCACCCACCCATCATCTCCCGACTGGCGCCGGCCGGGTGTCGAGCTTCCGGTGTCAGACCCGTGCCATGTTGTCGAAGCGCGCGTGGTGCCCGATGAAGGCCAGGTGGGTGTGGCCGGTCGGACCGTTGCGGTGCTTGGCCACGATGATCTCGGCGGTTCCCTGCGTCTCGGTCGATTCGGGGTTGTAGAACTCGTCGCGGTAGATGAAGAGCACCACGTCCGAGTCCTGTTCGATCGAACCCGATTCGCGCAGGTCGGCGAGGAGGGGGCGCTTGTCCTGGCGCAGCTCGAGATTGCGCGAGAGCTGGGAGAGGGCGAGGACCGGCACCTCGAGCTCGCGAGCAAGGATCTTCAGCCCGCGGCTGATCTCGGACACCTCGACCTGACGGTTCTCTGCGCCATGGCGACCGGTCATCAGCTGGAGGTAGTCGACCACGACGAGGCCGAGGCCTTCGCGGCTCTTCAGGCGCCGCGCCCGGGCCCGGATGTCCATCACCGTCAGCTGCGGGTTGTCGTCGATGAAGACCGGCGCTTCGCTCATCCGGCTGATCGCGTTCCCGATCTTCGGCCAGTCCGTGTCGCGCAGCCGCCCGGTCCGCATCCGGGACGCGTCGACACGTGCCTCGGACGCGAGCAGCCGCTGGGTGATCTCGAGGTGGCTCATCTCGAGAGAGAAGAGGAGCACTGGCTTTTGGAGCCGGACCCCGACGTTGGCCACGACGCCGAGGGCGAAGCTGGTCTTCCCCATCGACGGACGCGCACCGACCACCACCAGGTTCGACGGTTGAAGACCGGCCAGCATCTCGTCGAGGTCGGCGTACCCGGTGGCGAGCCCCGTGACCGACTCGTCCCTCCCGAACAGCTGCTCGAGATGGTCGAGGCTCTCACCGAGGAGGTCGCGGAGAGGAGCCATCGAGTCGACCACGCGGCGCTGGGCGACGTCGAAGACCATGCTCTCGGCGCGGTCGAGCACCTGGGAGACGTCCTCGGGGACGCTGTAACCGAGCTCGCTGATCTCACCCGCGACCGACACCAGACGGCGCAGCAGTGCCAGCTCCTCGACGATGCGGGCGTAGTACTCGGCGTTCCCGATCGAGGGCGTGTTGGCCTGCAGGGAGACGAACACCGACGGGTCCCCGATCGCCTCGAGGAGCTCGCGTCGTCGCAGCTCCTCGGTGACCGTCACCCAGTCGGCAGGCTCGCCCCGGCTGAACAGCGAGGTGATCGCATCGAAGATGTGCCCGTGCGAGGTCTTGTAGAAGTCCTCGGGATGGCAGATCTCCATGGCCGCGGCGATCGCGTCCCGCGAGAGCAGCATCGCTCCGAGGACGGACTCCTCTGCCTCGAGGTTGTGTGGGGGCACCCTTCCGGCCGACGGCCCCGCCCCCGCCCGCGGAGCGCCGAGCGGGCGGGGGCGGACGTCATCGATCGCTTGAGTCATGATCCCTCAACACTCTTCCGCGCGGACTGTGGAGCGAAAGACCCGATTGCTGAGGAATAGCCGCCGAAAGGTGTGGACGAGCGGTGGACAAGGGTCGCGGTGTCGCGCTGTCGGTGGACCACCGCGCCATCATCTCCGCGGGCTGTGACGCACAGGCGGATGCCGGCGGAACCGGCCGGCTGCGGCGCCGGCCGGCGCGGCTCGGCGGCTCAGGCCTCGGAGGGGACCACCTCGACGGTCAGGTCGAACTCCACGCCGCCGACCAGCTCGACCCGCACGGAGTGTGGCCCGACCGTCTTGATCGGCTCGTCGAGGACGACGTCCTTGCGGTCGATCACCGCGCCCACCTGCTGCTCCACCTCGCGCACGATGTCGGCCGAGGAGACCGATCCGAACAGGCGCTCACCGCTCGCGCGCGCCGGCACGGTGACGGCGGTACCGACGAGCAGGCGTGCCACGGTCTCCGACGACTCACGGTCCTTCGCGTCGCGCAGGTCCCTCGAGCGCCGCATCGCCTCGGCCTGGCTCTCGATACCCGGGGTCGCGACGATCGCCTTCCCGGCCGGGAGCAGGTGGTTGCGAGCGAACCCGCCAGAGACGTCGATGATGTCGCCCCGCTTTCCGACCCCGTCGACGTCACGCCGGAGGACGACCTTCATCCTGAGCCGTCCTCGGCGGGCCCATCGTCGGCGGACCCGGTTTCGACAGATTCACCGCCGGCGGACGCTCCGCTCTCGGCCGGCGGGGACTCCTCGACCAGCACCAGCTCCTCGCCCTCGACCGGCGGGACCTCCTCGACCAGCACGACCTCCTCGCCGTCCGCGAGCTCGACCACCTGGGCCTCCATGACCTCGGTCTCGCGGCCGGGTCGCGGGGTGCCTCCCGCCGACTCCCGACCGGCGCCGGACGGGGAGGGTCGCTCCTCGTCGCGGCCACGTCGCCCGCCGAAGCCGTCGCGACCGCGACCGCGACCGCCGGGCCGCTCGGTGGTGGTCCGCTGGGTATAGGGCAGCAGCACCAGCTCGCGTGCGGTCTTGATCGCGATCGCCACGTCACGCTGATGTTGGGTGCAGTTGCCCGACACGCGTCGTGCCCGGATCTTGCCCCGGTCGCTCATGTACTTGCGGAGCATCGAGACGTCCTTGTAGTCGACCCACTCGATCCGGTCCTTACACAGGGCGCACGGCTTCTTCTTGATCCGCCGGCCGGCGTCCTTCGAGGACCTCCGCCCCGATCCGCCTCGATCGTTGTTGCGCGCCATGACTAGAAGGGCTCCTCGCTGTAGCCGTATCCCTGGGGCTCGGCGGGTGCACCGCCTCCTCTGGCGGCACCACGGCCGCCTCCGCCGCCGCCGTCGCCGGGGCCGCGCCGCTCGTTCTTCGTGACCTGCGCGGTCGCCCACCGGATGCTCGGGCCGATCTCGTCGGCCACCACCTCGACCTTGGACCGCTTGTCGCCGTCGGGCGTCTCCCAGCTGCGCTGCTCGAGCCGGCCGGTCACGATCACCCTCGATCCTCGAGCCAGGCTCTCGGCCGCGTTCTCCGCCATCTCCCGCCAGCACACGACGTCGAAGAAGGAGGTGGCCTCCTCCCACTCCTGGGTCTGGCGGTTCTGCCACCTCCGGTTCACCGCGAGACCGAAGCTGGTCGTGGCCTGACCGGTGTTGGTGAACCGGAGCTCCGGATCGCGTGTGATGTTGCCCACCAGGGTCACGCTGTTGCCGTTCGCCATCTCAACCCTCCCCGCTCGTCGCTGCCGCGGCCCGTCGTCCTGCCACTTTGTCGGGCAGCCTGACCACCTTGTGGCGGATCACTTCGTCGGCGAGGACGAGCACCCGCTCCATGTCCTTGACCGCCGGCGGCTCCGCGGTGAGCTCGATCACCACGTAGTAGCCCTCGCGCTTGTGCTGCACCTCGTAGGCGAAGGTCCGCCGTCCCCAGCGCTCGACCCGTCCGGGGTTGCCCCCCTTCGCCCGCAACGCCTCGAGCGCGCGGTCGAGCACCCCGTTGACCGCCGCCTCGTCCGCGCCGGTGTCGAAGATCACCATGGTCTCGTAGGGCCGCACTCGCGGCTCACCTCCCTCTGGACCAGCCAACGAGTGGCCGGGCTCCACCACATGGAGCAGGTCGGAACTGCCGGGCGACCCAACGGGGACCCGGACGACCGGCGAAGCCTAGCGGCTCCTCAGTGGTACACCTCCGCGTCGGACGGGAAGGCGCCGCTCCGCACGTCGTCGGCGAACGCCGCGACCGCCTCGACCGCGGCTTTTTCGATGTCGGCATAACGCCGTACGAATTTCGGCACGGACGGGGAGAGACCGAGCAGGTCGTGGAAGACCAGCACCTGGCCGTCACAGTCGGGTCCGGCGCCGATGCCGATGGTCGGGACCTCGAGCATTTCGGTGACCACCTCGCCCACCCGCTCGGGGATCCCCTCGAGCACGACCGCGAAGCACCCTGCGGCCGCGATCGCCTTTGCGTCGGTGGCGAGCAGGTTGGCAGCCACCTCGTCCCTCGCCTGCACCCGGTAGCCGCCGAGGGCGTGCACCGACTGCGGAGTGAGGCCGAGATGCCCCATCACCGGGATCTCGGCGTCGACCAAGGCCTCGATCATCGGGACTCTCGAATGCCCTCCTTCGAGCTTGACCGCCTCCGCCCCCGCTCGGATCAGCGTCGCCGCGTTGCGCAGGGTGTCGACCGGTTCGAGGTGGTAGGTCATCCACGGGAGGTCCGCCACGATGAGCGGGCGCGGGCGCGCTCGGGCGACCGCCGCGGTGTGGTGCGCCATGTCCTCGATGGTGACTTGGAACGTGTGCTCGTAGCCGAGCACGGTGTTCGCGACCGAGTCGCCGACCAGCAGCAGGTCCACCCCGGCGGCGTCCGCGATCCGGGCGCTCGGCGCGTCGTACGCGGTGACCATCACGAGAGGTGGGCTGCCGTCACGGCGTTTGGAGGCGCGCACCTTCGGCACGGTGACAGAGGCAGAGCGGGTCTCGGACATGGATGTCCTCCTGATCGACCGTCCAGCGCCCGAGGGCTGCCGGCGGCATGGCCGGTGGGCGAGCCACCGTGGATCACAGCGTGAACCCGGCCCTCATCGTAGCCGTTCGCAAGAGGCGGCCGGGGTGGCGCTCCGCCGCAAAAGGGGTGGCGCTCCAAAGGAAAGGGAAACGGCGCGAACGGGACCGCCGCCGGGGCGGTGGGTACGCCGGAGCTCAGGCGGTCGGTCGGCGGCGTGCTGCCGCGCGGGCGGGGCCGCTCCCGATCCCGGCGCCGGCCGGGTACATCCGGGCCAAGTGGTTCCACGAGCACCCCGCGCAGACCTCGACCACGTAGCAGACCACCGGATCCTTTCGGCGCCAGTAGCGCTCGAGCTCGGCCTCGGTGGCCACGCACCTCCCGCCGGACGGGAGACGCGAGCCGAAGACGAAGGTCACGTCGACCAGGTCGGATTCCTCGCAGATGGGGCATTGCTCCCCCGTCGCCGCACCCAGGTTTCTGGCCGCACGGAGGAGTTCGGGATGGGCGTCGCAGACGTCGAGGCGGGAGAGCCGCCCGCGCCGGTACTCCCGAACCACCGCTTTGCGGGCGAGGGCGTACTCGACCTGCCCGCCGGTGGGTGACGTCTGTACGCCCGCGAGGGCTCCTGGGCGGAAGCTCACTGGGCCAAGGGTACCCGCCCGGCGGCCGGCTAAGCGGAGCCGGTCGCGGCCGGAAAATACCCTGGCCGCGCGAGTCGGTCCGCCCGTCGCCAACCCCCCATGTGTTGCGCTGATATATCGAAGTGATATATCGTCACGGGTGATATGGATTCGGTAGAGGCGCTCCGACCCGCGGGCTCGAGCTGACGTGCTCGAGCTCGCCATACTCGGGCTCCTCCTCGAGCAGGAGATGCACGGGTACGAGATCCGGCGCCGCCTGCGCGACGAGCTGGGTCTCTTCGCCAACATCTCCTTCGGGTCGCTCTACCCGGCCCTCTCCCGCCTCGAGGCGAACCGCGCGGTCGCGGTCATCGAATCGGGCGGGACCGGCGCGGCGGCCCCCATCCCGTCCACCGGCTCACTGAGCGGCGAGCGGGCCGGGCTGCGAGCGCGGCGCGCCGGAGCGGGCCGGGTGACCAAGCGGTCTCGCAAGGTGTACCGGATCACCGACCACGGCCGCGAGCTCTTCGAACAGCTGCTCGACGCGGAGGAGCCCGCCGGCACCGACGACGCGCGCAGCTTCTCCCTGCGGCTCGCGTTCGCCCGGCACCTCGCGCCCCAGGCGCGCCTCGCGCTCCTCGAACGGCGTCGGGCCCAGCTGACCCGCCGCCTTGCCAACGACCGGAAGCGGGCCGCGGCACGCGGCCTCGACGACTACACCCGCTCGCTCGTCGAGCACAGCACCGAGGCGACCGAGCACGACATCGCGTGGCTCGACCGCCTCATCGACGCCGAGCGACTCAAGCAGTCCACGACCCGATCACACCGCCGCGAGCCCCGTCTCGGGGACGCGGTGCCGACAACGAAGGGAAACCGTCCATGAGCACCATCCGCGTGGCCGTCGCCGGCGTAGGGAATTGCGCCAGCTCGCTCGTCCAGGGTGTGGAGTACTACCGGGCCGCCGACCCGGCCGACACGGTCCCCGGCCTCATGCACGTGGTGCTCGGGAGCTACCACGTGCGCGATCTCGAGTTCGTCGCGGCATTCGACGTCGACGCCGCGAAGGTCGGGGCCGACCTCGGCAAGGCCATCTACGGCGGCCAGAACAACACCGTCCGGTTCGCGACGGTCGGGGAGCTCGGAGTGACCGTGCAGCGCGGACCGACCCTCGACGGGCTCGGCGCGTACTACCGCGAGATCGTCGAGGAGTCCCCCGCGGAGGCGGTCGACGTGGCCGCCGCACTACGCGAGGCGGGTGCGGACGTGCTGGTGAGCTACCTCCCGGTGGGCTCGGAGGAGGCGCAGCGCTTCTACGCCGCCGCCTGCCTCGAGGCCGGCTGCGGGTTCGTCAACGCCATCCCCGTGTTCATCGCGTCGGATCCCGAATGGGCCCGCCGGTTCCACCGGGCCGGCCTGCCCATCGTCGGCGACGACATCAAGAGCCAGGTCGGCTCCACCATCGTCCACCGCATCCTGACCCGCCTCTTCGAGGACCGCGGCCTCGCGCTCGATCACACCTACCAGCTCAACGTGGGCGGCAACATGGACTTCAAGAACATGCTCGAGCGCAGCCGGCTGGAGTCGAAGAAGGTGTCGAAGACCCGGGCGGTCACCAGTCAGATCGAGCACGGCGCGCTCGCCGCCGACGACATCCACATCGGGCCGTCGGACCATGTTCCGTGGCTCCAGGACCGAAAGTGGGCCTACGTGCGGATGGAGGGGCGCAACTTCGGCGACGTCCCGCTCAACCTCGAGCTCAAGCTCGAGGTCTGGGACTCCCCGAACTCGGCGGGCGTGATCATCGACGCGGTGCGGTGCGCAAAGCTCGCGCTCGACCGCGGGATCGGCGGCCCCCTGGTCGGCCCCTCCGCCTACTTCATGAAGTCGCCTCCGGTGCAGTACCACGACGACGAGGCCCGGGTGCTCGTCGAGTCGTTCGCAGTCGGGGAGCCGGGGCCGACCTGGCCCGACGACTGAATCCTCAGGGCTGTTCCTTCCACCACACCGCGAGGCGGCGGCGCGCCTCGTCCTCCTCGAGGGGGCCCTCTTCGAGCCGGAGCTCGAGCAGGAACTCGAGCGCCTTCCCGACCTCGCGCCCGGGGCCGATCCCGAGCTGCTCCATTATCTGGTCGCCGTTGAGGTCGGGCCGGATGGCGTCGAGCTCCTCCTGCTCGCGAAGCGCGGCGATCCGGGCCTCGAGTTCGTCCATCCGCCGTCCGAGCGCCTTCGCCTTGTTCGCGTTGCGGGTCGTGCAGTCGCACCGGGTGAGTTCGTTCAGCCGATCGAGCAGCGGGCCCGCGTCGCGCACGTAGCGGCGCACCGCGCGGTCGGTCCACCCGAGGCGGTAGGTGTGGAAGCGCAGGTGCAGGTTGACCAGCTCGGCCACCACGTCGATCTCGTCGTTCGGATACCGCAGCGCGGTCATCCGGGCCCGGGTCATCCGGGCACCGACCACCTCGTGGTGGTGGAAGGTAACCCCCTCCTCCCCGAAGGACCTCGTTCTCGGCTTGCCCACGTCGTGGAAGAGCGCGGCGAGACGCAGCAGCCGGTCGGGCCGGGTGTTGTCCACCACCGCGAGGGTGTGGGCGAGCACGTCCTTGTGCCGGTGGATCGGGTCCTGCTCGAGTGCCAGCCCCGGCAGCTCGGGCAGGAACTCCTCGGCCAGACCGGTCCGGACCACCAACCACAACGCCTTCGAGGGCACCGCCAGTACCATGATCTTGTCGAGCTCGTCGCGGATCCGCTCGGCCGAGACGATCGCGAGCCGGTGGTGGCCGGTCCGTACCGCCTCGACCAGCTCGGGAACCGGCTCGAGGCTCAGCTTCGCTGCGAACCTGGCCGCTCGCAGCATCCTGAGCGGGTCGTCCGAAAACGACACCTCGGGCCCGAGAGGAGTCCGCAACCGGTGCGCCGAGAGGTCGGCGAGCCCACCGAAGGGGTCGACGAGCTCGAGCTCGGGAAGCCGCAAGGCCATCGCGTTGATCGTGAAGTCGCGGCGTGACAGGTCGTCCTCGACGACATCGCCGAAGGCGACCTCGGGCTTGCGCGAGTCGGGGCGGTAGACCTCGGCGCGGTGGGTGGTGATCTCGTAGGTCTGCTCGCCCCGACGCGCCCCGATCGTGCCGAAGCGCTTGCCCTGGGTCCAGACCGAGTCCGCCCAGCCGCGGACCGTCGCCTCGATCTCGTCGGGCCGCGCATCGGTCGTGAAGTCGAGATCGTGATCGACTTCCGTCGTCGCCGGGCCGTCCGCGACGATCGCGTCCCGCACCGAGCCGCCGACGAGGAACAAGGTGCGCCCCGCGGACCGGAATCGCTCCGAAAGATCGGCGGTGGCCTGCACCAACGGTCGCAGTCGCTCGGGGAGCACGCCGCCGAGGGTAGTGCGGCTGGCGTAGGCTGCCGTCCGGAGTGGATCGGGAACGAGGCAGCCTCCGCCCCGGCGGCAGCAACCCCCGCGGTGAGATGCCGCACGGGGGCGCGCCCGCCCCGATCATCGGGGTGGGACTCGTCCATGGCCGCCGGTGGTGTGCCGGTGCGATCCTCGTCGCCGTCGCGCTCTGCTCGCTCGTGCCATCCTTCGCGGTCCGCGCCGGCGCAGCCGGGAGTACGCGCTCGCACGCTTCGGGTTCGGGGAGCAACGCGTCGCCGCTCACTCTCCTCTCGCAGTCACCGTGGGTCACCCCCGGCGAGCCCTTCGACGTCCATCTCCATGTCGGCGGGGGTACCGCTGCGGCCCCGACGCTCGCCATCTCGGTCGCCGTTTATCCCTGCCTCACGAGTGTCTCGGCGTTCGACCAGTCGCTTGCCTCTTCTGGTCCCTCCGGCTCGCCGCTCTCCGCGACGGGGTCCGCCCTGCCAATCGGCTCGCTCCGCCCCCTGCTCGGTGACGGGTTCGATCTCTCGATGCCGGTCACCGTCGGACGGTCGCCATCGGCCACGCCGGGTGCCTTCACCATCGACCTCGCCGCAACCGACGGCCAGTGCCAGTCCTACCCGTCTGGGGTCTACCCGGTGCGCATCGCGCTCTTCCAACGCGGCGCCGAGCTCGCCTCGCTGACCACCCATCTCGTCTACACCGAAGCCGCGCCGACCACCGAGCGTCTCCGGGTGGCGGTCATCCTCCCCGTGCAGACCACCGAGGGACCGGCCACCCGGCCCACCACGGCCGAGCTCGCCGCCCGCCCCGACGCGGCACTCGCCGCGCCGTCGTCCAAACAGTTGGCAGGCGTCACCGGGGTGGTGAGCGCCCTGGCCGCCGACCCGGGTGTGCCGGTCACCCTCGCGGCGAGCGGGCAGACCGTCGGCGTGCTCGCCGAGGGCGCGCGCCAGTCGACCCTCAACCAGCTGGCCGCGCTCACCGCGGGAGGCACGCACCAGTTCCTCGCCGCACCCTTCACCCCGGTCGACGCGACCAACCTGGTGACGGCCGGACTGGCCACCGAGCTCTCGGCCCAGGTGGCGCGCGGCACCGAGGCCCTCTCGTCCGAGGTGCCGCACGGGCCCGGTGTGTCGGTCCCGACCCCGGCCGGGACCGGAGCAGGACTCGGCGCCTGGGTCACCGGCGACGATCTCGACACCCCGACGCTCGCCGCGCTGTCCGCCGACGGTTACACCCAGGTCGTCCTCCCGTCCGACAGTGTCGACTCGTCTCCCACCAACGGCTCGACGGCGGAGACCTTCGTGCTCGGATCGGGGAAGCCGGCACTCACCGCACTCACCTCCGACTCCGACCTCGCCGCACGCTTCACCGACGCAACCGGCGACCCGGTGCTCGCCGCGACCCAGCTCGCCTCGGAGCTCGCGCAGCTCTACTACGAGAAGCCGAACGCCCTCACCCCCCGCGGTGTCGCGGTGGTCGCGCCGAACACCTGGAACGACGACCCCACCTTCGTCGCCACCCTGCTCGCCGCGCTCCAGAACAACCCGATGGTCGAGCCGGTAACTCTTTCCGCGCTCTTCGGCCTCTTCCCCACCACCACGTCGTGCCGTGGCGGCTGCCGCCTCACCGGCTCGAGCACCAACGGCGGACTGCCGGTCAGCGCGATCCGCAACGAGCGGCAGCGCATCGCCGCGTTCGCGACCGCGGCAGTCGGCGCAAAGCCGCTCCTCCAGGAGCTCGGCGATCTGGTGCTCTCGGGTCAAGCCGAGCTGTTGCGACCCTCCGAGCAGTCGGCCGTGCTCGCCAACACCAGCGCGGCGCTCGACGCACAACTCAATCAGCTGGTAGTGGCCGGCGACCGCACCGTCACCCTGACCTCCCAACAAGGAACCCTTCAGGTCACCATCGTCTCCAACGCGTCGTACCCGGTGACGGCGACGCTCACGCTCACCAGCGACAAGCTGCTCTTCGCCAACGGGACGACCCAGTGGACCCAGGCGAACACCCTGCTCCTCCCGTCACCGCACACCAATATCGTCCCGGTGAAGGTCACCACCCGGGCGTCGGGAACCTTCAAGGTCGCCATCAGCCTGCACTCCCCCGACGGCGCGCTCCTGCTCTCGAGCGGATCGGTCGATGTCCGGTCGACCGCCACCTCGGTAGTCGGCATCGCACTTTCCGTCGGTGCCGTGCTCGTGCTCGCCGCTTGGTGGATCCGCACCTCGCGCCGGCGCCGGGTGCGGCGCCGGGAGGGCGGGGAAGCCGACGACGAAGCGGTCGACGACGTACAGCCCTCGACGGTCCCATGACCGACCTCGACATCGACGGAATCCCCGCGTCCCCCACCGGTGAGCCGCGGGGCCTGGCGGGGGCCACCCTCGGCATGGCCATCGGTACCCTGCTCTCGCGCATCACCGGGGTCGGCCGGGTGATCGCCCTCTCTGCGGCGGTGGGCGGTGGTCCGTTCGCGGACGCCTACAACCTCGCCAACACCACGCCGAACATCATGACCGACATCGTGGTCGGCGGCGTCCTGTCGGCGACCTTCGTGCCGGTCTTCGTCACTCGCCTCACCACCCGCAGACGCGAGGACGCTTGGGAGGCGATCTCGGCGGTCGTCACCGTCACGGTCACCGTGCTCATCGCCGCGACCGTCGTCTTTTTCGTGCTCACCCCGAGCATCGTCGACCTCTACACGGTGACCAACCACCACGCGGACGTGCACCAGCAGCAGCAGGTGGCGATCTTCCTCCTCCGCTGGTTCGTCCCCCAGCTGACCTGCTACGGACTGATCGCGCTGTTCACCGCGCTGTTGAACACCCGGGGCAAGTTCGCGATACCGATGTTCGTCCCGATCGCCAACAACCTGGTGGTGATCGGAGTGCTCGCCTGGTTCCACGCGATCGTGCCGCACCCGAGTCTGGCTTCGATCGACGCCAACCACCGAGGGTTGGTGCTCCTCGGTCTCGGCACCACCCTCGGAGTCGTGGTGCAAGCCGCCCTGTTGCTCCCCTCGCTCTTCCGCGCGGACCTCCACCTCCGCTTCCTCTGGGCCCCGGCCCACGAGGCGATGCGAACGATCTCCCGTCTCGCCGGCTGGACTTTCGGGATCGTCCTCTCCAACCAGGTCGCGCTCTTCGTGGTGCTCGCGCTCGCCGACGGGGCGAAGGTGCCGGGCGCGGTCTCCGCCTACACCTACGCGTACACCTTCTTCCTCCTCCCCTACGGGGTGGTGGCCGTCTCGATCATGAGCGCGGTGAGCCCCTCGCTCGCGGCCCGTTGGGCCACGCACGACCTTCCCGCGTTCCGGCACCGCATGGCCTTCGGGCTCCGAGCCATGCTGGCGATCATCATCCCCTCGGCGGTCGGGATGCTGATCCTCGCCCACCCGCTCATCGACCTGGTCCTCCTCCACGGCGCCCAGACTGCCGCTCCGGCCGATGCCACCGGAGCCGCGCTCGCGATGTTCTCGCTCGGCCTACCCGGCTTCTGCACGTTCCTCTACATGGTGAGGATCTTCCAGTCGATGCAGGACACCCGCACCGCGTTCCGCATCTACCTCGTGGAGAACGCGATCAACATCCTCTTCGGTGTCGCGCTCGTCGGCCCTCTCGGCGTCCGGGGACTGGCGCTTTCGGTGTCCATCGCCTACACGGTCGCTGCGCTCATCTCACTCTCGGTCATCCGGGCTCGTGTCGGCGGGCTCGGGGGCGACGACCTGACGGTCCCCCTCCGACGGGTGGTCATCGCGTCCGGAGCAATGGCGGTGGTCACCGTGCTCGCGGTGAACGTGAGCGGAGCCTCTTCGGGCTTCGGGTTGCTGGTTCGAGTGGTGTTCGCGGTCGTGCTGGGCGGCGTCACCTATGTCGCGACCGCGGCGTTCCTCGGGGCACGCGACGCATCCCGCCGACGGAGGCCACGCGGTGGCGCGTCCGGCGGTCTCTTGCCACCGGGTGGCGGCGCACCACCTGACCGCGGTCTGCCGCAGGGTCGGGACCTACACGCCGACGATGTCACTGCTTCGCCCGCTCCGTTCCGTGGCAGACTCGACGGCCAGACGGATATCCCGCCGGTCCGACTCCTCGGCCCGGTCCGCGAAGCACCGCGAGACGAGGAGGGCGAGAAGGAGCCCCATGACCAAGATCCGGGTCGTCACCGATAGTGCGTGTGACCTTTCGGCCGCGATGGCGGCCGAACACGGCATCACTGTCGTGCCGCTGTCGATCCGTTTCGGCGAGGAGGAGTTCGTCGACGGGACGACGCTCTCCACCGACGACTTCTGGGCGCGTTGCAAGGCGAGCCCGGTCCTTCCCGAAACCTCCGCGCCGTCACCCGGCGCGTTCGAGGCGGCGTTCGGGGCCGCGGCCGACGAGGGCTACGACGGCGTGCTCTGTCTCGATCTCTCGGCGGGGGTGTCCGCGACCTTCCAGTCTGCGACCACCGCGGCCAAGGCTGTCGGCGACCGCATTCCGGTACGCGTCCACGACTCCCGTTCCCTGACCATGGGGCTCGGACTGATGGTCCTCGAGCTCGCCGAGCTGGCCGCACAGGGAGCCTCGCTCGAGGACCTCTCGACGAGAGTCGAGGAGATGATCCCGCACATGAACGTGCTCGGCGTGGTGGACACGCTCGAGCATCTCGAGAAAGGTGGCCGCATCGGTGGAGCCCGCGCGCTGCTCGGCTCACTGCTCTCGATCAAACCGGTCGTCGTGCTCGTCGACGGGGTCGTGGAGGAGGAGTCGAAGCAGCGGACCCGAGGCCGGTCGCTCCGGTACCTGGCGGACAAGGTCGAGAGCTCCCCGCCGATCAAGCGGCTGGCGGTCTGCGACGGTGCGGCGACCGATATCGACGACTTCCTGGCGATGCTCGAGGGGGTCAAGACCGAGTACCCGCTGGTGGTCACCGATCTCGGACCGGTCGTCGGCACGCACACCGGCCCCGGCACGATCGGCGTCTGCCTGCTGACCGCGGGCTGACCCGGCGCCGGTTCCACTGCTCGAGCCTGTGAAGGGCTCCGGGCTCCCTGGCAGGGTGCCCGACTAATCTCTCGGCATGGAACCCGCTCCGAAGCGTCCCGCGGCCCGCGTACCGGGGTCCTTCATCGCCGACCTCCCGGTCGAAGCGACCAACCGCGTAGACCAACTCGTCGAGCTTCTCCGCGACAAGTCGGTCCGGCCGCTCACGCTCGCGACCCGGGCGATCGTCTTCGGGATCATCGTGTTCGCCGCGACCGTCGTGACCGTGACGCTGCTGACGATCACCCTTGTCCGCATCCTCACCGTCTACGCCTTCGACGGCCGGGTCTGGCTCTCGGACCTGGTGGTCGGCTTGCTCTTCGTCACCGCCGGCCTCCTGCTCTGGTGGCAGCGGATCGACCGGAGCGCCAAGGTCGGACGGACCTCGTGACCGAGTCCCGCCAGGTGGTGATCGTCGGTTCGGGCCCGGCAGGCCTGACCGCGGCGGTCTACGCGGCCAGGGCACAGCTGTCGCCCCTCGTGATCGAGGGCGAGCCGTCCTCGACCAGCGACCAGCCTGGTGGCCAGCTCATGCTCACCACCGACGTCGAGAACTACCCGGGCTTCGCCGAGGGGATCATGGGCCCCGAGCTCATGCAGATCTTCCGTGAGCAGGCCACGCGCTTCGGTGCCCATTTGCTCACCTTCAAGGTCTCGCGGGTGGACTTCACGACACGGCCGTTCCGCCTCTGGGTCGGAGACCCCGGGGCCGACGAACCCACCTACACCGCGGAGTCGGTCATCGTCGCGACCGGGGCCCAGTCACTGATGCTCGAGCTCCCGAACGAGGAGCGCCTCCTCGGCTACGGCGTCTCGAGCTGCGCGACCTGTGACGGGTTCTTCTTCCGCGGCAAGGACATCGCGGTGGTCGGGGGCGGGGACTCCGCCATGGAGGAAGCGCTCTTCCTCACCCGCTTCGCAGAGTCGGTGACCATCGTCCACCGGCGCGGCGACCTGCGCGCTTCGAAGGTGATGCAGCAGCGTGCGTTCGCCCATCCGAAGATCCGTTTTCGTTTCAACGCGGTGGTCGTCGACGTCCTCGGCGAGACCGCAGTGACCGGGGTCAGGATCCGCGACACCGAGAGCGAGGAGGAATCGACCCTCGCCGTCGCGGGGCTCTTCGTGGCCATCGGGCACCGGCCCAACACCTCGCTCTTCGTCGGGCAGCTCGAGATGGAGGAGAGCGGCTACCTCCGGACCTTCGGCGGCACCCGGACGAGCGTCGACGGAGTCTTCGCCTGCGGGGACGTCCAAGACGACCGGTACCGTCAAGCGGTCACCGCCGCCGGCTCGGGCTGCATGGCCGCGATCGACGCCGAGCGATGGCTCGAGGAGAAGCAGTCCGCCTCCTCTTGAGGCCGAGTCGGCCGACAAAGCGCCGGTGAGGGGCGTCCGCGGGAATGGAAACAGCTCTCCGGTCGTTGACCTAGCGTGTCCGGCCGTAGGTGCCCTGCGAACCACGAGACCGGCCGGGAGGAAGATCGGTCATGAGTGCAAAGATCGCAACCCTGAGCGACGCTAGCTTTGACGAGCATGTCAAGGCCTCGGATGTCCCCGTACTGGTGGACTTCTGGGCCGAGTGGTGTGGCCCATGCAAGATGATCGCCCCGGTCCTCGAGGAGATCGCCTCCGAGCAGGAGGGGAAGCTCGAAGTGGCCAAGCTCAACATCGACGACAACCTCGACGTCACCCGGCGCTTCGACGTGATGAGCATCCCCACCCTGATCCTGTTCAAGGACGGGGAGCCCGCGGCGCGGATCATCGGAGCCAAGGGCAAGGGCCAGTTGCTCCAAGAGCTCGCCGCGCACCTCTAGGCACCCGTCCCGGGCTGGCGGGCCCGGTCCTGCACCCGCTCTGGTGCAGGCCTCGCCTCCAGGATCGGCGTGGACGCTGACCAGGAGGTGTGTCTCGAGCTCGGCGACAAGGGTCCGGCAGTCGCGGACCTCCAGCAGCGGCTCGAGACGCTCGGTTTTTCGAAAGGCCTCGACCCCGATTCCTACTTCGAGGAGGGGACGCGAGCGGCCGTCGAGGGATTCCAGTACCGGCGCGGGTTGCGGGTCGACGGGCTCTGTGGCAGCCAGACCTGGTCCGCCCTGGTCGAAGCCGGTCGGCGGCTCGGCGACCGCTTCTTGTACCGACGGTCGCCGATGCTCCGTGGCGACGACGTCGCCGAGCTCCAGCAGCGACTGAGCGCCCTCGGTTTCGACACCGGGCGGGTGGACGGCATCTTCGGCGATCTGAGCTCGGCCGCGCTCAGCGAGTTCCAGCGGAACGTGGGCCTCCCGGTCGACGGCATCGCCGGGGCTTCGACAGTCGCCGAGTTGCTCCGCTTCGGAAGCCGCCACGGGGGATCCGAGCTGGTCGCGTCAGTGCGCGACCGCGAACGTCTGCGCGCCGCACCACGCACCCTCCTCGGGCGACGGGTGGCCATCGGCGAAGAGGGCGGCCTCGGCGCGACGGTCGGCGCGGTGCGTCGCCTCGTCGCCAGCCACGGAGCGGAGGTCACCACCCATCACCATCCGAGCGGTTCGATCCAGGCGGCAGAGGCGAACGCCGGTGAAGCCGACGTCTACATCGGCTTCCGTCTCGCAATCGGCGAGCCGCACTGCGCGACGGCGTTCTACGAGGGCTACCGCTATTCGTCACCGGGCGGGCGGAGATTGGCCGAGCTCCTCGACGGCGCGCTCTCGAGCTCGCTCGGGGTGCCGTCCGGTGGCATTCGCGGGATGTCGGTCCCGCTGCTCCGCGAGACGCGCATGCCGGCCGTGATCTGCGAGATCTCCCCTGCATCGGTGGTCGTCGAACGCGGCGCGACGATCGCTCGTGCGGTCGTCGACTCGCTCGCCGACTGGGTGGACACCGCCTGGGACTGACCGAACGGCCCTGAGTGGCGGATCGCTTCGACCTCTACTTGAGATCCTCGTGCTCGGCGGTAATCCACAACCTCATGCACAGGGTGTGGACAACGCTCGATCGAAGGTTCAGAGATCAGGTGTCCGCCACGAAAAGTGGCTCCCTACGTGGGCTTTCTCTAATGATGTTGGGAGATAACCACGGAGAGTGACCCCTTGGTCACCCGACTCGCGCTGCCCCTTGCGCGACCATCAGTTTGTAGATCCGCTCGAGATCCTCGAGCGTGGCGAACTCGACGATCACCTTGCCTCGCCGTGCGGAGAGGTCCACCTTGACCCGGGTGTTGAGATAGCTCGAGAGCAGTTCCTCGAGCTCGAGAATGCCCGGAGGGGGGAGGGGGCGCTGGGAGGGACGAGCCGCGTCCGGGCCACCCGGACTCGAGGCAGCACCCTCCCCTGCCTCGCCTTCGGTCAGAGCACCTTGGGTCTGCTCGACGTGCTCGCGGACCATGTCCTCGATCGCCCGCACCGTGAGGCCCTCCGCGACGATCGTCTTCGCCAGCACCTCTTGGTAGCCGCGATCGGGGGTTCCGAGGAGAGCTCTCGCATGGCCCGGAGAGATCTGTCCCTCGGCCAGGAGACGCTGCACCCCGGTCGGGAGCTGGAGCAAGCGAAGAGTGTTGGTGACCGCCGTCCTGCTCCTCCCGACCCGCGAAGCCACCTGATCATGCGTGTAGCCGAACTCCTCGATCAGCTGTTGATAGGCGGCGGCCTCCTCGAGCACGTTGAGATCTTGTCGGTGCAGGTTCTCGACAAGCGCGCGCTCGAGGCTGTGGCTCTCCTCGGCGGTCTGTATGAGCACCGGGATGGTGTGGAGTCCGGCCCGCCGCGCCGCCCTCCATCGCCGCTCGCCCGCGATCAACTCGAACTCGTCGGCCGCGTCGCCACCCACCTGTCGGACGAGCACCGGCTGGAGGATCCCGAGCTCTTTGATGGAAGCCGCGAGCGACGACATCGCCTCTTCGTCGAAGTTGGTCCGAGGTTGGCGCGGGTTGGGCTTGATGCTCCCGATCGGGACCTCGCGCAACGCGGTCGACCGGTCGCCACTGACCTCGGTCGGGATGAGCGAGGAGAGACCCTTCCCGAGCCCGCTACGACGTGCCACCGCTGACCTCCTTGGCTAGCTCCCGATATGCCACGGCGCCTCGCGACGAGGGGTCGAAGGCGGTGATCGGCTGTCCGAACGACGGCGCCTCGGACAGCCGCACCGTCCGGGGGATGACGATGCGGCACACCTTCGCGCCGAAGTGGACCCGGACGTCCTCGGCGACCTCGTCGGCGAGCCTGGTCCTGGCGTCGTACATGGTCAGGACGATCGTCGAGATGTCGAGCTTCGGGTTGAGGTTGGAAGCGACCAGATGGACGTTGCGGGTCAGCTGGCTCAAACCTTCCAGGGCGTAGTACTCGCACTGGATGGGCACGAGGACCTCGCTGGCCGCCGCAAGGGCATTGACCGTGATCAGTCCGAGCGAGGGTGGGCAGTCGATCAGGATGTAGTCGAAGTCGTCGATGACCGACTCGACAGCCCGCCGCAACTTGAGTTCACGACTGAAGGCAGGCACCAGCTCGATCTCGGCACCTGCCAGCGCGATGGTGGCGGGAGCCACGAAGAGGTTCTTCAGGGCGGTCGGCTCGACGCAGTCCTCGAGGGAGCTGTCCCGCATGAGGACGTCGTACATCGACTGTTCGAAATGACGGGCGTCGATCCCGAGTCCGGTCGTCGCGTTTCCCTGGGGGTCCAGGTCCACCACCAGCACCCGGAACCCCAATTCGGCGAGGGCGGCCCCGAGGTTGACCGAGGTGGTGGTCTTCCCGACCCCACCTTTCTGGTTGGCGACCGCGATGACCCGCGGCAGCGGGTTCCCTGAGGCGGCCTGAGCCGCGGGTCCGTCCTCAGGTCCGGCTGCGACCTCTTCGGCGATCGGATCGACCAGAGCCTCCGGCTCGGGATGCGACGAGTGTGCGCTCTCGTCGCGGGCTTCGACCTCGGCGGGGGCCGGAGGCGGCGGCGCGGACTCCACCGGGTCGGCTCTCGGCGGAGACATCGGAGCTCGCAGCGAAGCCTCGATCACGTCCGCTACGGGAATCTCCTCGGTGCGGGTGCGGTCCCACACCTCGCCCGCGCCAGGCTCCCCGACCGCGCCGTCGGACGCCTGAAGCGCGACCTCCGGATCGGCGAGGTTGGTTGCCGGAGTTGGATGTATTCCCTCGTCTTCTGGTTGAGGGTTGTCCGTGTACGGAGTGGGCATGTCCTCGGCCGGAAGGCCGCTCTCCCCATGGGCGTCCAAGGAGGTCGGCGTGACCAGCCGCACTGCTCCGCTGCTGACAACGTCGGTCTCGACGCCGGATGCTCGTTCCTGAGACTCTGGGGGGGGAGCCTTGTTCCGCCGCCTTCGGCCGCGCATCACCGACTACTCGAGCGTGTGGGATTCAAGGTCCTCATACTCTCCTCAGGCCATCCTGAGGTCAAGCCTTTTCACGACGTTCCACGTGAAACTTTCGCATTTCGTCCCTGTGCGAGGTTTTGTGCCAGGCCGATCGGGTGACGGTCAAGGCCCGACCCAGGGCTCTCGAGGAGGACCAGCCACCCTTCGGGCGGCAGGTGGACTTGCCCGTGTGCCGCGTGGTCTGAGGTCGGCTGGTCCGGCGGGTCCCACCGGATTCTCGCCCCAGAGGGCCTGCCACCGGTGAGGAGCCGAGCCGGCCGTGAAGGGAGCCGGCTCGGACAGGGGTCGGCCCTTCCGGCTCACGCCATCCCTAGTAGGGGTCCAGACCGATCTGGAACCGGACCTCTGCGTTCCGGGACCATCCGTCCTGAACAAGCCGCTCCAGCTCCGCCGAGTTCGGCCTTCCGCTTTGCCAGACGGCTTGTCGGGTCTTGCCCAGCGCTGCTCCGATCTCGTTCCAGGTTCGGCCCTGGGCTCGTGCGGCATGCACAGCCTTTCGTTCGATGGCCTTGAAGTACCGCTGGAAGAAGGCAACCGCTTCGAGCACCTCCATCGGATCGGGGTCCTGACTCGTCCGGAGGGATTCCCATCGTTCCCAGGTAAATGCTTCGCTCACAGGTCCGATGCTGCAGGTCTGCTCGGCGGTTGTCAAGGTTTCTTGACAACCTTTGGTCGACGGATGCCAGTCGAGGGTCGGTTTGGGGCACGCCGACGAATCGGAAGTCCGGGATCCGCCGACTGCGACTGTTTCACGTGAAACGGCGCGACACCCAGCCCGGGACTGCGAAGCGGTTAGGTAACATCCTGCTTTTGGTTCAGAAGAGCGGGCGCTTTGCCGGAACCCCGACCCGCCGTGGGTAGCGCTCTGGCGTTGGCCCGAGCTTCGCCAGGACCCGGTAGTTGAACCGGTCCTCCACCCGGAGTTCCTCTCCGGCTCCCAGACCTACCTCGGTGAGTCCGTCCTCGGCCCAGCGTTCCGCAGCCTCGGTTTCGGGTGGCTCGGATACCACGAGGAAGCCTCCGGTCCTCAGAAGCGGGGCGCCGCACTCCGCCACGACCGCCGGCCGGCCGAACAGCCGCGAAGACACACCCTCGAAGCGCTCACGGAAACGGCTTTCGTGGGCGATCTCCTCGGCCCTGCCCCGAACCACCTCGACCATCGTCCGGCGATCCGGACCCTGCTCCTTCCACCGGTCGAGCTCAAGTCTCAAGAACTCGGTGCGACGCTCGCTGGCGTCGAGGAGGACGACATCGGTCCCCGGCCAGCATGCGTGGAGAACGATGCCGGGCAAGCCGGCACCGGATCCGAGGTCCAGCACCGAGCGGGGCGGCCGGCCGAGTGAGTGCTCGAAGACTTCGACGAACCCGAGTGCGTGGTCGAGCTGAGTGTCGATCTCGGAACTGCCGAGCATCCCGAGCGCGGCCGCGCGCCCGAGCGCTTCTTCGACCGATCGTGGCAGCCGTTCCCGGTGCTCCGACAGCCTGCTCAAGCCGTCTCCCTCACGCGTTACGAGCCATCCGCAGATTGGTCGAGGGTCCTCCGGAGGGACGTACGAACCTCCGTGGGGCGGCCCGGGCGGCGAGCGCCAGGATCAGCCTGCCGGCTGGATCACCACGTATCTCTCGGGCTCGACCCCGTCCGAGCGGGTCCCGACCCCGTCCATCTCGTTGACCGCGTCGTGGATGACCTTCCGGTCCGCGGGCGACATCGGCTCGAGCGCACGCTCCTCACCGCTGCTCTTTACCTCCGCGACGATGCCCTCAGTGAAGCGACGGAGCGCAGCTGCGCGCTTGGCCCGGTAGCCCCCGACGTCGACGAGGATCCGATCGGTGCGAGTTTCGGACTGCCTCTGCACGAACGTCCGGGTCAGATCTTGCACTGCGGCGAGCGTCGCGCCTCGAGGGCCGACCAGCAGACCCAGATCGTCACCCGTCGCCGACACCTGCACGGTGTCCTCGTCGAGCTCTTCGTAGCTCACGTCTGCCTGAAGGCCGAACTCGCGGACCAGACCGGCAAGGAAATCCCGCGCGGCCTCCCCCTGCTGCGCCAGCGTCAGTGATTCCTCCATCGTGGTGCCCTCGCTCTCTCCGCTGGTACTCACGGCATCCTGCCCGCTCCGTCGACCTTCGCTCCCGGCAGTCGCCGCAGGGCGGCGTCCCCTCGAGCGCCGGCGACGGGAGCCTCCGGAAGTCGATGCTGCTGCGTTGCCGTTCGCCGCTTCGGCTGCGCGGTTCCGCTCACCGTTACCCTGCCGGCGCGGGCGGTCCGACGAACCGGTCCGTTCGCGATCGCCCTCCTGGCCCCCGCGTCCCCCGCGCTCGTCAGCGTTCCCGTTCCGACGCGTCGATCCCTCGCCACGCGTCCGACCCTGCCCGTTCCGACCGCGGTCCGAACGTTGCCGGCGACCACGCTTCGGTGGGGGGGCGACCGGACGGACCCTTGCCTGTACCCGCGCTTCACCCCGCTGGCGACCGAAGAGTCCCGCCTTCGGCTCGCTGACGATCACGAACTCCGCATCGTCCTCCGCGACACCCAGATGGTCGAGGACGATCTCTTTCGCCTCGGCAAGCGTCTTTCCACTGGCTTCGACCCACTCCACGTCCTATCGCGCCTTCCTCGTCCGCTTCGACTTCGACCGCGGATGCTCTTTGGGCTTCGCGGCTTCGTCGTTCGCGCCGTCGCCCGCAGTCGGACCTTTCCTTCCGTTGCCCGACCCTCCCGAGCCGGACCGTTGCGATCCTCCCGAGCCGGAACGTTGCGGCCGGCCGCCACCGGCTCGCCCGTTGGTCTTTGCGCCGTTGCCGCGTGAGCCCTCCGCCGAGCCGTTCGCGCCGCCACCTGCCTGGGGAGCCCGGGTCGGGCCCTTCGGTTTGGGCAGTTCCTTCTCCGTTCGGTCGGCGCTCGCCGGCTTCGGGCCCGCTCGTTCCCCCGCCTTTCCCGCGGCAGGGGAGGGCGGCCCCGCCACGATCCCCTTGCGGAACAGCACCTCTTGCGTTCCGATCCGGATCGCGCTCGAAATGATGAAGTATACGTTAAGAATCGCGGCAACATTTAGGTAAATGAGACCGAAGATAAGTGGCATGTACTTCTGCAACATCGCCTGCTGAGGATTTGCCTGAGCAGCCTGCGGATTCCGGGCATTGAGGCGGGACATCTGCAGGTACTGGAGGCCGACCGCGGCAACCACCAGCACCAGGTAGGGAATAGCCACCCAGAACGAGCTGTGATGCGAGAGCAGCTTGTCGGCGAAGTTCATGCCGAAGGAGATGAGCTGGCCGTGAGCAGCCACGATGTCGTGGTACATCTTCGTATCCGGATTGATGTACCGCGGCACCGCGCAGACCGAGGTGGTGCATTTGCTTGGGTTCGTGGGGTTGATACCGCTCGCCGTCACCGTGTACGGAATCGACGCGCCTTTTGAAACGGTGTTGGTGATACCCCGGATTACGCTGTAGAGGACGAAGAATGCCGGCATCTGCAATAGCATGGGAAGGCAGCCTGAAGCCGGATTGACATTGTGCTCTTTGTAGAGCTTCATCATTTCGTCGTTCATCAGGGTGCGATTTTCGGCACCCTTGTACTTCTGCTGCAGCTTCTTCATCTCGGGAGCGAGCGCCTGCATCGCTGCCATGTTCTTGGTGCTCTTGACGGTGAGCGGTGTGAGGGCAGCCATGATCACCATGGTGAGCAGCGCCACGTCGATCGGGTAGTTCGGGATGATCGAGTAGAAGAACGCCAGGATGCTCCCGACCAGGTCGAGGAGCGGCTGGAAGATGGAACCGATCGCGTGGACGAAGGAGTTCTCGGCGGCGATCAAGGCGCTCATCGGGTCCTCCGCTCAGGGACCGGGTCGACCCCGTGCCCGCCCCAGGGACCACAGCGTGCGACACGTCCGGCCGCCAAGAGGGTCCCTCGTGCCGTCCCGTGTCGGGTGATCGCCTCGATGGCGAACTCCGAGCAGCTCGGGACGTACCGACAGCCGGTCGGACGCCCCGACCGGAGCGCCTGGTACCACCGGATCACGGCCAACAGACCGCGGGCCGCGAGGCCCGGTGCCGGGGCTACCGGCCGCGCGGCTCGTGGCCTTTCGCTCGTCGTCACGCTCATCAGGCCACGTCCTGTTCGGAGCCCTGCACGGCTCGCTCCCTCGTGGCCCTTTCCAATGCCTGGCTCATCGCCACCTTCAGTTCGTCGTATCGGAGTCCCGGGCCGCCGGGGCCCGAAACCACCATGTAGGCACCGACGGGAAGGGTCGGTGCCAGTTCGTTCACGATCGCCCGCAGCCTTCGCCGCAGGCGATTGCGCACCACCGCGTTGCCCAGCCGACGAGCGATCGCATACCCCACTTGTGGCCGCTCCCACGCCGGTTCTGGCTGGAAACTGACCGTGATCGGGCCGGATCGCCCTCGGCGCCTCGAGCGGCCGAGTTGGTCGAAGATCCGCCTCGAGCGGATCGACCCACACGCCCAGGTCCCCGAATGCCTGGTCAACCGGCCAGTCGCTGACGGCCTTTCGCCCGGCGCGCCTTGATCACCGCGCGTCCGGATTTCGTCGACATCCGCTTGCGGAACCCGTGTGTCCTCGCGCGCTTGCGCACGTTCGGTTGGTACGTCCGCTTCATTCATCCACATCCTTCCTGGCCCTGCGCTGCGGACGTCCTCGTCCCGATCGGCAGGGGGCCGGGTCACCGGCAACAGGGCAATTCGGGTTCATCCTACGCTTAGCTGGCCTTCCCCACTAGTCGACACAGCCCCCGGCACGCATCGCGGGAGCGGTGTACCGTTCCGGTCAACGCCAGCCGCGCGACCGGTCCGACGGGTCCTCGATCCGCCGGCCCCGCCGGTGCCAACGAGAACCACGACATCTGACCGGATCCAGCCACAGCCCCGCCCGGGACCGGGTGGTGCGTCGGCATGCGAGCACTCGTCCACACCTGTGGATAACTTTGTGGACCGGTGACGCTGTCCGAGGGCGGAGGCCCATGTGAACCGCACTGAGGACTTGTGGACATCGTGTGCCGAGGCACTCCGTGTACAGGTCTCAGATGCCACCTGGCAGGCTTTCCTCTCCGGGATCACGCCTCTTACCGTTGCAGACGACGAGATCGTGCTCGCGGTGCCGAACAGCCTCATCCGGGACCGCGTCGAGTCGCGGTTCCTCGCAATGATCCAGGACACCGTCGCCGGGACGGTGGGGCGCAACTTGCTCGTCCGTCTCGAAGTCGTTCCACCCGCGTTCGAGTCCCCAGAGGAGGTGGTTGCCGAGCTCGAGCCCGGAGCGGACGGATCCCCGCCGGCGTCGACCGGCAACCAGAGGGACTCGTGGAGCGACCGGGCTCATCCGGGTGGTCGGCCCTCGCGGCAGTCCGGATCGTGGCCCGTGCTCGATTCCCGCTACACCTTCGAGACCTTCGTCATCGCCTCCTCCAACCGGTTCGCCCACGCGGCCGCCCAGTCCGTTGCAGAGGCCCCCGCTCGCTCGTACAACCCCCTCTTCATCTACGGCGACGCCGGGCTCGGCAAGACGCACCTCCTCCAGGCGATCGGGAACTACGTCCTCGAAAATTTCAACGGTCGGCACGTGCGCTACGTCACGACCGAGACCTACATGAACGAGTTCGTCGACGCGATCCGCACCAACGCGACCACGGCGTTCAAGCGCCGCTATCGCGAATGCGACGTGCTCCTGCTCGACGACGTCCAGTTCATGGAGGGCAAAGAGTCGCTCCAAGAGGAGTTCTTCCACACCTTCAACTCGCTCTACGGTGCGTCGAAACAGATGGTGATCACCTCGGACCGACCCCCCAAGGCGATCGCCACTCTCGAGGACCGGCTGCGGAGCCGGTTCATGTCCGGCCTCATCACGGAGGTTCAGCCTCCCGAGCTCGAGACCCGTCTTGCCATCCTCCAGACCAAGGCGGAACACGAACAGGCCGCTGTCCCCGACGAGGTTCTGGACTTCATCGCGACCCATGTGACCGAGAACATCCGCGAACTGGAAGGTGCGCTGATCCGGGTCACCGCGTTCGCCAGTCTGAACCGCCAACCGTTGACCCGCGACCTCGCTGAACAGGTACTTTCCGATATCGTGTCCGCCGACCAACCGAGGCGAATCACCCCTCAGCTCATCCTCGACGCGACGTCGGAGACCTTCGGTTTCTCAGTCGACGAGTTGCGCGGCCCGAATCGGCGCCGTCCACTCGTCACCGCCCGACAGGTCAGCATGTACGTCTTCCGCGAGCTCACCGACTTCAGCTACCCGGCCATCGGGCGCGAGTTCGGTGGCCGCGACCACACGACCGTCATGCATGCGGTCGACAAGATCGCGATGCTCATGAAGGAGCGCCGCCAGATCTACAACCAGGTGACCGATCTCGTCGTCCGAATTCGGAGCGGGTCGTAGTGGCCGGCCGAGGCCTCTCCGCCGCTCTCACCTGCGTCTATCCAGAGGTTGTGCACGATCTGTGGACAGAGTTGCTCCTTGCTGGGGCAAATCTGTGAACACAGGTGAACTTGTCCATAACCGGTCACGGACAACACACTCTCCAGGTCTTTCCCTGTGGAGCCCGGGGACGCGGGGTGGAGGGCCGAATGGCTCGTGTCCTGGGGAACTTCATGTTTATCCACAATCCACAGGCCTTATTACCATCACTACAAGAATTCAAAGAAAAGACATATTAAGTGATGCGGAAAGAACACGAGAGAGGACTTGGGTGTGAAGTTTCGGTGTGAGCGAGACTCGTTGGTGGAGGCGCTGACCACGGCCGGCCGGGCAGTGAGCTCACGGACGTCGACGGCCGTCGCGCTCGGAGGGCTTCGGTTGGAGGTCACCGGCAACAACCTGTCGGTCGTCGGGACCGACGTGGATCTCACCGTGCACGTGGCGACCGAGGCGATCGGGCTCGCGGACGGGGTGTGCATCGCCCCGGCCAAGTTGCTCGCGGACATCGTGCGATCGCTCGAACCGGGCGCGGTCACCATCGACTCGAACAGCGACAAAGTCGAGATCGGCGCGGCCCGTTCACACTTCAGTCTGCGGACCTACCCGGTCGACGACTTCCCTTCGCTTCCGGAACCCCCGGCCCCAGCTACGTTCATCGCGGCCCCGTCCTTGGCCAGCGCGTTGCGCCAGGTGGTGCGAGCTGCGTCAAACGACGATGCGCGTCCGCTCCTCACCGGTGTGTTGATCGCGCCGGAAGGATCCGGCGTGCGGCTGGTCGCGACCGATTCCTACCGACTCGCGTTGCGGGACATCGACGGCAGCGAGGCGCTGCGTGAGGGAACCGGGATCTTGGTACCGGCGCGAGCCTTGATGGAGCTCCAGCGACTCTCCGCACTGAGCGGAGGCGGGAAGGACACCGGAACGACAACAGAAAGCGGTGCCGAGCAGAAGCCCGGCGACTCGGAACCGACCGTCGGTCTTTCCATCGGTGATCACGAGGTCACCTTCACCACCGGAGAGGTGAAGGTCAGCACCCGGCTGCTCGAAGGGACCTACCCGGACTAT
This sequence comes from uncultured Acidimicrobiaceae bacterium, assembly GCA_963769905.1. Classification (GTDB taxonomy): domain Bacteria; phylum Actinomycetota; class Acidimicrobiia; order Acidimicrobiales; family RAAP-2; genus Bog-756. The sequence continues at coordinate 729,179 of CAVYNG010000001.1, forward strand.
CGGCAGTTGATCCCCCCTGAGTACCCGAACCGTCTCCACGTGGGCAAGGACTCGCTCCTCGACGCGTTGCGACGAGTGAGGCTGCTCGTCCGGGACAACACGACGCCGGTCCGGCTCTCGATGCGTCAAGGTGGCGTCGATCTGAGTGTGGTATCCCAAGAGGTGGGTGACGCATCCGAGACCGTCGACGCCGACTTCGTCGGCGAAGAGCTGACCATCGCCTTCAATCCCACCTATCTCATCGACGGGGTCGAAGCCGTCGCAGGCGACGAGGTCCTCCTCGAGACCGTCGACGCGACCAAGCCGGCCACGGTGCGTTCCGGCGATCACACCAACTTCCGGTATTTGTTGATGCCCGTCCGGGTCTCCTGAAGGTCCCGTCACCCAGGTCGTTGCAACTCCTGTCACTCGAGACGACGGACTTCCGCAACATCGTCGAGACGTCATTCGAGCCCGACCCGAGGGGGACGACCGTCATCAACGGCCTCAACGGGGCAGGCAAGACCAGCGTTCTCGAGGCCGCGTGCTATTTGTCCACCCTCCGGTCGCTCAGGGGATCTCCCCGCGAGGCGATGGTCCGGCGCGGCACGGAGCGTGCGATCGTTCGCGCGGTGACCGAGACGGAGGGACGCGCGGTCACGATCGAGGCGGAGATCACCGCGACCGGCCGCGCTCGGACATTGGTCAACCGCCAGACGGTCCGTCGTCGCGCCGACCTGCACGACGCGCTGCGGACGACCGTGTTCTCCCCCGAGGACATCGGTGTGGTGCGAGGTGGTCCTGCCGAACGACGCCGGTTCCTCGACGACGCGCTCGGCGTGCTCGACACCTACGCCGCGAGCACCGTCGACGACGTCGACAAGACCGTGCGTCAGCGTTCGGCCCTCTTGCGCTCGGCGGGCCGTCGACTCACCGACGAGGAGTCGACGACACTCGACGTCTGGGACGCGCGGCTCGACCAAGCCGGTACGGCCTTGGTCGAAGCTCGTGAACGGGTCGTCGCGGATCTCGCTCCTCTTGTCGCGGAGCACTGCTCGAGGTTGGCGGGCAGGCGGGTCGAAGTCGGGCTGGTGTACCGCCGGTCGTGGCAGGGCTCCCTTCTCGAAGCACTCGAGCGTTCCCGCGCCGACGACCTCGCACGCGGGGTCTCGCTGATCGGCCCTCACCGCGACGAGCTCGACCTGTCTCTCGACGGACTTCCGGCTCGCACCCACGCCTCCCAGGGCGAGCAGCGATCGCTCGCGCTGGCGCTTCGCCTCGGAGCGCACCAGCTGGCCACGGAGCGCCTCGGTTCGGCCCCGGTGCTCCTGCTCGACGACGTGTTCTCGGAACTGGACCCGCTCAGGTCCGCGGCCCTCGTCGCCGGATTGCCGCCGGGGCAGGCCCTTCTCACGACTGCCTTGGCCACCGCCCCGGAGATGCCGGCGGCGCGGCTCTATCGGCTGGAGGCGGGAGGGCACACCGAGCTGGTCGCCCGGGGGGAGAGCGTCGGGTGAGCCCGAACCGGCCGAGGGGGCGAAGCGGGGAGCGAGGCCCGAAGCCCCTCGACGACTCGCTCGACCGCGTCTCGCGCCAGCTCGGACTCGAAGGATCGAAGGGGCTCGGCGCCGTCTTCGCCCGTTGGGAGGAGATCGTCGGGCCCGCGATGGCCGAGCACGTACAGCCCTTCCGTCTCGATTCCGAGTCGCTCGTCGTGACCGTCGATCACCCGGCGTGGGCGACTCAGATCCGCCACCTCAGCGACCCGCTGCTCGACCGAATCGCAGAGCAGGCCGGTGTGAACCGACCGCTTCGACTGGATGTGAGGATCCGCCGGTAGGAGCGCGTTTTCGGGCCCGGAATCGGCCCGTTCGGACACACCTTCCGGCTACAATGGAGTATCGGAATCGGGAGGCTGCCACAGTCCGGCGAGTGCGTCGTCTGCACCCCGGATCGGACCGGCGCATCGGTTCCCGCTCAGACTCACGGAGTTGAAAGGGCGCGCCTGTGGCGCTGAAGACAGAAAGCGAGCCGACCACACGAAAAGGCTCTTACGAGGCCGACGACATCACCGTGCTCGAGGGGCTCGATCCGGTCAGGAAGCGTCCCGGGATGTACATCGGCTCGACCGGGCCGACCGGTCTCCACCACCTCATCTGGGAGGTCGTGGACAACTCGGTCGACGAGGCAATGGCCGGGTACGCCACCCGCATCGACGTCACCCTTCTCGCGGACGGGGGGGTACGGGAAAGCGACAACGGGAGAGGGATCCCGACCGGCACCCACAAGAAGTTCAAGGACCGGACTGCCGCCGAGGTGGTGCTGACCACCCTCCACGCCGGGGGCAAGTTCGGGGAGGGCGGCGGCTACAAGGTGTCGGGGGGACTGCACGGGGTCGGGGTGTCCGTCGTCAACGCGCTCTCCTCGCGACTGGTGCTCGAGATCGATCGCGACGGCGACCACCACGTCTTGGAGTTCGAAGACGGCGGCAAACCGCGGGGCAAGCTCGAGGTGACCGGGCCCGCGCCACGCGGACGGACCGGCACGACCATTACCTTCTGGCCGGACCCGAGCGTCTTCGAGGAGGTCGAGTTCCGCGCCCAGACGGTGGTCGAGCGCCTTCAGGTGATGGCCTTCTTGAACAAAGGGCTCGAGATCCGGTTCGTCGACGAGCGGTCCGACGCGAAGCCCGCACAGACCTTCAAGTACAAAGACGGCATCGTCGACTACGTCAGGCATCTCAACGCCTCCAAGGAGGCACTCTTCCGAAAGGTGTGCTCGTTCGAGCAACGCGAGGAGTCGATGGAGGTCGAGATCGCCCTCCAGTGGAATACCGGCTTCTACGAGAGCATCCACTCGTTCGCGAACGGCATCTCGACGATCGACGGCGGCATGCACGAGGAAGGGTTCAAAAAGGCCCTGACCAACGTCGCGAACAAGTACGCCCGCGCCAAGGGCGCGCTGCGGGAGAAGGACGAGAACCTCCTCGGAGAGGACATCCGGGAGGGGCTCACTGCGATCGTCTCGGTGCGCCTGCAGGACCCCCAGTTCGAAGGCCAGACGAAGGCCAAACTGGGCAACGTCCCGGTCCGTTCGCTGGTGGAACGAGCGACCAACGAGAAGCTGGTCGACTGGTTCGAGGAGAACCCTCGCGAAGCGAACCAGATCATCCAGAAGGGCCTGCTCGCTGCAAGAGCCCGGGTGGCCGCACGGTCCGCAAGAGATCTCACCCGGCGCAAGTCGGCCCTCGACGGCGCCGGCCTGCCGGGCAAGCTCGTCGACTGCTCGTCCCGCGATCCGCGCGAGAGCGAGCTGTTCATCGTGGAGGGCAACTCGGCCGGCGGTTCGGCCAAGGACGCTCGCAATCCGAGAACGCAGGCGATCCTGCCGATCCGCGGGAAGATCCTCAACGTCGAACGCGCCCGGATCGACAAGATGTTGAAGAATACGGAGATCCAGGCGTTGATCTCCGCCATCGGCGCCGGGCTCGCCGAGGACTTCGACGTCGCGAAGATCCGCTACCACAAGGTGATCCTGCTCGCGGACGCCGACGTCGACGGCTCGCACATCCGTACATTGCTGCTCACCTTCTTCTTCCGCCAGATGAAGCCGCTCGTCGAGGGCGGGTTCGTCTATGTGGCTCAGCCGCCTCTTTACTCGACGCTGGTCGGGAAGGAGAAGGTCTACCTGAAGGACGACGCGGCCAAGGCAGCGTTCCTCGAGGAACACCCCAATCACAAAGCGGACTTCCAGCGCCTGAAGGGACTTGGCGAGATGGACTTCGCCGAGCTGCGTGACACCACCATGGACCCCGCACAGCGCTCGCTCCTCCAGGTCGCGGTCGAGCAGGCAGCCGTGGCCGACGAGGTGTGCTCGGTGCTGATGGGCGACGACGTGGATCTTCGCCGTCACTTCATCCAGACCAATGCGAAGGACGTCCGATTCCTCGACTTCTGAGACGGGAGCAGGGAACGCGCCCCCAACCCGGAGCGGTGCGCGCTAGGCCCGGGACGGGTCGGTGCGCGCCCGCGGCCGTCAGAACCGACCGGAGAGAGGTCCGGAGGCGGCATGCCGAGGCGTAGCCGCGGCGATGACAGAGCCGGGACGGAGACCGAACAGGACGTCTCCGGCTTCATCGAGCCCATCGAGATCCAAGAGGAGATGGAGCGCTCGTTCCTCGAGTACTCGATGTCGGTGATCGTCTCGCGGGCGCTTCCCGACGTCCGTGACGGCCTGAAGCCGGTGCATCGGCGGATCCTCTACTCGATGTTCGATCAGCGTCTCCTCCCGGACCGACCCCACACCAAGTGCGCAAAGGTCGTCGGGGACGTCATGGGCTCTTACCACCCGCACGGCGACTCGGCCATCTACGAGGCACTGGCCCGCATGGTGCAGGACTTCTCGATGCGGCATCCGCTGATCGACGGCCACGGCAACTTCGGCGGCACCGGACCCGACGAGGGGCCGGCGGCGATGCGCTACACCGAGTGCCGTCTCGCCGCGCTCGCGCTCCAACTCATGGAGGGTCTCGACCAGGAGACGGTCGACTTCGTCGCCAATTACGACGCCACCTCCGAGGAGCCGTCGGTGTTGCCGGCGCGGTTCCCGAACCTGCTGGTGAACGGCTCCCAGGGGATCGCGGTCGGCATGGCCACCAACATTCCACCCCACAACCTCGGCGAGGTCATCGACGCCAGCACTCACCTTCTCGAGCACCCGGACGCGACGCCTGACGACCTGATGGCCTTCGTGCACGGACCTGATTTCCCCACCGGTGCGCTGATCCTTGGCCGCCAGGGCATCCTGGACGCGCTCCGTACCGGCCGCGGCTCGATCAAGATGCGGGCAGTCGCCGAGATCGAGGAGGGGAGAGCGGGCGAGACCCGGATCGTGGTCTCGCAGATGCCCTACCAGACGTCCATCGCCTCGGTCTCGAAGAAGATCGAGGAACTGGTCCGTTCCTCCGACCTCGACGGTATCGCCGAGGTGCAGGACGACTCGGCAGGAGGGAAGACCCGACTCGTCATCAGGTTGAAGCGTGACGCCAATGCGAACGTCGTGCTCAACAACCTGTTCAAGCAGACGCCGATGCAGACCTCCTTCAGCGTCAACGCAGTTGCACTCGTGGACGGGGTCCCCCGGACACTCAACCTCGCAGAGATGCTCGGCCACTACGTGGCGCACCAGATCGAGGTGGTCACCCGGCGCTCGGAGTTCCTGCTGGAGAAGGCGCGGGCCCGAGCACACGTGGTCGAAGGCCTCCTCAAGGCCATCGACATGCTCGACGCGGTGATCGCGACGATTCGTGCCTCGGAGGATCGCCCCGCCGCGCTCGGAGCATTGCGTGCGGCACCGTTTGAGTTCTCCGAGGAGCAGGGCAACCACATCCTCGACATGACTCTCGGCCGGCTGACCCGCCTCGGGCGCTCCAACCTCGAACAGGAGCTGACGGATCTGAGGGCCGAGATCGAGGAGCTCGAGAGCATCCTCCGCGATCCGGCGAAGCTGCGCAGCGTGATCGCCGGCGAGCTGTCGGCGATCAGGGAGAAGTTCGCCAACGAGCGCCGGACGCAGATCACCCATGATCCCGGCGACATGAACGTCGAAGACCTCGTGGAGGACGAGGAGATCGTCGTCACCCTCAGCCGGGCCGGCTACGTCAAGGCAGTTTCCGCCGACGCGTTCCGGACCCAGGGGCGTGGTGGCCGCGGCGTGCAGGGGGCGAAGCTGAAGGAGGAGGACCTCATCGACGGCGTGGTCCACACGACCGCGCACGCCCACCTGTTGTTGTTCTCCAACCGGGGCCGGGTCTTCCGCCTCCGGGCGCTCGAGATCCCGATGAAGGAGCGCACCGCGCGCGGGACTGCGCTGGTCAATCTGCTGCCGCTCGCACCGGGCGAAGGCATTGAGGCGATCATCGGCACGCGCGACTTCCCGTCGGACAGCTTCCTCGTGTTCAGCACCAAGCTGGGCCAGGTGAAGAAGACCGCGTTCAGCGAGTACGACAAGTCCCGTCGTGAAGGATTCATCGCCATCAACCTGCGCGACGGCGACGAGCTGGTCCGGGTGATCGAGACCCACGGCGGTGACGATGTCTTCATCGTGACCCAGTCGGGTATGACGATCCGTTTCTCCGAACAGGACGTGCGTCCGATGGGGCGGGACGCCGCCGGGGTCCGCGGCGTTCGGCTGAAGGCGGGGGACGAGGTCGTCTCCTGTGATGTCGCCCGTGACGACGCCGACATCCTCTTGATCACCGATGCCGGGTACGGGAAGCGCACCAAGCTCGACCGCTTCAACCGCCAGACCCGGGGCGGGCAGGGTGTGCGAGGGATCCGGCTCACCGCGAAGCGCGGCCGGGTCGTCGCGGCGTTCATGGCCGGCCTCGACGACGAGATCTTGCTCATCTCGACCTCGGGGGTGGTGATCCGCACTGCGGTGCGAGAGATCGCCTCACAGGGCCGGGACGCGACCGGGGTGCGCGTGATGAACCTCGACGAGGGCGACGCGGTTGCCGCAGTCGCACCGGTCGCCGGCGAGGGCAACGGAGACGCCTGATCAGTGCGTGCGGCTTCGGGGTCCCGGCGGTAGTGGTGTAGCGTCGTGAGCCGATCTGCGGGGCTATAGCTCAGTCGGTTAGAGCGCAGCACTGATAATGCTGAGGTCGCAAGTTCGATTCTTGCTAGCCCCACTTTCCGGTATGTGTGGTCACGGTTGACCTGCCACAAGATCAGCCGATCGGTGAAATTCTCTGTGTACTTCGCTGACGGGGAACGAATTCGGGCCACCGACCACTCGGGCGTGATCCGGACGATCGTCGGTAGTGGAAGCGCCGCTGAATCGGTCCCGGACAACACGCCAACCCTTGCCGCATCGCTCGGACTGGTCGTGTCGATCGCCTTCAATCCCTCAGGTCAGCTGTACTTCACGACCGAATCACAGATCCTGCGGCTCTCGCCTCCGGGTGCCCTGGACCAACTGCGAGCCGCGATCCTCCCGCGCCCTCGAAGGACAGCTGACCGGTCTGGGTTCCAGCGCCGTCGACGGTCAGGGCATTGTCCACGCCTCTTCGACGACCGGAGCCTGGACCGTCTGGAAGGTCTCACCGGCCGGGCAGGCAGCGGTACTCGGCTTCGACCGAGGAAGCGGAGGTAAAACGGCCATCTTGCAGGGAGCTGCTGATGGCGCCATCTATGCCGACCATAACCAAATAGTCGGAGACGTCTGCAGACAGTTGAGTCAATCCCCCGCCGGGCATCAAGGATTTCGTTTAGATGGACTACTTTGCCATCGCGCCGAACGGAGTCTTCTTTGCCGACGATTCGGGCCCACCTGCATTCGAGCCGTATTAGCAGATCGTGGAAGTAGCCAACGGCCGAGCCGTCCCCTCTGGCATGGCAAGTCCCGACCCGGTGGTGCTGGCCCGTAGCCCCCTACAGGTCCACGAGTACGTCTTCGGTGTGCTCGCCCCCGAGCGGGCGATACGCAAGAACGACAGTTGGTAGATCCGTCCTCAGTAGGGGGCTTGTCCCAGCCCTGCCGCTCAGCCGCTGTGTAGCCAGCTCGTGCGCCGTGGCGCTCTGACTCCTTCTCGGTGCCTCGACCTCGGCCTCGCACTGGTGACCCACACCGGACAGTTTGCGCTGTCCCGACCAGCACTTCTGGGCTACCAGTGTGCCGTGTTGCTGCTGGCCTTCGGATCGGACGTCGAAGGCCAGTTTCTGCGTGGGACAAGGCGACGACTCGGGATCGGTTGCACCTCCTCTCACACCCTGACACTGTTTTCCATCATTTCCATTGGCGGCGACAACGACTGGGGGTTCCCATGGGGATTTACAAAAACAACAGCCAGAAGGTCCGGCGCGTCGCGCTCGGAGCACTACTTGTGACAGGCATGGCGGTCGGGGCGGTCGCCGCTACGGGCCTGGTGTCGAGTGCCCCGGCCGCAGCGTCAAGTACGACGCACAAAGTCAAACTGGAAGGGAACCATGCAGGGGCGGTCGAACCCAGAACCAAAGGCAAGTTTACCTGCAGCACCCTGACCGACTCCTGGACGCTGAGCATCACTGGTGTTCAGGTGATTGGGGCTGATGGAATCACCCCCTGGGACACGGGGCGCGCGGTTGGATATAACCCTGATCCAGGCCACTATTACCTTTACGTGGAGATCGGTCCGCCTAATGGGGACATATTTGTCGTGACCCTCTCACAAGATCCGAAAACGGGCCTGTATGAGGCAAACGCGAGTCAAAGTGTGGGAACGGCCTTCGGGTGCGGAAAGGGCACCGTCGTCCAAGTGGGAGGCGGAACCGCCACGGAACTCAATACGTCTCCCGGTTCGCTCGTCCTGTCCGCGCCGCTGAGCTAGGACCCTCTCTCGGGCAAATCGTGGGGATGTCGCCGCTTCACGGATCGCCAGCAGCGCGTGGACCGAATGGGTCACCAGAGGAGTGTCTGGTCCTAGAAGGTTTGTCATATCGCCGTACATGAAGGGGCGGAGCCGGATCAAGAGCCTTTTTCTGTCGATCGTTCCTGATTCTCCTATCGGCGTCCTGCACGAGAGCGCGCGCCAGCGAGACGTCGGGGTCAACGTCGGGCGATGCCCGCCGAAGGCTTGGCGTTGACGCCGGCGGCGAGCCGCGCATCCTGTTCGAGGACGCCTATGTGGTGCTACGAGTTCCCATCACTGCTCGGGGGTTCTGTCATGCTCCCGTGGGCAGCCAGCCATTCATTCGTCGATCTCCGCACATGATGGGGTTCGGCCACGTCCCGACGGGCTCAATCAGAAACGACGGCCACACCGGGGTCGGTGGGCCACGGCGTTAGTCGAGCACGCGTCGGTCCGTGGCCGAGACTCAGGCGGCAGTCTCGAGGCATCGGACCTCCCCGTCGCGCAGGGCGTAGAAGACAAGGGTCAAGAGCTTGCGGGCCACCGCGACGCGGGCCTTGTACTTGCCGGCATGCTCGGCGATGCGTTTGTAGTCGGCGCGCAGCTTCTCGTTGCCTTTGGCCCGGTAGTTGCCCACGGCCTCGATGGCCGCCCAACGGACCAGCGGTGAGCCCTGTTTGGTGATCGTCCCGCGATGGACGACCTCGTCGGACTCGCGGTGCTTGGGAGTGAGCCCAGCCCAGCTGCAGAGCTTCTTGGCCGAGTCGAAGCGGGTGATGTCGCCGATCTCGGCTACGAAGATGGCCGCGATGACCTTGCCCACTCCGGGCAGGGTCATGACGGCCTGATACCCGAGGTCGGCCTTGAGCTCGGCGTGGATGTGCGCGTCAAGCTCGGCGATCGAGTGCTCGTAGACGTCGAGCAGGTTGCGCAGCGAGTCGAGGCGCATGGCGTAGGCCTCGGGGAGCTCGAGGCGGTCGAGTTGGGCCTGACCGGTCGGTCCCCACAGTTCGCCGACGACGGGCAGGATCCCGTTCTTGGCCATGACCCCGTGGATCTGGGCCTTGGCACTGGTCCGGTGCCGGATGAGCGAATAGCGGTAGCGCACCAACTCGCGCAGCTCTCGGACCTCTGGCGGCGCGATCCAGCCCTCGGCCAGACGCCCGAGGGCCAACATAGCGGCCAGGTCCTGGGCGTCGCGCACGTCGTTCTTCACGCGGCGGTTCCCCCAGCTGTTGCCGAGTGCATGGGCGAGGTGCACGTGGGCGCCGAGGTCTTGGAGAACATCGGCCGCCCAGTACCAGCCATAGGTGGATTCGAGGACCACCTCGGGCTCGGGCCCGGCCGCAGCCATGGCCTGGGTGAGTTCGAACGGCTGGCTGACGAAGCGTTCGGTGCCGAGCACCTCGCCGTCTTCTGCCATCCGGACGATGGTGGTGCTGCGACGATGCAGATCGATTCCGACGTACTGTCCCATTGGGGCCTCCTCCTCTGTCGAGGTTTTCTTTTGCAAGACCGAGCATGCTCGGATCTCACAAGGGGCGGAGGCCCCGCCCCTTCATCGCATCAGGTAGGTGGGGCACCTGTTCCACTGACCGGAACGTAGGGATACCGTGACCAAGCGTCCGCATTGTCCACGTACAGCTCGATCTCGTTCCCGTCTGGATCTAGCACGTGCATGCTCGTGGCGAAGCCCCGCTCCGCTTCGTAGAGAACCGGGGTCTGCGAGTCATGGAGCATCTTCCTTGCGAGAGCGAGCTCCTCGGCGGAGCTTCCGATCTTGAACGCCACGTGAGCAAGCCCGGTCGAATCTTCGTCTCGCGATGGGGCACGGCAACCGAGTTCCATCAGCGCGAAGTCGTGATGGTCCCCTCGTTTCCGAAGTTGAAGAAGACCATCGGCGGCTCCGAGATCCGCGAGATGACCTGCGTACCCAATAGGCCCACGTACAAGTCCTCTGAGCGCTGCAGCTCTCGGACCTTGAGCACGACGTGACCCAGGGCTTGGACCTTTACGAGGCTGTCTACTCCGTAGCGCGTCACCTATTTAGCCCGCAGCCAGGATCGTGTCGCTGTCTTCGACGCTCATGGGGGGCCCGATCGGTCTGAGGTCATGGGACGCAGCGATGCGCGCCAGTTCATCCATGGGCGGGAACGTTGGGTCGCTCGGCACTAGACGCGCCGTGGCTGGGGTGCTGATGTCGCGGATCAGGTCGCGAAAGCTGGCGTTGTCGTGCACAAGCAGAATTCGTGCCTCGCGCTCACCGACCACCCGAAACGTGTGCGGGACACCCCGGGGCATGGAGACCCAGTGCCCAGGTCCGACGACCAGCTCATCCTCACCGCAGCGCACGACCATCTGGCCTTCGAGGATGTACCAGGTGTCATCGAGATCGTCGTGCACGTGGAGCGGGGGTGAAGAGCCGACCGGCAAAGTCATCTCGAGGACGACCGTGTCCATTCCCGGTGCGCAGCGGTGCTCAACGACCAAGGTGTCGAGGAACCACCACGCCTTCGCCTGCTCACTCTCGGGGGAGTCAACAACTGCTGCCGTCACTTCGGCCACCTCCTAATAGAACCCTGTCCCGGATCGGGTAGTCAGGGATCCTTACGGATTCAATCGTATGGTAACCTTACGACTATGTCAAGCGACTCAATCGACAACCCGAACGACGAGCGCAACCCGTACGTAGGCGCCATGCTCCGTGTCGTTTGGCAGTGGGTCCGTGATCAGCTGTATCAGGGTGTCGTTGCGGCGGGATACGACGATCTGAACGCCGCCCACGTCGGGCTCTGGCGGTATCCGGGCCTCGACGGACAACGTCCGAGCAAGCTCGCCGACCAGGTGGGGATCACGAAGCAGTCAGTCAACGACCTACTCGGGCACCTGGAGCGACACGGGTACCTGTTGCGTGTGCCCGATTCGGGCGACGGAAGGGCTCGCGTGATCCGACTCACCTCCAAGGGACGGCGACTCGGGCAGACAATCTACGCCGAGGCCGGGGTGGCCGAACGGCGGATTGCTGAGATCCTGGGGCCGCGGCGCTTCGCCCAACTGCACAGTTCCCTTGAGCTGCTGACCGAGCACCTAACGGCATCGCGTGCCGACCCCTAACTTTGGGAGGTGGGCGGTAAGCGGGTGACTCCGACCGGCACCTCGAGGCGTGTGGATAAGTCCATCCGACGGTGTCAGCCGAGAACGTTTTGGAGATTCTCCATCGCGGGTCCGATGTTGGTAGCGAGGGAGGTGAACGCCTTTTGCACTGCAGTGTTGTCAAGCTGTTCCGCTGCGCCTCGTGCCGGGTTTAGCCGACAGCGTTCAGTCCAGGCCGCAAGCTCAGGATTTGCAGAGCGCGCCATAAGACCGGAGATACCATCGCGCGCGATTGGTAGGAGTGAAGAGGTTTCCCCGGTAAAGGCGACTGGAGGGCAAAGCTCGTTCTTGTGCTGGTCGTCGCGGTCCGTTGCTTCGACAGCCGCGATTGTGGCGGCACTCCAGGGGGCAATGCCGATCGTAACGAACTGCGCGGTGATGCGACCGGCCTCAAAGACCGAACGAGGGGCGACCGGTCGGAGGCCCTCAGCGGTGCAATCGACGTAGACCTGCTCAGCGTCTGTAGCGAGTGAAGCGTCGTCGAACATGATGTTCTTGCTTCCGATGCGCCGTACTCGACCGAGGCGGACGACGTTTTCGATCCGGCGAAGAGCATCCAGTTCCAGCAAACTGAGCGTGGCGCCACGGAACACGCCCGGCTCCACGCTCGGGTCGATCCTGATCATGGCGCCCTCTGCTTCAAGCCGATGAGCAAAGTCATTCGCGTCGTCACAAGCCGCGGCACTCTCCACCCAGCATGCATACAGCTGCATGTAGGACGCGACCTGGCTCAGAGGCTGCGTCATCGCGCGGTTGAAGAACCACCCGTCGCGCGGCCGAATCCAACGGATGTGGTCTGGATCGACACCGGTATCGAGAAGCCAGTTGCAGGTGTCCATCGCGGTCTTGCCCGCTCCTATAACCGTGAAGCCAGTGGCCGGGGCGTCGATGTCGACGAGGGCGTTCGGCGGGATCACATGCACGCCCGCATCGATCTCATACCTCGGAGTATGCCGCGAGGGTATCGATGACTCGATATAAGTGGCATCGACAACCTTGCGACGCACTGTCACAGTCGTTTCGACACCGGTCAGCCGGGATACGAAGTCATGATCGCCCGAATCGGCGTCTCGGTAATCCGACATCGGGAAGAACCGCACGCGTCCCGACGCAAGGAAATGGTCTTGGAGCACGCGGTTGTAGTAGTCACATATCTCGTCGGCTGTGGAGCGCTCGTAGAAGCCGGTGTTCGGACCGGAGTCGTCGATCCGATCGTTGCCCAGCACACGGGAGTTGACTCCGTAATATGCCGACGGTTGGTGAAGGCGTACGAACGGATAGGCATCGAGCCAGTGACCACCGGGACGATGCCGCCGGTCAACCATCACCACGTCAGCGTCCGACTCATCGAGCAAGGCGTCGACGAACGCCATACCAGTGGCGCCGGCGCCCACAACGAGGTAGTCGGTCTCAAGTTGGGGCACCCGCCCTCCCTTCGCCGCGCGAAAGCGTACTCAAGTGCCGATACGGGAGGGTTTGAGCGTGCCCCGCAACGCCGGGAGCAGTGTCGGTTATCGACTGTGGAGCAACGGCTCCATGGGGATAGTCCTAGGGGACAAGGAAGTCCCGCTCGGTAACTGGTGCAGTTGCAAGCGGTGTGACCCGTTATCAGGAGATCTTTGCCTGCCGTCTGGACGAACCCGTGGTGACCTCAGGCCAAGCGTGCAGCGTGGTCATCGATCGGTGCGGTAAATCTCGTCAAAGTGACGATATTCCGGTTCGCCATCGACCACCTCGCGTAGCCGCGCAGCCCAAGAACGGGTCTCGGGCCGTACATTATTGCGGATGGCTTCGTCCGCGGCTGACACGTCTGGATCGACGACGCCGAAGTCAGCAATGATCACGTACTGACCCAGCTTTTCTCGGTCGGCGAGTAGGCGAGTTCCCATGTAGCCCATGATGTCGCTCGTTGCCTGGTTGAGATCCCACTCGGCGAGCAGCTCGATGATCGGAGCAGGGTCTTCGCAGCGCACAGTAATCGTCTGGCTGAAGTTGCGGTTCACGTGTCATTCCCCCGACGCTGAGCGGCGACTCGTCGCTGATTCTCGGACATGCCTTCAAGGTCGTAGAGGCCGGCCGACCCACCTGTGATCGCAAGGGACGACTTCGGTGGCACCTCGAGCAGCTCGCGGATCTCCCCGACGGGTCGGGCTGCTAGCCGGTGGTAGTCGACCTCGAACAGGTCTACCCCGTAGCGGTCGCATACAACCTTGCCGCGCAGGATGGCGTCTGCGATCCGTTGGTGCATGCCGGGCGCTCGGATGTTTCGTTCCCGCACGTCGCGGTCGAAGAATCCCGCGCTTGAGATATATCCCGTCTCGAACAATCCGATCAACGTCGCCAGCCACGCGAAACCCTTTGGGTCGGGATCAGCACGACCGATGAACGCGAAGACCTCGAGCTCGCCCTTGAGGTTCGTGCCGTAGTCGGCGAGCACGTGCACGAAGTCGTGTTGCGCGAGATAGGCGGGTGCGCCACCAGGGCTTCCGGGCAGACCGAAGCCTCGTGCGTCGTACATCTCCCAGACACAACGTCCGAGGGTGTCTCCGGGAAGGTCCGCGAACGCAATCCACTGGGCCTCGAGTTGGGGGTCGACTTGAGCGGGCAGAAACGGATCGACCGTCGTTGCCGCCCGCCCAGGGGGCTCGTCACCGCTCGCCTCGCGGACGTGTTCGACAAAGCCGTTGCGCTGAAGATCCATCCAAGCCAGCCCATAGGCACCTTGGGCATACCTGCGCGCGACACGTACGAAGTCATCCGTTACGCCGAGCACCTCCGCGTACCTGGCAACGCGGTGCGCGACGACGACCGGGATCGGTCGCAATACGAGTTCGCCGAGCACCATGTGCTGGATGATCCGGTGGCGGTAGCCGAGGTCGCGCCCGGCCAGGACGTCCGCCAACTCCTCCGGTCCGAGCGGCTCGAGCGTCCGGTAGTCAACCGATATTCCTGTCAGCGCGGCCGCGATGGCTTCCAACAGGTCCGCCTGTACGCCGGTGATTCCGGTGTCGGGCGAGATAGCTGTCGCGATTCCTCGTGCGACGAGCGTCACTTCGTTGACTTCGTGAGCCTCGAAACTGGGAGGAGGATGTGAGTCCATTTCGATGAGCCTCTCGCTCCCGGTCCGGTGGAGCGGAACCGGTGCTCGCGGATCCGAGATCGTATCTATCGAGATCGCCGAGTCGCCACCTGGGCCCAGGGGCGTTCGTCCGGCGTGAACCGGGCGGAGCCCGCACTTTGCAGTCAGTCCGGATGTCCACAACTTGGGTGCCCCAGACCGCCTGGAGCGGGGCGGCTATCGGCCGGGCGCTCACTCTCGTGCACCTCCCCTGATCTCGACGCACTCAGGTATAGGAGATGCTCTCGACGTGCTTCACGGACAGTCCACACTCGACTAGCGCGGCCACTATGGCGTCGTGGTCCCGACTCCAGAACCTGAAACGGGCGGTGCCGCCGTCCGCCCGAGCAATAAGGACGTTCTGACCATCGGCTTTCACCGAGATGATGTCATCGAGCGGGGAGTACCACTCGGACCGTCGGGGCAAGATGGCGATGAGTTCCACTCCATCCTCCCCGATCGAGATCCGCGCGAACGGCCAGCTGGTGGCGAGGATCCCAAATGTTGTTGGTACGGATAGGCGGACCGGACTGAACTCGCGGGCCTTCGCCACGCTCGCCGATGCTACTGGTCCCGACCAACTGGAGGCCGATCTGCGGATTGGATATCCAAAAACACGCTGTGGGAATGCCGTCTGACGCAGTTCGTCGAAGTGAGTGGGAGGGTTGGCCGGTGGAGCCGCAAAGGAAGGCCAGAGCCTGGCTGCCCCGTACGCCGGTAGGTGGGTTCCCCCTCGCGGATTGGAACCCACACAAGAACTCTGTTGTCGCTCACATCCGACCGATGAAAGGGTCAGGTCGTGCCCGATGCGCATTTCGAGCATCCCCGACTGGCGGCTGTCTACGACCAGCTAGACCCTGATCGGTCGGACCTCGATGTCTATGTCGACTTGGTGGACGAGCTCGGAGAGTCCAATCTGCCGGTCACCAGTCCGCCCGACTAGCCTTCGCGACATGAAGGGGCGATTACCGCTCTATCTGGCCGTGACTGGGACCGTTGCAGTCCTGAGCGGCTTCGGCATCACGGCGGCAATGCTCGTTCAGCGTGTGAACTGCGACAGCGGGACTGCGCCGATGATGGTATGCCTCGGATACACGAACAGCATCCAATGGACATACCCCATCGTCGCCATCGGAGTGGTCTGCTTCATTGCCGCAGGGGTGTCTGCGGCCCGGCTGAGTCGCCGCCGCCACGGAGACGAACCTCTCCTCGGTCCTGGTGGCGAGAACCTCAGCCCTCACTGACCCAGAACCCCGGCCCGGGGCCGGTTTTTCAGCAGGGGGATAAGCGACACGCCTACCTGTAGCCGGCTATCCACCCTCGGTGATGCGGATGATCGTCTTGCCAAGGGTGCGCCGGTCAGGGGCGAACGCAGCAGGCGCTTCCGCAAGCGGTCTTACCGCCCCGACGATCGGCTTGAGCCTCCCGTCCCTGAGCCGCTGGGCGAGCTCCGCGAGCCGGGAGCGGTCGGGTTCGACGGCGAAGAAGATCGCGCGGGCGTCCTTGGGCTGGACCTTGGGGATATCGGTAATGGTGACAAGCGTGCCTCCGGCGCGCACGAGCGCCGTCGAGCGGTCGAGGATCTCACCGCCGATCACATCAAAGACCACGTCGACCTCGCCGGCGTCTTCCAGCTTGTCGGCCCGCAGTTCCAAGAAGGCGTGCGCCCCCAAGCCGAGGGCGGTCTCGCGGTCAGCGGCTCGACCGGTGCCGATCACGACTGCTCCCACCTCGTGGGCGAGCTGGACCGCGATCGAACCGACGCCACCTGCAGCGCCATGGATCAGCACCGTCTGGCCTGTCGTGAGACCAGCGTGGTCGAACAGCCCCTGCCATGCTGTCAGACCCGAGATCGGCAGTGCGGCGGCAACGATGTGGTCGACGTCAGCCGGAAGGGGAGCCAGGTTGCGGGCCTCGACCGCGGCGTACTCGGCCAGAGAGCCGTCGCGCGCCCAGTCGGTCAACCCGAATACCCGCTGGCCGACGGTGAGGCCGGTGGCGCCGTAGCCCAACCGGCAACGACACCCGACAGCTCGTGGCCGGGCACGCTCGGCGTTCGGTCGCGCCCGGCGCGGTCGGTCCAGGTTCTCACCCATTCCAGCTCGGTGCGGATGAACCCCCCAGCATGGACCTGCACGACGACATCGTTATCGGCGGCCTGGGGGTAGGGCAGGTCCTCAAGGGAGAGACCACCGATGCCGGCCTGGCGATCTCGAACGGTGATTGCTTGCATGACTGCGCCTTTCTGTTGGGCACTCGCGAAATAGGTACCCCGATGCCGTCAAAGAGCTACATGGACCGACCCCGATCGCCGGATCGGCAGCATTATCGACAGCCACTTGCAATGGGCGGCGACCCCGATAACACCTGAGACATCCCGGTGCAGTCCTGCGTGGTGAGTGGGCCTCCGGCTTCGTGGCGGTCCGTGGTGACCTGAAGCCGCTTTGGACCGAGCACCCGATAGGTAATGACGATGCCGGCAGGGATCGAGTACTCGTCGCTTGTAGTACGGCCGCTATCGACGTTGCTCGGACGGATCACGACGAACCGAGCGGGTCGCCCTGAACTGAGTGCGTCACTCAGACAGGAATAGACCGTCGGTCCCGGCACGGTCGTTGTCGGCCAGCCACTCATTTCATTGTCGATGCCGCAATCGGTTCCACCCGCGGGAACCGGTGGGTAGGTCCGCGTCTTGGCTGAACCCGACGAACCGGGCGCTGCCTTCGACATTCCGCAGGCAGAGAGCAACGCACCGATGATCACAAGAGCACACGACCGTCGCATCGATGCCATTCTGGCTCCGGCAGACCCAAACCGGGTATCCCTTGTCGCTCGGTGGGTGGGGTACCTGTGCCACTGATCGGCATGTCTGCCACGCTCGCGCCGGACGTTAACGGCGTGTTATGAGACCTGGAAACGCCTCCCCCGAGGATTACCCCTCATCGGAGAGGATCCGGTCAGATGAGCCCATGGCCAATGTGACGACCTCGTCGTAGCCCATGACTGCACCCCTCGCGCTGGCCTGCTCGTAGCGCGCTTCTCCAAGTCGCTCCCGGACTGCAGCCGCCACCGCAACGCACAGCGGGTCCACGAAAGCCATCTGAAAGATGCCCGAGAAGAGGCCCGGAGTCCTCTTTGCATCTCGAGCGCCGCCGCGACGCATGCACTTGGCGAGGTGAAGATGGCGAAAAACGAGTCACCGTGCGTGCCCTGTTCCACCCCTCCGAACGCTTCCAGGTTCGAACGAATGATGCGGTGATGGTCCTCGAGGACCGTGGCGTAAGACAGGTCGCCGAGCCGGGTGAGCAACGCCGTCGAACCCTCGATGTCCGTGAACAGGAAGGCCAGCGTCTCCATGCTCAACCGGGTCCTTCCGTCGCCGACACGGCTCTACGGTATGCGACCAGGCAGCTGTCAGTTCCAGGTCGGAGTCCGTCTGGCACGACGGCGGTGTCGCCAAGAGCCGGACCAAGGCCACCAGTAGAAAACAGCCAGCAGCCCGAGCCCCACGACGCCGATGATCATGAGCAACAAGGCGAGGGGATGGACCTCGATGCCTGCGATCTGGGTCCCCGCGAAAGGTGGGCCCAGCGAACCGGGGAACCCGACCCGACCAGGCCCGGGTACGAAGAGCCGCATCGACCCGGGACCGGCGACGATCCGACGAGCAGCGACGGCAAACGAGTGACCGCGGAGACCGACCAGCAGGACCAGGCCGGCACCGATCGTCAGCGCACCGAGGAGCGCGGTGAGCGCGATGGCGATGGAGGGCCGCCACCGAGACGAACGGTCGGGGCTCGGGTTTGTGACGCCGCGAGCGATGGCCCACGCCGCGGCGAACCGACGGGGATCGAAGAAACTGTTGCCGAGCACGTCTTCTGGTGAGGCTCCCTCGGCCTCGGCCTCCTCGAGGTCGGCCGTCAGGTCGGCGGCCATCTCGTTGGCGAAGGGATCAGGGACTCCGAGCCGCCGCCACTCCCGTCGGCATTCCTCGACGAACTCGCTCACGGCGCTACCTCCGTTTTGATCAGACCGAGGGCACCGTCCACCGCGTCACGCGCCGCCCGCCACTCGCCGATGCCGGATGCCAACTCCCGCTCACCTTCGGGCGAGAGGCTGTAGTACTTCCGGGGAGGACCCCCGTTGCCCGCCGCCCGCCGGGTCTCGACGAGGCCGTCGCGCTCCAGCCGACCCAACAGAGGGTAGATCGAGCCTTCCCCGACGATGGAGAGGCCACGCGCCCGCAGCCGCTTGGTCATCTCGTAGCCGTAGGCCGGCCCTTCTCCCATCACCGCCAACAGGCAGAGGTCGAGGACTCCTCGCAGCAGCTGACTTCGCCGCCCCTCTTGATTACCCATGCACCACAAGCTACCGTCGGCTATCTTGCCTCGCAAGTTTCCGTCTATCGGCCACCTTTGCCGAATTGTGAGCGAAGGGACGAGCAGCGCATGAGCACCTCCACCCTGTCAGCCACCTCGACGGAGCCGTCCGAGGATCAACAGTGGGCGGTCGAAACCCACGGGCTGACCAAGCGGTTCGGCGAGAACGTCGCCGTCAACGACGTCGAGCTCCTCGTTCCCCGCGGTAGCGCGTTCGGCTACCTCGGCCCGAACGGTGCGGGCAAGACGACGCTCATCCGGGTCCTGCTCGGATTGACTCACGCCGACCGCGGCACGATGTCATTGCTCGGTCATCCGGTCCCGCGACAGCGCGCGACAGCGCTTGCCAGGGTCGGGGCGATCGTCGACGAGCCCCGTTTTCACGGGCACCTGACCGGGCGCCAGAACCTCCAGATCCTGGCGGCCGCCCGTGAACCGGAAGCGAAGGGGCGCATCGATCCTTCCCTCGAGCGGGTCGGGATCCTGCACCGTGCCAACGACAGGGTGTCGAAGTACTCGATGGGCATGCGACAGCGTCTCGGGGTCGCCGCCTGTCTGCTCGGCGATCCGCAGCTGCTGATTCTCGACGAGCCGATGAACGGTCTCGATCCGGCAGGCATGCAGGACATGCGCGACATGATCCTCTCCCTGGTTGCCGAGGGCCGGACCGTCGTGCTCTCCTCCCACCTCCTCGACGAGGTGGAACGGACCTGTGACGCGGTGGCCATCGTGGACCATGGCAAGGTGATCCGGCAGGGGGCGATCTCCGACCTGCTCGCCGGCTCTTCGATCGGCCTCGAGATCGAATGCTCCGAACCCGCTCGCGCTCGACCCCTTCTCGAAGGCACGAGTGCCGCCGGCATCGTCGACGCAGTGGCCGACGGCCTGCGGATCACGCTGCCTGCCGGAACCGATCGGGGTGTGGTCGCCGAGATCAACCGACTGCTGGTGGAAGGCGGGATCGCGGTCTACCGCCTCCAGGAGGTGCACACCTCGCTCGAATCCTGGTTCCTCGAGGTCACGACCCGACTGGGGGGACCGGAATGACGACACTGTCCGACCACCCACCCACGCCGAGCCCCCTCCCGGTGGCGATCGGCGCGGCTCGCGACCGGCGCGGGTCGTGGATCCCGACCGGTTCGTTGATCGCAACCAGGTTCATGGAGCTCCGCAGGCGTCGAGGGCTCATGATCACCCTGATCGCGGTGACCATCGGGATCCCGACGGTCTTCCTTGCGATCCGGCTCCTGCTCCACGCCGTCGCGCCGAGCTCCTACGGGCCGGCCGGTGGCTACGACATCTTCAACGGGCTGGTCGCAGGGGTGCTCTACGTCTTCGGTTTCATCGTGGCGGCCACGCTGGGGTGCACTGCCGGCTCGGTGGACCTGACCGAAGGGATGTTCCGCCATCTCGTGGTGACCGGACGCTCGCGGCTCGCGCTCTACCTGGCCCGCATACCTGCCGGATTGGCGATCATCGTGCCGTTGGTGGCGATCGGGTTCACTGTCGTCTGTGCCGTCTGCGTCTTCGCCGCACCGACCCAGATCAGCTACAGCGGTGTGAACGTGCCCGCCGGCCTCTCCCGCGCCGGACTGGAGAGCTGGGCGGCGGACCATGCCGATCTGGTCATCTGCGATTTCGACTTCAACGGCCCCACCTACGCCATTCCCTGCGGCAACGGACCGGGCCCCGGGCCCGGCGCCATCGTCAAGGGTGCTCCGGGGGTAGGGCTCCCCTCCAACCCCACGCCGTCGATGCTGCGAGCACAGGCAGTCCAGATCGCCGACCAGGACTACGCGGACTACAGCAGGATCTTCCTCGCACCGTCCAACTCGCTCATGATCCGGACCGGGCTTTGGATCGAGCTGGAGGCGATCGTCGGATTCGTGGTCGGCCTCGGCCTCGGGTCGCTGCTCGGACAGCGAACGGTGTCGGTGATCCTGATGATCGTCCTCGAGGTCGTCCTGACTCCGATTCTCTCGCGCGCCAATCTCCCGCATCTGATCAACCTGCAGCGCGGGGTGGTCGGGCTGGCCGTTGCCCACCTCGAACCCGCTGGACTCAATTTCGTGTTCGGGGGTGGTGGTGGACCCGGGGGCGACCGAGGCACGTCGCTCTTGGTCCCCGAACCGAGAGTGGCGGCGGTCTGTGTCGTCATCGCGTGGCTGGTCGGCTGGACGGTCATCGGTGCGTGGCGAATGGCGACGAGGGACGCCTGAAGACGCCGACCTACACGAGGGGACGCCGCCCGCCACCGGCTTCGCGGGTCAGGTCTCGTCGCTCGCTGCGGGGCGCGGCCCCAAACCTGCTGCAAGGTAGATGGCGTCGATGACACGCATGTTGGCCACCGATTCGCTCGGGGGTGTCAGTGTCGGAGCGCCTTCCTGCACGGCGGCCCGGAACGCCTCCATCTGGTAGTTGTAGGTGGGTCCACCCTCCACCCGCTCGTGATGTCGTCCTTGTGACCCGGTGACAGTGAGGCGGTTGAACATCTGAGGCGTGGTCGGGTTGAAGACCCGCATCGATCCCTTCGAGCCGGTGACCACCACCCGCATCCGCAGGAGAGTCGACGACCACATCGAGGTCAGGATGCCACCGGTTCGCCCGTCGTCGAACGAGAACTCTGCTTCCATCCGCCGGTCCACCCCGGGCGAGCGCAACCGCGCGGTGGCCCGCACCACCTTCGGCTCGGCGCCGGCCAGGGTCCGCACCATGTGGACCGGATAACACCCGGCGTCCATCAACGCACCCCCGGCGAGCGGGAGCTGCCATCTGATGTCCTTGAACATCGGAAGGGGAAAGCAGAGTGCCGCCTCGATCCGATGCACCTCTCCGAGCTCGCCGCTCGCGATGATCTCGAGCATGCGGGCCGCCAGCGGGTGGTACCGCCAGTGGAATGCCTCCATCACCACCAGGCCCGACGAGGCATCGGCGGCAGCGGCGACCCGCTCAGCTTCCTGGGCGTTGGCGGTAAAGGGCTTTTCGCACAGCACGTGTTTGCCATGCGCGAGCGCGCGCATCGTCCACCGTCCGTGCAGCCCGTTCGGAAGTGGGTTGTACACCGCATCGATCTCGTCGTCGGCCACCAGCGCGTCGTAACTGTCGAGCACCCTCGGGACGTGGTGCTTGTCCGCGAAGGCCCGAGCCCGACTCGGATCTCGTGCGGCAACCGCCATGCAGACCACGCCGTCGTTCGAGGAGCACGGTTTGATCAGGGCGGTGGGCGCGATCCGGGCAGCGCCCAGACAGCCGATTCGGAGAGGTGCCATCGCCCCATGTTGCCCCACTGCCGCCGATCCCTGCCTGGCACTGCACGGGGTGCGAACTCATCCACGGAGGCGGGGATGGATCAGAGAGAGGGCGCCCTCACCCGCTTGGTTCTGGTTCTGGTTCGGCGACTCGCAAGACATCCGGTGGCAGCGGTTCGGCGGGGTCGGTCTCCGCGAGAATCGGCTCGTCGGCTTCCTTCAGGTAACGCGCCGCGAGCTGCCTCGAGACGCCCCAGGCTCGAGCGAGGTCCGACACCGAGACGCCGCGTTCGAGCGCGAGCGCGAAGGTCTTCTGTCGCGCGAGATGGCGGCTTCGGTTGACCTCTTCGAGTGCGTCCTGATACGCCTGCCGCCTCCCGCCCGGGGGCTTCGCCAGGGTCAGCGACTCAACCTCGTGTCCCTCGCTCACCAGGCGAAGCACCTCCCGTAGGAAGCGCTCGGTCCTGCGAAGCTCGTCTCGGGCACTCGCCACCGCCGAGATGAAGCCCTCCACTGCGTCGACCGCCTCGTCCTTGCTCGACATCCCTCGGCCCCCGTGTGTCCCGTCCCTCTCGTTCGAGGGGAGTGAGTGTGCCACATCCGGCCGAGGCGCGGAAACACCGGGAACCGCCCTCAACTCGGCCGCGCCGAATGACGATACGGAAGCCATGAAGACCAAATGGCATCGAGATTTCGGCTTCGACGTAGGAGGGTCCGAGCGCCATCGCGTCGAGGTCTACTGGAGTCAGTGGCTCGGCGACGCCGAGATCCGTGTCGACGGACGCCAAGCCCTCCGGAACAGGCGGCTGTTCGGCCTCAGGCGGACCCGCCGATACCAGCTCGAGGTCGGCGACACCGAGATCCATTCGGTCACCGTTGAAAAGAAAAGGCGGGCGGTGCTGGGCGGGTTCCGGAACCAATCGTTTCTGGCTGCGGTGGACGGTCAGGTCGTCGGAGAGTTCTGAGCCCCAGCCATCCCCTCGGCTGTACCACGAACGGGTCGGGTGAGGCCCCCGGACAGAGTGCCGGAGCATGTGCCAACGTGGCGTCCGGGAGGTCCGAGCGCACCTGAAGGAGGCGGCGATGGCAAGTGGTGGTCCGCGGCGAGGAGTCGTGGTCGTCACCGGGACCGGCGGGATGGGCCGCGCGGCGGCCCGCCGCCTCGGAACAGGACGCGCCGTCGTGCTCGCAGATGCGAGCGACCGCCAATTGCGCGACGCGTCGGATGCCTTGCGCAGCGACGGGTTCGACGTCCACCCGGTATCTGTCGACGTGTCGTCCGAGCGCGACGTCACGGAGCTCGCCACCACTGTGTCCGGACTCGGGTCTCTTCGCACGGTCGTGCACACCGCCGGCGTATCGCCGGTCCAGGCGACGCCACGGCAAATCGTCGACGTCGACGTGATCGGCACCGCCCGCATCCTCGACGCGTTCGAACCGCTCGTCGAGCCCGGGACGGTGGCGGTCTGCATCGCGAGCATGGCGGGCACCATGACGACCATTCCGCATGAGGTGCTGCATCTGCTCGCGGCCACACCGACCGACCAGCTCCACACCTTGTCGGTGCTCGACCCGACGGGGATGAACTCGGGAGAGGCCTACGGCCTCGCCAAACGCGCCAACCAGGTGCGGGTCCAGGCGGCATCGGTCGCATGGGGGCGGCGGGGTGGACGGGTCGTCTCGGTGAGCCCCGGGGTCATCTCCACCCCGATGGGACGAGCCGAGCTCGCGGGTCCCTTCGGCGACGGAATGCGGGACATGATCGAGAGGTCGGGGACCCACCGGGTCGGCACGCCGGAGGACATCGCTGCCGCGGTCGAGTTCCTCGCTGGTCCGGCCGCCTCCTTCGTCACCGGAACCGACCTGCTCGTCGACGGTGGAGTCGTCGCCGCCCTTGCCGCGGCGCCGGGGACCCCGGGCTGAACTCAATCCTCGGCGACCGACTCGGTCGACCCCTCTTGTGCGAGTTGGCGATCGGGGATGAACCACATCACCGCGACCAGCGCGTAGAGCGTGTACGAGATGTAGGGACTGAGGAACGCGAAGCCCACACCGGCCGCATAGAAGAGGATCGACGCGTTTCCCTTGAGATTGGACCCGGTCGCTCTCGCCACCGCCGAGTCCCTGCCGTTCGCACGGATGATCGTATTGACCAGGATGGAGAAGGCGATGGCGGCACCCAGCCCGACGATGCCGTAGGTGGCGGCGGGCCAGTGCGCCGCGTAGCTGGTCCCGACCCATTCGGTGACGACCGGGATCAGGGACAACCAGAACAACAGGTGGAGGTTGGACCACATGACTCCTCCGCTGATGTGGTGGGTCGCCCGCAGGAGGTGGTGGTGGTTGTTCCAGTAGATCCCGATGAAGGTGAAGCTCAGGATATAGACGAGCAGCTCGGGCAGGCGGTGGCCGAGCGCGCCGAAGGAGGAACCGTTTGGCGCTCGCAGGCTGAGTGCGGTGATGGTGATGATCACCGCCATCACCCCGTCGCTGAAGGCCTCCAGACGACTCGTGCCGATGGTGACGGTGCCGGAGTGCGCGGGGGTGTCGGTCGCCTGGTCCGATCGGTCCCCCGGGTCCGCACTCACTCGCGCGTCCCCGGTTCGAGGAGGCGACGATCAGCCTCGGGCATCGTCGTCACTGGTCGCGGAGAACTCGACGACGACCCGGTTCGCGACGGAATCGAGTACCGCGGTGTTGTGGTACGGGCGCGAGACGAGCATCGCCCCCTCGAGCGCGGCGATGATCTCGTGGGCCGCGTCGGCCGGGGTGCCGTTGAAGTCGAGATCGTCGGCGGTACGGCCACCGTCGAGGAGGATTGCCAACCAGGTCTGGTTCTGGTCGAAGAACGACACGACCGCGTCGCGCATCGGGATCGGCAGCGTCTCGTACTCGGCCGCGAGCATCCCGCAGAGGCACATGCGCTGGCTTCGAAGAACCGATCGATAGAGGTCACAGTAGGCACGCAGTTTTTCGAGCGCCGACGGCTGACGGTCGTCGATGTCGGCGAGCGCCTCGCCGAAACGTGTCGAGTAACGGCGGATCAGGCTTTCGCCGAGCTCGGCCTTGCCGGGAAAGTGGTAGTGCAGCGAGGCCTTGGTGATCCCGAGCTCCGAGGCGATGTCGGCATAGGAGAAGCCGTTGAACCCGCGGCTCTGGACCAGCCGCTCGGCGATGTCCAAGATCGCGGAGGCGGTATCCGAGGGTGCGGTGTCGGAATCCCTTGCCATGGGCGGAACATATCTTGACACCTATCTACTAGTTGGTCAGACTACCTATCAGTAGATAGATACTTCGGATCGGTGGGGCGGATGGCGCACTGGGTGGGACACCACTCCTTCGGGCAGGCCGAATGACCTCGCTCGAACTGGTCGAGGCCTTTGGTGAGGCCTGGGCGGGCCACGATCTGGAAGGCGCCCTGTCCTATCTGCGAGCCGACTGTGTCTTCGACGCGACCGGTCCGGCCCCGGACGGCACCCGCTACGTCGGTGTCGACGCGATCCGTTCGGCGTGGAAGGCCATCTTCGACGAGTCCTCGACGAAGTTCGAACCGGAGGAGACCTTCGCGGCCGAAGATCGAGTGGTCCAGAGGTGGCGCTACGAGTGGGGGAGCGGGCACGTCCGCGGCGTCGATCTCTTCAAGGTCGAAGGCGACAGGATCACCGAGAAGCTGTCGTACGTGAAGGGATGACGGGCGGAGCCCGATTCCTTCGTGATGTGAAGTGGTCCGGACCTGCCGGACCCCAGAGAGGAGACTTCCCATGACACGAAAAGTTGCCGACTGCCGTGACTTCCCGAGCGAGAACGGATGCACCCTCGCCATCTCGGGAGAAGAAGACGAGGTGATCGTCGCGGCCGTGCAGCATGCCGCGACCGCCCACGGTCACGAGGACAACGCCGAGCTGAGGAGCTGGCTGCGGGAGAACCTCAAAGACGAGGTATCGGTCTGATCCAGGTCTGAGCCTCCGAATGGAGGTCGGGGCGTCAGGCTGTCAGTCGTAGTGGCGGGCCGCGGCCCAGGCCGCTTGCCACGAGACTCGCTGGCCGGTGCAGATCCAGATCGGTTCGCCGCGCTCCTCGGTCCAGACGCCGTGCGGGGTCTCCACCGAACCGGCGGGACTCACCTTCGAGAAGATGGTGAGGAGATAGGTCCTCGACAGATTGACCGCGATGGTCGTGGCCCCGTCGTGCGCGCCCGCGGGACCCCACCACCAGTAGGAGTTGTGACCGCTGATGGCGTGCGGCAGGCCGTAGGCCGGTCCGAATTGATCGACCGCGCCGGCCGCGCCGTAGTCGCCGGTGAAGACGACCAGATGCGGGCGCTGATCGTTGGGAAGTGTCGCCGCGATGTCCGCGATCTGGTGTACGAACTGCGGCCAGCCGACCGTCGCGCTCAGGTCCTTGTCGGCGGTGCCGAACGACGATGCTTTCGGCATCGCACTCTCGGGGAGAACGGGCAGGGTGAAAGGGAGACCGAGCACCAGTCCGGTCAGCATGAGTGCCACCCAGCCCCGCAGCCCGCGAGCCGGGTGCTTGCGGTCGAGCCGTTCTTCTGCCCATACCCCGCCTACCGCGAAGAGCACGAAGTACATTCCGGCCAGGTAGTAGACCTTCGCCCCGGTCAAGGCGAAGAAGACGAGCAGGACGAGATAGGCGATCCCGATCGGCTTGGTCATCGGCGAAGCCAGCGCCCGGCGAAGTCCCGCCAGCCAGAGGACGATCAGGACCGGCCCGACGACGAAGAACTGTGCGGGGATGAACTCGAGCGTCGCCCCGAGGCTCGAGTTCTCGCTGTGGAGGCTGTGCAGCATCGAGACCGCGGCCCAGTCGTGCTGCGCGTTCCAGACGATGTTCGGCAGCCAGATGAGGAGCGCGATCCCTGCGCCGGCCCATACCCAGGGCGAGAACAGCGCTCGTCCCCGTCGGCCGAGGAGGAGCCCTGCGGCGAGACCGAACAGCAAGAACGCGACGTTGAGCTTGTTCAAGAGCCCGATGCCGGCGAGAAGACCGATCAACAACCAGAGCCGCTCGTCGCCGGTCCGCAGAAGGCGCAGGAAGACGAAGCAGATGGTCGCCCAGAAGAACATGTCGAAGGGCGTCGTCGAGAGAAGGTGGAAGGCGCCCACCACCTGTGTGGAGGTCGCGGCTGCGAGCCCGGCGATCGCCTGTGCCTTTCGGCCGCCCTGGAGCTCCCGCGCCATCGACGCGGTAACGACCACCGTCGCGGCACCCGTCAGCGTGGGAAAGAGCCGGAGCGAGGTGGGTGACGTTCCGAACAGATGGGTGGACAGCCACGCGATCGCCGGGACGAAGGGTGGCTGGTCGACGTAGCCCCAGGCCAGATGGCGGGCGCACGCAAGGAAGTAGAGCTCGTCCCGGTGGAACCCGTAGCGGGCGGACAGAGCGAGCTCGAGCACGGCGAAGCCGGCGGCGATCACCACCACGCCGGTCCGCCAGAGGGGTGGGAGCCGCTCGGTGTGCGGAGCGACCGCTCGTGGCGCAGGAAGACGGGCGGCGGTGGTCACGGTCGCTTCGGCCGAGCCGCACCGGTGACCTTCATCACCAGGTAGGACTCCAGGCCGGCCGCCACTCGGGACATGGTAGGTGCGACACGTCGTCGGAGGCGGCGGCGCCCTCGGGCAAAGGGAGGCTGCCGCAAGCCAGGCTACGGTCGAGGGCCGCGTGAACCACGACGTCCCGAGGACCGAGAGCGCCGACTCGACGGCTTGTTGGATCGTTCGGTCCGCAGGAGTCGACCCACAGGCCGGGCATCGGCCGGCCCGACGCGTGCGGTTGCGCACCGGTGCCGAGCTGAGTGTCGGCTCGGACCTCGGTCAGGGACCGTACCGGTATCTGCTGACTCGGCGTTGGGGCCGAGCCCGGCTGATGGCCTTCCTCATGTTGAACCCGAGCAACGCGGATGCCGCAATCGACGACCCGACCATCCGGCGCTGCATCGGATTCGCGCGTCGCGAGGGTGCAGGGGGCATCGCCGTGCTCAATCTCTACGCGCTGCGGTCGAAGAGGCCGGCGGGTCTCGTCGGGCATCCCGATCCGGAAGGACCGTTGAACGCGCAGTCCTGGCGCGAAGCCTTGAGCGACCATGGCATTGGGACCGTTGTCGCAGCGTGGGGTGCGTTCGCGCACCGGCGGCTGCCCACCTCGCGGGCGCTCGAGACGCACCGGTCGGCCGGATGGCTCTGCCTCGGACGAACCACCGACGGTTCGCCTCGCCATCCGCTCTACGCTCCCCGCGACACCCCGCTGGCGCCCTGGGTCGACGGTTGAGCGATCACGACCCTTGTCGACGCACCTCCTGCACGAGGTAGCCGTTGCCGTCGGGGTCGGCGAAGCTCAGGAACGAGTTGTAGTCGCCGTGCTCGGGATCGGGCCCGAGCCGTTGTTCGCCGTCCACGAAGTGGAAGACCTCGCTCGCTCCGACGCCTCGATCGGCCAGCTCGGCCCGCGCGGCACCGATGTCGTCGACGACGAGATGGAGACCCTGGAGGCTTCCGGCCGCATCGGAGTTTCTCATCAGGGCGATCGCGCAGGCCGATCCGGTCGGCGAGACCTGGACGACCCGGAAGTCCTTGCCGGCGCGGTGGTCGACGATCAGGTCGAAACCGAGGGTCTCGACGTAGAACGCCTTGGCACGGTCGAGATCCGACACGGGTACGACCACCAGCTCCAGCCTCCAATCCATGGTGACCTCCGCAACAGGTACAGGGCGTCGCCTCGAATGGTAGGTCACGCCGGGTGACGTGACCGCTGTGACACCCGTGCCGCGGTCCCGGGCTGCGACCATGTGGTCCGTGCTCGCCCTTCGAGAGATGGAAGACGCGGATCTGCGCCTGGTCGACAGGTGGCTGAGTGAGCCACATGTGGCCCGTTGGTACCTGCAGGGGACCACGAAGGAGCAGGAGCTGCGCGAGTGCCGCGATTCGCTTGCCGGCGAAGAGCCGACCCACCTCTATGTCGTCGAGGACGACGGGCACCCCATCGGTTGGTGCCAGTGGTACCGCTGCGACGACTATCCGGAGCACGCCGCCGCGGTCGGGGCCCAGGTCGGCGATGTCGGCATCGACTACGCGATCGGTGAGCCACACCTGGTCGGCACCGGTCGGGGTACCGAGCTCGTCGCCGCTCTCGTCTCGCTCGTGCGAGCCGTCGACCCCTCCGCCGGCTTCGTCGCCGATCCGGACGCGGCCAACCTGGCGTCTCGGCGCGTCCTCGAGAAGAACGGTTTCGAACTGCTGGGGGAGCGGCCGGTCCCCTCCGAGGCGGTCACCGCCCCGATGGCCATCTACCGTCTGGCTGCGCTCAAGAACCGCTCGAGACGAGGGGCACCGGTCGGGCGAGACTCCAGCTGAAGGTCTTCGGGATGTCCTCGAGCGAGATGGTCGTCGAGAGGTCCGCGACGGTCGGTCCGACCCGGTCGGCCACCTTCTGGAGCAGGTCGCGGTCGAAGCCGTAGACCCTGACCGCGTTGAGGCCGAGCATGCGGCGGACGTCGGTCTCGGGCATCCCGCCGAACACCTGACGGAGGATCAGACGATGGACGGGCGCCGCACCCTCGAGGTGCGGGTAGTCGGCTCCCCACATCAGGCGGTCGACTCCGATCTCCGTGCGTCGTTCGGCCTCGTCTCGCTTCATGAGCGAGCCGCCGAGGAAGACGTGGCGGTCGACGTACTCGGCCGGCCGCATGGAGAGGAAGGAGCGCACGGGTGCTCCGCCGTGGGTGTCGAAGAAACCCTCCATGTCGCGCACGAGTGAGGGGAGCCACTGCACTCCGTTCTCGGTGACCACGACCTTCAGGTTCGGATGGCGGTCGAACACTCCGCCGAAGATGAGGAACCAGAGCGGCCGACGGGTGAACACGAAGACCTCGTACAGTCCGAGGTAACCGCCGTGTTTGGCGTCGTAGAGCTGCTTCGAGTCGGTGGCCGTCCCGGACGCGCCGGTGTGGAGGTTGATCGGGAACCCGTGCTCTTCGCACGCGCTCCACAACGGCTCGTAGTACTCGTCGGCATATCCCGGGAGTCCCGACTTGATCGACATGGCGGGGAGCATGATCCCGCCGAAGAGCCCCTCGTTTCGGGCCCAGGCGATCTCCTCGACGGCGCGGTCCATGTCGTGGAGGTCGATCGGGAGGCAGCCCGCCCTCCGACCTGGCGCCGCGGCGCAGAACTCGGCCAGCCAACGGTTGTAGGCGTGCAGTGCCGGCCAGACCGGCTCGAGCCCTTTGGACGTCTGGGAACCGAGGTACATCGCGGGCGAGAGCCCTCCGGTGAGGACCGGACCCGGATAGACCACCTCCGCGTGGATCCCCTGCTCCTCGAGGACCGCGAGCCGCCGTCCACCGGCGTCGGAGGCGAAGACCCAGTCGGCACCGTAATTGGCCAGCCACTCGCCCGCGGCCTCGGTGTCGACGCCCATGCCGGCGAGCCGTCGTGTGGCGACCGCGCGCACCGGGTCGGGATCGTCCGACTCGCCGGGGTCGATGCCGCCGAACATCGGGATCGCGACCGACGAGAGATCGCCGAACGCGGCGACCGCTTCGCGATGCGCGGGATCGACGTAGGAGAGGAACTGGTCGAGATCGTCCGGCGCCGCGTGGGCGTCGGCGGACACCACCACATAGGGCTTCTCCGACGCGAGCCCGTCGCCGTTGCGACCTGCCGACTCGCTGCGATCTGCCAACCGACCCATCTCCCCGGCGCCGCCACGACTGATGACGCCCGACCAAGGCAGACTACTTCGGTCGACTCACCCGGTCACCAGGGCGTTCCGTAGCGGTCGCGGTGGGCACGCTCGTTGACCGGACGTCGCCGGGGCGGCCCGGGGGGGCGCTCCGGCCAACCGATCGGGACCACCGCCATCGGCCGGACCTCCGCGGGTAGTTCGAGGATCGCAGCCAGCTCGTCCGGGGCGTGGGTGGCCAACGTGGTCATGGCCGATCCGAGGCCGAGAGCGTTCGCTGCCAGGAGCAGGTTCTGCGTCGCCGGGAAGAGCGACGAAGCGAGGGTGGACTCGTGCGCGACGGTGGTGTCCCCGCAGGCGACGATGATGACCGGCGCGGATCCGATCCCGTGCTCGGCGCCGCGGTCCACCTCGGCGAGCAGCGGTTCGGGCAACCGGCCGACCGAGTGCTGCCGGCCTCCCTCCCGCCAGGCGCGCCGTGTCAGATCCGAGATCCGAGCCCGCTGGTCGGGATCGCGCACCACGACGAACACCCAGGGTTGGAGGTTCTCCGCGCTCGGGGCATGGGTCGCGGCGAGGAGGCACCGCTCGACCAGCTCGTCGCCGACCGTCTCGTCGGAGAACTGGCGAGTCGCACGCTGGTGGAGCACGACGTCGAAGAAGCTCCGGTCGCGGTCTCGCGCAGGTTCAGCCATCCCGCGCCATCGCTTCGGTCATCGGCTCCCCTTTCGCGATCTGCCGAGCGAACCTAGTGCCGGTGCCGGCCACCACGCCGCGATCGCGGCTTCACTAGAGTCGCCGGGCAGACCCCGTCCGAGGAGCACGGCATGATCATCGATCTCTGGGTGAACTCGATTTCGGGAAAGGCGGCGGCCAAGTTCCTCGATCAACCCGGTTTCGGCGCGATCGAGGGCTTCTTCGGCACCGAGGTCCGCGGCGGAACCTCGCCCCTCGACCTGATCGGCGAGATGGACCGGTTCGGCGTCGACCGCGCGGTGCTCACCAGCACGCTCACCTCGGTCGACGACGAGGCGCTCGCCTTCGTCGCGGCACACCGCGACCGGCTCTGGCTCGCCGGGTCGTCGGACAAGCCGGAACGGCCGCGTCGCCAGAGCTCGGCGATCCGCACACGAGTGGCCGACGGGACCCTCGATCTGGTCCGGGTGGCCCCGCTCGTCCACCAGCACCCGCTCAACCACGCGCTCTACTATCCGCTGTACGCCACCTGCGAGGAGCTCGGCGTGCCGGTGTCGATCAACATCGGCATCCCCGGTCCCCGGGTGCGGTCGCGCTGTCAGGACCCGGTCCTGCTCGAGGACGTGCTCATCGACTTCCCCGATCTGGTGGTGATCGGCGCGCACATGGGTCATCCCTACGAGGAGCTCCTCATCGAGTACCTGTTGAAGTGGCCCAACCTCTACCTCTCGAACTCGGCCTACCTCGCCAAGTACATGCACCCCGGGTTGGTGACGTTCATGGGGTCGAGACGAGGAAAGGGCCGCGTGCTGTTCGCATCGGACCACCCCTTCCTGCCGATGGAGCGGGCGCTCGAAGCCGCCCGGTCGTTGCCGCTCCCCGAGGACGCCCTCGCCGAATTCCTCGGAGACGCCGCGGCGCGGCTGCTCGGCGAGATGGCCGGCCGCGACGAGGCAACCCAGGCGATCGGCTCGAAGTAGGACTCGAAGGAGGAGAGGAGCATCGCGATGCAGGATCACAGGTTCGACTTCGTGGTCGACGGGACTCCCGACGAGGTCTGGGAGGTGATGTGGCGGCCGATGCGGCGCGGCGTGAAGGCCGACACGGTCACCATCGAGGTGTACCACCCGGGGGACGAGCAGGGGAACGGCCTGGTCCGGCATTGCACCTTCCCGGTGCCCAAGTATCTGCTCTCCGGCGGCAAGGGGCAGTCGTGGGAGTGGATCACCGAGGCGGAGCGGCCGCTCTCCTGGCGGTACGACGCGATCGGCAAGCCCCTCTGGTCGAAGGCGTCAGGGTGGACCCGGCTCGAGGGGCTCGACGACGGGAGGACCCGCGTCCACTTCCGCGAGACCTATCACGCCTTCAACCCGGTCGTGCGTGCTCTGTTCGAGCGGCGCGTGCACCAGTTCATCTCGAAGGACAACGACCGGCTGATCGAAGCCTCGATCGTCCACTCGCTGAAGCGACGCCGCGAGAAGAGCCGTGAGCGGAATGGGACCGTCACCTGAGGGCGCGACGACGCGCCCTGCCGGGTCCTTACGAGGGTCCGAAGCGGCTCCAGTCCCAGGACATCATCGACTCGAAGGGCGCGGCGAGCACGATCCGTGCGGGCTCGTCCATCCACGCTCGTCTCACATAGTCGCCGAGCAGCTGCCCGACCGCGGCCGGCTCTTCGTCGAGGTAGCAGACTGTCATCCGGAACGCGCCGTCCGTGAAGGCCGGCCGCCGGATCGCCGGCGTGGTCGCGAACGCCCACGCGCCGGCCACACCTGGTAGCGACACCAAGCCGGGGAGGATCTCGGTGTGCTGGCGCGTCAGGTACGCGTCCGTGGCGGTACGGTCGGCTTCCTCGATTGGCTCCTCGACGATCAGGTAGATGCCCCGGTTGGGTCGGAAGGGTACGACTTCCGCCGACACCAGCGCCCGTGGTGCCGCCTGCGCCTCGAGAAGTCGCAGCGCTCCGACGTACTGCGCGGGCAGCGCACCGGCGAACCGGCCGAGTTCGGCGAGGTGGCGCCCGAGCGTGAAGAAGTCGTCGATGGTCTGATCGACCGGAGTCCCCATCAGGTAACAGACGACGTGGTCGACCTCGGCCCACCCCTCGCTGCCGGCCGCGCGCACCGCCCGGCAGGCGGGGGTGGACGCCCAGCGCTGTCCGAGGACGAGACCCGGGAGCTGGTACTGCTCGGGCATGTGGTCGAGCTGGTGCCACTCGAGGTAGTCGCGGTCGCCCCCGGTCGGGGAGGGATGGCTGATCGAGAAGAAGCCGACCTTCACCCGGTTCACTGCGGTCCCTCCTCGCCGGCGATGCGCGCCATCGCTTGGAGCTGTTCGAGGTAGTGGTCGAGCGAGTGATGGACGAAGGAGAGCTGCACGCCGGTGGCTCCGAGGCCGCGCAACCGTTCGAGGAGGCGGCGCGCGCCGTCCGGGTCGCCGAGCGGGTCGGCAGGGCGCCCGTTGCGCAGGACGACCTCGATCGGCCGCTGCCGCGCGGCCCACGCCTCGGTCGAGCGAGCGTGCTCGAGCATCGCTTTGAGCTCGGACGCTCGGATCCCGAAGGGGACCCAGCCGTCCGCCAGCTCGACCGCGCGCCGCAGCGACCGGCGGGTGCGCCCACCGATCCAGAGCGGCACCGACCCCTGCACCGCGCACGGGTCGAGGACGACCTCCCTGTAGCGGTAGTAGCGCCCGTCGTAGGCAGGACGCGGTTCCGACAGCGACACGCGTAGCGCGGCGATCGCGTCGTCGGCCCGCGCGCCACGGTCGTCGAACGGCGCCGAGAGGACCTCGAACTCCTCACGCAGCGACCCGACACCGAGCCCGAGGATCACCCGTCCGCCCGAGATGCGATCGAGGGTGCCGTAGCGCTTGGCGATCTCGAGGGGATGGTGGTAGCCGAGCACGAGCACGTTCGTCGCGAACTTGATCGACGAGGTCTGCGCGGCGAGATAGCCGAAGGTGGCGAGCGGGTCGTAGTAGCGGCTGCCTCGGACCGGCGCCACGTCGGTCGGGACCACCACGTGCTCGCTGCAGGTCAGATGGTCGTAGCCGAGCGAGTCGGCGAGCCGGGCGATCGCGGTGACGTCGTCGATCGATCCGTCGACTTCCCACTCGGCATGGCCGTCCGGCAGCAGGGTGAGGACCGGAGTGGTGATCCCGAGCCAGGACGCTCCTCCGGCCGGCACGGCTCCCCCGACCTCGGGGAGCGGGCGCTCACTGTCACCCTCGGGTGCCACCGTCTCTCCTCCGGGCGGTCGGCGGGACCGGGCGATGGTAGCACCGCACGCTCCGCGTCGATTGGGCCGACAGGCCGATGAACGCGTACCAGCAGGTGCCGCTACCGTGTCGAGGTGCGCACGACACCGCTTGCACTCTTCGTTGCCACCGCGATCACATGCGTCGGGATCTTCGCGGCCGGCTGTAGTTCGCCCTCCTCCGCGCCCACCTCCACCACGACTGCGCCGGCCTCGTCGGTCGCACCGCTCGCGTGGCTGACCAACGACGCGAAGCAATGGAACGCGACATTCAACGCCGACCAGAACTCGGTCGACTCCGCGGCGGCCGCCACCAGTGGGGTCTCGAGCGCGACCTACTTCTCGCGGATCTCCGCCGCGTGCACGAAGATGCTCGCCGACACGGAGAAGGCGAAGACGGCCCCCCGGGCCCCGAGCGCGGCGCTCGAGCAGGCGTGGAGCTCGATGGTGTCCGCGACCCAGACCTACGCCGAGAAGTGCATGCAGGTGGTCCACTCGAGGTCGAGCTCGGACCTCACGTCATGGCAGGGCAGCCTGAAGTCGATGAACTCGGCGAACGCCGCCTGGAACAAAGCGGTGAACGCAATCCGGAAGGCGACGGACTCGTCGGGCTGACCCTGGGCTGCTCGGTCGGCTCGGGCCGGCTCAGAGCAGGGAGGGGACGACGGCCTCCACCAGGCTCGGTCCCGGGGTGGCGAGCGCATGCGCCAACTCCTCGCAGAACGATTCTGCGGTCTCCGCGCGGGCCGCGTGGAGCCCGAGACCGGTCGCCAGGTGGACGAAGTCGATCGACGGATGCCCGAGGTCGAGCATCTCTCTCGCCCGCGGGCCGGGGGCGTCGGCGCCGACCCGATCGAGCTCCATGTTGAGCACTGCGTAGGAGTGGTTGTTGAGAAGGACAGTCGTCACGTCGAGCCCCGCCCGCGCCATCGTCCACCACGACTGCAGGGTGTAGAGGGCGCTGCCGTCGGCTTCGAGCGCGATCACCCGACGGTCCGGCGCGGCGACCGCGGCGCCGACTGCGACCGGGAGGCCCTGTCCGATCGCACCGCCGGTCAGGCAGAGCCAGTCGTGGGGCGGTGAGCCCGCCGTCGCGCCGGGCGCGAACAGGCCGGCCGTGTTGCCCTCGTCCGAGACCACCGCGCCCTCGGGGAGGAGCGCGCCGAGTGCCTCGCACACGCTCCTCGCGGTGAGCGTCCCGGTCGGTCGGACCGGTGTGCCGGCCTCCTGGCGCGCCGCAGTGCCGGCCTGCGCGTGGAGCAACTCGGCGAGCGCTGCCACCGCGGCAGCCACGTCGGTGCCCGCGTCGGCGACCCGGTGGACCGTGCAACCTTCGGGGACGAGATCGCTCTTCTTGCCCGGGTAGGCGAAGAAGGACACCGGTGACTTGGCGTCGAGCAACACCAGGTGGCGCACGCCTTCGAGCTGCATGGCGGTGAATTCGGCGAGATAGGCGAGCCGTTCGACCGGCGGGCGCCCCGCGCCGCGCTCGAGGCGCGCCGGGAAGGTTTCGGCGAGGAACTTCGCCCCGGTCGCAGCGGCCACGTCGGCCGCGGTGGCGAGTGCCGAACCGGAGCAGCACCGGCCGCCCACGAGGATCGCCGAAGGCTCCTCGGATCGGAGGGCCGCCGCGGCGGTGGTCAGCACCTCCTCGTCCGGCGGCACTCCGTGGGGGACCGGCTGGGGTCCCCCGGACGGGCCGGGCACGACGGTCCCGCCCTCCGACCACGAGACGTCCGCCGGGAGGATCAGGGTGGCGACCGAGCCGGGCGGCCCGATGGCAGCCGACACCGCGGCGAGCGCGTCCTTGCTCAGGTCGGCAGTCGAGTCGGAGGTCAGGACCAGCGAGGAGACGTTGCGCGCGACCGTCTCGATGTCCGACTGGAGTTGCGCGTCGTATCGGCGATGGGAGATGGCGTGATCGCCGACGATGTTGACAACCGGGCTGTGCGCGCGCCGCGCGTTGTGCAGGTTGGCGAGACCATTGCCGAGCCCGGGCCCGAGGTGCAGCAGGGTCGCGGCCGGCCGGCCGGCGATCCGCGCGTAGCCGTCGGCCGCACCGGTCGCCACTCCCTCGAACAGCGCCAGCACACTGTGCATCGCCGGTACGTCGTCGAGCGCGGCGACGAAGTGCATCTCGGAGGTGCCCGGGTTCATGAAGCAGGTGTCGACGTCGTGGTCGACGAGCGTGCGAATGAGGCCCTGTGCACCGTTCACCGGGTCACCGCACCATGCGCGGCGGACGGTTCTCCGGCGTCGAAGATGGTCCCCGGATTGAGGATCCCGTGAGGATCGAAGGCCTCCTTGATCCTGCGCATCAGCCCCAACTTGACCGGGTCCTCGAGCGCGTCGAAGTAGGGGCGTTTCTGGATGCCGATCCCGTGTTCGCCGGAGACGGCCCCGCCCATCGAGCATCCCGTCGCGACGATGTCGTGCAGGAGCCGGTGCCGGACGTGCGGGTCGGCCTGCCAGACGGAGAGATGGACGTTGCCGTCCGCCGCGTGCCCACACCCGACGACGAGCGAGGAGCTCGCGGCGGCCAGCCCGCCGACCGCGTCGAGGAAGAGGGGCAGCGAAGCTCTCGGCACGACCACGTCGACGATGTCGTCGGCGCCGGCCGCCTTGGCCGCCCAGAACGCACGTTCGCGAGCCTCGATCATCCGGGTGCCGGCGTGAGTCGGCAGCACGTAGACGTCGAGCGCGCCGAGACCTTCGATCAGCTCCGCGAGTGCCTGGGCGTCCTCATCGAGGCGGTCGGAACGGTGGCTCTCGACCACCACCACCAGGTAGGCGAGCGCTCGCTCTGCGACGTCCCCCGGTATGCCGAGCTCGACGGACGCGTTCGCGGTGACCGACGCCATGGTCGTCTGGTCGAGGTACTCGACCATCAGCGGACCGAGCCCGCTCGCCACGATCGGGGGCACCGACGCGGTGATCTCGGCGAGCGTTGCGAACGGTGCCAGCAGGGTCACC
The DNA here is from genome assembly GCA_963769905.1 of uncultured Acidimicrobiaceae bacterium. GTDB lineage: Bacteria > Actinomycetota > Acidimicrobiia > Acidimicrobiales > RAAP-2 > Bog-756. Next base: position 767,071 of record CAVYNG010000001.1, read on the forward strand.
TGGTGCTCGGGCCGAGGGTGCAGGCGCAGGATGGCCCGGGTGACCAGCGCAAGCGTGCCCTCGGAGCCGATCACCAGCTGAGTGAGGTCGTAGCCGCTGGTGGACTTCACGAACTTGCCGCCCGCGGAGATCACCTCTCCGGTTCCGAGCACCGCTTCGATGCCGAGCACGTGGTGGCGGGTCACGCCGTACTTCACGGCTCGCATCCCTCCGGCATTGGTCCCCACGTTCCCTCCGAGGCTGGCGGACTGTTCGCCCGGGAACACCGGATAGACGAGCCCGTGCGGGGCGACCGCGGCATCGAGCTCCGCGAGCGTCACTCCGGGCTCGACCACCGCGACGTGGTTGTCGAGATCGATCTCGAGGATGCGGTTCATCCGCTCGAAGGACACGAGGATGCCGTCGTCGACCGGGATGCTTCCGCCGGAGAGCCCGGTTCCCGAACCGCGCGGGGTGATCGGGACGTGACGGGCCGCGGCAGCGGCGACGATGGCGGCGACCTCGGCGGTGTTGCTCGGCCGCACGACCGCCCGCGGTCGGCCGGCAACCGCGTGCAGCGCTTCGTCGTGGGTGTCCTCCTCGCGGATGGCCGCGCCGCGGTCGAGGTGGGTCGCGCCCACGATGGCCTCGAGCTCGTCCTCGATGGGCCGCAGGTCGGGGAGGGTGGAGGTCGCGCCGGCTGCCGTGCGTGCTCGCGCCATGGGGCCACTCTCCTGCTCGACGGACGCCTGGGCGTACCTCGACACGCTACCAATGGCTCCACGATCGCCGGCAGGGCGGCGGGCGCGCCGACGTCGGGTCGGTGCCCGCCGTGGAGAGCCGTCAGATCACGAGGGCGGCACGAAGGTATAGGTGTAGGGCACCGAGTGGGGAGCGGCGAGGAAGACCGTCTTGCCCTTGATGGCGATTCCCACCAGCACCGAGGAGGACCCGAGCTCGACGGTCATCGTCCCCTTCGCGGCCTCCGACACCAACTTTCCTGACGGCTGGACGCCGCTCACCAGTGGGAGGGGTGCCTGCGAGCTCGTGATCTGCACCCAGCACGGACCCGAGGTCGCGACGTTGACCGTGAAGCGGGAGGTGTTGACCGTGTAGGCCTCCCCGTTCGGGCCGACCAGCCCCGGCGCCACCGCGGATGTCTGGTGGTGGTGGGCCGGAGGAGCGGTCGGGTGAGTGACAGGTGTTGCCGACGCCGGCTGCGTCACAGGCGTCGAGGGCACCGAGGCGGGGTGCGCGCCCGGCGCGCCCGGTGCGACCACCCGGAGGATGTGCGAGCTCGCCAGCCATTGCGGATGCCACTGGCGGATCCCGAGGCCGACGAGGATGGCGAGTACGAGGAGACACGCCGCCCAGGTGAGGATCTTGAGAGAGCGAGGCGCTCTGAGCTGCCGCCGCGCCCTCGCCACCGCACGTCGGCTCTGCCGGAGCTCGCGGCGGGGCACCACCGGAAACGTGCCGGTCGGCGGACCGGTGGCGACCTCGTGCCCGTTGGACCCCGCACCTGCGGCGACCGAGGTGGCCCGACCGCCGACTTTCGGGACCTTTCCCGTCTGGGTGAAAGCCCGCAGATGGTCGGGTCCGGCGCTCACCGCGGCAACCACGCTCGCCACCGGTGGCCCGGCCTGTCTCGACGCGAAGGGGGATGCCGACCAGGCGTCGATCATCTTGAGCGCGAGTGCGTCACCGTCCAGCCCGAGGAAAGTTGCATACCGCCGGAGGGTCGAGATGGCGAGCGCCTGGTCGGGCAGGCGCGCGAGGTCACCGTTTTCCAGCGCCTCGAGCTGGGTGATCGGGCGGCTGAGCCGGTCGTGGACGGCCAGCAGGGAGAGTCCACGCTCCTCACGCGTGCTCCGGAGCCGCTTGCCGATCTCCACGATGGTGGTGATCGCCTGCTCTTGCTGATCGTCGCGTCGGCGAGTCGTTCCGCCGCGTGGCCGGATCACCTGGCCTCTCCTAGGTCGTTGCTGGGCAAAGCGTACCTGCTGCCCTTTTGAATTCGGCACACGAGGGGCAGATCATGAGCAGAGCCGCCATCGCGCGCGGGCGAGCCGGCTCCCGGCGGGAATGTTGCGAGCGCAACTAATGTTGGAACCGGCGAGACGGTCGCAGGAAGTGAGCGAGCAGCAAAGCTGCCGTGAGGAGGTGGGCGATGCCCGCAGTCGGTGTCGACGATGTCAGCGCACTGCCGAAGGTCCGATCCGTGGACGGCACGGTGACGCCTGCGAGGCCGGTGGTATCGGTGACGACGGCGCCCTCGGCCTTCGAGGGCGAGGGGTTCCCGGTTCGCCGGGCGTTCGCCGGTGTGCCTCAGCACCAGCTCGATCCCTTCGTCCACATGGACCAGATGGGCGAGGTCGAGTACGCGCCGGGCGAACCCAAGGGCACGCCCTGGCACCCGCACCGCGGTTTCGAGACGGTGACCTACATGATCGACGGGACCTTCCAGCACCAAGACTCGATCGGTGGCGGCGGGCTGATCACCAACGGCGACACCCAGTGGATGACCGCGGGCGGGGGCATCCTCCACATCGAGACCCCGCCGGAGGAACTGGTCGTGTCGGGCGGGCTCTTCCACGGCATCCAGCTCTGGGTCAACTTGCCGCGGGCCGACAAGATGATCCCCCCGCGCTACCAGGACATCGGCGCGGCCAACGTGACGCTGCTCGCCTCTCCCGACGGCGGCGCCTTCATCCGGCTGATCGCGGGAGACCTCGACGGGCACGAGGGCCCCGGCGCGACCCACTCGCCGATGGCGATGGCTCACGTCACGCTCGCACCCGGCGCGCGGGTCTCGCTCCCTTGGCCGCAGGAGTTCAACGCGTTGGTCTACGTGCTCGGCGGGGACGGCACGGTCGGCGAGGAGCGCCGCCCTGTCTCCTCCGGGCAGCTCGCGGTCTTCGGCGACGGAGGCTCGGTGACCGTGGCTGCCGACGCCGGGCAGGAGGCCCGCACACCCGAGCTCGACGTGCTCGTGCTCGGTGGCCGACCCATCGGCGAGCCGGTCTACCAGTACGGGCCCTTCGTGATGAACACGAAGGAGGAGATCGCCCAGGCGTTCGAGGACTATCAGGCTGGTCGTCTCGGCACCGTCCCCGCGGAGCACATCGGTTCCTGATCCGGCAACGCTTCCGGCTCTGAGCCTTCGGCGTGGCCGGCGGAAATCGACGCGACGATCCCGATCTCGGACGGTCGCAGGACGAGCGTGTCCCACCAGTAGCGGACCGTCCAGGTCGGCCAGTTGTTGGTGACCCGGCCGGCGGCGTTCTTGTACCAGTTTCGGCAGCTGGCCACCCATGCGGTCCTCGTCATCATGCGCTGCTTGCGCCGGTCGTCTCGTTCGTAGGCGCCTTCGTCGACGCCGACCAGTGGTGCCGTCGCGCCGTCCTTGGTACGAGTCTGCACCGCGAGTCCCTGGAGGACGAGGTTGATCTGCCGTTCGACCATGAAGAGGATCGAGTTGTGGCCGAGGTTGGTGTTGGGACCGTAGAGGAGGTAGCAGTTCGGGAAGCCCGGGACCGCGGTGCCGAGGTAGGCCCGCGCACCTCCCGCCCATTCGTCCGCCATCGTGCGCCCGTTCCGGCCGGTGACCGGGAGGTGGCCGAGGAACTGGGTCGACTCGAATCCGGTGCCGAAGACGAGTACGTCCACGCGGTGGATGCTCCCGTCGGCGGTGACCACCGAGTCGGGCTCGACGTGGTCGATCGGTTGGTCGACCACGCGGACCTCGGGCCGGCGGAGGGTCGGGTACCAGTCGCTCGAGAGCAGGATCCGTTTGCAGCCGATGGGGTAGTCGGGGACGACCGAATCCTCGGGCAGGCGGTCGGACACAACCTCCTCCCGGATCGCCTTCGCCACGAGTCCCGAGAGCGCCCGTGAGGCCCGGCTGTCCCGACGGAAGAAGAGCCACCTTGCCTCGAGGCGCCAGTAGATCGACCAGCGGTAGGCGCGCTCGACGGAGCGCACCCGCTCGAGCAGGCGGTGCACACCTGGGCCGAAGGGGCGGTCCTTCTTCGGTACGACGTAGTTCGGGCTGCGCTCGAACACCGCCAGGTCGGCGCACTCGTCGGCCAGAGCGGGCACGAACTGGATCGCACTCGCCCCGTTGCCGATCACCCCGACTCGTTTGCCGGCGAGGTCGCACTCGTGGTTCCAACGGGCCGAGTGCCACATCGGTCCCGCGAAGGTGGCGAGACCGTCGAGGTCGGGGACATGAGGCCGGTTGAGCTGCCCGCAGGCGAACACCACCGTGTCGGCGCGCACCACTTCGGGTGGACCCTCGTTCGGTACCAGATCCAGCTCCCATTGGCCCCCGGTGTCGTCGAAGCGCGCCGAGGCGACCGTTGTGCCGAGGCGGAGGTGGGGGGCGAGCCCGAAACGCTCGACGCACGACTCGGCGTAGGAGAGGATCTCGGGCTGCTCGGCGAAACGCCGGCTCCAGTCGGTCTTCGGCGAGAACGAGAACGAGTAGAGGTGGGAGGGCACGTCGCAGCTGCACCCCGGGTAGGTGTTGTCGCGCCAGGTGCCGCCGACACCCTCGGACTGCTCGACGATGGTGAAGGTCCTCACCCCGGCCCGCACGAGCTGCATGCCCATCGCGAGACCCGAGAGGCCGGCGCCGACGATCATCACCGACGGGAGCGGGCGACCCGCGGCCATCGCGGTCTGCGCCTCCTTGGCCAGCGTCCTGCGTCCGATCTCGAGTCCCATGCGCTCCTTCGTCGACGGCGCCCACGACCTTGCCGGGGGTCGTCCCAGGCTCGCGCGGATCGCGACCGAAGACGCTCACCGCGTCGGTTCAATCGACACGCCGCCCCGCCGGCCGCGGTCGGGGGAGTTCGTAGACTGCGGAACGGCAGGTCGGACGGTCGGTGGCAACACCGCCCACGAGTACGGCGAGTACGGGAGGCGTGCATGGCCGAGGCGTTGGCAGTGGCGCCCACCGAGCCGCCGGCTCCGCTGCCGCCCGCCCTCTCGCACCGGCGCGTGCTGGTGGTCATCGGAGCGCTCCTGCTCGGAATGTTCCTCGCCGCCCTCGACCAGACGGTGGTGTCGACGGCTCTCCCGACCATCGTCGGCGACCTGCACGGCGCCTCCCATCTGAGTTGGGTGGTGACCGCCTACCTGTTGGCGTCGACGGTCTCGACGCCGCTCTGGGGCAAACTCGGCGACCAGTACGGCCGCAAGTTCTTCTTCCAGGCCGCGATCGTCCTCTTCCTCATCGGCTCCGCGCTGTCGGGACTCAGCCAATCGATGGTCGAGCTGATCCTCTTCCGCGCTCTGCAGGGTCTCGGGGGAGGCGGCTTGATGGTCGGCGCCCAGACCATCGTCGGGGACGTGGTCTCACCGCGCGAGCGCGGCCGCTACATGGGCCTGTTCATGGCCATGTTCGGTGTCACCACGGTGATCGGCCCACTCATCGGTGGTTTCTTCGTCGACTACCTGAGCTGGCGGTGGATCTTCTACATCAACATCCCGATCGGCGCGGTCGCGCTCGCGGTGACCGCGGTCGCGCTCCCCGGGTCGCTCAGCCGGGTCCACCGGGTGATCGACTACCTCGGGACTGCGCTGCTCGCGCTCGCGGCGACCTCGCTCGTGCTGTTCACCAGCCTCGGCGGGGTGACCTACCCCTGGGGCTCGCCGCCCATGGTCGTGCTGGCGGTCGCCGGGGTGGTCTTCGCCATCGCCTTCCTCTTCGCCGAGCGACGCGCGGTCGAACCGGTGATCCCGCTCAGCCTCTTCTCCAACGCGGTCTTCGGGGCGGCCAGCGCGATCGGCTTCGTGGTCGGCTTCGCCATGTTCGGCGCGTTGACCTTCCTCCCGCTGTTCTTCCAGGACGTGAAGGGGGTCTCGCCGATCGACTCCGGGGTGCGGCTCTTCCCGATGATGGGCGGACTCCTCGTCGCGTCGATCGGCTCGGGCCAGCTGGTCAGCCGGTGGGGCCGCTACAAGATCTTTCCGGTGATAGGGACCGCGTGCATGACGGTCGGTCTCTACCTCATGTCCACCATCGGAGTGGCCACCGGTGCGTGGGTCATCGCGGCCTACATGGCGCTGTTCGGGTTCGGCCTCGGCCTCGTGATGCAGGTCCTCGTGGTCGCGGTCCAGAACGCGGTGCCCTACGAGGAGCTCGGGACGGCCACCTCGGGAACCACCTTCTTCCGGATGATCGGGGGCTCCTTCGGCACGGCGGTGTTCGGGGCGATCTACGCCAACCTGGTGGTGAGCAACATTCTCCACGCGCTGCACCTGACCAGCGCCCCCCACGGGTTCAGCCTCAACGCCGAGAACCCCACCGCGCTCCGGCACCTGGCACCAACCGTGCACGCCGCGGTGGTCGGCGGGATCGCCCAGACCATCCACACCGTGTTCTTGATCGGCGTCCCGATCGGGGTGGTCGCGTTCGCGCTCAGCTGGACGTTGCCTGAAGTCGAGCTGCGCAAGTCGATCCGGACCTCGGAGCCCGCAGAGAACCTGGGTGTCCCCGAGCCGCGGACCTCGCTCGGCGAAGTGCAACGGATCCTCGAACGCGCCGCCCGCCAGGAGAACCGGCGCGAGCTCTACCAGACGCTGGCCGGCCGCGCCGGCCTCGACCTCGAACCGCGTGAGTGCTGGACGCTCTACCGCTTGGCGGAGACCGGTGAGTGCACTCTCGAGGGACTGAGCTCGAAGCTCGGCGTCGGACCCGAGCGGATCGAGCCCGGCCTCGACTCCCTGGTCCGTGACCGATTGGTCAAAGAGGTGAACCCCAACGGTGACGGCTGCACACTGGTCCTCACCCCTTCCGGCACCGACGCGATCGAGCGGCTGACCGAGGCCCGCCGGGCTTCGATGACCGACCTGCTCGAGGGATGGGATCCCGAGACACACCCCGAGGTGATCGAGCTCATCCACCGCCTTGCCGCGGCTCTCCTCGCCGACGACGACAAACTCCTCGCCGAGGCCCGAGCAGCTGCCGGCTGAAGGGTCGCTGAGGCCGCCTACGCGTGCGCCTGGCTACGCGGTTGCCGTCGTCGACGAAGAAGGAGTCGGGCCGGCCGGTGGAGACCGGTTCGGTCCGGCTGGTGCCGAGGCGAGTTCGCGGTAGTGACGTCGCCAGATCAATCGGTACACGCGTGTCCAGCGCGGGATCGAGCGAAGACCGGGGATGAACGGCAGCAGGACGAGCCCCAGAGTGAGGAGCATCATGATCGCCCAGACCTGGAGATCGGCATTGGACGACGTGTTCATCGGCGGCACCTGGTACCAGAGCGTGTAGAGCCACAGCCACGCTTGACCGGGGTAGTTGCCGGTCTCGTTCATCATCCCCCACTGGTCGCCCGAAAGATGCTGGCTCTGGGCCAGGTCGGCGAGGTAGGTCCCGTCCGCGATGAACAGGAGGGGCTTCGTGTAGTCGGTGCCGTAGAACTGGCGGGTGGAGACCAGCGCTCCGTCGAGCGCCCCGGACCGGGCCATCGACGTCAGCCCCGCGATCATCGGGCCGACTGGCCCGTAGCCGCTGGCCGGGAGGTGGATCGTCCCGTTGGCGAAGGCCGCCTCGGTGCTGCCGATCGCCTTCTCGTAGGCGGCGGTCCACTTCTGCTGTTGGTCGGCGGTGGCCGAGGTGTAGTCGCTGATGGCTGCGTCGAGGTCCGGCCGGTCGGGGAGAGTCCGGAGCGGTTGGATCACGAAGTCGTTGGCCGTATCGATCGGGTGAGTCACGCCGAGCCAGTTCGCCGGGGAGAACGGGCCGATGGACTGGGGGTTGCCGTTGTTGTACGGCGGTCCGTAGGTCGCGGTTCCGCTCGTGCCGTCGAGCTCGGTGATCGCGGTCTGTGCGAAGTCGACTGGGTTCGCCGTCGACCACGACTTGACCGTCACCGGTCTCTCGTCCGGCGAGGAGAACACGATCGCGAGTCCGACCACCACCACCAGGACGACGAGGAAGGCGATCAAGAACTCCTTGACGATGTCATAGGGCACGTAGGCGCCATGCCATTCCTCGACGTCTCGGTCGGGCTTGAACCGCCGAACGTTCCGATGGCGCGGTCCGTCGGATGTCGCGGCGCTCACCTCTCCGCCTCGGTCGTCGTCGCGGACATCGTGAATGTCGATGCTCGGTCGCCGGCCGGCGCAGATCCGCTCACCGAGTCCGATGTGGCGACGGACGACGGCTCTGCGCCTAAGGCGGCCTCCGGGTCGGGACGGTCACCCTGCGGAGCGAACGGCGGCACGACGCCTCGCAGCCGGACCAGCAGCACGTGGATGCCGACAAGGACGACAACCGCGAGAGGCAGGAGCACGATGTGCCACATGAGCATCTGGCCGAAGTTGGTCACGTTGAAGATCGCACCCGCCCCGGTCGCGTTGATCCCGTCCTTCGCCTGCGTGCTGATCCACTGCGAGTCGAAGTTCTGTTGGGAGAGGTAGCCGGTGAAGGCCGCGCCTACAGAAACGACGAAGGAGATGACTCCGGTGATCCAGGTGGCGCGCCGCCTGCCCCGCCACGCGGCCATGAAGAACTTGCCCCAGAGGTGGATCACCATGCAGAAGAAGAAGACCTCCACGCTCCAGAGATGGATCGAGTTGGTGAAGAGCCCGACCGACGACTCGTGCCACCACGAGGGCCCCATCACCGCCAGCACCAGTCCGGAGAGGATCACGACGATGAGGGCCGAGATGGTGAGGACCCCGAACACATAGATCCACGACGCGACATACGCCGGCTGGCGGTCTGGCATCAGGCGCTGTGGGGGCAGCGCGTCGACCGCCGCGTGGCGAAGCCTGGCGGTGAGTTGGTCGGCGTCCTCCGGGCGCTCCTCGGCGACCCTCGCCGGTTTGTCGGTCTCGATGCTCACGGTCGACCACTTCCGGGTCGCTTGAAGGGGATCAGGATGGCCGCGATGAAGACAATCACCATGAGACCGATCACGACGAGGTTCGCCACGGATATCTGGATGAACCCCCAGTGCACGTAGTGACCGGAGTGGTTGAGATCGATGAGGCCACCGGTCAGCCAGGCAAAGGGCAGCAGGAAACAGGTCATGTCGCGTCAGCTCCTCTCCTCGAAGACTATCCAAGAGCGTTCCGGACAGTGCTTCCAGGGGAGGTAGCTACCTTCTGATAGGGACGAATCTCCCTATCGAAGGCGAAGCGCTCGGGGGAACCTGCTGTCACTCATCGGGAAGGAGGCGAGAGTTCTCCCGCCGACGACTTTCTGGCCCCAGAGCCACCAAGCTGTGAACGGGAACATCATGCGAACACGGGCCCACGCCCCGCTGGTGCGGGCCGTGGGCCGCTGGTGTCGCTGACGCGACGGGTGCTGACGCTAGACCGTTGCGACTTTTTCTCGAGGAGTGGGGTGGACCAACATCTCTTCGTCCTCATTGGTGCGCCGCGCGTGAGCCCATCCGAGGGCGACCAGCACCGCCAGCACTGCGGCGAGAGCGAAGGCCGCGATCCCGCACCAGAAGGCGATGGTGGCGATCAGGCTGAAGCCGTAGGCCTCGAGGAGCAGCCCACGGAGCGTGGTCCCCTGGAACACACTCTGTACCTTGGCCTCGGCCGCGTTGTAGGCCGGCGAGCCCTTGGGGAGTGCCATTGCGGCGCTGCTGAGCTGGGCATACGTCTTGCCTCCACCGATGTTCTTCAGGTGCACCGCGATGAAGTCGTTGGCGTACACCTCGGCCTGCTGGCCTGTCAGCAGCTGCTGACCCGCGTACTGGGACACCGACGGGGTCATGGACGTGGTGATCTCGGTCCCGTCAGGATGGGCAAAGGCTGTTGCCGGGGGGAACGTGATCTGCTGTTCGGCCAACTGCGTGTGGACGTAGTTGTTGGCAAAGGCATAGCCCACCATCAGGAGTGATCCGGCAATCACCAATGCCACGACGGCAATCGCCCCTCCCACACTGGCCAGCTTGTCGAAGACTTTGCGACGCATCTCGGTAGCTCCTTGCTCTCGAAGACCCTCTCGACGAGGAGATCTGTTTCCATCCTCCATGTCGGGGGGCGCTCAGCCATGGAGCAGAAGGTCATACGCACTAGGTAGGAAGGTCCCGCTCGGGCGACCGACCGAACGCGGACAGGAAGAACCTCCCTAGTTGGTCCTCTGTTGTTGGATGCACAATCGAGACATGAGCATGTATGTCGAGGTCCTCTCGGGAGCCTTGGAGAGTTGGGTTGCGGACCTCGACGAGGACGATCTTCTCGACTACGTGCTCGCCTGCTTGTTGGCGCTGCTCTCACCCGCTGACGCGGTCGGTAGGGCTGCTGACGCCGCCCTTGCGGCGGAGGTCGCCTATGACCGTTCGTTGATCAAGCTCGCGATGGCATATGGAATCGATGTGGAGACCGGGCGGTATTTACAGCCGGCAGTGGAAAGACAGCGTCTCGAGAGGGCGTTGGCCGGAAAAGGGGTTGACCTCAGGGCACTCGTGGTTCAGAGGCGGCCCGGGTGAGACCGCCGCCCTACTGTTCCGACCGGAGCTTCGTGGCGTAGATGGCTGCTTCGGTTCGGCTCGTCATCTTGAGCTTGCGTAGCAAGCCGGTGACGTAATTCTTCACTGTGTTCTCCGAGAGGAACATCGCTTCGGCGATCTGCTTGTTGGTCTTGCCCTCGGCGATCAGCTCGAGGATCCTGTCTTCTTGCGGCGAAAGTGAGGACCGGGCCTGATCGGTCTTCGGTGGGTTGGAAATACGCTCCACGACCCGTGCGACTGTCCTTGGATCCATCAAGGACGCGCCGGCTGCGACCTTCTTGACGTCATCGATCAGATCGCGCGCCTTGATCTGCTTGAGCACATAGCCAGCAGCTCCCGCCATGACGCTCGCGTACATCGCCTCATCGTCGGCGAAGCTCGTCAGCATGAGACAGGTCAGATCGGGCGAAGCGGAACGAAGATCGCGGCAGACTTCGATCCCGTCCCCTTCCTGGAGGCGGACATCGAGGATGGCCACATCGGGCTTGGCCAGCGGGACCCGTGCGAGGGCCTCATCTCGGGTGGACGCCTCACCGACCACCTCGATCTCTTCGTCGCTCTCGAGAAGAGTGCGAATGCCCTCACGGACCAGCTCATGGTCGTCGAGAAGGAACACCCGGATGGTCACCGACCTATTCTGCCAGCGCAGCGATCATCGGAACGCGCTCGTGCATCTAACGGCGGAGGTCCTACGATCCGAGTCGGTGCCGTACACCCGCGTCGACGACCCCGAGAAGCTACGACGCCTCATCGCAGGGGTCCTCATGATCTCCGCGGACGTCGACCTCCCAGCGCTGCTACGGCATCTGGTCGAGGAGGCGAGGTCGCTTGTCGGTGCCCGCTACGCGGCGCTCGGCGTCCTCAACCCGACGCGGACCGGACTCGAGCAATTCATCACAGTCGGGCTCACCAAGGACGAGGAGGCTCGGATCGGGGCTCGTCCCACCGGGCGCGGAGTCCTCGGACTTCTGATCACCGAGCCGAGGCCCCTCCGTCTCTCCAACCTGGACGATTCTCCCCATCGGTACGGATTTCCGCCACATCATCCTGCGATGACCTCGTTCTTGGGCGTTCCCGTCCGGGTTCGAGGCGACGTGTACGGCAACCTCTACCTGACCGACAAAGCGGGTGGCACCGACTTCACCGACGAGGATGAGGCACTCGCCGAAGCCTTGGCGCTCGCGGCTGGAATCGCCATCGAGAACAAGCGGCTCCACGATCGTGTTCGGCTCATGAGCGTCCTCGACGATCGGGACCGGATTGCGAGGGACCTCCACGATCGGGTCGTCCAGCGGGTGTACGCGGTCGGCCTCAGTCTGCAAGGAGCAACGAGACTGCCCGAGCGCGATCAGGTCATCGAACGAGTCTCTCGTGCAATAGACGACCTCGATGCCACCATTTCCGAGATTCGTTCAGCCATCTTCGAATTGGGTGAACCGGCACTACCGGGTGGTTTACGACAAGCGGTGGTCCATCTGGTCGAGGAGATGGCTCCGACCCTTGGGTCTCGGCCCGAGGTGAGGTTCGCGGGGCCCGTGGACAACGAGGTGCCTCAGGCGGTGGGCGATCATGTGTTGGCGGTGGTGCGAGAAGGCTTGACGAATGCAAGGAAGCACTCGGGGGCGACTCACCATGTGGTCATTCTGGCGGTGGACGATCGGGTGACACTGGAAGTGCTCGACAACGGCAGCGGGATCGAGCTCCCGCTCGCCGAGCCCGGACTGGGTCTGGAAAACATGCGCGATCGCGCTGAAAAGCTCGACGGCACCTTCGAGATCCAACCTGGCCGCGAGGGCGGCACGCGGTTGGTTTGGTCTGTGCCGCTCTGACACCGCGCTCCCTCGGACCACGGCCGATCGCAGGGGACTCCGAGCCAGGTGACCAGGAGAGTGAGAGGGCGACCCAACGAGTCGGTACGCGAGGTGCTTCGCACTTCGAAAGGGACGGCGCTCCTCGAGGGACCGCGCTCCAAGGGATCCACGGGTCCGCGCCGGGCAAACGGAATCCCTCGACATTTTTGTGACGTTCCTCCGTAGCGTGCCGGCCTCGTCGCAATGAAGCTGTTCGTGGAAGCAGCCAGGTGACAGGAGGCTTGGAGATGGACCCCGTCATGCTCGACGACCTGCGATCCCCCTCAGACACGAAAAAGGATTTCGATTCCGACAGCGACGAGTTGCTGCGTCGTCAGGCCATTCGACGGATCCGGCAGAGGCGCCGTTTCCACGTCGAGTTCATCGTGTCTGGCATCGCCATGGTTCTGCTGGTCGTCGTCTGGGGAGCATCGGAATACCACAATGCGGGCGGTTGGCCGACCGAGGGCTTCAGTCAAAGCTCGGGCATCCACGACATCTGGAACTTGTGGATCGTCTACCCACTGACTGCCTGGGTCCTGATCATGGGTGGCCGAGCCTGGACGGTGTATCGCCACAGACCGATCTCTGAGAGTGAGATTCAGCGCGAGATCGACCGCCAGGGAGGGCGCGGCTGATGATCGTGCGCTGCGAGAGCAACCGGTCGATGGGAAGACTCGAACCGGGTCACCTTCCCTACCATCACGGGACGGACTGGAAGATGTACCCGGATCTCGAGCTCTGGATCGAGGCCGACGGTGATCTGACCCTCGTGACCGCGGAGGGGACGCTCGATGATCGGACTGGGCCGTGCTTGGTCGAGGCGATCGGACGACTGGCCGGAGAAGGTCATCGCAGGATTCGCCTGGATGCTCACAACCTGGAGATCAACCTGGGCAACGACGTGATGTTTCGGAGAGTCAACCAGTCGCTTGCGGCACTGGGTGTCGAGGTCGCGTGGAGTCTCTCGCCAGCTCCGCCGGGTTGAACGCGCCCGCCGGAAGTCGCGACTGCTCTCCTCAGGACGAGACGGTGCCGGCTGCCGGCGCGGGAGCCGATGCCCGCAGGCGCTCCTCCGCCGCGCCATCGCCTCCGCTCGCGTCGAGCCCGAGCAGGGCTGCACCGAGGACCGGCGCGCATTCGAGTCGACGGAAGCACGCCTCGGGTGCGACTTTTCGCACGCCCGCCTCGACCGCATCGCGAAGGAGCGAGTGCTCGCTCTCGAACAGCCCGCCCCCGAGCACGATCTCGACCGGTTCGCGGCTCGCACCGAGGCGCTCGACCGTCGCGGAGGTCAGGGTCACGATCTCCTCGGCGAGGAAGGCGACCGCCGCCGCCGCGGCCTCGTCGCCGTCGGCGGCCGCGTCGAGACACACCTTGGCGAGCTCGAAGAGGCGGCCGTACTCGATCGATCCCGTGTAGACCGCGGTGAGCACGGTCTCAGGATCCGAAAGTCCGAAGTGGTCCGGGACCGAGCTGGTCAGCTCGGTCGGGCCGCCGCGTCCGTCGCGGGCGCGCAACGCAATGCCGAGGGCCCGCACCCCGAGCCACGACCCGCCCGGTGCGAAGTCACCCGACAGTTCGGCGAGCGAGGCGAAGCGCACCACCGACCCGTCGCGGCCGAGGCCGGCGCAATTGAGCCCGGAGCCGCAGACCACCCCGACGCCCCAGCCCGAGACCGCGCCGGCACGAAGCACCGCCATGGTGTCGTTGTCGAGGAGGTCGACGGCGCTCCATCCCCGCGCGGCGATCGCCGGTGCGAGCCGCTCGACGTCGACCGGGAGGTCGATGCCCGCCAAGCAGTACGCACCGGTGGTGGCGACAGGGCGCGCCCCTGGGTCGCGACCCGACGACTCGAGGGCCGCGCGGATCGTGGACCCGAGCGCGTCGATCGCGCCGTCCAGACCGGAGAACTGGTGGTTGCATCCCTCCCCGCGGGCAGCCCCGAGGACGGTGCCGGCCGCATCGACCAGCCACACGTCGGTCTTGGAAGCGCCGCCGTCGACTGCGAGGATGGCAGGAACTGCTCCCGAGGCCCGGGTCACCTGACGTCAGGACTGGTCGCCACCCGATGATGTTACGTTCGGCGGTGATGGGCTTTCCTCGTCGGATCCGGCCGCTCGGCGGCACACACCTCGGCTGACGTCGTGGGGACGAAGGTCGCCGTCGTCGGTGGGGGCAGCACCTACACCCCCGAGCTGGTCGACTCGCTCTGCGCTCACGAGGACCGGTTGGTCGTCGACGAGCTGGTCCTCCTCGATCCCGATGCCGATCGGTTGGGGGCCGTGGGCGGGCTCGCCGGGCGGATCCTCGCCGAACACGGCTGGAGGGGTGAGCTCATCACCACCGCCGACCGGCGCCGGGCGATCGACGGGGCCGACTTCGTGGTCGTCCAGCTCCGGGTCGGGGGCCAGGCGGCGCGCCACACCGACGAGACCCTCCCGGTCGGCTACGGCTGCCTCGGCCAGGAGACCACCGGGCCCGGCGGCCTTGCCAAGGCCCTCCGCACCGTTCCCCTGGTGCTCGAGATCGCCGAGGAGACCGCGCGCCAGGCCGCGCCCGGTGCCTGGCTGGTCGACTTCACCAATCCGGTCGGGATCGTCACCCAGGCGCTCCTCGACCAAGGGCACCGAGCGGTCGGCCTCTGCAACGTGGCCATCTTCGTGCAACGGCGCGTCGGTCACTACCTCGGGGTCGATCCCGACCGGGTCGAGCTCGAGCACGTCGGTCTCAACCATTTGACCTGGGCCCGGTCCGCGATGGTCGACGGCGTCGACCGCATGCCCGAGCTGCTCGAGCGGTTCGGTCCCGAGCTCGAGCTCGAGAGCGGCGTCCCGGCCGGTCTCCTCGGACTGCTCGGGGCGCTGCCCTCCTACTACCTGCACTACTACTACTGCCTCGCCGAAAACCTCGCCGAACAGTCCGCACCCGGATGGCGCTCGCGAGCCGAGGTGGTCGCCGAGCTCGAAGCCGAACTGCTCGCCGAGTATCGCGATCCGACGCTCGTGACCAAGCCGGACAAGTTGTCGTGGCGCGGCGGCGCCTTCTACTCCGAGGCCGCGGTCCGCCTGATCGCGTCCCTGCACGCCGGGACCGGGGACGTCCAGGTGGTGGACGTCAGGAATCAGGGCGCCCTCCCCGGCCTCCCCGACGACGCAGTCGTCGAGGTGCCTTGCACCGTCGATCGCGACGGCGCCCATCCACTTCCCCAGCGTGTGCTGCCACCCGAGATGGCCGGTCTCGTCGCGCACTGCAAGGCCTACGAGCGCCTCGCGGTCGCGGCGGCGTGTTCGGGCAGCCGCGAGATGGTCATCCGGGCGCTCGTCGCCAACCCCCTCGTCGGGCAGTACCCGGTGGCGGAGCGGCTGACCGACGCGCTGCTCGCGGTCAACCGGCGCTTCCTACCCCGATTCTTTCCGGAGGCATGATGGGTGAAGGAAGCGGAGGCCGACCCCCGAACCCGTTCGGCTTGCTCTCCCCGCTCCTCGAGCGCGAGCACCGCGCCGACCAGTCGAGCCGCGATCGTTCGAGCATCGACCGGTGGATCGGCCCGGTACGCGCGTACACGCGCTACTTCTCACCCGAGGTGCGCGGCGCCGAGCACGTGCCCGCTGAGGGCCCTGCACTCGTCGTCGGCAACCACAACTGCCTCTTCTACATGCCCGACGCCTGGATCACCGGGCTGTCCATCCTCGAGCGCAGAGGCCTCGACGACCCGTTGCACGTGCTCGCCCACGATTTCCTGTTCGCCGTACCGGGCGTCGGTGCCTTCCTCCGCAGCATCGGTGCGGTGCCGGCCACCGGCGGGCGCGCCGAGGCGCTGCTGCGCGACGGTGGCGTCCTCCTCGACTACCCGGGAGGCGACTGGGAGGCATGCCGGCCCTGGCGCGACCGCCACGTCGTCGACTTCGGGGGCCGCACCGGCTTCGCCCGCCTCGCCCTCCGTGCCGGGGTCCCGATCGTGCCGGTCGTCGCCCACGGAAGCCACGACGCGGTGGTCGTCCTCTTCCGTGGCGAGCGTCTGGCACGTGCGATGGGCCTCGGTGCGCTGCGCTTCGACGTCTTCCCCATCGTGCTCGGCCCGCTCGGCCCGAGCACGGTCCTCACGCCACCGCTACCGTTGCCCTCCTCGATCACCGTCGAGTTCCTTCCCCCGATCGAGTGGACCGGGCTCGGGCCGGGCGCGGCGGAGGACCCGCTGGTGGTCGGGCGTTGTGCGGCCCAGGTGGTCGGTTCGATGCAGGTCGCCCTCAACCGGCTGGCCGAGGAGCGTCCACATCCGGTCCGTCGGGGCGTGCGCAACCTGCTGACGGGAGCCTGGGCTCGCTGAGGCGCGCGCCGAGCTCCTTGCACTACCGTCGCCGCGATGGACGACGCGGGACAGGAGCTTCGTGATCGCCTCGAGATCGACGATCTGCTGACTCGTTACGCGACCGCGGTCGACACGCGTGAGTGGGCGCTGCTCGACACCGTCTTCTCGGCCGACGCGGTACTGGACTACCGGTCGGCGGGAGGCATCCGCGGCTCGTACCAGGAGGTGCGGACCTGGCTTTCCGAGGTGCTCGTGCTCTTCACCTGGACCCAGCACCTGGTGGTGAACCGTGCGATCACCCTCGACGCGGGTGCTGGGACCGCGCTTTCGCGCTCGATCTTCCACAACCCCAACCAGATGATCGTGAAGGGCGAGCCCTGGCTGTTCGTGGTCGGTGGCTGGTACCACGACCGGCTGGCGCGGCTGCCCGAAGGGTGGCGGATCACCCAGCGGGTGGAGGAGACCCTCTGGTGGGACCACCCGATGCCGGGGTTGCCCGCGGAGCCCTACCCGGTGCCCGACGACGCAGGGATCTGACTCAGCCCTCGAGGAGCCGGAAGACGATCCGGCGTCTCGGTTCCCGACGCGGTCACGCCGGGGTCGTGCCCCCGGCACCCTCGTCGGGCTCGCCGAAGGAGACCACCACCTCGGTCTCCTCGGTCCCGCGCAGCACCCGCAGGGTCAGGGAACGACCTTCGGCGAGCTGGGCGAGCACCCCGAAGAGATCGTCGGGAGAGGCGAGCGGCGTCCCGGCGGCCTCGAGCAGGAGGTCGCCCTCACGGAGACCAGCCCGCCCTCCGGGGCTCTCGTCGTCGACTCCGCGGACCAGCAATCCGTCGCGCTCGGGGAGACCGACCGAGGCCCGGAGCCGTCGCGCTGCCGGACGTGGGTAGAGGGCGACCCCGAGGTAGGGCCGGCGCGGTGACTCTCCGCGCACCAGCGCGTCGACCCGCGTGCGCAGCTCCTCGTCGGCGGAGACCGCGATGTAGAAGCCCTCGCCCAGCCGATGGGTGTTCACACCGACCAGCCGGCCGCTCGAGTCGACCACCGGACTGCCCGAAGAGCCGCGTGCGAGGGGTGCGGTGTGCTCGATGCCGCCTGCAATTCGACGCCCGCGTGGCCCGCGGAAGGTCCGCTCGATCGCGGACACCGTCCCGACCGTGACCCGGGTTCCCGCACCGGCCGTGGCGCTGACCGCGAGAACCGGCGAGCCGAGTATCGCCGGGGTTTCGCTCCATGCGAGCGTCGGTGTGCCTCCCGTCCCGACCCGGACGACCGCGAGGTCACCGTCGACGTCCACCGCGGAGACGTCCCCGACCTCCCGCCGCCCGTCGGCGAAGGTGACCGTCGTCTCGGCGCCACGGATGTTGTGCGCGTTGGTGAGCACGGCACCGTCGGCCACCACGAAGCCGACACCGCGTCCCGGACCTCGTCCGATCCGGACCACGCTCGGGGCCACGCCGGTGGCCACCCCGCCTACCAGTTCCTGGAGTTCCGTTTCGAAGCTCATCTCGATCTCCTTGTTACCTTCGGACTAGTCACTTGCAGATTGCAAGTTACCAGTAACATGGCCGTCGGTGTCCACGATGGAGAAAACTGGCCACATGCAGGCAGGATCCGAGGAAGGACTCGAAGCGGCCCTCACCCGGATCGGGGATCGATGGTCGTTGCTCGTCGTCAGCGCGCTCTTCGGTGGGGCCCTCCGGTTCAACCAGCTCCAGGAGATGCTCGGTGGCATCGCGACCAACGTGCTCACCCAGCGACTGCGCAACCTCGAGGGACTGGGGGTGGTCGTCGCGACGCCGTATTCGAGCCGGCCGCCCCGTTACGCCTACGACCTCACTGCGTCCGGTCACGAGCTCGCCGGGGCGGTTCGGCTGTTGACCGAGTGGGGCTCGGCCCGGTCGGGGGGTCCGAGCGGGGCACCCCTCCACGGCGAGTGCGGCACGCCCCTCGAGGCCAGGTGGTACTGCCCCACCTGCTCGCGGACGGTCGCCGACGACGAATCCGACGACGCCGTCTTCATCTGACGCCTCTGCGGCGAGCGATCGTTCAGTCGAGGCTGAGCCCGTAGAGCAGGTTGCCGTCGGGATCGACGTCGTAGATCTCGACCCCGTTCTCGACGTGAGGGGCGTCGGCGGCGAGCGCCACCGCCACCTTGTTGAGCGCGTTCCGGGTGACGTCGAGCACCAGCTCCACTCGTTGGTCCTCGGCAAGTTCCACCCGCATCGCGGTCACGACAGGCGGAGGGATGGCAGCGGGAGTCCAGATCATCGCGTCGGTGAACTCGATCGCGGCGCGCTGGGTCGGAGACAGGCTGGCGGTCTGGTCCTCGAGCACCGTCGCGAAGGTCGACTCGTCGGCACCGGCAAGCAGCGCGGGGCGGCTCCGCAGCGACGCGCAGAGTCGACAGTGATGCTGGCGCGCGCCGCGGAGGCGTACCAACTCGGTGAGAACGGGATCGAGCGAGTCGAGCGCCGGCACCGCCCGGGTGAACGCGTCGAGCGCTTCCCAGATCCCCGGCGCGTCGGGATCTGAGGACGTGCTCGGTGGCCATGCGCCGGTACCTTCACCTACCAGGGTCTCGAGTCCTGCCCGGGTGCGCGGGAGGAAGTCCATGACGAACACGACCGCGGCGAAGTCCCCTGCACCGGTACCGAATTCCGCGAAGAGCCCGGTGCGCAGCTCGGGTGTGATCGAGGCAACGTCGACGCTGAACTGCTCGGCGAAGCGGAGCGCGGCCACGTCCCGGGAGGAGAGGTCGCCAATCGAGCGCCAGGTGGCCGCGTCGGCGCCCTTCCAGCGTCCCGACGTTCCGGAGCCGGGGTCGAGGGGCGGCAGACCGATCTGAGCCGCGCAGACCCGGCTCACCAATTCGGCGAGCTCGTCGATGCCGGCGCCGCGGGCATCGGTCCACGCGGCACGCTCGACCTCACCGAGTGCTCGCACCGCCGGTATGGCCGCGGTCAGCGCACCCACGGTCCCCTCGGGCGACGGAGGGCGGGATCGCCGGCTCGGCGAAGCGACTGATGATGCATCGTCCAGACTCCCCACGTGGTCGTGCGGCCGACCTGTCCGTGTGGCTTCGAATGTACGGAACCCAGAGTCCGCTCGCAATTGCACGCGCTGCGTGCGGCAGTGCTCCGGGAATCGCCGATTGCAGCGGTAGGCACGAGCCGGCACGAGCAGGAGTGCCGAAGGGGCTCCCTGGGTAGCATCAGAGAGTCGGCACCGGGGGTGGCGCGCCTCCGCGGAGGGTGCCGACCGAGGCACGACTCAGCGGTGCCATGGATTGGACCGATGACCTCTGTCGACTTCTCGCTCGATCGGGTGCTCGCCGATCGCTACCGGCTGCACGGCTTGCTCGGGCACGGCGGGATGTCCGACGTCTACCGGGCCGCGGACCTCGAAGGCGGAGGCCAGGTTGCGCTCAAGATCGTGCGCTCCGGTGATCCTTCGTCCGCGCGTCGCCTGGTCCAAGAGGCGCGAGCACTCGAGCGGCTCGAGCACCCGGGGCTGGTCCGCCTGCTCGACGCGGGCACGATCGGCGATCGTGCGTACCTCGCGATGGAGCTCGTCGAGGGACCGACGCTCGTCGAGGTACTCCGCCACGGGCCGATGACACCCGCGCGCGCCGCTCGGCTCGGCTCGACGGTCGCCAGCGCGCTCGGCTACGTGCACGGTGCCGGAGTCGTGCACCGCGACGTGAAGCCGGGCAACGTGATGCTGGACCCGGAAGGGACCGCCCGCCTCGGTGACTTCGGCATCGCGCTGCTGACCGACTCCTCGGCCCTCACTGCCGACGGCACCACCCTCGGCACCGCGGCCTACATGGCGCCCGAGCAGCTCGAGGACCACCATGTCGGACCCGAGGCGGATATCTGGTCCCTCGGGATCGTGCTCCTCGAATGCCTCACAGGACGACGCGTCTACGAGGGCGGCCCGGCCGGGGTGGTCGCCCGGCGCCTTTCCGGGCCGGTGCCGCTCCCTCCCGGTCTGCCGACACCGTGGCAGCTGCTCCTCATCGGGATGCTCGACCACCGACCCGACCGGCGGCTGAAGGACGGGCAGGTCGAGGCGCTGCTGTCGGGGACCGCCTTCGACGAGCCGTGGGAGCCGCCGGCGGTGGTTGCGCCCGAGAAGACGACTCCGACCGACACCTTCCCCGGAGATCTCACCGCGCTCGAGGAGACCAAGATCGCTCGCACCGCGCTGTTCGCGGGGACACCCGAGCCGCCCCGCCGCCGGCGCCGCACGCGGCGCATGCTCATGGAGGGGATCGCGGCCGCGCTCGCCGTCGCGCTCGCCCTTTCCCTGCTCGCGCTCTTCACCGGCTCGCCCTCGCGACCTGGCTCGTCCTCGTCCTCGCGCTCGACAGCGAAGAGCGAGGGTTCGACGTCCACCACCACCACGACCTCGACGACGACGACCACCGCACCCGCTCCTCTGGGTGCCGCCGCGCTCTCCACGCTCGACGGCGATGTGCAGTCTGGCGTTGCCGCGGGCACCGTCGACGAAGACACCGGATCCGCGGTGACCGACGACGCCACCCAGGCCCAGGGCGACGCCGCGTCCGGCCAGACCCTGGCGACCGAGGGCGAACTCCAGCAGGCGGCAACGGCAGTCACCGACGGGGTCGACAGCGGCTCGGTCACACCTGCGGCCGGGTCCGGGCTCGACGGCGACCTCGCGAGCCTGGCGTCCGCACTCGGCGTCGTCGCGCCGGCGAGCGTGACGACCCAGCCCACCCCCGCCTCGACCCCTGCGCCGAGCGGAGGACCGCGACACGATCATGGGGACGGGATCGGGAAGCAGGGCTGAACCCGAAGAGAGTACGGACCAGACCGCGAGGGCCGACGGCGAGGAGATGGCGATGACCGAGCAGGCGCACTACCGGGAGCCCGGCTGGTTCACCCGGAACGTCTTCAACAAGGGGATTGCCGGGCTCACCCGGATGGGGGTGAGCGTGCTCGGCAGCCGGGTGCTCGAGGTTCGGGGCCGGAGCACCGGGGAGATCCGTCACACCCCGGTGAACCTTCTCGAGTACGAGGGTCGCGAATACCTGGTCTCCCCGCGCGGCAACGGGCAATGGGTCCGCAACGTGCGCGCCGCCGGGGGCGAGCTCGACCTCCTGGTCGGCCGTCGCCGTCGTCACTACCGGGCGACCGAGCTCACCGACGACGACAAGGTGCCGATCGTCCGCGCCTACCTCAGACGATGGAAATTCGAGGTGGGTGTGTTCTTCGGTGGGGTCGGTCCCGAGTCGCCCGACCACGAGCTGCGCGCGGAGTCCTCGAAGCACCCGGTGTTCGTCCTCGAGCCCGCCTGAGCGGGTTCCTGATCGCGGAGGTGGGCGTTCTCAGGTCGGGTTGGGCGTGGGTGGGACCGGCGTCGTGCCGTGAGTGCACGCCCGGGGATCCCACGGTTGGAGGTTCGAGGTGGACGGCGACGGAGTCGCGATCGCGCCCGACGCCTGTGCCGTCGTGGTCGGGGCCGGCGCGGCCGTGGTGGTCGGTGCAGCCGCCGCGCCGGGAGTGGCGCTGGTCGGGGCCGGGGGCGGCGACGCGACCGCGAACTGCGAGCCGGTCAGGACCGTCACCTGTGCGCCGTCGACGACCTTGCTCGGGTCGTAGGCCATGATGACCGACCCCGAGATCGACCGCGCGACCCCCTCGGCCGCGGCTTCGCTCGCCGCGTTGCGTGACCCGTAGTAGACGTAGGTCTCGGCCACGTCGCCGACCGGCGCGCTGTCCCCGACGCCGACCGTGTGGAACCCGAGCCCGGCGAGTGCAGCGGCGGTGTCGGTGGCCTGGTTGTAGGCGCCGGTCCCGTTCAGCACCGAGACCGTCACCGACGACGCCGCGGGAAGCGGTGCGCCGGTCATCGAATCGGTGTTCGGGCCGATACCGAGCAGCTGGTCGATCGCGGCCTGGTCCTGGCCCTGCGAGGGGAACTCGACGTCGCCGTAGCTGCCGCCTTCGTAGAGGAGGCCCCCTCCCGCGCCGTTCGGGTCGGTGACGACGGCGACCGGCAGGGTCAGCTGCGGCACCGAATTGATGTTGACCGTGTGGAAGTCGAGCACGAGGTTCGCCATGTCCGAGACCGCCCACGACTGGTCGAAGGTGAGGTCGCTCTTGACCGAGTTGATCAGCCCGATGTCGGTGATCGGATCGCCGAGACCTTGCTTCGAGACCGCGCCCGCCAGTACCCGCAGGAACTCGTGGTTGCGGCGGATGCGGGCCAGGTCGCTCTGGGCCTCTGGCGCCCACGAGTACGGGTCGTCAGGGTTGGAGAGCGGGGTCTCGTAGCGCAGGTGGCGCGCTCGGACCACCTCGAGCGCCTGGGTCCCGTTCAAGTGCACGCAGGCCGCTGCCTTCTGGTTGAGGCCGGAGCTCACCGGCTGAGTGCCGCTCACGCCCCCTCCGGTCGGGGCCCAGTCGAAGACCGAGATCGGGAACGACATGTTGATCCCGCCGAGAGCATCGACGATGTTGGAGAACTGGTCGAAGTTGAGGGAGACCGCGTGCTGGATCGGTATCCCGAAGTCCTCCTCGATGGCGGCGACCAGCTGAGTGAGACCCTGATAGAGACCCGCGTCGATCTTGTTCGCGCCGGTCGTGCGCGCGTTGGGGATGAACAGGTCGCGTGGGATCGAGAGGAGCGCGAGCCGGTGGTGGGCCGGATCGGCGTGCAGGATCATGATGACGTCGCTGTTCACTCCGTTCACGCCCTGCGAACACAGGCCGTAGGCGGGATTCTGCTTGGCGAGCGCGCAGCGGGAGGTCGATCCCACCATCAGGATGTTCTCGGTGCCGGCCTCCTTCCCGAGGGTGAGCGCGCCGGCGAGGCCGCGGACGTCGACCCGGTTGAGATCGTGGGTCAGGTAGTAGACGTAGCCCGCGCCGCCGCCGACGATCACCAGCAGCGCGACGAGCGAGATGAGGACGATCCGCCGGACTCGCCTCTTTCGGCGTCCCGGACCGCGAGCGGAGTGCCGTCCGCCCTTCCGGGCGGGCGCCGTCCGCTTGATCTCCTCGCCGAGCGCGGTGAGTCCGGCCAGGTTGGCCACCGCCTGCTCTTCGGTCGTGGTGTCGATCTCGTCGCCCAGTGAGCGGAGGCGCTGCTCGCTCGTCAGTTCTGCGGCGGGTTCCTGGCTCACTCGGGTCGGGGCTCCGGGGTCGTCCGGCACGACCAGGGCGGTCTGGCCGAGCGTGATCAAGGGGAGAGATCTGCCTCGCTGCGGGGGGAGGGCAGCTGAGACGCCAAATGCTACCGGCAGAGGTTGTCCGCGAAGCGTCACCTGGACCGACACCACGAAGGGCCGAAGCGGCCGAGCCTCGGTCGGGACCGGCCTCGGCGGGATCATCCGTTCGGGTGGCATGGGGCGCTCGCCTCGGTGAGAGCCGGGGATCGGCGACATAATCGTGAGCGTGACGACGATCTTCTACGAGGACGACGCGAACCCTGCCGCGCTCGAGGGCGCGACGGTCGCGGTGGTGGGCTACGGCAACCAGGGGAGGTCGTGGGCGCTCAACCTGCGGGACAGCGGTTGCGCGACACGAGTGTGCGTCCGACGCGACGCGACCCGGGAGCAGGCTGCCGACGACGGCTTCGAGGTCCATGATCTGGACGCGGCGGATGACGCCGACGTGATCTGCATCCTCGTCCCCGACGACGTCATCCCCTTGCTCGGGCTCTCGCCCGGACCTCGCTCGTGCGTCGTCGTGGCGTCGGGGTACTGCCTCGCCTTCGGTCGTCTGCACCCGCCCGGCGACGCCGGAATGGTCGCGCCGCGAATGCTCGGACCCGAGGTCCGGCTCTGCTACGAGGAGGGTGTCGGGTTCATCTCCGCAGTCGCCGTCCACCGCGACGTGACCGGTACTGCTCGGGATCGCGTTTTGGCGGTCGCCCGCGCGATCGGCGGGTTGCGTCAGGGCGGGATGGAGCTCACCGCCCTCCAGGAGGCGGTGCTCGACCTCGGCGTGGAGCAAGTCCTCTCGCCCGCGTTGACCGCAGTGAACAACGCCTTCGTCCAGACCATGCTCGACCACGACATCCCGATCGACGCGGTACTGGTCGAGCTGGTGCTCTCGGGTGAGGTGGAGCGGACCTACCGCCTGCTCCGCGAGGTCGGCTACGCGGTCCAATCGGAGTTCCACTCGCCGACCAGCCAGTACGGCCAGCTCACCCGGCGCGACCGTTTCGCGCATCTCGACCTGTTGCCGACCATGCAGGAACTGGCCGAGTACATCGAGTCGGGTCGCTTCGCCGACGAATGGGACGCCGAGCGGGACGCCGGGTACCCGACTCTGACTGCGCTCAAGGCGCAGCACGTGGGCCCGGCGGTGCGTGAGTTCGAAGCAGACCTGCGCAAGCGGCTCGGCCCCGGCGTGGGCGCCCACCGCCCCTGATTCAGAGGAGAGAGATGGAGACACCCCGCTTCGACGGAGTGATCGGCGACGATTGGCGGACATCGCAACCCTGGTGGCCGGCGGCGAGGATCCCGCCGGCCGGCGCACCCAACGTCGTGCTCGTCGTCCTCGACGACGTGGGCTTCGCACAGCTCGGTTGCTACGGATCGGACATGGCGACGCCGACCATCGACGGCCTCGCTGCGACGGGGATCCGGCTCACCAACTTCCACACCACCGCGCTGTGCTCACCGACGCGGTCGTGTCTCCTGACCGGGCGGAACCACCATCGCAACGGCCTCGGCCGGGTCGCCGACCTTGCGGTCGGCTATCCCGGGTACAACGGCGAGGTCCCGAAGGAGAACGGCTTCCTCTCGGAGATCCTCCGCGACGCCGGCTACGCGACATACGCGGTCGGCAAGTGGCATCTCACCCCGGAGGACGAGACCAACATGGCCGCGCCCCGTCACAGCTGGCCGCTCGGGCGCGGCTTCGACCGTTGGTACGGCTTCCACGGCGGTGAGACCCACCAGTTCGCGCCGATCCTCTACCAGGACAACCACTCGATCGTCCCCGCCGGCTCCGGCGAGGAGGGGTACCACCTGAGCGCCGACTTGGTCGACCAGGCGATCACTTATCTCGCCGACCTCCGGGCGGTCGACTCGGAGCGCCCGTTCTTCCTCTACTTCTGCACCGGTGCCTGTCACTCGCCTCACCACGCACCACGCGAGTGGATCGAGCGGTACAGGGGCCACTTCGACCAGGGTTGGGACCGCTGGCGCGAGGCGGCGTTCGCCCGGCAGATGCAGGACGGGTTCTTTCCCCCGGGCGCCGAGTTCGCGCCGCGTCCCCACTGGGTCCCGGCGTGGGACGACCTTCCCGCCGAGCAGCAGCAGGTCTCGGCACGGTTCATGGAGTGCTTCGCCGCGTATCTCTCCTACACGGACGCGCAGCTCGCGCGGCTGTTCGCCTTCCTCGAGCAGACCGGCGACCGTGACGACACGCTCGTGATCCTGGTCTCGGACAACGGGGCGAGCGCAGAGGGAGGCGTACTCGGTTCCATCAACGACAACCGTCTCCAGAACGTCGACCCGGCCGGTCCGAACGAGCTCGTGCGGCGCATCGACGAGATCGGCGGCCCGACTGCTCACAACAACTACCCGTGGGGCTGGACGATGGCCGGCAACACCCCGTTCCGCCGCTGGAAGCGGGAGGTCCACGAGGGAGGGGTCGCCGATCCCTGCATCGTGAGCTGGCCGTCGCGCTTCGCGGAGGAGGGCGGGCTTCGCCGCCAGTTCACCCACGCGGTCGACGTCCTTCCGACCGTCCTCGGCCTGGCCGGTGTCGAGGCACCTGCCACCATCGAGTACGTGCCCCAGAGCCGGATCGACGGGGTGAGCTTTGCGCACCTCCTCGAGGCCGGCAGTGCGGAGGCAGCGCCCCACCGGAGGACGCAGTACTTCGAGATGTTCGGCAGCCGCGG
The DNA here is from genome assembly GCA_963769905.1 of uncultured Acidimicrobiaceae bacterium. GTDB lineage: Bacteria > Actinomycetota > Acidimicrobiia > Acidimicrobiales > RAAP-2 > Bog-756. The sequence goes on from CAVYNG010000001.1 coordinate 793,584, forward strand.
CATCGTCCACGACGGGTGGAAGGCGGTCACCTACAAGCCGATCGGACCCCTGTACGACGACGGCATCAGCTGGAACGCTCCCTTCGACGAGGACCGGTGGGAGCTCTACGAGGTCGCGCGCGATCCCGCGGAGCTGCGCGATCTCGCCGAGAAGGAACCCGAGCGCCTCGCCGAGATGATCGACCTGTGGTGGGCGGAGGCGAGGGACAACCAGGTCCTGCCACTCGACAACCGGGTGCTGCACACGATCGTCCACCCGAAGCCTGACTGGCGCACGCCGCGGCTCCGATGGACCTACTACCCGGGCACCGCACCTGTACCGGAGAGCGTCGCGGCCAATGTGAAGAACCGCGGCCATACCATCGAGGTCGACGTCACCGTGCCCGGCGGGCCGCCTCCCGAAGGCGTTCTCCTCGCCCAAGGTTCCGCCCTCGGCGGCTTCTCGTTCCACCTGGTGGAGGGCCGTCCGCGCTATGTGCACAACCTCTACGGCAAGGAGCGGCACGTGGTAGCCGCCCCCTCCCCGGTTCCCCCCGGTCGCCACCGACTGACCTACCGCTTCGACCACGACGGGAGCATCGGCGGGGAGGGCTCCCTTGAGGTCGACGGCGAGCTCGTCGCGGCGGGACCGATCCCGCGGTGGACGATCATGGCCTTCAGCGCGACCAACGCGGGCATGACCTGTGGCTACGAGCTCGGTCCCGCGGTGGGTGACGACTATCGGGCTCCGTTCCCCTGCAGCGCGACCATCCACTCCGCGGTCGTCACCTTGAGCGAGCAGGCGCCGGTCAACCCGATGATCGAGTTCGAACGGATCATGTCCGAGCAGTGACCGGGATGCCCCCTGGCGTCAACCGGCGGGGTGGAGCTGCACCGAGGCGTCGGGCTCGACGACCCGGAAGCTGAAGGTCTCCTCGAGGAACAGCCGCACGACGTCCATGTCGTGGTCGAGGTAGCCAATCGAGAGGTCTTGGCCGCAGTCGAAGAGGAAGTCCCCGCCCCGAAGGCTGAGCACGATGCCCCCCTCGACACCGGGCGCCCACACCAGGGGCCCGTCGAGGATGCGCCGGAGATGGTCGAAGAGGAGGTGACCGCCGTGCTCGGCGGTCTGGACGATCTCCGTGTACATCGCCGGACTGAGCACGAGGGCGTAGGGTCCCCGGATCCCCGACTGGCGGATCTGGTCGACGGCCTGCGCGACGGCGTTCGGGTACCGCTCGGGCTCGGTCCCGAAGGAGATGGGTGCATGCGAGGTGGTCTCGGCCACACCACCGATGCCCGCCGCCCGGTGACCGTGGAACACGGTGTTGTTCTCGCCGATGGCGATCTGCCGAGCCGCTTCGTCGAGCTCGCCCAGTGTCGGGTCGGCTGCCCCGCGTTCGATGTCATCGAGCTCGGCGCGCGAGACCTTGAACTCGGCGCGCAGCTCGAGGAGCGGGAGGACGCGCCGCTGCGCGGCGACCAACCCCTCGGAGGGCGCAGCGATCGACGCGGTGCGACCCAGGTTGGTGGCGGAGTGCTCCCAACCGTGCGGTCCGACGAAGTCCACGACTTGCCGGGCCGCGAGTTGGTTGGCGAGACGGCTCCTCGCCTCGTCGTCGACCGTCTGCCAGGCCGCGTCGCTCACCGGCGCGAGCTCTCGGCGGAGGTGGTTCATGACGCCATTCCCTTCAAGCTCCCGATGCCGAGGGACCCGGCACCTGGAGCAGTTTCCGTGCCGGACCCTTCCGCCTCGACTTCTTCCTCGGTGATCGGCTCCTCGGTGAACAGGTAGGTCCGCAGGTGCCGGTCGAGGACCGGATCCCGACGGCGGAGCCACTCGAGGGTCATCGACGCGTGCTCCTTCTCCTCGTCGCGGTTGTGGGCGAGCACCTCGGCCAGGCTGAGGTCCTCGGTCGCCACGACCCGCTGGTCGTACCAGTCGACTGCCTCGAGCTCCTCGCAGAGCGAAACCACCGCCCGGTGACGGTCGACGGCCGCCGCGTCGAGATCGTCACGCGCCTCGTGGAGCCCTTCGCTTGCCATTTTGGACCTCCTTGGCGGGACCTTACCCAAGTCGGGCGCTCCGGCCTGGACCGACCGGCACGCACCCGATGCGACCCGGCCACCGTCGCCGGCGGGGCAGGCCGCGTGCAGAGCGTGGTGCACGGATGCCGACCGCGTCAACCGCGAGCGGGCTCGGTGGGTGAGCCGACTCAACACGCGTTGACGCGGCGAGGCCTCCGAAGTAGTAGTAGAGAGCGAGGTCTCCGAGGCCCGGAGGCTGACGGGGCAGTGGAAAGGACAGAGCGGCATGGCGATCGACACACTCTTCGTCTATTCGGGTGCCTACCGGGTCCTCGGGGATGCACTGGCCGACTACGACGCGATCAAGGCTCTGCACACCGAGGCCGGGCTGATCGACGCGTACGACGCGGCGGTCATCGAGCGGAAGCAGGACGGAAAGGTCAAGATCGTGAAGAAGCACGAGACGCCGACCCGGGTGGGCGGTGTCCTCGGCGGGGGCGCCGGACTGGCCACCGGCCTCGTGATCGCGCTCTTCCCCGCAGCCGCGGTCGGAGGTGGGCTGCTGCTCGCGACCGGTGCCGGTGGCGCGATCCTCGGGTCGATCGCCGGCCACGCCGCGGCCGGCATGAGCCGCAGCGACCTGAAGGAGCTCGGCGAGGCACTGGACGAGGGGCAGGCCGGGCTGGTGGTCGTCGCGGTTGCCGACATGGAGTCGAAGGTCAAAAGGGCGATGGCCAGGGCCGAGAAGCTGCAGGCCAAGCAATTGAAGGCCGACCAGGCCGCGATCGAGGCCGACGTCAAGGAGTCGCAGAAGGGCTAGCCGTCCCGGCTTCCCACGAGCCCCTCGCCTCGCGGCGATTCGGGGCCGACAGATTCGGGGTCGACAGTGGACGGCGATCACTTCCTCTTCGACGACGTTCGTGCCAGCGAGGCGGCCTCCACCGGGAAGCTGCCCTCGCCGCCGGAGATCGCGACATTGGTGTCCGAGGCCTACGAGCGATTCCTCCCGCGTCACGAAGGCGTGGTTGCCGAGTACATTCCGGCGCTCGCCGAGATCGACCCCGACCTCTTCGGCATCTGTGTGGCCGGAGTGACCGGTCGCCGCTTCGCCGTCGGGGACTGCGACAACCGGTTCTCGCTGCAGTCGCTGTCGAAGCCCTTTGTCTTCGCGCTCATCTGCGAGGTCATGGGGCACCAGCGAGCGCGAGACGTCCTCGGTGTCGACGCGACCGGGCTTCCCTTCGACTCGGTGATGGCGATGGAGCTGAGCGAGAACCGCACGATGAACCCGATGGTCAATGCCGGCGCGCTGGCGACGACCAGCCTCGCCCCCGGATCGTCGCCGGCCGATCGATGGGAGTTCGTCCGGGAAGGCCTTTCGCGGTTCGCCGGCCGCGAACTCGAGGTGGACCGGGACATCTACGAGTCGGAGTCGGCGACCAACCTCCGAAACCAGGGCCTCGCCCATCTCCTCTACGGCTACGGTCGGCTGTTCTGCGATCCGGCGACCACCGTCGACGTCTACACGCGTCAGTGTGCGCTGGTCGTCGACGTCGAGGACCTGGCGGTCATGGGCGCGACGCTTGCCGACGGCGGCCGGAACCCGGTTACCGGCGATGACGTGGTGGGTGCCGGCGTGGCGAAACGGACGCTTGCCGTCATGGCCACGGCCGGGCTCTACGAGCGCACCGGAGACTGGATGTACGACGTCGGTCTGCCGGGCAAGAGCGGGGTCAGCGGTGGCATCGTGACGATCGCTCCGGGCAAGGGCGGCCTCGCGACGTTCTCCCCACGGATCGACGCGGCGGGCAACAGTGTCCGCGGGCAACTCGCCAGCCGGTTCCTCTCGGAGCGGATGGGGCTCAACATCTTCGCGTCGCGAGCCGAGTCGGAGGTCTCCGAGTCCGAGGAGTGACCGCGAGCGGTTGGTCAGCCGCGTCGGCTGGTCCTCCGCATCACCCGCTTGGTGTCGACCCGGCCCCGCGCGAACGCGTCGACCCGCCCCCATCGCCCGGGAATGTCCAGGAGCTCGATGCGCCCGATGGTCTCGGGCAGCGCGGGATCGACCACCAGGTTGTCGCCGACCGGGTGCAACCCGAGCATGGTGCGGAGCAGCAGCAGCGGGGCACCGGTCGACCAGGCTTGCGGGCTACAGGCGGTCGGGTACTGGACCGGATACTTGGTCCACTGGCGTGGATAGCCCCCGAAGGCCTCTGGTAATCGTCCGTCGAAGAACTCGGCGGCCGCCAGTATTCCCTCGGCGATCTGGGCGGCCTCGTCCTTGTAGCCGTACCGGCGCAAGCCGAGCGCGATGAAGGAATTGTCGAAGGGCCAGACGGTTCCGACGTGGTAGCCGATCGGATTGAAGCGCGCCTCGCCCTCCGCGAGCGTGCGGACGCCCCACCCCGAGAACATCCGGCTCCCGACGAGGTGAGCGACCACCGCCTTGGCCTTCGACTTGTCGACGATCCCGCTCCAGAGCAGATGGCCGTTGTTCGAGGTCAGTGTGTCGACCTGCCGACCATCCGGATCGAGCGCGACCGCGAAATACTCGCCGTCTTTGACCCAGAAGTCGCGATTGAATCGCCGCTTGAGCTCGGCCGCCTCCTTCTCCAGTCGGTCGGCGAAGCCGACGTCGCGCCAGATCTCCCGCGCGAGGCGCGCGCCCCTGACCTTCGCGTCGTAGGCGTAACCCTGGATCTCGCAGGTCGCTCGCGGGAACCCGGGCAAGGTGCCGTCATGGAACGAGATCGAGTCCGACGAGTCCTTCCAACACTGGTTCTCGAGGCCGGTCTTCTCGTTGCGCCGTTTGTAGGACACGTATCCGTTGCCCTGCAGGTCGCCGTAGTCGTCGATCCACGCGAGCGCGGCACGGGCCTCGAACTCGAGGTCGCGTACCAATTTGGTGTTGCCGGTCCAGCGCTCATACTCGTCCATCAGCACGACGAAGAGCGGAGTGGCGTCCGCAGAGCCGTAGTAGGGAGAGTGAGGCCGCTCCTCGAACGCGGTGAGCTCCCCGTAGCGCATCTCGTGCAGGATCCTCCCCGGGTCCTCTTCGCGGAAGTCGTCGAGCTTCGAACCCTGCCGGGCCCCGAGCGCCCTCAGCGTCGTCGCCGCGAGGTCTGGCGCGAACGGCAGAGCCTGATAGCTGGTGATGATCGAGTCGCGGCCGAACATGGTCATGAACCAGGGGAGTCCCGCCGCCGGCAGTGAGTGGCGCGGTAGGACGGGCGCCTCGTAGCGCAGTGCGGCCAGGTCGACCAGGCTGCGATGGTAGGTGGCCCTCAGGGAATCCGAGTCGCATCGAAGCGTCGGAGCGGCCTCCAGCCAGACCTCGAGATCCTGGGACATGGTCATGCCACGCGTCATCCGCGGTCGTGCCCGTGTCATCTCCTTCGGGTGCATCGGCAGCGCGGGATGACCCGCGATCACGCGGAACTCGGTCGACCATCTCTTCTCCGGGCCGATGGTCACGTCGAACGTCATGCCCTTCGGATCGATCGCCACCGGCTGGTCGACCGCGATCCACGTCTCGCGTTCGAAGGTGTCCCTCGTGTAGCGCAGGACAAGTGAGTTGCCGTCGACGAGATGCGAATATCGGCCCTTCTTCCGCAGCGCATCCTTCACCTCGAACAGGTCGGCGAAGTCCGATCCCGCCTCGAGTCGGACCTGAAGAGTCACCGGTTCGGACCGGTGGTTCATGATGGTGAGTGTTTCGTGAAAGCCGTGGGAGACCGACCGCTGACGGACGACCGACATGTCCGAGTCGACGTAGACGTTGCCGGAACCTGGCACGAGGAAGAAGCGAGCTTCGTAGTAGTTGAGGTCGTCGGTCGAGAGCGGGCTGAGGCGCTCGCCGTCGATGGTCAGCACCCACTTCGAGAGAAAGCGCGTGTCGAAGGCGAAGAGCCCGGTCGGCTCGGTGAGGGACGCCTCGATGTCGCCCCGCTCGTCGCTGACGATGAAGATGTTGCCGTCGAGGATCTTGACCAGCTGGTCGCTCATCGGGCTGCCTCCTTCTGCCGCTCGCGGTACGTGACTTGCGAGCGGGGGGGTCCGGGGAGCAGGCGGGAGAGTGCCGAGACCAGCTCGAGGTCCCCTTCGACCCTGAGGGCGCCCCGCAACATGGCCGCGGTGGCGTTCGTCCTCCCGGTGGCCATCTTGTCGAACAGCTCGGCGGTCCCGCGCACCACGGCGTCGGCCCTGACATTGCGGTGCGAGACCTTCACCTTGCCCCGGTCGATGTCGACGTACCAGTGGGTGGTCCCCGGAGTGCCCTCCAGGTCGGCTCGGATGGTGCCGCAGGTGTTGTGGAGGAGAGGGACCCAGTCTCTCGAAGCGAGCTCCTCGAAGAAGGCGGCCGATGCAGCTCCTGGGTTCGACACGGTGGCTCCTCTTGCTGTGGCCGCTTACGCGGGCGCGATCGGCATGGCGGTGTCCCCCGAGGCATCCGAACCGACCAGTGGGCGCGGGTGCAGGTGGGCGACGTGGTGGTGGGGACGGACGAGGACGAACGAGAGTGCCCCCATGGCCAGCGCGATGAGCGCGGTGAACCCGAAGAGCGCCGAGAGGTCCACGCCGGCGCTCTGCAGCGGCCCGGCGCCGAAGGCGGCGATGCCGTACCCGAGTTGGTAGAAGGCGATGATCCCGCCGGCGGCCGTCGCCGAAACCGCGACGAGCTGCTCTTGACCGAAGCTGATGGTGAGTGGCAGGAGGGCGGAGCAGCCGAGGCCGCAGAGCCCGAACCCGACGACGCCGCACGCGGCTGCTCCACTCGGGAGCACCGCGACGAGGACGAATGCGCCGGCGAGCACGAACGGCAGCAAGTGATAGGTCCGGCCGGTCGGGAAGGATTGCTGGACCGCGGCGAAGAGGACTCGACCGACGGTGACCATCACCCAGAAGACGGTGAGCGCGAGCGACGCGGTCGTCGACGACGCACGGAGGTGCGAGGTCATGAGGGTCTCGGACCAGTTGCCGTTCATGGTCTCGCAGATTCCGTAGAGCACCGCGAACCCGGCGAACAACCAGAAGCGTGCCGGCAGCGGCGGCCGGGCGGCGCGTTCTGCCCCGACGGTCGAGCTGTCGGCCGAGGCGACGCGCAAGGGCAGCCGGCTGCTGGTCACGATCAAGACGGCGAGCAGGGCCGCGGACATCACCGGCAGGCCCCACCAGAATCCGAGCCCGTCGAAGATGGCGACGAAGACGGGGGCGAGGGCGGTGCCGAGGCCGAGCAGTGCATTGAGCTCGAGCACCGAGCGGTCCACTGTGTCGGGGTGGAAGGCGGCGGTGAAGGTGTTGAGCGCCGGCACGGTGAGGCCGAAACCGAGCCCGAGCGAGGCGGTGGCGACAAGGAGCAGCGCGTACGCGGCTCCTCGGTCGGGGGTGAAGAACTGACTGGTGACGAGCAGGCACATCGAGACCAGGTCGGCCACGAGTCCGGCGAGGAAAACGCGCTTCAGGGTGAAGCGCCGTGCGAGCTTGGCGCCGACGAGTGCTGCGGTGACCGCGGTGATCACCTGTGGGAGGAACATCGTCCCGTACTGGGTGCTCGAGAGCCCGTAGTGGACGGGGCTGGTGAAGATCGTGCTCGCGGCCGGGAAGGTGACCAACACCACGCCCTGGACGAGACCGGCCGCGTAGACAGTGGTCGATTGGGTGCGGTCGGTCATGGGGATCTGCTCGGAAGCGTCGTCGGGCGGCTCAGCGGAGTACCGGTCGTTGCGACCAGTAAACACGGCCCGCTCCCCTCGCGGAAGCGGCGCGGGCGGAAGGATCGCCGGCGGACGTACGAGGCTGGGCGCCTACAATCCCTGCGGTCTACTTCCCGGCGGAATCGAGGAGGTCAGCGATGCCAGCACTCGACCACTACGACGTGGTGATCATCGGGAGCGGAGCCGGCGGTGGGACGCTGGCGTGGAAGCTGGCTCCCTCGGGGAAGCGGATCCTCCTGCTGGAGCGAGGCTCCTACCTTCCCCGTGAGCGCGACAACTGGGAGACCTCGGCGGTGTTCGTGAAAGCGAAGTACCACTGCACGGAGGAATGGCTCGACCAGGACGGCAACGAGTTCTCCCCCGAACAGAACTACTACGTGGGCGGGAACACCAAGTTCTACGGCGCGGCACTCTTCCGCCTCCGGCCCGAGGACTTCGGCGTGATCAAGCACTACGGCGGGCTCTCGCCTGCATGGCCGCTCTCCTACGCCGACTTCGAACCCTGGTACGCGGAGGCCGAGCAGCTCTACCACGTGCACGGTGCTTCCGGGGAGGATCCGACCGACGGGCCGAGGAGCAACGCGTACCCCTTCCCGCCGGTCCGTCACGAGCCCCGCATCCAGGAGCTCCACGACGACCTGGTGAAGCTCGGACTCCATCCTTCGCATCTCCCGCTCGGCGTGCTCCTCGACCAGGACGAGAACGGAGAGGCGCTCCACGGGAGCCCCTGCATCCGGTGCAACCGGGTCGACGGCTTTCCCTGCCTGGTCGACGGAAAGGCCGACGCTCAGGTCATCTGCGTCGACCCGGCGCTCGCTGCACACCCCAACCTCGAGCTCGAGACCGACGCCAAGGTGGAGCGCTTGGAGACCGACTTAGGCGGCAGGACGGTCACAGCAGTGGTGGCGACCCTCGGCGACGGTTCGACCGCCCGGATCACCGGTGACGTCGTCGTGGTGTCCTGCGGAGCACTCAACTCCGCGCTGCTACTGCTCGGTTCCTCCGACGACGCGCACCCCCGCGGACTCGCCAACGGCTCGGACCAGGTCGGCCGCAACTACGTTCGCCACAACAACGCCGCGGTCATCGCGCTCTCGCGCTCGCCGAACCCCACCCGATTGCAGAAGACCCTCGCGCTCAACGACTGGTACCTCAAGGGCGAGGACTGGGAGTATCCCTGGGGCAGCATCCAGATGCTCGGCAAGTCGGACGGCGAGCAGCTCCAGGCGATGGCTCCCCACTTCCTCGCCTGGGGAGCGAAGCTCACTCCCGATGCCGCGCTGAACGACATCGCACGCCACGGCGTGGACTTCTGGATCTCGTCGGAGGACCTGCCGCTGGCAGAGAACCGGATCTTCGTCGACAAGGACGGGACGGTTCGACTGGCGGTGCGGAAGGACAACAACGTCGAGGGGTTGACGCGGCTGCGAAAGCGCTTCGACTCGATGCTCGCCGATCTCGGCTTCCACAAGAAGTCGCACGAACGAGGTGTCTACCTTCACGAAGGGATGAACATCGCGGCGACGGCCCACCAGGCAGGGACGGCACGTTTCGGTACCGATCCCGAGACCTCGGTCCTCGACGTGAATTGCAAGGCCCACGAGCTGGACAATCTCTACGTGGTGGATTCCAGCTTCTTCTGTTCGATCGGGGCGGTGAATCCGACGCTCACGATCATCGCCAACGCGCTCCGTGTCGGCGAGCATCTGGCCGGACGATTGTCCGCCTGACGGATCGGAGCGTCCGGACTCCGGGATCCGCCGCCGACACCGGTCCACGTCGAAAGCAACAGCAACCGACGGCCAACCCCTAGGCTCCCGTTCGTGGGCGTGGCGCTGGCCATCCTGGCGGCCTTTCTCTTCGCTCTGGGGACCGTTCTCCAGCAGAAGGGCACGCTGTCGACCGAGGCGGCGGAAGACGACCCAAGGTTCCTCCTTCAGATCCTCCACCGGCCCGTGTGGCTCGCCGGGGCGATCTTCCAGGCGTCGGGGTGGGTCGTGCAGGCAATGGCACTCGACCGTGCGTCACTTCTCGTCGTCCAATCGCTGACCGCGCTCAGCCTGGTGATCGCGCTTCCGTTCGGGATGTGGCTCACCCACCAGCACATCGGGCGTCGCGAGCTCGCCGGCGCGTCCCTGACCTTGGCCGGCATCGTCGTTTTCCTCTCGGGCGGCCAGCCTCAGGGAGGGACCGCACATCCGAGTGCCTCGACCTGGTGGGGCGCGTGTCTGATCACGCTCGCCCTCGTGGTGGTGCTCGCGGCAATCGGAAACCGGTTCCGTGGCGCCGCCAAGGCGCTCACCCTCGGTGCTGCCGCCGGACTCGGGTTCGGGTTGCAGGCAGCAGTGACCAAGACGTTCGTCACCGAGGTCGGGAACGGGATCCTGGCCCTGCTCAGCGACTGGTCGGTGTACGTCTTGATCATCTCGGCCCTCAGCGGGTTCGTCCTCCTGCAATCGGCACTGAAGACCGGGGTGCTGGCGCCTGCCATGGCCTCGAGCAATTCGGTGACGCTCTTCTCGAGCGTCATCCTCGGGATCGTCGTCTACGGGGAGCGTCTGGCGAAGAGTGGCGGCGGGCACGTGAGCTCCGCGGGGATCGGGCTCCTGATCGCGATCGGTGGCATCGCTCTCTTGGCGGGGTCCGAGGCTCCTCGGTCCCCGGCGCCTGTGGGCCTGGATCCCTCGACGACATGACGACAGAAGAGAGGACGTGACGTCGGCGAGCTTCGTCGCCGCAGACTTCGCAAGCGGCTGGTGGCAGTACCTGCTGCTCTTCGTGGCGGTCGCGGCCTCCTGGGCGGGAGTCCCGTTCATCGGGGCAACCGCGCTCGGCGCGGCCGGTGCGGCGGCCAGTCAGAACACTCTCGACCTGACCACGGTGATCATCATCGCGACCATCGGTGGCGAGGTGGGCGGTCTCATCGGCTACTCCATCGGCAACCGCTGGGGTCGCCAGCTTCTCGAACGACCCGGCAAGCATCAAGCGGGTCGGCAGAAGATGGTCGAGCGCGGCGAGATCGCGTACGCGCGATGGGGGCGTCTGGCGGTGTTCTTCACACCGGCGATCGTCTCGGGGACCGCGAAGATGAAGTACGGGCAGTTCGTGCTCTGGAACCTCTTGGCGTCTTTCGGGTTCGCGGTGTCGGTCGGCACGAGCGCCTATGGAATCGGTCGAGTGGTGACCGGCCACGACTCCTTCAAGGACGTGGCGATTCTGGTCCTCGGACTCTCGGTCGGCGCATTGGTCGCCGTTCTGTTCGTCCAACGCCGGCACCGGTCACGACCCGGAAGCGTCGAATGACCAGACGCGGACGTCCCTCGAGACGAGAGGGACGAACCGCCGGTTCCGCCACCTGGGGTCAGTCAACCCGGCGATCGTGGTGGATGTCAAGCAGTGTTCGCCTTCGCATCCGGCTCGGGCACCACCTACCATCGAGGCGGTGCGAAGGAGCCAGAAAGGGACGCCGACTCGCTACGACGGACGGATCGCCGTCGTGAGCGGTGCCTCCTCGGGCATCGGCCGCCAGGTGTCGCTCGATCTCGCGCGCCGTGGCGCCACCGTGGTGGGTCTGGCGCGGCGCGGCGAGCTTTTGGCCGAGGTCGAGACGCAGCTCTCCGCACTGAGCCCGAGCAGCAGCACTCTCGTCTGTGACGTGGGAAAGTCGGACCTCTTTCGGGAGACGCTCGAGGGCATCGAGTCGAAGCACGGGCGGATCGACATCCTCTTGAACAATGCCGGCATCGAGCAGCTCACGCCGTTCGAAGAGGGGATGTCCGAGGCCTACCGGCGCATCTTCGACGTCAATTTCTTCGGGGTGGTGACCGGCACGCTCACCGTGCTCCCCGGGATGGTGGAGCGGAGATCAGGCATCGTCGTCAACGTCTCCTCGGACTCGGCTCGTGCGCCCGAACCCCGCCACGGCGCCTACGCGGCCTCGAAGGCGGCCGTCACCGCCTTCACCGAAACCGTGGCGCACGAGGTCGCCCGTCACGGCGTCCATGTGCATGTGCTCTATCCCGCCTGGGTACCCACCGCGATGGGAATGTCCGGGGTCGAGGACGGCGGCAGTCTTCCTCCGAAGATGGTCCGCCGGACCGAGGAGGACGTTTCGGCGCTCTTGCTCGAGCGCATGGGCGGGAAGCGGACCGACATCAACGCGGCGGCACTCCCGCTGCTCGCACCCATCGGACGTACCGTCGCGCCGGTCTCGTACCAGAAGGCGATCCGAAGCCGCGCACACTGACCAGGCGCCCGACCTTCGTCCAGGCCGTCAGTCAGGTGTTGGAGCCGTTGCAGTTGCCGGTGACAGAGTTGCCGCTGCCCGTGGAGGTGTTGGCGTGCTGACGGCACGCCGGTCACTCGATGGTGTGAACGCGGTGTGACCGACCCGAGGAGAGCGCCGGGGCCCGCGCATCGCCGTCTTCCGGTCTCGAAGGGCTCCGAGCATCTCGAGGAAGAGCCCGCGTCGGGTACAGGTCTCCGGGAGCGACGCCGCGATCAGGCGAGCGTGCAGATCGGGCAACTTGGTCCAGTGAGCGGACGGCCGAACGTGATGTGCCGCGTGGTAGCCGATGTTGAAGGCGAGCAGGCCGTGGAGTGGTCCGAAGTTCACGTTCGCCGAGCTGGAGGGCGACTCGTAGGAACAGCCGGCGTGCTGCATCCAGTTGGTGGCCGGCAGGAAGACCGCGGTGGCAACCCACGGAACGAGGACGAAGAGCGCGAAGCGCGACGGCGACGCGGCCGCCAATCCGAGCAGCAGAGCGGCGACGGGCATGCAGCAGAGGAGGAGCGCACGTCGCTCGCGCCGCCACGTGGCGGGGATCCCGCGTCGCCAGCATCGCCCGGTGGTGGTCAGGCAGTACTGCCAGAAAGGGACGGGTCGGTCCGGAAACGACGTCCCCGTACGGAAGAAGGGCCCCGTCCAGTCTTCGGGCGTGTTCAAGAAGCGGTGGTGCACCTCGACATGGAGATGGCGGTACAAGGGTTGGGGCACCGCGCTGATGAAGGTCAATGCGACGTCGACCATTCGATTGAAGGCGCGCCGGCGGAAGACGGGGATGTGGGTGTGGTTGTGCTGGACGATGCCGACCCACCGCAACGCGAAGGGCAAGAGGACGATCGACCAGATGGGCATCCAGCCGATCGCGCCAAAGATCATCCACCCCGCCGTCCCCAGTGCGATCGTCACCGCGGGCGCGTCGGAGCGGTATCGAAGGAGTGTCCCGCCGGCCGCCGTCACGGCCAAGATCTTCCCACTCTCGCACGAGCGCTGCCTAGGGGCGCAACCGGGAGTGCGCCCTCTTGACGCCACCTCCAAGTCCCACCAAGCTCGGAGTCGTCATGGCCAACGTCCCGATCGAGACCGTGCCGCTCGGATATGGCTTGAAGTTCTCCTGTGCCTTCCCCGACCTCGACAAGGTGGAGGTGGCGCTCAGCTTTCGAAATCACCGCCTCTTGCATTGGCTGTTCACCGATGAAGACCCGGGCACTCCCCGCTGCCACGACCTCGGACTGGTCCGGCTGGCCTTCGGCGTCGCATCCGACATGTTCGACGGTGAAGTGACCTGGACCTGCACTGTCGACGTTCGCTCTTCCCGTCGCTCCGCGTGGCGGAGGGTGTTCGACCGCGAGCACAGGGTGCTGCTCCGGTTCGATCCGTCGATCGGGGAAGTGGGCGGCCGCACCGAGGCGTGCCCGCCGAAGGTCGACGATCCCAAGGGCTTCGGTACGAGTCAGCCGTGCACCCCGACCGTGTTGCGCTTTCACGTGGACGAGACCGCGCGCGAAGTGTGCAAAGTAGGCAGCATCGTCAAACGGGTGATGTTCCGCGACTATCCGCCCTTCGTCTTCAACACGGTGGCGTGCGTCGGCGCCTTCGACCCGCCCGGCGCCCCGGGTCCCTACACCGATCCCGACTCGCAGCAGTGGTTCAACATCTTCCTCGGCTACTACCAGCTCGACTGTGTCAAGTCGCTCTGGCCGCGCCCCTTCGGCTACACGAAGCCCGACGGGTCCCGATCGGTGGTGGAGCCAGAAGACCTGGTCCGGCTCGGGAAGTCCGACTGGAATTGGTTCTCCAACTGGTGTTACGGCGTTCCCTGGGACGCTCTCGTCGCGACCTCGAGCATCCCCGCATCGATCAACACGGTCGTCAAGGGACCGGTCACGATCGGCAACAGGCAGTGGCACGAGGTGACCATCGAGGGGACCGAGGTTGCGAGCTGCTACGAGTCGGACGCTCCCGGCGCCGAGAAGTTGGTGGAGAACTCCGATGTGCGGGAGGTGTGGCAGCGGAGCTTCGGGGCGCCTTGTCCGCGGCCGGCGTATCCGAGGAGTTTCGTCCCGATCACCGTGGACGCGGTGGTCGACATGGCCTACTGGGAGGACGACGAGGCGTACCACACGGTCATCTTCGGCGGGACGGCAAACGTCAGGACCGACCCGAAGTTCCTGCAGCTCCAATTGGATGCCACCAGGGCGGTGATCCGCTCGAAGTACCCCGATCTCGGTTTCCCCTGAGGGACGAGAGCATCGGGGCGGGGAGCTACGAGCTGCCCGGCGCCGCTCGCTCGAGCCGGTCCATGGTGGCTTTGGCCGCGACCAGCACGGGGGTCGAGAAGCCCTCCGGGCAGCGGCCGTACCGATCGCGGAGCAAGAGGAGGGCCTCGTCGGTCCTGCCGTGCGTGTGGAGATGCGCTGCAAAGCTCGTCGCCGCGCGCACCCCGTGCACTGGGTAGCCGAGGCGGTCGGCGTGCTCGAGTGCCGTCCGCCATTCGCCCTCTGCCTCCTCGAGCATTCCTTCCCGGTCGGTGTCGCCCGCCGCCTCCGCCCGCGCGGCCAAAAGCTCGGCCCGCATGCGGTGCAGGTCCGCGTCCCACCAGGGCTGGTTGGTCTCCCGTGACTCGTTGAGCCCGAGGTCGACGAACGCGCCGGCGGTCTCGAGATCCCCGGTCGCACGGAACGCATTCGCGACGAGCGCCATGACCGTGGTGCTCCCACCACGATTCCCGGATTCGCCGGCAGCGGTCGCCAGTTCGAGCAGCCGGGTCAGCGCGGACGAGTCTCCCTGTCCCACGACCAGTTCCGCGGTCTCCCACAGACCTCCGATGACCGCCCACCAGTCGAAGCCCTGTTCCTCCGAGAGCTCGCGGGCGCGGCGCGCATCCTGGAGGGTCGCCTCCCCCTCGCCGCGCTCCCAGTGGGCCGTGGCACGGAACGCGAGCGCGTACGCGAGATTGAACGGTTGGCTCAGGCGCTTGGCGAGGCTCACTGCGTCGTCCATGTGCCGGAGGCCTTGGTCGAGGTAGCCCCGTGTCAGGTACCCCCACGCGGCGAAACAGTGCGCGGCGACACCGTGGTCCGTGCCGAATCGCTGTGCGATCGCTGCGTGTCGGTCGGCGTCGTAGATCTCGACGGCACGCAGGGAATGGCCGAGACTGTCGATGGCTTCACCCAGATAGTGGAGGGCAAGGGCCAGCTGGACCCTCCCGAGCAGCTCGAGGGTGTCGTCCTCGTGCACCGCAGCGATTTCGAGCACTCGCTCGGCAAGGGAGGCCCCGAGTGCGGTCTCTCCCCGGTTGATGTAGTAGATCGAGAGACCGGCCAGCGCGAGGCCCACGCGCTCGTCGTTGCCCAGCTGCTCGCAGAGCTCGCGAGCCCGCTCGTAGGCCATTTCGATCTCGGGGTTCGCGTAGCTCTTGGTGGCCATGATCGCCGACCCCAGCGAGAGCTGCATCTCGATCTCCAGCTCCTGGCGGTGCAGGCTGTCCGGCTCCCGCTCGACGAGGGAGATCCCACGACGCAGGAAGAAGACCGCCTCACGGTGTCCGGAGCCCTCTGCCGCCTGTCCGGCTGCGAGCTGGTAGTGCTCGACCGCTTCTCGGCCTGCCCCGGCGGCCTCGAAATGCCGCGCAATGACTTCGGGGGCGATCGTCGTCCCGGTCTCGAGACGAGCGCGCAGCAGACGTGCAACTCGTTCGTGGAGCGTGCGGCGGGTGCGGTGGAGGAGGGACTCGTAGGCGACCTCCTGGATCAGGATGTGCCGGAAGTAGAAGCTCCTGTCCGGACCACCCTCCTCTTCGACCACGATCGCGCTGTCGACGAGCCGACCGGTCAGCTCCGACAACAGATCCGGTTCGATGCCGGACACTTCACCGAGCAGGTCGAGCCGGAAGTCCCGACCGATCACCGCGGCGATCTGTGCGACGCCTTTGGCCGGGCCCAGGTGGTCGAGGCGGGAGAGCAGTGAGCCCTGCAAGGTCTGTGGGATCTCGACGTCCGCGAGCGGGATGGACAGCTCCCAGCGGCCGCCCTCGACGACCAGCATCCCGGACTCGAGCAGGCTCCGTCCCATCTCCTCGGCGAAGAGTGGGATTCCTGCTGCCGCCTCGACGATGCGCTCGACGAAGGGCTCCGGCAGCGAACGGTCGCCTCCGACCGCGCCGACCAGCTGGCGGATGTCCCCGTCGGAGAAGGGCCGGAGGTCGATCCGGGCCACCACGTCGCCGTTGTTCCACGAGTCTGTGAACTCTGCACGAGCCGTCATGAGCAGGAAGAGACGGCTGTCGGTGACGCGGGCGAGAAGCAGGTCGAGTAGGTCGAGCGTCGTCGGGTCGCTCCACTGCACGTCTTCGACGACGAGGACGAGTGGCTGTTGGCGACTGAGCGCGAGCACCCATGCCACTAGCACATCGATGGTCCGCTCGAGCCGTCGCTCGGGGCTGAGCGACGACAGCGCAGGGCCGGGGATCCCGAGCAGGGTGGCGATGAGGCCCTCGGCATCGGGGAGGTCGACGCCCGCCGCGTCGAGGCCGCTCCGCAGACGCTCGAGACGGGTGACGGCATCGTCGTCACGCTTGATCCCGATCCCCTGCTCGATCACCTGGACGACCGGCCAAAGGACGCTCATCTGCGTGTACGGCGAACACGAGCAGTCGATCCAGCCGAGCCGTTCCCCCACCGCGACGTGGCGCATCTCATACGCGAGCCGTGATTTGCCCACACCAGGCTCACCACGGATGAGGACCGCAGCGCCACGTCCCTCGCCGAGCTCCCTGCAACGCCGGATCAGCTCTCCGCTTTCCGCCTCGCGCCCGATGAAAGGGGCCAATCGCCCGCCGGCTGCCTCGAGCCGACTCCGCACGTCGGTCGGCTCGATGACCCGGAACGCCTCGACCGGCTCGGCGATGCCCTTCAGGGTGAGCGCGCCGAGCGGCTCGACGAAGAAGAGCCCCTCGACCAGCGCCACAGTCGCGGCGCTGGCGACCACCGCCCCCGGTGTCGCAGCGGTCTGGAGTCTCGCAGCGAGGTTCATGGTCTCGCCGAGGGCCATCGTGGCGCGCCGCCCTTGGCCGCCCATCTCCCCGACGATGACCAGCCCGCTGTGGACGCCGACCCGCATCCTGAGCCGCCCTTCGTCGTCGAGCTCTTCGACGGAGGCGACGATCTCGAGCGCCGCCCGCAGCGCCTGAGCGGCATCGTCGTCGTGGGCCTGGGGCCACCCGAACCGGAAGGTGATGCCGTCGCCGCTGTAACCCTCCACGTCTCCCGCGTAGCGGCGCGCGATCGCAACGGCCCGGTGGTGGTACGCCTGCAGCAGATCACTGAACTCTTCGGCATCGACGCTCGTCGACAGTTCCGTCGAGCCGACCAGGTCGCAGAAGAGGACGGTGAGATGGCGCCGCTCGTGCCCGATGCCGGTGACACGGGGATCGGTGCCACGGCTTGGGTCCGAGGTGACCGTGATCCCACACTGCGGACAGAAGCGCGCTTGTTCCGGTAGGAGGGCCTCGCACGCCTGACAGACGGTCATGTCAGTTCCGAGCTGCGAGACAGCGGTTCATCGCGCCGCGGACGAAGCCGGGGTCCCAGCGTCTTCCGTCCGCGAGGAGGTCGGTGGCGATGAGCTCGACGGGATCGAGCACCCCCATGTCGCCGTCGGAGATTTCGGTGAAGACTCGCCCGCACAACGGACGTCGTCCGGGTGCGCCGACCGGGGCGTACGTGGAGATGCTGATGAAGCGGGCCAGGGAGCGCTGGCTCGGGCTGAGGCGGAGGCGGTGGGCGGCAGCAGCGGCCTTGTAGTAACCGAGGTGCCCGGCTTCCTGATGGCGGATCGGTTCGGTGACGGTGTGGGTGAGGCAGTGTTCGCCGAGCGAGGAGAATTTGATCCCGAGCCGGGTGTACGCCTCGAGGGTCAGGCGCTCGTGCATGGCGCCGCGTGCGAGGTACACCAGCTTGAGGACGTCGTGGAGCCAACCGATCTGGGCGAGCTTGCCCATCGTCCGAAAGGCTCGTTGAGCCGACGGCTCCGTCCTCGGCGCTGCAGACGGAAGGCCCAGTTGCGCCCTGATGGCATCGAAGATCGCGCTGTGGGCGACCTCGTGTGTCGACCACACTGCGAGGAAGCGATGATCGTGCTCGTCGAGATCGGGAAGCAACGCGGCGATGTCGACCGCGTTCTGCGCGACCTCACCTTCGACCAGCGCGAAATAGTAGAACACTTCGTCGAATTGTCGTCGAAGGCGTTCCGGATCGACGATGGTCAGGTCGACGGCCGCGAGCGAAAGGGCCGGATCCGCTTCGAGCCGGCCAATCCGTTCTCCCAGAGCCTGGTCATTGCCGATCGCCACCGCTCACCGCCCGCCCGAGTCTAGCTCTGGATCCCGTGTCCGGCCATGTGCCTTTGTCCGTCGCGCCGAGACGACGATTGACCAATTGGCGGCGGCGAGACCGGATGCGTTGTCGCGTTCGAACCAGCCGCATTTGAACTGACAACGGGCGTTGCTCTTTGTCGCCGATTTCGCCGGATGAGGCGGCAGGTTATCCAGATTTCTCCGGCTCGGTGCGACGTCGTTCGAGGAGCGCGATTCCCTCGTCGGGCGTGCGCGGCACGTGGCCGACCTCGGCCATCTCCCTCACGAAATCGGTCGCGGCCGCCACACCCTTGAGAAACAGCGCGTCCTGTTGTTCGGTGGTGAGATGGAAATCGGTGGCGGTGACACCTCCGTTGTCGACGAAGATCGTACGGCCGGCGGTGGCCGCGTCGATCTCGTAGGTGTCCCACTCGTTCATCATGGTGCGCAGACAGTGAACCCCCACGGCGATCGAGGTCTCACATGCCTTGGTGGGCGGAAAGCGAGTCTGCAGGGAGGACAGCTTGATGCCGATGGTGGGCCAGCGCGGCGCTGCGCCGTCGTCGCGGTCGAAGGCTTCGATCGGGAAATTGCGGAGCATCCCCCCGTCGACCCACGTGCAGGTACCTCCGTCGTAACTCTGGACGATGGTGCCTCCGTCCGGGCTGGGCACGCTGACTTCGGTCGGCCGGGCGTCGAAGCGCACGGGTTCGAAGAAGAAAGGGATGGACATCGAAGCGCGTATGGCGGCGACGACCTCGATCTCGTCGCGGTTCTCGAAGCCGTAGACCGGATAGTCCCACGGAAGCCGGACGAGGCACTCGCGGGTGATGTCGGACACGTGGACGAGGAGGCGGTAGTCGTGACCGGGGGCCAGGCTCTGGTGGGGATCACCACCCGGCGGAAGCCTCAGGTCACCGAAGTGTTCGCAGCCGAGCTCGGCCAGCTTCGGTTGGAGCCACTGTGCGAGGTAGTCACCGGGGTAGAGACCCATCCGGTGGGTGAGGATGGCGGCGTCGGCCGCCATCGTCCCGGCCTTTCCGCCCCGGTGGTCGAGGAACGCATGGAGGTGACCCTCCGGCATGAAGCGGTCGAACTGCATGTCGTCCATGAACTGTTTCAGCAGGGTCATCGACCGTCCGGCCGTGGTGATCGCCGCGACGAGGCTCGCCGCAATCGACCCGGCACTGGTTCCGGCGACGCAGCGGAAGCGGTAGCCAGCCTCGTCGAGCACGAGCACCGCTCCCGCGAGGGCGATGCCCTTGACTCCACCTCCCTCCAACGCGAGGTCGGTGACCAGCTCCTTGGTGCCGGTGGCCGGATCGAGCCAGCCGTCCTGTTCGAGGAGGGTGGTCTTGGCGCCGTCGAACTTCGCCTGCTGGTCCTCGCTCCGCCGGTAGCCGCGAGCACCGGGGGTCCGATCGATCGAGAGGTCGTCGTCGGCCGTCACTTCCCCATCCACGAAAGGGGGACCTCCTGGCGGACGTGCACCGATCGGTGCGCCCGCCACTGTCTGGTGCACGCGGACCCTACCTGCTGTCACTACGACGAGGAGGGACCGGCGAGGTGCCGGCAGGCGGTCAGTCGGCCCCTGTGCCTCCAGGCTGTTCCGCGAAGGTCTCCGCGGCGGCGACGAACGCGGCGATCAGAGGATGCGGCGCACCGGGGGTCGACGACGTCTGGGGGACGTAGAGGGTGCCGACGAAGAACGGGTGGGCGAGGAGCTCGAGCACCCGTGCCTCGCGCTCGGTGCCGCGACCGGTGACTGCGAGCCCGGCGCCGACCAGCTCGTCCTCGTGGGCCGGGTCGAGGCCGAAGTTGCAGTAGTACTTCTCGCGGATCCGCGTCGATCCGTACGCTCGGGCGGCTTTCGATCCTGGCTCGAGGTGGACGTCCATGGTCATCCCCGCGAGCGAGCAGCTGAGCGGCGTCACGAAGAGCCGGGACGCGTACGGGTCGTACTCGGCATGCTCCGCATCCTCGAACCCGAGCACGCTCCGGGCGAACTCGAGCACGATGTGCTGGAAGCCGCCGCAGGTGCCGAGCAGCGGGACGCCGTGCCGGCGTGCAGAGCCGATGGCCGACAGCGCACCGTCGACGTCCCGATACGGGCTGCCGGGTGCGATCCACAGACCGTCGAACCTGCGGGCCAGGTCTCTGTTCCGCAGGGACGCCGAGTCGGTCGGGACCCACTCGACCTCGACGACCGGATCGCTCCGGGCGTGGGCGATGGAGGCCGCGATCGACTCGTGGGTCGGGTTGTCCGGCTGGAAGTCGCCGATCACGCCGATACGTGTCATGTGCCGTTCCTCTTGCCGGTCAGAAGAGCTTGGTCCCGTCGACGTACCCGAGGTCCAGCAACGTCGCTCCTGGCACCCGCTGCGCGAGCGCCGCTCTGATCGACTCGACGTCGGTCGGGTACGAGAAGCCGGGCAACCAGTCGTCGTGGTGGGAGAGGACGACCTGGCGCGGCTGTACCCGGGCGACGTGATCGACCACGAAGTCGACCAGCGACCCCTGGATCGGCTGGCCGTCGACGTTGGCCCGACCGGCCGCAGCCACGATGGCGACGTCCGGTTCGAGCATGTCGACGACGCGGGACCAATGCCCGCTCGTGTCCTGGTAGAGGAGCGAGCCGTCGGGCGTCTCGAAGTGGAAGAGCAAGGCCCCGCCGTCCCCCCTCGGGCTGTGGCCCACCATTCCGCCGACGAGGTGCTCGACCGCGAGAGGGTCGAGAGCGGTCGTCATGAACTTGCCGAGCTCCGCCATGCGAGTGTGCTGCTCCTGGAGGCTGACGCCGAGGTCGCCGAGGCAAACCCGGTCGGCCGCGACGGTGGCCCGGTGCGACCACACGCAGCTGTGCAGGCTGGGGTAGACATCGACGCGCACGCCACGACCGAGGTCGACCGCCTCGCCCCCCGCGACGCAGAGCATCCGATCGGGCGACACCCCCGCGGCCTCCATCACCCGGATCGTCTCGTAGCTGCCGATGAGCGTCGCCGAGGTGTTGGCCATGATCGTCTCGGCGCCGAAGAGATGGTCGAAGTGCGAATGGCCGATCACGATCCAGTCGCAGTCCTCGACGTCGGCCGCCGAGCGACCGGCCCCGGCTGCCATCGGAGCCCGATCGATGTAGGCGTCGAGGAAGATGGTGAGGCCGCCGGTCCGTAGCCGGAACGTTGCGCAGCCGTACCAGTCGAGTTCGGTCGCCACCTCGATGCACCTCCACGGACCGCGGCCATCTCACCACACGTGCAGGCACGGGGCGAACCGTCGCCACTCGTCGATCCGGCAGCTTTCAGCGGGCGGCTCGCCTCACTCGGTCACTGGTCGGACGAGGTGTTCGACCGCGAGGAAGCGCCTAGCTTCCCTGCCCGAAGTTCTCGAGTGTGTCGGCGATCGACGTGTCTTCGTCGACCGTCGGGAAGTCCTCACGGGTGTTCAGGTGGGGGAAGGGTTCGGCAGGCACCGGTCTGCCGAGTGGAGCGCACAACGGGCCCCACCCGTCACCCGGCTTCCAATCGACGAGTCGGTCCGCGCGGATCGAGGACCTCACCTCGGCATTGTGGCGATCGTAGGCAGCCCTTGAGGCCTCCTCGTCGGTCCAGTCGCCGGTGAACCTTCGCGTCGCCACCGCCTTCCACATCTCGTACCAGTCGGCCATCTCCGGCGGGAGGTGTGATCCGTCGATGGCGAAGATGGTCTGGCTCGCGCTCTCCCACCACGTCAAGCTGTCCTTCCGGGTGGAGAGCACCACCACCGCACCGGGATTGGCGTCGAGGATCTCCTGCCAGAAGAGGCAGGCGGGGAAATCGGAGGTTGCTCCGTACGGCGCGAGCACCCCCGTCCAGTCCACCTTCCCGCCCTCGGCGGCCTCGCGCCAGAAGGTCACGTGCTCGGGGTGCTCGAAGACCTCGAGCATGTGATAGCAGGGCTGCCCGATCAGTTGCTCGAGCGCGGCCTTCAGCGAGAGGGTGCCCGTCCGCCCGACACCCGCCCCCACGACCTGTATCGCCATGATCTCTCCTCACCCTTCCGGTGCGACTGCACGGTCGCTCCCATCCTTCGACGTCGGCTCGACCACCGAGGGCGCCGCAGGCGCAAGGCCCGACCGGGGCCGTACGTCTGCGTACCATGCGAGGAGGAGGGCGACCGACGCGCCAAAGAGTAGGACGTTCGTGACCCCGACCGCGGCGACGACCGGCCCGATGAACAGGTTGCCGAGCCCGACCGTCCCGCCGAAGCCCATGATCCAGAGGGCCATGACCCGTCCGCGGACCGCCTCGTCGACCTCGGCCTGCAGGGTCGTGTTGAGGGCGGTGATGAACGCGAAATAGAAGGCCCCGACCGCCGCGACGACCGGGTAGGCCGGTCCGGGGGTCCGGAGCACTGCGAAGACGACCAGGCACGCCGCGTAACCCAGGAGCCCGACCCGGACGATCAACGGCTTCGAGACCCTCGAGAGGATCGTGCCGATCGAGAGCGCGCCGGCGAGCGCACCCATGCCGAAGGTGGCGTAGAGGATCCCGTAATCGGCAGAGCGCGGGTCGATGCCGAGGCTGTGAGCGGCGATCGTCGGCATCTGACCGATGAAAGCCAGGGCGAACAGGGAGAAGGTGAAGACGGTGACGAGGCAGCGCCCGACCACCGGATCGGCTCTGGCCGCGGTGATGCCTGCGGTGAGCTCCTTCCAGCGGCTGGCCTGACGCGGCCCGGCCGCCGCGGCCGGCAACACGACCGCCATCAGCGCCACGACGACGAACAGGTAGGTCAGCGCGTTCCCCGCGAACACCCAGCTCGGTCCCACGAAGTGATAGGCGATACCGCCGATCGCCGGCCCGATCACCCTCGAGGCGTTCATCTGCGCGGCGTTGAGCGAGATGGCGCCGGGAAGGTCCTCACGGCCGACGAGTCCGGGAAGGATGGCCGAGTAGGCGGGGCCGAACATGGCGTTGCCGACTCCGATCAGGAGGACGGTGCCGGTGAGGACGACCAGCGAGGGGTGCGGTGCTCGGACGACGAAGGCCAGCACGAAGGAGAAGACGAGCTGCTCGATCGCGAGCACGATCAAGAAGCGCTTGCGGTCGACACGGTCGGCGACCAGCCCGCCGATCATGGGGAACACCAGAGCCGGTCCCAGCTGGGCGAAGAGGATGACACCGACGAAGACGCTCGAATGGGTGAGCGTGAACGCGTAGGCGCCGAGGACGACGTTCTGCATCCAGGTGCCGATGTTGGAGCCGAACGCACCGAGGAAGACGGTGCGAAAGGTCCGCTGTCGGAGCGCAGAACGCGCGGTGCCCCTCCGAAGCGGCCGGTCACCGTCGACGAGCGCGTCTTCGAGCTCCTCGATGGACACGTTCGTCCCGGAAGGCACCGTCCCGCGCTCCCGGGAAGTCGGTGACCGTCTCCCTTCGGCCGAGGGCTGTTCGCTCATGTGTGGACGGGACCGATCAGTGGACGCCTCTCCGCGCCGGCTGGAAAGGTGTTGCCGATCGTAGTGGGCGCAAGGAGGTGCGGCGCATGGAAAGCGACCTGCTGATCGTGTCGCACACCCACTGGGACCGTGAGTGGTACCGGACGTTCGAGGCCTTCCGTGCCCGTCTCGTCGATACCGTCGACCGTGTCCTCGACCAGCTGGAGGAGGACCCGGAGTGGCGCTTCCTCCTCGACGGGCAGGCCATCGTGGTCGAGGACTATCTGGCCGTGCGTCCGGGCCGGCGTGAGCAGTTGGTCGCCGCGGTCTCGTCGGGGCGCCTCGCGGTCGGTCCCTGGTACGTCCAGCCCGACTCGCTGCTGCCCTCCGGCGAGAGCCACGTGCGCAACTTGCTCGAGGGGCGTCGAGTCGGCGCATCGCTCGGCCGGGTCTCGCGGGTCGCCTACGCGCCCGACTCCTTCGGGCACCCCGCCCAGTTCCCCCAGATCTTCGCGGGCTTCGGTCTCGGGCCGTTCGTCTACTGGCGGGGAAACGGGGACGAGATCGACCGGCTCGGCCCGATCTACCGGTGGCAGGCACCCGACGGCAGCGCGGTGCTCGCCTACGCGCTCGTCCGCGGCTACTTCTCCGCGGCCGGGCTGCCTTCTGATCCCGACCAGGCGGCCGAGGCGCTGCTCGGAGTCGCCGGAACGCTCGGGGCGGTCGAACGAGCGCCGATCGTGTTGATGAACGGTGTCGACCATGCCTATCCGCAGCCGCACACCGGCGCGGTTGCCGAGGCGCTTGCAGGTCGCACCGCTCGCGAGGTGCGCCGCGGCCTGCTCGACGATCTGGTCGACACCGTCGATCCGGTCGACCGCCCCTTGTTCCGCGGGGAGTTGCTCGGGGGTCGTCTGGCCAACTTGTTGCCGGGGGTCTGGTCGTCGCGCCTCGGACTCAAGTTGGCGAACAGGAAGGCCGAGCGAGCGCTCGTCGGCTGGGCGGAGCCGTGGGCGGCACTCGGGAGCGCGATCGGCCTCCCCGACGAGTCACCCTCCCTGCGTGCCGCGCGACGCGCTCTGCTCGCCAACCAGGCGCACGACTCGATCGGCGGTTGCTCGCAGGACCAGGTCCACCGGCAGATGACCGGACGCTTTGCCACCGCGGTCGAACTGGCGGAGGAGACCACGGACCGGGTGCTCGAGCGGCTCGCCGGCCTCGGCGCCGACCGGCGCATGGCGTGGGAGGTGGAGCTCGACTTCGGCGTCTTCAATCCCACCCCCTTCGTCCGGACCGACGTGCTCCGGATCCCCCTCGACGGATATCCCCTGTTCCAGATCACCTACGACTCGGTCGACGTCCATCCTCTTTCACTCGCCGAAGGGAGCGTCGCCGGTTACGAGGCGAACGGTCGGCCGGTCCGTGTCGTCCACTCCGACGACACGGGGCGTGTCCGCATGGTCGAGGACGTCCCGGCCCTCGACCTCGAGCTGGTCGTCGAGGACGTACCCGCGTTCGGGTGGCGCCGCGTCCACCTCGCGCCCACGAAGAGTGCCCACGTCGACGAGGTCGACGACGGGCGGACCATCTCGAACGACGTCCTCGAGGTGACCGCGGCGCCCGACGGCACGCTGATGCTCCGCTCCGGCGATCGCCGCTTCGCCGGCCTCGGAGCGGTCGAAGACGGAGGCGATCGCGGCGATACCTACGACTTCGATCCGGTCGACGACGATCCGGGCGCCCTCTTGCGGAGCGTGACGGTCGAGCGGCATCGCCATCCCTCGGGCATCGAACGCCTCGTCGTCACCCGGACCTTCGACGTTCCGACGTGCCTGGAACCGGGGCGCGATCGGCGAACTCCCGAGACGGTGCCGCTCGCCGTGCGGCTCGAAGCGCGGGTGGCTCCCGGCGTCGACCGCGCCGACCTCCACGTCGAGATGGACAATCCCGCTCGTGATCACCGGGTCCGGCTCTTGTTCCCGACCGGAGCTCCGGCGCAGGAGTTCCTCGCGGCCACCACCTTCGACGTCGCCACCCGTACCAACGTGGCGCCCCCGGCCACCGGTTGGTGGCACCCGCCTCCGGAGACCTTTCCCCACCAGGGGTGGGTGTCGGCCAACGGGCTGACCGTCGGGGCGCCCGGTCTGCCCGAGGCCGAGGTGACCGCGGACGGAGTCATCGCCGTCACCCTCCTCCGTGCCGTGGGGTGGCTCAGCCACCTCGAGCTGCGACGACGACGGATCCCCGCCGGCCCGACGCTCGTCGCACCCGAGGCTCAGTGCCCCGAGGGCATCGCGGCCGATCTGACCCTTCGGGTCACCGACCACGCCGACGGTGCCGACCACGGTCTGATCGCGGCGAGCGCCCTCGCCGACGAGCTCGGGCTGCGCGCCGTTCCCGCCGGAGAGACGCCGTTGCTCGCCGAGGACCAGGAGCTGGTCCGGCTCGAACCGGCTTCCGTCGTGCTCTCCGCGCTGAAACCCGCAGAGGACGGTGAGGGGATGATCCTGCGAGTGCTCAATCCGAGCGACTCCGAGCTCGACTTGTCGGTGTTCATCGGTCTGCCCTTCGGCGAAGTGGTCTCGGTCCGTCTGGACGAGACTCCCGACGGCAGGCCCTGTGCGCGGGACGGCTCGAAACTGACCTGCGCAGTGGGCCCTCATCAACTCCGTTCGCTCCGGCTCGGGCCACAGCGCTGATCGCGTGCTGCTCGGCCCGGCACCCGGCAGATGGGGAGTCGATCAACCCGTCGCGGTGTGGGTGGGCGTCGCCCCGTTGGGCAGCAGCACATCGAACCCGTCCGGGATGTTGAGCATTCCGGCGGCCGTCCCCGGTGTGTCGGGCACTCCGTACTGCCACACCAGCGCCTGGGTCGCCGGGTCGATCGCGACCATCCGATTGCGGTAGTCGTCGTTGGTCATGAACACCCCGCTCGGCAGCAGCTCGGTGAGCGACGGCTGGTTGAGCTCGCCGAGTCCAGACGCCGGCGCGTACCGGTAGAGGATCTGGCCAGCCCGGTTGAACTCGAGGATGGCACCGGGGTGCGAATAGTCCGAAATCAGGTACAGATCCGGTCCGATCTGTTGCGGGTCGGACGGGTACCCGATCGGGAGGTGGACGGTCCACACCAGCGAACCCTTCGGTGTGTACTCGCTGACCCACTGACCGGTGATCTCGGAGACGAGGATGTTGCCGTCGGCGAGCGGCGTGTCGCCGTTGGGTGAGCCCACCTCACTCGGAGGATTGTGCCGGCAGACGCCGTTGGTGCCGATCTGCGAGCTGATGGACTGATCGGGATTGATCACCTGGATCCGGCAGTTGTCGGAGTCGGCGATCGTCACTTGGCCGTTCTTGAGCAGGTACGCGTCATCGGGCTCGTGGAGGTAGCCGGGCGCGGCCGAGGACACGCCCGGATGCCCGTACTGCCAGAGCAGCTTGCCCGAGGGGAACGCGATGATCACGATCGTCTCGTTCTGCTCCTGGTTGGAGATGATCTCGGTGCCCTGCTTCGCGAAGAAGGCGTCGTCGGGGAAGTAGAAGCCACCAGGAGGCGCGGCCGCGTAGTCCGAAGGGTAGGTCCAGATGATCCGACCGGTATCGTCGAGCAGCAGGAGCCGGTTGTTCCCGCGGTCGGCGATCAGCAGCTTGGACCCGAAGTAGGGCGAACCCGCCCCCGGGGTCCCCGCGGTTCCGAACGCCCTGTCGGGAGTGAACATCTCGACCGAGCTCATCGGAGCGCCGTTGTTCTCGCCGCCGACGAGCCAGGCGCGTTGGCCGACCACCTGCACCGCGCCGTACGCGACCGGGACGGGGAGGGCGCCCGCGAGGAGCACCTTGTGGGAGCTCGGGTCGAAGGCGAAGACCGCGTTCGACGCGGAGGGCGTGGCCGAGGAGGCCTGGCTCAGGCTTTCCTGCCCAGCGGCGGGAGCAGCCGTGCCACCCGCCACGTAGACGTGCCCCCCGATCACACAGGCCACCGCGCCGGCCGTCGCCTGCGAGAGGTGGCCCACCACCTTGGACGTCTTCGACTCCGGATCGACCACCTGGATGGTGTCGAGGGGCGCACCCGCGTCGTGGCCACCGACCGCCTCGCCACCGAAGAGGTAGATGTCCTTGCCGAGTGCCGCGACTGCGGGGTAGCGGGCAGGGACCGGGAGGTTCGCCACCACCGAGAAGTGCGCGCCGTCCGTCGTCGCGAGCACCTGCGAATCGGGGTTGGTGCCGTCGTAGCCGCCGACGACGTACGCGGTGTCGCCGATCACGACCGCAGAGGCGTCCGAGCGCGGCTGGGGAAGCCGACCGGTGACCGAACCGGGAGCGGCTCCGGCGGCCGCACCAGGTGGGGCAAAGCTCTCGATGGCCGGAGTGGTGTTGGGGGAGCCGCCGCCGAACACCACGTCTCGAGCTCCGAGCTCGGCTCCGGCCGCGTCATGGACGGGCGACGCGAGATTCCCGAGCGGAGTGATCGCTCCGTTGGTGACATCGAGTGAGAAGACCCGTGCAAGCGACCCGCCCGCCGCATCGAGCCCGCCCGCGACGAGCAACGAGCTCCCGGTCCCCGGGAAGAGGATCTCACGTGACAACGGCTGATCGAGCGCCCAAGGGAGAACGCCCGCCTCGACCGCCGGCACGACCGCGGACTCCTTGTTTCCTGTCGGGTGGTGGCACCGTCCTCGCCGTCGGCGAGGACGAGCCGCCACCGAACGCGACGACCAGTGCCACGACGAGCACCACCACTCCGAGCACCGCGGCGGCCGCACGCCGCCGACGCACTCGCGACGACGCAGGGCGACGGTGGGAAGGAGGGCGTGGGTGCGGTGTCGGTCGCGTCGGATCAGTCACGGTCGTAGTCGCCTCCCGGCGCCAGGGAACCGAGGTCGACGGTCTCGCTTTTCGGGGGTCTCGCGGAATCGACGTGGGCACCGAAGGCGGTCATGGTCATGATTGTGGTCCCGACGCCGCTCCCCGGCGGGGAGGCCTGCAACCGGACGATCCGTCCCCGGGCGTCAATCCACGTGCTGATGGTCTGTTCAGGCCTCGTTCCTCGAGCTCCGCCGAGGATGCGTTTCTCGTCGCCGAGGGTCGAGGCGAATGCAGCGGCGGCCGGTCCCGACGCCGACGAGGCGGCAGTGGCGAGGTCGATCGTGACCAGGTAACCGCTACTCGGCACCCCTCCGATGTCGGTGGTCCCGAGCGGCGCGGCGGCGACTGCACCCCACGCCACTTGGGTGAGCAGGAAGTCGGGGTTCTTCCCTTCGATCTGGAGGGCGAACTGGTCGAAGGATGTCGGGTTGGGGATGTGCTCGGCCGGTTCCGCGGCGATCCAGGTGATGCCCTGTGGCAGCCCCACCAGGTCTTGGGGGGGCGGATGGTCGAACACGGTCGAGGGCTGGAACACGACGGTCTCCATCCCGGCGGGTTGGCGGATCTGCGCCCGGCCCGACGCCGACGCGAAGCTGAACGATCCTCCTCCGAGGATGGCCTTCGACGCCCGTCCGGCGAAGTCGAGGGACACCGTCGCGCTGAGGGCGAGCGTGCGGGACGCGGCGGCCCGCACGGACTGGAGGGCGAGCGCCGAGGGAGCGGCGGTGGTGGAGGAAGGTGCCGGAGCCGCCGACGGCCCGACCGAACCGGCTCCGCACCCGGCCGCGCCCAGCCCGAGGAGGATCACGAGCGGCCACCATCGTGTGGCGAGACCGGCGGTCGATGGTGCGGTCATCAGGTCACGAACGGCGTCTCGCGAGGAACGGGCAGGTGGTTGCAACATTGGGCAGGGGCCGGAACCGTGAACGGCCCGGTCACCCGACCCGTACACAGTAGGTGCACTTAAGATCCCTGGGTGCCAACCCCGCGGCGCAAGGCACCTGAGCGATGAGACCCCCACGAAACCTGGCAGGTGGCGCGCCGCGCGGGCTGATCCTCACCTGCGCCGCGGTCGCCCTGATCGCGCTGGCCCCGGTCCTGATCACCGTCGTGCAAGCCCTCCAGGGAGGGGCGTCCGCGGCCGCGAACTCGCTTCGGGCGAGCTCGTCGCTGACCTTGTTGGGCCACACCGCCCTTGTGGCGTTCGTCGCCACCCCCATCTGCGGGGTGTTCGGGGTGGCCGGAGCCTGGTTCGTCGAGCGGACCCGGCTCCCGGCGAGGCGGCTCTGGGCACTCCTCCTCGTCGCTCCCCTCGCGGTGCCGCTCTTCGTGACCTCGTACGCCTACGCGACCCTGGGCACGTCGCTCACCGGGTTTTCCGGGTCGGTCGCCATCGTCGCGTTCTCCTATTACCCGATCGTCTTTCTGCTCACGGCGGCCAGCTTGCGGGTCATGGATCCCGCGCTCGAGGAGACCGCACGCTCGCTCGGCCTCGGCGCGTGGCGGGCCTTCTGGCGGGTGGTGATGCCCCAGCTGCGCCCCGCCCTCTACGGCGGGTTGTTGCTCGTCCTCCTCGACGCGCTGGTCGAATTCGACGCCTTCGTCGCGTTCAAGTACCAGACGTTCACTCTCGACATCTACGCCCAGTACCAGCTGAGCTTCAGCGCCTCGGGCGCGGCCGCGCTCTCGTTCTTCTCCATCGTGCTCTGTGTGCTCGTCCTGATCGGGGAGTCCCGGCTGCGTGGCGGTGCCAACTACACGCGCATCAGCCGCGCATCCCGACGGGGAACCGACCGCTACGAACTCGGACGTGCGACGCCGGCGGTCCTCGTCGGATTCGGCGCGCTGGTGACGATCAGCCTCGGCATCCCGGTCGGGATGCTCGTCTACTGGTTCACCCAGAGCTCGTCGGCCGCGCTCTCGGGTGCCGCGGCGAACGTGCAGTACCTGTGGCCGGCGACGCTGACCTCGGTCCTCCTCGGGGTGGGTTCGGCGGTCGTGGCGATCCTCTTCGCGCTGCCCGTCGCGGTGTTGGCGGTCCGCTACAAGGGGCGGATGGGCACCCTCCTCGAGCGGAGCGTCTACTTGTCCTTCGCCCTCCCGGACCTGGTGGCCGCCATCGCGCTGGCCTACGCGGCCAGCCATCTGGTGCCCCCCCTGTACGGCAGCGTCGCGCTGTTGGTGCTGGCCGAGGCGGTGCTCTTCCTGCCCTTCGCGGTGGTCGCTCTCCGCAGCACGCTCGGTCTGCTCGAACCCGCACTCGAGGACACCGCCCGCTCGCTCGGGCTCGGGCCGCTTCGGACCTTGTGGCGGGTGACCGTCCCGCTCGCGCGTCCGGGCCTCGCCGCGGCCGGAGTGCTCGTGTTCGCCTTCGCCCTCGGCGATCTCTCGACCGCGCAAGTGCTCCTCCCGCCGTCGATGTACACCCTCGGGACCCAGTTCGCCGCCAACAGCCGGACGGTGGCCTATGCCGCGGCCGCTCCCTACGCCGCGGTGCTGGTCGGCCTCGCGTTGCTCGCGACCTACGTGTTGATGAGCCGCTTCGGCAAGGTCCGCGCACTCGAGGACCGTTGACCACCTGGAAGGATCGGCGTGGCTGAGCTCCGCTGCGAGCACGTCGCAGCCTCCTACGGCGCGCGCTCGGTCCTCGACGACGTCGACGTCGTGGTCCCCGAGGGCAGCCTCACCGCGGTCCTCGGCGCCTCGGGGAGCGGCAAGACCACGCTGCTCCGGGTGGTCATGGGGTTCACCCGCACCGAGCGGGGGAGAGTCCTGGTCGGCGGCACCGTCATGGCCGATGCCGACCGCATCCACCTCCCTCCCGAGAAGCGGGGAGTGGGTTACGTCGCCCAGGAGGGAGCCCTCTATCCGCACCTCGACGTCGGCCAGAACGTCGCGTTCGGCCTCGCTCGCAGCCAACGCAAGGCGTCGACGCGTGTCGGCGAGGTCTTGGAGCTGGTGGGCCTCAGCCGCGAGTACGCGGACCGCCACCCGCACGAGCTGTCTGGGGGAGAGCAGCGCCGGGTCTCGCTGGCGAGAGCCCTCGCCCCTCGACCCCGCCTGGTCCTCCTCGACGAACCCTTCTCGGGGCTCGACGCCGCCCTGCGGGTCGAGACCCGCGAGGCGGTGCTGCAGGCACTCGCCGACGAGAAGACGACCGCGGTGCTCGTGACCCACGACCAGGCCGAAGCACTGTCGATGGGACGCCAGGTCGCGGTGTTGCGCGACGGACGGCTCGTCCAGTGCGCGTCCCCGTCGGTGCTCTACACCGCGCCGGTCGACCTCGAGGTGGCTCGCTTCGTCGGCGAAGCCGTCGTGCTCCCCGGCCTTGCGGGCTCGGGATCGGGAGAGTGCGACCTCGGAACCCTGCCGCTCGCCGACCCCACCGTCGAGGGTCCGGTGTCGCTGATGATCCGTCCGGAGCAGATCCGGGTGGCGCGCGGCGCAGCTCCACCGCAGACATCGTCCCGGTGCGGCATCACGGCGACCGTCGTCGATCGCACCTATCTCGGGCCCGAGACGGTGGTCCGCCTGGTGCTCGACGGCACCGACCGGGCGGTGATCGCGAGGGTCCACAGCCACGAAGCGCCCGATGTGGGTGACGTCGTGTCGCTCGAGGTGGCCGGACCGGTGTTCGCTTATCCGGCGGCTTCGCAAATGGCCGAGCGGTCGACGGAGGACGGAGCCGTTCACGATTGACCCCGGCGAAGACATGTCCGTGACAACGAGCAGATGGGGCCCGCGCGACCGGCGGTGGCTCGCCCTTCCCTTCGTGGTGGTGCTCGCCGCGTGGTTGCTGGCGGCGTGCGGTGGGAGCAGCGACGACACCATCACCCTCTACAACGGACAGCATCCTCAGCTCACCCAGGCGTTGGTCAGCGCCTTCTCGAAGCAGACCGGCATCAACGTCCGGGTCCGCACCGACGACGGGATCGTCCTCGCCGACGAGATCCTCCAGGAGGGCTCGCACTCCCCGGCGGACGTCTACCTGACCGAGAATTCTCCGGAGCTGATGGTGCTCACCGAGCACCATCTCCTGGCGAAGCTGCCTTCGTCGACCACCGATCAGATTCCGGCCCCGTACAACTCGCCGACCGGCAATTGGGTGGGGGTCGCCCTCAGGGTGAGCGGACTCGCCTACAACTCCTCGCTGATCTCACCCGCGCGGCTTCCGCGCACGGTCCTCGATCTCGCCCAGCCGAGGTGGAAGGGCAAGGTGGCGATCGCACCCACCGACTCGGACTTCGTCCCGTTGGTCGGGGCGGTGATCGCGACCTACGGGACGCCGGCGGCGAGGAACTGGCTGGCCGGCCTCAAAGCCAACGGTTCGCTCTACCAGGACGACGAGGCCGTGGTCGCCGCCGTGGACCGGGGGCAGGCGGAGGTCGGCGTCGTCAACCAGTACTACTGGTACCGGCTCCGGCTCGAGACGGGTCCCGCCAACCTCCACAGCCGGCTCTACTACTTCCCTAACCGCGATGCCGGCAGCATCGAGAACGTCTCGGGCGCTGCCGTGCTCGCCTCCTCGCAGCACAAGACCGACGCGGAGAGGTTCGTGTCGTTCCTCGCCTCGGCGTCGGCCCAGCGGATCCTCGCGGCCAGCGACGACTACGAGTACCCGGCGCGACCGGGGATCGCACCGAATCCCGCGCTGCCGCCGTTGTCGCAGCTCGACCCCGCGGTGCTCAGCGTGGTCCGGCTCGGCGACGACCAACCGGCCGCCTCGCTGCTCCAGCACTCCGGTCTTACCTGAGCCGGCCGGCCCCGGAGCGGGCCCTACACGACCCAGGGCCTCAGCCGGTCGAGCACGTCGGGGTTGACGACGTGGGTCGGCTCCCGGGCCGCATACGCGTTGATCTGGTCGAAGACCTCGGCGAACTGGAGCTCCCATTCGTCCGACGTGACGTACCCGAGATGGGGTGTGCAGAGAGCGTTCTCCGAGGCCACCAAGGGATCGCTCGGATCCAGCACCGGTTCGTGCTCGTAGACGTCGACGGCTGCCATACCGGGCCTTCCGGCTCGGAGCGCCTCGACCAACGCGCCCTCCTCGACGAGCCCGGCGCGACTGGTGTTCACCAGCAGCGAGCCCGGCTTCATCCGCGCGAGGTCCCCGGCGGTGACGATCCCCCGCGTGGCGTCGACGAGCCGCAGGTGAAGAGTGAGCACGTCGGAGGAGTCGAAGAGGACTTCCTTGCTCGGGGCCACACGATGGCCCGCGGCGGCCGCTCTCTCGCGCGACGGCTCGCTCGCCCACACGAGGACGTCCATCCCGAATGCCCGGCCGTAGTCGGCGACGACCTCTCCGATCCGGCCGAACCCGTAGACCCCGAGGGTCTTCGCGCGCAGGGTCTTCCCGAGGGCGGTCTGCCATCGACCCTGTCGGAGGGAGGCCGCCTGTTCGGGTATCCTCCGCGTGGCGGCCAGCACCAGGGCCCAGGTGAGCTCGGCGGCGGCGTACGACGGAGACCCGGTGTGCAGGTCGGAGGACACTACGATGCCGAGGTCGGTGCAGGCCTCGACGTCGATGTGCGGATAGGCGCTCCGCTGGCTGATCAGACGGAGCATCGGGAGACGCTCGAGCAACGGACGCCGGATCGCCGTCCGCTCTCGGATGAGCACCAGGGCTTCGGCGCCCGCGAGACGACCGGCGAGCACCTCGACGTCCTCGACGTGGTCGGTGAAGACGGTCACCTCGTGGGCGCCCAGCTTTTCGAAACACCGGAGTGTCCGGAGGGAGTCGAAGTAGTCGTCGAGGATTGCGACGCGCACGGCGGGTCCCGACTCTAGCGACGCGTCCTCGGTCGAGATCCTCTCCGGTCGATCAGATCGTCGAGTAGCGAGGGCTCGACGCCTCGCCTCAGGCGCTCTTGTCGCGCACCTCTGCGGAGAGCAGACCCAGCTGGTCGAGCACGCTCAGGCGATCCCAGTACTGACGCAGCGCGCAGATCCGCATGCCGAGGAACTCCGCGATCGTCACGCCGTAGAGAGTGAGGCGAGTGCCCGTCGGTTCCACGACGGATCCGGTCGCGAGCTCGAATGGCCCGGTGTGTGTCATGGAGACGACCCATTCGGCACACGCGAAGTCGCGCCCGGCATCGAGGGGAGTGACCTCGACCTGCACGTCCGAGAAGGCCTCGTCCCGCCGCTCGGCCTCGGCGAGCAGCTCCGAGAGAGACGAGGTGTGCAGCGTTGGTGTCCAAGCCCGGATGTCCTCGGTGTAGAGGTCGCCGACCGACAGATCGCGGTCGAAGCTCTTCTCGAGCGCCAGGGTAAGGAGGAGGGCGCGCTCCTCGTTGGTCGTCACGTGTCCGCGGACCCCGAGAGCACCTTCGCCTTGGCAGCGCCGAACTCGTCGTCGGTCAGGGCTCCGGAGTCACGGAGCTCGGCCAGGCTCTTCAGTTGTGCGAGCACGTCCGGCGCTGACGACTGGTCGCCTCCGGGTTGGTAGGGCGGCAGGCGACGAGTGGAGTGGTAGGCGGTCCGCACCTGCTGGTTGAGGACGTCCTGCTGCTCCGGATTCCTCGGCAAGTAGTAGGGCATCCAGGCCTGTCGGGGTCGCAAGAGGAACAGCATCAACCATCTCCTTCCAGGTCGCTCCCGTCAGGAGTCGGAAGGTCATCATGGGCCAGGACGCCGAGAGCGTCCACCCCCCCACACCGGCACCGGGGGCACGATGCAGCGGGAGCCACCATGGCGGAACCGTGCGCCGGATGCAGACCTCGCCGCACTTTGACAAGCTGCCGCGCATGGACACGTCTTCCACGAGCATCGAAGAGGTCAGCGGTGACGAGCAGCTGGCGGAATTCTGTCTCTTCGCCGACCAGGTGAACTCGATTCGATCCGCGTACTGGCCGGCAATCCCCGACATGCAGTTGCCGCTGCTCAAGAACGAGGGTCCCGACGCCGTCGGCCGCCGAACGCTGCCTCTGGTCGCTCGATCCGGCGGGAGGATCGTCGCTCGCGCCGCCGCGGTGGTCGACGAGCGCTACATCGCCCACTGGGACGAGCCGCTCGGCCACATCGTGCTGTTCGAGGCACTCCCGGAGACGACCGAGCCGGTCCGGGCGTTGATGGACGAGGCCTGCGGATGGTTGAAGGCACAGGGTCTCGACGCGGTCCGGACCGGAATGGGGCCTGCGTTCGACATGCCCTTCCTGCTCGACTCCTACGAAACCCTGCCGCCCATCGCGACGCGCCAGAACCCCTCCTACTACCACTCGCTGCTGAAGGAGGCCCGATTCGAGGCGGAGAAGGGCTGGGTCGACTACAAGATCGAAGTGACGCCGGAGCGCATCCGGCTCTGGGAGCACATGCTGGAGGCCACCGTGGCGAGGGGGTTCCGGATCGCCAGCTTCTCGGAGATCGAAGAGGAGACGCGGGTGGCGCAGTTCGCGTCGGTCTGGGAAGAGGCCTTCAGCCGGCACTGGGGAATCACTCCCCAATCGGTCGAGGAATGGGAGGACCTGTTCGGTTTCATCGGACCGCTCGGGGGATACGACGTGTCCGTCCTCGCCTACGCGGACGACGAGCCGGTGGGTGCCGTGCTCGGTATCCCGGACCTTTCGGAGATGGCGACACGACCGGGCAGGCGAGATCTACGCGCCGACGAACGGCTCAACATGCTCGGGATCGGCGTACGGGAGGTGGCCCGGGGGCGGGGAGTGAACCTGGCCATCGCCGCCCGATCCTTCCTCGAGCACGTGAAACGGGGCAACACTTTCGTCAGCTACACCATGGTGCTCGACGACAACTGGCCCTCGCGACGGACTGCCGAGAAGCTCGGCGCTCGAGTCTGCGCCAACTACCTCGTCTATCGCAGGCCTTTCGCCAAGTCGGGCGTCTGAGGTCCGGACAACGGCGGACCCGCTCCCGAGCGCAGGTCCGATCGAGCGCTTACCATCCGAAGCGTGTCCGGCGAGAAGATCGGGGTCGCGCTCGTCGGTTGCGGCTCGAACGGGCAGATCCACGCGGACGGCCTTGCCAAGCTGGTGGCCGACGGGGAGATCCGAGCGGTTGCCGCGGTCGATCCGTCGACTCCTGCTCGCGACGCGGCGCACCGCAACTGTGCCTTCGAGACGCGCGGACCCGACCTTGACCTCGCGGTCGACAACCCCGAGGTCGATGCCGTCTTGGTGTCCGGACCGACCGCCACCCACGCCGCCACCATCGAAGCGGCCATCGCCGCGGGCAAGGCGGTCATGAGCGAGAAGCCGCTTGCTCCCACCTTCGCCGTGGTGGAGTACCTGGTCGATCTCGTCGTGAGATCCGGCGTGGTCGGACAGGTCGGCTTCCAGTCGCGGTTCAACCCGATGTTCACCTACCTCAAGCGACTCGTGGACGACGCCACGTACGGGGTCCCCCTCGGCTACATGCTGCGCGAGGACCAGTTCTGGCCGACCGGCTCGGTGGTGGCCGGGCATTCCTCTTGGCGTTCCGACCCGGCACTGGCCGGCGGCGGCGCGCTGCTCGAGCACACCATCCACGGCTGCGACCTGCTCGCGTGGCTCTTCGGTCCGGCCGCCACCGTGGCCGCGAGGACCCGCTCGATCTTCGGGTTCGGCGTGGAGGACATCGCCACCGCCCAGGTCACGCACGCGAACGACGTGGTGGGCACGGTGGCCACGGCCTTCAACGGCGTCGAGGGCCGTGAGGAGCGCCGGCTCGAGGTCTTCTTCGAGGAAGCCACCATCGAGATCACCGGCGACTTCATCATCGGAGCTGCGGAGGACTCCTTCGTCGTCCATCGCCCCCGTTCCGAATCGGCGCACCCGGATCTGGATGCGCTGCGCCGCGAGCTCTTCGCCGGCTACGGCGTGACGCGTGACGATTTCATCTTCTACCAGTACGTGGCCGATCGGGCCTTCGTGCACGCCGTCCGCAACGGCGAACCGGCAAGTCCGGACTTCACCGACGCACTGCGCGCCCACGCGATCGTCGAGGCGGCCTACCGCTCGGCCGCCGCCCATGGCACGCCGACAGTGGTGCCGGCGAGTGCGCCGGCACCGCCCGGCTGACCGTCCCCGGCCTGAAAGCTCGGGGCGCCAGGTTCAGCTGCCGAACTCCTGGATGCCGTCCAGACGAGCGCTCAGTCGCTCGACGCCGTTCAGGAAGTCAGGCGAGAGGCGCTTTGCCGCCTCGGAGTCCCCGACCGCGTCGAGGGCGCGGATGAATCGGGACATCGAATGCGTGAGTTCAGATGTCGCTGTTTCCAACTCGTCGTGCTCTGCCGGCATCGATCCTCCCTTGATCCAACTCCCTCGCGTGCACGGTCGATGGTCGTCGCCAAAAGAGCGCCTGTCAACACGCACCCGGAGTGGGCGCCCGACGGCGGCGAGGGGCATGGCGGCAGGATCAGCCGACGTCGGCGAGGTACCCCGGATCGACCGGCGGAGCCTCGTCGATGACACTCCGAACGAATCGGGCCACGTGGACGCGAGCTTCACGGCTCGCCTCGGCCCACGGCATGAGGATCTGGAACACGTGGAACATCCCCGCGGCCTCGTGGGCGTGAGTCGACACGCCGGCCGCGCGTAGGCGCTCGGCGAATCGCCGGATCGGGTCGCGGAACATCTCGTCGCCTCCCCAGGAGAGGTAGGTCGGCGGAAAGCCGGTCAGGTCGGCGTTGACCGCAGACACCCATCTGCTGTCCGGGTCGGAGCCGTGCAGGTAGGACGAGGTGGGAATGTTCCACGGAAGGATGTCGTGCGCCGCGTTGGCGGTGATCGACGGTTCGTCGAGGGTCATGTCGACCTCGGGAGAGAAGAGGATCAGGCCGGCCGGGCACACCAGGTGGGGGTCTCCGGGCGCGGCCTGGACGAGCTCGGCCGCGAGGCCCCCACCGGCCGAGTCACCCGCAACGAAGATGCGGTCGCTCGGCGCTCCGCTCTCCACCAGCTTCGCAAGGACCTGGGCGGCGTCCTCGAGGCCGGCCGGGAAGGGAAACTCCGGCGCCAAGCGGTAGTCGGCCACGAACACCGCGCACCGGGTCTCGCGGCACAGATAGGCGGTGAAGTACGCGTACATGGTGGGTGAAGTGCCGATGTAGCCACCACCGTGGAGATACAGGATGACCCCGTCGGGTTCGCACTTGCGAGGCTCGTAGAGGATCCCCGGTACACCACCGAGTGCGATCGATCGTTGGCTCACCTCGAACGAGCGCACCACCGGAGGCATGACCACCTTGCAGAGCTCGTCGAGCATGTACTCGATCGACCGGAATTCGGGGACCGGGAGCGAGCTCGCGTAGCCCATGAAGGAACGGATGACCTCTCGGGTCACTGCTTCGCCGACGTTGGACAACCGGTTGGAGCGCCCACTGAGCGGATGGCGGAAGGGCACTCGGGCCAGTGCGCCGAGCATCTGCTGTGCAAGGACCACCGTGTCGACCGCGACGACAGGAGCGGGCGCGGTCTTGACCTCAGGGCGATTGGCCATCGACACGGGGTTCGGCTTTCTCTCGCTCGAGCGGGCGGCGGCGCCAGTCTTGCAGGAGCAAGGCTCACCGACCGGAGTCGGTCGCACTTGAGGCTCGGAAGTGCGCCGGGCGCGCCTTGCGGACAGACTCGAGGGATGGCAGAGCCGCTCTCGACCCGTTACACGAAGACGGCGGAGGGCGCCTATCTCGCCTACCAGGTGACCGGGGACGGCCCCATGGACCTCGTCATTCCCGTGACGGGCAGCACTGCAGCCGAGCTCATCTGGTACGAGCCCGCGTTCAGCCGGTTCATCTCGCGACTGGCTTCGTTCTCGCGGCTGATCACCTTCGACCCGAGAGGGTTCGGAAGCTCCGGCCGCCTCGACGCCGACGCGGTTCCTGCGGTGCAGACCTGGAAGGACGACATCACCTCGGTCATGGACGCGGCGGGCTCGGAGGCGGCCGCCTTCCTCGCCTGGGGCGAGGCCGCCGGCGCGACCATGTTCTTCGCCGCCAGCTATCCCGAACGGGGAAAAGGTCTCGTGCTCGTCAACTCCTATGCACGGTATGTGCGCAGCGAGGAGACGCCCTGGGGACTGCCCGCGGACCTCGTCGCTTCGTACGTCGATGCGATCGAGCACGCATGGGGCACGGGAGGTTGCTTCGAGATGCTCGCGCCTGCGATGGTCACGACCGAGGAGGCTCGGCGGCAGTGGGCGCGGATCGAGCGTCTGACCGCGACGCCGGACGTCCTGGCCGCTGCGACGCGGGCGGTGTTCGAGAGCGACGTCTCCGATGTGCTGCCCGCCATCCAGGCTCCTACGCTCGCCATCTGTCGTCGTGGGGATCGTCACGTCCGCTACGAGCACAGCGGCTACGTCGCAAGTCGGATTCCGGGGGCGAAACTGCTCGAACTGCCGGGCGACGAGCACCTTCCCTTCGCGGGGGAGTCCGACCGACTCCTCGACGAGGTGGAGGGATTCCTCACGGGTGTCGCCCCGAGACCGATCGACGACCGAGTGCTCGCAACCGTGATGTTCACCGACATCGCGCGCTCGACCGAGCTCGCGGCCGAAATGGGTGACCGACGATGGAGGACGATGCTCGACGACCACCATGCCGTGGTCCGTCGGACTCTGGACCACTACCGGGGAAACGAGATCAACACCACAGGTGACGGGTTCCTCGCGACCTTCGACGGCCCGGCGCGGGCGATCAGGTGCGCCTGCGCAATTCGCGACCAGATCCGCGCGCTCGGGATCGACATCCGGGCAGGGGTGCACACCGGAGAAGTGGAACGCCGCGGCGACGACATTGCCGGGATCGGGGTCCACATCACGGCCCGGGTCGCCGCCGCAGCCGCGGCCGGCGAGGTCCTCGCGTCGCGCACGGTGAAGGACCTGGTGGCGGGTTCGGGAATCGTGTTCTCGGACCGAGGGGACCACCAACTGAAGGGTGTGCCCGGAAGCTGGACCCTCTTCGCGGTCGAAGGCTGAGGGTCGGAGGCGAGGTCTCGACGCGGATCCGGCCCCGGGATGTGACCCGGGGCCGGAAGCGAATTGACCGAGTGTCAGCCCGGAATCAACCGAATCCGAGGTGCTCGACGAGGTTGACCGCGTCCCCTGTTCCGGAGAACGTGCCGTAGCCGGTCAGGGTCGCAAGCCCTGGAACCGGGCTACCCGGCAGGATGGGAACCCCCGACGAGGTGATCAGGAACGTGCCGGTCGTGACACCGGACGGGCTGATCGTCCCATACGCACGCAAGGTGACCGTGCCGGTCTGCCCGTCGAAGCTGCACGACGCGCAGGTGTCGTAGGCGACGAACGACACAGACCCGTTGCCGTACGCGGTTCCGAGGAAGGCTTCGCCGGGTGCCTGTCCCGGCGGGCCTCCGCTGTAGGTTGCCGTGCCGGTGATCCCTGAACCGGTGAAGGTGAAGTTGTTGATCTCGGCGATCAGCTGATCGCTCGCTTGCGTGGTCACCGGATAGGTCAGCGGGCTCGCCGGTGGGCCGAGCGACCCGACGGTGGTCGACACGTGGGTCCCCGAATACGTGCCAAGGCTCCGCGTGCTCACCACGAAGTGCTCGCTGACACCGACAGCGGGTGAGAGCCCGTTGGCTTCGATCGCTTGGGCAGAAGGATTCTGCAAGACGACGCCGAACCCACACTGGCCGATGCCGTTGCCGCTGACCAGGTCCGGAGCAGCACCGTCACCGAACTGGGGTGCAGGGCTGTTCTGAGTACAGGTGAGGTTCCCGCCGATCAAGTTGTTGCCGATCTCCATCGAATCCGGGTCACCGAAATAGTTGCCGATGAACGTGGCACTTCCACCGACCAGGTTGCGGATCGATCCGAGCCAGCACGAGTCGAGACCGTTGATCGTGTAGTTCCCGCCGATCGAGGCGTCCTCGACGTCGGTGTAGACGGGAGTGAAGGTAAGGTTCGGATCCTCCGACCAGGGCCGAAGACTCGAGATGGGCGCAGCCGGCGGCGGGGGCTGAGCGTTGCAGCTTGCAGCTGCCGGCCCGCCACCTCCGCCGACGATCGACAGGTTGTCGCCGATGGCCACATTGTGGAGCACCACGGCTTGGGCTGCGGAGGCCACGATGCTGCCGTGCACGCTGTCGAACGAGATGCCCGGAGGGGCCGAGCAGGAGATGTTGGGTGAACAACCGAGGAGTAGCACTGCGCCCTTGCCGACCCAGACGTTCCCTTCGACCGTGACCGTTGCCGGTACGACGGGAATCCCCGACGTGGGGTCCCCCGGCGTGACGGCATCGAGCAAAGCGCCCGGAGCAATGCTGAGGTCACCCCTCACTGTGACGTTGCCCGCGGGCATGTAACAGATGCCGCTGACGAGAACAGAGGCGTACGAGCCAGGCGGAATGGTCCCCGCATAGCAGGTGTAGTTGCTGAAGAGGCCGCCACTTCCGCCGTACGCGGGATGGAAGCTGTGGCCGAAACCGCCAAAGGGCGATTTGAACTTGAACGGTGAGTACGGCCCGGACGAACCGAGCGGCGATGCGCTTGCTGCACTTGACGCAAGCATCGAAACCGCACCACCCAGGGCAATCGCCAACAGGGGTGCAAACAACAAACGTGTCAATCGAGTCCGCATCGGACCCCCCTTCTCGTCGCGTCCTACTCGTGCGCGCCCGCCACACGAGGTATCTCCATGTAGGGCTACCGGATGTTGAGTTGCCGCGCGCCCAACGCGGGGTGGTCTAGCAGTGAGCCGCGGCGCCGTCAAAAGTCGATCGGGCGCCGATCGCGTCGTCTTTCGGTGGATCGTCGAGCCACCCGGTCGAACGGGCAAAGCGCACATGCACCCTTGGACCGTGTGCACAACGACTTGTACCTCGAGTGATGAGCAGCGCGCACAGCGTGAATCGAATCCGCATCACCAAATTTGTGGACGCGCCTCGGTCAGCTGGACGACGCGGACGGGTACAGTCCCGGGCCGGGAGCGGGTGCGGCGGATGCCCCGCTCTACCGGCTGGGAGATCTGGACGGATCGGGCGTCGGCCGTCGCTGTGACGGCGCTCCACCTCGTGCGCCCTGATCCGTCTCGATCCACGCGGTTATCGATCCTCGACGACGTCGAGGTCGAGAAACGTAGGAGCGCCTTCGGTGAGGATCGCCATCTTCTTCGAGAACGCATCGATCTCGGGCAGTGCCGAGTTCGCCATCGCGTCTTCGTACGAGCCGAAGAACACCATGGTGTGGTAATGCCCTCGGTGCTCACGGTCCTCGCACAGGACCCTCCTGCGGGTCTTCTGTCTCCCCGGTCGCACGCTCCCATTCGTCGGCGAGGGCTCGAATCTCGTCCGCGTTGGAAGAGTGGAAATCGATGATCTGGACAAATCCCATCTGTTGGACTCCTTCGTTCATTCGGGTGGTCACGGAGACTTCTCGCCTCTGCGGGGCTCGCTCGGGCGTTCAGCCCTTCGCGTAGTCGGCGAATCCCTGCCAATCGATGACCACGCAGGGCTCGTCGCCGACGATCCACGCATCGTGGCCGACTGGAATGACCGCGAAGTCTCCCGGCCCGAACTCGATCTCCTCACCGTCATCCATGCGGACGACCATCCGACCCGACAGGTAGTAGCCGAGGTGAGCGGCCTGGCAGCGGTCAGTCTTCGCGATCGGCTTCACGTGCGACGACCACTTCCAACCCGGCTCGAAGGTCGCCCTCCCGACCGGGCCGGGGTCGAGGTTGACCAGCTCCAGCTTGCCTTTGCCGTCGGTAAACGGGCGGGTCTCCTCGGGCGAGTCGAGACTCTTTCGCGTCATCTTCCCCATCTGTCACTTCCTTACTCTCCTTGGACTCTCCTTGGGCGCTTCGACGATCCCGTCTGAGGCGCGCGCCATCCTTCGAATTCACTGCAGATGCCAGAGCGCGGTCGACGCAGCTCGCAGCTGCGTGGGACCAGCGCTCTTCGAATGAGGCGTCTTTGGTCAGGGACCTCGTATCGGGTGGACCCGCGGGCACCAAAGATTCCCGAGGGTCGCGCGGAGAACACGACTCGCCCGACTTTCGGAGAGAATCGGTCGGCGTTGTGCGCCGTCACCCGACCGGGAGGGCTCCTCGCCGGCCTTGCGAGTGTCGGTGACCTCGACAGCGGACGCCAGGACCACGGGAGGGGTGTTGGTCGTGGTGGGATCGCCGTCGGCGTCGATCGCCGACATGGTCGCCAGTCCCGCGATGAGCAACAAGATCCCGGTCACCCGCACAACCCGCCTCAGGCCTAGAGGCAGGCGGCGTGCCGCCGCGGAAAACGTATCGGGCCGCCGACCTACTGCCTCACTGCTAGCCCGGTGCTCGGTCGACGTCAATGGGTTGTGTGGACACACTTGCGCATCCGCAGAGGAGCAGGGAACCCCGCGCGTTAGATTGACCGTTCATGACCCATGAGGTTCGCGGCGTCGTCGCGAGGTCGAAGGGGCAGCGGGTGTCGGTCGAGACGATTCTCGTACCCGAACCCGGTGCCGGCGAAGCACTGGTCGACGTACAGGCCTGCGGTGTGTGCCACACCGATCTGCACTACCGGGAGGGCGCGATCAACGACGACTTTCCGTTCCTGCTCGGCCACGAGGCGGCAGGAAGGGTAGCGGCCGTCGGTGAGGGGGTCACCGAGGTCGCGCCGGGCGACTTCGTGATCCTCAATTGGCGGGCCGTGTGCGGTCAATGCAGGGCGTGTCGAAAGGGCAAGCCGCAGTACTGCTTCGCGACGCACAACGCGATCCAGCGGATGACTTCCGAGGATGGTGCCGTCTTGTCGCCCGCCCTCGGCATCGGTGCCTTCGCCGACAAGACGCTGGTTGCAGCCGGACAGTGCACCCCCGTCTCCGACGACGCCGATCCCGCGGTGGCTGGTCTTCTGGGCTGCGGCGTCATGGCCGGGCTCGGAGCCGCGATGCTCACCGGCAACGTGCAACCGGGCGACTCGGTCGCCGTCTTCGGCTGCGGTGGTGTGGGTGACGCCGCCATTGCCGGCGCGAAGCTGGCCGGGGCCTCCACGATCATCGCGGTCGACGTCGACGAGCGAAAGCTGGAATGGGCCCGCCAGTTCGGAGCGACTCATAGCGTGCACGCGGGAAAAGACGATCCCGCCGAGGGGATCCGAGCAGTCACGAACGGGCTCGGTGCCGACGTCTGCATCGAAGCCGTGGGGAACCCTGAAGTGCTCGAGCAGGCGTTCTTCGCTCGCGACCTTGCGGGTACCGTCGTCCAGGTCGGCGTCCCCACCCCCGACATGCGTTTTCCGGACCTTCCGATGATCGAGTTCTTCGGCCGGGGCGGGGCGCTCAAACCCTCGTGGTACGGCGACTGCCTCCCGAGCCGCGACTTCCCCCTGCTGATCGACCTCTATCTCCAGGGGCGGCTCCCACTC
Source organism: uncultured Acidimicrobiaceae bacterium (assembly GCA_963769905.1). Classification (GTDB taxonomy): domain Bacteria; phylum Actinomycetota; class Acidimicrobiia; order Acidimicrobiales; family RAAP-2; genus Bog-756. The sequence continues at coordinate 838,531 of CAVYNG010000001.1, forward strand.
GACGAGTTCGTCTCGGAGCGCATCGGACTGGACGAGGTCGAGGAGGCCTTTCACCGGATGGAACGGGGCGAGGTGCTCCGAAGCGTCGTCGTCCTGTGACCGAGACCGTGATGGGGGTGGCATCTGGTCGTCGGGTCCGCGGCGGCCACGGCGCTCGACCGGGCGCCTCGATCGCGGGTGCCGGCGGCGGCGAGTGAGACTCAAGGGGGGCATCCGGGTTCTCGTCGCGACGATCGCGTCGGTCGTGCTGATCTCGTCGGCGGTTGTGGTCGTCGCGAGCCTCGCTCCCGCCAGGCCCGCTGCGGCGGCCACCGCGCCAACCGACGGCGCGACCCGAGGTGCCGACGACCTCCGGACCGGCTGGTACCCGGATCAGAGCGAGCTCACTCCGGGTCTTTTGAGCAGTGGGACCTTCGGTCAGCTGTTCAAGACGGCCGTCAACGGATCCGTCTACGGCCAGCCGCTCCTCGACGACAACCAGGTACTGGTCAACACCATGAACGACTACGCCTACGGACTCGACCCGGTGACCGGCGCGGTCCTGTGGAGCCGCCAGTTCGGGTCACCGGTATCGTCGAGCGCCGTCGGCTGCGCCGACGAGGACACCTACGGCATCGAGTCGACGCCGGTGGTCGATCAGTCGACCGACACCGAGTACCTGGTCGACGTCCAGTTCGTCTCGGGCAGCTCCGGTCCCCAGGCCTTCTACATGCATGCACTGAACCTCGACGCGGACGGCGCGGAGGAGCCCGGCTTTCCGGTCGAGATCCAAGGCAAGGCCGCCGACGACTCGAGCGAGACGTTCAACGCAGGATTGGAGAACCAGCGCCCCGGCCTGCTGCTCCTCGGCGGTGTGGTCTATGCGGCGTTCGCCGCACACTGCGACATCGGGAACTATCAGGGATGGGTCGCGGGAGTGTCCGAAACCGGCACGCTCACCACCATGTGGTCGGATGCCGCCCAGGGCGCCTCGGCGGGCGGCGGCATCTGGCAGTCCGGCGGCGGTCTTGTCTCCGACGGTCCCGGCACGATGCTTCTGACCACTGGCAACGGCATCTCGGCGGGTGACACACCGAACGGGACCATCCCGGGGAGCAGCCCACCCGCCGACCTCGGGGAGTCGGTGGTCCGAGTCGACGTGCAGCCGAATGGCAGTCTCAAAGCGGTCGACTTCTTCGCGCCCTACGACGCTCCCAGTCTCGACGGAAACGATCTCGACTTCGGCTCGGGCAGCCCGGTGGCACTCCCCCCGCAGTTCGGCACCTCCTCGACTCCTCATCTCGCCGTGGCAGTGGGTAAGGAGGGGTATGTCTATCTGCTCAACCGCGACACCCTGGGCGGCGAGGGAGAAGGCCCGAGCGGCACCGACGCAGTGGTCGGCCGGTACGGTCCGAACGGAGGGGTCTGGTCGAGCCCGGCAGTTTGGCCGGGCGACGGCGGGTGGATCTACATCCCGACCGCTTCGGGCTCACCGAGCGCGGGTGGATCGACCGGTTTCATGGACGCCTATCAATACGGGCTCAACGGTTCGGGAACCCCGACCTTGAGTCTGGCAGGCCAGTCCTCGGACGCGTTCGGGTTCGGCTCGAGTGCCCCGGTGGTGACCTCCAACGGCACCACCTCCGGCTCCGCACTCATGTGGGTGGTCTGGTCCCCGAATGGCTCCGGCGTCGGCGCCCAGCTGCGCGCCTACAGCCCGGTGCCGGTCGACGGAGCCCTCCAGGAGGTCTGGAGCGCCCCGGTCGGCACGGCTTCCAAGTTCAATCCGCCGGGAATCGGCGGGAACCGCGTCTACGTCGGTTCGCGCGACGGGAACGTGGTCGGGTTCGGATCGCCCGTTCCCTCGCCCGTGACAGCCCCGTCTCCGTCCTTCCCGACGACCGTGGTCGGTCACTCGACGACCGAGACCCTCACGGTGACCGCCAACGTCGACACCACGATCACCGGGTTGAGCGCCTCCCCTGGCGACTTCACGCTCGGCAGCCCGAGCCCGGCCTTGCCTGCCCAGCTGAACACCGGCGAGTCGCTGAGCGTCCCCGTCACCTTCACGCCGACCACGGGCGGGATCGCCGGAGCGAGCGTCACCGTCACCACGGAAGAGAACGGAACGGCAGAGGTTCCGCTTTCCGCGACGGGCGAGGAATCGGGCCCCGTACTGGGGACCACCACCAACGGCGTCAGCTTCGGTGGCATCCCTCCCGGATCGCAGACAAGTCAGCAGGTCGGTTTCTTCAACGACGGGTCGTCGACCTTGACCATCTCTTCCGTCGAGCTGCCCGCTGCACCGTTTGCCGCCTCGGGGGCACCGACTTCGGGAGACACCATCTCACCCGGAGGCGAGGTATTCGTCAACATCGAGTTCTCGCCGACCGCGGAGGGGAGCTTTACGAGCTCACTCGAGGTCGACAGTGACGGCGGCAACGAGATCGTCACGTTGACCGGGGCCTCGACCCCGTCGTCGGTCCTCACCATCACCCCGATGTCGATCAGCTACGGCAGCGTGAACCTCGGTCAGTCGGTCACCGAGACATTCAAGCTGACCGACCAGGGGGGAAGCAGCCTGATCATCTCGGAGTCCAAACCACCTGCCAAGGGGCCGTTCACCGCGCTCACCGCGTTGCCGGAAGGGACCACCCTTACGGCAGGTTCCAGCGTCACCGAATCCGTGCGGTTCACTCCGCGGGCCCCTGGCAACACCGGGGACGAATGGGTGATCACTGCCGATGACGGGAAGGGCGCGCACGATGTCGCGTTTACCGGCGCCGGGGTACCTCCGACGGTCACGACGAAGTCGCTTCCCCCAGGGGTGCAATCCGCTTTCTATGCGACCACTCTCGCAGTCAGCGGTGGCGCCGCACCGTACCGATGGAGCCTGATTTCGGGAGGTTTGCCGGAAGGTCTCTCGCTCGACTCGACGACCGGGACCGTCAGCGGCACCCCGGTTGCACCAGGGACGTCGACCTTCGCGGTGGAAGTGGCCGGTGGTGGCGGGTTCTCGGGCTCTGCCACCCTCTCGATCACCGTGTCCGCTTCTCCTGCCACTCTGAACAGAGCCACCGTCGGGATGGCTGCGACACCGGACGGAAGCGGTTACTGGATCGCCGATGCCGCAGGAGAGGTGCGGACCGAGGGAGGAGCAGGTTTCTACGGCTCCATGGCCGGCCAAGCGCTCAACGCTCCCATCGCCCATATCGTCGCCACCCCCGACGGCCACGGTTACTGGCTGGTCGCGTCCGACGGCGGCACCTTCGCGTTCGGGGATGCGCCCTTCTACGGCTCGATGGCTGGCCATGCCCTCAACAGACCGATCGTCGACATCGCGCCGACGCCGGACGGGCGCGGCTACTGGCTGGTGGCCTCCGACGGAGGACTCTTCGCCTTCGGGGACGCGGCCTTCGACGGTTCGATGGGCGGGACTCCGCTCAACGCGCCGGTCGTCGGCATGGCCGTCGACCCGGTCACCGGGGGCTACTGGCTGGTGGCATCCGACGGCGGCATCTTCGCCTTCCATGCGCCGTTCTTCGGATCGACCGGTTCACTTCGACTGAACAGGCCGGTCAACGGCATGGCCGCCGCCCCCGGTGGGCGCGGTTACTGGCTGGTGGCCTCCGACGGAGGACTCTTCGCCTTCGGGGACGCGGCCTTCGACGGTTCGATGGGCGGGACTCCGCTCGACGCGCCGGTCGTCGGCATGGCCGTCGACCCGGTCACCGGGGGCTACTGGCTGGTGGCATCCGACGGCGGCATCTTCGCCTTCGATGCCCCTTACTTCGGGTCGGGAACGCTCCCCTCGCCGTAAGGCCACTCCGGTTACGAGGTGAAGGAGGACCGATCGGCATCGGCCGAGGCCGTCCGTCGGGCTTCTCGCCGGGCGCTGGTGACTCCGACGACGGCGGGGCGCACGAAACTGGGCGCGTTGGGCAACTCGGGGTGCTCGTCTGTGGCGAGGAGAACCCGGCCTGCTCAATGATGTCGAGACTCGGACGATTGCAGTCGCAGCACACCACCGCGCGGTTGGGCCAGTTCATCCGGTCCTGCTTCTTGGCCACCGCCGGATCCTCCGAGCGGATGTGTTCGAGAAACATGGTTGCCCCACAACCGATCCCATCTTCGCTGAGGACTGCGATTTCCAGATCGTTGTGGATTCAACTACCCCCGCCGGCCTCGGCCGGCAGTGTCGACACGTTCCGCCGCTTGGTCGGCGGTCAGTGCCGATGCGTCGTACCTGCCGAGTTCCCGTTCACCTCCTCAGGCACAAATAGGATGTCGACCGACGAGTCGAGACGGAGCGCTGACGGACTCCCTTCTCCAGCCCGACCCGTCCGATTGTCAGGCTCGGTGGATGGATTGTCGGCTCTCACAGGCGGATTATGTCGGACCGAATACGGGACGAGTCTTTGCCTCGTCGAGGTCCCTTTCCACCTTCAGTTCGAACGCACCGGGCCGATGAAGTCCCAATGAGTCGGCTCCGAAAGGGCACCGGTCCGGCCGTGAGCATCGTTCTGGCGACGAACCGCGGCGGTATCTATCTCCACGAGACGCTGGAAAGCGTCGTCGGTCAGACATTCCCGCATTGGGAGCTGATCGTCGTCGACGACGGGTCCACCCGGCCCGATGCCATCTGCGAAGCAGTCAAGGGTATCGACAATGCCCGGATCGTGCGTCAGGACAATGCCGGCGTCTCAGTAGCGAGAAACGTCGGGTTCGCACATTCATCGGGAGACTTCATCGCTTACCTGGACGACGATGACATCTGGAGACCGGACAAGCTCGCTCGTCAGGTTGACGCCCTGTGCGGGGACGAGGCCGCCGGGTCGTGCCACTCCGGCTACTGGTTCCTCGACGGAAGCGGTGAGAACGTCGGATCGGTGGTGAGGGTCCGTTCAGCCCTGACGGAGAGCTATCTCTCCGGCGAAGTGGATCTTCCGAGAATCAACACGTTGCTGGTCCGCCGAACGGTCGTAGAGAGGATCGGTGGGTTCCTTTCCAACTTGACGCTGTACGAGGACTGTGAGTTCGCATTCCGTGTGATTCAGGAGGGTCCGGTCGTATCAGTGCCGGATCCGCTGGTTGGTTGGCGACGTTATCCGGAGAGTGTGTCGTTCACGCGCGATTCGCGAACGATGAACACGGCCGCGATCCACGCCGTCATGATCACCCGTTGGGGGGCAGAGACGAACGGCAACCGATCAGACGTCGAATTGCTGTCGAGCAACATCAAGAGAACGAGGCGACGATTTGCCGAACAGCACGCACGTCAGTTCTGCCACCTCCTTCACACCCGGCAGTGGCAGCGATCCGTTGCCGATCTGAGGGAGGGATGTCGCCACTCCCCGGTCCTCTTTCTGCAGAAATGCCTCGAGGCGCTCTTCGCGAGCGTTGCAGATCGGCTCGGCAGTCCTGCGAAGACACCCTGACCGAGAGACGAGCACGTCGAGGTCAGCTCCTGTCGACTCCGAATGTCGCAGCGATCTTGGAGATGGTCGCCTCTTCAACGGGATTCACCGTCTTGGCAGATCGAGCGATTGCCTCGGCGATCGAGATGAACCACGCTGCCACCTGGCCGGCCTCATCCGGTGGCAGCTTCTCGAGTGCGGCAGACGCAGGCCGAAGTTCTTGGAGCATGCCGTCGACGGCTGCTTGGGGAGTCGGACCGCGGTGCTTCTTCGCCTCGGCTCGAGCTTCTTTCGTGTTCGCCTCGGCGACGATCTCCCCGATCAGGACATTTGCTCCCGCGTGCTCACCGGGATGGGTGATGGCACGCGCGCTCGCGCTCGCCTCTTTCACCATCGAGATCGGGCCGTGCTCCCCCACGAGGAAGACAGCTTCGGCGATCAGCAAGGGTGCCTCTGTCAACGCGTGCCATTCCTCTTCGGTGAACGCGGACTTGTCGCTCATCCAGATCTCCTCTCGTTACGTTCGCGAGCGGGCCGGGCGGCCCTGGGCACTCGGCTTCCGGAACCGAGATGGCCTTTCGCCCTTCCACATCGCCGCAATCTAACTGCCGGTTCGCCTCGAGGTTCGCTCGGGCACGCTTTCGGTCGGCGACATCGGTGATCGGCAACCTCCACGGTGGGGGCACCCAGATGCGTTGATACGCTGCTCACGCCAAAATTCTGGCGCGTTTGTTCTCTCCACGCGTGGCCGAAGGGACGTGAGGTGACCGAGTACGGACCGGATATCTATACGGAGCCCGAGGGGAGCCCCGACACGCTCGCCGAGCTCGGACCTCTCGCCGCGATGGCCGGTGTCTGGGAGGGTCGGAAGGGCGCCGATCAACACCCCGTCGCTACGGGCTCCGAGTCCGACCACTTCGTCGAGCACTACGAGCTGCAGCCCATCGACCGTCAGACCAACGGCCCTCAGCTCTTTTACGGACTTCGCTACCACACCCACATCACCAAGCCGGGCGAGATCGAGACGTTCCACGACCAGGTCGGCTATTGGCTTTGGGAACCGGCTGCGGAGAGGGTGACGCTGACCCTCGGAATTCCAAGAGCCCAGGTGCTGCTGGCGTCCGGCTCGGCCTCCGTCGACGCCACCGATTTCGAGCTCACCGCCACGCTCGGCTCCGAGGTCTACGGAATCCTGTCGAACCCGTTCCTCGACCAGTCCTTCCGAACCCTGAGCTATCGGATCCACGTCAGAATCAACGAGGATGACACCTGGTCCTACGAGGAAGAGGGCGTCTTGGAGATCCCCGGCCGCGACGAACCCTTCAGCCACATCGACCGCAACACCCTGACGCGGGTGGCCCCGCCCCAGATGAATCCGCTGGCGTCCGAGGCTCGGGCGGGTGCCGCTCGTGACCGAGGTGACGGCAGCCTCGGCATCGGTTCGCTCGGCCCCCGCGCCGGGCGATGACGCAGCCGGCCGTGAGACGCCGCGCCGGAGTTGCGACGACGGGTCAGGTGGCACCGAGGTAGAGGAACCCGTATCCCTCGTCGCGCGCGGCCACCCCGGCGCCGGCCAGGGCGACGTCCCAGTCACCGGTGACCTGCGGGTCGGCCTGTTGCATGCCGTGGTCGGCGACGAGGATGAAAGCGGTTTGGTCCCAGGCACCGGCTTGCTCGACGGCTTCGAGGATTCGGCCGATCCGGGCGTCGGTGTCGCGCACCGCAGCCGCCGCGATCTCGGAGTAGGGGCCGCCCTCGTGGAACGCGGCGTCGGTAAGGGTGAAGTTGACCCACGTGAAGTGAGGGGTTGCCCAATCGCGTCCTCGATACTCCCCGCTCCAGATGCCCCCGAACTGCTCGGTTGCCGTGTGGTCGATCTGCGACGACCAGCGGAAGTCCTTGCTGGGTCGAACGAATCGCTGGGTGGCGTCGGGAAGTTCGTCCGCCGGCGGCGGGCGGTCGATCGGCTCCCCGGTCCGCAGGAGGTCGAAGATCGAGTAGTCGGCGCCCGCATCGCAAGGCTCGTTGATCGAGACCGACACCGCCCCGGGAAAAGACCGGTGGAGAGCATGGTGGACGGTTTCGACCCCGGAGCTCAGCCATTGCATCGAGGTGGGCCAGGTCGAGGGGGAGTTGGTCACCACCTGAGCGCCCGTCGTCCGGTCGACCCATGCGTTGTGCAGGACACCGTGGTGTCCGGGGTGGCACCCGGTGAGGATGGTGGTGTGGTTGGCCAAGGTGACCGTCGGCAGCGACGCAATCGCCCCGTAGCGGTAGGTGGTCCCGGCCTCCATCAGCCGAGAGATTGCGGGAGCGAAACCACGGCTCGCCAGGTCGTAGAGCACGTTGGCGTTGGTTCCGTCCAGCAGCATCGCGACGACGTGAGACGCGCCGGAGCCGGTCAGAAGATCGCCCAGTGCGACGCCGTCCTGGCGCGCGAGGCGCAGTCCTCGGTTGCTCTCCGATTGGTATCGGCACCCGAGCAGGTCGAGGACGGTCGGCGCCACGTCCACCAACCGGCACGACCGGTCGACCGTCCCCTCGGAGCGGATACCGGCACCGGCCGCGACGAAGGGAGCTCGGGCCTGGACGACGCCCATCGAGCCGTGCTCCCCGATGTGGCCGCCCTGGTCGCCCCAGAAGTGGGCGGCCGAGTGCTGGACAACGAGGTCGGGGGCCGACGGGTGGTCGAAGATCTGAGCCACGTGGTCGAAGGCGTGGGGGTAGGTGTTGTCGGCTCGGCGTGGATGGGGCATCGAACGCTCGTCGGCGAGGGAGCCGAAGTCGGCCGGGTCCTGCCGAGCGAGCGGGTCGCGTCCCCATCGCGTCTCCGGCTCGAAGATCCAGGAGGAGTCTTTGGCGGAGCGTGCCACTCGCCGCTGGAAACGGACTTCCCCCTCGGCCGACGCCACGTGGTACCAGCCGAGCCCGGTTGTCCAGGCCACCATGTCGACGATGGGTTCGAGGTCCGAGGACAGCAGGATCTCGAGCGCACGCCGGCGGGCCGCATCGCCGGCTCGCGCAAGGGTCGCCACCTCAACCCCTCACTGCGTCGGTCTCGTCCAGTGCGAAGCGCCGGGGAATACGAATGAACCCACGATAGAGAATCGGCGCCGCCATCGCCCGTCCTCTCGGAAGTCAGCGTGCCACGAAGTGCTCTCGTCCTATGATCGACATCGTCACCACTCCTCCGACTCCCGGTGATCAAAATTGCCGAGCGACGAAGAACCTCCCAAGACAGAGTCTTCTGACCTCGTGGAGCTGACGCGGGTCCAGCCCTTCGAGGCAGAGGTGATCGCCGCACGACTGCGCGCTGCGGGTATCGAAGCGACCGTGGGTGTGGGTTCCGTCTACGAGTCTGTGAGTTTCGCCGACGGCGTACCGGTCTTCGTGTTGGCCGACGATGTCCGACGAGCCGCGGCTGTCTTGGGTGAGGATGATCACCCCGAATAGTCGGCAAGACTCGCGACTCAGACCGCCGCGTCGAGTTCGTGAAACCGAGTGCACCGAGGAGAACACCATGGAAGAGGCCCGTGCCAAGGAGCTGCTGGCGGCCGAGCGCCGGCGACTCGAACCGCTCCTGTCGGATACGACGCGCGGGTCAGGAGAGCCGTGCATCGGAACGCGAGACCGGCGACATCGCCGATCCCGCGGCGTCGTTCACCTCACAGGAGGGCGAGGATGCCGTCGCCGACGAACTTCGGGCTCGACTGGCTGCGGTCGAACGGGCCGAGGCGCGACTTGCCGCCGGCACCTACGGCCGTTCCGTCCGGAGCGGACTTCCGATTCCAGACGATCGGCTCGAGGCAGACCCGACAGCTGAGCTGACCGTGGCGGAAGAGGAAGCGGCAGAAGGCGACTAGTCTCTGGCCATCGGTAGCCGATGCCCAGGGTCTCGCCATTTTGGATGCCCATCCATCGGACTGGCGGACGTCGAGCTCGTTCTGCTCTCCGACCCGATGCGGCGAGCGGACTGCAACCACGGCTCCCAGACAGCTCCTCCTTTGATCGGGGAGACTGGTCCTCCATGGAACCACTCGGCATCCATCACATCGCCCTCAATGTCCTCGATATCGACGAGACACTTCCCTTCTACACCGAGGTGCTCGGGGGGACGCTGCGCCAGGACCGTCCAGACTTCGGTATCGGAGGAGCGTGGATCAACCTGGGGACCCAGCAGGTCCATCTCCTCGAGGGCCCCGTCCCGTCGAATGTCGGTCAGCACTTCGCAATTCAGGTCGCCGATCTCGATCGAGTGGTGGAGGAGCTGCGTACAAAGGGCGCTGCGGTCGGTGATCCCATCACCGTGGGGCCGAATCGCCAGACCTTCGTCGAGGACCCTGCGGGTAATGTCATCGAACTCCACCAAGTCGGTGGCCCCGGCTAGCGCACACCGCTGCGACCACAACTAGGATTTCGGGCGCCCGGCCTTCCGTTGTTCTTCGACCGAGTAGGGACAGTGCCGGCATCCGCTGCCACAACACTCGCCACGGTCCCTCAACGCCACTTCCGTCAGGACGAGGTAGCCCGTCTCCGGGTCTACGTAAAAGGCCTCACCAGCCTCGACTGCCCGCCGATGCTCGATCATGGCGGCAGGCGGAATCATCGGTGCCACTTGCCGACTCTACGGGCGGCTGCGGATGCCGCAACTCGACCCCGGTCAGAACGCCGCCGACGGTGCGCACCGCCCGCGCGAGGTCAGCGAAACCGTCGTACCAACTGGTGTAGCTGGTTCCGCAACGTCTCGTCGTCGAAGTCGGCCACCATCGGATGCATCACCGCCCCGCTGATTGCGGCCATGAACATCGCGGTCTGGAGGTGTCGGTCAGCCCCGGTGCCTGGCCCGATCAGCAGGTCAGTGAGCCGGTCGACCACTCGCCGATAGCGGGCATGGTCCGAGAAGAAACGCAGCACGACCGGATCGCTGAGTATCACGCTCACCGTTCGGCGCCGGCCGACGGACAGATCGACGATGCCTGTGAGGAGTTCGTCCCGCCGCCGTGCTCGGGACGATTCGGCTTCCGCCGCGTCGACAACTGCCTCGAGTCTGGACAGCTCGTCCTCTGCAGCCGCCAAGACGATCTCGTCCTTGGTTCTGAACTGGAAGTAGACGGCTGCCTTGGTCACTCCGATCGCGTCGGCGATCATCTGCAGGGAGGTGCCGCCTACTCCCTGCTGAGCGAACAGCTCGAGAGAGGCTGCCACGACGCGGGCTTGAGCAGTACTGAGAGGCGCCGTCTCGGGTGCGGAGAGCGCAACTCGTTCGGCAGCTTGCTTCACGGCACCGAGCCTACAAGGGCTTGTGCCCTCGCTAGCCGAACGGCTAGCTTCCCCGGACGAAGGTGATCCGAGGGAGGTCGGCGATGACCGAGTCCGACGAAGCGATTCAGAAGGTGATGGACGTCCGGAAGGTCGGCGCGGACTACGAGGAGCAACAGGAGGCAGCTCCGCTCGACATCCCCGTCGACCTCCACAACTTCAAGAAATTCCCGGTGGTCGATCCGCCCGGCGTGCACAAGCCGAGCGGTCCCGATACCCGAGCGGAGATCCGAGTCGACGCCAGCGCGGAGCTTCCCGATTACAGCGGACCGTTCAAGTCCGACTTGCGGTTCTCGGACTTCTCGAATCAGGCCCTTGTCAACATGATCGCCATGAGCGACGAGTACTACCGGGTGTGCGTCGAAGGCTGGGCCGGGGAAGTCGAGAATCGCTACGGCCATGAGCTGGTCCGAGAAATCCAGGCGGAAGCGTGGCAGACCATCGTCCTACCCCAGCTTGCTCCGATGCTGGAGGAGTGGATGGAGATCCCGGCGGAGAAAGCCGGAACGCTCGTCGCGGAAGTAGCCGACGACGTTGCAGCAAAACAGGCCAACGGCGGCGTGGTCACCATCAACCCGTTCAGAGTCGAAGCGGTCTCCGTCGACGACCCGAAGGAAAAGCTCGTGAAGTGGGCTCTGGGCAGCCACGAATATCTGTTGACGGCAATCGAGGGTTGGGCCGGGGACATCGTGATCCGTTACGGGCTGGATGCGATGTTTGCGATCCAGTGGGACTTGTGGAGTGAGATCGTGCTGCCCGCCGTGCGCGACCTGAAAGGGCGGTGGATGAAGGTCGGAGACGGCTCAGTCGAAGCCTTCATGAAAGATATCCAGGTCGACGCCTCATCCTTCCCTGGCAAGGCCTTCGAGCTGACGTTCGAGATGCCCGAATCAGATGTCGGGATCATGACCTTCAACAAGTGCATTTCTGTCGATCAGTGGGAATCGATGGGCCGTCCCGACATCGCGGAGAAGGCCTCTCATGTGACCTGTCCGGCCTCGATCATCGAGACCGCCAAGATGTACCACCCGAACATGAAGGTCGAGATCCTGGCGATTCCACCACGGGTCGGCAAGGATGACGTTTGCTGCCGATGGCGGCTCTCCATGCGTGAGGAAACAGATCCCGAATACGTCCCGGTCGAAATTTCGAAGAAGCAATAGGGCGATGGCAGCACGCGGAAGCGGCGGCTGAGGGTCGGACGGTGTCGGTCCTGTCGGCGCCTCAGGAAAAGGACGGTCCATTGCGGAAGAGTTCGCTGCGTGCAGGTCTACTTGCATGCCTCATCGTGCTGGTCACCGCGGCGTGCGGCAACAGCGCTGCGTCACCGAGCTCGACCCCGGCGTCCGGATCGGGAGGTGGACCTTCCAAAACCTTCACCGTGGGATTGCTGACGGACCTGACTGGACCAGCGGCACAAGAAGCCGCCACGTCGGTCGCAGGGGTCAAGGCGGGCATCGGGGTCGCCGGTACTGAGGGTTACCGGATCAGGTACGTCGTCGCCGACACCGGTTCGAGCCCCTCTCAGGCGCTCACCGCAGCACAACAACTGGTCGCACAGGACCATGTCTTCGCCGTGCTGGCCCTCTCGTCGCTGACCTTCGGTGCTTCCGACTACCTCACGTCCCAGGGCATCCCCGTGGTCGGGGCCGCCTTCGACGGCCCCGAGTGGCTGTCGCCCAGTAGCTCCAACATGTTCTCGGTCCTCGGGAACCTCGATTTCACCAAGGTGACGACCACCGCCGGCCTCTTCCTGAAGAGCGTGGGGGTCACCAACCTCGGGAGCCTCGGCTATTCGATCTCACCCAGCTCCGCGGCGGCGGCGAGGGCCGCAGCCGCTTCGGCGCAAGCGCAGGGGATCAAGGCGGGGTATCTCAACGACAGCTTCCCCTTCGGGAGCACGAACGTGGCACCGGTTGCACTCGGCATGAAGAGCGCCGGGGTAGACGGGGTCGACTTGAGCGTCCTGTCCACCACGGCGTTCTCGCTGATCAACACGCTGAAGCAGCAGGATGTCCACTTGAAGGCGGCATTGTTGCCCACGGGCTATGGCGGAGATCTGTTCAACTCCGGACAGGGGGCCGTCCAAGCGGCACAGGGCGATTACTTCTTCGCGAATTTCGAGCCCGTCGAGATGCACACGGCGGCGACGCAGCAGTTGCAGAACGCGCTGGCAACGTACGCGGGGATCCACATCGATCCGACGTTCGCTCAGACCCTTGGCTACCTTTCGGTCCTGGGCCTCGTGCAGGGCCTTCAAGGGGCAGGCGCGACCCCGACCCAGCACTCGCTGATCACATCGCTCTCTCACATCACGGACTATCAGGCCTCCGGCTTGTGGGGCGGACATCAATCGGTCAACTGGAGCGAGCGAGCAATGGGATCGAAGCAGTGCTACTGGGTAACCCAACTCTCCGGATCGACCTTCCACGTCGTGAGTGGTTCGGCACCGGTGTGCGGCTCCATCATTCCTGGCAAGAGCGTCTAGGCGTTTCCTAGTCGGGACGGCCTGCTTTCGTCTGTGGTCGACTCCGATACGCCTTTGATCGGGTCGCACTTCGCTCCCCCGACGGCTGGTCGAGTTCTGCACTCCGATGGCGGTTTGAACTGCGGCCATGACGACTGCAAGTGATTCTTCAGCAGAGACGTGTGGACGGCCCGCGGCACCCTCGACCGTTAGTGTCGGCCCATGACCCTCTCGGCCCAAGGTGGACGCGTACTCGGGTGCCTGGTGGAGAAAGGGTTCACGACGCCGCAGCAGTATCCGCTCACTCTCAACGCGCTGTCATCCGCTTGCAACCAGTCCACGAATCGACAGCCTTTGATGGATCTCGACGACCTGACCATCGAGCGAGCGCTCGATGAACTGAAGGCCCGCGGCCTTGTGCGCTTCGTACTGCCGTCCCACGGAAAGTCGGTTACGCGATACCGGCACGTGTTCGACGAGGCCTATGGACTGGACGCCCAACGGGCAGCGCTGATAGCGGTGCTCCTGCTGCGCGGCCCCCAGACTGCCGGTGAGCTCAGGGCGCGCACGGAGCGGATGGCGGACTTCGACTCGGTTGCCGCAGCCCAACGCGAGCTCGAGAGCCTCGCGGGACACCCTGAACCGCTGGTGCAACTGCTGCCGAGACGTCCCGGGCAAAAGGAGGACCGCTGGCAGCAGCTCCTCGCCATCGAACCGAGCGCATCGGCCCCCTCAGGTGAGACCGACTCGATGGTCGTCGGCGAGCCGGCTACGGAGGCGCCCCATCGATCCCTTCGGGAGCAGGAGAGGAACTCACCCAGCCGGCCATCGGGCGACGTCGACCACCGGACGGATCTCGAGCAGAAGATCGACACACTCGAAGCCCGGTTGGCAGAGCTGGGAGACGAGGTCGCGGTGTTGAACCGCTCGGTCGCCCGGCTGCGACGGAGCCTCGGTGACGACGATCCTGATCTGGACGGGTAGCCGCTCCCGCCTCCCGTGGAAAGCCAGCCCGACGGCTCAAGTTGATCGAGGGTGTTGCCGATACCGGATGACGGAGTCCAACGGGGGGCACGACGTGGGCACACTCCCAGAACGAAGAGTTCGCCGCCGACGCAAGACGGATCGGGAAGCAGCGCGCCTCCTGGCGATCAAATCAATCATCGATGCCGCACAAGACGACGAGGACGCCGAGGTGCTGACCGAGGCATTGATCGTCCTCGGAGCATCTGAACCCGAAATCGTCGCAGCGACGCTCGGGACCTCTCGCACTCCAGGGCAAACCGGCACCTAGAGCGCGGGCCGTGCAGAGACCAGCTCTGGCGCTTTCCAGCTGCGGCGTTGCCGCTCTGGCCATTGTCGGCGCCCTCGTGACACCCGCTGGTGCGCAAGGTTCGTCGCGCAAGGGCCACCCGTCGGTGTCTGTCGCCGCATCCTCGCCGCGTAATGTCACGCTCCCAGGCTCGAACTGTCAGATGTACCCGGCGGACAACGTGTGGAACACGGACATCTCGGGATTGCCGGTCGATCCGAACAGTAGGACGTGGCTTGCCAGCATGGACAACTCGACCACATTCCTGCACCCAGACTTTGGTCCATCGGGCGACCCATCCACGCCCTATGGAATTCCCTACGAAGTCGTGTCCCCGACACAACCGCCGGTCGACATTTCATTCCAGTACGGCGCCGAGAGCGACCCGGGTCCCTATCCCTTCAGTGCGGGTACGCCGATCGAGGGAGGCTCGCAATCGACCGGGGACCGCCACGCGATCATGGTCAATCCGAGCACCTGCACGCTCTACGAGCTCTACGACGCGCACTACAGCTCGTCGGGATCCACGGCCGGATCTGGCGCCATCTGGAAGCTCGACTCCAACGCCTTGCGCCCCGCGGGATGGACGTCAGCCGACGCAGCCGGTCTACCCATCCTGCCCGGCCTGGTCAACTACGACGAGGCCGGTTCGGGAGCAATGGATCACGCCATCCGCTTCACCGCGCAGTGCACGCAAAAGTCCTATCTCTGGCCGGCCCGCCACGAAGCCGGTCAAGCGAATGCGAGTTGTCCACCGATGGGAGCGCGATTCCGACTCAACGCGAATTTCACGCTCCCGGCCTCGAGCTGCAACGCGTTGTGCCAGACCGTTCTGACCACGATGAAGCACTACGGACTCATCCTCGCCGACAACGGCAGCAACTGGTTCTTCCAAGGCGTTGCCGACGCACGGTGGACGTACAACGATGTCGATCAGTTGAAACAGATACCGGCGAGCGCCTTCCAGGCCGTCGACGAGTCGTGCCTCATGGTGAGTCCGAGCTCGGGCCAGGCGCTCCGGCCTGGGACGAGTGCCTATGCTGCGAGCTGCCACACTCCCCAAACGGTCGGATCGCATGGCTATGACCTCGCCGGTTCGGATGGCGGCGTGTTCGTCTTCCCGACCGGGAATTCTTCTGGTTTCTACGGCTCGCTCCCAGGGCTGGGCATCAGCGTCGACAACATCGTCGGGATCGTCCCGACCGACAACTTCACCGGGTACGACCTTGTCGGTTCGGATGGCGGCGTGTTCGTCTTCCCGACCGGGCGGTCTTCCGGCTTCTACGGCTCGCTCCCAGGGCTAGGCATCAGCGTCGACAACATCGTCGGGATCGTGCCGACCGGCAACTTCACCGGGTACGACCTTGTCGGTTCGGATGGCGGCGTCTTCGTCTTTCCGTCGGGCCGGTCTTCCGGCTTCTACGGCTCACTGCCAGGCGTGGGGGTGAACGTCGACAACGTTGTCGGCATCGTCGCGAGCCCCGGAGGCGGTGGCTACTTTCTCGTCGGGCGAGACGGCGGGGTCTTCACCTTCGGGAACGCACCGTTCCTCGGCTCCTTGCCGGGGATGGGTGTCCATGTCAACGACATCGCGGGCATTTCCTCCACCCCTGACGGACAGGGCTACTACGTAGTTGGATCGGACGGGACCGTGTACTCATTCGGCGACGCCCGCCCCTATGGATCTCTGCCGGGATCGGACGTCTCGGTTTCCGACATCGTGGGCATCGTTCCCACTCCTGACGGCAAGGGCTATTGGCTGGTCGGCGCCGACGGAGGAGTCTTCGCCTTTGGGGACGCCCCGAACCTGGGGTCCCTTCCGGGGGTGGGGGTGAACGTCGACGACGTCGTAGGTGCTGTGCCCACCGGCTGAACCGTCCTGTGGACAGGAGTGCGGTCAGCCAGTCTCTGACCGTCTGACGTGGGTGATTCGACCGGCCGGATCACCTATCCGCCGTCAGCTGATGTGCCCTTCGGGCTCTCTGCGGGAAGCCCCGAGGCCGCTCCGGAGTGTGGGCGGCGGCCCCGTCGCATCGATGACCCCATCGGGTGTGAACTAGGGGGGACTTGGGGGTATCGAGCAACAAGGATGGTTGAAATGACGGACGTCTACCGCAAGGAGCCAGAGGCGATCGCCCAGCTGGACGACCGCCAGTACGCCGTGACCCAGGAAGGTGCCACCGAACCCGCCTTCCACAACGAGTTCTGGGACAAGAAGGAGGCGGGGATCTACGTCGACATCGTCTCAGGGGAGCCACTGTTCGCCTCCATCAAGAAATTCGACAGCGGTTGCGGCTGGCCCAGCTTCACCGTCCCTCTCGAGCCGGGCAACGTGCTCGAGACGACGGACACGACTCACGGAATGGTCCGCACCGAGGTCCGTTCGAGCCATGGGGACAGCCACCTCGGTCATGTCTTCGACGACGGTCCCGCCGAGGAGGGCGGCTTGCGCTATTGCATCAACTCGGCCGCCCTCCGCTTCGTGCCCTACGAAGACCTCGAGGCCGAAGGGTATGGCAAGTACAAGAAGCTGTTCGACGCGCCCAAAGAGGGCGAGGAGGTGAAGGATGAGTAACCGCACCGAAAGGGCGATTCTGGCCGGGGGGTGCTTTTGGGGCATGCAGGACCTGATCCGCAAGCGCCCCGGGGTGCTGTCCACCCGGGTGGGGTACACCGGTGGTGACGTGGTCAACGCCACATATCGCAACCACGGGACACATGCTGAGGCCATCGAGATCACTTTCGACCCCGAGGAGACGTCGTATCGCGACCTGCTGGAGTTCTTCTTCCAGATTCACGACCCCACGACCCTGAATCGTCAGGGAAACGACGTGGGCGAGAGCTACCGCTCGGCCATCTTCTACCTGGACGATGCGCAGCGCGGTGTAGCCGAGGACACAATCGCCGATGTCGAAGCATCGGGGCTCTGGCCTGGAAAGGTGGTCACAGAGGTCGCCCCTGCCGGGCCTTTTTGGGAGGCCGAGCCCGAACACCAGGACTATCTCGAGCACTACCCCAACGGCTACACCTGTCACTTCCCTCGCCCAGGATGGGTGTTGCCCCGTCGCGGCGAATCCTCGCGTGAGGGCGCCCGTCAAATTCTGAATCGGCGGGAGACGAATGCTCGGGAGGGGTGGAACGACGACAGAGTTGTCCAGCCTCGGTCCGAGTCGTCCCGCTTGGATCCTCCGGCGGGTACCGACGAAGTCGCGCGGTACGGGGTCCGTCGGAGGGTGAGTCCTGCTACGCTGTCCGGCGGCGCTCGGTGAGTCACGCAGATCGTCCGTCGTTGCTGGTTGACATTCCGGTCTCCCGCAAGTGTGTGCGTGGAGAAATGGGGAAACCCCAATGGCAGAAGGTAAGGTCAAGTGGTTCAATCCGTCCAAAGGGTATGGATTCCTAGCCCCTGACGACGGCACCGAGGACGTCTTCGTCCACTACTCGGCAATCGATGGCTCCGGTTATCGGGAGCTCGTCGAGGGTCAGCGGGTCCAGTTCGAGACCGAACAAGGACAGAAGGGCCAGCAGGCCAAATGGGTGCGCCCTGCCTAGTCGACGAGGGAACCAAAGGCGCGAGGACTCCGGTGACCGTCGGGATCGTTCGGGCCCAAAGAGGCCGGTTCGGTCGAGCCGCGTCACTGATGAAGAGGTCCTAGCCCTCCGCGAGAGAGGTCTTACGTACTCCGCGGTTGCCCGTAGCGCCGGCATTGGGCGAGCAGTCGATGCGCACGCCGCTTTTCTCCGAGCCCTCCGACAACGGCAAGGGGACGAGCGGGTGAAGCTCGTGGAGCGTGAGGCCGTGCGCCTCGATCAGCTGGAGACTCGCATTCGGACCCGTGACGCGGCCGATCCTGTAAAGATGGAACGCCGATTGGTCGCGCTTGCCAAGATGCGTGAGCCACTCGAATAGTCGCGGGCAGGGGTCGTCGCCGACACGTGTCGGTCGAACCGGATTCCGTCGAGAAGCCACCACGAAGTAGGGCGGCCCTGCGTACCCCGTGGGGTCGCCTTGCTTGGAACATTCGTTCGGGCGAATCGGGTATTCGACACCGCCAGCGGCGAACCGCTCAGATCTCGTCGCTATCGATGAAATTGTCCGGGGACCCACGCGAGTACTTGATTGCTCGAGGCCAGCCGGGCCGGAAACTTGGCTTCGCCGCCGACAGTCCGCTATTAATACTGAATAGCGCTTGTTACGTAGTCCGGTCGAGAGCGAATTAGGGAGTGAGATGGCAAAGGTCGAAGAGGTAACAGTCTCAGTGGTCGACGATTTTGACGGGACCCCGGCGTCAGAGACCGTCGGTTTCTCTCTTGACGGCAAGAACTACGAGATCGACCTATCGAGATCGAACGCCAACGAGCTGCGAAGGACCTTAAGACCGTACGTGGATCGGGCGCGAACCACTCCGCGTTCTTCGAACGCGCGTCGTGGAAGGTCCGCACAAGCTCGAGGCCGGTCTCGGCGATCCGAGGGTTACGACCGGAGCGAGGTCCGAGCGTGGGCCAAGGCACATCGCATCAAGGTCGCGCCTCGTGGCCGCATCGCCAACGACGTAGTGGAGAAGTGGAAGGCGGCCACCAAGAAGTAGCTGGCTGGTCGCTCATGAACGGAGTGGTAGGGCAGGAAGTGACCCTGCCCAACCGTCGGGCCAGTCAGTCGGCAGACGGATCCAGGGTCTCGACCGGCTCCGGCGCATCTTTGGGATAGAGGACCCAATAGATGAGGGCAGCGACGATGCCGCCGACGGCCGGAGCGACCAGGAAGAGCCAAACCTGGCTGAGGGCGGTCCCGCCGACGACCAGTGCCGGGCCGAGGCTCCGAGCTGGATTCACCGACGTCCCGGTGAGTGGAATGCCGATCAAGTGGACGAAGGTGAGGGTCAAGCCGATGACCAAGCCTGCGGTGGCGGCATTGGCGATGCGAGACGTCACTCCCAAGATGACGAAGACGAAGATCGCGGTGAGCACCACCTCGACTAAGAACGCTCCGCCCAGACTGATGTGCACATCCGAGGCTTTGCCGTAGCCATCAGCACCGAGACCGGTAACCGTGCGGTGGTAGAAGGGCGAGGTGCTGAAGACTCCCCACAGGAGCAACGCCCCGAGGATTCCGCCGACAAACTGTGCGACGACGTAAAGAGCGCCCTCGGCCGGCTCGATTCGACGTGTCAGGATGGCGCCAATGGTGACGGCCGGGTTGACGTGACATCCCGAAATGGGTCCGAGCACGTACACCAAGGCGAGTAGCACCAGGCCGAAGGCCAACGCGGTGGCGACGATTCCGGCGGAGAGATTGTGAACCAGCGTGAAGCCGGCAAAGTTGAAGCCCTTTCCGAATGAGAGGGTGGCCACACCGCAGGCGATGAAGACCAGCACCAGTGTCCCAAGCAATTCGGCAGCAAGCTTTCGGACCATCACAACAACCCCCAATCGATCTGCCCTGGCCACGAAAGGCAGGGCCGAACCAGAAGCTACCTGCGGCAATGGCGGAGGCGGTCGATGGCCACTGTCAAGTGCCTGTGGAGAGTCGGGCGGGACAGCGAGGAGCAATGCGAAACCGCTATCGGAACGAAGCGAGCGGGAGCGAGCAAATCTGGCCACGACGGTCAGACGGTTGTCCGACTCGAGGCTGGTTAACATGCGCCCGATGCGACCAGTGCGAACGAGGAACGGGTCGTCTCGCAGACCGCTGCCAGCATTCGTGAGGAACTGCGAAGCGAAGAGGAAGTCCGGCCGGCTGCTCGGAAGATGCTCAGCTCTTGCTCCGTTGGTCCTCGGAGCCCCACTCCTCCTCAGCGCTTGTAGCTCCTCGTCGGGATCCGGCAGCCCCTCGACTGAGCCCGCGAGCCAAACGCTGACGGTGATGGTGACCAATGACGACGGCGTCGGCGCCCCGGGGATCGACGCTCTGGTGCAGGGCCTGAGGACCCTCCCGCACACGAGCGTGACGGTGGTCGCTCCGCTCACCAACCAGAGTGGGACGGGCCAGCAGACGACGCCTTCGAGTTCGGGTGCGCTGATGACGTCGGTCGCACGGACCCAGAGCGGATACCCTGCGACGGCCGTGCAGGGGTACCCCGCGGATACGGTCATTTGGGGGATCAAGGATCACGGACTCTCGTTCAAACCTGACCTCGTCGTGTCTGGCATCAACTTCGGACAGAATCTCGGTCCTTCGGCGGCGCTTTCGGGAACCGTGGGCGCCGCTCGCGAAGCCGTCTCACTGGGCGTACCGGCGCTCGCCGCAAGCCAGGGTCTTGACAACGGTCAGCAGCCGGCGTTCTCCGAAGGAGTCCCGTTTGTCGAGGACTGGGTGACAAGCCACCGTCGACAGCTGCTCGCGACGGCGCCCATTCAAGCCAACCTCAACGTCCCGACCTGTCCCAGACCGGTGCAGGGGCCGGTCGTGACCGTCATGGCGTCGTCTGGTGATACCAACACAACCGAGGTCGATTGCTCGTCGACTTCGCACTCGTACTCCAACGACCTCCAAGCCTTCAAACTCGGCGCTGCTACCCTCACCGCGCTCTATCCGCCCTCATCGTCCTGAGCCCTTAGCTGCGAGCCGGTAACCCGGGCGCGCCTTTCGAGCCCTCTCACGAAGGCCAGGTAGAGGGCGACGACTGGGCGCCTTCTAGCTCAGGTGCACGAACCGAGGGCCTATGGAGCGGCCAGAGCTGGGCCGAGCATCGTCGAAGCGAACCGGAAAGCGCCCGATGCGTAGACGTCACAAACCTCGAAGTAGCCCTCGAGAGAAGTCTGGCCGTTCGGGCAGAAGTGGATGCCGTCCGGCGCGCGCACGATGTTGGTGCCCGCGGGATCGGTGCAGGGCTCGAAGGACAGGCACGGGAGCGTCCGGGTGAAGGCTCCGTTCGCCATGACCGCTTGGCCGGCGTCGTCGTAGGTCACACCGGCATTGGTCTTTGCCAATGATTGGAACACGCGGTTGAGGGCGACGACGTTCTGGCTGAGGCTCGCCGACTCGTCCAATGGCAAACCCACGAGGAAGACCGTCGTCCCTACTCCTCGGAAGATGGAGATCGCCGCCTGGACGTCCTGCATGTACTTTTCGTAATACTGCGGTGTCCCGAGCGTGTAGCCGGCCATGCACGGTGTGAACGCGTCGCCCGAGAACGCGAGCACCGCCGCGGTGGGCTGCCAGGTCTGTGCATCCGCAGCCATCGTGCCGAGGAAGTCGCAAACGGCAACGCCCGGGAAGGTTCGGATGCGCACCGATGCTCCGGATGCGCCGCCCAGGTATTGGAAGTCCTGTGCTGCCTCGGAAGCCAGTGAATCGCCGTAGAGGGCGATTCTGGGTGGTCCGGGCGGTGGCAACAAGGGTGCAGACCCATAAAAGCCTGCATCACCGAAGTTAAACACGCCCCCGTCGGCCGCGACCATCCAGTAGCCCCTGCCGTCGGGGGTGGCCGCCGTGCCCACCACCGGCTGGTTCAGGTGGATGTTGCCGGTCGAGCCGTAGAAGCCGGCATCACCGAAGTTGAAGACGCCCCCGTCGGCCGCGACCATCCAGTAGCCCCTGCCGTCGGGGGTGGCCGCCAGGCCGACGACCGGCTGGTTCAGGTGGATGTTGCCGGTCGAGCCGTAGAAGCCGGCATCACCGAAGCTGAAGACGCCCCCGTCGGCCGCGACCATCCAGTAGCCCCTTCCGTCGGGGGTCGCCGCCAGGCCGACGACCGGCTGGTTCAGGTGGATGTTGCCGGTCGAGCCGTAGAAGCCGGCATCACCGAAGCTGAAGACGCCACCGTCGGAAGCCACCTCCCAGTAGCCCCTTCCGTCGGGGGTCGCCGCCAGGCCGACGACCGGCTGGTTCAGGTGGATGTTGCCGGTCGAGCCGTAGAAGCCGGCATCACCGAAGCTGAAGACGCCCCCGTCGGCCGCGACCATCCAGTAGCCCCTTCCGTCGGGGGTCGCCGCCAGGCCGACGACCGGCTGGTTCAGGTGGATGTTGCCGGTCGAGCCGTAGAAGCCGGCATCACCGAAACCGAAGACGCCACCGTCGGAAGCCACCTCCCAGTAGCCCCTGCCGTCGGGGGTCGCCGCCATCCCGACGACCGGGCGGTCTACCTGCAGGGCGGAACCCTGGGGCACCGGTCCGGCGAGCAGCAGGCTCGACGTGGTCAGACATGCGAGGACGGCCCCCACTGCGATCCGCGACCTGCAGCCCACGCAACGATTCTTGCCGCGCCTGGCGGCAAAGAAGCATCAGGGGTACCGCGGCCGACGGTCTCCTGTTTCGACTCACGCTTCAGCACCGATCCGGGTGGATGTTGGTGAGAGGGCATCGACTGGTCGGCCCCAGAGTGAACCCACAACCCGGGAGCGCCCGAGAGGACTGCCAATGGATTGCGCGGGCGATTGCACCACAGATTGATCGGGACGATGCCGGCTGTTGTCATCACAGCGGTTCGAAAACGCGGATGTTCACCCTGGTGTGACAGCGAACTCCGAGCCGCCGGCGGCGATATGGTATCGAGCAATCAGCCCACGCTGCCTTTCTTCTTCGTCAGTGTGGACGGTGTTCAATGGACTGCCGGTAGGGCATCAGCAGGAGCGATCAATATGGTCGGCCACTTGTCTCGACGAGTCTCGATGAGTTCGTTTCGGGTTGGGCGCCCTCGATTCCGTGGCGTCAAGAAGGTGGCGATCATCGGTGCCCTCCTCGCCGGGACCTCGGCGTGTGGGGTATCAGCTTCTTCTACGACCGCGACGAACTCGGGATCAACCGGGCAGGCAAGCGGCACTTCGCCCTTGGCAGTGAGCACGGCCAGTACCTCGAGCCGGGGAGTGACAAAGGACGGCATCAATGTCGTCTTTCCCATCGTGTCCCTCAGCTCCTTGGCCGGGCGAGAGGGGTTCGCCGCGGATGCCGAGTTCGGCGAACAGGCGAAGGCCATCGAGCTCTTCGTGAAACAGGTCAACGACACGGGGGGGATCCACGGCCGAAAGATCAACCCGATCATTGTCAACTTTGACCCGACAAATGAAATCGAGATGCGGGCGTTGTGCAAGACGTGGACTGAAGGGTCGCCGGCAGCTTTCGCCGTCGTCGACGGCTTGGGGGATTGGACGGGAGACAATGAGCTCTGCGTCGCCCAAGAGGGCCACACACCTTTCATCGGCGCGTGGACCACGGTCACCGACTGGACGAATGCGGGCTCGCCCTATCTCTGGTGGCTCGGTGCCGATCAGACGACCATCCTTCAGGCGGTGGTCAACTGGGGGCTCAGCGCCGACTTGATCGGACCCAGGATCAAGGTCGGCGTCATCGCCGGAAACAGGGCCTCCGACCAGACCGCTCTCAACGACTACCTTCTCCCTGACCTGGCTGCTGCCGGCGTCACTCCAATCGTCAAGACCGTTGACGCCGACCCCGGCGACACGGCGTCCACCGATGCCGAGGCGCCGTTGGTCATTCAGCAGCTCCGTGGCGCCGGCGTCACCTCCGTCATCCCCCTCATGCCGTTCAACGTCTTCTATCCGGTTCTGGAGGCCGAGACTTCCCAGCAATATTTCCCGCGGCTTCTCCTCAGCGACTACGAGTCGAGCATTCTCTCGTCGCTCGGGCTGATCCCGGTTCCTTACAGCAAGGCCCTCAACGGGCAGCAGGGGGTGACCACCGAGACGTTGGGTGGAATCGACAGTCCCCGACCCGAGACCCAGGGTGGCTACGACAGCGGCCTGCGCACGTGCTGGGATCTCTGGCATCAGGCCTATCCAGAGATTCCGCCCGGGAACATCAACGACGACATCGAAGAGCAGGGCCCGATCGCCGGCTGGTGCCAAGCCATTGCTCTCTTCGCAACTGCGGCAAAGAACGCCGGCTCCGACCTCAACCGGCGCACTTTCGTGACTGCCATGTCGAAGATCCAGAACTTCCCAGGGACCTGGTCTCCCGTGCTCAGCTACGGGCCGGAGAAACGCTATGGCCCGACCCAGTACCAGGTGGTCGAATTGCACGTCAATTCGCCCCCGTCCTCGCTGTGCAAGTCGATAGCAGGCACTCCTCTTCCGGCAACTTGTTGGGTGAGCGTCGAACCGTGGCAGCCGCTACCGTCGGGCTGACCGAACTGAGACACCCCGGTCGACGTCGCTCCATCCGAGGAATTAGGGGTCCCGACTGGGCGGGCCATCAAGACGTGCGGACCCGGGTTCCCGCTTGGAAATAGTCGAGCGCCCGGGGGGCGCCCGGCACCGGGCAGGCACCGCCTTCTGATCATGCGATTGGGTCCGCCGAGATGGCGAAACCTGGACCGCTACGCTGGCCCTGTGAGCAGCCAGCGGGTGGCCGGTGGGGTGGTGCACAAGCTTCCAGGAGACCTGCGCGAGGCGTTGATCGCCAAGCCGACGGCGCTCGATGCCTGGAAGGACATCACACCCCTGGCCCGCAACGAGTTCATCTGTTGGGTCGAGGATGCCAAGCAGAAGATGACCCGAGAACGCCGCATTCGCCGGACCCAGGAGGAGCTGGAGGAGGGCCAGCGTCGTCCCTGCTGCTGGCCGGGATGCCGTCACCGAGAGCGCACAGGCAGCTAGGCCGGCGCAACGTGCGAGCGTGCCTGGCGCGGCACCTGCCCTCGAGAGCGCGGGCATGAAGGCTCAGCTCCCAGGAGTTGGCGGGATTTCGGGCACCCACAGGCCGTCCCCCGCAGCTAGTTGATGCCGGTGGTGTCGATGCGCGACATGATGCGCGCTGCGTCGCGGCCGAGACGTCGCAACTGCTCTGGGGTCAACACGTCGATGACGAGCGATCGCACATGGGCGACGTGTCCGGGGGCCGCTTCGGCGAGAGTCTCCGATCCCTTCTCGGTCAGGACGGCATTGGTGAATCGACCGTCGCCGGGATCAGGCTGGCGGTGCACGAGACCTCGCCTCTCGAGGCGATCGACCAGGTGCGAAAGCCGGGACAGCGAGGCATTGGTCACTTCGGCCAACGAGCTCATCCGCAGGGTTCGTTCTGGAGTGTCGGACAGCATGGCGAGCACCTGGTACTCGACCATCCTCAGATTCGACTCACGCTGGAGCTGCTGATCGATCGACCAAGGGAGCCAGGTCAAGAGGCGAACGACCGAGAGCCACGAGTCCAGCTGGGTCGCCGTGAGCCATTCCACGGGCTGCTCTTCACCGCTTCGTTGGCTTCCCCCCGTCACCGGTCCGAAGCTCCGCGGTGCGTCTCATTGGGCGCTCGGGCCAGGTCTACGAGCACCACAGCTCCCTCGGCCGGCATCTGCCAGTCACTTGACGGGTCATCGAATGAGAATATCCAGAGGTGACTTGAACTGGCAAGTCATTCCGTCTCGCCGTCGGAGAGGCACGAGGATGTGCCCGAGTCGGTGGGCAAGTGAAGAGAGACTGGAACCAGGCCGGCGAACCATGGGATTGGTCGTGAAAGGGGCCCGCGTCGGGCGCTCCGGCACCATGCGACTCGCGACCAAATGACTTGACAATTCAAGTAAGAGAGGGCAAGCTGAGGAGAGAAGAGGCTTTCGAGACAGGAGGTGCGGCTATGAAAGTGGTGCTCACTGGTGGAACAGGTTTTGTCGGATCACATGTACTCACGGAATTGCTCGAGCACGGCCACGACGTGACGGCCCTCGTCCGGGCTGACGGCCAAGCCGAGGTGGTATCCCGGGGCGCGGACGCAGTCGGGATCGACCTGTACGATCGTGCAGCTGTCGCGAAGGTGCTCAGTGATTCGGATGGAGCTATCCATACGGCCAGTCCCGGTGGCGCGACCAGCGCGCAGCTGGACACCGCCATGGTGGACGCAGTCCTCGAGGCCTTCGGCGGCACCGGCAAGCCCTACATTCACATCAGTGGCCTTTGGGTCTACGGGAACAACTCATCGATCGACGAGCGATCTCGCTTCGATCCTCCTGCGATGGTCTCGTGGAAAGAGGCAATCGAACGCCGGGTAGTCGGTGCTCGAGACATACGCGGCGTCGTGCCGGTCTCCAGCGTTGCCTACGGCGACGGTGGGGGCGGGCTTCCGGGGCTTCTTCTCGGTTCACCGCGAGACGCCAGTGACAACTTGATCATGATCGGGACGGGGCAACAGCACTGGTCCACGGTGCACGTAGCGGACCTGGCGAACTTCTTCCGGCGCGTTCTGGAGAACGAATCAGCTCGTGGCTACTACGTCATCGGCAACGGAACGAATTCGAGTGTTGCCGAGTTGACGGAGGCGGCCTCCGTCGCCGTCGGTGCACAAGGAGCGGTACCAGGTTCCGACGAAGAGGCACGGGCCCGTGTGGGCGACGCATTCGCCGAGGTGCTGCTGCTCGACCAGGGTACCTCTGCGACCAGGGCACAGGCCGATCTCGACTGGTATCCCTCCCACCTGTCACTCGTCGACGAGTTTCGCGCCGGGAGCTACCGAACTATGAAGTAACGGGATCTGACTGTCCCTGCCGAACGGAGGCGTCGATCGCCTGGACGGATGAGCAGACCCGGCCCCGCCACCAAGGGCAGTCAGTCCTGCGTGACGCTTTCCGCGCCCTTCGGTGCTCTCCGCACCGAAGGGTCGGGACGTTGATGACCAGGCACCATGCGCGCTATACGGGGAGCGGGCTTGTACGTCGATCCGGCGGGGCCGCCGTTCTGAATCGTCTGCAACCTGGATCCAGGAGGCTGGAGCTATGTCGATGTTCGACTACGACACCCGTCCCGTCACACCTGGCGTTGTGTTGATCGACAGTGGGTCCTCGCCTGCTGCGTATCGAATCCGCGATTTTCTCAGTCGAAACGGTCGGCCCTACGAATGGGTCAATCTCGACGATCGGACCAGAATTCAGACGGTCCTTGGCAGCTCCTACGTCGACACCGCGATCCTTCCGATGTGCATCCTGCCGGATGGCAGGCGGCTCGCACCTGCAACGGTCGAGGAGGTCGCCGAGGGCCTGGGGATGGTCTCCGGCCCATCTCGTTCCGAGTACGACCTCGTCATCGTCGGCGCCGGGCCTGCCGGTCTCGCGGCGGCGGTGTACGCCGCGTCGGAGGGTCTCCGAACGGTCGTCGTGGAGGCCATCGCTCCCGGTGGGCAGGCCGGCACGACATCGATGATCGAGAACTACCTGGGATTCCCGAATGGGATCAGTGGGAGCGAATTGGCGACGCGAGCGGTGGCCCAAACCCGTCGCTTCGGCGCCGAGATCCTCCTGGCTCGCTCTTTCATACGGGTGTCGAGGGACAACTCTGACTACCTGGCTCATCTCTCCAACGGCACCGACGTTCGAGGAAGAACCCTCCTTCTTGCCAGCGGTGTGGAATGGCGCCGCCTCGAAGTTCCGGGAATCGAGGACCTGCTCGGAGCCGGCGTGTATTACGGAGCAGGGCCGAGTGAGGCACTGGGATGCGTCGGAGGACGTGTGGTCATCGTCGGCGGGGGAAACTCTGCAGGGCAGGCTGTCGTCCGGTTCTCACGCTATGCGGCGCGCGTGACGCTGTTGGTGCGGGGAAAGGACCTGGCGGCGTCCATGTCGAAGTACCTCATCGACCAGATTTCGAGTATTCCCAACGTCGACGTGCGAACGGGCACCCAGGTCGTGGGCGTCGAGGCGGACGATCAGCTCCGTGCGGTACTCATCTCGTCATCCGACGACCACGAGGTTCGGCAGGTGAGTACCAACTCATTGTTCATTTGCATCGGTGGCGTTCCACGGACCGAGGGTCTGAGCGGAGCCGGGTTGGCAATGGACGAGGCGGGCTACTTACCTACCGGCAACGAGGTCGGTGGTGGTTTCGTCGCGAAGGACTGGCCTCTTTCTCGTCAACCGTTTCTGCTCGAGACGAATCTTCCCGGGCTCTTTGCCGCCGGTGATGTCCGGCGGGGGTCGATCAAGCGATGCGCCGCGGCCGTCGGGGAGGGTTCGATGTCGGTCGCGCTCGTACACCAGCGACTGGCGGAGGTGGGGGGTGAGTGAAGGCCGAACGGATCTGAGTGATCTGACGAACTCGGAGTTCTCCGAGCTGGCGTCTTCCGATCGCATTGCAGCCGTTGCTGACGCGCTCGAGCAAAACGGTATCCGAGCCTTTGTTGTGGGACGCGGAGACGAAGCGAAGAATCTTGTGGAGTCCCTGCTCGAAGATGGAGCGGAAGTCTTCAACAACACGTCTCGAACACTGGAGACGATCGGGGTTGCCGATGCGATCGAGCGAAGCGGCAGGTACGAGCCTCTTCGTCTGCGGCTCTACCAGATGGATCGAGAGATGCAGGCTCGTGAGATGCGGCTTGTCGCCGCCTCACCCGAGTTCGTCGTCGGCAGTGTTCATGCGGTGACTGAAGCTGGTTCACTACTCATTGCGTCGGCGAGTGGGAGTCAGCTGGGACCGATCGTGTCGGGGGCGGGACACGTCATCCTGGTAATCGGAGGCCAAAAGATTGTCACCGACACCGAGGCGGGGATGCGACGGATCTACGAGTATTCCTTCCCGCTCGAAGACGAACGCGCTCGCCGGGTCTTAGGCGTACCGAGTGGAGTGAACAACGTCCTGATCATCAATCGAGTGACCACGCCCGGCCGGATCACGGCGATCTTGGTGAATGAGGCGCTTGGGTTCTGATCGCAACACCTTGTGGCTTCGACCGGGGAAAGCGGTCGCCTCTCCGGGTCTGATCAGGTCACCGCGCGAGGCTCTCGGTGCCCATGGGTTCAGGATGAAGTCGACGCCGTCACAGCGGGCATGTCGACCGGCGCGAGGTGGGTGGCCAGCAGATGGTCGGCTGCCCTCTCCTGAGCGAGGGCGCCCCGGCGATCGTTGGCGAGCTGCGCTTCCTGCTTGCTGAGGTCCTGCCGTGCTGTGGTGTCGTTCGAGTTGGACATCAGCGTCTGCACGTCCTCGATCGCCCGCAGCGCGTCAGACGTCGTCCACAACGTCGCGATCCCGACCATCTGGCCCAGGTGCTTGCCGGCCGGCGTGCCGGGGACGTCGATGTTGGCCAGGTCGTAGATGCCCTCGCTCGTGAACGAGCACGCGCTCTGGTCGTCGCTGAGCAATCCGGGCGTGGGCGCGCGGTCGGCAGCCGTGAGCTGGTGCGCCGCCTGGAGGTTCCAGATGCCGATCGCCTGGTTGAGGGCGAAGGCGCAGGGGGCCAGGTCTGAGTTCACCTCGGTCATCACGCTCCCGCCGGCAGCGATGTCGTCGGCGCGCGAGCTACTGGTCGGCAGATCGGTCAGCACGGTGATCAGCAGGATCACGACGGCGACGGCCGCGATCGCGAGGCCCCGACGGCGCCGCCAGATCGGGGCCGTGGAGGACGGCGGAGCGGTCCGCTCGGCGAGGGTTGCGTCGGTCATTGCCCGATCAGTTGCTGGGCATAGGCAGCGATCCCTTGACCCCAGCGGTCGATGTTGGCGGCCGGCAGACTGAACGACCCGGTGGAACTCTCGTTCGCGAAGGGTGTGGCCCGGTAGCGCAGGAAGCCCTGTGGGTCGATGAAGTCGAGGAGGTCGTTGTGGGCCTCGAGTCCCGTCTTCGTAGCGACCGTGACCGACACCCCGTAGTCCTTCCAGACGCCATCCAGGGTGGCAAGTGGTCCGGTCAGCATGCTCCAGTTGGAGAGAGCCGCCAACCCGGTGTTCCGAAGGACTGGATCCTCGGCGCTCTGGGCGATGGCAGTCGGATCGGTGTTGATCGAGAGGAACTCGACGTCGGCGGCCTGGGCGCCGAGGTCGCGGTCGGCCTGCTCGATCTCCTGCGCCATCACCGGGCAGATGTCGTCACACCTCGAGTTGAAGAAGGTGAGAACGACGACCCGCGGAGGTTGCAGCGGTACGGAGATCGGCTGCGCGCTCTGGTCGGTCAGGCTGAAGGCGGGCGCCGGAGCGGGAGTCGGGGTGCTGAGGCCCATGAAGGCCGGAAGGGGCGAGGCGAGCGACTCCGGAGATCCGACAGGGGTGGGTGCGGGCACCGCGGTGGGTCTCGAGGCAGACGCCACGGTCGGGGGTGTCGTCGTCGGGGTCGGGTTGTAACCGGCCGCCGACAAGAGGTGCTCGCCGATCAACCCGCCGACGGTGAGGAAAAGGGCTCCTCCGAGGACCCACCAGACGAACGCAGGCGGGATGCCCGGCGCCCCCCGGTTCAGTGCCGCCGCGCGGTCGACCCTCCTCGACGCTTCCGATGTCTGGTCTGGTTCCCCCCGCTCCTCGGTATCCGCCGACGGTGAGTGCTGCTCGACCGAGGAGCCGTCGGCCCGGCTCATCGCTGTTCCTCGAGCCGTGCGACCCATCGCCGGAGCGAGCCAACCGTTTGCGGTCCGGCCGCGGTGCCCACCACCCTGCCCTCCGCGTTCAAGAAGTAGGTGACGGGGAGCGCGTCCACGAGGTACGCCGAGGCCACCTTCGCGTCGTTGTCCAGCCCCACCGGGTAGGTCGCTCTCGCTTCGGCGAGCAATCGGACGGCGGTCGACTCCGAGCTCTCGTTGGCATCGATGCCGGCGAAGGCCACCTTGCCCCGGGCGGCCTGGGCTTCGCTCGCCACCGCGTCCAACTCGGCGCGGCAGTGGGGGCACCACGAGGCGAAGAAGTTCACCACGACCGGCCTCCCGCGGAAGGACGAGAGGCTCACGGGGAGGCCGCCGTTCAAGGCGGGCAAGGTGAAGGGTGGGGCAAGAGTGCCTCTCGCGAGCAGGGTGGGGGGCCTCGATGCCAGGGCGGCGCTGCTCGGGCTCGGAGTACCGGCCGGGCCTTGCACCACGACGAAGACCACGAAGCCGACGAGGCACGCGCCGGCCACTGCCGCCACCCACTTGAAGAGCCGGTCCCCCGGGCGCCTCGGACCGCGTGCGTGCCCG
Source organism: uncultured Acidimicrobiaceae bacterium (assembly GCA_963769905.1). Lineage (GTDB taxonomy): Bacteria > Actinomycetota > Acidimicrobiia > Acidimicrobiales > RAAP-2 > Bog-756. The sequence continues at coordinate 869,835 of CAVYNG010000001.1, forward strand.
ACCCGACCGCCGGTCTCTAGCCGTGTTGCGCCTTTCGCCTCCGCATCGCCCGTACCCGCGCACCGGTCGCTCTCTTCGATCGGACGGGTTGTGCCGTGGACGGGCGTCACCACTCGGCCTGCCTGTCCGCGGGGGCGATCTCTTCTTGCAGGCGCTTGCGGGCGGCGCGTGCTTCGGGGTCCTCGTGGATCAGATGCCACCAGGCGGCGACGGCGATGGCGGCGAGGACCGGCCATTCGAAGGTGTAGAACCAGCTGAGTCCGTTGCCACCCAGTGCCCGTCCGGCCTGCCACCACGTCGCGGCGACGCATCCCGCCACCACGACGAGGCACTCCGCGTGGAGCAGAAGTGCCCGAGGGGAGAGCCATCGACGGGTCAAGGCGCCGACGCCGTCCCGCCGGGGTGCTCGCGAAGCGGCGGTAGCCCGCGGCGCCGTTCCGCGCGGGCGAGGGCCAGGAGCTCGGCGTCGGGATCCTCCTCCGATTGGAGCCACCGCAGTGCGCTCCAGAAGATCACCGGGATGAAGCAGGCGGCGGCGACCGCCCAGAGCACTGCCGACGCGATCTGTTGGTCGGCGGCCGCGCTCAGTCCTCCGGCCGTGTGGTGGAAGTTCTTGTAGAAACCGTGGGTCGAAAGGCCGGTGACATACGCCAGGATCCAAAAGGCCCACATGGCGATGGCGGCGAGGACGGCTCGTCGCAGCAGGCTCGAGCGCGGTTCGAGCGGCGGCGAGCTGACCAGTTCCAGCCAGAGCCCGATCCCGACGGCGACCAGAGTGACCCCTTCCACGGGGGCCAGCCAGCCATGCGCGGCAACGGCGGCGACCGCCGACGGTGTGTGCCAGGCGATGACCGCGCCGAGGTCGACTGCCACGAAGGACAGCGACCAGGGGAGCTCGCGGTGGCGCCGTCGGCGGTCCGCCATCCGGTCGACGAAACGCGCGGGGGGCGCGCGGCCTCGCCGTCCCCGGCCGGGTGGCGCGCTCGCCATGGGGCGCCGAGCGCGACCAGGGCCGGCAGGGCGATGGCGAGAAGCGAGAACTGCAACGCAGAGGCGGTCTCTGTCCGGAGCGCCCAGGTGGCGAGGGGCGGGAGCAGAGCGACCAGGGCGGTGACGACGGCGCCCCCCAGGCACCAGGTTCGCCAGCCACCGGTTCGCACGCGGGGCCGCGCAGGGGCAGCCCCGTTCGTCATTGGTTGGGTCGGCGCTGGAAGAAGCCCCAGAGCAGCACGAGACCGAGGACCCCGAGTGGGATCGCAAAGGTCAGAGCCTGGGTGCCCGCTACGTCTGCAGTGATCACGACCGCCCCCTCCTCAGATGACGTAGAACAGTACCCAGAAGAACGTCGCCAAGAACGCGACGAAGCCCCAGAAGTAGTTGCACCCATTCAGGTTCGCCCGGAACAGTCGCGCCACGGGCAGCGTGGAGTTGGGCGCACCGCCGTCCTGGGCGATCCCCCGCCGGAGACGGATCTCGCGCGCGAGGATCGTCTCGATCCAGTAGGTGGCGCTCACCAGCAGCACGATGTTCATCACCCCCCAGCCGATGAAGCACGAGGCGTAACCGCTCGATCCGGGGAAGAACGGCAGGTCGGTGAGCTGCCAGATCTGGAGCCCGATGGCGATGAGGCCACCGAGCACTGCCGTCCAGCCGGCCACCTGCCAGTCGAGGGTCTCGTTCTGGCGAAAGCGCCGCTCGCCGAACTGGACCAACAGGGCGCTCGCCACTGTGATCGCGAAGATGGCCGCACCGGTCCCTGTGGGGGCGGTGATGCCGCCCGGACGCCAGAGGTCCTCGTTGTTGGCCGACCGCAAGTAGAAGTAGGCGAAGGCGAGAGCAGCGAAGGCGAAAGCGTAGATGCCGATGAGGAGCCGGCCGCCGGTCCAGAGGGCGCCCTCCTGGGCACGCAACTCGAAGGCGATCTCCTCCGGCGTCTCGTGGAGCTGGGGGAAGGTTTCGAACTGCTGGTTCTCGATCGGTTGCTGGACCATGAGCTCTTTCCTCCCTCGCTACTGCATCGGGGGACGCGGATCGCCGTCGCCCTCGACCCCTCTTCTGAGGTCGTCGGGGCGCACGGTCCCCGCGGCGTGGACCGCCGGTATCGGAGCGCCCAGGTCGGCCACCGGCAGAGCGCCCGCCTCGCCGTAGTGGTACGGGTCGTTGAGCACGACCGGGATGCGCTCGAAGTTGAACCACGGGACCGGAGTCGGGGTCTGCCACTCGAGCCCGAGCGAATTCCAGGGGTTCGGCGGCGCCGAGTGCGGCGTCAGGTAGATCGACCAGATGAAGTTGATGATGAAGAGGAAGAACGAGGCACCGAGGAAATAGGCGCTGATGCTCGCGATGTCGTTCAAGGTCTGCAGGTTGGCCGCGTACTCGAAGACCCGTCGCGGTTGTCCGAGGAGGCCGATCAGGAACATCGGGAAGAAGGTGCAGTTGAAGAAGATGAAGAACGTCCAGAAGTGCCACTTGCTGAGCCTTCGGTTGAGCGTCTTCCCGGTGATCTTCGGGAACCAGTAGTAGAAGCCGGCGAACAGGGCGAAGATCAGGCCGCCCATGATGGTGTAGTGGAAGTGGGCGAGCACGAAGAAGCTGCCGTGCACGGTGACGTTGACCGGCACGTCCGAGAGGAACACGCCGGTGACACCGCCGATCAGGAAGTTGAAGAGCATCCCGAGACAGAAGAGCATCGGGGTGTCGAACCTGATCTTCGCCTTCCAGAGCGTCCCGAGGGTGACCAGGAACAGGAAACCGGTCGGAATCGAGATCAGCTCGGTCGTCAGCATGAAGAGCGGTCGCATGTCCGGATTGATCCCGCTCTGGAACAGGTGGTGCTGCCACACGAAGAACGAGAGAAGCGCGACCCCGAGCATGCCGGCCGCTGCGACCTTGTAGGCGAACAGAGGCTTACGAGTGAAGACGGGGATGATCTCCATCACGATTCCGAATCCCGGTAGGGCCATGATGTACACCTCCGGGTGGCCGAAGAACCAGAAGAGGTTCTGCCACAAGAAGTTGCTGCCACCGTGCTCGTTCACGAAGAAGGCGGTCTCGGCCGTCCGGTCGAGCATCCCCAAGACGCAAGCCACCACCAGGGTGGGTGTGGCGAGCGTCAGAAGGGCGGTGGTGGCGAGGATGCCCCAGACGAAGATCGGCACCCGGCCCCAGGTCATCCCCGGCGCGCGGTAGTTGATGATGGTGGCGGCCAGGTTGAATCCGGCGAGGATCATGCCGATCCCGATCACCGCGAAGCCGACCAGGTAGGCATCCATGCCCCCGCCGGCTTGGGTCTGCAGCGGCGCGTAGCCCGTCCAACCGGTCGGGAAGCCGCCGAAGAAGAGGGCACTGACGATGACCAGGTAGCCGGCCATGAAGATCCAGAAGGAGAACGCCTCGACCCGGGGGTAGGCCATGCGACGGGAACCGATCATGAGCGGGACGAGCCAGTTCCCGAGCGGCCCGACGACGGCCGAGGAGGCCATCATCATCATGATGGTGCCGTGCTCGCCGACGATGGCGATGTAGGTACCGGGCCCGAAGACGTGGTTGGTGGGACTGAGCAGCTCGGTGCGGATCAGCATGGCCAGCAGCCCGCCGGTGAAGAGGAAGGTGAGAACCCCGACCGCGTACTGCCACCCGACCACCTTGTGGTCGTCGGTCATCCTGAAGTAGCGGACCCAGCTGGTCTCGGGCGGAGCCGGCGAAAGCTCGATGCCGGCCAGCTTGGCGAGCGGGTAGTGCATTCCACCGATTCCGGTCATCCAGCCGGCGACGCCGAAGGAGAGACCGAGCACGATCGCCAGGTCGTTCTGACCGGTGTCCTGGACCTGCGTGTAGCCGCTGGCGATGACGTTCCCGAGCCAGTGCCCGATCAGGTAGCCGACCACGCCACCGGCCATCGCCCACAGGATGTGCGGCCGCAGCCAGCCGGAACGGCGCCAGGCCTTCGGCTCTCGCGGCGGGCTGGCGACTTCCTCCTCGCCGGGGTACTCGACGTCACCGACCTGCGTGGTGTCAATGGCCATGGCGCTGCTCCCTCGGTATGAGCGCGGCAAGCGCGGCAATCAGCCTCGGCGTGCCGCGAACGTCGCTGCGCTCCGACATCACCCACCACCCTTCGGCTGGGGCGCTCCGTACATCTCTACGTTGGAGTAGGGGTCGACGTTGTCCGGGTAGTACGCACCGTCGGCGCCATTGGCATCCGGCGTGTAGGTAAGGGCGTAGGGCGGGAGGAGCTTGGTGTTCGCCCGGAGGCGTGCCTCGGTGCCCTTGGCCCAGGCCTCGAACTGCGGCTTGGTGACCACTTGGCCGCTGTTGAACATCGCCCCGTGCCAGATCCCGCACAGTTCGGCGCAGCGCACGATGAACGAACCGAGCTGCTGGGTCGTCGCGTAGGCCACGTTGTTGTAGTCGGGATTGGCATCTGCCTTCACCCCGAGCTGATAGGCCCAGAAGCTGTGCACCACGTCGAGCGAGGTGACGTTGAACTCGACCGTCGTGTCGTTGGGGACGACCAGCGCGTCGGTCTCGAATCCCCCGAACGTCGGGTAGCGGTAGGTGAACTTCCACTGCTGGCCGATCACCTGGATGGGCAGGATGGTCTTGGAGGTCGGCGTCCAGATCGGGCTCGAGCCCTGGCCACCACCGGCGCCGCCGGGCTGGACGAGCTCGTAGGTGCCGAAGCCGAACAAGAACAGCACGATCACCGTCGTGGTCAGGATCCACCCGAGCTGGATACCCATGTGGCCCCGAGAGGCGGCGTCTGCGACCGGCTCGGGGCCACCACGCGACGCCCGCCACATCACGATGGCGTAGATCATGTAGATCCACACTCCGAGGATCACGGGCAGTGCGATCACGAACAGCACGTTGAAATCGAACTGCGCACCCTGTGAGACGTCCGTCATGGTGCCGGGCGGGATGTGCGGACCGGCCAGGTAGTAGAAGAGCGGGTCGCCGACGGCCGACAAGACGACCCAGACGGCGATGAGCCGCCACCAGTGGTGCGTCGTGTCCGGCGGTCCCGACGAGGACCAGTCCGAACTCGTCGGGCCTGCCGCCTCGGTATCGGTCACGCCACCACCTTCATGAACCCGCCCATGTAGCCGAGCGTCGACATCGGCCCACCGTTGCCGTAGAGGAACCCGAGCCCGCACGGGATGAAGCATTGCCAGCGGTAGTTGCCCGGGCCCGGTGTCACGAAGGAGAAGCGGATGATGTTGTGCGGCGAGCTGGTGGTGCACGGCGCCGTCCCGCACAGGTTGGCGTTGGAGCTGTTCCCGTAGAGCGGCACGTTGACGTTGAGCGACGGGATGGAGAAGGTGTGGGCGACGCCGTTGCCGGCGTTCGAGTCGATCACCCGGAACGGCTTGCCGTTGAGCGTCGCGACATTGCCTTCGGTGCCGTTGACCTGCCCGAGCTGCTGATTTCGCAGCGGGCTTCCCGAGTCGTACTGGTAGATCGTCACGTTGAGGCGGGTGTGCTGTGGCACCTGGAACACCGTCGTGTGATCCCACTGCCCTTGAGGTGACCGCACGAGGTAGGACACCCAGGTGGGATGGCTACCGAAGCCGATGGTCCCTACCGTCTGGAGCGTGATGTCGATCGGCTGGCCGGTTCCCTGCGACGTGAACTCCACCGTGGGGGGCGTGCCCAAGAGGTTCACGATGAGGGTCACCGCGGCAGCGACGGCCGCCAGAAAGAGGAGCAGCGTCACCACGACTCTCCATCGCAAGCTCATCGACTCTCCCCCCAGGTGGGACGCCGGCCAAACCTGCCAACAGGAAACCTACGGTTCACATATGCCCACGTCAACTGTTTGCAAAGCATTCGGGTGGCCTGCTGCGGCCGGGAGAGGTTGCGGCCCGGCACGGCTGATGATCAGGACCTTCGATGGCGATGGCCACGGCCGCTCCCGGGGGCACTGGCCCGCTCAACCGCGGGGCACCCGCTCGGCCGCCGTCGAGGCCCGGAAGGCCTCGAGGGTCGGGTCCGGGGCACGGTGGAAGAGGCGGTCCACGCCGAGCGAGAATCCCCCGGGGCTGTCGATTGCCCGCCGGATGAGGACAATCAGCGCCGGCACGGCCCAGAAATCGCCGCAGATCCAGAGAATGGCGGCGCCGATCTGCTGGTCGGCGAAGGGGGCCAGCGTCACGCCCGGTACGTGGTCGTAGACCGGGTACCAGCTGTGCTGGGCGAAGATCGAGAGCGACATGGCCAAGACGAACATGACCACGTTCGTGGAGAGGATGGCGCCGATCTGCCACATCGGGTTCGCCTTCAGGCGGAAGGGATAGGACGGGATGATCTGCAGCCAAAAGAGGACCCCGGTGACGAAGAAGCTGGCGTGCATGAGTCCGACGTGCACCAGCTGGTTCTCCTCGGCGGCGTCGAACAGGGCGGGGATGTGCCACAGCACCATCACCGCGTTGAACGAGATGAGCGCCGTCCACGGATTGACCAAGAACCGTCCGAGCTCTCGCAACGGACCGGCGAACCGGCCGAGGAGGACGGATCGGATAAGGCTGCGCCGCATGCCGACCGGAAGGCCGTGCAGGAGCGGAAGCCACGGGGCACCCGCGACGATGAGGATCGGGGCGAAGAACGCGATGAGGATGTGCTCGACCATGTGGACGAAGAAGTAGTCGTCGGCCCAGTAGTCGATCGGGGAGGTCACCGCGAGCAGCAGCACTGCCAGTCCCGCGTAGAAGAGGAGGGAGAGGAGGCGGCGCCGATGCGTCCGTTCCGGTATCGATCGTGACCGGAGGCTGGCGAGCCCGAGCTCGTGGAGCACCACGATCGCGGCCACCGCCACGAGAAACGGGTCGAAACTCCAATTTTCGGTGAGATACCTCACGGAGCTGATCTCCCGTTCGGAGTCGTCGTCACCCTACCGTCGGGGGCTACGAGGAAGAGCCGTAGGCCAGGGGGACCTGGCTCGACTGCACCTTGGACCAGGACGTCCCTGAGGGAGACCGGGCATAGACGTCGAACTCTGCGCCATGGACGGTGAAGAGGTCGATCTGGCCGGTACCCATCGGCGAGGCCGCGCCGGACGGGGCCAGGGCGACCGTCCCGCGGGGCGGTGCCGGCAGGGCCACCCACTTGGTGCCCGGTGCGACGTCTTCGACGACCATCCCGTGCGAGGAGTCGACGAGCACGGTGATCTCACCGGTCGGCGCGACCGAGGTCGCGACCGGTCCCGCAGCCGGCACTCCGACGAGGGGCGAGGCACTCCACACTCCGTCGGCGGACTGCCAGAGTGCGACCAGCTTGGTGTGGCCGGAACGGACGGTGGCCAACAGTGCCGTGGTCACCGAGCCCGTCGAGACCAACCGGATCACCGAGGTCGGCGCGGTGTGCGACCTGGCGACGAGGGACGGTCCGGCGCGCCTCCACGAACCCGATGCGTCGGTGAACAGGCCCACCCCGTGACGACACTGGGCGCCCACCAGCACAGTGCCGGCCGGTGTGAATGCCACGGCCTGGAGCCGCTTCGCGCCACAAGCTCGAGAGGCCCGTTGCAGCGTGGAGAGCGAGACCAGGGTCGACCAGGAGGAGACTGCCGAGCGCGCTCTCAGGACGCGGCTCCCCACCACCGCCAGCACCTTGCCGCCCGGGTCGCCGTCGAGCGCGAGTCCGTCGGGTACGTGCGCGACCGCACCGGGGACGAAGGCGGCATTCCAGGTCCCGCCGTTGTCGAGGCTCATCGCAAGAGGTGAGAACGTCAGCAACCCACTGGGCAGAACGCCGGCGACGGCGGAGCTGCCCGACACCCCTGCAACCAACCCTCCGTTGTCGGCGGTCCCCGGAGGTGTGACCGGCGACCAGCTTGCGGATCCCGAGGACACGTGCAGCAACTGCCAGAAGGTGTTGTCCTCACTGGAGAGCTCCCCGAGTGGGAGTACCGCCCACGACCCGGTCGAGGTGGCCGCGCCGCTTCGCAGAGGAGGCTGCGGAACACCAGCAGCCGCGCTCGGGATCGCAACCACGAACATCAGTCCGGAAACCAAGGCGACCGCGCCGGCGCGCCGCGCCGACCGGACCCCCGCGCTGGGGACGGCCGACCTCACGAGGAGAGGACCTGGTCGATTCGCTCGTGCAGCAGCGAGGTGAAGGACGAGGCGTACGTCTGGTTCGGACCGGGGTCGTCGATCAGCGCGTCACGCTCGTGCCCTTTTGCGTCGATGACGAAGGCAAGATCGCTGTGGGCCACCATCGCGCCGTTCGGGATGGTGCTGACCAACTCGCCGTAGGAGTCCCACACCTGCTGCAGCTGGGAGAGCGATCCGGTCAGGTAGTACCAATTGGCCAGGTGGGTGAGACCCTCCTGCTGGTCGAAGGCGTTGGTGAAGGAGATCGACCGATAGATCGGGTTCGCCACGACGGCGACGAAATCCACCTGGTGTCCGACCCCCGCGAGTTGCTCGTCGGCGAGGCGGAACTCCTGTGCGATCAGCGGGCAGTCCGAGGTGCAGACCGGGTCGAGGAAGGTCAGTGCAACGACGTGGCCGCGCAGGCCGGCCAGACTCACCGGGTTGCCATGCTGGTCCACCAGCGAGAAGGGCGGTGCCGCGATGTCCAGCGCGTTGGGCGTGCCGTCGAGCGCCTCGGTGAGAACCGGATCCACGGTGCGGTTGACCGAGGCCATCGCCATCGGTCCGGAGCCGACGAGGACGATCCCCACTGCGGCGACCGCGGCCAGGGTCCGGGTGAGGTACGGCAGCGTGACCTGCTGCCACCAGGGCACGGCACCCGGTGCGACGGCCGTCGCCGAGCCCTCCTCGACGGGAACTACGGCCGGCTGTTCCGCCTCCACCGGAAGCCGAGCCACGGCGAGGTAACCACCGACGAAGAGAAGCGCCATCGGCAGCATCGAGTTCGGGTCGGTACCGGTGCCGCCGAAGAATCCGAAGTCCTCGACCAGCACCCAGTCGGCCAGACCGAGCACGATCAGCACGACCACCCCAGCCAACATGAGACGCCGGCGCCCGCTGAGCAGCAGGCCGCCGATGCCTGCCATCACCCCCACCACGAAGAAATTCACCGCCCACCCGTGCGCGTCGTCGAAGCCGGCGAAAGCCGCGACCCACGATGAGAAGAGGTGTGGCTCGGAAGTCTGCGACATCTGGTGCACCATCGCCGAGAGCGTGCCGTCGTGACCTTGCCAGTACCCCCGCCCCGGCCAGGCCTGCAGCACCGCCATTCCGATCAGGAAGCCGCCTCCGATCCCGAGCACCGTGCGGCCCAGGCGTGGCGTGGCGTAGGCGCGATCGGGCAGGGCGACCAGCACCCCGGCGACCGAGTAGAGGAGGACGGCACCGGGTGCGCCGAAGAGCCAGGTGAGGCCGGGGGCGAAGATCCCTCCGAACGCCTCTCCGAACAACCACACCACAAGTCCCCACGCGACCGTCGCCACACCTGCCAGCCGCGACCAGCGTCCGCGCGGTGCGACCAGCAGCCAGACCCCGAGTCCGAGCTGAATCCACACCGTGGCCGCCGCGGCTTGGATGGGATGGTCGGACCAAATGGTCACGCCGCTGTTCACCAGGTGCTGAACCCAGCCAGGTGAGGAGGCGGCAGCCGGCTGGAGGACGCCGGACGGCAGCCCGAGCGGCATGGTCGACTGCAGCTGGAGCAACCCGTCGAAGATCCAGAGGCATCCGAACCCGATCCGGATCACTCGCCGCGCTATCGGCTCGGGACTCTGCGGGCTGGGCGTCGATGGAAAGGAGGCCCCCGTTTGCTGCAGGTGCCGGTACTGGATCGTTCTCACGATGTTGAAGCCGATCGCGCAGAGTGCGAGGACCGCCAGCACGACGAAGAGTTGATGCAACAGCGCAGCGTGGAACGAGGAGACGATGAGGGAGTTCCCCGTCTGGACCGTCCTCCCCATCCCGGGCATGGCTTATACAGCTCCCGGGCGCGTACCAGGTCCTGGCGTTTCGTACACCGCGGGCAACAGTACCCCGCTTCGCTTGGCCCGAACACGCCCGGTATTCCGCCGAGGCTGTCGTGAGTTGCGAGCATGAAGAGGACGGCGACCCAGATCCTCTTCGCCGCCCGAGGGGCGCGGTGTTGTTTGCACGCGGCGGGGTAGGTGAGATCCTGAGTGTTCCACCCGCAAGAGGCCGGCTCCGAGGAGACCAAGCCATCGGGTCGTGCTGGCGGGCGATGACGTGCTCTGGGAGGCTGTTGCCAGATTGTTCGGGCGCCAAAGGATGGAAGTCGTCAGACGGGTCGGCATCGTGGGCGACCCTCTCTCGCTCGAAGATCCAAAGGGAGATGAAATGAGTCGGACGTCTAAGCCCTCAACTTCGCCGCCAGCGCAGGATGCAACCAGGTCGGGGGAACTACCCAAGCTGGCGATACTCGGTCTCGGGGCGATGGGTAAGGGGATGGCGGACAGCGCCATCCGAGCCGAGCTCCCCCTCGTCGTCTGGAACCGAGAACGTCCTGCGACCATCCCCTTCGCCGACCGAGGTGTGGAGGTTGCGAAGTCGGTTTCCGATGCAGTCACAGACGCCGACGTGGTCATCACCATGGTGACCGACGCCGATGCCGTCGTCTCGATCGCCGACGAGCACGGTCTGACGGCCGCGCTCAGACCAGGATCTGTGTGGGCTCAAATGAGCACGATCGGCGTCGAAGGGACCGATCGTGTCGCGATCATGATGAAGGAGCGGCGTCCCGACGCGTACTTCGTCGATGCTCCGGTGTCGGGCAGCAGGGTTCCCGCCGAGCAAGGCGCGCTGGTGATCTTCGCCTCGGGCCCCGACGAGGCCCGTCCGGGCCTGGCCCCGATCTTCGACGCGATCGGTCGCCGGACCCTCTGGCTCGGACCCGCTGGAAACGGCTCTCGGATGAAGCTCGTGAACAACGTGCTGCTCGCCTTCACCGCCGAAGGTGTCGCCAATTCGTTCGCGTTGGCGGACCGGCTCGGTCTCGAGAGGTCTTCGGTGATCGAGGCCTTCGACGGAGGGCCGCTCGTGTCACCGTGGGAATCGGGAAAGTTCCGGCGAATCGCGAACGACGACTTCTCGGCCGAGTTCGCGCTGGCTCTCGCCTTGAAGGATGTCGACCTCGCGCTGTCAGAAGCCGGGTCGGACCACTTCACAGTCCTCGCGGCGTTGTCGGAGGAATGGTCGAAGATCGTCGACCAAGGACTGGGGCAGGACGACATCACCGTCGTCACCGAGGTCTTGGCCGGTTGATCGAGCTCGAGGCGCAACTTGCTGTCCGTGGCAACGTCTGTGCTCGTGGAGAGGACCTTCACGCACTGGATGTCCCGCTGCGCTGATTGGCACGTCCGCCAGGCTGATTGCCGCCGTCCGGACCGCTCCGAGCCCCGTCGCTTTATGAGATCTCTGAAGTGCCCATCAACTCGACGAATCTGACCACTGCACCTGGTCCATCCGGCAGTCGCGTGATCGAGCTCAGCGGGACGCTCATGCCTCTCCGCGTGGTGTCCTCCGCTCTCTGAGCATGCCACTGCTGAAGTGTTCAGCTGCCGGCGACCCCTCAGCGAGATCGAGTCCGGCACTTCAGCTCATGTGACGATCGGGACCAACTCGTCGACCTCCGCGGCTTCCTCGGCTGTCAAGTGCCACCCAGCGGCGGCCACGTTTGCCCCAACCTGATCGGCCTTGGTGGCCCCGGCGATGACCGACGGAATGACCGGCTTCTCGATCAGCCAGGCGAAGGCCAGATCCAACAGACTGTGATCATGCGAGGCCGCCCAGGCACTCAGGGCGTCAACGGCCTCGAAGTTCTCATCGGTCAGGACCCCGCTCGCCCTGTTTCCCCACCGGTGCATGCGGGTTCCCGAGGCGGGTTCCTCGCCCTTGGTGTACTTGCCCGTCAGCAGGCCGCTCGCCAAGGGAAAGTACGGCAGGTACGCAAGTCCCAGCCGGCGACACTCCGGAAGGACCTCGCGCTCGTCTTGCCGGTTCAGCAGGTTGTAATGGTTCTGCACGCTCACGAAGTGCGCACTTTCTGCGGGCACACCCTCGTTGGCTTCACGAAGCAGTTTGGCCGCGAAATTCGAGCAGCCGATCTCGCGGACCTTGCCTTGGTTGACCAGCTCGTCGAGCACACCGAGCGTGTCGACAATGGGAGTATGCGGATCGGGCCGGTGAAGCTGATAGAGATCGATTCGATCAGTTCCGAGTTGCCGCAGACTACGTTCTACGGCCTCCCTCACATAAGCAGGTGCCGCACCGCCGGTGCCATCCTTGCCGACAGGACTTCCGAACTTCGTGGCGATGACCACCTCGTCACGATGACGGCCGATCGCCTTGCCCAGCCTCTGCTCGCTGTCCCCGTATGAATCCGACGTGTCGAAGAAGGTGATGCCACTCTCGAGGGCAGCGTTGACGACTGGAGGTACTTCGTCCTCGTGCATCCCCATGCCGAAGTTGTTGGTCCCAAGGCCTACAACCGAAACGTCCAGCGATGCGACTCGTCGCGTGTCCATGTTCATTTGTTTTACCACCCCCTTCTCTGGGGGACGAGCGTGACCCGCCAGTTGACCGGACCAAGAGGGGATGAACATCTGAGCCGCATCCGATCCAACCGTTGCCATCTCAGTCCCGCGCCCATGAGGTCGCTCTGAGTCCCGCACCGCCGGCGCTCTCCGCTTCGGATGGTCTGTTCCACGGTGGTCGGGTCGGACCAGTCGGTCCACCCCGCATAGGTTGGGAGGGTGCGCATCGACGTCCGGTTGGAGACCTTCGGCGTCGGGTGGCCGAAGGTACTCGCCGGTGCAGTGGCGGTCGAAGGGGCCGGACTCGACGGCGTGTGGTTGAACGACCATCTGGCGGGATCGGTGCAGGGCGAACCATCCGTGCTGGAGTGCTGGACGATTCTGTCGGCGCTCGCCGCAGAAGTGCCTCGGATCACCGTCGGACCACTGGTCCTCAACATCGCCAACCGGGATCCAGGAACGTTGGGAGTGATGGCGGCGACGTTGCAGCACGTCAGCGGTGGCCGCCTCATATTGGGATTGGGCGCTGGAGCCCGCGCGGGCACCACTTATGCAATCGAGCAGGTCGCGTTGAGCCATGGCGTGGCCGCCGATCCGGAACGGCGTCGAGCAGTCGAGCGCACGATCGCGGCCTTGCGTCAGGTCTGGTCGGGCTCAGTATCTCCGGCGAGCGGATTCCTCCGACCCGACCCAGCCCCACCGATCGTGGTCGCGGCGTTCGGACCGAAGATGGCCGAGCTGGCGGGGCGTGTCGGAGACGGCATCTCCGTACGCGCCCGATCGAAGCCGGTCGAGCTCGTCGCAGTCGCACGCCGGGCGCGCGCTCGATCGGACCGCGATCCTGAACAGTTGCTCGTCACCGTCTCCCTCCCATCGGTACCGCAGAGCTCTCAGCCCTGGGTCGACCTCGGCGTTGACCGTCTGATCGTCAACGTGTCCTCCCCTTTCGAGAAAGGCCTCGAACGGCTGGTCGAGATGAGGCACTGAACGACTCCAGCCCACAGTCGGGTCGGCCGCGTGCGCTAAGTGGAACCTTCGCTTCCGGTTCCGCTAGATTGACAGAAACCGGAATCACCTGTTCCGCTCACCAGAACCGGGAGAAGCGTGGAGAAGCGCATCCATTACGGGGCCACGTTCGCGGTGCTGGCGACAGCAGCCCTGGCCTTCAGTCTCCTGCAGTCGCTCATCATCCCGGCCATTCCGTTGCTCGAGCAGACGCTGCACACCACGACGACCGGGGCCACGTGGCTGCTGACTGGTTACCTACTCAGTGCAGCGATCGCGACGCCGATCCTCGGACGCATCGGCGACATGGTCGGTAAGGAGAAGATGATCGTCGCCGTGCTCGTCACGCTTTCGGCGGGCACCCTCGTCAGCGCCCTTGCGACCACCTTTCCCCTCATGCTGGCCGGCCGGATCGTCCAGGGAGCGGGCGGAGCGGTCTTCCCGCTGGCGTTCGGAATCATCCGAGACGAGTTCCCGCCCGAGAAAGTGGCCGGAGCCATCGGGGTGCTCTCGGGCATCCTTGGCGTGGGCGTGGGCACCGGGATCGTTCTCGCCGGCCCGATCATCGAGCACCTCTCGTACCACTGGTTGTTTTGGATCCCCCTGTTCCTGTCCATCGTGGCGACGGTGGCCACCTTCCTCTTTGTGCCCGAGTCACCGGTCCGGTCCCCCGGTCGGGTCAACTGGATCGGCGCGTCGATCATGTCCGCATGGCTGGTTACCGGACTAGTCGCAGTGTCGTACGGGCCGATATGGGGATGGAAGAGCCCCTCGGTGCTCGGGCTCTTCGCCGTGACCGCTGTGTTGATCCCGTGCTGGATTCGTTCGGAGACTCGTTCGGACACGCCGATGGTCGACATGAAGATGATGCGGATCCCCGCGGTGTGGAGCACGAACCTGGCCGCCCTCCTGTTCGGGTTCGGGATGTTCGCCATGTTCATCACCGTGCCGCAGTTCGCCCAGACCCCGATCCGGGTGGGCTACGGCTTCGGCGCCTCGGTGACTCAGTCGGGCCTCTACCTGTTGCCCTTTGCGGTAGCCATGCTTCTCATCGCCCCGTTGACCGGTCGTCTGACCGTCGCCATCGGTTCCAAGCCCATCTTGATCATCGGGGCGCTCTTCGCCGCTTCGAGCTACGGACTACTGGCTCTGGCCCACAGTGAACCCTGGAACATCTACTCGGCCGCCGGGCTGCTCGGTGTCGGAGTGGCCTTCGGCTTCGCCTCTATGTCGAACCTGATCGTGGAGGCCGTGCCGGCGAGCCAGACCGGTGTCGCCACGGGCATGAATACCAACGTCCGGAATATCGGCGCTGCGCTCGGCAGCGGGGTGGCCACCAGCCTGATTGTGAGCGGCCTGCTGGTCCACGGCTACCCCAGGGAGCGCGGCTACGTGCTGGCCTTCGGCGTCTGCGGCGGGGCGCTGGTCGTGGCGGCGATCGTCGCCCTCATGATCCCGACTCGCAGCGGCCCCCCAGTTGTCCTCAGCGAGTCGCACCCGGCCATGACCGCCGAGGCCGAGGTGGTCGTCGGGGCCATTGGCTATGTCGCCGAGGACTGATATGGGCCGGCGGCGCACCAACGTGACGCATGAGGCGACCGACGCCAAGCCGCTACGCCGGGACGCCGAGCTCAATCTGGCCCGGATCCTCCTGGCCGCGCGTGACGTCTTCGGCGAGTATGGCTACGACGCGTCGATGGAACAGATCGCCGCACGGGCCGAGGTGGGGATCGGAACCCTCTACCGCCGGTTCCCGAACAAGGCCGACCTCTGCGCTGCCGTGGTCGACGCGGCGACGGATCGGACCCTTCGAAATTGCCGACGAAGTCCTCTCGGAGGTGGCCCCGAGCGACGCGGTCTTCGAGTTCATCCGGCGCTGCGTGGACGAGCCGAGCAGTTGGCGGGCTGCTACCTCGCGGCGACCTTGGAGCGGCGGCGGCGCCGACCGAGCGCTGGCCGCTGTCGTGCCGCTCATCGGGCGGATCCTCGAAGCCGGCAAACGGGCCGGTACGGTCCGGCCGGATATCGTCCCCACCGATTTGGTCGTGACCCTGATGTCGGTACGGGCCATTGGCGACCTCTGCGACGCCGACGCCCCGGGCACCTCACGGCGGTTCCTCGAGTTTGCACTCGACGGCCTGCGGCCCGGACACAAAACTACGGAGTACCCCCCGATGTCGGTCAAGCAGCTCGGACGTGTGCTCACCGACCGTTGAGTAGCGCAAGTGTCCTACCGGAAGTCCATGAGGCACATCCCTCGCTCTATTGTCGATCGCTGGGTCGACCGCAGCGCTCACCGAGCGAGCGCGAGATGCTGAGTGCTCCAATGGCCGTGGTGAGCAACCGGAAGGCAGAACTGGCATGACCCGATCCCGATCGCTCGCCCTGGCAACCCTTCTCTTCGTCCTCTTCCTGACCTTCCTCGACAACACCATCGTGACGGTGGTTCTGGCCAACGTGCAGAGCGAACTGCACGCCTCGGTAACCCAGCTGCAGTGGGTGGTGAACGGCTACGCCCTGACCTTTGCCGGCCTGATGCTGAGCTTCGGCACTGTTGGCGATCTCTTCGGCCGCAAGAAGGTGATGCTGACCGGTGTGGCCGTGTTCTGTGCGGGCTCGGTGATAGCCGCGGTCGCCCCCGACACCGACGTTCTGATCGCCGGCCGCGTGGTCATGGGCATCGGGGCGGCGGCCTCGGAGCCGGGAACCTTGTCGATGATCCGGCATCTCTACCCCGACCGGTCCGAGCGAGCACGCTCTCTCGGCATTTGGGCTGCCGTCTCGAGCCTCGGCCTGGCACTTGGTCCGTTGATCGGCGGCCTCCTGGTCTTCGGATGGTCGTGGCGGGCGATCTTCTGGTTCAACGTCTTCTTCGGCATCGTGGCCTTCGCCGGTGCCGCGCTCGAGCTACCCGAGAGCTCCGATCCGGTCAGCGCGCGATTCGACATCCCGGGTTTCCTACTCGGGGCCATGGCGCTTGGATCTCTGACCTTTGCCATCATTCTGGGCGAGACCGAGGGCTACCGAACGTGGTGGATCGACCTGCTCTTCCTCTTCGCGTTGGTCGCGGCGATCACTTTCGTACTGGCCGAGCTGCGAAGTTCGAATCCGGTCCTCAACGTCCGCTACTTCAAACGACCCACCTTTGCCACGTCGAGCATCATCGCCTTCACCGCGTACTTCGGGACCTTCGCCGTCTTCTTCATGGTGGCTCTGTATCTCCAGGTCGTGGTCGGTGTTTCGCCACTGGGCCTCGCCTTGGACTTCGTCCCGCTGGCCGTTGGGATGGTGGCTTCCTCTCTGTTCACCGGTCGCTGGGTCGCGGCATGGGGCCCCCGTATCCCCATGGCCACGGGATGCCTGCTGGCCGGCGTCGGGATCCTCCTCACCAACTCCATGGTCACCCCCCACGTCGGTATCGGTGAGATCGGATGGACCATGTTCTTGGCCGGAGTCGGCGTGGGAATGGCCATGGTGCCAGTGACCTCTGCCGCGCTGGGATCGATCCCACCCCAGCACTCGGGCATGGCGGCGTCCACCACCAATACCTTCCGGGAGCTCGGTGCGGTCGTCGGCGTGGCCGTGCTGGGATCAATCGTCAACGGGCAGCTGACCGTCAACCTCGTCCAGCGCCTCACCGCCGTCGGCATCCCCAAGTCCTTCCAGTCACTCGTCGTGAGCGCCGTCACCACCGGCACCTACAAGAGTCAGGCCAAAACTGCCACGGCCAAGAGCCCGGCAATCACCCACATCGTGAACGAGGTGATCTCGGCCGCCTACGGCGCTTTTGGCCACGGTCTCAACATCTCGCTCAATATCGCGGGTGGTCTCCTCCTGGGGTCGGCCGTCCTAGCACTGGCGACTGTCTACGGTCGACGGGTCCACTTCGAGCGGGTCAACTCGGAGGAAGGTCACCTACTGCATCTGTCGGTGGAAGGCGAGCCTGGGATGGCGGTAGAGGGCGTATCGGGGTTGGTCGGGCCTGCCGGCGCTTCCTAGTCCAAGCCAATGCGAAGAACCGAACAGCAACGATTACGGGCAACGAGACCGCAGCAGGGTTCCCGTCCCAACCGGCGGACTTCGCCGGGAGTCAGCTCCCGGTCTTACGGATATGGCCGCGCTGGCGTGCCCTCGCTGCTCGGTCGAGCACTCGCTTCCTCAACCTGAACGCCTGGGGCGTCACCTCGACGCACTCGTCGTCCGTGATGAACTCGAGCGCCTGCTCCAGTGAGAGCTGAACCGCCGGTGTGAGCCGGATCGCATCGTCGGCTCGCGCGGCCCGGATGTTCGTCTGCTTCTTCTCCCGGGTCGCGTTCACGTCCATCTCCTCGTCGCGGGCGTTCTCGCCGATGATCATGCCTTCGTAGACCTCGCTGCCCGGCCCGATAAGCAGGAGGCCGCGCTCTTGGAGACTCATCAGCGAATAGCCGGTCGCGAGACCTCGGCGGTCGGCGACCATCGACCCGTTGCGCCTGGTCCGGAGCTCGCCATGCCACGGCTCCCAACTGTCGAACACGTGATGGAGCACTCCGGTCCCGCGCGTCTCGGTAAGGAACTCGGAGCGAAAGCCGACCAGCCCGCGCGCGGGTACCCGATAGTCCATCCGGACCCATCCGGTTCCGTGATTGACCATCCCGATCAGCGCCCCCCGGCGCAACGCCATCAGTTGGGTGACCACGCCGAGGTAGTCGTCGGGCGAGTCGATCGCCACCCGCTCCACGGGTTCGTGAACCACGCCGTCGATCTCGCGGATGACCACCTGGGGTTTCCCCACGGTCATCTCGAAGCCCTCCCGGCGCATCGTCTCGACCAGCACGGCCAACTGGAGTTCGCCTCGGCCCTGCACCTCCCAGGTGTCGGGCCGCTCGGTGGGCAGCACCCGGATCGACACGTTGCCGATCAACTCGGATTCCAGACGGGCGAGGATCTGGCGGGCGGTCAGCTTGCTCCCCTCGGTACCGGACAGCGGAGAGGTGTTCACGCCGATGGTCATCGAGAGGCTCGGCTCGTCGACGACGATGGCCGGGAGCGGTCTCGGGTCGTCAGGGTCGGTGAGCGTCTCCCCGATGGTTACTTCAGCGATCCCGGCGACCGCCGCGATCTCGCCCGGTCCGGCCTCCTCGGCCTCGACCCGGTCCAGCGCGTCGGTGAGATAGAGCTCGGTGAGCTTCACCCGCTCCACAGTGCCGTCGAGCCGACACCAGCCGACGGTCTCGCCCTTCCTGAGTGTTCCGTTTTGGACGCGACAGATGGCGAGTCGCCCGACGTAGGGCGACGCGTCGAGGTTGGCGACGAGAGCCTGTAGAGGCGCGTCCGGGTCGAACTGAGGCGGTGGGACGTGCTCGACGATGGTCCGGAAGAGAGGCTCGAGGTCGGTGCCCTCCCGCTCGCGATCGGTCGATACCCACCCCGCTCTTGCGTTGGCATAGAGGATGGGGAAAGCGATCTGATCTTCGGTCGCGTCGAGGTCGAGGAACAGCTCCTCGACCGCGTGGACGACCTCGCCGATACGCGCGTCTCCACGGTCGACCTTGTTGACGACGACCACCACCGGTAGATCGGCCTCGAGCGCCTTGCGGAGGACGAACCGGGTCTGGGGGAGCGGTCCTTCGGAGGCGTCCACGAGAAGGAGGACCCCGTCGACCATGGTGAGCCCCCGCTCGACCTCGCCGCCGAAATCCACGTGGCCCGGAGTGTCGACGATGTTGAAGGTGGTTCCGGCGTGCCGGATGGTTGTGTTCTTGGCGAGGATTGTGATGCCCTTCTCGCGCTCGAGATCTCCCGAGTCGAGCACCCGCTCGTCGACGGCCTCGTTCGCCCGGAAGGCGCCGGAGTGCCAGAGCATGGCGTCGACCAAGGTTGTTTTGCCGTGGTCGACGTGGGCGACGATGGCCACGTTTCGGATGTCACCGCGGGTCATCAGGGGCACGAGATGGGGAGGCTAGCCGCCTGTTCCTCGAACTAGTCGGCGTCCTGTCCTGGTCAGGGGCTCGGAGGACGTTTTCGGCACCCACAACATCGGGCCATCGCCTCCGGCGACGGCATGACGCTGGCTGTGCTTGCCCAGACACTGGTGCATGCCTCGGCGTCGGAGGTGACCTTCGGCACCGGAGATGGTCAAATGACTGCAACAACCTCCGAACCAGCGTGAAGTCGGACGGAAGTCCCCTCTGGCACAGACGGAGCAACCATGACCACGTTGATGACGATGGAGCACGCGGGTGGGGAGGGGACCCCGGTCGATGCTGCCAACTACAGCCGGCGGTGGTGGATCCTCGCTGTGCTGGGGATGGCCCAGTTGATGGTCATTCTCGACAGCACCATCGTCAACATCGCCCTCCCCACTGCTCAACACGATCTGCATTTCTCCAACGCCGATCGGCAGTGGATCATCACTGCGTATTCACTCGCCTTCGGCAGTTTGCTCCTCCTCGGTGGCCGCATCGGGGACATGGTCGGACGCAAGCGGGCCCTCATCGTCGGACTGGTCGGGCTTCGCTGTGGCCTCTGCCATCGGCGGGTTCTCGGTCGACTTCGCGATGCTGGTCATCGCTCGGACCGTCCAGGGCGCATTCGGCGCGTTGCTCGCACCCTCGGTACTGGCCCTCTTGACCACCACCTTCACTGATCCGGGGGAGCGTGGCCAGGCCTTCGGAATCTACGGCGCCATCGCTGGCGCGGGCGGCGCGCTCGGGACTCCTGCTCGGCGGCATCCTCACCTCGTACGCCTCATGGCGATGGACGCTCTTCGTCAACCTCGTGTTTGCCGTCGCCGCGACCGCGGGCGCTCTGCTCTGGTTGAAGAAGGACGAGGGCGCTGACCGCGATCCGTTGGATCTGCCCGGCCTCTTTCTCGTCGCTGGCGGTCTGTTCTGCCTCGTGTTCGGTTTCTCCCATGCCGAGACCACGGCGTGGAGCAATCCCTTCACAATTGGGTTCCTCGTAGCCGGGTTGGTCCTCCTTGCGGAATTCGCCTATTTCGAGACCAGGGTCAAGTACCCGCTGCTCCCACCCCGGGTCGTGCGCAACCGAACGCGGGGCGGATCCGTCTTGGCCATGCTGTTCGCCAGTATCGGACTCTTCGGTGTGTTCTTGTTCTTGACCTACTACCTACAAGGCACTTTGGGGTTCAGCCCGGTGAAAACCGGCGTCGCCTTCCTCCCCCTGGTGGCTGCGTTGGCCGCGACGGCTCAGGTGTCCAATCGCATCCTCCTACCCCACTTCGGACCCAAGCCCATCGAGCCAATCGGGTTGCTCGTGTCTGCCGCAGCGCTGTTCGGGCTCCATCTCGTGGGGTTTGCACTCTTCCTACGCCAGCCACGTGCTTCCCTATCTCCTCGTGCTGGGAATCGGGTTCGGATTGAGCGTCGCCCCCGCCTTCAGCACCGGCACCCTCGGGTTGATGCCCAAAGACGCCGGCGTCGGATCGGCCACGCTCAACACGGCCCAACAGGTTGGGGGGTCTATCGGCACGTCGCTGCTCAACACGCTCGCCGCCGCCGCCGCCTCTTCCTACCTCGTCGGCCGCGCGGTGACCCCAGCCAATCTTCAGGCTGCCCTGCTCCATAGCTACACCACAGCGTTCCTGTGGTCCTCCCTCATCTTCGTGGCCGGGGCGGTCGTCGCCGGATTGGTGCTGCAACGCGGCAACCTGACGTCGCTTGCTTCCGAACCTCAGATCACGAAGGTCGCCGCTGGACCCGAGGAACCACCTCGAATCCACATCTGCCGCGTGCGGGTGGCTTGTCGATGAATCATCTGCTCCGCCGACATCGATGGACCCGGTCTCCTGAGAGCGTGGAGGCCGAGGATCCCATCAGGTGAGGTCACCCGCGAGTCGGTGCTCACCGATGAGTCCTTCCGCGACGGCTCCCGCCTCTTCCACATCGGGATCGTCCGGCAGCACAAAGGTAAAGCGGCTCCGGCTCTACGTCGCCGGCCTCCACGTTCGGGTCCTCACCTGCGGCGGGAGCTTGCTGCGGCCCTCACGCTCGACAGCTCGCGCGCCTGTTGGGCGTCCCACGAGGATCCGCGACATCACAGTCAGCGGGTACCGACAAAACCATCTTCACCTGGACCCAGGCACCCTGAATCGAACCCGTCTTCCACGCGAAAGACTGCGGAAGGACAGCGCCATGGCAAAAGCTTCGTCGTGCGAGACCGATCGACGAAAGTCCTCCTCCGGTCACCGGGATAACGCTTTCGGCACCCACAGGTACGGCAATACCAAGTTCGAGAGCCGCCCCGGACGCTTTTGCGAGCCGGGCAGTTGCGTTCAACACCTCCCAGGTTGCATCTGGCCCAGTGCGCGTCCGTCTCTATTGCAACCCCCTAGTCGCGGCCCCAAAACCCGCGTCGGAGGTCCTCAAAGGGTCGGGTGATCTCGGCTCCTCATCCCCATTTCTCAGCCGGAGGCAACCTATGTTGTCATTTTGGGCCGAATCACCTCAAGTTCTCGGCATCAATCCCGATAGTTCTATGACGGCCATGTCGGACCGTCATGAATTCTCATGGATTGGAGTGGGCGAATGGAGTCGAAAGAGAGGGCACGCAAAAGTGGGCTGATCGCAGGTCTGGTCGCCGTAGCCGTCCTGGGCCTGACCGCTGCCGTCACCCTCGGTGTGACGACGTTCTCGGCCCAAGTCGGTGGCACAGGTAGCTTCCAGACGGGCACGCTGCTGCTCTCGAAGACCAACGCATCGGGCACCTGCCTCTCCAGCTCCAACGCTGCCGGCAGTATCACCACCAACATCAACAGTGCATGCCCAGGTAGCGACCTCGGCGCGGGAACCACCAATGTTCCCCAAGTCAACCAGACGTCGACGGTGACGCTGACCAACCAGGGATCGATCAACTCCGCAAGCGGACTCACGCTCACCGCTGGCGCGTGCTCGGCGGTCGCGGCGCCCTATGGGGCATCCGTGCTGAACCCGCTTTCATCGGGTAGCGATACCGCCGGTTTCTGCGGGAAGGTCGACATCACCATCTACAACACGACGGCGGGGAAGTGCCTCTACCCGGCCAGCGCCGGTGCTTGCCCTGCACCCTCGAGCGCCAACACGCTCGTCACGTTGGCGTCGGCCAGCCCGTTCACCTTGGCTACCTCGTTGGCATCCGGCGCGAACATCGGACTCACGATCACAACGATGCTCGACGGGTCCGCCACCAACGCCGATCAAGGGCTTGCCGCCAATACGACGCTGACATATACCTTGGGTCAGTAGGGCCGCTGAAATGCGACCCTGCGGAATCAGGGTCCCCTAGGCTCGCAGCCACATGAGAACGATATGGAACGGTCTGGCTCAGGGGAAACCCTGGGCCAGACCCCTTCTCGGGCCGCTTCTCGTGCTGGGGGTCCTTGGCCTCCTGAGCGGATCGTTCGCGGTCTGGGGTGCGGCGCTCTCAGGTCAGATCGCAGGAACCGGAACGTTCAGAAGCGGGACCCAGTTGCTCTCCGACACGATCGGGGGGACCAACTGCCTCTCCTCGCCGAATTCGGTGGCCGGGATCGCCACCAACCAAGCCACCTGCACGACGTATCCGCTCTCGACCAGCGTGGGGACCTCAGGTACCACCACCCTGGGCAAGCAAGGATCGGTGTCGCCGACCTCGGCATCGGTGGCAACCGGTGGCACCTGTGGCGTCCAGGAGTTTGCCGACACGTCGGCTACGGGGACCAATACCGGCCTACCCCTCGGCGGTACGACTTACGGCGCCCCCGGCCCGAGTGCCTTCACCGGCGCTCCCACTTCTGTAGCTTTCGACGGGTCGACCGGCTGGGGCGAGACCCTCTCGGGTCTCACCATGCCCGCGAACTACACGCTGATGGCCTGGATCAAGCCGTCTGCACTGAACGGGGCCATCCTTGGGGCCACCAGCAACCAATCGAACGTGGCCGCGTCCAGTGCAGATCGGATGGTGTGGATCGACGCCGCCGGCCGATTGGACTTCGGTAACGATGTCACCACCTTGCGGGCAACCGCGGCCTCGGCGCTGTCGAGTGGCACGTGGTACTTCGTCGTCGCCACCAAGTCGACCACGACGGGAATGGCGCTCTACATCAACGGGCTATCCAACAACACGAACGTCTCTGCTGGGGCGAAGGCCACCCTCAACTACACGGGCTACTGGCACCTCGGCTGGGGCGGCGCGGTCGGTTCAGCCTTCAACAACCTCCCCACAACGGACTTCTTCGCCGGTGACATCGCCGACGTGGCTGTGTTCCCGACCGCTCTCAGCGCTGCGACGGTGACAAACCTTTATGGCCAGACGACCCAGGCCGCCTTCTCGACCCAGGTTCTCGTCAACGCGCCGACCTCATACTGGCCCCTACAAGACACCGGTGCCTCCCTCTACACCGGCGCCATCGGCAACGTGGCGGCCAACAATGCCGGGACGAGCTACCGCGACTCGTCCAACAATCCGGGCACCAACACGGGGACAGGGGAGGGAGTCCTCGGCGTGGATGCGTCCGGCCCCATCGGCGACTCCGCGACGACCTTCAACGGGACCACCGGCTGGATCCAGACGGCCGTCGGAACGCCGACCCCGTTCTATGCGTCACCCGGACCACAGACCTTCTCCGTTGGGGGATGGTTCAAGACGACGACCAGCGGGTCGATCATCGGCTTTACGACACTCCAGTCGAATGCCGCACCGGCCATGTGGGACCGACACATGTGGCTCGACCCGGCCGGACACGTCGTATTCGGCGTCTACCCGAACGCCGTCTTCGAGGTCAACAGCTCGGCGACGACTGCCAAGGACTACGCGGACGGCAACTGGCATTTCGCAGTCGCCACGGTCGCCCCGGTCTCGGCGACGGTCGGCACGGTCTTGCTCTATGTCGACGGCGTGCTCGTAGCCGGCTCGGTCGGAAACGAGACGATCACCGGCAGTGACCCGGCGCAGGTCTACGGCGGATGGTGGCACCTCGGCTGGTCGAATGCGAACAACGGATGGACCGACCCACCGACGAGCGGGTACTGGTCGGGCTCGCTCGGCCAGATCGCCGTGTTCCCGTCCGCGCTGACCGCGGCCAACGTCTCATCGCTGGACACCGCATCCTCGGCGTCCGCATACCTCAGCGCAGTCACCGGTGGTGTGGCGGCGTCCAACGCGTTCTGGCCGCTCGACGAGAAGGCCCAGCCAGCCTCTCCTCCCTGCACGTACATCGCGATGACGCTTCAGGCGGGCTCAGTGTGCGTGTATCCCGTTGCAACCGGTGCCTGCCCGACCGTTCCCCCGTCGAACTGGTTGTCGATGAGCTCACCCATCTCGACAACCCTGCCTGTTTTGACGTTCACGACTGCCGCATCGGGTTCTGTTCCCGCGGCCGCCGTGGGGCTCCATGTCTCTGTCCCGTGGGCGATCACGGACTCGGCCAACGGCTTCTCGTCCCAGTTGAACCACAACTTGGGATACGTGCTGCTGTGAGCCCCTCGACGCCGGTCGAAGTGGGCCCGACGGAGGATCGGGGGCTCTCGGAGGAAGGCGCAGTCGACTATGACGCTGTCGTCACGGCTAGCACCAACGGCAAGGACGGTGCGGAGCGTTCGACACGGCGGAAAGCCCGGCATTGGCTTGCGTTGTGCCTCTCGGCTGCACTCATCGCGCTCGCTCTGACCTGGGCGGGCTGGCTCATTTCAGGGGGCAGGCTGTTCATGGTCGGCTCCCCGTCGATGGGCATGGTCGCACCCGTCGGGTCCCTGGTCGCCACGCAACCGTTGGCGAAATCAGACCACTTGCACAAGGGCGAGCTCGTGCTGTTCGAGCCGCGTCCGGGTCATTCGCTCAGCTACGTGCACCGCATCTATGAAGTGCTCCCGCGCGGCCGCTATCTGACCAAGGGTGATCTGAACCAGGCACCCGATCCGTGGGTGATCACCCGCGGTGACGTCATCGGGACACCGGAGGCGATCATCCCGGCGATCGGTTGGATCGATACGTGGGCGACTTGGCTGTTCTTCGGCGCTGCCATTCTGCTCACCGCCACCCTCTTTCTCGGAAGGCGCTACCGGCGTTGGCTGCTCGCCCTTGGACCAGTGGTGCTCTTCGCTGTCCCTCTCCTGAAGTACCGCCCGCTCATCGGGGGGTTTCTCGATGGATCGGGCAAACGGGGTCACGTGATCACAACCAAAATCATCGATACGGGCATCCTGCCCGTCCATTTTTCGCCGGCACTCGGTCACTCGGTCTATGCGGCCCCAGGGCAGGAAGTCATCGTCGCCGGCTTGGCGCCGAAGCACGGCTCGACTCTGGACATCAGGATCAGCGCTGCCCTTCCGTGGTGGGGCTGGTTGTTGGTCATCGCGACATGCTTCGTTCCACTGATGCTGATGGCTATCGACTACTGGCTCAGACAGCCGTTGAAGTCAGCTCCAGACGCTTCCGTCGGGGACGAACCGTCGGAGTCATCGAAGGCGGAGACGCCCGATCGACTCATCCAAGCCCAGCTTCGCTTGGATCTCAGAACGGCTTCTGAATTGGACCCTTGAGGCTGATCGCACACAAACGCCGTCGGTGACTGCTCGTGACCTTCGGTGGGGTGCAGTGGGCTACCGACAAACCCCAGTGACCTGCTCAGAGCGCGCGGTGGTGAAAGCCATTTCCCACGCTATCGATTTCGTTTTCCCACGTTGTTATTGGCACAACTGAACGCGGACCGTGTGGTCTGACCGCCCCCGACCCCGATGACATTCTCGGCACCCAGCGACGAATGCATGTACCAGCCCGGCATTGGACAGCCCAGGCGGAGTTGGCAGGGTTCCCGAGCCCGATCGCTCTCAGCAGCGAGCCAATCCCACCCGACGCGGCGTCATCTCCGTCCAAGAGCCGAGGCTTGAGGCTGGAAGAGTCGCGTTCGCGACCAGCACGCGCATATCAGGCGCTACCACTCTTCGTTGCCCAAAGCGGCTGAAGTGGCCGTTGACCCGTCGAGCAGCGCGTGGGAGTCGAGGTCGAGCAGCGCCAACGCGATGAGCCGGTCTCCTTCGGGCCCGAACATGTCCGTCCCGAGTGCGCGGGACACGTGCTCGTGGAGAAGCGGAATGCCGACCCTCATGGCGGTGACGAGTGCGGCTCGGATCCTTCCATCGACTGTGGGTGTGTCGGTGCGGGAGGCATCGGCACGTGCGAGCCAGTGCTCGGTCATCGTCACCATTTCGTCGAAGATCAGCCCCGCGGTGGGAGAGCCGTCAGCGAGCGAGCGCGCCACGTACCGACCGAATGGCTTCGATGCCTGCTGGGTCGTTGGAGCCGCGCGTGGATCCTGAAGGAGTTGAGCATTGGCGCGGTGCAGCATCTCGAACACGTAGTGGTCGCACAACTCTCGCAGAGATTCCTTCGATCCGTAGTGATGTCGGAGCAATCCAGGGGAGACGCCGGCGGTCCGGGCGATGGCCCGGACCGTGGAACGGCCGTATCCGTCTCGGGCGAAGTGTTCCAGGGCGGCTTCACGGATCCGTGCGCGTGCGGTCAGATCCCCGAACGCCACAGACCGCTCGTCGATCGAGAGCCGCGCAGCACCCGGGGGAGTCGCTCTCTCGCTGGTCATGCTCCCTGCAGGTCCCGTCGCTTGAAGACCAGTCCCCCGACGAGTGCGGCGACCACCCCGGTGGCGCTCATGATGCCGTTCGCCTCCCAGTTTGGCGGAACACCGGGAGCCGATGCCATGTCATGGAAGACCGAGGTGTCGAGCACCCAGTGACTGAGGGTACCGAACCCACCCACGATGACGGTGAGGACCGAGTAGCCCAGCACGCCGTAGACGATGATCGACGTGGCGCGAGGCCGTACGGCGAAGGTAAGCACGCCGATCCCCAAGACGACCATCGATGGTGGCACGAGATTGACGCCGGCCCCGAGCAGGTCCGTGAAGCTCAATCCGGTGTGCTGGCTGGCCGCTCCGAGCCAGGCGAGGGCGCCGGCAGCGACACCGCTGAGCACCAATACGATCAGCGCCACGAGAAGTCTCCCGCCAAGCCACGCGCCACGGGACACGGGACGGACCACGAAGTGATCGAGCCGGCCCTCCGACTCCTCGGCGCGCGCTGCGGTGACCTGGCCGGCGGCGACGAATCCGATCAGGGTCGCCTCGAGAAGAAAACACACGCCGAGCACCGCATTGGCCCCGGTACCGGTCGGCCCCAGCTTGGTGAACACCTCTTTGACCGAGCCCGAGATGGTGGCGCCGGCTGACTTCGCGATGACCCCGTAGAGAAAGGCCGACAGGCCGATGGCCACCCACCAACCGATGATCGTCGTCCGCATCAGACGAATGGCCAGTCCACTGGGACCGAAGAGCAGCCCGAGGTGGGCCGGTCCGTGTGCCTGGTCCGCCACGATGCTTGCCCCAGCGTCGCGCGTGTCGGCGAAGTGCACCGCGACAGCGGCCAGCACCGCGATGAAGGCGACGATTGGCAGCAGAGCGAGGGGCTGGGGCGAGGTGAGGGCTTGAAGCGCCTCCACCCAGCCGAGTGGTGAGGTCCAGATCAATCCGTGGAGTCCCACACCAGCGTCGGCGACGAGCCGCAGGCCGTAGCTGACCGCGAGGAACGCCACCCCGAACGAGGCCGCCTGGCGGCGAGTGGATGCCAGCTGGCTGGTCACGGCCCCAACGGCGAGGAACATGCCCGCGGTACCCACCATGGCCAGGACGAAGTAGAGCGAGGGGCCGGCGGCGATCTGGACGCTCGACTCGAGTCCCGCCAGGACGGTGATGATCGCGGTGATTGCCCAGAGGGTCGCCAGGCCGGCGCCCAGGCCGGCGATCGCCTGGGCAGCCGCACCCCGACGGGTGGTCTGGCCACCGAGCAGGAGATCCCAGCGCCCAGCGTCCTCCTCGCCGCGCAGCAGCCTGGTGCTCGTGAGCAGCCCCCACACCGCACCGAGGATCATGAGCGTCATGGAGATCTTGAAGACGGTGAATCCGCTCACTGTCTGGAGTTGCGGGGCAGGCCCGAAGAGGGCGCTCATCGCCTTGCTGGTGCCATAGGTGGCCGCCAGGGCCTGGCGTTGGGCCGCCGTCTTGTAGAGCCTGACGTAGCTGATCTCCGACGAAGCGATGGCGATGCCGAAGATGTAGCCCCACAACACCGCAGAGCGCACGGCCTTGCGAGCGCTAAGAGCGGCAATGACGGTGCCCGGCGACCCACCAGCACGCACCGGAGCCTTGATGCGCGCTCGGAACCCGAGGCTAGCTTCCATGGCCGTCCATCCCGTACTGAGCGAGGAACAGTTCTTCGAGCGAGGGCGGCCGGCTCAACAGCTCGGTCACGTCGGCAGCGGCCAGGACCTTCACCAGCGGCTCGATGGATCCGCGGACCTGGCAACGGACCATCGAGCCGTCGGCCTCCACCGCGCTGACCCCGGGTACCACGGAGAGATCGGGGATCGCTCCTTCGAACCTCGCCTCGACTGCGAGCGCGCTCAGGTGGCGCATCTCTGCGAGCGTGCCCATCTCGACCAGCTTTCCGTCGCGCAAGATGCCCACCCGGTCACAGACGGCCTCCACTTCGCTCATGATGTGAGAGGAAAGAAGAATCGTCTGGCCCCGATCCCTGGCTTCACGCACGCAATGGCGGAACGCCTGTTCCATCAGTGGATCGAGCCCGCTGGTCGGCTCATCGAGGACCAGCAAATCGGGCCGGACCATCAAGGCGGCGATCAGGATGACTTTCTGGTGGTTCCCTTTGGAGTAGGCCCGCACCTTCTTGGTCGGATCGAGATCGAACCGGTCGATCAGTTCGTCGCGGTATGGCTCGTCGACCAGACCGTGGACGCGGCCGAGCAGTGACAGGGTTTCGGCGCCGGTCAGCGATGGCCACAGGTTGGCCTCCCCGGCCACGAAGGCGAGCCGGCGATGTGTCTCCACCGGTTGGCGCTGGCAGTCGAGCCCGAAGATCTCCGCTCGCCCTTCGGTCGGGCGACTGAGGCCGAGCAACAGGCGGATTGTGGTCGTCTTGCCTGCCCCGTTGGGTCCGAGATAGCCGACCACCTCGCCTTTGGCGACCTCGAGGTTCAGGTGATCGAGGGCGACGACGTCGCCGAAGCGCTTGGTGAGGCCTTCCGTGCGTAGGGCCAGGCCGGACATATGCAAGCCGCCTCCGGTACTATACAAATAGATAGTCAACTATTTGACTGTATAGCACAAGATCTCATCGGTTGGGGTAGTTCCGGTAGTTCTCACGAGACCTTGTCAACAAATCGGACGTAGCCCACCCTTCGGTGATCTTCCCGACGAGGTCGAGCGCACCGCGGGCAACCAAGTCCCCGAGACGGCGTCGTGTCAGAGTGACCGTCAACCGCCGGTGACCCGCGATGGAGTGCGTCGCGTGGGGCGCCGAGCGTGCTGATGACATTGGTGAATCTCGCAAATGTCAGGTATCAGGCAGCGCCTTGGGACCCACTTCCACGGTGGGAATGTCAGGATATGGGTCCTTTACAACGAGAGCCCGAAGGCTCACCGACGGAGGCGGCTGCGCGGCGATGCTCCAACCACGAGAGGTGCACGTCGCACCGCGAGACCTCTCGCGCTATCGGTCGCTGATAGCCACCGAGCGCTTCGACGAACTGATCTCCGGCGCAGCGAGCGCCCGTGCGCTCCTCCGAACGCGCGCCGTCTGGAACATCAATTCGACGGCCACGGGCGGTGGCGTGGCAGAGATGCTCCGGGTCATCGTCGGCTATGCGACAGGTGCCGGGATCGACGCTCGCTGGCTCGTCATGGATGGCGATTCCGACTTCTTCAAAATTACGAAGAGGATCCACAACAGACTTCACGGAGCGCAGGGTGACGAGGGAGATCTCGGTCCGAGTGAGACTTCACATTTCCAACGAATCTCCCATGAGAACAACCTTGCGCTGACGCGACTGGTCCGACCGGGAGACTTGGCACTCCTTCACGATCCCCAGACGGTGGGCTTGGCACCCGCCCTGAGCGAACGAGGGGTGATCGTGGTCTGGAGGTGTCACGTCGGCTCCGATGTGACCAATCGCTGGAGTGAGGAAGCGTGGGAGTTCCTTCGCCCGTTTCTCGATCCCTGTCGCGAATTGGTCTTCTCGCGTGCGACGTATGCCCCCGCATGGGCCGAACCCAGCAAGGTGACCGTGATCCTGCCGTCAATCGATCCCTTCTCGCCGAAGAACCGGCGTATGACGGCCCCATATGTGCACGAGCGCCTCTTCAGGCTCGGCTTGCTGCGTAGTCCGTGGAATGGCACGAATCCACACACGTCGACGAGACCACTCGGTTTCGGCGGTCCTTCAGGCGGTGGTGTGATTCGGGGTAATACCCGCTTTGGGGCCGAGACTCCTCTGGTCCTGCAAGTATCCCGGTGGGATCGGCTGAAGGACATGCGCGGCGTCATGAACGGTTTTGCAAGCGCCGAGATCTTGCGCACCGAGGCCCATCTGGCACTGGTGGGACCGACGGTCGCTGGTGTGGTCGATGACCCGGAAGGGGCTGCGGTGCTCGCCGAGTGTGTGGATGCATGGGAACGACTTCCCCATCGGGCACAAGAGCGCATCCATCTCGTCAGCCTGGACATCGATGATCCCGACGAGAACGCCCTACTCGTCAACGCGCTCCAACGGTTTGCCTCGGTGATCGTCCAAAAAAGCCTGGCAGAGGGCT
Organism: uncultured Acidimicrobiaceae bacterium; assembly: GCA_963769905.1. Classification (GTDB taxonomy): domain Bacteria; phylum Actinomycetota; class Acidimicrobiia; order Acidimicrobiales; family RAAP-2; genus Bog-756. Next base: position 900,959 of record CAVYNG010000001.1, read on the forward strand.
TTGGTCTCACCGTGGTCGAGGGGATGTGGAAGCAGCGGGCGGTCGTCGCTTCGGCGGTCGGTGGCATAGTGGATCAGCTCACGGACGACACCGGGGTGTTGCTCAGCGATCCCGCTGATCTGGATGCCTTTGCGGGCGCAGTCGCAAACTTGCTAGGCGACCGCACTCTAAGGTCCCGCCTGGGTCACCGGGCCCGGCAGAGAGCGTTCGACCGGTTTGTCGGTGACCGCCACCTCCTCGCCTACGCACATCTCTTTCGACGAGTCCTCGACGGCGACCTCGAATAGCGATTCGAACCAAGCTGCGTGTGGAGAATTCGAAGGGTTCGTAGGATCCCAGGGCAACAGAGATCTCCCAGGCAGTCAGAATGTGGCGTTCGCGGCGCCGGGTGTCCGAGCCGCCCGGTGACGTGTGCTGGAACTCCGGTTCGTCAGACGTCTAGAGCAGCCTCGCCACTACAAGCTGGGCCGCACACCCATGCCGTACTCCTCACACATCCCACGACACTGCCGACACATCCCACGACCTGGCTCAAGTTGAGGGGGCCGCTCGACTGAGAGGGTCATCGAGCGTCGGTGGCGTTAGGACAGCGCGGTCCGGTAGAGGTGCAGCGAGATGGCAAAGAAGACCACGAAGATCCCGAGTGCCCAGAGGACCATCTGCCAGACGTAGTGGCCGACCGGGCCGCCCTCGAGAAGGGCCCGAACCGAGTCAACGGTCATACTGAGAGGCTGGTTGCGAGCGAAGGGCTGGAGCCATCCGGGCATCGTCTGGACCGGCACGATGGCGTTACTCGCGAACATGAGGATGAAGAAAGGAAGAATGCCGGCGATCTGTGCCGTCTCCGGGTCCCTGGTGGCGAGTCCGATCGCCGCGTACATCCAGATGAATGCATAACCGAACAGCAGGATCAGAAGCAGGCCGGCCACGATGGCGGGGACCGAGTTGTTGAACCGAAAGCCCACGGCGAGCCCCAGGCCGATCATGACGGCAAGGGAGAGGATGCTCCGGCAGAGATCGGCGAGGGTCCGGCCGGCGAGCACTGCTGAGCGGGCCATTGGCAGGCTCCGGAATCGGTCGACGATGCCGCTCTTGAGGTCCTCTGAGAGCCCGATGGCCGTGGTAATGCCACCGATGAGGACTGCTTCGATGAACACAGCGGGGACCACGAAGTTCACGTACGAGTACCCAGGGATGTGAATTGCCCCACCGAGCACGTACCGGAAGAGGATGAGCAGGATCACCGGTTGGAGGATGCCGATGACCAACAGTCTCGGGGTGCGAAGGATACGCAGCAGATTGCGCTTTGTGACGCCGCCGACATCGCGAAGGGCGACAAACGGGGGTATCCGGGTGATCGGCTCAGAATCAAAGGACCGCGGCTCGGGTCGCAGGGCCGTGGTCGTCACGACCCCTCCAGTTCGTCGGCACGGACCGTTCCGGTCAGGGAAAGGAAGACATCATCCAGAGATGGGTGTCGGATCCCGAGGTCCTCGATGTCGATCCCCTCGTTCTCCAAGCGCCCGCCGGCCGCCATCAAGAGCGGCGTACCCCCTTCGGTCGGCACCGTCACCAATCGCTGGTGGACGTCAGTCTGCGCCGGCGAGTTACTGAGCGCGGCGAGGATGAGGCCCGTCCGCTCCAGGTCCGACTCGTGAACGACCCGGGCCTCGAGCCGACTGCCCCCGATCTCCTCTTTGAGTTCGAGGGCCGTGCCACTGGCGATCACGTGCCCCAGGTCGAGGACCACGATCGTCGAGGCCAATCGCTCGGCCTCCTCCATGTACTGAGTTGTGAGGAGCACCGTGGTTCCCTCGTCGACGAGCTCCTCGAGGAACTCCCAGAGAGCGTTGCGAGTGCGCGGATCGAGCCCAGTCGTGGGTTCGTCGAGGAACAGAACCGGAGGCCGGGCGATAAGACTCGCGCCGATGTCGAGTCGCCGGCGCATCCCGCCAGAGTAGGTATCGACCCGTCGGTTTGCGGCCTCAGTCAAGCCAAGGCGCTCGAGGATGTCGTGGGCACGTCGTCGGTACACAGCCTTGGGCAGGTGGTACCAGAGTCCGACGAGCTCAAGGTTCTCGCGGCCGGTGAGCAACTCGTCGACCGTTGCGTACTGACCGGCCAAGCCGATCTTCGTCCGCAGTGCGTCGGCGTCCTTGAGAATGTCGTAACCCGCCACCCGGGCCCACCCGGCATCGGGACGGAGGAGCGTCGTGAGGATACGGACCAAGGTGGTCTTGCCGGAGCCGTTCGGACCTAGCAGACCCAGGATGCGCCCTCGGTCGACGCTGATGTCGACGCCGTCCAGCGCCCGCGTCTCACCAAAAGTCTTGGTGATGCCCTCCGCCTCGATCATCGTATCTGCCATGAGGATGCTATGGACTCCAGTCCGGGCGCGGGGATTACTCGGTTGCGAAGGCTCATCCGGGACCCTCGGTGCCATCGGGTTTAGCACCGAGGGGGTCCTAAGACCTATGCGCCGAGACGGCGCAACCCATTAGCCCCGCCAGACGACGACGGGGCAACTGGCATGAGAGACGCAGTGCTCGCTGACTGAGCCAATCAGCATCCCTACAAACTCTCCGTGCCCGCGGCTTCCGACCACCAAAAGATCCGCGCCCTGGGACGTCTTGATCAATACCGGAGCGGGATGTCCCTCGATCACGACCGATTCGATCCCGACGTCCGGATGTTCCTTCCGAAGGGGTTCGAGCATGTCCACAAGGATCGCCTCGGCATCTTCTGCAGGGCTGTAAGGAGGCTCCATCGAGGCCCCCCACGCGAACGCTGTCGGCCAGTGCCATGCGGCCACGACCAGCACGCCGAGGTGGGTCAGCTCGGCCAACCCCACAGCCCACTGCAGAGCCTGTTTCGAGCACGCAGAGCCGTCGATCCCAACGACGATACGGTGGTGCGTTGATTCGCCGGTGAACATTACCGTTCTCCTTCCGGACAGTCAGTTTGAGTCGCACACTCTGGGTCCGGCCGATTGGCATGGAACTCGAAGGTCGGTAAACGACGGCTGCCTTCATGGGGGCCTCCTTGCTGTCGCATATCCGGCTCTGCCCATCAAAACCTGACCACGGGAGATTGCCTACGGGAACGATCTCCCTTCAGATGGGGACGATCCTCCCTACTGGGCCAGCCACGGAACTGGCACGCTGAGATCCATGAGCGGCGCGCTTCCAGGTGGGGGTGGAGCTATGGACGAGACCAGTATGAAGACTTCAGGGTTCCGGGTGAGGCCGGTCACTCCAGGGGACGGCGACGCGCTCATTCGATTTCACTCTCGCTTGAGCCCCGAGACGGTGCGGCGGCGGTACTTCTATCCGCACCCCCAGCTCTCATCGAAAGAGGTCACGCGCCTCACCTGCGTCGACGGGGTGGACCGTGCTGCGTTCGTTGTCGAGGTGGGCGGCGAGATTGTTGCCGTCGCTCGTTACAACCGACTCGATGATCCTACGGTTGCCGAGGTGGCTTTCGTGGTAGCGGATGACTTCCAGCACCATGGCATCGCGACGATGCTCCTCCGCAAACTCGCGCGGACGGCGAGGAGCGTCGGTATCAGCCAGCTCCGTGCCGAAGTCCTGGCGGAGAACGCGCCGATGTTGGCGGTGTTCCACTCAGCTGGGTTTCCGATTTCAGAATCGCGCGAGCGGGAGGTGGTCGAACTCGAATTGGAGATCGGAGTGGGTCCTCAGACCGACGACTGAGGCAACCGTTATCGGAGTGACCTCAGAGGGGCACGCGCTAGTCCTTGCAACCCTTTCCGATCAGAACCACCAGCGGCCCGCTCTATGCGGGCCGCTGGTGAGCGTCGAGGGATACGCCAGGCTCGTTGGGGACCTCGATCGCCCTTGTGCCGACGGCGGAACAGGGAGGTTGGTCCCTATTGGAAGGTAGCTACCTCCCGTGGAATCACACTTCTGAGTCGACTTGAATCGGTCCTACAAAGATCACGTTGGTACCCGAGTCTCCCGAGTCGCAAAGGCCGCTCGAGCTACCCACCGCAGGAGGTCCGTCATGAAGGCACTGGTCTACAAGGGTCCTGGCAAGAAGGCCTGGGAGGAGGTGCCCGATCCGAAGATCGAACAGCCGACCGACGTGATCGTGAAAATGGTCGCCACGACTATCTGCGGCACCGACCTGCACATCCTCAAGGGTGACGTTCCCGAAGTGGAGGTTGGGCGCATCCTGGGTCACGAGGGGATCGGTGTGATCACCGAGGTGGGCGAAGGAGTCACCCAACTGACCGTCGGCGACCGAGTCATCGTCGCGTGCGTCAGTTCATGTGGGAAATGCTCCAACTGTCGCAAGGGCCTCTACAGCCACTGTCTCGACCCTGAGGGCATAGCTGGAATCGGGTGGATCTTTGGCTACATGATCGACGGGACGCAGGCCGAATACGCTCGGGTCCCGTTTGCCGAGAACTCGGTATACGAGGTCCCTGAAGGCATGACCGAAGCCGAGGGAATCCTGCTCTCGGACATCCTGCCAACCGGATTCGAGATCGGCGTACAGTACGGACGCGTGGCCCCGGGAGATGTAGTCGCGGTGATCGGTTCTGGGCCCGTCGGACTCGCCGCCGCTATGACAGCACGGCTCTATGGGCCGTCGAAGATCATCGCCATCGATCTAGACAACGCTCGGCTCGCCCGGGCCGCCGACTTCGGTGCTAGCGATACGGTCAACTCGGGTGATCCGGAGTGGAAGGACCAGGTCCTTGCGCTCACGGACGGCCTCGGCGTCGATGTCGCCATCGAGGCGGTCGGAATTCCGGAGACATTCACTATGGCAACGGTCATCGTTCGTCCAGGCGGCAACGTCGCCAACATCGGTGTGCACGGCAAGTCGGTCGACCTCGCCCTCAACGAGCTCTGGATCAAGAATATCGACATCTCGACGGGCCTGGTCAACACGAACACCCTCGGGATGCTGCTGAAACTCGTTGCCGAGCACAAGCTTCCTGCCGAGAAGTTCGTCACGCACGAGTTCTCATTCGACCAGATGCTTGAGGCCTACGACGTCTTCGGCCATGCAGCGGAGAACGACGCGCTCAAGGTTCTCATCCACTAGAGGGCGAGTCGGCGCCACCGAACCGGCGGTCGGAGACGCGGTGGTGGTCTTTTTGGGGGCGCGATAGTGGGCTGGCTGCGAAGGTGAGCGGGGGTCAGAGCTCGGGGGTCGGCGCGCTGCCGGCGACCCTGCACCCCGGCTTGCGAAGTCCATCCATGAGTAGCCGGGGAACGATCCCGATCACGAGTGTCGTCCCAGGATGAGGCGGACGTAGAGAAGCCGGTTCGAGTGGCCGAACTGCGACGGGGCGATGAAGCCGATGAGCAGAGCGGCCACCGACGACACGGCGGCTACGAGACCTTCGTCACTTGGGCTTGATCGTCCCGCAGAGAGCCTGATTTCCGCGCTCCCGATGGAAATCGTCCTGTTGCTTATCGGCGCAAGTATTCGTCCGTAATCCCCGATCAAAACGGTGCGACTTGTCGACGGACACACGCAACCCTCAGACGCGGAGCGAGTCAGCGGCCAGTCGCGACGGGGCCTCGGCCACTTCGCTGGCCAGCCACGTCCGGTAGCCACCGTCGAGGTTGCGAGCCTCAAACCCGAGCTCGTGGAGCAGAGTGGCGGCCGTGTGCCCCCGCTGGCCCACTTCGCAGTAGACGACGAAGGGGCCGGGGGCCCCGTCGAGGTCCTCGCGCAGCCGGTCGAGGGGGAGGTTGCGCGATGCGGGAATTGCCCCGCGAGCGTGTTCGGCCGGGCTGCGCACGTCGATCAGGGTCCAACCGTTCCGAAGGAGGCTTGGTAGCTCCTCGTGGGAGACCACGTCACAGGCTCCGCTGCGCACGTTCTCGGCCATATAGCCGAGCATGTTGACGGGGTCCTTCGCCGACGCGTAGGGAGGGGCATAGGCCAACTCGAGGTCGGCGAGCTGTTCGGCCCGCAACCCGCCTGTCATCGCTGTGGCCAGCACGTCGATCCGCTTGTCTACCCCCTCCTCCCCAACGGCCTGGGCACCGAGAATCGCGCCGTCGTCCGGGTCGAAAAGGAGTTTCAAGGCGAGCGGCCGGGCTCCCGGGTAGTAGGCAGCGTGGTGGAGGGGATGGGAGTGGATGGCTCGATAGCGACGGCCAGCGGCCCGGAGGCGCTTCTCGTTCCAGCCGGTGGTGGCCGCAGTCAGGCCGAACGCCTTGACGATGGCTGTCCCGAGGGAAGGGGTGGCCGGCGTCTCGAGGCCACAAATGTGGTCGGCCACTCGCCTACCCTGGCGGTTGGCCACGTTCGCCAGCGCGATGAGCGAGTGATTGCCGCTCACCCTGTCGGGCTTCTCGACCGCGTCACCGATCGCGTAAATGTCGGGATCGCTCGTGCGGTTCTCGGCGTCGACTGCGATGCCACCATGCTCGCCGATGCGCAGCCCTGCCATCTGGGCTAGGGCGACATCAGGGCGGACTCCCACCGAGGCGACCACCAGTTGCCCATTTAACTGCCGACCATCGGCGAGCACGACCGCGTCCTCGGTAACCCGCGTGACGGCGACGCCGGTCGCCACCTCGACGCCGTTCTGGGCCAGCTCGGTGGCCACGAGGATGGCGAGCTCAGGATCGAGAGGCGAAAGGACCTGGTCTAGTGCCTCCACGACCGTGACGCGGATGCCCCGGCGGGCGAGGTTCTCGGCCGTCTCCAGCCCGACGAAACCGCCTCCGATGACGACGGCCGAGGACGGGCAGGCGGACACGTCACCGACCAACCGCTCAGCGTCCTCGACCGTCCGGAGGACCCGGACCCGCTCGAAGCCCGGAATGGCCAGGCTTACCGGGGTCGCACCTGGGCTGAGCACGAGCTTGTCGTAGTCGAGCTGCTCGGGGCGCCCACCTGTTGTCGAGCGGGTCCCGACTTGGCGGGCGACGGGGTCGATGGCCACCACCTCGGTGTCGACGCGGACGTCGAGGCGGAAGCGCTCGAAGAGCCGGGCGGGCGTCTGGAGTAGGAGGTCATCCTCGTCATCGATCACCCCACCAACGAAATACGGCAGCCCGCAGTTGGCATAGGAGACGTGACCGGACCGCTCGAGCACCGTGATCGACAGCTGCTCGTCGAGCCGGCGCAGTCGGGTGGCCGTTGACATCCCGCCGGCCACCCCCCCGACGATGATCACCCGGCGCGGCCGGCTCGGTCCGCCCTGACCGCGGGTAGCAGGAAGGCCGGCCTCGGAGTTCTGCTCAGGTGAAGATGACTTCACCACCGGCTGCCTTCTCCTCGAACGAGTTCGTCGATGAGGTCAACCGCGGTGAACCCGAGCGCCTCTCGGCGGTCGCCTCCGCGGTCACGAGCATCCCGAGGGATCCCGCCCGCCCCCTCATAGGTGCAAGCTCCACCAACACCGCGATGGCAACCGCGCTCCGATGCTGGCCAGTTGTCGCAACCCTCGCGTCGCATTTTGTACCTCGTTCCTCCGGTGACCTCCCTAAAGCGGGTGTGTCTCCATCGTCTGGGTCCGGGAGCGCTTTGGGATGGGCGCAAAGGTCATTCACCCTAGGGAGGAAGGTCCCACAAGGTCTCCAGCCAAACACTGAAAATTGTATCTGGCCAACTGAGTCGACGAGTCGGAGCTACTGAGCAGACCGAAGAAGGTGATGCTTTGGCAATGCCGCGCGGGTTCGGGATTGGTAGCCCGCGGCTCAGCGTGTTCATGATGAGCCGGGCCTGCTGATCCAGGGAGCGAGGATCCTTGGTGCTTGTGGCGGCTGGTGAAGCTCATCGGCCCGCGTGGGGGCATGATGATGGCATGGCACCTGACGACCTTCCGGCCAAGACCACCGGCACACCGAGTGATCCAGGCGACCTCGGGCACCGGGTGGCGTTTCGCCGCGGGGAGTTGGGAATGACCCGCGACGAACTTGCCCGCCGGTCTGGGATATCGCCCGGCTACCTCGTGTATCTCGAGGAGCACCCGGCCGAGGTGACCACCGGCACCGTTGTTCGCCTGGCCGCGGCGCTGGAGTCGACAGTGCCCTATCTACTCGGCGAGGGGACCAGCATTGCCCCGGGGCGCGGCGGACCCGCTGCCCACCCGGTCCTCGAGGTCATCCCTCGCCAGGAGTGTGACCAGCTGCTCGCATCGGGCGGCGTCGGACGAGTCCTCCTGGTCGAAGAGCGGGGGCCCGTGGCCATGCCAGTCAACTTCGGCGTCCTCGATGGTGACATCGTGTTTCGCACCGCTGCGGCCACCACGGCGGCGGGGGCCGCCGAACACCGGGTTGGCTTCGAGGTGGATCGGATCGATGACGCCATGAGCGAAGGGTGGAGCGTGCTCATCACCGGACGGGCTCGGCGGGTCGTCGACCCCGACGAGCTGGCCCGGGCGCGCGGTCTCGACATCCGGCCCTGGGCAGGCGGCGAGCGCGACGTCTACCTCCGGCTGGCCCCAACCGAGGTCTCCGGTCGGCGTATCCGAGCCGCGAACTCCGGCCATGAACGGGGATGATGGTCGACAGCCCGGGATCGGTGGCCAGGGTCTCTATCCCGCGTGCTCCCGGCTGGCGGTCTGGGGTAGCCGCTCTCGCGCTTCCGAGTCCATCATCTGGGTGTCCAGGGGACGAATGGAGTCGCCCGATCGAACGAGTTCCTAATCAGCGCGCGCGGCTGTGGCTGCACGACGGGAATCAATGATTTCACCGGCGTGGTCACGCCCATGCCCTGGATCGCTGCTCATGACGATCCGATCTCCCCCTTCTGCAAAGATGGCTCCCTCGTTCCGTCGTGGTTCAACGGCTCTCAATCATTGCGAGGGACCCCGGCTAGAGGGGGAGCCAGCCGAGAGTCCTTCACAATGCTCAGTCGCCTCTTCTCGGCCGACGCGTACTCCAACGTCCGCTCCCGATGGCGCCCGCGCCAGCCGAGGAGGCTGCCTCCATCCTCTGCCGTGCTCGGGCGAACCGAAAGAGGAAGAAGGTCCCGATTCCGGAGAGACCGGACGGTCACTTCGGTGAGTCCTTCTTGGCCCGGGAGTTGGGGCCGGGACTGTGACCGGATGGAGTAATGCAGCCGTCATATCTGCGCTGTGCCTCATCTTCGAAATGGTCTTGAAGCGGCCAGGGCGTGGCCGGCGCGCCCACTAGGCAGCTCGTTCAACAGGAAGTCCAGAGCCCTCCAGGTTGGGCCGATGACCGCGACTGATTCGGCACACGGGGGACACCCGGCTGGTGCGGGCAGCCATCGGCAAGATCCTCGCCTTCCAGGTGACAGCGATCGGACACCAAGGCGAAGATGGGGGGTGGGTCCGTCGTCGGGCAGGGGATGCAGCTCGTGGGACGAACCGCAACGCCCAAATTTGCTTGAGGCAGAGGGGGACCGAGGCCTCCGTCTCGCAGGGGTGCCCGCTCACCCGACCGACTGCGTCTTTGCTGGCAAGGATCTACGCGCGGGCGCGCTGAAGGCATTCGCGAGCCGGTCGACACTCGACGCGCCCGACAGTCGGCGGGCCCAGCCCCGCGGGGTCCGATCGTCATCTCTGGTGTGGGATGAAACGGAACATTCGCCGTCGGATGCGGCGCTCCAGACGCTCTAGATGAGTGGAGGCGATCCTCGGGCTCTTGGCGTGAGGAACGCGGTAGAACCGTGTCTTCGCGAGTTCGACCAACAATAGGTACACGACCACCATCCCGAAAAGGATCAGGAAGAAGGTTGCGGGCAGAGGTGTGAAGCCCAGCAGATGGGCCAACCCCGTGTAAGGCAGGACCGCACCGACCAGTGCAGCGAGGGTTGGCACGAACAGCATCGGCAGGCTGGGCCGGCTCTTGAAGAATGGAACCCGCCGAGTCCGGATCACGTAGATGACCAGGGTCTGTGTAGCGATCGACTCGACGAACCAACCGGTCCTGAATTCGACGTGGCCGGCGTGGAGCACAGAGAGCATCACCCAAAAGGTGATGAAGTCGAAGATCGAACTCACAGGACCAAACACCGACATGAAGCGCCGGATGAACTTCATATCCCACGCCGCCGGACGGGCTAGTGCCTCCGGGTCCACCCGGTCGGTCGGGATGACCAGCTGGCCTGCGTTGTAGAGCAGGTTGTTCAGGAGGATCTGCGACGGCAGCATCGGCAGGAACGAAAGGAACGCCGATGCACCGGCCGCACTGAACATGTTTCCGAAGTTCGAGGACGTCGCCATCAGGACATATTTCATGGTGTTGGCGAAGATGCGACGGCCTTCCATCACCCCATCGGCGAGCACCCCGAGATCCTTTTCGAGCAGTACCACGTCCGCGGCGTCCTTCGCCACGTCGGTTCCTGAGTCCACCGAAATTCCGACATCGGCGTGGTGCAATGCCACTGCGTCATTGACTCCGTCCCCGAGGAACGCCACGTCCTTTCCGGTGCGGCGAGCCACTTTGATGATCCGAGACTTCTGGTCGGGACTGATTCGGGCGAACACGGTCGTGGCTGGGATCGCCGCCTCGAGGTGGTCGTCGTCGAGCGATTCGACTTCGGTACCAGTGAGCACCTTCGCGCAGTCGACACCAATGTCTGAGCACACCTTGGCTGCCACGAGGCCGTTGTCACCCGTGATGATCTTGACATCCACCCCCAACCGTTCGAGCTCGGCGATCGAGGAGCCGGCGTCGGTCTTCGGGCGATCGGCAAAGGTCAAGAATCCTTCCAACGTCAGGCCATGCTCGTCCGCGTCGGTGAGTCCTTCGATGTCCTCAGCCGAGCGAGTGGCCACGGCCACTACCCGGGCTCCTTCGGAGAACAGTGCCTCGAGAGCTGGTCGAGCGCCGTCGGGGATCCGCTGACACCGGTCCAGCACCACCTCGGGAGCACCCTTGGTGATCACGATCCGATGGCCGCCAGGGTCTTTGACCAGCACCGAGGCCAGCTGCCTCTCGTGGTCGAAGGGAAGGACGCCCAGCCTCTGGTAGTTCGCGGCCGCGGACCGACCTCCGGCGGCCACCTTCGGGGCCAGCCAGAGGGCCTGGTCCAACGCGTTCCCCCCAACGGGTCCACGCTCGGTGACCACCGCCTCGCTGCACCCGAGCCCGAGCACCAGCGGGCGATCACTCTCGCGCCCATCGGCATCGAGGCACCGCTCGAACGTGATCGCTCCCTCGGTGATGGTGCCCGTCTTGTCGGTGAAGAGGATCTCGATATTGCCCAGGTCCTCGATGGCGACCAGCCGCTTCACGAGCACCTTCTTTGCCGCGAGCGCCTTGGAGCCAGCGGAGAGGCTCACCGTCACGATGGCTGGCATCATCTCCGGGGCGATGCCCACGGCAATAGCCAACGAGAAGAGGAGCGCTTCGATGAGGGGCCGGGACAGCGCCACGTTGATGACGAAGATGAACCCCGTCAAGATGGCTGCGACTCCGAACAAGAAGCGCGAGAAGCGCGACAAGCCTGCTTCGAAGGCAGTCTGGCCCTGCTTTTCCGTAAGACCAGCAGCGATCCGACCGAAGGCGGTGCGAGTTCCGGTTCGAACGACGACACCACGGGCCGATCCCTGATGCACGATTGTCCCCATGAATGCGCATCCCGGCTGGTCCAACGCCTGGCTGCGGCTGACGGGGGCCACCGACTTGGCTACCGGCAATGACTCGCCGGTGAGCACCCCCTCGTCACACTCGAGTTCGTCGACATCCAGGAGTCGGATGTCGGCTGGTACGAGGAATCCGATACGGAGGGACACCACGTCGCCGGGGACAAGACTGGTTACCGGGACTCGACATTCCCGTCCGTCTCTCCGGACCTCGGCCTCTTGTCGCACCTTGGCGCGGAGGGAGGCCATTGCGACCTCCGCTCGGTACTCGTTGAAGAAGCCCAACCCCACGCTCAGCGCCACGATCACCGCGATGATCACGGCGTTGGTGCCGCCTCCCGTGAGCCCCGACACCAGCGCAGCGATGAGCAGAAGGATCAGGATTGGATTGCGGAGCTGGCGGAACAGTACTGCCATGGGGCGGACCTTGTGGGTACCGAGCGAATTCGGACCGAACTCTCGCATCCGTGCCTCCACGTCGGGAGAGGAGAGCCCGTCGACTCCGCTCCTCAAGCGCGAGAGCACCTCGCTGGGCGAGAGTCCGGCGGCGTCTGCGAGATCCATCTCGTCAAATGGCGCGTACGCGGCTAGGGCCACCTAGGAAACCTCGCGGTGAGGAGCAATGTCGGTAGGGCCATGGTTCGCGTTTTCAGGAAGCCGCGAAGTGATGTGCTCTCAGCTAGCTGTACGTCGAGGCTGTCTTCGAGGTTGCAGTTGGAGAAGCGTTCGGCTCCCTGCTCGATACGCACGGATTGCAGAGTCGCTGGAATGAGCCCAGTACCCAGTGGAAACGCCACGAAGGGATCATGGGTGATGAGCCCAGTCCGGCAAGCAGCGTCCGTTCTTGGCAGACGCCGCCACGTCGCCAGATCGGCACCGCTGCCCAGCAGTGTGCCAAGCTCATCGAGGTCGATCACAATCTCCAGAGCCGCACCGATTGCCTCGTCGAGGTCATACTCGAAACCACACTCATCACATCGGTACATGAAGAGACAGTAGGTCTAGGCATGACGCGGGAAAGGGCGGCCTCGTGCGGGACTGCCCCACCTATCCAGCGGGTCAAGGGCAGTCAGAACCTGCAATGAAGGGGAAGCCTGAGCCGATGGCCCGTCACCATGGCCGGTCCGACATGCACGACCTGTTCGCTCAGCGCAACCACTGCCTCTTCGACCAGGAACGCGTATCCTACCGATCGATGTCAGGCGAGCCGGCACTGTATGGGCCGAAGGGTTGCACGGTCGGTTCCCGTCGGCGGCTTGTGGCACTCTGAATCGAAGCGATGGAGTTGGTATCAGTCGAGCAGATCATCTCGCGCCTCGAGGCGTACGGCAGCCATGAGCCGCGTATCGTCGTGTCCGGAAATTGCGCCAGCCCGAAGGCACTCCTTTCCGCGATCGCCGAAACACTCGCCAAGTGCCGGCTCTTCTCGCTCAACGCACCCGCCGGGTGGCCACAACGCGCGGGATTAGTCAACGAGACCCCCTTCGTCGGACCGGGCACTCGTGGCGACGCCCTCCTCGACTACCTGCCGATGCGGCTCTCCCTGGTTCCACGTCTGTTCGATTCGTCGCGGCCGCCAAATGTTGTCGTCCTCCAGGTCTCGAGGCCCCGCGGCGAAAAGGTGTCGATGGGCATCGAGGTGAATATCCTGCCGGCGGCGGTCGAGGCGGTCCGGGCTCGGGGCGGATTGGTCGTCGCGCAGATCAATCCGGCCATGCCCTACACCTTTGGCGACGGAGAGCTCACGACAGACTGGATCGATCTCGCGATGGAGGCGGATGAACCACTGGTGACCTACGAAGTTCGTCCGGCAGATGACGCCGAGCAGCAGATCGGCCAGCAGATCGCTCATTCGGTGGAGGACGCAGCGACGCTGCAACTCGGTATCGGAGAGATCCCGAACGTCGTGGCCAAGCATCTCCGCCGGCGACAGCATCTCCGAGTGTGGTCAGAGATGATCAGTGACGGGACACTGTTTCTCGAGCGGGCCGGCGCACTCGACCCAGATCGACCGCTGACGGCTTCATTCGTGAGCGGCTCGGATGAGTTGTATCGCTGGATCGACTGCAATCCACGGATCAGGATGAGGAGAACCGAGGTCATCAACAACCCGGCTCGGATCGCGGCGCATCCCGGAATGGTCTCGATCAATACGGCCATGCAGGTAGACCTATTTGCCCAGGCGAATGCGATGTTCATTCAAGGCCGGGTGCACTCGGGCTTCGGCGGTCAACCCGACTTCGTCGCAGGCGCCCTCCATTCTCGAGGCGGCCACGCCATCATCGCCCTTCGCTCTTGGCACGACAAGTCGAACGCATCGACGGTGCTGCCCGTTCTTGTCCATCCCGTCACCTCCTTCCAACACTCCGCGATTGTGAGCGAGCACGGACGGGCGGAGATCTTTGGGCGGAGCCAGAAGACACAGGCCCGTCTCATCGTCGACCATGCCGCCGATCCGAGGGCACGCGACGAGCTCCGGGAGACGATCGCCCGCCTCGCCTCGCTCGAAGATTCACCGGTCGAGTGAGCGCCTCGACCGCGGACGAGTGAGGACCAGGCCGGCCGGGCCCGATCGACAACGGACCGTGGGTCCGGAGAATCTCATCCGCATCGTGTGAACAAGTTGCGCCCAAGCGTCGTCGTCGTCGTCGTCCCAACGACGCAGCGGGGGCTCGCCCGAAACGCCGCTCAGCCTCAGTTGATAACCGACCCGATCACGGCGCATGGGTGACACCCATTCTCGACGGTCGAAGCATCACCTCGCCGTGTCTATCACCTGTCCTACCTTGTCCTCGCCCTTCTCGATCACTTCTTCGACCTTGTCCTTCGCGTGGCCGACCTTCTCCTTGGTCTCACCAACTAGACGTTCGGACTTGCCTTTGGATTCCAGGTCCTCGTTGCCGGTAAGGCTGCCAACTGCCTCTTTGGCTTTACCCTCCACTTGCTCAGTCTTTCCAGCCATTGCGCACCTTCTTTCTTGGTCATGAGATTTGACGACACCTCCGGTCACCGTCGGGCAAGGCGACGTCCGCTCTCCGTCTTGATGGGCGTGTAGTTCATTTCGAAATGGTGATAGAGCGTGGACTCGTCGGCCTGCGACAACTCCTCACCGTGCATCTCGATGTCGGGTGCTGTTCTGACCCGTTCCTTGGTCACCTGGACCTGAAGGACATCGGGACCGACCTGAACACCGCCTAGAGGCACGAAGGTCAGATGACGGCCGATGAAGCCTTCTTTGACCGTACTCGGGCGGCCAACAGCGATGAGGCCGGGAGGTTGTTGACGAGCACACTGGAGAGGGCGGCCACTACCCACCTCGACCCTTTGCCCTCCTCGTCGGTCTGAACATCGGACCGAATCTGTTGGTCACCGGTTCGCTGGCCTGGTTCTTGTGGCTGCGCGCGGCGAGGTCGGCCGGTGCCCGCCCATCCATCGCCAAGGCCAGTCGATTGGGAGCGGTCGCCGTGCCCCTTTCGATGGCCGCTGCCCTAGGGGTGCTCGCCGTGACCGGCTCGCACTGAGGGCCGATCCGGCTACCTGCTCAACGACTCTCGTGCTTCTCTGACGGCGTAGTACAACAGCACGTATCCCGCGATCGGATCGGCCCACCACCACCCTGCAAGAGCGTTCAGCACCAGACCGACGAGTACCGCGGTCGCCAGGATGCCGTCGATCATCGTGATCCGACCTTCGGCGCGCAGAACAGGGTTGCCCAAGGTGGCACCCACACTCGCCTTGCCAAATGCCAGACCGAACATCACGCACGCGGTCACGGCGGTCCAGGCGATGCCGAGCAAGCTGTGATGGGGGTGGAACCCGATCACGAGAATGATCGTGCTCTGGATGCCCAGGTACATGGCCAGTGCCACAAAGGCGGTCCCGATGAGGCGCAACGCTAAGTGCTGACGCTCCTGCTCGACATCCGCCAGCTCCCAGAGGACGACGGCCGATGCGCCGATTTCGATGAGGCTGTCGAGACCGAATCCCGCCAAAGCAACGGATCGGGCCTGGATCGCGGCATTGGCCAGCACGAAGACACCGACCACATTCCAACCGAGCGTGGCGGCTTCGAGTCTGCGACCACGTTCCAGGAGTCGCTCTCGACCCTTACCTCCGGTGACCTCAACCACGAAGTCAGTGTTTCAGATCGCCTCGCAAAGGGGCTCTTCGCGTTCAGCTGTGGGGCGGTATCTCACCGGTGATCCGCCCATAGGTATCCACCAGTAGGGCCCCGTGGCCCCAGATTCTTGCGGTTGCTGATACCCAAGGATCGAAGGGACACGGGACATGGTGGAAGGTAGTAGCGACGCGACCGCGCTGTTGGGGATGGATGGGTTCGTGGTCCTGGTGATGGAGCGGATCGAGGGCGAGTGGTGGCTTCTCGTCGAGACGACGGCAACCGTCGCCGGGTGCCCGGACTGTGGCGTGCGGGCGATCGGGCACGGAAGAGGCACGGTCCAGGTGCGGGATCTTCCGAACGGCAGCGGCGCTGTCCGGCTGGTGTGGCGCAAGCGCCGGTGGAAGTGCCCCGATCCCGACTGTGAACGGAGGACCTTCACCGAGCGAAGCGATCTCGTCGAGGGATCCCTCACCTGGCGTGCCCGGGCAGAGATCTGCCGGGCCGTCGGCGAAGGCGGCCACACCGTCGCCGAGCAGGCCCGCCGCTTCGGCATCGGCTGGGCGACCGCGATGAGTGCCGTCTCGGACCACGGGAGACCCCTCGTCGAAGACGGCCGACGCCTCCACCGGGTGCACACCCTGGGAGTCGACGAACACAAGATGCTGGCTGCCGGTCCCCGGCACCACAGCGTCTTCGCCACTCAGCTGGTGGACCTCGACCGTAGTCGGCTCTTGGACGTCGTCCCAGGCCGGAGCGCGAAGTCGGTGTCGGGATGGCTGGATCAGCGCACCCGCTACTGGCGTGACCACGTCGACGTCGTCGCCATCGATCCCCACCGCGGCTATCACAACACGCTCGTCTCGAGGCTGCCGAGGGCGACCGTCACCATCGACCACTTCCATGCGATCAAGTTGGCCAACGTGGCCATCGACGAGGTCCGCCGCCGGGTCCAGCGCGAGACGCTCGGCCATCGGGGCCGCAAGGACGACCCGCTCTATGGCGCGCGCCGGCTCATGACCCGCGGCTGGGAGCGCCTTCCCGACCACGAAGTCGCCCGCCTCATGGAGGCCCTCCGCCAGGGCGACGTCTTCGACGAGCTCGGAGCCGCCATAACGGCGAAGGAGCTCCTGCGCGAGTTCTACGCGTCGACGACCCCGGCGACCGCCCGACAGAGACTCGATCGCTTCTACGCACATGCCACGTCCGCTCGGGTGAAGGAGGTCTCACGCCTCGCCCGAACGGTCAAACGCTGGGAGTCCGAGATCATGACCTTCTTCGAGACCCACGCGTCGAACGCTGGCAGCGAGGCGATGAACCTGATCACCGAGAAGCTCCGCCGCAACGCCCACGGGTTTAGGAACTTCGAGAACTACCGGCTCCGGCTGTTGCTCCACTCGGGTGTCAAATGGAACACGGCGGATTCAAGGGGTGAGCGCAACGATCCTGTGAGATTGGAGATTCCAAACACGGGAGGTAGTGCGTGGCACCGAGGCTCACTCAACAACAGAAGTCGTTGGCTTACCGGCTGAAGAAGCACGGCCTGAGCACCACCGAGATCGCCCAACAGCTCGGTTGCGGCGACAGCCTGCTGTTCTACATGTTCCAGCGCAAGATCTCATCGGTGGGCGTGGCCACGGTGTGGACTCCCCGTCCCGGGGCGCTCACCATTGATGAACGAGAACAGATCCTGCTGGGCCTTCGCGCCGGTCACTCGATGAGCATGATCGCTCGAGGGATCGACCGCTCACCTTCGACAGTCACCCGGGAAGTGAACGCCAATGGCGGTCAAGAGGGTTACCGGGCCTGGAGCGCTCAGGAGCGCGCCCGGCAGTGCGCTCGACGACCCAAGCCGTCCAAACTGACTCAGGGGCCTCTGCTCCGCGAAGTGACCAGGCAATTGCGGCAGCTCTGGTCCCCGCAGGAGATCGCCCGACGCCTACCGTTGGACTATCCCGACGACGTCACCATGCGAGTGAGCCACGAGACCATTTATCAGTCGTTGTTCGTCCAGGGCCGTGGCGAACTCCGGCGTGAGCTAGCCCGCTGCCTGCGGTCCGGTCGGACGTCCCGGAAGAACCGGTCGGCCGGTGCTCGAGGAGGCAGCTGCGTCAAGGACATGGTGATGATCTCGGACCGGCCGGCGGAGGCCGAGGATCGGGCAGTTCCCGGGCACTGGGAGGGCGACCTCATCCTGGGCGCTGGAGGAGGAGCGCCGTCGGCACGCTGGTCGAACGCACCAGTCGCTTTGTGCTCTTGTTGCGTTTGCAGAACGGGCGGGCGGCAGTCGGTGTTGAGGCAGCGATGAGGAGGGCCATCAGATCCCTGCCTCGTGAGCTGGTGAGGTCGATCACGTGGGATCAGGGAAGCGAGATGGCCACTCACACCGATTTCACCGTTGCTACCGGTGTACCCATCTACTTCTGCGATCCACACGCCCCCTGGCAACGTGGATCCAATGAGAACACCAACGGCCTTCTACGCCAATACATGCCGAAGGGCACCGACCTCTCAAAGCTATCCGCAGCGGACCTCAGACGATTCCAACGGAGTCTTAACGGACGACCCCGCGCCACTCTCGGCTACATGACACCATTGGAGAAGTTCGCAGAGATCGTTGCGTCCACCGGTTGAGAGCGCCCACCTCCACCCCCGGGCAAAATGGACATGCTGCCCGTGTTGACGATGCTCAGGTCGATGCCAACCCAAGTCACGTTGTGCGGGATACGAGATTGGGGCAGGAACTGCGCAGGATTCACGCCGGGGGCGAACACGGGCGTGGCCCCCGTCCAAAATCGGTTGACGACGAATCGAGCGCTCACCTGCCCAGCGGCGTCCGGAACCACGGCCAGCGAGAGGGCCACGGGCGTCCCGAGAGGTCGCGCAGAGGGCAGCGTTGTCGTCGTTGTCGAGCACGGCGGGGGAATGGTGGTGTAGCCGGTGCCGTTCTTGGTAGTTGTGACGGGTCCAAAGGGGGTCGTGCACGTAGGTAGAGCCGACCCAGAGGACGAGGCGGCGCAATCAGCAGTTGTACCAGCGACAGCCACGAGTAACCCGATCACAATGGCTATCCGTCGCACAATGACAGTCTGACATTGGCCTCGACATGGTTCTTCTTTCAGCCTTGACCTCGAAGTGCCGTTCAGCCACGCTCGATAAGCGACCCGCTCCCGGCGTTCGGAGATACCCGCTCGACCATGGGTGCGGCCACGCCACCGTCTCCGTACACTCCGAGGCAATGTTCTGGAGTGTCCTCACGGACATAGCCGTACTTATAACCATCCTGGGGTTGCCCTATCTGGTGGCGAGCAACCGCCGCCGCGCCCCCAGGTTTTCGTTCGCCTTCGGCGGCGGGGGCCGACAGTTCTTCCACCGCGACGGCATGGACTGGTGCAGGATGCGCTTTGTGGGATTAGTACGCAACCAGTCAACCGATCCCAACAGCATCGCGAGGATTCACCTTGTCGTTTGGGCTGACACGAAGAAGAGAAGCACGAAGACCTTTGGCTACATACCCAACGAGATAGTCGAGAACGGATCACAGATCACGTTACCGATCAGCTTTACCCACGGCAGGGGCGGCAGTTGGACCTCACATACGAGCTAGTCCTTACGGGTTCCCATGAGATGGAACTAGCGACCGCGCAGGAACCCCTTCCAGCCTCGACTCCGGGTCTTGCACCGGGCCAAGTCCTGACGCTCCCGAAGTACGCCTACGAGTTGGCATTTGAAGACACTCTGGGAAATCTCTTCGACCAGGAAGGGCTTCCTAGGGACCGAAAGGAGATTGACCTACGTTGGACCCTTGGCAACTTTCGGGGTCGGCCCCGGCTGTACGTGCAGCAGCTATTCAAAATCGGTTCTTCTCGCGCTGCGTTCTTCGTAAGGCGAACCGTTAGAAGGGTTGGCCTCTAAGCGTCCATCGCGGGGGTCCCGAGGTGCCCCACCTACCCGGCGTTCGCGGGCAGTGGGATCAACCGGCCGAAGCGGCGGGATGGCCCGACCGTGCGAGAGCGTCAGAGAGTCGACGGAAGAGATTGACTCGGATTGTCACTGAGGACCCGTCTGAGAGAGCAAGGTCAACGAAACCTGGGAGGGACTTGTTGGGGACCGGCCGGAGCCGTGTTGATGCGATCTCGCTCCACTTGATCTGGCGCTCGTAAAGGGGTGGGCTGCTCGTCAGGCCACGGACGTGATTCCACTTCGGCGATGCCGTGAACGTGAATCCGTCGGCGTCGACAAGAAGCCTTCCAGGGATGGCTTTCTCCGTGGCGTCCTGCGGGACGATTTCGGCGACTCCTACGAAGTCGGCTCGTGCAGGGCCTCGGGCGTTGTGACGCCGGGTCATGGTGGCGTTGCCGATGTAGACGATCACACCGACCACAATGAAGAGGGCGAAGGCGATTCCGATTGTTGCCATGTAGGTAGCGTCGGCCTGAAGCTGCTCCAGCTTGATTGCTTGGGCTCAGCGCCACGCCCATGGCATAAGTGCCGGTCGGGGGCACCCCACAACTGGTCGAAGTCGCACCCCGCACACAGCCACACCGCTTCCCCTCACCTCTACCCACCCGCCATCTCCGGTGTGCGCTTCCGTCTGGTCTAGGGCCACCTGTCCACCCTGCCCCCCACCTCCACAGGGGGAGAGAGGGAGAAAGGCGGACAGCGAGCCGGAGGGCGAGCGCACGACCGGGGACGCCAGGCACGGAGGAACGAGGGCCGGGGACGGGGACCGCGAGCCAGCCAGCCAGCCAGCGACGGCGAGGAAGGACGACGGGCGCGGGGAGCGGACGGGACGGGCGAGAGGAGAACAGAGGGGCGGGCGACGGCGACGAAGGACGCACGGAAGAGGGCGAAGAGGACCCCGGGCGACGGAGAAGGGCCAACCAGGGACGACGCGGGGCACCTGGCGGAAAGAGGAGCGCGTGACCTGGGGATACGCGCGAGGAGAGGGCAGCCAGAAGAACGGGGCTCGCTGTTCTCCGGCGGTCAGGCGGCTGCGTCGGCGGCGGGGTCCCCGGGTGTGTCCGAGAGGTCGTCGACGGGCGCGAGCGGTGGAGCTGTTATACCCGGCGCCTGTCCCGATGACCCACGACGCACACGGCGGACCACCGAGACGACGAGGACGACGAGCACCGCGCCGCCCAAGGCGAGGACGAGGACGAGCGGGGAACCGTCGGCGTCGGTGCCATCCGGAGTCAGCTCCGGAACCGGCGCACACGTCGAGGGGCGAGCTGGCCGGACCGAGACGGCCGGCCGTGGGACGGTGACCACCTTCCGGCACACCCGGCACCGCGTGTTGGTCACGGCCTCGGTGTTGAAGGTCGCGGCGCAGCGCGGACAGGTGAGCGTGGTCACGGGTAGATCATCGCTCGGCCGGCGGGCGGCGATGGGGCCACAACCACCGGATGGTCCGGGAGCCTCGCGAGGGTGACACCTACCGGCACTTGCGGGATAGGGCAGCTCCGACCGGCCGAGGACGATCTTTCCGCGATGTTCACAGGTTGGAATCCACCAGATTGGCTGGGGCGCGACACCCAGAAAAGGGAACCGATGAGTAGGCGGTCCCTCCCCAGGTGCGCGATCGATTCCGGTTTAGCTGTAGGGAACTGGAGGAATTGATGGCGTGACGGAGAACGTCACGTTAAAGCTCGCGTAGGGAGCACCGTAGGAATGGGGAGAACAAGAAATCGCCATCGCAAGGTCTGATGGGCTCGACAAGGTCACGGGGGGTCCGGTCGAGGTGGGCAGGCCAGCCGCCGTAGTGGTCCACTGCGCAAGAACTTGTCCGCCTACAGTCAATTGCGCACTCATATCCTGGCCTTCGTTGGCGCATTGGTTCGATTCGGGGACCGACCCGTTGACAAAGCTCACGGTGTAGCCCGCTGGGAACGTCGTGATCCCGCTCGTCAAATATCCGGTGGACAGGGCGACATTCCAGGTGTACACGTTGCCACTGATCCACGTTTGCGCGTACTGACCGGTCGGACAGACAGCGGATGCCGACACTTTGGTCTTGCCGTAGAGCCCCTTCCTTACCTTGGTGCAGGTATGGAGGGTGCTCGGGGGTGTGCCGGACCCCGACGCTGCGAATGTCACGACCGGGTACGCAAGTCCTAGGAGGAGGATGAGGCCAACGACGGAGATGCGCGCGGTCCTTTTCCTGATGGTCGTCTGCATCGTACTGGTGCTCCTTCCGCCAGGCGGAATCGTTTGTCCGCCGACCTGGGGAGGATCGGCGCGGCAGCGGCAAAAGAGCATCTGCCAGGCACTGTTTTCGTCAAGTGCTGGCAGGGGTTGGGCGAAGTGTGAGCTCTTTGTGAGTGCGATCTGTGCCGGATGAGGATGTTGCTGCCGTGCCATGCCCAGAACGCCGGGAGCGGGTGAGTTATCGAGCCTGGCTGCACGGAACGTTCGGGGGGCACGGCCTCGCTGTTACTGAAGGTCGTCGATGCCTGCGTGTGAGCAGATGGACGAGTTGAACCGACAGGCTTACCCTGGAATAGGTGCGACGGATTCTCGCCGGAATGACGGTTGCCTTGGCGGCAGCCGGGTGCGCGACGGGAACGTCTGCCACGACGACGCACCACGTGGGTACAACTACCACGACCAGCAGCAGCACGTCCCATGGGACCCTCGCGCCGATCCCTCCTGCACCAAGGTGTCCGAATGGCCACTGCCCACCGAACCCGGCGGTGGTCACCTTGCCCAACGTGGTCGGTGAGGTAGTGACGCAGGCCCAGGCGACCCTCCGAGCCATGTCGGTTCAAGTGAAGTTGCAGGGTTCAAGCAGCCAGAGTGCGTCCGCAGTTGTACTCAGTCAGGCTCCGGCTCCTAGCTCCAAAGTGGTGCCAGATTCGGTTGTCGTCCTAACAACGTCGTAGAGCACGTACCGACTTCACCTGAACGGCGGAGCCCAAGCTCGTCAAAGTGTCCCCGACCGCCGGGAGGATGACACCGACCGAGGTTGCCTCAGTAGCGAAGTTCGGCAAGGACGCCGTAGTGGTCGGACAGTTGCATTTGGTCGCTGGGCACGACGCCGAGCAGTTCGCAGTGGGTGGGATGTCCCACAGCGCCGAGGCGCGGCCAGGCCGACAACACGTAGTCGAATCGTCGATTGGGATACATGGCGACCGCGGCCAAAGGATTGCCGTTGGACCAGGTATCGCCCGCCGAACCGTCGCCTGCAACCTCCCACGCGTCGTAGAAGACCAAACCGGGTGCAGCAGTGGAGCTGCGTCCCGTGAGCATCCGGATCTCGTCCGAGTCGGGTCCAGCATTGAAGTCGCCACACACCACTACCGGATAGCGCCTTCGGGTGGTCTCCGAGATGAGCTGGGCAAGCTGGCGGACCTGCACCTGGCGCACATGGCTGGCATCGAGTGGGTAGTCCAGCATGACGGCGAAGAGTTGAATACGCCCGCGTTCGCCCTCGACTGATGCTGCCAGCACCTCGCCGACTCTGGAGTCGTCCTCTCCTCGGAACTTCCGCCGTTCGACGATCGACAGAGGCCAGCGCGAAACCAGGCCTATGCCCGAAACCCAATCGTCCTGCTCCCAGTCGCCGACGAACAGTTGGTGTTCTACACCGAGCCGTTGGGCGATGCGCTCTGCCTGCGTAGTGTCGGTGCTCGACCAGGACTCGACCAGGCAGACGATGTCGGGACTCGCCGCGGCCAGCGACTCCTCGATGGCAGCTTGTCGCTCCTCCCACTGCCCGTAGCGACCCCAGACATTCCACGTCACGACCCGCATGCTCGTCTCGACAACGGGCCCGTACGGTGCATATTGATCGAAACTCACGTCAGTAGTTTGCCTCGCGGCCCTGATCAGTGCGCTTAGACGCCAGCAACGAGGAGCCACCACGGTCGAAGCAGTTTCACCGTCGCGAAGCGCCTCCGAACGCCGGGTAGTGGACATGCCGCGCACCGCTCGGGTCCCCAGATGCGATCGGCTGCGTCGTGTCCCACTATGAAGTGTCTGACCCTGCTGTCCTGACGACAGATCTTCGCCTGGAAGGATGGAGTGGTGAGTTCGGATCCGCCCAGCGAGGTGCCACCCACCTCTATCACCATTAGGGGTCCTTCCAACGAAGAGGCCGAAGAGCAGCATGCTGAACACGTCCAGGGCTGGATCCGTGAACTCGATGGACGAGAGATCGGCCTACATACGGGACGTGACGGCAACGACGGAATCCGCGTCGACTTTCTCTTCGACGACGCGGACCCTCCAGTCGCGTTGGAGATCACGAGAATCACAGACTCTGCCGTTGATGCTCTGAGTAGCGAGTTGCTCAAACTGGAGGCAGACCTCGACAAAATCGCTCGCGACGAGCAGCTCGGAATGTGGACGCTCGGCCTACGGGTTGGGATCCGGATCAAGGACATTCGCCCCGTTCTGGCAGCGTTCTTGCGCCTGCCGACTCACTCAGGTTCATCGATTTACAGCGCCCACGAAGCACCTCTCGATCTTCCCCATGACGTCCTGGCAAGCCTCGTCAAGCTGTTCCAGTTGGGGCTGGTCTCAGCTCTCCGCTTCGACGAACGAGGACATGGAGTCTCTGTCTCCCCTCCCGTTGGCGACGTTCGATCAGAGCAAGGCTTTGCCACTCTCCTCCGGTTCGCGGTTGCCGACAATCTTGAAAAGCTGAGGGAAGTGCGCCCTCGCGAGACCCATCTCTTCGTGACAGTCGGCTTGGCCGTCTCCGCAGACCCTGCGGCGACTCCACCCCCGGCATTACCCGATGGGATTGACGTGCTTTGGGTCTATCTCGGCTATTGGAATGCGAAACACGAATACCGGCTGTGGAGAACGTGGCGAGACGATTCGCGCTGGCAGATGCTTGATCACCCTATGGGTCAACTGCCTAGATTTCATCCAGCGTAGTTGGACTTCCGGAAAGGTCGGATCGACGAGGCCACATGCCACCTCCGAGTCGCCGCCCGGGAAGCGTTCCGCGCACCGGAGAAGGGCAACCCCGACCCAGATGGCTACCAGCGGTTCGGTTGCCCGGCTTCGTCCGGTTCACCCACCGTCCGCTGTCCGCTTAAGCCGGCGACGAACGTGTTCAGCGTAAAGGCGCTGCGCACGGTCCGACCAGCACCCGAGCTGGTGGCCAACCCGCCCAGAGCCTGCAGACAGCAATCGGTGACGGTTCCTCCCGAGGCCGGAGCAAAACTGGCCCAGACGCTTGTCTACGGAAGCGAGGAACACTCTCGTGTGTACGGGACACTCCGGAACTCCATCGAGGGCATGAACGGCTTCGCCAAGGATCCGGCGTTCGAGGCGATGGGCGAGAGCGGTCGGCGTCGGATACGCGGAGTGGCTGCGGGGAGCATCCTTGTGGCGTTTCAGCTGATGGCGGCCAACCTCCGGAAGATCGACGGCTTTCTCCAGTCGGTACGGAGAGCGGCGGCAGGGTTGTTTCAGCCCCCGAGGCGCCGGCGTCGGCAGAACAGACCTCTGAGTGCCTGGGACCCGAGGGTCGACGGGAGTGAAGGCAGTGGTCGGTCGCCGCCCGCTGAGTCAGATTTCGCTGAGACCTGAGACAGCGCTGGGTCGGTCACGCCCAATTTCCGCTCGCCAAGCGGAGCGACACCTTCAGGCTCATAACCAGCCCCCTGGGCTAACGCCGAGCCGCCCGTCAGCAGGCTGACGACACCGATCCGCTTCCGCCGGGATGCACTTGCTTCAGATTTTGTCGACTTGAGCGGCCACATTTTGTCGACAACCCTCAGTCAGTGGGCGAGGGGGTGTTCTGTCCCAGGTCATAGGGGACGCCATGTCGCGGATCATCCGGGACACTCATGTAGATGGGTGGACGGATGGTGCTGGCTCGCTACGTGGTCGATGCGGTGGTCCTCGAGGGCAGGGGGGTCAGGGAGGTGGCCCGTGCCCACGGGGTGTCCAAGACCTGGGTCTCAGTCCAGTTGGTCCGCTACCGAGAGGGTGGCTACGAGGCACTCGGGCCTCGCTCTCGGCGACCCCATACCCGGCCCAACCGAACCCCGGTCGACCTCGAGGACGAGATCGTGCGACTGCGCAAGGACCTGGTCGATGCCGGCTTCGACGGGGGCGCGCGCACCATCCACTGGCACCTCTCCAAGCTGCGGTCCGACTGCCCGTCGGTGTCGACCATCTGGCGGGTGCTCTCGCGCCGGGGGTTCATCGATCCCGAGCCGAAGAAGCGCCCGGCCTCCTCGCTCATCCGCTTCGAAGCGGCTCTACCCAATGAATGCTGGCAGGGCGATGTCACCCACTGGCAGCTCAGATCCGGGCGCGACGTCGAGATCCTGGACTTCATCGACGACCATTCACGCGTGATCGTCGCGGCGAAGGTGCTGCCCATTACCAAGACCCACCACGTGGTCGACACCTTTGAAGAGGCAGCGGCGGCCTGGGGCTATCCGGCCTCGGTGCTGACCGACAACGGGGCCATCTTCAACGGTGGACCGCGCAAGGGAACCACCGCCTTCGAGGCACTGCTCCGCGAGCTCGGCATCGTGATGAAGCACTCGAGGCCTTATCACCCCCAGACCTGCGGCAAAATCGAACGCTTCCACCAGACACTCAAGCGCTACTTGGCCAAGCAGAAGCCGGCCCGTTCGCTTCCCGAGCTCCAGCGTCAGGTCGACCGCTTCGTCCTCGCCTACAACGAGGAGCGCCCCACCGGGCCCGCGGCTTCGTCACGCCGAAATCGGCCTTCGACGCCTTGGACAAGGCCCGTCCCGGCGATCCCGTGGCCGGAACACACTTCCGGGTCCGCACCGACAAGGTGGACAGCTGCGGCAAGGTCACGCTCCGGCACGACTCGAGGCTCTTCCACATCGCCATCGGACGCCGCTGGAAGGGCACCCCGATCCGCCTCTACGTCGCCGACCTCGATGTCCGTATCGTGACCTCGAGGGGACGCTGTTGCGCCAGCTCACCTTGGACACGACGCGCACCTACCAGCCGAGCGGACTGCCCCGCTATAGGGTTCGTGAGGGTTCGGATGTCCCGCGATGATCCGCGACATCACATCAGTGGGCGAGGGGGGACTTGAACCCCCACATCCTTTCGGACACAGGAACCTGAATCCTCCGCGTCTGCCAATTCCGCCACTCGCCCGAGTGACCGGACGAGGCTACCTGATGGATATGGCCGCCCGACCGTCGTCGCAGGCAGAGGCGGCGCGCGAAACGGGTGCCGCTCGGGTGCAGTCAAGTCCTCGTAAAGTAGGGAACCCCTACCCCCTACCTGGGGGTTGCCACCGGTAGGCTGACGCCAGCATGGGACTCCAGAAGTTCGAAGGGCGCCTCGAGCGGATGGTCGACGGTACCTTCTCGCGGGCGTTCAAAGGTGAACTCCAGCCCGTCGAGATCGGCCGCCGCCTCACCCGCGAGATGGATCTCCAACGCCGGCTCGGGGTCCATGGCCTCATCGCCCCCAACGCGTTCACCGTCCAGCTCTCGACCCGCGACTTCGACCGGTTCGACACCTTTGTCGATGCCCTCATCAGAGAGTTGGAGGAGGCGGCCCGTGAGCACGCTCGCACCGAGGACTACGTCTTCGTGGGGCCGGTCACCGTCTCGGTGGTCGAGGACACCCACCTCCGCAAGGGCCGTTTCGAGATCGTCTCGGAGGTCCAGGAGGGCCCCTCGGGCCTGCCTGCCGCTTCGATCGTCACCGTGGACGGCGAGCGGGTGGTGCTCGGCCCCGAGCCCGTCACCATCGGGCGCCTCCCGGAGAGCACCATCGTGGTGAACGACCCCAATGCCTCGAGGCGTCACGCCGAGATCCGTCGCATGGGCAACGACGTCGCCGTGGTCGATCTCGATTCGACCAACGGGACCAGGGTGAACGGGGCCACCGTCAGCGAGCGTGTGCTCAACGACGGGGACCAGATCGTCATCGGAACCACCGTCCTCAGGTTCGAGACGTCGTGATCACCCGCATCTGAACGCCCATGCTCTCGCTCCTGGCCTCCCTCCCGGGACCCACCGACAACACCCCGGCGCTTCGCGCCCTCGAGTACGGGGTGATCATCCTCCTCTGGCTCTTCTTCATGTGGGTGGTACGCGCGGTCTGGGTGGAGGTCCGTCCCCTTCGTCGTCGGCGCAAACGCCGCGGCGCGGAGCTCGACCCGGTGGTCGACGGGAAGTCGCGAAAGGCGCGGCAGCTGAAGCTGCACGTCATCAGGCCCGAGGAGGAGGCTGGGCGTGTCTACGAGATCGGCGACGAGGTCACCGTCGGTCGAGCGCCCGGCTGTGGTGTGCCTATCGACTACGACAGTTACTCCTCCAACCTGCACGCCCGGCTCTTCCGTCTCGACGGCGACCTCTGGGCGGAGGACCTGAAGTCGACCAACGGCACCTGGGTGAACACCGTGCGCATCGACGAGCGCACCAAGCTGGAAAAGGGCGATCTTCTCCAGATCGGGGGCACTGTCTTCGAGGTCGGGAAGTGAGATGACACTTCTCCGATCCGGCTCTGCAACCGACACGGGCCTCGTCCGCTCGGTCAACCAGGACCTGGCGGTCGAGACCTCCAACCTTTATGCCGTGGCGGACGGGATGGGCGGTCACGCCGGTGGCGAGGTCGCCGCTCGGATGGCTGTCGACACCCTCGGTGTGGTCTTCGGTCGGCAACCGACCGCGGTGGGACTGTCGGAGGCTGTCGTCGAGGCCAACTCCGTGGTCTGGCAGCACAGCATCGACCATCCCGAGCTCCGGGGCATGGGCACCACCCTGACCGCGGTCGGCCTGGTGCAGGAGAACGGCCACGACATCCTGGCCCTGGTCAACGTCGGGGACTCGCGGTCGTACCGGCTCCACGGCGGACAGATGACCCTCCTCACCACCGACCACAGCGTCGCCGAGGAGATGGTCCGAAGCGGCGAGCTGACCGAGCAGGAGGCAGCGGTCCACCCACAACGTCACATCCTCACCCGTGCGCTCGGCGTTTCGGCCGACGTCTCGGTCGACTTCTGGCGCCTCCAGCCGGTGCGCGGTGACCGCTATCTCCTCTGCAGCGACGGCCTGACCAACGAGCTCGAGGACGAGCAGATCTCCCAGGTCCTCACCACTGTCGCCGATCCCCGCGAGGCCGCAGACCTGCTGGTCCGCGCCGCACGTGCCCACGGGGGCAGCGACAACATCACCGCCATCGTCATCGACGTGATGGTCGGCGAAGACGAAGCGCCGGCGATTGCCGAGGCGATACCGGACGACCTGACCGGTGTCGTGCCTGCGGTGGCGACCACCAACGGGACCATCGTCGAAGCGTCCCCGCTCGCGGTCCCCGAGGTACCGGCGCGCGAGCCCAGTCGCCGCGAGCGCCGCCGCGAGCGCCGCCGCCAGAAGCGGATCGCCCGCGGACGCCGCATTGTCACCGCTCGCTCACTGATCTTCGTCATCCTGTTGGGAGCGGTGATCGCTGGAGCCCTCTATGCGGTCAGGTGGTACGACACCAACTCCTACTTCGTCGGCGTCGACAACAACGAGCTGGTGGTCTACCAGGGGAGGATCGGCGGGTTCCTCTGGTACCACCCGGTCGCGCTCGACCGCACCGGAGTCACCATCGCCGATGTACCGGCTCGCTACCTCGGCGCGCTCACGGCCGGGGTCGAGCAGTCCTCGGCCAGGAGCGCCCAGTGCTACGTGGCCAACCTCGAAGCGGTCAAGGCTGCACAGAACAATCCGTCGGTGCAGACGACCACCACGACAGCAAAGGGATGCGGCTGATGGAGAAGCGGATCAAGTGGATCGGTGTCGTCATGGTGGTTCTCTTCGTTGCGCTGTTCGTCCAGCTCAACAACATCCAGGTCTTCAAGTCGAACTCTCTCGCCAACTCGAAGAGCAATCCGCGGGTGCTCACGGTCGAAAGGAGCCAGCCGAGGGGTGACATCCTGTCCGCCGACGGCGTGACCCTCGCGAGCTCGGCTCAGACGACGGGCGGTTCCTACAAGTACAAGCGCGTCTACAATCCCTACACGGCCGTACTCTTCTCCCAGATCGTGGGCTACGACTCGGAGATCTACGGCATGACCGGTGTCGAGGCGGAGTACAACCAGTACCTCGAGTCCCACACCCGGCCCGCGAAGAGCCTGCGCGACCTGCTGGTCAACCGCACGACGACCGACGACGTCACCCTGACCATCGACAGCCACCTCCAGAGCCAGGTCGCCGCGGCCGTCGACGCGGTCGACGTCAACAACAGCGCACCCGAGGCCGGGGCAGTGGTGCTCAACGTCAAGACCGGCGCGGTCGAGGCGATGTACGGCAACCCCCCCTTCGACCCGAGGGGCCTCGTTTCGACCGATGGGAACGTCGAGAAGTACTACTGGGGGCTGCTCAATGCCGACAAGGGCGCGAGCCCGCTCGTCTCGCGGGCCTTCCAGCGCGGGTTCCTCCCTGGGTCGACGTTCAAGGTGGTCACCTCCTCGGCGGTCTACGACCATGACCCGTCGGTGGCCAACATCAACTACCCGCCGCCACCGACCGGTTGCATCTTGGTGCCGCAGACCCCGCTTCCGCTCTGCAACTACGCCCACGAGCAGTGCGGGGGCACCATCCAGCAGACCCTTCCCGCGTCGTGCAATACCGCCTTCGCCCAGATGGGCATGGCCCTCCAGTCCAACCTCGGCGTGGAGGCCCAGGCGTTCGGCTTCAACCAGCAGATCCCGATCGATCTCCCCGCGTCCGGTGTCTCGACCGCCCCGACTCCGGCCCAGCTGGTGAACAATCCACCCTTGCAGGCGTACGCTGCGTTCGGTCAGGGCACTGCCGTCGCCACTGACGTCGCGACCCCTCTGCAGATGGCACTGGTGGCCGACACGATCGCCAACGACGGCGTGATGATGACGCCCCACGTCATGGCCCAGATTCGCGACTCGCAAGGGAACCTGGTCACCACCTACGCGCCGAAGCCGTGGCTCAACGCCACCAACCCGCTGACCGCGGCTGCGGTCACCAACCTCATGCGAGGCGTGGTGACCAACGGGACCGCCAGCGGCGTCGGCTTCCCGCCCCAGTGGGACGTGGCGGCAAAGACCGGGACGGCGGAGGTCGGCTCCGCGACCAAGCCGCTCACCAACGACTGGATGATCGCCTTCGCACCGGCCAATGCACCCAAGGTCGCGGTGGCAGTCGCCGTTCCCAACCAGGTGCCGAGCTCGACCGGCGCGGAGATCTCGGGTCCGGTGATGAAGACCATTCTCGGTGACACGCTGGCGGCGACACCATGACCAGGGTTCGCGCGATCGGCATCGAGCGTCGGGGAGAAATCCGGGAGCCGCAGAAAGGCGGGCATAGGCTTTGACCTACATGGACCCGACTCAGACGCCGCGGGTGTTCTCCGAGCGCTACGAGCTCAACCACCTCATCGCCCGCGGTGGGATGGCCGAGGTGTACCGCGCCCGCGACCGCCTGCTCGACCGGCCGGTGGCCTTGAAGGTGCTCTTCTCCGAGCTCTCGGTCGACCGGTCCTTCGTCGAAAGGTTCCGTCGGGAGGCCCAGGCTGCCGCCAACCTCTCCCACCCCAACATCGTTCCGGTCTTCGACTGGGGCGAGGACTCGGGCACCTACTTCATCGTCATGGAGTACGTCGACGGCCGACCCCTCTCCTCGATCCTCAAGACGAGCCAGCCCAACACCATGACGCCCGAACGGACGGCAGATATCGGGGCTCACGTGGCCGCCGCGTTGGGATACGCGCACAAGCACCAGGTGATCCACCGGGACGTCAAGCCCGGCAACATCCTGATCACCGACGACGGACAGGTGAAGGTCACCGACTTCGGCATCGCGCGGGCGATCAACACCGAGGAGAGCCTCACCCAAACCGGCGCGGTGATGGGAACCGCCACCTACTTCTCGCCCGAGCAGGCGGAGGGTGTGGGCGTGGACGCCCGCAGCGACATCTATTCGCTCGGTGTCGTGCTCTTCGAGATGGTGACCGGTCGTCCCCCGTTCCTCGGCGACTCGCCGGTCGCGGTCGCCTCGAAGCACGTGCGCGACCATCCGCCGGCTCCCCGGGAGATCAACCCGGCCGTGCCGCCGACCTTCGAGGCGATCATCCTCAAGTGCCTGGCCAAAGATCCGAACTACCGGTACGCGACCGCCGAGGACCTCCGTGCGGACCTGCTCCGGTTCAACGAGGGGCGCTCGGTCCTCGCCGCCACCGAGGCGACCGCGATGATGGCTGCTCAGGGTGCGACGCTGGCGATGGGTGCCGTCGGGCTCGACGAGACCCAGGCGATCGCAGCGACTGCGCCGGTCGGCGAAGACGGTACGGGTGAAGAAGAGGAGGACGAACACCCTCACCGCACCCGCAACTACGCGATCACCCTGGCGATCCTGCTCGCGCTGCTCCTGCTGGCCGGCTTCTTCCTTCTCCGCAACCTCGGCTACCTCGGTGGTGATGCCGCCTTCAACCTCCCGAACGTGGTCGGCCAGCCGGCGAGCCAGGCCACTGTCACACTGCGGAACGACGGGCTGGTGGTCCATACCCGCAACCAGCAGTCGACCAAGACGGTCGGCACCGTCCTCTCGACCAATCCGACGGCGAACTCGCTGGTGAGCAAGGGGGATACCGTTCTCTTGAAGGTGGCCGTCCCGGTCCCGGTCCAACAGATCCCGGTTCCCCAGGGCATCACCAACACATCCCTCTCGACCGCCGAGTCGCTTCTCCAGAGCGCGGGTCTCCAGTACTCGGTGAGCTACAAGTCGAACGCGGCGCCGAACGGGACGGTGCTCAGCGCCAACCCGACGCCCGGCACCAATGTGAACCCGGGCAGCATCGTCGCCTTGACCGTGTCCTCGGGGCCGGCCGATGTGTCCGTTCCCTCGGTGGTCGGGCTCTCACAGTCCCAAGCCGGTGCGCTGATCGGCCAGGCGGGTCTCACCGTCGGGAGCGTCTCGTTCCAGTCCTCCTCACAGTTCAGCTCCGGTCAGGTGATCGCGTCGAACCCCGGACAGGGCGCATTGGTGAGCCCGGGAACCGCGGTCAACCTCGCGGTATCGACCGGACCGCCGCCGGCGACCACCTCGACGACCACCTCCACCTCGACCACGACCTCGACGTCGACCACCACGACGACCAATCCCGGTAACGGAAACGGCAACGGGCACGGCCGGTCCGGCCTCTCCGGATTCTGAGGAACCCGGTCGGGGCAGCGAGCCGGGCTCAGGCGCCGCCGGCGAGGAAGTTCGACAGCAGGCTGGGGCCGCTCGGAGTGAGAAAGGACTCGGGGTGGAACTGCACACCTTCCACGTCGAGCTCGCGGTGGCGGAGCCCCATCACCACTCCCTCCGCGGTGGTGGCGGTGACCTCGAGTTCGTCGGGCACGGTCTCGGGGTCGACCACGAGCGAGTGGTAGCGGGTCGCGACGAATGGATCGGGCAGCCCCGCGAAGACCCCGTCGCCGTCGTGGTGGACCGACGAGGTCTTCCCGTGCATGAGCGTCGGCGCGCCCACGATCTTTCCCCCGTAGACCTGGCCGATCGCCTGATGCCCGAGACAGACCCCGAGGATCGGGAACTCGCCCGCGAGCTGCTCGACGACGGTCATCGAGATGCCGGCGTCTTCGGGACGGCCGGGACCGGGGGAGATGAGGACGGCGTCGGGCTCCGCCGCACGGATGCCGTCGACGTCGATCGCGTCGTTGCGGTGCACGACCGGCTCGGCCCCGAGCTCTCCGAGTTCCTGGACGAGGTTGTAGACGAACGAGTCGTAGTTGTCGATCACGAGCACCCGGGTGCGCACGAGGGCCGATCGTACCCGGCAGGTGAGTTGCCCCTGGACGGGCGATCGCTTGCGGCTGCGGGTGACTGACTATCCTTCGCCCTATGGCAACCAAGGCCAAGGCCGGCCCCGGCAAGTCGTCGAAGAAGAGCGGTGGCCGCGCGACGCCGCGGCAGACGAAGGGCGTTCGCTACACGCCGCCGATCGCGAAGAACGTCAAGACGAGCCCTCGCTGGATGGGCCCGCTGATCCTCGCGTTCTTCTTGATCGGCGTGGTGGTCGTGATCCTCAATTACGCGGGGCTGCTACCGGGAGGGGTCAACAACCTCTGGCTGGTCGCGGCCATCGGTGCGATCTTCGTCGGCCTCCTCATGGCCACCCGCTACCACTGACGAGGCGCTGTAGCCGCACCCGGTGCCGCGGGCTCGGGCGTCTGACTTCGTTCGTCTGACTTCGTTCAGCCGAGCCGCTCGATGATCGTGGCGTTGGCCATGCCGCCGCCCTCGCACATCGTGAGCAAGCCGTAACGTCCACCCGTCCGCTCGAGCTCGTTGACCAGGGTCGCCATCAGCTTCGCACCCGACGCGCCGAGGGGATGGCCGAGGGCGATCGCGCCGCCGTTGACGTTGACCTTTTCGAAGTCGGGCTTGGTCTCTTGCTGCCAGGCGAGGACCACCGATGCGAACGCCTCGTTGATCTCGATGAGATCCATGTCCTCGAGGGTGAGCTTCCCGCGCTCGAGCACCGAGCGGGTAGCCGGGATGGGTCCGGTCAGCATGGTGATCGGATCGCTGCCGACCACCGCGAAGCTGTGGAACCGTGCTCGCGGCGTGAGCCCGAGGGACGCGGCCTTCTCCTCGCTCATGATCAGCACCGCGGACGCGCCGTCGGTGATCTGGGAGGAATTGCCGGCGGTGATCCGGCCGTTCTCGGTCCGGAAGGCCGGCTTGAGGGTCGCCAAGCCCTCGAGAGATGTGCCGGGTCGGATGCCCTCGTCGGTGGTGATCAGCTCGTCGGTGTCCTGCCGGTCGTCGTCTTTCACCTTGACCGGGATGATCTCCCGCTCGAAACGCCCTTCCGCGGTGGCCTGGGCGGCGAGCCGCTGTGACCGCAGCGCGTACTCGTCGAGCTGCTCGCGGGTCAGGTGCCACTTGTCGGCGATGAGCTCGGCCCCCTCGCCCTGTCCGACCAGCCCGCCACGCTCCGCATAGCGCGCCATCATCCGCGGGCCGAAGGGATAGCCGAGGTCGGGAACGACGGACGCACCCATCGGGGTGCGGGTCATCACCTCGACGCCGCCTGCGATCACCACGTCGTAGGCCCCGGCGATCACGCCCTGGGCCGCGAAATGACAGGACTGCTGCGAGGAGCCGCACTGCCGGTCGATCGTCGTCGCCGGGACGGACTCGGGGAAGCCCGCGGCAAGCACCGCGTTGCGACCTACGTTGAGCGACTGCTCACCGACCTGCATCACGCAGCCCATGATCACGTCGTCGACCACGGCCGGGTCGAGGTCGTTGCGCTCGACGAGGGCGCTGAGCGTCTCGGAGGCGAGATCGGCGGCGTGCCAGTTGCGGAGCTTGCCGTTCCGCTTGCCCCCCGCGGTGCGTACGGCATCGACGATGACGGCCTCGGTCATGGTGCTCTCCTTCCATGGTCCGGCGGTTTCTGCTGCCTGCCGGCCCTGTCGAATCGGATCTCAGGACGGTTGACGCCTCCCGCAATGGGGGCTCGCCGGCTCGAAAGTGCTCGAACTTGACCGTCCGGTCAAGATTCTATCGGCGCCGCCTTTGGTCGGTCACGGGACCTTGTTTCCGCAGATGAGACGTCCGTCGGAGTCGGGTTCGCTCAGGCAGCAGACCCGTGGAAGGGGGCGTCACCGAAGGCGAAGACCCCGCCGTCGCCGCCGACCATCCAGTAGCCCGTCGGGTCGGTCGCCGCCATCCCGGTGATCGGGGCGTTGAGCGCGAGGCCGCCGAGCGACCCTTCGAAGGGTCCGTCGAAGGAGAAGACGCCCCCGTCGCTCGCGACGAGCCAGTAGCCGCCGATCGTGCTCCCAGCCATGCCGACCACGGGTTTGTTCAGTGGGATGCCGCCCATCGAGCCCGAGAAGGGGACGTCGTGACCGAAGGCGAAGACCCCTCCGTCGTTCGCGACGAGCCAGTAGCCCTCCCCGACCGGACCCGAGGCGATGCCGACGACCGGCGCGTTCAGTGGGTGGCCGCCCATCGATCCGAAGAAGTGAGCGTCGCCGAAGGAGAAGACCCCGCCGTCGGACGCGACCAGCCAGTACCCGCCGTGGTCGGGCGTCGAGGCAATGCCGACGACCGGCGCGTTGAGTGGGTGGCCGCCCATCGAACCGAAGAAGGGCGCGCTGCCGAGCGCGAACACACCGCCATCTGAAGCGGCTTGCCAGTACCCGCTGGCGGAGTCGCCGGCCGCACCGACCACCGGTGCGTTGCTGGAGGGGCCGGTGATCGCGGTGGCATTCCCGAAGGCTTTGTCGTCGCCGCTCCGGGTGACCAACCAGTAGCCGAGGCCGCCGGGGGTCGGCGCCATCGCCACGTAA
Organism: uncultured Acidimicrobiaceae bacterium; assembly: GCA_963769905.1. Lineage (GTDB taxonomy): Bacteria > Actinomycetota > Acidimicrobiia > Acidimicrobiales > RAAP-2 > Bog-756. The sequence continues at coordinate 936,920 of CAVYNG010000001.1, forward strand.
CTCTCTGGGTTGGCGAACTCCACCTTCGGTGGGTTGAGTGTCGAACCGGGGATCGTGCCGACGAGGCTGCAGGACAGGAACGGACCGAGCGTCGGGTTGAGGGACGATGAAGAGGTGGCGCCGGCGGTCGGGCTCGATACGAAGAAGTGGTAAGGCAGCGCCGACGGATCGGCGCAGTGCGGCGACCACTCCCAAAGGATCTCCGGAGGAGGCTGGCCGGGCAGGAAGGTCACCGTGATGGTATATGCCTGCCCGTTTGCCGCGACGTTGGTCGGCCGAGTTCCACTCGGAGTTTCGATGGTGCCGGTGAGGGTGACCGTCGCGTTGCACCCCTGTCCGGGCGAGGCCGGCACGACGCCGACGGCGAAGATCAAGCTACCGGCTGCGCCCTCCAGTTGGACCGGGCCGAGGGAGAAGCCGCACCCTGTCGCTGCACCGGCGGACGCCTGTCCGACGCCCAGCGCGACCGAGGCCACGGTCAGCGTGCTGCCTGCGAGTACGAGTGCGCAGGCCAGGCGTCCGACCCGGGCACGAGCGTGCAACCGTGAAGCGTTCATGGCCAACCTCCTCGCCGGAGTTGTCCGGTCACCTGTCTCTCAGTCCTATCACCGAAGGCGCGCGCGCGTCACCGGAGAATTCGTCTCGCCCGAGCCCCGCCCGAGCCTGGCCGAGCTCGGTCGAAGCCAGTCGCCACGGTGTGACCCAGCCCCGCACTACGGTCGGCCCGTGGTCGTACGAGTGAAGGACATGGACCGTTGGCTCGGGGACGGCGGGATGGGCCTCATCTCGACCGTGGGGGCGGCTTTCGACGACTACGGCGTGGACGGCGAGGACCTCGGTTGGGCTTCGGGCCGTTTCGTCCCGACGGCCGCCGCCTGCAATCCGCATGGGATCGTGCAGGCCGGTGTGCACGGATTGCTCTTGGACGCTGCGATGAATTTCGCCATCAACGCCGCCCTGCCCGGGCGCGACCGGACCAAGGCGACCCTCGAGATGAAGGTCGAGACGATGCGTCCCGCCCTGCTCGAAGCGAGCTACCTGTTGCGCGGCGAGGTGGTCCGGATGGCGCGCCAGGTCGCCTACGCCGAAGCGTCGGTGCGGGACGGCGACGAGCGCCTGGTCAGCCGTGCGACCGGCACCTTCCTCCTTCACCGCGACGACGGCTCGTCCGGCGGCCCTTCGCTCACCGGCGACTCACCGACCTGACCGGCATCACCCTGCTCGCGGCGTGCGAACGAACACGCCGCCGACGATCCGTCCGGCTCGTGCTGGCGACAACGGAGCAGCCGCGTGACAACCGACCCCGACCGGCGGAGAGAGCCCTGCCGCGTATGCGGGCGCATCCCGCATGAGGGCTTCGCGCTCTGCTTCTGCTGCGCGACGGTTGCCGGACAGCTGCGGATGCCCCTGGTTCCCGTCCTCGCGATGAGCGACTACGGAGTCGGTGACCGTATGCACCGGCTGCTGCGCGGCTACAAGGACGCGCCGAACCCCGAGGCACGCGAGGCCCGGACCTCCGCGCTGGCCGCACTGGTCGAGCTGTGGCTGGCCGAGAACATGGAGGTCCTGCGTACTCGGCTCGCCGGGGGCTGGGACCTGGTGACCACGGTCCCGTCCACCTGCGGCCGTGCCGCCTCACCTGTGGACGCGCTCGTCGAACGTGTGGCGGGGCTCGCCGATCTCCACCGGTCCCTGCTGGCCCGTGGCGACGACCACCTCGGCCATCTGCTTGCTGCTCGGCGCGGCTATGTACTCTCGCCCGCCGCCGAGGTTCGAGATCTGCGCGCACGGACGGTGCTCGTGTTCGACGACAGCGTGACCACCGGTGCTCGCGCGCAGAGTGCTGCCGCCGCGCTCCGCGAGGGTGGGGCGCGGGTCACCGGGATCCTCGCGGTGGGGCGGGCACTCGCCGCGCGTGCGCCGCGACGACCGCGCCTTCGAGCCGCGGCTGAGCCACCACTGGGCTAGACCGTCCCCATGCTCCTCCGGATCTTCACCGAGCCCCAGCAGGGCGCCTCCTACGACGACCTCCTCGCGGTGGCGCGTGCCAGCGAGCAGCTCGGCTTCGACGCCTTCTTCCGCAGCGACCACTTCATGGTCATCGGTGAGGGGGACGGGCTGCCCGGACCGACCGACGCATGGGTGACACTCGGCGGCATCGCACGCGAGACGAGCCGGATCCGGCTCGGAACGCTCCTCACCAGCGCGACCTTCCGGCTGCCCGGGCTCCTCGCGGTGGCGGTTGCGGAGGTCGACGCGATGACAGGCGGAAGGGTCGAGCTCGGCCTCGGAGCCGGCTGGTACGACACGGAGCACGCTGCCTACGGCATTCCCTTTCCGAGCTTCGGCGTCCGCTTCGCCCGCCTCGAGGAACAGCTCGAGGTGATCACCGGCCTCTGGGCAACCCCGGTCGGGGAGCGGTTCTCCTTCGAGGGCGACCACTACCGGCTGAATGACAGCCCGGCCCTTCCGAAGCCGCAACAGCAACCGGGGCCTCCGATCATCGTCGGGGGCTTCGGGCCGACGAAGACCCCCCGCCTCGCCGCCCGGTTCGCTGCCGAGTACAACGTGCCCTTCGCCTCCATCGCCGACACCGGTGCCGCCTTCGGACGAGTCCGGGCGGCCTGTACCGCGACCGGTCGCGACCCGGGCTCGCTCGTGTACTCGACGGCCCAAACTGTCTGCTGTGGTCGCGACGCCACCGAGATCGCCCGGCGGGCCGATGCCATCGGGCGCGGTGTCGGCGACCTGCGCCAGCACGCCCTCTGCGGGACTCCCGACGAGCTGGTCACGAAGCTCTCGGAGTTCGCGTCGGCCGGCGCTGAACGCGTGTACCTGCAGGTCCTCGACCTCGCCGACCTCGACCATCTGGCGTTGCTCGCCGAGAAGGTCCTCCCGTCGGTCACCTCGCTCTAGGTCGCCGGGTCGTTCCGGTTGGGCCAGTTCCGGTCAGGTCGCTCGGGACGGAGTTGTTCCGGGCGCCCCTCCGGTGGTGAGCTCCTCGATGCGAGCCAGGGTCTTCTCCATGCTGGACCGTGTCCGCTCCGGCAGCTTCCCGAGCCTGAGCAGCGCCCGTTGGTGGTCGCCCGAGATGTCCCAGCTCTCCCGCACCAGGGTGCCGCCCTCGCCGGGTTCGAGCTCGTAGCGCCACACCCGGCCGGCAAACAGGTCGCCGAGGAAGCCGCGTGGACCACTCCGCCACGCGATGCGACGATCCTTCTCGAACTCGATGACCGTGTTGACCATCGAGTAGTTGACGCCCAGGTGCATCGACATGCCGAACACCGACCCCTCACAGAGGCGTTCGGGAGGTTCGCCCTTCACCTTCAAGACCGCGCCCGACCCGTCGATCTCGGGGTGGCGGGACGCATCCGTCAAGATGTCGAAGATCGCGCTCGCAGACGCCGGTACCAGCCGCTCGACCGAGACGACGTTCCCTTCCATTGGTCCGTCTCAGAGTCCAGGGCTCGACTGCATGATGCCCCCGTCGGCGAAGATCGTCGTCGCAGTCAGATAGCTCGAACCCGCACCCGCGAGGAAGGCGACGACGCTCGCGATCTCTTCGGGTTTCGCGAGTCGACCGATCGGGATCGCCGTGTCGAGCTTCTGCAGCTGAGCCGGATCGTCGACCGTCGCCTTGTTGATGGGTGTGTCGACCGCACCGGGACCGACGCCCACCACCAGCACGCCGTGCGGGGCGAGCTCCACGCCCGCCGTACGGGTGAGCATCCGCATGCCTCCCTTGGAGAGGCAGTAGGGAGTGTTGCCCGGCATCGGCCAGTCCTCGTGCACCGAGGTCATGTTGATGATCCGACCGCCGTCCCCCTGCTTGATCATCTGCTTGGCGGCCAACTGGGTGCCGAAGAACGCGCTCTTCAAGTTGATGTCGAGCACCTTCTCGTACTGCTCCACGGTGGTGTCGAGCACCGAGGACCGCGTCTCGATCCCGGCGTTGTTGACCATGATGTCGAGGCGGCCGAAGGCGTCGACGGCCTGGTCGACGAGCTTGCGCAGGTCGTCGACGTTGCTGACGTCGGCCTTGACCCCGATCACCTGGTCTCCGAGTGCGCGGACCTTCTCCTCGAGATCGGTCGTGGCCTGTTCGTCGGAGACGTAGTCGATCACGATGTTGGCGCCCTGCTCGGCGAGCTCGAGGACGACCGCCTTGCCGATGCCACTGTTGCCGCCGGTGACGATCGCCACCTTTCCCTTCAGCGTCATTCCACACCTCCGTTCGGATCACTCTGGATGTCGCTGCGGTGACCGCGCCGACACCGCCTTGCGCCCTGTCGCCCTGCGTCTCATTCCGCAGCCTATGCGGCGACTGCGGCGCAGGGCACGGTGGGATTTCTGGTCGATAGGGGTGAGTGGCATCATCGTGGCCGTGCCCGCTTCGGTGAAGGCTGCTCTTTCCGCGCTCGACGCGCGCGACCCGGTGCTCGACGGTCTGATCGAGCAGCACGGCCCGCCCCCGGCTCGCCGGCCGGTGCCTGTCTCCGAGCGCTTCGCGTCGCTCGCGCGGGCGATCGTCTACCAGCAGCTCGCAGGGCGGGCCGCGGCGGCCATCTACGGGCGGGTGGTCGTGGCCCTCGGCGCCGAGATCACCCCATCCCGCGTGCTAGCCGCAACACCGGAGCTCCTTGCGTCGTGCGGGCTGAGTGCGCCGAAGAGAGCAGCGCTCGGCGACCTGGCGGCCAAGGTCGACTCCGGTGAGGTCGACCTTGGCAGGATGGGCCGGTGGTCCGACGAGGAGGTCGTCGACCGCCTGACCCGGGTTCGCGGTATCGGGCCGTGGACCGCGCAGATGTTCCTTCTCGCGACGCTCGGTCGCCTCGACGTCTGGCCGATCGGCGACTACGGAGTGCGGGCCGGGTTCGCCCGCGCCTGGGAGCTTCCCGACGTACCCCGTCCGGCCGACCTCGAACCGCTCGGCGAGCCGTTTCGGCCGTACCGGTCCCTCGTCGCGTGGTACTGCTGGCGCGTCGTCGACGTTCGGCTTCCCTGAGTCACCGGGCTGCGCGCCGGCGTGACAGGTCGGTTCAGGCGGTCGGCAGCCGCTCCGCGATCATCTCGGACACCTCTTGCACGGTGGACGAGTCCATGACCACCGGCTCCTTCATCTTCCCGGCGATGAGCTGCGGCCATCCGACGAGCACGTCGCTTACCTCGAGGGCCGCCGCATAGCCCCATTCGGCCCTGGTGAGGCAGAGCACCGCCCGGACCGGTACATCGGGACCCCACACGGTCGTCCTCAGCACCTCACGCACCGCGTCGACCTTCTTCGTCACGTCCTCGATCGAGGCGGTGCGGTTACGCCGCCCGATGTGCAGCTGATGGGGCCCGAGATCCCACACCGGGCCCAGGCGTTTGGTGTGTACGAGACCCTTGTAATTCTTGGCATCGATCACGAAGACACCGGCGGGCGAGACGGCGATGAGGTCGATGGAGAGCTTCGATCCCGGCACCCGCCGGTCGTTGAGCACGACCACTCCGTCCCCGTCGAGTTCGAGGCGCGGAGTCGAGCGACGTTCGTGCTCGGAGCGCTGCACCCAGGCACGGACCGCGGAGCGAGAGCCGGCCCGCCTGGCCACATTGCCGTTGTGCCCGGCATTCGAGTCGGTCACCGAAGCACGGCGACGCTTCCGTGGCTGGACGGGTTCGGCCTCCACCGCTCGGTCTTGTTCGGGTGCCGGCATCGTTCTTCAATCGTAGAAGCCGGTACGGGTGAATTCGGGGTTCCCCCGGGTGCTTCGTCGCAGGTCGTGGCCGTGCTCGGCCGAGGGAGGCATAGGGTGGCGCGCATGGCCGAGCGCGGGAGCACCGGCGCGGACCGCACCCCCGGCGAGGGCGAGCGGGTAGGGATCGTGGTGGTCGACCACGGCTCGCGCCGTGCCGACGCCAACCGCTGGCACGAGGAGTTCGTGCAGCGCCTCCGCGCCGACGGGGTGCACGCAGTCGTCGAGGCCGCCCACATGGAGCTCGCCGAGCCGTCGATCAGGACCGCGTTCGCGGCGTGCGTCGAGGCCGGGGCGACGACCGTGGTGGTCGTCCCCTACTTCCTCTGGCCCGGTAGTCACTGGACCGAGGACATACCGGCACTCAGCGCCGCGGCAGCGAAGGAGCACCGGGGTGTGCGTTATCTCGTGGCGGCCCCACTCGGCCCGCATCCAGCGCTTGCCACGATCGTCGAGGAGCGCATCTCGCAGTGCCTTGCCCATGCGTCAGGCGGAGCATCCGAATGCGAAGTCTGCGCCGGCACCGACGTCTGCGCGTTTCACTGACCCGCGTAGCCGGCCGCGGGGAGACCACCTGTCGGCCTCGAGCTACGCGCAGCGATCGCCGAGCCAGGGCTGCTGGCCGTCGAGTGCGTAGAGGGCGATAGCCACGGTGTCCTGAGCGGCCTTCGATGCTTGGTTCGGAGGTACGCCGACCAGCCACGACAGCCCGGCCGCCTCAGCGGCGGAGTTCCACGTCGACTGGCTGAACTGGAACGCGCCCATGTACTCCCCGTTCGGGGAGACCGCGGCGTAGTTGCCGCTGGACTCGGCCTGCACGACGCACTGGAGGAACGGGGGGAGCGGCGGGTCCGGGAGGTTCTGACCGCCCCCCGCTCCGACCGGAGGTGTCGGCGCCGGTGACGGCGAAGGCGCGTTGGAGGCCGATGTCGCCGAGGAGGACGTGGCGGGCGGTGTGGTCGGCGGCGGCGTGCTCGGACGCGACGGCCGTGGCGCGGCTCGCTCCGCCGCGGCAACGGCGGCGGCCGCAAGGGCATGCTGGGCGGCTGCCTCCTGCGTGACCGCTGCGGCCAGCTGGCCGCTCACCTGGGCCTGCGTCGAAGCGAGCTCCTGTTCGGTGTGGTTGGCCTGGGACAGGTCGTTTGTCTGCTGTGAGAGGTCGGCCTGGTCCTCCGCCTGCTTGCGCTGGAGGGACTGCTGATCGGCCTGGAGGACGACGCGGGCGGTGTGGAGCTGGTCCAGCGCGGTCGTGATGTTCCCGACCGCGATGTCCGAGTACTCGCTCGCCGCCTGAGCTCTGCCGGCGTTGCCGGTGAACAGCGAGGCGCTTGCGTCCGTCGACGCCGCGCCCGCGTTCATGTAGGTCATCACCGCGGTGCGACGAACCACCTGCGCCTTCGTGTCGATGTCCCGTTGATCCTGGCCGATCTGTCCGCCGATTGCGGCGATTGCGGCCGCGTCGGTCGCGACCTTCTGCGAGTAGACGGAGTACTGCTGCTGGTACGCGCCGATCTGGAGCTGTTGGAGCACGATCCTTTGGGAGATGGCGACCGCCTGCGCCTTGAGCGACGAGATCTGGTCGCCGCCGGCCGGTCCGGTCGCCAACGCGACCGCGAAGGTTCCCGCGACGACAAACGCGCCGAGCACCGCGACGACCGACTGTCGAAGAGGGGATCGAGCGTTCAACTGCGCCAACGGCGTACACCGGGCGAGAAACACAAGAATGCCCAACTTACCGTCCGGTACGCGCGTTGGACAAACCCAACCTTGTCTGGTCACGGAGGAACGCACGTTCGATACGTGGCGGCCAGGACGTTCGCGTCGTCGCCGCATTTGTGCCGGCGCGTCGACCGGTGCCCGATCGCGGGCCGCACGCTCTGCGGTGACTCGCTGCACACTCAGCGTCGAGTGCTCAGCCAGTCCGCCTTCTCGAGCACTTCGACCGCGACGGCGCGCGGTGGCCGGCCGTCGTTGTCGACTCGATAGTCGGCGACGTCTTCGCGATCGAGGATCTCTTCGAGCTCCACCGTTCGTGCGAGGAAGCGATCACGCCAAAGTGGATCGAGTTCACGCCGCACGATTCGCTCGCGTCGAGTCGGCGGTGACGCGCGGAGCCGCACCACCGTGAGCGCGACGCCCGGGAGGGAAGCTTCGGCGCGATCGCGCCAACGCCGGCTCTCGATGACCCGCGCCACCACCAGCCGGCGGATGCCCCGCGCCGCGTAGTGCGGCCAGACCGATCCGAGGTTCTCGAAGGCGAGCTCGTTGTGGAACGGGTCCTCGGGCGGTGCCGGGTAGGCCTGACAGAGCCAGTCGAGGTCGATCACCCCGTGGGGGATCCCGGCGTCGGTGAGGAGGCCGGCGGCCGCCTCGGCGACGGCCGTCTTTCCCGCGGCGATGGTCCCGCTCACGAATAATGCCCTGGCCGGCGCCTCCACGGTGGCCCATCATGGTCGCCGTGGGGGAGGCCCGATGATCCGTCGCGGGACGCTCGTCACTTCGGCCGCGGCCGTCGTGGCGTGCTCCGGTCTGGCCGCCCTCGCGGCCGGGACCAGCGCGCCAGCCGGCCCTGCCGGATCGGGCGGCTCGACGCCTGCCGTCGCGGCCACTGTCGCCGGGACCGGTGTGCCGGGCGACGCCGGAGACGGCGGGCCGCCCACGGGCGCGCAGCTACGCGCACCTTCGGGCGTCGCGGTGGACGTTGCCGGCGACCTCTTCGTTGCCGACACCGGCAACTGTCGAGTGCGCGCCGTGCCCGCGCATACCGGCGTGCTCTTCGGGAAGGAGGTGCACGCCGGTCGGATCGTGACCGTCGCCGGCGGCACGTGCGGCGGGACACACCCGGGGCCGAGCGCGCTCGCGGTCGACGCGTCCGGTGATCTCTTCGTCGACTACGCGACCGCAGCGCGGATCGACGAGGTGCCGGCGCACGGGACCGCGCTGAACGGCGCGTCGGCGCGCGCGGGGACACCGATTGCCGTCGCGGGAACCGGGGCTTCCGGCGACAGCGGCGACGGTGGTCCCGCGACGCACGCCCAATTCGAGCTCCCCTCCGGCGTCGCGGTCGACCCGTCCGGCGACCTGCTGATCGCCGACACCGGCAATTGCCGGCTCCGGCTGGTCGCGGCCTCGAGTGGCGTTCGCTACGGCGTGCCGGTCACCCGCGGCGACGTGGTGACCGTCGCCGGTTCGGGTGTCTGCGGTTCTTCGGGCGACGGCGGCCCTGCCCTCGGTGCCGATCTCTGGGACCCCGGCGCACTCGCGGTCGACCCGGCAGGGGACGTGCTGATCGCAGACCAGGGGAACCGCTCCGTCCGCGACCTCGCCGCGACGAGCGGCACCTTCTTCGGTGTGCCGTTGGCAGCCGGCGCCCTCGGGACGGTGGCGGGCGAGGGCTCCTACGGGCCGTACCTGGTCGACGGGTTGCCCGCGCTCGGTCAGACCGGCGAGCTCAACTTCCCGAGCGGTCTCGCCGTCGGCCCCGGCGGCGGTTTCTACGTCTCGGACGGACCGATGCACGCCATCCGCTTCGTCGCGGAGGCAACGACCACGCTCTTCGGCTCACCGGTCCAGGCGGGCGCCATGGTCACCGCTGCGGGCGCCCGCCAGAGCGGCACCCTCACCAACCGGGTGACCTGGGTCCGTACCCACATGGCCGATCCGGTCGGGCTCGCCACCACCTCCGCCGGGAGTCTGCTCTACGCCGACCCGGGTGCTCACGTCGTGCGGGTGCTCCGCAGCGGCGGAGGGTGACGGGTGCCGCCGCGCTCAGCCTGTGGTCGATCGGAGGAGGTAGTGGCCGGCGCCGACGGTGAGGACCACTGCACCGTCCGTCGAGGCCGCGGTCACCCCCGGTGCGCGGACGACGGGCACGCCTCCTTCGGTCACGTGGGAGAGGGACGCTCCCGGTAGACGCACGTGCGCGGCGGCGTTCGGGGGGACGCCGACGCCGACGGTGATGGACGAACTTGTGCGCTGCCACGTGACCGAAAAGTTCCCGGCCGGCGTCGGAAAGGCGCCTGACGCGTGGGTGAGTCCGCCCGAGGGTGGGGTGATGGTGACCACCGTGGGCGGACCTCCGGCGCTCGCCGCGGTCGGAGTCGCGCCGAGCAGTACTTCTTGCATAGCGACGAGGGCGGAGGAGCCCCAACCGTGAGACATGCTGTCGCCGATCAGGTCGCTCGGAGTCCAGGTCTCCCAGGTGAAGGTCCCACCGGATTGCAGGATGGCCGCCCATCCGGGGAACGAGGTGTCGGTGAGCAGCCGTACGACCTCTGAGTCGAGCCCACCCGCGTGGACCCCGCGCAGGAGCTCCATGCCGTGGTCGGGCTCGACCGAGATGTCGAGCGACGCAACGTAGCGTGCGACCGCGGCCGACCTGTCCGCAGGAACGATCCCGTAGGCGAGCGCAGCCGCGTTGGTCAGCTGGGAAGCGTGTGGACTCTGGGCTCCGGCGGTGGTGAGTCCGTCGACGTAGAGGCCGTCCCCGCGGACGAGGAGGGAGTTGACTGCTCCGGCGAGCGCGGCGCCACGCGCGGCCTGGGCCGCGGCGACGCCGCCATGTCCGAGCACCGAAGCGATCTCCCCGATCCGGTTGAACGCGTTCGCGGTGAGGATGTTGAGTGTCGAGTCGGCGTTCGTGTCGTAGTCGTAGCCGTACTGCCGGTCGCCGTTGGTCGAGAGCGGCTGTCCCGAGACGAGACCGGTCGCGGTGTCGATGGTGCCCGCCCAGAAGTCCGAGAGCCGTTGCAGCGTCGGGAACAGCGCAGCGAGGGTCGCAATGTCGCCGGTCGAGAGGTAGTAGCGCCACACCCATTCGGGATACCGCGCGGTGAACGTCGGGTAGTTCTGCGGGCCGTCGTCGTTCGGGTACACCTCGTTGACCTGGCCGGTGGCCGCCCAGTAGCGGGCCTGTGCCCGTGCCATGTCGCGGAGACCCTGCCAGCTCAGGTTCTGTTCTCCATACGTCCGCATCACCGTCTCCGACTCGTTCGCGGCGTCCCAGAGGAACTGGCCCTTCTCGCGGGTCGGCGTGTCGATGAACTGTTCCTGGGAGGTGTAGAGGGCCGAGCGGGCACAGAGCGCCCACACCGCGCCGAGTCTGGGGTTCGACGAGGAGAAGGCCGCCGCCGCGGACTTGGGCATCGCGGAGTGGCGCGCGAGGAGAGAGACCTGGCCGGGCCCGATGGCCTCTCCGGGTTGGTCGATCTGGAGGTAGCGGAACCCGAGGTACCAGTAGGGCAGGAAGGTCTGCGCGCCGCCCCGCTGGATGTAGGAGAAGGAGAGATCGGTGCCCTGGGTGTTGTGGACGGTCGAGACCGACCCGTCGGGGTCGAGGCTGTAGCCGACGTGCAACGGGACGGCGTGCCCGTCGGTTCCGTGCCGGAAGGAGACCGTGGGCCTACCCGCGTAGACCTTGCCGAAGTCGACGACGACCGAACCGTTCCGCAGCTTGCGCACCGCGGTCGGTTGGACCGCGTGCTCGGTGATCCGGGTGCGTTGAGCGTAGAGATGGGTGAAGGGTGCGGCGCCGGCGGGCCCGAGCACGTCCGGCACCGTCCACCCGCCGTCGTCGAAGCCGGGGTAGGCCCAGCCGGCCGGGTGCAGCCGGGCGTCGATCCACTCGACGAAGTCGCCGCTGTCGTTGTTGCGCTGCGGTGCGGCGAGCCATTCGGCCCGGCGCGTCCGCCAGGTGCCGTCTGAGGCGACCGTGACGACGCGCCCGTCGGTGTAGTGCACTTTGACCTCGACGAGGAGCCCCGGGGCCGACTCGGGACGGCCCCGCCCCGGTCCGTACCAGTGATGGAGCACCCCCACGGTGTTGGCCTTTCCCGCCCGTAGCGCATGGGTGAGATCGGTCGCCTGGTAGTACTGCTCGTCCGGGAAGCAGAAGCTCGGTCCCGCGTCGACCTCGGACCCGTTGACCCAGAGCTGGTAGCGGTGGGCGGCCGCGACGTAAGCGGTGGCCCGGTCGATGGTGCCCGACGGCAAGGACCGCTCGGCCCGGAGATAGGTGTAGGCCTCGACGCCGGGATCTGCCGGGCCCGGCCGGAGCCATTGGGCGGTCCAGTCCGGCTCGCGCAGCCCGGTGGTGAACGACGACGGTTCGCTCGGCTCGCTCCAATGTCCGGCACCGTCGGCCGTCCGCACCGTCCATCGGTAGGTGGTGTCCGGCGAGAGGCCGGGCCCTCTGTAGGCGACGAAGGTCTGGCGGTTGATCGCCACCTCCCCCGAGTCCCAGACCGTCCGGTGTGTGCTCTCTCCGGTGGTGACGACCACGCGGTAGGCGCGCTGGACCGCGCCGCGGCGAGGGTCGGTCACCTGCCAGGCGAAGAGGACGTCGTCGGGGTCGACCCCCACCGGTCCGGTGTTGCCGGTCGTGGTGAGCGACGTCGGTGCTCCGGGCCGACCCGGCGTGGCGGCAGCCGCGGGGACCAGCGCGCTGCTCCGCGCGAGCGCGTCGACGGTGTCGAGGCTCCCGATCGCCGCGAACGCGACGCCAGCCTTCAGACCGGTCGCGAGGAAGGTGCGCCGATCGATCGTGCCCATGGTCCCCCCTCGGCCGAGGTGGACCGGATGGTACCGGACTGCCGGAGGCCGGGGCAGGGGCGGAGGCTCGCCGCTCGTCGCGGGTCGCGCAGTAGCGTCTGCACATCCCGCCGGGCCGTCGCCCGCGGGTCCGGCGAGCGGGAGGACGAGGCCATGCAGACGCCTGCCTGGGCGCCCGCGTCGGTGGGTGCGGCGGGACGCCGGTCGACGACGGGATCAGAGGAGCTGCTCTCGGGCCGTGCGCTCGAGCGGATGCTCGAGTCGCTCGCGAAGACCGGTTCCCTGCTCCGTTCGGACCGGGTGCCCCACGAGGAGACTGACCAGGCGGCCGGCTACCGCCACCTCCTCGTGCTGCTCGCGCTGGGGATCGACGAGGCCTTGCGCCCATCGGATCCCTACCGGCCCCACTTCGCACCCGCGAACGTGGACAACGTCCTCAAGTGGGGGATGGACTGCCCGGACGCCGCCTATACCGGATCGGCGGTCCGCAGTGACGCAACCTACGTCGTGCGTGGGCGCCGCAACTCGGTGCGCTATCTCGGCTTCCAGGTGATGGGCGGCATGGCGAGCACAGCCAACGTGGTCGCCGACGACCTCGCGATCGAGGGCGACGGTTCCTTCGAGCTGGTCCTCTCGGCGACTGAGCGAGCCGGCAATTGGATGCCGCTCGACGAGTCGAGCTCGACCCTGGTGGTGCGCCAGTTCTTCTACGACTGGTCCAACGAAGAAGCAGCCGAGCTCTCGATCGAGTGCGTCGAGAGGCCGCCCTCGGGAGCCGCCGGCACACCGTCACCGCTCGCGGCGGCACGTGTTGGAGCGCAGCTCGAGGCGCTCGGTGCGTTCGTCGAGGCCAGCGTCGATTTCTGGCTGGAGATCGAGGAGGGCGGTCGGGCCCAGGGCGTCAATTGCTTCCGCGAACCGGCCGCGCTCACCCAGATGGGAGCGGCTGCCGAGAACGTGAGTACCTGGGGGTCGTGGAGCCTCGGCGACGGCGAGGCGCTGATCATCGAAGTGTCCCCTCCCGAGGCCCTCTACTGGAGCGTCTCGCTCGGCGACTTCTGGTGGGAGTCGATCGACTACGCCGACCGGCAGTCCAGTCTCAACGGCCACCAGGCCGTCCTCGACGCGGACGGGGTGTTTCGGGCCGTCGTCGCTCACCGCGACCCCGGCGTCGCCAACTGGCTCGACACCGGCGGCAACCACCACGGGGCGATGATCTTCCGCTGGTTGCGGGCGGAGGCCGCGCCGGTTCCCGCGGTGAGGCTCGTCGAGGTCGCCGAACTCGACCGGCATCTGCCGGCCGCGACCGCGCGGATCGACGCGGTCGCGAGGCGGCGCGTGCTCGAGGGTCGCCACGATGCGGTACGGCGTCGGTTCCCGCGCTGAGGAGGAGTGATGGACCTGAGGATGCACGGAGCCACGGCAGTCGTCATCGGCGGCTCGAAGGGGATGGGCAGGGCGATCGCCGAGCGGCTGGCGGCCGAGGGTGCGGACGTGGGGGTGCTGGCGCGGGGTCCCGAGGCGCTGGAGGAGACCGTCCGGGCGCTCCACACGCTCGGGAGCGCGCGCTCCTTCGGGCTCTCGGTCGATCTGCGCGAGACGGCTGCGGTCACCGACGCCTTTGTCCAGCTCGCGGCGCGGTGGCCGGCCCTCAACATCCTCGTGAACACCCTCGGACCCGGTGCCGGGCGTTTCGAGGAGATCGACGACGCGGCCTGGGAGGCCACCCTCGATCTCGGGCTGATGGCAGCGGTCCGAGCAGTCCGAGCGGCCCTGCCGCTCCTGCGGCGCGCCGAGTGGGCGAGGATCGTCAACCTCTCCGCACACTCCACCAGGCGCCAGAGTCCACTGCTCGTCGCCTACACCTCGTCCAAGGCCGCGCTGACCAGCTTCTCGAAGAACCTGTCGATCTCCCTTGCACCCGAGGGGATCCTGGTCAACACCGTGAGCCCCGGGTCGATCGTCACGGCGAGCTTCAGCGAGGGGCTGCGCGACGTCTTCGCCGGGGAGGGGCTCGACCCGACCGACCCCTACGACGTCATGCGGTGGATCGACGAGCACTTCCACCAGCCCGCCGCCCTCGGGCGGGCCGGCCTGCCCGAAGAAGTCGCCTCACTCGTCGCCTACCTCGCGTCACGCACCAACGGGTACGTGACCGGCGCGGACGTCAACGTGGACGGCGGCTCGGACTTCGTCTGATGCTGAGTACCGACGCGCTGATCGAGGAGGCCACGGCCACGACCGGGCTCGCCGACTTCGGCGGCACGTCGTGGCAGGAGGGTTTCGAACTCCTCGTCACCTCGCTCAACGAGGAGGCCGCACTCACCACCGGAGGTGAGCAGATCATGGAGGTTCGGATCGGGATGCTGCTCGCCAACCGGCTCCGCATCACCCGGTTCCTCGGGGATCACCCCGAGATCGGTGAGGAGGAGATCGAGGGTCCACTCGTGATCATCGGCTTGCCGCGCACTGGCACGACCGCGCTCAGCAACCTGCTGGCCGCCGATCCACGGATCCGCTCGCTCCGTTTGTGGGAGTCGTCCGATCCGGTCCCGCCGCCCGAGGCCGGCGCGACCGACGACCCGCGCATCGACGCGGCGCGGCGGGGACTGGAGGCGATGTACGAGGCGTTCCCGCGTATGCGATCGCTCCACTTCCAGAGCGCGACCGGGCCGACCGAGTGTCAGGACCTCCTCGGCATGGAGTTCCGCACCGAGCACTTCGACGGCATGGCGCGGGTTCCGACCTACGCCTCGTGGGTGCTCGACTGCGAGATGTCGAGCGCCTACGCGCTGCACCGACGGGTCCTCCAGCTGCTCCAGTGGCACTGCCCGCCCCGACTCTGGCACTTGAAGACGCCGGTCCACATGCTGGCCCTCGACGATCTGCGCGCCGCCTACCCGGCAGCCAAGTTCCTCTGGACCCACCGCGACCCCGCCGACGTGCTCGGTTCGGTGTGCAGCCTCATCGCGTACACGCGCAGTTGGGTGAGCGGCCGTGACGAAGCCGACGAGCTGGGGCGCCAGCAGTTGGCGGTCTGGGCGGAGGCCGTCCGCCGTGCCCTCGCCTTTCGCGACCGGGTGGGCGAGTCGTATTTTGCCGATCTGAGCTTTGCCGCGCTGCAAACGGACCCGGTCGGCGCGGTGTCCGAGGCCTTCGACCGCCTCTCGCTCGGGGTGGGCGAAGAACGGGCAGCGTTGGAGGACTGGGCACGGGCTCATCCCCCTGAGGTGCACGGGCGTCACGAATTCGACCTCGCCGAGTTCGGGCTCGACCCGGCGACCGTCCGCGACCAGTTCGGGCCCTATCTCGAGCGATTCGTGGTCGAGGCCGGTTCTGGCGGATAGGCGGAAATGGACGGGCGGGGCTCGAGGCAGACCGATCACACCGGCTCCTTGGCCACGTCGGCCTCCTCGGCTACCCCGCTCGCGAGAAAGCTCGGCATCGCGGAGGGCGACCTCGTGGTCATGGTCGATGCACCGTCGGGGTGGGCCGTGCCGGCGCTGCCGGCTGGCGTGCGGCCGGTCCGGCGCCGAAGCCAGTTGCGGGCCGGTGACGAGCAGGCGGGGGTGATCCTCGCGTTCGTGCGCGGAGCGGCCCGCCTCGAGCGAATGGGACCGGAGCTCGCGGGCCGCATGTCGCCGACGTCGTCACTCGGGACCGCTTGGCCTCGCCGCGCCGGCGGCCACGACAGCGACCTGACCGACCGACGCCTCCGTGACGTGCTCCTCCCGACCGGGTTGGTCGACGTGAAAGTCGCGGCACTCGACGCCGACTGGTCGGGGCTCAAATTCGTCGTGCGGAGGGCCGGCCGTACCGGCGGCTCGGCCGTGCCGGCCTCCCGTCCGCGTCTCAGGCGCGGCGCAGCCGGTGGACGGTGACGGGAGCGAACGCCAGGACGATCGCCGCGGACCACAGGAGGGAAGGAAGGAGGTAGGTCCAGAGCGAGTGCCCGAGCAACCGCTCGGCGGCCTGCCCCTGGGTCAGGATCCGGACCGTGTTGCACATCGAGGTCAGCGGTTGGTGCGCGGCGAAGGCCTGCATCCACCCGGGCATGGTGGCGACAGGAACGTACGCGCTCGAGACGAAGGTGAGCGGGAACACGAGGAAGGAGAGCCCTTGGGCCGCCTGCGGGTTCCCGGCCAGCAGACCGAGACCGATGAAGAGCCAGAGGAACGCGAAGCCGTACAGCAGGCAGAGCCCGAACGCCGCGGCCGCGGCCCCCGCGCCGTTGTGCGTGCGGAATCCGACGAGCACTCCTACCGTGGTGGTGACGACGAGGCTCCAGGCAAGGAGCACGCTGTCGCCGCCGATGCGCCCGGTCACGATGGACAGCAGGCGGATGGGCAAGCTGCGGAGCCGGTCGAAGAAACCTCCCTGGAGGTCCTCCGCGATGCCGGTGGCCGCGCCCATACCGGTGAACAGGACGCTCGTGACGACGAAGCCGGGGATGACGAAGTCCACGTAGGACAACGACCCGGTGTCGCCGATCGCTCCTCCGAAGACGTAGCGGAAGATCAACAGGAACAACGCGCCTTGGGCGGTGCCGGCGACCACGAGCTGGGGCGTGCGGGCGAACTTCTTCACGGTCCGCGCCGCGACCTGGTAGGAAGCCGCGAGGAACGAGGCCCCTTTGGCCGGGGGAGGCTGAACGATTGGCGTTCCGTCGGGAGTGAGGGTGCCGAGGGTGGCGGATGTGATGGTCATGCAAACGACTCCTTGGCGGTCGGGGAACCCTTGGAGGGTCCGGTCAGGGTGAGGAACACTTCGTCGAGGGTGGGACGGCGGAGGGTGAGGTCCTCCACCTCGATGGCGGCTTGGTCGAGCGCACGGACCACCACCGGCAGGAGTTGCGCGCCGCCCGGCGCCGGCAGCGTGCAGCGCCTGGTGGCCGGATCGGCGACCGGATCACCGGCATGGAGGCCGTCGAGGACCCACCGCGCGTGTTCGAGGCTCTCTCGGTCGCGGGTGTGGAGCTCGATGACGTCGGTACCGGCTCTCGACTTCAGTTCATCCGGTGTGCCACGAGCGATGACCCGTCCCTCGTCGACGATCACGATCAGCGCGGCCAGCTGATCGGCCTCGTCGAGGTACTGGGTGGTGAGCAGAACGTCGGTCCCGTGGTCGCCGAGCTCCCGGATGGCGTCCCAGAGCTCGATGCGGCTGCCCGGGTCGAGGCCCGTGGTGGGCTCGTCGAGCAGGAGCAGGCGTGGGGTCCCCACCAGGCTGGCGCCGAGGTCGAGACGACGCCGCATTCCGCCCGAGTAGGTCTTCACCTGGCGGCCAGCGGCCTCGGTCAGGCCCACCAATTCGAGGATGCGCTCGGCGCTCGCACGTGCGGCACGGCCGCCCTGCCCGTAGAGACGGGCGACCATGGTGAGGTTCTCGCGGCCGGTGAGCGTCGCTTCGACCGCGGCGAGCTGACCGGCGAGTCCGATCAGGCGGCGGACGGCCATCGGGTCGTCGACGACGTCGTGACCGAGGACGGCCAGGTGACCGGAGTCGGGCCGCAACAACGTGGCGAGCATCCGGACGAACGTGGTCTTGCCGGCGCCGTTCGGGCCGAGCACGGCCACGGGCTGTCCCGATGGCACGATGAGGCTGAGGTCGTCGAGGGCGGTGATCTTGCCGAAGCTCTTGGAGAGACGGTCGGCTTCGATGAGCGCGGACATGCGCGGGTCCTTCCGTTGAGGGTTGATGAGCTGAAGAGCTCGACGGTGACGGAGTGCCCTACGCTGTCGGTGCTGCCCGAGCGCAGGTCCCCCGTGGATCGAGCTCGTGGAGGTGCGAGTTCGGCGTCGCGTGGGCTAACACGCGGCGCCGAACCGTTCTATGAGGGATCGAGTCGGAAGACCACCTCCTCGGGAGTGCGGTCGGGATCGTGGAACGACTTCCACATCTCCAGCCCGTCGAGGTCGCCGAACTCGATGTCCTTGACCAGCCCGTTGACGAAGTGCAGCTCGGCTTCGGTCATCTGCTCCTCGTACTCGGACTCGAGCTCGAAGAGTCTGGGCAGGCCGGCCTCACCCGCGACGCGGATGGCGCCACGCATCTTGGCCAGCTTGAAGGTCAGGATCTCCGCGCGGGCCCGGAGTGCCTGGAGGGCGTCTTCGTGGGTGAGGGCGGGTAGGAAGGAGAGACCCGCCATGAATTTCGGGTACTCCTTCTCAGGTGTGCCGATGAGATCGGTCATCCAATCGACCATCTCGCGCGCGCCCTCGTCGGTGATCTCGTAGATGGTCCGCTCGGGACGCTTTCCCTCACGCACGGTCTCGCGGGCGGCGATGAGTCCGTTCTTCTCGAGCGATTCGACGACCGCATAGAGCGAGCCGTAGTTGAGCCGGACGCTCTCCTGCTTGGCACGGGTGCGCAGCGTCTGTGCGACCTCGTAGGGGTGCATCGGCCGCTCGTAAAGAGTCACCAGCACCGCGAGCGCAAGAGGATTCGATCGGGCTCTACGTGGCATCGCGAGCAGAATACTCTAGTCAGAGTGATCTGTAAAGAGCATTCCGCACGATTTTGCCGGTCAGTCGTGATGCGTCCCTGGACAGGGAACTTCGGACAGGTGATGCGTGTCGGGCCGGTGATGAGTTTCGGTCAGGTGATGTATACCTACATCACGTTCCATCACATGATGTAGGTATACATCACCTGATGTCGGGGCCGTGGAGGCAAGTAGGGACGCCCACCGAAGGCCCGATTTGGCCCGCGACGTGTGGGGCGACCTGGAACTCAGGAGTCGGGGGGACCGGGCCGAGCTGGCCCCGGATCGATGGCGCGGGTCGGTCCGTTGCCGAAGATCACCCGCGGGCCGGAAGTCCAGTTGAGATACCGCCACGACCAGTTGATGAGCACGGTCAGCTTGTTGCGGAACCCGATCAGATACAGCAGATGAAGCCCGAACCAAGCCACCCATCCGGGGGTGCCCCGCAGCACCAGCCCGCCGCGGAGCTGTGCGATGGCGGCCCTGCGGCCGATGGTCGCCATGATCCCCTTGTCGCGGTAGCGGAACGGGGTCAGCGGCCTGCCTTCGGCTCGGGCACGGATCTGTTTCGCCGCGTGCCGGCCGGACTGCATGGCGACCTGGGCGAGCTGCGGGCAGCGCTCCTCGGACCCCAGTGCCAGCGGGATCGAGGCGGCATCGCCTGCGGCGAACACGCCGGGTCGACCCTCGACCTCGAGGTCGGAGTTCACCAGCAGCTGTCCGCTGCGGGTGGCTCGCGCCCCGAGCGTCGAAGCGGCGGTCCCATCGACGGTCACCCCACCGGCCCAAATCACCGTCCGCGTCGCGAGGACCGACCCGTCGGCGAGCTCGATTGTGTCGGGGGTGACCTTGGCTACGAACCGACCGAGCCGTAACTCGACGGTCCGGTGCTCGAGAGTGAGCT
Source organism: uncultured Acidimicrobiaceae bacterium (assembly GCA_963769905.1). Lineage (GTDB taxonomy): Bacteria > Actinomycetota > Acidimicrobiia > Acidimicrobiales > RAAP-2 > Bog-756. The sequence goes on from CAVYNG010000001.1 coordinate 956,592, forward strand.
GCGCGTAGCGCTGTGCGGAGTGGGTGAAGGGGGTGAGGACGTGGTCGACGCCGTCGACGAGCACGATGCGCGCCGCCGATCGGTCGAACCGAAAGCCGTCGCGCCGCACCGACATGTCGAGCAGCTCGGCGATCGCACCGGCCATCTCGACACCGGTCGGTCCGCCGCCCACGATGGCGAAGGTGAGCGTTCCGTCCGAAAGGTGTTCGGGCCGCTCATCGGCCTCCTCGAGCCGGAGGAGGATGTGGTCCCGCAGGTGACGCGCGTCTTGCAACGTGTAGAGAGGCAGGGCGTTCTCGGCGGCACCCGGGACACCGAAGAAGTTGGCGACCACACCGGTCGCGACGATCAGCGAGTCGAAGGGAAGATCGTCCTCGCAAGGGGGCGACCCGGGCACATGTCCCGCGCTCCCCGCTGCGAAGCAAACTTCGTGCCGGTCGGTATCCACGGCCGACACCGTGCCGAGCCGGAACCGCACGTTCGGGGAGTGCCCGATGGTCGCCCGAACCGGATAAGCGATGTCCGCGGGATCGAGCCCGGCCGTCGCCACCTCGTAGAGAAGAGGCAGGAAGGTGTGGAAGTTGCGTTGATCGACGAGGGTGACCTCGACGTCCGCGCCGGCGAGCGAGCGGGCCGCTGCGAGTCCGGCGAAGCCGGCGCCGAGGATCACTGCACGATGCACCTTCCTATGGTGGCATCGACGGCGATCTGCCGCGGCGGGGACCGTCCGGTCAGGTGGTGAGAGCCCGGGCGAGGAACTCCAGCATCGACTCGAGGAACCGCCCGTCGACTGCGTCGGGGTCGGTCTCCTGCATCATGGCGATGCCCCGCGTCAGCGCGAGGGTGATCCGCGCCGCGTCCTCGGGCGACGTGGCAGTGGCGAGGTTGAGACGATCGCGCTCGGTCCGGAGGATCTCGGCGACCGAGGCGACGTCCCGACGATCGAGCTCCGCCAACCTGGCCCGCGCTTCGGGATTGCGGCGCGCGTAGAGGTGGAACTCCTCGTAGAGAGTTCCCCAGGTCACCCTCGCCGGCTCTTTCGGCTGGTCGACGATCAGCGTGACGAAGTCGGAGAGCCGGTACCCGGGTCCGACGTCGGATCCGGTCAGGAGGGCCTTCAGGTCTTCGAGCTCGGACGCGAAGCGTGACTCGAGGAGCGCCAGGAAGAGGTCCTCCTTCGACTTGAAGTTGGAGTAGACCGCGCCCTTGGTGAAGCCGGCGGCCGCCGCGATGTCGTCGAGCGAGGCCCCGTGGTACCCGCGCTCCCCGAAGACCGTTGCCGCCGCTTCGAGCAGGTGGTCGCGCGTCTGCTGGCGCCGGCGCTCGGGTGTGAGGGGTTCGATCGTCATCGGCTTGTGCTACCGGGCAGTATAGTAAATACTAATGAGTATGTTAGATGCGATTGAGTATGAAACAGCGGACGAGAACCCCCGTGAGCAGGATTTTTCGGGTCTCGCCGTCGTCACCCGGGAACTTGTGCGTCGCTACGGCATGACCCGTGCCATCGACGGGATCGACCTCTCGATCAGAGACGGTGAGGTATACGGGCTCCTCGGGCCGAACGGTGCCGGCAAGTCGACCCTCATCCGAGTGCTCTGCACCCTGCTTCGGCCGACTGCCGGGAGAGCCGTCGTGGCCGGGCACGACGTGGCGTCGGAACCGGAAGCGGTCCGTCTGCGTATCGGTGTCGCGCTCCAGGACGTCGCACTCGATCCGCGCCAGACCGGTCGCGAGCTCCTCCGCCTGCAGGGTCGTCTGTACGGTCTCCGAGCGAAGGAAGTCCGACGCCGGGTCGACGAGATCCTCGACCTCGTCGATATCGCCGACGCGATCGACCGCCGAATCGCCACCTACTCGGGGGGAATGAAGCGTCGACTGGACCTTGCGGCCGCGCTGGTGCACGGTCCGGAGATCCTCTTCCTCGACGAGCCGACCACTGGTCTCGACCCAGAGAGCCGGAGCAACGTGTGGGACGAGGTGCGGCGGCTGAACGGCGAGCTCGGCATGACCATCGTGCTCACGACTCAGTACCTCGAGGAGGCGGACGCACTCGCCGGCCGGGTCGGTTTCGTCGACCGCGGCCACCTGGTGGCAGAGGGACCGCCGGGTGACCTGAAGCGCCGCGTCGGTGACGACGTCATCACCGCTCTCGTCGGTGGCGCGGACGAGACGATCGTCGGCGAGCTCGGGACCCTCGACGCGGTCACCGCGGTCCACCGCGACGGCGATCTCATCACCATCTCAACACGAGACGCGCCTGCTTCGATCGGCCCGGTCGCGATCCGGCTCGACCGCTCCGGGCTCGAGGTCCGCAGCCTCACCCTCCAGTCGCCGACCCTCGACGACGTGCTCCGGCACCTCAGCAACCGGGCACCCGACCCCATCTCCACGGGATCGTGACGAGCCGGGCGGTGACGCAGGATCCCCGGCGGGCCGGCGTCCTGCGGGACATGTCGACGGTGGCCGGGCGTGCCCTTCGCCAGATTCCCCGCGAGCCCTTCACCGTCCTGCCCGCCGTCTTCATCCCGGCGTTCTTCTACTTCGTCAACCTCGGCGCGCTGGAGAACGTGACGAAGGGTGCGAAGGGCTTCGACTACAAGGCATTCCTCCTCCCGATGGCCATCGCGTTCGCGGTGACCGGCATGTCACGGGCGCAGACTCTGGTCACCGACATCGCGGATGGCTACTTCGACCGTCTCTGCCTCACTCCCATCCGGCGTTCCGCGCTGCTGCTCGGGTTGATGACTGCAGACGTGGTCGTGATCGCCGCATTGTGCGTGCCGGTGCTGGTCATCGGTTTCGCGATGGGCGTCCGGTTCGCGACCGGTCCGGCCGGCGTGCTCGTCTTCCTCGGGATCTCGGCCCTGTGGGGCCTCGCGTTCACCGGCTTCCCCTACGCGGTGGCGCTGAAGAGCGGGAGCCCTGCCGCGGTGAGCGCCACCTACGTGGTGTTCTTCCCCCTCTTCTTCCTGAGCGATGCGGTGGTCCCGAAGCAGGTGCTCGCAGGGTGGTTCTCGGCCATCGCCACCTACAACCCCGTGACCTACCTGTTGGCCGCGCTCCGCTCGCTCGAGAGCGGGGGATGGCAGCCGGTCGCCCTCGTGGAGGGGCTGGGCGCGTTGGTCGGTCTTCTCGTGCTCAGCCTTTCGTGCGCGCTGCTGGCTCTCAGGGGACGGACCCACCGGGGCGGGTGACGGGGCGCACCCTGGAATCGGACGCACCGCTGGCGACTCCGGCGTGAACCGAAGGCGAGTCGCTGAGGCGGATAGGTCGTCGGAGCGGGGTGGGTAGAGTCCGCAGCGACCCACCTCACCGGAGGAGAGACCTGTGCCGCCTGCGTCAGACGAGACACTCGCGGCGATCGACGCGTACTGGCGAGCCGCCAACTACTGCTCCGTCGGTCAGATCTATCTGCTCGCCAATCCGCTGCTCCGCGAGCCGCTCCGCCCCGAACACATCAAGCCCCGCCTTCTCGGGCACTTCGGGACCACCCCTGGTCTCAATCTCCTGTACGCGCACCTCAACCGGGTGATCGTCGAGCGCGACGTCGACATGATGTACGTCATCGGTCCGGGGCACGGCGGACCCGGCATCGTCGCCAACACGTACCTCGAGGGAACCTACAGCGAGGTCTACCCGCACATCGGGGAGAACGCCGAGGGGCTCCACCGGCTCTTCCGGCAGTTCTCGTTCCCCGGTGGGATCCCGAGCCACGTCGCACCCGAGACCCCTGGGTCGATCCACGAAGGTGGCGAACTCGGGTACTCGTTGGTCCACGCCTACGGCGCCGCCTTCGACAACCCGGACCTGGTCGTGGCCTGCATCATCGGGGACGGCGAGGCCGAGACCGGTCCTCTCGCAGCCAGTTGGCACTCGAACAAGTTCCTCGACCCGGTCGGGGACGGAGCCGTGCTCCCGATCCTGCACCTCAATGGCTACAAGATCGCCAACCCGACCGTGCTCGCCCGCATCCCCGAACGCGAGCTGCGCGGCCTGCTCGAGGGATACGGTCACCATCCCCTGTTCGTGTCGGGCGACCAACCGGGCCCTGTGCACCGGCAGCTCGCGTCCGCCCTCGACGCGGCGTTCGACGAGATCGCTTCGATCCAGGCGGGTGCCAGAAAGGGAGGCGAGCAACGCCGACCCTGCTGGCCGATGATCGTGCTCCGGACACCGAAGGGGTGGACGTGCCCGAAGATGGTGGACGGGCTCCAGATCGAGGGGACCTTCCGGGCCCACCAGGTGCCGGTGGCCGACGTCAGGGAGAATCCGGAGCACCTTCAGATCCTCGAGGACTGGATGCGCAGCTACCGCGCCGAGGAGCTCTTCGACGAGGACGGTCGCCTGGCGGAACCGCTGCGCCGGCTCCCACCCAAGGGCACGCGGCGGATGAGCGCCAACCCCCACGCGAACGGCGGACTGCTCCTCGTCGACCTCGAGCTCCCCGACTTCCGCCGTTTCGGCGTGGAGGTGGACGAGCCCGCGCGCCACCTGGTGGAACCAACCCGGGTGCTCGGGAACTTCCTCCGCGACGTCATCGCTGCCAATCCGCGGACCTTCCGACTGGTCGGGCCCGACGAGACCGTCTCCAACCGGTTGTCGGCCGTGTTCGAGGCGACCAACCGGGTGTGGGAGGCGGAGATGATCGAAGGGGACGACCATCTGGCTCGGCAGGGCCGGGTGATCGAGGTGCTGAGCGAGCATCTCTGCGAGGGATGGCTCGAGGGCTACCTCCTGACCGGTCGCCACGGTCTCTTCAACAGTTACGAGGCGTTCATCCACGTCGTGGATTCCATGGTCAATCAGCACGCCAAGTGGCTGGAGACGACACGAGGGATCCCTTGGCGACGACCCATCGCGTCGTTGAACCTCCTCCTCTCCAGTCACGTCTGGCGGCAGGATCACAACGGCTTCTCCCATCAGGACCCGGGTTTCATCGACTACGTCGTCAACAAGAAGCCGGAGATCGTCCGGGTCTACCTCCCACCCGACGCCAACACGTTGCTGTCGGTGGCCGATCACTGTCTGAGGAGCCGCAACTACCTCAACGTCGTCGTGAGCGGGAAGCAGCCTGCGCTCACCTACCTCGGGATGGAGGAGGCCGTTCTGCACTGCACCCGGGGCCTCGGCATCTTCGCCTGGGCCAGCAACGACGGGGACGATGTTCCGGACGCGGTCATGGCCTGCGCCGGTGACGTGCCGACCCTCGAGACGCTCGCCGCCACACGGCTGCTGCGCGAGTACTTCCCCGATCTCAAGGTGCGGGTGGTCAACGTGGTCGACCTGATGCGCCTCGCTGACGAGAGGGAACATCCCCACGCGCTCTCGAATCAGGAGTTCGATGAGCTGTTCACGACCGACCGTCCAGTCGTCTTCGCCTACCACGGGTATCCGTGGCTCATCCACCGCCTGACGTACCACCGCGCCAACCACGACAACTTCCACGTGGTCGGTTACAAGGAGGAAGGGACGACCACCACTCCCTTCGACATGGCGATGCTCAACGACCTCGACCGCTTCAAGCTGGTGATCGACGTGATCGATCGGGTGCAGATCCTCGGAGGTCGGGCAGCCCATGTTCGCCAGTCGATGGTCGACGCCCGCCTCGAGGCGCGCCGCTACACCCGCGACCACGGCGAAGATCCTCCTGAAATCGCGAACTGGACCTGGTCGTAAGGGACGCCGATGCGGGTGCTCGTCGTCAACGCCGGATCCTCCAGCCTCAAGCTGCGCCTGCTCGACGACGACGATCGCGTCCTGCTCGGTGAGGATCTCGGCGCCGAGAAGGGTGTCTTCGACGGGGACCGAATCGAGGGGATCGTCGCACCGGTCATGGACCAGGTCGACGCCGTCGGGCACAGGGTCGTCCACGGTGGGGACCGATTCTCCGGTCCCCTACGGTTGACCCCCGAGGTGGAGGGCGCGCTGGCAGAGCTGGTGGATCTGGCCCCGCTCCACCAGTCCGCGGCTCTTTCCGGCATCCACACGATCGCGAGACTCCTACCGGGGGTGCCGGCCGTCGCCTCTTTCGACACCGCGTTTCACACGACCATGCCGCCCGAGGCGTCGACCTACGCGGTGCCGGTCGAGTGGCGTCGGCGTTTCTCGATTCGACGCTTCGGTTTCCACGGATTGAGCCATGCGTACGCCAGCCGGAGGGCGGCGCAGGTGCTCGGCCGTCCCGTGGAGGAGTTGAAACTCGCCACATGCCATCTCGGGTCAGGTGCGTCGGTCGCCGCAGTCGCGCGCGGACACTCGGTCGACACGACGATGGGCTTCACCCCCCTCGAAGGATTGGTGATGGCGACGCGGTCGGGCTCGATCGACCCGGGGATCCTGCTCTGGCTGATCCGTGACCGCGGGCTGTCCGTCGACGAGGTCGGCGATGCGCTCGAGCACCGGTCCGGGTTGGCGGCACTCGCAGGGACTGCGGACATGGAAGCCGTGGTCGACGCGGCAGGGGCGGCCGACGAGGACGCCGAGCTCGCCGAGCTCGCATTGGGCGTCTACGTCCACCGATTGAGCGGTGCCATTGCCGCCATGGCCGCGGCAATGGGTGGCGTCGACGCGGTCACCTTCACCGGTGGCGTCGGCGAGAACAGCGCAGAGGTCCGCGCCATGGCGGCGCGGGCGCTCGCCTTCTTGGGCGTCGGGCTCGATGATGGCCTGAACGACGCTCCTACGCTCGACGCGGATGTCAGCGCGCCCGAAGCCTCGGTGAGGACGGTCGTCCTCCGCTCGCGCGAGGACCTCCAGATCGCAGCAGAGGTGCGCGCGACCCTCCACGGGGACCCCGTCGCGCGGTCGCACTGAGCGGTCAGGCGGAGCTCGCCGGCAGGACGAACCGGCGCACCGCCTTGGCGAAGCCCTCCTGGTCGTTGCTCGCGGTGACCCTCCGGGCGCACCGCTGCACGCCCGCGTCGGCGTTGCCCATGGCGATCGACATTCCGGAGTGGGCGAACATCAAGACGTCGTTCGGCATGTCCCCGATGGTCGCGATCTCGTCGGAGGAGAGGTGGTACCGGTCGGCGAGGAATCTGGCGACCGCACCCTTGTTGGCATCGGGATGGGTCACGTCGAGGTAATAGGGCTGGGAGGCGGCTGCGGTCACCTGATCGCCGAGTTTGTCCCGGGCGAGCTCGGACGCCCGGTTGATGGCCTCGTGGTCGTCGCTCACGCCGACGATCTTGGCGACGTCGTCGACGAGGGAGCTCAGGTCGGACATCACCTGCGGTTCGAACTTCACCGTCCACGCTTCACGGTCCACGTGGGGACCGTCGAGCTTGGGCACGAACCAGTCCGTACCGCGATAGATCCAGACGTCCAGCTTCTGGTCGCCCATCAGCTCGACGATGGACGGCACCAGCTCGCGAGAGACGGTACGCTGTTCGATCACCGTCATGTCGGGTTCGGTGAGGACACCGCCGTTGAAGGCAGCGACCGGGGTGGTGAGAGAGAGCGGTTCGACGAGCATCCGCATGCCTCGGGGTGGCCGACCGCTGGTGATGGCGAAGAGGATCCCTGCCTCGCCGAGTTCCTCGACTGCCCGCACCGCCTCGTCGGTGAGCAGCTTCTCGCTGGTCACCAGTGTTCCGTCGACGTCGGCGAGCATCAGGCGGATCGAGGATTTCTTCACCTTCGGAGCTGCCATCCGCCGATCATGCCCCGTGGCGGGCCTGCCGGGCGTGGTCGGACGTGCCGGGCGCGTCCGCCGGCGATCCACGACCGACGAGCACCCGCCCAACTCGTGTCACCGTGACTGTCACTTCAGGGGCGTTCCAGGTGGCCCCGCAAGCCATCCCCCGACGATTTCGGCCACCTCTGCCTCGCGTCGCCGGAGCGAGTGGTCGCCGTCGACGAGGACGAACGTGACCGGTCCCGGGATGGCCGGTGTCTCGCGCTCGAGCTCCTCCGGTGAGGCGAAGGCGTCTCGGCGACCGGACACGAACAGGCAGGGAACGTCGAGCTCGCGGAAGTGGGCGGTTCGCAACTGTTGTGGGCGCCCCGGTGGGTGGAGCGGATAGCTGACGAGGACGAGACCCGCGACCTCCAATCCGTCGGCGACAGCCATCGAGCACATCCGGCCGCCCATCGAGCGGCCGCCGACCGCGATACGCCCCGACGCCACCCCGAGACCCGAGGCCAGCTCCTGTGTGGCACGCCGCACCGTCTCGATGCAGACCTCGGGCGGATCGGCGCGGCGTCGTCCCGCGGTCTGTCCGGGGAACTCGACTCGCTCCACCGCGATACCGCGATCGGTCACGACGCGATCGATCTCGACCAGCCCAGGGTGGTCTCGCCTGGCGCTCGCGCCGGGCGTCAGTACGAGGCCCGCAGGACTGGTGCCGATTGTTCGTGTTCTATCGCGCCGGGTTCGGACGATGGTCTGATGGTAACCACGTCGCGAGCGAACGGCCCTATGGAGATGCGGGCAGGGGTGAGGCGTGCAGCCCGTCGGTCGAGGGCCAGATGAAGTTGCCATCGGCAGTGACACCGACCGAGGGTACGGCCGTCGTCGGCCGGCTCGCGACCCGCGCGCCGCTCGAGGCGCAAGCCGTGAACACAGGTGTGCTCGCCCGCTGACCGTTGGCGGCACCGTCAGTCGAGGCGTTCACCCTGTAGAGGGGGGTCTGTTCGCACCAGAAGACCTGGGAACTCGTGACCGGCGCCAACGCGCCGTTCTCGGTGTCGAGGAGCATCCGGCGCCCGTTCGGCATCTGCACCACGAGGTGGCTGGTGTCGGAGAACGCGACGTTCTGTCCCGTCGACAGCGCGGTTGGGTCGCCGACCGACCTCGACCAGGTCAGCGCGCCGGTCGCCGGGTCGAGTCCGCGGAGCACGACCCCTCCCGAGAAGGTCAGGGCATGACCGCTCGACTGCGCGGATCCGGTGTACTGACACACCACGTTGGTCGCGAGGACCTGCAGGCCACCTCCGCACATGAAGTCCCCCGGCACGCTCCAGGCGACCGAACCGTCGGCGGACTTGATCCCGATCGTCTTGTACTCGCCGAGGGGCGTCGTGTTCCCGGTCGAGGCGACCCCGACACTCCCGACGTTCATCCCGTTCTGCAGGGCGAGGTCGTACCCGTTGTCGGGTGCGTACTGCGATCCGCCGAAGAGGCTGGCGACACTTTCGGTCCAGGTCCGTTGGCCGTTGGCGTCGATCCAGGTGAAGGTCGGAGTCGAATCGGAGGTCTGCCAGACCCCGCCGCTGTTCGCGTTGGCCGGCCCGGACTCCGAGACGTTGCGGTACGGGCCCTGGACCGAGAAGACGGGCTGCCCGTCCACCGCGTCGATGGCCACCAGCGCGCTCGTCGTCTGCGTATCCCACACGGTCACGCAGAAATCGCGGTCGTTGTTACACACGCTCGGCGCGTCGGTGGCCTCGACCGGGTCCGGAATCGACCACGCAACCCTCCCCGTCTGCACGTCGATCCCCTTCAAGTACACGCCGGCATTCTGTGCACTGCCGATCGGGTCGAGATCGAGCGCGATGTTCTGGACGAGGACCGGCCCGAACTGGACGCCGGGGGTGATGCCCGACGGGGAAAATGGTTCCCTCCAGATGACCGAGCCGTTTGCCGGGTTGACCCCGACCAGTTGCATCTGGTGGCTCGGGGTGACGTGGAGGAGAACCACTCTTCCGTCACCGGCGACCGGCGTGCCGACCACATGCAGGGAGCGATTCGTCCATCCGCTCCTGGCGACGCCGTTGCTGCGCGAAGCGGTCACCTCGATTCCGGTCGCACCGGCTGCGACCGCAAGGATCACCGCCAGGGTCATCTTCACGAATGATCCGCGTCGGCGAGCCGGAGCCGCGGCGGACGGGATCGGTTGCGGCGGCCTCTGCACGTCGAGCGTGCCGAAGGTCGAGAGCAGATCGCCGACGGGGTCCGAGGGCCCGGCCGGCGACACTGCCGACAGGGGTACCTCCGCGTCGGGACGGGTCTCCTGCGGGTACCAGTTGCCGTCGGACGCGATCCACCAACCGGGCTGGGGCGGCCCCGCCGCCGCCTGCGCGTCGGGATGGGTCTCCGGCGGGTACCACTTGCCGTCGGAGGCGACCCACCAGCCAGGGGCGACAGGGACCGCCTTCACAGGATTCTTCCGTTCGAGCTGGGTTTGACCAGGTCACCGGGCACGCAGACCTATCGACACCGGCTCCGGCGATCTTGAGCAACGTGCCGGCCGGCCGCCTCGGAGTGAGCGCCGCCCCCTCGAGGCCGGGCGCCCGTCGGCAAGCGGGACTCAGACCAGCGGTGCGTAGTCGGGCGGGGTCTCTCCCTTGCGAAAGTCGTACTCGCGCCGGCTCTCGCCCGAACCGGCCAGCACCCGGAAGACCCCCTCGAGCGTCCCGAACACTTCGGCGGTCGTACATCCCTCCGGACCCGCCACGTGCGGTCCGTACCACTCGCCAGGCTTGGCCACCATGACGTCACCGGCGACCAGCGTTCGGTCACCGGCACGCATCGAGCCCTTCACCACGACTTCGAATCGGTGGCAGATGTGGGCATGGCGGAAGAGCAAGTAGCCGGGAGGCATGTCGAGCATCACCACCGTCGGCGCATCGGAAGCGTCCGGGTCGTCGTCGAGCACGTAGACCTGGGTCACCGAACTCCGGCCTCACCGCTTACCGCGTCGAAGAGGACGGGGACGGCGGTCGGGGAGCGGAAGATGATCCCGTGCAGATGCGGGTCCACTCCGTCGGGGTCGAGGCGGATTCCCGGCAGTCGGTCGAGCACCACGTCGAGGAGCACCGCGGTCTCCATCCGTGCGAGGTGCATACCGAGACACATGTGCGGGCCCTGGGCGAAGGTCAGGTGCTGCTGGGGTGGGCGGAAGATGTCGAACCGGTCGGGATCCTCCCACCGGGTCTCGTCGTGGTTGGCCGATGCGAGGACGACGTACACGTTCGCGCCCGCGGGCAGCGTGACGTCGCCGACCTCGACCTCCCGGGTCGCGGTCCTGAAGATCCCGACCGCCGGCGGCTCGACCCGGAGCGACTCTTCGATCGCAGCCGCCACCAGGGAGCGGTCCTTGCGCACCGCCTCCAGTTGTTCGGGGTGGGTCAGCAGGAGGAAGAGGGTGCTGCCCGATGCCCGGTAGGTGGTGTCGGCGCCCCCGGTCAACAGGATGCGGAGGAACGAGTAGATGGCCTCGTCCTCCAGTCGCTCTCCGTCGATCTCGGCCGCGACCAGGTCGCTGACCACGTCGTCACGCGGTCGGCTGCGGCGCTCGGCCACGATGCCGGCGAAGTACTCGCGCAGGTCGGCCGATGCCTTGAGGCCGCGATCGGGATCGGAAGCGACGCAGAAGAGATCGTTGGCCCAGCGATGGAAGCGACCGAAGTCCTCGTCGGGGAGCCCGAGGATCCGGGCGATGATCCGGACCGGGAAGTGGCTGGTGAGCTCGCTCACCAGTTCGGCCCGTCCCCTCGAGGCGAACCGGTCGATGAGCTCGTGGCAGACCGGCGCGATCACCTCGGGCTGCCAGCGCGTGAGGGACTGCTCGCGGAAGGCCTGCGCGACCAAGCTCCGATGGGAGCGGTGCTCGGGCTCGTCCATCTCGAGCACCGTTCTGCCGAAGACGAGACCGATCGTCTCCGAATACGCGGCCGAGCTGAACACACGGGCGGCGCGGAGCACGTATGAGCAGTCCTCGTAGCGGAACACCATCCAATCGCAGCGTGGCTCCAGCCCACCAGGAAGCATCTCGGGTGTGAGGAAGGTGCCGTACCAGACCGGCTCGCTCCGCCGCTTCTCGGCCAAGACCGGGTACGGATCTCGGACGTCGCCACCGATCATCTCGTCGACGAACTCGGGCAGCTCGGTGATCATCCCTGCACCTCCCCCGCCGCTCGTGTGGCTCGCAGGCCTCCGAACCTCCGTCGCGGCGGCACCGACGGCATCGACAACACCCAACGGTATCCTCCGACACAGAGAGCGGCTCCCGAGTTGCTCGATCCGAACTCGCCGCTCGCCGCTCCTTGCTCGCCGCTCAGAGCGAGGCGACGCCCACGACCGGGGCGCTCAGCGGCCGGTCCGCCATCGAACCCTCGAAGGGAACCTTCCCGAACGTGAAGACCGTTCCGTTGGAGGTGGTCATCGAGTAGCCCGATCCGTTGGGTGATGCCGCGATGCCGACGACGGGAGCGGTGAGAGAGGGCGCGATCGAGCCGTATCCTGCCGCATCACCGTGCGCGTAGACCGACCCGCTTGCCTTCGCCAGCCAATAGCCTTCGCCGCCGCTCGGCGCGATCCCTACGACCGGATCACTGGTGGGCTGGCCACCCATCGACCCGTGGAACCCTGCATCACCGAAGGCGAAGACGCCGCCGTCGGACGCGACCATCCAGTAGCCGCCGCCATCGGGTGTCGGGGCGATGCCGACGATCGGTTCGTTCAGCCGATGGCCACCCATCGACCCGTGGAACCCTGCGTCACCGAAGGCGAAGACGCCGCCGTCGGACGCGACCATCCAGTAGCCGCCGCCATCGGGTGTCGGAGCGATGCCGACGATCGGTTCGTTCAGCCGATGGCCACCCATCGACCCGTGGAACCCTGCGTCACCGAAGGCGAAGACGCCGCCGTCGGACGCGACCATCCAGTAGCCGCCGCCATCGGGTGTCGGAGCGATGCCGACGATCGGTTCGTTCAGCCGATGGCCACCCATCGACCCGTGGAAGCCTGCGTCACCGAAGGCGAAGACGCCGCCGTCGGACGCGACCATCCAGTACCCGGTGCGCACGGCCAGCTCGGCGGTGGACGCGGATCCGGCGATATTGCCGTCCCCCGAGTAGGTCGCGGTGACCGAGTTGATCCCCGAAGGGGCGGTCGACGCTTTGCATGCCGCTCGCCCATCGGACACCGCGCCGGTGCAGAGCTCGGCTCCCGCGCTGGTGAAGGTGACCGAACCGGAAGGCACTCCGGCCGAACTGGAGACCGCCGCGGAGTAGGTGACCGGCCGGCCGAAGACCACGTTGGAGGGGCTCACGCTCGAGGTCATCGAGCTTGCAGCCTTGAACACCACGAGCGTGGTGGTTCCGGTGGCCACTCCGAACGTCGAGTCGCCCGAGTAGGTGGCGGACACCTGATCGAGCCCCCCGGGTGCGTTGCTCGCCGTGCACGACGCGGTACCCGACGAAAGCGGCGGCGTCGTGCAGAGATGGAGGTTCCCGACGCTGAACGACACGGTGCCGGTGGGCGTTCCCGATTCGACGACGACTCGGGCCTGGTAGGACACCGGATCGCCGTAGGTCGACGCAGTCGGCGAGACCGACGGGATCGTCTCGGCGCCCACGATGAAGGAGGCTCCCGCCGCGAAGAGCGAGTTGCCGGCTCCGTCTTCCATGGAGATACTCGTCGTCCACGTTCCATTGGCCGCGGTCGTCGGGACGTTGCAGATCTGCTGGTAGGTCCCCGCGTTCACGGTTCCCGAGGCGAGAGGGTCACTCGGACCTCCGCAGTTGGGCAGGATGCTCCCGTTCGGGCCTCTTGCGAACAGGGTGGCGAAGATCACACCGGCTGCGCTGGTGAACTGCCAGGTGAAGGTCACCGTCGATCCGGGGTTGACCGGTGAGGGCGTCGCCGACGTCGAGACCAGCTGCGGTGGGGATGCATCGGTTCCGCCCTGCACGGTGAAGGAGGGACCCGTGGGGGAGACCGAGTTGCCGGCACCGTCTTGCATGGAGATGCTCGTCGTCCAGGTTCCGTTGGCCACTGTCGACGGAACAGCGCAGACCTGCTGATAGGTCCCCGCGTTCGCGGTCCCCGAGGCGAGAGGGTCACCCGGACCTCCGCAGTTGGGCAGAGTGCTGCCGTTCGGGCCCCTCGCGAAGAGGGTCGAGAAGATCACACCGGCCGCGCTTGTGAACTGCCAGGTGAAGGTCACCGTCGATCCGGCGCTGACCGGTGACGGGGTGGCCGACGTCGAGACCAGCTGCGGGGGAGTGGCGGGCACTCCGCCTTGCACGGTGAAGGAAGGGCCGGCAGGGGAGACCGAGTTGCCCGCGCCGTCTTCCATTTGGATGGTGGTCGTCCAGGCTCCGTTGGCCGCGGTCGTCGGGACGTTGCAGACCTGCTGGTAGGTACCCGCGTTCGCGGTCCCCGAGGCGAGAGGGTCACCAGGGCCGCCGCAGTTGGGGAGGATGGTGCCGTTCGGTCCCCTCGCGAACAGGGTGGCGAAGTTCACGCCAGCCGCGCTGGTGAACTGCCAGGTGAAGGTGACCGTCGATCCTGCGTCGACCGGCGAGGGCGTCGCCGACGAGGAGACCACCTGCGGAGGCGGTGTCGTGGCCGAGGCTCCCTCGGCCGGCACCAGGGCGAGGAGCACCGGGAGGACGGCGAGGGACGAGCAGACCGTGAGCGTTCGCCACCAACGTTTGACCTTCATGGTCACCCTTCTCGTCCAGCCGCCCGAACTGAAGCAACGCCACGAGGCCCCAGAATCCCTTTCGGGGAACGACGAACTCCGTTTCGGCTGTGGTCGTTGGTATCGGCGGCAACCCCATCCGGCTGAAGCCGAGGGAGGCTCGACGACGGACCCGGCCGTACCCTTAGCGGCGCTCCCAGACCGAGATGTGCTTGCGACTGTCGCTCGTGAATGGTGAACGATCCCAGTCGGCCCACCGGTCGCACAGCTTCATGCTGGCCATTTGGGCCATCAGGTCCAGCTCGGCCGGCCACGAGTAACGGAACGGTGAGTCGAATCTCCCCACCTGGCCCTCGACGAAGTAGAAGTGGTGTGACACACCGCGCTGCGTCGCGACGTCGAGTGTGTCGAAGCCGAGGTGGCCGGGGCTCACGTCGAACGGAAGCGCCTCGGAGCCCGGGGGGAACCGGCGGAGGTCGGGAATCGCCAGTTCCATCACGAAGCGCCCTGCAGGTCCGAGATGACGGGCTGCGTTGCGGAAGGCCTGCACCCACTCTGCCTGCTCCAGCAGGTTGGTGATGCTGTTGAAGACGACGTAGACAAGCGAGAACTCCCCAAGGACGACGGTGGTCGCGAAGTCGCCGACGGTGACGTCGATCACGTCGGATCCCGGCTTGTCTTGGAGCTCGGCGATCATGTCTGCCGAGATATCGACGCCAGACACCTCGAGACCGCGCTCGCTGAGGGGTAACGCGACCCGTCCCGTTCCGATCCCGAACTCGAGGGCCCGGCCGCCCCGCGCCTCGGCGAAGAGGAACTCGGCTGTTGGGCTCAACACGGCCGGCTCGTACATCTCGGCGGAGCCGAGGTCGTACCCTTCGGCGACGCGACCGGTGAAGATGTTCTGCGGCACGACGAAAGTATTGCCTCAGCGGGGGTCCGAACGGTGGCGTCGGCGATGCCCGGCGAACCGACTGAGGTTAGGGTCTCCCGGGTGGAGATCTTCAAGGAGTTTTCGTTCGAGGCCGCTCACCTGCTGCCGAACGTCGCACCCGGTCACAAATGCGGGCGCTTACACGGGCATTCTTTCCGGGTATCGGTCCATCTGGTCGGTCCCGTGGATGCCAACGACGGTTGGGTGCGCGACTTCCAGGACATCAGCTGTGCGATGGAGCCACTGCTCGGCATGCTCGACCACTACTACCTGAACGAGATCGACGGCCTCGACAACCCGACGAGCGAGGTGCTGGCTCGTTGGATCTGGGAGCGGTTGAACCTGTCGCTACCCGGTCTGAGCCAGATCGTCGTTCGCGAGACCTGTACGTCGGGTTGCGTCTACCGAGGCGAAGCGTAGGGACCGTGACCGTGACCGGTCCGGTCGCAGTTCTGGCGAGCGGTGGGCTCGACAGCGCAGTTCTGCTCGCTGATCTGGGGAAGAAGGGGCGTGAGGTCACGCCCGTCTACGTGCGCTTCGGCCTCGCCTGGGAGGACGTCGAGGTCCGCCACCTGGAGCGGTTTCTGGCGTCGCTCGACAACCCGAGCGTCAAACCGTTGATCGTCCTCGACGAACCGGTGGCCGACCTCTACGGACGCCACTGGAGCGTGACGGGGCGAGACGTACCGGACGACGACTCGCCGGACGAGGCTGTCTATCTGCCCGGGCGAAACCTCCTACTGCTGACCAAGTCGAGTGTGTGGTGTGCGCTCAACGGAGTCCCGACCATCGCGCTCGGGACTCTTGCTGCCAACCCCTTCCCCGATGCAGACGGCGCCTTCTTCAGTGCCTTCTCCGCGCTGGCCGAAAAGGCACTTGGATGCCCGCTCGACGTCGTGACCCCCTTCGCCGGTCGCGTGAAGGACGAGGTCATCGAAGAGGGACGCCAGTTCGCGCTCCATCTCACGTTCTCCTGTATCGCACCGCGCGGCGAACATCACTGTGGCGGCTGCAACAAGTGTGCCGAGCGTCGGCTCGCCTTCGAAAGACTCGGCGTCGTGGACGGGACCGAGTACGCCTCGTGACAGAGAGCCCGACTCGGACCTTGGTCGCCCCTGTCTCGTTCGGCCTCGGCGATCTCGTGGTCTGCCTCCCGGTCGTCCACTCGCTGGTGAAGGATGGCGCCTCCTCGGGTCGAGAGATCTGGCTGGTGACGCGTTCCGACCTCCAAGTCGTCCTCTCCGAGAGGATCGGCGGTCTCGCAGGGACCATCGCCGAAGGTGACGTCGTCCCGGGTCCCGGCGATGTGCTCGTCGACCTGCGCGACCACCCACTGCAGCGGGATGCCTGGTGGGGATCTCCGGAATTCGAGGCCGCTCACGGTCCTCTGTCGATCAACGAGATCGTCGGACGCATCGGAGCGGACTTCGGGGTGCGCGCCGACTTCTCGAACCCTGTCCCGCTCGAGTCCCGTGCGCGCCCTGACGTCGAAGGTCTTGTCCTCTTCGTCGCGGATGCCGATGGGACGACCAAGCGATGGCCGGCCGACCGCTGGGTCGAGCTCGCCACCGCACTCGGCAGTGAGGGGGTGGACGTCGCTGTCGTCACTCGCGACTGCTCGACCAATGACCTGGTCGATCGGGGGCTCACCAGACTCGTCGCGGCCAACATCGGAGACGCCATCGACGCGTTGAGCGCGTGCCGGGCGGTGGTCGGCGTCGACACCGGTCTCGCCCATATCGCCGCCCAGCAGCGAACGCCGACCGTCACGCTCTGCCGGTCACCGGCTGTCTATTTCCGAGCTTGGGACCACACCCGTCTGGCCGCCGGGGCCGCGTGTGATCCCAACTGTCAACGCGTCGAGGAGGAATACGCGTACAACCGGCGTGTCGATCTGACCGGGCCACCGCCGGCGCCGCGTGTTTGTCCCGCCCACGTGAGCTGCCTCGAATCGATCCGGGCCGATCTCGTACTGAGCGCCCTCCGCGAGCTTCTCTGAACCGGTGGATTCGTTCCCGCTCAGCAGAGTCGGCAATTCGCAGCCGCCGGGCATCGGACGTGTGGTGTCGCTCATTGGAGGCAGCGCGTGGAACAACTTGGGCCGGAACGTCGTCTTCGCCGATCGATCGCTGCGACCCGTTGCCATCTTCGGTGACACGACGTTTCCCGACGACGACGAGGCGTCACAATTCGACCTCGACATCCACGCCATCATCGAGCTTGCGGCGACGAACGAGATCGCCGTCTTGAACCACTACGGATCGGTGCGCATCTTTGCCGCACCGTGGAGGCGGGGATCGGGGCCGGTTCCTGCCGAGCCGGATCTTGCCGAGCAACGACGACTCGAGTTCGTCGACGACCTCGAGAGGGTGGTCGGCCTGGGGGATCGCCTCGTTGCGTCCCAGCCCCGGGGTCGCCGCTTGGACGGCGTGTTGATCACAGAGCCCCTCGTATCCGCGCACGATCGCGTCGCCGCGGACCCCGCTCAGGAGTCCTTCGGCTTCGTCACCGCGCTGACGGCTCGTTCCACGTCTGACGGCACCGGTTGGGTGGCGCTGGGAGGCGACGGCCACGTCCGGGTCGTCGAGGTAGACAGCGGGCATCTCGGTGCGACCCGCTGGGAATCACCGGTGGACTGTCTCGTCGCGGTACTCATCGAGTCGGGGTCGAGGCTTTGGGCTGCGGGCAGTGCTCCCGGTGGCGCCGAGGTCGACGACTACCGGTGGGACCAGCTGGGCGGCGGTGGGCTCGCCCAGTTCGACCTGGAAAGCGGCGCCGTTCTCACGTCCGCCCGACTGGATGACGACCTTGCGTGGGGAAGCGGCGGGGTTCCGTTGGCCTTGGTCGACGGCGTGCCGTGCGGCGTGGGCCGCCGCGGAGAACTCCACGTGCTCCCACCGGGTGAGGCCGCAACAACTCGCCTCACGAAGGGGTCACCGCGCCCCCTCGGCATCGCTCACGTTGCGGTCGTCGGTGAACAGCTCGTGGTCGGATTCAATCGCGGTGGGTACCAGCTCGAAGTGATGCCACTCCCGAGAATCAGCCGACTGATGCGGGATCTTCCCCTCCATAGAGTTTGAGGCTCTCGTAGGCGAAGAACGTCCGATTGCCTCGCGACAGGTCGTCGAGCAACAAAGCGATCGCCTCTTGGAGCGCGTCGAGCTGCGCGTGAAGTCTGGGCAGCCGCTCGGCGAAGAGCTCTGCGTCGGCTGACTCCGATGCAGCTCTCGCCTCGGTCGACGCGAGCCGGATGAGCAGTACCGAAAGACGATCGATGGCCATGCCCGGGCTCTCGGTCACCAAGGGCGCCTCGTCGCGGCGATCGATCATCGAAGCGATCGCCTCGTCGACCGCTTCGATGAGCCCATGGCGGACGCCGTTCATCCGGTCGATGTCGTGCTTGGCGGACGCGACGACCGAGTCGTTCCCCGGATCCTTCCTAGCGTCGTCTTCACGGTCCCATTGGCTTCGGTTGTTGCGGTGAAGGGCACGGATCGGATCCATGACATCGGACAGTCCGTGGTCGGATCCGGTGATGGGATCGCGCACCTGAGACTGTTGGAGTGCCTCGATGAGGAGAGGAACAGTAGGGAGACGTCTGTCGTTCATCGGCCGGACTGCAGGTAGGTCAGCATGGAGCGAGCAGCGAGGGAGCCTTGGCCGATCGCGGTCGCAACACGTTCGTACGCTCCGTCGGTCACGTCACCGGCGGCAAACGTTCGGGAGTTCGACGTTCGCAGTCCCGCATCGACCGCGATCCCGCCGCTCCTGCCGAGATCCACTTGGCCCTCGACGAGCTCGACGCACTTCTCGCGTCCGAGCTTGAGAACGATGCCGCGGGTGTCGAGCCGGCGCCGTTCACCGGTGGCCCTGTCCGACACCTCGACGGAGTGGAGCTCGTCCGTTCCGATGAGCTCGTCCACGTCCCATCCAGCCAACTCCGTAATCCGGTCCGAGGATCGAAGGCGTTCCACGAGGTCGTGTCGCGCGGTGAGATGAGATGAGCGGTGGACAAGGGTGACTGGCGATGCCGACTCGGCGAGTGCCAGGGCGTCGAGCACTGCGCTGTCCCCGCCACCGACCACCACCATCGGCCGACCGGAAAAACGCGCGAGATGTGGTTCCACCAGGTAGGTCACGTCACCGCCGAACGAACCCTCTTGGGCGATTTCGAGTTCACGCCGGCGTGATCCGGTCGCGATCAGCACGCTTCTCGCCCGGTATCGATCTCCGCCGGCGTCGACGCTTCCCGTCGCGAGATCCACCCGGTTGACCGTTTGCCCCAGCTGCAGACCATCGCCCAGAGTCGCGGCATGGCGTGACAACTCGCCGAGGAGCTCGTCGTTCCCTTCCTCCGCCGTCACGACGTTGCGCACCGTGTGGGGAATCTGATCGATCTGGCCGCCGACTCGGTCCGCGCTCTCGAGGAGGAGGACCTCCAACTGAATGTCGGAGCACTCGATCGCTGCACTGATTCCCGCCGCGCCGGCGCCGATCACGATGACGTCGTGCTGTTCCACGGGATCCACGAGTCCACACTACGGCCCTCCCCATGGGACGCTCATCGAAGACGACGCGGCAAATGTGGTTGGGAGTGAGGACGCTCGGTTACCCAGGCCCGCGTCTCAGCTGCTGTCGGGCTTCCGCCGTAGTCCGTCGAAGACCACATCGATCATCCGTCGCCGTCCGGCCTCGTCAAGACCCTGCAGCTTCGCCGCCGTACAAGTCGCGACCACGAGACCGAACAGCTCACTCGCGGCGACGTCGTCACGGACGGCTCCGGCCTCCTGAGCGCGGATGATCAGCGCCTCCATGTTGGCCTTCATCTCCTCCATCACGTCGGCCATTTCCGCTTTCACGTCGATGCCGGCCTCGACGAGGGCGTCGGCAAGGTCGTGCTTTACGGCAACTTCTGACCCGAGTCGATCGGCGAAGGCAAAGAGAGCGGCACCCGGATCCGGGGCGAGCATCGCCGCACGTGACTCTCCACAGAGCTCTTCGAGCCGGGTCGCGACGACAGCGGCGATGAGGGCTTCCTTGGTGGGGAAGTGGCGGTAGAGGGTTCCGACACCCACACCTGCGCGGCAGGCGACGTCGTCGACCGGCACCGAGACTCCCTTTTCCGCGAAGACCTCTTCCGCGGCGACGAGCAGCCGCTCGCGGTTCTTGCGGGCATCGGCACGCAGCGCCCGGGCCCCGGCCTCTCGGGTCGGCGCCGCCGGGGGGCCACTCCGGGGCATCAACGTCGCTGCCGCGGCGCGGCACGAAGCGACGCCCGGGAAAGGGCGTTGGATTGACAAACGGAACATCGGTTCCGTATAGTGGTAACCGGAGCCATCGTTCCGATTGTACCCCCACCGACGGCACCGGGCCACCGTCACCCTCCGCCTTTCGGCCCTCGGAGCTGCCATGACCGTTCTCGAATCCGCCCCTCCGATCCAGGCCGGTGCGGACCCTCGCCGGTTCCGCGCCCTCTTCTTCCTCGCCCTCGCCCAGCTGATGATCGTCCTCGACGCTTCGGTGGTGATCGTCGCCCTCCCGTCGGCGCAACGGGCTCTCCACATCTCGGTCGCCGACCGCCAGTGGGTCATGACCTCCTACACCCTGGCCTTCGGCAGCCTGCTCCTGCTCGGTGGCCGGATCGCCGACTACGTCGGCAGACGGCGCGCGTTTGTTCTCGGGCTGGTCGGGTTCGCCTTCGCCTCGGCCCTCGGGGGGCTGGCCCAGGATTCGGCGATGCTCTTCGGCGCTCGTGCGCTGCAAGGCGCTTTTGCCGCGCTGATGGCGCCGGCCGCGCTCTCGCTGCTCACGACCACCTTCGTCGAGCCGCGCGAACGCGCCCGTGCCTTCGGGGTCTACGGAGCGATCGCGGGCGGTGGGGCTGCGATCGGTCTCGTGCTCGGTGGCACCCTCACACAGTTCGCCTCGTGGCGCTGGACGTTGCTCATCAACGTGCCGATCGCGTTGTTCGCTGCTGCCGGCGCGTCCCGGGTGGTGCGTGAGAGCCGGTCGAAGGTCCGGTCTCGTTACGACATCGTCGGGACCGTGCTCGCAACCGCCGGGCTCTTCTTGCTCGTCTACGGCTTCACCACTGCGGCCACGGACGGCTGGCGTGCGCCGCTCACGCTGTTCCTCCTTGCGACCGCGGCCGCCTTGCTCGTGGCTTTCGTGTTGCGCGAACAGCGCGCCCTGCATCCTCTTCTCCCCCTTCGGGTCGTGCTCGATCGCAACCGTGGAGGTGCCTACCTCGCGTCACTGCTGGTCGGCAGCGCGATGTTGGGGACGTTCCTCTTCCTCACCTACTTCTTCCAGGGGACGCTCGGATACTCGGCGGTGAGGACAGGGTTCGCATTCCTGCCCTTCTCGGGCGGCATCATCGTCGGGGCGATGATCTCGAGTCGTCTGCTTCCTCGGCTTGGCCCCCGGCCGCTCATGGTCACCGGTCTGCTCATGGGCACGGGTGGCTTGCTCTGGTTCACACAACTGACGGCCACCAGCTCCTTCGTCGCCCACGCGCTGGGTGCCGAGATCCTCACCAGTCTGGGGATGGGGCTCGCCTTCGTTCCGATGAGCAGCACTGCGCTGGTCGGCGTCGACCCGTCGGACGCGGGCGTGGCGAGCGCGCTGGTCAACACCACCCAGCAGGTCGGGAGCTCGCTCGGCACCGCGCTGCTCAACACGCTCGCCGCGTCGGCCGCGGCGTCCTACCTGGTGGCGCACATCGCCCAGCCGGGAGCACGGCAGGCGGCGGCGGTCCACGGGTACACCACCGGATTCACCGTGAGCGCCGTGCTGCTCGGCATCGCCGCAGTGAGCACCGCCTGGCTCGTGCGTGCGTCGCGCGCCGACGTCGAGCCGGCTGCCGAGCCGGGATCGGTCACCGAACTCCCAGAGCTCGCGGTGGTGGAACTGCCCGAACGCGAGCCCGCCTGAGCGGTCGGCACCCGGCTCTTACGTGGGATCGTCCGGATCTGGCGGATTGGCGTCGACCTGTGCGATGGACGCCGCGGGAACCTGGTGTTGCGTCAGGGCGACTTCGTGGCGGGCGATCTGCGCGGGTGTTTGGGCGAAGTTGAACGATTGGAGATAGTCGTAGGCGTTCTTGTCCGCCGAATTGAGAGGCGGGACGCCGAGCACGTGCTCGGTGAAGGCCAACATGCTGGCCCAGGTAGCCACGTTGTGGTCGGTGTGACCAGTGATCGTCCACGGCGAAATGAGGATCATCGGTACCCGGATACCGAGGTTCGCGGGTGGTGCAACCGAGTCGTAGAAACAACCACAATCGTCCCAGGTGAGGAAGATCGCAGTCGAATCCCAATCGGGGCCGTTCTCGATCGCGGAGATCACCTGACCGATCCAGTTGTCGCCGACAGCCATCGAGGTGCCGTTGTGCTGCGACGTCGGACCGGTGGGACCACTCGAAGGCATGAGCAGCGAGAAGTTCGGCAGGTTCCCGCTCTGGGCGTCGGTGACCACGTTGGCCGCAGGGACCATGTTGTTCGCCTGATTCGTGTAGAGGCAGTCGGCGAACGTCGGGCAGACCGCCCAGCCGTAGCCGCTCTTTCCCTTCGCCGCTCCATAGATCTTGAAGGTATGGCCGGTCTGTTGGAGGTTGTCCATCATCGTCGGTACCCAGGGCACCGGACTGGTCTGCACAGCCGGCGGCTCGCTGGCCACTTCCGGGCTCCCTTGGGGCGCGGGTACACACGAGGGCTCGCGCAACCATGGAGAGAGTCCCGTTGACGACCACTGGGCTGTATCACCCGAGTCGCAACCCCATCCCGGCCCGGGGCCAGAAGGGTTGTTTCCGGAGAAGCCGTCGAGGTTGTTGCCGGTGACCAAGGCCAAGTGCTCGCCCCAGCTCGGAACGGGCCCCGGCTCGAAGGTCATGTCGCTGATCGCGAAAGTCTTGGCGAGTGCGATCACGTTCTGCACCGAAGGGTTGGGGCTTCCGCCAGCACCGGTCGGCTTGTAGGTCGAGTAGCAGGCATGGGACGGGGCCTGGCACCCACTCACCTGGTCGAACCCGTTCATCTTGCCGCCGTCGATTGCCGTCGTCTGCGCTTGGATGCTGTGGTCGACGGCCGGAACGACGTCGGGTGCAGCGGAGAGGTTGACCGTCTGTCCGGTCGACAAGGTACCGGTCGTCGTACCGCTGCATTGACGCTTGGGATGCTTCGCGCACCACATTCCGAGGATGTTGTTGAAGCTGTGGTTCTCCTGGAAGAAGACCACTACATGCTGGATCGGCGTCGAAGTGGTTGCCGAGGCCCCGGGCCCTGAGGCCTGGAGAGCTGCGGTGGTGCCGAGGACCACGGTGAGGCCGGCAGCAAGAACCAGGAGACGTCGCATCAGGCTCCCTCGCATCCTGTTGCGCTCGGCCAGGACCGTCGGTCCCCAGCTCGGAAATTGGGACGCACGGGAGGCATTGAGCTTTGGTCCATGCTCATTAGGACGCCCCAGACCCCTAGTTTCGTTACATGGCCCTCGGCTCGGGCCCTGCAGGACAGAGGCCGGACCGAGGCGCGCAGCCATGGGGCGGACGTGGCTCCGCTCGCCGGCGCTCCACATCCGTTGGAGATCGACTTCGGAAGCGGCGTCAATCACCTGACCGGAAACTCGCTGAACCTGGGTTAGCCCTCCTCAGTTTCTTCGCGTCTGTGGCGCCCGATCGAGACCCGGCATGGCCGCACCGTCGATCGCCGTTGAAAGCGGCTCCGGAAGGTCATAGCCTGATTCGTGGGCGATCCCGACGCGACTCACGACCCTTCGCTTCGAAGGAGGATGAGAAGCATGAGCGATGTCGATCGAAGCCATCTCCCGATTCGCCGGCCGTCGTTCTCCGGTGTGGCCGGACGGACGCTGGCCGAATCGGAACCTGACTGGAATTTGATCGGCCACCCGGTTCCACCTGAGGGCGCGCCAAACGTGCTGCTGGTCCTCATCGACGACGCCGGGTTTGGAAATCCGAGCACCTTCGGCGGGCCGATACAGACCCCCAACTTCAGTCGAGTTGCAAACGGGGGGCTTCGCTACAACCGGTTCCATGTCACCGCCTTGTGTTCGCCCACGCGTGCTTCTCTCCTGACCGGGCGGAACAACCATGCAGTGGGTTTCGGCTCGATCGGTGAGTTCGCGGGTGGGTTCCCCGGGTACTCGGCGATCCTGCCTCGAGACTCCGCACCGCTTCCTCGGATCCTGAGGGACAACGGCTACAGCACCGGGATCTTCGGTAAATGGCACCTGACGCCGGACGGCCAGCAGGGTCCCGCCGGTCCATTCGACCGTTGGCCGAACGGTTGGGGCTTCGACTATTTCTACGGAATTCTCGGGGGCGGCTCGAGCCAGTGGGACCCCTGCCTGGCCGAGAACCAGAGGATCATCGGCACTGACGACAGCTTCTACAACGACGACGACCCCTTCTACTTTCCCGACGCGATGGCCGCTCGGACCATCGAGTGGCTACATGGAATCCGCGCCCAGGACGCGCACAAACCCTTCTTCGCCTACTTCTCGACCGGCTGCAGCCACGCCCCTCACCATGTGACCAAGGCGTGGGCCGACAAGTACAAGGGGGCGTTCGACCAGGGTTGGGACAGGCTGCGCGAGGAGACGTTCGTTCGCCAGAAGCAACTCGGAGTCATTCCCGCCGATGCCGAGCTCACCCCTCGGAACAACGTGTTCCCTGCGTGGGACGACGTCCCCGATCACTTGAAGGCCTTCTATGCCCGTCAGATGGAGGTCTACGCCGGGTACTCGGAGAATGCCGACTACAACGTCGGGCGAGTCGTCGACGCCATCGACGAGCTCGGTGAGCTCGACGACACCCTCATCGTGTGGATCTGGGGCGACAACGGGGCCAGCATGGAGGGGACGATCACCGGCTCGTTCAACGAGCTCACGATGCAAAATGGCATCCCTCTCACCGATGAGATGCAGCTCCAGCTCTCCGAGCTCTACGGCGGGCTCGATCAGTGGGGAGCTGCCATCATGGACCCCCACTACTCGGCCGGGTGGGCGTGGGCCGGGGCCACTCCGTTCCAGTGGGGCAAACAGGTGGGTTCACACCTCGGCGGGACCCGCAATCCGATGGTTGTGCACTGGCCTGGTCGCGTCACGGATGGCGGTGGGCTGCGCTCGCAGTTTGCTCACGTGATCGACGTGGCTCCCACGATTCTGGACGTTGCGAACGTTCCGGAGCCCGAGACGGTCGACGGAATCCAACAGGAACCGATGCACGGAAGACCGTTCACCGCGTCCCTCACCGACGGCGCCGCCCCCGAGCATCGCACGCAGCAGTACTTCGAGACCATCGGCAACCGGGGCATGTACAAAGACGGCTGGTGGCTCGCCATGAAGACCGAGCGCATCCCGTGGGATCTGACCGCCGAGGCACTCGGTCCCTACGCGCCAGGCGTCTGGGACCCGGACGCCGGCCCGGCGGAGCTCTACTACCTGCCCGACGATTTTTCGCAGGCGAAGGACCTTGCCGCCGGGCATCCGGGGAAGGTTCAAGAGCTCAAGGACCTGTTCTGGGAGGAGGCGGAGCGATACAAGGTCTTGCCGCTGCTGGCGACGCTCTCGGCATTCTTCGGCGTGGTTCCTCCCATCTCGAAGGAGACCACCTTCGAATATCGGGGTGACGTCCAGAACGTCATGCCCGGGATGATCCCGAGGATCTACAACCGTTCGTACACGATCACCGCCGAGCTGGTCGTGCCCGAGGCCGGTGCCGAAGGTGTGATCGTGGCTGAAGCGGACCACCTCGGAGGGTTCACACTATTCGTCGAGGACGGCAAGCTCACCCACACCTATTCGATGATGGGTGTGTTCGTCTACAAACAGGTCGCCGACGAGGTTCTACCTCACGGTGAGGTCATTGTGCGGATGGAGTTCGCAGCTGACGAGGCCAAGCCGGCCACCGGAGGCGATGTCTCCCTCTTCGTCAACGACCGACAAGTCGGCAAGGGACACATGGACCACACCGTGCCGATCCGATTCTCCGGGTATGCCGGCATGGACATCGGGCGGGACAACGGCGGCGTCGTGGACCGCTCCTACGAGGACAGGAAGCCGTTCGCATTTACGGGGCTGGTCAAGAAGGTGGTGTTCGACATCACTCCACATCTCACCGACCAGGACGAGCTCGATGTGCACACCGCGGAACAGCACGGTCAGGCGGCTCACGCGTTGTCAGAGTGACCCGAGGTTTTGCCATCCTGCGCACATTGATCACGGTGGCCGCGACTGAGGCCCCGTCCCTTGCCTCACGGTTGGGCAAGGGCGCCCCATTTCCAGTGGTGGCGGGGGAAGTGATGGAACCATGTTCGAATCCCCACCGAAGCGGGATCGCATTCCTACCCGCTCTCCAGTCCGGTGGACCGAAATGGAACTGGGTATTCAGTCGAGGTGCTCCGTAGGAAAACCGAGGTGACGAGGGCAGCAGCCTTCTCGACACCAGCTAGGTGCTGAGTAGCCATAACGGCCGCGGGCTCGAGCAAACTTCCAAACAGCAAGACCAGTTCCTGTAAAGAGAGGTCGCTTCGCAGCGTGCCGTCGTCGATACCCCTGCGCATGGGCGATTGGGGCATGGTCGTGATCCGTTCGTCTGCGGTCTTGTCGTAGTCCCACCGCGACCGCCCTATGACGGCGGCGTACTTGCTGCCGCCCGCGGCTACCACACGTGCAACCCGGGCGATTGCCTCCTCGACCGGGACTGCGTCCAGATCGGCCTCGGCAAGCCGGGCGGCAGTCGCCTAGCCGCGCAGCGTGGTGCCATGTTCCTTCCGCAGCCTGCTGGTGCCTCCCACGGCCGCGGTGATGAACCTGCTCGCAGCCGGCGCGGCCTTCGGTGTGGTCATCGCGGTTTTCCAGTTCGGATGGGGACTCGACATCCTCAACCTCGGCCAGCCGGGCCCGTTGAATCCTTCCTACCGGTCCTCATGCATAGCGATCCTCTTTGGTCTCTCGATGGACTACGAGGCCTTCCTGGCCTCACGGATCCGCGAGGAATGGGTCGCGTTCACACACTGCCCCAGATCGGGGCGGACGGGGCCTGCCCCTCGTGCGAGGAGTGCGCCGGCTTCCCCGGATCCTCGACGCCGACGAGATCGAGTCGCTCATGGGTGCGCTGCGCACCGAGCGGGATCGGGCCATGGCCCAGGCCATGGTGCTCGGAGGGCTGCGGCGCTGCGAGGTGCTCGGGTTGCGGCTCTCCGATCTGCGCCTCGGCGAGTGGCGGGTGTTGATCAGAGAGGGCAAGGGCGGACACGAACGCCTGGTGCCGCTCTCGCCGACCTTCTTTGCCACGGTGGGCCGCTACATGGACCGCGAGCGACCGGTCGAAGCGACGACCGACGCGCTCTTCGTCTCGCTCAAAGGAGCACGTCGCGGACAGCCGCTCTCGGTGCCCGGTCTCGACCAGATCATCAGCGCCGCCCGTGTTCGGGCCGGTCTCAGCCACGGCACCTGCCACGAGCTGCGCCACACCTGCTTCACCCGCTTCCGCGAAGCGGGCATGGCCATAGAAGCCATCCAGGCCCAGGCCGGTCACCGCTCCATCACCTCGACGCGGATCTACTTGCACCTCGACATGCACTGGCTGGCCGACGAGTACCGCCGGGCGATCGAAGGCATCGAGGCCGAGGCACTGGTCGGGGTTGCCCGATGACCGCGCTGGCTGCGCCACGCCACTCAGCACCACGACGCCGTGGCGGCGGGAGGCCCGAGGTGACCTGGGCCGAGCTCG
Source organism: uncultured Acidimicrobiaceae bacterium (assembly GCA_963769905.1). Taxonomy (GTDB): domain Bacteria; phylum Actinomycetota; class Acidimicrobiia; order Acidimicrobiales; family RAAP-2; genus Bog-756. The sequence goes on from CAVYNG010000001.1 coordinate 984,646, forward strand.
ACGCCAGAGCGCCGCTCATGGTGGCAACAATGACCTCCTACCTGGACCAACTCGAGGTCTCGGCCCGTCCGAGCACGGTGGCCGACGCCGAGCTGACGCTACGGCTCTTCGCCCATCGGGTGACCGCCGCCGATCCGGACTGTGTCACCGTTGCAGGCATCGGACGGGTCCACATCGAGGAATTCAAGCGCTGGCTGGCGGCCCGTCCGGGCAAGAACGGCAAAGGGAATGTCCACTCTCACGATCCGGCACCGCCTCAGCACCCTGCGGACCTTCTTCGAGCGCATCATGGAATGGGAGTACGACGACGCTCCGGCCCGCCTGCTCGTCTACTCGAGCGACTTCCCTGCCCTCGACGAGCCCCTGCCCAAGTTCTTGGACGACCCCACGGCGTCGAAGTTCATGGCCGCTCTGGCGCTCGATCCGAACCTGCGCCGTCGCCTCATGGTCGAGCTGCTGGCCCGCACCGGCATGCGTGTCGGCGAGCTCGGCGGTCTCGAAGACGACGCCATGGTGCGCTACGACGGAGAGTCGATCGCCTCAGCATCCCCGTCGGCAAGCTCCACAACGACCGCTACGTGCCGCTGTTGCCGATGCTGGTCGACCTCATCGTCGACTACAAGGCCCTCCGCGGACCGTCGCGCTCGGGACACCTGCTCGAACGAGACGACGGCGGTCCCTTCGACCGGCGCACCGTGCACCGCTACGCGCCGCCGTGGCCAAGCGAGCCGGGGTCGGTCCCGTCCATCCCCACCAGCTGCGCCACACGCTCGCCACCCAGTCCATCAACCGGGGCATGAGCGCCGGATTTGCCCGGCCCTGAGGTCCGCCAGCGCAGTGTCAAAGCCCAGTCTGACCTCACGCATCCGTTGGAGTCGACGACTTCTAACGAATGCGGGTCCATCGAACGCTGCTGCACCTTTGACTTTCGGGACTGGGGAGGCTGCGTGAACCCTCCGTAGTCTTGCAGCATTGGCCCACTGCTCGCGCTTCTTTAACCGTCGAAGTGCCGACTGCAAGCCCGAAGCCGTATCCGTAGACCCGGAGCGGTGGACTCTTGTATCCGAAGTTCCACGCGGCAGCAGGAGAAAGGTGCTACAACCGCGCGGTCCCGGTCGAAGGTGTGGCTTGGCTGTGGGGGGCTGTTGTGGGGGATGGATGAGACAGAGAATCGAGACAGCACATCCGCGTACATCACGTGCACTCATATGTCTGGCGGCTGTGCTGTGCTTTGGGGGTCTGCTAGCGGCCTGCTCGTCGAGCGCCTCTTCGAGCACGACTCCGACAGGCAACAGCGTTCCGCTTGTCTCCGGCGGTTCGGCGAGATCGTCCTCGTACCTGGTCTATTGGGATCAGAACGAGGAGGAGGACTTCTTGGCGATGCCGTCGGGGACCCAAGGTCAGCTCATTCCGGCCTGGGACCCAAACGGGCAACTCTGCATTTTGCCTGACGGCCGCATGGTCGTGGGCTACGACCCGACCTTGCCAGCGCAGCGGAATCTCGGAAGTGCCAAGCCCTACAAGCAACCTGCGGATGGTGAGGAGCTTGACGAGCCCAACGGCTCGTTCAGCGGTCAGACCCTTTACGTTCCAGGACCGTTCAAGATGCCGGGGCAGACGATCGGAAGTGACTCTCCTCCGACTGCGAATGGCGTCTTCAACAACAACCAAACCTATACGGGGTGCGTTGTGGACAAGGCGGGCAACGTGCTCGCCAATGATATTGCTACGGCCCAGGGCCAGTTCCCCCCGCCGAGCAGCGGACGGTTGGTGGAGTGGTTTGCGCCGAGCTATACAACGTACTGCGTCGTGTACGGTCCGAATGCCGGGGGGGTAGGACCACACCACACAGACGGAAGTGGAGGCCTGGCCCAACCGGGCATGATGGCGCTGGCAGACAACGGCGACGCGCTGGTGCCAAATGTCGGCACGTCCAGCGTCCTTCGTTTCGCGGCAGCTTCGCTGCCAGCTAATGCATCGGAGTGCCCCGGCGGGATCTATCCACGCTCGAAAGTGACCGTGTCGAACTTCGTGTCGGGAGTGTCGTTTCCCGCAGGGATCGCTAAGGATCCCACCTGTGACTGCTTCGCGGTCAGCGCCTACATCGGCGATCCGGGAATCCGTTGGGTCACGGGCAGCGGACAGCCGGAACCAAATCGCGACCCGGTGCCGGGAACGAGCATTGCAGACTTGGGGAAGAACCCCGATCAGTACAACCCCTTCGGCATGGCATTCGCTCCTGACGGGACCCTCTACTTCATCGACATCCATATTGCGTGTACCGGGACCCTCACTGGGTGTGGGCCCGCGGACTACGGGGGTCGCGTGATGAAGGTGACGTTTACCAATGGTCAGCCGTCGAACCCTGTGGCCATCGCCACCGAGTTCGATTTTCCGACCAGTGTGACCGTCTGTGTTCCGTCAAAGAGTGTGTGCCCTTATCCCAACGGCAAGATCGTGGCGCCTCTCTCCGGCCCATCGGAGAACCCGGCGCCTGATGCCGGACCACCGTCGAATGCTCCCGCCAAGGCTGGGTTTGGTTGATGGGGAATACGGCAAGGTGAGGAACATCGGCTGGCGGGACGGGGGTCGCGCCGGTCGAACGCTCGTAGGAGTGCTGGTCGCTGCGATGGCCCTCGCGGGCTGCGCCCAATCAGTCTCATCGACCTCGGCAGCCGTCGCGAGTCCCTCGATCGCGCCGAGCGCCTGGGACTGGCCGACGTATGGCCACGATGCCCAGCACACCTTCGACGGCCGCACAACATTGACCGAGACGTCCGTGAAGAACCTGAAGGTGGCATGGTTCTTTCCGACGAGCGACGTCGTGACGGCGACCCCAACGGTCGTCGGAGGCACGGTCTACGTCGGCTCCTGGGACGACGACTTCTATGCACTCGATCTCAAGACCGGAAAGGTGCGTTGGAAGTACCAGCTGGGCGCGCAGAATGCCATCACGCCGTATCCGGGGCAGCACCCGCGGGACTCCTCCTCAGACGGCGGGTTGGTGACTGCGTCTGCGTGGTACGAGGCAGGGAACGGGACCAGACCCAACCTCGTGATCTTCGGTGGGGGCTACACGCTTTACGCACTCGACGCCAACACGGGAGCCCTGTACTGGCGACATGACTACACGGGGACACCCGGCCAACCCCCGAACCCGAACAAAGACGGGACTCGGATCTTTTCTTCACCGGTGGTTGCCAACGGATTGGTGCTGTTTGGAGTGGACGTGGACGGTCAGAAGAACTCCCGCGGCTACATCGTCGGAGCGAACCTTGCGACCGGAAATCCAGCATGGGAATTCCAGACAGATGTGGATGCTGCCGGTCAGGTGCTCAACGACGGCTGCGGGAGCGTCTGGTCGGCAGGCACGGTCCTGCGCCAACTTGGATTGGTGGTCTTCGACACGGCCGACTGCGACTTCTCCAACAATCAATCTCTGTCCGAGGCGGTCCTCGCTCTCCACATCGACACTGGGCAGCTTGCTTGGGTGTACCGCCCGACAGTTCCGAACGTCGATTGTGATTGGGACTTCGGAGCCTCCGCGAACGCGGGAATCTCCCCGAGCGGTGCGGCCACGTTCCTCGGAGTGGGCGGAAAGGACGGGACCTACTATTCGCTGAATCCACAGACGGGCAGCCTCCGCTGGGCGACCAACGTGGTCTTCGGCGGCTTCTCCGGCGGGTTCATTGGCACGGCAGCCTTCGACGGGATCCGGGTCTACGGTTCCACCGCACTTGGTGATTTCGGCCGATTCGAGAAAGATACCCAGGTGTTGTGCGACCCGGGAAATCCACGGGACACACCCATGCAGGAGCCCTCCGCGCACGCGTTCGACGCCGCCACCGGCGCAGTCGTGTGGCAAGCCAACCAGGATGCGTCGTTCACTCCGACGACCACCGCTGGTGGAATGACGTTCAACGGCCCCGCACTCGCGGGCAACATCCTGCAGGTTCGCGACGCAGCCACCGGAGCTCTGCTCGCGAAAACGAGCATCCCGGGCCCAGACTGGTCGGGTGTGGCCACCGTGGGCGACGCGTTGGTTACGGGTATCGGCTCGACGTATAACGCGCAACCAGCGGGAGTCGTCGCGCTTACGCCCGACGGGTCGCGTCCTGCCGAGCCCGAGCGTCGTGTTTAAAGGTCGCAGATGACCACGCTACTGACTGCGTTGAGTCTCGAGATTTCTCTCTTCAACGGCCACGTATGACTCTCTCAGTCCCATTGAGCGTCAATCGGAATCGGTTAGATTCAGATGCAGATCATCGCAGCCTGGACGCGGCCTCCAACGGGGCCACAGATCCCCAGCATTACGTGGGTCCTCCACTGTGCCCTCGTTCCCCCGCCTGGAGAAGCCTTCCGATCTCATCTACTTCGGCATCAACCGAGCGAGCGAACCACTTTCCGGCTACCAGATCATGCAGCCAACCGAGCGGGCCGTGGCCGAGGTCAAGCTCTTCGACATGGCGGACGCGTGTCCCTCCTTCCACGGCATCGATCTCGAACCAGGCGTGGAGGGATCGCGGAACTCCATGTTCTAAGGTCACATCGATGCTGTTAGGCCGTTCCCATCGGTAGCGGGTGATCACGGACCCAGAGAACCGACCGAGGAACTTCCCGTCTTCACGGGCGAGCATGCCGTCGGATGTGTCAGCCAACTTCGTGACCCAGACCATCTTCGTATCGGCTTTGGTGTACTGAGCCGGATCAAGCACGAAGTCAAAGACTTCGTCCGGGGTGACCCCGCTAACTACCGTGATTCCCTCACCTCTGACCATGGGCTCTCGACCCCCCTCATTCGGTCCGCCGACGTGGCCCGGCATGCTCTTCCAGTGAAGCTCGCTGAGCCGTAATGAGAACGAGGCTATCCTTCGTGGCCGGGCACGAGCGCCCCATAGATGCAGGGCGCATAGGTTGCCACTGGTGCCCTCTACCGGCTGCGCTTTGGTGGCACGCCGAACATGCCCAGCTCCGGACTTGCTACCTGCCGTGACTCATGCCCATCACGGATCCGACGCCGGTCCAGGGGTCGCGCGAACCGTCAGTCGCCTGGCGCCTCCTTCAGCATCGAGACGAAGTCTCCGGCAAGGTCGTCGCCCTGTTGCAGCATCGCAGCGCAAGCGCTTGAACGGCCTTCCAGTTGGTCTTGGGTTGCGTTGGCCAGACTCCGAAAGGCAATCGCGGCGTTCCGGGTTGACGCTGGCTGTTGCCTGAAGGTGTGCTTCTGCCAAACCCCAGATCCTTCGGCGCATCGGAACGGTCGAGCCATTCGCTCAAGCTTCCGCAAGCAGCTATGACCTGCGAACCGAGATTGGCGACCGCCTCCGCATTGAGGACCGTTTCCACCTTCCACGCATCTGATTCGAAAATGCTCCTGAGACTTGAGATCGCCTCCAGGACCACGGAGAGGTACTCCTGCGCCGTGAATGCCCAACGACGCTGGCATCAGCCAGTCCGGAGCCCCAAGCATTCGATCAATATAGGCAGGTCGCAGCCAGCGTTTTCGCGAAACGTTCACCTGTAGTCCATGTTTCGATAACCCATCGCCGGGCCGTCTCCGCCAGTTCTGGCGCGCGAGGTCGCCGGGTCCACCGCGCCGCCTATGTCTGCATCATGAGTTGTGCGCGTCGGCAAATCGAGCGTTGGCCATTTCGGTCGATCTCGCCGATTCATTTCGAGGACGAAGGGCGTAACGTCGTTCGTGCTTCGGCGATCGAGCGAACGGGATTCCGCCCTTCCACCTCGCTTGAGCTCGAGGCTTCGTTGGGGCACATGGCGGGACCCCTGAGGGGTCCCGCCTACTCGCTACTAGCCGAGTCCACGGGAGCGGAAGTCCATTCGGACTGGCTACCCATCCCCGAACAATGCCGCCAGGGCGTCATACTCCGGCACTTCCGGCGTCCTGACGCGACAGCGCCCCGATTGATGCAGGCCTCCCGGCGCGTAGGGTCTCCTTGTTGGGTCCGTTGAGCACGGGTACCGCCTACCGGCGCTCTGGACTTGGCACCCTGGCCCCCGCAAGGGGGCAGGGGGGCTAGGGCGAACGAAGACTCCGATTCGCGAGCGATGTTCGCGAATGCTCCGAGCACCAGTGTCCCCGCTTACGGTGACAAGATTGAGAGTCCCGATGGGACCCAGCAACAAAGTCCAACGTTCCGAGTCAGCCGACTCCGGACCTTCTCTCTCAGAAGAGACCGCAACTCGTCAGTGCGGCCGCTGTAGGCAGTACTTCCCCGCTGACGTTTCGGCATCGCCGCAGCCGAAGTGGTGGGCATGTCCGTCCTGCCATCGCAAACTGTTTGGCACTGAATAATGGTCGGGGCCTACGACACCGGCATGGACCTTCTCATCGAAGCCGCCGACGCACTGGATTTGGCAAGCAACGCTTGCGATGCTCAGGAGGATGCCACGCAATTCGCTTCGGTGGTGGAGCGAATCCGCGCCTACTTGGCGGTAAGTGGTCCGAGCACGACCCTTGGAATGCCCCGGATCCCGTCTCACGAGAATCGGCTAACGGAGGAGACCGTGATTCGCCGGTCAGGAGCGAACCAGCACTCCCACATACGCGTCATTTCAGACTGAGGGTGGGAGTCGGCCTCGCGTTTCAGCACCCTCTCGGGTGGCGCTTCGGTTCGACTTCTACTGCAGTTGGGGTCTTTTGAGAAGTACGGCGATTCGATTGTCGGACAGGGGCGTCATCCCAACGGCCTCCCAGCCCTGCTCGCCTTCCTCATTGAGGGCGTGAACTGCGGCTGAGGCGCCCGGCGCGTGGGTGGCTACCTCGAAAGGCGGCAGCTCTACGATCAGATACTCCCAGGTTGTCATTTTTCAAACCTGCCTAGTGCCGGGCGTATGGCGAGAACGACGTTAGGACAGATTCTTTCACCTGGTATGGCCGCGATGATCCGACCCGAAGGACACGGCTGCCACTCTCGATTCGCTGGCGCACAAGGATGGCGATCCGCTCAACGACCTCGTCTCCGTCCACTTAGCCACGATGGCAGTTCGCGTGGGGGTGCGCGCCGATCAGACCCGACCCTGCCCCGATCGCCGAGACGGTGGGATGCCCTGATGATGCTGACCGACACGATTGGAACAGTGACCCGAGGAGATGTGGCGCCGGCCACAGACGATTATCGCTCGGGTGATGCACCGAGGAGGCAGAACTCGATGCCCTCCGGGTCTGCCATCACACGAATGAGCCATTGGCCGTAGGTGTGTTCGTCCAGCGTTCGTCCGCCCAGACGCTCGACGAGAGCGACGGCTGCCTGCAGGTCGTTGACCCAGAGATCGAGATGAAGCCGAGACTTACTGACCTTCAATTCGCCGACAGGTTGGATGTTGATCACGGCCCGCCGGTAATGGCAGGACCGAGTTGGAACCATCCCGGCTGTGTTTGCGTTCGCGCAGGGAGGTCAAGGACGACGCTCCAGAAGTGTGCGGCGCGTTCTATGTTGCAGTAGTCGAGTGTCACCTCCGCCCAAGTGATCACCGGCCGGTCCATGTCTCAGGACTTCCTCGCGGGTTCGACGGCGGTCCAACCGCGACGGCGAAGCTCGGCGGCGAGCTGCTCGGCAGGCATGTGGCGCATCATCTGCTCTTGGGTGGACACCCGCGACGCCGGGACAGCGACCGAGGTGCTCCCATTGAACTCAGCATCCTGTAGCTGGCTGATGAACGCCTCCGCCTCGTCGCGAGTGAACTTGCCGGCAGCCTGACGCTGGGTGAACCCCATTGGGCCGCGTGCGTCGCGGAAGTCGGCGTGGCCGGCGGCCTTGAGGAGGGTCAGCAGCTCCCGAACCTGCCTCGCCGATGCTTGTGGGCCTGACTGTTGGCCGAACGCCATCGTAGGCAGTCTTGCTGATATGGCACTGGAAGGCCTTCTCTATACCCGAGAAGGCGACTTCTCGACGACCCGACCGCGTCCCAAACATTCATCGGGCGGCAACGTGAGTGCCCAGATCGCACCGGGTCGGCGAGAATGGGGCGGTGCCCCACTCCGGCACATTCGGACGCGTGGATAACTCCGAGGGCGGAAGCATGGAGGCACGGCCGCATAGTGGGATGTCCCATCAGCCGCAATGTGGGACGATTCAGCCGATGCCCATCGACCATGTGCTTGCCGTAGTCCCCGTTTCCGACATACAGCTAGCGCAACAATGGTATGAGGCTCTCGTCGGTCGTCCGGAGGACAACCACCCCATGGACACACTGGTCGAATGGAGAATCACAAACAACGGGTGGGTACAGGTCTTTCATGACCCCGAGCGAGCGGGGACCACACTTCTTAACTTTGCGGTTGACGATCTGGAGTCACAGGCTGCGGAACTCGCGGCGAGAGGCTTGGTGCTCGACGAGATTCAGACTGCGAACAAAGGTGTCCGGACCGCAAGTATCAACGACCCCGACGGCAACCGGATTACGTTCATCGGCGGCTTTCGAGTCAACTACTGAGCATCCGATCCAACCAAGTGACCCCGACCGCCGGGTCGGTGGGACACTCAACAGCCTTGGACAGCTTGACCGTCGGGAGGTCGCCACCCAGCGACCATTTGCCTGGAGCAGCCGTCGCACCCTGACCGCTCTGGAGGCTGATCGTTGCGGACCCAGAGGGCGTCTTGATCCACACGTCGTTGATCTCTCTGTAGTTCGGTACCGAGACATGCTGCCAGCCTTCAGAGGTGAGCACGTGGTTGGTGAAGGCGATCACCGCGAGCGGTGGGTCGTTGGATCGGAATGTCAGGCCATAACTCGGCTCGGTCCACCCTGTGCTCCCATCACAGCCACGCGAGTTCCACACGGGTTCGGCCGAGTGACTGCCCGTGATCGTTGCTCCCGCAGGAACCGCTGATCTGACCTGCGAACGCAGGGAGTTGAGAATCGATCCTCCTGGATCGCCGCCAGAATGATGGAACTTCAGGACTACGAAACCGATCCCGAGGATCGCCACAACCGCAAGCGGCACCAGAATGCGCCACCGATTCCCCTTGTGCGTGGCACGGACTTCAACATCTTCGCCGGGATCAGCATGAACAGGGTCTGCCGACGCTCCGCTGGCCACCGAGGCACACTATTTCGGCAGACGGGAGTTAGCAGGCCCGAGGAAGGTCTGGGCTGCCTCCGAACGCCGGGAGAGGATCAGCCGTTCGGCGGTTTGCCCGTTCCGAACCTCTGCTGCGCCGCCTGCCGAGTGATACCTAGCGCGAATCCAATCGCAGCCCATGAATGGCCAGCCTTGCGTGCCGTGCCTACGTGTCGTCGAAGCATCAACTCTGCGACCGTCAGGTCGCGATTGGCCTTGATGATGTGACTGATTTCCTTATCCCAGTCAGCAAACCTCTCGCCCACAGTGTCAACTCTATCTTGACAGCAACTCGGCCCCCAAGAGTGTCTCCGAACAATGGGAAGGAGGCGTTATGGAAATCAGGCCGACGTGGCCAAGACGACTACGTCCACGGGCTGGTTCCGTCCCCGTATCGCTACCCGATCGGGACGGCCACCGGGGTGTGCTCCTCGATCAGCGAGTAAAGGGACGCAGCGAGTACGACCTCGCCCCGAGATGCATGGGCCTGGAGGCGAGCGCCAATGTTGATCGCGTCGCCGAGTGCCGTGAAGTCCAGCACGCTTCCCGATCCCACGTTGCCAACGAAGGCAAGGCCTGCATTCGCAGCTACGCCGACGGGCAGATCAGTCATTCGTGATGCGAGCTCGAGAGCGGCAACCGCGGCCTTGCGACGGTAGTCCGGTCCAGCGATCCCCTCGAGGAATAGACCCATGACTTCGTCACCGATGAGTTTGTCGACGATGCCATCGTTGTGAATCACTACGGTTGTTGCAGCGGCATAGAACTTGTTTAAGCGCTTCGCGAAGGCAGCGGGGTTCGATTGTTCTCCCAGAGCCGTTGAAGAGCGCACGTCGGCGAACACGACGCCAACATCAGTCTCAATGCCTCCGGAAGGGAGACGATCGAAGCAGAACTGACACACGTTCGGGTTCTTACGAGACGGCTTATGCCCAAGGACTCCGACAACCTTGCCACTCAAGCCGCCAAAGGGGTTGTAACAGAGCTTGCAGCGGGGATCCCCAGGCAGCCGACGGAAGACTCGTTGCGAAACTCTCAGAGGCTCGTGGCCTTTGACCAGCAGGGCTTCCCAATCGACCGGTTTTGCCACATGGGAACTATGGCTCGCTGTGACGGCGTCCGCCAGGCCCGTGGGAGACTGATGCTCAGCTCCGGAATAACCGTCGCATACCGCCAAGACCGGGTCGCTTATCGACCGTGGCTGACCGGCACGAGCGGGTACCCGAACACGCCGACCGACCGGTGTCCGGCACTACAGGATCCGCGGCTCTGTAGATCCGGGCATGCTTGCAATGTGGGCGAGCGCCTCGAATCGAATCTGCGTCCTGACGGCGTTCACCGACTCGGCTGGTTGCTAGCGGCTGTTGGATTCGCCGGACTTATGGCGGCTGCGTTTGCCAGCCCCAGCCAGGCACGCAGCGCCGCAGCGCAGGATTGGCCGCCCTTCGTGCTGGTGGTCGGCCTGCTCTTGGTGGGTCAGGTCGCCGATGACGACGGGCTGTTTTCGGCTGCAGGACATTGGCTGGCCCGTCGGTCGCCGAACGGCCTCGTGCTCTACGCCGGGGCGGTCCTCCTCGTGGTGGCCGTCACAACCGTGTTGAACCTCGACACATCGGTGGCGTTCTGGACTCCGATCCTCGTCTACACGGCCCGCAGTCGAGGTGAAGGAGAAGCTCCGCTTCTCTACGGCTGCCTGCTTCTCTCTAATGCTGGGTCGCTCTTGCTCCCCGGATCGAATCTGACGAACCTCATCGTGCTCGGGCACCTCCACCTCTCGGGTGGAGCGTTCTTCCGGCATATGGCCCCGGCCGGTTTGGCGGCGGCGTTCGTGACGGCAGTGGTGGTCGGGGCCAGCGAGCATCGGACGCTGCGCACCACAGTGACCCCGGTCTCAGCGGCGGAGCGACCGGTACTCGGCGTTGGGCTGGTTGCGATAGCCGCCGTGACCGTGTTGGTTCTCGTCCTCCGATCTCCGGCGGTGCCGGTGGCACTCGTCGGCTTGGCGGCAATCAGCATCCGGTCGTTCAGTCCGGACATTTCGCCAAGAGGGTCTCTGGAGACGCTCGGATTGCCGGTTCTCGTCGGACTATTCGGCGTGGCTGTCGCTCTCGGGACCCTGGGCCGGACGTGGTCGGGACCGGCGAATCTCCTGTCGCACCTTGACGCGTGGGGCACCGCAGTAGTGGCCGCCCTCTCCAGTGTGCTCGTCAACAACCTCCCGGCCTCATCGCTCTTGGCCGCCCGAGTCCCACCTCGACCCTTTGCCCTCCTCGTCGGTCTGAACATCGGACCGAATCTGTTGGTCACCGGTTCGCTCGCCTGGTTCTTGTGGCTGCGCGCGGCGAGGTCGGCCGGTGCCCGCCCATCCATCGCCAAGGCCAGTCGATTGGGAGCGGTCGCCGTGCCCCTTTCGATGGCCGCTGCCCTAGGGATGCTCGCCGTGACCGGCTCGCACTGAGGGCCGATCCGTTTACCTGCTCAACGACTCTCGTGCCTCTCTGACGGCGTAGTACAACAGCACGTATCCGGCAGCGATCGATCGGATCGGCCCACCACCACCCTGCGAGGGCGTTCAGCACCAGACCGGCGAGTTCTGCGGTTGCCAGCATCCCGTCGATCATCGTGATCCGGCTTTCGGCACGCAGAACAGGGTCGCCCAAGGCGGCACCCACACTCGCCTTGCCAAATGCCAGACCGAACATCACGCACGCGGTCATGGCGGTCCATGCGATGCCCAGGACGCTGTGATGGGGGTGGAACCCGATCAATAGAATGATCGTGCTCTGGACGCCCAGGTAGAGGGCCAGTCCCACAAAGGCGGCTCCGATAAGGCGCAATGCCAGGTGCTGACGCTTGGCATCAACGTCGGCCAGTTCCCACAGGACGACGGCCGATGCGCCGATTTCGATGAGGCTGTCGAGACCGAATCCCGCCAAAGCAACGGATCGGGCCTGGATCGCGGCATAGGCCAGCACGAAGACGCCGACGACACTCCAACCGAGGGTGGCCGCTTCGAGCTTGCGGCCACGGCCGAGGAGCCGCTCTCGACGGTTGCCTGCAGTGGCCTCAACTACGGAGTCAATGTTTCAGATCGCTCCGAACCACCATCGCCCAGGCCGCGCCCGACTGCCGGCAACGGGTCGGTTATCAAGCGTGGCTAGACCAGGCACATGAGGGATGCCTATCCGACTGGTGACGTGCACGCTCGCGATACCAGGCGCTCCGTGTGGTCAGACTGAGCGCGTCGGGACCTGACTTCACTCGACCATCACCCCGGCCGGACAGGCGGGTGGCCCACTGTCCCATGCGGCTGCGACGAGACCGGCGACAAGAGCGACAGTCGCGAGCACGAGGGACGTGACCGAGAACGCGTGATCGACAATCCCCGAGGAGGTCGAACTGCCGCCGGCTTGGGCGAAGACGAGTCCAGTGACGGCCAGTCCGAGGGACGTTCCCACGCCGCGAGTCATGTTCAGCACTCCAGACGCCACACCTGCCTCGTCAGCAGGGACAGATCCCATGATCGCGGCGTTGTTCGGTGGAGTGAAGGCACCCATGCCGATTCCGACCACGGCCAGGAACACCAGGAACAGACCATTCCCCGAGCGGAGAGCGGCCAGGGCCACGAGGCCACCGGCGACGCAGGCCATTCCGCCCACAGTGAGAGGACGCGCTCCGACGTGGTCAGCGAGTCGTCCGGCGAACGGAGCCGTAGCACCGAGCGCCACTGGCATGACCATCAGCTCGAGTCCGGCGCGCCCTGACCCGAGCCCGACACCGCGTTCGAGGTAGAACGGCACGAGGAACAGGACACCAAACATCACTAGGTAGGACAGCAACCCGCTCGTGATCCCGGCGCTGAAGCGTGACTGGCGGAACAGTCGGAGATCCAGCATCGGCTGCTCGCAACGCCGCTCGCGGTGGACGAAGGCCGCCACGAGGCTTGATCCACCCACGAGGAGCCCGATGATCGACGGCGAGGTCCATCCGCGCGCGTTACCGAAGGAGATGGCCACGAACAGTGCGATCACAGCGGGGAAGAACAGGATGAAGCCCGACCAATCGAATGGCATCGGGTTCTGGAGGTTGCGACTGCGCGGGATCAAGAGGACCCCGGCGACCATCCCCAGGAGCCCGAACGGCACGTTGACGAAGAAGATGAGTCGCCACCCACCGGCGGCGAGGAGGAACCCACCCACCGGGGGCCCGAGCGCCAGACCGACAGCCTGGGCCGCGCCCTGAATCCCGATCGCCTTCCCTCGCGAGTGCTTCGGGACGGCAAGGATGATGATCGCCACGCTGTTGGCTTGGAGCATTGCAGCTCCGACCGCCTGGAGAGCCCGGAAGCCGACGAGCCACCCGAGGCCGGGGGCAAGCCCGCACAGCGCGGACCCGATGATGAAGACGCCGAAGCCGTAGACATACAGAAGCTTGCGTCCCCACATGTCGGCGAAGCGCCCGACGGCGACCACGCTCGCGACCAGGACTAGGAGGTAGCTGAGGCCCACCCAGGCGACCGCGCCAACGCTTGCATCGAAGGTCCGCTGGAGTGTTGGGAGAGCGACTGTCACGATGCTCGCATCGAGCTGACCCATGAAGGCACCGATGCACACTGCCGCGACAGTGAGCCAGAAAGCCGTGGGCCGGTTCCTGATGCGTTCCGGGCGTTTCGGCTCGGTTAGCAGCCGCTGCCATCTGGTCGAGGACAAGGTCCTCGCCGCAACGTCCTCCACGGCTCCAAGCTGACGCTCCACGACTCAGAAGTCGAATAGAGATTTCTGCTCCTGTCGATAGGCTATGCAAATGGATACGAACCGCCTCCGCCACTTCGTCGCCGTCGTCGATCACGGTGGGTTCACCGCGGCGTCGAAAGCCGTGTTCGTCTCGCAGCCCGCTCTCTCACTCGCCGTAAAGGAGCTCGAGGCCGAGCTCGGCACCCCACTCTTCTCCCGAGTCGGGAGGCGGGTGCAGCTGACCGCGGCAGGGATCGCGCTCCTCGGACCGGCCCGTCAGGCATTGCGGGACATCGAGACGGGCCGGGCAGCGGTGGAGGCAGTGACGGGACTTGTGGCGGGCTCGCTCAGCCTCTGCAGCCTGCCAACGCTGGCGGCCGACCCGATGGCCGGCCTTGTGGGACGCTTCCGTGGCGATCATCCCGGTGTGCGGGTCGACTTAGCGGCTCCCGAGGACAGTCGGGAGCTCTTCGAGCTGGTGGAGAACGGGACATGCGAGCTCGGTCTGACCGACGCGCTGCACGTCCCGGAGTCGTTCGAGTCCACCGACTTCGGCTCCCAGTCGCTTGTGTTCATCCATCCACCGGGCAAGTCATCTTCGGGTAGCCGCAGCGGAGCCAACATCGTGGTCCGTGACGACACCCCTCTCGTGGCAGCACCCGAAGGCACCTCCACCCGTCGATTGCTCGACGAGCAGCTGGGCGCGCTCGGGATTACTCCGATGCTGGCGGTGGTCTCGGCGCAGCGGGAGGCCGTCATCCCGCTGGTGCTGGCAGGTGCCGGTGCGGCTCTGGTACCCGAGGCACTCGCTCGGTTTGCCGAGCATTTCGGAGCCGTCGTCTCCAAACCGCACCCGCCGGCGGTCCGGCGACTCGCCCTGGTGCACCGCTCGGGTGAGTTGTCGCCAGCCGCGTCTCGGTTCTGCGAGTTGGTAGGGCCACCGTTGGCAAGCCCGGTGTCGACGAGCCTCGCGTCTGATCGCTGAACGAACTGCCGGCCGATCCGTCGTTCACCCTCGAACGCGAGCGATCAATCGTTGATCATGCGGGTAGTGCTCCACAACGCCTGTGTCCTCACCGGGTTTGAGTCATTGCTCCAACCTCGAAGACAGCCTCGACGTACAGGTAGCTGAGAGCACATCGCTTCGCGGCTATGGGCTGGCCTCCTCGACTGCCAGCACCTTCTGCATGACGACGACCTCTTTGCCCTCGTACCTGAGTGAGAGGATCTCCTCCCATCCCATGGGCGCGTAGAACTTCACTGCGGTGACCGGACTGGTGAAGAGATAAAGGCGGGGGTGATCGAGGTTGCTCGCCGCCTTCTCGACTGCCTCGACCAGAGCGGCCCCCAGCCCCGTCTTGCGGCGCTCGGGTTTGACATAGACCCCCGACAGCCACGGTCGCAGGTCCTCGGTACTCTCCGGCGGGTCGGACATGTCATGGTCGACCAAGGACGCCGAACCGCACACCTCGTCGTCAACCACTGCGACGTAGGCGCAGGGGATGCCTCTGTCGGTGGCCCAGGAGGCGAATCTCCGCCTGGTCGCTTCGAGACTCACTTCTTCGGGTCCGGTGCCCCACTCCTCGAAGTCCCACCGGGCCACGGTGTCCACCGCATCGGGGCGGTCAGCGAGGCGAATGATCTGGTGGTTCCCCATGTCCGGTGAGAGTACAGAAACCGGCCCGCGGGGAAGGACTAGTCCAGAACTTCGGGAGCGCCATCGTGCAGATCGGCTCTGCGGCGGCGTCGACCCTCGGGCAGCTCTTCGAGATGCCGCCGAACAGGCTGCGTGTGCTCGTTGCGTGCGGTGCCGCCGGAGGAATCGCAGCGACCTTCAACGCGCCTTTGACGGGTGTCTTCTTCGGCTTCGAGATCATCCTCCGCGACTTCTCGATCGAAACCCTGTTTGCGACCATTCTTTCTGGTGTGGCCGCCGATCTCGTGAGTCGAGCAGTGTTCGGGTCGGCACCCTTCTTCGCCACCCTGCCCCATGGACTGGTCGTCCAGCAACCGGCTGTCTTTCTTCTCTTGGTCGTCCTCGGTCTGGTGTCAGGTTTGCTCGGCTGGGCGTTCAAGTCGGTGCTCTGCCGCATGGAGGACAGGGTCGACGCGCAGTGGCGAGGGCGGCCCGAATGGGCACGCCCGGCCGTTGGTGGCCTTGCCCTGGGCGCGGTCCTCCTAGCACTCCCCGAGATGCACGGCGTCGGCTATCTTGTGATGGAGCGAGCGGTCGAGGGGCACTACGTCCTGTGGTTCCTCCTCGTGCTCCTTGCGGCAAAGATCGTGGCGACCAGTTTGACGCTCTCCGTTGGCGGGTCGGGAGGTGTGTTCGCTCGGTCACTGTTCATCGGCGCGATGACCGGGATGGCCTATGGGTCGGTTATCCAGCACGTCTTCGGGCACACGGTCGGCTCACCGGCCGTCGTCGCAGTCGTGGCAATGGGAGGCGTCTTCGGTGCTGCCGCCCAGTCCCCGCTGACGGCGACGGCCAGTGCCGTCGAGATGACGGGGAACTTCTCCCTGGTTCTGCCTGCCCTGCTGGTGGTGGGCATCGCGACGGCCCTGTCCAAACACCTCAGTACGGACAACATCTACACGACGAAGCTTCTGAGGCGCGGCATCGACATCGAGGACCTCAGGGCCGGGTGGGCCGCATAGACCGCCTACTGACCGAAAGCCTGACCGTGGCAGCCGCTGCACACCTCTGATCCGCTCCAACCGCGCCCTGCCCCGAACCCGGCTCTGACCGCGTTATCTCAGCCCGGAACGATGGCAACGCACCGCGAGGGGAGAGGTGCGCGGGTGTTGGCTGGTCTTCGACCATCAGTTCACGCCGATCCGAGGACGACGACATCCACGACCGTCGACGCGAGAACTTCGATCGTCATGCCGCCTATGTCGTGGTGGCCTTCGTTGTGGGCGGATAGGAGCCCCCCAGATCAATACCGCGACGCTCGGCAATCGCCATTGCAATCGCCTCGGGCGATCGCCCGGTCCGTTCGGCGGCCAACCGGGCGTAGAGCACCAGGGCGTAGAAGGCGTACTCCCACATGTCGTCCGCGCCCCACCCGTATGCCTCGTCGAGGAGGTCGGGGTAGACGCCAGCTCTCATCATCGCAGCGGCCATCAGGGCGTAATGGCTCTTGTGCTGCTGGGACTTGCCACGGAATTGGTACTCGGGAAGATAGCGATCGCGCATCCCCTCGTACTGGGTCGGCTCGGCTTGTGACGCACCGGACTCTCCGATCGCCTGTGCGGCCAACGCGAGCAGGACCTCAGCCGGGAACGTGTCGTCGCGAGGATGTAGCGCGGCCAGCTGCTCCATGGGCGAGTCCGAGTCCCGGTCCGCCATCAGAGTGAGTAGTCCGAGGCGAGCCGCGTTGTCGCAATCCTCATTTGTGGGGCCAGCTTTCGCCGCCATCATCGGCAAGGTTAGAGCAGACCCATCCGTAAGTCCGCCGGTCGGGACTGAAAGATTTGGTAGTGCCTCAGTTTGAGGTTGGCGGGGGGTCGAACAAGGCCAGTTCGGCAGCATCGGGCGCCTGGAAGACGCGTAGCCACCCGTCGAGGTCCGTGCGGTTGATCGGGTAGCTGTCCCAGGGTGGCTTTGAGTTCCGGCCCTCGATGCGCCGCCAGAGTTCGTCGGCCGGCACGTTGAGGTAGTGCAGTTCGACACCGACACCAAGGCCGCGAGCCGCGGATCGCATCTCGTCACGTTCGATTCGCGCCCAAAGCCCAAAATCGAGGACGACGCTCACGCTGAGGCTCAGGATTTCTTGGGCGAGACGCCAGAGTTCACCTTCGACCTTCTGTCGGATCCGCTCGTCCCAAGGGGTGGAGCCGAGGGCCCAGAGCCATTCGTCCTTGGTGAGGCGCACGGCGCTCCGGTCCGTGGCCAGGTGGGTCGCGAGTGCGGTCTTCCCCGCCCCGGGCAACCCGCAAGTGAGAATCAGTCGGGTCTCGCTCACAGTGTCTTAGTCCATCAGTTCTCGTGATGGGCTGGATCTATATGGTCTGCTCCCCAAAGTTTGGAGGAAGGCGAAAGAAGTCCCCTTCCATCAAAGCGCCGGTCAGCCTCGGTCGATAACCCCACTCGACCCGGTGCGATGTGAGACATTCCGTCGGCAGTGAATCTTCCGCTCGGGGGTGATCATGGAGCCTTGGGGTGGATCGTCTCACCTCGGGCCAACATCTCGACAAACTGGCCAATGCGCCTGTAGCGGGTTTCGGGTTTCTTGGCGTTTCCGATCCTGTAGAGGATGGCGTACCGATTCGCACTCGTGAGCGTCTCAAACATCGCTTTTGCGCGAGGATTGGTACTCAGGGCAGTGGCGAGATCCTCCGGCATCTCGATGCTGGCTTGCCCGGCGTAGGCGGCCTCCCATCGACCGTCCTCTTTCGCCTGCCGCACCTCGTCTTCGCCGGATCGATGCATTCGGCCGGTGGCGATCAGCCTTTCAGCGATGGCAGCGTTCCGTTGAGACCACGGGCTGCGAGCTTTTCGAGGCGTGAAACGTCGTCGGAACGTAGCGCTGTCACGACGCCCCAATTGACCATCAATCCAGCCGAAGCAGATCGCCTCGTCAAGAGCCTCGTCGTACGAGACGGTTGTTGGATCGACCGTTCCCTTCTTGGCCAGTACCAGCCAGACACCCAGTGAATCGGAGTGATGGCCGCTCAACCATCTTCGCCATTCGTCGGCGTCCCTGACCATTAGCTCTGGGAGATCCACGGCGTTCACGGTATCCCCCATGTGCCTGATCATGGGTAGTTGGCTGGCCGCGAGCGGTTCCCGCGTTCCAATGCAGATAACGCGACTCCGATCCGGCAGCGTTCGGGGATATTTAGGCATGAAGCGTTAGCGGTTCGGCGCCCGAACCCTTCGGTCACAGCATCACGTCGTCGTGACCCCGGTCGGTGGTGCCGGTGCCGTCGCCGCCGCGATCTGCTCGTCGGTTTTCCCCATGGCTTTGAGGAGGATGACGACGGCGTCGGTGATGCCTCCGGGCGTCGCCACGTTGAGCCCGTCTAGGAGCGAGGCCGTGTTCTGCTCGGTCTGCACGCTCCGAGCGTCGGCGGCCAAGGACTGCACCTGCTGGCCCACCATGATGACGCTGAGCAGCACCAGCTGGAGAAAGGTCTGGGCGATCCAGGCCACCAGGGCGATGAGGCTGGCCTTGACGAGCCAGGCAGGGAACACCCCGGCGAAGATGGAGAACGCACTCAACACCGCGGGGAGTGACATGAGTGCAAGCAGCGTGAAGACGTAGGCGCACCACATGGAGCCCACGATGTTGGTGACCACCACGGCCAGCTTGGCGTTGAAGCTGTTGACCCTCGCCATTTCGGCCTTGATGAGGTGTCGGTCGATACCGGCCGCCATGTCCAGGTGGTGATGAATCTTCACCGTGGGCGTCATTACTGGTGTCGTCGTGGTCATGCGGCCTCCTCCTGCTCGGGCGCCGATTCTGCCACGATGCCTCCGCTGCCACGCGGAGCCAGGTGTCGCGGACCCGCGACGCGTCCGTCGGTGGCCCGGGCGCAACCGCTCAGGATTGCGGATTGCGGGATGGCCGTTAAGACCCACTCTTGGTCACCAATCCGGCGTTTGCACTCGGTCGTCGGCGCCTTAGAACGACTTCGCCGCCAGCTGAGGTGTATCTCCATGGTGCCGATCGGTGACGGTCGATAACCGACCCCCTCCTGATGGCGATATGAACTCACCCAGCCGGCTATCTGCCTGTGCGCTCCCGATGCTTGCACCCCGGCCAGCAGCAGGGCCGACGCTGGCCTTCCTCCAGTTCCTCCTGGGTCCGGCGAATGCGCCGTTCTCGGGTCATCTCCTGCTTGGCATCCTCGACCCAGCAGATGAACTCGTTGCGGGCCAGAGGCGTGATGTCCTCCCAAGCGTGTAGCGCCGTGGAGTTGGTCATCAGCGCCTTGCGCAGGTCTCCGGGAAGCTTGTGCACCGCCCCACCGGGCACTCGCGGGTTACTCACACCATCAACCTTCGGGAAGATCGGCAAAATCGCGCTTGGCTTGCCGATACCAACCCATACCTTTGATGGGGTTCTTCCACCGACCCTTCATCTCCTTCAAGGCACCTTCGTGCGTCGTGTCACCGTTGGCGACCATCTCTTTGAGATGTCGATCTTGCGCCTTGATGACCTCGTCTGCAGTCGCGCCTTGGTGCGGAGAGCCGCACGGGCCACCAAGTTGCTCACATGTCATGGTCTTCATGATCCTCGCTTCCTTTCACTGTGTCTGACTGTCGCTTGGGATGCCAAACGTGATTCGCGCACATCAACCTCTCGACTTGTCCCGCACACGAACTATGTCCATGGTCGCCAGGACGTCTGGGTCGGCGATCAGCTCTACCTCGTGCACCAGGCCCGCCTCGAGATGGAAGACAAATGCCACCTTGGTCGACCCGGCTTGGATCCAAGCGGCACCCAGCTCACCATCGATGGTGACCGGTGCCGCCCCCCGGGTGCCGTTGAAGCGAGCAGCCACGGCGGCTGCCCCCTCATACGCGGATTCCGAGCCGATCGTTTGCCCGACCAGGTCGGCACGCATGACGGCATCGGGCGCGAGCAGCGACAACAAGGTGGCAAGCTCCCCACCGCGGGCCGCAGTAAGGAACGCGTCGACGACCCGCTGGTTCTCGGCACGCGCTGCCTGCGACGGGGCCGGCTCCGGCACGCCCTGCACCTTGCGCCTTGCCCGGCTCGCCAACTGGCGTACAGCGGTACCCGAGCGCCCCATCACAGCGCTGACCTCGTCGAACGGATAGCCGAACACGTCGTGCAGGACGAACGCTGCCCGCTCGGCCGGTACCAGGGCATCAAGGACGACCTGCATCGCGTCGCCCGTCATCTCGGCGAGCAGCGCGTCGGCCTCAGGGTCAACCGGAGCATCGTCGGGGGACGCCACGGCTTCGATCACTGACCTGGTACGCCGCTTGCGTAGCTGGTCAAGGCACAGCCGTGTCACGACGGTTGTGAGCCAGGCGGGGAGATCGTCGACGTCGGCGGTGCGGGAGAGCCGTAGCCAGGCTTCCTGAAGGACGTCGTCAGCATCGGCTTCCGACCCGAGTATCCGGATGGCGATCGCGGTCAACCGGGGCCTCTCGGCGTCGAAATCTGTCGCTTCCATCGTCGTCACACCATATTTGACGCAGGGCATCTCCAGAATGTGACCACGACGCTTATGATCGGGAAAAACCCTGGTAGCACCAATAACGCGCTCGCCCGACTCGGGTACTGGTGCCTACCACCGCCAGCGTGGCGCAGCCCGTTCTAGGTCTCATTGGACTCGGGTGGAGATCGAATCCACCCAGACCTCCACCCTCCGGACGATGGCAGATCGGCTTCGATATCAGACACTGAAGGCATGACAATCACCGATTACCTCATGAACATCGCCCTTATTGGTTTGGTCGTCCTCCAGATCCGGGGACACAAGGTGACCCGGGCCCGGCTGGTCTTTCCTTTGGTGGTCACGGTCTTCGTAGCCGCTCAGTTCCTGCACGCCATCCCCACTGCCGGCAATGACCTCCTACTCATTGTCGGATTCGCCACCGTGGGAGCGGCCTTGGGAGCGAGTGCGGGGCTCTTGACCGAAGTCCGGCGTGACGGAGTCAGCGCTTTCGCCAAGGCGGGCCTCGTGGCGGCCGTCCTGTGGGTGGTCGGCATCGGGGCTCGCATGGGCTTTGCTCTGTGGGTGGGGCACGGCGGGCAGGCCGCCGTCGCCCGCTTCAGTGTTTTCCACCACATCACCTCCGGATCAGCCTGGGGTGCGGCGTTCGTCCTTATGGCCATGGCCGAGGTGGCAAGCCGGACCGGCGTGCTCTACCTCAAGACCCTCCGCACGGGTGCGGTCATCGAGCGTGGCGGACTCGTCCGGTCCCCGGCAGCGGCCTGAACCTCGAAACCGCGGGCAACCGAGGCCGGGTGAGATCATCGTGTCCGTGGGACTGGCATCCCAACTCCGAGCCCAGCTTGGGACGAGGACGGAGCGCATGCTCAGCGCTGCTCGCCTCGCTGCACTCGCCGGTTTGCTGTGGGTCACGGCACATCAGCCGCCACCGAAGGGCGTGCAGACCGACGATCCCGTGAAGGCGGGTCTGATGGTCGGCGCCGGAATCGGATGGCTGGGCTGGATGGCCAGCCGGCGGTTGCGAGCCCCGGGCCGCACGACGTGGTGCCTCCTCGCCCTCCTGGCCGCGTCCGGCGGCGCCCTCGCAGCGTTGGCGCCCATCGCCATTACCTTTTTGGCCGTTGCGGGGCTCGGTGCGGGGATCGCCTGCGAGGGACTACCGGCCTTCGGCGTGGGGGTGATCGGCGTCGCCGCCCTGGCGGTGGCCACCTTGGCGGTCGGCGGTCCTGTTGTCCTCATTGTCGAAGGGGCCGTCACGGTGGTTGTCGGGCTGATGGTTGGCGCCAGTCGCCGGCAATATGTGGAACGGGCGTTTCAGGCCGAACAACTCCTCGCCGAGCGGGTCCGGGCCGACGCCGAGCGGGATAGGGCGGCTGCTCTGGCTGAGCGCAACCGAATCGGACGCGAGGTCCACGACGTCCTGGCCCACTCTCTCGGGGCTCTGTCAGTCCAGTTGGACGCCGCCGATGCGCTCTTGGAGAGCGGCGACGGATCGACGAAGGCGCGGGATTTGGTCAGACAGGCACGGCGGCTCGCAGTCCAGGGCCTAGAGGAGACGCGCCAGGCAGTGCACGCGTTGCGCGACGAGCCAGTGGCTCTGGCCGAGCAACTGGCGTCTTTGGCCGCCCGCGACGGCGCCGAGCTGACCGTGACCGGTGCGCCCCATCCACTCGCGCCGGATGCCGCTCTAGCCCTCTATCGGGCCGCCCAAGAGGCAGTCACCAATGCCCGGAAGCACGCACCTGGGGCACCGCTGTCCATTCGCCTCGATTTTGCCGCGCACACGACGACGCTGAGCGTCATCAACGGCCTCTGTCCTGACGCGGACACAAGCGAGTTGAAGATGACGGGCGGTGGATTCGGCTTGCAAGGCATGCGCGAGCGGATCGAACTCTTGGGTGGCCAAGTCAGCGCCGAGCCGAGCGCAGTTGGTTGGACCGTCGAGGTGGCGGTGCCGGTGTGAGAGTCATCGTGGTCGACGACCAGACGGTAGTCCGCGAGGGACTGGTTACCTTGTTACAGACCATGCCGGGGATCGAGGTGATCGGGTCAGCCTCTGACGGTCAAGAGGCGGTCGATTTGGTTGCGGAAGTGTCTCCAGACGTGGTGCTGATGGACCTTCGAATGCCCCGAGTGGACGGGGTCGAGGCAACAGAGCGCATCCGCGCGGACCACCCTGAGACCCAAGTGGTAGCGCTGACCACGTATGCCGACGATGAGTCCATCGTCGGGGCGCTGCGGGCAGGAGCGATCGGATATCTCACGAAGGATGCCGGTCGCGATCACATCGGCCGTGCCTTGGAAGCCGCCGCCTCGGGCCAAGCCGTTCTCGACCCGGCGGTCCAAGCCCGGCTCGTGGATGTCGCGTCCTTGCCCACCTCGCCTCGCGACGGCGGTTCATTGCCGGATGGGTTGACGAGCCGGGAAGCAGAGGTGCTTCGGCTGATCGCAGCGGGCCTCTCGAACTCTGAGATCGCGGCCCACCTCTATGTCAGTGAGGTGACGGTCAAGACCCATGTCAACCACATCTTCACCAAGACGGGAAGCCGTGACCGCTCTCAAGCCGTCGCCTACGCCCACCGTCGCGGCCTCGCCGATTGATGGCGCTTCTTCACGAAGCCGCGGCAACCGATTTGAGCCTGATCGAGCCCTTTCCCGTTGGAGATCGCCTTCGAGGGCGTTTGGGCCGTCGCTGCATCATTGGCGTACGGGGGCATTTAGCGTTGGTTCCGGGCATCCACCTCTGAAGCGGAAGCCCTTCGTAGGGTGCGTCGGGTCGGTTCTTCTGGCTTGACTTTTCGGGGGTCGGAGCGAGCGACAGCTCGACTCCACAACGGTGATCGTCGACCAGACGAGCCTCCCGACGCACGTGCATCCCTTTTCTGGAACTCGGCGGCCGACCACCGGGCCAGCCTGGCCGACGAGCGGGGTGAGTTCATCTGGTCGTCGTGGAAGTTCCGCACGACGACCGCCGACCTCGAGCGCCTGTGGGTGAAGATCCCCGACGGTGCCTCGGTGACGGTCATTCTCGAGCCCACCCGCAACGCCTGGGTGCCCCTGTCGGCCTGGCTCCAAGCACGTGGCGCCACGGTCATCTTGGTGCCCCCGGAGCAGTCGGCCGATCTGCGGGACTACTACAACAAGCACACCAAGACCGACCAGTTGGATTCAGCGGGTGCTGGCCCGTCTGCCGTTGCTCCACCCTGAGGGCATGCGGAGCATCGACAACCTCGGTCCGGCCCAATCACTGCGCCGGGCCGTCCGCCACCGCTTCAGCCTGGTCAAACGCCGGAGCGCCGCCAGCCTGCGTCTCGATGCACTGGTCGAGCTGCTCGGACCGGGTTGGGCCGATTCCCTCGGATCGGCCACCGCTTCGAAGACCGCGCTGGTCATCTTGGAGAAATACGCCGATCCACGGGCGCTCAAGCGACTTGGGCGCAGCCGGCTCTCCGCGTTGTTGATCCGCTCGAGTGCGGGACTTGGCGTGAGGACAAGGCCGACGAGCTCTTGGCCATGGCGAGCGAGACCCTCGAGCTGTGGTCAGGCGGGGGCCTCGACTTCACCGAGTTGGCCCACGACATCGCCTCAGAAATCCGAGTATTCCGTCAGCTCGACGACGAGATCGCCGCCGCCGACAAGCGGATCACCGTTCTCTATGACGAGGCCGACCCCAAGGGCATCGTCCGCTCGGCGCCGGGGCTCGGGCCCGTCCTCTCTGCGGCCATCTTGGGCAACTCGGGCGACTTCAACCGCTTCGCCAACCTGGCCGGCGTCCGCTCCTTCACCGGTCTTGTGCCCAAGATCGACCAGTCCGGACTGGTGGCGGGACACAAGGGCATCACCAAGGCCGGTGATGCCGGCCTGCGCCAGGCCCTCTACATGGCAGCCGATCACGCCCGGCATATCGATCCGACACTGGCGCAGCGCTACTACCGGCTCGTCATGGTCGAGGGCAAGCACCACAATTCAGCGCTCTGTTCCGTGTCGGCCGTCCTCATCACCCGGATCGCCGCCTGCTGGCGCAAAGGAGAGCTCTATCAGCTGCGAGACGAAGGCGGCGAGACGATCACCGAGGCCGAAGGCAAAGCAGCCTGCACCGATCGCTTCAAGATCGACCCCAAAGTTCGGGCGGCCCGTCGTCGGAACACCCCAGCCAAAGCCCTCAAGAACAGAGCGGCGGGCCGAGGCAGAAAGGAGTCGGCCCGAAAGGTCGCTCCGGCCACCGACCCGCCTGGAAAAGAAGCTAGCGAAAATGTGGCCTGAGGGGCTTGACTGCCGTTAGGAACTCACCCCCCTTCAGGGCAGGAGCTCCTCCTCTGCCGCCCGCACCGTTGGAGGAGAATGTCGCCATGGAAGACAAGCTCCAGCGAGTCTTGATCCACGGCCACGACATGGCCTACCGGATGGAGGGAAACGGGCCCGCTCTGCTGCTCCTTCACGGCATCGCCGGAAGCTCTCGGACCTGGCGAGATGTGATCCCGCGATTGACTGATCGCTTCACGGTCATCGCACCAGACCTCATGGGTCACGGTGAGTCCGAGAAACCCGTAGGGGACTACTCACTCGGCGCATTCGCCAGCGGAGTCCGTGATCTGCTCGAGGTCCTCGGCATTGACCGTGCCTCCGTCGTCGGCCAGTCCTTCGGTGGCGGGGTGGCCATGCAGCTCGCTTATCAGCATCCCGAGCGATGCGAACGTCTCGTCCTCGTCGACAGTGGTGGCCTGGGACGAGAGGTGAACTGGATGCTCCGGTTGATGACGTTGCCGGGGAGCGAGTACGTGATGCCCGTGATCTTCCCGGGATTTGTTCGCGACTGGGGAAATAGCCTGTTTCGGACGATGAACGATCGCGGCGTCCGCCTGGGTCGTATCACCGAGATGTGGAGTGCCTACGCGTCACTGGCCGAGGCGGAGAACCGCCAGGCGTTCGCCCGCACCATCAAGTCCGTCATCGATCCCGGTGGTCAGACAGTGAGCGCGATGGATCGGCTCTACCTTGCGGCCCCAATGCCGACCCTGATCATCTGGGGGGACAGGGACGACATCGTCCCGGTGAACCACGCCTACACCGCGCACGAGGCCATTCCCGGGAGCCGACTGGTGATCATCGAGGGCGTGGGCCATTTCCCTCAGACCGAGGCTCCGGAGCAATTTGTCGACGCACTCATCGACTTCATCGACTCGACGGAGCCTTCACGTCTCGGCGCCGAGGACCGCCAGAGGATACTCCGAGAACGATCTAGCTCCACTGAGCCGTTCAGCCACGGTCGATAACCGACCCGCTCATGTACGGCGGTAGGGGATGGCCGTGCAGCGCCGGATAGCAGTCGGATACTCCGCCCGTCCTAGCCCCGAGGCGCGAAGAACTCGAGTGCGATGTTATCGGGGTCTCGAAATGACAATGCCGAGTAGGAAGGTGCGTCCACGATGCCACCGTTAGGGATGCCGAGCTCGTTCAGGCGGATTTCCCACGCTTTTAACTCATCGCGGTTGGCACAGCCGAAAGCCAGATGATCGAGACCCGGCCGGCGCTCGTTGAACGGCTGAGTGCTGTTCAAATCAGGGAACTGAGTTAGACCGACGATTGTGCCGCTCGTAAGCCAAGCGACACGCCTGAAAGGACCTGTGTCCTCGTCAAGGATCGGGTCCGAGCTGAACAGAGCCTTGTACCAAGGCTCACTCCGTTCGAGGCTCGTAACCGTTAGCGCCACGTGAGTAATCGCAGGGAACTCTGGCATGTCTTTTCGGCACCTCGTGAAGGCAGCGAATGCCGCGTCTTTTTGGCTGGCAACTCTCTGGGAGTAGAAGCTATCTGCCAGCCCAAGTCCCCGCGCTAATTGAGGCCCAGTTCCTGGTTGATGGACTGGGTGGCGAGAGTGTGGCGCAGCTGGTGAGGATGGACGGGACCGACAAAGGCTCGCTTGGCCACGGCGGCGACGTAGCGGTGCACGGTGAGACGGTAGAAGGGACCGCAGTCGTCTAGTTAGAGCAGGTGTCCCGAGCGCGACGGTAAGAGCAGGGCCTTGTAGTCGACGATGAGGTAGACCAGCATCGGCAACAGCGGCACGTAGCGGTAGTTGTGGAGCTTGCCGACGGGGATGCGGAGGCGATAGACTACGTCGTAGCGCAACATGGCGTCGTCTTCGAGACAGCCGAGCTAGCCGACACGCATGCCGGTGCGGGCCAGCAGCTCGACCATGAGGCGACGGCGCAGGTTCGGATCGAGCGCCAGGGAGGCCATGAACTTCGACGCAGTGGGGTCGTCCAAGAACTTGGGCAGGGGCTAGTAGAGGGCAGGGAAGTCGCTCGAGTAGAAGAGCAGGCGGGCCGGAGCGTCGTCGTACTCACATAACATGATGCGCTAGAAGAAGGTCAGCAGGGTGCTGAGGCGGTGCCGGATCGTGAAGAGTGGACATCCCTTTGCCGTTCTTGCCCGGACGGGCCGCCAGCCAGCGCTTGAAGTACTAGATGTGGACAAGTCCGATGCCGGCAACGGTGACACAGTACGGATCGGCGGCGGTCACCCGATGGGCGAAGAGACGTAGCGTCAGCTCGGCGTCGGCCACCGTGCTCGGACGGGCCGAGACCTCGAGTTGGTCCAGGTAGGAGGTAATTGTTGACACCATGAGCGGCGCTCTGGCGTCGAGCTCGGCCCAGGTCACCTCGGGCCTCCCGCCGCCACGGCGTCGTGGTGCTGAGTGGCGTGGCGCAGCCAGCGCGGTCATAGGGCAACCCCGACCAGTGCCTCGGCCTCGATGCCTTCGATCGCCCGGCGGTACTCGTCGGCCAGCCAGTGCATGTCGAGGTGCAAGTAGATCCGCGTCGAGGTGATGGAGCGGTGACCGGCCTGGGCCTGGATGGCTTCTATGGCCATGCCCGCTTCGCGCAAGCGGGTGAAGCAGGTGTGGCGCAGCTCGTGGCAGGTGCCGTGGCTGAGACCGGCCCGAACACGGGCGGCGCTGATGATCTGGTCGAGACCGGGCACCGAGAGCGGCTGTCCGCGACGCGCTCCTTTGAGCGAGACGAAGAGCGCGTCGGTCGTCGCTTCGACCGGTCGCTCGCGGTCCATGTAGCGGCACCACCGTGGCAAAGAAGGTCGGCGAGAGCGGCACCAGGCGTTCGTGTCCGCCCTTGCCCTCTCTGATCAACACCCGCCACTCGCCGAGGCGCAGATCGGAGAGCCGCAACCCGAGCACCTCGCAGCGCCGCAGCCCTCCGAGCACCATGGCCTGGGCCATGGCCCGATCCCGCTCGGTGCGCAGCGCACCCATGAGCGACTCGATCTCGTCGGCGTCGAGGATCCGGGGAAGCCGGCGCACTCCTCGCACGAGGGGCAGGCCCCGTGCCCGAGCCGGTGATCAGGGACACTGTCGGAGAAAACGCTTCGACCGCACCACCTACGATGCGCAAGCACTCGGAAGAGTCGATGACGGCGGGACGGCGAGTTCTACCGTAGCCCGAGGTGCTCGCAACCTGCACAAGTGCCGTCATCGTGGTCCCTGACCTGACCCCCTGATCTCGACAAAGAAGACAGAGGTTCCGGCAGCGACCGCCCATTGCGGTTCAGCGGTAACTCTCAGTGGCCACCACGCACTCGCCCGAGCATTGAAGCGATCGTGAACATATAGTTCGCGCTTATGGGTGGCTTTCACCGCGTGTGCTTTGTTTCAAGCGACCTCAGACAGCAGGGCTGGGTGCGGAAGAGAACCGGACCAAGGCAACGGTGAACGATGGTCAATCATTCTGAACCCGATCGAGCTGGGCCAGCCGGTGAACTAGAGCCATGGAAAATCGAGATGCAGTCGACCCTGGTCCCCCTGAGGGCTTCCTTGAACTCCGCCTACTGGCTATCAACGCCAGAGGCAGGGCTCGCCGTCAGTGACCAATTCCGGGCCGTAGCTCGGGATTCAACGAAATGGCTATTGAATCACCATTGCCCAATTCCGGACCTAGCAGTGTCATTCTCCAGGTTGCTTCGGTCAACTGTTGCGCTGGCCGACGTTCTTCAAGAACAGGCCCAGTGTCCGAGCGGGCCCGATTGGCCGGCTATCACCAGTGAGGTGGGCGGCTTCCACAAGTTGCTTGAGCAATTCCAGACGATGATGAGTGATCGTTCGTCCCGAACTCCCTCCGATCCAGGCGCAGCGGGTATGGAAGGGCCGTTGGGCGGCAGTCGATAACCGACCCGCTCGCGGCGTTCGGGGGCACCTCGCCGTGCCGGTGTTCATGGGTGCCACCTGACAGGACCGGCAGTCCTGCCCTTAGAGAGCTCCGACAACTTGGAAGCTGGAGCTCACGAACACATGATGGGGCCAGTTGACGCCGATGTAGTGAACGTTGTACTCGCCGTTGCTCAGTTGGACTACGCGGTCGACGATCCCACCCGGATATGCACCGAGTGCTGACCAAGAAGGAAGCGATCCGTTGCCTCAAGCGCTACGTCGTTCGGGAGGTGTTCGCAGCGCTCCCGCACTCACAATTCGCGCTTGACAGTCCATAGGAGCATCGGTACGGGGCAGGTGGGCGCCTCGTCTAGGCGTCATCGGTGAGTGGTGCAGGCCGGGACCTCGGACGTTCGGCGTTATCATTCATCCACCTTCGGGGAGGGGCATTGAGTCGAACGGTGGTTGTAGTCACGGGTGCAAACAGCGGTGTCGGCAAGGAGACCGCAGCTGCCCTCGCCGCCAAGGGTGCGACGACGGTGTTGGCCTGTCGCAATATGGCCAAGGCCGAGGACGCTGCCGCTGAGATACGAGAGGCGACCGGGAATGAGGACGTCCGGACCGTCTATCTCGACCTCGGGGATCTCCGCAGCGTCGTTCAGTGTGCTGACGAGGTGCTCGGGCGCTTCGAGACCGTCGATGTTCTGGTCAACAACGCCGGAGGCTATTGGGACGTTCGCGACACAACAGCTCAGGGATTCGAGCGGCACTTCGGGGTCAACTACCTGGGCCACTACCTTCTCACCCGTCGACTTCTCAATGCACATGGGGACGTCGCCCCCAACCGGATCGTGAATGTCTCATCGGCTGGGCACCGCGCCGTAAAGGGTATGAGCTGGGAGGATCTTCAGCTCGAACGAGGGTGGACTGCGCCCCGCGCCTATGGTCAATCGAAGTTGGCACTGATCCTCTTCACCCGCGAGATCGCCCGCCGTTTGGGTGGACGTGGGGTGATAGCTCATGCCGCTCATCCAGG
Source organism: uncultured Acidimicrobiaceae bacterium (assembly GCA_963769905.1). Taxonomy (GTDB): domain Bacteria; phylum Actinomycetota; class Acidimicrobiia; order Acidimicrobiales; family RAAP-2; genus Bog-756. The sequence goes on from CAVYNG010000001.1 coordinate 1,014,816, forward strand.
CGTCGTAAGGAGCAACTTGGGTGAGGATGGCGACACCCGCGGCGTCCAAAGACTCACGCTGCGAGCCATCTCGATCTTTGGCATTTCAGCAACCAAGGGCGCTAAGTCTTCGATACGCCTTGCCTGCTCCGAAGAAGCGGATCAATCCAACGGCCGGTATTGGGTTCGCACCAAACAGCACCTACCGTCGAAGGCAGCCAGAGACGATGAAGCGGCCAGGCGGCTTTGGAAGGTGAGCGAGGACTTAGTGACCGCAACTGGAGCGGCACTGTAATGCGACCGTCGACTGCGGCACCGCCGGCCGGCGGACTACGGAGCCAGGCGGTCGACGGGTTTTGAGATAGTTTCCGCTGTCCAGGGATCTGGAGTTCTCATCGAAGGGGTGCCGGACGTGGGCGCAGTCATCATGCTGGGCACGCTGTTCGGACTGATCGCCCTCATCTTCGTCGTGGTGCTTCGGTACGACCCGGAAGCATGTCGTGCGCCGAGCCAAGAGCGCGACCGATGAGCCATGAGTTGACGCCCTTGCTCAAGGCGTCCATCGGCTTCGCCTACATCGGGGGGTTGGCGTTCGTCGCAATCGGCGTGTACCTCACGTATCGCCGCCGCCGCCTCCACCCGCTCCTACTTGTCTGCATCGCGGCGATCTCGATCTCCTGGATCGAGGCGCCCTACGACTGGGCCGTCTACGCCCAGTTCGCGCCCGCCATCCCCCGCATGCCGTCTTGGTGGCCGTTGAATCTGACATGGGGTGGGCTGCCGGCGTCAGTGCCCGTCGGCTACATCGCCTACTTCGTGACGCCCGCCGTGGTCAGCGCCGCGCTCGGGCGACGGCTGAGCTCGAGGTACCACTGGCGCAGGCCGATCACACTCCTCACCGTCGGGCTCGTCGTCGGCTTCCTCTGGGCCTTTCTCTTCAACGGGATCCTGGGGGCCCGGCTCGGCGTCTTCTACTACGGCCGGGTAATCCCCGGGCTTGCGCTGTGGCAGGGGACCAAGCATCAGTACCCCCTCTACGACGCCCTCGCGATGGGCGTGATGATGATGGTCTTCGCCTACATCCTCGGACGAACGGATCCGGAAGGACGCACCGCCATCGAAGCTTGGGCCGACACGAGGTCGCCGAGCCGTGTTCGATCAACCGTCCTGTCCATGATCGGTGCCGTCGTCATCGCAAATATCCTTTACGGCGCCGTCTTCACTCCCCACCTCGTTGCCAAGTTGGAGGGTTGGGACAGAGCCGGACCCACGGCTCCGTTGTTCCGGGGCGTGCCGAACCAGCCCCTGAATGGCACGACTCCCGCCCACGAGCGATGAGCAACGCCACGCGTCCGCGTCGCTGTGAAGGGTATCCTCAAAGTGCCGTTCATGGGCAGGCAACTATCGCGAGCGTCGGCAGCTACCAGATCCCGCGAAGTTCGGAGAGCTAGCGTTTTCCTAAGGCGATCCCGCTCGGCGCCGGAGGCCGCGACGAATGCTCTCGGAAGACGAGGCTCGACTTCGTCGACGAACGCACGGAATCGCGCTTCTTTGATGCTCGTCCTCGCCGCATCACCGCTTGGCGAGGCACGGATCTACGCAGTCCATCCACCTAGATAGATAGAGCCCGGACCGGTTGACGATTACCACGGAACCTCGTGAGGATACGTGCTACCCGGTGGATGCGCTCGAGTCGGACCGCGGTCCCATCGAGGTGCCTCTTCTGCAGCCGATTCTCCGGCGTGCCCAATTGATTGGGCACGCTGTGGGCATGAACTGAGTGTGCCGGCGAAGCGGTCCACTTGCGGAACGCTCCGCACCAGTGGAGATGACGAGTGGAGATGACGGGACTCGAACCCGTGACCCCCTGCTTGCAAAGCAGGTGCTCTAGCCAACTGAGCTACATCCCCGGGGTCGACCGGGCTGGACCGGCGGTATGGGAAGCGCCGACGCAGTATCCCTACGGCCACCTTCACCGTATCAGTCACCGCATCGGTGGCGGATTCCGCTCTCTTGTGGCGCGACCCACCCCGCGAAGCCGCCTCGCGACACCCACCGCGGCGCCGGGACGCTGGGACCCGATGCAGGTCGTCGACGAAGGTAGCCCGCACGATCTGGGCGATACCGATCCGGTTAGGCTGACTCTCCGCCCGACATCGGATCGATGTCGGATCAATGAGTGGAGGAACGATCATGGCGGTCTCATCCGGTACCACCGACGTGTTCGTCGGAGTTGCTCAGCACGACGTCGACGCCATCGAAGGTCTGTTCCAGGCTCGGCTCGACAACCTCGAGGCATCCGGTCTCGATCCGAAGACCTATGCCCTCGCCAACATCGCGGCCCTCATCGCATCAGATGCCGCACCCGCCTCCTACGTCTTCCAGGTCGGGTTCGCACTTGAGGTCGGTGTGACGCCTGAGGAGATCCTCGGCCTTCTCGTCGCCCTGAATCCCACCGTCGGGAACATCCGCGTCGTGTCGGCGGCCGCCGAGCTGGCCTTCGCCCTCGGCATCGATCTGGACGCCGAGATGGAGGACGAAGAGGACGAAGAGGACGAAGAGGAGTGAGTACGAGGCGGGAGGGGTAGCGCCAGGGAACATTCCCCGCTCACTCTCCGGCTGTCCTCACGCGCTCGCGGGAGCGCTCGATCTCCTGCCACGCCGGCTCGACGCCCTCGAACCCGCGCACCGTGGTCCCCTTCCCGGGTTCGAGGTCCTTGTAGACGTCGAAGAAGTGGGCGATCTCGGACGTCAGCATCGACGGGAGCCCCTCGAGATCCGAGGTCGACTCCCACATCGGATCTCCGCAGGCGACCGTGATGATCTTCGCGTCCGGGCCCTTCTCGTCGGCCATCCAGAACACGCCGAGGGGCTTGCACTCCACCAGGCAGCCGGGGAAGGTCGGCTCGTCGAGGAGGACCAGCGCGTCGAGCGGGTCTCCGTCCTCGCCGAGCGTGTCCGGGATGAACCCGTAGTCGGCCGGGTACACCGTCGCCGAGAAGAGCCGGCGGTCGAGTCGGATCAGGTGCCGCTCGTGGTCGTACTCGTATTTGTTTCGGCTTCCCCGGGGGATCTCGACGATGACTTCGATGGTGCGTTCGTTCTCCACAGGTCGAGCCTTTCGTCGGGGCGACCGCGTCATTCTGACCCGTCTCGGCACGGGGCCGCCGACGAGCTACCCCTTGCCGCACCTCTCCGATCAGCCCGGCCTCCGGATTCAGGCCGGGGGGTATCGTTGACCGATGACCGTCGACGCCGAGCCCAACTCCCAAGCACCGCCTCGAACGCGTCCCCAGTCGCGCTATTTCGCCCGCCAGCTGTCGGATCTCGACTTCAACGACCGCCTTCTCGATCTGGTCGCCGACACCGGCATCCCGCTGCTCGAGCGGGTCAAATTCCTCATCCTCTTCAGCGAACGGATCGACGAGTTCTTCCAGGTGCAGGTCGCGGGTCTCCGCCGCCAGGTCGTCGCGCGCATCAAGAGCCCCGCCCTCAACGCGAGCACCCCTGACGAACTGCTGCGTGACGTCCGCGCGTCGCTGGACCGCATGGTCGGACGCCAGGAGGGCCTGCTGCTGAACGACATCGTCCCCGCACTGGGGGTAGAGGGGATCGAGCTCTCCAACTGGGAAGATCTAGGCCCTCGTGACCGCACCTACTTGCACGAGGTCTTCGACCGGCTGATCCTCCCGGTGGTGACGCCCCTGACCGTCGACCCGAGCCACCCCTTCCCCTACATCTCCAACCTCTCCTTGAACGTGGGAGTCGAGGTGCGCAGCCGCGCGGACGGCACCTCCCGCTTTGCGCGTGTCAAGGTCCCCCCCAACGTCGACCGCCTGCTGCGACTCCCCGACGGCGAGCGCTTCATCCCGCTCGAGCAGACGCTGATCCCGTTCCTCGACGAGCTCTTCCCGGGTATGGACGTCGGCGAACCGTGTGTCTTCCGCGTCACCCGTGACGCCGACCTCGCGCTCGACGACGACGCAGCCGACGATCTCCTGCTCGCGCTCCAAGAAGAGCTGCGCCGTCGCCGGTTCCTTCCCGTCGTCCGGCTCGAGGTCGATTCGCGTACCTCGGACGGGCCGGTCGAGCGGCTGACCGAAGAGCTCGGACTGAGCCGTGACGACGTCTACGAGTTCGCCGGCCCCCTCGGACTCGACTGCCTCTGGACGATCTACGACCTCGACCGTGCCGACCTCCACGACGAACCATGGACCCCGCTCGTACCCCCGCCGCTCACGACGGTCGAACGGGAGGAGGATTCGGACATCTTCGCCGTGCTCGATCGGCAGGACGTCCTCGTCCACCATCCCTACGACTCCTTCTCGGCGTCGGTCGAGGAGCTGCTCAACGAGGCCGCGGACGATCCGCACGTGCTCGCGATCAAGCAGTGCCTCTACCGCACCTCGGGTGACAGCCCGATCGTCGCGGCGCTGGTGCGCGCCGCCGAGCACGGCAAGCAGGTGGCGGCCCTCGTCGAAGTGACCGCGCGCTTCGACGAAGAGGCGAACATCGGTTGGGCGAGAGCGCTCGAAGAATCGGGAGCCCACGTGATCTACGGGCTGATGGGTCTGAAGACCCACGCGAAGACCACCCTGGTGGTCCGTCAGGAGGGCGACGCGGTTCGCCTCTACTGTCACGTCGGCACCGGCAACTACAACCCGAAGACGGCCCGCATGTACGAGGACCTCGGAGTGCTCTCCTCGCGCGTCGACCTCGGTGTGGACGTGACCCGATTCTTCAACTACATCACCGGTTTCAGCCAGCCTCCCCTCTACCAGGAGCTGGTGACCTCTCCGGGAGGCATCCGCGACCGCGTGGTCGACTGCATCGAGCGCGAGACCGCCGCGGGGCCCGACGGCCGGATCGTGATCAAGGTGAACGGGCTCGACGACGTCGCGGTCATGGACGCGCTCTACCACGCATCGCAAGCCGGCGTTCCCATCGACCTGATCATCCGGGGGATCTGCTGCCTGCGCCCGGGTGTGCCCGGTCTCTCCGAGACGATCAAGGTGCGCTCGATCGTCGGCCGCTTCCTCGAGCACTCGCGCATTCTCCGCTTCGGCGGCGCGGCCGGGCGCGCCTCCACCTACTACATCGGCTCGGCCGACCTGCGCCGTCGGAACCTCGACCGGCGGGTCGAGGCGATGATCCCTGTCGCGGACCCGAGCGCGATCGCGCAGCTCGAAGAGGTCCTCGCGCTCAACCTGGCGGACGACATGCAGTCATGGTCACTGGACTCGGACGGGCACTGGCACCGCATCCCGACGGTGAAGGGCATCGCCACCCAGACCGCGCTCGAACGGCTCGCCCTCTCCCGCAGTGTGGTCTACGACGACGGACGTCGACCTGGGCGGCCGATCGGTACCGGAGCGGACGGTGGAGGTGACGGTTCGGTCACGACAGCCCACCCGTAGGCTGTCGGGCGGTGAGCACGAGTCCCGGCATGGATCCCGTGCCCGACCCGAGCGGAGACCGGGCGGCCCTCGAAGACCTCCGGCGGGGGGCCCGGCGCATGGCGTGGATCTACGCGGCCGCCGCGGTCGCACTCATGCCGTGGATCGTCTACCTCGCGATCACCCTTCCGAGACGCGACCTCGACACGCACTATCGGGCCGCGTGGGTCGGGTTCGACATCCTCCTCGTCCTGGCGATCGCCCGCACCGCGTACCTGGCCTTCCGCATGGACCCCCGGGTGCAGTTGCCGGCGGTCGCGACCGCGACGCTGCTCATCGTCGACGCATGGTTCGACATCACGACGGCCGGCGGCCGGGGCGCCACGGCCGAGGCCATCCTGTTGGCGGTGGTCTTCGAGATCCCGGCGGCCATCTTCTCGATGTACGTGGCCTACTGGGTCGCCCGCCACGAACTCCGCCTGGCCCATCTCGAACATCTGACCGCGGATACCGGTCCACCCGAGGTGGATCATCAATCCGACTCGAGCGACGATCCCTCCGATCGCCCGAGCCCGCGGCAGAAGGGTTGACGACCCCCCTGGGTGGGATGCTAAGCAACTGCTCAGCATCCGTCGTCCCAGGAGGAGAGCAGTGACCGACTACGACTCGGTGGATTTCTTCATGGACGAGTCCCTGGTGGAGGACCCGTACCCCTACTTCGAGCATCTGCGGTCGAAGTGCCCGGTGCTCCCTATGGGGAGCCACGGGGTGGTCGCCGTCTCGGGCTACGAGGAGGCCTCGGAGATCTACCTCGACAACCGGACCTTCTCCTCGTGCAACTCGGTCATCGGGCCTTTCGCCACGTTCCCTGTGCCACTCGAGGGCGACGACGTGGGCGAGATCATCGACCGGCACCGCGACGAGCTGCCGATGAACGAGCACATGGTGACCATGGATCCGCCGGCACACACCCGCGAGCGCGCCCTCGTGATGCGGCTGCTCACGCCCAAGCGGCTCAAAGAGAACGAGGCGTTCATGTGGCGGCTCGCCGACCGCCAGATCGACGAGTTCGTCGCAGACGGGCACTGCGAGTTCATCGGCGCGTACTCGCAGCCGTTCGCCATGTTGACGGTGGCCGACGTGCTCGGCGTGCCCGAAGCCGATCACCGGCGGTTCCGCGAGGGCTTCGGACTGAGCGGCTCACCGGGTGCGATCGGGGACGAGCAGAACGACATCGGCCTCAACGCGCTCGCGTGGCTCGACGACTGGTTCGCGCGCTACATCGAGGATCGCCGGCGCGAGCCGAAGAACGACGTGCTGACCAGTCTGGCCCTCGGGACCTATCCCGACGGGTCCACACCGGAGGTGACCGCCGTCGTGCGGACGGCCACCTTCCTCTTCGCCGCCGGTCAGGAGACGACCGCCAGGTTGCTCGCAGTCGCCCTCAAGTACCTCTGCGAGTATCCCGAGCTCCAAGACGAGCTTCGGGCCCACCGCGAACGCATCCCCAACTTCATCGAGGAAGCCCTTCGGATCGAGAGCCCGGTGAAAGCGGACTTCCGCCTGGCACGCCAGTCGACCTCGATCGGGGGAGTGGAGATCGAGGCCGGCACGCCGGTGATGGTGTTGAACGGCGCGGCCAACCGCGACCCCCGGCTGTTCGAGGATCCTGCCGAGTTCCGCATCGACCGTCCGAACGCCAGGGTGCACATGGCCTTCGGCCGCGGTGCCCACTCGTGCCCGGGTGGCCCCTTGGCCCGGGTGGAGGGGCGGGTCAGCGTCGAGCGGATCCTCGACCGGATGCGCGACATTCGGCTGTCCGAGGAGCATCACGGACCCCCGTCGGACCGGCACTTCCGCTATGAGCCCACCTGGGTCCTGCGGGGCCTCCACAAGCTGTACATCGAGTTCACGCCCGCAGAGGTGGCGCGGTGAGCGCCCGGGTCGCAGTGGTGACCGGCGCGGCCTCGGGTATCGGACTCGGGATCGCCCGCCGCTTGGCGGCCGACGGTCACGCCACCGCGCTCCTCGACCTCGACGGGGAAGGGGTCCGCGCCGCAGCAGCCGATCTGTCCGCGAAGGGGAGCCGCGTCGCAGCCCACCAGGTCGACGTCGCCGACCGCGGTGCGCTCGAAGCCGCATACTCGTCAGTGCGCGAAGAGCTCGGTCCGATCGCCATCGTGGTCACCGGCGCCGGCATCGAGGCCTTCGACCCGGTCGCGGAGGTGACGCCCGAGAAGTGGGACCGGATCCTGGCCGTGAACCTGACCGGGACCTTCACCTGCACGCAGCTGGGCATCCCGGACATGATCGACGCGGGTTGGGGCCGGATCGTGACCATCTCCTCCTCGAGCGCGCAGTCCGGCGCGCCCAACATGGCGCACTACGTCGCGTCGAAGGGCGGCGTCATCGGGCTGACCAAGGCCCTCGCCCGCGAACTCGCGGGCCACAACATCACCGTCAACACCATCCCGCCGACGATCGTGGACACACCCATGGCTCGAAAGGGTGAGGCCGAAGGAAACGTCCCGAGCATCGAGATCCTCGCCAAGATGATCCCACTCGGCCGAGCGGGGACCCCCGAGGACATCGCGGCGGCCTGCTCGTACCTCTGTTCCGAAGAGGGGGGCTACGTCACCGGTCAGGTGATCGGCGTCAACGGAGGGATGTACATCTGAGGGTGCCCACGGTGTCCTCGTCTCGAACGCAGCGCGTCGCCGAAGGCCGGGATGCCCCGGCGAGCACGGCCCGCCGCATCGGCACCGAAACCTCCGAGACCCGTGCCGCGCTGATCGACGCCGCCGAGAAGCTCATGCTCGAGGAGGGCTACGCGGCGGTGACCTCTCGTCGTGTCGCGGCCCGGGCGGGATTGAAGCCCCCGCTGGTCCACTACTACTTCCGCACGATGGACGATCTCTTCCTCGCGCTGTTCCGCCGCGGCGCCGACCAGGCCGTCGAACGTCAGTCGCAGGCATTGGAGTCCGATCAGCCGCTCTGGGCGCTGTGGGAGCTGAGCCGCGACCCGCGGGGGACCGCCCTCACCATGGAATTCGTCGCGCTGGCCAACCATCGAAAGGCGATCCGGGCCGAGATCGCGGCCTCGGCGGAGCGTTTCCGGGCCGAGCAGCTCGGCGGGCTCGCCAGGGTGCTCGAGCGGGAGGGAATCGACGCCGAGCAGTGTCCACCGGTGGTCTTTGCGGTCTTGATGTCGAGCATCTCCCGTTTCCTCGTCATCGAGAGCGAGAGCCTCGGCATGTCGACCGGACACGCCGAAACCGTCGCGTTCGTCGAGGAGTTCCTCACCCGCTTCGAAGGACCTCGCTGAGCGGTCCCCCGATCCGGGTGGACCGGGCGAGGGGGCGCCGGTAGCGTCAGGGTCGAGGTGGTGAGGTGATAGCGCGACCGTCCAGGGCGTTCGACGCCGACAACCACTACTACGAGGCCGAGGATGCCTTCATAAGGCATGTCGATCCGAAGATGCGGTCGAGATGCATGCGCTGGGGCGAGCTCGACGGCCGGAAGCGCCTGCTGGTCGGCGGGAAGATCAACCGCTTCATTCCCAATCCCACCTTCGATCCGTGCTCGAAGCCCGGTGCGCTCAACGCCTACTTCCGCGGCAAGGTCGAGATCACCAGCCTCCGTGACGCATTCGGCGACCTCGAGCCGATCTCCCCCGCCTACCGCGACCCTGCCGCGAGGCTCGACGCCATGGATGCCCAGGGTCTGAACGCCGCATTCCTCTTCCCGACGCTCGGGGTGGGCATGGAGGGCGCGCTCGGGCACGATCGGCGGGCGCTCCTTGCTGCGTTCCGAGGCTTCAATCGCTGGCTGCTCGACGATTGGAGCTTCGATTACCGGGATCGGATCTTCGCAGCCCCGTATCTCACCCTGGCGGACGTCGAGTGGGCAGTCGAGGAACTCGAGTTCGTGCTCTCGCACGGAGCCCGCCTCATCAACATGCGACCCGCACCTGTCGAGGACCCGAGAGGGAACCGCTCCTTCGGGCACCCCTCGCACGATCCGTTCTGGGCTCGCGTCAACGAAGCCGGCATCACGGTGGCGTTCCATGGTGCCGATGCGGGATACGGGTTCATGCTCGAGGCGTGGGGAGTCAATCCGGAGTTTCAGTCCTTCCGGCTCCCGGTCCTGTTCCAGCTCCTCTTGATGTCGCCGATCAGCGACACGGTCGCCTCGTTCCTCGCAGATCAGATCTTCGTCCGGTTTCCCCGCATCCGCTTCGCAGCGATCGAGAACGGGTCCGAGTGGGTCGCCCCTCTCTTCGCCAAGCTGAAGAAGGCCTTCGAGATGCGGCGGCCGATGTGGGCCGAGGACCCCCGTGACGTCTTTCGCCGCCACGTCTGGGTGTCGCCGTTCTACGAAGACGATCTCGCCCAACTGGCGGATCTGATCGGGGTGGAGCACATGTTGTTCGGATCGGACTGGCCCCATGCCGAGGGGCTCGAAGATCCGCTCGGCTACGTCGACGACCTCGAACGAGCGGGATTCTCAGAAGCGGACGTCGCCCGTGTGATGTACGACAACGCAGCCGCGCTGGCGGTTCGCGCTTCCTGAGCGGCGGACCGACCCGGCCGGTGAACCGGCGCACCGCGACGCGTCCCGCGGCCGTCGCGTAAGGTGCGGCGATGCGGTTCGGTCTCGACGTCGCACAACAACGGATGTCGTGGGACGAGCTCGTCAGCCGGGTGCAGTTCGCCGAGGAGCTCGGGTTCGACGGGGCCTGGGGCTTCGACCACTTCGAGCCGATGTACGGCTCCGGGCCGGGTGAGACCTTCGAAGGGATGACCACCCTCGCCGCGCTGGCCGGGATCACCTCGAGGATCCGGCTCGGCCTGCTCGTCACCGGGGTCACCTATCGTCACCCGTCGGTCCTCGCGGCCCAGGCGCTCACCGTCGACCATGCGTCACATGGCCGGCTCGAGCTTGCGCTCGGCGCGGCGTGGTTCGACAAGGAGCACACCGAGCTCGGCATTCCGTTCCCCTCGACATCCGAGCGGTTCGATCTGCTCGAGGACGAGCTCGAGATCGTCCGCCGGCTCTTCACCGGCGAGGTGGTGTCCTACGAGGGACGGGTGGTGTCGTTGCACAACGCGCAGATGCGGCCCCTGCCCGTCCAGCAACCGCACCCGCCGATCTGGATCGGCGGCAGCGGCCCTCGCCGGACGCTCCCGCTCGTCGCCCGCTACGCGGACGTCTGGCACTCGTGGGGGACCCCCAACTCGCTGCGGGAGACCAACCGGATGCTCGACGATCTCGCGACGGCTGCCGGTCGCAGCCCGTCGTCGATCATGCGAGCGAGCTCGCTGTCCCTCGACGACCTCGACACCGCGCGGAAGCACGCCGGCAAGTGGCGGGAAGCGGGCTACGGCTATCTGGTCTGCGGCTGGCCCGACGCGGGCCGGAGCCAGGTCGAGCGGTTCGCCCGAGACGTCCTCCCCGAGTTCGCCGACTGAGTTCCCCCTCAGCCGGCCTCCGCGATGCCGGGCGAGAACTCGAGGTACAGCCTGGTGAGACCCCGGAGGATGTACGTCGGGATGTACTCGTAGCGACGCGAACCGGCCGGTCCGTGCTCGGCCTCGGAGATGCGGATCTCTCCGAGGCGGTCGAGGAGCCGCTCGATGCTCACCCGTGTCTCCATGCGGGCGAGTGGGCCGCCCGGGCAGCTGTGAGGACCGCGACCGAACGCGAGGTGCTCTCGGGAATTCCCGCGCTCCAGGTGGAACGTCTCGGCGTCCTCGAAACGACGGGGATCGCGGTTCGCGGCGCCGTTGAGCACCATCAGAGTGGCGCCGGCAGGAATGTCCACTCCGCCGACGGTGGCCCTGCGCCGTGCCAGTCGGAAGTCGCCTTTGACCGGCGACTCGGTCCGCAGCATCTCCTCCACGAATCCGGGGATGAGGTCGCGCCGCTCGCGCAGGAGCTGCTGCACCTCCGGACGCTCGCCGATCAGCTGGAGTGACGCGCCGAGAAGGCGAACCGTGGTCTCTTGTCCGGCGGCGAAGAGGTTGGCCGCGACACGGACGACGTCGATCACCTCCGGCAGGGTCCCGTCAGGGAAGGTGGTCGTCGCGAGGGTGGTCAGCACGTCCTGGCGCGGCTCGCGCCGCCGGTCCTCCACGTAGCGACTGAACCGCTCGTAGAGCCATTCGAGAGGGCTGTGCGACATCATGCTCTTCGTGCTGCCGACCGCGTCGGTGCGCGGCCGACGAGCCAGGGCGTCCCGGAACTCCTGGTGCTCCTCCTCCGGCACGCCGAGGAGATCGGCGATGACGAAGAGCGTGAAGGGGTTCGCGTAGTCGCCGATGAATTCGCACTCGCCGCGTCCGATCCACTCGTCGATCTGCCGGTCCGCGAGCCGCCACACGAATTCCTCGTTCTCCTTCAGGCGCTTCGGCGTGAGCTGTCGCATGACCAGGTGACGGTGGTCGCGGTGCTTCGGAGGATCCATCGTGGTGATCTGGTCGCTGAAGGGCAGCTCGTCGCGGTGCTCCTCGACGAGCTTGCTCACGTCGTCACCCTCGAGCGGCACCGGAAACCCCGGGAACGGACCCGTGACGGAGTTGCACGAGGAGAACGTGTCGGTGTCGGCGTAGACGGCGCACGCCTCGTCGTAGCCGGTGACCATGTAGACGCCGTGCTGAGGTTCGCGATGGACGGGACACTGGGCCCGCAACCAATCGAAGTACGGGTACGGGTCGGTGACGACCTCGCTCCCGCGGAAGAAGTCGATGGCCTCGTAGTCGCTGGTGGTGTCGCTCATTCCGTCCTCTCGGGTGACGAACGTCTCGGGCGGGTCAGAGGCCGACGTCGACGACCGGTCGCTCGAGCGGGTTGACGTTGATGGAATGTAGAGCCGGGAGGAGTTTCTCGTAGGGCAGGCCGGCCAGGAAACCGTCGACGGTCCGTTCGAAGTTCGAGATGCCGCCCTCGATGCGCTCGGACAGGCGCATGTACTCGAAGGACTTCGCGTGGAGGCCCTGTTGCTGCCTCGGCAGGTTGGAGAAGTCCTGCGCGGGGATGGGTGGCCAGCGCGGGTCGTCGCTCTCCCAGGGCTCGGGCGGCGGGGGCGCATCCGGCTCGCGACCCTCCGGAAACCGGGTGAGCGACCAGATCTCCATCAGCGTCTCCTCCGGCCCGAGAGGTCGGAAACGGTAGGAGGAGGCGCTGCTGTACATGGGGAGGACGAAGTAGTGCGGGAAGCAGTACCCCATCGGCTCGTTGAGCCCCTTCGCGTCGAGCTCGTTGAGGTTGGGAATGTCCGAGCCTGCCGACCGGTGCCAGTCGACGATCGCGTCGTTGAGCCTGCGATGCCAGGCGGTCAAGGCCTCGGTCGGGTCGTCCGGCAGCTCGACGTCCGCCAGGCCCTCGGCGATCCGCACGTCGTTGGCGTGCACCATTCCGGCCATGCCCGCGCTCATCGTGCGCAGGTAGTGGATCTCTCCGTCGATCAGGGCTCGCACGTCGACGGCGCCGCCGTCGCGGGGCGGATACCTGCCGGGGATGACCAGCTGGGGATGGGTCTGGATCACGTGGTACTGCTCCATGAAGGCCTCTTCGGCGAGCTTCCAGTTGACGGGGAGCCTGCACGCGAACCACCACTCGCTGCGCAGCGACTCGACCTTCCAGGCGTCCTGGACGGACGCGAACGGCTCGATGCACTCGCGCAACGGAGGAGCGCCGTCGTCGAGGTTGATCCAGGCGCACCCGCCCCACACTTCGCACTGGACCGGCGTGAGATCGAGGTCTTCCCGCCGGCGATTGCGCTCGGCGAAGGTCTGTGCCCGCGGGACGAAGGTGTTCGCGCCGTCGGTGCCGTAGCACCAGCCGTGGAACGGGCAGACGAACCCGCTCTCGACCTTCCCACGCCCCTCGACCAGCCGGACGCCACGGTGCCGGCACACGTTGTGGAACGCGCGGACCCCCATGTCGTCGGTGCGGAGCACCAGGACCGACTGGTCGAGGATCCGGTACTCGACGAAATCCCCCGGCTCAGGGATCTCCTCGAGACGGCACGCCATCTGCCAGACCCGCGGCCACAGCAGCTCGGCCTCCATCTGGTAGAAGTCCGGGTCGTAGTAGCGCTCCTTGCGAGCGCGGTCCGCGAGCTCCATCGCGTAGGGCACCGGTAGCGCCGACGACTTCCGATCCACGATCGCCACGCGTCACCTTCCTGGAGTTGCGCTGTGGATTCCGTATACTAACCGGTCGGTACAATACGCGTCCCCAGCCGGAGCGCGCCACGTGCGCCGGTGGCCGCGGCGCGCACGCTGCATGGGATCATCGCCGCGGAGGCTCATGGAACCGGCCGGACCTGCATCCGATACGAGCTCGTCAGCGTTCGCCGCGGAGGTCGACGTGTTGGTGGTCGGCGCAGGCATCACCGGCATCTACCAGCTCTACCGCGCCCGCGAGGCCGGCTTCTCCGTCCAGCTGGTCGAGGCAGGGGGTGGTGTCGGGGGCACCTGGTACTGGAACCGCTACCCCGGGGCTCGCTTCGACTCCGAGAGCTACACCTACGCCTACCTGTTCTCCCAGGAGCTCTTCGACGAGTGGGAGTGGCAGGAGCAGTTCGCGCCACAGCCCGAGACCGAGCGCTATCTCAACCACGTGGTCGATCGCTTCGACCTCCGGCGTCACATCCGCGTCGGCGCCAAGGTCACCTCTGCGGTCTACGACGAGCCATCGGGGACCTGGACCGTGACGACCGGCGACGGAGCCCGGTTCCGGTCGCGGTTCCTCGTCGCCGCCACCGGCGTCCTGTCGGTCCCGTACTTCCCGCAGGTGGACGGGCGCCATGACTTCCGGGGCGAGTCGTACCACACAGGGCTGTGGCCCCTCGAGCCCGTCGAGTTCGCCGGCAAGAGCGTCGCGGTCATCGGCACCGGATCGAGCGGCGTGCAGCTGGTGCCTGCCATCGCCGACCAGGTCGCCTCGCTCACCGTGTACCAGCGCACCGCCAACTGGTGCACGCCGCTCAACAACGCACCGATCACACCGGCCGAGCAGGCTCGGCTGCGGAACGGCTTCGAGGTCATGTGCAAGACACTCGGCACCTCGCCGAGCGGGTTCCTCCATCGCATGCACGACCGCGCCACCTTCGACGACTCGCCCGCGGAGCGACGGGCGTTCTACGAGAAGATGTGGGAGAGTCCCGGCTTCTCGAAGCTCACCAGCAACTACACCGACCTGCTGTTCGACCGCGCCGCGAACGAAGAATGGTGCGAGTTCGTCTCGGAGAAGATCCGGGCAACCGTCGAGGATCCCGCCACCGCCGAGCAGCTCATCCCGAACGATCACCGCTTCGCCGAGAAGCGGCCTCCCTTCGTCGCCGGCTACTACGAGGCGTTCAACCGACCGAATGTGTCTCTCGTCGACCTCCGGCAGAGGCCGATCGTGCGGATGACCGAAGACGGGATCGAGACCGCCGACGGGCTCCGCCGGTTCGACATCGTCGTCTGGGCGACCGGTTTCGACTTCGGCACGGGCGCGCTGATGCGGATGGGGATCCGGGGCCGCCGCGGTCTCGCGCTCGAGGACGACTGGGCCGACGGTCCGAAGACGTTCCTCGGGATCCAGGCCGCCGGATTTCCCAACTTCTTCTTCCCCGGTGGGCCCCACGCGGCGGCCGGCAACAACCCTCGCTACAACGGCGATCAGGTGGACTTCATCATCGGCGCCCTCACCTACGCCCGCGATCACGGCTTCGAAACCATCGAAGTGGACCCCGCGGCCGAGCACGAGTGGACCGCGATGGTCGACAAAGGCGCCGCGGCGTCCCCCTTCGGGGAGAGCAGCTACTTCTTCGGGACCAACATCCCCGGCAAGGCTCGCAAGTACCTCCTCAACTCGGGTGGCCGGCCGAAGCTGTTGTCGATGATCGCCGACGTCGTCGAGAGCGACTACAAGGCGTTCCGGCTCGGACGCGCGTCGAGTCCGACGCAGACCACCGCCTGAGCTCCGGCCGGTCCGGTTCAGACGGTCGCCACCGGCGTCACCGGTGAGCCCACCGCCCCGGGGAGTCGAAGCGGCGGCGCGGTGAGGAGGAACCGGCTCCGGTCGTGCTCGCGCAGCCACCCGGCGAGCTCGTGGAGGTACCACATCTCCCCGAGGGGAATACCGAGCCGGAAGAGGCAGTGATGGTGGATCGGGAGGAACGAATGGCGGCTCTCGTCGCGATCCCGGCCGAGGAGTCCTTCGACTGCGTAGTTGTCCGCCACGAGCGCCGAGATCTGCGAGTCGGTGATCCACTGCAACACCGCGTCGTCGCGCGCATCGAGGTAGGTGCACATCGTGTGGATCTTCACCGGGTCGGGATCGCGTTCCCATTCGAGGACTCGCGTGGCGAACCCCGTGTGCAAGAGGAGCATGTCGCCGGGCTCGACGACCACGCGGTCGGCCGCCATGATCTCCTCGACGGTCTTCAGGTCGACCGCCCGCCACTCGTGACCGAGGTGGTGGGCGAGGTCGACGAGGACGCCCCGTCCCTGCACGCCGGTGAAGGCCATGTGCTCGAGCCCGAGGTGGTGTGCGAAGCAACGATGGAGGCCTCCGTCACCGGCCGCGTCGGGCTTGGGTCCGACCAGGTCCACGCCCGCGCGGTAGCCGTTGTAGTACACGGCTTCGTCGGTCCCGTCACCGTCGGCGTCGAACTCGGCACCGACGTGGGCGAGGGAGTCCCACTGCGTCGAGTACTGCAGCGAGAGGGTCACCACGTCGTCGGCCCAGACGTCGACGTAGCGAGGATCCCCTTCGTCCATCTCTCGCATGAGGACGTTGTAGAAGGAATCGGGATGGCCCCGCATGTCCTCGGTCGGCGCGAGCACCGGTGGATACCGTCGCTGGTTGAGCGCAGTCCCGCCCGGGTAGTCGAGCGGAAGGCTCAGGCAGAAGCTGATCCCCGCCTCGACCTCTCGCGCGCCCTCGAGGACCTTCTCGGGGGTGAGCAGGTTGATCCGGCCGAGCTCGTCATCGTCGCCCCAGTCGCCCCACGTCGAGCCCTCCGGACGTCGTTGCCATCGCTTGGTCACGCGCCTCTCCTTCACGGCCCTTTCCCCGCGGTCCGGGCCGCTTGTCGGCGTTGCTTGTACCGACCGGTTGGTCTATTCTCCCGGCCGGAGGGGTATCGTAGGTCTACCGGGCCGCGTTCGGGCCCGGCAAGGACATCGTCCCGGGTAGGACGGACGTCGTCTCGGGTAGGAAGGTCACGGCGATGACGAAGAAGGATCTTGTCGTTTCGGCGGACGGGCACATCCTCGAGCCCACCGACCTGTTCCGCACCCGCCTTCCGAAGCATCTGAGGGATCGGGCGGTCTGGGAGGAGGACTTCGAGATCGAGCCGCTCGTGGAGGGCGGCGTGCGCGACTTCCGACATCTCCACACGCCGGGATTCGAGGGTTGGACCGTCTCCCGCTTCCGTCACTTCGACGGGTCGCCCAACACCGGTGATCCTGATCGCATCGTCGAAGACCTCGAGCTCGACGGGATCGACGCCCAGGTGATGCACCCGAACCTCTCGCTGTTCGGGCTCTACTCGGACGACCACGAGCTCTCGATGGCACACGCCCGCGTCTACAACGACTTCGTGATCGAGCGGTTCTCCCCTTACTTCGGGAGGCTGGCTCCGACCGCCCCGGTCCCCCTGACCGACATCGACGAAGCGGTCGCCGAGGTCGAGCGTGTCGCCGCGGCCGGGTTCCGGGCGATCCTGTTGCCGGCGATCCCGCCGGAGCCGTACTACTCACGGGCCTTCGATCCGGTCTGGGCCGCGGCCCAGGCCAACGGCGTCCACGTGTTCATGCACTCCCAGACCGGCGGCGTGAAGGTCGACGATCCGGCGTCCACGACCTTGAAGGTCGTGATGGGACAGGCGTCCGAGGTCAACAAGCCGATCACCGAGAAGTCGGCGTCGCAGCGGATGGTGACCCAGTGCATCTACGGTCCGATGATTCCCCAGCGGGTGATCATCGAACTGATCGCCGGAGGCGTCCCCGAACGGTATCCCGACCTCCACTTCGCGCTCATCGAGTTCAACGCCCACTGGCTTGGGTCACTCGTCGGCAGCATGGACAAGTGCTGGGTGACCGGAATCGGCCAGGACGCCGATTGGTGGCTCGGCTATTGGAACAACGATCGCCCCGACGACGACCAGCCGCAGATGGCGCGCATGTTCCGCCTGAACGAGAAGTGGCCCTACCCGCTGAAGCCGAGCGAGTACGTCGAGCGCCAGTTCCACGTCTCGTTCCAGGACGATGCGGTGGCGGTCGCCTCGCGGCACATCACCGGGCTGTCGAGCATCGTCTGGGGCGCCGACTACCCGCACGCCGAGGGCACCTTCCGCGGGAGCCGGGCACTGATCGCCAGTCTGTTCGCGGACGTCCCCGCTGCCGAGCGGGAGCCGATCCTCGGGGGCACGCTGGCCCGACTCCTGGGGTTCGAGACCCCGGTGGCCGCCTGAACCCGCTCGGCTTCGAGGGGCGGGTCGCCGTCGTCACCGGGGCAGGGCGCGGCCTCGGCCGTGCCTACGCCCTTCTCCTCGCGGAGCGGGGCGCGAGGGTCGTCGTCAACGACCTCGGCGGTTCGATGGACGGCGTGGGCACGGACTCCGAAGTGGCGGGCACCGTTGCCGAGGAGATCGTCGCGGCAGGCGGCTCGGCGATCGCCGATCACAGCGACGTCGCCACCGCTGCGGGCGCAGAGGCGCTGATCGGCGCGGCGGTCGAACACTTCGGCCGCCTCGACATCCTGGTCAACAACGCGGGCATCATCAGGTGGGCCGGTCCTCCCGACGCCGACGAGGAGAACCTCGGGCAACACCTCGCGGTCCACGTGGTCGGCTCGTTCCTCACCGCCCGCGCAGCCTGGCCCCGCATGCTCGAGCAGCACTACGGCCGGATGGTCATGACCACCTCGTCCGGCATCTTCGGGCTGCCGAACAACGTCTCCTACGCGACGGCAAAGGCCGCGGTGATCGGGCTCACCCGCAGCCTCAGGACCGCCGGTGCCGAGCACGGGATCAAGGTCAACCTCATCGCGCCCGCTGCTTTCACCCGGATGGCAGGCCGGGACGGCCGAAACGACGAGGGGACGGGGGACCGCTCCGGGCCGCCGAACATGTCGCCCCATCTGGTCGCGCCGATGGTCGCGTTCCTCGCCCACGAGTCGTGCCCGGTCAGTGGCGAGATCTATGCAGCCGGCGCGGGTCGGTTCGCGCGCATCTTCATCGCATCCACCGAGGGCTTCGTGCACTCGGCCTCCGATCCGACGATCGAGGACGTCGCCGAGCACTGGGAGCAGATCAACGACGAGACCGGCTACTACCTGCCCGCCGACCTGACCGACTGGTCGGCCGCGTTCACGGTGCACCTGCTCTCGAGCGGCGCGGGACCGGCCGCCTCGTAATCGTCGTGGATCTTTCGCTGAGCGAGCCGGAGCAGGACCTCGCGGACCTCTGCCGCGACTTCGCGCAGCGCGAGATCGCACCCGTCGCGCCACAGGCATGGGAGGAGGAACGGTGCCCGACCGAGCTGCTCCGCGAGATGGGGAAGCTCGGCCTTCTCGGCATCCTCGTTCCCGAAGAGTGGGGCGGGATCGGCATGTCGACGGTCGGTTTCGTCGCGGCGATGGAGCAGATCGGCCTCGCCGACCAGTCGGTGGCGGCCGCCTGGCAGGCGCACCTGACGATCGGATCGTTGCCGCTGTATCTGTTCGGCACCGACGAGCAGCGCGACCGTTGGCTCCGTCCTCTCGCGGAAGGCCGCGCGCTCGGGGCGTTCGGTCTGACCGAGCCCGATGCCGGCTCCGACGCGCGGGGGATCCGGACGCGCGCCGAGCGTCAGGACGGTGGGTGGCTGCTCAACGGCCGCAAGACCTTCATCTCCAATGCGGGGACCGACATGTCCTTCGGTGTGACCCTTCTCGCCCGTCTCGAGACGCAGGAGGGTGCCGAACCGAGGTTCGCGAGCTTCGTCGTCGAGCGGGACACCTCCGGCTTCACCATGGGATCGAAGATGCGGGGCATCGGGTGGCGCGGGCTCGACACCCGCGACCTGTACCTCGACGACGTGTGGGTCCCCGACGACCACCTGATCGGGGACCCGAACCTCGGTCTCGGACAGTTCCTGCGCACGCTCGAGGTCGGGCGCATCTCGATCGCCGCGCTCTCCCTCAGCCTGACCCAGGCGGTGCTCGACATGGCGACCGCCTACGCGAGCCAGCGGGTGCAGTTCGGGCAACCCATCTCCAAGTTCCAGTCGGTGCAGTTCAAACTCGCGGACATCGCGACCGAGCTCGAGTCCGCGCGGTGGCTCACCTACCGGGCGGCCTTCCTGCGGGACACCGGCCGGCCGTTCAGCAAGGAGGCGGCGATGGCCAAGCTGAAGGCGAGCCGGGTCGCGACGTGGGCCGCCTCGGAGGCGGTCCAGATCCACGGCGGGCTCGGCTACATGCTCGAGTCGCCGGTCGCCCGCTTCTACTGCGACGCGAAGGTGCTCGAGATCGGCGAAGGCACCAACGAGATCCAGCACCTGGTCATCGCGCGGCAGTTGGGCTGCTGAGCTACACCCTCACCAGACGGCGTATCGCCTCGGCGATGTCGTCGCGATCGGGGAGCCAGGCCCGTTCGAGCTCGGGCGCGTAGGGAGGAGGCGTCGCAATCGCGCCGATTCGCTCGACCGGCGCGTCGAGATCCCAGAAGGCCTCCTTGGCGACGGTCGCCACGAGCTCCGCACCGATGCCGAACGGCACGACCGCCTCGTGGGCGACGAGGAGCCGGCTGGTCTTGTGCACCGAGTCGAGCACCGGCGCGACGTCGAGCGGCGTCACGGTCCTCAAGTCGATGACCTCGACGGAGATGCCTTCGCCGCCGACGAGCTCGGCAGCGGCGATCGCTTCGTGCACCATCCGCGAGACCGACACCACGGTCACGTCCGTCCCCGGTCGTACGATCGCGGAGGTGCCGATCGGGACCACGTGCTCGGCAGGGGGTCGGGGTCCCTTCATCCCATAGAGCAGCCGGTTCTCGATGAAGACGACCGGGTTCGGGTCCTGGATCGCGGCCCGGAGCAGGCCGTAGGTGTCGGCCGGGGTCGAGGGCATCACGACGCTCAGCCCCGGGATGTGCGCGAGCAACGCCTCGAGGCTCTGTGAGTGCTGGCTCCCCGACGAGCGTCCGGCGCCGAACTGCGTCCGCACGGTCAGCGCCATCTCGGCGGCCCCACCGGTCATGAACGGCAGCTTCGCTGCCTGGTTGAGCAGCTGGTCGAAGCAGACCCCGAGGAAGTCGAGGTACATCAGCTCGACGACCGGCCGCATCCCGGCCATCGCCGCACCCACACCGAGGCCGACGATCGCCGTCTCCGAGATCGGTGTGTCGCGGACCCGATCGCCGAACCGGTCGGCGAGCCCGCGGGTGAGCCCGAAGACGTTGCCACCCGCGCCCACGTCGATGCCGGCGACGAAGACCCGGTCGTCGCCTTCGAGCTCGATCTCGAGCGCGGCGCGGACCGCGTCCATGGTCCGGAAGGTCGGCGCGTCGTCGCCGGGCGGCGGCGGCTCGGCACGGGCCGGTCTCGCACGCACGACGAAGTCGGTCAACGTGGCCGGGTCCGGGCCGGAGAACCGCCGCGAAGCCTCCATCGCGCCGTCGAGCTCGTCGCTGACGGACGCCTCGAGCGCCTTGACTTCGTCCTCGCCGACCCCGGCCTCGCGGAGACGGCCCGCATGGGCCCGGAGAGGATCACGAGCCTCCCATTCGCGGATCTCCTCCGCGGATCGGTAGAGCTCGGGATCCCCTTCGTAATGGCCGTGCCAGCGGTAGGTAGCCGCTTCGACCAGAGTGGGACCACCTCCGGCACGCGTCGCGAGGACCACGTCCTCCATCGCCGCTGCGGTCGCCGCGACGTCGTTGCCGTCGACTGCGAGATAGGGGATGCCGTAGCCCACAGCCCGTTGCTCGAGCGACGCCGCGTGCTGAGTCGAGGCCGGAGAGAATTCGGCGTAGCCGTTGTTCTCACAGAAGAACACCACCGGTAGCTGCCAGAGCGCTGCCAGGTTCACCGCCTCGTGGAAGGCACCGTGGGCGGGCGCGCCGTCGCCGAAGAAGGCCACCGCGATGCTGCGGTCGGAGCGGTACTGCGCGGCGGCGGCCGCCCCGACCGCGATGGGCAACCCGGCGGCCACGATGCCGTTCGCACCGAAGATGCCGAGCCTCGGGTCGGCGATGTGCATCGAACCGCCGCGCCCGCGGTTGGTGCCCTGGCGCTTGCCCATCAGTTCGGCGAACATCCCGAGTGGGTCGAGACCCTTCGCCAGGCAGTGGCCATGTCCGCGGTGAGTGGAGGTGATGACGTCCGATGGGCGAAGCGGCCAGCATGCGCCGACGGCAGCCGCCTCCTGCCCGATCGAGAGGTGCACGAAGCCGGGGATCTCACCGTCGCGATAGAGCGACGCCACTCGCTCCTCGAAGCCGCGGATGAGCAGCATCCGCCGGTGCATCTCGACGAGGTCGGTCGTCGAGAAGACCGTGGCAGGGGATGGGCCGGCTGTCACCGGGTGTGTATTGTACTGGTCGGTACAACCAGGAAGAAGCGATGGCCGATCAGATCGAGATCCCCGAGTCCTTTCCCGTTCCCGGTGCGGTCGTAGGGAGGCGGGTGGTGATCACCGGCGCGAGCCGGGGCCTCGGTGCGCTGCTCGCCCACGGGTTCTCCGACGCCGGCGCTTCGGTGGCCTTGGTCGCCCGGACCGAAAAGGACCTGAAAGCCGTAGCCACGGCACTGCCCGGACCGTCACTGGTGCTGAGTGGTGACGTCACCGACGAGGACTTCAACGAAGGGGTGGCCGACGCCGCGGTCGCCGAATGGGGTGGCGTCGACGTGTGGATCTGCAACGCCGGGATCTCCCCCGTGGTGGCCGGCCCTCGCCAGACCGCTCACTCCGTCTGGCGGCAGGTCCTCGACGTGAACCTCACCGGTGCCTTCCTCGGTGCCCGCGCCGCCGCCCGGGTGATGCGGGAAGGAGGACGGCTCATCTTCACCGGCTCGGTGCTCGGCGAGCGGCCCCGAGCAGGTCTGACCGCGTACAGCGCCTCGAAGGCTGGGTTGGTCGGCATGGCCAAGGGACTCGCGCTGGATCTGGCACCGGCCGGGATCACCGTCAACGTCGTCGCCCCGGGGTGGTTCGAATCGCCGATGGCCAACGGCTGGAAGAACGACCCCGAGCGGTCCGCGTCGATCACCGAGCACACCGCACAGCGACGCTTCGGCGCGCCCACCGATCTGGCCGGCGCCTATCAATTCCTGGCGTCCGACGCGTCGGCATTCGTCACCGGAGGGGTGCTCACCGTCGACGGCGGCTACCTGCTGGCATGAGCGCCTCGCGCCGGGTCGTCGCGATCACCGGTGCCGGCGGCGCGCTCGGCGCGGCCGTGTCGCGGCAGCTCGCGAGCGAACCCGAGACCGATCTCGTGCTGAGCGACGTGAGCGCGCCATCGCTCGAGGCGAGCACAGCGGGGCTTCCACCGACCAACGGATCGGTGGAGACGGTGCTCGCGGACGTCAGCAGGCTCGCCGAGGTGGAGTCGGTGGTCACCCGGGCCACCGAGCGCTTCGGTCGTCTCGACGTGCTGATCAGCAATGCCGGCGTGCTCTCGTCGAATGGCCGGATCCACAACCTGGCGACCGAGGAGTGGGAGCGCGCGTTCCGGACGAACCTCCTCGGGGCGGTCAACGGCATCCGTGCCGCGGTCGCCGTCATGCGCCCGCAGCGCTCCGGCTCGATCGTGCTCACCGCGTCGGTCGCGGGGTTGACCGCCTGGTCGCACGCGGCGCCTTACTGCGCGACCAAGGCCGCGGTGATCCAGCTCTCCAAGGTCGCGGCGGTCGAGTACGCCCGCGACGGGATCCGGGTCAACTGCGTCTGTCCGGGGACGTTCCGCTCTGCGATCCACGACGATCTGCCTCCCGACGCGCTCGAGGCCATCGCCGAGCGCCATCCGCTCGGTCTCGGTTCGGCCGACGACATCGTCGGTGCGTACTCCTATCTCGCGAGTGACGCCTCCCAGTGGACGACAGGGTCGGCGATCGTGGTCGACGGGGGCTATTCGGCTCCCTGAATCGAGCTAACCCTGAGCCTCGGTGGTGATGCCCCGCATGAAGATCTCGGCGAAGGGCTTCGCCACGTCCCGAGCCGACAAGGGACCGCCCGGCTTCAGCCACAGGTAGGTGTAGTTGTGCATCCCGAGCCAGGCCAGGGCGGTCAACCTCGGATCGAGCTGGCGGAACTCGCCGGAATCGACGCCGGCCTGGAGGACGGCCTCGATCCGCCGTTCGTACTCGCGGCGCCTCCCGCGGAACTTCTCCGCCCGTTCCCCGGTGAGCGCCGGGAACTCGTGGAGGAAGACCCAGACGTGATCGGGGTAGCGGTGGATGACGTCGAGCAGCTCGTCCCCGTGCCGGGCCAGCTTCTCCGGCGGCGAACCGCCCGCCTCGGCGACCCGCTCCGCGCCCGCCATCACCTCGTCCATCACCCGGTCGTGGATGGCGGCGAGGAGCTCCTCCTTCGACCCGATGTAGTGGTACAGCGCGCCCTTCCCGAGCTCGTTGGCGGTACAGAGCTCGGTGATGCCCGTGGCGTGGTACCCCCGCTGGGCGAAGACGCGGGCGGACGTGTCGACGATCGCTTGGCGACGCACCTCCCAGTTGGCCCTTCGCCGTGACTCGCCTTCGGCTCGCGGCATCGGTTGCGACGCTAGCGGTCCGCCCGCCGGCCGGGCCGCCTTTCGAGCCTGTCCCGGACTCGGCCCTCTTTGGTCGGACCCGGCGAGCCGGTCGTCCTGTCGCTACGATGACTCGTCGGTACAACTTCGTCGTCGAGGTCGTGAGGTCGGGGTCGTGACGTTCTCACCGCCCATTGCGGCGGACATGAACTGGTTCGCCGTGCTCGCTCACCACGCGGCCCGCACGCCTGACAAGGCGATCACCGTCTTCGAGGGCGAGGCGACCACCTACGCGGAGATGTCCGCGCGGGCGGAAGCGTTGGCCGGTGGCCTCCGCGAACGAGGAGTCGGTGCCGGCGACGTGGTCGCTCTTCTCTCGTACAACTGCCCGGAATTCCTCGAGGTGGTGTTCGCCGCGAACTTCCTCGGTGCGATCGCGATGCCGATCAACTGGCGGCTCGCTGCACCGGAGGTCCGCTACATCCTCGAGCACTCAGGTGCGTGCGCCCTCGCGTGCGACGAGGCTCTCCTCGAGGTCGCCGACGAGGCGACCAAAGGAATGGAGTCCGCGCTCGTACGCACCTGCCTCTCGAGCTCGAAGCACAGCGGGTGGATACCCCTCGCGGCGTTGCGGGCGACCGCGGTCGGCCCGACTCCCCTCCGGGCGGCCGGCGAGGACCTGCACCGCCTCATGTACACCTCGGGGACGACGGGACGCCCGAAGGGCGTCATGATCACCCACGCCAATCTGGCCTGGAAGAACCTCGCCCACATCGTCGAATTCGGCTTCACCGGCGCGGATCTGGGGCTTGCCTGCGGTCCGCTCTACCACGTCGGGGCGCTCGACCTCACGACGACCTCGCTCATCGCGGTGGGCGCGACGACCATCATCCATCGCGCGTTCGAAGCATCAGAGGTGGTCGGCGAGCTCGAGCGCTCGAAGGTGACGACCGTGTGGTTGGCGCCCGCCATGGTCACCGCGATCATGGCCCTGCCCGGCATCGAGCAGCGCGACCTGTCGTCGGTGCGCTTGATCATCAACGGCGGCGAGAAGATGCCGATCCCGCTCATCGAACGGCTCCAAAAGGTGTTTCCTTCCGCATGGTTCGCCGACGCGTACGGCCTCACCGAGACGGTCTCGGGTGACACGTTTCTCGATCGCGACAGTCTTCTGAGGAAGCTCGGCAGCGTGGGCCACCCGTGTCTCTACCTCGAGCTCGACATCTGGGACGAGCGGGGGCGATCGGTAGCTCCGGGCGGGCGCGGGGAGATCGTGCTGCGCGGACCCAAGGTCTTCAAGGGCTACTGGCGGGACCCCGACGCGACGGACGCGGCCTTCGCCGGTGGGTGGTTCCACACCGGCGACATCGGGTTGCGCGACGACGAGGGTTACCTTTTCATCGTCGACCGGCTCAAGGACATGATCGTCTCGGGAGGTGAGAACATCGCCGGTTCCGAGGTCGAGCGGGTGCTCTACGAGCACGACGCGGTGCTCGAGGCGGCCGTGGTGGGCCGCAGGGACGAGCGGTGGGGCGAGGTCCCGGTGGCATTCGTCGTCGTGCGGGAGGGCTCGTCCGTCACCGAGGAGGCGCTTATCGAGCACTGCCGCGGTCAGCTCGCGCGCTACAAGGTCCCGAAGGCGGTCTGCTTCCTCGACTGCACTGCCGAGGAACCCTTCCGGCAAGGTGCTCAAACGCGAGCTGCGTGCTCGTTAGCCGTCCCGCTCACCGAGCATCGGGATGATCGGTGGGAGGTCGACGGTGGTCCGGATGCCCGGCTCCGCGGCGCAGACCGACGGCACCGCGTTGACCGGCCGGTGCGCGGTGACGCCGGGTGAAGTCGCAGCCCACTCCTCCGGTGGCACGGGGAAGCGGATGTCGACGTCGAGTGGCAGGTCTCCCTCCAACGAGAGGTGCCAGCCGGTGTCGCGCAGTTCCCACGCCGGATCGAGATCGGTCGTCAGGTACCAGTTGGCCCGGAAGCGCATGAACGGCCGTCCGCCGCGCATCCCGGCGACCTCCATCCGCTGGGCGCCGATGGTCCCGGGGTCGATCCTTCCGGCTGCGATCTCGGTCGATCGACGGGCGACCGCCGCCTCCGCGGTCGACACCACCCCGTCGAAGGGAGCCGAGAGCGCGTCGGCGACCACACCCAACGACGCGCTGAAAGTGGAGCCCGCGTAGGCCGCCCTGCTTTCGGCGTCGAACGTCGCCGGATCGCGCCCGAATCCCATCAGGTCGAAGATCAGCTCCGGCGAGTCACGGGAGGACATGTCCGCCGACTCCTCGATGGTCAGGCAGTCCACCCGGCGCTCGATCGACGCCAGCGCCAGGGGGATCGCCTCGGTGATGAATCCCGGACTCGCCCCTGTGCTGTGCAGGGAGGTCCCGCCGCTGCGGCAGGCGGCTTCGATCCGCTCGCGGACCGCGGGGTCCATGCTGGCCGGCCGGTGGAATTCCCCGCGGGTCGACACCACGTTCGTACCCGACTCGAGGACCCGGCAGAGGACGTCGATGTCGGCTCGGTCGGGCATGTAGAGGACACAGTCCGGTTCGAGTGCCAGGATCTCCTCGACGTCCTTCGTCGCGGCGACCCCGACCGGATCCGTCCCGCACAGCTCGCCGGCGTCACGTCCTTCCTTCTCGTCCGAGTAGACGAGCACTCCGACGAGCTCGAGCTCGGGATGCTCGATGACCGCCCGGAGCGAGCGGGTGCCGATGTTGCCGGTTGCCCACTGCACCACCCGGTAGCGCGTGTTCCCACCGAGGGTGCTCACGGCATCCGCCCGGGGCGTTGCTCTCTGTCCGCGAAGGGTTGGTCGCGTTCTCGCACTGCTTGCTTCAGTCCGACCTCGGCCGCACGCGCGGTGAAAGCACGGGCATCGGAGGAGCGGTGGGCCACGGCATCGTTGAGCGCGGCGAACCGCTGCAGTTGCGACCGGCCCATCAGCTCCACGCCCTGGTTGACCACGCGCTTGTTGGCAACAAGGAGGTCGCGACCGACGAGGGCGATCCGTTCGGCGAGGGACAGGACGTATTCGTCGAGCGCGGGAGCCGCGACGGCTACCTGCGCGAGCCCGACGGCTGCGGCCTCCGAGCCGCTGATCGTGTCGCCGGTGAAGAGCAGACGCTTGGTCCATTGCGGGCCGAGGTGGTAGAGCCACATGTTGGTCGGGGGCACCCCCATCGACCGAACAGGCGGGAAGCCGATCCGGGCGTCCTCGGCCACGACGACGAGGTCGCAGTGCAAGGCGAGGTCGGTTCCTCCCGCAAGGCAGTTCCCGTGCACCTGCGCGATCACCGGGATGGGACAGTCCCAGATGGTCGCCCAGCCGGCGGCGAGCTCGAGCATCGAGGCGATGTCCCGTTCGATGCCGCCCGCGGTTCGCAAGGGCTCCTCCCCGGCGTCCTCGGCCAGCACCCCGTACCCCGACGAGAAGGAACGACCGGAGCCGCGGATCACCACGGCCTTCACCGCGGGGTCGCTGCCGGCGTCGGCGACGTCCCCGAGCAGCTCGTGGATGCAACGGGGTGTGAGAGGGTTGTGCCGCTCGGGCCGGTTGAGAGTCAACCGTCGGACCGAGCCGAGGGTGTCGGCGAGGACGGGACGGGAGTCCTCGGTCACCGTCCCTCCACCGGAGATCGAACCGACGACTCGATCAGCTCGCGGGGCACCACCTTGCCCGCCGCGTTGCGCGGCAACGCCGCGACCATGTGGATCTGCCTCGGCACCTTGTAGTCGGCGAGCGACCGCCGAAGGTAGGCGCGGAGCTGCTCGGCCGAACAGTTCGATCCGTCGCGCAGCACGACCCACGCTCCCACATCCTCACCGAGGACGTGGTGTGGGATACCCGCGACCGCCGCCTCGACCACGTCCGGGTGGGCGTAGAGCACCTCTTCGACCTCGCCCGGCGCGATGTTGTAGCCGCCTCGGATGATCAGTTCCTTCTTTCGTCCGGTGATCCACAGGAAACCGTCGCCGTCGAGGTAGCCGAGATCTCCGGTGCGGAGCCAGCCGTTCCGCCAGGTGCTGTTGGTTGCGGCAGGCTCCCGCAGGTATTCACGCGGTCGGTCTACGCCCCTCACCGCGACTTCTCCTTCGTCGCCTTGCCGGATGGACTCGCCGGTTTCGTCCACGATGCGGATCTCGACACCGGGAAGTGGCTGGCCGACCGAACCCAGGTGCCGTCCCTCGTCCCCGCCGGGTGTGCGGGACACCGCGCCGAACTCGGTGAGCCCGTAACCGACGAGCACCTCAGCGCCCGGCAGGCGCTCGCCGAGACGCTGAAGCGTCGCGCGGGCAACCGGAGCGCCACCGATGGTCAGGGCCGCGAGACCGGAGAGGTCGGCTTCGGCGAAGCGCGGATGGGCGACGATCAGTTGTGCCATCGCCGGGACGACGAATGCGACCAGTGGGCGTCGTTCCTCCACGGTCGCGAGCCAGGTACCCGCGTCGAAACGGGGCAGGTACCACCCGCTCATGCCGGCGCGCATCGGCCCGTGGATGAGCAGCGCGCCGCTGGTGGTGGTGAACGGTGAGGCGGTCAGGAAGCCGAGACCGTTCCACGAGGCAGCCACCTCCGCCAGGTCGTCGCGCCCGTAGCGGACGACGACCGCCTTCGGAGTGCCGGTGGTCCCGGAGGTGTACATGATGTCCATCACGTCCCCTTCTGCCGGCGCCGTCCGACTCTCGAGGGGGGACGGGTCGTCCGCGCAGAGCGCGTTCCAATCCGGGTGTTCGTCGCTGCCCTGGACCACGCCGACGACAGGCGGGTCCACGCGAGCGGCCAAATCGTCCCAGCGGACGCCTCCGACGCTTGTCGCGCCGGCGAGGACGACCGAGGGCGCGGCATGGGCGAGGATCGCCCGCAGCTCGGGCGCAGCGAGCCGGGTGTTGACCGGGACGGCGATCGCACCGGCGCGGTGCGCCGCTGTGTACGCGATCAGCCAGGCGAAGGGCTCCTCGGGCGGGATCGCGATCACCACCCGATCACCGGGGCCGAGCCCTTGGGCGACGAGACCCCGGGCGAGTCGGTTCGACGACGAGTCCCACTCGGCGAGGGTGAGCTCGGCGCCGTTCGAGACGTCGCGCCACGCGACGGCGTCGGGGTACCTGTCCGCCAGAGTCGAGACGCCGTCGTACTGCGATGGTTGCCAAGCCGGTTGCGACGTCAGTAGGGATCACACCCCTCGAGGATGCGGCGCGGGTTGGTGACCATCATCGTCGTGATGTCGTCGTCGCTGATGCCGGCCTCTCGCATCGTGGGGAGGACGTCGTCTGGGATGTGGGTCCACCGCCAGTCCTTCCATGCGTGGGCGACCGATGCGGGAAACCAGTCCACGTGGCACATCGCGTCATGGGAGAGGACCAATCGGTCGGCATGACCGCGCTCGCACAGAATCCGGACCGCCTCGACGCGCTCGGCCAGCGAGAAGGTGCCGATCCCGAAGTGGTCGAACCCGAGGAACGAGCCGTTGGCGATCAGCGTCTCGTGGTAGCCGGTGTCGAGCGTCCCTCCCGAGTGTCCGATCACCACCTGGGTGAGGTCGACACCTTCGTCGGCCAGGATGCGTTGCTGCTCGAGGCCCCAGGGCTCGGGGGGCGTGGGCGTGTGCGTCGTGATCGGCACCCCGGTCTGACGGTGCGCCTTGGAGACGGCTCGGAGAACCCGCTCGACGCCGGGAGTGATCCCCTGGGTGTCGGTCGCGCACTTGAGGATGCCGGCCTTTACGCCGGTGTCGCCGATCCCCTCGGTGATCTCCTTGACGAACAGCTCGGTCATCGGCTCGGGGCCTCCGAGGATGGTTCCGGGACCCCGGAAGTGGAAGTACATCGGCACCTCGTTGTAGGTGTAGACGCCGGTCGCCACAATCACGTTGATGGCCGGTGCCTGCTCGGCGACCGACCGAATCCGCGGGGTGTACCGCCCGAGTCCGATGACCGTGAGGTCGACGATGGTGTCGATGCCGCGCTCTTTGAGTTCGCGGAGCCGCTCGACCGCGTACGCCTGTTGCTCGCCCTCGTCCCATTCCGACGCCGGCTTCTCGATTTCCGGGCTGAGGATGAAGACGTGCTCGTGCATCAAGGTCGACCCCAGCTCACTGCCGGCGATCGGACCGAGCACTGTGTTCACCAGTGACATCGGGTCACCTCGTCCTCACTCTCGCTCCGTGTGGATTGCGTCTTCGGCCCTTCGGCGGGCTCGGCCCTTCGGCGGTTCGGTCGCATCGCTCGGAACGTCGAGGATGGTATCTGCTCGGATCGGAATCGCGGTCGTGCGGCAGATCCCGCGATCCACCAAGATGCGGGGATGCGTGAACACCGCTACTCCTTCGAGATGCCCCATTCCGCCGCGCGGATCTGGGCGCTCTTCCAGGACTACGACCGATGGACGGACTACGCGCCGATGGTGCGGCGGGTGGAGGTCCTCTATCCGGGCGACGAGCACCACAACGGTCGGCTCCGCCGGGTGATCTACAAGATGCCGTTCGGTCGCGAAGGCGCCGCTCTCGAGCTCGTCACCGACGTCGAACCGGAGCGCGGCTACACCTACACGATGATCTCGAGCAAACCGGGGAACGACCAGATCGGTCACGTCCGGCTCGAGCCGCACGGTCCCAACCGGACCGTCTTCTCGTTCGACGAGACGTACAACCTCACCTCGTGGCCGTGGCGCTGGTTCGAGGGCCCCATCTACCGGTTCATCAACAAGAACAACGAGGAGAGCATGCGGCGCGCCGGCGAGTGGCTCTCGGAGCACCCCGAGTACCGGGCGGATCTCGTCGAGAGCTGATCGGGGCTGTCCGGACCGGCTGCTCGTTCCCGGTCACGACCCTCTGCCGAGCCCGGGTCCGACTCCGAAACCGACGTCGCGCAGGAGCGCTCTCGTGAACGCGCTCATCTCGTCGAGAGGAAGGCGTTCGGCACTCCACCAGGCGACTTCCGACGTCTCGTCTCCGTCAGGAGTGGGCGTACCACCGACCACCGTCGCGTCGAAGACCGTCGAGACGTACGCGGTCTGGTCGCCGTTCGGGTAGACCATCCGGTACTCCGGTCCCCCGAGCACAGCCAGCAGGGCACCCAGGCGGACGACGACCCCCGCCTCCTCCTCGGCTTCGCGGACGGCGCACTCCTGCGGTGATTCGTCGGGCTCGATCGCCCCGCCGATCGCTGCCCACAAGTCGGTGTCGACGTCTCGGACGAGGAGGATGCGACCCGACCCGTCGCGTGGGAGGACCGCGGCGGAAGGCAGGACGAGGAGCTCGTTCCCGACCAGCTCCCGCAGACGGCGGATATGGGGCGAGACCGACACCGACGGCACGCTACTGCGGTGCGGTGCCAGGAGCGCCGCCGCCGCCAGCGCCGGCGCGATCGCGGGCCTAAGGTGGATCGCGCGGTCGCGCAGGGGAGGCACTTGGCGGAGCGACCGCCGAGAGGAGGCGATCTCCGTGACCGAACAACCCGAGGGTGCGCCAGCGGGACAGCGCGAGCCGAGCAGCGACGCGTCGGACGTGAGTATCGACGGTCCAACTCCACCGCCGGCAACCTCCTATGCGGCGCAGGCGACCGGGATGCCCGGTCACGTGAGGAGTCCCGTCGCGGTGATCCTGCTGTCGATCATCACCATCGGTATCTACGCGCTCTACTGGGAGTACGCGAGCTTCAAGGAGCTGAAGGACTACTCGGGAGAGGGCATCGGCGGATGGATCGGGCTGCTGTTCGCGATCCTTCTCAGCATCGTCAACGCGTTCCTCCTGCCTTCGGAGGTCGGCAGGCTGTACGCACGCTCGGGCCGGCAATCGCCGGTATCCGG
The DNA here is from genome assembly GCA_963769905.1 of uncultured Acidimicrobiaceae bacterium. GTDB lineage: Bacteria > Actinomycetota > Acidimicrobiia > Acidimicrobiales > RAAP-2 > Bog-756. The sequence goes on from CAVYNG010000001.1 coordinate 1,046,734, forward strand.
GCTCACCGGGTTCTGGGTGCTGATCCCAATCGTCGGAGGGATCATCTGGGTGGTGAAGGTCCAGGGGCGAATGAACGACTACTGGGAGTCGTTGCCGGCCTGAGCGACGTCCGAGCGAGTGTCGGGGCCGGGTTTCGAATCGCGGGACTGTCTCATCCTCGTCGCCGGGAATCACAGTTTCGTGACATGGCCGTCGCGTCCTGTTTCTACGGATTTCGTCGTCCATTGCTAGGTGGCCGACGAAATGAGTGCCCGGGCCGGGAGCAGGGCGGCGGATCCCCACTCGACCGACCCGGACCAAGCAAGGTTACCGGTAGGTAACAGTATCGTGAACTCGCCCACAAGAGCCGTGGTCCGGCGTCACGGGCCTCGCGCAGAGACCATTGCGGCGACCAGGGCTGATGGTGGGCTTCCCGGGGTGATTGACAATGACAAACATTTTCGGGAACAGAGGTCAGCCCATCCGATGTCGGATTCCGGTTGATTCGGGCCGAACGGGCCGCTCCTGACCTGGGGCCAGCCACTGCCTCGGGCCATCCGCTGACTGGGGCCTTCTTCAGAAGCTAGGAGGCATCCGGTCGCGACCCCAGCTTGACCCTCTCGCCTGGGTCTTCCCGGACCAGTTCGGCGGCGAGCGCGATGCACTCGTTGCAGATGGAGACGTCGTCGGGTCCGGCCACGACCTTCCTGACTTCCTCTTGCGACTTCTTGCAGAACGAGCAGTGCACGATCCGGTCGGCCATGCGGAAGACGGTATTACGCCGTCCAAGACCTCGCACGACGCGGTGGCCTGCGTACGACGACTTGGTCAAGGTGACGCGCTCGAGCGTCCCTCCCCGACGACCCGGGCGAGGAAGTCGACGATCGCCTGGCGGAACGCAGGATCGAACACGGCGGAGAGGTGGTCGCCGGATACCACCTTCACTTCCGCACCGGCGATGCGCTCGGCGAGGTCATGGGGCGAGCCCGCCAGACGGTCCTCCGCGCCGGCGATCACGAGTACGGGTAGGCGGATCGTGGAGAGATCGGTCCTCGGGAACGCACCGGAGCGCTGGAACGCCGAAAGGGCTTGGAGATCGGCGTCGGTCGATTCGGCGAACTCGCGAAAGGCCCGAGCGACCGGGTCGTCGATGGTCGCCGAGTCGGTGGCGAGGAGTCCCTCTCCGATGGTCGGGGCTCGCTCGGCCATCGCACGACTGCCGAGCCGCCTGCCGACCCCGCCGAAGATCGCATAGCGCATCCGCTCGCCGCTCGCGGCGAGCGTCATGGCAGTCCTCGCTCCCATCGAGTAGCCGCAGACGTCGACCTCCTCGAAACCGAGATGTTCGACCAGGCACCCGACGTCACGCGCCATGGCCCCGTCGGCGTAGGCGGACGGCTCGTGGGGCTTGTCGGAGTGCCCGTGTCCCCGGGCGTCGAGGACGACCACCTGTCGGCCGGCTGCTTCCAGAGCTGCCACGACGCCTGGCCGGACCCAGTTCCGCTCGCTGTCGGCGGCGAACCCGTGCAGCAGCACGACCGGCGGGCCGTCGCCACTCACCCGGTAGGCCAGCTCGACACCGTCGAACGAGGAGAACCGATCCATCGTCGGCGAAGACTACGCGGCCGAGGTGAGTATCGCTCGCCGGAAGGCCTGCAGCCTGTCGATCGAGCCGATCGGGGTGGGTGGCCTACTTGGCCCGGTCCTCGCACATCGAACGCGAAGTCCACTGCTCACGCTGCGGTTAGGAGAGACTGGTGGCCATGGAGGGCCCGGGGGAACCTCGAACCCCAAGGGGAAAGGAACCCCGGTACCGGCACCAGCGCCATCGCCAGGGTCGTCGGCCGCGCTACGCGCATTCGACGAAACACCGGCAGAGTTGGCAACGGAAGGTCGTCTTCGCAGGGGCCATTCTGGCCATCGTTGGAGGCTTGGCCCTCGGTGCCAATATCTATCTCTTCTACCAGCACTCGGGCCGAGTGGGGTCGGCTCTCATCCATACCGAGGAGCGAGCTGCTGCCGCTGCCCGGTCGAGTGGGAAGTGCGTCGCGTCCTTCCCTGCTTCCACACCGAGTGCCGGCCTCGACGTGTCGGCGGCAACCCAGGGCGCGGCGCTGGCCTCGAACGCTCCTGTGGCCGCACCAGATGACGCAAATCCCACCGTCTACGCGTTGTTGAAGGCGACATCGATCGGTCTGGTGGCGCCGGTCGTCCAAGGCGTGGATGATTCCCAGCTGAATGTGGCTGTCGGACACGTACCTGCCAGTTCGTGGCCGGGCAACGAGGGTACTTCGGTATTGGCGGCGCACGACGTGACCTGGTTCAGTCGGATCGACCAGTTGAATCCGGGCGATCAGCTTTCGGTGGTGACGCCATGCGAGACCTTCGACTACACGGTAGAGGACCACCAAGTGGTCTCCGCCGACACCCCGATTTTCCAGAGCACGCCGGCACATCTCGTTCTCGTCACCTGCTACCCGACCGACGCTCTCTTCCTCACGTCACAGCGCTACCTGGTTGACGCGGACCTGACTCGGGTGGCCCAAGTCGGCGTCCGACCGGCTGCGCCGGTGAGCGTCGGGGCGCCCGCCGTTCCGGCACCGCCGGCCCTGATGGCTCAAGGCCTTGATCTTGCCCACAACTCAGCGCCGATGGGATCACTTTCCGTTAGCGGCTCACCGTCGATCAGCTGGCAGCAGAGCTCGGGACCACTCGACGACGCGGCTGCCGTGGTCTCCCTGTACTTCGCGGCCATCCGCTCTGCCGAACAGGGTCAGGGCGACTGGTGGGTGGCGATCGCCCCAACCGTCGCCTACGCGTCGGCGTCCCCTCTCTTCGGGGCGACCATCGTCCACAACGACGCCGCACTGAGCCCTGTGCTGGATGTGAACGGGACGGGCCTGACCGGTGTGTCGCTCGTGACCGAGCCCGTGCTGTCGGGCAACGGTTCCCCCGGCATCTATCGCATCGAGATGACAGCTGACGTGGTGAACAACCAGCTGGTCGTCAATGGATGGTCGATGCAGAGAATCGAAGGATGAACGCGTCTTGAGCTCAAAGCTCAAGGTCGGTACGGCTCTACCTCGACGTTGTAGAGGCTGGCCTCACCGCTGCCATTTGCCCACACCCGCATTTCGATCCGGTCCGCCCGATTCGGCGCGGTGCCAGGTTGGAAGGTGAATGGACCCCAGCCCGAGAAGAGCGTCTGTTGACCGCTTTCGGTGATCTGGACGACGGACTGGATCGCCACATGCCCGTCGGTGGCGGGAACAGTGCGACGGTTCAGCAGCACGTTCGTTGTCGCGTCCCACGTCTCTACCTGGGTGGTGACGTTGCTGGCCATGGTGATCGTCGTCTGATATGCCCCCGGAGACAGGTTCCAGTCGGCGCCATAAACGACGTATCCGGGCTGGGCCGTCCTGAGCGTCATGGACCAATCGGACGCCGGACCTTGGAGGAAGGGCGTGCCGGTCGCAGTCTCCATGGCCCAGGCTGGCTCGGTCGGGGACATTCCGAATTTGACCACGTGAATGTCTGGAGGCCGTGCCAACCGAAAGAGCCAGACCCCGTCACGGGCGACGAGCAACGTGGCGTGGAGTGGGCCGGCGAGTTGCTCGATCATTCCGAGCTGGGTCTGCACGCTCGAGGTCTCGATTCCCTGGTACGGCACGATGACGAAGTAGTCGTCGTTCGTGTGGAGCGGGATTGTCAACGGGCCGTCGCGGGCCACCTTGTAACACCATTGCCGGCCGCACAGCCTCCCCATCACGCCCTGGGAGGCCACCACCTCAGCTGACGGCGGGATCAGCCGCGCCACGTCGTCGAGCGTGGACGAGGTGGCCGTCGAAGTCCGCAGCCATTCGGCGGGGACCTGGGGTATCCAGACCGCCCCCCAAGCGATGGCATTGATCCCCAGTAGGGCGGCCACCACGAAGGGAAAGCGGGTCGAGCGCAGCCACCCGGTGGCCGACTTCGGGAGGTGGTCGGCCAGCCACCCCCCAGCCAGCTGCCCGGTGAGCCAGGCCAGCGCGAGCACCGTTAGTGGGGCGACGAACAACATGACGCCGAAGTTCTCGTAAGCGACGGACCTCAGGGAAGGACCTTCGCCGATTCCACCTTGGAACAGGACGAGGAGGGGGAGAATGGACAACGGCGTGAAGAGCCCGAGCCCGCCGCTGCTCATCGAGTAGGCCCACAGGTCCACCCGCGCCGCCCAGAGATGCTGCACCACGGCCGATGGGTGATGTAGGAGGCCCTTGACCAATCCGCCAACACCGAGCGAAGTGCTGCCGCTGGTGGCAGGACCCGAAGTGAGGTAGCCGTAGTGGCCCGCGAGGTTGGACCCTTTTCCCCCGCCGAGGGCGCTCGCCAGCAGGAACCACCCTGCACCGAGTACGAGGAGTGCCGCGCCGCGTCGACGGTAGGCGCGGCCCATCAGAACGCCGCCGAGACCGACTGCCGCCAGGTAGGTCCCGGCGATGTCCCCGCACGCCAGGCACAGGATCACCCAAAGAGCGAGAAGCCGAATCGAGCCACGGATCATCTCGCGGCACGCGAGCATGGCGAAGCAGGCGGCGCCGACCGACTGGAAGTGGGAATCGAACGAAACGCTGTCGTAGATCCACGGATTCGCCACCAGCAGCAGCGTGACCAGTGCCACGCCGACCCACCCCGGTAGACGGGCTGGCCAACCCGGTCTCCGCACCGCGTCGACCACCAGGTACAGCGCGCCGGCCTCGCCGGCGACGACCATCGCGTCCTGGATCCAAAGCGCCCAGAGGCCGCCTGGCCAGAGTCGAGAGAGGGGTGCCATTGGCCAGTTGATCAGCTCGAAATGGTCCTGCCAGAAGTACCGGTTGACCACCGACACGTACGGGTTCAGGTGGCCGTGGGCAATACCCCACCAGCCCTGATACTTGATTGCGAAGTCCCAGGTGTTCCCCCACCGGGTGTAGAGGAGGGAGCTCCACAGCACCATCGCCAGGAACTGGAGCCCGAATACCACCCAGGCCAAACGGATGGCAAGGCTGAATCGGGGACCGCTCTTGTCGATGCGGACCGCGGCCTCGGGCCTGGGCCGAGCGACGACGGCGGTGGCGCTCACCCCGAAGATCCGAACCGGATCGGGAGGATCTCCGAGTACCCGTAGGGATAGAACTGATCGGCGTTGACCAAGTTCGCTTCGAAGTAGACGGGATCGTTCGAGCTCTGAGTCCCGCGAACGTAGAACGTGGCGACGCCCTGTTGGTTCGTGTAGGCGACCACCGGCGTCTGACCGATCTGGCCCTGGTTGATGATCGCCTGTCCGAAGATCAGTCCCTGTTGGCCGTAAATCACTTGGCCAAGGTAGATGGGCTGACCCGCGAGCAGCACGGGTCGGTTGAGCTGGTCGAGTATCTCCGCGCGAAGGACGACGGTCTGTCCGATCGGGACCACGGTGTCGATGGAACTTGGGACGATGCTCACGTGGTTCGTGGTCGGGAGGTACGAGCGACTGCGACTCACCGCAGCCGGCGACGGGCTGAAGGCGACCACTTGGAAGCCACCGGTGATCGGAGGCTGGGCGAAGAAGTTCGGAGCGAGCAGTGTGTAGTGGGCGTGGCCCCCGGCCGGCACGCTGGCCGGTCCACCAGTGGACTGCCAGAACGCAGTGAGCTGGCCGCCGCTCTCGACGGTGAACGAAGGCTTCTGGGCGCTTGCCGAATGGTTGGTCACGTCGACTCCAATTTGGACGACGGTGGCCAGTTGACCGGTGGTCCGCACCGAGGTGATGGCGACGGCGAGCGGAGGGCTCGAGGTGTAGATCGCGCCCACGGCAAGTGCCGAGGCGACCAACCCGCCACCGACGACCCACCGAGCGTTTCGCCGCCGCCGAAGGCTCCGACCGGCGCCGCTCGGGAGGGTGGTGGTGAGGTCGATCGAGGTGGCGGCGACGAGCGCAGCAGGTAACAGCGTGACGAGATAGCTCCCGAAGGAACGGGCCGAGAAGAAGAGCACGACGGCCGGACAGACGACCACCCATGCCTTCAGTGCCGGGTAGGTGAAGACGAAGGCGAGCCACAGGGCCAGGAACACGACGACGAGGGCGATCGTGTAGGAGGCGAGCAATCCGCCGCCGAGCCCCAGGTAGAGAGTGAGCCCGATCAGGCCCTGTCCGGCCGGAACGGTGTGGCTGGCGATGGGAGTGAGCACACCCGACAGCCACGGGTGCGGTGCCATAACGATGAACGGCAGGTTGGGAACCAGAAAGGCGCCGAGCGCGATCGCCAGGTAGCGGCTCGCCGTTCGAATTGCTTCGGAACGCCCTCCCAATCGGTGTGCTTCGAGCGCGACGCCTGCGACGAGAAACGGAAGCACCAACCACGGGGTCTGCTTGACGGCCATCGCCAGTCCGAGGAGCACCGGGCCGCGGTACGCGGCCATACCTCGCATCCGGGGGAACCGGTCCCACCGGTACACCGCACCGATCAGCAGCGGCACGAACAGGGCGTCGGTCACGCCCCCGACCGCATAGCTGATGTACACCGAGAAGCTGCCGATGACGATGGCCAGCGGGCGCAGCGAGCGGGGGAGGAGCGCGAAGGCGAGGATGATCCCGAGCGCCCAGGCCATGACGTTGATCCCTACTGCCAGCTGAGTGGACCAGCCGGCGAGCAGGAACGGCACGTAGAGAAGGAACGAGAGCGCCGGATAGGAGAGGGATGTCACCGGCTGTCCGTTCAGGAGGAACGTGTAGCCGTCCGGTGAGACATGGAACAACGAGAAGGCCGGGGCCATCGAGTGCGTGTAGGGGTTGAGGCCGTGTTGGAGGAGTTGCGCGGCGTATTGGTCGAACGCGATCTCGTCGGTGCCGTAAGAGGGGGATGCGGTGACCTGCAGGTAGCTCCAGAGAAGGAATGCACCGATGGCGAGAGCGAGCGTTGCGATGGCGAGGGACCTGGCCGTCGTCGGGCTCACCCGTCGTGGCTGCCAGACGGCGACGATCGTGCCCAACCCCCAGAGACCGAGGACCACCACCGCGATGCTGAGCCAAGGATGGATGTCGACGTAGCCGAACAGCTGGAATCCCCAGAACAAGACGGTCATGCCGGCCACCGTCCACCCCGCGCGTGCGGCGGAGTGCCGGACCGACGAGGGGTCCCGATCCACCGAAGCACCAGCCTCGTCCTCGACCTGATCGGGCCGGTCGAGCAACGTGACGGACTCCACGAATCCATCATGATCGATGACCCTGCGTCTCACGGGGACCGACGTCCTCGCTGGAGACCGGGTCCGAGCTCGACCATCTGGCGCCCTCAGCCGGACCGAACGGCGGGGTTGCTCAGGCGTGGATGGGGAAAACTTGGACGTTCCCGTACGTCGGCGTACCCACGATGTCGTACAGGCTCGTCCCGTCGACTGAAACCTGCACACCGACGGCGTTGGCGGGTGCCGGGACTGCCTCCGTCTGGCGTTCGGTGGCGACGTCGATCACTCCGACGTTCACGATCGAGTCGTGACTGTTGAGGACGTAGATCGTCGATCCGTTCGGCGAGATCGCGAGCGCGACGGGCATCGATCCGACGGGATAGCTGGCGGCGACCGTCTGACTGCCAATGGTGATCTCATCCAGTTTTCCACCCGACCCGAGTGCGAAGAGGTTGGCACCGGAGGGATCGACGGCGATGGCATCGGTGTCGAGCGGCACGGGTACCGACACGGACGCCTTGTCCGATTGCGAGTTGACCAGCGTGACGCTGGCCGACGTGGAGTTGCCGTTCAGCACGTAGAATGTAGAGCCGTCGGCTCCCGCGAACACGTCCTTGACCGGTGCGCCGATCGGCACCGTGCCGAGCAACGCGCCCGAAGACCCATTCCGGAGCTCGAGGGCTCCGGTCGTCGCAGTCGCCACCCCGACTCCGACGACCCCGGAGGGGGACTGGGAGGTGGAGTCGGCGTTCGACGACTCGGGAACGATCTGGCTGATCTTGCCGGAGGAAAGGTTCAATTGCTGGAGGGTCGCCGATCCGTGGCCTCGGGCGAGCAGCCACATGAGTCCGTTCGGCTGTGGCTGGCCGCCGGCAACGAGCCCCTCAGGCCCGGCATAGGTCTTGGACGGCTTGAGAACCTGACTGGCGGTAGTCGAAGAACTCCCTGTGCTCGAGGGCGCCCCGCCACAGCCGACGAGCAGTGCGCCGGGGACGAGAACCCCGAGAGCCGCCAGGATCCCTTGCAGAGATCGATACCCCGCCTGCAACTAATCAGGCGCGACGACGTCGCAGGCGGAGACCCACCAGCATCAAACTGCCCATCGCGACCAGCGCGACGGCGAGCGCCCCCTCGAGGAGGAACGGTTCACCGGTCTCGCCCGAAGTCGCTCCTGCGATGGCCGAGCCGGAGGATCCGCCGGAAGAGGCCGTGCCGGCAGCAGCTGTCGTCGTCGCCGTTGATGCCACGACCTCGACGGTCGGGTCGCTCGTAAAGGTGAACGTGGCGGTGCCGTTCGTCACCGACGTACCGCTCGCCGCTTGGAGTCCCGCGCCGGTAACGAAGTAGACGGTGGAGCCTGCGGTGATCGAGGGTGAGTTCACGGTCACCGTGATCGCCTGAAACGTGCCGGAGACCTTGGTCCCGTTCTCGAACACACCGATTCCGAACGTGACCACGGTTTTCCCCCCACCCGGCGGTGTGACGGACGAAGAGGTCGCATCGGTCATCACCACTTGCACCGGGCCGGTGAAGGTCCCGGCCTTGACGGTGGCGGTGATCGTGGCGTTCCCGATCGTTGCGTTGGCCGTTCCACCACTTGGTTGGATCGTGGTGCTGGACACCACGGTGCCGGCGAGGCCGCTTGCGGTGCCGCCTGTGGTCGGATTGCCCGAAGGCGTGTAGCCGCTTCCGGCGGCAAATGCCACCGACGGTGCGGCCAGGCTTCCAGCCACCGCGATGCCCAGGGAAGCAGCGAGGAGGTACAGCGGGGCGAATGCTCGTTTCACGAGAGCCATCTCACTTTCACCGAGATCTGGGACTTCCCTCTGGACCGGGTATCGACCGGCCCCGCGCGGAACTGTAGCGGCGACCATTGTGGGCACATCTCGAGGGCGGCTTCAAGGAATGTACTGGCCGATTGGCGATCGACCTCGGCCGAACGAGGGCAAGAGGCCGAACGGCTCGGCGTCCACCGCGGTTTCGGTCCCGTCCCGGGCGATCGGACCGGATCAGGTCCGAGTGGTGCTGTTCGGAACGGGAGCTTCGAGTCGGGCTGCCCGGATATCGCATCGGGGATCTCTGCGTCCCGAACGCAGATTGATGAGTAGGGCAGTCGATCGGGGCCACTTGACGCCCTTCACCAGGCCATCCCAAAAAGCCTGGGTGGACGGATAAATCAGCTCGTGATCACGCGACAACCACTCCTTGACGAACCGGGACCGTTCATCGGCGAGCACCTCGATCTCGCCCGCCTCGACGAGCGTCGAAGGCCTGCTCGGCGACCGACTCCGGGCTGATCTTCGGGGCGTCGATGTCTGCGGCCATGTCGGTGTCGATGAAGCTGGCGTGGACGGCGACCACCAGTGTCCCCTGTTGGGCGAGCTCGATGCGGATGCCTTTGGTCAAGGACCATTTCCGCGGCCTTGGAAGCACTGTAGGACGCAACAAGGGGATCGTTGTAGAAGCTGCTGACCGAGAGCATGTTGACCACCACGCCACCACCGTTGGCCGCGAGCACTGGCGCGAACGCCCGGCACATGCTCAGCGTGCCGAAGTAGTTCGTTCGCATCTCGAGCCAAGCAGGATCCAGGCTCGGGGTACCTACCTATGAACGAGCTGGCCTTCATCACCTCTGCGTTGTTCACGAGCACACTTACATCTCGACACTGTTCCGCGACCTGACTGGGGCGTTCGGGATCCGTGATGTCGAGTGCGATAGGTGTCACGCCACGCTCGGTGACTGACGCGGGATCGCTGGCTGCCCATAGACCTTGGCCGCAGATCGTCTGACCAACTCCCGCGCGTACGCACGACCAAGTCCGCGGTTTGCACCAGTAACCAGTGCAACCGATCCATCGATCTTCACTGGTTTCGCCGATTCGAGGAAAGAGTGCGGGCGGCCACCTGCACGTGGCTTTTTCCACCAATGATCCAGATCGCGATCCACGGGGCAAACGGCACGAGGGCGCTTCGTGATCGCCGTGTCCCGTGTGAAACTGTCGACCCGTAACGTTCGTGGTGATGTCCACCGGCTGCTCATCTCCAAAGACTCGGAGAACCGGGACACTACCGAATCGTCAGATCATCTGCTCTGCTCGGAGCATGGACAGGCGATCCGCAACGGTTGGCTAGGACATGACCCCGTGGGAGTTGTCCATGAGCGTCCTCGAACACCGGGTGGGTGACCGTTATCGCAACGTGTAGCCAGTCGGTCAGGCCGGTCGAACTGCTCAATCAGTTGCCGGGGGTTACGCCCGCGCTTCCCGCTCGTAGGTGAGGAGCAACACGCCGGTAGTGGTCGGCGTGCACCCGGCGAACCGCAGCCGCAGTGGGCGACGGTACTCACGGAATAGCCGCTTGCCCGCGCCGAGCACGAGCGGGTGCAGCATGATCCGGTAGGTATCGACCAGTTCGTTGGCGATGAGCGTCTGAACGAGCACGCCGCTCCCCAGCACGGTGACGAAGCCGTCGCCCTCCGCCTTGAGCCCTTGGATCGCCTCGACCATGTCGCCGTTGACCACGTGGGAGTTGGCCCACTCCAGGTCCTGCTCGCGTAGCGTCCTGGTCGCCACGTATTTCGGTGTCGTGTTCAGACTCGCCGCCATGGGGTTGTCGGCGGGTTCGTTGGGCCAGTGGGCGGCCATGTGCTCGTAGGTTTTGCGGCCGAAGAGGTAAGCCGACGTCTCACCGATCCCCTCCCCGGCATGCCGCGCGAGCACCTCGTCGCCATAGGGGGCGCTCCAACCGCCGAGGTCGAATCCGCCCTCGCGGTCCTCGTCGGGGCCGCCAAGGCCCTGCATGACGCCATCGAGCGTGACGAACTCGACCACCCCCAGCTTTCGCGTGATGCCTCCTATCGGAACGCGGCTGATGCGAATTTAGCGGCGTGCCAACAACATTGGCTCGGACAGGATGGGGGCCGGATGCGATCCTGTCCCAGTACGCCGAATCGGTAGGGCAGGAGGGCACCTCGGGGCCAGTCTCGGGAGTCTTGGAAGTCCGGTTCGGGACCTCCGATACGGCACGGTACGAGCAGGGAGAGCACACCCTTAGGGAGTTCCGGGAGCCTGGACGGTCTTCGCCGTCGCGGGTTGACGGACGACGCGGCCGGTGCCGCTATCGGGCCGGTTCGGGTAGGTGTGGCAGTGCCCCGGCGCCGTCCCCCAAAATGGCCGGGGGAGGATCGATCGGACTAGTGAGATGCCAGCTGCCGGCGGAAGACTGCCCAGCTTCCCCACAGAGCTTCACTTTCGATCGCTGACCATGACGAATCCGGTGCCGATGTCGTCAATGCGTCGAAGATGTCCCCGGTCTTCAGGTAGTAGGGAGCACCCTGTCCGAGTGCGTTGGACCAGATCAAGGTGGCGTACGGACACATGAGCCTGACCATTTCGTCGACGAAAAGTGGTCCATCCCCGATAACGATCACGTTGAACACTCCGTCTGAGGACGGGAGTCGGTTCGCGTCGGCTAGTGCCTGGCTCGCGTGGTCGTGGTGCAACATCATTCCGAACGAAAGATCTACACAGACCAGATCGTCCCAAATCTCACGGATGTAGGACGTGAGGAGGCCTGTTCCGCTCCCGATCTTTAGGCAGCGGCCATGGACAGGCGGGTGACCTCGATCGAGGGCATCGACCAGTGGAGCCGACCGGTAGCTCCCTCGCTCGTCAACCCAGTTCGTCGCGAGCGAGTCGAAGACTTGGGCCGTGAACTCGGCCAGTTCGGGCGTCCACGCTGAGGGATCGACGAGAATCTCGTTCATCAATCGCTGATTCTCCGGGGCCTCCGGCCGGACCGGCGTTCCCTTCTGGAGCTGAGACCGTACGGGGCAACGCGGTGATGTCACGGACCATCGCGGTCAATGTTAGGCACCGGCCCTCAGAAACCAGAGGTGTGACCCCGATCGCCGGGACCGGGTCGCGTTATCAACTGTGGCCGATCAGGCACCTCGCGGATGGGGGATCCACGGCAGCGGGCCGTCCGGTATCCGGCATTTTCGGGCGGTCCGACCGGGTGCCAGCCCTGAGGCTCGGCGGTGTTACCGATCGGTTCGATCCGGCGCGTCCACGCATACTGACGTACTCCGCCGCGGCCAATAGGGGATCGCCCCCAGACTCGCGCTGGCACCCAAAGCCTTGATCGGCGAGACTGCGTTGACCCATCTTCAGGGGCTCCAAGGCAGCGAGTTAACCATGACCAATTTCGAGCGCTTGGACGAGTTTCCCAAAGCTCTGCTTTCATCCGTGCTTGAACTGCTCGCCGAACGGAAGATCAATCATCCGGGGGCAGCACTGACACTGTCGCCGGACGACCTGGTTTCCTCTTGGGATTTAGTGGCTGAGTCTGCTGCATTGCCTGGTCCTCCGGGGCAGCCAGATGCCGGGGAAGAAGTTGCGAGCACATACTGGTATGAGCAAGCGCTAGGCGATCTCCTCGGCGGGGGATACCTCTTGGAAGTTGGGGACAGCACGTTTCGTGTCTCAGACCTCGAGACCTTGTTGCCCTTTAGGGATAGCTACTGAACAAAAGGCGCGCTCGACGGTGATCTACCTGTAACACGGATCGAGCGCCAGACAAACGATCGTTGCTCCGACGGTGCGCCCCATTACGCCGTTCATGCGGAGCGGTTATCGACTGCCCCCGACCGGAACGAGTGGCGCACCCCTCGTGCGTGCCTTCCTACCGAGGAGACGGAGTTCAGTCGGGTTGCCCGCCGGGGTTGATCGGCGTCCAGTCGGCAGGCCACCAGTCTCGTCGGGGAGGCCCGATGAGACTGGGCGGGCAATTTAGGCGACGATCGTGGTGGTCTCAGCGTCGTCCTTTGGCGGGAGCCAAGCCGCGGCGCGTTGAAGTTCCGGTGACAAATCAACTTTCGGACCTGTAGAGGTGCCCCCGGATACCGGGTCGGGGTGCCACTCCTAGACCGCGGCCCGGGGCTACCCCAGCCGAGTCGCGGTGATCAGGACGGTCTCGAAGTTCATGACGAACGAGCCGCCGTGATCGTCGATGGCCGCGCCGATGGCTTCGAACAGACGGTCTCGGACTACTGATTCGAGGGCGGTGTGATCGCTCCGTGACACGAGCTGGTCCAGCCACTCATCCCGCTGGTAGGCCCACGTCCAGGGGAACCACTTCTCTGTCGGCGCACCGAAGTCGGGCACCGCTGAGATGGCGTCGATCTCCGAGTCGAGTCCGGTCTTCGCGTCGGCTAACCGGCTGGCCGCGTAGCCCCGAAACAGACGGTGACCGCCGGGCGGCACGACTCTCGCGTACACCTCCTCCAGAGCATCGGCCAGATCATCGGGCTGATACCCCGCGTTCCAAATCAGACAGAGCTTGCCGCCCGGCCGGAGCACAGAGGCCGCTTTGGCGGTGGCGATAGGAAGGTCCAGCCAGTGCCAGGCCTGGGCCGAAGTCACCCTGTCGAAAGTGCGACGAGCAGCGTCCCAGCCTTCGAAGGCAGCAATCTCTACTTCGACCCCATGGCCGCGGGCGATCTCCGCCATTCGTGGAGCGAGTTCCACCCCCAGCACCTCGGCGCCGCGTTGGGCCATCTGCCGTGAAGCGATCCCGGTGCCACAACCCACGTCGAGAACGTCCAGGCCCGCAGGCACCGGACCGAGCAGCTCGTCGATCACCACGTCGGGATAGGCCGGCCGGAATCGGTCATATGCCTCGGCGTGCTCGTCGAACAACCTCGAACGCTGCAGGGCCAGAGGGCGCGCTGCCAAACGGTCGCGTTCGCTGGCTTCCACAGACGCCAGCCTGCCCCAGATTGCCGGGATCGTGGGATAGTCGCTGGCACTGGAGTGTGGCCTCGCTAACCCGAATGGCATGTCCTTCGACGCCACAGAGAAGGGAAATCGCCGTGAGCCAGGTCGTTGTCGTCATCGGTGCCGGACAGATAGGTCAGGCGATCGCCCGACGGATCGGCGCAGGCAAGCACATCGTGCTGGCCGACCTGCGCCAAGAGAACGCCGACGCGGCGGCCGAAGTGTTCGCCAACGCCGGATTCGACGTCGGCCCCACGACCGCCGATGTGTCCTCACGTGAATCTGTGCACACGCTCGTCGAGGGCGCCACCGCACAGGGCGACGTCACCGGTGTCATCCACACCGCTGGCGTCTCGCCCAGCCAAGCGTCGGTCGAGACGATTCTCGCCGTCGACCTCTACGGAACGGCGCTGGTGCTCGAAGAATTCGGCCACGTGATCGCACACCGCGGGGCGGGCGTCGTCATCTCCTCTCAGTCGGGACACCGACTCGCTGCACTCGCCGCCGCACAAAACACGTCCCTCGCCACCACGCCGGCCGACGACCTAATGGAACTCCCGATGCTTCAACCCGACCAAATCACGGACACTCTCCACGCCTACCAGCCGGCCAAGCGGGGCAACTCGCTGCGGGTTATGGCCGAGGCGGTTCGATGGGCCAAGCGCGGAGCGAGGGTCAATACCATCAGCCCCGGCATCATCATCACCCCCCTCGCCAGAGACGAGCTGACCGGCCCCCGCGGTGAGGGATACCGGCGCATGATCGAACGGGCGCCCGCAGGACGCGCCGGCACGCCAGACGAAATCGGTACCGTCGGCGCGCTACTCATGGGTCCGGACGGCGCGTTCATCACCGGCAGCGACTTCCTCGTCGATGGCGGCATGACCGCCTCGTACTTCTACGGCGAACTCGCCCCGCGGTGATGCCCCATACCGCCAGACATGCGAGTGTCCAATCGGGGGATGTCGGCTCATCCGCCGGTTGGCGGCTCCCTGAATCTGGTTTGATATTGGTCTCGTGAGGGCGGGTTCGTCGGCTGGCGGGCTCAGGACTTCGTCGGGCCGGTTCCGGTCCCGCTGGTGTGGCCGCTGCTCCCGGCTCGGGTGACGTTCTGGCTGCTGCCGCTGTTGCCAGGGTTCCCTGACCCAGCCGTTCCACTGCCGGAGCTGGTGCAGTGGACTACCCCGTTCGTTCCGTCGGGAGTCGTGGACGGCGTGCAGGAACCGGGGGCGGGGGGCGTTGGCGGTCCCTTGGTCGATGAGACCAGAGTTTCGGACGTCGTACCGGACGCATTCGTTACCTGCGACGAGGTTGCCGCGGCGTCGCTGGGCCACCAGGCGAGAAGCCACCCGTCGGCCTCGGTGGCCACGACGTCTTGCCCGCTATCGAGCACGAGGGTGACCCCTGTCACCCCTGACGCGACTCGTCCGTCGACGAGTGTGTACGGGCCGTCAGCCGTGGAGAGATGCGATTGAACGACGTTTTGGAGATCGCCAGAGGTGGTACCGCCTACCGTCACCGTCGACAGGCCCTGCGCGGGGCTGCCAGAGCCGGAGCCGGAGCCGCTGACCTTGAGCACGCCGTTCGAGGTGTCGCCGTCCGAGCTCACCTGGGTCACTTGCGTGAAGGAGGAGCTGGTGAAGCAACCCAAGTAGGCGCTGTCGTCCTGGTAGAGCGCCACCGTAAACGGGCCACGCACGTCGGTGAGCAGGGGCTGCCAGGGCCCAGAGCCGAGCTCGCCGCCGGCAGGCGGATCAGAGGAGAGCGCGCCCAGGCAGCTCTTGTCGGCCTGCGAGGAAAGTGAGGACGAGGCCGCTGTCGGCGCAGCGCTCCAGCCCGCGTAAGCGGGAGCCGCCCCACCGAGAGCCACCACCAGGGCGGTTCCCGCCGCGGCGGCACCGACAGCAGTGGCGCCGAGTGCCGCAGGCGCGGCGCGGTGACGCAGGCGTGGGTGGTAATCGACGGAGCGCAGCTTCTCCGACGCGTCCGTCGGCAGCGCAGCCGCGCGAGTTCTGAGGACGGAGATCAGCTCCTCTTCCAACGTCGTTTTCATTTGATAGTGCTCCCTTCAGTTGCTTGTGTCGTGTCTTGTTCGATTGCGTCCACGTCTGGCCGGGCGTGTGAGAGCGCGGCCGCTCGGAGGTCGGTTGGCCGCGGCGAACCGTTGGCATGCCTTTCTTGTGTGCCCTCCGCTGTGATGTCGGATGCCGCCCCCGTGCCTTCGACTTCCCGACGGAGGCGCCCGAGGGCTCGCGACGTGGTGCTCTTCACCGTCCCGACCGAACAACCCATGACGTCAGCGACCTCCGCTTCGCTCAGGTCGTCGAAGTACCGCAGTACGAGGGCGGCCCGTTGCCGTGGTGGAAGCTCTCTGAGCACTCCCAGCAGATCCGTACTCGTCTCAACGCGTCCAAGGATGCGCACGGCGGCATCGTCGTGGTTCGCTTCGAGGAGCCCGGTCGCTTCGGGTCCGAGCTCTGAGCGCCGCTGGCTCCGACGCTTCCCTTCATCCAAGGCAAGGTGGATGAGCACCGTGCACACGTACGCGACGGGCCGCTCCATCTTCTTGACCCGCGGCCATCGGCGGGCGACCTTGAACAGACACTCCTGAACCAGGTCTTCCGCCTCTGCGAAGTCCCAGGTGATCAGGTAGGCCGACCGCAGCAACGGCTCAGCCGTCTCGGCGACGAAGCGGTCGAAGTCAATACGAGACTGGCTCTGATGCCGACGTCCGTCCATTACCTACTTCAACCCTCCTTTGTGTTCGAAAGGTTGCCTCCTATTACGGCAAACCGGAGAAAAGCGTCGGCACCGAGGTGCCGGTGGTGTTCGCCGAGAGGGGATCGGTGGCAGACCCGTGTGGGCCTGTACGGGCCGCCTTGACGGACTGACCTGCGACTTCAGGGAATCCGGTCGGCGACAGCTGACGCGAAAGCCTGCCCCGCCTCGCCGGCAGCGGCAGTTATCGACCGTGGCCGAACGGGAGGAATGGAGGAGCCATTGATTGGAAGGTCGCCCTACCCTCGAGGCAGGCGCCCGGGCGGGCGCCGACTGGCTCTCTCCCGCGGGTTGGGGTTCCGGTTCTTCATCCCCGAGGCGCAACGCGCGGACGCGGAGACTCGCCGTTCGGGCCACCAACTTTGTGACGGCCATGAAGAGCAATCCATCGGTGATTGCGTCGGATGTGAGTCGTTCTGTCGACAGCCAGCTATCGAGGGAATGGGAGTGATTGGTGGCATATACGAAAACCAGTCGAGAGCCGATGACGACTGCCCAAAGTGCTGCATACGCAATGCCGGCCTGACTCCACGGAAGACCCTTCTCTCGGTAGATCCGGAATAGGGCACCTGCGGCGAGACCGAGGACGACGGCGAGGGCGATCAGCGCCAACTCGAAAATCAGGCCGTTCCTGACAGTGTGCACCGCCTTCTATCCCGAAGCGAAATCGCGATCCTTCCCTCGCGTGGCAATCAGTAGAGTGAATGCCCGTGGTGGTCGGTAACTACAGGGAACTTCTTGTCGTCATCGCCTCCTCTTCCGCAACGCTCGTTGGCCTTTTGTTCGTCGCCATGTCCGTCTCCACGGGTCGCGCACAAGCTCATCCTCAAGTGATACGTGAGTTCAGGGCCGCGGCGGCGCTCCTCGCTTTGACCAACCCATTCACCGTCGCCCTCTTCGGGCTGGTGCCAGGGACCAACATCGGCTATCCCGCGGCAATCGTTGGGATCATTGGAGTTATCTTTATTGCCGCTGGCGTGAGAACTACCCTCTCACTCCCTCCCCAGCAGCAGCGTCGTCGGCCGCAACTCGCGCTCGTCGTGGCCCTGCTCGTCGTCTTTGGATTTCAAATCGTCAACGGGATAGAGCTCATCCTCGACTCACATCACGGTGGCGCGTTGAACACCATTGGGGACGTGCTCATCGCGTCGCTCCTGATCGGGATCGGCAGAGCGTGGGAGCTTGTCGGCGAGTGGGATACGGGACTCGTTGCATCGATCGGACGATTGATCGGCCACCAATCCCAGGCACCGGTCCCGACAGATTCGCACAGCGACGATGGCGAGCGGTCCGGGCTGCCTTGATCGCCGGTCGGGTGGGACACCAGGGCACGGGATGGGACAAGACACGAAGGGCGTCTGGTCGACATCCGACGGGGATCAGGTTGCGTGGTTCAAGGATCCCGATGGCAACACTCTCTCCATTACCCACTTCTCCGACTGAGCAGCCCTGTTCGAGATGATCTCGAGACGCATCTGGCTCGCGGGTTCGACTTCGTCCATGGGGAGGTGGAGACCCGTCCTCCACCTGGCAGGTGACCGCGGCGACAGCCGCGAGGCGGGGCTCGCCCGACCTCTGATGCACGATATCTGCGCGAGAGATCGCCAGAGGCAAGCACTCGTGTGGCTCCGAGTGGTGCCGTCCGGAATGGGAGCTTCGAGTCGGGCTGCCCGGATTTGAACCGGGGACCTCTGCGTCCCGAACGCAGCGCGCTAACCAAGCTGCGCCACAGCCCGTGGTCCGAGACCGGTTACCCGGTCCTGGACCCGCCGATGCTATCCGACTGCCGAGTGATCGCTCTCCCCGCCGCCCCCGCCACTTCCGTCTCCGGCGGACTCCTCACTGCCGGCAACCGCCTTTGGCTCTTCGGACTCGTTCCGCCGGAGGAGCACCCTCGCGATCCGGCGCTTGTCCATCTCGGTGACCCGCAATTCCCAGTCGCCCACGTCGTAGCTCTCGCCCTCGGACGGGATGTGACCGAAGGCGTGGAACAGATAGCCCCCGAGCGTGACGTATTCCCCCTCCGGGAGCTCGATGTCGAGCTGGTCGTGGATCTCGTCGATGCTGACCCGCCCGTCGACCAGCCATCGGTTTCGGTCCACCCGCACCACGTCAGGTTCGTCGTCGGGGTCGAATTCGTCCGGCAGGTCGCCGACGAGCGCACCGAGCAGGTCCTTGACGGTCAGCACCCCTTCGACGCCGCCGTGCTCGTCGACGACGACCGCGAACGCCCGCCGCTGGCGACGCATCTCGGCGAGGACGTCGAGGACGAGGTGGGACTCGGGGACGAGGAAGGGCTGTCGCACCCTGCGTGAGATGTCGATCGGCCCGAGAGATCGGGCTCCCTGCTCCTGGCCGGTCTCCCCAAGGGACGCGCCGCTGTCGTCGCGCCCCACTCCGATCCGCCAGCCCGCCCGGAAGAGGTCGTTCACGAACAGCACACCGATGAGATCGTCGAGGCTGTCGCCGCACACCGGAAAACAGCTGTGACCGGATTCGCGCACGGCTTGGACGACCGAATCGACGGTCAAGGGAATGGAGAGGGCGACGACGTCCTCCCTCGGGGTCATCACCTCTCGCACGACCGTGTCGTGGAGATCGTGGAGCGCCTCGATGATGAACTGCTCCTGCTCGTCTGCACCGCGATCCGCCCCACGATCGACGCCGATCTCCGACGATCCGGACGATCCGGACGATCCGTCGGACGAGGTTCGCTTTCGCCGTCGCCCGCGGTTGACTTCCTCGGGGGGCTTGCCGTTGCGGTGACGGAACACGGACCGGTTCGACCGGGTGGTGGCTGCGGCTCAGGCCCCGGTGGGGACCGACACGATCGACAGCGGCTGGTAGGACTCGTCGTAGTAGGTGCCCCCGTCCAGCAGCGCCGCGACCGCGCGCCGGAGCCGGATCGGGTCGAGTGGCTTGACCACCCAGCCCTCGGCGCCGGATCGACGCGCGATGAAGACATCGGGCCGACGGTCGAGCAGCATCAAGACAGGTACGTGCTCGAGATTGTCGTAGGACTCTTCGAGCCGCAGCTCGAGGCAGACCGCCATCCCGCCCATGTTGCCCATCTGCAGGTCGACCACCAGCAGATCAGGCAGCGCGCGCTCGACTTCGCGCATGACTTCGGGCCCCGAGCGGGCCTCGCGGATGGTCAGCTCCGGGGTGCCGGCGACCGCGGCAACCTCCGCGCGGACCGACGGAGCGTCACTGGCGACCAGGATGGACGGCACTGCGCAAAGGTTACTCCCGGCTGCCGCGCCCTCCGGAGGTCCCGAGGAGACGGGCCGGGCCGGGTCCCTTCTCCTGCCGGCGCTCATCCGGGGGCGTCGAAGAGCAGGTCCGCGATCGAGCCCACGCCCGCGAGGTCGTGGACGTCGGAGTCGAGGAGCGGGATCCGATAGACCGGGGCCGGCGCGACCTTGGCGACCAGATCGGCATAGACCTGCTCCTCGCGGTCCGAGGCGGCCGTGTACCCCGCGAGGTTCTCGACCAGGTCGTCGATCGCGCGCCCCGACGGCGTCCCGACCACCCGCGACACGGTCGCGAGCTGCGTGTCGTCAGCGAAGCGGGGCTGCACGCGGTTGACGATGAGCGCGGTGACCGACAACGAGGACTCGGTCAGTTTGTCCGCGAAGTGGACGGCCTCGTCCACCGAGTCCCGGCGTGGCGAGGCGACCAGCACGAAGGCGGTCCCCTCCTGGCCGAGCAACTCGCGCACCCGCGTCGCCCTGGTTCGGAACCCCTCCTCCATCCCCTCGAACGCCTGGAAGAACGCCACGGCGTCGCGCACGATGTCCGCTCCCGCGACCCGCGAGATCGTGCGCAGCAGCGCATTGGCGGCCACGCCCATCACCTTCAGTCCGGCGCGGGTCGGTCTCATCAGCGCCTGGAACACCCGGTTCTCGAGGAAGCGGGTCAAGCGCCGGGGTGCGTCGAGGAAGTCGAGCGCATTGCGGGTGGGTGGGGTGTCGACCACGACGATGTCGAAGCCGCCTTCTTCGACCAGTTCGTAGAGCTTCTCCATCGCCATGTACTCCTGGGTGCCCGACAGTGAGCCGGTCAGGTTGCGGTAGATGCGGTTGACCTTGATGTCCTCGGCCTGCTGCTCGCTCTCGGAGTACCGCTGCACGAGGTCGTCGAAGGTTCCCTTGGCGTCGAGCATCAGCGCGGACAGGGTGCCCGGCCACTCCCCGTCGATGAGGGTGGGCTGGTTGGAGAGCTCGTCGAGGCCGAGCGAGTTGGCCAGCCGTCTCGCCGGATCGATGGTCACCACGCACGCCTTCCGCCCGAGCCGCGCGGCCTGCAGGGCGAGCGCCGCCGCGGTCGTGGTCTTTCCGACGCCGCCGGACCCGCAACAGATCACGATGGACCCGTCGCGGACCACCCGGTCGATCGGCACCGGCCGGGTCATCGTGGCGCGGTGGCCGGCTCGGGGAGCGCGGCGATCCCCGCCGCCAGCGCCGCGCTCAGGGTCTCGAGCTCGGTCGGTCCGATCGAGTCGGAAAAGAGGATCGGCACACGGAGCTGGGCGAGCGGGAGCTCGTGGGCGAGACGGCGGAGCTCGCCGTCTTGGAGCCCTTGACGCCACGTCCGGAACCGCCGTGCCGTCTCGAGACTCGAGAGCAGCGCCGGACCGAGCGTGACCCCCGCGCTGCGCGCGGCCTCCGGAGCAGGGATGTCGAGCCCGGACTCGGCGGGGTAGCACGCGTTGACGATCACCGGCCCGAGCGCGATGCCCAGCTTGTCCTCGAGCTGGTACGCGGCGTCGACCGCCTCGTTGACCGGCATCTCCTCGGGAAGGGTCACGAGGGCGACCTGGCAGCGAGCGGGGTCGGAGAGCAGCTCGACCACGTCCGCGGCCTGGGTGCGGATCGGCCCGCCCCGGGCCGCGTCGAGCAGGCCGCCCGCCGAGGAGAGGAAGGTCATGGTGTGGCCGGTGGCCGGGGCGTCGACGAGCACCAGGTCGGCCACGTGGCTCCGCTCGAGCTGCTTGACCTTGCCGAGGACCAGGATGTCCCGGATCCCCGGGATCGCTCCCGCCACCAGGTCCACGATCCCGGTCGCCATCAGGCGTCGCGAGACCCTCCGGAGGCCGTGGTCGGCGAGGTACTCGATGAGCGCGTCGTCGGGCGTGATGAGGCGCGCCTGCACGGTGCCGGCAGGGATCACCCGGCCCTCGGCCTCGTCCGTGGTGGTCGATGCGCCGGCCGCCCGCAGCACCGACCCCGCGTAGCCGAGCGGGTCGCGGACGCCGAAGGCCGACGCGACGCCCGGACGGCCCTCGAGCTCGACCACCAGGACCGAGAGACCTGCGCTCGCCGCCATATGGGCAAGCGCCGCGGTCATGGTGGTCTTGCCCACCCCGCCCTTGCCGGCCACGATGAGCACCCGGCTCTGGCGGCAGAAGGCGCGGACGTCCATGACCTCGTCGAGCGTAGTGTCCGGCTTTGGCGGATCCACGTGGTCGGACTTCCCCGTTCGCCGCTGCTACCGGGGTTGCGCCCCCGCGCGGAGCGGAGTGGAGATTCGCCCGGAATCCCTGGTCAGACCCCTTGTTTCGCATGACCGGTGCGAGTACCTTCCTTTGCGGAGGATGGGTCCAAAGGGGGATATGGGCTGTGGAGCAGGCGGAAGCGTGGCAACTCAGGGCGTCCTGCCGGGGACCACAGGCGGAGATCTTCTTTCCCCCGGCACACGCTGAGCGCAAGGAGGAGAAGCTCCAGCGCGAGGATCGTGCGAAGGCGATCTGCCGCACGTGCGCGGTACGCGCCGCGTGCCTCGACTACGCGATCCGCATCCACGAGCCACACGGCATCTGGGGCGGACTGAACGAGGTGGAGCGGAAGCAGCTCGCGGAGCGCCGCGCCGGCTGAGATCTCGGGTGGTCCGC
This sequence comes from uncultured Acidimicrobiaceae bacterium, assembly GCA_963769905.1. Taxonomy (GTDB): domain Bacteria; phylum Actinomycetota; class Acidimicrobiia; order Acidimicrobiales; family RAAP-2; genus Bog-756. The sequence continues at coordinate 1,069,349 of CAVYNG010000001.1, forward strand.
CGCCGGCGGACCCCGAACCGGTCGGAGCCGAGCCGGGTCCGGCCTTCAGTGGAGCCCGACTGCCGCGCCGGCCTCTCGCACACCCTTGCTCGAGCAGACGCTCGCCGGCTGACCACCGGTTGCCTGGCAGATACCGGCGGTGAGATCGTTCGCGGCCGCGACGACCGCCTCACCGATCGGATCGTCGAGCTGGTCGAGGTCCGCCGCGATGGTCGCCTGTGACACCCCCACCAGGATCGCGGGGCTGAATCCCGAGGTGGAGGTCACCATCCGGTTGTCGATGTCGACGAAGGGGATGGCTGGCGACCCGAGCGCCCCTGAACGGGGACCGTCCCGCGCGAGCAGCGCTGCTTGGCCCGGATTGAGCGACCCGATCTTCGCGAAGCCACCCTGCGCGTCGACCGTGTTCGAGTAGAGCTCGATGCCGGTGAAGCTCACGTACCGGCTCGAGTAGGACGATCGGACGAAGCTGAAGCTCTGGAGGCCGGAGAAGACGTCGCTCGGCGCCGACTGGACGTTGTGGAGGACGCTGAAGCGCCCGAAGCGCGAGAGCGCGAGGATGAGCGGCCACCGCTCGGCGGCGCAGAACGGGCAGTACTCCGCGCCGACGAAGAGGACCTCGGGCTTGCCCGTCGACTCGAGCGGAGGCTGTCCGCCGAGGAGGACCGGCGGTGTGAGCGGGGTCGCGGCCGTGCCGGCACCGGCCGCGTCGTCGACGCTCGTCGGGACCGAGGAGAGCGCGGCGAGCACGTCGCTCGATGTGGTCGGTGCGCGCGAGACGTCCTGAGGCGTCGTGCCGCGGGTCAGCGCGTACACGACGAGCGCGGTCACCCCGACCAGGATGACGCTCACCGCGACCCAGGCGATCATCGAGGCCCCGGCCGTCGGCCTCGCCGAGGAGGCGGGATCGACGGTACCGGTGCGGCCTACCTCCTCGTCGGTCCCCAACTCGCCGTCGTCGGTGCCGGGAGCGGTCATGGTGTCGCCCGGTGTGGCCCGGCTAGGCCCCCTGGTCGGAGCCAAGCCCGTAGGCGGGGACGACGCCGTCGCCCGACGACAGGACGATCGGTGAGGAGGTCACCACGATGACGAAGATCACGAACGTGATGAGGTGGACCGAGGTGCACCAGAGGCAGATCGCCTTGATGAGGAAGAGCTCGGCGATGATCAGGTAGATGATCATTCCGACTCCGATGCTGGCGAAGACGAGCCGCGCGAGGTGGACGCGCCGGTCCCTCGACCGCCAGGCGACCGGCAGGCAGAGCAGCAGCATCGGGACGAAGTAGAGCAGGCCGAGCACCGCCACCGGAATGCCGAGGATGTGCGATTGCGCGCTCGGTGGTGACCGTCTCGCAGTTGAAGGTCTGGGTCTTCGGGCACGCCAGGGCCAGGTGGGTGTCGTAGTGGGTGATCGTCAGGTAGGTCGCGACGCCGAGTCCGCAGAGACAGAGCAGCGTGGTGGCGATGGGTTGCCACCGCAGGGTGGGCACGGCCGTCCGACCTCGTCCGTCCGGGTCAGCTGAGCTTGAGGGCCTTGGCTGCGGCCGTCACGCCCTTGCTCGAGCACACCGACGAGGGAGCGTTGTTGGTGCTCGCGCAGATGGCGGCCGAGATGTAGTTGGCGGTGCCGACGATCGCCTGGGTCGCCGGGTTGTTCGGGTTCGAAAGTCCGTTGGCGATATCGGTCCAGCTCTGCCCGGCCAGGATGCCCGGGTTGTAGCTCGCACCCGAGATGAGGGCCAGGTTGTTGATGCTGATGAACGGGAACGAGATCTGGCCGGCGGTCACTCCCGGGATGTAGGTCGGGTTGTTGTAGGTGGTGATTTCCTTCGCCTCATCCTTGGTCGGGTTCTGGAGCACCGTGTAGGAGGAGTTGGCCGCCGGGATGTTGGTGTACTGCTCGACCGAGTGGAAGTTGATGTAGGGGCTGGCGAGCGATGCACTGCGGTAGCTGAAAGTGTGGGTGTCGGCGTAGACGTCGGTCTGTGACGAAGCGGTGACCTCGAGCCCCGACCAGGTCCCGAACCGGGCGAGGGCGGCGGTCATCGCCCAGCGCTCGGCGGCGCAGTACGGGCAGTACTCGGCACCGTAGAAGAGGATCGAGGGGCTCTTGCCGTCGAGGGTGAGCGGGGTGTGCCCGTGGATGATGATCGGGGGGCTCACCACGTTCGAGGATGCGGTGCCGACCGCGTCGTACACCGAGGCGGGGATGCTGGTCACGTCGTTGACCACCGAGGCGGGTGCGGGGGTCACGGCCGTGTAGCTCGTCGGGGTGGAGTTGCCGCCGAGCTGGCTGACGACCACGACGACGGCGACGATGACCACCACCAAACCGATCGACAGCCACGCGATCATCGTGCCGCTGATGCGGCGGGACGGCGCTTGCGGGGCTGGCCGGGCGCCCGGGCGGGGCGTGTTGCCGCCCTTCCCGCCTCTGCCGCCCTTGCCGTCGCTTGCTGTTGCCACCGGCGCCGCGGGTGACTTGGTGGAGACCGGCCGGCTCTGGGCCCTCGAGCGTTCCTTCGCGCTCTGGGTGCCGCTGCCGGGCGCCGGCTTCGGCTTGTTCCCCCCGGTCGGGGGCTTCTTCTGTTCCTGGGCCATGGATTCGGACGTCTCCGCTTCGTCGACTGGTCAGGACCCGGCTCGTGCCGTCTCGGTCCTCGTCCGCTCGTCGGAGTGAGCGTAACCTGCCTGCCAGGGCTGATGGGATCGGGCCTGCCTGATCAGGGCGGGGATCGGGTTGGAGATCTGTACGGAGCGCGCAAGGCCCTATCGAACCCTGCGGAGGGGTGAGGACCGTACACTTTGCGCCGATGTTGGCTGACCCGCAGGATGACGCCGAGACGGACGAGCCGGATTCTGCGTTCGCGCGCGTACCGGCCGACGGGTCCCTGCTCGCCTGGCGCACCGCGAGCGTCGACGGCCGACGGGTCCGCTACGCGGTCGTGGGGGTCGGCCCGTCGGCGATCTTCCTCCACGGCTGGGGACTCCGCCCCAAGTCCTATCGCGAGGCGATCCGTGCCATGGCCGACGCGGGCTGCCGTGTCTACGCCCCGTCGCTCCCGGGTTTCGGCGGAACGCCGGAGCTCGAATCCGACGAGCGGAGTTTCTCCGGCTACGGCCGGTGGGTCGGCCGCTTCCTCGACGCGGTCGGCGAGGAGAGGGTCGTCCTCGTCGCCGGCCACTCGTTCGGTGGCGGGGTCGCCACCGCTTTCGTCCACGCGGCGCCGCAGCGGGCGGCCGCGCTGCTGCTGGCGAACGCGGTCGGCAGCCCGACCTGGGCTCTCTTCCCGAACGAGGTGAGGACCATGATCCAGCGGCCGTTCTGGGACTGGACTCGCCATTTCACCGGCGACCTGCTCTCGACGCCGCGGCGGTTTCGTCTTCTCCCGACACTGCTCGAGGACTTTGCCGTGAACCTCGCGGTCAACCCCCTCGGCATGATCCGTACCGGCGAGTTCATCCGTCGGGCCGACCTGGTGGCCGAGGTACGGGCGATCGCGGAGGGAGGCATTCCGGTCTCGGTCTCGTGGTCCGACCGCGACGGGCTGGTCCCGCGCTCGGCGTTCGACGACCTCCGGCGCGCGGCAGGCGTCGAAGGAGTGGTGATCGAAGGTCCGCACGCCTGGCCGATCGCCGACCCGGCGGCCTTCCGCGAGCTCGTGATCAGCGCGCTCGTCGACGCTCGGGCCCCAGCACACCCCTCGGTCGCGCGCCCGGTGTGAAGCAGGCGGCCGCCGGGTCGTCGCCGCGCGCCCGGCGGTAGCCTGACCCGATGACTGTGACACCGCGAGACGCCGCCACGGTCATGCTCGTCCGAGATGCCGACGGCGCGAAGACCGGTCCCTCCGTCGAGGTGTGCATGCTCCGTCGCAACCTTTCCTCCGAGTTCGTCGCGGGCGCGTACGTCTTCCCCGGAGGAACCCTCGATCCCGGTGATCGGACGGCGGAGGCCACCGCCCTCTGCCGCGGCAGGGACGATCAGGAGGCGAGCGGCCTGCTCGGCCTCGACTCGGGTGGGCTCGCGTTCTGGGTGGCGGCTCTCCGCGAATGCTTCGAGGAGTCCGGAGTCCTGGTCGGGCGACACGAGGACGGCGAGCACGCCGGCGAACTGCTCGACACCTCCGATCCGGGGGTGGCGGCGAGGTACGAGGTCCATCGCCGGGCGCTCCTCGAGGGGAGGATCGGCCTGCCGGAGATCTGCCGCGACGAGGGTCTCGTCCTCGCCGCCGACGAGATGTACTACGTGAGCCACTGGATCACACCGGAGGTCTCGCCGCGCCGGTACGACACGCGGTTCTTCATCACCGCCGCGCCGACGGGGCAGGTCGCGCGCCACGACGCCGGAGAGACCATTGCCACCGTCTGGGTGCGACCCCACGAGGCGCTCGAGCGACACGCCGCACTGGAGACCGTCCTCCTCCCGCCGACGGTGGCCAACCTCACCGCCATCTCCGGCTGCACCTCGACCGACGAGGTGATGGCCTGGGCCCGTGGGGTCACCTCCGTCGACACGATCCTGCCGATCGTCCTCTTCGAGGACGGGAACCTGGTGATCCTTCGGCCGGGGGACTCTGGCTACGCGGAGGCTCGAGCGGACCTCGACGCCTCGGGCGCAGCGCTCGACCCGGATCTCGGCGAGGCCACACGCACCGCCTGGGGTCCGCAGCTCGGCATCGTCTGAACGGCGGCCGCGACGGCCACGTTCCCGACAACCCTCTGAGACGTTCGCGGAACCTTCCGGAAGGATCAGGCCTCGCCTGCGTCGACGGCCGCCTCGACCCGCTCGAGGAGCCTCGCGCTGCAGCCGTCCATCGCGGTGACCGGAGCGATCGAGGTGATCACCGTCTCGGCGATGTCGTCGAAGACGTCGCGCAGCGGTCCCTCCCCGAGGGCAACCGGCGAGCCGGCGTCGCCGCCCGCGGCCACCGAGGGATGGAGTGGGATCCGGCCGATCAGCGGCACACCGATGTCGGTGGCCAGGCGCTCACCGCCGCCGGAGCCGAACAGCGCGTAGGTCTCGCCGTGCTCGCAGGTGAAGTCGCTCATGTTCTCGATCACACCGGCCACTCGCAGGTAACCCTTCCGAGCCATGTCCGCGGTTCGGGCGGCGACCTTCTGCGCGGCGACTGGCGGGGTGGTGACCACCACGACCTCGGTGCGCGGCAGCATCCGGGCGAGCCCCATCTGGATGTCACCGGTCCCCGGCGGCATGTCGATGAGCAGGTAGGAGAGATCGCCCCAGTGCACGTCCTCGACGAACTGCTGGACCGCACGATTGAGGATCAGCCCGCGCCACATGATGGCGTTCTCCTCGTCGGCGAGGAAGCCCATCGAGAGCACCCGGAGGACCCCGTCGCCGACCCGGAGCTCGAGGGGGACCATCTTCTTGTCCCGCGCCTCGATGTCGCCTTCCATCCCGAGCAGGCGCGGCACCGAAAAGCCCCAGATGTCGGCATCGAGGATGCCGACCGTGAGGCCTCGGCGCGCCATCGCCACCGCCAGGTTCACCGTCACCGAGCTCTTGCCGACGCCACCTTTGCCGGACGCGACTGCGATCACTCGTGCGGTGTCGGGGATGTCGGTCGCCGGGGCGGTGTCTCGTGCGAGGAACCGTGCCTTGGCCATGACCTCTTTGCGCTGGTCGGCGTCCATCACCCCGGTGCGGACCGACACCGACTCGACTCCCGGCAGCGAGGCGATGCGCGACTCCACGTCCTGTCTGATCTGGGTACGCAGCGGGCAGCCGGCCACGGTGAGGGCGACCTCGACCTCCACCCCGCGGCCGGTGACCGAGACCCCGGTGACCATGCCGAGCTCGACGATGTCCGCACCGAGCTCGGGGTCGACGACGCTGTGCAGCGCAGCACGGACGGCGTCCTCCGACACGTCCCTCGTCTCCGATCCGCGGCCCGCGTCGGGCGCGGGTCGATCGGACGGTGCGCTGTCGGCCCTGGTCACCTGCGGAATTCTACCGGTCCCATTTTGCGTTCACCCGAATGTCGCTCGGACGGTCGCCGAGAGGCGAGTCGGGCCGCTCCCTGCTCGGCGGCATCGGGACCAGGCACACGCGGGTACGCTGGTGACAACGCCGGCCGGGCCAGCCCGTCCGACACCCGTGGACGAGCCGTGAATCGGGAGGAAGCTCGATGAGCACCACCATGCAGAACGTCAGCATCGGCAAGAAGCCAAGCCCGGTCACCCTCACCGACGGCGCGGCCGCGAAGGTCGCCGAGCTGCTCGCCCAGGAGGACACCGAGGATCTCGCCCTGCGGGTGGCCGTGCGTCCCGGAGGGTGCTCCGGCTTCAGCTACGAGATGTTCTTCGACTCCGATGTGGCGGACGACGACGTGGTGCGCGAATTCGGCACGGTGACGGTGGTCGTGGACGCGACCAGCGCGGACCTGCTGAAGGGCTCGATCCTCGACTACAGCAACGGGCTCAACGACGCAGGCTTCCACGTGACCAACCCCAACGCGACACGGACCTGCGGCTGCGGCTCCTCGTTCAGCTGATCCGCTGATCCATCTCCGCGTCAACGGCGCGGACGTCGAGGCGCCCGACGACGGCTCGACCCTCCTCGACCTACTCCGCGAGCAGCTCCGGCTCCGCTCGGTGAAGGACGGGTGCAGTCCCCAGGGACAGTGCGGCTGCTGCACGGTGTGGGTCGACGGCGCACCACGGGTCGCCTGCGTGACACCGCTCCGGCGGGTCGGCGGCCGCGAGGTGACCACCCTCGAAGGGCTCCCCGAGGAGAGGCGCGCGGCCTGGGCGGATGCGCTGGTTGCCTCGGGAGGGAGCCAGTGCGGGTTCTGCACTCCGGGCATCGTCATGCGGCTCGCCGTGCTCGGTTCATCGAGCGGTTCACCATCGGCCGGCACCGAGGAGCCCGTCGAGCGCGCCCTGCTCGCCCATCTCTGCCGCTGCACCGGTTGGCAGACCATCGAGGAGGCAGCCCGGTTGGTCCTCGAAGGCAAGGACCGCGGCGCGCCTCGCGCGTCTGGCGCGGCGTCCGGCGCGCCGGGCCGGGACCTCGAGGCGGCAGGACGACGTGCCACGCTCGAAGGCGGCGCGCCCCAGCGAGTCGGCACCGACGCGGTGCTCGGTCTCGCCGGATTCGCCGACGACACCGCCCCGCCGGACGCGTCGGTGGCGGTGCCCGCCTCGGACGGGGGTTGCGCGGTCGCCGCGTCGCCGGCCGAGGCGCGGCGCGCGGCCGGACGAGTGCAGGGTCGGAGCAGCACCGCCCCGCTGGTCCACCCGATCGAAGTGCCGCCGGGGGACTGGGTGGTCACCTTGCGCACGACCTGGGTCGAGCCGGCCTACCTCGAGCCGGACGCCTCGTGGTGCCTCCCCGGTGGCGAGCCGGCGTCGGCCTGCGCGAACGGTGGGGCATTCGGGGGGAAGCGCAACTCACCGGTCGAGCAGGAGGCATCTCGACTCGCGACCGAACGCGGCGAGGCGGTCCGGGTCCTCTGGTCGAGGGAGGACGTGGTGCGACTCGGGCCCAAGCGACCGCCCGTGGCGGGGGGAGTACGTCCCGACGGCTCGGGGGTCATGCGTGTGGGCTCGCCGCCTGACGGGTTCGATGCGCAGGAATGGAAGGCGGCGCTCGACCATGTCGCGCTCGTTGCGCCAGGGATCGTCCTCGAGCAGGTTCCGCTCGACGGGCCTCTTCTCTCCCTCGACCCACGCGCCGCCGTCTGGGCGGAGGCCGCCGCGCTGTCGATCGCGTCGCGCCTCCGAGCGAGTTCCGGCGGCGAAGGACTGACCGATGTTCCAATCGAGGTGACCGGGCCCTCGGGCGGCCGAGCGGTCGCGACCTGTCGGGCTGACGGCTCGATCGGGATCGTGGTGGACGCCGGTCCGAGCGGCGACGAAGTCGTGCTGCGCTCCTACTGCATGGGCGCCGTGCACCAGGCACTCGGGCTCGTGCGCTCCGAGGGCATCGCGGTCGACGAAAAGCGAGTGGTCCGCGACTTGACCATCCGGTCCTTCGGGATCCTCCAGGCCCGTGCCATGCCCCGTGTCGACGTGACCATCGACCCGCGGGGGGCTCGGCCGGTCAATGGATCCGATGCCGTTTTCGCCGCGGTCGCCGCGGCAAGGTGGCTGGCGGACGGCCTGCCGCCGAGCTGGCCGACCGATCGGACGAGCGGCGGCCGGCGCTGATCGACCCGCGAGTTCGGATCGGTGCTCCCGAGGCCGTGCCGGCCCTCGGAGCGCCCGCGGCGCTGCATAGGATCTCGCCCGTCCGAACGGAACCACCAACGGCGAGGAGCACGTGATGAACACCGCGATGGGTCCCTACTCGCCGATCGTCACCGCGGGCCCCTGGCTGATCTGCTCGGGTCAGCTCGGGATCCGCTCCGGGACCGATACCCCGCCCGCCTTCGTCGAGGGCGGCACCGCCGCACAGCTCGCCCAGGCGCTCGCCAACGCGGAGGGCCTGCTGCGTGGGCACGGGGCGACCCGTGCCGAAGTGGTCAAGACCACGGTCTTCCTCACCGACATGGGCGATGCCGCCGCGGTCAACGAGGCGTACGTCGCCTTCTTCGGCGACCATCGTCCCGCCCGCTCGATGGTGGCGGTGGCCGGTCTCCCGTTGGGTGCGCTCGTCGAGGTAGAGGTCTGGGCCTACCGCGAGGAGCGCTGAGCCCGAGCTCCGCCTCCGCTCCCGGCGGCGCCGTGGCGCCGGGGAACGCCCCGAGCGCCGGTACCGACCCGGGCGAGGCTCACGGTGTCCAGGTGGTCTGACCGAAGCGGTACCCGACCGACCGGACGGTCTGGATGAGGTGCGCGTGCTCCTCGCCGAGCTTGGCCCGCAGACGCCGCACGTGGACGTCGACCGTGCGTGCTCCGCCGTAGTACTCGTAGCCCCAGACCCTGCTGAGCAGCGTCTCTCGGGTGAACACCTTGCCCGGTCGCGCCGCCAGGAACCTGAGCAGCTCGTACTCCATGTAGGTGAGGTCGAGCACCTTGCCGGCCACCGCGGCCTGGTAGGTCTCGAGGTTGAGCACGAGCGGCCCGTGCTCGACCAGGTCGGGCCGGAGGCCCTTGCCGGTACGCCAGAACAAGTGGGTCAGCCGGGCCGTGAGCTCCTCGACGTTCACCGGTTCGAGGCAGAGGTCGTCGAAGAGGTCCTCCCGCAGCTCGAGCTCGCCGAGCTGGTCGGGCGGGACGATGACCAGCACCGGCGCGAGGGGGACCTCGCGCTTGCGCAGGTGCCGGCAGAGCAGGAACGCGCTGATCGGGTCGGCACCGCTGCAGATCACCGCGCCCGACCATCCGCCCTCGGGCTCGGCGTCGTCGGCCGCCTCCGGGGTGTCGACGCCCTCGAAGGGATAGCCCGCCCGATCGAGGACCGCCGTGACCGGGGACGGCAGGCGCGGCGGAAAGCACAGCAAGCGCTCCACGGTGTTCTTTCCCCTTCCTGCTCTCGCGGTGAGCCCGGATTCGACGCCGGTGTCGACCAATTCGCCCAATTAGAGCAGCGGCAGATGGCGGTCGAGCTCGAACTGGGTCACGTACGCGCGGTAGAGGTCCCACTCGGCGCGCTTGTTGCGCAGGAACCATTCGAACACGTGGTCTCCGAGGGTGGTCGCGACGAGCTCGGAGGTCTCCATCAGCACCAGCGCCTCATGGAGCGTGCCGGGCAGGTGGAGGATCCCTTTGGCGACGAGCTCGTCCGGCGCGAGGTCGAAGAGGTTGGCGTCGGCCTCCGGCGGGAGCTCATAGCCCTGCTCGATTCCCCGGAGGCCCGCCGCCAGGATGACCGCGAACGCAAGGTACGGGTTGCAGGCGCTGTCGGGCGAGCGGAACTCGACGCGGGTCGACTCGAGCTTGCCGGGTTTGACCACCGGCACCCTCACCAGTGCGGAGCGGTTGTTGCGCGCCCACGAGACGTGGATCGGGGCCTCGTATCCCGAGACGAGCCGCTTGTACGAATTGACCCACTGGTTGGTCACGGCGGTGATCTCCCCGGCATGCCGGAGGAGACCCGCGATGAATCCCTCCGCGACGTCCGAGAGCCCCCCGGGCCGATCGGTGTCGACGAAGGCGTTGGTCTCGTCGCGGAAGAGCGAGAGGTGGGTGTGCATGCCGGATCCCTGCACTCCGGCCAGCGGTTTCGGCATGAAGCTCGCGAACACGCCCTGCTGCCGGGCCATCTCCTTGACCACCAGCCGCACCGACATGACCGTGTCCGCCATGGTCAGGGCATCGGTGTAGCGGAGGTCGATCTCGTGTTGCGAAGGCGCGTCCTCGTGCTGGGCGTGCTCGACCGGGATCCCCATCTCCTCCAGGGTGAGCACGGTGCGCTGCCGGATGTCGCTCGCACGGTCGGCGACGGTCAGCTCGAAGTACGAGCCCGTGTCGAGGGTGGTCGGGGGATGGCCCGGGTTGCCGTCGGCGAAATAGAAGTACTCGATCTCCGGTGACGCGTAGAAGGTGAAGCCCCGGTCGCGGGCGCGCTGGAGCGTGCGGCGGAGGACGTGGCGCGGGCAACCCTGGAACGGGGAGCCGTCGAGATCCACGATGTCACAGAAGACGCGGGCCACCTCTGCCTCGGGCACATCGCCGTCGGTGGTGTGCCCGTGCCCGTGCCAGGGCAGGAGCTGGAAGGTGCTCGCGTCGGGGCAGGCGAGGACGTCGCTCTCCTGGACCCTGCTGAAGCCGTCGATCGCCGACCCGTCGAACGTCATGCCCTCGTCGAGCGCGTTCTCGAGCTCGGCCGGGGTGATCGAGAAGGTCTTGGGCGTCCCGAGCACGTCGGTGAACCAGAGCTGCACGAACCGGATGCCGCGCTCCTCCACGGTCCGGAGGACGTACTCCTCCTGGCTCCTGATCACACCGGGCACCTCGTCGGGCACCAGCGGATCGCGGTCTCGGTCAACCTGGTCGATCCGCTCATTGTCGCAGGGCCGCCGGGCTCTGGTCGAACCGTGGCCCGGGCGGGGCCGGGCCGTCCCCTCCGTCGCAGGTCGGTCCGGCGGAACCCGTCGGCGCCGGCGGTCACCGCCGCGAGCTGCCAGGTGCCCGTGCCCGTCGCCGGCGCTTCCCGCTCAGCCCGAGGCGACCGCGTCGCCGCAGACGGTGTCGATCATGACGGCGGTCACCTGGTACGGGTCCATGTTGGCGTTGGGCCGCCGGTCCTCGAGCCACCCGTGCTTGTTCTTCGCGGTGCCCCAGGGGATCCGGATCGACGCACCCCGGTCGGAGGTCCCGTAGGTGAACGTGGTGAAGTGGGCGGTCTCGTGCGCGCCGGTCAGGCGGGTCTCGATCCCCACTCCGTAGACCTCGATGTGCTCGTTGACCTTCTTCCCGAGTGCCTCGCAGGCCGCGAGGATCGCCTCCCAGCCTCCCTCCCCGCGCATCGCCTTGGTCGAGAAGTTGGTGTGGGCCCCTGCGCCGTTCCAGTCGCCGAGGATCGGCTTCGGCTCGAGGGTGGCCCAGACGTCGAAGTCCTCGGCGATCCTGAACAGCAGCCAGCGGGCCACCCAGAGCTGGTCGGAGAGCTCGATCGGCGGGAGCACCCCGATCTGGAACTCCCACTGTCCCATCATCACCTCGGCGTTGGTGCCCTCGATCGAGAGGCCGGCGTCGATGCACGCCGCGGTGTGGAGCTCGACGATCTCGCGCCCGGGCATCTTGTCGCCGCCGACGCCGCAGTAGTAGGGGCCCTGGGGCGCCGGGTAGCCGACCGAAGGCCAGCCGAGGGGGCGGCCGTCCTTGAAGAAGGTGTACTCCTGCTCGATTCCGAAGAGGGGTTCGAAGGACTCGTACTTTTCGGCCACCTCCCGCAGCTTGGCGCGGGTGTTGGTGGGGTGCGGGGTGAAGTCGGTGAGGAGGACCTCGCACATCACCAGCCGGTCCCCGGGCCTCCGGAGCGGGTCGGGGCAGCTGAACACCGGTTGGAGGACGCAGTCGGAGTCGTGGCCGAGCGCCTGGTTGGTGCTCGAGCCGTCGAAGCCCCAGACACCGGGCTCCTCGCCGTCACGGATGATCCTGGTCTTGCTCCGCAGCAGCGGTGACGGTTCGGTCCCGTCGATCCAGATGTACTCGGCTTGGTACGGCAACATTCTCCTCCGTCACGGTGCCCCACGCGTGGTCGCGTGGGGAGTTCGGCCCCGGGTGCCCTCGTCGGACCGGTCGGCGCAGGCGCCGAGCGAACCTACCACCGGCGTCCCGAAGCGACGACGGCGACACCGCGTCGACACACCACTCTCGCAGGCTGCGATGTCGCAACCGTTTCGACGCTGTGAACACCCGATGAACTCGACGGTTCCGCGCCGTTTTCGCGGCTCGCCGAGGAAAAGCCCTGATGACGGCCCCGGTAGGCTGAGGAACCGTGGACCGCATCCGGGTGGCCGCGTGCCAGGTGAACACGGTGGTGGGCGACCTGTCGGGCAACGTCGCCCGGATTCTCGCCGCTCTCGGCGAAGCCGAACGCGGAGGCGCGGATATCGCGGTCTTCCCGGAGCTCGCCGTGACCGGGTACCCGCCCGAGGACCTGCTCGGGCGTCCGTCGTTCATCGTCGACAACCTGGCGGCGCTGGAGGAAGTGGCGGCCTCGACCCGAGCCTGCACGGTGGTCGTCGGCCACGTCGACCGGGACGCCGCCGGACGGCTGGTCAACGCCGCGGCGCTCTGTGCGGGCGGTCGGATCACAGGTCGGTACCACAAACGGATACTGCCTAATTACGGTGTCTTCGACGAGCAACGCTGGTTCGTCCCCGGTCGGGAGGCGCCTACGGCCTTCGTGGTGGCCGGAGTGCCGGTCGGCCTCTCGGTCTGCGAGGACATGTGGTTCGTGAACGGCCCGATGAGGGACGAGGCGCGTGCGGGCGCGCGTCTTCTCGTCAACCTCAACGCATCCCCCTACTCGCGGGGCCGCCGTGAGGAACGTCTCGCAGTCCTCGCCGAACGAGTGGCCGAGACCGGCTGCGCGATCGTCTACGTGAACCAGGTCGGCGGCCAGGACGAGCTGGTCTTCGACGGCGCCTCCCTCGTGGTGGGAGCCGACGGTGAGCTGCTGGGCTCGGCCCGCCAGTTCGAGGAGGAGGTGCTGCTCGTCGACGTCGAGTCGCCGCGGGCCGCCCCGGGGCGCGGGAGAGGGGACCGCGGGCTGCTCGCGGACGAGGTGTCGGTGAGCGTTGTGTCCCGGTCGGAGGGATGGCCGCCGCTCGTGCCCTCCCTCGCGCCAGTGCTCGGTGCCGAAGAGGAGGTCTACGAGGCGCTGCTCCTCGGGACGCGCGACTACGTGCTGAAGAACGGCTTCTCCGACGCGGTGATCGGCCTGTCCGGAGGGATCGACTCGTCGCTGGTCGCGACCATTGCGGTCGACGCGCTCGGACCTGCCCACGTCCACGGGGTGACCATGCCCTCCCGCTACTCGAGCGGGGGCTCGATCACCGACGCGGTCGCGCTCGGTGCCAACCTCGGCATCGAGGTGTCGAAGCTCCCGATCGAACCGGTGCACCGGGCGTTCGCCGAGACCCTCGCACTGGTACTCCCCACCGAGCCGACCGGGCTGACCGACGAGAACCTCCAGTCGCGTCTCCGCGGCGTCCTCCTGATGGCGCTCTCCAACGCGAACGGGTGGATCGTGCTCACCACGGGCAACAAGAGCGAGATGGCGACTGGGTACTCGACCCTCTATGGCGACTCCGCGGGAGGATTCGCGGTGATCAAGGACGTGCCGAAGACGCTCGTCTACGAGCTCTGCCTCCACCGGAACAAGACCGCCGGCTTCGACCTCGTCCCCGAGGCCGTACTGACCAAGGCGCCCTCGGCGGAGTTGCGGCCCGACCAGCGCGACGAGGAGTCCCTCCCGCCCTACCCGGTCCTCGACCCGGTGATCGCCGGGTACGTCGAGGGCGATCGGTCCGCCGACGATCTGATCGCCGAGGGCTACGATCCCGCGGTGGTCGCACGCGTGGTCGAGCTCGTCGACCGGGCCGAATACAAGCGCCGCCAGATGCCACCGGGAGTGCGCATCTCGACCAAGGCCTTCGGGCGCGACCGGCGGATGCCCATCACCAACCACTACCGGACCGGTACGCGTCCGCCCGTCGGCCGGCAACCCGGCGGGGAATCCGACGGGGAGGCTCCGGCGGTTGTCTGAGACGGGTCCCGCGACACAAGACGTCGCCGACACCGCGACCGGCGCGCCAGAGCGTGGGAGCGCGGACGCCCCCGCGCTCACCCTCGGGGTGACTGCCGCACTCGTCGGTGAGTACCGGTGGATCGAGAGCACGCTCTACACGAAGCTCGGATCGTGGGTCGTCGACATGCCGATCCCCGCGGTGCAGCTGCAAATCGACGGTCAGAGCATGCGGCACGCGTGGCATGCCGAGCTGTGGGCCGAGCGCCTGCCGGTCCTCGCCGGGGTCGACGCGGCGCGGCTCAGCGTACCGTCGCGTCCTCCCCAGGCTCTCTTCGCGGCGCTCGACGGCGACGAGTTATCCGGGGGCGAGGGACCACCGGGCGCGCTGCCGAGGCTCGCCGCGCTCTACCGGGTCGTCCTCCCTCGTCTGGTCACGAGCTATGTCCGACACCTCCGGATCGCGAGCCCGATCACCGACGGCCCTGTCGCGCGCGCTCTCCGACTGGTGCTGAACGACGAAATGGACGACTGGCACGCCGGAGAACGGCTGGTCCAGCGCCTCGTCACCCGCCCACACGACGTCGAGGCCGTCTACCAATTCCAGCAGCACCTCGAGTCGGTGGTGGTCGGAGCCGGGGCCAGACAGGGGCTCGTCGCGTTCCCTGACTCGGTGCCGCTCGAGTGAGCGGACCAGCCAGGTCGACCCGCATAGGGGCATACCCGCTGGCAGCAAGGGCCCTTTGCGTCCGAAGGTCTTGACGCGTCCGGTAGACTTCGAAAGCAGCAATCGCTGCGCCCGTGAACGCCAGACCGGATCGAGGGGCAGTACCTCCTGAGGAGGTCCCGGATCGGGAAGGCCGGCCCCCACACCGTTGGGGTAGACGAAGGACCCGGTGAAGTTGGCAAAGGAGCGGCTCGAGCGAGACGACGAAGACCTGGTCCGGCTGTACCTGACCGACATCGGCCAGTACCCGCTGCTCACGAAGGACGACGAGGTCCGTCTCGCGCAGGCCATCGAGGGCGGCCGTGAAGCCGATGCCCAGCTCGCCACCGCACCGAAGGGCCTGACGCCCGCCAAGCGCCGCGAGTTGCGACGCACCGCGTTGCAGGGAGAGGCGGCCCAGCAGACCTTCGTGCAGTCCAACCTCCGCCTGGTGGTCTCGATCGCCAAGAAGTACCAGGCGTCCGGGCTGCCCCTCCTCGACCTCATCCAGGAGGGCAACCTCGGCCTCATGCACGCGGTCGAGAAGTTCGACTGGCGCAAGGGCTTCAAGTTCTCCACCTACGCCACCTGGTGGATCCGCCAGGCCATCACCCGTGGGATCGCGAACACCGGTCGGACCATCCGCCTCCCGGTCCACGCGGGCGACACGCTGGCCCGGGTCCAGAAGGCGCAGGCCCGCCTCGAGCTCAAGTACGGCCGCCCGGCGACCCTTGCGGAGCTCGGGGCCGAAGTCGAGATGCCCGAGGACAAGTTGGTCGAGGCACTGCGGTTCCGGGCAGAGCCGCTCTCGTTGTCGGAACCCCTTCGCGAGGACGGCGATGCCGAGCTCGGCGACGTGGTGGAGGACCGTTCCGCCGAATCGCCCTTCGAGGTCGCCGCGGTCTCACTCCTGCCAGAGGAGATCGGACGTCTCCTCTCCCCGCTCGACGAGCGGGAGCGCGAGATCCTCCGGCTCCGGTTCGGGCTCGACCGGGGCGAGCCTCGGACCCTCGAAGAGGTGGGAGAGCACTTCAACCTGACTCGCGAGCGGATCCGCCAGATCGAGGCACGGGCCATGTCGAAGCTCCGGCACCCCTCCTCGGACACCGGGGCCCGCGACCTGCTGACCGTCTGAATCGACCACGTCCGCCGGACCCGCTGCACCTCTGCGGCATCCGGCAGCGGTCCAGCGGCCGGCGCGCCCAGAAGCAGCCCGGACGAGGAGCCAGTACCATCGGGCCCATGAAGAAGCTCCTCATCCTCGCCATCGTCATCGCCCTGGGTTTCGTCGCCGCCAAGCGTCTTCGCTCCACCTGAGACCCTGAGCGACTCGAACTGAGCACCGGCGCGTCGGAGCGCCGGGAGGCGCAGGTAGCGCGTCTCCTACGCGTGCGCTCGGCGCGTCATCCGCCACAGCACCAACGCACCGATCGACGCGGCCGCGCCGATCCCCGCTGCCGCGGTCACCTGCACGCTCGGCACGGGAACCCGGTCGCGTAGGCGAATCGGCTTGGTGAATTGCATGACCTCCCACTCGCGTTCGCGGGCCACCTTGGCGAGCACGCGGTCTGGGTTGACGGCGACCGGGTGTCCGACGGCTTCGAGCATCGGGAGGTCCGTGTAGGAGTCGGAGTAGGCGGACGACTCCTCGAGGTCGATGCCTTCCTCGGCCGCGATCCGCCGCATCGCCTCTGCCTTGAAGGGACCGTACGCGTAGAACTCGGTCTCACCCGCGTACCGACCCTCTTCGTCGACCACCGCCCGGGTCGCGATGCACCCGTCCACTGCCAGGTGTTCCGCGAGCGGTTCGACGATCTCCTCGGGCGACGCCGAGACCAGGTACACCTTGTGGCCTGCCGCGCGATGCGCCTCGATCAGGTCCAGCGCCTCGGCGTAGATGATCGGCTCGACCGTGTCCTCGAGCGCCTCGCGGACGATCTCGCGGATCTGCTCGCGGTCCCACCCTTTGGTGAGGGTCAGCATCGACTCGCGGACCCGGGCGAGCTTCTGCTCGCTCGCACCGAGGTGGAGATAGATGATCTGCGAGACCAGCGAACGGAGGATGAGCCGGCGGTTGACCAGCCCGCCCCGGTAGAAGGGCCGTCCGAACGCGGCGATCGACGCCTTGGCGATGACCGTCTTGTCGAGGTCGAAGAAGGCGGCCTGCATTCCGCTCAGTGCCCCACGAGCAGGTGCTGCACGACGTCCTCTGCATCGGAGGTGACGAGGGCGAGCACCTCGTCGCCCGCGCTCAGACAGGTGTCGCCGCGCGGGACGATCAACCGGTCGCCGCGCACCACGGCGACGAACGTGGCATTGCGGGGGACGCCGAGATCGGCGATGGTGACGCCGACTGCGGGCGAGTCCTCGGCCAGGGTCACCTCGACGAGATGGGCATGGCCGCCCTCGAAGCGGAGCAGGCGGACCAGGCTTCCGACCGACACCGCCTCTTCGACCAGCGCGGTGAGGAGCTGAGGCGTCGACACCGAGACGTCCACGCCCCAGCTCTCGTTGAACAGCCACTGGTTCTTCGCGTGGTTGACCCTCGCGATCACCCGGGGGACCGCGAACTCCTGCTTGGCGAGCAAGGACACCACGAGATTGTCTTCGTCGTCGCCGGTGGCGGCGACCACCACGTCGACTGTGGACATGCCGGCCGCGTCGAGCGAGGACACCTCGCAGGCGTCCGCGACCACCCAGGTCACGTCCAGGTCGTCGCGGATGCGGGCGACGAGGTCGGGATCCTGCTCGATGAGCAGCACGTCGTGACCGCCCGCGTGGAGGTCCGAGGCGATGGCGGTCCCGACACTGCCGGCTCCCGCGATGGCCACCTTCATGCGCGCCCACCGGCGACGGCGTCGTCGGGCCTCGAGCCCTTGCCCCCGGTGCCGTCACCCCCCGCGCCGTCGACTCCCGCCCCGTCACCGCCGGCGATGCCGCGCTCGAGCACCCCCGGGTCCGCTCTCTCTCGCCGATTTTGCGCCGCCGAGACGTGAGCGCAACCGATCGAGGGCACCCTGGGTGACGAGGAGGTGGAGCACGTCTCCGTCCTGGCCGACCAGGTCGGCGACGTCGAGGCGTGCCACGCCCGCTCGGACGACGGCGATGAGGGTGACCTCGCCGGGCACCGAGAGTTCGACGAGGCGCTTGCCGGCCCAGCGGTCGGGCAGGTCGCGGGTGACGAGGGAGAGTGCCCCGGTCGGATCGGACCACTCGGCGTCGGCCTCGTCGGGGAGCAGGCGCCGGCGTACCTGGTCGATGGTCCATGCGACCGTCGCAACGGTCGGGATGCCCAATCGGAGGTAGATCTGGGCACGGCGTGGGTCGTAGATGCGCGCCACGACGTTCGGGATCTCGTAGGTCTCCCGCGCGATGCGGGCGGTGAGGATGTTCGAGTTGTCGCCGCTGGTCACCGCGGCCAGCGCCCCGGCCTCGGTCGCGAGCGCCTTCTCCAGCGCATCGCGGTCGAAGCCCGACCCGACCACGGTCGCGCCCGCCCATTCGTCCGGCAGGCGCCGGAACGCCTTCGGGTTGCGGTCGATGATGGTGACCGAGTGCCCCTGACCGGTCAGACCGATCCCGAGGCCGGACCCGACCCGACCACAGCCCACGATGATGATGTGCACGCGATCCATGCAACACGCATCCCGGTCCGTTCACAACTCACCGCCCCTGGTCGTGAAGTCGCCGGTGTCACCCGTGGTTTACTGGCCGGGTGGATCCGCCGGTGACCGGGGCGTCAGAGTCCGACGAGGTCGGACCGGTTGACCGGGGGGGCGGGGAAGGGGTTCTTCGGCCCGCGTCGGCTCCGGGCCGCTCCCGCCTCGCCCCGGCGGTCGCGGCGGCGAGGGTCGATCTTCCCGAGACGCTTCGCTACCGCCTGAAGAACCGGCTGCTCGGACCGCCGCTCGTCAACGAGCAGCTGAGCGGCGAACGCCTGGGCCGGCCCTCGGCGCTCGGCGTCCTCTCGCCCGACTGCATCTCCTCCTCGGCCTACGGCAGCGAGCAGATGCTCACCATCCTGGTGCCCGCGGTCGGCCTCGCGGGCTTCGTCCTCGTGGTGCCGGTGACGATCGCCATCCTCGGCGTCCTGTTCTTCGTGACCCTCTCCTACCTGGACGTGATCAAGTACTACACGAAGGCCGGCGGCTCCTACGTGGTCGCCCGCGACAACTTCGGCCCGAAGGTCGCCCAAGTCGCCGCGGTGGCCCTTCTCATCGACTACACGGTGACCGTGGCGGTGCAGACCGCGGCCGGCACCAACGCGCTCTCGAGTGCCTTCCCGCGGCTTTCCCACTACCAGCTGGAGATCACCATCGCGGTGGTGCTCCTCCTCCTCTACGGGAACCTGCGCGGGCTCCGAGAGGCCGGGAAGATCTTCGCCTTCCCGACCTACTTCTTCGTCGTCAGTCTCGGATTGGTGATCGTGGTGGGCTACATCGAGAAGGCCTTCGGGAATCTTCACGTCCACGCGATCCCCTCCAGCCAGGACGTCGTGCCGATCGGGACCTCGGGCTCAGGGCTCCTCTACGGGGCGTCGTTCATCATCATCCTCAAGTCGTTCGCCAACGGCGGCTCCTCCCTCACCGGACTCGAGGCCATCTCCAACGGGGTGGGCGCCTTCCGCGAGCCGACCTCGATACACGCCCGCCAGACCCTGGTGGTGATGAGCTCGATCCTGGCGTTCCTCGTGCTCGGAGTCTCCCTGCTCGCTCACTGGACCCACGCGGTGCCCTTTACCAACGGCACCCCGACGGTCGTCTCGCAGGAGGTCCAGTACGTCCTCGGCAACGGCACGATCGGGCGGACCCTCTTCTACGTGGTCCAGTTCGCGACCGTCCTCATCCTCTACACAGGCGGCAATACGAGCTTCAACGGCTTCCCCTTCCTCGCCAGCTTCGTGGCGGAGGACGAGTACCTGCCGAAGCAGCTGACCCGGAGAGGCCACCGTCTCGCGTTCTCCAACGGCATCATCGTGCTCACCATCGTGGCGATCGCGCTCCTTCTCGCCACCCAGGCCAGAGTCTCGGCGCTCGTCGCGCTCTATGCGATCGGCGTCTTCACCGGCTTCACCATGGCCGGGGCGGGCATGGTGAAACACCATCTCGACGAGCGCGGGCGCCGTTGGCGACTCGGCGTGGCGATCAACGGCTTCTCCGCCTTCCTCTCGGCCATCGTCGTCCTCATCTTCGCCACCGTGAAGTTCACCGAGGGCGCCTGGGTGGTCGTGGTCGTCGGGCCGCTCATGTACGTGGGTTTGATCCGGTTGCACCGCCAGTACGTCGACGAGGACCGTCAGCTCGAAGAGGGGGCGTCCGAGGCCGCCGAGGCGCCGGTGCTCAACCGCCACGTCGTGATCGTCCTCGTGGACCGGCTGGACATGGCGACCGCGCGGGCACTCCAGTACGCGCGCACCCTCCATCCCGACGAGCTGCGCGCGGTGCACTTCAGTCTCGTCGACACCGACGCCGTGGAGCTCGAAGCCGAGTGGAGCCGGCTCGGGCTCACGCAACTGCCCCTCGACATCGTGGAATGCGAGGACCGCCGGCTGACCCGTGCCGCCCTCGAGCTCGCCGCCGAAACGGTCGCCGACGGCCAGACCGAGCTGACCATCCTCCTGCCGCGCCGTGGATTCGTGTCCGGCTGGCAGCGTGTCCTCCACGACGCCACCGCCGATCAGATCGCCGCCGCGGTCGGCCAGCTCGCCCACGTCAACGCGACGGTCGTCCCCTACCAGCTCATCGGCCGTCGCCGCCTGCTCCGGCGCCAGTTGCACCGGGCGGCGGACCGGGTCGGGCGGTCCGGGTCGCGCCCACAGCGGGCCGCGGGTCGACCCGCCTTCGATGCCTCCGGCTTCGCCCACCCGAGCCAGGGTGTGACCCCGATCGGCGAGGCGCAGTGGCGGAAGCGGGTCCGGGTGGCCGGCCGGGTCAAGTCGGTGCGGGTCCAGCCCCGGGCGGGGTCCTCCAACCTCGAGTGCGTGTTGGCCGACGACTCGGGACGCCTGCTCCTCGTCTTCCAGGGCCGGCGCCGCATCCCCGGCATCCAGCCCGGGGCGCGCCTGGTCGCGGAGGGGATGGTCGGCGACTGGGCCCACCGCCAGGCCATCCTCAACCCCGAGTACGAGCTCGTCGCGGGCCCGGAGGCCTCGGTGGAGCCGACATGAACCGGCCGCTCGGATGTCCCACTGCGAGCAGGGGGACCGGACCCCTCCTTGCCCGCCCCGCCGGTTTGTCGATATCTTCTTGCCCCGCTGCCGGAACGGCGCGCCGTCGCGCACCCCGGCGTCCGGCCATCCCGGCCGTGGCTTCGCAGGGGGAAGGTGCCTCCGGGCGCTCTGCGGTCGGTCGCGGCGCGCGGAGAACCGACACCCGACCGACCGTGACCACGCATCATTCCGAAGGGAGCCCCACCAATGATCCACCTGCTCGCTGAAGGGGGGTACCAGGCGTTCTTCCTCTCCGGCAAGGAGAAGGCGTGGCTGGTATTCGCCCTCCTCGCCGCGGTGGCGTCCCTCGTGACGGGCCTCCTATTGATGCGGAACGTGCTCGCGGCCGACCAGGGCACCGCGTCGATGCGGGACATCGCGAAGGCCATCCAGGAAGGCGCGGAGGCCTTCCTCGCTCGGCAGTTCAAGACGATCCTGGTCATCATCGTCCCGCTGGCGGTCCTGATCTTCTTCACCGCCACCAAGGTCACCCACACCGTCTCCCACGTGGTGGTCACCGGCGGGGCGACGGTCGTCGTCCACCAGACGGTGACCGACCTGACCTTCGCCCAGGCGGGGATCTACCGGGTCATCTGCTTCCTCGCCGGTGCGTTGTGCTCCGGTCTGACCGGTTTCGTCGGGATGAGCCTCGCGGTGCGGGGCAACGTGCGCACCGCCGCCGCGGCGCGCAACGGGGAGATGTCCCCCGCCCTGCGGGTCGCTTTCCGGACCGGCGCGATCACCGGTCTGTTCTGCGTGGGCCTCGGGCTGCTCGGCGCCACGGTGATCGTCCTCATCTTCCAGAACACCGCCACCTCGGTGCTGGTCGGATTCGGCTTCGGCGCCTCGCTGCTCGCTCTGTTCATGCGAGTCGGCGGCGGTATATTCACCAAGGCGGCCGACGTGGGTGCCGACCTCGTCGGCAAGATCGAAGCCGGCATCCCCGAGGACGACCCTCGCAACGCGGCCACCATCGCCGACAACGTGGGGGACAACGTCGGCGACTGCGCCGGCATGGCGGCCGACCTCTTCGAGTCCTACGTGATCACGATCATCGCCGCGATCATCCTCGGCGTCGCTGCGTTCAACTCAATCGGCCACGGTGCCCTGGCCGCACGAACGGTCATCTTCCCGATCGTCATCCCCGCCATCGGGATCCTGGCGACCATCGTCGGCGTCTTCGTCGTCCGCGCCCGGAGCAGCGACCGCAACGCGATGGCCCCGATCAACCGCGGGGTGTGGACCGCGGCCCTCTTGACCATGGCGGGCGCCGCCGCGGTGGCGGGCGCCTACCTCCACTACTGGAAGGCGTTCTACGCGGTGCTGACCGGCGTCGTCCTCATGCTCGTCGCGAGCGCCATCACCGAGCACTTCACCTCGACCGAGCGCAATCCGGTCCGGGAGATCGCCGAGTCGGCCCGGACCGGGCCGGCGACCACCACCCTCGCCGGCATCGCCCTCGGCCTCGAGTCGTCGGTCTGGGCGATCATCGCGATCGTCGTGGCCGTCTCGGTGTCGATCGGGTTGGCGAACGGCAACATCGAGCTCTCCCTCTATCTGATCTCCCTCACCGGCATCGGCATGCTGGCGACCGCCGGCATGATCGTTTCGGAGGACAGCTTCGGCCCGGTGTCGGACAACGCCGCCGGGGTGGCCGAGATGTCCGGCGAGTTCACCGGTGAAGCCGAGCGGGTGATGGTCAGCCTCGACGCGGTGGGCAACACCACCAAGGCGGTGACCAAGGGGGTCGCGATCGGGTCGGCGGTCATCGCCTCGGTCTCCCTCTTCGCCTCTTTCATCGAGACGATCGGCTCCCAGCTCGGGCTCCACCAGACCGCGCTCAACAGCGGCGTGAACTGGCTCTTCAACGCGCCCGAGACCCAGATCAACGTCTCGCACCCGACGATCTTCATCGGCGTGCTGATCGGCGGCTCGATCGCCTTCATCTTCTCGGCACTGGCGATCCGGGCGGTCGGTCGGTCGGCCGGCACCGTGGTGCAGGAGGTGCGGCGCCAGTTCCGCGAACACCCCGGGATCATGGACTACACCGAAAAGCCCGAGTACGGGAAGGTCATCTCGATCTGCACCGCTGCCGCGCAGCGGGAGCTCGCGACCCCTGCCCTGCTCGCGGTCCTGACCCCGGTCATCGTGGGCTTCGGCATCAACTACTTCGCGCTCGGGGCGTTTCTCGTGGGTGCGATCCTCACCGGCCAGCTGATGGCCAACTTCCTCTCCAATTCGGGTGGTGCCTGGGACAATGCCAAGAAGTACATCGAGGACGGCCACGAGGGGGGCAAGGGGTCCGATGCCCACAAGGCCGCGGTGATCGGCGACACCATCGGCGATCCGTTCAAGGACACCGCCGGCCCCGCCCTCAACCCCTTGATCAAGGTGATGAACCTCGTCTCGCTGCTCATCCTTCCTGCGGTCATCACCCTCCACGCCCACACCGCTGCTCGCCTCGCGATCGCGGGCGTCGCGCTCGTGGTGCTGCTGGCGTCGATTGCGTTCTCCAAGCGCAAGACCGAGGCCATGGACTCCGAGATGCCCCAGGCCGAGGTGCAGGCGCTGGACACCGCCGCGGTCGCGGCCATGGACGTCGCGCACGATTGAACGCCCACTCCTGAAACCGCAGGTCAGCGGCGCACCCGGGCGCCGGCAACCGCCGTACCCGGCTTGACAACGCCGCGACCGACCGTTCACCCTGGGCCACAGCCATGCCGACCACCGACCTGACCGAGAACTCGAGCGCACCAGTCGCCGACGGCGACGGATCCGACGGCGCGCGCGGTCGGGGTCGTCCGCTCGTCATCGTCGAGTCGCCTGCAAAGGCGAAGACCATCGCCGGCCTGCTCGGCCCGGGTTACGTCGTCGAGTCCTCGATCGGCCACATCCGCGACCTCCCGCGCAGGGCGAACGAAGTGCCGGCCGCCTACAAGCAGGAGCCGTGGTCGCGACTCGGCGTCGACGTCGACAACGGCTTCAAGCCGCTGTACGTGGTCTCCTCGGACAAGAAGTCACAGGTCGCCAAGCTGAAGCAACTGGTGAAGAAAGCGAGCGAGGTCTACCTCGCCTCCGACGAGGACCGCGAGGGGGAGTCGATCGCCTGGCACCTGCTCGAGGTGCTCGCACCGCGGGTGCCGGTCAAGCGGATGGTCTTCCACGAGATCACCAAGCCGGCCCTCGAGCGCGCCGTGCAGGAGTGGCGCGACCTCGACCGGCGCCTCGTCGATGCCCAGGAGGCCCGCCGGATTCTCGACCGGCTCTACGGCTACGAGGTGTCGCCGGTCCTCTGGAAGAAGATCATGCCGCGCCTCTCTGCCGGCCGGGTCCAGAGCGTGGCGACCCGGATGGTCGTCGAACGGGAGCGTTCACGGATGGCCTTCCGGTCGGCGAGCTGGTGGGGGATCGAGGCGACCTTCCGATCCGAGGGCGCGGTGCCAGAGGGCGTGCCCCGTGCCTTTTCTGCTTCGCTGGTCGCGGTCGACGGGAGGACCCTCGCCAGCGGGCGGGACTTCGACAGCACCGGCCAGCTCTCCGCGTCCGAGCCGGTGGTCGTGCTCGACGAAGGCGGGGCCCGCTCACTCGCCAGCGCCCTCGAAGGCGCGCCCTTCCGGGTCGCATCGGTCACCGAGCGGCCTTTCCGGCGCTCCCCGGCCGCTCCCTTCATCACCTCGACGCTGCAGCAGGAGGCGGGGCGCAAGCTGCGGTTCGGCTCGCGGCGCGCGATGCAAGTGGCCCAGCGTCTCTACGAGGAGGGGTGGATCACGTACATGCGCACCGACTCGACGACGCTCTCGAGCGAGGCGCTCGACGCGGCGCGGTCCCAGGCGGTCGCTCTCTACGGTGCCGAGTACGTCCCTGCCGAGCCCCGGCGCTACGAGCGGAAGGTGAAGAACGCGCAGGAGGCCCACGAGGCCATCCGACCCGCGGGCGACACCTTCCGGACCCCCGACCAAGCGGCCCGCTCCCTGTCGGGGGACGAATTCCGCCTCTATGACCTCATCTGGAAGCGCACGGTCGCATCGCAGATGAACGACGCGACCGGCACGAGCGCCCAGGTGCGCCTGGTCGGGACCGGCCAGACCACGGAGGGACCGCGCGAGGCGACATTCGCCGCATCGGGGAAGGTCATCCAGTTCCCCGGCTTCCTCCGGGCCTACGTCGAGGGCGAGGACGACCCGGAGGCCGAGCTCGCCGATCGCGAGGTGCACCTCCCCCCGTTGGCCGAGGACGATGCGGCGTCGGTCGACGACCTCGAACCGGGCGCCCACACCACCCAACCACCGGCCCGCTTCACCGAGGCCTCGCTGGTGAAGGCGATGGAGGATCTCGGAGTCGGCCGCCCGTCCACCTATGCGAGCGTGATCGCCACGATCCTCGACCGCGGGTACGTCTGGAAGAAGGGGACCGCCCTCGTCCCCTCGTTCACCGCGTTCGCGGTGACCGGACTCCTCGAGCGCTACTTCACCGACCTCGTCGACTACGGCTTCACCGCGGCGATGGAGGACGATCTCGACGCGATCGCCTCCGGCGACGAGGAGATGCTGCCGTGGCTCACCCGCTTCTACTTCGGGACCGCAGACGGCGACGGCAGGGACGGCGGGTCCGCCGGGGGGAACGGGAACGGCCACGCGCTCTCCGGCACCCGACGCAACGGCGTCGGGGTCGACCGGACGCTCGGCCTCAAACAGGAGGTCAGCACCTACCTCGGCGAGATCGACGCCCGCGAGATCAACTCGATCCCGATCGGGACCGGTTCCGACGGGACCGAGATCGTGGCCCGGGTCGGCCGGTACGGGCCGTACCTCCAGAGAGGGGAGGACCGGGTTTCCATCCCCGACGACCTCGCGCCCGACGAGCTGACCATCGAGCGGGCCGAGGCGCTGCTGGCCGCCCCCTCGTCGGACCGGGTGCTCGGACCCGACCCCGAAACCGGTCTGCCCGTCCAGGTCAAGGCCGGGCGCTTCGGTCCCTACGTCCAACTCGGTGACCTGACCGAGGAGGGCCCGAAGCCGCGGACGTCTTCGCTGTTCTCCTCGATGTCGCCGGAGACCATCACCTTCGAGCAGGCCCTCCAGCTGCTCGCGATTCCGCGGGTCGTCGGCACGGACCCCGACAACGGCGAGGAGATCGTCGCGCACAACGGGCGGTTCGGTCCCTACTTGAAGCGGGGGCGGGACACCCGGAGCCTGGTCTCGGAGGACCAGATCCTGAGCGCGACCTTGGAGGAGGCCCTCGCCCTTTTCGCACAGCCGAAGACCCGGACCAGGAACGCGCGCGGGCCGCTCCGCGAGCTCGGCGCCGACCCCGACACCGGCCTCCCGATGGTGGTGAGGGACGGTCGGTTCGGTCCCTACGTGACCGACGGCACGACCAACGCCTCGCTCCGACGCGGCGACGATGTCGGCGAGCTCACCGTCGAGCGGGGCGCCGAGTTGCTGGCCGAACGCCGGGCGGCCGGACCGTCGACTCGGAAGCGGGCGGCGAAGAAGGCGTCGGCCAAGAAGACCACCGCCAAGAAGAAGACCGCGGCCAAGAAGGCCGCGCCGAAGAAGACGCGCGCGACGAAGACCACTGCCAAGAAGGCCGCGACGAAGAAGACGGCTGTGAAGAAGACCGCGGCCACGAAAACGGTAGAGGCCCGAGCCGAGGCGCCCCCGGCCGAGGCGCAAGAGGAAGGGACGGGTCGCGCCGAGTGAACGCCGAGTGATCGCCGGGGAGCGGGGGCGTCTCGTCGCGTTCGAAGGCGTGGACGGCTGCGGCAAGTCGACCCAGGCGGCACTCCTCGCCGAGCGGCTCGGCGGGGTGCTCACCTTCGAACCCGGTGCCACCCCTCTCGGCGCGTCGTTGCGCCGGGTCCTGCTCGAGACCGACCGCGTGCCGATCGATCCCCGTGCCGAGGCGTTGCTCATGGCGGCGGACCGCGCCCAACATGTGACCGAAGTGATCGAGCCGGCGCTCGCGGCCGGTTCGTGGGTGGTGACAGACCGCTTTTCGGGGTCGACTTTCGCGTACCAGGGCTACGGGCGAGGTCTCGCCCTCGACGAGCTGGCACAAGTCGTCCGCGTCGCCACCCACGGCGTCACCCCCGACCTGACCGTGCTGCTCGACGTCCCGGTCGAGGTCGCGCGGCAGCGCCGGACCGGGGCGGTCCCGGACCGGTTCGAGGCCGAGGACGAGGAGTTCCTCGAGCGGGTGGCAGAGGGGTTCTCGATTCTCGCCCGGGCCAAGCCCGACCGATGGGTGGTCATCGACGGGACCGGCTCGGTCGACGACGTGGCCGCCGCGGTCTGGGCCGCCGCCGAGCCGGTGGTGGAACGAGCGTCGCGATGAACGGGTCGTTGCCTGCCGCCGCCCCGGAGCGGCTCGTCGATGGTTTCGGTCCCGACGACCTGCCGGTGCTCCGGCTCTTCGCCGACGTGGTCGGACAGCCCCGTGCCGTCGCGCAGCTCCGGGCCGCCGCGCGCCGTCCGGTCCACGCGTACCTGCTGCACGGGCCGCGCGGGACCGGTAAGCGCGCCGCAGCCCGCGCCTTCGCCGCGGCCCTGCTCTGCCCGAGAGGTGGCTGCGGTGCCTGCAACGTCTGCCGCCGTGCGCTCGCCGGCAACCACCCGGACCTGGTGACCGTCGAGCGGACGGGCGCGATGCTCGACGTCGACGAAGCGCGTCAGATCACCGCGCGCGCCCAGCGCCACCCGATCGAGTCGTCGCGCCAGGTGCTGATGGTGACCGACGTGCATCTCGCTGCGGCCGGGCGCGCGGCACCCGCTCTCTTGAAGACGATCGAGGAACCACCGGCATCGACCGTCTTCGTCCTGCTCGCCGACGATCTCCCCGCCACCCTCGCCACGATCGCCAGCCGCTGCGCGCTGGTCCGGTTCGACGCCGTGCCGGCCACGGCGATCGCCGCATGGTTGGTCGAGAGCGGCGTCGATCCGGTGTTGGCCGATTCGGTGGCAGTCGCCGCGGGCGGGCAGCTCGACCGGGCCCGACTGCTCGTCGACGATCCCTCCTTCGCCGCCCGACAAGAGCAGTGGCGGACGGCGCCGAGCCGGCTCGACGGAACCGGCGCGACGGCTGCGAGTGTCGCGAACGAACTGCTGGAGGGAGTCGAGGACGCTCTCGCCCCGCTGCGGGCTCGCCACGAGGGTGAGATGTCCGAGCTGGCGGAGCAGGCAGAGGCGGTCGGGGCGCGGGGGATACCCGGGCGCCGGCAGATCGAGGAGCGCCAGCGGCGCGAGGCGAGACGCCTGCGCACCGACGAGCTCCGGCACGGACTCGCCGTGCTCTCGGGCGTTTACCGCGACCGTCTAGTGGTTCTCGCGTCGAGCGACGATGCACCGACGCCGGGGGCGGCCGCGGCCGGCCGGCGCGCGGCGCGCCGGGTCGAGGCAATTCGAGAGGCGTCCGATGCCCTCACGAGGAACGCCAACGAGGGGCTGGTAATGGACGCGCTGATGGTCGAGCTGTCCGGGATGACCGACTGAGGACGCCGTTCGCCGGATCTCGTACGCCGGACACAGTCGGATAGCGTGGTACTTCGCGCCTGGGTAGCTCAGTCGGTAGAGCAACGCACTCGTAATGCGTAGGTCGTCGGTTC
>CAVYNG010000002.1:0-1350000 GCA_963769905.1 uncultured Acidimicrobiaceae bacterium
AATTCCGATCCCAGGCTCCAACTCAGAGGCAAGGTTGGGAACAGAGCGGCCATCCGGCCACAGAACTGAACCTCGAATGCAGCTCCTGCGGCGTCACCGGGCCGATCGGTCACCTTTTGGCAAGGCTCCATCCGCCATCCCCTGGTCGTTGCCGCGGCATCGGTACCTTGGCTCCGTGGACAGCCTCCCGGCACAGGGTCGAGATGCAGCCGCGTGGGGAGTTGAATCACCCGGCGAGGCCCGTTGGCCCGCACTGGTGGCGGTCTTGGCAACCATAGGGCTGCAGCTCGTCTTGCCTCAGCGCCTCATCCAAGGGCTCGGGAACCGGAGCCTGATCCCCGCACTCGAAGGAATGTTGTTCCTGGTCCTCGTCATTGCCAATCCCGGGCAGATCTCCAAAGAGGAGTCGCGCCTACGGCTGGTCGGCCTTGCCTTGGTTGCGCTCATCACCGTCGCCAACGTGGTCTCCCTCATCGAACTCGTCCACGCGCTCTTGTATGGGACCAAGGCAGGTGGCCGACCACTCGTCTACGCGGCCTTGCCGATTTGGCTCACCAACGTGATCGTGTTCGGACTTTGGTACTGGGCGCTCGACCGCGGTGGACCAGCTGCGCGCCAGCAGCCTGAGCACCGGCGCCCCGACTTTCTCTTCCCTCAAATGTCGACGCCGGGCTCATCCCCGGGATGGGTGCCGGACCTCCTCGACTACCTCTACACGTCGTTCACGAATGCCACCGCATTCAGCCCGACAGACACGATGCCGCTGACCCCATGGTCGAAGCTGTTGATGATGTTCCAATCTCTCGCCTCGTTGGTGACTGTCGCGGTGGTCATATCACGCGCTGTCAACGTTCTGAGCTGACGACGAGGCACATTCGCGTGCCCACTTACCGGGCGTGGACCGTGGCGTGGATGAGCATGAACCGCATCGACCAGTACCCAGGTCGTGGCTCGGGAAGCTGGTGCCGGGACCAGAAGAACCCGGTCAACGTCACGGCGGCGGCGGCGAGCCAGATGATCACCCCTGCGGCCAGGACCCACGTCGTAGTTCCCACTGACATCACGGCGAGGCCTGCGATGGCGACGGCCAGCCCGACGTACCCCACTCGCAGTGCCCAGACAGCCATCCTCCAGTGTCCATTGCATTGCAGCTCCGGGGGCTCGTCCATGCCTGGGATTGTTCCACCGTCGGGCAACAGGGCGGTTGGCCCTCCAGCTCGGTCCGTGGGTGAGCGATCGATGGGGTCGACCGGCGATGTGAGGCAGGGGTCTCGAGCGGTTGGGGGTCGAGGTCGTGCTTCAGGCGGACGACCCTGCGAGAGCGGACGGCAGGCCGAAGACAGCCGGCGGTGTACCGCGACCTTCCCAGCGGCACAGATTGCCCGATCTGGGTCTCGGGGACGACCCGCACTGGTTTCGCCTCGGAGGTGCGTCCGATACCTGGCGTGGGGGCAGTGCCCCCCAACCCTGCCCTCATTCCCGTTGTGTCCGGGAGTACGGTACGCCAAGGTTCGGCGAACGCTGTTACCCGACCAGAGGAGGAAGTCCGGCTATGGATGACGCCACCATGCTCGCCGAGCTCCAACCGACCGCCGAGCACTTGGTCGACCGCCATCTCGGGATAGCCAAAGAGTGGTTCCCCCACGACCTCGTCGAGTGGCGACCTCCTCCGGAGGTGGGGTGCGCCGAACCCCTGACCGAAGGTGTCGCCAGCGCCGTGTTCGTCAACGTGCTGACCGAGGACAACCTGCCGTACTACTTCGCTTCGATCGATCATCTCTTCGGCCGGGACGGCGCCTGGGGCTTTTGGACTCGCCGGTGGACGGCGGAAGAGGGACGGCACTCGATCGTCTTACGGGACTACTTGATCATGAGCGGGCATATCGACCCGGTCAACTTGGAGCGAGCCCGGATGGCCCAAGTGACCGGCGGCGTCTCCCCTCACGTCGCGACCGTCGCCGACGCGTTCGTCTATCTCGCCCTCCAAGAGTTGGCGACCCGAATCGCCCACCACAACACCGGGAAGGCGTTGCCCGATCCTGAGGGCTACGCCGTCATGAAACGGGTGGCGGCAGACGAGAACCTCCACTACCTGTTCTACCGAGATCTGGTGTCGGCCGCGCTCGAGATCGATCCTTCGGGGATGATGGAGGCCATTAAGCGTCAAGTGCTGACGTTCGAGATGCCCGGTACAGGCATACCGAATTTCGCTGAGCACGCAAAGGCCATCGCCCACGCTGGGATCTACAGCCTGGACGTGCACCATGACGCGATCCTCCGGCCGGTGGTTCTTGGCCATTGGGACGTGGCCGGCAGGGAGGGTCTAACCCCGTCGGCCGAGGTCGCTCGGACCCGAGTGCTGAAATTCATCTCCCGGTTGGGCCGCGCGTCCGCCCGACTCAAAGAGCCGCGCGTCGCGTTGGCGTAACGCGACCCGCTCCCGGCGATCGGGGCAGCCTGATCGATCCGGTGGCCGGGTGGGAGGAGCCGGGGGGAGGATGAGCCAACTGCCTGGCGTGTCAACTTGCAAGCGGCGACCGGGAACTGCCTGGCGGACTGATCTATGGAACTCCGTTTTGGCGGGTCGAACACTGCATCGGACCATTAGGGCTTGGCACGCTGATCGTGAAGCCGGTCCGGCATGTGACCTCGGTCGGGGCCCTGCTTGATGACGAGGCGATCGAACTTGGGCCGCTCCTTCGGCAGACTTCCATGATCGTGAGCCAGCTGGTCAACGCTGAGCAGGTTTACAACTGTCTCTGGTCACATGGGGGGGCGAGCCCATTCACATCCACTACGTCGTCCAGCCAGTGACCAAGAAGCAGACGTCGATCTTTGGTGCTCACGGCCCTCGGTTGCAGACGGCCATGTTCGCCAACGGTGATCTACCCGGATCGGAGGATGTGGATCGGATTGCGCAGGCTGCCCGCGAACGGTTCTCGGAGTAGCACTGAGTGCTGCGCCCATGCGGCGATCTGGGGTAGTCGCGCCCGGTACTACCCCTGCGTGCTCAGAAACGGCATCAGCACCTTCCGCCATTCACGAGCGCGGTCGAGATGGAGGTCGTGGCGAGCGCCGGGAATCTCCACGAACCTCGCCCGAGGGTTTCGACGCGTCATGGCTTCGCCAGCACCTGGTGGCATCGTCCCGTGTTCTGCGCCAACAATAAGCGTCGCGCACTGGACGGCCTCCCAGTCGCCCCAGAAAGAGCGGTTGGACACATCCCGAAGGGTCTCCTCCATGACGTCAATCGCGAAGGATGGCCAGTAGCCGTCGTCACGTTGCTCCAAGCCGCTCGTCCACGCGTCGGATATGAGCGACGGGCCACCGAAGAACCGCTGGGCCTCGTCCATCGTGGCGAATGGCACAGGCCAGCTCCTGAGCGACGAAGCAACTTCGGCGATGGCCGACTCTTCGATCGGGGCGGGATCGGCGTCGACGAGGACCAGCGCCTGGACGAGGTCCGATCGCTGGGCTGCCACCTGAAGGGCTGTGATCCCGCCCAATGACTGCCCGATCAGGATGACGGGACTCGTCGCCAGGAGCTCGATGATGAACACGACGTCGGCAACGTGCGCAGCAGCTGAGACCTCCGCCGGAGACCGCTCGCTGCGACCATGACCTCGGGCGTCGGCGGCAACCACATGGAAGCTTTCGCTGAGCCAGCTGGCCGTCTCTGACCACTCGTCTGCCTGACCTGCAAGGCCGTGTAAGAGCAAGACTGTTCGACCGGAGCCACCGAAGTCACGCCAGGCGAGACGTGAGCCCTGACGAATCTCGGTCTGCCACGTCGCCATCGGCCTCTCCTACCACCGCATGCGCATAGGACCATCGAGAACTGCGCCCGCGACCCGTCGGTAGGGACAGTCCGATGCAGCCGTACAACCGAGCTCAAACGTCTCTTTCGTCCAATGCACCGAGCTTGACCTGCATGAAAGGGCTCCGAGCACCGACGCTCCTGACCGGAAGCGGTGCTTGTTGGTCGGCCGAGCGGTCAGGCCGTGCCATTGCCGGTTGTGATTGCATCGCCGTTGCCTTACGTTGGCTCGTAGAGAAGATGTCGACGGTGAGGGGGTCGGGATCCGACCAAGGAGCATCGCCATGAGAAACCCCACCCTCCGTACCCTCTCCCTCGTTCTAGTTGGCGCAACCGTCTTGGCGCTCGCGGCGGTTTCTCCTGCCAGCGCGAGGACGCCCAGGATCAAGAAGCCAGGCGCCCCCACAGGGGTCAGTGCGGTGCCTCTCGTTGGAGGAGCAGTGGTTTCATGGTCGCCTCCGTCTACGAACGGCGGTTCTCCGATCACCGGCTATACGGCCACCGCTTCGCACGGGGGCGAAAGCTGCACGACGAACGGGGCTCTGAGTTGCACGGTGACCGGACTCACCTATTTGCATCGCTACGAAATTCGGGTCCGAGCTGCCAACATCGTCGGGCTTGGAAAGGCTGCCAAGGTCATGGTGACGCCGTCAGCATGCAGCTTCCTCGGACCGAACGCTTATCTTGTTGGCTGCAATCTGACAGGTGTCGATCTGTCGGGCGTTGATTTGTCCAATGCCAACCTCGCGGGCGCCACCCTGACCAACGCCAATCTCACCAATACGAATCTGAGCAGCGCATTCCTTCACGGAGTCGTCTCGGGAGGGATTGTCGGTGTGCCTTTGTCACTCCCGGCCTCATGGAGCCTCGTTGACGGTTACCTGATTGGTCCTTATGCCGATTTGAGGAACGCGAACCTGAATGGTGCCGCCCTCAGCAATGCGGATCTGAGTGTGGCCAATCTCGGCAAGGCAGATCTGGACAACGCCGACCTGAGTGGCGCAAACCTGTCTTATGCGTCTCTCTATGAGACTTCTCTGACTGATGCCAACCTGACCGGGGCTGAAATGAGCAACGCTTACCTGGACCTCGCCTTTGCCGAAGGGGCCAACTTCACAAACGCAGACCTGACCTCCGCGGCGATGGAGGCGGCCGACTTGCAGGGGGCAATCCTGGCCGGAGCCAACCTGACGGCCGCTGACTTGAGCACGGCCCACCTGGACGGCGCCGACTTCGTCGGGGCCGTTTGGTCCAACACGATCTGTCCCGACGCTTCCAACAGCAGCAACGACGGCGGAACCTGCGTCAACAACCTCTGATCCATCGAACAATCCTGCTGCCTGGGGCGTCGCTTGGGCACTCCAAATGTGCCTGATTGAGCCGGACGTCGACTCACTCGGCTTCGCCGGACCAGCGGGTGTTGCGACCACGGAGTTCGTGTCCGGGTCCACGCCCACCTCCACTCACGTCCTCTCGGTAGCCGTATCCGGCGGCGGCATCGAGGGACCCCGGATTGCTTCAACCCAGCAGGTCGACGAGGAGCGCCACCACGCGTGAATTGATCTCGTCGCGGATCGGGCGGACCTCCTCCAGCGACATCCCGGCTGGATCGGGCAACTCCCAGTCGACGTACCGCGCTCCGGGGTAGACCGGGCATGCGTCGCCGCATCCCATCGTGACGACGACGTCGGCGGTTCGAGCCATCTCGTCGGTGAGTCCAGTCGGCTGACGGCCGTTGATGTCGATGTCCCACTCGGCGAGAGCGTCGACCACAGCCGGGTTCAGTCGGTCACCTGGATCCGATCCCGCCGAGAGCACGGCCACCCTGTCTTCGGCCGCCCGCTCCATCAGGGCGGCTCCCATCTGAGAACGACCCGCGTTGTGGGTGCAGAGGAAGAGGACGGTCGGTCGCGTCGCGCTCATCAGGAGGTCACCTCGACCCGCTCGTCGGCGTGCGGGAAGACGACGTCAGCCGCCTCCTCGGGCGTCACGCCGGGATACAGGATGAGGATGATCGCGAGCGCGCACAATCCCCCGAGCACCTGTGCGATGACGAAGATCGGCATGGAGGCCGGGGAGATCCCGGCGAATGTGTTCGAGAACACACGCCCGATGGTGATCGCCGGGTTGGCGAAACTGGTCGAGCTGGTGAAGAAGTACGCCGCTCCGATGTAGGCGCCCACGGCGGCGGGGGCCAGCCGCGACCGACCAGAGCGGGCGAGTGCGAAGATCACGAGGGCAAGTCCGACCGTGGCGACGACCTCGGACAGGAAGTGCGGACCCGAGGCGCGCGCCTTGGTCGAGACCTCGACCGCGGCGAGGCCGAACATGACGTTCGCCGTCACCGCCCCCGTCACGCAGCCGGCAATCTGCACCGGCAGGTAGGCGGCGGCGTCGCGCCAGGAGAGTCCCCCGAAAGCGGCATCGAGGAACGAGACGATCGGGTTCAGGTGCCCCCCTGACACGGGACCCACCATCAGGATGATGGCAAAGAGCCCCCCAGCGGTGGCGGCTGCGTTCTCGAACAGCTGCAGCCCGGTGTTGCCCGGAGACAAACGTTGTGCGGCGATGCCCGAACCGACGACCAGAGCGCCGAGGAAGGCGCTGCCCAAGAACTCGGCGACGAGCCGCCGCCAGAGGGGCGAGGTGGTCACGACTTCAGCAGCAGGGTGCCGAGGCAATGGAGGCATCGGCGTCGGCGCAGCACGTCCCGTCCCCGTCGATCCCGGACTCGGCGGGCGCGTCGGAGAGAACGGCGTAGACCTCCCAAGCGGCTCCGTCGGGGTCCTCGACCCACACCTTGTCCTGTACGGCGTAGCAGCAGGTGGTGGCCGACTCGTCGCGCGTCGCCAACCCCGATCCCAAAAGGCGTCGGCTCGCCTGTGCGACCTCCTCGGGGGTCTCCACCTCCACACCGAGATGGTTCAGGGCACCGTCGACGCCGCGCTGGTGTTCCTCGGACGACTCGACCAGCACCAGCTTCAACGGCGGGTCGGTGACGGCGAAGTTGGCATAACCGGGCCGGAGCTTGCTCGGCTCGACGGCGAAGAGCTTCGAGTAGAAGGCGATCGCCTGGTCGAGGTCCGAGACGTTGAGGGCGAGCTGTACGCGCGACATGAGGTCCTCCGGCTACATTGACGGTTGTCGATACGACTAGTCTGTAGATCATATCGACAACTGTCAATGGGAGATTCGTGATGAGTACTCGTGCCGACCGCTGCTGTGCCCCACTGACCGATGCCGCATTGAAGGAGAAGGAGGCCGACGACCTTGCAGCCGTCTTCTCGGCGCTCGCCGATCCCGTTCGCCTTCGGCTGCTGTCGATCGTGGCCAGTGAGGGAGAGGTCTGCAGTTGCAACCTCGAGGGACCACTCGCCAAGAGCCAGCCCACCATCTCGCACCACACCAAGGTCCTCGCCGAGGCGGGGTTGATCGTGGGGGAGAAGGATGGCCGTTGGACTTGGTGGCGTGTCGTCCCCGAAGAGTTGTCGACGATTCGCCGCGTCCTGGGGGGTTGAAGAGGTACCCCGGCGAGGGGGACGTTCCCACGAAGATCGTCCTCTCGGTGCAGCGGAGGGCCGGTCCTCTGCCACTCAGTGCGGTCGAGTCCACTCGCCTGCCGGAGGAGCTGACACAGTAGATACGGTGCGGTTCTCCCGGATCCCGTGTCGGCGGCGTCGGCGGCGTCGGCGACGCCGAGGGCAGACCGAGGTCGGCGCGCGGTGCTCGGCATGACCGAACAGACGGACGCGGCGCTGCCCGACGGTGCGGACGAACCGGGTACCGGCGGGCTTCCCGAGCTCGGAACCGTCGGGGGCACCGTCGGGGCCACCGTCGGGACCATGTTCGGCCGCGACGGGCTCTACATGCTGGCGTCGTCCCTCCAGCTGCTCTCCGGCGTCCTCGTCACGCCGATCGTCACCCGGGTCCTCGGCCTCCACCAGTACGGGATCTTCGCCGCCGACCTCGCGCTGCTCTACGTCCTCTACTACACGGCCAACCTCGGGCTGAACATCGGGGTCCAACGCCTCTACAGCCAGCCTGACGGAGAGCGGCGCAGCCGCAACTTGCTCGCGACCTCCGTGGTGGTGGTCGCGGCTGTCACTGCGGTCGTCTACGCGACCGGGACCTGGTGGGCTCCGCGGCTCGGATTCGGCCCCTTCCCGCTCTCGACGAGGTTGACCGTCGTGTGGTCGGGCCTCTTCGCGTTGACTTGGATCTGGCTCGCCGTCCTCCGGTGCAACGAACGGCTGCGGGTCTTCGCGATCGTCTGCCTGCTCCAGTCGATCGTAGGAATCGGCCTCGGGGCACTCGTGGCGTTCCTCGGCTCGGGCCTTGCCACCGAGGTCCTCTGGTCCGCGGTCGTCGTGCAGGCGATCGCGCTCCTGCTCGGCATGTGGACCATCCGTCCCCACTGGCGCGGCATCCTCGACTTCGGGACCACGCGATCCACGTTGCGGTTCTCGCTGCCGGTGCTGCCGCTCCAGCTGTCGACGTTCACCATGTCGGCGGCGGACCGGATCGTCATCCTCCGTGATCTGGGTGCCGCGGAAACCGGGCGGTACCAGGTCGCCTACACGGTGAGCGCGGTGGGCATCAGCATGTTGACGTTTCTCAATCTCGCGTGGTTGCCGCGCATCTTCGCGATCACCGACCGGGCGACCCGGGGCGAAGTCCTCGCGCACAGCCGTAACGGGCTCTATCAGCTGCTGGTGCCGGTGACCCTTGCGATCGCCCTGGGCGCGCCGGTCGTACTCCCGATCTGGGCACCGTCGTCCTTCCGGACCGAGAGCCTGCTGCCGGTCATCGTATTGGTCGTCGCCTCGACGTTTCCGGTCTGCACCGCTTTCGTGCACTCTCGCTTGCTGCTCTCGGAAGGACGCCCTGTCTCCGTCGCGGGAGTCACGGTCACCGCCGCGGTGGTCAACGTGGTCTTGAACCTGGTCCTCGTCCCACACATCGGCATCAACGGCTCCGCACTCGCCACGCTGATTGCCTACACGTTGCTCGCCGTGGGCATGGCCGCTGTCAGCAGACCGCTCCTCCCGCTACCGCGAGCACCCGTCTGGCTGTGGGTCCGTCTCGCGCTGGCGGTCCCCATGGTCCTCTGCTCCCGCTTCGTCCCGGTCTCCGCACCCTGGGCCGTCGTCCGGCTGGTCGCCTGTGTCGCCTGTGCCGCTTGGGCGGTGTTCATCCTCAGGGATCTCCAGGTGGCCCGGCCCCACCGCGCCGAGGGCCGTTAGCCCGCGGATCAGGAGGGCGGCGTCGCGACGAGTCGAGCAACAGGGTCGTGCCGTCCGAAGCGATAGCCGTACCGGAGCCGGAGGGGCCAGGTCAACGCCGACACCAGGGCGTGCTTCGAGGAGCTCATCTCGGTCACCCACCGCTCGTCGGCAAGGATCGGCGCATCCTCGTCGGCGAATCGCGCGGGGTTGCCGGCGATTCCGTGCCCCCCACCCATCGTCAGCGGACCGGAAAGGGGCTCCAGTCCCACGAGACCGAAGCACTGACCTCGAGTCACCGCAGGTTCGCGGACGTAGTCCTCGTAGCGGACGAGGAGGTACGGCAGTGGACGGCGCCCGAAACGGCCCAGAAGCACGTTGAAGACGTCCCACCGGATGGCGACCTCGGAGGGCCGGTGTGCCGGGATGAACCGGTCACCGGATCCGCTCGCCGCCTGTGGGCGCATCCTCGGGCTGCTCCACGAGAACACGACACCGGACGGGTGACGGACCAGATGGACCAGGCGAAGGTCGACGGTGTCGGTTCCAGCGAGCAGGTAGGCCCACCCCGGGTGTTTGGACGAGTCGGCCACGACCGACGCACCGGACAGCTCGGCGACGATCGGATAGAGCTCGGACAGGACTGCTCGGGCCTCGGCCACCATCGACCCGTGTCCGGAGACGATGGTCGGGAGGTTGGTGGGCCGGTTCACATGGGCGAAGAACTCGACCATCTGCCGTCCCTCTCGGGAACTCCAGCCACCGACGAGACGCTCGCCGACGCGGGACCACAGCTCGCACTCGGTGGTCGGGGCACCGCACCCGCACAGCTCCTCGCCGCGGATGCCCCGTTCGAAGAGGTTCTTGACCTCGCCGACGGCGCAGACGTCGGGGTGCGCGGCGATCAATCGCTCGAGAACCGTCGATCCCGACCGCCCTTCGCCCCCGATGAAGAGGACCCGCGTGGGGGACTCCTTCCGGTCCGGAGGCGGAGCGGCCGATCCGTCGCTCACCCGACCGGGTAGCCGAGGCGCTCGCACTCGGCCGACACCGACGGGAGCACGACCTCGATCTCCTCTTCCAACGTCCGCCACTTGTCGGACCGGGGCCGGCTCCACGTGTTGACGACGGGCAGCTTCTCACTGAACCTCCGGAGAGGGGAGGGATCGAGGTCGGCCCAGTGCGCCAGGTCCTCCAGCACCCGACCCGGCCTCTCGGCTGCCTCCTCGTAACGGACCTCGAAGACCCGGCTCGGCTCACCGGGCAGGTTGCGGAAACAGAACTCGTTGTAGAGCCGCCACTGGAACGCGCACACCTCCATCAGCGTCGCGCCGTCGAGGTCCTCCCATCCGGGTGCCAGGCCGAAGCACCAGTGGGTCCCTTGGTAGCCCTCGATGGTGTACCCGGCCGGAAGTGGGAAGCGGCGGAATCTCGGCTCGTCGACCCAGCCGCGGTAGATCGACGCGATGGATCCTCTCGGGTCCCTCACCACCTGGACGAAGAGGGCGTCGGGAAACACCTCGAGGAGGAGCGGGATCCGAAAGCAGTTGTCGGGGGTCTTCTCGACGATCCGGATCGGCGGTGTCTTGCGGGTGCGTCCGATTCCCGACAGCAACCGGGCTGCACGCGACCGTGCGAGGAGCGGGACCCCACGTCCGAGGACGCGAAGGCTGGCCTCGGCATTGCCCACCTCGGTGAAGAACCGCCGTCGCAGCATCTCGACCGTGCCGGCATCCGCATGGCCGACCACGGCCGATGCCCCCGGCACCATGGTCACCGGAAAGCAGTCGTTGAGGATCGATTGGCTCTCGCGGTAGAGGCTCCAGAGATCCGGGTGGGTCGAGAGCGCCTGGAAGACCATGGTGGTGCCCGACCGAGGGGCACCGAGGACGATCAACGGCCTGGCGATCGCTGCGGCGCCCTCTACGGTCGCGCTGTCGGTGAGGTCGTGCATCGTCGAAATGCCGTGCAGTCGAAAGCCGTGCAAAAGGCTCGATGAGGGCGAACGACGAGCATACCAATGCGGTCCTGTCGCTTCGGTGGGCGGGATGGCGCCTCCGCTGTGCTAGCAACGTCTTCATGGCTGCTCATGGAGCGGACGGGCCGGCGAGAACGGCGACCGAGTCGAGCGGCGAGGGAGCGTCTCCCAGATCCCATCGGCGCAGCGCCGACGCGTCGGTCGTGATCTGCGCGTACACCGAGGATCGGTGGGACCTGTTGTGTGCGTCCGTCGATTCGGTCATGGCTCAGACCGCCCTCCCCCGAGAGCTGTTCCTCTCGATCGACCACAATCCGGCCCTTTACGACCGGTGCCGGCGCCAGTGGGAGGGGACCGGCGCGGCGGTGCCGGTTCGGGTCGTGGAGAACAAGTACGAGGGCCGCCTCGGAGCCGCCCGCTCGACCGCGGCGGAACTGGCCACGGGCGAGATCCTCGCCTTCCTGGACGACGACGCATGGGCCGAGCCCGATTGGCTCGAGCACATGGTGGCGCCCTTCGACGACCCGAAGGTGATCGCGGTCGGAGGCTGCCCCCTCCCGGAGTTCTCGCGGCCGCGACCCCGCTGGTTCCCCTTCGAGTGCGACTGGGTGTTCGGATGCGCCTACCGCGGGCTGCCGACCGAGGTCGCACCGATCCGTCACGTGATCGGCGCCGCGATGGCGGCCCGGCGCGCCGACCTCGCCGCGGTCGGCTATTTCCATTCGGACGATCACGACGACATGGACATGTCCCATCGCCTCGCCCACCGCTCTCCGGAGAGCGAGGTCGTCTTCGTGCCGAACGCGGTCGTCCATCACCACGTCTCCGAGAATCGTGTGACGTGGGGCTACTACTGGCGACGGTGTTTCTGGGTGAACAGGGGCAAGGTGGGCGCGTACCGGCAGATGGGCGCCGCCCGCAACCTCGAGGCGGAGCGGCAGTTCGCGGTGCGGAGCGTGACCGCCGGTCTCGGGACCGCTGCGCGGGATCTGCTCCGTGGCGATCCGGCCTCGTTGCTCCGGTTCGGTGCGCTCTGCGCCGGTCTCCTCCTCGCCGGGCTCGGCTACGCGACCGGCACGCTCGAATGGATGCTCACCGGACGGAGGGTCACGCCCGTGCCGCGGTACGAGCCGTCACCCGGACGAGGTGACGAGAGCACCCGGGCTATTTGACCAATTTGGTGCAGAGCCCCTGCAGAGAACTCAGCGTCTGGAGACAGGCAACTGCGGCACCGAGATTGGCGTCGACGGTCGTGATCTCCCGCTGGAGGTGCTCGATCTGCGCGGACTGCTGGGAGACCGTCGTGTCGAGGTGATCGATCCGATTGCTGAGGATCGCCATGAACAAAGCGCAGACGGCGAAGGCGAGCACGACGGCGGAGACCGCCACTGCGCGTAGCACTCTGCGCCGCCGGTCACCCGGATAATCGCTCAGCATCTCCCGAACAGGCTGTTGCGCCACACTCAGATCATCGATGCCGCTCGTCATCGGACCGTCGATCGCAGTGAAGCCGAACGCCGCAGCATGCTTGTGCAGTCAGTCATCCACTCGCCCCTTCGTGTGGACCTCGCGTCGAGGTGCGGACCAACGACGCGGTCACCATAACAGACCGGATTCGCCGCCCTTCTCCGCAATGAAGCTTCTCACGAGGCCGCGATTTGCAGGGTTCCTGTCGACTATTTGTGGCAATGCGTCCAGTACTATTTCGCCGCAGGGCAGGGGATCTTCTCGTTCCGATGCCATATGGATCAGCTCGTTAGCGAGAGAAGTGGCGCGATTGAACACGTTGGGCGCATCCGGGATCAAGAGCGACGAGGCGCCGGCGGTGGCCGGCACCGCTCCCGACTTGGCACCTGCCGAACAGCGTCGCTTCCGCTGGAGCACGGCAGCACCGTACGGACTGGCGGCCGTGTCCCTCGTCTGCTGGGGGGTGTCGCTCGGCTCGGTTCACCCGTACCAAGCCGGCCCGGCCGGGCTGATCGTCCAGCTCTCCCCGTTGTGGTGGATCGGGTTGGTGCTCGCCGCGTTCGGGATCTTCGTCGAGCTCCGCCGCGACGAACCCCGCACATCGAGCATGGTGATCGGACTGGTCGCATTGGCGGTCATCCTGCACGGCACCCTTCCCGCGACCGAACCGTTCCCCCGGTTCTCGAGCGCGTACGACATCGCCGGGTTCAGCGATTACCTCGGGCGCACCGGACAGGCCCTTCCCCGTCTCGACGTGCGCATGTCCTGGCCGGCCATGTTTGCCGCCGCGGGGATGGCCGCGCACGCGATGGGGGTGCCGACGCTTTGGTTCCTCCGGTGGTGCCCGTTCGTGTTGAACCTGGCGTATCTCTTCCCGCTCAAGGCGATCGCCAACACCTGCCTGCGGACGCGGCGTGCCCAATGGGCGGTGCTGGCGATCTTTCTGGCGAGCAATTGGATCGACCAGGACTACTTCTCGCCGCAGGGGCTCAACCTGTTCCTGTTCCTCGCCGCCGTCGCGATCGTGCTCCGCGTCTTCTCGACCGGTGGGTTCCCTCCGCGGTTGGTCCGCGACTTCGCTCGATCCCGCGCGTGGGCACGGACGAGGGTGGTGGCCCTTCGGGTCCTCCGCCTGCCGTTCGGTGCGATCGCCAACGAGGCGCCCGAGACGAACACCACGCCGCTCTTCCGGGTGGCGATGTTGGCGGTGCTGCTGGTCGTCCTGGTCGGTTCCGCGGTCTCTCACCAGATCACGCCGGCGGCCCTCTGCCTGGTGTTCTTCGGCCTCATGCTCACCGGTCGGACCGGGCTGCGGATGCTCTGGGTGCTGATGGCGGTGCTGGTGTGGGCCTGGCTCTCGTGGGAGGGTCACGCCTACTGGTCGAATCACCTCGCCAAGGTCTTCGGCGCCGCCGGCCAGGTCGGGTCCACCCTCAACACCTCGGTCACCGCCCGGCTGAGCGCCCTTTCCCGAGGTCGTCAGATCGTCCAGTGGGGGCGGATCGCCGCAGCGGGAATCACCTGGGTGGGGGCGATCGCGGGGTTCTGGGTGCTCTGGCGGCGGGGAAGGACCATGTGGACGATGGCCATCGTCGCCGTCGCGCCGATCGCGGTCGCAGGCGCGGTCAGCTACGGGGGGGAGGTGGCGCTCCGGATCCTTCTCTTCAGCTTGGCGCCCGCGGCGGTCCTCATCGCCGGCCTGATCGACTCTGCGGCGTTCCGGCGGGGTGCGGTCACGGTGCTGCTCGCCGTCGTGGCCGCGCTCTTGATCCTCTTCCCGCTCGACCGATACGGCAACGAGGCATTCGAGGCCATTGCGCCGGGGGATGTCGCCGCGGCGACCTGGATCCACAATCACGTGCCGGCGGGCTCGGTCGTCTATATCGCCAATCGCGACGAGCCGCTCGCCTACGCGAAAGTCGGGAGCTACAGCCTCGTCTTCC
Source organism: uncultured Acidimicrobiaceae bacterium (assembly GCA_963769905.1). Taxonomy (GTDB): domain Bacteria; phylum Actinomycetota; class Acidimicrobiia; order Acidimicrobiales; family RAAP-2; genus Bog-756. Next base: position 14,428 of record CAVYNG010000002.1, read on the forward strand.
TCGGTGGCCTGGTCTCCCTGAAGGGATCCGACCTGGTGAAGCACCTTCCGATCACCCGCCGTCCGACCTATGTCCTCCTCACCCGCAGCGAGGCGAACTACGGAACCGACTACCTGGGCTATCCCTCCGGGTGGATGAAGGGCTTCATCGCCCAGCTCGTCAGCACCGGCAACGTGCACGTGGTCTATTCGAACTCGACCGCCACGGTGCTCCGCATCGAGAAGTCCCCTCCGCCGAAGCGACCTCCGGCCACCAGGCGTTCGCCGCACCCCCGGCCGCCGACTACGACCCCCACCACGAGACCGAAGCCGCCGCCGAAGCCCAAGCCCATCGTGATCCCGAAGCCGAAGCCGCCACCGCGGGTGAAGCCCAAGCCGCCACCGACGACGAGGCCGCCGCGGACGACGACGACCAGGCCGCCGCAGACCACGACGACCACCACCACCACCACGACGACGACGACCACCACCACGACGACGACGACGGTGCCGACCGGGCACGCCACGGAGGGCACACCGTGACCCGCACCCTCCGAAAGGTCAGGATCGCGGTCGACGCGACGGTCGCGCTCTTGTGCGTGGCCGCCTCGGTCGTCGTGCTGGCCGACGTGCACAGCCCTGCACGACCCGCCCTGGTGCTCGTCGCGCTGGTGGTCGGGACCGGGTGGGCGGCCACCTGCTGGATCGATCTCGAGGACGCCGCCTTCGCGGCGACCGTGGCCCTTGCGACGGGATTGGCGTGTCTGTTCCTCTACGGGCTCTTCTTCGTGGAGATCGGTTGGTGGCACCCGGTCGGGAGCGCCGGCGTGCTCCTGGCCGTGACAGCAGCGATCTGTGCGGCGGCGACCACGCGTGACGCCACGAGGGAGACGGTCCCGTGAAGTCCCTGGTCGCCAATGCGGCGCTCGCGATCGTCACGGTGACCGCGGTGCTCGCCGTCATCGTCGCCCACGAGGTCCTTGCGGCGATCGCCGACGGGAGCCAGCGGTTTTCGGTCGCACGTCGCTGGCTGGCAGTGGCAACCGCCGTGTTGGTCGTGATCGTGGCGGCCGTGATCGCCGCCCGCTTCTACTACCTGCGAACGTGACTACTACCTGCGGACGTGACTTCCCGCCTGATCAGAAGCGAGAGACGAGAGGAGCCGAGCATCCGATGAGCTGCGCACACCGCGGAAACGGCATTCGCCGACTGGTGCTGGTCTGCGCGATCGGTTCGGTGGCGGTGGCCTTCGCCGCGTGTGGCAAGTCCACTTCGGCGGTGACGACCACCACGCGGGCTTCGACCAGCACGTCGGTCCCGAAGACGACCACCACCCTGCCTCCCCTGACCACGGTCTCGCTCTACTTCGTCAGAGGCTCCTCGCTCGGCGTGGCCGACCGGATGGTCAACACCTCACCCAATCCCCGCTTCGAGGGCGTCCAGGCGCTGCTCGCCGGACCGAGCCCCTCGGAGGCGGCACAGGGGCTGGGCACCGACATCCCGTCGGGAACCTCGGTCCGCGGCCTGCAGATCCGTGGTGGCGTGGCGACCGTCAACCTGAGTCCCGAATTCACCTCGACGGCGACGCCCGCGGTCGAGGCTGCCCGACTCGGTCAGATCGTGTACACGCTCACCGGGTACGCAAACGTCAGCCGCGTCTCGATCCAGATCGGAAAGGTCGCGCTCACCAGCTTCGCCGGCGTCGACCTCACCAGCCCGGTCGGAAGGAGCCAGGTGATCGCCGCGCTGCCGGCGGTGCTGCTCGAGAGCCCGGCCGTCGGGGACACCGTCGTCGGATCGCTCAAGGTCTCGGGGATTACCTCGCTCAACGGCACCTACGAGATCCAACTGGTCGACCCGGTGGGACGGCTGCTGGCCGGGGTCACCAACACGGCCGTGGTCGGGGGCTCGTTCTCGCAGGTGATCCCTCTGGAGGGTGTCACCGCACCGACCACGGGCACCCTGACCGTCTTCGCGCGGGCGACCAACTCGACCCAGCTCCCGCAGACTGTCAGCCTCGCCCTCCCGGTCGCGCCCTGAGCCCAGGGGAGCCCGATCAGACCGCGTCGAGTGCCTGCAGGACTACCAGCGCACGGCAGGCGAGCTGGAGCTGGAACCGCACGTCGGGATCGGAGAGATCCCGCCCGCTGATCTGAGACACCTTCGCCAACCGATACCGCAATGTGTTGCGGTGCACGAAGAGCTCGGCGGCCGCCGCCTCGGTCGCGCACGACTTGTCCAGGTAGATCGAGAGTGTCTTCACCAGCTCGCTCCCGTGGACTTTGTCGTGGTCGATGAGGTCGCCGATCCAGTCGTCGACCACCTCTCGGAGCTTCCGCGGCTCGCCCGAGTCGACGAGGATCCGCCACAGCCCGAGATCGCCGAAGGCGGTGACGTTCTTGTCGAGCGACATCGCCGTACCGAGCTCGAGGGCGAAGACGGCCTCGTCCACCGAGCGATTCAGCTCTCCGACCTTGTACCGCTTGCCCAGCCCGATCCTGGCAGGTTCGCCGAATGCGTTCTCGATCGCGGCGAGGAGGATCTCCCAGTCGAGGTCGTCTGCCACGACGAGGACCACTCGATCCTCCCTCGACGTGACGAGTGGAGCCTTCACCCCGATGCTCCGTGCCGCTTGCTCGAGCGCCTCCGGACCGTCGCTCCGAGTGCTCGGCATCTGCACGGCGACCGCCCGGTGGGGGCGGTCGATCTCGTAGGAGAGCAGGCGGGCATGGGAGGAAAGGCGGTCGATGTCGGTTCCCTCGAGGAGCGCCTCCACGAACTCCGGGGCCGTCCACGCGGTCGTGTCGGCGACGCTGGCCATCCGCAGGAGCTCCGAGGTGAGGATCGAGGTGGCCTGCTCGAGCGCCACGAAACCCTCCTCGGTGAGGTCTCCGTCCGGGTCGTGCAGGCTGATCCAGCCCAGGACCGTCTGATCCGGGGCGGCGGCCGCGGTCCACGATTGCCCGTCGCGCTGACAAGCGGCGTGCAGGGGGCTCAGACGCTCGTGGTCCGGCTGGTTGAGCGACTCGATGTCGCCGAGCTTGAAGCCCGCGGTCGCGATGGCCAGACCCTCTCCATCCCGGACGAGCACCTTGCGATCGGTCCGCCGGTGGAGTGCCTCGGCGATACCGACAGCCCCGCGGCCGCGGGCGACCTGTACGAGCAGCTCTTTCTGGAACGCGGTCATCTCCTGGGTGACCGCTCGCCGAGCCGTGGTGCCGGCCATGCCTTCGAGGGGCTGGGGGGAGCTCGCCTCCCTCATCGAGGCGAGCACCAGCGTCGCCATGGAGCCCGACAGGGGGGTGAGGGTCAAGAAGATCGGGAAGCGGATCCCGGTCCGCTTCACGCCGTCGATGACGAGGCGGAGCGGTTGCCCGAGCGCGTACCAGTTGCCCGCCTCCTGGTCCCGAGCCTCGGCGAGGAAACCACTGATGTCCGAGGCGAACAGGGTGACCAGGTTGTGCCCTTTGAGCTCGTCAGGCTGGTAGCCGAAGAGCTGGGGGGCCACCGTGTTGAATCCGAGCAGGGTCCCACTGAGGTTGGCAATCGCCGTCGGCTCGCCGCTGGTCCGCAGCAGCTCCTCGAAGTCGGAACGGGTGGCCTCAGGCGTCAACCCTCCACCTGTGGTTGAGGGTCTGCCCCCCTTTTTCGGCGGCCGGGCCGCCGTTTGGGGCGACAACGGCAGGGGGGCATCCGCCAGAGGGGTGTCCGCCTCCAGAGCTGCCCCTACCGTGCCAGTCCCGTTGACACTCCGCACCGTTGCCATGCCGCCGAACCGCCCTTGTCGACTAAGGGACCAGATCGCCGTCAGACGACTGCCCGCCCGGCAGCGCTGATCCATCCCCATCAACCCCGCCCGACCTCAGGTACTAATCGGCGCCGTCGGGGCTGTCCAGCGAGATCGGCTTTCTGTCACTGTATGTGGCGATTTCCGACACTCTCCGCGATTGCGACGACCCTCTCTCCGAGCGATTGGGCGGCGATCGAGGTTCGATCGCCCCTTTGGGCAGGTGGGATCGTCGTGCAGGTGGGCGATCCGAACAAACAGTGGGCGGATCTTCGTTCGAAACGGACGATGACGTTCTCCCAGCGCTCGGACATTGTGTGTCAGTGGCGCCGTGTGGCGTCTGTGTTACCGACGAAGGGGATACAAATGGCAATAGAGGAGCGGCCCAGGGCCGCAACGAAGAGGGGTCGGCGTTCGCTGCTGGCGGGGGTCGTCGCGGTCGCGCTCTTAGGCGGATTGACGACTATCGGCATCCAGACCACCGCAGGCGCGACGGTCATCGGCCCAAAAATTGAGATCTGTAAAGGTGGCCCGGTAAGCGGCACCTTCCAGTTCTCGATTGACCAAACAACGACGGTGAGTGTGGCCGTCGGTACCTGCAAGGGCGTCTCCGTTACATCGGGTACGCACACCGTCACCGAGGTGAAGGACCCGTCAGGTGCGACGACGCTCAAGAGCATCCAGATCTATCTGGGGACCGGCACCGTCAACCTGGCGACGCGCACGGCGACTGTCGTCGTTCCGGAGACGACCAACGGCGAAGCCGGGGTCCGGTTCGCGAACCAGCCGGCGATCGGCCAGTTGAAGGTCTGCAAGGTCGCGGGTGACCCGTCGATCGTGGGCAACTCGTACAGCTTCACCGAGTCGGCAGGCGGCACCACTGTTGGACCGTTCGCGGTGACAGCAGGGTCGCTCAACCCGCTCAACTGCAGCGACATCACTCCGTACCAGATCGGTACTGCAGTGAACGTTGCGGAGCTGGCGAACCCCACCACGCAGGTCTCCAACATCACCGTGACCGGTGGGGGCCAGACCAACACCAACTTGAGTGCTGGCACGGTGACCGCCACGGTGACCTCGGCATTGACGCAGGTGATCTACACCGATGTGCCGGTGGTGAACCAGAATCCCGGAGGCCTCGAGGTCTGCAAGAACGCGGGTGACCCCTTCGTTGGAGCCGGCCCGTGGAACTTCAGCATCACGCCCTTCGGCAGCAACACTCCGGTGGGCTGGGTGAGTGTCCTCGCAGGTCAGTGCAGCGGCGATGTTTCGCTCTCGCCTGGCCAGTACACGGTGGCAGAGTCGTTCAGCGCGCCGGATTACGTGAGCTCGATCTACGCGGTGCCCTCGGGTGCCCTGCTCGGGTCCAACGTGGCCAATGGCTCCGCGACCTTCGCGGTGTCCGCCGGTAACAACACGACAGCGATCTTCACCAACGACACTCAGACCGGCTTCGTCAAGGTCTGCAAGGCTCTCACGTCGACGAGCAGTGCTCTGAGTGGCACGCCGTTCAACTTCAACGTGAACGACGTCGCTGGTACGCAGGTCGTGACCGTTATCGCCTTGGCCGGAACGACGCAGTGCTCGCCGGACTTCACGGCGCTGCCGGTCGGTTCGGTTGCGACGATCACCGAGCAGTCGGTGCCGAATGTGGCAGTGAGCGGCGTCTCGGTGTCGCCTGCGTCGGCTGACGCCGGCTCCTGGGGTACGACCGCCAAGGTCAGTGTCTCGGCCACGAGCATCAACTCGGCCACCTTCACCAACCAGGCGTTGGGCTGGATCGAGGTCTGCAAGAACGCCGGCGACTCGTCGGCTGCGGGCCAGACGTTCAACTTCAGCGTCAACGGTGGAGCGCCGATCCCGGTCATGACCGGTCAGTGCTCGGCCGCCATCCAGGTGCCTGCGGGTACAGCAACTGTCAATGAGCTCCAGAGCAATCCGAACTACTACATCTCGAACATCACGACGGTGTCAGTGACGGATCCAACTGGTTCTCGCCTGCTGACGGGTTCGACGACGAATCCTGCAACTGTGAGTGTGCCGTTCGGTGGAGTTGGCAACGAGACAGTGGTCACCTACACCAACAGCACCGTTCAGGGTGCGTTCAAGATCTGCACTGCGCAGACCTCGCCGGATGCAGCTCTGGCCGGTGACATGTTCACCTACAACTACAGCTACACGGTCAACGGTACGACCACGACCGGATCGGTCACCTTGACGGTGCCGCTCACTGGTTCGAGCTGCTCGAACCTGAGTGGTCCCATCCCGGTGATCAATGCCAATGGCACTCCGGTTCAGGTTTCGGTTACCGCAGAGCCGCCGTCGGTGACGTCGGTGGATCTGGCCGGGTTCATGTATCAGGGTTCTGGGTCAGTCGTTTCGAGCCCAGTCCTGCCGGCAACATTCCCAGCGACGGCAACGATCGATCTGGGTACCGGTATCAACATCGATACCTTCACCAACGGGGCAACCCACTGAGACGAGGGAGGGATCCCCGCTAGGGGATCCCTCCCAGTGGGCCGTGCAGAGGGACTCCCGCGAGGGAGTCCCTCTGTCGCGCCCCGGGCTCTTCGGGGCGGATCGCCCCAGGTGGGCGGACCGAACAACGCCCGACACAGGTTTTGTTCGGTTCGGCCGATGACGAGCGAGCGCGCCTGCGTCACTGTGTTCTTTGGAGAGGTGCCGGCCGGCGCCGTAGTCAGTTATCGAGGAGACGCGTCCATGTCACCATCCACGCGGGCCCGTGCGGCGGCCCGAGGTATTCGATCGACCCTCATCGTTTCAGCGGTCGCCTTGGTCGGAGCGGCGATCCTTGCGACCGCTGGCCTTCCCGTTGGACCGGCCCAAGCATCGATACTCGGGCCGTCGACGTTGAACATCTGCAAGGCGAACAACGTCACCGGGACCTTCGAGTTCAGCATCAACAGTGCGACCCCGGTCTCCGTGGCGGCGGGTTCGTGTGAGCCCTTCGTCGTGGAGAACGGCCACAACACGGTGACCGAGGAGGCTGACGCCACTGGGGCCACCACGTTGAGCTCGATCACGGTGTCCCCGATCATCGACACGGTGAGTTCTTCGGTCCCGACCCGTACGGTGGTGGTCAACATCCCGGCGAACGCCTCGGTGACCACCACCTTCACCAATATCCCGGTCACCAGGCTCGAGGTCTGCAAGGTGGCGGGCGACTCGGCCACCTCGGGCAAGGCCTTCAACTTCACCGAAGCGGTCGGCGGGACGACGACCGCGTCCTTCAGCCTGAACGCAGCGGCACCCCCGGCACCACCAAACTGCTCGACGCCGATGCCCTACCCCGCCGGCACGGCCGTCAACGTCGCCGAAGCGTCCCTATCGAGCAACAAGGTGACCAGCATCACGGTGACCGGCGGGACTGAGAGCAACCTCAACCTCGGGGCCGGCACGGTCACCGCGACCCTCGGTACGAGTGGGACCACGGTGGTGACCTACACCGACCAGGTGGGTCCCGGGATGCTGATTGTCTGCAAGCTCGCCGCGAATTCCTTTGTCTCGCCGGGACCCTGGTCCTTTACGATCAAGGACTCCGGGGGCAACGTTGTGGGAACCGAGTCGGTGTCCGTCGGGAACTGCAGCTCGCCGCTGTCTCTACCGGCGGGCAACTACACGGTGGTCGAAACCTTCTCGCCCCCGGACACCCTGAGCGCGATCACTGCCTCACCGACGACTGCGCTGGTGTCCGCCAGTCTCTCGACGGGCACCGGCGTCTTTACGGTGACGGGCGGGACGACGACAACTGCGACCTTTACGAACAGGATTCCGGTGGCCTACCTCGTGGTCTGCAAGGTGGCCGGTGACTCGACGACCGCGAACAAGGTCTTTCCGTTCACCGAGTCGGTCGGCGGGACCACGACCCAGTCGTTCAGCCTGACCGCGCTGCAGCCGCCCACGCCCCCGAATTGTTTCGGTCCGACTGCCTATCCGGCATCAACAGCGGTTGATCTGGCCGAGACGGTCCCGTCGACTTCGGTGGTGACCAGCATCGTCTCGTCTGGCGCCGGAACTCTGAGCAACATCAACCTGTCCGCCGGGACGTCCACTGCGACGCTGGGTGGCGACGGGACCACGATGACGGTGACGTACACCGACGATCTGGCCGGCGGACACCTTGTCGTGTGCAAGCTTGCCGCGAACTCCTTTGTTTCACCGGGTCCGTGGTCGTTCACCATCACCGATTCGATGGGGAATGCGGTGGCAGGAAGCCCGGTGACTGTGATGGTCGGCAACTGCAGCAGTTCGCTCCCACTGCCGGCCGGTAACTACACCGTCGTCGAGACGTTCTCGCCCCCGGATTCCGTGAGTGCGATCACTGCCTCGCCTACCGCTGCCCTAGTCTCGTCGAATCTCTCCACGGGCACCGGCGTCTTCACGGTGACGGCCCAGGGGACAACGACCGCGACGTTCACGAACAAAGTGCCCGTGGCGAACCTGATTGTCTGCAAGGTCGCCGGCGATGCGCTCACCGCAGGGAAGACCTTCCCGTTCACGGAGACGGTTGGCGGGACCACAACCCAGTCGTTCAGCTTGACGGCGGTGCAACCGCCCACGCCCCCGAATTGCTTCGGTCCGACCGCCTATCCGGCAGCAACCGTGGTCAACCTGGCCGAAGGATCGCTGACCGGTAACCAGATCTCCAGCATCGTCTCGACTGGATCCGGATCTCTGAGCAACGTCAACCTGTCCGCCGGGACGTCCACGGCGACCCTGGGTGGGGACGGGACCACGATGACGGTGACCTACACCGACGTCCAGACTCCAACCGGGATGATCAAGGTGTGCAAGACGTTGGCACCGAACAGCTCCGCGCTGGTTGGAACTAACTTCACCTTCACCGTGACCGACAACGAGTCCCCGGCGATCGAAACGGTGACGGTGCCGGCTCTGGCAATCGGCTCGATCAACTGCGTCACGGTGAGCTCGGGGATCCCAGTGGGATCCGTCGCAACTGTCACCGAGCAGGCGCAGCCGAACATCGCGCTCATCGGCATCAGCGTGTCGCCGTCGTCTTCGGACGCGGGCAGCACGACCACCCAGGCGAAGGTCACGGTCGGGACGTCGATCGCGTCTGCGACCTTCACCAATGAGGCGCTCGGCTGGGTCGAGGTCTGCAAGAACGCCGCCGACACCGTCACCGCGGGACAGACCTTCACCTTCAGCGTCAACGGTGGTCCGTCGTTCACCGTGATGGCGGGTAACTGCTCGGCAGCGATACAGGTGCCTGCCGGCACTGCATCGGTCAACGAGATCCAGTCGAATCCTGCCTTCTACCTCGCCAACGTCTCCACGGTCGGCGTCACCGACCCGACGGGGGCCCGGCTGTTGACGGGTCCGACCACGACTCCGGCAACGGTCGTCGTTCCGTACGGACCGGTGGCCAACGAGACGGTTGTCACGTTCACCGACGCGGCGAAGCTCGGGGCCTTCAAGGTCTGCACGTCTCAGACCTCTCCGGGCGCCAACCTCGCGGGACGCGCCTTCACCTACACCTACTCGTACACGGTGAACGGGGTGACGACCACGGGATCGGTCTCGCTGTTCGTCCCGCTGCTGGGCGCAAGCTGTTCGGCGGTGATCGGCCCGATCGACCCCGTCAACTCGGACGGAACACCGGTCAAGGTGACGGTCACCGCCACTGTGCCTTCGGTGGCTTCGGTCGACCTGGCCGGCTTCTCTTACCAGGGAGCTGGCACGTTGCTCTCGAGCCCCACGTTGCCCGCTGTGTTCCCGGCCTCGGCGACATTTACGGTCGGAATCGGGATCAACATCGTGACCTTCACCAATGGGGCGACTCACTGACGGGGAATCGTCGGCCTTCGGAAGTTACCAATCGAACTGGGGCCACGAAGCTCCCTTCCACTCGCTGAGCAGGTGAGCGGTTCGCTCACCTGCGCCATCGAGCAGACTCGCGTGCCCACTCGCTGCGTTCATTTGCACGCCACGCGTGATTGGTCGGCGCGGTATTTGGCCTAGGCCCGAGATTTCATATTGCTACTCCTCAGCGCGGGACTTATTGTCTTGCGCACAGGGGTGTGGTGTCGAAATGAAGAGACTCAGTGCAAGGTGGACACTGGGCGTGTCGGTCTTCAGCTTCAGAGCAGGGCGGCCGGGTGCGTGGTGGACGCGTATAGGTAGATCGGTTTGCGCCGGTCTTATCGCGGTCGTCGTCGGGACTGTCGTGGTCCCGACGGCAGTGAGCAGCGCGGCTGGTGCGACCGGTTGGCAGGTGGGCGCGACTTATCCGGCCGTGTCTCATGCCAGCGGTGTCGCCTGCCCGACGACGAACGACTGCTACACGGTCGGAGCAACGACATCCGGTGGCGGTGCAATCCTGGCCAGCACCGACAACGGTTCCACCTGGACCGAACAGGTGGCGCCACCAGGGACGGGCGGTCTCTCCGGCGTCGCGTGCCCGACGAGCACCGAGTGCTTCGCGGTCGGGCAGGTTGCCGGGGGCGGCGGTGCGGTGCTCTCCACGACCGATGCCGGCGCGACCTGGTCGTCGCAGATACTCCCCTCAGGGACGAGTGCCCTCGTCGGCATCGCCTGTCCCTCCACCACGGTGTGCTTCGCGGTCGGAGCGGGATCCATCGTGGTCACGTCCAACGGCGGGTCGAACTGGTCGAGCCAATCCCTTCCACTTGGGATCGGCGGACTTTCCGGAGTCGCCTGCCCGTCGACGGTCGAGTGCGTCGCGATCGGTGCCGGCTTCGCAGGTGCCGCGATCGCCGTCACCACCGACGGCGCCACCTGGTCGAGCCGGACGGTCCCCTCGGGTGCGAACTTCCTGCCATACGGCGTCGCCTGCGCGTCACTCCTCGAGTGCTATGCGGTCGGGAGCGGCCCGAGTGGTGCGTACATCGTGGCGTCGACCGACGGCGGCGCGACCTGGACAGCGCAGAACGCCCCCTCCGGTGTGAACGACCTCAACGCCGTGACGTGTCCCGCCCCCGGCGTCTGCGACGCGGTCGGCTATGAGTTCGGCCTCGGCGCGATCATCAGTACGAGTGACGGCGGCGCCACGTGGAACTCCCTCACCGCGTCCTCTTCAGGCCTCTATTTCTACGGTGTCGCGTGCGCGTCCACCACGAACTGCAACGTCGTGGGGGAGAACGGGATCTCGTACGCGGGCGTCGATTTCACGACGACGGACGGTGGCTTCACCTGGACCGAGCACATGATGCCCGACGGCGTGATGAACCTGGACGGTGTCGCCTGTCCCACCAGCAACAATTGCTACTCAGTCGGGACCGGTTCAGCAGGAGGATTCGTCACCGCTACTGCGGACGGCGGTATGACATGGACGGTCCAGTCCGTGCCGGCCGGGGTGACAGGGCTCACTGGCGTGGCCTGCTCGTCGGCCGACGACTGTGAGGCAGTCGGTTACGGGTTGGGCGGTGGAGTCATCCTGTCGACCACTAATGGCGCGACCTGGACCGAGCAGTCGGTGCCGTCCGGGGTCAACGAGCTCTTCTCGGTCGCTTGTCCCTCGTCGACCGCGTGCGCGGCCGTCGGGAGCGGACTGAGCGGTGCTGTGATCATCGACACGACGAACGCCGGCGGAACCTGGTCCTTCGAGACGGTCCCCTCGTCAGTCAACCAACTGTCGAGCATCGCGTGCCCGACGACCGCGGAGTGCTTCGCGACAGGCACCGGTCCGTTTGGCGCGTTCGTGCTCGCTACCACCGACGGAGGCGCGACCTGGACGAGCGAGACGGTGCCCGCGGCTGCTCAGGGATTGAGCGGCATCTCCTGTCCGTCCGCGACGGCCTGTTACGCGGTAGGCAGGAACTACACCAACTTCGTCGGCGTCGTGCTCGCAACGACCGACGGGGGCGCCACTTGGACGAGCCAGACCGTGCCTTCGGCCGCGCAGTCACTCGCGGGAGTCGCTTGTCCGTCGGCTGCCGCCTGTTACGCGGTCGGGCAGAACTTCACGAGCGGCTCAGGTGTGGTCCTTGCGACCGCTGACGCAGGGACGACGTGGAGCAGTCAGACAATTCCGGCCGACTCCGCACAGAGTCTTGCGAGCATCGCCTGTCCGTGGCCCATCCACTGCGACGCGGTGGGATCCGGGGTTGGGACGATCGGTGGCATCGTGCTCGACGGTCCCGATCCCGCGCCGGCCCCACCGACGATCACGACCAACAGCCCGCTGCCCGAAGGTCGGGTCGCGATTCCGTACGCACTCTCTCTTGCCGCCACCGGAGGCGCCCCGGCCTACGGCTGGTCGGTGACTTCGGGGACACTCCCCACTGGGTTGAGCCTCGATCCGACGACAGGCGAGCTTTCGGGCACACCGACGGCGTCCGGAACCTTCCACTTTGTCGTGGAGGTCAGCGATACGAACGATTTGAGCGCAACCGCGCCCTTGTCGGTCATGGTCGCTCCGGCACCCCCTCCTCCACCTCCACCTCCACCTCCACCTCCGCCCCCACCCGCGACGCTGCCGGTCCTCGGACCGACCGGGTACTACATGGCCGCATCCGACGGTGAGGTGTTCGCGTACGGGGGCGCCGACCCGCACGGATCGGCGAGCGAACTGGTGCTCAACAAGCCCATCGTGAGCCTCGGCGCCACCCCGTTGGGGACGGGCTACTGGCTGGTCGCCTCCGACGGCGGCGTCTTCGCCTACGGCGCCGCCGGGTACTACGGCTCGACCGGTGGCATCACCCTCAACAAGCCGGTGGTCGGGATGTCCTCGACGGTCGACAGCGCCGGCTACTGGCTGGTGGCCGCCGACGGGGGCGTCTTCGTCTACGGCGACGCCACCTTCTACGGTTCGACGGGCAACATGACCCTCAACAAGCCGGTGGTCGGGATGGCTTCGACCCCGGACGGCAAGGGCTACTGGTTGGTCGCCTCCGACGGCGGGGTGTTCGCCTTCGGCGACGCGACCTTCTACGGTTCGACGGGCGGCATGACCCTCAACAAGCCGGTGGTCGGGATGGCTTCGACCCCGGACGGCAAGGGCTACTGGTTGGTCGCCTCCGACGGCGGGGTCTTCGCCTACGGCGACGCCGCCTTCTACGGCTCGACCGGAAGCCTGATCCTCAACAAGCCGATGGTCGGGGTCGCGCGCACGCCGGACGGCAAGGGCTACTGGTTGGTCGCCTCCGACGGCGGGGTCTTCGCCTACGGCGACGCCGCCTTCCACGGCTCGCACGGTGGTTCGCCGCTCGCCGCTCCGGTGATCGGCATCGCGGGCGTCGCGGGCTGACCGGTCTCGCTCCTCCGACCGCGCGGCCGAGGTCAGCGTTACGAGGCGGAGACCTCGTTGGTCGTCAGGGGTTCCGACGACGCAGCCTCGAGGCGCTCGGCGAGCGGGGCCAACCGCGAGCGCAGGTCTCTTGCGGTCGAAGAACGGGTCGCGAATCGCGCTTCGGATCCGTCGTGCAGGTGTACATCGATCACTGTCGTTCCCTGCTCGTCCGAGACAGGGTCCACGCGGCTCTCGGATGCCTCTTCGGTTTCCCGGACCTCGAAGCTCGCGACGCGATCCCACGGGATGGTGAGGTGTCGGCGCCATCCGCGAAGTGAGATGCCCCGCGGCCCGAGGTCCATCACCTGGGCCATCCGAGTCGACTTGACTCTGGTGGTCCGAGAGAGCCCTCCGAGGTAGCGGACATCGACGATGGAGATCGTTCCCATCGAGCCGAACCGCTCGAAGACTCGATCATCGCGCCACCACTCACCGCGCTCGACGGCCTCGAGGAGTTCACGACTTCGGTCGAGCCGTGCGCGTCGACGCTCCAAGTCGGCGCGCACCCTGTCAGCGCGCGCTCGAAGGGCCAGATGCACCGTGAAATCGTGGTCGTCCCCTCCCGAGATCGTGACGAGGCACCGCCGCCGGCCGAGGGCGTGAATCTCGAAGTCGGATCGGAGGAGGCCGCACACGATCGCCGGTTCGAGATGGCGAAAGTGCAGTCGCCACTCGGCGTCGCACAACTCGAAGAGCCCCCGCTCAGGTGGGAGGACGTGGCCCGCCGGCGAGCCGTCGTGCAACTGGATCCGGTAGAGGGTCGGTTTCGTCATCAGGTGACGCACCCCCTGATCGTTCCCACGCAGTTGCCGGCGCATCGTGCCGGAAGCCGACAAGTCCGAGTTCAGCGACGGGCCGCCCACGACCCGCCGGCCGAATCTACCGCGGCGGCGAGACGGTCCGATTGGATCAGCTGATCTCGTCGACGATGGTCGACAGCATCGCCCAAGTCGCCCCCGAGCGGCGCGGTACGAAAGCGGTCTGTTCGGCCGCCCGACGGGTACCCCGTTTGCGCTCGAGATGGATCGTCCGGAGCACCCTGATCCCGTCGGAGAGCGCGTGGAGGTTGCTGCGACCGTAGAAGCGGCTCCGCTCGAAGCTCGGCACCTCGCACACACGCAATCGAGCCTTGGCGATGCGCACATTGATGAGGGTTTCCACCTCGAAGCCGTCCCCCCAGAGCATCGCGCGCTCGTTGTTCCCCTCGACATCGGTTGGCTCGAGTGCGATGGTCTCGAGACAGTCCCTTCGGAACGCGTTGTACCCGTAGCAGAGGTCGGTGTAGCGGGTCCCGTAAAGGAGATTGACGAGACGGATCAGCCAAGAGTTCCCGAACTGCCGGAACCGGCTGATGTCACTGCTCCCCGCGCCTTGGATGAATCGGGAACCTTTTGCGAAGTCGGCGCCTTGACGAAGGGCCTCGACGAAGCGTGGGATCTCTGCCGGATCGGTCGAGCCGTCGGCGTCAAGGGTGACGATGAAGTCGCCGGTCGCCATCTCGAACCCACACGCCAGAGCGTTGCCTTTGCCGCTCCGGGTCTGTCCGACGACGATGATCCCGGGGTGAGACCTTCGGGCGACCCCGACGGTCCGATCGGTGGAGCCGCCATCGACGAGGATCACCTCGTGCAGGTGCTCGGGAAGGGCAGCGAGCACGTGTGGAAGGTTCCGCTCCTCGTTCAAGGCGGGGATCACCACGGTCACCGTCGGGTTTGCTCCCTCGAGGGCGGACTCTGCCGCGCCGCCTTGGGGATCTTCGTTGAGCCGTGTGCGCGGCGGATGCTCGAAAGATCGGAGGGTTCCGGCTCGCTTCTTCGTGAGCGGGTGATTCCCAACCGGACGTGCGCTCGTCTCGGTCATCGGAGGACCGCCTTGCGCGATCCGAATCGGGGTGACCCGCAGGGGTCGCCACCCGGACTCGGAAGTCGGCCGATCGTGCGATCGCCCCTTCCGCACTCCCACACGCCGCTCATTTCCGTCCCCGCCCTTCCGGCATTTCACCACACCGCTGTCCCAGGACGCCTGACCACCGGGACCTCCGACTCGACCGCTGATGCGGTCGCCGTGTCCGTCGTGATTCACGACAGGATGCGGTGAAGCCGGAGGGTTCCTTTCTCCCCCCAGGTGATCGCCTGATTCGGCTGAATTGTGTCAGGAGTGCCCGAGGCGGTCAATCGGAACTCCTCTGAGCGTACGCTCAGTGTCAGTGGGCGTACTGTGAGTGATTCTTTGTGATTAATTGGTCCGGCCCAGCACAGCAATCCGACCCATTTCGGACCGCCGGTCGAGTGACGATCGGGTGGGATGCCCCGAGCCGCTCTCACCTGTTCTCCCCTGCGTGGTGGTGCGGTGCGGCCTCGAGGTCATCGCAGAACGGGTGAGAGGAGGCGTTCTGGCGCCTGAACTGGGACGGAGCCCATGGGGTCCTCGGGGTCCCGTCTTTCCGATCGGCACGGATGACCGCGAGGGTTGCGTGACCGCTCGACGAGCGGCACGCGCAGGCCCAACCCCTGCGGCTGTCGAAGGCGGTGCATATCGGAGGGTCCGAGAATCGCTCAATCGTGGCCCCCGGATCCGGCGCCCACCCCCTGGAATGCCGAAGATCAATGTGGAATGATGGCCGGGGGCGGGCGCGGGCGAATCCGCCGAAGGGGACGGTTGATGGTTAGTCCAGGCGGCAGAATCCGCACGTTCGGGTTTGCCCGAAAGGCGTTGGTACGGCTTGTCCTCGCGGGCGCGCTCACCCTCGGGCTGACCTCGATGGGGATTGTGGCCACCTCGACCACGCCGGCGGGCGCAGACACGCCCGGCTTGATCTCGGGAACGGTGGTCGACGCATCCACCTCGACGCCGCTCGCGGGGATCTGCGTCGACGCGATCGAAAACGGTGACCAGGGTGGCGCCGGCGAGGCGACCACCGCGTCGAACGGCACCTACACCATCAGCGGTCTGCCGGCCGGCGCGTACACGGTCACCTTCACTTCGAACTCCGGGTGCGGCAACACGCACAACTATCTCGGAACAGTGGTACAACGGACAGTCCTCGGCCAACGGCGCGACACCGGTGAATGTCACCGCGGGTGTGACCACACCGAACATCAACGCCTCGCTGCTCCTCGTCGGGACCATTACCGGGACGGTGACCGCGGCAGCAGGGCGGAGCGCCGCTTCTGGCATCTGCGTCTCGGCCGCTGGAGAGGAGCGGCCCGGGCTTCGGCTTCGGCCCGACGGGCTCGACGGCACGTACACGATACGTCGCCTGGTGACGGGAAATTACACCATCGAGTTTTCGGCCAGTGGGTGCGGCAACACCTCGAACCTCTTGCCGCAGTGGTACAACAGCGAGTCGTCTGCTTCGGCGGCGAATCAGGTAGCGGTGACAGCTGGGGTCGACGACCTCCAACATCAACGCGGCGATGGTGGCGGGCGGGGCGATCAGCGGCACGGTCACCGCGTCGGTCGGAGGTGCCGCCATCGGTGGGATCTGCGTGAGTGCGCTCCAGGGCAGCTCGACCAGCGGCAGCGCCTCTACCGGATCGGACGGCACCTACACCATCAGCCAGCTCCCGACCGGTTCCTACACGGTCGAGTTCGCATCCGGATGCGGCGACACCGGCAGCTACCTCCCGCAGTGGTACAACAGCCAATCCAGTGCGGGCAGCGCGAACTCAGTGTCAGTGACCGACGGCCTCACCACCTCAGGAATCAACGGGCTCTGCCTCCCGGCGGCGTCATGACCGGCACGGTGACCGCTGCAAACGGCGGAACGGATCTCCAGGGGATCTGCGTCAACGCCAGCCAGAACGGGGGGACCGGCACCGGGAGCACCTCGACCGCGGCAAACGGCTCCTACGCCATCGAAAACCTGCCGACCGGCCAATACATGATCGGCTTCGCCCAGTGGCTGCGGCAACAGCTCGGCACCTATGCCAGCAGTGGTACAACAACGAATCCACGTCCACTTTGGCGCCAATCCGGTAGCGGTGACAGCGGGCTCGACAACGTCCAACATCAACGCGGCGATGGCTGGCGGGCGGAGCGATCAGCCGGCACGGTCACCGCCGCGACCGGCGGCGGCCGATTACTCTGGCATTTGCGTCCTCGCGACCATCCAGGGTGGCAGCACGCCGGGATCGGCTCGACGGTTACGAAGTGGCGGTCTTTACACGATCGGGCTGCTTCCAAGTGGCACGTACACGATCGAATTCATGTCCGGGTGCGGCAACACCGGTAGCTACTCCCCGCAGTGGTACAACGGCACTCCTCCGGCGCTGCATCGCAGGGTCGTGCGAGCCTATTTCGTCGCGACCGGCGCCAATGTGACCGGGATCAATGCCGCCATGCAGCCCACTGAATCCACTGGTTTCATCTCGGGCACCGTCACGGCAGCCGGGGGCGGTGGGCTTGCCTCGGTGTGCGCCACGGCTACGCAGAACGGCGGGGCTGGCTTCGGGTCGACGATCACCTTCACGGGTGGCCTCTACACGATCAATGGGCTTCTCCCGGGCGCTTACACAGTCGACTTCGAGTGGTGCGGCATCACCGGTTCGTATGCAGAGCAGTGGTACAAGAACCAGAGTTCCTCTAGGCCGCCAACCCCGTGTCGGTTACAGCTGGAGCGACCACCTCCGAACATCAACGCGGCAATGGTGGCGATCTCTCCACCTGGGGCACCGACCGGCGTCACGGCCTCTCCGGGAGCCGAAGTGCCACAGTCAGCTGGACCGCTCCGGGCTCCAACGGCGGCTCCGCTGATCGCCAGTTACACAGTGACTGCCGCCGACTCGACCAAGTCTGCCAATGGCGGCGAGACCTGCACCACGACCGGCGCGCTCAGCTGCACGTCACCGGCCTCACCAACGGCGATTCAGCTACACCTTCACCGTCACCGCGACCAACGCTGCCGGCACGGGTCCGCCCTCGGCTGTGTCGAATTCGGTCAAGCCGGCCGGCAGTAGCCACCCGGCGCCCCGACCGGCGTCTCGGCCACCAACGGGCAGAACGCCAGCTCCAGGGTGACCTGGAGTGCCGCGCCTCGGCGAACGGGAGCCCGATCAGCGGCTACACGGTGACCGCGGCCGACTCGACCACCTCGGCCAACGGCGGGGAGACCTGCCCACGACCGGCGCGCTCAACTGCATCGTCACCGGCCTCACCAACGGCGACAGCTACACCTTCACCGTCACCGCGACCAACGGCATCGGGACCGGGCCCTCCTCCTCGCCGTCGAGCCCGGTCACCCCTGCCGCAGTCACCCGGCGCCCCGACCGGCGTCTCGGCCACCAACGGGCAGAACGCGAGCTCCAAGGTGACCTGGAGTGCCGCGCCCATCGAACGGGAGCCCGATCAGCGGCTACACGGTGACCGCGGCCGACTCGACCACCTCGGCCAACGGCGGGGAGACCTGCACCACGACCGGCGCGCTCAACTGCATCGTCACCGGCCTCACCAACGGCGACAGCTACACCTTCACCGTCACCGCGACCAACGGCATCGGGACCGGGCCCTCCTCCTCGCCGTCGAGCCCGGTCACCCCTGCCGCGGTCACCCGGCGCCCCGACCGGCGTCTCGGCCACCAACGGGCAGAACGCGAGCTCCAAGGTGACCTGGAGTGCCGCGCCGCTCGAACGGGAGCCCGATCAGCGGCTACACGGTGACCGCGGCCGACTCGACCACCTCGGCCAACGGCGGGGAGACCTGCACCACGACCGGCGCGCTCAACTGCATCGTCACCGGCCTCACCAACGGCGACAGCTACACCTTCACCGTCACCGCGACCAACGGCATCGGGACCGGGCCCTCCTCCTCGCCGTCGAGCCCGGTCACCCCTGCCGCGTCACCCGGCGCCCCGACCGGCGTCTCGGCCACCAACGGGCAAACGCGAGCTCCAAGGTCACCTGGAGTGCCGCGCCCTCGAACGGGAGCCCGATCAGCGGCTACACGGTGACCGCGGCCGACTCGACCACCTCGGCCAACGGCGGGGAGACCTGCACCACGACCGGCGCGCTCAACTGCATCGTCACCGGCCTCACCAACGGCGACAGCTACACCTTCACCGTCACCGCGACCAACGGCATCGGGACCGGGCCCTCCTCCTCGCCGTCGAGCCCGGTCACCCCTGCCGCGTCACCCGGCGCCCCGACCGGCGTCTCGGCCACCAACGGGCAGAACGCGAGCTCCAAGGTCACCTGGAGTGCCGCGCCCGTCGAACGGGAGCCCGATCAGCGGCTACACGGTGACCGCGGCCGACTCGACCACCTCGGCCAACGGCGGGGAGACCTGCACCACGACCGGCGCGCTCAACTGCATCGTCACCGGCCTCACCAACGGCGACAGCTACACCTTCACCGTCACCGCGACCAACGGCATCGGGACCGGGCCCTCCTCCTCGCCGTCGAGCCCGGTCACCCCTGCCGCGGTCACCCGGCGCCCCGACCGGCGTCTCGGCCACCAACGGGCAGAACGCGAGTCCAAGGTGACCTGGAGTGCCGCGCCCTCGAACGGGAGCCCGATCAGCGGCTACACGGTGACCGCGGCCGACTCGACCACCTCGGCCAACGGCGGGGAGACCTGCACCACGACCGGCGCGCTCAACTGCATCGTCACCGGCCTCACCAACGGCGACAGCTACACCTTCACCGTCACCGCGACCAACGGCATCGGGACCGGGCCCTCCTCCTCGCCGTCGAGCCCGGTCACCCCTGCCGCGTCACCCGGCGCCCCGACCGGCGTCTCGGCCACCAACGGGCAGAACGCGAGCTCCAAGGTCACCTGGAGTGCCGCGCCCTCGAACGGGAGCCCGATCAGCGGCTACACGGTGACCGCGGCCGACTCGACCACCTCGGCCAACGGCGGGCGAGACCTGCACCAGGACCCGGTCCGCTCAACTGCACCGTCACCGGCCTCACCAACGGCGACAGCTACACCTTCACCGTCACCGCGACCAACGGCATCGGGACCGGGCCCTCCTCCTCGCGTCGAGCCCGGTCACCCCTGCCGCGTCACCCGGCGCCCCGACCGGCGTCTCGGCCACCAACGGGCAGAACGCGAGCTCCAAGGTCACCTGGAGTGCCGCGCCCGTCGAACGGGAGCCCGATCAGCGGCTACACGGTGACCGCGGCCGACTCGACCACCTCGGCCAACGGCGGGGAGACCTGCACCACGACCGGCGCGCTCAACTGCATCGTCACCGGCCTCACCAACGGCGACAGCTACACCTTCACCGTCACCGCGACCAACGGCATCGGGACCGGGCCCTCCTCCTCGCCGTCGAGCCCGGTCACCCCTGCCGCGTCACCCGGCGCCCCGACCGGCGTCTCGGCCACCACGGGCAGAACGCGAGCTCCAAGGTGACCTGGAGTGCCGCGCCCTCGAACGGGAGCCCGATCAGCGGCTACACGGTGACCGCGGCCGACTCGACCACCTCGGCCAACGGCGGGGAGACCTGCACCACGACCGGCGCGCTCAACTGCATCGTCACCGGCCTCACCAACGGCGACAGCTACACCTTCACCGTCACCGCGACCAACGGCATCGGGACCGGGCCCTCCTCCTCGCCGTCGAGCCCGGTCACCCCTGCCGCGTTACCCGGTGCCCCGACCGGCGTCTCGGCCACCAACGGGCAGAACGCGAGCTCCAAGGTGACCTGGAGTGCCGCGCCCTCGAACGGGGAGCCCGATCAGCGGCTACACGGTGACCGCGGCCGACTCGACCACCTCGGCCAACGGCGGGGAGACCTGCACCACGACCAGCGCCGCTCAACTGCACCGTCACCGGCCTCACCAACGGCGACAGCTACACCTTCACCGTCACCGCGACCAACGGCATCGGGACCGGGCCCTCCTCCTCGCCGTCGAGCCCGGTCACCCCTGCGACGCGTCACCCGGCGCCCCGACCGGCGTCTCGGCCACCAACGGGCAGAACGCGAGCTCCAAGGTGACCTGGAGTGCCGCGCCGTCGAACGGGAGCTCGATCAGCGGCTACACGGTGACCGCGGCCGACTCGACCACCTCGGCCAACGGCGGGGAGACCTGCACCACGTCCGGCGCGCTCAACTGCATCGTCACCGGCCTGACCAACGGCGACAGCTACACCTTCACCGTGACCGCGACCAACGGCATCGGGACCGGGCCCTCCTCCTCGCCGTCGAACGCCGTCACTCCGGCCGACCGCTGCCCGGCGCGCCCGACCGGCGGCACCGCCGACTGGCGGCAAGACTCAGCGCGATCAGTGAGCTGGACGGCGCCCGGCCTCGAACGGCGGCAATCCGATCACCGGCTACACGGTCACCGCGGCCGACTCGACGACACCTCGCCAACGGTGGCGAGACCTGCACCTGGACGACCGGACCCCTGACCTGCACCGTCACCGGACCTCACCGACGGCGACTCCTACACCTTCACGCGTGACGGCGACCAACGCAGTCGGGACCGGCTTCGGCCTCCGCGCCGTCGAACGCGGTGACACCGGATCCGACCGCACCTGGGGAACCGACCGATCGGCACAGCGTCACGGGGCCGAATTCGAGTCGCGACGGTCACCTGGTCTGTCCCGGCGTCGGACGGCGGGAGCCCGATCACCGGCTACACGGTGATCGCGGCCGACTCGACGACACTCGGCCAACGGCGGCGAGATCGTGCGCCACAACCGGCCGCTCACCTGCGACGTGACCGGTCTGACCAACGGTGACTCCTACACCTTCGCCGTGACGGCCACCAACGGCGTCGGGCACCGGCCCGCCCTCCGCCGCATCGAACGCGGTCACTCCGGCGACGGTGCCGGACGCACCGACCATCGGCACCGCGACCGGCGACCATGCGGGCGCAAGCGTGACTTGGTCGGCACCGGACTTCGACGGTGGGAGCCCGATCACCGGGTACACCGTGACCGCGGCCGACTCGACGACGCCGGCCAACGGCGGCGAGACTTGCACCTGGAGCTCAGGCCCGCTCACCTGCACGGTCACGGGGTTGACCGATGGTGATACCTACACGTTCACCGTGACAGCGACAAACGCGGTCGGAACCGGAGACGCCTCAGCTGCGTCCAGCCCGACCGTTCCGGCCCCGACGCCGCCTGGCGCGCCGACGATCGGCACGGCGACCGCGGGCCGACTCGAGTGTCACGGTCTCCTGGTCCGCCCCGGCGTCGGACGGTGGCAGCCCGATCACCGGGTACACAGTGACCGCCACCGATTCGACGAAACCGGCCAATGGCGGCGAGACCTGCGCATGGACGACCGGGCCACTTCGTTGCACGGTGACGGGCCTCACCAACGGGGACTCGTACACCTTCACCGTGGCCGCGACCAACGGGCTCGGGACCGGACCGGCATCGTCGCCCACCAGCTCCGTCGTCCCCGCGACGGTGCCGGGTGCGCCCACGATCGGGACTGCGACCCGGGGCAACGCGAGCGCGACGGTCACCTGGAGTGCCCCGTCCTCGAACGGCGGCAGCAGTATCACTGGCTACACGGCGACCGCAGCCGACTCGACCAATTCCGCCCACGGCGGTCAGACCTGCACCTGGACGGCCGGGCTACTCAGCTGCACGGTCACCGGGCTCACCAACGGCGACTCCTACAACTTCACTGTGACGGCAACCAACACGGTCGGAACAGGTCCGGTCTCCTCTGCTTCGAACTCGGTCACCCCTGCCACGGTGCCCGGTGCACCGACCATCGGGACGGCGACCCGGGGGAACCAGAACGCAGTAGTCACCTGGACCGCCCCGGCCTCGAACGGCGGGAGCATGATCACTGCCTACACAGTGACCGCCGCCGACTCGACCACGCCGGCGAACGGCGGCGAAACCTGTGCCTGGACCACCGGGCCGCTCAGCTGCACGGTGAATGGCCTGACCAACGGAGAGAGCTACACCTTCACCGTGACGGCGACCAACGCGGTCGGGACGGGCCCGGCGTCGTCTCCCTCGAACGCGGTCACGCCTGCCACGGTGCCGGGTGCGCCGGCCATCGGGACCGCGACCCGGGGTAACCAGAACGCAGCAGTCACCTGGACCGCCCCGGCCTCGAACGGCGGGAGCACCATCACCGGCTACACCGCGACCGCGGCTGACTCGACCACGCCGGCGAACGGCGGCGAGACCTGCACCTGGACGGCCGGGCCACTCACCTGCACGGTGAATGGCCTGACCAACGGCGACTCCTATACCTTCACCGTGACGGCCACCAACGTGGTCGGGACGGGTCCGGCGTCTTCCGTTTCGAACTCGATCACCCCTGCCACGGTGCCGGGTGCGCCGACCATCGGGATCGCGACCCGCGGCAACCAGAGCGCGACCGTTACCTGGAGCGCTCCGTCCTCGCCGGGCGGAAGCACCATCACCGCCTACACGGTGACCGCGGCGGACGGCACCACCTCCGCGCACGGCGGCGAGACCTGCACCTGGACGACCGGTCCGCTGACTTGCACGGTCGCGGGCCTCACGAACGGCGACAGCTACACCTTCACCGTGACGGCGACCAACGCGGTCGGGACGGGTCCGGCGTCGTCTCCCTCGAACGCAATTACCCCGGCCACCGTGCCGGGTGCGCCGACGATCGGTGCCGCGACCGCAGGAAACGCGAGTGCGGCGGTCACCTGGTCCGCCCCGGCTTCGAACGGTGGAACCACAGTGACCGGCTACACGGTCACCGCGGCCGATTCGACGACGCCCGCCAACGGCGGGGAGACCTGCACCTGGACGACCGGGCCCCTCACCTGCACCGTGACCGGGCTCACCAACGGCGACGTCTACATCTTCACGGTCACCGCGACCAACGCGGTCGGTGCAGGTCCGGCCTCCTCGGCATCGAACTCGGTCACCCCTGCCACGGTGCCCGGCGCCCCGACGATCGGGACTGCGACGAGGGGTAACCAGAACGCGGCGGTCACCTGGACGGCACCGGCGTCGACCGGCGGGAACACCATCACCGGCTACACCGCGACCGCGGCTGACTCGACCACGCCGGCGAACGGCGGCGAGACCTGCACCACGACCGGGTCCCTCACCTGCACCGTGACGGGTCTGATCAACGGCGACAGCTACACCTTCACCGTGACGGCGACCAACGCGGTCGGGACGGGTCCGGCGTCGTCTCCCTCGAACGCGGTCACCCCGGCCACCGTGCCGGGTGTCCCGACCGGCGTCTCGGCCACCGGCGGGCAGAACGCGAGTGCGACAGTCACCTGGTCCGCCCCCGCCTCGAACGGCGGGAGCACCATCACCGGCTACACGGTCATCGCGGCCGATTCCACGCATTCCGCGAACGGCGGCGAGACCTGCATCTGGACGACCGGGTCACTTACCTGCATCGTCTCCGGCCTCACCAACGGTGACAGCTACACCTTCACCGTGACGGCCACCAACGCGGTCGGTACCGGACCCTCCTCCTCCCCGTCGAGCCCGGTCACCCCGGCCACGGTGCCGGGCGCGCCGACGATCAGTAACGCGACCGGAGGAAACGCGAGCGCGACGGTCACCTGGGCTGCACCCGCCTCGAACGGCGGGAGCACCATCACCGGCTACACGGTGACCGCGGCCGATTCCACGCACTCTGCGAACGGCGGTCAGTGTACGACGAGCGGTTCGCTCAGCTGCACGGTCTCCGGGCTGACCAACGGCGACAGCTACACCTTCACCGTGACGGCCACCAACACAATCGGCACCGGATCTCCCTCGGCGGCCTCCAAGACTGTGACCCCGAGCCCGATCCTGCCGGGTGCCCCGACCGGCGTCTCTGCCGCCAACGCGCAGAACGCGAGTTCCAAGGTTTCCTGGACCGCTCCGGCCGACAACGGCGGCAGCGCCATCTCCGCCTACACGGTGACCGCGGCGGACGCGACCACCTCCGCCAACGGCGGCCAGACGTGCAAGTGGACCTCCGGTCCGCTCAACTGCACGGTCTCCGGGCTGACCAACGGCGATCGGTACACCTTCACCGTCACCGCGACCAACGCGGTCGGTACCGGTGCGGCATCGGGGGCCTCCAACGTGGTCATCCCCGCCACCGTGCCGGGTGCGCCGACCATCGGGACCGCCACCCCCGGCAACCAGAGCGCGACCGTCACCTGGAGTGCACCGTCCACCAACGGCGGTAATGCCATCACCGGCTACACGGTGACCGCGGCCGACTCCACGACACCGGCCAACGGTGGCCAGACCTGCAAGTGGACGTCCGGTCTGCTCACCTGCACCCTCACCGGCCTTACCAACGGTGACACCTACCAATTCACGGTCACCGCCACCAACGCCCTCGGTACGGGCGCCGCCTCCTCGCCGTCGACCCCGGTGATCCCTGCCGCGGTGCCCGGCGCCCCGACCATCGGCACGGCCACGCGGGGCAACGCGAGCGCCAAGGTCACCTGGACGGCGCCGACCGACAATGGCAGCCCGATCACCGGCTACGTGATCACTCCTTATCGCGGGAGCTCCTCGCAGACAGCGGTCTCGGTCGGAGCTGTGTCGAGCACCACGGTCCCTGGTCTCGTCAACGGCGACACCTACACCTTCACCGTCACCGCGAGGAACTCGGTCGGACTGGGCGCACCCTCGGCCGCCTCCAATTCGGTCGTTCCGGCGACCGTGCCCGGCGCGCCGAGCATCGTCGCTACGAACATCGGTCCGGCCGTCGTGACCCTCTCCTGGAACGCGCCGGCCAACGGTGGGAGCCCGATCATGGGCTACGAGATCTTCGACGGCGTCAGCGCGGGCGCGCTTGCCGCGTCGCCCGCCGAACCCGGCCTCGTCGACGGGACGACCTACACGGTGCGAGGACTCGCCGGCGGCGAGACCTATTACTTCATCGTCGTCGCGATCAACGCGCTCGGCGTGGGCCCGTCGTCCAACGTGGTCTCGGCCGTCCCTGCCCAGATCGACCAGGTGGTGCTCTCGACGCACGTGGTCGGGATGGCCGCGACACCCGATGGCGGCGGGTACTGGCTCACCGACACCTCGGGCGCGGTGTCGACGCACGGTGACGCCGTCTACTACGGCTCAATGGCCGGCGCGACCCTCGACGCGCCGATCAGCCACATCGTCGCGACACCCGATGGCCGTGGCTACTGGCTGGTCGCCTCCGACGGCGGCACGTTCGCATTCGGCGATGCCGGCTTCCACGGCTCGATGGGCGGTCAGCCGCTGAACGCGCCGGTGGTCGATATCGCCCCGACACCCGACGGCCGTGGCTACTGGCTGGTCGCCTCCGACGGCGGCGTATTCGCCTTCGGTGACGCCGCCTTCCGAGGGTCGATGGGAGGGTTCCCGCTCAACCAGCCGGTGGTCGGCATCTCGGCCGACGACTCGACCGGCGGCTACTGGCTGGTCGCCACCGACGGCGGGATCTTCGCCTTCGGTGCGCCCTTCTTCGGCTCGACCGGGAGCCTCCATCTCAACCGGCCGGTCAACGGAATGGCGGTGTCTACCGACGACCTCGGCTACCTGTTCGTCGCCTCCGACGGGGGGATCTTCTCGTTCGGGGACGCCGGCTTCTTCGGCTCGATGGGAGCCTCACCTCTGGGCGCGCCGATCGTCGGGATGGCCATCGACCGGTCGACCGGCGGGTACTGGCTGGTCGGAGCAGACGGGCAGGTGTTCCCGTTCGGAGCTCCGTTCTACGGTCTGCATTGACGGTTTCGCGTGGGGAAGAGGCTGCGCGATCCAGCGTGTGCGCGACCAGACCGCTGGCGACGCCGAAGGTACGGTTGCTCGGTGAGAACGGGAAAGTTCCGAACCGTCGTGACGACGGCGGCCGCGGTGTTCGCGACTGGTGGACTCCTCGTCGCCTGCAGCCAGTCCGCGACGGGACCGAAGACGAGGGCCACGGAAAGGACGTCGCAGCCGTCGACCACCTCTGCGGCCGCAGACCCCGGCTACTTCCACACCTCCGGTGTGCACATCGTCGATGACTCGGGAAAGCCGGTCCAGCTGACCGGTCTCGACGTCGAGGGCATGGAGACCACCAACCCGCAGGGCAGCGACGTCCCGGGCGTGTGCAACAACGCGTGGAGACCGCTCACCTCGAGCGAGGTCGACCAGATCGCTGCCTACGGCTTCCACACCGTGCGGCTGCCGGTCGCCTGGGGCAACCTCGAGCCGACTGCGCCGACCGTCGCCGGCGGCACCCTCGTGCACCACTGGAACACGTCCTACGTCGACGCCCTCGAGGCAGAGGTGCAGCTTCTCGGTGCCGCGGGCATCCAGGTGATCCTCGACATGCATCAGTCGACCTGGAGCGCAGCCTTCTCGACCCCGGCCACCGCGAAGCGGCCGGCTTGCCCCGGCAGCGGCATGCCGGTCTGGCTCAATCCCGACGCCGCCGACGAGACCTCACAGCAGGCGGCGTGCGCCTTCTACGCGGGGGACACCGAGCCGGGTGTCCCCGGGTCGGGTTGGATCGATTTCACCGACGCCGAGGCGTACCTCGACGGGCTCTTCGCCGCAACGCCGACCGTCGTCGGCCAGGATGTGGTCAACGAGCCGAACTGCGGGAACGGCCGTGCGGATCTCAACGGCTTCTATGCAACGGTGGCGCCTGCCATCGAGAAGGCGAACAGCCACCTGCTGATCCTCCTCGAGGACAAGGACGATCCGGGCACCTTCGAGCTGACCAAGCTTCCGGATGTCCCGAACGTGGTGCTCTCGGTCCACCTTCACGAGGACTACTGGTCGACCAAGGGGGCCGATCAGGAGACGCTTCCCTACAGCGCGGAGGAGGCCCTCACTGCCAACGTGCAGCGCGCCGACAACTGGGACGTGCCGCTCTATGTCGGGGAGTTCTATGCGTTCGACGGCACCGGCAGCCAGGGTTCGCTCCGTCAGCCGGATCCCAACTGGGTCAGCGATACGAAGGCCTTCGTCACCTACTGCAGGGAGCAGGGCGTGAGCTGGGCCTTCTGGTCCTGGACCCAGAAGCAGAACCCGGCGATCCAGCCCGAGCTGACCTCGGACGCGTTGGCTGCCCTCGGATCCTCTTCGTGACTCTGTAGTTCGGTGCCCGGGACAGAGCCGGGCGATGCCCCGCGCCGGCTACGTCCTCTCGGGCACCGGCTGCTCGAAGCGGCGGAGCGAGACCCCGAGCGCCTCGAGCACTTCGAGGTTCGGGACCGAGGGGGCCGGATGCACCAGGCCGAGAAGCGAGTCCGACCGGAAGGGCACGGCGACCCCCGCCCTCTCGCAGAGACGGAGGCCGACAGCGAGGACCCGCCAGTCGACGGCGACCGTGCGGCACCGGCGGCCGCTCATGCGCGCGAGTCCCTCGACTACCTGGCAGAAGGCGACCGGATGTGGATTGGCCAGACCGACCGGCTCGGTCGGGGCGTCCGCCGCGGCCACGAGCGCCACGATCGCGTCGGCGAGGTCGTCCTGGTGGACGGTGAACTGGTGCGCACGGGCCGCGACGACCGGCACGAGCGGCAGCCGGGTCAGCCTGGTGAGCGTCCCGGCCATCCCGCCGGCGTCGGGGCCGTAGACGAGGCCGGGGCGGACCGAGACCGCGCCGGCCTCACGAGCGTGCGCCTCGATGTCGAGCTTGGCCCGCCCGTAGAGCTGGGTGGTGCCGTCGTACGCCGACATCGACGAGAGGACGATGGTGCGCGCCACGCCGGACCGGCGAGCGAGCTCGAGGAGCGCCCGCGTGCCGTCGACGTTGACCCGCCAGATGTCCGCCGGCCGGGTCACGCGGAGGTCGTAGGCACAGTGGATCAGCACGTCGACTCCGTCGAGCAGTTCCGGATCGAGGGGCGCGTCGAGCGCGTACCTCCGGTGTGCGCCGCCCGCGCCGCCCTCGGTCCGCCCCAGGCTCACCGTGGGCCAGCCGAGCTCTCCCGACCGCCGCCGCACCACGCCCCCGACGTAACCGGACGCGCCGGTGACGGCGACGGTCGGGTGCGGCGGCGCGCTCACGTCTCGCTCGCGAGAGGGGCCGATGCGGATGCCGATGCGATCCGGTGGGCGTTGGCCATGACGGTGAGGGTGAAGGTGGTCGCCGGCACCGTCGGGAAGACCGACGCGTCGACCAGGTGGACGCGAGGCCAGAAGCGGAGCCGGCCGAGCTCGTCGGTGGTCAACGGACCGTCGGCCGGGCCACGCCGGTGCGGGAAGCTGCCACCGAAGTGGTAGCTGTAACCGGGTCCCGAAAGGGAGATCAGCGGCACTGCGGGCCAGAGGTCGAGCAGGGGAGCCGCTCGCACCATCCGGCGGACGACACGTCGCAGCATTCGGTTGCCCCAGGTATGCCGTTCGTCCCCCGACACGACCGCAGCGGGCAGCCCGTCGGGTCCGTCTCGCCGCACCACCCTGACCCGGAGGGAGGGCGACTCCCAGGAGGGCAGGTAGCCGAGGCCGACGGTGAGGCGCCGGACCAGCTGCCGGGCGAGCGGTTCCGCGCCACGCGTGTGCAAAGGGAAAGGGAACGCATCGGACACCGCTGGATTGTGGGGATAGAAGTGGATCTGGGAGGTGTCCTCCCACTGGTCGTCGAGCGTCACGACCATATTGAACTGGTTGAGGGTGAACTCCGAGTCGCCCCGTGGATCGTGCACCGGCCGGTACGAGAGCATCGGGACGACGAATTGCGCCGACTCACCGAGTTCGACGTCCTCGTCGAAGACGCCGAGGGAGCCGAGGACGAGACGGGTCGTGCCGACCGCTCCGCAGGCGAGGAAGACCCGGTCTGCGTCCAGGCGGTGGTGACGTCCGCTCCGCAGGTCGCGGGCGATCACGTAGGGGTTCTCGTCCTCCCCGACCTCGACCGCGAGAAGGCCGTCGCGATAGTCGATCCTCCGATCCTGCCGGAGCCGGTCGAAGGTCTGAGCCGACGAATAGATCAACGAGTACGGGCAGCCGGTCATGCACAATCCGCACCGGACGCACGACGACGCGCCGAAGGCCAGACGGGCCCGGCCGACGGCCACCCCGAACCCCTCGAGCTCCGAACGGCGACGTTCGGCGGCATCGACGACCGCGATGGATCGGGGGGCGAGCGGGGGAAGTGGATGAGCGTCCACGAGGCGCGGGAACCGTTCCTCGAGCGCGTCCTCATCCGCGGCGAAGGGGATCTGTCGGAGGATCGACCGGTAGTGCTCCTCCATCTCGCGCCAACCGACCGGCCATCGGGCGAACGAAGCCGGCGTGTACGGCATCACCTGTGCACCCCAGACCGTGCTCAAGCCTCCGTACGCACCCGAGACGACCGACCGGTTGGCGTCACCCACTGCGGTGACCTCTGCCAGCTGGCCCGCGTCGTGGAACGGGAAGTCGGATCCGTAGGCGCGCTTCTGGGGCAGGCCCCTCGTGTGTTTGCCCGACGGCTGGGCACGGATCGATTGGACGTCGGTCTCGCTCCACTCGTTCGAAGGTTGTGCGGACAGTCGGGTGAGCGCCGCTTGCCGGTCGGCCTCGAGCCGATGGCCGACATCGAGGACGGTGATCTGCTCGGAGGAGTCGCGGGCAAGGGCGAGCGCGGCTCCCGCCGCGGCCGGACCCGAGCCGATGACGAGCGAACGTGTCATCGAAGTGACCGGCTCGACCTCGCGCGCCGGCGCTGACCCACTTCGCCAAATTGGCGTCTGAACTGGGAGTTTATGGTTGGTTCCCGTCCCGGCCGGCGGCCATTGGCACGCCGCGTGCACCCCCGTTGCCCCGATGCGATCCGCCTCCGACGGTCGCGGCATGGACCCACAACCGTGCTCTGCAGTTCACCGGCTCGAGGCACAGGACACCCGGCAATGCTATTGCAGCGTGAGACGTCGGCTCGGCGTCACGGTCTCGTCCAACGAATGCGCGGTACAACGTCCGCGGTCCGAGCAGCGCCTGCGCGCCGCGTAACCTTTGGCCCGTGGCCGAACGAAGTGGCAAAGAACCGGCGAAGCCGCGAGCGAGCGGGACCGAGGGAGTCCGTCGGTTGCCGTCCTCGCGCGGGCTGGTGGGCCAGGCCCGGACGACCGGTCATGACGTGGTGACCAGACTCGGCCTTGCCCCGATGGACGACGGAGGAGATGCGGCCGGCACCGGCGCGGTCGGGACGGCCCCGGCGAGCAGAGGGATCGAGGAACCCCGCGACATCGCCGAGACCATCGCGCTCGTCGACCGCGCCTTCGCGTTCGTCGATCTTTGCGGTTTCACCCACTTCCTCGCGACCAATGGCGAGCACGCCGCCATCGACGCGCTCAGCCGCTTCCGCTCGCTGGCTCGCGCCATCGCGGTCCGCCGCGGCGTGATGGTCGCCAAATGGCTCGGTGACGGCGCGATGATCGTCGGCCTCGACGTCGGGCCCACGGTCGCGACCGCGGCGGAGCTGATCGGGCGCTACGACGGCTCCACCCTTGCACTGCGCGGCGGCTTCGCCCACGGCCAGGCCTTGATCGTCGACGGCGACGACTACATCGGGCGCCCTGCCAACCTGGCCGCGCGCCTCTGCCAGGTGGCCCGCCCCGAGGAATTGCTCGCCGTCGGCTACGACGCGTCGTTTCTCCCGGCCTGGATCCAGGTCGACGGCGTCCGCAGCGTGACGCTGCCCGGGTTGGGAAGAGTCCGGCGCGCGCAGCGCCTCGGATTGGTCGACGGCCTCGATCTACCCGATCTCGCGGCAGACGACGGCAGCTGACCCGGCAGACGGGGACCTCGAGCCGCTATCCCCCCGACGCGGTCGTGTCGCG
The DNA here is from genome assembly GCA_963769905.1 of uncultured Acidimicrobiaceae bacterium. Taxonomy (GTDB): domain Bacteria; phylum Actinomycetota; class Acidimicrobiia; order Acidimicrobiales; family RAAP-2; genus Bog-756. Next base: position 46,141 of record CAVYNG010000002.1, read on the forward strand.
ACCGGCGGCTTCGTACAACGGGAACTCCGCGAGCACCCGGTAGCGGCCGCCGACGCTCTCGAAGAGCGTCAGCCGGTCGGCGACGAAGCGGGTCGAGGCGTCCCACCCGGGTCGCGACTCGAGGAAGCGCCTCGGTGGGCGCGACCGTCCTCTGATCCGGGCGACGGTGATGTGCGGGACGTACTCGGCCTCCGGGCCGTCCCCGTGCTGAGCCGACGCCGCGCCGAACGTGCTCGTCGCCGCGAAGACCTCCTGCCGCATCGCCGCGAGCTCTGCGACGTCGCCTTCGACACCGACCCACAGCACGTGGCCCTTCCCGAAGCGACCCGGGGAGGCCGGCTCGAGGCCGAGCGGTGACCCGGCGGTGTGGGCGGCGATCTCGGAGGTGAGGGTGGCGAGGGCATCGGCGCCGACCGCGCCGTAGTAGAGCAGCGTGACGTGGAAGCGGGTCGGCTCGACCGCCCGGGCCGGGGGGTCGAGGAGGGGACCGACCCACCGCGCGATGGTCTCTCCGACGGCACGCGGCACGTCGACCGCGAGGAAGCAGATGCGCGGCGCGTCGACACGGTCTTCGCTGGTGTCGGTGTCGGGCGGCATCGTGTTCGGAACGGTGCAGGAGACCGACCATGGTCGGCCCGGTGGATTCTCGCCCACTGTTGCACCGCCAGGAGGGCGCGGCACCCGGGCGGTGCCGAACGGGTGCGAAGTCCCTTCCCGGCGCCCTGGCCCCGCCTCCGGTGGACCCGATCAGTGCGGTCCGCCACGGGCAAGTGCGGAGCCTCCCCGCATCCGCATGCCCTCTTGCACGGCCCGCTGACCGGGCCGTCGCGACGACTGTGTAGGGTGCAGCCATGGCCGATCAGGCGGTCTTCTCCGACCTCGCGATGGAGTTCATGCCGGCCCTCTACACGGCCGCGCTCCGCATGACCCGCAACCCGGCCGATGCCGAGGACCTGGTGCAGGAGACGTACCTCAAGGCGTACCGGGCCTTCGGCAGCTTCGAGCTCGGGACCAACCTGAAGGCGTGGCTCTACCGCATCCTCACCAACACCTACATCAACTCGTACCGGGCGAAGCGGCGTCGGCCCGAGATCGCCGACGTCGAGGATGTCGACGACCTCTACCTCTACCGGCACATCGTGGGCGACAGCTCGGCGGGTCTCGGCAGGAGCGCGGAGGACGAGGCGCTCGACCGCTTCACCGACGCCGACGTGAAGGAGGCGATCGAGTCCCTGCCCGACACCTTCAGGATGGCCGTGCTCCTCGCCGACGTGGAGGGTTTCTCGTACAAGGAGATCGCGGAGATCACCGACGTGCCCATCGGTACGGTCATGAGCCGCATCCACCGAGGAAGAAAAGCGCTGCAAAAGGCGTTGGTCGATCGTGGTAGGACACGGGGCCTCGTCGGGGCCTCGGACGAGACCAGGTAGGGGAGTCCGGGTAGTGGGAGACCTCGAAAGGGACGACGGACCGCAGGATCCGATGGTTGCGGTTCCGAAGTCCGTGCCCGGCTTCGTCGAATGCAACGAGACGATCGAGCGTCTCTACTTCTACCTCGACGGCGAGCTCACCGAGGAGCGCCGCGAGGAGATCCGCCTCCATCTCGATCTCTGCGGGCCCTGCGTCGACGCCTACGGCTTCGAGACCGAGCTCCGCAAGGTCATCGCCAACCGGTGCAAGGACCACGTGCCCGAGGCGCTCATCGAACGGGTCGCCCACGCCATCCTCGAGGAGCAGGAGCGCCCCGGCGGCTAGCACGGTCCGGTGCGCCCCTTCCCGGGGCGACCCTTCCCGGGGCAGCCCAGATCGCAGGCAGAGCCCGGCCGCCCCTTCACGGGAGCGGGTCCCTACACTGGGCGCCGTGACCGATACCGCCGTGACCCGAGAAGAGGACGTCCCTTCCGGTGACGGCGCGGTGGCATGGGGGACGGCCGAGCGGGCGGCGGTCTGGGTCGGTGCACGGGCGAAGATGCCAGCCCCCTACCGGCCCGATCTGCTCGAGGCCGACTTCGAGGAGCTCACCGCAAAGGCCGAGGAGCTGGTGGCTGCGTCGACCGGGTTGCGCTCGACGTCCGGGCCGGCCCGGGCACGGGTGACCGATCGAGCGGGATGGGTGCGGGCCAACATTGCTTCCTTCCAGCGGCTGATCGGACCCCACCTCGACAAGCTCGACCCGGGCCGCCTCGCGGGATCGAACCCGCTGACCGAGCGGATCGCGGGCCCGCTGGCCAGTGCCGGCAGGGCGGTGACCGGGGCCCAGATGGGGCTCGTCCTCGGGTGGCTCTCCACTCGGGTGCTCGGCCAGTACGACCTCCTCCTCACCGAGGAGGCCATCGAGGATCAGGACGTGGTCTACTTCGTCGGCCCGAACGTGGTGGCGCTCGAGCGGCTGCACGGGTTCGACCCGCGTGAGTTCCGGCTCTGGCTCGCGCTCCACGAGGTCACCCATCGCTGCCAGTTCACCGCGATCCCTTGGATGCGCGACTACTTCGTGACCTTGGTCGAGGACGGGATCGGTTCGCTCGAGCCCGATCCGGCACGTCTCGGCGAGGCGCTCCGCCGGATGACCGACGAGATCGTCGCCGGAAGGAACCCCCTCCGCGAGAACGGCGCGCTGGGTCTCATCGCCACCCCCGAGCAGCTCGAGGGCCTCCAGAGGATCCAAGCGCTCATGAGCCTCCTCGAAGGGCACGGCGACGTGACCATGGACCGGGCGGGCGCCGACGCGATCCCGAGTGCCGCCCGCTTCAGCGAGGTGCTGAGGCGCAGGCGCAAGCAGGCTCGCGGCCCGGCCCGTCTGCTCCAGCAGCTCATCGGCATCGAGGCGAAGCTCCGCCAATACGAGGAGGGGGAGCGGTTCGTCTCGGCCGTCGAGGACTCGGGCGGCTCCGAGCTGCTCGAGCGCGCGTGGCGGGGCCCGGAGTGGCTGCCCTCCCTGGTCGAGATCCGGAACCCCTCGGAATGGATCTCCCGTGTCGGCACCACACCCGCCGTCTCCGGCTGACCTGAGCGACGATCCGGGGATCGCCGCGCTCCTGGCGCGGTGCACCTTTCCCGCTCCTGGCGCCGCGCTGGTCTGTGGCGTCTCTGGAGGGCCCGATTCTCTGGCACTCCTCGTCCTCGCGGTCGCGTCCGGCTGCGCGGTGACCGCGGTCCACGTCGACCACGGGCTGCGCGCAGGTTCAGCGGAAGAGGCCGGCGTGGTGGCCGGCGCCGCGCGCCGTTTCGGCGCCGCGTTCCGCTCCGCACGGGTGGAGCTCGAGGACGGGCCGAACCTCGAGGCACGGGCGCGTGCCGCCCGCCTCGGCGCGCTCGGCCCGGGCGCGGCCACCGGGCACACCGCCGACGATCAGGCCGAGACCGTGCTCGCCAACCTGCTCCGCGGCGCAGGCGTCGACGGACTCGCCGGCATGCGACGCGGCACGACCCACCCACTGCTCGGCCTACGGCGCGCCGAAACGGCCGCGCTCTGCGATCGGCTCGGACTGGTGGCGGTGCGCGACCCGTCGAACGAGGACCCGCGCTTCGTCCGCAGCCGCATCCGTGCCGAGCTCCTCCCGCTCTGTGCAGCCATCGCCGGGCGCGACGTGGTGCCGGTCCTCGCCCGCCAGGCCGACCTCTTGGCCGGGGACGCCGACGCGCTGGCCGCCCTCGCCTCGCTGGTCGACCCTGCTGATCGCCGTGCGGTGGCCGGGGCCCCCGAGCCGATGGCCCGGAGGGCGGTCCGGGCCTGGTTGACCGGCGAGGACCCCCATCCACCACCTCTCGACGCGGTGGAACGGGTGCTCGAGGTGGCCCGCGCCGAGCGCCTGGCGACCGAGGTGGCCGGGGGGCGGCGGGTCAGCCGGAAGGACGGGCGGCTGGTGATCGAGGTCCCGAGACGGAACGGGGAGGGTGGCACCGGGCCCGCTCCGGTACCATCGCAGCGTGATCGTCCGGGGTGACGAGGTGGTCGGCGGCACCGGCTCGGGCATTCACCGAAACGGTGTCGGCCGGGTCATCGTCTCGAACCGCGACCTCACGACCCGCATCGCCGAGCTCGGCGCGGAGATCTCCGCCGACTACGCAGACGACCCGCCGCTGCTCGTCGGCGTGTTGAAGGGCGCCTTCATGTTCATGAGCGACCTCTCGCGGGCGATCGACCTGCCGGTCGAGGTCGACTTCATGGCGATCTCCTCCTACGGGAGCGCGACGCGCACCTCGGGCGTGGTCCGGATCGTGAAGGACCTCGACGCCGACCTCGCCGGCCGCCACGTCCTCGTGGTCGAGGACATCGTGGACAGCGGGCTCACACTCAGCTACCTCCAGCGCTACCTGCTGGCCCGCCAGCCGGCGAGCCTCGAGGTCTGCGCGCTCCTGGTCAAGGAGGGCCAGCAGCGAACCGCACTCGACCTTCGCTACGTCGGGTTTCGTATTCCTCCGGAATTCGTGGTGGGCTATGGGCTCGACGTCGATGAGCGCCTCCGGAACCTGCACGCGATCCACGCCTACGCCGGGCCCTCGTCGTAGGACCGCGCCCACCCGGTGACCGTCGACACTGCCCGCATCGAGCGCGCCGTCCGCGAGCTGCTCACCGCCGTCGGGGAGGACCCCGGGCGCGACGGACTGGTGAAGACCCCGGTCCGGGTGGCCCGCATGTACGAGGAGCTCTTCGCCGGCTTCGGTGAGGACCCCGAGGACCACCTCGAGGTCACCTTCGCCGCGGACCACGACGAGATGGTCATGGTCCGCGACATCCCGTTCGCGTCACTCTGCGAGCACCACCTCGTCCCCTTCATCGGCCGGGCCCACGTCGCCTACATCCCGGGCGAGGACGGCCGGATCACCGGCCTCTCCAAGCTGGCCCGACTCGTCGAGGGGTATGCGCGCCGGCTCCAGGTGCAAGAGCGGATGACCTCGGAGATCGCCGATGCCATCGAGAAGGCCCTCGGGCCGAGAGGCGTGCTCGTGGTGATCGACGCCGAGCACCTCTGCATGTCCATGCGGGGGGTCAAGAAGTCGGGTACCTCGACGGTCACCTCGGCGGTGCGGGGTCTCTTCCGCAGCGACCAGGCCACCAGGGCCGAGGCGATGGCGTTCGTGCGGGGCGCCTGAGGGGGGAGCCTCCGAAGCGGCGCCGGTCGGTCCTTCCGGCCAGGCACCCGTCCAAGCGCTGGTTTACGCTGTGCTCGCATGCCGAAACCGCCCCGAGAGGAGCGACCCCTCGTGATGGGCGTCCTCAACGTCACCCCCGACTCCTTCTCCGACGGCGGGGAATGGTTCGAGAAGGAACGGGCGATCATGAGAGGACATGAGATGATCGCCGAGGGCGCCGACCTGGTCGACGTCGGCGGCGAGTCGACCCGGCCGGGAGCCGCTCCGGTCCCACTCGGGGAGGAGCTGCGCCGGGTCGTCCCGGTGGTCGAGGCGCTGGCGGGCGAGGTCCGCGTCTCGGTCGACACCACGAAGGAAGAGGTGGCGCACGCGGCGGTGCGAGCGGGTGCGAGCCTGGTGAACGACGTCTCGGCGACGCTCTGGCCGGTGGCGGCGGCCCACGGGGTCGGATGGGTCGCGATGCACCGGAAGGGCACCCCGCAGAGCATGCAGGACGATCCCCGCTACGACGACGTGGTCGCCGAGGTGGCCGCGGTGCTGGCAGAGCGTGCCGGTCGGGCCTCCGCCGCCGGGGTCACCGAAGTCTGGATCGACCCGGGCATCGGCTTCGGCAAGACCCTCGACCACAACCTCGCCCTGCTCGCCTCCCTCGACACCCTCGCCTCGCTCGGGTACCCGGTCGTGGTCGGCACCAGCCGCAAGAGCTTCCTCGGTGCGCTCGACCGCCGGCCGGACGGGACGCCCGCTCCGGTCGGGGAGCGGCTGCCCGGCTCGCTCGCGACGGCCACCTGGGCGATGGAGCACGGTGCGCGGATGGTCCGGGTGCACGACGTCGCGCCCACCGTGCAGGCGGCGACCCTGGTCGGGGCCCCGGCCACCGCGGAGCCGGCGTGAAGGGCAAGTGGGCGGCCGGCATCCCGCCCCGCAACTTCACCTGGGTGATCAAGGACCGCCTGGCGATGAGCGAGCGCCCGGGGGGGTTCGCGCCGAACCACCGGAAGGTCCGGCGCCAGGAGGAGATCATCTGGCTCCAGGGAGAGGGCTTCACCACGGTCGTCTCGCTGCTGCCGTCCTCGCACAACCTGCAGGCCTACGAGGAGCGCTCGATGCCGAGCGTCCACTTCCCGGTCCCGACGGCCGGCGACGTGCGCTCGGTGCTCGCCGACCTCTACCGCGAGCTGCACGCGCGCCTCGGTGCGGGCGAGCGGGTCCTCGTGCACCAAGAGGAGCTCGGCGACCGGGTCACCGGCGTGATGGCGGGCTACCTGCTCTGGTCGGGACGGCTCCCCGGCGGACCCCAGGCGATCACGGTGCTCGAGCACCTGACCGAGCACCCCATGGGGCCGGCTGGCCGCGAGCTGGTCGCGTTCGCCGCCGAGCTCGCGCCGGTCGCCGAGCGCGCGGGTGCCCACCCCCCGCGGCGCAGGTGAGCCGGAGGGAGCACCCTCCCACCGTGTCCCCCGATCCGGGGCGTGACCGCATCGAGCTGCGCGGTCTGCGGGCGAGCGGCATCCACGGGGTGCTCCCCGAAGAGCGGACGCGGGCCCAGCCCTTCGAGCTCGACCTCGACCTCGCCGTCGACCTCGCGCCGGCCGCGGCCAGCGACCGTCTGGCGGACACCGTCGACTACGGCGCGATCGCAGAGATGGCAGCCCGGGTGGTGAGCGAGTCCGCGCCACGCGACCTCCTCGAGGCGCTGGCTGGCGCGGTGGCCGAGACGGTGCTCGCCGCCGACCCGCGCATCGAGGCGGTGACCGTCAACTTGAAGAAGCTCCGGCCGCCGCTCGCAGTCGACGTGGGCACCGTCGGCGTCACCATCACCCGGGGCCGGTGAGCTCGACGGCCAGCGGAGTGCCGTCGGTCCGGGCCTTCCTCGGGCTCGGGTCGAACCTCGGGGACCGCCGTGCCCACCTGCGCCGCGCGGTCGACCAGCTCCGGGCCGGATCGAGATCGCCGGTCACCGCCGTCTCGCGCGTCTACGAGACCGAGCCGGTCGGCGGCCCGGCCGAGCAGGGCCCGTACCTGAACGTGGTGGTCCAGCTCGCGGTCGCACCCGACGCCGACCCCTACCGCCTCCTCGACGAGTGTCACCGGCTGGAGGCGGCGGCCGGGCGGGTGCGGTCGGTCCGCTGGGGGCCGCGCAGCCTCGACGCGGACGTGGTCTGGATCGACGGCGTGGTCCTCGAAGACCCCGAGCTCACCATTCCCCACCCCCGCTGGCGTGAGCGGCGCTTCGTGATGGCGCCCCTCGGCGAGCTGGCTCCGGACCTGGCCGACGAAGTGTCCGTCGAGGCCGCTTTTGGCGAGGTCACGGTCGTGGGTACACTCTGAGGCGAACCAGGATTCTCTGACGCGAACGGCACCCGCAGGGGCTGGAACGTCGAAAGGGGTCTCGTGACCAGATTTCGTGTGATCGGGCCCGGCCGGGCCGGGCGATCGATGCTCGCGGCGCTCACCGCAGCGGGCGGCTACGAACCGGCGGGAGTGCTCCGGCGAGGCGACCCGGTAGCGACTGCGGCGAGGGACGTGGACCTCCTCCTGATCGCCACACCCGACGATGCGGTGGCCGAGGTGGCCTCGGCGGTCGACGTGGTGCGGACCACCGCGGTGGTGCACCTTTCCGGCTCGCTCGGCCTCGACGTCCTCGTGCCCCACCCGCGCCGCGGTTCCCTCCATCCGCTCGTGCCCCTGCCGAACGAGGAGGTGGGTGCCGAGCGGTTGCGTTCGGGCGTGACCTTCGCGGTGGCCGGCGATCCGATCACCCGAGCGCTCGCCGACTCCCTCGGGGGGCGCGCGGCCGCGGTCGACGACGCGCGCCGCGGCGCGTACCACGCGGCCGCCACCGTCGCGGCCAACCATCTGGTCGCCCTCCTCGGACAGGTGGAGCGCCTGGCGGATCTCGCCGGGGTTCCGCTCGACGCGTTCGCCGGCCTGGTGCGTGCGGCCGCGGACGACGCCTTCGCCCTCGGTCCGCGTCCCGCCCTGACCGGACCCGCCGCCCGCGGGGACTGGAGCACGATCGAACGTCACCGGGAGGTGATCGCCGAGATGCCCGGCCGTCGCAGCGAGCTCGCGGCCTATGACGCGATGGTCGGGCTCGCCCGCCGCCTCGCGCTCGACGCGCGGCTCACCGACGGCGCGGAGTCGGCGCGCACCGCCCGCGGCGCGGGCGCGGGCACGCGCCCGGAGACGGAACAGGTCGCGTGAGCGACGGCGCGACGGTGACGCTTCCCCGACCGTCCCGATCGCGATCGGTGGGCATCCGGGTCTTCGACACCGTGGCGGAGTACTTCTCGCTGCTCGAGACCGAGCGCGCCGCGGGTCGGACGGTTGGGCTCGTCCCCACCATGGGCGCGCTGCACGCCGGGCATCGCGCGCTGATCGAGCGTGCGGTCTCCGAGTGCGACGTCGTCGCGGTCACCGTCTTCGTCAACCCCACCCAATTCGGCGACGCGAACGACCTCCTCGCCTACCCGCGGGACCTCGACGCGGACTTGGCGATCGCCGCGGCGACCGGTGCGGACGTCGTCTTCGCGCCAAGTGTCGAGGAGATGTACCCGGACTGGCCACAGGCCCCGGCCACCGAGGTGCGGGTGCCCGCCCTGGCCCGCCGGTGGGAGGGCCCCTCGCGTCCGGGGCACTTCGAGGGGGTGTGCACCGTCGTGGTCAAGCTCCTCTCGGCCACCGGCCGGTGTCGCGCCTACTTCGGCGAGAAGGACTTCCAGCAGCTGGCCATCGTCCGGCGCATGGTGCGCGATCTCTCGCTCCCTGCCGAGATCGTCGGGTGTGAGACGGTCCGCTGCGAGGACGGGCTCGCCCTCTCCAGCCGGAACGCGCACCTGACGGAGCACGAGCGCGCGGCTGCCCTCGTCCTCTCGCGGGCGCTGCGGGCAGGGGCCTCGGCGTGGGCTCGGGGTGACCCGGGTACCGCGGTCGAAGAGGCGATGGCCGTGGTCGTCGCCGACGAGCCGGCGGTGGTGCTCGACTACGCGGTCCTCGTCGACGCCGAGAACCTCGAACAGGTCGGCGGCCGGAGCGACCGCCCGCTCCGCCTGCTGGTCGCGGCGACCGTGGGGCAAGTGCGGCTCATCGACAACCTCGACCCTCGTCGTCCCCGCTGAGCGTGGCACCGTCCACCCGGCGGCCGGCCCCGCCCCCGTCCGACCTCGACGTCCTGGTGCTCGGCAGTGGGGTGGCCGGTCTCTCGGCGGCAGTCCGCCTCGCGGCCCCGCTGCCGAGCGCGACGACCGGCGCCGGCGCGCCTCCGGCGGCACTGCGGGTCGGGGTCCTGACCAAGGCGGAGCTCTCCCAGTCGGCCACCCGGTGGGCCCAGGGAGGGGTCGCGGCCGTCCTCGGCGGCGACGAGGATTCGACCGACCTCCATCTTGCGGACACCCTCGCCGCGGGTGCAGGACTCTGCGATCCCGACGCGGTGAGAGTCCTCGTGGACGAAGGGCCGTCGCGGGTGCGCGAGCTGATCGCGATGGGCGCGGTCTTCGACCGGCTCCCCGGCGGCGCGTTGGCGCTCGCCCGCGAGGGCGGGCATTCGACGGCGAGGGTCGTCCACGCCGGCGGCGCGGCCACCGGAGCCGAGGTCGAGCGCGCGCTTGTCGACGCGACCCGGCTGAGCGCAGCCGCCGTCCTGGAGGAGTGGTTCGCCCTCGACCTCCTCGTCGAGAACGGTCGGTGCTGTGGCGTGCGCGCCCTCGATGCCGACGGCAACCTCGCGGAGGTTCGTGCTCGCGAGACGGTGCTCGCCACCGGCGGAGCCGGCCAGCTCTTCGCGGTGACCACCAACCCGGCAGAGGCGACCGCCGACGGGCTGGCGATGGCGCTCCGCGCCGGTGTGCCCGTCGCGGACATCGAGTTCATGCAGTTCCATCCGACCGCGCTGCACCACCCCGCGATGCCGAGGCCCTTGCTGTCGGAGGCGTTGCGCGGGCACGGCGCGCTGCTCCGCGACGCGAACGGTGAGCGCTTCGTCGACGAGCTGGCACCCCGCGACGTGGTGAGCGCTGCGATGGCCGACCGGATGGCGCTTCAGGGCGTCGACAGCCTCTGGCTCGACGCGACGGGCCTCGCCTGGTTCGGTACCCGCTTCCCCACCATCGCGGCCAATCTCGCAGCGATCGGGCTCGACCCTTCGAGCGACTGGCTGCCGATCGCGCCGGCCGCCCACTACCTCTCGGGGGGTGTCGTCACCGACCTCTCCGGCGCGACCGCGTTGCCCGGGCTCTGGGCCGCGGGCGAGGTCGCCTGCACCGGGGTGCACGGCGCCAACCGGTTGGCGTCCAACTCACTGCTCGAGGGGATGGTCTTCGGTGCACGGCTGGCCGAGGGCATCGTGCGGGGCCGCCCGGGTCCCACCCCGACCGGAGTGCTGCGCGCGGTCCTCGAGGGCCGCGCGACCGCGGTCGACCGGGGCGAGGCGGCCCCCTGGGCAGGACGGGGCCGCGCGGGGGACGACCGCGCGGGGGACGACCGCGCGGGGACGACCCTGTCCGGGGCCGGCTCGACGCGGTCAAGACGCGGGACACTCTGCAGCGGGCGATGACCGAGGGAGCAGGTGTCGTCCGCAGTGCGCGCTCGCTCGCAGCGGCCGGCGAGGTGATCGACGCGATCGGCGCCGAGGCGGGCGGTGCACCGGTGACCTCGCGGGCGCTCGGAGAGCTCTCCAACCTTGCGACCGCCGCGGCGAGCCTGCTGCGCGCGGCGACGGTGCGCTGCGAGACTCGCGGTGCACACGTGCGCAGCGACCATCCCGAGACCTCCGAGCGCTGGCACCGCCGCATCGTCCATTCCGCAGACGGGATCGCGCTCTACGACGCCGCGGCGACAGGCGAGGACGCCGAGCGGTGAACCTCTCACGAACGGGCGAGGGATTGAGCGCGGAGTTCGATCCGCCCCACGTGGCGGTCGCCGACGCGGTGGCTCGGGCACTCGCCGAGGATCTGCTGCCGATGGGGGACCTGACCGCGGCACTGGTCCCCGAGGACGCCGAGAGGACCGTGTCGATCGTGAGCCGCGCACACGGAACCCTCGCCGGGACCGCCTGCGCGCACGAGACCTTCCGCCAGGTCGATCACGACCTGCTCGTCTACTGGAGGATGGGTGACGGGGCCGCACTGGGGCCGGGCGACGAGGTCGCGTCGATCACCGGCCGTCTGCGCTCGATCCTGACCGCCGAGCGGTCCGCTCTCAACTTCCTCTGCCACCTCTCGGGTGTCGCCACCCTGACCCGGCAGTTCGTCGAAGCGGTTTCGTCCGTCAACCCGGCGACCCGGGTGCTCGACACCAGAAAGACCTCTCCGGGCCTGCGCGCGTTGGAAAAGGCTGCCGTGCGGGCCGGCGGCGGCCACAACCATCGCGGGAGCCTGTCGGAGGCGGTGCTGGTGAAGGACAACCACCTCGGCGCCCTTTCGGTCACCGACGCGGTGGTCGAGGCCCGACACCGCTGGCCGGGACGGATGGTCGAGGTCGAGTGCGAGCGCGAGGACCAGGTCGACGAGGCAGTCGCGGCGGGCGCCTCGGTGGTCATGCTCGACAACATGGATCTCGACCAGACCGCGGACTGCGTCTCACGGGTTCGCGCAGCCGGTGGCTCGACCCTGGTCGAGGTGTCCGGCGGGATCGACCACGTGCGCGCGATGGCAGTGGCGGCGGCCGGTGCGGATCTGGTGTCGGTCGGGGCGCTCACCCACTCGGCACCCGCCCTCGACCTCGCACTGGACCTCGAGCGCGCGGCGCGCAGGCTCCCGACGGGCAAACGGAAGGGCTGAGGATGCTGCTCGCGATCGATGTCGGGAACACCGAGACCGTCGTCGGCCTCTTCGCCGACGACCTCACCGAACCGCCCGACCGAACCGCACGCCTCGACGGGAGCGAGCCGACCGGCCTCGCGCATCACTGGCGGCTCTCGACGGTGGCGGAACGCACCGCGGACGAGCACGCGCTCTTGCTCACCCAGCTGCTCGACCTCGACGGGCTTGACATCGAGCACGCGGTCACCGGTATCGCGGTCACCTCCTCGGTACCGCTGGTGACCGCCAACCTCCGCTTGATGGTGGCGCGCTGGTTCGACGTCCCCTCCGTCGTGCTCGAACCGGGAGTGAAGAGCGGCATGCCGATCCTCTACGACAATCCGAAGGAGGTGGGGGCCGACCGGATCGCCAACGCGGTGGGCGCCTACGACCTCTTCGGTGGTCCCTGCATCGTGGTCGATCTCGGCACCGCGACGACCTTCGACGCGATCTCGGCGGCCGGCGAGTACCTCGGGGGCGCGATCACCCCCGGTGTGGCGGTGAGCCTCGACGCGCTGTTCGCACACGCCGCCGCGCTGCGGCGGGTCGAGCTGGTCGAGCCCCGCAGTGTCATCGGCAAGTCGACGGTCGAATCGATCCAGTCGGGAGCGCTCTACGGGTTCGCCGGGCAGGTCGACGGGCTCTGCCGGCGCTTCTCCGGGGTCCTCGGGGAGTCCACGGTGGTCGCCACCGGGGGCCTCGCCGAGCTGATCTCCCCCTACGCGGAGGAGATCGAGTACGTCGAGCCGTGGCTGACCCTGCACGGGCTCCGCATCATCTTCGAGCGGAACGCCGCGACCATCGGAGCCGCCCCGCACGGTTGAGGGCGGGTGGCGGTATCTCCGCGCGGGTGCGAACCGGTCGGATCCGGCGAGCGGCGATCAGTGACGCGTGCGCGCGCCGGGTCCGAACACCGCGACGAGAGATTCGGCCATCACTGCCTTCGCCTCCTCCATCGCGAAACCCTGATCGTCGAGGAGCAGCTGGTAGGACTCGAAAGAAGTGAGCACGTCGGCGGCGGCCACGACGGACGCGGCCTTGCGACCGCTCATTCGCTCGAGCTCGGGACCGAACAGGTCGAGCAGTTGACTACGGAGGAAGGCGCGGGTCTGGGCGAGCTCCTCCGCGAGCACCGGCTGGAACGGGGAGCGGATCCTCCACACCTTCGCGGCCTGGCCGACCACCTCGAAGAGACGGAAGCGTTGCTCGACGAGGCCGTTGGCCTTCTGGCGCAGTGACGCGTCCACGTTGACCCCGATGGGCACGAGCGGCAACGCGCGTTCCTGCTGCCGGGTGACTGCGGCGCGGGCCAGGTCGTCGACGTCGTCGAAGTACCGGAAAAGCGAGCGCGGCGAGAGGCCGGCCCGCTCGGCGATCTCGTCGGTTCCGGGTCGGAGGTTGCCGTCTTCGTAGAGGTCGAGCAGGGCGTCGACCACCGCGAGGCGGTTCTGCACGCGCCGCCGCCGCCGGCCGTCGGGCACTGCCCGGACCAGATCGTCACGGTGCCCGTTCGCCTCGAGCGACCCCTGAGCGCTCGAATCCGCACCCGCCATGTGGACCATCACCGATGACGCTACCTTTTTCCGCCTCCCCCCACCCTGGCCCTGCCCTCTGCGCTGGCCGTTCGCCCTGGACGACGAGGAGCTCCGAGCAGGGGAATTACTGGCAGTCAGCCTGACAAGTTCCGCGGATGGCGCCCCGGTCCCGCCCGCTGACGCCTGGACCTCACGGTCCCCTAACATCGACATCACTGTTCCCACATCTCCCCATGGCATAACGGGGGATCTCCTCCTGGGCGGAACGGGGGGACGCCGGGCGGACCGGCGACCGAGGAGCGCGACGAGGAGGGAACCACCATGAGCAGGCTCGTCCCGATGGCCAAGAAGCTGAGCGCCATCGTCGTCGCGGCAGGAGCCCTGTCGCTCGCCGCGGCCGGCACGGCCGGGGCAACGACGCCCGTGCTCACCGCGGCGCCGAGGGTCGGGGCCCACTTCAAGTGCGCCCGGGCCACCAAGGTCCTGGCGCGCATCCAGCGCACCGAGAGCCAGATCTCGAACGGCTTCCCGGCCCTCAACAAGGCGGAGGCAGCGGCCAAGGCCCACGGACGGACCAAGCGCGCGAACCGGCTCGAGAAGACGATCACCCGCCTCGAGAGCCCTCAGCTCGAGCAGAAGCTCACCAAGGCCGCACAGGCGATCGAGACGAAGTGCCACGTGTCGGCCCCCACCACCTCGGGCACCACGTCCTGAACCGCCCGTCCTAGAGCCGGACCTCTCCGGCTCGGCGTCCCCGGCGGTCTCCTCCTCGTCCCGGCCGATTGGACCGGGAGCAGCCTCACCCGGCGGGGATGGCCTCGACCAATGAGTGGGCCATGGCCGCGAAACCGCTGCGTAGCGGGCTCGTCGAGACGGTGTCGACCGCCTCGGCGGCGAGCGCTGCGTACTTGCGGGCTACCAGCACCGACTGCTCGATCGCGCCCGACTCCGCCACGATCGAGCGCGCCTTGTCCCGTTCCGGCCGCTCGAGCCGCGCGCCGAGCAGCGGGTTGAGCTCGGGCCCGGCGACCGGGTCGGCGAGCGCGAGGAGCACCGGGAGGGTGTAGACGCCTTCGGCCAGGTCCTGACCGGCTTGCTTGCCGAGCTCCGCTTCGGTACCCACCACGTCCAGGATGTCGTCGCGCACTTGGAAGATCATCCCGAAGTAGCGCCCGAACGCGGTGTACGCCTCGACCTGGTCGCGCGGGAGGCCGCCGGTCAGCGCACCGATGCGGCACGAGGTCGCCATCAGCGACGCGGTCTTGCCGGCGATGGTGTCGGTGTACTCCTCGCGGGTGCGGTTCTTCTGGAAGGCCGATCGGACCTCGGCCACCTGGCCCTGGCAGAGACGCCCGAGGGTCGCGGCCAGGAGCCCGGCGATCTCGGTGCCGAGCCCCGCGGCGATCTCCGCCGAACGGGCGAGCAGGAAGTCACCTGCGACGATCGCGATCAGGTTGCCGAACCGCGCGTTGACGCTCTCTACGTTGCGGCGCATGGTCGCCTCGTCCATCACGTCGTCGTGGTAGAGAGACGCCAGGTGGACGAGCTCGACGGCGACCCCGCCGAGAAGGTCCTCCCGCGTGGCCGGACGCGCGCCGCCCGTGGCGGTGGCCAGGGTCAAGGTGGGCCGGAGCCGCTTCCCACCGGCCGCGAGCAGGTGGGTCGTGACCTCGTCGAGGAAGGTGTCGCCGGTGACCACCGACTCGACGAGCAGGGGCTCGAGCCCCTGCAGCTGATCTTCGAGTGCGGGAAGCCCGAGAAGCTCGACGACGTTCACTTCCTACAGACGATAGGCCAGGATGCCGATGGCTGGGAAAAGCGTCCAAGAGGTGGGGGTGTGCGGGTGCGGGTGACACGGTCGCCTGTACACTTTGGGTTCAGTGACTGACCGCGGATGGAGGCGGTGAAGTGTTCGAACGGTTTACAGACCGAGCTCGTCGAGTCCTGGTGCTTGCCCAGGAAGAGGCGCGTCTGCTGAATCACAGCTTCATCGGTACCGAGCACATTCTCCTCGGCCTCATCCACGAGGGGGAGGGCGTCGCCGCGAAGGCGCTCGAGTCGCTCGGCGTCTCGCTCGAGGCTGTCCGCGAGAAGGTCGAGGAGACGATCGGGTTGGCCGGCACCGCGCCGACCGGTTCGCCGCCGTTCACCCCGCGGGCGAAAAAGGTGCTCGAGCTCTCGCTGCGCGAGGCGCTCCAGCTCGGTCACAGCTACATCGGCACGGAACACATGTTGCTCGGCCTCGTCCGCGAGGGCGAGGGTGTCGCCGCTCAGGTTCTCCAGAGCCTCGGCGCGGACCTCCCGAGAGTTCGCCAACAGGTGATCCAGCTCCTCTCCGGCTATCAGGGCAAGGAGTCGGTGGGCGCGGGTGCACCCGGATCGCAGTCCTCGGACGCGCCGACCGGTTCGCCGGTGCTCGACCAGTTCGGTCGCAACCTGACCGCCCTTGCGCGCGATCACAAGCTCGACCCGGTCATCGGACGCGAGAAAGAGATCGAGCGGGTGATGCAGGTGCTCTCCCGCCGGACCAAGAACAACCCGGTACTGATCGGTGAGCCGGGTGTCGGCAAGACGGCCATCGTCGAGGGACTCGCGCAGCGGATCGTCGCCGACGACGTGCCCGAGACGCTGACCGGAAAACAGCTCTACACACTCGACCTGGGCGCGCTGGTGGCAGGCAGCCGCTACCGCGGCGACTTCGAGGAACGCCTGAAGAAGGTCCTGAAGGAGATCCGCACCCGCGGCGACATCGTGCTGTTCATCGACGAGCTCCACACCCTGGTCGGTGCGGGCGCCGCGGAGGGTGCCATCGACGCCGCTTCGATCCTGAAGCCCATGCTGGCCCGCGGTGAGCTCCAGACCATCGGCGCCACCACCATCGACGAGTACCGCAAGCACCTCGAGAAGGACGCCGCCCTCGAGCGGCGCTTCCAGCCGATCAAGGTCGAGCAGCCGAACGTCGCGCTGACCATCGAGATCTTGAAGGGCCTGCGCGACCGCTACGAGTCGCACCACGCGGTGACCATCACCGACCAGGCGCTCGTGGCCGCGGCCAACCTCGCCGACCGCTACCTCGCCGACCGATATCTGCCGGACAAGGCGATCGACCTCATCGACGAGGCAGGGAGCCGACTGCGCATCCGGCGGATGACCACGCCCCCCGCCTACAAGAAGCTCGAGGAGGACATCCTGCGACTGCGCGCGGACAAGGAGTCCGCGATCGAGAAGCAGGCCTTCGACCAGGCGAAGAAGCTCGCGGAGCAGGAGAAGGACCGTCTCGACAGCAAAGAGGCCATGGAGGCCGAGTGGCGCGCCGAGGGCGTCGACCTCTTCGACGTCGTCGACGAGGAGGTCATCGCGGAGGTGCTCGCCAACTGGACGGGCATCCCGGTCTACCGCCTCACCGAGGAGGAGACCGCGAAGCTCCTGCGGATGGAAGAGGAGCTCCACAAGCGGGTGATCGGACAGGAGCCGGCGATCGCCGCGCTCTCCCGCTCGATCCGCCGCACGCGGGCCGGGCTCAAGGACCCGAAGCGCCCGAGCGGCTCGTTCATCTTCCTCGGCCCGACCGGCGTGGGGAAGACCGAGCTCGCGAAGACCCTGGCCGAGTTCCTCTTCGACGACGAGGACGCGCTCATCCAGCTGGACATGTCCGAGTACATGGAGAAGCACACGGTGAGCCGTCTGGTCGGCTCCCCACCGGGATACGTCGGCTACGAGGAGGGCGGCCAGCTCACCGAGGCGGTGCGCCGCAAGCCGTTCTCGGTCGTGCTCTTCGACGAGGTCGAGAAGGCCCACACCGACGTCTTCAACACCCTGCTCCAGATCCTGGAGGACGGGAGACTGACCGACGCCCAGGGCCGGTCGGTGGACTTCAAGAACACCGTGCTCATCATGACCTCGAACCTCGGGACGGCCGACCTCCGCAAGTCGACCGTGGGCTTCGCCAAGTCGTCCGAGGCGGTCACCTACGAGCGGATGAAGACGAAGGTCAACGAGGCGCTGAAGGCGCACTTCCGGCCCGAGTTCCTCAACCGCATCGACGAGGTGGTGGTCTTCCACGAGCTCTCGATGGCCGAGGTGGTCGAGATCGTGGACCTGATGATCCAGCGGCTCTCGACCCAGCTCGAGCTCCAGGGTCTGAGCCTCGTGCTCACCCCGGAGGCGAAGCAGCTGCTCGCGGCCAAGGGCTACGACCCCCAGCTCGGTGCCCGTCCACTCCGCCGGGCCATCCAGCAGATGGTCGAGGACCCGCTCTCCGAGCGGATCCTCTGGAAGGAGTTCCGGGTCGGAGAGACCGTCCTCGTCGACGTCGAGACGATCACCCCCGAGATGGCCGAGGCGTACGACGTGAAGGGCGCTCCGCCGCTCGTGGTCGGTGAGCAGCAGCTCAGCTTCCGGGCGATCGAGGGCATCGAGCCGCCGCCGATCGAGATGGCCGGCGCCGACTCCTCCGCCGACTAGGGCTCCGCCGGGCTGGTTACACCCGCTCCGTACCATCGGGGCGATGGCGAACACCGCAAAGCCTCATCGCTGCACCGACTGCGGCACGACGACCGCGCGCTGGGCGGGGCGGTGTCCCGGGTGCGGCGAATGGAACACCCTGGTCGAGGAGGTCCTCCGCGCCCCGGCGGCGGGCACGTTCGGTTCCGCCGAGCCCCCCGCCACGCCCGTCCCGCTGGGTGAGCTCGACATCGCGGAGGCGACCGCGGTGCCGACCGGCGTGGCGGAGCTCGACCGGGTGCTCTCGGGCGGCCTCGTAGCCGGATCGGTCACGCTCCTCGGTGGGGAACCGGGCATCGGCAAGTCGACCCTGGTGCTCCAGCTGCTCGCGGCACGCGCCGCAGCGGGCGAGCGCGTCCTTCTGGTCGCGGCCGAGGAGTCCGCCCACCAGGTGCGCCTGCGGGCGGAGCGGCTCGGCCCGCTGTCAGCGGGTCTCATGGTCCTCGCCACGACCGACGTGGGGACGGCGCGGGCGGTGGTGGCCGACACGCGCCCCGACCTGGTGGTGGTCGACTCGATCCAGGCCGTCTCGTCCGATCCGGCGCCGCCCGGCGACCGCCGGGTTCCGCCGGGCAGCATCACCCAGGTGCGCGAGTGCGCGGAGCAGCTGGTGAACGCTGCCAAGGCCCACCGGGTCGCGACCGTGCTGGTCGGCCACGTGACGAAGGACGGAACCCTTGCCGGACCGAAGGCGCTCGAGCACATGGTCGACACCGTGCTCGCCTTCGAGGGGGACCGCCACCACGCGCTGCGTCTGCTGACCGCGGTCAAGCACCGCTTCGGCCCCGCCGGTGAGGTCGGTCTCTTCGAGATGGGCGAGCACGGCCTCGACCGGGTCGACGATCCGGGCCGCCTCCTCCTCGGCGACCGCCGCGAGGGCGCGCCGGGCAGCATCCTCCTGCCCTCGGCGGAGGGCCGCCGGACGCTCGTGGTGGAGCTGCAGGCCCTGGTCGTCCCCGCGGCCCAGGGAAAGCCGGCCCGCTCGGCGGTCGGCATCGACGGTGGCCGGCTGTTGATGACGCTCGCCGTCCTCTCGCGCCACGCCGGGCTGCAGCTGCCGAACTTCGACGTCTTCGCCTCGGTGGTCGGCGGCATCCGCGTCACCGAACCCGCGGCCGATCTCGCCCTCACACTCGCGGTCGCCTCGGCAGCGACCGCGGTCGCGCTGCCGGCCGACCTCGCCGCGGTCGGCGAGGTGGGGCTCGCCGGCGAGGTGCGCCAGGTCGCCAACCTCTCGCGCCGGCTGGAGGAGCTCGCCCGTCTCGGGTTCGGCCGGGCGGTGGTGCCCTTCTCGGCGCCGAAGGGACCCGAGGGCATGGAGCTCGTACGGGTGGCGTGCGTGCCCGACGCGATCGCGGTCCTGCGTCAAGCGGCCGCTCGTCAGGCGACCGCCCGTCCACGTCGCGAGGCGCTCCGACTCGTCCCGCTCTGAGCACTCGCGGCGCCCCACCGGCGCGCGCCCGCTCGGGGATGGTCCACAGCGCGGCAGGTACCATTCCCACGTGAACACCCGCCAGAGCCCCGAGCTCAGCGACTCGCTCGCGATGGCGGCACCGGGGCAGCCCCTGCGTGACGGGCTCGATCGGATCCTGCGTGCCAAGCGTGGGGCGCTCGTGGTCCTCGGCGACGACCCGCGGGTGCTCTCCATCTGCTCGGGCGGATTCCTCCTCGACTCGGAGTTCAGCCCGCAGCGCCTTTCGGAGCTGGCGAAGATGGACGGCGCGATCATCGTGGCCGCCGACGCGTCGCGCATCGCGCGGGCGAACGTCCACTTGATGCCCGAGCCGTCGATCCCGACCACCGAGACGGGGACCCGCCACCGGACGGCCGAGCGGGTCGCGAGGTCCATCGACGTCCCGGTCATCTCGGTGTCGGCGGCGATGTCGGTGATCACCGTCTACCGCAACGACCAGAAGCACACCATCCAGCCGATCGGTTGGCTGCACGATCGCACCGATCAGGCCCTCGCCACCATGCAGCGCTTCCGGAGCCGCTTCGACGTGGCACTCGACGGTCTCTCGGTCCTCGAGGTCGAGGACACCGTGTCGGTCGGCGACGTGGTGGGGGTGGTGCAGGCGGCCGAGATGGTGCTGCGGATCGCCGAGGAGGTCGACGGCTATTTGGTCGAGCTCGGTGAGGACGGACGGCTGGTCGGGTTGCAGTCGGCGGAGCTGGCCGACGGTGTGGCCTCGGCTCTCGAGCTCGTGATCCGCGACTACTGCATCGCGCTCCCTTCGAAGGACGGCGACCGGCGGGCGACCGTCGAGGGGATCGTCGTGCACCTCGCCCGCCTGCGGGCCGAGGAGCTGCGCGACCCGGCCAAGGTGGCAGAGGTCCTCCGCCTCCCGGGTTCGCTGCACGCCACCGACTCGGCGATCGAGCCCCGCGGCTACCGGCTCCTCTACCGGCTGCCCCGCTTCTCCGATGCGATCATCGAGCGGATCGTCGACCGGTTCTCCAACCTCCAGCAGATCATGCGGGCCTCGCTCACCGAGCTCGAGCAGGTCGAGGGCGTCGGTCAGACACGAGCCCACACCGTGAAGAACGGCCTGTCGCGCCTCGCCGAGGCCAGCATCTTCGAGCGGTACCAGTAGCAGGCCGTGTACAATCGCGTCTTCCCCCCTCGCGGTTCCCGGCTCGCCGACTACGCCCGGGATGCTGCGCGCAACACCAGGAGGCAGGGTGTTCGACATCGGTGACAAGGTCGTCTATCCGCACCACGGCGCGGCCGTCGTGGAGCGGCGGGAGACCAAGGAAGCATTCGGCAAGAAGCAGGAGTACCTGGTCCTACGCCTGGCGTACGGGGACCTCACCCTGATGGTCCCGGCCGACAACACCGACGGTGTGGGCCTCCGCGAGGTGATCAACGACGAAGAGGTCGAGGAGGTGTTCGCGGTGCTCCGCAAGAAGGAGGCCCGGATGCCGACCAACTGGTCGAGGCGGTACAAGAACCACTCGGAGAAGCTGCGCTCGGGCGACATCTACCAGGTGGCCGAGGTGGTCCGGAACCTCTCGATCCGCGACAAGGACAAGGGTCTCTCCGCAGGCGAGAAGCGGATGCTGAGCCGGGCCCGCCAGATCCTCGTCTCGGAGCTCACCTTCGCCCTCGGGGTCGACGAGGAGACTGCCGAGGTCCGCCTCAACGAGGCGCTGCCCTGAGCCGACCCGGGCCGGTCTGGGCCATCGTGGTGGCGGGCGGGTCGGGCCACCGCTTCGGCGGGATGAAACAATTCAGCGACCTCTGCGGGCGCTCGGTGGTTTCGTGGTCGGTCGCCGCGGCCCGTGCCGCGACCGACGGTTCGGTGTTGGTGGTGCCCCGCGACGTCGAACCCGACGACGCCACCTCGACGGAGGGAGCCGGGTACGGTGCCGATGTGGTGGTGGCCGGCGGACCGACCCGGGCGGCATCGGTGCGCGCCGGGCTCGACGTGGTCCCCGACGATGCGGCGATCGTCGTCGTCCACGACGCGGTCCGGCCGCTGGCCGGCGCCGCGCTGTTCTCCGCGGTGATCGAGGCGGTCCGCTCCGGCGAAGCGGCGGGTGCGGTGCCGACGCTCCCGGTTTCGGACACGTTGAAGCGCGTGGACGGCACCGTGGTCACTTCGACCGTCGACCGCGAGGGGTTGGTCACCGTTCAGACCCCACAGGCGTTCGACGCCGCGACCCTCCGCCGCGCGCACCGCGAGAACGGCGAGGCAACCGACGATGCGGGACTGCTCGAGCGGCTCGGCGTGCCGGTGTGCACGGTCGCGGGCGACCCCCGCAACGTGAAGGTGACGCGCCCGGAGGACCTCGAGCTCGCGGCCGCGCTGCTGTCGCGGCGGGGCACGTGAACCTGTGGTGAGCAGCGACCGGCCGCGGCCGTCGGTCCCCTCGGGCTTGCGGATCGGACAGGGCCTCGACGTCCATCGATTCTCCGAAGATCCCGACCGCCCACTCGTACTCGGCGGAGTGGTGGTCACCGGCAACGGCGCTCGGGGGCTCGAAGGGCACAGCGACGGCGACGCGGTCGCCCACGCGGTGTGCGACGCGGTGCTCGGCGCAGCCGGCCTCGGAGACCTCGGCCGGCACGCGCCCGACACCGACCCGGTGTGGGAGGGAGCCGACAGCCTCGAGCTCCTCGGCCGGGTGGTCGGACTCGCGCGGGAGGCCGGTTGGTCGCCGCTCAACGCCGACTGCACGGTGGTGGCCGAGCGCCCCCGGCTCGTCACGTTCGCCGACGCCATGGCCGAGCGGGTCTCTGCGGTGCTCCGCGCACCGGTCAACGTGAAGGCCACTCGGGCCGAAGGGCTCGGAGCGCTCGGCCGGGCCGAGGGGATCGCCTGCGTCGCGGTCGTGCTGCTCGCGCCCGCCGTCGGGGGACCCTCGGACGAGCCAGCGACGTGAGCCCGGCCCCGAGGCCCCGAAAGGGGGATCGGCGGGGACAACCGCCCCGGGCAGGGAGGAGGACCGAGGACAAAAGGGCGACGGGCGCCCGCGCGCGCCGGGCCGGTAGCGCCGACCGAGGTCTCGGCGGCGATCAGGTGGAAGGCCGCCAGGCGGTTCGGGAGCTGCTCGCCGGGACGCGTCCGGTCCAACAGGTCCTCATGGCCGAGGGGATGGACGAGGCGCCGATCCTCGACGAGATCGAGGCGCTGGCAGCGCGACGCCGCATCCGGGTGATCCCCGTGCCGAGACGCCGGATCGACTCGCTCGCCCGCTCCGACGCGCCCCAGGGGGTGGTGGCCCGCGCCAGACCGGTCGAGCCGGTGCCGCTCGCCTCGCTCTGCGAGCCGACCTCGCGCGGCGAGACCGCGTTCCTCCTCGTCGTCGACGGGATCTCCGATCCGCAGAACCTCGGTTCGCTGCTGCGGAGCGCCGAGTGCGCCGGCGTCACCGGTGTGGTGCTGGCGAGGCACCGGTCGGTCCACCTCTCGCCCAGCGTGACCAAGGTCGCGGCCGGCGCCGTCGAGCATCTCCCGATGGCGCTCGTTCCCGGTGTCCCCTCCGCGCTCGAGCGTCTCTCGTCGCAGGGGGTCTGGACGGTCGGCCTCGTCGCGGAGGCTCCGCAGTCGGTCTACGGGTTGACCTTCGCCGATGCTCCGGTGGCCCTGGTGGTCGGATCGGAAGGCGGGGGCCTCTCGAGGTTGAGCGAGCGGCGCTGTGACGTGCTGGCCTCGATCCCCCAGCACGGCGCGATCGGCTCGCTCAACGTGGCAGTGGCCGGCGCGGTCGCCTGCTTCGAGATCGCGCGCCGGCGCAGTGGCGAGCCGGCCCCGGCGCGGCGACGAGCGCGGCGGTGAGCCGTCCGACGAGGGTGAGCCGTCCGACGAAGGAGCGGGGATGAGCGAGCGGGCCGACGTGGTGGTGGTCGGCATGGGTCCCGGCGGGGAGCTCGTCGCTTCAGAACTTGCCGAGGCGGGGCTCGACGTCGTCGGGATCGACGCCGAGCTCCTCGGGGGCGAGTGCCCCTACTGGGGGTGTGTGCCGTCGAAGATGATGATCCGAGCCGCCGACCTGCTGGCCGAGGCGCACCGGGTGCCGGGCATGGCGGGCGAGGTCCGGGTCCGTTCCGACTGGTCCCCGGTCGCCGCCCGGATCCGTGCCGAGGCGACGGACGACTGGGACGACAGGGTCGCGGTCGAGCGCTTCGAGGCCAAGGGCGCCCGGTTCGTCCGCGGGTGGGGACGGCTCGAGGGCCCCGGCCGGGTCGGGGTCGACGGTCGCGTCTTCGAGGCGAGCCGGGCGGTGGTGGTCGACGTCGGGACCCGGGCGTGGGCTCCGCCGATC
The DNA here is from genome assembly GCA_963769905.1 of uncultured Acidimicrobiaceae bacterium. GTDB lineage: Bacteria > Actinomycetota > Acidimicrobiia > Acidimicrobiales > RAAP-2 > Bog-756. The sequence continues at coordinate 69,842 of CAVYNG010000002.1, forward strand.
GACGGTCTCGATGGCACTGCGTACTGGACCAACCGCGAGGCGATCGAGGCCGAGACGGTCCCGGCGTCCCTCTGCGTCGTCGGCGGCGGCGCGGTCGGCGTCGAGCTCGCTCAGGTCTTCCGCCGCTTCGATGCCGAGGTGACGATCCTCGAGGCCGGCCCGTGCCTCGTCGCCCCGGAGGAACCCGAGTCCGCGCAGCTCCTGAAGGAGGTGTTCGCAGCAGAGGGGATCGGGGTCCGCACCGCGGTCGAGGTCGAGTCGGTACGCCACGACGGGGAGTACTTCACGGTGTCGGTCGAGGGCGGCCCTCCGGTGGTCGCCGAGCGGCTGCTCGTCGCGACGGGGCGGCGCCCCGATCTCCGGGGGCTCAACGCCGCCTCGATCGGGGTCGACGAGGAGGCCGGCGCGCTGCCGGTCGACGAGCGGCTGCGAGTGGAAGGTGCCGCAGGGACCTGGGCACTCGGCGACGTCACCGGCAAGGGCGCGTTCACCCACGTCTCGATGTACCAGGCGGACATCGTCGTCGACGACGTCCTCGGGCGCGAGGTGGTGCCTGCGGACTACCGCGCGCTGCCGCGGGTGACCTTCACCGATCCCGAGATCGGCTCGGTCGGCCTCACCGAGCGGGAGGCGCGCGCCGAGGGGATCCGGGTGCGGATCGGCCGGGCCGAGGTTCCGACCTCCGCCCGCGGGTGGATCCACAAGGCGGGCAACTGCGGGTTCGTCAAGCTGGTCGAGGACGCCGACCGCGGAGTCCTCGTCGGCGCGACCTCGGTGGGACCGTGGGGGGGCGAGGTCCTCGGCATGCTCGTACTCGCCGTGCACGCGACGGTGCCGACCACGCGGCTCCGGCACATGATCTACGCGTACCCCACCTTCCACCGTGCCATCGAGACCGCGGTCCGCGACCTCGACGAGGCGTGACCGACCCGACCGGCGGGTCGGCAGTCGGCGGCGCCGCGGTCAGGCGGGACGGGCGAGGGTCAGCAGGAATTCGTCGCCGTCGGCGGCCCACGTCGCCTCGATGGCGAAGCCGGCAGTCGTCAGCTCCTCTTCGAGCGTGCGGGGTGAGAACTTGACGCTGATCTCGGTGCGCATCGCCTCTCCGGAGGCGAACGCGAGCTCGAGCTCGAGGTCGGCGACGGTGACCCGCTGGTCGCGGTCGGAGCGCAGCCACATCTCGATCCGCTGGTCCTGCTCGTTCCATCGAGCTTCGTGCACGAACCGCGAGGGATCGAAGTCGGCGGACAGCTCGCGGTTGAGCACGTGGAGCACGTTGCGGTTGAACTCCGCGGTCACCCCGGCCGCGTCGTCGTAGGCGCGCACCAGCCGGGCCCGGTCCTTCACCAGGTCGGTGCCGAGCAGGAAACGGTCGTGGGGACCCATCACCGCGGCGACGTCACCGAGGAAGGCGGCACGCTGCTCCGGATCGAGGTTGCCGATGGTGCCCCCGAGGAAGGCGAACAACCGGCGCCCTGCCGCCGGGAGGCGATCGAGATGGCGGTGGAAGTCGCCGACGACGGCGGTCACCGTGAGGCCGGGATACTCCTCGGCGAGGGCGTTCGCGGCCTCTCGCAGGGTCGTCTCGCTCACGTCCAAAGGGACGAACCTGCCGAGCTGGCCGGTCGCCTGCATCGCATCGAGCAGCACCCGCGACTTCTCGCATGTGCCGGCTCCGATCTCGACCAGCACGTCCGCCTCGGCGTACAGCACCATCTCCTTCGCGTGGGCGTCGAGGATCGATCGCTCGCAGCGGGTCGGGTAGTACTCGGGGAGGCGGGTGATCTCTTCGAAGAGCCGGCTGCCGCGGTCGTCGTAGAAGTAGACGGGCGGGAGCTCCTTCGGGTCGGAGGTCAGCCCGGTGCGCACGTCGTCCTCGAGCGCGCGCCGGAGGTCGTCCCCGGAGAGATGGACCTCGACGGTCGGTGCGATGACCGGGCTCACGGTCGTGGCGACCCGCGTGTTGGACCGGTTCCGCCCTCCTCTGCCGGCGCGCCGGCTGTCGCCGGCACGCTCACGAGTCGCGTGCCATCCGCAGGCCGCTGAACGCCCATCGGGCCGACGGCGGGAAGAAATTGCGGTAGGTCGCGCGAATGTGGTCGGCCGGGGTCACGCAGCCGCCGCCGCGCAGCACGTACTGGCTCACCATGAACTTCCCGTTGTACTCGCCGACCGCGCCGGGCGAGACGGTGAAGCCGGGGTAGGGGCTGTACGCGGAGGAGGTCCACTGCCAGACGTCGCCGAACGGGCTCGGTGCCGGATCGGTGACCGGCTGCGGGTGCAGGGCGCGGAGGTCGAGGAGATGACCGGTGACCGGCCGGTCGGCGGCCGCGACCTCCCACTCGGCTTCGGTCGGCAGGCGACAACCCGCCCAGCGTGAGAATGCGTCCGCCTCGTAGTAGCTGATGTGACAGACCGGCTGCGCGGGGACGAGAGGCTTCGACCCTCCGAGGGTGAACTCCTCCCAGCCTCCGTCCTTCCGCGACCAGTAGAGCGGGCACTCCCATCCGTCGGACTGCACGGCGGCCCAGCCGTCGGACAGCCACAGCTCGGGACGGTGGTAGCCACCGTCCTCTATGAAGGCGAGCCACTCGGCACAGGTCACCGGCACGTCCGCGAGGACGAACGGCTCGAGGTGCACCTCGTGGCGCGGGAACTCGTTGTCGAAACCGAACGACTGTCCTGCGTGACCGATCCGGTACGAGCCGCCCGGGTACTTGCTCCAGCCGGTCGGGACGGCCGCCGGCGACGAGGATGGCGAGTCGAGCCCCGCATACGCGGGCTCGAGCGGGTTGCGCGACAGGACGTGCTTGATGTCCATCAACAACAGCTCCTGGTGCTGTTGCTCGTGGTGGATGCCGAGCTCTACGAGCGACGAGGTCGGGCCGTCGAGGAGCCCCTCGAGCAGCGCGAGCATGCCGTGGTCGACGTGCGCGCGGTAACAGCCGATCTCGTGGACCCCCGGTCTCGAGACGAGCCCACGCTCCCCGCGCGGGAAGGGCGAACCGACCGCCTGGTAGTAGGAGTTGAACAGCGCCGAGAAGGCGGGGTGGAACTCGCGGTAGGACGGGAGCGACGGAGCGAGGAGGAACGTCTCGAAGAACCACGAGGTATGAGCTCGGTGCCACTTGGTCGGGCTCACGTCGGGCATCGACTGGACGGTCTGGTCCTCCGCGGAGAGCGGTGCCGCCAATTCCTCGGTCAGGGAGCGGGTGGCGAGGAAACGGTCGGTGAGCGTGCGGGCCTCGGCGGTCGTCGAGTGATCGGCCATGCCCGCTCCTCCCGGTGTCGCCTCCGGATTCCGCCACGACTCACCGATGGGCTCGGTTGGTCGCCTCGTCAGAACATACCCGGATCTCGTCCGGATCCGACGCGCGAAGGTCGACGGCGAGCCGGCGGTGGGAGTCGAACCCACGACCTGACGATTACAAGTCGTCTGCGCTACCACTGCGCCACACCGGCACGGCGGCGGAGAGCCCGGCGCCGCCCCAAGTGTAGGGTCAGGGCGCCGCGAGCCAGCTTCCACCTGCGAGAACGGTCGCGGTGGCGCATGGCGACGCGTACGAAACGCTTGCTTCGGCACCCTGCGGTTGGCAGGCTGGCCCCCGGTGGACGACCCATCCGAGCCGGGGGAGGCCGCGGCGGGCGCAAGGCGAGGGCGGCCGGGTGGATTCCCGACGCTCCGTGCGGTCGCGCTCTTGGCCGTGTTCGTGGTCGTCGCGATCATCTCCCTCGGCAAGGTGCAGGGGACCACCACTCCGTCGGTCGCGAGCCCGACGACCACCTCGCCGCCGACGGCGACGACGACGACGCATGCGGGCTCGACACATGGCGGCTCGACACATGCCGGCTCGACGACGACCACGAGCACCACGCACCCGCCGGGCTCGGTTCCGGTGCTGGTGGCGAACGCGACCGGTGTGAGCGGTGCGGCCGGCGCCGTCAGCAACGAGCTCCAGGCGGTCGGCTGGAGCATGTTGCCGCCGGTCAACGCGTCGGCGAGGGTGTCCTCGTCGCACGTGTACTACGTGGCAGGCCGTCAGCAGGAGGCGGCATCGGTCGCGGCCGCGCTGCATCTCCCCTCCAGCGCCGTGCTGCCCTACACGACTGCGGCGCCGATCAGCTCGATCGGCACCGCGGAGGTCGTGGTCGTTGTCGGTCCCGACCTCGCGACAGCGGCGTCGACGACCACCACGACCTAGGGTCCGGGCGCGAAGACGTGCCCCCTCTGCCCGATGCGCTCCGTCGCGCGCTCGCGCCGTTGCTCGTCGCGCCGGCGACGACCGCGATCCTGACCGACTTCGACGGCACGCTCGCGCCGATCGTCGACGATCCGGCTGTTGCACAGCCCCTCGAGGGAGCGTCCGGGTTGCTCGCCGAGCTCGCGGCGCGCTTCGGCGTCGTGGCCGTCGTCTCGGGGCGCCCGGTCTCCTACCTCCGGAGCCACCTCGACGTGCACCCGCCCGCCAGGGAAAGTCCTCGGGCACCCGGCCCGCGCTTGGTCGGTCTCTACGGACTCGAACAGGCGGGCCCGGACGGGCGGGTCACCCTCGATCCGACAGCCGAGCCCTGGCTCCCCGTGGTCGCCGAGACGGTCGCGCGGTTGGCGGCCGCGGCACCCGCCGGCGTGCTCGTCGAGTCGAAGGGTGCAACGTTCACCCTCCACTGGCGCCGCGTCCCGGAGGCGGCCGGCTGGGCCGAGGCCGCGGTGGCCGAGGAGACCGCCCGCAACGGCCTACGCGCCTTTCCGGGACGGATGTCGATCGAGCTGCGCCCGCCCCTCGAGGTCGACAAGGGCTCGGTCGTCGAGGAGCTGGCCAGAGGATGCACCGCGGTCTGCTACTTCGGTGACGATCTCGGCGACCTGCCCGCCTTCGCCGCCCTGGCCGGTCTCGGCCGGGTGCCGGGTGTGATCGCGGTTTCGGTCGCGGTGATCGACGGGGAGACGCCCGAAGAGGTCCTCCAGGCGGCGGACCTGCAGGTCGCCGGTCCGGCGGCCGCCCTCGGCGTCCTCAGATGGCTCGCCGAGGCCTGACTCAGCGCACCGCGGCGAGCTGGTCGTCGAGCCAGTCGGCGGGACGGCGCGCCAGCACCCGGGCGACCAGCGCATCCGCCATTGCCACCCGCTCCTCGCGCCCGAGGTCGAGCGCACGGCCGAGCACCTCGGCCGTGCCCGAGATGTCGAAGGGGTTGAGCTCGAAGGCCGTCGGGCCGAGCTCGTCGAACGCGCCCGCTTCGCGCGAGAGGGCGAGGACGCCGTGGCGGGTGTTCACGATCGGACCCTCCTTCGCCACCAGGTTGAGCCCGTCCCGCACCGGGTTCACCAGCAGGACGTCGTAGCGGGTGAGCGCCGCGAGCGACCGGTCGTAGTCGTCCTCGACGTCGAGGACGATGGGGGTCCACCCGGGAGTCGCCCAGCGCTCGTTGATGCGGGCCACGGTCGACTCCACCTCGTTCTGGTAGGCGAGGTACTCGGGCAGTCCTTGCCGGGTGGGGTAGGCGAGTGCCACGAAGACCACCCGACCTCGACGGTGCGGCTCGCGCTCGAGCAGCTCGTCGAACGCCCAGAACCCGCGGAGGAGGTTCTTCGAGAGCTCCATCCGGTCGACCCGCACGATGACCTGGCGGTCGGGGTCACCGACCCATTCCTCGATGCGGGCGCCCGCCGCGGCCACCGCCGGGTCCGCGGCCGACGAGGCGAGCCGCTCCGCGTCGACCGCCAGCGGCGAAACGAAGGTCGGGTTGGCTCCGCGGTAGCCGGCCGACCCCACCTCGAGCTCGGTGAGCCCTGCGCGGTAGGCCGCCGCCCAACGGTCGGAGTGGAAGCCGCACGCGCCGAATGCCGCCATGCCGGCGAGGAGCTCCTCGCCCGCCGCGGTCGGCAGCATCCGGAGGACGGACGGGTCGGCGAAGGGCGTGTGGGTGAAGTGCGCGGTGCGGAGATCGGGGCGGAGGCGGACCAACTCGTTGGCGACGAGCGCCAGGTGGTAGTCCTGCACGAGGATGCGGCCGCCCTCGGGCGCGACCTTGGCCACTCGCAGCGCGAACAGCTGGTTGAGCTCGCGGTAGGCGTCCCACGCCTCGCCCCATCTCCGGTCGATCCGCGGGCGGCGGGGCGCGTCGAAGAGGTGGTGGTGGCAGAACCAGAGGGTGCCGTTCGACACGAGGTTGTAGGCCATCGCGAAGAGGTCCGGATCGGGATCGACCAGCTCGATTCGGATGCCCTCGTCGACCATCATCCCGAGGCCCGCGGCGGCCCGGTCGGCCTCGCCGAGTGCCGCTGCAACCCAGGTTGCGCCTGTACCGGCCACGAGCGGGCGGAGGGCCCCGGCGAGCCCGCCACCGGCCACCGTCGGCTGGGGACGGCCGTCGACCAGCTGGAAGGCCAGGGGTCCGCGGTTCGAGACCAGCACGGTGTCGGCGAGCGATCCGTCCCCTTCGGGCCGGATCCGATCGGCGGCCATGGGGTCGACGCTACCCGGTAGGCGTCTCCGACTCGCGACGAGCGTGGATCTTGACAAGTAAGTGAGTAACCACTTACAATCAAACCCGTGATGGTTCCCTCCCGACTGACCGCCGAGGAGCGCCGCACCGAGGTGCTGGCCGCAGCGGTCTCCGAGTTCGCCCGGTCCGGCTACGCGGGTACTTCGACCGACGCGATCGCGGCCCGGGCGGGGATCTCCCAGCCGTACCTCTTCCGCCTCTTCGGCACCAAGAAGGATCTCTTCCTCGCCACCTACGAGCTCGTCGCGGACCGGATCGTCCGGGCGATGGCCGAGGCGAGCGAGGATCTCGAAGGCGAAGAGGTCCTCGAGGCGATGGGTCAGGCCTACGTCGAGCTCATGCAGGATCCCGACCTGCTCCAGGTCCAGCTGCACGGGTTCGCCGCCGCGCCGTCCGACCCGGATGTGGCGAGTGCGTGTCGCCACACCTTCGAGGTGCTCTTCGACCTCGTCGCCGAACGGTCCCACCAGTCGGACGATCGCATACGCGAGTTCTTCGCGATGGGGATGATGATCAACGTGATGTCGGCCATCGACCTTCTCTCGGTATCGGACCACTGGGCACAGAGCTTCTGTCCGCACCCGGAGAAGGCCGAGGCCATCCGCACCGCAGTCGAGGCCATCAAGGCGCGCCAGCGCGCGGAGAAGGCCCTGAACGAGGAGGTATCCGCATGAACCAGCCGGTCGTCCCTCTTTTTTTGCCGCGCGTAGCTAGTGACCACTCACAACTGAACCACTCCCGTACGAAGAGGTGGCGCACGGTGCGCCGGCCGAAGGCGGACACGGGGAGCTCCCGTGTGACGAGCCGCCGGGTCACGAGGCGCTCGGTCACGAGGACGCCCCGCCCGCAGACCGCGCGCTCGCGGGCGATCTGGGCGATCGCCATCACCGGCCTCGCGCTCTTCATGGCCTCGCTCGACAACCTGGTCGTGCTCACCGCGCTGCCGGTGATCCGGGTGCACCTGCACGCCAGCCTCTCGGGTCTCGAGTGGACGGTGAACGCCTACACCCTGACCTTCGCGGTGCTCCTGCTCTCCGCGGCCGCGGTCGGCGACCGGTTCGGCCGGCGACGCATCTTCGTCGCCGGCATCGCGTTGTTCACCGCGTCGTCCGCGGTCGCCGCGCTCGCGCCGAGCATCTCGGTGCTCGTGGCGGCACGAGCCCTCCAGGGCGCGGGTGGCGCGATGATCATGCCCCTCTCGCTCACCCTGCTGAGCGCCGCGGTACCGGCCGGGCGGCGCAACGCGGCCCTCGGGATCTGGGGCGCGATCGGCGGGACCGCGGTCGCGGTCGGGCCGCTGATCGGTGGCGCGGTGACCAGCGGCTGGGCCTGGCAGTACATCTTCTGGTTGAACGTCCCGGTCGGCGCGGTGCTCGTCCCACTCGCCTGGTGGAAGCTCTCCGAGTCGAAGGGACCCTCGACCCGCTTCGACGTCGCCGGCGTGGCACTGGTCAGCGCGGGGCTCTTCGGCATCGTGCTCGGTCTCGTGCGCGGCAACGCGCACGGCTGGACGAGCAGTTCGGTCGTCGGGTCCTTCGCGCTCGGCGCGGTCGGGCTCTGTGCCTTCGTCGCCTGGGAGCTCCGTTCCGACCATCCGATGCTCGACCTCCGGCTGTTCGCGCGGCGGGGCTTCGCTGCGGTCAATCTCACCGCGCTCTTCTTCAGCTTCGGGATGTTCGGGGCGATCTTCTTCCTCACCCAGTTCTTCCAGACCGTGCAGGGCTATTCGCCGCTCGCGGCAGGGATCCGGGTGCTCCCGTGGACCGCGATGGCGATGCTGCTCGCGCCGGTCATCGGGATCCTCGCCGAACGGTGGGGTGGCAAGCCGCTCGTCGTGACCGGGCTCGTCTTGCAGGCCGCCGGGCTCACCTGGCTCGCCGCGCTCACCACGCCGACCACCCCCTACGCCGATCTCGTGGCGCCGTTCGTGATCTGCGGGGTCGGGATGGCGCTCTTCTTCGTCCCGCTGGCGTCCCTCGTGCTGGGCATGGTGCCGACTGCGCTCGAGGGCGTCGCCTCGGGGGCGAACAGTGCCTTCCGCGAGCTCGGCGGCGTCCTCGGGGTCGCGGCCCTCGGTGCGGTCTTCAGCGCCAAGGGTGGCTACGCCTCGAGCACGGCGTTCGTCGCCGGTCTCACTCCGGCGGTCGAAGTCGGTGCTGCGGTCGTCGCGGTCGGTGCGCTCTGCGCACTGTTCATCCCGGGGCGGCGCCGGGCGCGCCAGGCGGCGGCGCAACCGGTGCATACCGTCGAAGGGGCACTCGGTCCCTGCGCGGAACCCGAGCTCGAGCCGGTGCGGGTCTCCGCCTGAGCCATACCGCCGGACGGCCGGGAGGTCTGCTCAGCCCTCCTGGCCACGCGGCGCGCGGGCCAGGGCCGCGCGGAGGACGTCGGTCGCCTGAGGGCGCAGCTCCACGAGCGGTCGGTTCCGGTGTTCGCGCACTCCGAGGTCGACCTGCGCGATTGCTTCGGTGCCGAAGCGGGCGGCCACGTCGATCAGTAGGGCCAACTCGACCGCGTAGCCGTCGGCCAGACCGCACTTCTCGAGGACCGATCGCGGGGCTGCCGTTTCGCCCGCGAGCGGCTGTCTGACCGTGGCCAGGTGCGGGAAGAGGAGGTCGATGAGCGGGCGGGCCACCAACTCGGTGACCCGGCCGCCACCACCGGGCGCGCCGTGGAGAGGGCGCTCGTAGTACCCCTTGACCAGGGCGAGCGAGTCGTCGGCGAGGAGCGGGCCGAGCAGGCCGGTCACGAAGTGGGGGCCGAAGTTGGTCACGTCCGCGTCGAGGAACACGATGAGGTCCCCCGAGGCGGACTCGAGGGCCGAACGCATCGCCTGTCCCTTGCCGCCGGCCGACGATTGCCGGGTGACCACCCGTGCGCCCGCCGAACGTGCGAGCTGACCGGTTCCGTCGGTCGAGCCGTCGTCCGCGACGACCACTTCGTCGACCAGTGGGACGCCACCTCCCTCGGCGGTCAGCTCGCGCACGATCGAGTCCACGACGGTCCCGACCGTCGCGGACTCGTCCCGAGCCGGGATGCACACCGAGATGCGGCGGCCGCGCCGGAGCGACGACAACTCGGCCGGGTCGACCACGCCACCGCGGTCGCGACGCGAGGGTCGGTCGGTGTCCTCGTCGGGCGGCACCGGCACATCATCGCTCACCCGGACGGGTGCGGTCGGTCCGACGCCAGCGACTGGCTCTTCCACTCAGGGGGACTCGGGAGGCTCGTTCACCAGCCCTGCGAAGCGATCGGGCTCGCTCGCCGTCGGGCCCAGGCGGTACTGCCCGGAAGCGACGAGGTGGGAGTCGCCCGCCCCTTTGCCGCCACGACGGTTGGTCCTGGACGGTGCGTTGACGGTGCATCGCACCGGCGATCTACAATGGTGGACATCATCCAGAGCGGCTGAGGGACCGGGCCCAGCGACGCCGCGGCAACCAGTGCGAAGCACCAGGTGCCAATGCCCGAGCGATGAGGAGACGTCCGTGGACTTCGTAGCTGGCCTTCGCTGCCGTGAGTGTGGTCGTACCTACCCTGCCGAGGCGTTGCACGTGTGCGACTTCTGCTTCGGTCCCCTCGAGGTGACCTACGACTACGAACGGATCGCCGCCACCGTCGACCGCGCGCGGATCGAGGCCGGACCGCGCACCATCTGGCGCTATGCGGACCTCCTGCCCGTCGCCGACGACGCACCGGTCGACCTCGGTGCGGGGTTCACGCCTCTGGTGAGGGCGGACCGGCTCGCCGCGGAGCTCGGCCTCGGGGAGCTCTGGATCAAGGACGACACCGCCAACCCCACCGGCTCGTTCAAAGATCGCGTGGTGTCGGTGGCGCTGACCAAGGCCCGCCGGCTCGGGTTCAAGATCGCGGCGTGCGCCTCGACCGGCAACCTGGCCAACTCGGTCGCCGCCCATGCGGCCAGGGCGGGCATGGAGTCGGTCGTGCTGATCCCTCAGGACCTCGAGGCGGCGAAGATCACCATGACCTCGGTCTACGGCGGCAAGGTCTTCGCGGTCGAGGGCAGCTACGACGACGTGAACCGGCTGTGCGCGGAGCTGACCAGCGAGCAGCCGACGTGGGCCTTCGTGAACGTGAACGTGCGGACCTACTACGCCGAGGGCTCGAAGACCCTGGCGTTCGAAGTCGCCGAGCAGCTCGGCTGGGTCGCACCCGACCACGTCGTCGTGCCGATCGGGTCGGGGAGCCAGCTCACCAAGGTGGCGAAGGGCTTCGAGGAGCTGTGGCAGGTCGGCCTGCTCGACGAGGAGCCGGCGGTGCGCGTCTCGGGTGCGCAGGCGGCCGGCTGTGCGCCGGTGGCGACCGCCTTCGCCGAGGGGGCCGACGCCATCCGTCCTGTCAAGCCGGACACCATCGCCAAGTCGCTCGCCATCGGCAACCCCGCGGACGGCTGGTACGCGCTCGACACCATCCGCACCTCGGGTGGCTCGTGCGCCGCGGTCAGCGACGACGAGGTCGTCGAAGGGATCGGGCTACTCGCGCGCACCGAGGGCATCTTCGCCGAGACCGCGGGCGGGGTCACCATCGCGACCCTGGCCAAGCTCGCCGCCGAAGGCGTGATCCGTCCGGACGAGCGAGTCGTCGCGATGGTGACCGGGCACGGCTTGAAGACCGTCGAGGCGCTCGCCGGAACGACCGGCCCGACCGCCACCGTCGCACCGACGCTCGAGGCCTTCTCGGCCGCGATGGCGTCGGTGGCGGGCACCGCCGAGGGGATCGAGAGAGGTGGACGATGATCACGGTCCGAGTCCCGACCCAGCTGCGCGCACTGACCGGGGGGGCCGGCGAGGTCACTGTCGAGGGGTCGACGGTGGGCGAGGCGCTGAAGGCGCTCGAGGTCGCCCATCCCGGTTTCGGCGAGCGGCTCTTCGACGAGAAGGGCGGGCTCCGCCGCTTCGTGAACGTCTTCGTCGCCGACGAGGACGTGCGCTTCCTCGACGGCCTCTCGACGACGGTTCGCGACGGGGAGACGCTCTCGATCGTCCCGGCGGTGGCGGGGGGCTGAACCCGGCGGTCAGCCGGCGCGCTCGCCGGTCCCGATCCCGCGGAGCATGAACGTACAGGTCTCCGCAGCGATGGTGCACCGGGGCTCGGGCAGAGGGTCAGCCGCCCGGACCGCCATCGCGCCGAAGATCTGCTGCCCGATGAGCGAGGTCGCTCGGACCGGATCGGTGTCTTGGAAGACGCCGGCGGCGACGCCGTCCTCGTAGATCTCGCGGATGAGTTCCGCGATGTCGAGGCTGAGGAGCGCGAGCTCGTCGCCCACCCCCTCCGCACCCCGGGCGAGGGTCCCCTCGACGACCAGGGCCAGACGGAAGAAGGCGCGATCGTCGTCGACCCGGGCGAGGAGCTCCTCGACGAGCCGCTCGAGCCGGTGGCTCGGCGCTGCGTCCTTGTCCCAGGAGGAGGTGACCGCGCGGATCAGCTCCTCGCGCAGTCCGGCAACGCAGGCGCGAAGGAGGTCTTCGCGGTTGGCGAAGTACACGTACACCGTCGACCGCGAGAGGCCCGCGGCGGTCGCCATCTCGTCCATCGAGACGTCGGTGGTCCCGCGCTCGGCGACCAGCCGGCGGGCCACGGCGACGATCTGCTCCCTACGGAAGTCGCGGATGACTTCCTTCAAGTGGTCAGGGGTCTTCGCCGCGTCGGTCATGTGGTCACCCGCGGTGCCTCGGGAAAGGCCACCGGAATGTGCTTGACGCCGTTGATGAACGGGGACTGGAGGCGTTGCACCTCACCGTCGAGCCGGATGTCGGGCATCCGGTCGAGCAGGTGCTCGAACATGGTCCGGATCTCCATCCGGGCGAGGTTCGCCCCGAGGCAGAAGTGCGGCCCACCTGCTCCGAACGCGATGTGTGGGTTGGGATCGCGGGTGATGTCGAAGGTGTGCGGATTCTCGAAGACGGACTCGTCGCGGTTGGCCGAGACGTGATAGAAGACGATTTTCGAGTCCTCCTCGATGACTTGACCCTCGAGTTCGAGACGGCCGGTGGTCTGCCGGCGGAAGTCCATGACCGGACTCACGTACCTGAGCATCTCCTCGACCGCGGGGGCCAGCAGCGAGCGATCGTCGCGTAAGCGTTGCCACTGGTCGGGGTTCTCGAAGAAGGCGACCATCCCCCCGGAGATGAGGTTGCGGGTGGTCTCGTTTCCGGCGACGGTCAACAGGAGGAAGAAGAGCTCGAGCTCGAGTTCGGAGAGCTGCTCGCCCTCGATCTCGACCTGGGTCAAGACGCTCATCAGGTCCTCGTGCGGGTCGCCCCGCTTGAGCGCGAACAGCTCCGACGCATAGGCGTAGAGCTCGAGGGACGCCTGCTGTGCCGCCTCGCCGGTCGTCTGGTATTCGGGGTCCTCGCTGCCGATCATCCGGTTGGACCAGTCGAACATCCGGTGCCGGTCCTCGTCGGGGACTCCGAGCAGTTCGGCTATCACCACCAACGGCAGCTCGGCCGCGATCTCGGTGACGAAGTCGGCGGTGCCGCGCTCGATCACCCCGTCGATGATGACGTCGGTCGCTGCGTGGATCCGCTCGTGAAGCTGGGCGATCGTGCGCGGGGTGAAGCCCTTGTTGACCAGACGGCGGTAGCGGGTGTGGAGGGGCGGATCCATGTTGAGCATCAAGAGCTGTTGCTGCGCGAGGTCGTCGGCAGCCAGGTCCCAGAGGTAGGTGGCCTGTCGCTGGGAGGAGAAGTGCTCGTAGTCGCGGTTGACCGCGGTGCACCCCGCGTGCGAGGTCACCGCCCAGAAGCCCGGTCCGCCGCTCCCCGTCTTTTCCGCGTGCCACCAGACGGGGGCGTTGCGGCGGAGGAAGGTGAACCACTGGTGGGGGACTCCGTCGACGAAGCGTTTCGAGTCGGTGAGGTCGATGTCGTCGAATTCGACGCCACTGATGTCGAGGTCGGTGGTGCTCATGGAGGCCTCCGGGATGATCGGACATCTTGTCCGGTAGCCCGGATCGTATGTCCGATCGGCCCCGGGGTCAACACCCCGCGCGTCGCGTTCGGCGAGGCCGTCGAGCGCGCCGCTCAGCTCTGCCAGTCGGCCGGGCCGTCCATGACCACCCGGGGCTCCTCGGTGACCACGAAGTGGAGGTGGTCGAGGTCGAGGAAGTGGGGCAGGTCCGCGAACATCTCGGGGAAGTCCACCTCGGTGGTGTGGGCGTGGTACTCGTCCATCGAGGCGAACCACTGTTCGGTGACGCCGTCGTAGCCGGACCGGTCGTCGTCGTTCCGATAGTCGTCGAGCGGGCGGGGGTGCTGTTCGTAGCGGAGGACGTGGCTCCCGCAGCGGCTCGAGGTGACGAGCGGGCCGTGGTGGTCCCGCCAATAGGCCTGGAACTCGGCCGGCGTCATCCCCTCTCTGCGTTTGAGCAGGCAGGTCAACTTGACCATCGACGGCAACCTCCCGTGGTCGGATCATGGTGTCGGACCGACACCATCGCGGCATCCGCGCAGAGGATCCACCGCGAAGACCGCGGAGGGCAAGCCCGGTGCGCACGGCGGCGCGGCCGGACTCCCGAGCTGCGAACGGCTCACGACCGGACCGGCGCGCAGAAGAGATCGGTCAGGTAGGGCAGGGAGATCGGCTCCTCGAGGGTCGCGGCGAACGAGTCGACCTCGGCGAGGAGCGCGGCCCGTTCGGAGTCGGGAAGGACCTGCACGTAGCTCCGTGTGGCGATCTGTTCGACGAAGGTCGACCGGTCGAGCAGTTGGGAGAAGCGGAAGATCGTGCGCTCGACCGGTCCGAACAGCCCGCTGGCGTCGAGGACCAACCCGAAGTCCTTCCCGACCGGGTAGGGCTGGCAGCGGTCCCACTTGCTGATCCGCACCAGCTCGGTGACCATCGGGTCGTTCTCGTCCCGCTCGTTCCAGACGAGCGAGACCCACCCCCCGGGGCGGAGCACCCGTGCGATCTCCGCCAGTGCGCGCGGAGGGTCGAACCAGTGGAAGGACTGGGCGGCCACCACCGAGTCGAGCACGCCGTTCGCGACGGGTACGGCCTCTGCGGTGCCTGCGACCACCGGCACTCCCGGCACTGCGCGCACGAAGACCTCACGCATCGAGGCAGACGGCTCGACCGCGATGCACGCCGCACCGAGCGAGCCGAGCTGACGGGTGAGCTTTCCGGTTCCGGCCGCGAGATCGAGCACCCGCGACCCTTCTGCGATGCCGGACCTGTCGACCAGGTGCGCGACCGCCTCCGCGGGGTAGCCCGGGCGCGCGCGCTCGTAGAGGTCGGAGCCCGACTCGAACCCCGCTCGTCCGAGTGACGAGCGCCGGGCCGCCACGTGGTCCGCCCCGGCCATGCTCCAGACTCTAGGGAGGGGCACGCCCTCCGGCGGTCCCCCGGCCGGCGGCCGCCTCGTTCGTCGGCGCGCCGATCGGATACCGTCGCGGCGATGTCAGCCATCTCCGGGTCCGGCGAGGCACCGCGGCCGGCCGGATCCGTCCCCGGCCGCAATGGGACGTCGCCGCCCGCACGCCCGTTCGAATCCGTCGCACCGCCGCGGCGAATCGCAGGCGGGGGAGGCCGTCTCGCCAACCGTCTCGTCCACGCCGGATGGCGGTGGGTCGCCCGCCACGGCGCCGTCGGCCCCGGCGACGTGGTGGCGGAGCGGTTCGGCTTCTTCGGCGAGGGGAGCTGCCTTTCGTTCCCGCCCGGCGCCCTCTTCGGGGAGCCCTGGATCCATATCGGTCGCGACACGCTGGTCGGCCCGGACGTGAGCCTTTCGGCGGGCATGGTGCCGGGTCAGCAGATGATCACCGACCCGGTGGTCCGCATCGGTGACCGCTGCATGATCGGAAGGGGGAGCCACGTCGTCGGTCACTTCTCGATCGAGATCGGCGACGACGTCTACACCGGCCCCTACGTCTACGTCACCGACCAGAACCACGGTTACGAGGACCCAGACGAGGTGGTCCACGCCCAGTGGCCGAACGACGTCCCGGTCCGGGTGGGTGCGGGCAGCTGGATCGGAACCGGGGTGGTGATCCTCCCCGGGACGACCCTCGGCCGCAATGTGGTGGTCGGGGCCGGTGCGGTCGTCCACGGCGAGTTCCCCGACCACTCGGTCGTGGCCGGGGTGCCGGCCCGGGTGATCCGCCGCTACGTCCCGGGATCGGGTTGGCTCGACGTGTCGGAAGCGGCGAGCGCGCCTGCGCCGTCCGACCGGGTTTCGGACTGACCGTTCCTCCCGGCGGCAAGGCCGTCTCCCCCGGGGGCCGGCGACGGCACCGCTCGGGTCGAGCCCGTCTTCGTCCCGAGTCCGTAGCGCCGCACCACCTCGGATGCCTCCTCACGGCCGTGCGCGATGAGCGCCTCGGTCGTCGAGAAGTCGTCGAAGTCGCGGACCGCGGACTCGCTGCCGGCGCAGAGGATGACCTCCACCCCCTCGGGGAGTCGGGCCATGTCCCGCGGGAAGCGCGCGTGGATCGAGGTGAACAGAGCGTTGATCACCGCCTCGATGGGTCGCCTCGAGGTGGCCGGGGCATAGACGGGTGAGGAGCAGAGCAGGACGACGATCCGGGTGGCACCCGCGTCGATCGCCCGCTGTATCGGGACGTTGTTGACGACGCCGCCGTCGATGTACTGCTCCCCCTCGATCTCGATGGGCGGGAAGATGGCCGGCATCGCGGCGGAGGCGAGAACCGTCTCGGCCGCCGGGCCGTAGGTGAACCACCGTTCGCGGCCGTCGGTCAGAGAGGTGGCCACCACCTCCACCGGCACCGGTATGTCTTCGAGTCTGTCGAAGGTGATCCCGTCCTCGACGATCGTGCGCAGTCCCGAGTTCGAGTACACCGACTCCCGCTGCTGGAAGTAGAGCCACGGGCCGTGCAGGCGTCCCTGCGGGAAGACGTGCTCGCGGTTGATCCCCGTCCAGATCTGGGCCATCCGCTCGACACCTTCGGGGGTCGGGTCGCAGGCGAACCCGACGCCGTTCACCGCTCCGACCGAGCACCCGTAGATCCGGTCGGGCACGAACCCGTGCTCGGCGAGGACCTGCAACATCCCGATCTGGACCGCACCTCGCGGACCACCCCCGCCGAGGACGAGCGCGGTCATCCCCTCCTCGTCGTCCTCGTCCACTCCGTCCTGGCCCGATGCCTCGAGCCACCGTGCCCGCGCCGCGCCGGCTCGCTGCAGGGTGAACCGGACGGTCAGCACGATCAGGACCAGGGTGACCACCACGAAGACGGAAAAGATGACGGCAAACGCGGTCACCGACGCCTCCGGTGTCATACAGAAGAGAGGCTACCGGGCCGGGGAGGTGATCGAGCGACCGTCACACCCGCGGGCGACACTCGTGCCGTGCCGGTGACGACGACAGAACATGTTCGCGCGGGGAGCGCGGGGAGGCGGCACCGACCGAGCCGCGAGCGTCCTGCGGGCCGGCCACGGGGCAACTCGGAAGGGCGCCCGCCGGCTCGTTCTCCTCGGTCGCGCTCGTGGTCGCACGCCTGGCAACCGCTCGCGGGTGCCGCACTGCTCGACCGGCTCCGGGCCACCGGCCGTGCCCGCCCGACTCTCGATCCCGACCTCGTGGCAGAGCTGTGTTCCCTCATCGAGGAGGGAATCCGATCCTCGACGGAGGAGCGGTCGGTCGCCGGACACGGTCCGGTCGTGCGGCCGCCCGTCGTGCCCCCGCAGCCGTTGGTCGTGACCAGGCAGCGGCTGGCCGGCGCGCTCTCGTCTGCGGCGCACGCCTCGGGTCCCGTGTACGGGAAGCGCGAGCCGTCGATCGCCCTGGCCTGTGGTGCCCTGGTCTCCGTACTCTTCCGCCAGCTGGTGACGGTCGGCACGATCGGCGATCCGATGGCCGACGGGATCGCGGCACTATCGCTCGACGACCGGCAGGCCGGGCTCGTGTACTGGATCGAGGCGCTGACCCGGGCGGCACGCGAGGAACTGCGGGCCGAGGTCGAGCGGCAGACCGGCGCGCTGGCCCGCCGATGGCCGGTGTTCGAGCCGTCGTGGCTTCCGCGCACCGACGAGGCGATGCAAGTCGTGCTCTCGGGAGGCGCAGTCGTGCTCTCGGCTCGGGTCGACCTCGTCGTCGGTCGACCCGCCGAGCACGAAGCATCGATCGCCATGGTGGAGCTCGTCTCGGGCGCCCGACGGCAGCTCCACCGCGCCGACCGGCACTTCGCGGCGCTGGTGGAGACGCTGCGGCACGGGGCGCCCCCGTTCGTGGCGGCCACCTACTACACGAGCTCGGGGGAGCTCGACGTGGAGCCGATCGCCGACGAGCTGTTGGTGGGCGCCGCCCGACGCGTGGTCGCGGGTATCGACGCGCTGGTGGGCCCGGCGGCGGGGACCGACCGCGTACCGGTTCGGGCCCCGTTCTCCGTGTCGTGTCCAGCGTCGCGGTGGGACCCTGCGGACCCGTGTGCCGGCGTGACCGGTGAGGGAGGGTTCCCGGCCGAGGGCGGGTCGTGAGCCGAGCGGCGGAGCTGACCGTGGCGGTCACCGCACCACCGCGTACCGCGGTCCCGCGAAGTCGGATCGAGACGCTCCGGGCACGGCTCGCCACGGCGCTGGGGTCGGTCGCCGACGAGGTTCCGCACTGGAATCCCTTGGTGGTGACCCTCCCGCTCCTCTGCCGGGCCCGGGCGAGCTCGGGAGCACTGTCACTCCGGCGCGGCGGGTTCGCCTGGAGTCCCTTCTTCGTGCGCCGCACACTCGGCGGGGCGATCGTCGACGAATGTCTTCGCCGGCACCGGAGCCCCGCCGAGGCGGCCGCGCCGGTTCTCGACGACGCGGTCGCAACATGGCGGCGAACCGGGCGGCGCCGCTTCCACTGGGAGCCGTGGGTGGCCGGCCTGCCGCCGGGCGGTCGTGCCAACGTGCTGGCGGAGGCGGTGACCTGGGCGACTGCCCTGTGGTCCTCGTTCGACTGGGACGCATTCCCCGAGCGACCGGTGGTCGGCGATCCGGCCGAGCAGTGGACGACCCCGGAAGCTCGTGGTGTGCGGTTGACCGGGCGGGTCGAGCTCAAGGTGCGGCCGTCGCCGGCCTCCGCGGGAGGGAACGGTTCGGATCCGCTCGCCCTGGTGTCGGTCCTGAACGGCTCCCCGCCGGCGGCGGGAAGCTCCGTGCTCGCCTACCCGGCGCTCGTGTCGGCGCTCTGCGCGCCGTGGCGGGACGCCCCTGCGAGGAGTGTCGGGCTCTGGCCCGACGCGGGGCACGTCGAATCGATGGAAATCGACGGCGTAGCGCTCGAAGCCGCGGCCGACCTGGTGGTCGACACGGTCCTGCGTTGGTCGCGGATCCGCGGGAGCGACCTCGGCGAGGGATCCCCGACTAACGCGGAGCCGGCTCGGACGGCGGCTGCGAACCGGTGAAGAAGGAACGGGCCGCGGCGAGATCGGGCTTGCCGGCGGCAGTGAGGGGGACTTCCTCGACGGTGACCAGCTCACGGGGGATCTTGTAGCCCGCAACTCGTTCGCGGCAGTAGTGCTGGAGGTCCTCGAGAGTCGGAGGGTCGGACGCCTCGCGCGGCTGCACGACGACGGCGACCCGCTCGCCGAACCGCTCGTCGGGGATCCCGACCACGATCGCGTCGAACACACCTGGGTGTCCTTTGACCGCGGCCTCGACCTCTTCGGGGAAGATCTTCTCACCGCCCGAGTTGATCGACGCCGACCCGCGACCGTGCACAGTGATCGTGCCGTCGGGCTCGACCGTCGCGAGGTCGCCGGGCACCGACCAGCGCACGCCGTTCGCGTCGGTCGGAAAGGTCGCGTCGGTCTTCGCCTGGTCCTTGTGGTAGCCGAGCGGGATCCGGCCCGTCCGCGCGAGGCGGCCGATCCTGCCGTCGCCCGGGGTGAGCGGTCGGAGCTCGTCGTCGAGGACCGTCGTGTCCTCGTTCATCACGAAACGCGGCCCGGCGGCTCCGTCGTCGACCGCGCCCTGGGCCCCGCTCTCGCTCGCGCCGAAGCGGTCCATGATCAGCACGCCCGGCAGCTCCGCCCTCAGTTCGTCCTTGACCGCCGCGGTGAGCATCGCTCCGCCGGAGCCGACCGCCACCAGGGTGGAGGTGTCGAAGGT
This sequence comes from uncultured Acidimicrobiaceae bacterium, assembly GCA_963769905.1. Classification (GTDB taxonomy): domain Bacteria; phylum Actinomycetota; class Acidimicrobiia; order Acidimicrobiales; family RAAP-2; genus Bog-756. The sequence continues at coordinate 89,411 of CAVYNG010000002.1, forward strand.
TCCGGCTGGCGCGTTCGCCAGGGTCTCGGCCAGCGGACGTGCCATCGCGTCACCGACCAGCGCGATGGACGCGACCCCTTCCTCACCCACCGCCCGCAACAGCGCGTCCGGGTCGTAGCGGAGAGAGACGTTGAGCACCGCAGTGCCCGCCATCATGAAGGTGCTCCACATCGCCCATTGCGCGTTGCCGTGCATGAGCGGACCTACGACGAGCATGACGGCCCGCCTGTGCTCGTCCGGGTTGAGGCGGCCGACCAGGTCCTCGGGCCGGGTGATCGGCGCCGCGCCCCAGCCGCCCCCGCCCATCGCCGCGAAGAAGATGTCCTCTTGCCTCCAGACGACCCCTTTGGGCATCCCGGTCGTGCCGCCCGTGTAAAGGACGTAGCGGTCGTCGGGCGACCTCGGCGCAAACGTGCGGCGGGGCGACCCGGCGGCGAGGGCGGCTTCGTAGGGGACGGCCGCGAGCGCGCTCTCCCCGGCCGCCGGCTCGGCGCCGATCTCGACCAGTCGCGGCCGGTGCGCGAGGCCACCCTCGAGCGCAGCGGCGGTCAGGTCGCGGAGCTCGTGCTCGAAGACCAGTGCCGCGAGGTCCGCGTTGTCGACGACGTAGCGGAGCTCTTTGGCCACGTAGCGATAGTTGAGGTTGACCGGGACCGTGCGTGCCTTGTAGCAACCGATCATCGACTCGACCCACTCGGCGCGGTTGTGGGCGAGGATCCCGACGTGGTCGCCGCTCCGTGCCCCTTGTTCGAGCAGGTGGTGTCCGAACCGGTTGGCCCGCTCGTCGAGCTCGCCGTAGGTCAGCCGCGACACCCCCGCGACGAGCGCGAGCCGATCCGGCACGGTGTCGGCCACGAGTTCGAAGAGGTCGGCGAGATTGAATTCGGCGGGCATCCGTCGTTTCCGGTTGTCCATCTGGTGCGCAGGGTCGTGAGCGCTGCCCGGGTGCGATGCGATTGCCGCGGGCGAAGGCCCGTAGCATGCTGCAGCCGGAACGGACACTCTGTAGCACGTCCGGACCGGGCCCGCGGTCGACGCCGGCCGCGCGAGGGTGACGGAGGACCGAACGGTGAGTAGCGCGACGGGCCAGGAGGGCATCGAGGGCTACGCGGCCTTGGTCACCGGTGGCGGGAGCGGGATCGGGCTCGGCACGGCCACCCGCCTGGTACGCGACGGCGCCCACGTGACCATCTGCGGCCGCACCGAGGAGCGCCTTCGTGCCGCGGTCGACCTGTTGGGGCGCGAAGCCGCCGCCTCGGGCCGCGATCTCCCCGGAAGCGCGAGCTACGTGGTCGCCGACGTCACCGACGAGGAGGAGATCGCCGCCGCGGTCGCGAGCGCCGCGGCGGCGCGTGGGCGGCTCGAGATCCTCTTCGCCAATGCCGGGGGCGCGTCGCACATGGGTCCGATCACCGAGGCCGACGCGACCCAGGTGCGGGCAACGGTCGAGCTCAATCTCATCGGAACCTTCCTTACCCTCAAGCACGCGGCACCGCTGATGGCCGAAGGGGTCGGCGAGGCGGTCGGGGTCGGAAAGGCGGACGGCGGGTCGATCATCGCGATGTCCTCGGGAGCCGGGCACTTCCCGCATCGTTTCCTCTGGGCCTACGGTGCCGCGAAAGCCGGCATCGACATGCTGTGCCGGTACGCGGCCGAGGAGCTGGGTCCCTCGGGCATCCGGGTGAACACGGTCCGCCCCGGCATCATCGACGACGAGCTCATGGCCCCGATCACCGCGGGCGGCCCGCTCCTCGACGACTATCTCGCCCAGATGCCGATCAGCCGCCTCGGCACCGTCGAGGACGTGGCGTCGGCGGTCCGGTTCCTCGCCGGACCGGAAGCCGGCTGGATCAGCGGGGAGTGTCTCGCCATCGACGGAGGCCACCACCTCCGCCGCGGCGCGGACTACGGACTCCTCTTCGGGGCCTGAGTCCGTCGTGGCCGAACGTCGCCGGGTTGGCCGCGAACGGCCTGGCCAGCGGCTTGGCCGCTGCGTCTCGAGGGCCCGGTGAGCTACTCTTTGCGCTGCTACGAAGGCGCGGTCGACGACATAGCTCGCGCGGGGGACCACGTCAGGCGCCGTCCGAGAAGAGCGGGGCGGGCGTGCAGGAAGCGGTGGAGGTATCCAGCATGCGCCACGGTCGCACCGCCCACGGTCAGGCGGGTACCCGCCTGACCGGCCGAAAGGTCGCCGGCATCGCAGCGGGCGCGCTCGTGCTCGCCGGCACGGTCGCGACGGTCACCGGCACGACGCCGGCAGGGGCGGCCCCTCCGATCGTCGGTTACACCACCCCGACGGCCGACCACCACGGCTACCGGCACGGCGCGGTTCCCCGGATCGTCTGGGCACCCCCGGGTGGCACGGTGCCCTCGCTCACTCCCACTCCCTCTGCGTCGAGGATCTCGAACGGCCCGGTGGCCGCGGCGCCAGCGCAGCGCGCCTCGGGGAAGGACATCACCTACGGAGGAGGCCTGAGCGCTGGTGGGTTGGTGAACGCCGGGGTGACCACCGGCCAGCCCAAGGTCTATCTGGTCTTCTTCGGCAACCAGTGGGGAACCGAGAGCACCAACGGGAGCGGACAGGCGGCGTTCACCCACGACCCCGACGGTGAGGCGCCCGCGCTGCAGACCTTCTACCAAGGGGTCGGCACCGACGGCGAACAGTGGAGCCGGATCGCCACGTACTACTGCGACGGGGTGCCGATCGGCTCGACCTCGTGCAACTCCCAGAGCCAGAACATCCCCTACCCGTCACCCGGCGTCCTCGCAGGAGTGTGGTACGACAACTCGGCGAGCGCGACCTCGCAGAGTGCGGCGGGAGCCAACGGCAACCAGCTCGCGGCCGAGGCCGAGGCTGCGGCGACCCACTTCGGCAACCTGACCCAGGCCTCCAACCGCGACACCCAGTACGTGATCGCCTCGCCGACGGGTACCAACCCGGACGGTTGGAACGACACGGTGAACGGCTACTGCGCCTACCACGACGACACCCACGATCCGTTGATCGACGGGGGAGGACCGGTCGCAGGTCCGATCCTCGCGTTCACCAACATGCCCTACATCCCCGACGCGGGCGGCTCGTGTGGGGCCAACTTGGTGAACAGCGGCGCGAACGGCATCCTCGACGGGGCGACGTCGACCGCGAGCCACGAGTACGCCGAGACGGTCACCGACCAGTTTCCCGAGACCTTTCCGGCGCCGGGCTGGTCGAATTCCGCAGGGTCGGAGATCGCCGACCTCTGTGCCTACGTGACCGCCCCGAGCCCCGGCGCCATGTACGACCTGACGCTCGCGACCGGCACGGTCGTCGTGCAGGGGCTCTGGTCGAACGCCGCCGACGGCGGGCGCGGCGGGTGCGTGCAGAGCGCGACCGCCCCCACCTTCTTCCCGACCCTCACCTCGTTCTCGCCGCCGGCAGCAGTGACCGGCGCGCAGGTCACCATCACCGGGAACAATCTCAACGGTGCGACCAGCGTGACATTCGACGGCGTACCGGCGGCTGTCGTGAGCGACTCGGTGACCGTACTGGTCGCGACCGTTCCGACCGCCGTCGCGGTCGGTGTGCTGGCCGTCACCACCCCGTTCGGGACCGCGGTCAGCCACAAGACGTTTCTCCCCGCGCCCACCATCACCGGCTTCGTGCCGGCGTCGGGTGCACCTGGATCGCTCGTGACCATCAACGGGTCGGGACTTGCCGGAGCGAAGAAGGTCTCCCTCCACGGGAAGAGGATGAGTGTGGTCTCCGATTCGCCGACCCAGATCACCGCCTTCCTTCCGCGGCGTGCGCTGAGCGGCCCGATCGCGGTCAAGACCAGGGGCGGCTTCTCGTCGAGCGCCGCGACGTTCCAGGTCACCTGACCGCGGGGTCTAGTCTCGGGCCCGGAGGAGCCTCTGATGCGCTTGCGCCATCCCCGGGCCGGTAGGACAGCGAGTGTGGGTGCGGCGCTCGTGTGCCTGGGCGCCCTGCTCACCAGCTGTGGATCCTCGTCGGCGACTCCCTCCCCGTCGAGTTCGGCCGCTGCGCTTGCAGTCACGTGGATGCACGGCTTCGACGCGCCGGGAACCCCTGTCAGGTACGACCAGGTGGGCGTGGTGAAGGTCGGTGCGAGCTCCGCCAAGAACGTGCTCGTCCTCGAGCCGGGCACCTCGGCGGGGAGCACGTACTTCGTGCCGTTGGCGAAGTGGATCGTCTCCAAGCTGCCCGGCTGGCAAGTGTGGTCGGTCGAACGGCGGGAGAACCTCCTCGAGGACCAGTCCGAGCTCGATCTCTACAAGCAGCACAAGATCTCCTCGACCCAGCTGTACGACTACTACCTCGGTTACCTCACCGACAAGAGCATCACTCATCACATCCAGTCGGTCCCCGACTCGTCGGTCGAGTTCGCGAAGAACTGGGGCATGAACGTCGCCGTGCAGGACCTGCACGACGTGATCGGCGCAGCGAAGGGGCTTGGCGGCAAGGTGGTGCTCGGGGGCCACTCGCTCGGCGGATCGGTGGTCACCGCGTACGCCACCTGGGACTTCGACGGGCACCCGGGTGCCGACGGGCTCGCCGGCCTGGTCTACATCGACGGAGGAAGCGGGCCGCCGGTGAGCGCGGCGACCGCGACCGCGACCCTCCAGGCGCTCGACGACCCGAAGGCTTCCCCGTGGCTCGCCTTCGGCGGGATCACCGCGCCCTACGCCGGCGTCTACAGCGCGACCGGCGGGGCCTCGGCGGTCTACGACCCGAACTCGCCCTCGCTCGGGCAGAGTTCGGGCCTGCTGCCGAAGGACCTCGTCCCAACGGTCCGGGTGACCAACGCCGGGCAGTTCGGCTACGCGCTCAACGTCGGAACGTCACCTCCGTCGCTCGAGGCCGCACAGGCCCACATGGGCACCGGGCTTTCGCCGACGGGATCGGTGCACGGTTGGGACGGGACCGGCGCGATCACTCCGCTCTCGCGCTATGCCGCCATGTTGTCGGGCGCCGGGCTCCAGAACGCGGACGGGTCGGAGTGGTACTTCCCGCAGCGGCTCACCGACGACACCGGTGTGGTCGGCAACGGCATCGCCAATTCCGCCCAGACCGTCCTCGGAGTGGACGCGACCATGGGGCAGGACTTGCCACACTCGTTGCTCATCTACGCCATCGCGACGGTGCTCGGCGGTCCGCCGGTGCTGAGCGCCGCCCAGGCACTCGCCCAGCAGTCGGGGATTCCGGCCTCCAACCTGACCCTGGTGGACGAGCACACCGCCTACGCGCACAACGACCCTGCCGGCGCCTACCCGAACAACGTGTTCTTCGACCATCTCGTGCCGTACCTCCAGAAGGTGAGCGGCGGCTCGTAGTCCTCAGGCGGCGAGGAAGCCGCCCGACTGGTGCTGCCAGAGGCGGCTGTAGACCCCGCCGGTCACGTCGAGCAGGTCGCGGTGGGTACCCTCTTCGACCACGCCTCCCCGGTCCATCACGACGATTCGGTCGAGACGAGCGATGGTGGCCAGGCGGTGCGCGACGACCACGGCGGTCGAGTGCTCCATCAGCCGCCACAGCGCCTCTTGCACCAGCGCCTCGGACTCCGAGTCGAGCGCCGAGGTGGCCTCGTCGAGGACCAGGAGCGGCGCCCCCTTGGCCATCGCCTGGGCGATCGCCACCCGCTGGCGCTGCCCACCGGAGAGCTTGAGCCCTCGCTCGCCGACCACGGTGGCATAGCCGTCGGGGAGCTCGTCCACGAACTCCTCGACGTGGGCGGCGCGTCCGACCTCCGTCACGAGGTCCATGTCCGGTCGTTCGAGGGTGCCGACGCCGTAGCAGATGTTCTCCGCGATGGTCCGGTGGAGCATCTGGGGGTCCTGGGGGACGTAGGAGATGGCCCGTCGGAGCGAGTGCTGGGTCACGAGCGAGATGTCCTGCCCGTCGAGGAGGATGGTCCCCGCGTCGATGTCCATGAAGCGCAGGAGGAGCTTGGTGAGCGTGCTCTTCCCTGACCCGGAGGCTCCCACCAGGCCGACATGCTCGCCCGGCTCGACGCGAAGGCTGAGGCGGTCGAAGAGTGGGCTGTCGGGACGGTAGGAGAACGAGACGGCTCGGAACTCGATGCTGCCGCGCTCGACCTTCAGCTCGTCGGCACGAGGGGCGTCGACGATCTCCGGTGGTGTGGACGCGATGCCGACGAACTTGGCGCAGCGCCCCGCGGCGCGCGAGATGGATCGCATGAACTCGAAGGACTCCTCGAGGCTTCCGCCCACGAAGGTCGCGTAGAAGAGGATGAGGTAGACCGATCCCGCAGCCAGCACGTGATGGAGTGCGAGCACCAGGCCGACGGTGACCGCCACCCAGTTCAGCACCGCCATCGACGACTCCATCTGGAGTCGCGTCGTGGTGAAGACGTGTCGAGCCTTCAGGTCGGCGCGGATCGAATCCTCCACCACCCGGTCCACGTGGCCGCGTTCCAAGTCCTCGGTCGCCTGGGTGCGCACGGTCGTGAGGTTGGCGATCGTGTCGGCGAGCACGCCCGTGGCCTGGGAGTGGGTATCGGAGAACTCCTTCTCCGCCCCGACGACCCTGCCCATCCGGCGCACCAGCACGGTGGCGAACACGGCGACGAGGAGCGTCATGACCAGGGCGACCGGCCATGCCACCAGCGCGAGGACGACGATCGCACCGAAGACCGTCACCCCGACCCGGAGCACTCCCCAGGTGGTCATGTCGACGATCTCGGCGAACGCCCACGAGAAAGTCTCCAACGACGAGATGACCTCGCCGGAGGGCCGGTCGGTGTGCCAGCGGTGGCTGAGCCCGATGAGGTGGTCGTAGCCGTTGGTGATCGCACGGGCGAAGGATCGGAGGGTCGCGCCCCAGTTGATCCAGCCGGCCACCCGCCAGCAGATCGTCGAGACGACGAGGACCACCGCGTATCCGACGATGAGCGGCACGAAGCTGGACAAGTGCCCACCCGCTGTTCCGAGGGTGGCGATCCGCCCGAGAAGGGTGGCGAAGATCAAGGGGCCGGCCACCGCGGTCCCGAGCGTGGCCGCGACCACCGCCGACCAGGCGATGGCGAAGCGCGCGCGGTCCGGGCGCATCTGCGCCCAGCAGTACGCGAAGGTGTCCTTGGTGCTCGCGGTGGGAAAGAGAGTTCGATCGTTCACAAGAGTGCTCCGGAGGTGCGGAACGGAGGGAGACTCGACGCTTGAGCGTCGTCGCGCGGGCGCGGTGGCCCGGCGTCAGGAGCCGGTGAGGGCGGGGCGCGTGGGCCGGTTCAGCCGAGCGCCACAGGCTGGGCCGGCACCCCTGTGCCGAACCCCGCCGGAACCGCGGCGAAGCCGCAACGGTTCCGATCGGCGACGCGGGTGACCACCACCATGCATGCCTGAGTCATTCCAGCCATCGGGTCACCTCGGTTCCGTCGTCGGTTGCAGACCCATGCTAACCGCGGATCGCGACCCGGCGTCGATGCGCGGGTCCGCTGCCCGTCGAGCCCTGGACGGTGGCGCTGGGCGCCGAACGCGAAGACGCCGCGAAGTGGAGGGTGTCCGCGGTCGACGGTGACCTGGTAGAACTGGCCTGGTCGCCGCCGGCAGCAGCCGAGGCACGTGGCGAAGGGAGAAGGAGGCAACACATGCTGGCCTACCAGTACCCGCTGCTCGACCTCTTCTGGACCCTCTTCATGATCTTCGCGTTCGTGGTCTGGATCTGGGTTCTCATCGCGATCTTCACGGACCTGTTCAGGAGTCACGACATCGGCGGATGGGCCAAGGCGCTTTGGGTGGTCTTCGTCATCGTGCTCCCGCTCGTCGGCATCCTCGTGTACCTGATCGTTCGGGGTCATGGGATGCACGAACGGGCGGTCGCGCAGGTACAACAGGACCAGCAATCCTTCGACCAGTACGTGCGAGCGACGGCGGGCGGATCGGACACGGCGGACGAACTGGCCAAGCTCGCACAGCTGAAGGACAACGGCACCATCACACAGGCCGAATTCGATGCGCAGAAGGCAAAACTCCTCGCCTAGCCCCGGTGTCGCTCAGCCCGGTCGAGGTGAACCATGGTGGATGAGTCGTCGTCGAGCGGCATCACGACCAAGCTGAGTCGGTCGTCGGTCGCGCAAACCGTCGAACGCTTCCGCGCGCTCCTGGCGGACAAGGGCGTCCGGGTGTTCGCGGTGATCGACCAACGCGAGGAGGCTCGCAAGGTGGGTCTCGTCCTGCGCGACACGGTGCTCGTGATCTTCGGGGATCCGCGAGCGGGTACCCCGGTGATGGACGCGTCACCGTTGGCGGCGATCGACCTGCCGCTGAAGGTGCTGTGTTGGGACGACGAGGGCCAGACCAAGGTGTCGTACCAGTCACCGGCTTCGCTGGCCCGTCGCCACCAGCTGCCCTCGGTTCTCGAGGCGAAGCTCGCAGGGATCGATGTGCTCACCGACACGCTGGTCGAGGCCACGTGACACGCGGTCGCTGACCCGGACGGGCGTCGGCTCGGAGGCGCGGGAGAAGTTTCAAAGGTCCCTCTTGACCTTGACCTCGCGTCAAGGATTCACAATGGGTTCCATGAGGCCCAACGGAGAGGCCCCGGCCATCGAGGTGCGGGGACTGAGGAAGTCCTTCGGTGACCATCTCGTGCTGGACGGGATCGACTTCAGCGTTGCCCAGGGAGAGATCTTCTGCCTACTCGGACCCAACGGGTCGGGCAAGACGACGACGGTCGAGATCCTCGCCACACTGCAGCCCGCCGACGAGGGGGCGCTCCGGGTGGGCGGCCACGACCCGGAGAGCGAACCCGACGCGGTGCGACGCAGCATCGGGGTCACCGGTCAGTTCTCGGCGGTGGACGATCTGCTCACCGGCCGGGAGAACCTCTCGATGATGGCAGACCTCGCCCACCTCGGCCGGGCGGAAGGGCGTGACCGTGTCGCGGAGATGCTCGAGCGATTCGATCTGGTGGAACCGGCGGACACGATGGTGGCGACGTACTCGGGAGGAATGAAGCGCCGCCTCGACCTGGCGATGACGCTGCTGCTCGAGCCGCAGATCATCTTCCTCGACGAGCCCACGACCGGGCTGGACCCGAGGAGCCGGATCGCCACCTGGGAGATCGTGCGCGAGCGCACCGCGGCGGGCGTGACCATCCTGCTCACCACCCAGCAGCTCGAGGAAGCCGATCGCCTCGCCGACCACATCGCCATCCTCGACGGCGGCCGAGTGGTCACCGAGGGGACGCCGAGCCAGCTGAAGCAGCTGGTCGCCGGGGGACACCTGGAGCTGGTGCTCCCCGATCCGGTCGCCTTCGCCGCGGCGGGGAGAGCGATCGGCGACGTCGAGTGGGACGGCGATCCGGACCGTCTGACGCTCCGGATCCCGACCGACGGGTCGGCCGAATCGCTGTACGAGTTGCTCGGCCGGCTCGATCACCACCAGGTATCGGTCGAGAGCGTCGCGGTGCGGACGGCGGATCTCGACGACGTCTTCCTCGCGTTGACCGCCCACTCCGATGCGGAGCGGGCTCTCGTCGGAGCCGGCCCGAGGGAGAGCCGATGACGACGCTCGCGTATGCCTTGCACGACTCGCGGACGATGCTCCGTCGCGACTTCCGTCACTCGTTGCGGTTTCCGGCGATGACCCTCGGAGGAATGCTGGTACCCGTGGTGTTCCTGTTGTTGTTCGCCGGTGTCTTCGGCCACACCTTGCACGCCGGCCTGACCGCGAGTGCCGCCGGTGCGGGCAGCTACATCGACTACCTGACACCCGGGATCATCGTCATGACCGCAGGAGCCGCTGCCGCGTCGACCGCGGTGAACGTCTGTGCGGACATGACGGGGGGCATCATCGTCCGCTTCCGAACCATGGCCATCACCCGCACCGCGGTGCTGACCGGCCGGGTGGTCGGGAGCCTCATCCGGACACTCGTGAGCGCGGTGGTGGTGATGCTGGTGGCGGTGGGGCTCGGTTTCCGGTCCGACGCCCTCCCGATCGAGTGGCTGGGCGCGCTCGGACTCTTCGTGCTGTTGACCCTCGCCCTCACATGGTTGGCCGTTGCCTTCGGACTGGTCGCGAAGACACCCGCCGGTGCCAACACCTTGTCGCTGCTCCCCGAGTTCCTTCCCTTCGTCTCGAGCGCCTTCGTGCCGGCAGCCTCGATGCCGGCGGGAGTCCGCTGGTTCGCCGAGCACCAACCGTTCACCCCGGTCATCGAGACGTTGCGCGGGCTGCTGACCGGGACTCCTATCGGTACCGATGCCGTGGTCGCCGTCGCCTGGTGCGTCGCGATCGGGCTCGGAGGGTTCGTGTGGGCGCGTTCTCTTTACGACCGACTCCCCGCTCGGTGAACCGCGTGGGGCCGTCGTGACCAAGTCCGCTCCCAGGTTGACCATCGGCAAGCTGGCCACCTTCGTCGGGGTCACCCCGCGTGCGATTCGCTTCTATCACTCGAAAGGCTTGTTGCGGGAACCGAGCCGGGACGCCTCCGGGTACCGGCTCTACGACGCGACCGCGGTGGTGGACCTGGTCCGTATCAAGACACTCGTCGAGGCCGGTGTGCCTCTTGCCCGGGTCGCCCAGCTGGTGCGGGCCGATCAGGACGAGTTCGAAGCGGCGGTCACCTCGATAGACCGCGAGCTCGTAGAGCGGAGCACGAGGCTCGACGAGCAGCGCCGACGACTTGCCGACCTCGTACACGGCGACCGGCTCTACCTGTCCGACCAGGTGGTCGGCCTCCTCGACGACCTGCGCGGGATGGGGATCAGCGCGAGAGGGGTCGATACCGAACGGGACGGGTGGATCATGATCTCAGCGCTCTCGCCCGAACTGGTCACTGCGCTGGCCGCACAGAAGCGAGAAGCTCTCGCCGATCGCGAGTTCCGACGCCTCTACGTGGATTGCGACGCGGCGTTCGATTGGGATCCCGACGACCCCCGTCTCTTAGAGCTGGCGGGACGTATCCACGACTGGACGGCTCGTCATCCCGAGTCGGACTACGCCGGCGCGGCCGTCGAAGAAGGCGTCGCGATGGCCATACAGCTCCTGTCGGCCGATGTGGAGGCGGCCTCGCCGGCGTGGAGACGACTGGCGGGATTGATGACAACGTAGGTGCCTGCCGAGCGGCGGGTGGGTGAGCTGTCAGACACGCGAGCGTGGGGATTCACCAAGGGACAACGTGGTGATTTCGACCTGAGCGGAGGGAGTGGTGTCTCAGTTCAGGAGCGGAGGGAGTGGTGTCTCAGTTCATGAGATAAGCCACCCGCGCAGGTTCGGGGTGTGTCAAGACATAAGCGACACCGAGCGGGAGGGTCGTTTATGGACAAGGGCCGGTTTGTAATCGAGACCCACTTGCGGACCGGGCGGCCGATCGGCGAGCTGGCCAAGGCGTACGGGACGGACCGCAGCTGGCTCTACCGACGTCTCGCTCGCTACCGACGGGAAGGGGACGCCGGTCTCGAGTTGCGCTCCCGGCGGCCGCATCGCTCGCAGACTCGGATCACGGATCGCTTCGAGGAGTACATCGTCGCCCTCCGGAAGGACCTCACCGACTTAGGAGTCGACGCGGGAGCCGAGACCATCCACTACCACCTGAGCCAAGCCCACGAGGAGGTGCCGTCGGTCTCGACCATCTGGCGGGTGTTGAAGGCGCGAGGGTTCGTCACTCCGCAACCCCACAAGCGACCGAAGAATTCCTGGCACCGGTTTTGCGCGGAACTCCCGAACGAGTGCTGGCAGGCCGACGTGACCCACGTCGTGATCGCGGAAGGCACCGTCCTCGAGGTGCTGAACGTCATCGACGACCACTCCCGGTTGTGTCTCGCCTCCCGGGTGTTCGTCACCACCCGCTCGCCCGACGTCGTGCGAACCCTGCACCGAGCCGCAGCTCGCTGGGGATATCCGGAGAAGTTCCTCACCGACAACGGTCGGATCTTCACTGCCACCAAGGGCGGTGGCGTGGGCGACTTCGAAGCCGAGCTCGTCTCGCTCGGCATCGCGCCGAAGCACTCACGGCCCTACCACCCCCAGACCTGCGGCAAGGTCGAGCGCTTCCATCAGACTCTGAAGAAGTACCTCGCGAAACAGGATCCGGCACAGACGAAGAAGCAGCTCCAGCGCCAGCTGGATCGCTTCGCGGTCTACTACAACACCATCCGTCCACACCGGGAACTCCGCCGGCGCACACCCGCCGAGGTCTTCGAGGCACGGGACAAGAGCGGTCCGAAGGGTCCGACGATCGACACCACCGGCTATCGAGTGCGCAACGACAAAGTGGGGAGCTCTGGCACGGTGACCCTCCGCTACCGAGGACGTCTTCATCACATCGGACTCGGTCGGGCCTATGCCGGTTGGCGGGTGATCCTTCTCGTCGCCGGACGAGACATCCGCATCCTCGGCACCGACGGCTCGCCGCTCCGTCACCTCGAACTCAACCCGGATCTCGATTACCAGCCCATGCCCTGAGCTGGTTGTCTACGATGTCTCGCGACATCGTCGCTTATGTCTCGCGACAGAACAATGAGCGGAGGGAGTGGGATTCGAACCCACGGTACCCATAGGGCACAACGGTTTTCGAGACCGCCCGATTCGTCCGCTCTCGCATCCCTCCGAGAGCCAATTTGCGTCTGTTGGTTCGGTAGGACCGGTCGATCCGAGCCTGCAATCCGAGGACGCGAGTCCATGATGGTAGCGCTCCCGCGAGGCGGCGCAGGGCGCGTCAGGCTGCTCGGATGCAGGGCCGCCAGGGGGCCGTTGCTTACCGGTCCCGGCGCCCGGCGAAGAAAACGGAGAGCAGCTCGGCCGCCGCCTCGGCCTGCACGCCCGCGGTGACTGCCACCTCGTGGTTGAGACGGGGATCCGCGCAGAGGTTGTAGAGCGAGCCGCACGCTCCGGCCTTCGGGTCGTCCGCACCGTAGACGAGACGTCCCAAGCGGGCCGCGACGAGGCCTCCCGCGCACATCGGACACGGCTCCAGGGTCACCACCAGGGTGACCTCGCCCAGCCGCCAGGTCCCGAGCGCGGCTGCAGCGTCCGCGAGCACGAGCAGCTCGGCGTGTGCGGTCGGGTCTCCTCTTTGCTCCCGCTCGTTGTGTCGGCTTGCGATCACCGCCCCGCGATGGAGCGCGACCGCTCCGACCGGGACGTCGCCATGGGCCACCGCGGCCCTCGCTTCTTCGAGTGCGCGCACCATCGCGGCGTCGTCGTCGAGGCCACCGCTCTCGACGGCGGGCGCGCCGGGGCCGTACTCGATCTCACCTCGCGGATGGGTCGCCATGGGCGGAGGCGGTGGGATTTGAACCCACGGTGGGTTGCCCCACACACGATTTCCAGTCGTGCCGATTCGGCCGCTCTCGCACACCTCCGGGTGCCGAGGCGCGTCGACCGTCCACCTGGGATCTTCCGACAAGCGCCTGCAGCCCGCACAGGCTAGTCCGCGCCTCCGCGGCGACCGTTTGGCGACGCGCCCACTTTCCGCCGCGGCGAGCACCGAGCGAGTTTCCGGTCGCGCCGGAGTATCATTCGTCCGCCCCGGAGTTGGGTGCGACGGCTGGGTCCTGCGCAACGTCCTCCTGTGAACCGAGTCAGGGTCGGAAGGCAGCAGCTCTCAGCGGGTCAGGCCGTGTGCCGCAGTCAATCTGGCCGTCGCACCGAGCGCCGGGGCGCGTCGCACCGAGCGCGCCATGCAATCCCCGGGGAGGCCATCGGTGGCGACCGGTAGGCTCACCCGACGTGGCAGATGCTCACGACGACGCTCCCTACCAATCCCTCTACCGACGGTTCCGGCCCTCCACATTCGGTGAGATCCGCGGGCAGGACCACGTCGTCCTCGCCCTCCGCAACGCGGTCCGCGAGCATCGGGTCGCGCACGCCTACCTGTTCAGTGGGCCGCGCGGAACCGGCAAGACCTCGACCGCGCGGATCCTCGCCAAGGCGCTCAACTGCGCGGACCTCCGCGACGGCGAGCCCTGCGGTGTCTGCGTCTCCTGCGTCGAGATCGCCAAGGGCACCTCGCTCGACGTCCACGAGCTCGACGCGGCTTCCAACAGCGGTGTGGAGGCGATGCGCGACCTCGTGTCCCACGCCGCCCTCGGTACTCCCGGCCGGCAGAAGGTCTACATCGTCGACGAGGTTCACATGCTCTCGACCGCTGCGTCGAACGCCCTGTTGAAGACCCTCGAAGAGCCTCCTGCCCACGTGGTCTTCGTGCTCGCGACCACCGACCCCCAGAAGGTTCTGCCCACGATCAGGAGCCGCACCCAGCACTTCGAGTTCCGCCTCCTCGGGTCCGACACCCTCACCGAGCTACTGGCCTCGGTGCGGGAGGACGCATGCCTCGACCTGCCCGACGAGGCGATCGAGCTGGCCGTGCGGCGGGGCCGGGGGTCGGCCCGCGACGCCCTCTCGGTGCTCGACCAGGTGCTCGCTTCGGACGCGATCGACGACGACCGCCCCGAGCTCGACGAGGTGGTCGAGGCACTGGCCGAGTGCGACGTGGGCCGCGCTCTCGCCGCGGTGGCCCACCTCACGTCGGCAGGGTTCAGCCCCCAGCAACTCGCGAGTGACCTGATCGACGAGCTCCGCCAGGGATTCCTCGCGCTCGTCGCCCCCGAACTCGTCGCGAGTGGCGGAGCAACGGCCGCTGCGATCGAGTCGCGGGCCGCCGAGGTGGGCCTCGCCGCGCTCGTCCGTGCGATCGAGGTGCTCGGCCAGGCGCAGGTGAGCATGCGCGACGCGCCGGACCCACGGGTCGACCTCGAGGTCGCGCTGGTCCGCCTCACCCATCCGGAGGCCGACGACTCGCCCGCCTCATTGCTGGCGCGCATCGAGCGGCTCGAGGCCGGTCTCGGCGCGGGGGGTGGGGCACCGCGGGCCGTGCGCGAGCAGCCGGCCACGCGTGCGGCGCTCGACGGAGAAGTCGACGGAGAAGGAGCGGGCGAAGGCGCGGAGCCCGCATCGTCGAGCCCACAGAAGACGCTCGGCGCGCTCCGGCGCGAGCTCGGCACCGACTCGGCGGGGACCGAGTCGGATGCGTCCGCCTCGGCCGGGGCGGAACCGGCTCCCGAGCCGAAAGAGGAGCCTCCTCGCGGGTCGGACGCGCGAGCCGCCGCACACCCGACGAGCGAGTCGGTGGGCGGCTTCCCCAGTCGCGACCAGTTGGTGCAGGCCTGGGGGGATCAGGTGATCGCCGGCCTTCGTCCGAAGGCGAAGGCGCTCTTCCAGGCCGGGAGATTCGTGGCGGTCGACGGAGACCGCGCGGTGTTCGGCCTGCCCAACGAGACCCATCGCACTCGCTGCGAGGAGGTGCGACCCGAGGTCGAGTCCGCCCTGTCCGACCACTTCGGTCGCCGGGTCGACATCGCCTTGGTCATCGACCCGGGTGCCGCGCCCGCCGCGCCTCTCGGACGCGACGAGGCGTCCGGGAGCGAGCCGCCGTCCGAAGTGCCTCGCGGTCGAGCACGCGGCTCGGGCAAGACGGCGCCACCACCGATCGAGCCCGCGCCCGTCGAGGACTCCATGGACTTCGACCACAGCGACCTCGAGATCGCCGAGGTCGACACCTCAGCCGAGGCACGTGTGCTCCAGGCGTTCCCGGGCGCCGAAGAGGTTCACTGAGTGGCGGTCTTCTCGGGACCGCTCCAGTCCCTGATCGACGAATTGGGCCGCCTTCCCGGCATCGGTCCGAAGTCCGCCCAGCGGATCACCTTCCATCTGCTCAAGGTGGCTCCGGAGGACGCGCTCCGACTCGCCGAGGCGATCATCGCGGTGAAGGAGCGCATCACTCTCTGCACCCGTTGTTTCAACGTCGCGGAGGGCGAGCTGTGCTCCGTCTGCACCGACGAGCGACGCGATGCGACGGCCGTCTGTGTCGTCGAGGACCCTCGAGACATCGTCTCGGTGGAGAAGACCGGCGAGTTCTCCGGCGTGTACCACGTGCTGCAGGGCGCGCTCAACCCGATCGAAGGGATCGGGCCCGATCAGCTGCGGGTGCGTGAGCTGCTCGCACGCGTCGACTCTGAGGGGATACGCGAAGTGATCCTCTGCACCAACCCGAACCTCGAAGGCGAGGCGACCGCGATGTACCTCGCGCGACTGTTGAAGCCGTTGGGGCTGACGGTCACCCGCATCGCGAGCGGTCTCCCCGTGGGTGGCGATCTCGAGTACGCCGACGAGCTGACCCTCGGCCGTGCGCTCGAGGGCCGGCGCGAGGTCGACGCGTAGGTTCGGCGCACCCGATCGCGTCGAGTGGCGTGGTTTCGAGCGGCGCGTCCCTACCCGGTTGGGGCAGCATGAGTGGATGCCGAAGCCATCCGGGTCGCCCGTTCGGCATCTCTGGCTCCTGCGGCACGCAAAGGCGGCGTCCGATGCACCCTGGGGTGGGAGTGACCGCGAACGACCGCTGACCGAGCGCGGCCGGCGCGACGCGACCGCGCTCGGGAAGCGCCTGGCGGCCGACCTGCCCCTGCCGGCCCTCGAGGGGGTGCCCAAACCGGACCTTGCGATCTGCTCGGCGGCGGTGCGGACCCGCCAGACCGCGGATCGGGTGATCGAGGCGATGGGCGGCCGCATCCCTCTCGATTCCTATCGCTCGCTCTACGACGCCGACATCGACGTCGTGCTGCAGTACCTCCGCGAGATCGACGAGGGGGTGAAGAGCGCGCTGCTGGTCGGCCACAATCCGACCATGTTCCGCGCCGCGGTCGCGCTCGTCGACGAAGACGACCAAGCCGCGCTCGAAGCCCGCGGCTTCCCCACCTGCGCCCTCGCCGTCGTCGCGCTCGACATCGGATCGTGGGAGGACCTCTCCCTCGGACGCGGTTCGCTGCGCGGCGTGTTCCGGCCGCCGTACTGAGATCGAGGGAGAGCGGCCCGGGCCGCCCGGAGCCGGCCGGGTGGCTCAGAGTGTCCGCAGGATCGCCGCGTCCCCCTGCCCACCACCACCGCAGAGGCTGACCGCCGCAGTGCCGCCGCCTCGGCGCTTGAGCTCGAGGAGCGCGGTCAGCGCGACGCGCGTACCGGACATGCCGACCGGATGACCGAGCGCGATCGCTCCACCGTTGACGTTGACGACGTCGGTGCCGATCCCGAGATCGTCGGCCGAGGCGAGACCCACCGCGGCGAACGCCTCGTTGATCTCGAAGAGGTCGATGTCCGAGACGCCCAGCCCTGCCTTGTCCAGGGCGACGGTGATCGCGTGCGACGGCTGGTGGAGCAGCGAAGGGCTCGGTCCGGCGACCTGGCCGTAGCTGACCAGCTCGCCGAGCGGCGCGATCCCGAGCTCTGCGGCCTTGGCCTTGGAGAGGACGATGACCGCCGCTCCGCCGTCGGAGATCTGGGAGGCGTTGCCCGCGGTGATGGTCCCGTTCTTGTCGAAGGCCGGTCGGAGCTTGGAGAGGGACTCGGCCGTCGTCTCGGGGCGCACTCCCTCGTCGGTGTCGACGACCAGGGGATCGCCCTTGCGCTGTGGCACGTTCACCGCGACGATCTCGTCGGCGAACCGGCCGTCTTTGATCGCGGCCGCTGCGCGCTCGTGCGAGAGCGCGCTGAATGCATCCTGGCGCTCACGCGACACTCCGTCTGCACCGTTGTAGCGCTCGGTGCCGAGGCCCATCGCACAGTTGTCGAACGCGCAGAACAGCCCGTCGTACATCATCGAGTCGACCAGCGTCCCGTCCCCCAGCCGGTAGCCGCCCCTCGCACCGGGAAGCAGGTACGGCGCCTGGGTCATCGACTCCATGCCGCCCGCCACGACGATCTCCGCTTCACCCACGTTGATCAGCAGGTCGGCAAGGTAGATGGCGTTGAGCCCCGAAAGGCACACCTTGTTGATGGTGGTCGCCGGCACGGTCATCGGGATGCCCGCCTTCGACGCGGCCTGGCGAGCGGTGATCTGACCGGCGCCCGCTTGGATCACCTGGCCCATCAGGACGTAGTCGACGTCCTCGGGCTTGAGGCCGGCTCGCTCGAGCGCCGCGGCGATCGCGAATCCGCCGAGGTCCGCCGCGGCGAACCCGCCGAGTGCCCCCGAGAGCTTCCCGATCGGGGTTCTTGCACCAGCGGCGATGACGGTTCCGGACATGACGACCTCCGAGGCCAGGTGGCCCGATCAGGCGGCGAGCCCCGCGGGATCCGCCACGACGACAGGGCTCCATGATAAGCGGGCGACGAGAAGGCCCTCCACAGGGCGCTGCCGGGGACGCGGGTATCCTCCGGTCCCATGCAGGAGTTCCTCGAAGCCATCGAGTCGGGCGCGAGTGGCGAGGAGATCGGGTCGCTCCCGCTGCCCGAGACCTACCGGGCTGCGTTCGTCCGGCGTGCGGACGTGGCGATGTTCGACGGGTTGGAAAGCGCCGACAAAGATCCGCGGAAGTCGTTGCAGGTCGGCGAGGTACCCCTCCCCGAGCTGGCACCCGACGAGGCCTACGTGGCGGTGATGGCGAGTGCCATCAACTTCAACACGGTCTGGACGTCGATCTTCGAGCCGCTCCCGACCTTCGGCTTCCTCGACCGGCTCGGCAAGGAATCGGCCTGGGGGGCGCGTCACGCGCTCGACTACCACATCGTCGGCTCTGATGCCTCGGGCGTCGTGGTGCGAACCGGCTCGGCGGTCCGCAATTGGAAGCCGGGTGACCGGGTGACCGTGCACTGCAACTACGTCGACGACCAGAGCCCGAGTGCACACGACGACTCGATGCTGGCGGACAACCAGCGGATCTGGGGGTTCGAGACCAACTTCGGGGGTCTGGCCGAGATGACCCTCGTCAAGGCCAACCAACTGATGCCGAAGCCGGCCCACCTGACCTGGGAGGAGGCCGCGGTCAACGCGCTGTGCAATTCGACCTCGTACCGCATGATCGTCTCGAAGAACGGGGCGCACATGAAACAGGGTGACAAGGTCCTCGTCTGGGGCGCGTCGGGCGGACTCGGGGCCTACGCGGTGCAGTACGTGATGAACGGCGGAGGCACCCCGGTCGGGGTGGTGTCCTCCCCCGAGAAGGTGGCGCTGCTCCACGACCTCGGTGTCGAGGCGGTGATCGACCGCAAGGCCGGCGCTTACCGGTTCTGGAAGGACGAGCACACCCAGGACGAGTCGGAGTGGCGCCGATTCGGGAAGGACATCCGGGCCCTCCTCGGCGACGACGTGGACATCGTCTTCGAGCACCCTGGCCGTCAGACGATGGGCGCATCGGTCTTCGCGGCGAAGCGAGGAGGCATGATCGTCACCTGCGCGGCGACGTCGGGGTACATGATCGAGTACGACAACCGCCACCTCTGGATGAAGCTCAAGACGATCAAGGGATCCCACTTCGCGAACTACCGCGAGGCCTGGGACGCCAACCAGCTGGTCTGCGAGGGCAAGATCCTCCCGCCGCTCTCCGCGGTCTACCCCCTCGACCAGGTGGGCGACGCGGCCTACCAGGTCCACCAGAACCTCCACGAGGGGAAGATCGGGGTGCTCTGCCTGGCCCCCTCGGAAGGTCTCGGGATCGACGACCCCGCCCTCCGGGCGCGGATCGGCGAGGACCGGATCACGCTCTTCCGGAGGCACGGGGCGTGACCGCGCCGCTCCTGACCGAGATCGACCACGTGGCCATTGCGGTGCAGGACTTGGAAGCCGCCATCGCGTACTACGCGGAGGATTTCGGCGTCTCCGTCGTCCATCGTGAGCGGATCGAGTCGGACGGGGTGGAGGAGGCGCTCATCCGGGTTGCCGACAGCTACATCCAGCTTCTGACCCCGATCCGCGCCGACTCGCCGGTCGCCAAGTTCCTCGAGAAGAAGGGGGAAGGCCTCCACCACGTCGGGTACCGGGTCGCCGATTGCGCGGCGGCGCTCGAGTCGGTGAAGGACCACGGCGGCCAGGTCATCGACGAGGTGCCGCGACCGGGATCGCGGGGGACGACGGTTGCCTTCGTCCACCCGAAGGGTGCCTTCGGCACCCTGATCGAGCTCGTGCAGGAGTAGGCGGAAACCCGCCCGTGGACGCGGCGAGCCCGCCACGCACCGACCGAGCGCTGCACGGACGCTCCGGGGCACCGCCGACCCAACTCCCACCCGACCCCTTCGGGGCCGATCGCCGCGTCCCGGCCCGGGCAGTGCCCGCGATCGACGTGCCGGACGCGCCGGTGCCACCTCGGGAGCACTTCGTACCGGCGATCGCCTCGAAGCTCCGAAGCTACGTCTATCTGTTGGTCGACCCCCGCACCGGTCGGCCCTTCTTCGTCGGGAGGGGACGGGGCGACCGCTGTTTCGACCACGTTGCCGCCGCGCGCTCCGACCGGTCGCCTGACCGCGAGGATGCCGAAGGAGGGCAGTTCCCGGTGCTCGACCGCATCCGCGACGCCGAGTCCGACGGGCGCGAGGTCCGCATCGACATCCTCCGTCACGGCCTGACCAACGGCGAGGCGTCGCTGGTGCAGGCGGCCGTCGCCGACGCCCTCGGGATCGACGGAAGCACGAAGCTCGGGAGCCAGCGCCGCTCCGCCGGGGAGATGGACGTGGCGCTGGCGAAACGAGCCAAGTTCAAGCGCTTTCACCAGGTCGTGCTGTTGCGGGTCGGCGGCCCCGGCGCCGACGCCTCCTACGACATCGCACGGCACAGCTGGAGGATCGGTCGACGCTGGATCGACCCGGCTGCACCTCGCTCGCCGCGGTGGGCGATCCTCGTCGTGGGCGAGCTGGTCGCCGCGGTGTTCCGGATCGACCACTGGGTACCCACCGGGTCGACCGTCACCGGTCGAGGGGACGTGCGTTACTCGTTCGTCGGTGCTCGCGACGAGGAGCTCGAGCGCCGCTACCTCGGGAGGTCGGTCGCGGCCCATCGGGGTGCCGGGCCGCAGAGTCCGGTGACCTACGTGTGGTGCGGGCCTCACTGGGTCAACACGCCGAGCTGACCGGACCGGGTGGCGCCGCCGGGGAGGACCCGACCCCCGCAGGTGGGTCCGGTAGCCTTCGCGCGATGGATCACCCCATGACCCAACGCCTCGCGGAACTGGCCGAACGCCGCGAACAGGCTCGCAACGCGGGTACGCCGCGCGCGGTCGAAAAGCACCATGCCAAGGGCAAGATGACCGCCCGTGAGCGCATCGACTACCTGCTCGACGACGGCTCGTTCCAGGAGCTCGACATGCTGGCCCGCCACCGCGCCCACGGGATGGGCCTCGAGGACAACCGGCCCTACACCGACGGGGTGATCACCGGCTTCGGGACCATCGACGGCCGCCGGGTGTGCGTGTTCAGCCAGGACTTCACCGTCTTCGGTGGCGCCCTCGGCGAGGTCTTCGCCGAGAAGATCCACAAGGTCATGGATCTCGCGTCGTCGATCGGCGTCCCGATGATCGGTCTCAACGACGGCGCAGGTGCCCGCATCCAGGAGGGCGTCGTCTCGCTGCATTCCTACGGGGGCATCTTCCACCGCAACGCGGAGGCGTCGGGGGTGATCCCCCAGATCAGCGTCATCCTCGGACCGTGCGCCGGAGGCGCGGTCTACAGCCCGGCGATGACCGACTTCATCTTCATGGTGCAGGGCACCAGCCACATGTTCATCACCGGGCCCGACGTGGTGAAGACGGTCACCGGCGAGGACGTGACCTTGGAGGAGCTCGGCGGCGCGATGAGCCACGCCACCAAGTCCGGTGTCGCCGCCTTCGTCGCGGCCGACGAGAAGTCCTGCCTCGACGACGTCCGCTACCTGCTCGGCTTCCTGCCGTCGAACAACCTCGAAGAGGCTCCTGTCGTGCCCTCGGGAGACGACCCCGAGCGGTTGACGCCCGAGCTGACCGAGCTGATGCCGACCTCTCCCAACCAGCCCTACGACATGAAGAAGGTGATCGAGGCGGTCGTCGACGACGGCGAGTTCTTCGAGGTCAACCACCACTGGGCGATGAACCTGGTCTGCGGGTTCGCCCGCATCGACGGCCGCTCGGTCGGCATCGTCGGCAACCAGCCCCAGATGCTCGCCGGAGTGCTGAACATCGACGCGTCCGAGAAGGGAGCCCGTTTCGTCCGGACCTGCGACGCGTTCAACATCCCGCTGATCACCTTCGTGGACGTCCCCGGCTTCATGCCCGGCACCGACCAGGAGTACGGGGGCATCATCCGTCACGGCGCGAAGCTGCTCTACGCCTACTGCGAGTCGACGGTGCCGCGGGTGCAGATCATCACCCGCAAGGCCTACGGCGGCGCCTACGTCGTCATGAACTCGAAGTCGATCGGCGCCGACCTGGCCTTTGCCTGGCCATCGGCCGAGCTCGCGGTCATGGGCCCCGAGGGCGCGGTCGAGATCGTCTACCGACGTGATCTCGCCGAGGCGGACGACCCGGTCGGGCGCCGAAAGGAACTGGTCGAGGAGTACACCGAGCGCTACGCCAATCCGTACGCGGCCGCGGAGCGCGGGTATGTGGACGACGTGATCGACCCCGCCGAGACCCGCCGGATCCTCGTGCGCAGCCTCGCGGTGCTGGTCTCGAAGCGCGAGGAGCTCCCGAAGCGCAAGCACGGGAACATGCCCCTGTGAACGGACGACCCACGCCTCCCCCCGAGGTGGTGGCCGCCATCGCCGCAGCGGTCGACCAGGTCTGGCCGCGACCGCGGCTCTCCGAGGGGCCCCTGCTCGACACGGTGCCCCCATGGCGGTTCAGCGGGCGTTGGTGGTCGCGCCCGGCGACGAGCCGGCGCGATCGCCCCACTCCCTTCGGCTGACCCGGCGTTCGACCCGGCTGTCGGCGGCGCGGCTCAGGCCGCGGTGGTGGAGCGGTGCTGCTCGGCGAGGTCGACCAGGTCGTCGACGATCTTCCCGAGCTCGAAGTCCTTCGGCGTGTAGACGCGGGCGACGCCCTTGCCGGTGAGGATCTCCGCGTCCTCCGGAGGGATGATCCCGCCGACGACCACCGGCGCGTCGACGCCGGCGGCTCGCAGCCGGTCCACCACCTCGGGGACGAGCTCGAGATGGCTGCCCGAGAGGATCGAGATCCCGACGACGTCGACGTCCTCGTCGCGGGCGGCGGCCGCGATCTCGGCCGGCGTGAGACGGATCCCCTGGTAGACGACCTCGAACCCCGCGTCGCGTGCGGCGACCGCGATCTGCTCAGCCCCGTTCGAGTGGCCGTCGAGGCCCGGTTTCGCCACGAGCAGCCGCGGCGGTCCACCGGTGCGCTCGGCGAGCGCCTTCGCCCGGTCGAGCACCGCGCGGAACTCGGTGCCACGGTGGCCGATACCTCCGCCCACCCCGGTCGGGGCGCGGTACTCGCCGAACACCTCGCGGAGCGCGCCCGCCCATTCGCCCGTGGTTCCACCGGCATGGGCCAACGCGACGGTGGCGGGCATCACGTTGTCGGTGCCCGCGGCAGCCCGTCGGAGGTCGTCGAGCGCACGGGTCACCGCCGCCTGGTCGCGCGACGAGCGCCACGCCTCGACGTCCGCGCGCAGCTCTGTCTCGACCGCCGGGTCCACCTTGAGGATCGCGGCCGGGGACCCCTGGCCGTCCGCCTCGGCCGGCGCGAGCGGTGAGTCGGCGGTCTCGGTGAAGCAGTTGACCCCCACGACTTTGAGCTCACCGGTCTCGATTCGGCGCACCCGCTCGGCCTGGCTCGCCACCAAGCGCGACTTGAGCTCGTCGATTGCCTCGAACGCGCCCCCGAGCGCGAGGACCTCGTCCAGCTCTGCCGACGCAGACTCGACGAGCTCCGCTGTCTTCGCCGCGATGACCGGGGACCCGTCGAAGATGTCCCCGTACTCGAGGAGGTCGGACTCGAAGGCCAGGATCTGCTGGATCCGGAGCGACCACTGCTGGTCCCAGGGCCGCGGCAGACCGAGTGCCTCGTTCCACGCGGGCAGCTGGATGGCGCGGGCGC
Source organism: uncultured Acidimicrobiaceae bacterium (assembly GCA_963769905.1). GTDB lineage: Bacteria > Actinomycetota > Acidimicrobiia > Acidimicrobiales > RAAP-2 > Bog-756. The sequence continues at coordinate 113,218 of CAVYNG010000002.1, forward strand.
GGGCGCGCTTGGACAAGGTGACGCCCAGCGCCTCGAGGACGATCCGGGGGACATTGTTCTCCGGCTGTTCCTCGGTGAGCCCGAGCGAGTTGACCTGCACGCCGTAACGGAAGCGACGGAGCTTCGGGTCCGAGACGCCGTAACGCTCCGAGCAGACCCGCTCCCACAGCTCGGTGAAGGCGCGCATCTTGCAGGTCTCCTCGATGAAGCGCACACCGGCGTTGACGAAGAAGGAGATGCGTCCGACCACTTCGTCGAAATCGCCTTCGGGTATCTGCCCCGAGTCGCGGACCGCATCGAGGACCCCGATCGCGGTCGCCAGCGCGTACGCGATCTCCTGGGTTGGCGTGGAGCCCGCCTCCTGGAGGTGGTAGCTGCAGACGTTGATCGGGTTCCACTTCGGCACGTGGCGCACCGTGTAGGCGATCACGTCGACGATCAGACGGCGGCTCGGAGCCGGAGGGAAGATGAAGGTGCCGCGGCTCAGGTACTCCTTCACGATGTCGTTCTGGGTGGTGCCCGACAGCGCGCGGGTGTCGGCTCCCTGGTCCTCGGCGTGCGCGATGTAGAGGCCGAGCAGCCAGGCCGCGGTCGCGTTGATGGTCATCGAGGTGTTCATCGACGCGACCGGGATCCCCTCCAGCAGCTGGGCCATGTGGCCGAGGTGGGCGACGGGCACTCCCACCTTGCCGACCTCGCCGGCGGCTTCGGGAGAGTCGGGGTCGTAGCCGATCTGGGTCGGGAGGTCGAAGGCGATCGAGAGCCCGGTCTGGCCCTTCGCGAGGTTGGTGCGGTAGAGCTCGTTGGACGCCTTGGCAGTCGAGTGTCCCGAGTAGGTGCGCATGACCCACGGCTTGTCGGGCGTGCGCCCTCCCGGTCCGGGTTCGCGGGCGCCGTTCTCAGGTGACACGTCGCTCATGTCCCCCATTGTGGCCTCCCTGCCCGCCAGGTGCCGCCGTCCCCTCCGATCGGCGGGGTTGCTACCGGTGGTAGTCGAGGAAGCCCCGACCCGACTTCCGGCCCAGCTGTTCGGCGGCGACCATCCGGCGCAGCAGGGGCATCGCCGCGTAGTTCGGGTCGCGGAATTCCTCGTAGAGCGCGTCGAGGATGGCGAGCGAGGTGTCGAGGCCGACCAGGTCGAGAAGAGCGAAGGGACCCATCGGAAAGCCGCATCCACCTTGCATGGCGGTGTCGATGTCCTCGATCGAGGCGACACCCTGTTCGTACAGGCGCACCGCGTTGTTGAGGTAGGGGAACAACAGCGCGTTCACGATGAAGCCCGCCTGGTCCTTGACCAGGACCGGCGTCTTCCCACACCCCTCCGCGAACTGGCGGGCCGAGGCGACCGTTTCGTCGGACGCTGTAATCGGGCGCACTACCTCGACCAGCGCCATGACCGGAGCCGGGTTGAAGAAGTGGATGCCGCACACCTTGTCGGGTCGGCCGGTCTGCATGGCCAGCTCGATGACCGGCAGCGTGGAGGTGTTGGTCGCAAGGATGGCCTCGTCGCCGGTGATGCGGTCGAGCTCGTTGAAGAGCTCCTTCTTCACCGCGAGGTCCTCGACCACCGACTCGACGACCAGGTCGACGGCCTCGAGCGCCCCGAGATCGGAGGTGCCGGTGACCAGTGACAGCGTCTTGTCGCGCTCCTCTTCGGTCTTCTTCCCCTTCTCGATCTGCTTGTTGAGGGACTTCTCGATCGCCGCGAGCGTGGCGTCTGCGGTGTTCTGACTGCGGGAGCGCAGGATCACCTCGAATCCGTTGCCAGCGGCCGTCTCGGCGATGCCCGACCCCATGATCCCTGAACCGACGATTCCGACACGTTTGATGGCCATGGCACAGGATGCTAGCGGCGTGCCGGAAGGGTGTCCTCAGCGCTCATGCCGCTCGCGCGTGTCACGGACGCGAGGAGGCTCCCCGGCCCGAGCCGGCGCAGCCGGCGTGCACCGACGAGGCCGCCGCCCCGCCGACACCACCCGTTCTAGTGTTGGCCCATGTCACACGAGCGCGGTCTGCTGGCGCTGGTCGGAGGGGGCGAGTGGCAGGATGGCTGCTCGTTCGACGCGGAACTCCTCGCGCACTCGGGTGGCGAGGACGTCCTGGTCCTCCCGACCGCAGCCGCCTACGAGCACCCCGAGCACCTGGTGATGAAGGCGGGCGAGTGGTTCGCCGCCCTCGGAGCGCGTGTCGAGGGGTTGATGGTTCTCTCGCGACCCGATGCGGAGGACGAGGGGGCCGCGGAGGTGATGCGGCGGGCGCGCTTCGTGTATCTCGCCGGGAGCTCGCCCCTGCACGTGCGCTCGGTGCTGAAGAGCTCGAAGGTATGGGACGCGTTGCTCGCCGCGTGGGATGACGGCGCGGTCGTCGCGGGTTCGTCGGGTGCGGCGATGGCCCTCACCGATCCGATGGTCGACGCACGGGGAGGGGGTCTCACCATCGGTCTCGGGCTGCTCACCGGTGTTGCGGTCGTCCCCCACTTCGGCGACACCCGCGAGGACGGCCACGGCGAGAAGATGCACCGGGCGGTGCTCCTCGCTCCTGCCGGTACTCCGGTGGTCGGGGTTCCGGAGCGCACCGCGCTGATCCGCGAGCCCGACGGGACCTGGCGAGCGTCGGGGGCGCAACCAGTTGCGGTGTTCTTGGACGGTGCGCGCGCCGAAGCGGGGCTCGCCGCACTCCCGCGCTGACCGCGCCCCCCGGGCGGGCGCTTGCGCGCTCAGTCGGCTTCGGTGACGGTGACCGACTCGATGACCACCGGTTCCGACGGTGTCCCCGAACGGCTGCCGGTCGCCTCGATCGCCTTCACCACGTCGAGCCCGTTCACCACTTTGCCGAAGAGCGAGTAGCTCGGCGGAAGGGCGGTCCCGTCGGGTCCGCTCACGATGAAGAACTGGCTGCCGTTGGTGTTCGGGCCTGCGTTCGCCATGGCCAGCGAGCCGATCTCGTAGCGGCCGGGCGCGGGGAGCTCGTCCTCGAACCGGTAGCCCGGCCCGCCCCTGCCCGTCCCCTCGGGGTCGCCGCCCTGGAGCATGAAGCCGGGGATGATCCGGTGAAAGACGATCCCGTCGTAGTAGTGCCAACGTACGAGGAAGACGAAGTTGTTGACCGTCTTCGGCGCGGCGATGGGATCGAGCGCGATGGTCATGGTGCCCTTCGAGGTGGCGATGTCGGCGGTGTAGCGCCTGTTCGGGTCGATGACCATCGGCGGTGGCCCGTCGAAGCGTTGTGTCTTCGGGCTCGAGCCGTCGGCGGCGGGAATCTCTGGGCTCACGGTGCGCTCCTCTCGGTCGTGCGAGTTCGTCGGACGGGTTCGTCCTCGAGCGTGACTACGACTCGGAGACGGTCACGCTCAGCATGCGGTGGATCACCTTCGGGGGAGTCCCGTTGTCGGTCGCGTTCCCGTCGGCGTTGATCGCGTCCACCACGTTCTGTCCGCTCGTGACCTGGCCGAACAGCGCGTACTGCGGCGGAAGACTCTCGCCTTGCGAACCCGCGACGATGAAGAACTGGTTGCTCGACGTGCCGTTCGGCGCCGCGGAGGTCTTGGCCATCGCGAGTGAGCCGATGGGGTACTGGGGCGTGGCGGTCGCGGGCACCTCGCCCTGAACGGTGTAGCCGACGCCGCCGGTCCCCGTACCGGTCGGATCACCGGTCTGGTCCATGAAGGAAGGGATGACCCGGTGGAAGGTCACGCAGCTGTAGTACTTCTGCTTGGCGAGGAACACGAAGTCGTTGACCGCCGCCGGCGCGGTCTTCGCGTCGAGATTGGCGGTGATCGTCCCGACATCGGTCTTGATGGTCGCGGTGTAGGTCTTCGACGGGTCGATGGTCATCGCCGGGGGGGACTTCCAGGTGGGTGTCGGCAACGTCGCGGTGGGGCTGTCGGGGCAACCCGCCGCCTTCGACGCCTGGTTGGCTGCCAGCTGGGCTGACGACGCCGGAGTGGTGGTCGACGTCGTCGCGGACGAAGCCGACTTCTTACCCGGGCGGAAGATGAGGAGCGAGACTCCCACCACCACCGCCGCAACGATCACCAGGGTGATCACCCGCCGCAGGTTCTGGCGACGCTTGCGCGTCTTCTGCTCCGCGGCCAGCCGGGCCTGCCGCGAGGCCTTCTGGCGCTGGCGCTTGTCGGTCGGCACGGGGCATCAGGGTAGTCGGTCGTCCTCGGGAGCCGACTGCAGCCGGGTCGCCCCCACGCAGCGACGGAGGCGACGGTTAGCCTGAGCCCGTGTCGCTCGTCGTGCAGAAATTCGGTGGTACCTCGGTCGCGGACGCCGAGCGCATCCGAGCGGTCGCCGACCACGTGGCGCGGACGCGGCGTGCCGGCGAGGACGTCGTGGTCGTCGTCAGCGCCATGGGCAAGACCACAGACGAGCTGATCAGGCTCGCCTCCGACGTAAGCGGCGTACGCCCGATCCGCGAGGTCGACATGCTGCTCAGCGCGGGCGAGCGTATCTCGATGTCCCTACTCTGCATGGCCCTCGCCGACCTCGGAGTGGACGCCACCTCCTACACGGGCAGCCAGGCGGGGATCATCACCGACGCCGTCCACACCCGGGCGAGGATCGTCGAGATCCGGGCGGACCGGCTCACCACGACCCTCGGCGGTGGGGGGGTACCGGTGGTCGCCGGCTTCCAGGGGGTGTCCGAGGAACGGGACATCACCACCCTCGGGAGGGGTGGCTCGGACACCACCGCCGTCGCCCTCGCCGCTGCGCTCGGCGCCGATGCGTGCGAGATCTACACCGACGTGCCCGGTGTCTTCAGCGCCGACCCCCGGCTGGTGCCCGATGCACGGAAGCTGGCCCGGGTGAGCTACGAGGAGATGCTCGAGATCGCGGCCACCGGTGGCCGGGTGCTGGCGCTGCGATCGGTGGAGTTCGCCCGCAATCACCACGTGCCCCTGCACGTACGTTCGAGCTTCACCTGGGAGCCCGGCACGTGGATCGACGAGGAGGACACGACCATGGAGCAGCCAGTCGTCACCGCAGTGACCCACGACGAATCCGAGGCCAAGGTCACCGTGACCGGCGTGCCGGACCGTCCCGGCCTGGCAGCCCGCCTCTTCCGGGCCCTCGCCGACCGGAACGTGAACGTGGACATGATCGTCCAGAACACGTCGGCGCACGGCACGACCGACATCTCCTTCACCATTCCCGACGACGATCTCGAGGTCAGCACCGAGGTCTGCAAGGGACTGCTGGTCGAGCTCGGGGCGACCGGGGTCGACAGCGACGACGAGGTCGCGCGCGTCTCTATCATCGGCGCCGGGATGAAGTCCCATCCGGGTGTCACCGCTCGAACCTTCGAAACGCTCGCCACCCATGGCATCAACATCGAGATGATCTCGACCTCCTCGATCCGCATCTCCTGCATGATCCGCGCCGGCGCGGTGGAGGAGGCCGTCCGGGCGTTGCACGAGGCATTCGACCTGTCGTGAGCGGACGGCCCCGGTGCTCGGCGAGCCGGATCGTGGGCGCTCTTCCCCGTCGCTTCTCCGCACGCTCGTAGACTCGTTCTCGTGAGAGTCGGTGTGGTCGGAGCGACCGGGCAGGTCGGGGGAGTGATGCGTGCCGTGCTCGACGAGCGGGACTTCCCGCTGGACGAGCTGCGGGTGTTCGCCTCGGCGCGCTCGGCCGGCCGTCGGCTCCCCTTCGGTGGCGAGCAGCTGGTGGTGGAGGACGCCGCGGTAGCGGACCCCGCCGGACTCGACCTCGTGCTGTTCTCCTGCGGCGCGGCGGGTTCCCGGGAGCTGGCGCCGCGCTTTACCGCGGCCGGCGCGGTCGTGATCGACAACTCCTCCGCTTGGCGCATGGACCCCGACGTCCCTCTGGTGGTGACCGAGGTCAACGAGCACGCGCTCGGCTCCATCCCGAAAGGGATCGTCGCCAACCCGAACTGCACGACCATGGTGGCGATGCCGGTGTTGAAGCCCCTCCACGACGCGGCAGGGCTACGGCGGCTGACGGTCGCGACCTATCAGGCCGTGTCCGGCGCCGGGCTGGCCGGGGTGGCCGAGCTCGAGAGCCAGCTCATGAAGTCGGTGGACGAGGCAGCCTCGCTCACCTTCGGCGGTGCGAACGTCCAGTTCCCCGCGCCGGCCGTCTTCCCCGACACCATCGCGCACAACGTGCTGCCGGTCGCGGGCCACCTGCTCGCGGACGGTAGTGGCGAGACCAACGAGGAGAAGAAATTCCGCAACGAGAGCCGCAAGATCCTCGGCCTGCCCGAGCTCTCGGTCACCTGCACCTGCGTGAGGGTCCCGGTCTTCACCGGGCACTCACATGCTGTCGTCGCCGAGTTCGGCTCGGCACTCGCTCCCGACGAGGCGGTCCGACTGCTCGAGCGTGCCCCGGGAGTGGAGGTGGTCGAGATGCCGACCCCGCTCCGGGCGGCCGGCACCGATCCCTCGCTCGTCGGACGCATCCGGGCCGTCGAGGGTGACGACCACGCGCTGGCGCTGTTCGTGACCGGCGACAACCTGCGAAAGGGGGCGGCGCTCAACGCCGTGCAGATCGCCGAGGCGCTCCTCGCCAGAGGGACGGTCGGCTAGCGCGCCTTCGGGTGTCCGCGAGCCTCCCGGCCGCCTCGAACCTCACCGGCGACAGCCTGGTGGGACGCCGGACTGCTTCGAAACCCGGACCAGCCTCGGGTCACGCGCTTCCCGGAACGTTTGACACCCGTCAAACAGTCGGGCAGAACCGTTCCACCCCGGGGTTGCTCCCGCGGGACACCATCTCAGGGCGCCAAGGCTCCCGGCCGCGCCCGGGAGGCGCAGCTTCAGGTCGCGGCGCTGGCCGAAGGGGCGAGGGCGGCGACCCGCTTGGCCAGGTTCACCGCGTGGTCCCCGAAGCGCTCGTAGAAGCGCGCGACCATCGCCAGCTCGACGGCGACCGGCAGCGGCATGGTGCCCGCCACCACCTCGACCGTGAGGCTCACGTGCAGATCGTCCATTTCGTCGTCGAGCGCGTCCATGACCGACGCGGCGGTGGCCAGGCGCTCGCCGTAGGCATCGGTGGTCGCCCGCCACATGTGCACGGCCACCTCTCCCATCCGCTCGACGAGGCCGCGGCTCCTGGCGGAGAGCTCACCGCCGAGTCCACGGGCCGCCCGCCGGGCGACGTGTTCGGCGAGGTCGCCGTTACGTTCGAGGTCCGGCAGCATCCGGATGACCGTCACCAGGAACCGGAGGTCCTCCGGGGAGGTGGTGCCGGCGACGGTCAGCTGCTGGAGCGTGAGGTCCTCGATGTCGTGATAGAGGGTGTCCACCACCTCCTCGTCACGGTCGGCGAGGGCCTTGGCCGCCTCGCGGTCGCCGGCGAGGAACGCGTGGGTCGCACCCGAGATCGACTCGCCGACCAGTGCGAAGAGCTGGAGGACCATCCGGTCGATGTGCTCGAGGGGAGTCTCCACCCTGGTCACCGTATCCGCGCGGCTCTGGGGCGGCCTCCCGGTCTCCGGCGAGCTTCCCCGGAATTGTCACACCCGCTCGGTAGCCTGACGCCGGAAGGGCGCGGTGCCCGAGAACTCGGGGTCTCCGCGGCACGAGCGAGGATCCGAAGGAGGACGCACCCATGACCACCGGTCTCCTGGTGGGCCTGATCGTCGGGGTCGCCGCCGGGCTGCTCCTCGGCTTGCTGACCCGTGCCGGCGCGCTCGGCGCGGCCCGTGCGGCAGAGGCTCGGCTCGCCGATGCCCAAGAGCGAAACCGCCTCCTCGACGTCGAGCTGGCCGAGGCCAGAGCCGCGGCCGCGGCCGCGAAGGACCGCGCCTCGTGGCTCGACACCGAGTTGGCCCGGCTCTCGGCCGAGCTCACCCACGTGCGGGGCGCCGCCGACGAGCGCGCCGAGGTCCTCGAGGAGAATCGCCGGCAGCTCACCGGGGAATTCGCACGCCTCTCCGCCGTGGCGCTCCGGCAGAACAACGAGCAGTTCCTCCAGCTCGCCGACACCAAGCTCGGCGAGACCCGCCAGGCCGCAGACGGCGAGCTCGCCAAGCGGCAGCAGGCCATCGAGTCGCTGCTCAAGCCCATCGGCGAGCAGCTCACGAAGTACGAGGAGGGGATGCAGCGGCTCGAGCGGGAGCGCGAAGGTGCCTACCGGCTGCTGACCAAGCAGATGGAGGATCTCTCGGTCTCCCACGACCAGCTCCAGAAGGAGACCCGGAACCTGGTGACCGCACTGCGGTCGCCACAGACCCGGGGCCGCTGGGGCGAGATGCAGTTGCGCAGGGTCGTCGAGATGGCCGGGATGCTCGAACACTGCGACTTCGACGAGCAGGTGACCTCCGACACCGACGACGGTCGTGCGCGCCCGGACATGGTCGTGCACCTCCCCGGTGGCAAGAACGTCGCGGTCGATGCGAAGGTCCCCCTGCAGTCGTTCCTCGACGCCAACGAGGCCGACGACGAGGTCGAGCGACGAGCGCTGCTTGTGAACCACGGGCGCCAGTTGCGGAACCACGTCGACGCACTCGCGAAGAAGGAGTACTGGAAGCGAGTCGATCCCTCGCCCGAGTTCGTCGTCGCGTTCGTCCCGGGCGACTCGCTGTTGACGGTCGCGCTCGAGCACGAGCCGGGCCTGATGGAGCACGCGGCGGCCAACCACGTGCTCCTCGCGACCCCGACGTCCCTCATCGCGCTGTTGCGTGCCGTCGCCTATGGCTGGCAGCAGGATGCACTCGCAGCGAATGCCAAGGCGGTACAGTCGCTCGGCCGCGAGCTGTACCAGCGGCTGTGTGTGTTCGGCGAACACATGTCGGGCGTCGGCAAGGGACTCTCGAGCGCGGTGACCTCGTACAACCGCGCCGTCGGTTCTCTCGAAGCTCGGGTCATGAAGACCGCGCAGCGCTTCACCGAGTTGGGGGTGAGCCCCGGCGAGCGGGAGTTGCCGGTCCTCGCACCGGTCGAGGCGACGACGCGGCCGCTCAGCTCGTCCGAGGGTGATGATGCCGCGGTGCTCGACCTGCCGGTGCAGCCCCCCGAGTTGCTGAGCGACGAGCCGGCGAGGGCGCTCGAGGGCTGACGACGAGCCTCGTCTCGGCGCGCAGCGCCACGAGAGCCCGGGTCGACGCTTGCCCGCTTCGTCGCGAGAGTCCCGCCAGCCACGAACACGGGCACCAAATTTCATCAATTGTGGCGATTTAACCTGCTTCTCATGCTATTCCAAGTTGCCCGTTGTACAAAGGCTGCTCAGGACCGGCTGTCCTCGTGTGTCGAGCGCGACGGTCCTGCGGAGAGCACACCAGTGTCGGAACGACTGGGAGGACTCGATGAAGATTCTCGTCCTGGGGGGAGACGGCTACCTCGGTTGGCCCACGGCGCTGTACCTGTCGCGCCGTGGCCACGACGTGGGGATCGTCGACAACTTCGCCCGTCGTGGCTACGACTTGGAGATGGGTGTCGACACCCTGGTGCCGATCGTCGGCTTGCAGCAGCGCGTCCAGTGTTGGCAGGAGGTTTCGGGTAACGAACTCGACCTGTTCGTCGGCGATCTCACCGACCCACATTTCGTGGCGTCGACACTCGCGACGTTCGAACCCGACACGGTGGTGCACTTCGCGGAGCAGCGCTCTGCGCCCTATTCGATGATCGACCGGCAGCACGCGGTGTACACACAGGTCAACAATGTCGCCGGCACGCTCAACCTCCTCTACGCGATCGCCGAACAGAACCGTGACATCCATCTGGTGAAGCTCGGGACGATGGGTGAATACGGCACGCCGAACATCGACATCGAAGAGGGGTTCATCGAGATCAACCATCGTGGACGGACCGATGTCCTGCCCTTCCCGAAGCAGCCCGGCTCCTTCTACCACCTGTCCAAGGTCCACGACAGTCACAACATCATGTTCGCCTGCCGCATCTGGGGACTGCGTGCCACCGATCTCAACCAGGGGATCGTGTACGGGCAGGAGACCGAGGAGACGGTCCTGCATCCCGACCTCGCGACCCGCTTCGACTACGACGGCGTGTTCGGCACGGTGCTCAATCGGTTCTGCGTGCAAGCCGTCACCGGGCACCCGTTGACCGTCTACGGCATGGGCGGGCAGACGAGGGGGATGCTCAACATCCTCGACACCCTCGCCTGCGTCGAGCTCGCGATCGAGCATCCGGCCGACGAGGGTGAGTTCCGGGTGTTCAACCAGTTCACCGAGAGCTTCTCCGTCCTCGACATGGCAGAGATGGTGGCAAAGGAATTTGCGGGAGCGGTTATCGAGCACACCCGCGATCCCCGGGTCGAGAAGCAGGAGCACTACTACCGGGCGGCCCACACCAAGCTGCTCGATCTGGGGCTGGTGCCCCACCTCCTCACCTCCTCGGTGATCCAGTCGATCCTCGCGGTCTGTGAGAAGTACCGGTCTCGGGTGAACCCGGCCGCGATCTTGCCGACCGTCGAGTGGCGCAGCACGGCGAGCGACCTGGTGACCGCGAGGTCCGGGTCGGGCGATGCCGTGGCGACCAACGGTTCGACCCCGGCAGGTCGCGCCGAGCCGAGCCGGGTCTGAACCGCCCATATCCGGATCGCGCCGCCGGGCCGCGCTGACCGCTTCCAGGGCTGTCGCTCCGCGCCGAGGGCGCAGGTCCGGAGGACCTGGTCAGCACTATCGTCGTCCGGGTGCCGAGATCCCGACGCCGACGGCGCCGCGCGGGGACGCCACGCTCGGTGAGGCTCGCACTCGAGGTGTTGGCCATCGCCGCTGCGGCGGTCATCGTGATCGGGTCGATCAGCAAGATCTCCTCCGAATCGAGCGCGTATCGGAAGTCGACCGACACCGGGTACGGCGCCCTCGCCGCACGAGTCGTCGACGAATCCAACCGGACCGGCGGCCAGCTGGCCTCCTTGATGGCCCGCGCACCCGGGCTCCCCAATCAACAGACTCCCTACGTCGCGATGGCGAGGACCGAGGTCCAAGAAGGCCTCGACCAGGCCGTGCTCTCCGCCGAGCAGGAGGCCGAAGCGGCCCGGCGCCTCAGCCCCCCGGAGCCCGACGGAGGGGTGAGCGCTCAACTCGTCCAGGTGATGGTGGACCGCGCCGGCGCTGTCTCCGACCTTCGGACCGCCGTCGACCAGCGCCTCGGGATGGCGCCGTTGCCGATCGCCGGATCGCCCGTGAGTGGCGCGCCCGCGGCGACCGTGCCGCTCGTCTCGATCGACCAGGCGACCAGGGCGATGGCCACGGCGGGCGCGCGTCTCCAGCACGCGGACGCCGAGTACGCCTCGCTCCTCGCATCGATCCGCGCTCAGCGGCTCCCGATCCACCTGCCGCCGTCGGTCTGGGTCCCCTCGTCGGATGCGAAGTCCCCACTCAGCGCGACCGCCCTCGGGGAGGCGGCCTCGACCCTTTCGGCGTCCCCCGCGCTCGCTCCGTTCCACCAACTGCTGATCAGCGCGCTCGGCCTCACGCCTCCGGCGATCGCGACGGGCGGGACAGGGATCGTCGGAGACTCGTGCACCGCGCCGTTCTCGCTGGCACCCACCGCGGGCACCTCCCCGACGATCGTGCCGCCGACCTCGCGCCTCGCAGTGGAGGCGACGGTCACCAACTGCGGGACGGTCACCGAGACGGGCGTCAAGGTCACCGAGACCCTCACCCTGGCAGATCCACCGGGGACCGCTCCGCCTCGACCGGGAGCGGCCGGAGGAAACCAGGTTGCGACGGTCGTGGTGCGCCCGGGCGCGTCGGCCGCGGTCACCCTTTCCCCCCTCTCGGTCGGGTCGGGCCACCTCTACCAGCTGACGGTCACCGTCTCCATCCCACCCGGACAGGCCGACCCGACCGGCTCGACCCAACGGCTCCTGGTGCAGATCGCCCCGTGACGATCGCACCTCGCCACCGACCCGCGATCGGTTCGACGGATGGTCAGCTGGCAGGCATCACCCTCTAGGATTGACGGCGTCCATCCGACCCAGGACGGCCAGTACGACCGGCAGGTCGAGCAGAAAGAGAGGTGTGGGTCCGTGGCCGACAGCATCACGATCACCGACAACCGCACCGGAGAATCCCTCGAGATCCCCATCGACAACGGCGGGGTGTCGGGGGCCCAGTGGTCGAAGCTCCTCCCCGGGGTCTGGTTCTACGATCCGGGTCTCGTCTCGACCGCGGTGTGCGAGAGCTCGATCACCTATCTCGACGGCGACAACGGCATCCTCCGCTACCGCGGGTACCCGATCGAGCAGTTGGCGCAGGAGTCGACCTACCTCGAGGTCGCGTACCTGCTGTTGAAGGGCGATCTGCCGACGGCCGAGGAGTACGACTCCTGGCAGCGCGAGATCACCCTCCACACCTTCATCCACGAGAACGTACGCAAACGGTTCCTCGAGGGCTTCCACTACGACGCACACCCGATGGGGATGTTGGTCTCGGCGATCGCCGCGCTCTCGACCTTCTACCTCGACGCCAAGGACATCTTCGACGTCGAGTCCCGCAACAAGCAGATCGTCCGGCTCATCGCCAAGATCCCCACCCTGGCTGCTGCGGCCCACCGCTTCAGTGTGGGTCAGCCCTTCGTCTACCCCGACAACTCCCTTCCGTTCACCGCCAACTTCCTCTCGATGATGTGGAAGATCGCCGAGCCCCGTTTCGACGCCAATCCCGCCCTTGCCCGCGCGCTCGACGTGTTGTTCATCCTCCACGCCGATCACGAGCAGAACTGCTCGACCACCGCCATGCGGACGGTCGGGTCGTCCCACGCCGATCCGTACTCCGCCTGTGCCGCGGCCGCGGCGGCGCTCTACGGCCCGCGGCACGGTGGCGCCAACGAGGCGGTCATCCGGATGCTCACCGACATCGGTTCGATCGAGAACGTGGAGCCGTTCATCGCATCGGTGAAGGAGGGCTCCGCGGGGCGCTTGCAGGGTTTCGGCCACCGGGTCTACAAGAGCTACGACCCGCGAGCCCGCATCATCAAGCAGACCGCGGACGAGGTGTTCGCCATCACCGGCAAGAGCCCGCTCCTCGACATCGCCCTGAAACTCGAGGAGATCGCGCTCTCCGACGAGTACTTCACGTCGCGCAAGCTCTATCCCAATGTCGACTTCTACTCGGGCTTGATCTACCAGGCGATGGGCTTCCCGCTCGAGATGTTCCCGGTTCTCTTCGCCATCCCCCGCACCTCCGGCTGGCTGGCCCACTGGCAGGAGATGCTCGATCAGGACTCGAAGATCGCGCGGCCGCGCCAGCTCTACATCGGTGAGGGCATCCGCGACTACGTCCCGATCGGGGATCGCTGATCGGGACGTCTCGGCTGGTCAGGTCCGGGATCGAACCCGCATCAGACCCTCCTGCACGACCGAGACGACGAGCTCGCCCGACCTGGTGAAGAGGAACCCACGTGCAAGGCCGCGCGCGCCGTGGGCGACCGGTGAGTCCATGTCGTAGAGGAGCCACTCGTCGGCCCGGAACGGCCGGTGGAACCACATGCAGTGGTCGAGGCTCGCGCCCATGAACTCGGTGTCGTCCCAGCTCACCTCGTGGGGCGCCAGCATGGTGTCGAAGAGCGACATGTCCGAGGCGTAGGCGGCGATCGAAGCATGCAGGAGGGGGTCGTCGGGCAGCTTGCCGTCCGCTCGGATCCACAGGCGCTGGTACGGCTCCTTCCCGCCCCCGTGGTTGAAGGGAAGCTCGCCGACGTAGCGCTGGTCGATCGGATGGGGCCGCTCGAACCAGTTGGCCAGCGTTTCGCGGAAAGGCTCGAGGCGGGTCGCGAGCGTGTCGAGATCCTCGGGTGGAGGGACGTCGGGCATCGGGAATTGGTGCGACAGCCCGTCCTCGTCCACGTGGAACGAGGCGGACATGTTGAAGATCGCGCGTCCGTGCTGGATCGCGACGACCCGGCGGGTGGTGAACGACCGGCCGTCGCGGATGCGGTCGACCTCGTAGAGGATCGGAATGCTCGGGTCCCCGGGCCGCAGAAAGTAGGCGTGCAGCGAGTGGGGTCGGCCCGAGTCGACCGTGCGGCCGGCGGCGGTCAGTGACTGAGCGGCCACCTGTCCGCCGAAGACCCGTTGGCGGTCCTCGTCCGGGCTCACCCCGCGGAAGATGTTGACCTCGATCGGTTCGAGATCGAGCAGGTCGACGAGAAAGTCGAGATCGAGGCTCATGTCACCATCCTGTCAGGCCACTACCGTGGCCGTCCGTGCCGACCGTTACCTTCCCCGACGGGTTCGTCTGGGGGACCGCGACCGCCGCCCATCAGATCGAGGGCGGCAACGTGAACAACGATTGGTGGGACTTCGAGCACGATCCGGGCTCGGGCTGTGTGGACGTGAGCGGGGACGCGTGCGACTCCTTCAACCGTTACCCGGAGGACATCGGCATCGTCGCCGGCCTCGGGCTCGGCGCGTACCGGTTCTCGCTCGAATGGAGCCGGATCGAGCCGGCCGAGGGCGAGTTCTCCGTCGTCGCGCTCGATCACTATCGGAGAATGGCCGCCACCTGCCGCGAGCGGGGCATCTTGCCGGTCGTCACCTTCCACCACTTCACCCACCCGCGATGGCTCGCGGCCGCCGGTGCCTGGGAAGCGCCCGACGCGCCGGATCGCTTCGCCCGGTTCTGTGAGCGGTCGACGGCCCACCTCGGCGATCTGATCGGGATCGCCTGCACGCTGAACGAGCCGAACGTGGTGGCGACGATGGGCTGGCGTCTCGGCGTCTTCCCGCCGCGGGTGCGCGACCATGCACGACGCGAGGTGGTCAACCAGGGAATGGTCGTCGCGCACCGGAAGGGCACCGAAGCGATCCGGTCCGGGCCCGGCGAGTTCCCGGTCGGGCTCACCCTTTCGATGACCGACTACCAACTGCTCCCCGGAGGCGAAGGGTGGATCGAGCGCGTCCGGCGGCCCTCCGAGGACGTCTTCCTCGAAGCCACCGGCGGTGACGACTTCGTCGGTGTGCAGACCTACTCGCGCGCGGGTCGGGCCCGACGGTCTCCAGGGCCCCGAGGCAGGAGTACCCACCACACAGATGGGCTACGAGGTGTGGCCCGACGCGCTCGAGGCCACCATCCGCCGGGCGACCGACAAGACCGGCCTTCCCGTCTACGTGACAGAGAACGGCATCGGGACCGACGACGACGATCAGCGCATCGACTTCCTCGCCCGTGCGCTCGAAGGGGTCGGGCGCTGCCTTGCCGACGGCATCGAGGTGCGCGGCTATTTCCACTGGAGCTTGCTCGACAACTTCGAATGGGTGCTCGGTTACGGGCCGACTTTCGGGATGGTCGCGGTCGACCGAACGACCTTCGAGCGTCGACCGAAGCCGAGCTCGTCGTGGCTCGGGGCGGTGGCGCGCTCCAATTCGTTGTCACCGATCGGGTGAGATCGTCGCAGCAGCGTGACGGATTCGCCAGCATGGTGAGGGCTAAGGTTTCTCCGGTGAGCAGCTTCTCGGTGCGAGTCGTGCATCTCTGGGAACGGCGGGACACACCGGAGGCGAAGCGTCTGTTTCGCTTCACGATGGTGTCGGTCGTCTCGACGGCCGTCTCCTTCGGCGTATTGGCGATCGTCTTCGGCGTCTTCCGGCTGTGGGGAGAGGTCGCGAGCACCGTCTTCGCCAACTCGGTCGCGACGGTTCCCTCCTACTACCTGAACCGCAAGTGGGTATGGGGCAAGAGTGGTCGCTCGCACCTGGTCAAAGAGGTCATCCCGTTCTGGTGCATGTCGGCACTCGGCATCACGGTTTCCATCTTCGGGGCCGCGCTGGCGAGGCACATCGGTACGGTGCACCACTTCAGCCATCCCGAGCAGACCGCACTGGTGCTGTTTGCGAACGTCGTCTCGTTCGGGGTCTTCTGGGTGCTCAAGTTCCTGGTGTTCAACCGACTGTTCCGGGTGCATCCCCTCGAGGAGCTCGACGAGCTGGTCGAAGCCCTCTGACCCGCGGCAACCGGCCGGGCAGGGTCCGTGTCCGGATTCGACCCCGGTTCACCAGGCGACAGGTCGCAGAACTAGTTTGGTGGCCGTCGTCGATCGCGGCATCCGGAGGGGAGCATGACCGGCACGGTGACGAGTGGAGGTTCGGTGGTGCTGGTGACCGCCGTCTTCCTCGCGAGCGCCGTCGAGATGGTCGAGGCCCTCACCATCGTGCTGGCGGTCGGCACCACCAAGGGTTGGCGCACTGCGCTCGAAGGGGCTTGTGCGGCAATAGCGACGTTGGCCGCCCTGGTGTTACTGCTCGGGCCCACTCTGGTGCACCTGGTGCCCCTGCAGGCGTTGCGCTTGGTCGTCGGAGGTCTCCTGCTGGTGTTCGGCCTCCAATGGCTGCGTAAGGCGATCCTCCGAGCCTCCGGACTCAAGTCGAAGCACGACGAGGACGCGATCTTCGACGAGCAGGTCGCAGAGCTCTCCTCGACCCCGTCGACGGGCAAAGGACGTGACCCCGCGGGGTTCGTCGTCTCCTTCAAAGGTGTGTTCCTCGAGGGGCTGGAGGTCGTCGTGGTGGTGCTGACCCTCGGCTCGACCTCGCATGATCTCGGACTTGCGGCCGCCGCCGCGGCGGCTGCCGTGGTAGTCGTCGCCCTGGTGGGACTCGTCGTCGCGCGACAGCTCTCCTCGGTTCCCGAGAACGCGATGAAGATGGCAGTCGGCCTCATGCTGGTGAGCTTCGGTTCGTTCTGGTCGGGCGAGGGCGTGGGTGTGCACTGGCCCGGCTCCGATTTCGCGATCCCCGTGCTGGTCGGCGTCTACGGGATCGCCACCTGGGCAATGGTGGCGATGCTCAGGCGCGCCGCGGCCGCGCGGCCGGCACCGGTCGTCGTGCCCGCGTCGGGAGGTCAGGGTGCCTGAGTCGACGCCGACGGTCGGTCGGACCTGGCCCCGACGGGCAGCACGGGCCTTCGGTCACTTCTGGTGGGACTTCCTCGTCGGCGACACGCCGGAGCTGTTCGTGGGAGTCCTCGTGGTCATCGGTTTGGTCGCACTGGTCTGCCGGGATCCGGCGTTGCGCACGTTCGCGGCCGCACTCGTGCCTGTCGCGGTGATCGCGCTGTTGTCGATCTCGGTCTGGCGGGCGGCGCGCAGCCGCTCGACCTGAGGGGTCGGCGGCGAGACAACGGGCGCCGCCGGACGCTGTCGTGCCGGCGATGATCGCGGATCGGCCGCCGAGTCAGTCGCGGAAATTGGTGAACTGGAGCGGGATCCCGAAGTCGGCCGCCTTGCACGAGGAGATCACCGACTGGAGGTCGTCGCGCTTCTTTCCGGTCACCCGCAGCTGCTCCCCTTGGGTCTGGGAGCTCACCCCTTTGAGGCCCAGGTCCTTGATGAACTTGTTGATCTTCTTCGCGTGGTCGGACGAGATGCCGGCGCGGATGGCGAGCCGCTGACGGGCCGCGCCACGCGAGGCCTCTTCGATCTTGCCGACCTCGAACGCCTTCAACGAGACCTCCCGCCGGACGAGCTTCTCTTGGAGGACCTGGAAGAGCGCGCGGAGTCGGTCCTCGGTCGAGGACGACAGCACGAGCTCCTTGTCGGAGAGCTCGACGGACGAATCGGTGCCTTTGAAGTCGAAGCGGGTGGCGGCCTCTCGGTTGGCCTGGTCGACCGCGTTGCGGACTTCTTGCATGTCGACCTCGGAGACGACGTCGAAGGTGGGCACGTCGAAACAGTAGCGCTCCACCAGCAGATATCCTTCCGCCCTGCGGGTCGGTGCCCGAGCGGCCAAAGGGAGCAGACTGTAAATCTGCCGGTTCTGCCTACGAAGGTTCGAATCCTTCCCGGCCCACCAGCGACAGTGACCCGAGTGTGTCGGGTCCGGTGCTCAATACAGCGCCGCGAGCGCGGCGCGGGCAGCGTGCGCGCGGCGTGCAACGCCGCGCTCAGCCGCCGTCCAAGCGCCCGACGAGCGCGGCAGCGGCTCCTCGGCTCGCGACACCGAGCCGCTCGTAGGCGTGTTCGAGGTGCTTCTCGACGGTGCGGCTCGAGATGCCGAGCTTGCCGGCGATCTCGGCGTTCGGGGTGCCGGCCGTCGCGAGCTCGATGACCGCGGCCTGGCGCGGTGAGAGTCCCCACCGATCGCCGATGTCGGCTGCCGCACGAACCGTTCGCTCGCGCAGCACGATGACGTCGGTCCGGTTCTCGAGGAGACGGGCGGCGAGACGACCCTTCACCGGGTGCTCGATGACCAAGGTCGGCTGCGAAGCGCGCGTCCCGGCCCTCTCACTCGCATACCAGTCGGCGACCGGTGGTGGCAGCACCGCGTTTCTCCGGGGGTACCAGCGTCGCACGATCGCGAGACCCGCAGGAGAGGCGTCGACGATCCGGTCGGGGACCGCGACCACGAGTACGCCCTCGGTCACCGGCGCGGCGGCCGCCTCTCGCGCCTCGAGCAGCCGGACGAGGCGTGCATGGTTCCTCAGCGCGGCGTACTTGGTCACGAGCATCGGCCTGAGGACCGAGAGCGCCAGCCGGTCACGCTCGCTGAAGCCCCACCGGTCTCGATCGACGGTCAGCTCTACGAGCCGGTCGCCGTGGAAGACGGTCGTAGCGAGCTGATCCTCGAGTCCGATCCGTCGGTAGACCTCTCCATAGAGGTCGGTGCGGCGGAACTCGGCCGGTGACACCAGCTCGGAGATGGCGTGCGGCTGACCGTCGCCGGTGTGCCGGTAGTGGCGGAAGATCGGGTGCTGCCCGAGGTTGCGGATCAGGTCCTCTGCCGATTCGGGCCACAGTACGAGGGGTGTGCTCGAGACGATGTCGTTGCGGCCGTGGACGAGGTCGATTTCGTTCCACACAGCCCGAACGCCCGGAACCAGCTGCGCCACGAGCCCCGGGACGGTCGCCCGCAGTGTCGCCGCATCGTGGAGCGACGCCAGCGCGCCGCTGATCTCGGTGAGGGTGCCGATGTCACGTAGGCCTAGGCCACCGATGGCGTGCACCGCCTTCTCTCTTCGAGAGGCGTGCCGCTCCTACCCCTCCGGTCCTTCCGCTCGGGCCCACGGTACCAAACGGTGCCGCCCCGCCCGCGGGGCGACTGTTCGCAATTCCACGTACTCAATCTTGACGATCGGCACCGAAGGCATTGACCTGGTCGGGTCCCGGCGCGCTACCGTCCGGGGGGACATTGTGACGGTCTCCATGACGGAACGGCTCAGCCGGTCCCAGGAGTCGTCGGGCACGGGAGTTCGCGTGACAGCGGAGCGCCTGGCCTGTCAGCTGTTGGTGGGAACCGAGAGACCGGAGGTCACCGGGGATGCGACCGTGGGCAGAGGGCGGAGGTCGGTCGCATCACGGGGCCGCCGGACGGACCGGCAGGGTGCCGGTCCGGCAAGGGACGGGGGCGTCGATCACCGGGCGGTGAGCCCGTGAGCCCGCCGGGCGGATGGCGGGTTCCGGGCGCCGGCCGGCAGCGTGTGCCGCCTCGACCGGGTCAAGGGCAGGACCCGGTCGGGGCGGTGCCTCGTCCCGCCACATCGCCGCCGATACTGTTGCGCGCGGCGTGCAGAAGCGCCGGTCGGACCTGCTCGCGACCCCCCCGCCTCCCTTGATCGCCATAGCCGGACGGTTACAATGACGTTACGGAATGATTGCGGTCATGGCTCAGCCGGGTGCGGAGGAGCCTGTCGGGGCACGCACGTCACGCACACGGCGGCGGACCCGGCTCCGCCGCCATCAGGGACCGACTGACCAACCGGCGGTCCGACCGAGGAGAAGCCCCCACCCTCCATGTCATCCGAGTTCACGGCCGAGGCGACGACCGCGGATGGCGAGCTGCGTCCGGATTCGATCCGGAGGTGGGCGACCTGGCGGCCGATCACGCAATCGGCTTTCCGGGTGACCACCGAACTGATCGGCTCGCTGCGCGAGCGTCTCGGCGACTCGATCGGCTTCTCCGGCGACCGCCCGCGCGATCGTGCCGCCATGACCGAGCCGCGGGGACTGGTGCTCCGTCCGGCACTCCTCGGGTTCGCCGCGATCCTCGCGGTCAGCATCGGTGCCTCGCTGCCGAGCTCCCCGTTCAAGCTCGAGATGCCCGGTGTCTGGTTCTTCGGCGTGCCCTCCTCCCAGGCGGGCAGCCAGTGGGGCCTCTACTTCACCTTGGCGGCCGTCTACGGCGGACTGTTCCTCTTCATGCGGGTGTGGTGGGGGATGACCCGCCTCTACTCGCGCTGCCAGGGCGTCCCTTTCAACCGGATGATGTGGGTCTTCGCGCTGTGGTCGCTCCCGATGCTCGTGATCGCCCCCCTGTTCAGTCGCGACGTCTACTCGTACGCGGCACAGGGCGAGATGGTCAGCCACCACATGAACCCGTACCTCTACGGACCCTTCCAGCTCGGGAACAACTCCTACACCAACCCGGTGGACCCGCTCTGGGGGAACGCGCCCGCGCCCTACGGCCCGCTCTTCCTCCAGCTCGACGGCTTCTTCGCAAAGATCACCTTCCACAACGAGCTGGCGACGATCGTGCTGCTGCGCCTGCTCGCCTTCGCGGGGGTGGTGATGATCGCGGTGTGCGTGCCGCGGCTGGCAAAGCTGTACCACCGGGACGGTGCGGAGCTCTTCACCCTGATGGTGCTCAACCCGGTGACGATCTTCCACCTGATCGGCGGTGCGCACAACGACGCCCTCATGCTCGGGCTCCTGATCGCGGGGCTCACCGCGGCCAAGGAGAAGCGTCCGATCCTCGGGATCGTGCTCTGCGCGTTGGCGACCGCGATCAAAGCCCCCGCCGCGCTCGGCATCCTCTATGTGGGGTGGAGCTGGCTCGGCTCGCAGGCGCCCCTCCGCGATCGGATCCGCCCGGTGCTCACCGCGGGACTGATCGGGGGCGGGATCCTCGGGTTCTTCTCCTACGTGAGTGGACTCGGGTGGGGATGGGTCACCATCCTCGGGACGCCCGGTGCGGTTCGGTCGTGGACCGCGCCGACCACGTCGCTCGCGGTCCTCTTCTCGGGGCTCGCCCACTTCGCCCACGTCGGGGTCGGCTTCGCAGGGGTGCTGACCGCAACACGCTTCCTCGGCCTCGTCGCCGCGGCGATCGTCGGGGGCTGGATGCTCCTCAACAGCGACCGGGTCGGCACGCTCAAAGCGTTGGGGGCCACTCTCCTGCTCTTCGTCGTGCTCGGTCCGGTCTTGCAGCCGTGGTACCTCTCGTGGGGTCTGATCCTGCTCGCACCGGTCGCCCTCGGCCGCCTGCGGTCGCTGATCATCGGGCTCTCGATGGTGACCGCCTTCATCGAGTTGCCCGGCGCCACGAAGCTCGTCTCGAGCCTGCTCACCGGTGATCCCTTGCTGATCGTGCTCACCCTGCTCGGCATCCTCGTCGTGATGACCGTCCCGCTCGCGACCTGGGAGCGGGACGAGCCCGACCGCGTCGGCACAGGGTGGATCGCTCCGGTGGTGACGGCAGAGGCAGGCTGAGGGTCAGAGCTGCGGGCCCGCGCGGCGATCCTCAGAGCATCCGCTGGAGGACCGAGACGTCGAGCCAGCGGTTGAACTTCCGACCGACCTCTCGTTCGACGCCGACGAGCCGGAAGCCGCAGCCCTCGTGAAGCCGGATCGAGGGGGCGTTGTTCCCGCCGATGCGGGCCACGATCGAGTGGAACCCGTGATGGCCCGCGAGGACCACCAGCTCGGCGAGGAGCGCCCCGCCGACTCCCAACCCGCGGTGGGACGCTCCCACGTAGACCGAGTCCTCGACGGTCGTCGAGTACGAGGGCCGGTCGCGGTAGGCGGACAGCGACCCGAACCCGAGGACGCCTCCCGAATCGTCCTCCGCGACGAGGGCCGGATAGGGACCGCGGTGATCGGCGAGCCAGAGGACCTGCTCGTCGAGCGTGCGCGGCACGAGGTCGAAGGTCGCGGTCGATCCGACCACCTCGGCGTTGTAGACGGAACGAATCGCCTCTGCGTCGGAGGTCCTCGCAAGACGGACGTGCACCGGACGATGGTAACCAGCAGCCCACTGAGGCTGGTCCGACCTGCGGTTCGCTATGATCGTGCCCCTGCTGCTCGCTCGAGCCGCACTGCCCCCTTAGCTCAGTCGGCAGAGCACAGCCATGGTAAGGCTGGTGTCGTCGGTTCGATTCCGACAGGGGGCTCACCCAAGGCGGCGTAGCTCAGTTGGTCAGAGCACACGGCTCATAATCGTGGGGTCGCCGGTTCGAGTCCGGCCGCCGCTACCAGTCGTACCCAGGGTGCGACAATCGAGAAGACGATCGGAGACGACCGGAGAGGTCTGCCCTGTCCGGGGCATCGAGGAAACGAGGAACACGGTGGCGAAGAACGAGAAGCGGGTGCAGGTGACCCTGGCATGCGAGGTCTGCAAGCGGCGGAACTACATCACGACGAAGAACAAGCTGAACGACCGCGAGCGGATCGAGATGAAGAAATTCTGCCGGTGGGATCGCCAGCACACGCTGCACAAGGAGACCCGCTGATCCTCGCCTCGGGGGCCCGGCTTCGCGGAACCCGCGCCCACGGCTGAAGCCGACGAGGACCTGGTCGGGACCGGGTCCGCCCCGTCGCGAGCGGGTGATCGGGCACGGGCGGCCTGGGTACCCCGATGGCACCGGTGGTAGCCTCAGTGGCCGCCCCTGCGATCGGTTTGGCGCTCGCGGCATGGCGATCGACAGAGGGCAGTAGCTCAACCGGTAGAGCACCGGTCTCCAAAACCGAAGGTTGGGGGTTCGAGTCCCTCCTGCCCTGCTCTCCAAGGTGACGGCGATTGAAGGACCCCAGGTGACGATGGTCGAAGGACACGGCACGTGAACCGAGAAACGAAACGAATGATGCAGCGGCAGGGCCAGGACCCCGAGGGTGAGGCCCCGCCCAAACGGACCCAGCAGCCGCCGCGCCGGCCGGCCAAGCGCGAGCCCTTCCGTGTGGGACAGTTCATGCGGGAGGTACGATCGGAGCTCCGCCAGGTGGCTTGGCCGAACCGGTCGGAGGTCATCAACTACACGACCGTGACCCTGGTCACGCTCCTGAGCCTGATGGTCTTGATCTTCGTCCTCAACTACGCCTTCGCCAAAGGCGTCCTCTGGCTCTTCAATACGTGATCGGCATGACAGTGACCCACGACGACACCAATTCTTCATCGACTGGCGCCGGCGAGCCCGCGGCGTCGGACTCGGCGTCTTCGGTCGCGTCGGCAGCGGGACCCCAGGTCTCCGACGACGCGCCGTCGACGGTCTTCGAGCCGGCCGCGCCCGAGGTCGACGAGGCCGCTTCGCCCTCCCCTGACCGGGGTCCGGTGACCGATCCGTTCGTCCGCGCCGAGGAACCCGAGCCGGTGGCCGATCCCTTCACCGCCGAGACGGATCCGGACCGCGGGTCCGGCGCTGCCGTCGTGGTCGACGCGACCGCCGAAGCAGAGGTCGAGGAGCTCGGCGAGGTGGAGGGCGAGGGCGAAGAAGAGGGGGACGAGGAAGAGCCCTACGTCGTCAGTCCGTACGACCGCCCCGGCCGCTGGTACGTGGTCCACACCTACGCGGGCTACGAGAACAAGGTGAAGTCCAACCTCCACAGCCGGACTGCGTCGATGAACATGGAAGACCGCATCTACGAGGTCGTGATCCCGATGGAGGACGTGGTCGAATTCAAGAACGGCAAGAAGGTGGTCGTCCAGAAGAAGGTCTTCCCGGGCTACCTGCTCTGCCGCTGCGAGCTCGACGACGACAGCTGGTCGGTCATCCGGAACACCCCCGGCGTCACCGGGTTCGTGGGTCCGGGCACCAAGCCGACGCCGCTCTCCCGGCGCGAGGTCGAGGGAATTCTCCAGGTCAAGGTCGAGGGCGGCGAAGCCCCCTCCAAGCGCAGCCGACCGCGGCTCGAGCACGAGGTCGGCGAGACGGTTCGAGTCAAGGAAGGGCCCTTCGCCGACTTCTCCGGCCAGATCGCCGAGATCAACGAGGACCAGCTCAAGCTCAAGGTGTTGGTCAACATCTTCGGCCGCGAGACGCCGGTCGAGCTCGAGTTCAGCCAAGTCGCGAAGCTCTAGCGACGAGCGGGTAAGGAGACCGATGCCACCGAAGAAGCGCGTCCTCGCGGTCGTGAAGATCCAGCTCCCCGCCGGGGGCGCGACACCCGCGCCACCGGTCGGCACCGCGCTCGGCCCGCACGGGGTCCAGACCATGGAGTTCTGCAAGCAGTACAACGCGGCGACCGAGAACCAGCGCGGATCGATCATCCCGGTCGAGATCTCGATCTACGAGGACCGCACCTTCTCGTTCATCCTGAAGACGCCGCCGACGCCGGTGCTGCTCCGCCAGGCCGCAGGGCTCGACAAGGGCGCGTCGACCACCGGGCGGGAGCAGGTGGGCACGGTCACCGACCGGCAGCTCGAGGAGATCGCCACGGTCAAGATGCCCGACCTCAACACGTCCGACATCGAGGCGGCCAAGCGCCAGGTGGCGGGGACCGCGCGCTCGATGGGGATCGCGGTCGCCGGCTGAGGCCGGCGGACGCTCGAGAAACGGAGGCCACCGTGTCCAGGGGAAAGAAGTACGAGGCGAGCATGGACGAGTTCGACCGGCAGCACCACTACACGCCGGCCGAGGCGATCGACCTGGTCAAGTCGTTCTCCAAGGCCGGGTTCGACGAGACCGTCGAGCTCGCGGTGCGTCTCGGTGTGGACCCGCGCAAGGCCGACCAGATCGTTCGGGGGACGCTCTCGCTTCCCGCCGGCACCGGGCGGAACACCCGGGTGGCGGTCTTTGCCGCAGGCGACAGGGCGGCCGAGGCCCGATCGGCAGGAGCGGACGTCGTCGGCGCGGACGATTTGGTGGCGCGCATCGCCAACGAGGGCTTCCTCGATTTCGACGTCGCCATCGCGACCCCCGATCTCATGGGACAGGTCGGAACCCTCGGCCGGGTGCTCGGTCCCCGCGGCCTCATGCCCAACCCGAAGACCGGCACGGTGACCGACGAAGTCGAGCGAGCGGTGAGCGAGTTCAAAGGCGGGCGGGTCGAGTACCGCACCGACAAGGTGGGCAACATCCATCTGCGCATCGGCAAGGCTTCCTTCGACCGGAACCAGCTGCTCGAGAACCTGCACGCGGTGATGGACGAGCTCCACCGCGCCAAGCCGGCCTCTTCCAAGGGTCGCTACGTGAAGGCGGTGACCGTTTCTTCGACCATGGGGCCTGGGGTGCGCATCGATCCGCAGCTCGCGCGCAGGGGCGAAGAGGAGCTCGCAGCCAGCGCCTGACCCTGCCGGCGGCACGCGACACCTGGGCCCGGCGTCGGCCTGCCTGGGCGAATGGGCTACAGTGTCGCCTTTCCAGATCGAGAGAACTGCCGTAGACCTCCGGTGTACCGGCCGCCCGGTACCGAAGGGACCCAGAGGGTCCGCCTGATGAGGCGTTCCGAGTCGGGCGCGAAGCACCCGACTCGACACCGTCCGCCGGTGTCTACGGCCCGAACCTGAGTGCGTGCGCTCGGTGGAGGGACTATGGACAACCCGAGGCCCGACAAGGTCGCAGTGGTGGACGAGGTGCGTGACCGGCTGGCCGGGTCGACCGGAGCCGTGCTGACCGAGTACCGGGGGCTCACCGTCGGTGAGCTGGCCGAGCTCCGGCGAGAGCTGACTGCGGCAGGCGGCGACTACAAGATCTACAAGAACACCCTGGTGCGGCTCGCGGTCGCCGACGGGCCCCAGGCGGGCGTTCTCGACCTTCTCACCGGGCCCACCGCCATTGCGTTCGTCCAGGACGACGTCAGTGCGGTCGCGAAGGCGCTCCGCGACTTCGCGCAGACCAATCCCCACCTGGTGGTCAAGGGCGGGATCGTCGGAAGTGAACTGCTGTCGGCTGCGGACGTGCAGTTGCTCGCATCGCTTCCCTCACGAGACGCGCTCCTCGCGCAGTTCGCCGGCGCGCTCTCCGCGCCCCTCCAACAGCTCGCCTCGCTCATCCAGGCAGTCCCCCGTGGGCTCGCCTACGGCCTCGCCGCGCTGGTCGACCAGCGCCGATCCGAGGGAGAAACCGGCGAGTCCGCCACTCCGGACACCGCCGAGGCGACCGTGCCCGACGTCGCCGAGGCGGGCGATTCGCCCGACGCGGCAGAGGGGTCCGTGCCCGACGCGGCCGAGGGCGCAGCAGGTGAGGCGGACGCCGCCGAAGCCGAAAGCGCCGGGACCACCGAGTCGGAACCGGCGGGCGATTCGCCCGACGCGGCAGAGGAGTCCGGCGGGGACAGCTGACCCGGCGGCACACGACGAGATCGACGATCACCACGAGAATCAAGGAGCAACAACGATGGCAGGCACCCTGACAAAGGACCAGATCCTGGACGGCATCTCCGAGCTGTCCGTCCTCGAGCTCAGCGAGCTCTTGAAGGAGTTCGAGGAGCGCTTCGGCGTGACCGCGGCCGCGCCGGTCGCGGTGGCCGCCGCGGCACCGGCCGCGGGCGGGGCTGCGGACGGAGGCGCCGCCGAGGAGGAAAAGAGCGAGTTCGACGTCATCCTCACCGCGGCGGGTGACAAGAAAATCCAGGTCATCAAAGAGGTTCGCTCGCTGACCAGCCTCGGTCTGAAAGAGGCGAAGGATCTGGTCGACGGTGCGCCGAAGCCCGTCCTCGAGCACGCCAACAAGGAGGACGCCGAGAAGGCGAAGGCACAGCTCGAGGGGGCCGGGGCAACGGTCGAGCTCAAGTAGTCCGCGCTCCCGGGTGGCCTCCCCGCCCTCCGGGCCGACCCCAGGTCGGAGCGGCATCCCGGACCCCCGACCAGGGCCGGGTCAGGGGTTGCATCCTTGACGAAGGCCGGCCGGTTCCCTACTCTGTGGGGGGCCTGGACGGTTGTGCTCGTTCGCGGGTTGTGGATTGTTGCGCTCCCAGGTATGCTTGCAGGTTGCCGTGCCTGTTCCTGACGCCTTCTTGTGTGTTTGGGCTGGCTGACGCGCGCCCTGGCACCCCTCCGATCACTCCGGTGGCACCCGTCGACCCCCGGAACCCGCACTGAAGTACGGCTCCGAGCAGTAGCGCAGCATCGCAGTACCCCGTCCTTGCCCCATCCGCCATGCAACTGGGAGGAGTAGGCCGTTGCCCTCACGGTCCAACAGCCCGGAACGTTTTTCGTTCGCCAACATCGACGAGGCCCTCCCGTTGCCCGACCTGGTCGCGATCCAGCGGGACTCGTTCCACTGGTTCCTCGATCGAGGCTTGGCGGAGACCTTCGACGACATCAGCCCGATCGAGGACTTCACCGGCCAGCTGAGCCTCGAGCTCGAATTCGACCCCACCGATCCCGACCTGCGACCGCCACCCAAGTTCTCGGTGGAGGAGTGCAAGGAAAAGGACATGACCTACGCCGCGCCGGTCTTCGTGCGGGCGAGGTTCATGAACGCCGGTACCGGCGAGATCAAGGAGCAGACGGTCTTCATGGGGGACTTCCCGGTGATGACCGACAAGGGGACCTTCATCGTCAACGGGACCGAGCGCGTCGTCGTCAGCCAGCTGGTGCGCTCTCCCGGGGTCATCTTCCAGCCGGGCCGTGACGCGAAGACCGTCTTCACCGGCACCATCCACCCCTACCGCGGGGAGTGGATCGAGTTCGACGTCGAGGCCAAGCCGTCGAAGGACGTGACGGCCGGGTGCCGCGTCGCGCGCAAGCGCCGGCTCTCGCTCTTCGTCCTGCTCCGCGCGCTCGGTTATGAGGACCAGGCCTTCCTCGAGCGCTTCGTCCGCCACTTCGACTTCCTCGAGGGACAGTGGGAGAAGGAGCAGAACCTCGCCCCGAACCGCGAGGAGGCCCTCCTCGAGATCTACAAGCGGGCGCGCCCGGGCGAGCCGCTGTCGGTCGAGGCTGCGCGCCAGTACTTCGAGAACGCCTTTTTCAACCCGAAGCGCTACGACCTCACCCGGGTCGGCCGCTACAAGCTCAACCGCAAGCTCGGACCGGAGATCGAGCGCATCTCGGAGCTGTTGAAGATCGACCTCGAGCGCCCCTCCCCGACGCAGGGCGTGCTCAGCCCCTCGGAGATCCTGGCGGCCTCGACCTACATGCTGCACCTGGCCAAGCACATGGCCGACGGTGAGTCGACCTACCGCATCGACGACCAGGACCACTTCGCCAACCGCCGGATCCGCTCGGTCGGCGAGCTCATCCAGAACCAGGTCCGAGTGGGGCTCTCCCGCATGGAGCGGGTGGTCCGCGAGCGGATGACCACCCAGGACGTCGAGGCGATCACCCCGCAGACCCTGATCAACATCCGACCGGTCGTCGCTGCGGTCAAGGAGTTCTTCGGGACGAGCCAGCTGAGCCAGTTCATGGACCAGAACAACCCGCTCTCGGGTCTCGCCCACAAGCGTCGGCTCTCGGCGCTCGGCCCGGGAGGCCTCTCCCGCGAGCGGGCCGGGTTCGAGGTCCGAGACGTGCACACCTCCCACTACGGGCGCATGTGCCCGATCGAGACGCCCGAGGGTCCGAACATCGGCCTCATCGGGTCGCTCGCGACCTACGCGCGGGTGAACGAGTACGGCTTCATCGAGACCCCCTACCGCAAAGTGGTCGACGGCGTCGTGACCGACGAGATCGTCTACCTGGCAGCAGACGAGGAGGAGGAGCACGTCATCGCCCAGGCGTCCGCCGCGCTCGACGACTCGGGCCGGTTCGCCGAGGAGAAGGTGCTCGTCCGCCGGGGCCCGCAGGGAACCGGGGTCCGGGTGGGCGCCGCGACGACCTCGTACGGCACCACGTCCGAGATCGACTTCGTCTCGCCGGCCGAGGTGGACCTGATGGACGTCTCGCCGAAACAGATCGTCTCGGTCTCGACTGCGCTCATCCCCTTCGTCGAGCACGACGACGCCAACCGCGCGCTCATGGGGGCGAACATGCAGAAGCAGGCGGTCCCGCTCGTGGTGCCCGAGGCCCCCTACATCGGGACCGGTGTCGAGGCCCGCGCCGCCCGCGACGCGGGCGACGTCGTCCTCGCCGAGGGCGAGGGGACCGTGGTCGATGTCTCCGGCGACCAGATCACCATCGAGTACAAGGCCGGTGTGAAGGACACCGCCGGTGCGGTGCTCGGCAAGAAGGTGTACCGGCTGGCCAAGTTCCGGCGCTCCAACCAGAACACCGCGATCAACCAGAAGGTCATCGTCGAGGAGGGGCAGAGGGTCGCGGCGGGCGACGTGCTCGCGGACGGTCCCGCCACCCACAACGGCGAGCTCGCACTCGGGAAGAACCTGCTCGTCGCCTTCATGCCCTGGGAGGGTTACAACTACGAGGACGCGATCATCCTCTCCGAGCGGCTGGTGAAGGACGACGTGCTCACCTCCATCCACATCGAGGAGCACGAGGTCGACGCCCGTGACACCAAGCTCGGTGCCGAGGAGATCACCCGGGACATCCCCAATCTCTCCGAGGAGATCCTGGCCGACCTCGACGAGCGGGGGATCATCCGGATCGGCGCCGAGGTGGGGCCCGGCGACGTGCTGGTCGGCAAGGTCACCCCGAAGGGGGAGACCGAGCAGACCCCCGAGGAGCGCCTGCTCAGGGCCATCTTCGGCGAGAAGGCCCGCGAAGTGCGCGACACCTCGCTGAAGGTGCCTCACGGCGAGCAGGGAACGGTCATCGACGTGCGCGTGTTCTCCCGCGACGACGCCCACGAGCTGCCGCCCGGCGTCGAGCAACTGGTGCGGGTCTACGTCGCGCAGAAGCGGAAGATCTCCGAGGGCGACAAGCTGGCCGGCCGCCACGGCAACAAGGGGGTCATCTCGAAGATCCTGCCCGTCGAGGACATGCCGTTCCAGGCCGACGGCACCCCGGTCGACATCATCCTCAATCCGCTCGGTGTGCCGAGCCGGATGAACGTGGGGCAGGTGCTCGAATCCCATCTCGGCTACGCAGCCCGCTGGGGCTGGGACGGCGCAGGCGAGTACGCGCAGACCCCAGAGCGCGGCACCGAGACGAAGACCCGTCCCCGGACCGATCCGGCGGTTTGGGTATCGACTCCGGTCTTCGACGGCGCCCACTGGGACGAGGAGGACGACGCGGGTCGCCACCCGACCATCCAGGAGATCTTCCGGCACCTCAACCCCGACGGGGTCGATGGGACGGTGCAGGTCTCCGACGACGGGAAGTCGGTCCTCTACAACGGCCGGACCGGCGAGGTCTACGACAACCCGATCTCGGTGGGCTACGTCTACATCCTGAAGCTCCACCACCTGGTGGACGACAAGATCCACGCGCGCTCGACCGGCCCGTACTCGATGATCACCCAGCAGCCGCTCGGCGGGAAGGCCCAGTTCGGCGGCCAGCGCTTCGGCGAGATGGAGGTCTGGGCGCTCGAGGCCTTCGGTGCGGCCTACGCGCTCCAGGAGCTGCTCACCATCAAGTCCGACGACGTCCTCGGCCGGGTGAAGGTCTACGAGGCGATCGTGAAGGGCGAGAACATCCCCGAACCGGGGATTCCCGAAAGCTTCAAGGTGCTCATCAAGGAGATGCAGTCGCTCTGTCTCGACGTCGAGGTGTTGGCGCCGGGTGGAGAAGAGATCGAGATGCGTGAGCTCGACGAGGACGTGTTCCGAACGGCCGAGGAGCTCGGCATCGATATCAGCCGGCCCGAACGCGGCTCGGACGAAGAAGATGCGCGGCGCGCGGCGGAAAGGGGATTTTGATGCTCGACGTCAACGATTTCGATCAGCTGAGGATCGGCCTCGCCACCGCGGATTCGATCCGGGGATGGTCCAACGGCGAGGTGAAGAAGCCCGAGACCATCAACTACCGCACCCTGCGGCCCGAGAAGGACGGCCTCTTCTGCGAGAAGATCTTCGGTCCGACCAAGGACTGGGAGTGCTACTGCGGGAAGTACAAGCGAGTGCGTTTCCGCGGGATCATCTGCGAGCGCTGTGGCGTCGAGGTCACCCGCTCCAAGGTGCGTCGCGAGCGGATGGGCCACATCGAGCTCGCCGCGCCGGTCGTCCACATCTGGTACCTGCGCGGGACGCGCAGCTGGCTCGCCTACCTGCTCATGGGCACCGAGGCCCGTGAGGAGCTGAAGGCGAAGCAGCTCGAGAAGGTCATCTACTTCGCGGCCAACCTGGTCACCTGGGTCGACGAGGCCAAGCGCCACGAGGACCTGCCCGACCTCGAGACCGAGCTCGGGATCGAGATCGCCGACATCGAGAAGAAGCGCGACCTCGAGATCGACCGCCGGTTCAAGGCCCTCGAGGCCGAGCTCGCCGACCTCGAGAAGTCGGGGGCGAAGGACGCGGAGGTCAAGGCCCGCCAGCGCAACGTCGAGAAGGAGATCGCCGGGGTGCGTGAGCGCTTCCAAGGCGAGATCGAGCTGGCCCAGCGCTCGTTCGACGAGTTCAAGAGCCTCCACTCGCGCAAGATCCTCGAGGACGAGCTGCTCTGGCGCGAGCTGCGAATCCGCTACGAGGAGTACTTCGAGGGCGGGATGGGCGCCGAGACCATCTCCCGTCTCATCGACCGCATCGATCTCGACGCGGAGGAGCGGAAGCTCCGCGAGATGATCGACGCCACCGACGGCCGCAAGCCGCTCTCGGCCCAGCGCCGTCAGAAGGTCATCAAGCGGCTGAAGATCGTGACCGCGTTCAACCGGCGCGACGAGAACGGCCGTCGGATCAACGACCCGAGGGCGATGATCCTCGACTCGGTCCCGGTGATCCCGCCCGACCTGCGGCCGATGGTCCAGCTCGACGGCGGCCGCTTCGCGACCTCCGACCTGAACGACCTCTACCGCAGGGTCATCAACCGGAACAACCGGCTGAAGAGGCTGCTCGACCTCGGCGCGCCCGAGATCATCATCAACAACGAGAAGCGCATGCTGCAGGAGGCGGTCGACGCACTGTTCGACAACGGCCGCCGCGGCCGGCCGGTGACCGGTCCTGGCAACCGCCCGCTGAAGAGCCTCTCGGACATGTTGAAGGGCAAGCAGGGCCGGTTCCGCCAGAACCTGCTCGGCAAGCGGGTCGACTATTCGGGCCGCTCGGTCATTGTGATCGGACCGACCCTCCAGCTCCACCAGTGCGGGCTGCCGAAGCTGATGGCCCTCGAGCTCTTCAAGCCCTTCGTGATGAAGCGGCTGGTCGACGCCGAGTACGCCCAGAACATCAAGTCGGCGAAGCGGATGGTCGAACGGCGGCGTCCCCAGGTCTGGGACGTGCTCGAAGGGGTCATCAAGGAGCACCCGGTCCTCTTGAACCGGGCACCCACCCTGCACCGCCTCGGCATCCAGGCCTTCGAGCCGGTGCTGGTCGAGGGCAAGGCGATCCAGGTGCACCCGCTCGTGTGCACGGCGTTCAACGCCGACTTCGACGGCGACCAGATGGCCGTCCACCTGCCGCTATCCGCCGAGGCGCAGGCCGAGGCCCGGGTGCTGATGCTGTCGGCCAACAACATCCTCTCGCCGGCGACCGGCCGTCCGATCACGGTGCCCACCCAGGACATGGTCTTCGGGATCTACTACCTCACCCTGATCGTCGACGGCGCGAAGGGCGAAGGAAGGGTCTTCCGCCACGCCTACGAGGTCGAGCGGGCCTTCGACTCGGGTGACGTGGATCTCCATGCCCGGATCGTGATGCGCCCCGAAGAGGGCTCCGCGCTCGCCCGGTCGGTCACCGCGGCAAACGGGAACGGCTCCGAGGTCGCCACGACCAACGGCTCGGCCGCCGACGACGACGCCGAGTTCTCGGTGCCGGCGACCGCGATCCAGACGACGCCGGGGCGCGTCTTCTTCAACCAGGCGCTGCCCGAGGAGTACCGCTACATCAACGACATCGTGGGCAAGCGGGACACCGCCATCGGCACGATCGTCGAGGAGGTCGCGGCCAACTTCCCGAAGCACGAAGTCGCCGCGAGCCTCGACCGGATCAAGGATCTCGGGTTCCGCTACGCCGCCCAGTCGGGGTTGACCATCTCGATCAACGACGTGCGCACCCCGTCGGACAAGCAGAGCATCCTCGACCGCTACGAGAAGGAGGCCGAGAAGGCCGAGTTGCAGTTCAAGCGCGGGATCATCACCGACGACGAGCGCCGCCAGAAGGAGATCGAGATCTGGACCTCCGCGAACTCCGAGGTCGGGAAGGCCATGGAGCAGTCGCTCTCGACCATCGCGTTCAACCCGCTCGACATGATGGTCGACTCGGGTGCCCGCGGGAACAGCCAGCAGATCCGCCAGATCGCCGGCATGAAGGGCCTGGTGTCCAACCCGCGCGGCGAGATGATCCCACGGCCGATCAAGTCGTCCTTCCGAGAGGGACTCTCGGTGCTCGAGTACTTCATCTCGACCCACGGCGCCCGCAAGGGCCTCGCCGACACCGCTCTCCGGACCGCCGACTCGGGCTACCTCACCCGCCGTCTGGTCGACGTCGCCCAGGAGCTCATCGTCCGTGAAGAGGACTGCGGCTCGAGCCGTGGGATCTGGATCGAGGGCGTGGTGCCCGACAGCGCGGGGGCCCGTTCGTACCTCGAGACTCGGGCGAACGGCCGGATCACTGCCGAGGAGATCACCCTTTCCGACGGCACCAAGCTCGAGGCGGGGACCCTCCTCACCGAGGACCTGGTCTCCCGGCTGCGCGACGATCCCGGCATCGACCGGGTCCGGGTGCGGTCGGTGCTCACCTGCGAGGCCGAACAGGGCATCTGCACGGCCTGCTACGGCCAGTCCCTCGCCACCGGCGGTCTCATCGAGCTCGGTGAGGCGGTCGGGGTGATCGCGGCGCAGTCCATCGGCGAGCCGGGCACCCAGCTGACCATGCGTACCTTCCACACCGGCGGCATCGTCGGCGAGGACATCACCCACGGCCTCCCCCGGGTGGTCGAGCTCTTCGAGGCCCGCACCCCGAAGGGCGCCGCGGTGCTCGCCCGGCACTCCGGCGTGGTCCGAGTAGTCGAGGACGAGTCCGGCCGGCACATCACCGTGGTGGCCGACACCGGCGAGGAGCACACCGTGCTCGTCGCCCAGCGCGCGCACCTCGAGGTGGCAGACGGCCAGGAGGTCAACGCCGGCGATGCGCTGGTCGAGGGTCCGAAGGACCCGAAGGAGCTCCTCGAGGTCAAGGGCATCCGCGAGACCCAGCAGTATCTGGTCGAGGAGGTCCAGAAGGTCTATCGCGACCAGGGCGTGTCCATTCACGACAAACACATCGAGCTCATCGTGCGCCAGATGCTCCGTCGGGTCCTCGTGGCCGAGCCGGGGGACGCGACGTTCCTGCCAGGTGAGCGGGTGGACAGCCGTGCCTACGCGGAGGTCAACCGGCAGCTCGTGCAGGACGGGAAGCGCCCGGCCGAAGGCCGACCCGAATTGATGGGGATCACCAAGGCCTCGCTCGCCACGGATAGCTGGCTCTCCGCGGCGTCCTTCCAGGAGACGACGAGGGTGCTCACCGAGGCTGCCATCGAAGGCAAGTCGGATCAGCTCTTCGGGCTGAAGGAGAACATCATCATCGGCAAGCTGATCCCGGCCGGGTCCGGCATGGAGCGCTACCGCGACATCAAGCTCGACATGCCGGGTGCGGAGGCACTCCCGTTCTGGGCGCTCGGGTCCGACGGCGACGCGGGGACCGAGGACCTGGCGGCATGGTTGCGCGACACCGGTGGGGACGCCTCGCTCGGGGGCTTCGGCGCTGATATCGACGCGAGCTGGCTGGGTGCGGTGCCGGGCGCCGAGGAGGTCGCCGAGGCGCCGGCCTTCGGAGGCTCGGAGGTGCCGGCCACGCCGGACGACACGCTCGAAGCGGGCGCCTGAGGAGCGCTGTTCGGGCGACGCGGAGGCGGGGGGACTCCCCGACAGCCGTCGTGCGCCCGGACAGGGTGCTATTGCCCGTACAATGGAGGTTGTCGTAGAATTGGGTCCCTACGGTCGCGCGCCTGGCGGTGCGCCGTGCCGGTTCGGTGGGGCCCGGTGCTCGACAGCACCAGATCCCGCAGTTTCCCTGAAGTTCAAAGTCTCGAGGTAGCGCGTGCCCACGATTTCGCAGCTCGTCCGCAAAGGGCGGGCGACCAAGCAGACGAAGTCGAAGACGCCGGCGCTCAGGGGTGCGCCCCAGCGCCGCGGCGTGTGCACGCGCGTCTACACCCACACCCCGAAGAAGCCGAACTCTGCACTGCGCAAGGTGGCGAGGGTGCGGCTGACCTCCGGACTCGAGATCACCGCCTACATCCCCGGCGAGGGCCACAACCTCCAGGAGCACTCGATCGTGCTGGTGCGCGGCGGCCGGGTCAAGGACCTTCCGGGAGTGCGCTACAAGGTGATCCGCGGCACCCTCGACGCCTCGGGCGTGCGG
Organism: uncultured Acidimicrobiaceae bacterium; assembly: GCA_963769905.1. GTDB lineage: Bacteria > Actinomycetota > Acidimicrobiia > Acidimicrobiales > RAAP-2 > Bog-756. The sequence continues at coordinate 148,406 of CAVYNG010000002.1, forward strand.
GAGCGGAACCAGGCCCGCAGCCGTTACGGCGCGAAGAAGGAGTCCTGAGGTGCCACGCAAAGGTCCAGCCGTTCGACGCGAACTGATGCCTGACCCGGTGTACCACTCGGTGCTCGTCACCCAGGTGGTGAACCGGGTCCTGAGCCGGGGCAAGCGGACCCTCGCCGAGCGCATCGTCTACGACGCCCTCTCGGACGTGGCCGAGAAGAACGGCGGCGACCCGGTGGCCGTGTTGAAGAAGGCCGTCGAGAACACCCGCCCCGAGCTCGAGGTCCGGAGCCGGCGGGTGGGCGGCGCCACCTACCAGGTCCCCGTCGAGGTGCGGCCCCGGCGGGCGACGACCCTGTCGATCCGGTGGCTGGTGGGCTACTCCCAGCAGCGCCGCGAGAAGACCATGGCAGAGCGGCTCTCGAACGAGATCCGCGACGCCTCGAACGGGATCGGGGCTGCCGCGAAGCGTCGCGAGGACCTCCACAAGATGGCGGAGTCGAACAAGGCCTTCGCCCACTACCGCTGGTAGGACCGGCCGGAAGCGGCCCCATGCGCCAGCGCTAAATCCCCCACGAGAACGATCCGAAAAAGTTGACTGATCATCATGGCTGATTCCCCTCTCCGCGACCATCCCTTGGCCGAGACCCGCAACATCGGGATCATGGCCCATATCGACGCGGGCAAAACCACGACCACCGAGCGGATCCTCTACTACACCGGCAAGAACTACAAGATCGGGGAGGTCCACGAGGGCGCCGCCACCATGGACTGGATGGTCCAGGAGCAAGAGCGCGGCATCACGATTACTTCGGCCGCGACCACCTGCAACTGGCGCGACAACGTGATCAACATCATCGACACGCCCGGCCACGTCGACTTCACGGTCGAGGTCGAGCGGTCCCTACGGGTCCTCGACGGCGCGGTCGCGGTCTTCGACGCGGTGGCCGGGGTGGAGCCCCAGACCGAGACCGTTTGGCGCCAGGCGGACAAGTACGGCGTGCCCCGCATCTGCTTCATCAACAAGATGGACCGGGTCGGCGCGGACTTCCAGCAGGCGATCTCGATGATCCGCAACCGCCTCGACGCGACTCCGGCCGTCGTCCAGCTTCCCATCGGCGCGGAGGGTGGCTTCCGAGGGGTGATCGACCTGGTCCGGATGCGGGCCCTGGTGTGGGACGACGGCATGGGCGAGGAGTGGGCCGAAGAGGACATCCCGGTCGAGCTCAAGGCCGTCGCCGAGGAGGCTCACCACCAGCTGATCGACGTGGTCTCCTACCACGACGACGAGATCATGGAGAAGTACCTGAACGAGCAGGAGATTACCCCCGACGATCTGCGTCGGGCGCTGCGGATCGTCACGCTCGGCAGTCATGCGGTGCCCGTGCTCTGCGGTTCGGCTTTCAAGAACAAGGGTGTCCAGCCGCTCCTCGACGCGGTCGTCGACTACCTCCCGAGCCCGATCGACATCCCGCCCGCGATCGGGACCGTCCCGAAGAAGGAGGGCGTGACCGTCGAGCGTCCGGCCGAGGACGACGCCCCGTTCGCGGCCCTCGCCTTCAAGATCATGACCGACCCGTACGTGGGCAAGCTCACCTACCTCCGCGTCTACTCGGGCACCCTGACCAAGGGCTCCGGCGTGTCCAACTCGACCAAGGATCGCAAGGAGCGGGTCGGCAGGATCCTGCAGATGCACGCCAACTCACGCGAGGACCTCGACGCGGTCTTCGCGGGCGACATCGTCGCCGTGGTGGGGCTCAAGCAGACCACGACCGGCGACACCCTTTGCGATCCGGACCACACGGTGATCCTCGAGTCGCTGACCTTCCCCGAGCCGGTGATCCATGTCGCGGTCGAGCCGAAGACCAAGGCGGATCAGGACAAGCTGGGCAAGGCCCTCTTCGCTCTGTCGGAGGAGGACCCGACCTTCCGGGTCAAGTCGGACGAGGAGACCGGACAGACGGTCATCTCGGGAATGGGCGAGCTCCATCTCGAGGTCCTCGTCGACCGGATGCTCCGCGAGTTCAACGTGGACGCCAACGTCGGCAAGCCACAGGTCGCCTACCGCGAGACGGTGCGCAAGAAGGTGGAGAAGGTCGAGCACCGTCACGTCCGCCAGACGGGCGGCAAGGGCCAGTACGGGCACGTGGTCATCACCCTCGAGCCCACCGGGCCCGGGGGAGGCTACGAGTTCGACGACGAGATCTCCGGCGGCGCGATCCCGAAGGAGTACATCCCCTCGGTCGACGCCGGCATCCGCGAGTCGATGACCTCGGGCGTCCTGGCCGGCTACCCGACCGTCGACATCAAGGTGACCCTGACCGACGGCTCCTACCACGACGTCGACTCCTCGGAGATGGCGTTCAAGATCACCGGGTCGATGGCCTTCAAGAAGGCGGCCGATCTGGCGAACCCGGTCCTCCTCGAGCCGGTGATGGCCGTCGAGGTCACCACCCCCGAGGAGTACATGGGCGACGTGATCGGCGACCTGTCCGCTCGGCGGGGGAAGGTCGAAGGGATGGAGCAGCGGGGCAACAGTCACATCATCCGGGCCCAGGTGCCCCTCAGCGACATGTTCGGCTACGCTACCGACCTGCGCTCGCGCACTCAGGGCCGTGCCACGTACTCGATGCAGTTCCATGCGTACAGCGAGGTCCCCGAGTCGATCGCCAAGGAGATCATCGCAAAGGCGCGCGGAGAGTAGGTAGTGAGGTGCGGATCGGGCACTGCCCGGGCCCCGCACCACGATGGCGTCAGGCAGTCGACGGCCACCCACCCGCCCCGAGGCGACGCTTGCTGCGGCGGGCGGAGCGAGCGGAGTGACCACCGGCGACACCCGGCAGAGGCAGTAGCGAGCAGCCAGCACCGGTAGAAGAACCAGTAGCGACAAAGAAGAGGAATGACGGAAGCGCCGCTTCCGTCGTGGCGGGCCCGAGGGGGTTCCGCCCGAGACCAGGGAGCATTACCCGAGCCATGGCCAAGCAGAAGTTCGAGCGCACGAAGCCACACGTGAACGTGGGAACGATGGGACACATCGACCACGGCAAGACCACGCTCACCGCGGCCATCACCAAGGTGCTTCACGACACCGACCCGACCACTCAGTTCACGCCGTTCGACCAGATCGACAAGGCTCCCGAAGAGAAGCAGCGCGGCATCACCATCTCCATCGCGCACGTCGAGTACGAGACGCCCAACCGGCACTACGCGCACGTCGACATGCCGGGACATGCCGACTACATCAAGAACATGATCACCGGAGCGGCCCAGGTGGACGGTGCGATCCTGGTGGTGTCGGCGGCGGACGGCCCGATGCCCCAAACCCGTGAGCACGTGCTGCTGGCCCGCCAGGTCGGCGTGCCCTACATCGTGGTCGCGCTCAACAAGGCGGATGCCGTCGACGACGAGGAGCTCCTCGACCTGGTCGAGCTCGAGGTGCGCGAGCTCCTCAACGAGTACGAGTTCCCGGGGGACGACACCCCGATCGTGCGGGTGAGCGCCCTGAAGGCCCTCGAAGGCGACTCGGAGTGGACCGGCAAGATCAACGAGCTGATGGAGGCGGTCGACAGCTACATCCCCGAGCCCGAGCGCGACGTCGAGAAGCCGTTCCTCATGTCGGTCGAGGACGTGATGTCGATCACCGGTCGAGGCACCGTGGTCACCGGCAAGGTGGAGCAGGGTGTGATCAAGGTAGGCGAGGAAGTCGAGATCGTCGGTCTCCGCCCGACCCAGAAGACAACCGTCACCGGTGTGGAGATGTTCCGCAAGCTGCTCGACCAGGGGCAGGCAGGCGACAACATCGGCGCTCTCCTGCGCGGCACGAAGAAGGAAGAGGTGGAGCGCGGGCAGGTGCTCTGCAAGCCCGGGACGATCACGCCGCACACCAAGTTCGAGGCCACTGTCTACGTGCTCAACAAGGACGAAGGCGGCCGCCACAAGCCGTTCTTCACCAACTACCGGCCGCAGTTCTATTTCCGGACCACCGACGTCACCGGCACCATCGCGCTGCCCGAGGGCACCGAAATGGTGATGCCGGGCGACAACACGGAGATGACCGTCGAGCTCGGCAAGCCGATCGCCATGGACGAGGGCCTTCGGTTCGCGATCCGAGAGGGCGGCCGGACCGTCGCGTCGGGCCGGGTCACCAAGATCCTCGAATAGTCGAGCCAGCACCGATCAGGAGAGGACGCACCACCGATGCCCACCGAGGGCCCGAGCCAGAAGATCAGGATCCGATTGAAGGCCTACGACCACGAGATCCTCGACCAGTCGACCGAGAAGATCGTCCAGACGGTGCTGCGCACCCAGGCCAAGGTGCTCGGCCCAGTGCCACTCCCGACCGAACGGCACCGTTACACGGTGGTGCGCTCGCCCCATAAGTACAAGGACAGCCGCGAGCACTTCGAGATGAGGGTGCACAAGCGCCTCGTCGACATCGTAGAGCACACCCCGAAGACGGTCGACTCGCTCCAGCGGCTCGACCTGCCGGCCGGGGTGGACATCGAGATCAAGATCCAGACGGTCTGAGCCGGCCCGGGCCCGAATCGGCCCGCCCTTGGCTCTTCGGTGCTGCGCCCTCGGTCACGCTGCCCGCTGCCCGCCCGGCCTCTGCCGGCCGCTGCCGCCCGCCGGGTTTTCCTGGTCAGGCTTGTGCCGGTCTCCCTCGTCGGCCATCCCCGAGGCTCTTTGCTAGTTCGTCCCTAGTTCCCTGGCTTTTCCCCAGGTGTCTCGGTCGTGCCCCCAAGGTGTTGTCGTCGCTCGACACACCTGAGGTCTCGTCCCCTGGAACGACGCAAGCAGTGAAGGCTTCGGCAGCCCAGCCCTGATGCCAATTGCCGGGGAGTTTGTCACCGTCAAACTTTTCGCAAAACCCTTCGACCCTCGGCGCTGGCCGGAGCCGGCCAGACCGGGTCGCCTCGCCCACGGCGGCTCGTACCGGGCCTTCGGCGCGGAGGCCGAAGGAACGCCGATGGTATATAGTCTCTGGTCGGCCTGAACCAGGTCAGCAGGACGAAAGGACGTGTCCGAGCGCCCGTCAAGAGGTGGCGGGGACCTTGGACCGAACCAGGCGAGCGCTCCGCTCGGGTCTTCCGAGCGGAGCGTCTGCGTGCAAGCCGACGACAGTCGTGAACAGGCGGCTGTACCGATGCCGCGGGGGTCCCCCCCGGCGCGCGACGGGCGAAGCGAACAGCAGCGCAGAGAACAAGAGCGCAGAGAACCAGCGAAGAGAAGAGTCGAGACGGAGCAGCTCGAGTGGCCACCAAGGCGATCGTGGGCGAGAAAGTGGGAATGACCCAGGTCTGGGACGAGCATCACCGCGCCATCGCGGTGACGGTGGTGCGCGTCGCGCCTGTGCGCATCGTGCAGGTCAAGACTCCCGAACGTGAGGGTTACTCAGCCCTGCAGGTGACCTGGGGTCATCAACGTGCCTCCGGGCTCTCGAAGCCCGAGCGCGGACACTTCGACAGCGCGGGGGTCGATCCTGGTCGCCAGCTCGTCGAGCTGCGCCTTGACGACGTCGCCGACTTCGAGGTCGGGCAGGAGCTGACCGCGGAGGTTCTCGAGCCGGGTGAATTGGTCGACGCCATCGCCGTCTCGAAGGGGAAGGGTTTCGCCGGCGGAATGAAGCGTCACAACTTCAAGGGTCAGGGCGGCTCTCACGGCAATCACAAGAAGCACCGGTCGCCTGGTTCGATCGGCGCGTGCGCGACGCCGAGCCGGGTGTTCAAGGGAACCCGGATGGCCGGGCGGATGGGCGGGCAGCAGGTCACCACGCTCAACCTCGAGGTCGTTCAGGCAGACCCCGAGCGCGAGCTCGTCCTGGTAAAGGGGTCGGTCCCCGGGCCGAGGGGCGGGGTGGTCCTGTTGCGCGATGCGATCAAGGCACCGCTCGTCAAGGGTGCGAAGGTCGGATGAGCCCCAAGACCGCGACCCGCACCGAGCCTGCGGCCTCGCTGCGGCCCTCCGACGTACGGCGCCTCGAGCGGCCCGCGCCGAAGGAGAGGACCGCGTCCCGACACTCGTTCGCGGGTGCGGAGCTCGGGGAAGTCGATCTCGACCCCTCGATCTTCGGCATCGAGCCCAACCAGGCCGTTCTCCACCAGGTGGTGACCGCCCAGCTCGCCGCGGCACGTGCGGGTACCCAGTCGACGAAGACCCGCGCGGAGGTGCGCGGCGGCGGTGCGAAGCCTTATCGGCAGAAGGGGACCGGGCGGGCCCGACAGGGATCCACCCGCGCGCCGCAATGGATGGGCGGCGGCGTGGCCCTCGGACCGAAGCCACGCTCCTACGCGCAGCAGACCCCGAAGAAGATGGTCCGGCTCGCTCTCCGCTCGGCGCTTTCGGACCGTGCGTCTGAGGGCCGGGTCGTCGTGGTCGACAGCTGGGACTTCGAAGTACCGAGCACGAAGGATGCGGTGGCGGCCCTCGAGGCGATCGGATTGTCGGGCCGGGTGCTCGTCGTGCTCGGCGACGAGGACGGCTATGCGGACCGCTCGTTCGGCAATCTCCAGGACGTCCAGACGATCGAGGTCGGCGAGCTCAACGCCTACGACATCCTGGTCAACGACTGGGTGGTGTTCACCGACGACACCCTGCCCGGGGCAGAGACGGCCGACGCCACCGGGTCCGCCTCGGCGGCCGAGACGGCCGATGTGACCGAGACAACCGAGGCGACCGAGGAGGACCCATCGTGAGAGATCCCCACAACGTCCTCATTCGTCCGGTCGTGTCGGAGAAGTCGTACGCGCTGATGGACGAGAACGTCTATGTGTTCGTCGTCGATCCCTCGGCGACCAAGGTCGATGTGCGACACGCGGTGGAGCAGGCCTTCGGCGTGAAGGTCGACAAGGTCAACACTCTCAACCGCAAGGGCAAGACCAAGCGCAACCGCAAGACCAATACGGTCGGTCACCGCTCGGACACCAAGCGGGCCATCGTCACCCTCCACGAGGGCGACTCCATCGACCTCTTCGAGAGCTGAGAGCAGGCCCGACCATGCCACTCCGATCGCGCAAGCCCACCAGTGCCGGACGGCGCTTCCAGACCGTCTCCGATTTCGCCGAGATCACCCGCGACCGGCCGGAGAAGACCCTGCTCGCTCCCAAGCCGTCCACCGGGGGGCGCAACGCACACGGCCGTAAGACCTCTCGCCACCGCGGTGGTGGCCACAAGCAGCAGTACCGCATCATCGACTTCAAGCGGGACAAGGACGGGGTGCCCGCGAAGGTGGCCGCCATCGAGTACGACCCGAACCGCAACGCGCGGATCGCGCTCCTCCACTACGTCGACGGCGAGAAGCGGTACATCTTGGCGCCGTCCCAGGTCGTGGTCGGCGACCGACTCCAGTCCGGGCAGGGTGCCGAGATCCGCCCGGGGAACGCTCTGCCGCTCCGGTACATCCCGGTCGGTTCGACGGTCCACAACGTCGAGTTGCGTCCTGGCCAGGGGGGCAAGCTCGCACGCGGCGCCGGTATGAGTGTCCAGCTGGTGGCCAAGGAGGGTGCCTTCGCCACCCTGCGGCTTCCCTCGACCGAGATGCGACGGGTGCCGATCGACTGTCGCGGGACACTCGGTACGGTGGGCAACCCGGAGGCCGAATTGATCAAGGTCGGCAAGGCCGGCCGCAACCGCTGGAAGGGGATCCGGCCCCAGACCCGTGGTGTCGCCATGAACCCGGTGGATCACCCACTCGGTGGCGGCGAGGGGAAGTCCTCGGGTGGACGGCACCCGGTTTCGCCGTGGGGCCAACCGGAGGGTCGCACACGGGCACGAAAGAAGGAGTCGAACAAGATGATCGTTCGCAGGCGCCGCACTCGCGGGGCTCGGCGATAGGAAGGCTGAGGAGGCAAGAGCATGCCCCGGAGCTTGAAGAAGGGTCCTTTCGTCGACGACCACCTCCTGAAGAAGGTGGACTCGCTCAACGCGACCGGCGAGAAGAGAGTGATCAAGACCTGGTCGCGCCGCTCGACGGTCATCCCCGACATGGTCGGGCACACCATCGCGGTCCACGACGGCCGCAAGCACATCCCGGTGTACGTGACCGAGTCGATGGTCGGGCACAAGCTTGGCGAGTTCGCACCGACCCGGACGTTCAAGTTCCACGCGGGCCAAGAGCGGGCAGGGAGACGCTGACGTGCCCGGTGTGAAGACCAACGAACGCGAAGGGACCCGTGCGGTCCTCCGGCACAACCGGATGTCCGCCTCCAAGGCCCGCCAGGTGCTCGATCTGATCCGTGGCCAGGACGTGGACCGCGCTGCCGAGATCCTCTCCCTGTCCGACCGCGAAGCGGCGATCACGATCGGGAAGGTGCTGAACTCGGCGATCGCCAACGCGGTGCACAACGACGGTCTCGACCCGGAGGATCTCTACGTCTCGGCGTGCTACGCGGACGAGGGCGGCACCTTGAAGCGGTGGCGTCCGAGGGCGCGGGGGCGGGCGACGCGGATCCGAAAGCGGACGTCGCACATCACCCTCATCGTGAGCCGGCTCCCCGACGAGCGGATCGCGCGGCGCCGGGCAAAGGCGGCTTCGACCGGCGCGCAACGCTCGCGCAGGGTGGCCGGGTCGCGGCGCCGCCAGGCCGCGCAGGCCGTTGAGCCGGAGGAGACCACGACCCAGGTAGCCGAGCCGGAGGAGACCATCGAGGACCTCGGGCCCGAGGAGGTCGACACCGACGAGGTCGACACCGACGAGGACGGTGAGGAGTCCGAGTCGGACGCGGACACCGACGAAGCCGAGGCGGATGCCGAGAGCGAGGAAGCGTCCGACGAGCCGGCAGATGACGACGATGCGCCGGCAGGGGAGAAAGGCTAGAGATGGGCCAGAAAGTCAATCCATACGGCTTCCGGCTCGGCGTGACCACCGATTGGAAGTCGCGCTGGTTCGAAGAGCGCAACTATCAGAACTGTGTGATCGAGGACTGGCAGATTCGGGACTACCTGATGTCGCAGCTCGAATCGGCCGCGGTCAGCCGGATCGAGATCGAGCGCACCCGAGACCGCCTCCGCGTCGACATCCACACCGCGCGCCCGGGGATCGTGATCGGCCGGCGCGGCGCCGAGGCGGACCGCCTCAAGAAGAAGATCGAGGAGATCACCGGCCTGAGCAACCGGATCCAGCTCAACATCCAGGAGATCAAGCAGCCCGAGCTCGACGCCGCGCTGATCGCACAGGGCATCTGCGACCAGCTCGCACGCCGGGTCGCGTTCCGCCGGGCCATGAAGCGCTCGATCCAGACCGTGCAGAAGGCGGGCGCGCTCGGGGTCCGGGTGCAGTGCTCGGGACGGCTCGGGGGATCGGAGATGTCGCGGAAGGAGTCCTACCGCGAAGGGCGGGTGCCGCTCCACACCCTTCGGGCCGACATCGACTACGGGTTCCGGGAGGCGAAGACCACCTTCGGGCGCATCGGCGTGAAGGTCTGGATCTACAAGGGCGACATCCTCCCCTACAAGATCTCGACCGACGACAAGATCACCCGTGAGGCGGCGATGGCAGTGGGCGAGACCTCCGGGCAGGGCGGAGCGCCTCGCCGGCTGATCACCGCAGGAGGCGGCCGTCGCCGTGCCGAGCAGGGTGAGCCAGGGAGCGTGGTCACCGTCGACTCGGACACCACCGAGACCGACATCCCCGAAGGCCTGGTCGACCGATCCACCGCCGACATCGCGGCGCCGCCGGCCGTCCCCGACGAGCTCGAGCGCATCCTGAGCGAGGACGAGGAGATCGAGCGGCGGACCCGCGAGCACCACGAGACCCCCCACTTCCGAAAGGAGGTGGACTGAGGTGTTGATGCCTCGCAAGGTCCGGCACCGCAAGCAACAGCGTGGTCGCATGAGCGGCAAGGCCAAGGGCGGCAGCGAGGTCACTTTCGGCGACTTCGGGATCCAGGCGCTCGAGCCTGCCTGGCTCACCGCGCGCCAGATCGAGGCTGCCCGAATTGCGATGACCCGGCACGTCAAGCGTGGCGGGAAGGTCTGGATCCGGGTGTTCCCGGATCGCCCGGTGACCCAGAAGCCGGCGGAGACCCGGATGGGCTCGGGGAAGGGGAACCCCGAGCACTGGGTGGCCGTGGTCAAGCCGGGCCGGATCCTCTTCGAGCTCGCCGGCGTCGAGCCCCAGCTGGCCCGCGAGGCCATGGACCGGGCGATCCAGAAGCTTCCCTTCAAGGCCCGGTTCGTGATCCGCCCCGGGACGCATGGGACCCCGGAGGTGCAGGTCTGATGGCCAGCGCAGCCGACATCGCCGAGTTCGACATCGAAGAGCTGGAGAGTCAGCTGAACGAGACGCGGCGCGAGCTCTTCAACCTCCGCTTCCAGCTGGCGACCGGTCAGCTCGACAACTTCTCGCGCCTCCGCGAGGTGCGCAAGGACGTCGCGCGGATGATGACCGAGATGCGGAACCGCGAGATCGCCGAGGCCGAGGGCATGGCGCTCGACGAGCTGCCTGGTCACCGTGCGGCGGCCCGTCGTCGCTCGGAGGACGAACGACTCGGCCGCGACCGGTCGACCGCTGCCGAGCGGCGTGCCGCCGCCCGCGCGGCGGAGGAGGAAGCCGGTGGCGGCGAAGAGGGCGACGAGGGCGAGGACGACGACGTGGGCGAGGACGCCGAGTTCGTGGACGAGGACGTGTCCGGCGGGATCGGCGACGAGGCCGACGAGGCCGACGAGGTCGACGAATCCGTCGACGAGTCCGTCGACGAGGAGGAGAAGTGATGGCCGACGAGACCCCAGCGCCGGAGTCGAGGACCAACCGGCGCAAGGTCCGGGAAGGACTCGTCGTGTCCGACGCCATGGACTCGACCGTCGTGGTCGCGGTGATCGAGCGCGTCCGCCACGCTCGCTACGGCAAGACCGTCCAGCGGACCAAGCGCCTCTACGTGCACGACGGCGAGAACACCGCGAAGGTCGGTGACCGGGTGCGGGTGGTCGAGACCCGTCCGGTGTCGAAGCTGAAGCGGTGGCGGGTCTCCGAAGTGCTGGAGCGTGCCCGATGATCCAGCAGGAGTCGCGCCTTCGGGTCGCGGACAACTCGGGGGCGAAGGAAGTGCTCTGTATCAAGGTGCTCGGTGGCTCGCGCCGTCGCTACGCCTCGATCGGGGACATCTTCGTGGCGACCGTGAAGGATGCGATCCCCGGCGCCGCGGTCAAGAAGGGCGAGGTCGTCAAGTGCGTGGTCGTCAGGACCAAGAAGGAGAAGCGCCGCCCCGACGGCAGCTACATCCGGTTCGACGAGAACGCAGCGGTGCTCATCAACGAGCAGCAGCAGCCGAGAGGGACCCGCATCTTCGGTCCGGTCGGCCGCGAGCTGCGCGACAAGCGGTTCATGCGGATCATCTCGCTCGCTCCGGAGGTGCTCTAGATGCGGATTCGAAAAGGTGACAAGGTCCAGGTCCTGACCGGTAAGGACAAGGGAAAGCAGGCGCATGTCGCCCGCGTCCTGCCGGCCGAGAACAAGGTCATCGTCGAGGGTGTGCACGTCGCCAAGCGGCACGCCAAGCCGACACGGGCCACCATGCAGGGCGGCGTCATCGACAAGTTCATGCCGGTGTCGGTCTCGTCGGTGGCCCTCGTCTGTGGCAACTGCGGCCCCACACGTGTCGGGTACCGGATCGACGAGCAGGGCCGCAAACTGCGGGTCTGCAAGAAGTGCGGAACGGACCTGTGAGCGCCACCATCGCGGCTCCCACCGGGCCCAGGCTGAAGGAGCGCTACGACACCGCGGTCCGTGCCCAGCTCAAGGAGTCGCTCGGCCTTCGGAACATCATGGAGGTTCCCCGGCTCTCGAAGATCGTGATCAACATGGGAGTGGGGCGCGCCACCCAGCAGCGTTCCCTGATCGAGGGCGCGCTCCGCGACCTCCAGGTGATCTCCGGCCAGAAGCCGGTCGTCACCCGGGCCCGCAAGTCGATCGCGTCGTTCAAGCTCCGCGAGGGCCAGGAGATCGGCGCCAAGGTGACCTTGCGCGGTGATCGTGCCTGGGAGTTCCTCGACCGGCTCCTCTCGATGGCGATCCCCAGGATCCGCGACTTCCGCGGGCTCTCGCCTCGCTCGTTCGACGGCCACGGCAACTACACCTTCGGCGTGACCGAGCAGCTGATCTTTCCCGAGGTCGACTACGACCGCATCGACACCACGAGAGGCATGGACATCACCATCGCCACCACCGCCCGTACCGACGACGAAGGCCGGGCTCTGCTGGCCGCGTTCGGCTTCCCTTTCCGACAGGAGAACCAGTAACCACATGGCGAAGAAGGCATTGATCGAAAAGCAGCGGCACACTCCCAAGTTCAAGGTGCGCGCGTACACCCGGTGCCGCCGGTGCGGCCGCCCGAAGTCGGTGTACCGCAAGTTCGGACTGTGCCGCATCTGCCTGCGGGTGATGGTGCATGCCGGGGAGATCCCTGGCGTGACGAAGGCGAGCTGGTGAGGGGAGGCGACCGACGATGACCATGACCGATCCGATCGCCGACATGCTGACCCGGATCCGCAACGCCAATACCGCGCACTTCGAGACCGTCCGGATGCCGGGATCGAAGCTGAAGGAGTCCCTCGCGGCCATCCTGGTCGACGAGGGCTACATCAGCGGCTACCAGGTCGACGACCAGCCGGGGAAGCCCGGCAAGACCCTGGAGATCACCATGAAGTACTCGCCGGAGCGCGAGCGGACCATCTCGGGGATCAAGCGGGTGTCCAAGCCCGGGCTCCGCATCTACGCGCGCGCCGACCGCATCCCGAGGGTCCTCGGCGGCCTGGGCGTGGCGGTGGTCTCGACGTCGAAGGGGCTGATGACCGACCGCGAGGCGCGCAAGCGTCACATCGGCGGAGAGGTGCTCTGTTATGTGTGGTGACCGGTGGCGCGTTCTGCGCGCCGGCAGCGGCGCGATCGGGGGTGTGCGCTGATGTCGCGCGTCGGACGCTCGCCGATCGCGGTGCCGTCCGGGGTCGACGTCGCCCTCGGAGAGGACAACCGCGTCACGGTCAAGGGACCACAGGGGGAGCTGGCCCGTTCGATGCCGTCTGCGATCACCGTTCGCCAGGAGGGCGACGTGCTGCTCGTGGAGCGGCCCGACGACCAGCGGCAGAACCGCGCCCTGCATGGTCTGACCCGTTCTCTCGTAGCCAACATGGTGCTGGGAGTCACCCAAGGCTTCTCGAAGGAGCTCGAGATCGTCGGCGTCGGCTACAGGGCGGTGCCGAAGGGACCCTCGGAGCTCGAGCTCTCGCTCGGCTTCTCCCACACGGTGGGGGTGAACGCACCCGAAGGGGTGACCTTCGAGGTGCCGAGCGCGACCCGGATCATCGTCAAGGGGATCGACAAGGAACGAGTCGGACAGGTGGCCGCCGACATCCGCAAGCTGCGCAAGCCGGAGCCCTACAAGGGCAAGGGGATCCGGTACGCGGGCGAGCGGGTGATCCGGAAGGCCGGGAAGGCAGCGAAGTAGTGGCACGCACCGACCACAAGCTCGAGCTGCGCCGCCGGCGTCACGCCCGCGTCCGCAAGCGGGTGCAGGGCACCCCCGGCCGGCCGCGCCTCGCGGTCTTCCGCTCGAACAAGCACATCGCGGCCCAGCTCATCGACGACGAGGCCGGTCACACCCTGGCCGCGGCCTCCTCCACTGAGTCCGTGCTGCGCGAGGCAGGTGGCGGCAACGTCGAGTCCGCCAGCGCCGTCGGCGCGTTGCTCGCGGTCCGGGCTCGGGAGGCCGGCATCACCACCGCGGTGTTCGACCGGGGCGGTTTCGCGTACCACGGGCGGGTCGCCGCGCTGGCGCACGCCGCCCGCACAGAGGGACTGGAGTTCTGAGATGGCCGCAGGTGACCTGCAATTCGAGGAGCGCACCATCCGGGTCAACCGGGTGTCGAAGGTGGTGAAGGGCGGGCGCCGCTTCTCCTTCGCCGCGCTGATGGTGGTCGGGGACGGCAACGGCCGGGTCGGCCTCGGCTACGGGAAGGCGAAGGAGGCGGGCCTCGCCGTGCAGAAGGGGATCGAGGAAGCCCGCAAGAACATGTTCGACGTCCCGCTCGCCGGGTCGACCATCACCCATCCGGTGCTCGGCGAGTCCGGCGCAGGACGGGTGCTGCTCAAGCCCGCGGCTCCCGGCACCGGCGTCATCGCGGGTGGCGCGGCCCGGGCCATCCTCGAGATGGCGGGCATCCGCGACATCCTCGCCAAGTCGCTCGGCTCCTCGAACGGCATCAACGTCGCGCACGCCACGATCGCCGGGTTGAAGGACTTGAAGCGCCCCGACGAGGTCGCCGCCTTGCGGGGCAAGCCGGTCGAGGAAGTGGCCCCGAGCGCCCTCTTGCGCGCCTACCGCGAGCGCCGGCGGGCAGACGACCTGTTCACGGAGGTGAGTTGAGGTGGCAGCTCCGCCCAAGTCCTCTGCCGGGTCGACCACCTGGCTGCGGGTGACCCAGGTCCGCTCCGCGATCGGGGTGAAGCCGAAGCACCGCGGGACCCTGCGTGCACTCGGCCTGCGGGGGATCGGCCGCTCCAACCTGCTCCCCGACCGGCCCGAGATCCGTGGGATGCTCGCGCGGGTCCCCCACCTGGTCGAGGTCACTCCCGCCGGGTCCGACGAGAAAGGCCGATCATGAAGGTCCACGACCTCCGCCCGCCCGCCGGCTCGACCCGCGCCCGGCGCCGGGTCGGCCGCGGCATCGCAGGCAAGGGAGGCAAGACCGCAGGTCGGGGCACCAAGGGCCAGGGAGCCCGCGGCACCGTGCCGCTCGGCTTCGAGGGCGGCCAGCTCCCCCTGATGCAGCGGATCCCCAAGCTCCGGGGCTTCACCAACCCCTTCCGGATCGCCTACACCCCGGTCAACGTCGGCGCGCTGGAGGAGGTCGAGGGCGACACCGTCGACCTCGCGCGGATGGTGGAACTCGGCCTCGCCAAGAAGGGGGACCTGGTCAAGATCCTCGGCGGCGGCACCCTCACCCGCAAGCTGGCGGTCTCGGCCCACGCCTTCTCGAAGTCGGCCACCGAGGCGATCACATCGGCGGGTGGCACGGTCACCGTTGTCCCGCTGCCGTTCGGCCACGGACGACCCCCGGCCCGGGGAAACGCCCTCACCAACCGGTAGCATCGGCCCACCGCGCCGTCGAGGAATCGCATGCTCGCCAGTCTGGCCAACATCTTCCGGATCCCGGACCTCCGTAAGAAGGTCCTGTTCACCCTCACGATCATCGCCCTGTACCAGTTCGGGGCCAACGTGCCGGTGCCCTTCGTCAACTTCTCGAAGGTGGCCCAGCTCTCGGCGGCGTCGAAGTCCTCCGGCGTCCTCGGCTTCCTCAACCTGTTCTCCGGGGGTGCGCTCACCCGCATGGCGGTGTTCGGGCTCGGGATCATGCCCTACATCACCTCGAGCATCATTATCCAGCTGCTGGCGACGGTGATCCCCAAGCTCGAGGAATGGCGCGACCAGGGTGCGGTCGGCCAGAAGAAGCTGACCCAGACCACCCGCTACCTGACGGTCGCGCTCGCGTTGATGCAGTCGACCGGCCTCGTGTACCTCTTCCACAAGGGTGGGGGCGCGCTCTTCGGGACCAGCCAGTCCATCGACCTGATCCTCAACTACTCGATCTGGCGAGGGGCCTTCATCGTGCTCACCCTCACCGCGGGCACCGCGTTCGTGATGTGGCTGGCCGAGCTCATCACCCAGCGGGGTATCGGCCAGGGCATGTCGATCCTGATCTTCGCCAACGTGGTCGCCGGCATCCCCTCGGGGCTCAACACCGTCCTCCAGGTGGGCGGGCGGCTCAAGTTCTCGATCGTGATCCTGGTCTCCCTGGCGCTGCTCGTGCTGATCGTCTTCGTCGATCAGGGTCAGCGGCGCATTCCGGTCACCTTCGCCAAGCGGGTCGTCGGCCGCAAGATGTACGGCGGGTCGAGCACCTACATCCCGCTCAAGGTCAACCAGGCCGGGGTGATCCCGATCATCTTCGCCAGCTCGGTGCTCTACATCCCGGTCCTGCTCTCGAACGTCATCCCGTCGAATGCGTTCCAGAACTGGGTGAAGGACAACGTGACCCCGACCAGCCTCTTCTACATCCTCACCTACTTCGTCTTCATCCTCCTGTTCACCTTCTTCTACGTGTACGTGGCCTTCGACCCCCATCAACAGGCGGACATCATCCGAAAACAGGGCGGCTACATCCCGGGCATCCGGCCCGGGCAGCCGACCGAGCGGTACCTCGCCCACATCCTCAACCGCATCACCTGGCCCGGCGGGCTCTTCCTCGGCGCGGTCGCGGTGACGCCGTCGTTGCTGATGGCCGCGTGGAACATCACGAGCTATCCCTTCTACGGGACGACCTTGCTGATCGCGGTGGGCGTGGCGCTCGAGACGATGAAGCAGATCGACAGCCAGCTCATGATGCGGAATTACGAGGGCTTCCTCAAGTAGGTGGTACCCGGAGCCCGGCTCGTGGTCCTCGGAAAGCAGGGGGCGGGGAAGGGAACGCAGTGCGTCCGGCTGTCGCACCACTACGTGGTGCCGCATGTGTCGACCGGCGACATGCTGCGCGCCGCGGTCAAGCAGGGGACCCCGCTCGGGATGAAGGCGAAGGACCAGATGGACCGCGGCGAGCTGCTCGGCGACGACCTGATCATGGACATGGTCGCCGACCGGCTCGGCGAGAGCGACGTGCGGGCGAGGGGGTTCGTGTTGGACGGGTGTCCGAGGACCGTCGTCCAGGCAGAGAAGTTGGCCGACATCCTGGCGCCGTTCGACCTCGACGTGGTCGTCGACATCGAGATCCACACCAGCCAGGTCCTCCGGAGGCTGGCCGCACGGCGGGTCTGCAGCGACTGCGGCGCCAACTACTCGCTGTCGGCTCCGCCGCGCATCAACTGGACCTGCGACATCTGCAGCGGCGAGGTGGTCCAGCGCGAGGACGACACCGAGGAGGCGATCACCCGGCGACTCGAGCTCTACGAGGGCCAGACCGCTCCGCTCGTCGAGTGGTACGAGGAGAGGGGTCAGCTGGCCCGGGTGCCGGGCACTGGTACGCCGGACACCGTCACCCGCCGGATCGTCCGTGTCATCGAGGAACGCCGCGAGCGGAGGGGTGGAAGGCTCACGTGAGGCGGACCGTCGAGGAGCTGGCCAAGATGCGCAAGGCCGGGCGGGTCGTGGCGGAGATCCACCAGGCCACCCGCGCGGTCCTCCGACCGGGCGTCACGACCGCGGAGATCGACCAGGTCGCCCGCGAGGTGCTCGACCGGCGCGGGGCGGGATCGAACTTCCTCAACTACCACGGCTTCCCGGCGGTGGTCTGCACGTCGCCGAACTCGATGATCGTCCACGGCATCCCCTCTTCGTCGGTCGTCCTCGAGGAAGGGGACATCCTCTCGGTCGACTGCGGCGCGATCGTCGAGGGGTACCACGGCGACGCCGCCTACACCGCGCCGATCGGTGAGGTCACCCCCGAGGCCACCCGGCTGATGGAGGTCACCGAGCAGAGCCTCTGGGCCGGCATCGAGCAGCTGCGGGCCGACAATCGCCTCCACGAGGTGGGCCGGGCCGTCCAGTCGGTGGCCGAGGCGGCCGGCTTCTCGGTGGTGCGCGAGTACGTCGGCCACGCGATCGGGACCGCGATGCACGAGGAGCCGCAGGTCCCCAATTACTGGCCCGGGACCCCCGGCCCCACCCTCAAGACCGGGATGGTCTTTGCGATCGAGCCGATGGTCAACGCCGGCAGCCCGGCGACCACCCTGCTCGAGGACGGCTGGAGCGTGGTCACCGCCGACGGCCGGCTGTCGGCCCACTTCGAGCACACCATTGCGGTCACCCCGAACGGACCGGAGGTGCTGACCCTGCCCTGAGCGGGCTCGGCGAGGTGAGCGGGCCCGGGCGGGGTGAGCGAGCTCGGTGGGCGTGCCCCGGGCTCTCGGCGGGCGGTCGAGGGGCTTCCGACGGCCGGCGACCAGGTCCGAAGGGCCGGCGGACTGGAAATTAGGCGTCAAGTGGCTAAACTGTCGGTTCGGCCGGTCGCGGGTACGCCGTGGCGGGCCGATCCCGCGTGTGGCAGCGCCCCTCCGGTGTGCTCCCTGTGCGGTGCGGACGGACGACACGGTCGGACGTGCTGCACGTCGGCCGGACGGCCGACCGGACGAGAACGAGCGAATCACCGAGGAGATTCACCTGCCCAAGCCCAAGGAAGACGCCATCGTGCTGGAGGGGACGGTCGTCGAGCCGCTCCCGAACGCCATGTTCCGGGTCGAACTCGAAAACGGCCACAAGGTGCTGGCGCACAGTTCGGGGAAGATGCGGATGCACCGGATCCGCATCCTGCCCGGTGACCGGGTCCAGGTGGAGATCACGCCCTACGACCTGGCTCGGGGGCGCATCACCTACCGGTACAAGTAAGGAAGCCGCGGGCGCGGCAGCAGGAAAACGAGAACAGGACGACAGGATGAAGGTTCGACCGAGTGTCAAGCCGATGTGTGAGAAGTGCAAGGTGATCCGCCGCCACCGACGCGTCTTCGTGATCTGCGAGAACCCGCGGCACAAGCAGCGGCAGGGCTGATGCCGTCGGTCCGCGCGCAAGGCGCCTAGGGAGGAGCAAGGACGTGGCACGCATCTCTGGTGTGGACATCCCCCGCGAGAAGCGGTTGGAGGTCTCACTCACCTACATCTACGGGGTCGGCCGGACCACCGCGCAGCGGATCTGCGCGGCGACCAGCACGAGCCCGGATACGAGGGTCCGCGACCTGACCGACGAGGAGGTCACCCGGCTCCGCAACTACATCGACTCGAACTTGGAAGTCGAGGGCGATCTGCGACGGGACGTCTCCCAGGACATCAAGCGCAAGATGGAAATCGGCTGCTACCAGGGGATCCGGCACCGCAAGGGCCTCCCTGTCCACGGCCAGCGCACCCACACCAATGCCCGCACCCGCAAGGGGCCGAAGAAGACGGTCGCCGGAAAGAAGAAGGTCCGCAAGTAGATGCCGAAGACGACCAAGTCCTCCGCCTCCCAACGTCGCCCGCGCAAGCGCGAGCGCAAGAACGTGACCTTCGCGGTCGCCCACATCAAGAGCTCGTTCAACAACACCATCGTCTCGATCGCCGATCCCGAGGGAAACGTGCTGGCATGGGCGTCGGCCGGCAACGTCGGCTTCAAGGGCTCGCGCAAGTCGACGCCGTTCGCCGCGCAGCTGGCCGCCGAGCAGTGCGCGAGGCGGGCGATGGAGCACGGCGTCCGCAGGGTCGACGTGCTGGTGCGCGGTCCGGGCTCGGGCCGCGAGACGGCCATCCGCTCGCTCGCGGCCACCGGCATCGAGGTCGCCGGCATCAAGGACGTCACCCCCATCCCTCACAACGGCTGCCGCCCCAAGAAGCGGCGTCGGGTCTAGGGGTCGCTCGATGGCCCGCTACACCGGACCGGTCTGCCGTCTCTGCCGCCGCGAGCGCACCAAGCTCTTCTTGAAGGGCGAGCGCTGCTACTCGATGAAGTGCCCGGTCTCCGAGGCGGTCACCGACCGGCACAGCCGCGCCTACCCGCCCGGCGAGCACGGGCGCGACCGGATGCGCCAGGGGTCGGAGTACCTCGGCCAGCTCCGCGAGAAGCAAAAGGCGCGCCGTATCTACGGCCTGCTCGAGCGGCAGTTCCACAACCTCTACGTCGAAGCATCGCGGGCGCCCGGCATCACCGGCGAGAACCTGCTGCGAATGCTCGAGCTGCGCCTCGACAACGTCACCTTCCGAGCCGGATGGGGTGCGAGCCGCTCCCAGGCCCGCCAGTTCGTGCGCCACGGGCACGTGCGGGTCAACGGCAAGCGGGTGACCATCCCGAGCTACCGGGTCCGCGAGGGAGACGTGGTCTCCTTGAAGCAGTCCTCGCGTGAGCTCTTCCACGTCCGCCGCAACATGGACACCTTGGAGCGCGTGCTCCCGCCTTGGCTCGAGGTGGTGGAGAACCCCTTCGAGGTCCGGGTGTCCTCCCTCCCGCTCCGGGAGCACATCGACGAGCCGGTCCAGGAACAACTCATCGTCGAGCTCTACTCGAAGTAGCCCACAGGCCGGCCGCCGGGCCGCCCCGGGCGTGCAAGCGAGCGCTCGCCGGTCAACGACACGACACAGCACGAACGACACACCCCCGCACCAACAGACCACGCACGAACCAGGCAGGACACTGCCGAGGAGCCACGATCCCATGCTCATCATCCAGCGACCCACCGTCGAAGCCATCGGTGAAGAGGAGGACAACCGCCAGCGGTTCGCGGTCGGACCGCTCGACCCGGGCTTCGGCCACACCCTGGGCAACTCCCTGCGCCGCACCCTGCTCTCCTCGATCCCGGGCGCCGCGGTCACCCAGGTGCGCTTCGACGAAGCCCTCCACGAATTCACCACCCTCCCGGGGGTGAAGGAGGACGTGACCGACCTGATCCTCAACCTGAAGGACATCCTGCTCCGCGTGCACAGCGACGAGCCGGTGACCATCCGCCTCGACAAGCGCGGCCCGGGCGACGCGACCGCCGGCGACCTCCAGGTGACCGCCGACGTGGAGGTGCTCAACCCGGCCCAGCGCATCGCGACGCTCAACGCGAAGGGCCGGCTCGCGGTCGACCTCACCGTCGAGCGCGGGCGCGGGTACGTCTCTGCCGACAAGAACAAGCGGACCACCACCATCGGGGTGATACCGGTGGACGCGATCTTCTCGCCGATCCGCCGGGTCGCCTTCACCGTGGAACCGGTCCGGGTCGAGCAGTCCACCGACTTCGACCGATTGGTGCTCGACATCGAGACCGACGGCTCGCTCAACCCCGCGAGGCGCTCGCTTCGGCGGGCGACACCCTGCGCACCCTGGTGAGCCTCGTTGCGGACCTCGAGGAGGAGCCCATGGGGCTCGAGCTCGGCGAGGTCGGCTCCGTCGGGACCGGCTCACCCGACCTCGATCTGCGGATCGAGGACCTCGACCTCACCGAACGGCCCCGCAACTGCCTGAAGCGCGCGCAGATCAACACGATCGGTGAGCTGGTCGACCGCACCCTCGACGATCTCTTGAACATCACCAACTTCGGGCAGAAGTCGCTCGACGAGGTGCTCCAGAAGCTCGACGAGCGCGGGCTGTCGCTCCGGGTGAAGGACTAGGCGGGGCGATGCGGGGGACCCCGAAGAAGGGCCGCCGGTTCGGCGGAAGCGCCGCCCACCAGAAGGCGATGATGGGCAATCTTGTCGCGTCCCTGATCGCCGCCGAGTACCTGGTGACGACCGAAGCGAAGGCCAAGGCGCTGCGCCCGGTCGCCGAGAAGGTGATCACCGCGGCGGCCAAGGGCGGCATCGCGCGCCAGCGCAACGTGGTGGCCTTCATCCGGGACAAGGAGATGGCCCACAAGCTCTTCGAGGAGATCGGCCCGCGCTACGCGGACCGCTCCGGCGGCTACACCCGGATCCTGAAGCTCGGCACCCGCCTCGGGGACAACGCCCCGATGGCCCGCATCGAACTGGTGTGAGCCCGCCCCCCGAAGCCGGGGGGGCCGACGGGCGGACGGTCCGGTGGCGGATGACCGTTGCCTACGACGGCTCGGGTTTCCACGGGTTCGCGGCCCAGGACGGGCAGCACACGGTGGCCGGTGCGCTGGCCGGTGCGCTCGAGCGGATCGTCGGGGCTCCGGTCGTCCTGACCTGCGCCGGTCGCACCGACTCCGGTGTGCACGCCCTCGAACAGGTGGTCCACTTCGACGTGGACGAGGCCGTCGCTTCCCGTCTCGAACCGGTGTCGGTTGCCAAGTCGTGCAACAGCCAGGTCGGGCCCTCGGTGGTGGTGCGCTCGCTCGATCTCGCACCCCCCGGCTTCGACGCGCGCCGCTCGGCGAGGGGCCGCCGCTACCGCTACCTGGTGCTCAACGCCCCGGTACCCGACCCGCTGCTCCGCGGTCTCAGCTGGCACGTGATCGATCCGCTCGACCTCCGGGCGCTGCGCGCGGCCGCGGACGCGCTCCTCGGCGAGCACGACTTCCGGGCCTTCTGCCGCAGGCCGGCTGGGACGAGCGCGGACGAACCCATCCGGCGGCGGGTGCTCGACGCGGTCTGGCGCCGGGTCCCCGAGGGCGGCTCCGGGGGCTCTCCTTCGGCCCTGACGCCCGCGGTCGGGGATCTGTACGCCTTCGAGATCGAGGCGACCTCGTTCTGCCACCAGATGGTGCGCTCGGTGGTCGCGACCCTGGTCGACGTCGGGCGCGGCCGCAAGCGGCCTTCGGACATCCCCTGGATCCTGCGGTCCGCCGACCGCCGCCACGCCTCGCAGCCGGCGCCGCCATGGGGGTTGACCCTGGTCGCGGTGCGCTACGACGGAGCCGACGGCTTGCCCGCCGCAGGCTCGGCGACCTATCCTGTGACGCCGCCGGAACGGCCTCCCGCGGTCCGAAAGGGCCAGTGAGCCGACCCGTGAGCGCAGGACGCAACCAGCTGTCCGGTGCGCGGGGGACGGCACCATCGAATCGAGGACACCCCGTGCGCACCTACTCACCCAAATCGGCCGACGTCACCCGCGCCTGGTACCTCGTCGACGCGGACGGCCTGGTGCTCGGCCGGTTGGCGACCGAGGTGGCCTCGCGGCTCCGGGGGAAGCACAAGCCGACCTTCGCGCCCCACGTGGACACCGGCGACCACGTGGTGGTGGTCAACGCGGACAAGGTGGTGCTCACCTCGGGCAAGGCGGACTCGAAGATGGCCTACCGCCACAGCGGCTACCCGGGCGGTCTCACCGCCACTCCCTACCGGGTGCTGCTCGAAGAGCGCCCCGACGAGCTGGTCCGCAACGCGATCGTGGGGATGCTCCCGAAAAACCGGCTCGGACGCCAGATGGCGACCAAGCTCAAGGTCTACGCCGGTCCCGAGCACCCGCACGCGGCGCAGTCCCCCGAACCCCTGGACCTTCCCGGCGCCCGCCGCCGCGCATCCGCGCGCGGGCGAGTAAGACGATCGCGAGGAACGAGACGTGGCCCAATCACCGCTCTGCCAGACCACCGGCCGGCGCAAGCGCGCCGTCGCCCGGGTCCGGGTCCGCCCGGGACAAGGGTCGATCACCGTCAACCGTCGTCCCTTCGAGGAGTACTTCACCTCGGCCACCCACCGGATGGTCGTGACCGAACCGCTGCGGATGACCGATACCACCGCCTCGTGGGACTTCGACGCGACCATCGACGGCGGCGGGGTGTCGGGCCAAGCGGGCGCCTTCCGGCTGGGGATCGCCCGGGCGCTCTGCGAGCTCGATCCCGAGCTGCGCACCTCCTTGAAGAAGGCGGGGTTCCTGACGCGCGACGCCCGGGAGAAGGAGTCGAAGAAGTACGGCCTGAAGAAGGCCCGCAAGGCTCCGCAGTACTCCAAGCGGTAGGCCGGTGCCCCTGCGGTTCGGCACCGACGGCGTGCGGGGCATCGCCAATGTCGAACTCCCCCCGGAGTTGGTCCTCGCCCTCGGCAGAGCGGTCGCGCGGAGCATCGCCTCCCCGGCATTTCTGATCGGGCGGGACACCCGTCGCTCCGGCCCACTGCTCCAGGCGGCATTGTCGGCGGGCCTGGCGAGTGAAGGAGCCGACGTGGTCGACGTCGGGGTGTTGCCGACGCCGGCCCTCGCCTGGCTCGCCGGAGAGCGCGACCTGCCGGCGGCGGTCATCTCTGCGTCCCACAATCCCTTCCCCGACAACGGGATCAAACTCTTCGCCGCCGGGGGGCTGAAGCTCGACGCCGGAGTAGAGGGGGTGATCGAGGAGGAGCTCGCCCGGGTCCTCGACCCCTCGGCCAAGGCGCCGCGCCGGCTCTCGGGGCACGGGGTCGGCGATCTGGTCGCCGAACCGGGCCTCGCTGAACGCTACGTCGACCACCTCGCCTCGCGGCTCGAGGGGCGCCGCCTCGACGGTCTCCGTCTAGTCGTCGACAGCGCGAACGGGGCGGCGTCGGGAATCGCGGCCGAGCTCTTCGAGCGGCTCGGAGCGGAGGTGACCGCCATCGGGTGCGAACCCGACGGGACCAACATCAACGAGGGCTGCGGGTCGACCTCGACCGCGACGCTCGCTGCCGCGGTCGTCGAGCACGAGGCCGCCCTCGGGCTGGCACTCGACGGGGACGCCGACCGGTTGCTCGCGGTCGACGCGGCCGGCGCGCTCGTCAACGGCGACGAGCTGCTCGCGCTCTTCGCGATCGACCTGGCTGCGCGCGGGGCGCTCGCCGGCGACACGGTCGTGGTGACCGTGATGAGCAACCTCGGCTTCCACCTGGCGATGAAGGCGTACGGAATCGCAGTGTCGGCGACTCCGGTGGGCGACCGCTACGTGCTCGCCGAGCTCGAGGCGCACGGCTTCGCACTCGGTGGCGAGCAGTCCGGCCACATCATCTTCCGGAAACTGGCAACGACCGGCGACGGACTGCTGACCGGGCTGATGCTCGCCGACCTGCTGGCGCGATCGGGCAAACCGCTCGCCGAGCTCCTTCATGGGTTGGTCGTCCCGGTACCCCAGGTCCTGGTGAACGTCGCGGTGCCCGACTCGGAACTGCTCACCGGGGCCGACGCGGTCTGGTCGGCCGTCGCGGAAGAACAGGAGCGGCTCGGTGACAGCGGCAGGGTCCTGCTCCGCCCGAGCGGCACCGAGCCGCTCGTCCGGGTGATGGTCGAGGCCCCGGGGGACGGTGTGGCTGAGGAGATCGCCACACGTCTCGCCAGGCTGGTCGGCTTCGAGCTGCACGCGGCCGCGCCCACCACCAGCTGAGCCGCGGCGATCCTGTTCGCCGCGGCCGCCGTGGCGGGTCAGCGCCCGATTGGGGGTGGCGGCCGGCCCGGTGCCACTAGCTTTGTTAGCTATGTGCGGGATCATCGGCATCGCGACGCAGCCCGCCCGCGAGCAGGTCCGCGACGAACAGGCGCTTCCGGACCTGGTCCTCTCGGTGCTGCTCGACGGGCTGGCCCGGCTCGAGTACCGGGGGTACGACTCGGCGGGTGTCGCCCTGGTCGGCGCCGAGGACGGTGGGATCTGGCGAGCGCGGGCAGCCAATGGGACCCGGTCCCTCGCCGACCTGACCAAGCGCGCCGAGAGCGCACCGCAGGGCGCAACGGCCGGCATCGGACACACCCGCTGGGCCACCCACGGCCACCCGAGCGAGCAGAACGCACACCCACTGCTCGACTGCACGGGTCAACTGGCCCTGGTGCACAACGGGATCATCGAGAACCACGTCGAGCTGGCCGACGAGCTCGCAGCGGCCGGACACCACCTCGAGTCGGAGACCGACACCGAGGTCCTCGCCCACCTGGTCGAGGACCGGTTGGCGGCCGACCCCGGCGCGGGACTGGCCGGCGCACTGCGGGCCGCGCTCGCCTCGGTGCGCGGTGCGTTCGCGGTGGCGGTCGTCCACGCAGACGAGCCGGAGGTGATCGTGGCAGCCCGCCGGATCTCGCCGCTCCTCATGGGGGTGAGCGACGGCGCGGCGTTCCTCGCCTCGGACGTACCGGCGATCCTCGGGCTGACCCGTGAGTTCTTCGTGCTCGAAGACGACCAGGTGGCGGAGGTCCGGGCAGGGTCGCTCGTAGTCACCGCGCTCGACGGCACCCCGGTCGAGCCGGCGCGGCTCACCGTCGACTGGGACCTCGACGCCGCGAGACGGGACGGGTACGACGACTTCATGAGCAAGGAGATCCACGAGCAGCCGAAGGCGGTCGCCGACACGCTGCTCGACCGGGTGCTCCCCGACGGCACGCTCGCCCTCGACGAGATCCGTATCTCGACCGACGAGCTGCGCGGTGTCGACAAGGTGTTCATCGTGGCCTGCGGCAGCAGCTACCACGCCGGGCTGATGGCCAAGTACGCGATCGAACACTGGGCGCGGCTTCCCGTCGAGATCGACATCGCGAGCGAGTTCCGCTACCGCGACCCGGTTCTCGACGACCGGACCCTGGTCATAGGGGTCAGCCAGTCGGGAGAGACGGTCGACACCTTCCAGGCCATCCGGGCGGCCGGGATGCTCGGCGCGAGGGTGCTCGTGATCAGCAACGTGGTCGACTCGTCGATGGCTCGCGAGTGCGACGCGGTGCTCTACACGAGGGCCGGCCCGGAGATCGGCGTCGCCGCCACCAAGACCCATCTCGCGCAGATCGTCGCGCTCGAGATTCTCGCCCTCTATCTCGCCCAGGTGCGCGGAACGCTCAGCCCCTCGGACGCGCAGGCCAAGCTCGCGGCAATGGGAGTGCTGCCCGACAAGGTCGCCGCCGCGCTCGAGCGCGCGAGCGAGGTCGAGACGGTCGCCCGGTCGGTCCGCGACGCGTCGTCATTCATCTTCCTCGGTCGTCAGGTCGGCTATCCGGTCGCGCTCGAGGGCGCGCTCAAGCTGAAGGAGCTCTCTTACCTGCGGGCGGAGGGCTTCCCGGCCGGCGAGCTCAAGCATGGCCCTATCGCGCTGGTCGAACCGGGGGCGGTGGTGATCGGCGTCGCGACCCGCACCCCGGTCTGGGAGAAGATGATGGCGAACGTGGCCGAGGTGAAGAGCCGCGGGGCCACGGTGGTGCTGGTCGCCGAGGACGGCGACCAGGAGACCGCGCGACACGCGGATGCCGTGCTGTGGGTACCGGCCACCGAGCCGCTGTTCTCGCCGGTGGTCAACGTGGTGCCGCTGCAGCTCCTCGCCTACCACCTGGCCCGGCTCCACCATCTCGACGTGGACCGTCCGCGCAATCTGGCGAAGGTGGTCACCGTCGAGTGACCACATCCGGGCCGGAGACGGCGGTCGTCGGGGTGGGCGTCGACGTGGTCGACCTCGACCGCTTCCGTCTGGTCCTCGCCCGCCGCCGACACCTGGCGGTGCGGGTCTTCACCGAGGGCGAACGGGCCGACGCAGGAGCGAGCACCGACCCGGTGCCGCGCCTCGCCGCGCGCTTCGCGGCGAAGGAGGCGGTGATGAAGGCGCTCGGGGTGGGGCTCGGCGCCTTCGCCCTCGCCGAGGTCGAGGTGGTGCGAGAGCGGTCGGGATCGCCCTCGCTCGTCCTGCACGGCTCGGCCGCCGAACGAGCCCGGGTCGCCGGGGTGGCACGTTGGCACCTCTCGCTCACCCACTCCGGACTGACCGCGCTCGCCATGGTGGTGGCGGCCGGGAGCGCGGGAGCCCCCGCGGCGAACTAGGCGAACGAGGACGGACCGATGCTGCCGGTGCTCACGGTCGCGGAGATGGGCGCGGTCGACGAGCGTGCCCGCGAGACCACTCCGCTCGAGGTGCTGGTCGGCCGCGCCGGGCGGGCCGTCGCCCTCTCGGCGATCGAGCTGCTCGGCGGCACCTACGGTCGCCGGGTGACCGTCGTCGCCGGCCGCGGCAACAACGGCGCCGACGGACGGGTCGCGGCCGGGTTGCTCGCCCGTCGCGGCGCGCGGCTTGCGGTCGTCGAGGCCGGAACGGTCGACGCGCTCGGACCCACCGACCTGGTGATCGACGCGGCGTACGGGACGGGGTTCCGCGGCGAATACCGCTCGCCGGAGGTCGCGGCGGGCACACCGGTGCTCGCGGTCGACATCCCCTCCGGGGTCCGGGGCGACACCGGCGAGGCCGGCGGCACCCCTCTCGCCGCGGCTCGGACGGTCACCTTTGCCGCGCTCAAACCCGGTCTCCTCCAGTGGGACGGCGGGCACCTGGCCGGGGAGGTGACGGTCGCGGAGATCGGGCTCGACCCGGGGACCTCCGAAGTCGCCGTGGTCGAGGACGCCGACGTCACCGCCCTCGTACCGCCCCGCAGCCGTGGCGGCAACAAGTGGTCGGCCGCGGTGCTGGTCGTGGCGGGCTCGCCGGGAATGACCGGTGCCGCCGCGCTCTGCACCCGCGCCGCCTACCGGAGCGGGGCGGGCATGGTGCGCCTCGGGGTTCCAGGTGGCGCCCTCGCGTCGGGAGCGGTCGACGAGGCGGTGGGCGTCGACCTCGCGGAAGAGGGATGGTCGAGTGCCGCGCTCGAGGCGGCGGCGCGCTGTGGCTCGGTGGTGGTGGGACCAGGCCTCGGGCGGGCGCCCGCAACCGCCGGTGAGGTGCGGCGGCTGGTGGCCGAGTCGCCGGTGCCGGTGGTCGTCGACGCAGACGGTTTGTTCGCGCTCGGCCGGGTCGACGCCGGCGGAGTCCAGACCGGCCGCGCACCACTCGTGCTCACGCCCCACGACGGCGAGTACGAGCGGCTGATGGGGTGCGCACCCGGCCCCGACCGGATCGACGCCGCGCGTCGGATGGCCGCCGCGTCCGGAGCGGTGGCGCTGGTCAAAGGACCCACCACCGCGGTCGCCCACCCGGACGGACAGGTGCTGCTCGGCACGACCGGGACCCCGCGCCTCGCGACGGCGGGCACCGGCGACGTGCTGTCCGGGGTGATCGGCGCGCTGCTCGCGCGAGGGGTGGGGCCACGCTTCGCCGCCGCGATTGCCGCGCACGTCCACGGTCGGGCGGCGCGCCTCGGTGTCGGGGAGGGACTGGTCGCCGGCGACCTCCCCGAGCTGGTCGCCTCGGTGCTGGCGAAGCTGGCGCCCGCGTCGCCCGAGGCGCCCGAGGCGCCTCGGCAAGGGAGCGCCGATGCCTGAGCACTGGCGGCCCGCGTGGGCCGCCGTCGATCTCGCCGCGGTACGGCACAACGCGTCGGTCCTCGCCTCGTTGGCCCGACCCGCCCAACTCTGCGCAGTGGTCAAGGCGGACGGGTACGGGCACGGCGCGCCCGCAGTCGCCCGCGCCGCACTGGAGGGCGGGGCGAGCTGGCTGGCGGTCGCCCTCGTCGAGGAGGGGTTCGCCCTCCGCGAAGCGGGCATCGACGCACCCGTCCTCCTCCTCTCCGAAGCCCCGACCGAGGCGCTGCCCGCCGCAGTCGCTCACCGATTGGTCCCCACCGTCTACACCCACGGCGCGATCGGCGCGCTCGGAAAGGTGGTCGGCGAGACCGGGTCCGCGCCGGTCGAGGTGCACCTGAAGGTCGACACCGGCATGCACCGGGTGGGTGCCGAGCCGAGCACGGTCCGCTCGTTGGTCGAGGCGGTGGCCGCCGACGAGTCGGTGAGCCTCGGCGCGCTCTGGACCCACCTGGCGGTGGCGGACGGGGACTCGCAAGAGGATCGTGATTACACGGACGCGCAGCTCGAGCGCTTCGAGGCGACCCTCGGCGAGCTCGCGTCCCTCGGGTACCGCCCACCCCTCGCCCACGCGGCCAACTCCGCCGGCGCGATCGCCTTCCCGGCAGCCCGCTACGACCTCGTCCGTTGCGGCATCGCGCTCTACGGGGTGGCTCCGAGCGAGGTACTCGGAGCGCGCGTCTCTGAGCTCACCGGCCAGGCACTCCGCCCCGCGCTCTCGTTCCGAGCCCAGATCACCGCGGTGCGCGATCTGGATGCGGGGGAGCGACCCTCTTACGGTAGGGCCCGGCCCCTCCCGGTGGACTCGACCGTGGCGACCGTGCCCCTCGGCTACGCGGACGGGGTGCCCCGCCGTCTCTTCGACGTCGGCGGCGAGGTCCTCGTCGGTGGGAGCCGCCGTCCGCTCGCCGGCGTGGTGACCATGGACCAGATCGTGGTCGACTGCGGCCCGGTCGGGAGCGCGCAGGTCGCGGTGGGCGACGAGGTGGTGCTGCTCGGCCGGCAGGGCAAGGAGGAGATCTCGGCCGACGAGTGGGCCGGGTTGCTCGGGACGATCAGCTACGAGGTCCTCTGCGACATCGGACCGCGGGTGCCCCGGGTCACCCTCTGAGCAGCCCTCCCGGCCTCGCTCGCCGGAGGAGACCGAGAGGGCGGGCACTACCATGCGGCGGTGGCACCCGGCACCGAGCTGGCCGATGTCGCCGCGGAAGCGGCTACCTGCACGCGGTGCCCGCTGGCGGCCGGTCGCACCCAAGTGGTCTTCGGGGTGGGCGACCCGCACGCCGAGCTGATGTTCGTCGGCGAGGCACCCGGGCGCGACGAGGACCTCCAAGGTGAGCCATTCGTCGGCCGTTCGGGCAAGCTGCTCGACCGGCTCCTGCTCGAGGAGCTCGGCATCGACCGCGGGCGGTGCTACATCGCCAACGTGGTGAAGTGTCGGCCGCCCGACAACCGTGATCCGGTCGCCGAGGAGATCGCCGCCTGCCGCCCCTACCTCGAGACGCAGCTCGAGCTCGTCGCACCGTCGGTCGTGGTGACACTCGGGAACTTCGCGACGAAGCTGCTGCTCGGCACCGATCGTGGGATCACCAAGGTGCGCGGGCGCGCCTATCCGGTCGACGGCAGGCACATCGTGCCCACCTACCACCCGTCGGCCGCATTGCGCTCGGGCGGTGTCGTCCTCGCAGAGATGCGCGCCGACCTCATCCGGGCGAAGCAGCTCCTCGGGTGGGGCGAGTGAGCGAACCGAGCGGCGCCACCGCGCCGATGGTGGTGGAGAGCGACGGGCCCGGCAAGACCCTCGCACTTGCCGCGGCGCTCGCCGCGCACTGCCGCGCGGGGGACGTGGTGCTGTTGGTCGGCGACCTCGGAGCGGGAAAGACCACCTTCGCGCAGGGGTTCGGGCGCGCCCTCGGGATCACCGAGCCGATCACCAGCCCGACCTTCACCCTCGTGCGCCAATATCGGCTCCCCGAGCAGGGACCCGCCACTGTGGCAGGTGGCATCCGTGCCCTGGTCCACGCGGACGTCTACCGGCTCGACACCCTCGGCGAGATCGCCGACCTCGCACTCGCCGAGCTGGTCGAAGACGCCGCGGTCGCGCTCGTCGAGTGGGGCGACGTCGCGGTCGGGGTGCTCGGGGCCGAGTGGCTCGCGGTGCGCTTCGAGATCGTCGACGACGAGCACCGCCGGATCACCCTGGTCGGCGCCGGTCCCTCCTGGTCGGCCCGGTGGCCGGCCCTCGTCGCCTCGCTCGGAGCGGAGCTTTGCGGGGACTCCTATGGTTCACTCGAGGAGGCGGCCGGCCGGTGAACCTGCTCGCCATCGAGTCCGCCACCGACGCGGCCGGCGTGGCGCTCGCCCGCGACGGTGCGGGCACCACGGTGGTCGTCCACGAGGGGGGACGCGCGCACGCGGAGCTGCTCGTGCCCTCCATCGAGCAGGTCTGCCGCACCGCCGCGCTCGAGGTGTCGGACCTCGACGTGGTGGCCGTCGACGTAGGACCCGGGCTGTTCACCGGACTGCGGGTCGGGGTGGCAACCGCCAAGGCCCTCGGGCAGGCGCTCTCGATCGGGGTGGTGCCTGTCTCCAGTCTCGACGTTCTGGCGGCTGCCGCGTTCGAACGACTGGAGGGGGAGCGGATCGAGGAGGTCGCCGCGGTGGTCGATGCGCGGCGCGGCGAAGTCTTCGTCGCTCTGTACCACCTCGACGGCGCGGTCGGTCCCGAGCCGGGACCTCCGAGCGACCCGGCGATGGTCCGCGAGGATCTCGCGCGCCCGGTCGCTCCCGAAGCGCTCGCCGAACGACTCGGCGACCTGGCGACCCGCGGACGTGTCGTGGTCGTCGGAGACGGCGCCTTGCGCTACCGCGACCTGCTCGTCGCGCAGCCCGACGTCGACCTCGAGCTCGCCGGCGAGCTGCGGGTCCCGCCCCCTGCGGTGCTCGCCCGCCTGGCGTCCGACCGCCTGGTGTTCGGGGAGCGCCCCGAGGCGCCCGAGGCGGTCCGGCCGGACTACCGGCGCGAGGCCGATGCGCGCATCAACTGGGACGAGCGGTCCCCGCGACCGGGGCTCGCAGGCACACCGGACCGCCGTCCCGCATGAGGCCCACCCGCACAAGGCCGTCCCGTGTCAAGCCGCCGCGACCGCGACCGCGAGCGCGAGCGGGACGCGACGAGGTGGTGATCGCCCCGATGCGCACGAAGGACGTGCGCGCGGTGGTCGTCATCGAGAAAGCCGTGTTCCCCGAACCCTGGTCACATCGCCTGTTCACCGAGGAGCTCGCGCAGCGCACGTCGCGGGCGTACCGCGCGGCGTGGATCGGCCGCGATCTGGTCGGCTACGGGGGTCTCATGTTCATCGACGACGAGGCGCACGTGAACAGCATCGCGGTCGAACCCGCCCGCCAGGGCTCCGGCCTCGGCACGGTTCTCTTCCTCGACCTGGTCGAGACCGCCCTCGGGCGGGGCGCCCGTCACCTGACCCTCGAGGTGCGGGTCGGCAACGAGCCGGCCATCGCGCTCTATCGTCGATTCGGCATGGCCCCGGTCGGGGTGCGCTCGGGTTACTACGCCAGCGGCCACGACGCGCTGGTCATGTGGGTCCGCGACATCGATTCCGAGGCGTTCGCCGCGCGCCTCGAGCACATCCGTGGGCGACGGTCCCCGCAGCTCGAGGTGCACAGCCGATGGTGAATCCCTTCGTCCACCGGGTGCTCGGCATCGAGACCTCCTGCGACGAGACCGCCGCATCGGTCGTGGACGGCGGGACCGAGGTCGTCTCCTCGGTGGTCTCGAGTCAGGTCGATGTGCATGCGCGCTACGGCGGGGTGGTCCCCGAGCTCGCAGGTCGCGCCCACCTCGAGCTGCTCACGCCGGTGGTAGCCGACGCGCTCGAGCTGGCCGGCAGCGATCCGTCGGGGACCGGCATCGACGCGGTCGCGGTCACCTGTGGGCCGGGGCTGATCGGTTCCCTGCTGGTGGGCGTCGCCGAGGCGAAGGCGCTTTCGTTGGCCTGGGACGTGCCCGTCATCGGGGTCAACCACCTCGAGGCGCACCTGTTCGCATCGCTTCTCGAACCGAACGATCTCGGCTGGCCTCTCGTCGTGCTGCTGGTCTCGGGCGGCCACTCGCTGGTGGTCGAGGTCGCCGAGCCCGGGCACTACCGGACACTCGGCGGGACGATCGACGACGCGGCCGGCGAGGCGTTCGACAAGGTCGCGCGCTATCTCGGGCTCGGTTACCCCGGCGGCCCCGCCATCGACCGGGTGGCCGAAGAGGGTGACCCGTCCGCGTTCGCCTTCCCGCGCTCGCTGCCCGGCGCCGGCTACGACCTCTCGTTCAGCGGGCTCAAGACGTCGGTGGTCAATAGCGTCCGCAAGCACCCCGACGCCTCGACCGCCGACGTCGCCGCCTCGTTCCGTGCGGCGGTGGTCGACGTGCTGGTGGAGCGGGCCCGAGCCGCTGCGGCCGACGTCGGCGCGGCAGCGGTCTGCCTGGCCGGCGGGGTGGCGGCCAACTCGCTGCTCCGCCGCCGGATCGCAGAGGCCTGCGAGGAGGACGGGATCGGGGTGTTCCTTCCCGGACCCGCCCTCTGCACCGACAACGCCGCGATGGTGGCCGCCGCCGGATGGTGGCGGCTCGGCCACGGGCCTCCGAGCCCGCCCGACCTCGGGGCCGATCCGAATCTCCGCCTCGCCGACGCGTTCTGACCGGGTCGGGTCGGCGCTGTCGGCGCCCGGTCGGGACCGTGCGGTCCCTGGCACTCGGCCGCCCCGGTTGCCAAGCCGGGCCGCGGCAGGTATCGTTGGCACTCTTCACCCTCGACTGCTAATGCGTGCCAGAGGAGGCCCTTACAGATGAGTCTGCACCCGCTTGACGATCGCATCGTCGTACGTCCTGGCGAATCCGAGGAGACCACCGCCTCCGGGCTGGTCATCCCCGACACCGCCAAGGAGAAGCCCCAGCAGGGGGAGGTCCTGGCCGTCGGACCCGGCCGTCGCGCCGAGTCCAGCGGCGAACTGGTCCCGCTGGACATCGCGGTGGGCGACACGGTCGTCTACTCGAAGTACGGCGGCACCGAGATCACCGTCGACGGCGAGGATCTGCTCATCCTCTCGAGCCGTGACGTGCTCGCGAAGGTGGGCAAGTCGAAGGCGGGCAAGTAATGCCGAAGATCCTGAAGTTCGACGAGGCCGCACGGCGCGGCCTCGAGGCGGGAGTGAACAAGCTCGCCGAGACGGTCAAGGTCACCCTCGGGCCGAAAGGCCGGAACGTGGTGATCGAGAAGAAGTTCGGTGCCCCGACTATCACCAACGACGGGGTGTCGATCGCCCGCGAGGTGGAGCTCGAGGACGTCTTCGAGAACATGGGCGCCCAGCTGGTGAAGGAGGTCGCCACCAAGACGAACGACATCGCCGGCGACGGCACCACCACCGCCACCGTCCTCGCCCAGGCGCTCATTCGCCAGGGGCTCCGCAACGTGGCCGCAGGTGCCAACCCGCTGGCGCTGCGCAAGGGGATCGACAAGGCGGTCGCCGCGGCGGTCGAGTCGATCCGCGATCAGGCCAAGGAGATCGACTCGAAGACCGAGATCGCCCAGGTGGCCTCCATCTCGGCCGCGGACCCCGCCATCGGTGAGGTCCTCGCGGACGCCATCGACCGTGTCGGCAAGGACGGGACGGTCACCGTCGAGGAGTCGAACACCTTCGGCATCGACCTCGAATTCACCGAGGGGATGCAGTTCGACAAAGGGTACCTCTCGCCTTACTTCGTGACCGACGCCGAGCGCCAGGAGGCGGTCCTCGACGACCCGATGATCCTCTTCGTCAACCAGAAGGTGACCGCGGTCCACGATCTCGTTCCCGTGCTCGAGAAGGTCATGCAGACCGGCAAACCGCTGCTGATCGTGGCCGAGGACGTCGAGGGCGAGGCGCTCGCGACCCTGGTGGTCAACAAGATCCGGGGCACCTTCACCTCCGTCGCGGTCAAGGCACCTGGCTTCGGTGAGCGCCGCAAGGCGATGCTCCAGGACATGGCCGTCCTCACCGGTGCGCAGGTCATCTCGGAGGAGATCGGCTTGAAGCTCGACACCGCGACGGTCGACCTGCTCGGCCGTGCGCGTCGGATCATCGTGACCAAGGACGACACGACGATCGTCGAGGGCGCGGGCTCCGAGGAAGAGGTCAAAGGTCGCATTGCGCAGATCAAGCGCGAGATCGACGAGACCGACTCGGACTGGGACCGCGAGAAGCTCCAAGAGCGCCTCGCCAAGCTCGCCGGCGGCGTCGCCGTGGTGAAGGTCGGTGCTGCGACCGAGGTCGAGCTCAAGGAGAAGAAGCACCGCATCGAGGACGCGCTCTCCGCGACCCGTGCGGCGGTCGAAGAGGGCATCGTGGCCGGCGGGGGCACCGCCCTCGTGCGGGCGCGGGGCGCGGTCCAAAAGGCGGCCGACTCGTTGACCGGCGACGAGGCCACTGGCGCCTCGATCGTGGCCTCGGCGCTCGTGGCGCCGTTGCAGGCCATCGCCGACAACGCGGGCCTCGAAGGAACGGTCTTCGTCCGCGAGGTCGAGTCGGAGACCGGTGCGACCGGACTCGACGCGCTCACCGGCAATCTGGTCGACCTGGTCAAGGCCGGCATCATCGACCCGGCGAAGGTGACTCGGTCAGCGCTCCAGAACGCGGCGTCGATCGCGGGCCTGCTGCTCACGACCGAGGCGCTCGTCGCCGACAAGCCCGAAAAGCCCGACCCGGCCGCGGCGGCGGCAGCCGCTGCCGCGATGGGCGGCGGGATGGGTGGCATGGGAGGCATGGGCGGGATGATGTAGCCGGTACCGGCCCCACCTCGGGCCGGTGCGAAGTCGACGCGACGGCCGGGCTTCGGGGCCCGGCCGTCGTCGCGTCCAGCGTTCAGGCCCTCGGCTGCTCGGGCACGTAGTGGCGCTCCGCGGCCTGGTCGACCCAGACCCGCATGGTCCGGTTGGTGCCGGGATCGAGGAAGACCTCGTCCGTCGGCGTCCACCCGGGCCGCGGGCCCTCGGACTCGCCGTGCCGGCGGACGAAGAAGCTGATTACCACCGCGACCAGCACGGCCGCACCGACCAGCACCAGGACGATCATCCCGATCGTGCCGATCGGCTCTGCCCTGTACTCCCTGTCTCGTCTCTCTCGGTTCCCGTCGCGCTCACTGCTTCGCCCCCACGACGACCGCGGTCCCGTAGGCGACGATCTCGGTGAGCGATTGGCCCATCTCGGACGAGTCGAACCGGAACTGCACCACCGCGTTCGCCCCCATCACCTGCGCGTTCTCGATCATACGGTCGAGTGCGTGACGTCGGCTGTCCTCGAGCAGCTTGGTGTACTGCTTGACCTCGCCGCCGGCGAGGGCGCGGAAGCCTGCGGTGATCCCCTTGGCCGCGCCCATCGAGCGGACGACGAGACCGAAGACCATCCCGATGCTCCGTTCGATCCGCCAATCGGGGAACTCGAGCGCGGTGGTGATCGGGAACTGGGGGTAGGCCGAACCTGCTCCGCCTGCGTCGGTCATCGTGCCGCTCCTTCCGATGAGTCGTCCTGGCCCGGTGCCGAGGCGCTCTCGCAGCGTAGCGACGGGCTCCGCCGCAGTCGGCGACCGGGACGGTCGCACACGAAACGCCACCTTCGGCGCACCCGTATCCTCGGTGCACCATGTCCGCCTCCCCGTCCACCCCACGGTCCAGCTCGCCCGGGTCGAGCGCGCCGCGCCAGGTGATCCGGCGGCCGGAAGAGAGCGGGCCGGGCGGCCCCGCGCCCTGGTCGGACCTCCCCTCCGCGGCTCGTCGGGGCATCACGGTCGAGCGGGTGCTCGCCGCTCTCTCCGACGGCGGCCTTCTCCGGGTTTCCTCGGAGTGGAGCGGCGCGCAAGAGCCGTGGCGCGCGCTTCTCGGCGACGGTGAAGACGTGCGCCGGGCCGCGGTGCTGGTGGCTCTGTTCGAAGAGGGAGGCGTGGCAAGGGTCGTCCTCACCGTCCGCTCGGAGCGCCTGAGCACCCACCGGGGTGAGGCGGCTTTCCCCGGGGGACGACTCGACGACGGAGAGGACGTGGTCCATGGCGCGCTTCGCGAGGCCGATGAAGAGGTGGGCCTCGACCCCGCCACGGTGAGCGTGGTCGCCGCCCTCACCCCGATGCCGACCGTTGCGTCCAACACGGTGATGACCCCCGTCGTCGCCACCCTGCCCGGGCGCCCACGGCTCGTCGCCAGTCCGGCCGAGGTGGTGCGCGTCTTCGACGTGTCTCTCGACGAGCTCGTCGCAGACGGCGCGTTCCACGAGGAGCTCTGGGCGGTACCCGGCCGACCCGGTGCGACCGGGATCCCCGGGGACGAGTTCCCGGTCTGGTTCTTCGACGTGGCGGGGGAGATCGTCTGGGGCGCGACCGCGCGGACGCTCGTCGAGCTGCTCTGCCTGGTGCTCGAGGTCGAGACACCCGGCTCGCTCCGACGCCGCCGACAGGGGGAGTCCCCGACCGTCTCGTGAGGCCCCCCTTCGCGCACGGCTGGCGGCGGTCTCGGTGTGGTCAGGGGGTAACGTGGGTCATGATCGGGAGGTACGGCGTGCGCGACGGCCACTCGTCCCCGGTTGTCCCATCGGTTCGAGCGCGTTGCGGAGGACGTCCAGGTGGCTGAGATCGAGATCGGCATCTTCAAGTCGGGACGCAGGGCCTACGGCTTCGACGACATCGCGATCGTCCCGAGCCGCCGGACCCGCGATCCCGAGGACGTCGACATCAGCTGGGAGATCGACGCCTACCGGTTCGAGCTGCCTCTGCTGGCCGCCGCGATGGACGGCGTGGTGAGTCCCTCCACCGCCATCGAGGTCGGACGGCTCGGCGGCCTCGGAGTCCTCAACCTCGAGGGCCTGTGGACCCGCTACGAGGACCCGACCCCCCTCTTCGACGAGATCCGCGAGCTGCCCGCCGAGAAGGCGACCGCCCGCATGCAGGAGATGTACGCGGAGCCCCTCAAGACCGAGCTGGTGACCGAGCGCATTCGCGAGATGAAGTCCGCCGGCATCACGACGGCCGCCTCGGTGACTCCACAGCGAACCGAGGCGCTGTCCGCCGCGATCCTCGCGGCCGAGCTCGATCTCTTGGTGATCCAGGGAACGGTCGTCTCCGCCGAGCACGTGTCGAAGAACGCGGAGCCGCTCAACCTGAAGCGCTTCATCCGCGAGTTCGAGATCCCGGTCATCGTCGGTGGGTGCGCCTCCTACCAGGCCGGCCTCCATCTCATGCGAACCGGCGCGGTCGGGGTCCTCGTCGGGGTGGGTCCGGGCAACGCTTGCACCACCCGGGGCGTGCTCGGGATCGGTGTTCCACAGGCCACCGCGATCGCGGACGTCGCGGGTGCGCGCATGCGACATCTCGACGAGACCGGCGTCTACTGCCAGGTGATCGCCGACGGCGGGATGTCGAAGGGCGGCGACGTGGCGAAGGCCGTGGCGTGCGGCGCGGACGCGGTGATGCTGGGCTCGCCTCTCTCCTCGGCGGTCGAGGCCCCCGCCCGCGGCTTCCACTGGGGAATGGCCACCTTCCACCCGACTCTGCCCCGGGGTGCCCGGGTGCAGACCACGACCCGCGGCACCCTCCAGGAGATCCTGCTCGGACCCGCGCACGAGAACGAC
This sequence comes from uncultured Acidimicrobiaceae bacterium, assembly GCA_963769905.1. Classification (GTDB taxonomy): domain Bacteria; phylum Actinomycetota; class Acidimicrobiia; order Acidimicrobiales; family RAAP-2; genus Bog-756. The sequence continues at coordinate 186,630 of CAVYNG010000002.1, forward strand.
GGGCGGATGAACCTGTTCGGCGCGCTGCGCACCGCGATGGCCACCTGCGGGTACGAGACGGTCAAGGAGTTCCAGAAGGCCGAGGTGATGGTCGCGCCGGCGCTCCAGACCGAAGGCAAGGCCCTTCAGCGCTCGCAGGGTGTCGGCATGGGCCGTTGAGCCCCGGGCCCGCCGGCACCGGTGGCCTCGGTGAGGGTCCGGTCCTCGTCGTCGACTTCGGCGCCCAGTACGCGCAACTGATCGCCCGCCGGGTCCGCGAGGCGCACGTCTACTCGGAGATCGTCCCGCACACCGTCAGCGCCGCCGACCTGGTCGCGCGCCGGCCGTCGGGAGTCATCCTCTCGGGGGGGCCTAAGTCGGTCAACGAGACGCCGGCACCGACACTCGACCCTGCGATCTATTCGACGGGCATCCCGATCCTCGGCATCTGCTACGGCGCGCAGCTGCTCGCGCAGGAGCTCGGCGGCGAAGTGGCGCGCACCGGCCGAGGCGAGTACGGGCGCACGCCGCTCACCGTCGTCGGACGATCGCCCCTCTTCGTCGACTGGCCCGAAGACGCCCAGGTATGGATGAGCCACGCCGATGCGATCACCCGGGTCCCCGACGGGTTCGAGGCGACCGCTCGGTGCCCCGACGCGCCGATCGCTGCGTTCCACGACGCCGCGCGGGCGATCCACGGGGTGCAATTCCACCCCGAGGTGGTCCACACCGAGCGCGGGCGCGACCTCCTCGAGCGTTTCCTCTACGACGTCTGCCACTGCCTCCCGCTCTGGACCCACACCTCGATCATCGAGTCGCAGGTGGAGGCGGTCCGCGCCCAGGTCGGCTCGTCCCCGGTCCTCTGTGCGCTCTCCGGCGGGGTGGACTCGGCCGTCGCGGCCGCCCTCGTCCACAAAGCGGTCGGCGACCAGCTCACCTGTGTCTACGTCGACACCGGTCTCATGCGCGCCGCCGAGAGCGAGCAGGTCGAGGAGACCTTCCGCCGGCAGTTCCACGTCGAGCTGGTCCACGTGAAGGCGGCCGACCGGTTCTTCGAGGCGCTGGCCGGTGTGACCGACCCCGAGCAGAAGCGCAAGATCGTGGGCAATCTCTTCATCCGGATCTTCGAGGAGGTCGCCCGAGACCTGGTCGCCGACAAGGGCGCAGGGCATAGCGCGGCGGACGGGCCGTCGGGCTTCCTGGTGCAGGGGACGCTCTACCCCGACGTGATCGAGTCGGGCTCGGACTCGGCGGCAACCATCAAGTCCCACCACAACGTGGGCGGGCTTCCGAGCGACCTCGCCTTCGACCTCGTCGAGCCACTGCGGCTCCTTTTCAAGGACGAGGTGCGCGCGGTCGGGGAGGAGCTCGGCCTCCCCCCCGACATCGTCTGGCGCCAGCCGTTCCCGGGCCCCGGCCTTGCGGTGCGCATCGTCGGAGAAGTCACACCCGAGCGCGCCGACATCCTGCGGGCCGCCGACGCGATCGTCGTCGAGGAGATACGCCGGGCGGGTCTCTACCGCGAGCTCTGGCAGAGCTTCGCGGTGCTACCCGCGGTCCGTACGGTCGGCGTCATGGGTGACGGCCGCACCTACGCCTACCCGATCGTCGTCCGCGCCGTCACGAGCGACGACGCGATGACCGCGGACTGGGCGAGGATCCCCTACGACGTGTTGGAACGCCTGTCCAGCCGCATCATCAACGAGGTGGACGGCGTGAACCGGGTGGCCCTCGACATCACCTCGAAGCCGCCCGGCACCATCGAGTGGGAATGAGCGCCGGCGAGACCTCCGCGCCGCCCGAGCGCAGGGAGGAGGCGGTGCGCGCCTCCGGCCCGGGCGCGATCGACCCAGCCAGGCTGCTCGAGGACCTGACCGGCCCGCAGAGGGACGCGGTGGTCCACCGGGGGGGACCCCTCCTCGTCATCGCCGGCGCCGGTTCGGGCAAGACCCGCGTGCTCACCCGCCGCATCGCCCACCTGATCGCCACCCGCGACGCGGCGCCCTGGCAGATCCTTGCCATTACCTTCACCAACAAGGCCGCCGACGAGATGCGCCGGCGGGTCGCCGACCTGGTCGGTAGCCGCGCCACAGAGCGGATGTGGGTGTCGACCTTCCACTCGGCGTGCGTGCGGATCCTGCGCGCCCACGCCGACCGGCTCGGCTACAAGGGCTCTTTCACCATCTACGACGAGGCCGACTCGCGCCGGCTCATCGAGATGGTCACCCGTGAGCTCGGAATCGACACGAAGAAGTTCTCGCCGCGGGCGGTGCTCGGCCAGATCAGCCAGGCCAAGTCCTCCGAGCTCGGGCCCACTGAGTTCCGGGCGGGAGGGGTTTCGATCTTCGACCGGAAGGTGGCCGACGTCTTCGACCTCTACCAGGAGCGCATGCGCGCCGCCAATGCGATGGACTTCGACGATCTTCTCCTCAACACGGTGCGGCTCTTCGACACCAACCCGGACGTCCTGGCCCATTACCGCGGTCGTTTCACCCACGTGCTCATCGATGAGTACCAAGACACGAACGCGGTCCAGAACACCCTCGCGGTCCAGCTCGCGAGTGAGCATCGCAACATCGCGGTGGTCGGTGACAGCGACCAGTCGGTCTACCGGTTCCGTGGTGCGGACATCTCGAACATCCTCGAATTCGAGAAGGCCTTCCCCGACGCGACGGTGATCACGCTCGACCAGAACTTCCGCTCGACGCAGACCATCCTCGACGCAGCGAACGCGGTGATCGCCAACAACGTCTCGCGCAAGCCGAAGAACCTGTGGACCGAAGGTGGCGAGGGTCCCCAGATCGTCCGCTACCGGGCGGAGGACGAGCACGACGAGGCGGAGTGGGTCGCCCACGAGAGCCTGCGCCTGCATCGCGAACAGAGCCTGCGGTGGGGAGACATCGCGATCTTCTACCGGACCAACAGCCAGAGCCGAGCACTCGAAGAGGCGATGGTGCGCGCCGAGATTCCCTACAAGGTGGTCGGGGGCACCAGGTTCTACGACCGCCGCGAGGTGCGAGACGTCCTCGCCTACCTGCGGGTCCTGGTCAACCCCGACGACGAGGTCAGCTGGCGGCGGATGGTCAACGTCCCTCGCCGCGGGGTGGGCGACTCCTCGGTCGCCAAGCTGGTCGCCTGGGCCAGCCGGGAAGGAGTGTCCTTCGGCGAGGCGGTCGCCCGCGCCGAGGAGGCCGGGGTCGGCGGGAAGGCGGGGCGGGCCCTCGTCGAGCTCGACTCGTTCCTCACCTCACTGCGGTCGCATCTTGCGGTCCCCCCGCCACTCGAGAGGGACGGGCTCGGCGGCCCCGACTCGCTGCCCCAGGTGGGCCCGCTGCCCCAGGCGGACTCGCTGACCCAGGCGGACTCGCTGACCCAGGCGGACTCGTCGTCCGAGCAGCAGTCCCCGCCGGAGCCGGTCGCCGGGCAATTCGACCTGGAGGATCCGAACGGCTCGGCCGTGTCGTCGGTCCGGCTCGGTCCGGGCGAGGTGGTGAACGCGATCCTCGAAGGCACCGGCTACCGGAACGAGCTACTCGGTGAGGGGACGATCGACGCGCTCGGGCGGGTCGAGAACGTCGACGAGCTCGCAGGGGTTGCTTCCGAGTACGACACTCTCGCCGAATTCCTCGAGGCGGCCGCGCTCGTCGCCGATTCGGACGAGCTCGAGGGGGACGGGACGAGGGTCTCGCTGATGACGCTCCACATTGCCAAGGGGCTCGAGTTTCCGGCCGTCTTCCTCGTCGGCCTCGAGGACGGAGTCTTTCCGCACCTGCGTTCGATCGGGGACCCGGTCGAGCTCGAGGAGGAACGACGACTCTGCTACGTCGGCATCACGCGGGCCGAGCGCCACCTGTACCTCTCGCACGCATGGACCCGGATGCTCTTCGGAAGCGGTTCGTCCAACATCCCGAGCCGGTTCCTCAACGAGATCCCCGACGAACTGGTTCGCGATGCGCAGGGCACCATCCATGCAGGAACCGGCACGAGCTGGCACGCGTGGCGTGAGGACGACGACGGCACGCCCGGCCGCACCGTGTTCGGACGTGGCAGCGCCGCCCGGCCGCGCCGGGAGCCTTCCACGACCGGGGCGGAGCAGCTGGGTCTCGCGGTCGGTGACCGCGTGGTGCACGGCAAGTGGGGTGACGGGACCGTCGTCGAGACGGCCGGCGAGGGCGATGACGCGGAGGCGGCTGTCGAGTTCGCCTCGGTCGGACTCAAGCGGCTCCTGCTGCGGATGGCACCCATGAAGAGGGCCTGAGGGCCGGCGCCGCACCAGACCAGGGCCGGATCGTGAGGGGGGAGGGCGAGGCCGGCTCGTCGAGCGTCGCTCGCGACGCCGATCCGGGCGTCCACGTGGGAGAATGAGGCGCCACCCGCTCGGCCGCGGCTCAGCCGGTTCATCGAATCGTCAGCTTCTGCTGTCTCGATGGGATCGTGGCCGAAGCAGGTGGCTCCGGTCCGGCAGGCTCTGGACCGGCTGCCCACCAGACGCACGAGAGCGAAGCGGGGAGAACGCCTTGGGAGGCGACACCACCCTCGATCAGAACGAGACGGCGTCCGCGCCCGATCCGACCTCGCCCGGCCTCCCCCTGATCATCACCACCCCCGTCCACCGCAACGGCTCGGCCGGTGATTCCCCGCCACCAGTTTTCCGCGAGTCGCGCCGTGACCGGCGAGCGCGCCGTCGGGCGCGGCTCCGGCGTCGCCGCACTGTCTTCGGGCGCCACCCGAAATCGACGATCGCGCTGGTCGTCTTGCTGGCGCTGACACCTCTATGGGTCTCGCTGGGCTCGGCTGCCACCGACGATGCCCTCGGTCCGACCGTCGGTGTGCGCCTCACCGAATGGGTGAGGGACCACGGCGGCGGCTCGATCGTGACCTGGGCCGAGAACGCCTGGTACACGTGGCACGCGCCCCCGAAGGGCGGGAAGCCGCGGCCCGGCGCGATTCCCCAGTCGACGCGCACGACCCAGACGACGGTCCCGGCAGGACCGGCGCATCTTGCTGCGCCCGCACCGATCGTCCCGTTCGTGGCCACCCCCCTGCCCGGCGAGGGTGTGTGGCACCCGATCGGGCGCACCGTCGACAGCATCCCGGCGATGTACGCGGCGTTCCTCCGTCCGAATACCGTCAACACCAGTCTGGTCACCGGCGTGGCTTGGATGGACACCACCCTGCTCGGTGCCACGCTCTACGCCGGGTCGATGGTCCCGACCGCCGGGTCGGCGTGGCCCAACCAGGCTCCCGTCCCGACGGCCGCCCTCTCGACGCTCGACGCAGCGTTCAACTCGGGCTTCCGGATGCCTGACTCGCAAGGCGGGTTCTACCTGGACGGGATGACCTCCCCGGGCTATCCGCTGGTCGCGGGGGCTGCGTCGCTCGTGATCACCGCGGACGGAACCGCCACGGTCGGCGCGTGGGGGACCGACGTGAAGATGTCGCCGTACGTGGTGGCGGTGCGACAGAATCTCGCGCTCATCGTGAACAACGGCCAGCCGGTACCCGGGCTCGACGCCAACGACAATCATCGGTGGGGCTCGACCCTCGGTGGCGGCGATCAGGTGTGGCGGTCCGGGGTGGGGGTCACCGCCGACGGGGCGCTCGTCTACGCCGCTGGGACCGGCCTGTCGATCGTCGACCTGGCCAACGTGCTCGCCCGTGCCGGTGCGCTCCGCGCGATGGAGCTCGACATCAACACGGACTGGGTCAATTTCACGAGCTTCGCTCCGCCGCCGGGTCAGCTCGCCTCACCGGTCAACGGCACGAAACTCACCCAGGACGAGGTGGCCCAACCGAGCCGTTACTTCGCACCCCTCTCCCGCGACTTCATCACCATGTCGTTGCGCCCACCGGCGAGGGCGACGACGCCTGCCGCACCTGGTGCCCGGTCTGCGACGACCACGACCAGGCCTGCCAAGAGGCACTGAGCGCTTTCCAGCGCCCCCGCCGCCGACGGCTCCGCTCCCGCCGCCGGTTCGGCTGCCTGCCCCAGAAGCTCGTTCGAGCGGTGATGTAGACACAGTAGGCATACATCATGTGATGTAAACCGACATCAAGTGATGTAGCTCTACATCAAGTGATGTAGGCATACATCATGTGATGTCGTGTTCCCGGAAGGACCAAGGGGAGGTCCGGCAGAACGGCGGAATGGAAGACACCCGGCGGGTGGCGGGATGAAGGAGCAGCTCAGAGGGTTCGGGCAAGATCCCGCGCAAGGTCCCCGCAGGTCCCTTGCGCGGCCCGGTCCTCACCCGGGGAGGCGGCGCCAGAGGCCCTGGGGAAGGTGCTTCATCGAGGCGAAGACCCACCGGAGGATCGGGGGAACGTAGATCACCCGGTCGCCCGAGGCGATGGCCCTGACCACCGCGTCGGCCACCGCATCCGGGGTAGTCGGCAGCGGGGCCGGGCTCATCCCGTCGGTCATCCGCCCCCTCACGAACCCGGGCCGAACGATGGTGACCGACGCGCCGCTGCCGACCAGGGAGTCGCCGAGTCCCTGAGCGAAGGCATCGAGGCCGGCCTTCGACGAGCCGTAGACGAAGTTCGCACGCCGAGCCCGGTCACCGGCCACGGACGAGAGCACCACCAGCCGTCCGTGCCCCTGCCGACGCAGGCGTTCCGCGACCGCGATCATGGCGGCGGCGAGCCCGGTGAAATTGGTGGTGAGCACCGAGGCCGTGGCGATCGGGTCGTGCTCGAGTTCCTCCTGGTCACCCAAGACCCCGGCCGTCACGAGGACGAGGTCGATGTCACCGAACCGGTCGAACACCCGATCCACGAGGGGACGGTGCTCCTCGACGTTCCTCGCGTCGAACTCGACGGTCTCGACGACCTCGGCGCCCGCCGCGGTGGCCCGGTCGCTCGCTTCGCGCAGCCGCTCTCCCGCCCGGCCGGCCAGGACAACAGTCCGACAGCGCAGGGAGACCAGTCGATCGACGATCGCCTGGGCGATCTCGGAGGAACCGCCGAGGACGAGGACCGACTGCGGACTGCCGACCGCGTCGATCACGACCCTCCCCGCGGCGGAGTCGTCGCGAGGGAGGGTTCGCGTGCAGTGCCTCGGCCGCGAGGGGGCCGCCCGCTCTTCCCACTCTTCGCGCTGTTCGCGGTCGCGGGTTTTCGCGCGCCTCCGCCGGCGCTCCCGTCGGAGACCGGACAGAGGCCGAGGCGCCTCCCGAGATCGGAACGGAGCACGCCGTCGGGGTCCACTCGTCCGCGTACCGCGAGCCATTCGTCGAGGCGCGGGTACATGGCGCGGAAGGTGGCCGGCGCGACGCGCGAGTCCTTGGCGAGGTACACGCGCCCGCCGGCCTCGACGACCTCTGCGTCGAGTTCATCGAGGAGTCGGCCGAGCCCGCCGGCGCCGACCGGGAGGTCGAGCGCGAGCGTCCATCCGGCCATCGGGAACGAGAGCGGCCCGGGGTCGGCAGGCCCGAAGCGCTTGAGCACGGCGAGGAAGGAGGCGAGACGTTCGCGGCTGAGCCGCTCGATCACCGTGCGGACGGTCTCGGCTCGGTCGAAGGGCACCACGAACTGGTACTGCAAGAACCCCCTCCTCCCGTAGAGACGGTTCCACTCCGCGACGCCGTCGAGCGGGTGGAAGAAGCTCGCCATGTGCTCGGGTCGCGCGACCTCGTGGGCGGGCGCCTTTCGGTACCAGGCCTCGTTGAACGCGGCGACTGTGACCGGGTTGAGGAGACCGCTCGGTGGGGTCAGCGGGATCCGGGCCAGGGAACGCGGCGCAAAGGAGCGCGCTCGGGCCGGGTCGTTCCGCAGCCGACGGGGAAGGTCCTCGAGCCGTGCATGGTGGCCGCGGGTGAGTACCGAGCGGCCGAGCCGGCTCCCCGTCGCCTGACAGTCGATCCAGGCCACCGAGTAGCGGTAGGACCCGTCACCGCGCTCCATCATCTCCATCACGCTGTCGAGGTCGGGCGCGCGGTCGGTGTCCACCAGCAGGTAGCTGCTCTCGACGGGGATCATCTGGATCGTCGCGTCGGTGACCACCCCGGTCAGCCCCATCCCGCCGGCGGTGGCCCAGAAGAGCTCCGGGTCCGACTCGGGGGAGAGGTCGACGGTGCCTGTCGGTGTCACCAGGGTCGTCCGGGCGACGTGCGAGCAGAAGCCACCGTCGACGTGGTGGTTCTTTCCATGGATGTCCGCGGCGATCGCCCCCCCGACCGTCACCTGTCGGGTACCGGGTGTGACCGGTACGAACCAGCCGTGCGGCACCAGCCGTCGCATCAAGGTCTCGAGGCTCACCCCGGTTCCCACCGTCACCCGACCGCGCTCGAGGTCGGCGCCGTAGATCGAGTCGAGACCGGTCGCGTCGAGCACGCTGCCCCCTGCGTTCTGGGCGGCGTCGCCGTAGCTCCGTCCGAGCCCGCGGGCGATGATCCCGCGCCCCGCGAGATGCGGCGGGGGCTTGGCGGATTCGGCGAGTACGGATGCGACCGACGACGGCTCGACCACGCGGACGACGTCCGCCGCGCTCGGCGATGTGCGTCCCCAGCCGGTGAGCAGGGCCCGCCGATGCGTCTCTCCGGCACTCACCGTGCGTACGCGCCGACCGCAAACAACCCGATCCAGCACACGCCGTAGAGCTGGAGTCGGTGGTCATGCAGAGCGAGGTCCTCGGGCGCCGCGCCGCGGCCGGAGTCGAGGATCCGCAGCACGTGCAGGAGTGCGACGACGAAGGGCACGATGCTCAGTTCGAACCAGATGGGGTGGTGGCCCGGGTGCACCTGGCTCGCCCGCTCGAAGGCCCAGAGGCAGTAGGCAGTCACCGTCACCGCGGCCGAGAGCGTCCAGACCGACCGAAGATAGGAGGAGGTGTACGAGGCGAGCGTCTGGCGGACGGTCGCATGGTCGGTGTGGTTGTCGTCGAGGAGTTGCTTCTCACCGGCCCGTTTGCCGGTCACGACGAGGAGGGATCCGAACGACGCGACGATGAGGAACCAGTTGGAGAGCGGCACGTTGGTCGCGACGCCGCCGGCGATCGCCCGCAGGACGAACCCGGCGCTCACTGCGACCAGATCGAGCACCGGTTCGTGCTTGAGCTCCAAGGAGTAGGCGATGTTGACCGCGACGTATACCGCCATGACCACTCCGAGATGCCACCCCGCCAGTAGGTCCGCCGCCACCAGCGAAGCGGCCATCAGCAGGGCACCGACGGTCAGCGCGAGAGGGATCGGGACCGCGCCTGCCGCGACCGGTCGGGACCGCTTGACCGGATGCCGGCGATCGGCGTCGACGTCGATCACGTCGTTGATGAAGTAGGTGCCCGACGCCGCGAGGCAGAAGATGCCGAAGGCGGCGGCACTGCGCCAGAAGACGGTCCAGTGGAGCAGCACCCCCGCGGCGCCGGGCGCGACGAAGACCAGCAGGTTCTTGATCCACTGGCGCGGCCGAGCCAGTCGGAGGAGGCCGGTCGTAACCGACAGATCCGCCCGGCCGGGTGGTTCGGCGGCCCGTCCCTCGGGTGTGTCCACAGCCTCGGCCGAAGTGGTCACGGTCTCCTCGGTGATCGAATCGGGGGGCTTGCCCCTGAGCGTGCTGTCGCCTGCGTCGGCGGGTCCCTGCAGGTCCCAGGGTAGAGCGTCACCGGTCGCGGGGGAGGATGCCTGCGGTCCCGCCTCCCTGTGGGGAGCCCCGTTAGGTTGAGCCGACGATGGACGACGAGGCGGCGTTCGCCGGGCGAGGCTCCTCAGCGGTCTGGACGGGTCTCCTGATTGCCGTCGGGTACCTCGCCCTCGCGGTCGGCGTCTATTGGAACGTCTGGACCAGCCACCCGACGACCGTGACCCAACCGGGAGGCGACCAGTTCTCGAACATGTGGTTCCTCCAGTGGCTTCCCTTCGCCCTCGCGCACGCGCACAATCCCTTCTTCTCCAACTTCGCGAACTACCCGTTCGGGGTCAACCTCCTCACCAACACCAGCTCGCTCTTCCTCGGGACTCTTCTCTCCCCGGTGACGGTTGCGTGGGGTCCGGTGGCCGCGTTCAACACGGTGAGCACGCTCGCGCTCGCCGCTTCCGCCGGTGCGGGCTGTCTCTTCGTCCGCGAGTGGACGGCGTGGCGCCCGGCAGCGTTCGTCGGAGGCCTCCTCTACGGGTTCGGCCCTTATGCCATGGCTCAGAGCAACGCCGGCCACACCAATCTCACCTTCGTGGTCTTCCCGCCGTTGATCCTGTTGGTGGCTTCCCGCATCGTCGTCGTGCAGCGGGGCCGGGCGGCGGCGTGGGGGATCGCGCTCGGCCTGCTCGTGACCGCCCAGTTCTTCGTCGCGACGGAGGTCCTCGCGTCGACGATCGTGCTCGCCGTCATCGGCGTCCTGGTGGTGGCAGTGGTCGGCAGACGAAGCCTGAGGACGCATCTGCGGTTCGCGTTAGTGGCAGGTGCCTGGGCGCTCGGGATCGCCGTCGTGCTCCTCGCCTACCCGGTGTGGTTCGCGCTGGCCGGCCCCGGCCACATCAGCGGACCGATCCAGCTGGTGCCCCAGGGTTACCGGGCGGACCTCCTCGGGGCCGTCGTCCCCGACTCGATCCAACGCTTCGCCCCTTCTCACCTCGCCCGTATCGCGGCCAACTTCGCGAACAGCCCGAGCGAGAACGGCTCCTATCTCGGGATCACCCTGCTCGTGATCCTCCTGATCGGTGTCGTCGCGCTCTGGCGACGGTCGGCGGTCGTGCGGGTGGGGTCGACTCTGGCCCTGTCGGCCTTCGTCCTCTCGCTCGGGGCGGGCCTCGTCGTGACCGGCCGGCCGGGTGCGGTGGCCACCGGCTTCCCCCTGCCCGAGCGGGTCCTTACCAAGCTCCCGGTGCTCGCCAACACGATCCCGGCCCGCTACTCGCTGTTCGTCGGGCTGTTCGCCGCGCTCCTGCTCGGCGTCATCCTCGACCGGCTCCACCGGTTCCTCGGGACCCGGCCGTCCGGCGCGCATCGACGTCACCGCCCGAGGGGGGGCGGCCAGAGTGGCAGAGCCCTCCTGCTCCCGGCAGTGGTGGCGGCGGTCGCGTTGGTCCCGCTCTGGCCCGCGGCGCCCTTCACCGCGGTGGGCCCGGTCGGAACCCCTCGCTATTTCACCTCGACGGCGGTCGAGCGGATCCCGTCGGGGAGCATCGCGGTGCTCTACCCCTACTCGACCTCGCCCACACCGGACGCGCAGGCCTGGCAGGCGGTCTCCTCCCTCCACTTCCGGATGCCCGGGGGCTACTTTCTCGTCCCCGGGCCCGACGGCCGGATCGCGTTCTCGCCGCCACTCGGTTACACCCGCGACACCCTCGTCGCGCAGGTGCTCTACTCACTCTCGGTCGGTGACCCGCCGGCTCTCAGCCCGGGGCTCCGCGCCTCGCTCCTCGCCCAATTGCGGGCGTGGCAGGTCGGAAGTGTCGTGGCGGTGCCCGCGCGTGGCGCGGATCCCAAAGCCGCGATCGCCTATCTGACCTCGCTGTTCGCTCGCCCGCCGCGATCCGAGGGTGGGGGGACCTATGCCTGGTACGGCCTTCTCACCACGGTCGCGCCACCTCTGCCGATTGGAGGAGGGAAGACCCCCCAGGGCTAGTATTCCGCTCCGTGAAGCGCCCGTACCGCGTGGTCGTCGCCAAGCCCGGGCTCGACGGACACGACCGTGGGGCGAAGGTCATCGCCCGGGCCTTACGGGATGCCGGGTTCGAGGTCATCTACACGGGCCTGCACCAGACGGCGGAGCAGGTGGTCCAGGCGGTGGTCCAGGAGGACGCCGACGCGGTCGGTCTCTCCTTGCTCTCGGGAGCCCACCTCACCCTCGTTCCCCGTGTGATCAAGGGTCTCGCCGAGCAGGGACGCGCCGACGTACTGGTGCTGGTCGGAGGGATCATCCCCGAGGCGGACATCCCGGTCCTGAAGGACCTCGGGGTTGCGGAGGTGTTCACCCCGGGGGCGCCGCTGCCGGCCATCGGGGAGTGGCTCGCCGACGCGCTCGACGAGCGGGAGAGCGGCGTGGCCTGACCGGCGTGCCGACCGGGACGGGCCTGTCACCCGACCCGCGGCCGGCGAGGAAGCAGGTGGGGCACGCTTCACCGGCATTCAGGGACCTTCGGCCGACGCGACCCTCCACTCACCGGCGACCCGGGGACCCGGGGACCCGGGGACCCGGGGACAGGCTCGGGCAGGACCGACAGAGAAGAACGACAGAGAGAGAACAGAGAGGAACGGATCCGGTGGATCTCTTCGAGTACCAGGGGAAGCAGTACTTCGCCCGGTTCGGCATCCCCATCTCCAAAGGTGGGGTCGCCGACACGGTCGAGGAGGCAGTCGAGCAGGCGAGCACCGCGGGCTACCCGGTGGTGGTCAAGGCCCAGGTGAAAGTCGGCGGCCGCGGCAAGGCCGGCGGGGTGAAGCTAGCGGCGGACGAGGCCGAGCTCCGAACGCACGCCTCGAACATCCTCGGGCTCGACATCAAGGGCCACGTGGTCAAGCGGCTCTGGATCGAGCATGCCTCCGACATCGCCCGTGAGTACTACGCGAGCTTCACCCTCGATCGGAGCGCGAAGAAGCACCTTGGCATGCTCTCCGCCGAAGGCGGCGTCGAGATCGAGGAGGTGGCCGTGACCAACCCGGACGCGATCGCCGTCCTCCATGTCGATCCGGTCGACGGCCTGAGTCTCGACGACGCACGCCGGTGGGTCGAGCGGGCCTCGCTCGACGAGTCGGCGCGGGACCAGGCGGCGGAGCTGCTCGTCAAGCTCTACGAGTGCTACACGAAGGGCGACTGCGACCTCGCCGAGGTCAACCCGCTCATCCTCACCCCCGAAGGGCGGGTACACGCCCTCGATGCCAAGATCACCCTCGACGACAACGCGGCGTTCCGCCATCCCGAGTGGGAGGAGTTCGCAGGAAGCGACGTCGAGGACGAGCGGGAGGCCCGTGCGAAGGAACGGGGGCTCAACTACATCGGCCTCGACGGCACGGTCGGGATCATCGCCAACGGAGCAGGGCTGGCGATGAGCACCCTCGACGTCGTCAACCAGTGCGGTGGTTCGGCCGCCAACTTCCTCGACATCGGCGGCGGAGCGAACGCCGACGTGATGGCTGCCGCCCTCGAAGTGATCAACTCCGACCCGAAGGTACGGTCGATCCTGGTCAACATCTTCGGGGGGATCACCCGGGTCGACGAGGTGGCGAACGGGGTGCTCGGCGCCGTCGGCAAGGTGGACATCACCTCACCCATCGTGCTCCGGCTCGACGGCACCAACGCCGTCGCCGGCCGCGAGATCCTCGCCCCCCACCTCTCCGACCGGCTGGTCGCCGAGCCGACCATGCTCGACGCGGCTCGCCGGGCGGTCGCTTTCGCAGGAGGACGGTCATGAGCATCTTCGTCGACGAAAGCACTCGGGTGGTCGTCCAGGGCATCAGCCCGACGAGCCAGGGTCTGTTCCACGGGCTCCGCAACCGTGCCTACGGCACGAAGGTGGTCGCGGGCACCAACCCCAAGCGAGGTGGCGAGGAGATCGAGGGGATCCCGGTCTACGCGACCGTCGCCGAGGCGGTGGAAGAGACCGGTGCGAACGCCTCGTTCATCTCGGTGCCACCGAAGTTCGCCGCCGACGCGATCGTCGAGGCCGCAGCGGCGGGGGTGCCATTCGTGGTGTGCATCACCGAGGGAATCCCCGCCCAGGACGAGGCACTCGCCTACAACCGGCTCGTGCGCGAGTTCCCCTCCACCCGGCTGCTCGGCCCCAACTGCCCCGGCATCATCTCGCCCGGCAAGTGCAACATCGGCATCACCGCGGGCGACATCGCGATGGCCGGCGGACCGGTCGGGATCGTCAGCCGTTCGGGCACGCTCACCTACCAGGCGCTCCACGAGCTCTCCCAGCAGGGAGTCGGCCAGACCACCTGCGTAGGCATCGGCGGCGATCCGGTCCCCGGCACCAGCTTCATCGACTGCCTGCGTGCCTTCGAGGACGACCCCGACACCCGTGCGGTCATGATGATCGGCGAGATCGGCGGCTCGGCAGAGGAGGAGGCAGCCGAGTTCATCGCCGCTTCGGTCACCAAACCGGTCGTCTCCTACATCGCCGGCGTGACCGCACCGCCGGGCCGCAAGATGGGCCACGCGGGTGCGATCATCTCCGGCTCGAAGGGGACCGCCCAGGCCAAGATGGAGGCGCTCGGAGCTGCGGGCGCGACCGTGGCGCTGAATCCGACCGAGGCCGGCGAGGCCATGGTCGACGTCGTCCGGAAGCTCGACTGAGCCGAGAGCTGCCCTCCGCGGCGGCCGAGGTCGACCGACCGGTCGCCGCGGTCATCTTCGATCTCGACGGCCTGCTGATCGACTCGGAGCCCCTCTGGCGCGAAGCCGAGATCGACGTGTTCGGCTCGCTCGGCCTCCACCTCTCCGAGCAGGAGGTGCGCCAGACGATGGGGCTGCGCATCGACGACGCGGTTGCCCACTGGTGGGCGCGCTCCCCCTGGGATGGCCCGAGCCGCGAGGAGGTGGGGCGTGCGGTGACCGCTCGGGTCGCGGAGCTGGTCGAGCTCCGCGGGACGCCGATGCCGGGAGCGCTCGACGCGGTGGCCACCTGTCGGCGCCTCGGCCTGCCGGTCGCGGTGTGCTCGGGCTCGTTCGCGAGCGTCGTCGAGGCCGCGCTCAGCCGGCTCGGGATCGCCGAGGAGGTCGCCGTCTGGCACACGGCCGAGTGGGAGCCACACGGCAAGCCCCATCCCGGTGTCTACCTCACCACCGCGGCGGAGCTCGGGGTCGATGCGCGCGCCTGTCTCGCGGTCGAGGACTCCTTCAACGGGGCGCTTGCCGCGAAGGCGGCCCGGATGCGGGTCGTCGTGGTGCCGGAGCGCGGCGCGCTCGCCTCCCCGCGCTGGGGGTTCTGCGACCGGCTCCTGACGTCGCTCGACGAGTTCGACGAGGCGTTCGTACGCTCGTTCGCCGAGCCGGATCCCCCCACGTTCGGAGGGACAGATCCCTGAAAATTTCACTTCGGAAACCGGCCGGACATGCCGATACTTCTTGCTGCGAGGGGCATTCCCTGGGCAGGGGGACCGAGCGACGTACGGCCCGCACCGGTGGCAGGCCGGTCGGGCTACGTCGCCCGGGTGGAGCCGAACGAACCCGGCCACACCGCGCCGCGTCGCCCGGCGGCAGGGTCTGGAAAAGCGAGGGCCGCTGCTAGCGTCCCGAACGTGTCCCCTCCCGCACCGAAGGACTCCGCCGACTCCGGTCTGCGACTCGCGGTATTGGCGTCCGGCGGCGGGACCATCCTCGAGTCGATCCTCGCCGCCGACCTCCCGGTGGAGCTGGTCGCGGTGGACCGCCGGTGCCGCGCGCTCGAGGTTGCGTCGAGCGCCGGGGTCGACGGGGTGCTCGTCGACCGCGCCTCCTTCGGCGGCTTCGGACCTTCCTTCGACCGTGACGGCTACACCCGGCACCTGACCGATGTCCTCCTCGGGGCGCGCATCGACGTGGTGGCCATGGCGGGCTTCGGGACCGTGCTCGGCGAGGCGGTGCATGCCGCCTTCCCCGGTCGGATCCTCAACACGCACCCCGCGCTCCTCCCTGCCTTCCCCGGCTGGCACGCGGTGGCCGACGCGCTCGCGGCCGGCGTGAAGGAGACCGGCACCACCGTCCACCTCGCGACCATCGAGATGGACGCCGGTCCGGTGCTCGCCAGCGCCCGGGTCGCGGTCGAGCCCGGTGACACCGAGGCGACGCTGCACGAACGCATCAAGTCGGTGGAGCGCACGCTCTACCCGGCGACCATCCGGTCGTTCCTCGGCGGGCTGGCGGCCGGCGCGGTCGATGGGCGAGGATCAGCCAGGGAGGTGGGTGGATGAGGGCGCTGCTGTCCGTCTACGACAAGGCCGGCCTCGAGGACTTCGCCCGCGCTCTCGCCGATCTCGGATGGGAGCTCGTCTCGAGCGGGGGCACCTCCGAGGCCCTCTCCGCTGCGGGCATCGACCACGTCGAGGTCGCCCAGATGACCGGCGCGCCCGAGATGCTCGACGGCAGGGTCAAGACACTCCACCCGGGGGTCCACGGAGGGATCCTGGCCGACCGTTCGAAGCCTGGACACCTCGACGCGCTCGACCGGCTGGGAATCGGCCTCATCGACCTCGTCGTGTGCAACCTCTACCCGTTCACGTCCGACCCGTCGGTCGAGCTCATCGACGTCGGCGGTCCGACCATGGTGCGCGCCGCGGCGAAGAACCACGAGCACGTCGGCGTCGTCGTCGATCCGTCCGACTACCGGCCCGTCCTCGAAGAGCTCCGGCGCGACGGCTGGCTCTCGCTCGACACCCGGAAGCGTCTCGCCCGGCGGGCGTTCGCCCACACTGCCGGCTACGACGCGGCGATCGTCGCCTGGCTCGACGAGCGCGAACCGCCCCTCGACGCCGCACCGGGCAGTCTGGCCGGACCCGAGCGCACCGATCCCGCTGCGCTGCTGCCTCCGACCCTCCATCTGACCCTCGAGCTCGCCGCGTCGATGCGCTACGGCGAGAACCCGCACCAGCACGGTGCCCGCTACCGCGTCGCAGGCCAGAGCACCTGGTGGGACGAGGTCGTCCAGCACGGCGGCAAGGAGCTCTCCTATCTCAACGTCTTCGACGCGGACGCGGCGTGGCGGCTGGTCCACGAGCTCCCGGTCCCCGGGACCGACGACGTGGCCGTCGCGATCATCAAGCACGCCAACCCGTGCGGCGCGGCGGTCCACGTCGATCTGGCGGCGGCCCACGCGCGCGCGCTCGCCTGCGATCCGCTGTCCGCTTTCGGAGGAGTGGTGGCGATCGGCGGGAGAGTCACCGAGGCGGTGGCCGAGCAGATCGCCGCCGGGCCCCAGGCCGACGTGATACTCGCCGCCTCCTACGACGAGGGTGCGCTCGCGCTTCTCTCGTCGAAGCGGAAGGTCACCCGCCTCCTCTCCGGTCCGGATCCCGAGCCGATCGTGCGCCAGATGCGGGCGATCGGGGCGAGCGTGCTCGTCCAGGACGCCGATCGATTCCTCGTGGACCCCGCCGACTGGACCGTCGCGACCACGGTGCGTCCGACGGACCCGCAGTGGCAGGACCTGGTCATGGCTTGGAAGGTCTGCGCGTGGACCACCTCGAACGCGATCGCGGTCGTCGCCGACCGCCAGGCGGTCGGGGTAGGCGCCGGTCAGCAGTCGCGAGTGGTCGCCGCCGAGCTCGCCGCGACCAAGGCGGGAGAGCGGGCCCGGGGGGCCGCCGCGGCGAGCGATGCGTTCTTCCCCTTCCCCGACGGGCTCGAGGTGCTCGCCGACGCGGGGGTTGCCGCAGTCGTCCAACCGGGTGGTTCGATCCGCGACGACGAAGTGGTGGCGGCTGCGGAGCGAGCCGGCGTCGCCATGGTCATGGCCGGCGGCGAGCGCCACTTCCGCCATTGACCGCGAAGCTGCTCGACGGCGAGCTGCTCGCGGCGCGGATCCGCGCCGACGTGGCCGACCGGGTCGCCCGATTGCGCGGCGCCGGCGTCACCGTGGGACTCGGCACCGTGCTCGTCGGCGACGACGGTCCGTCCGCCCGTTACGTGGAGATGAAGCACGCCGACTGTGCCGAGGTCGGCATCCAATCGGTCCACGAGCACCTGCCGGCCGACGCGAGCCAACAGCAGCTCGACGAGGTGGTGGGCCGCTTCAACGCCGATCCGGGGGTGAGCGCGTATCTCGTGCAGCTCCCTCTCCCGCCGGGCCTCGACGAGGAGCGGACCCTGCTCGCGGTCGATCCGGACAAGGACGTCGACGGGCTCCATCCGACCAACCTGGGTCGACTGGTCATGGGCGCCGCCGGGCCGCTGCCGTGCACGCCCGCGGGCATCGTCGAGCTGCTCGCCGCGAACGAGGTGCCGGTCGAGGGCAAGCACGTGGTGGTGATCGGTCGCGGCCTGACCATTGGCCGGCCGCTCGCGCTGCTGCTCGCGCTCAAGCGACCGGGGTGCAACGCCGCGGTCACCGTCGTCCACACCGGCGTCGAGGATCTCCCCGGACTGGTCCGCCAGGGCGACGTGGTGGTGGCCGCCGCCGGGCGTGAGGGGCTGGTGACCGCCGACATGGTGAAGCCCGGCGCCGCGGTGGTCGGAGCCGGCACCTCGTGGGAGGGGAAGAAGCTGCTCTCCGACGTCGACGAAGCGGTTGCCGAGGTGGCGGGCTGGATCACCCCGCGGCTCGGCGGGGTCGGCCCGATGACGCGGGCCATGCTCCTCCACAACGCGGTCCGGGCCGCGGAGCGAGGTGCCTGAGCCGGACCGGAGCGGGCTCTGACGCAGCTCAGACCGAGCTGTAGCGGAACCAGTGGTCGAGGACCGACCGGTCGCCCCGGATCGTGACCTCCGGCGACGGTGGGCGGAGGCGCTTCCAGACCAGCAGGTACAGGTCGGCGACCGCGGCCGACACGGTCACGTCACCGCGCGGCGCGCGCCCACCGGCGTGGAAGCCCCAGGTGAACCCGGTCGGCGTCCGGACCGTCCACCACCGTTCACCTGTGTCGCTCGCGTCGAGCCGTACGGTCTCGCCCTCGCCTCGCAAGCCGCCCATGTCGCGTCGCCACGCGCGTGCGGACCAGAGGTTCTCGAGGAATTCGCTCACGCCGTCGCCGGCGACGTCGGGGGCGAAGGCCGGGACGAGACCCAGTGCCAGCTCGGCATCGGCTCGGTGGACGGCGGTCTCGTGTGTCATGCGGCGCGACCAGAAGCGGACGTGGTGGTCCGCGCCCCAGGCCCACATCGGGTGGTCGGGGTCGCTCTCGGCGAGCACGTCGACAAGGGGGTCGCGGCCGTCGAGCAGCCAGCGCGCGGCTCGGGCGCGGGTCGGGCGAGCCGGCCAGTCGTCGGTGTCGCGGACCGGGCGGTACCGACGAGCGTCGGTGCGCACCAGGCCGGCGGCCCAGCGGTGCACCGCGCCGACGTGGTGGACGAGGTCGGCGAGGCGCCACGTTCTCGACCAGGGAATCCGAGCGCCGAGGTCGGCCTCGCGGACCAGGTCGGCGAGCGCGCCGATCTCGGCGGCCGCCACTTCGCAGAACCCGAGGTGGGAGAAGCGGACCGGCGGGCGCGAGGCGGCTGCCTTTTTCGAGGTGGCCCGGTCGGGGGCAGTGGAGGTACCGGTGCATGTGGCGGCGGACATGGAGGAAAGCCTGCACCCTTCCGTCGGGGGAGAGTCAAGGTCTCCGACCCCGAGTGGCCGCCGGCCCGCGAACGGGGCTTGACTCTCCCGCCGGGGGAGGGCTCAACCTGTCGGGAGAGCACGCCGCCCGGCCGACGCTCGGCCGGGCTCCGACGCAGAGAAGGGAACACCGTCCAGTGAGCGTCCGGTTGTCGATCGGCGAATTCTCGAGGATGACCTACCTGAGTGTGAAGGCGTTGCGCCGGTACCACGACATGGAGCTGCTGGTGCCGGCAGTGGTCGATGGCGGCAGCGGTTACCGGTACTACGACGCGTCGCAGGTCCCGGTCGGGCAGGTCATCCGGAGGTTCCGCGACCTCGGGATGCCGCTCGAACAGGTGCGCGAAGTGCTCGACGCGACGGATGTCGCCGAGCGGAACGAGCTGATCGTTGCCCATCTGCGCCATATGGAAGAGGCGCTCGCCCACACCCGGCAGACGGTGTCGTCGCTGCGCGCGCTGCTGGAGCGACCGACTGCTCCGATCCGCGTCGACTACCGCTCGGTCGAGCCGGTCACCGCGCTCGCGATCACCGAGCCGGTGACGATGGAGGAGATCGAGCCGTGGTGGGAGGCCGCGTTCACCGAGCTACACGAGGTGCTCGGCTCGACCCGCGCCCGGCGGGACGGTCCTGACGGCGCGCTCTACCCGACCGAGTTCTTCGAGGAATCCCTCGGCGAAGTGGTGGCATTCGTCCCCGTCGCCGGAGTACCCGAACCGACCGGTCGGGCGCGACCGATCGAGATCCCCGAGGCCGAGCTGGCGGTGACCCTCCACGAGGGTGCTTTCGCCGAGCTGGACCAGGCGTACGGCGCGCTCGGGACCTTCGTGGCCGAGCGCGAGATCGGCGTGCAGGGACCCATCCGCGAGCACTACCTGGTGGGCGCCGACGACACCGGTGACGAATCGCAGCACCGGACGGAGGTGTGCTGGCCGGTATTCCGGACCCGAGAGACGGAGACCCGGGAAGGCTCCGAGAAGGAGGCACCATGGCATCGATCGTGAGAGAGGTCGCCCTCGACGCGACCGCAGAGTCGTGCTGGGACGCGCTGGCCGACTTCGGCGCGGTGCACGAGCGTCTCGCCCGCGGGTTCGTGACCGACAGCGAGTCGACGGGACCGAGCGAGCGGCGGGTGACCTTCTTCAACGGCTCGGTCGTGACCGAGCACTTGGTCGGGATCGACGAGCAGCGGAGGCGGCTCGCCTACACGCTCACCGAGGGGCTTCCGGGATGCATCCACTACGGCGCGTCGGCGCAGATCGTCGACGAGGGCGAGGGCCGGTGCCGGTTCGTCTGGATCCTCGACGTGCTGCCCGACGAGCTCGAGCCACGCCTTGCGTCGATGATGGACCGCGGGATCGATGCGGTCGCAGTGACCCTCGCGTCGAGCGCGATCGGAGCCCGGACTCGCTCGGGCGACGGCTGAGCTCGGGCGCAGCACCTGGGCGGGACCACCCGAGCGCACGCTGACGCCACGCACCGCGGCAGTGGCCCGCGGTGGCCGAGGCGGCACGCAAGTAGGATTTTGCGCCAATGACCCGCATCTCCGACCTGTTGGCCAAAGGGCGGACCTACTCCTTCGAGTTCTTCCCTCCGAAGAACGACAAGGAACAGACGACCCTCGTGCGGACGCTCCGCGATCTCGAGCCGCTCGGCCCCTCTTTCGTCTCGGTCACATACCGGGGTGGCGCGGAGTCGCGCCAGCGGACCTTCGACCTCGTGACCGGCATGCTGCGCACCACAACCCTCGTCCCGATGGCACACCTGATCTGCGTCGCCCACACCCGGCTCGAGCTCGCCGAGATCCTCGTCGCCTACCGGAACGCGGGCGTCGAGAACCTGATGGCGCTCGGAGGCGACCCGCCGGCCGACCCTGCCGAGGGTGTGGGAGAGCTCAGTCACGCCTGTGAGCTGGTCGCCCTGGCCCGGGCCATCGGCGGGTTCTCGATCGGGGTCGCGGCCCAACCGGCCGGTCATCCGCTCTCGGAAGATCTACCGGGTGACCGCGACTACCTGGCCGCGAAGCTCGCCGACGCCGACTTCGGAGTGACACAGTTCTTCTTCGAGGCCCGCGAGTACGTCTCGCTGGTGACCGACCTCGCGGCGCGCGGCGTCGAGAAGCCGGTCCTGCCGGGGATCATGCCGGTCGAGCGGCTGAGCTCGGTACCGGGCATGGCGAGGATGGGCGCGGCCGTCCCCGCCTGGATGGTCGAGCGATTCGAGCAGGCGGATGCGCGGGGCGGCGCGGACGCGGTGCGCAACGAAGGTGTGGCGATCGCCACCGACCTCTGCCGCGAGCTCCTCGACGCCGGTGTGCCGGGACTCCACTTCTACACACTCAACCGCTCGAGCGCGACCCGCGAGATCTACGCGGCGCTCGGGCTGGCGACGCTCTGACCCGGAGGGGTCAACCGGGCAGCTGCACGTAGTAGGTGAAGCTGTGCCACTCGGTGACCCACTCGTCGGCGTCGAGGAGGCGCGCGCCGTGTTCGGCGAGGAGCGCCTCGACCTCCGGCCGCGGTATTCCGTGCATGTCGAAGGGGGCGGGCCGGAAGTACTCGTCGCTGATCAGGTCGTCGAAGGCGGTCCGGTCGGGCGATCGCGAATAGCTGGCGGGTGCCGGGGCTGCCGGCGGCGAGTCGGTCACGAGGACGCTGCAGCGCGTGGTCGGCTCCGCGTGTCCGAGCTGCTCGGCGACTTCCGAGAACCAGCAGACGGTCTCTTGCGCGAGGTCGATCTCGAGGAGGTAGGGACCGGGCCTGGCCGGCGCGGTCACCGAGAGGTCGACGACGACGGTCTCTCCGACGTCGACCCGTCCGGGTACGCGGATGCGACCATCGTTCCAGGTGACGACCGAGCCGTCCGGCGCGAGCCAGTGGTTGCCCACGTTCAGCGGGTAGACGTGGGTCTGGTACCAGGCACGATCGCTCCGGTTGGTCAGCGCCACCCGCAGGGTCGTGCTGCCGCCGGCGGGCAGCTGTGGCGGCAGCTCGGTCAGGGCGAGTCCGGCTCTGCGGGCGCCCTCGGGCACCGGTCGGTCGTCACGGTCCGGGTGCAGGTAGGTGTCGGCGTAGTGGGAGGGGAGCTGGAAGACGAGCCCGCCCCCCGGCTTCACGATCCGGAGGAGGTCGTCGAGGTAGCGGCGGGCGAGCTCGGGATCCATGTGCTGGAGGGTGATGTGGGTGAAGGCCAGGGAGGCCGACCGCTCCGCCAGCACCGCGAGGTCGGGCGCCTCGTTGAGCAGGTACTGGACCCGGTCGGCGTACCGGTTGAGTCGGGTGGCCACCGCCACCATGGTCGGGGACACGTCGACCCCGATCACACGGTCGAACTCGGTCGCGAGTGCCTGGCTCAGCCTGCCGACCCCGCACCCGAAGTCGATGGCGAGGTCGGTGTCGGCAAGGGTGCCCCCGAGCTCGGCGAACCTGGCGAGGCTCGAGGCGACCTGCCGCCGGCCGGTCTCGAGGAAGCGGTCGAGGTCCCACTGGCGGCCCGCCAGCTCGGGCTCGCTGAGGACGGCCCAGAGCGGGTCGGCCTGCGCCTGCTCCTCCCAGACCGACTGCAGCGAGCGCAGGCTCCGCTCCGGCGCGCCGTAGGTCGCGAGGTCCGACGCTGCTCCGCGGGTGGTGGCCACGGCCCACCACGGTAGCGGGAGGCCGGTCGACCGGGGCGCACCGGCGGCGCACCTGCTCACCCCATGCCGTCGATGATCTCGTCGAGCGTCGTCGAGGGTCGCATGACCGCGGTGGACTCCCCTTCGTCGGGGAGGTAGTAACCGCCGATGTCGACCGCCCTGCCCTGCACGGCGAGGAGCTCGGCGACGATGGTCTCCTCACGCTCGGCCAGGGTCGCGGCCACAGGGGTGAACATCTCGGCGAGCGCGGGGTCGTCGTCCTGTGCGGCGAGCTCCTCGGCCCAGTACCGGGCGAGGTAGTAGTGGCTACCCCGGTTGTCGATCCCCCCGAGCTTGCGAGTGGGCGACTTGTCCTCCTCGAGGAAGGTGGCCGTCGCCCGGTCGAGGGTGCGGGCGAGGAGCATCGCCCGGGGATTGCCTGCCGCCTCGGCGTACAGCTCGAGACTCGGGACGAGGGCGAGGAACTCCCCGAGGCTGTCCCACCGGAGGTAGTCCTCCTTCAGGAGCTGTTGGACGTGCTTCGGCGCCGAGCCGCCCGCTCCGGTCTCGAAGAGCCCGCCGCCCGCGAGCAGCGGGACGACCGAGAGCACCTTGGCGCTCGTGCCGAGCTCGAGGATCGGGAAGAGGTCGGTCAGGTAGTCGCGCAGCACGTTCCCGGTCACCGAGATGGTGTCCTCGCCCCGCCGGATGCGCTCGAGCGACCGAGCCGTGGCCGCTTCGGGGGGGAGGATCTCGATGGTCAGGCCCTCGGTGTCGTACTCGGAGAGGTACTCGGTGACCTTGGCGATCAGATTTGCGTCATGGGCGCGACTCTCGTCGAGCCAGAACACGGCGGGTGTGCCGGTCGCCCGAGCCCGGATCACGGCCAGCCTGACCCAGTCGCGGATGGCCACCTCCTTCGTCTGGCACATCCGGAAGATGTCGCCGGCCGCGACCGGCTGGTCGAGCACGGTCCTCCCTGCCTCGTCGACCACCCGCACCGTGCCCTTGCGGTGGATCTCGAACGTCTTGTCGTGGCTGCCGTACTCCTCGGCGGCCCGCGCCATGAGCCCCACGTTCGGAACCGAACCCATGGTCGCCGGGTCGAAGGCACCGTGCGCCCGGCAGTCGTCGATGGTCACTGCGTAGACCCCGGCGTAGCTGGAATCGGGAACGACCGCGAGCGTGTCGGCCTCCTCGCCGTCGGGCCCCCACATGTGGCCCGAGTTGCGGATCATCGGCGGCATCGACGCGTCGATGATGACGTCGCTCGGGACGTGGAGGTTGGTGATGCCCCGGTCGGAGTCGACCATCGCGAGTGGCGGACCGAGGGCCATCTCGGCTTCGAAGGACGCCCTGATGTCGTCCCCGCCGGGCAGGAGCTCGAGCCCGTCGAAGATCGCAGCCAACCCGTCGTTCGGGCTCAGCTCGGCGGCGGCCAGAACGTCGCCGTAGCGGGCAAAGGTCGACGGGAAGAACGCCCGCACCACGTGCCCGAAGACGATCGGGTCGGTGACCTTCATCATGGTCGCCTTCAGGTGCACGGAGAAGAGCACGCCCTCGTCCTTGGCCCGGGCGATCTGCCCGGTGAGGAACCTTCGGAGCGCCGCCACCCGCATGACCGATGCGTCGACGACCTCGCCGGTCTCCACCGTCACGGACTCGCGCAAGACGGTGATCTCGCCGTCTGCGCCGACCAGCTCGATGCGGAGGTTGCCTTCCGGCACGATCGCCGAGCGCTCGGTCGAGCGGAAGTCATCGTCCTCCATGTGCGCGACCCGCGTCTTCGAGTCGGGCGACCATGTACCCATCCAGTGCGGATGGGACCTGGCGTAGGCCTTCACCGCAGCCGACGCTCGCCGGTCGGAGTTCCCCTGGCGCAGCACCGGATTGACCGCGCTGCCCAAGACCTTCTCGTAGCGGGCTCGGATCTCTCGCTCTTCGTCACTGGCCGGATCGTCGGGGTAGTGGGGGAGCGCATATCCCTTGAGCTGCAGCTCGGCGACGGCGGCCTTCAGTTGGGGAACCGAGGCCGAGATGTTGGGCAGCTTGACGATGTTCGCCTCGGGCCGACCGGTCAGCTCACCGAGCTCGGCCAGCGCGTCACGGTGTTGCTGGGCCTCGGTCAGGTGATCGGGGAAGGCGGCGAGGAGGCGACCTGCCAGTGAGATGTCCCGTGACTCCACGTTCACCCCGGCGACGCGGGTGAATGCCTGCAGGATGGGGAGGAACGAGGACGTGGCCAGGGCCGGCGCCTCGTCGGTGTGGGTGTAGATGATGGCCGGTTCTGTCACTGCGTGTCCGCTTCTGCTCCGTTTCGCGTCGATCGGGACGGCCCTGATGCCTGCAGGCCGCGCCGTGCCGCCCAAGGAGAACACTCCGGTCGGGCCTGCTGCAACCCGACAGGATTAGCCTCACCGGTATGCCAGCGAAGTCACCCGTCCACGTCTCCGTGACCGGAGCGGCCGGCCAGATCGGCTACTCCCTCCTGTTCAGGATCGCCTCCGGGCAGCTCCTCGGCCCCGATCAGCCCGTCGTCCTCCGGCTCCTCGAGATCGAGCCGGGGATGAAGGCGCTCGAAGGCGTCGTGATGGAGCTCGACGACTGCGCCTTCCCGCTCCTTGCCGAGATCGTCGCCACCACCGATGCCGCCCGGGCGTTCGACGGGACGTCGTGGGCTCTCCTCGTGGGATCGGTTCCCCGCAAGGCGGGGATGGAGCGCGGCGATCTGCTCACCGTCAACGGCGGGATCTTCGGTCCCCAGGGGCGCGCCATCGGCGAGCACGCGGCGACCGACGTGCGGGTGCTTGTCGTCGGGAACCCGTGCAACACCAACTGCCTGATCGCACGCACCCACGCGCCCGACGTGCCGGACGACCGGTGGTTCGCGATGACCCGGCTCGACGAGAATCGTGCGAAGAGCCAGCTCGCGAGCAGGGCAGGGGTGCCGGTCTCGTCGGTCGGGCACCTCGCGATCTGGGGCAACCACTCCGCGACCCAGTTCCCTGACTTCGCCCACGCCACCATCGACAGCACCCCGTTGACCGACGTCATCCGCGACGAGGAGTGGCTGCAGGGCGAGTTCCTCACCACCGTGCAGAAGCGCGGCGCAGCGATCATCGACGCGCGCGGTCTCTCTTCGGCCGCGTCGGCCGCGAACGCCGCGATCGACTCGGTGGTGAGCATCCGCAGCGGCACCGGCAACGACGGTTGGACCTCGCTCGCGGTGGCCTCCCGCGGCGAGTACGGCATCCCCGAGGGCCTCCAGTTCGGCTTCCCGGTGCGCACCGACGGCTCCGGCGCGTGGTCGGTCGTCGAGGGCCTGTCGCACGACGGGTTCGCGAAGGAGCGGATTCGGATCACGACCGAGGAGCTCGAGGCGGAGCGGGCCGAGGTGGCTGCGCTCCTACCGTGAGCGCTCAGCCTCCCGGTGAGCCCGCCGGGATGAGCTCGATCCGGTTCCCGAACGGGTCGTCGACGTACCACTGGGGTGAACCGGGCACGTCCTCGGTGCGGCGGGTGGGATAGCCGGAGCGGTCGAGCAGCGCGGAGAGTTCGTCGAGGCCCGAGACGACGAGGGCGGGGTGGGCCTTGCGGGCCGGCCGGAACTCCTCTTCCACGCCCAGGTGGACCTTGAGCCGGCCGCGCTCGAACCAGCACCCGCCGCGTGCGGCGAGCTCGGGCGGCTTCGGCACCCGTGGGACACCGAGGAGTCCGGCGAAGAACGACTCGGCGAGGGCTTCGGCCTCCGAACCGGGAGGCATCGCGAGCTGGACGTGGTCGATCGACTCGACGCAGTAGGGGTGCGCGTCGCGCTCGGTCATCGTCACGACGCTATCTGCCGCTCGCCGCTCCGGCCGGCGAGGAGGGTCACAGGACCGGCGTTCTCAGGTCGCGCCGCAGCGGGTGGTCGGCAGGCACCTCGACCAGGTGGATGCGCAGCCCGTCGGGATCGTCGAGCCACGCCTCGACCAGTCCCCACGGCTCGAGCTGCGGCTCGCGAACGATCGGGACGTCCCGGGCCGCGAGCTCGGCGACCGCCGCCGCCACCGAGCGCACCTGGAGCCAGAGCGCGAGCTGGGACCGGCTCCGCGGTTCGTCACCGCTCCCTACCACCTCGATCAGACCGCCCCCGGCGAAGAACACCACCCCTCGTTGCTCGCCCGCACCGAACTCGCGGGCGACCGCCAGGCCGAGGCCCTCTGCGTAGAAGGCGAGCGACCGCGCCAGGTTGGACGGGTGGATGATCGTCCGGCAGGACAGCACTTCCACGGCGTACCCCTCCTCGTTCAGTAGGTGGTCGTCGCCGAGAGGTCGGGGGTCCGCTCTCGAGCGGCCTCGAGCATCGCCTGCGCGCTCACCAGCACCGAGAGATCCCCTCGGACCCGGATTCGTCCCGCGGTGAGCGCTTCGGCCGGGGTGAGCTCTCCGGCCGAGAGCGAGACCGCGTCGGGGTAGGAGAGAACGATCGTCACGTCGGCCGTGTCGCTTGGAACGTCGCTCGGAACCGCGTCTGTCCCCTCCGGGCCGCCGCGGTCCGAGAGCGCCTGGCGCGAGAGGTGCAGGCGTCCGCCTTCCGCCCGCAGGGTCACACCGATGTCGCCGTCCGGCGCGTCGTGGACCTCCTCGACAACCACGAAGCTGCCTTCGGCTGCGCCG
The DNA here is from genome assembly GCA_963769905.1 of uncultured Acidimicrobiaceae bacterium. Taxonomy (GTDB): domain Bacteria; phylum Actinomycetota; class Acidimicrobiia; order Acidimicrobiales; family RAAP-2; genus Bog-756. Next base: position 214,050 of record CAVYNG010000002.1, read on the forward strand.
AGCCCGGCATCCGGACCCGGGAGCGGCAGCACGACGTCGTGGAGCGCCGCGTTGAACTCGTCGATCCACTCCTGGGTCAAAAAGCGCGCCACCGGTGTCCGCGCGCGGCCTGCTCAGGGAGCGGAGGGGTCGTCGGGGCGCGCTGTGTTCGGCGCGTCGGAACCGTCTGCACCCTCTGCACCGTCCACGTCGTCCCCGGGCTCGCCGGCGTCGGGGTCTTCACCGGGTCCGGGGATGCCGTGGACTGCGATCACCGGCTGCACGGCCGCCGGGCCCTCGACCGGTGCTGCTTCCGCGGCCTCCTCGGCACTGCGCTTGGTCCGGCGGAGGATCTTCCTCCCGAGCCAGGCAATGGGGTCGTAGGAGGCGTCGACCACACGCTCTTTCAGCGGGATGATCGCGTTGTCGGTGATCTTGATGTGCTCGGGGCAGACCTCGGTGCAGCACTTGGTGATGTTGCACTTGCCGATTCCCTGCTCGTGGCGGAGGAGCTCACGCCGGTCGTTGACGTCGAGCGGGTGCATCTCGAGCTCGGCCGTGCGGGCGAAGAACCGGGGACCGGCGAAGGCCTCTTTGTTCTCCTCGTGGTCGCGGATGACGTGGCACACGTCCTGGCAGAGGAAGCACTCGATGCACTTGCGGAACTCTTGGCTCCGCTCGATGTCGATCTGCTGCATCCGGTAGCCGCCGGCCTCCTCCTCGTCGGCCGTCTTCGGCCGCGGGTCGAACGGCGGGATCCGCTTGGCGACCTCGTAGTTGTAGGACACGTCGGTGACCAGGTCGCGGAGGATGGGGAAGGCTCGCATCGGCGCGACGGTCACCGCGCCGGGCGGAAGGGTGTCCATCCGGGTCATGCACATCAACGCCGGCCGCCCGTTGATCTCCGCGGAGCACGAGCCGCACTTGCCGGCCTTGCAGTTCCACCGGCACGCGAGATCGGGCGCCTGGGTCGCCTGGACCCGGTGAATCACGTCGAGCACCACTTCGCCCTCCTGGGCGGGTAGCGAGTACTCGGTGAAGGCGCCACCGTCGGCGTCCCCCCGCCAGAGGCGCATGACCACCTCGCCCCCGGGGGCCGCGGCCTCTTCGCGGGCGGTCTCGTCTCCGGCGATCTCCTCGTCGGCGGTCTCGTCGGCGGTGTCGGTGATCTCGTCGGCGAGCGCCATCAGCCGGACTCCTCGAGCAGGACGCGGAGTTCGTCGGGCACCACCGGGATCGGTTCGGGTGCGACCGTGATCGACCGGACCGAAGGTGTGCCGCCGACGCCCCGTTCGGCCGTGTCCGGCGAGGGGATGCGTTGGACGAAGTTGATCTTCCCCATCTCGGGATCGGGCGTCGGATAGTCGTCGCGGCTGTGCCCGCCACGGCTCTCCTTGCGGTTGATCGCCCCCTGCGTCGTGAGGCGCGAGACGGTCAGCATGGCCGGGAGGTCGGTCGTCAGGTTCCAGCCCGGGTTGTACCGCCGCCCTCCGCCGATCGAGACCTTGCCGGCCCGTTCCTCGAGCACCTCGATCCGACCCATCGCCTCCTCGAGCTCGGGGCCGGTGCGGATGATCCCCACCAGCTCCTGCATCGTCGTCTGGAGCTCGTGGTGGATCTCGTAGGGGTTCTCCCCGCCGTCGCGCTCGAAGGGCGCGACCGCTCCCTCGAGCGCGCTCTCCACTTCACCCTGATCCAATGCGATCTCTCCGTTCCGGCCCGCCGCGAAGTCGGCTGCCCCGATGCCGGCTCGGCGCCCGAAGACCAACAGGTCGGAGAGGGAGTTGCCGCCGAGGCGGTTCGAGCCGTGCATGCCGCCGGCGACCTCGCCCGCCGCGTAGAGCCCGGCCACCGAGGTCGCTTCGGTGTCCGCGTCCACCCGCACGCCGCCCATCACGTAGTGGCAGGTGGGGCCCACCTCCATCGCCTCGACGGTGATGTCCACGCCGGCGAGCTCCTTGAACTGTTGGTACATCGAGGGAAGCCGGCGCCGGATGTACTCGGGGCTGCGTCGGGTGGCGATGTCGAGGAAGACGCCGCCGTGGGGACTCCCGCGCCCGGCCTTCACCTCGCTGTTGATCGAGCGGGCCACCTCGTCGCGAGGAAGCAGTTCGGGCGGCCGCCGCCCGGCGGAGTGGTCGTCGTACCACTTGTCGGCTTCGTCCTCCGAGTCGGCGGTCTCCTCGCGGAACATCGGCGGCACGTAGTCGAACATGAAGCGCTTCCCCTCCGAGTTGCGCAGCACGCCGCCGTCGCCGCGCACGCCCTCGGTGACCAGGATGCCCCGGACCGACAGCGGCCACACCATGCCGGTCGGGTGGAACTGCACGGCCTCCATGTCGATCATGTCCGCGCCTGCCCAGAGGCTCATCGCATGGCCGTCGCCGGTGGTCTCCCACGAGTTGGAGGTGTACAGCCAGCTCTTGCCGATCCCGCCGGTGGCGATCACCACCGCGCGGGCGCGGAAGACGACGAACTCACCGGACGCCCGCCAGTAGCCGACCAACCCCGACACGGTCCCCTGCTCGTCGTGGAGCAGGCGGAGCACCTTCACCTCCATGAACACCTCGATGCCCTGCGCGACGGCCTTCTGCTGCAGGGTGCGGATGAGTTCGAGGCCGGTCCGGTCGCCGATGTGCGCGAGCCGCGCGTAGCGGTGACCACCGAAGTCGCGCTGGAGGATGAGGCCGTCCTTCGTCCGGTCGAACAGTGCGCCCCACTCTTCGAGCTCGCGCACGCGGTCCGGGGACTCCTGCGCGTGGAGCTGCGCCATCCGCCAGTTGTTCAGCATCTTGCCGCCGCGCATCGTGTCGCGGAAGTGCACCTGCCAGCTGTCCTCGTCGTAGACATTGCGGAGCGCGGCTGCGACACCGCCCTCGGCCATGACCGTGTGGGCCTTCCCGAGGAGGGACTTGCAGACGAGGGCGGTCCGCTGGCCCCTGGCGCTCGCCTCGATCGCCGCACGGAGACCGGCGCCGCCGGCACCGATCACGACGACGTCGAAGTCGTGGGTCTCGTACTCGGCCATGGTGGTCGACCTCCTAGAAGTGGAAGCCGTAGTCGTGGATGGTCCCGCTCGCCACCAACCGCACGTAGAGGTCGGTGAAGGTGACGAAGGCGAAGCTCAACCACGCGAACAGCATGTGGTGGGCGTTGAGCGGCGACAAGGTCTTCCACAGCCGGTAGCGCAGCGGCGACTTGGAGAACTGCTTGAGGCCGCCGCCGCAGAGATGGCGGCAGGCGTGGCAACTCAGCGAGTACAGCCAGAGCAGCAGTGCGTTCACGCAGAGGACAGCCGTCCCGATGCTGATGCCGATCCCGTTGCCGGGCTGGCGGAAGGCCTCGACCGCGTCGATGGTAAGGATCACGTTGAAGATCAAGAGGATGACGAAGAAGTAGCGGTGGATGTTCTGCAGGATCAGGGGGAACCGCGACTCGCCGGTGTAGGAGCGGTGTGCGTCGGCGACGCCGCAGGCGGGCGGCGCGAGCCAGAACGACCGGTAGTACGCCTTGCGGTAGTAGTAGCAGGTGAGCCGGAAGCTGAGAGGGAACACGAGGATCAAGAGCGCCGGCGAGATCGTCCACCAGGTGATGACGAAGCCCCCGTGGCTCCCGGGTACGCAGCTCTCGGTGAGACAGGGCGAGTAGAACGGGGAGATCAGGTTGCGATGGAGCGTGGCCCCCGCGAAGTAGTCCTTGTTGACGAACGCAGCCCAGGTTCCGTAGGCGACGAACAAGGTGAGCACGGTCACCGTCACCACCGGTTGGACCCACCACCGGTCCTCTCGGAGCGTCGGCACGTCGGGTCCTCCGCGGATGCCACCGAGGACGACCGGTGTGACGCTCACCTCCTCGACCGTGGTCACGTCTTTCCTCCTCGTGGCAATTCGGTGACGACCGGATCCGTCGCGCGCGTATCCGAGCGGCCGGTTCGCTGACGGACCTTCATCTTTCCATCCCTGCGCACGGGGTGCGAAACCTCTGCGGCCCTCCCGTGCCAGGTCGCGCTGTGCCGCCTCAGGGTCGCCACGCGTAGGCTCACCCCCATGAAGACGCCGGACCCTCACGCTCGTTCCGCGGCGGCGGAAGCCACCCTCGACCTCTCCGCACGTCTCACCCCGCCTCCCGACATCACCACGCTCGGGCGGCTGCGCCACGCGGGATGGACCTCGATCCCCGTCGCGGAAGAGATCAGGCGAAACGCCGCGGCACGGATCGCGGCAGCCGAGCCCCTGGTCGGCGGGGTCCTCGGTTTCGACGAGAGCGTCCTGCCGCAGCTCGAGAACGCCCTCCTCGCCCGGCACGACGTGATCCTCCTCGGCGAGCGCGGGCAGGCCAAGACCCGGATCATCCGCTCGTTGGTCGGACTCCTCGACGAGTGGCTGCCGATCGTGGCGCACTCCGAGATCAACGACGACCCGTTCCACCCGGTCTCGCGTTTCGCCAAGGACCTCCTCGCCGAGGCGGGTGACGATCTGCCCGTGTCATGGGTCCATCGCAGCGAGCGATACGGGGAGAAGCTGGCGACTCCCGACACCTCCATCGCGGATCTCATCGGCGAGGTGGACCCGATCCGGGTGGCCGAAGGGCGCTACCTCTCCGACGAGCTCACCATCCACTACGGCCTCGTGCCGCGCGTCAACCGCGGCATCTTCGCGGTCAACGAGCTCCCCGACCTCGCCGAGCGCATCCAGGTGGGTCTCTTGAACGTCCTCGAGGAGCGCGACGTGCAGATCCGCGGCCATCGAGTCCGGCTCCCGCTCGACATCGTGCTGGTCGCGACGGCCAACCCCGAGGACTACACCAACCGCGGCCGCATCATCACCCCGCTGAAGGACCGCTTCGGCGCGCAGGTCCGTACCCACTACCCGCCGGACGCGGTCACCGAGCTCCGGATCGCGGAGCTCGAGGCGGACCTGCCCGGCCGGAACGGCGACGGCTCCGCCGAGGCATCGGTGACCGCGAGGGTCGAGGTGCCCGACTTCATGGCCGAGATCGTCGCCGAACTCAGCCAGCTGGCCCGAGAGAGCCCCCATCTCAACCAGCGGTCGGGCGTCTCGGTGCGCCTGACCATTGCCAATTACGAGACCCTGGTCGCCAACGCGACCCGTCGGGCGCTCCGCAACGACGAGGCGGAGGCCGTGCCGCGGATCTCCGACCTCCAGGCGCTCGTCTCGTCCACCCAGGGCAAGGTCGAGATCGAATCGCTCGAGGAAGGGCGCGAGGACATCATCCTCGCCCAAATGGTGAACGCGGCGGTCCTGCTGGTCTTCCGTCGCCGAGTGGTGCTCGCCGACCCGCAGGCGGTCGTGGGCTCGTTCACCACCGAGACCGTCGTCCATGCCGGCGACGACCTTCCGGCTTCGGCCTACGCAGAGACGCTCGCGGAGCTGCCCGCCCTGTCCGCACCGGTGCTGGCGCTGACCGGCGGGTCGGAGGACCCGGGGGTGGTGGCCAGCGCGGTCGAGTTCGTACTCGAGGGCCTCCATCTGACCAAGCGCCTCAACAAGGAGGCCGCCGGTTCGCGCGCGCTCTATCGAGGCCGCGGATGACCTGGCGGTTCGACTACCGCCGCTGGGACGGGACCCAGGAGTCCCTCGTCGACGACGCCGACGCGGTCCTCTCGCAGCTGACCGACGACCTGCTCGCGAACGGTGACCTCCACGAGGCACTGCAGCGGATGCTCAACCGCGGCTGGCAGACGCCTGACGGCGAGCAGGTGGAGGGTCTTCGCGACCTCCTCGAGCGCCTCCGTCTCGAACGCGAAGAGGTCCGTGACAGCGGCGACCTGGGCGGCGCTTTCCACGAGATCGCCGAGGAGCTCGCCGAGGTGGTGGCGACCGAACGCGAGGGGATCGACGCGCTCGAGGCCGATGCGGCGGAGTCGGGCGACCAGCGGCGCGAGGAGGTGACCCGCGAGGTGGCCGACGAGCGGCGCATGCAGCTCGACCTGCTGCCGAGCGACCTAGCCGGCATGGTCCGCAGCCTCCAGCAGTACGAGTTCGTGTCCTCCGAGGCTCGCCAGCACTTCGAGGAGCTGCTCGAGCGCCTGCGCGAGGAGGTCACTCGCTCCTACTTCGACCAGATGTCCGAAGCCCTCGCCAACCCCGACGCCGCCCAGCTCGAAAGGATGCGCGAGGCCTTCGATGCGCTCAATCGGATGCTCGAGCAGCGCGAGGCAGGCGAGCCTCTCGACCCGTCGTTCGAGTCGTTCATGGATCGCTTCGGCGACATGTTCCCGGGCGACCCCCAGAGCCTCGACGAGCTACTCGAGCAGTTGGCCGCGCGGATGGCGGCGGCACAGGCGATGTGGAACTCGATGTCGCCCGAGCAGCGCTCGCAGCTGCGCGGCCTCGCCGATTCGCTCCTCGAAGACCTCGACCTCCGCTGGCAGATCGACCGGCTGGCCGGCAACCTCCAGCGCGCCTTCCCGGACGCGGGCTGGCAGCAGCGCTACCGGTTCACCGGCGACGAGCCGATGGGGTTCGGGGACGCCACCGACGCCGCGGCGACCCTCCGCGACCTCGACGAGCTCGAGGCATTCCTGCGCTCGGCCAACTCGCCGGCCGCGCTGTCCGAGGTCGACCTCGACAAGGTCAGGCGGCACCTCGGGGAGGACGCGGCGCGCTCGCTCGACCGTCTGGCGAACCTCGCCAAGCAGCTCTCCGACGCGGGTCTGATCGACCAGAGCGAGGGCCGCTTCGAGCTGACCCCGAAGGGGATCCGGCGAATCGGGCACCAGGCTCTCTCCGATCTGTTCTCCCAACTCACCAAGGACCGGGTCGGCACCCATGCCACGACCTGGAAGGGGTCGGGCCACGACCGCGAGGAGACCACCAAGCCCTACGAGTTCGGCGACCCCTTCAACCTCGACCTCTCGCGGACCGTCCACAACGCGGTCCGGCGGTCGGGGAGCGGCGTGCCTGTCCGGCTCTCCCCCCACGACTTCGAGGTGATCGAGACCGAGGCACTGACCCGGTCGGCCACGGTCCTGCTCCTCGACCTGTCGCTCTCGATGCCCATGCGCGACAACTTCGTGCCGGCGAAGAAGATGGCTCTCGCCCTCCACACCCTCATCGCGTCGCGCTTCCCGCGCGACTTCCTCGGCTTGGTCGGGTTCTCCGAGGTCGCGCGCGAGATCGCGCCCGAGGACCTTCCGACGGTCAGCTGGGACTACGTCTACGGGACCAACCTGCAGCACGGCCTGATGCTGGCGCGCAAGATGCTTGCCCACCAACAGGGGACCAAGCAGATCATCCTCGTCACCGACGGCGAACCGACCGCCCACATCGTCCCGTACCAGGGCAGCGTCGGTTACGACGTGTTCTTCAACTACCCGCCGGTGCCCGAGACCCTGGAAGTCACCCTCGCCGAGGTGATGCGGTGCACGAAGGCGGGGATCACCATCAACACCTTCCTCCTCGACCCCGATCGCGGGCTGCAGGGGTTCGTCGAGCAACTCACCCGCATCAACCACGGCAGGACCTTCGCGACCTCCCCCGACGAGCTCGGCGACTACGTGCTCGTCGACTTCCTTCGCCACAAACGGGTGCGCCGCGCACGCGGCTACCTGACCGGCTGAAGCCACCGGGGCCGAGACCGACCGAGCCCCGGCTCTCGGTGGAGGGTCCGGTGCTTGCGCATTCGTTCACAAGCACAACATTTCTTCTTGCGTTTGCCGCCAGGATCGTGAAGGATGACATATCTGTAGTTACATCCGTGCGATGCGGACTCACCGAGGCCGCGTGCGATCAGTGGGAGGGAGGCCCGTCAGATGGACCTGATGTCGCTGATGTACGGACCCCAAGAGCGAACCTGGCAGACCAGGGCGAACTGCATGGGGGTGGACCCCGACCTGTTCTTCCCCGAGCGGGGAGCGTCCACCCGTGAGGCAAAGGAGGTCTGCCGGGGATGCGTCGTCCGCGAGGACTGCCTCGAGTACGCCCTGGCCAACGGTGAGAAGTTCGGGATCTGGGGAGGACTCTCCGAACGCGAGCGACGCCGTCTGCGCCGCCAGCGGGCGCTTCAGCGGAGGGCTTCCGCCAGCGCGTCCTGACCGGCGGCGCCCGCTCAGCTCGCGGGCGCGCCCGAGCCCGGTCGGAGCCTCGAGGTGGCGAGGCGGTACTCGATCGTGGACTCCTCGCTGAGGTCGAGTTCGGCCCAGCGCCGGGGTGGCACCGCCTCGAGGACGGCGGTCGGCACCAGCCCGACCAACTCGGCCCGGACCACGGTGGAGCCCATCGACTCGGCGGCCATGGCGACCTCGTCGTAGACGTGCTCGACGGAGACGCTCCCCGGATCGACGAGGTTGCAGCTCACCTGGGCCCCTTCCTCGATGGCGAAGGCGAGGGCGCGCAGCGTCGGACCACGGAGGGCTGCCGCGATCGACCGTGCCACCTCGACGACCTCGGGGTTTCCCTTGTCGGACCCGGCGAGCCAGACGTTGTAGGCGACGAGGACCCCTCGCGCCCCGACCGCGGCGGCACCGGCTGACGGGTGCGGCCGGGATGGTCCGGTGTCCGGAGCGAGGGTCGAGAACGCCCGGCGCCGGACGTCGGGCAGAGAGCGTTCCGGGCCGTAGAGGAAGCAGGGGAGCTCGAGTTGCCGAGCGGCCCACCGAGCGAAGCGGTTCCTCGCACCGAGCACGTCCTCCCATCCCGCTCCATCGGGGAGCGCGTCGGCGAGGGTGACGAAGGGGACGACATCGGCAGCGCCGAAGCGCGGGTGGACGCCGACGTGGGTGCGGAGGTCGATCCGCTCGACCGCGGCCGCGACCACCGCGCCGGCCGCCGATTCGACGGTGTCGAGGGGTCCGCCGAGGGTGAGGACCGAGCGATGGTGTGCCGCGTCGGTGTGGACGTCGAGCACGCTTTCGCCCCCGGCCGCTCGGACTGCGCCCACGACCGCGAGGTCACGACCCTCGGAGATGTTGACGACGCACTCGGCGAGCTGCTCGGAGGCCGTCACCCCGACGGCCTCCCGGTGCTCTGGGCGTTGCGGCTCAGACCGGGACGACCTGGCCGACCCGGCGCCGGCGGAGCATGCGGCGGCGCTCACGCTCGGACTTTCCGCCCCACACGCCGTGGTCGACCCGCTCCTCGAGTGCGTACTGCAGGCACTCGGCGGCGACCGGGCACTCCGCGCAGATCTTCTGGGCCGCCTGGACGCCGACTCCGTCGCTCGGGAAGAAGATCGAGGGAGAGAGCTCCCTGCACTTCCCACCGCTCATCCAGTCCGCATCCATGGCTGCCTCCATCGATCTCGAGGATGCTGGGCGGGTTCCGGCCATTTGGTACCGGCTCTCGCGCCACCGACATCCTGTGCATGGTTAGTGTCGCATCTCGAGGTGGAGTGCAGGGACTTTTGCCCGATTCTTCAGGGAAACCTCACGATATTCTTATTCAGCACCTGGACCTTCTTATGAAGGCCTCGGGGGTAGGATCGGCAGTCACGCCCCGAGGAGGACCTGCCCGCCATGACCCCGGTTCCCGACGACAACCTGTTGCCCGAGGAAGAGGGCGAACCCCAGCCACCGGTCGCCCACGTGCGCATCGTCTACCTCGGCCCGGTCGCGCCGCACTGGGAGGTCCGCTCCGACTTCGGGGACCCCGCTCTCGTCGAGGAATTCCGCCGGCGGAGCATGGCCCGGCTGGTGCTCCTTCCCCCACACGATCCCCAGTACCGGCGGAACCGCGAACGCGTCGTGCGGGACGCGGAGCGGGAGAACATCCTGCTCGAGTGGGATCTCGGGATCCCCGAGGAGGAGGCCCCGGCAGCCGTCGAGGAGGGAGCCGGCGGAGTGAGCCCGGCCGAGTGAGCGTGCGGGCGCCTATCCCGCCGCCGGATCAGGATCGTCGAGCTCGGGGAGGCTGATCCGCTCGAGCCAGAGGCCGGGTGCGTCGACCTCCGAGGGCGTCGGGAGGCGTCCCGGCGACGTCCAGAGCTTGGCCAGCCCGTCCTCCCCGGCTCGCTCGATCACCCCCTCGACGAAGGAGCGGCCGCGGTCGACCTGCTCCTGGTCGAGGTCGAGACCGAACAACGCTCCGGCGGCCTCCTCGCCCTTGCCTCGCTCGATGCGCCGGCGGTACCAGGCCTCGGCGAGTTGGCGATGCGCACCCACCAGTTGCTCGCCGACCCGGTCGGCGATGTGGTCGGCGTACGCGTCGATGACGACCGCGAGTGCGGTCAGCTGGTCGGAGGACCGACGCGACTCGGGGGTCAACAACTCGCCGAGCAGCGCCTCGGGATCGCCGAACATCCCCTCGAGGGATTCGAGGTCCATACCGGCGGGGCTCTCGAGACCGTCGGGGCGGGAGAGTCCGCCGAGACGGTCGGCAAGGCTCTGTTGCGCCGCCGCCGACGACTCGGCGAGCGAGGTCAGCAGCTCCTCCAGGTGGGTGCGCACGGCCGGCCTGGTCAGCACCGTGTTCGAGGCGAGCTCCCGCGCGCACACCCAGAGGAGGGCCTCCTCCTCCGGCAGGCTCCAGTCCGCGGCGAAGGTCTCGATGTTGGCGGTGACGAGCAGCAGCTCGTCCGAGAGCGCCCAGGGGATCGCGACCGGGTACTGACCGAGCGTCCGCTGAGCCAGGTGGCCGACGACCGACCCCACCTGCAGCCCGAAGAACATCGGACCGATGGCGGCGGCCCACTGTCCGATGAGCCCTGCCATCCCGCCCATCGGGTCCTCGTCCGCGGGAACGGGAGGAGCGACCTCGCCCCGCTCGCCCGCGGCGCTCGCGGCAGGGGGCGCCATCGCGGCGAGGAGCGGGCGCCACGATTCGAGGGCCCGTGCGGTCCAGTCCCCCCTGCCGACCGGCACGCAGGTCAACCGCCTGCCGTCGGGCGAGACCGGCATGCCGGTGGCCTCGACCACGTTCAGCTCTGCCACTCGCGAGAGCTGCTCGACCCGGATCCGCTGGACGGGATCGACGTTCGGCTCCGCCTCGCCACCGGTCGCGACGTTGAGCGCGAAGGAGCGGGTCGTTTCCCACTGGTCGGGCGAGTTGGTCCCGAGCATCTTCATCAGGTCGCCGAGCAGGGACTCGAAGGGGTTCCCTCCGTCGCCGGGTTGCGGAGGCGTCACGAAGGTCATGCTACGGCGAGGTGCCATCCCCCTGTGCATCGGTGCCGTCGCCGAGGACCACGGTCGTGTCCTCGACCGCGCCGCCGCGCTCGAAGGTGACGTCGAGCGCGGTTCCGGGCGGATCCGCATACAGCCACGCCCGTAGTTCGGCCATCGAGTGGACCTGGTTGCCGTCGAGCGCGACCACCAGGTCCCCTGGCTGGAGGCCGCCCTCCCAGGCCGGAGAGCCGGTCTCGACGCCCGCGACCTCCGCGCCCTGCACGGCCGAGGACGGGGACACGGTCGTCGCGGCGAGCGTGGACGTCGTGGTCGTCGCATCGGCGCCGTCGCCCTCGATGCCGAACCACCCGTGGTCGACGCTTCCTGTCGCGACCAGTTGGCGGACCACGCCGAGCACGATCGCCGCGGGCAGGAACACCGACGTCGTGACCGACCTCGACGTGCTGACCTGTTCGAGGAGACCCGCGACGTGGCCCGTCGCGTCGAGCAGTGGTGAGCCGAGGTCGTGGTCGGTCAAAGGTGTTGCGACCGCAGTCGGTGCGAAGTCGGCTCCCAGTGTGCCGGCGTCGACCGGACGGCCCGACGAGAGGACCGTGCCCGCGTAGAGGTGGGGAGAGGGCGTGCCGCCCTGTCGGCGGGCGGGTGCCATCGCGAGGGCGATCGTGACCTCTCCCGGCGCGGGGTCGGTGTCGGCGAAGGTGGCGGCCGGCAGATCGTCACCGATCCGCACGACGGCGAGGCCGGAGGTCTCGTCCACGCCGACCATCCCGGCGACCTGGTGGGACCCGCCGGGCTCGACCACGGTGATCGCATCGGCACCGGCGAGTGGGTTCGCCGCGGTGACGACAACCCCTCCGGACTCGGCGACCAGCCCGGTGGCGACGACCGTCCCGGAGTGCTTTGCGACGAGGATGGCCACGGTCGACGGTCGCACCTCGGCGACCACTGCGGCGATCTGCTTCGAGTTCTCGAGACGAGCGGCCCCCGGTTCGGTGGTCGGCGCCCGGGTGAGCGACGCGATGTCGTGCGAGCCGGAGTCGGACTCGTTGGTGTCGGTCGTGACGATGATCAGCCCGACCGCGACCAGCGCGACGATGAGCGCGAGCGTCGTCCCGCCGACGATCCAGGGGCTGTGGCGCGCGCGATGCGCGGCCAGCGAGACGTCGTGACTGCTCGAGCGTGAGCCGACTGACCGGGTCGCCGCCTCCGAGGGATGGCGCCAGAGACGATCGTCGGGTGAGATCCAGCCGCGGATGTGCTCCGCGTCGTCGGGGCCCTCGTCGTCCGGATCTCCCCACGGCCCTCCTGGGGCGGCACCGTCCACGGCGAGAGGTTACCGACGGCTGGCTCGTGGTGGACGTCGCGCCCGAGCACGCGGGCACGCGACGCGCACCGGTCACGACGTCGCCCACCGCCACCGCAGGTGCACCGGCCCTACGATGACGGGGTGGCCAGGGATCTGGCGATCGACCTCGGGACGGCCAACACCCTCGTCTACGCAAGAGGACAGGGCATCGTCTTGAACCAACCGACGGTCATCGCGCTCAACACGAGGACGCACGAAGTGCTCGCCGTCGGCGACGAGGCGTGGCAGATGATCGGCCGTACCCCCGGTTACATCGTGGCGGTCCGTCCTCTCCGCGAGGGTGCGATCACCGACTTCGAGATCACCGAGCGGATGATCCGGCTGCTCCTTCGGCGAGCTGGTGTCAACCGGTTCAACCGCCCGCGGGTCCTGATCTGTGTCCCCTCGGCCATCACCTCGGTCGAGCGGCGTGCGGTGAAGGAGGCGGCCCGGCGTGCCGGCGCCTCCGCCGCGCATCTCATCGAGCAGCCGATGGCCGCCGCCATCGGCGCCGGACTCGACATCCACGAGCCGGTCGGCAACATGGTGGTCGACGTCGGGGGAGGAACGACCGAGACCGCGGTCATCTCCCTTGGTGGGATCGTCACCTCGCACGCCATCCGCTGTGGTGGCTTCGACATGGACGCCTCCATCCAGCACTACGTCCGTCACGAGCACGGCATCGCCATCGGGGAGCGGACCGGCGAAGAGCTCAAGCTGGCCATCGGCTCCGCGCTTGCGTTCGCAGACGAGATGAAAGCGGAAGTGCGTGGGCGCGAGGTCGCGACCGGTCTGCCGAAGACGGTGGTCCTCTCGCCCGAGGAGGTGCGACACGCGATCCGCGAGCAGATCGATCTGATCATGGCCACTGTCGTCGGCTGCCTCGGCGAAGCGCCTCCCGAGCTCGCACAGGACATCATCTACGAGGGCATCCACCTGACCGGCGGCGGCGCCATGCTGCGCGGGCTGGCCAACCGGCTCGCCGACGAGACCGCGGTCCCGGTCCACCTGGTGGCCACGCCGCTCGAATGCGTGGTGCAGGGGGCGGGGATGTGTCTCGACTCCTTCGAGAGCCTGCGACCCATCTTCGCCGCAGCGGACACCTGAGCGAGCGCCCCTCGGCGGTGCTCGGTTGCGAGTTCGTCGTCAGTCGGCGTCGAGAAGGTCTTCGGCGACTTGGCGCACCTGCCAATCGCGGTCCTCGAGACACCGTCGGAGCGCCGCGTCGGCCGACGGGTCGTCGAACCCCGCGAGTGCGGCCGCTGCGCGACGCCGGATGGCCGGCTTGTCGCCGAGTGCGCCGATCACCGCGGCAAGGCCACTCGGGTCCCCGATCGCGCCGAGCGCGGCCACCGCGGCCTCGCGGCAGAGCGGATCGGGGTGCCCGGTCTCGGCCGAGGAGATGGCGGCGAGCGCGGGCACCGAAGCGCGGTCGCGGCGCTCGCCGGTGGCCCATGCGGCCATCTCGACCACCGAGTGGTCGAGATCGTCGAGCGCGCCGGCGATGCTCACCGACGGAGCTCCGGGGGAGAGCTCGCACGCGCGCCGGCGCACCTCCGGCGACGGGTCGCCGAGCGCCCGGGCGAGGTCTCGATCTCGGAGTGCTCCGAGCCGGGCCAGCGCGCCGAGCGCGGTCGCCCGCACGGACGCGGCGTCGTCGGCGAGGCCCGCACGCGCCCCTCCGACGTCGCCGAGATGTCCCGCCAGAGCGACTTGTCTCCTGCGAGTGGTGACGCTGCGACCAGGAGGTTCCGTGGCAGGCTTCACGTCACCACTATGACGGAGCAGACGACGGGCGACGAGGGGCTCGGGACACCGGCACCCGTTCCGGCGGGACTCGCCAAATCGACACCCGCCGTCTCGGCAGGGGAGCCCGGGGCGACACCGCCCGGAGCGGCGCCGGCCGCCACGAGGCGCCGGCGGGTCTGGCCGTGGGCGGTCTTCGTCACCCTGGTGGTGGCCGTCATCGTTGCCTCGCGGATCGACCTCGACGACTACGCCATCCAGCCGGGCACCGCGCAATCGGTCCAGCAGTTCATCTCCGTGCCGCCGTCGAAGAGCCATCCGGTCACCCATCCGGTGCTGCTCACCGACGTCGAGATCGGACGAGTGAGCGCGCTCTCCTATCTCTTCTTCAAGTTACAGGGCAACACTTCGTTCCAGCCGGTCTCGGCGGTCACCGGGGGGACACCACCGTCACAGCAGCTCGCGCAGGGTCAGCTCGAGATGGCCCAGGCCGAGGCGGCCGCCAAGACCGCCGCTCTGACCCGCCTCGGTTACCCGGTCACCTCGACCGCGGTCGGCGCAGTGGTGGCTGGGACCTTCGCCGGGACTCCGGCGTACCCGGTCATCGACGTGGGCGACGTGATCACCGCCGTCGACGGCGTCGTGACGCCCGATGCGCTCACGTTGACCAAGACGCTCAATCGCTACCACTCGGGGCAGACGATCGTCCTCACCGTGCTGCGTAACAACAAGGGCGCGCCGGTACGGGTGACGGTGACGCTCAGGCGCACATTGGTCGACGTCGGGGGCCCGAAGCCGGTCCCTTTGAACCTTGGCATCGAGCCGGAGGACCAGGTCGACCACACCTACCCGTTCCCGGTGAACATCAATGTGACCAACATCGGCGGCCCCTCCGCGGGCCTCGCGATGACCCTCGGGGTGATGGACGCGCTGACGAACGGTTCACTCACCGGCTCGAAAACCGTCGCCGCGACCGGCACCATGGACAGCCGGGGCGACGTGGGCGACGTCGGCGGCGTCCCGCAGAAGACGGTGGCGGTCGAGAACGCCGGCGCGAGCATCTTCCTTGTCCCCCCCCAGGAGTACTCGGCGGCCCTGTCGAAGGACCGGCCCGGTCTCAAGATCTACAAGGTGTCGACGCTCAACCAGGCCCTCGGGGTGCTCGCCGCCAACGGCGGGCACGTGCCAGCGCCGGCAGTCGTCACCTCCACCACGCCGACCGCGGGATGAGCGCCTGCCGCTACCGGTCGTCGTAGGCTCTCGGCCATGCCCGAGGAGCGCCGGATGACCATCACCTCCTCCTCGTATCTGGCGCCTGACGACGTGGCCCGCCACACCTTCGCGAACGTGCGGCGCGGCTTCGATCCGAGCGAGGTGCGCGACTACCTCGAGTCGATCGCGGTGGCACTCCGGACCACTGCGGAACGCGAGCAGCAGCTGCTCGACGAGCTCGCCGACGCGGAGCGTCGGGCGTCCAACCCGGTCCTCGACGAGCCGACGCTCACCGCCGCCGTCGGCCAGGAGACGGCGCGGGTGCTGCACAGCGCCCACGAGGTGGCCGACGAGATGGTCGCCAACGCGGAGGCCGAGGCGGCTCGCCTTCTGGGGGAGGCGACGGAAGAGGCCGAGCGCCTCCTCACAGCGGCCACCGAGGAGGCCGACCGCGTCCAGACTGCCGCGGGCGAACTGTTGGCGGTGCGGACCGAGGAGGCGGAGCTCGTGACGACCGAGCTCCGCCAGCGGGCAGAGCGGCAAGCCGCGGCCACCGTCGAGAGCGCTCGTCTGGAGGCCGAGGAGTTCGTCGCCCGCGCGCGAGGAGTGCAGGGCGATGGTGGAGGAGGCCCAACAACTGCGTGCGCGGGTGCTGACGGACTTCTCGCGTCGGCGCAAGGTCCTCCATTCGCAGATCGAGCAACTGCGCGCCGGTCGTGAACGCCTCGCCGAGACCATCACCGACGTCCGTCGCTCCGTGGACACAATCGCGGACGATCTCTTCGTCGCGGAGGACGAAGCCCGCCGCGCCGCCGAGGAGGCCGCCCGCGAAGTGGCGAGCCGTCCCGACGAGGGCACGCCCGAGGAGATCGCGGCCCTCGCGATGGCCGAAGAAATCGCGGTCGTCGACGCGATCTCCGCGCCGGATGCCGACGCGGGCGTCGAGAGACCGAATGCTCCCGCGCCCGGCGAGTCGGTCGACGAGCTCTTCGCCAGGCTGCGCGCGGCTCAGGATGTCCCCGAGACCGTCGACACCGAGTCGGATTCGGCCGGCGAGGGCACTGCGCGAGACGCCCCTCCCGAGGCCCCCGCACAATCCGCGGTGGAGCCCGAGCCGGCTGGGACCACCACGGCGCCCCCCTCCGCGACCGGTACCGGAGGCGAGACGGATGGCGAGCCGTCTCCGGCGACCGGGGCGGAGGACCCGAGCGAGGAGCACGGTGAGACCGGACCCGACGAGTCCGAGGGACCTTCCGAGGCGAGGAGCGTTGCCGCGATCCGGCGCGACGAGCTGGTCGCGCCGATCGTCACGGTCCTCGCGCGGCGACTCAAGCGGACGCTGCAGGACAACCAGAACGACCTCCTCGACGGCGCACGCTCGAAGGGGTACCGCTGGTCGGCGGAGCTCCTGCCCGAGGAGATCGAGCACGTGGACGGGTACGCGACCGCGGCGATGCCCGCACTCGAGGAGGCCTCGGAGGCGGGGATCGTCTTCGTCGGGACCGGCGCGGCGGCCGGCGCGCCGGCCGATGCACTCGTCGGCATCGCCGACGAACTCGCCCACTCGGTGGTCGATCCATTGCGTCGCCGTCTCGCGAACGGGGCCGGTCTCGCGGACGGCGACGAGTCCGCCCTCGTCGAGCACGTGGGTTCGGCCTTCCGGGAGTGGAAGGGCGAGCGCATCGAGCGGCTGGCGGGGGACAGCGTGGTGGCCGCCTTCTCGCTCGGATCCATCTCCGCCGTGGAGCGAGCCGACTCCGGTCGTGTCGAATGGATCGCAGTGGCGGGCTCGGGCGACGCGGCATGTCCCGACTGCGAGGACAACGGACTGGGCGGTGCCCAGCCCCCCAGTGAGCCGTTCCCCACTGGTCACCGACACCCCCCCGCGCATCCGGGGTGTCGATGCCTGCTGGCGATGTCTGCCACCTAGGCTGCCAGCGTGCGCCCGCCGACCGACATGCCACGGCCGCCGCGTCCGGCGACGCGACGCCGACGGCGGTGGATCATCGCGGCCGCGGTCGTCATCATCTTCGTCTTTGCGTCGCTTCGCACCTTCGCGGTCTTCTACACCGACGCGCTGTGGTTCTCTTCGATCTCGCTCCACGGCGTCTGGGTGACCCTCTTCGAGATCAAGGCGGGCTTGCTCCTCGTCTTCTCGGCGATCTTCGCCGCGGTGCTGCTCGCCAGCCTCCTCATCGCCGAGCGGCTCGCGCCAAAAGGGCCCTCGCTCGACGCAGAAGACGAGTTCGTGCGGCGCTACCGCGAAGTCATCGGTCCGTATTCCCGCTGGATCCGGGCCGTCGTGGTGGTCGCCCTTTCGCTGATCGTCGGCTCGCAGGCGGTGGGTCAGTGGCAGAACTGGATCCTCTTCAAGAACGGGTGCCCCTTCCCCAGCTCGGACCCCCAGTTCCACCGCAACGTCGGGTACTTCGTCTGCACCCTCCCCTTCCAGCAGTTCCTGGTGCACTGGGCCCTGGTCGCTCTGGTGGTGGTCCTGATCGTGACCCTGCTCAGCCACTACCTGAACGGGGGGATCCGGGTGCAGGGCCCGCGGCCGCGGGTGCGTCCGGCGGTGAAGGCGCACATCTCGGTCATCCTCGGGCTGATCGCGCTGGTGAAGGCCGTCGGGTACTACCTGGCGCGCTTCAACCTCGACCTCTCGGGCAACGGTTACGTGCAGGGGGCGGGTTATACCGACGTCCACGCCCGGCTTCCCGCGCTCGAGCTGCTCATCCTGGTGTCGCTCGCCGCCGCTGCCCTTTTGATCTACAACATCCGCCGTCGCGGCTGGGCGTTGCCGATCCTCGGGGTCGGACTGTGGTTCCTCGTCGCCCTCTTCGCCGGCACGATCTACCCGGCCGTCGTGCAGGCGCTGAAAGTCAATCCGGCCCAGAACTCACTCGAGCGCCCCTACATCCAGCGCAACATCGACGCGACCCGGACCGCGATGGGCATCAACCATGTCTCGAGCGTGCCGTACCCCGCGACCTCGACGCTGTCGGCACCTCAACTGACCCTGAACAGCGACACCCTCGCCAACGTGCGTCTGTGGGACCCCACCCAGACCCAGCCCACTTTCGACAAGCTCCAGGACATCCGCACCTACTACCAGTTCAACACCCTCGCGATCGACCGGTACATGATCAACGGGACCCAGACGCCGATGATTGTCGGCGTCCGCGAGATCAACGACCAAGGTCTCCCGTCGACGTCGTGGGTCAACACCACGCTGCAGTACACCCACGGCTACGGGATGGTGGTCGCGCCGGCCAACGCCTCGAACTCGACCGGTGACCCGGTCTTCGACGTCGGCGGGGTCCCCCCGACGTCGAACAACGGGCTCCCGGTGGTCACCCAGCCGTCGGTCTACTTCGGCCTCAACAATGCCGGTTACGTCGTCGCCAACACCAAGCAGCCCGAGATCGACTACCAGATCACCAACGGCGGCAATGTCGAGACCCACTACTCGGGCAACGGTGGCGTGCAACTCTCTTCGGCCTTCAAGCGCCTGATGTTCGCTGTGCGCTTCAACGACATCAACCTGCTCATCTCCAACCAGATCACCGGGCAGTCCCGCATCATGTTCGACCGCGGAGTGCAGGCTCGGGTGCAGAAGGCGGCGCCATTCCTGTCCCTCGACGCCGATCCCTACCCAGTGCTGATCAACGGGCACATCGACTGGGTTCAAGACGCCTACACGACGACGGACAACTACCCGTACGCGCAGAACGCGGACACCAGCGCCCTTCCCTCGGGGAGCGGGCTGAACACCACGTTCAACTACGTCCGCAACTCGGTGAAGGTGGTCATCGACGCCTACACGGGTCACATGACCTTCTACGTGATGAACCCGACCGATCCCCTCATCCAGAGCTACGAGAAGGAGTTCCCGGGTATGTTCACCCCGGCATCGAAGATGAGCTCGGAGCTCCGCTCCCATCTCCGGTACCCGGAGGACATCTTCACCGAGCAGTCCACGATGTACGGCAAGTACCACATCACCTCGGCTTCGAGCTTCTACAGCGCGGCCGACGCGTGGACCCTCTCGCCCTCGCCGGGTGCGGGCTCACCGTCGCAGGCGCTCCAGACCACGTTCACCACCAACGCGCAGGGGCAGCAGGTCTCGACCGGCCAGCTGGTCCGGATGGCCCCCATCTATCAGGAGATGCGGATCCCCGGGCAGGCGAACCAGTCGTTCAACCTCCTCGACGCGTTCGTCCCGGTCTCCTCGCAGAGCCAGATCCAGACCCTTTCGGGGTTCATCATCGCCGGATCGGACCCCGGCCACTACGGGCAGCTCGAGACTTTCGTGACCCCAAGGGACAACCCTGTCCCCGGACCCTCGATCGTGTCGGCTCAGATCGACGCGACGCCGAACGTGTCGCGACAGATCACCCTCTTGAACAGCAATGGATCGTCCGCGCTCCTCGGCAACGTGTTGATGATCCCGGTCGCGCAGGGGCTGCTCTACGTCCAACCCCTTTACGTCGCATCGTCGCGCAATGCCATTCCCGAGTTGCAGTACATCATCGCAGTGAACGGGAAACAGCCGGCCGCGATCGGAGGCACGCTGGCCGACGCGCTGACCTCGCTCGTTGCCGCACCCGTTTCGACCACCCCGGGGACCACCGGCTCGAGCGGGTCGCTGTCCCCGCAGGTACGACAACTCCTCGCCGCCGCGCAGACCGCGTACCAGCAGTCCCAAGCGGACCTCCACTCGGGCAACCTCGGCGCGTACCAGTCCGACATCAACGCCCTCGAGTCCGACCTCCAGCAGGTCTCGCAGCTGACGGGCGTCCCCGCAGCGCCGGCATCGACGACGACCACCACCACCAATCCGTCCGGATGACCGGCCTGCGGTGCGATGCGTCGGCCGGCCCGAGGATCGTGTCCAGGTGGTAGGTTCTCCCCTCGCGACGCGGGGTGGAGCAGTCTGGTAGCTCGTCGGGCTCATAACCCGAAGGTCGCGGGTTCAAATCCCGCCCCCGCCACCAATCGAAAGTGCAGTTCAGAGCCGGTCCGCGAGGGCCGGCTCTTCTGCCGCCAGAGACCGAATGAGAGCGGATCGGCAGCGCGATTGGAGGTGTCGCCGCGGATCGTCGGCTCGCTCGGGCGCCTGTGGCGTGCGACCACGATCACTGACAGGTAGCTCCGAGTTGGTCATCTTGGTCACCACACCCTTGGTCATCAGGCGCAGCCACTCGTCGGAGGAGGTCACACGATGCCGAAAGCAATCAAGGGAAACGCTTGGCGAAAGCCGCCAGAGCCATCGCCGAGCCACTCCGACATCGACGACTGGACCCAGCGCCAGATGCCGCATCTCCAGCCCATCGTCAAGCTGTTGGACGAGTCGATCCGAGCGACGATCCCGGGCCTTCAGTACGCCGTCAAGTGGAAGAGGCCGTACTACGGGCTACCAGAACTCGGGTGGATCATCGAGATGGCTGCTTACGACGTCTCCGTGAATGTCGTCTTTCTCGGCGGTGCGGATTTCGACCGCCCGCCGCCACTCGGAACCACCGATCGGACCCGCTACTTCAAGGTGACCACCCTGGAGGAGGGACAGCGGCCGGAGCTGCACAAGTGGATCGAGGAGGCGAGTCACACGCCGGGTTGGAGGTGAATGGCGTCGCGTCAGAGTGACGGACGCGTGGCAGTTGTGTAGATCGGCAGGTTCGCGTCGGCGGCCGGGCCGTGAACCGGTCGGATCAGCGTGACGTCACCCAGCAATCACTGCCTCAACGACCGACTCGACTGCGTCGAAGGGCGCCCGCAGGGCACCCTCGATGTGGAGCCTCTCGGCCATGAATCCCGGTGAGTTGTAACTCACCGGTACCACTCCGTTGCCGTCCTCCCAGACCAGGATCTTGAGCGGAAGATCCAACGCCGCAAGCGGTGCCGCGAGCATCACCGCCGCGCCCTTGGTCGGGTCCCAAACATGACGAGTTTCGAATCGGGCATGCGCACACCAACTCCTTCGGCTGTGCCGCTGTGATCGATCACCCTGAACAACGTAAAGCCCCGATCCGCGATGGAGCGTTTCAGTCGGTCGACAGTCTCTCCAACGGACCTGGTGGCGAACTTGGTGATGACCGAAGATTGCGCGCTTCCAACATCAGGATTCGTTCCTTCGCTAGGGATTTCGTTCGAACGAAGCAGCCCAGATTGTCAGATCCCCGTGCCTGCCGGTCGAAAGGATCGCCTTTCTGCCGTGGCGAAAGATCAACGGCTACGAGCGCGGCCTCTTCGAAGACGGCGTCTCAGATCTGGCCGGCCGCGATTGAGATTCAGCTCCCGGATGCGTCGTGGAAGGGCGGGGTGTAGCAGACAGCGACGAGCGAACCCTCCGGGCTCAACAGTCGAGCCGCGATCTGGGTCCGCGGCTCCGTCTGGGCATCGTGGATGAGCTGGTAGCCCTTGGCCGCGAGTTCGGCGGCCCCGGCAGCGACAGGCACTTCGAACTCGATGCTGGCCTGGGGGACCGGAATCTAGCGGGCCATTCCGCAGCGCCGAAACAGGCGTTCGCCGCCTCCGAGAGAGGTCACAAGCCGAAGTGTTTGGTCCTTTCGAGTTTGTGGGTGAAGACATCGCGCACAATCGGGGCAACACTTGCTACGAACTGGACGTCCATCGGCCTCCACCTTCTTGAGACACCATTTGTTCGTTTGTGTCCCTTATACCCGGTGGACCCGCGTCGGCGACCGGAGCAGGGTGATGCGAGTGGGGGCGTCCCGTCCGCCTGACCCGAGAGGAGCAGAGATGCCCGAGATCGCCAAGGAATGACCGCGACGTGCCGCCGTCAGGTCGTCCACCCTGGGGGCGACCTTTCGCTTGCCATCGGGGGACGACCTCGTCATCGGGTGAACGTGAGGTGGGTGACGCCGCGGGGCGTCGAGACTGCCTCCACGTCGTAGTGCTGCTCCAATCCCTCCAGGCCGTCCCACAGCCGAACACCACGGCCGAGCAAGATCGGTACCTGCACGACGTGCAGGTGGTCGACGAGTCCGGCGGCGATGAATGTGCGCATCATGGTCGGGCCCCCGCCGATGCGGACGTCCTGACCGGCGGCTGCGTCCCGCGCCACCTCGAGTGCATCCGCTGGCGCGGCATCGAGGAAGTGGAACGTCGTACCACCCTCCATCTCCAGCGACGGGCGTGGACGGTGGGTCAGGACGTACGTCGGCGTGTGGAACGGCGGGTTGTCGCCCCACCACCCCCGCCACTCCGGGTCGTCCTGCCAGCCCGGAGGGCCGAACTTGCCCGCGCCCATGATCTCCGCACCGATGCCGGGTCCGTGCCGGTCGGCCATCGCGTCATCGACCCCCTCGGTGCCGCCGGACTCGCCGAGGATTTCACGGCGGCCGAACCGGGTGGCGAACATCCATTCGTGGAGCCGATGCCCGGCGTGGCCGAACGGCGTGTCGAGGGCCTGCCCCTCGCCGGTGGCGAACCCGTCGAGCGAGATCGAGAAGTTGTGGATGCGGACGCGCGACATAGCGGCTCCTTCGGGTGGTGCTGGTTGGTCAGAGTGGTTGACTTGTCCTGCGGCGAGATTTCATCGGCCGCGGGATTCAGGCGACCTCGAAAGTGCAGTTCAGAGCCGGTCCGCGGGGTCAGGCACTTCTGCTGGCGGGGCAGAGTCGACAGGACGCCACCGCCGGGCCTTGACAGCGAACGGGCGAGACCGGTCGTCTTGGTGTCAGGTGCCGTAGGGCCGGGTGAGTACCTCCATGTTGTGGCCGGCCGGGTCCTCGAAGTAGAAGCCGCGTCCGTTGTTGTTGATGCGGTTCTCCTGTTGATGACCGGGGTCCGCCCAATACGTGAGGCCTCGCGCGTTCACCCGGGCGAAGATGGCTTCGAAGTCGTCCTCAGTGACGAGGAAGGCGTAGTGATGGACCGTTGGGCTGAGGAACGTGTCGTCATAGTCGAGGGAAACGCCGTTGTCGGTGTCGACGCACAGGAAGGGTCCAAAGGGCTTCGGGGGATCAAGCCCAAGGATCTCCGCGAGAAAGCCGGCTGATGCTTCTTTGTCCTGCACGGGGATGATCGTGTGATTGAGCTGAACTCCCATGGCGGCCTCCTGCGGCTTTGGCATTCGCCTTCGCGTTGGGAGGTTACTCGTTGCGCGCTGCGCCCTCGCCCGCTGAAGTGCACAATGGGGCATGACCGCAGACATCGACGAGCTGCGTCGGCTCCGCCGGGCCCGCGACCAGATGGACCGCGAGTACGCGCAGCCACTCGACGTCCCCGCTCTCGCCCGCACCGCCCGAGGTGTCGCCGCCTACATCGGTGACGGCTCCAACCGCTGGCCTGCCGTGCACCGTCTCGATGCGGCCCGCCTGTTCAGGCTCGCGCTCGAGGAGGCGCCGGCGGGATCGGTGCTGCACGCGGTCGCGGACGAGGGAGTGCCGACCCGCACCATCGCCGAGGTGATCGGACGCCACCTCGACCTCCCGGTGGCTTCGATCGAGCCCGGAGAAGCCGAGGCGCACTTTGGCTGGATGGGGCTGTTCTTCGGGTCCGACGCCTCGGCCACGAGCGTTCTCACACGCGAGCTGCTGGGCTGGCAGCCCACCCAGCCCGGGCTCGTCGAGGATCTCGACCAGGGCCACTACTTCGACGAGCGACCGCCGACGCTGCTGATGGACCACGAGGCTGTCGGTTCGTAAACGCACGTCGGGAAGCACGTCACCCCGCCTCGACCCGGCAGTGCTCGAACCACCGTTCGTCCTCGATGTTCGCCGCGGCCGGTACCGGTTCGGCCACCCGCGTCACCGGCTCGATCGCCGCCGCCGGCTCGACTCGCCGGCTCCCCGGAATGAAGGCCGAGATCAGGACCAGGGCCGCCAGCGCGAAGAGGGCACCGATCCCGAGCACCTCGTCGAGACCGTGCACGAGCACCGCGTGCGCGTGCGCGATGTCGACCGTTCTTGCGCCGAGCTGTTGATGGTGGGTCAGGACTCCGAAGGCGGTGACGAGGACGGCCAGGCCCACGGCCGCTTCGAGTTGTTGGGAGACGTTGATCAGGCCCGACGCCCGGTGCGATCCGGGGCGATGTCGAAGGTGCGGAGCTGATGCAGCTGCTCGGTCCGATGTGCACGAATGCATCCCTGTCGGCAGAGCAGAGCCAGCGGCTCCTCGGGATGATCCTCGACGGCCTGCGGACCACTTCCTCAGCCAACCCCTCCGATCAGGCGACGGCACCGACTCCGGCTAGGGCAGTGAGACGACCTCGCGCACGGGCCGCCCTTCCGGCTGCGATCGCCCGACCCAGCCCGTAGTCGGCTGCGCTGAAGAGCCCGACGAAGAACCCGATCGGCCAGTTCGTCCAGTACGAAGAGGCGATCGCCACCCAGACCGTCACGAGGGCGACGACCGTGGACAACGTCATCGCGACAAAGGGTCGCGACGTCAGCGTCCTCGCCGCGGCGGGTGGTCCGATCATGAGGCTGAAGATCAAGAGTGCGCCCACGACCGGCACGGTCATGGCCGTGGCGAGCGCGAGGACGACCAGGAAGATGGTCTCCATGCGGTGGGCGGACACGCCACGCGCTTCGGCGATCTCGGGCACGGTGGAGGAAAGAAGGAGGGGTCGGTAGAGCACCGCGATCGCCGAGAGGCAGACGACGGCCAGCGCGGCCACCGGGAGGATCTCGGTCGTGCTCACGCCGAGCACCTCGCCGAAGAGAAGGGCGAAGATCTGCTCCGAGTACTCGGTGGTGTGGCTGAGAAAGGCGGCTCCGAGGGCGAGCATCATGACCAGCGCGAGCGCGGTCACGACATCGTGGCGGCCCCGGCGGCCCAACCAACCGATGCCGAGCGCCGCGAGCACTGCGAAAGTCCCGAGGCCGAGCAGCGCGTTGGCCCCGACGAGGGCCGCACCGGCGGCCCCGGCGAACGCTCCGTTGGGGATCGCGTGGGCAGGAAAGGCGTCACCTCGCAACACGACGAAGAACCCGACGACCCCGGCGATGACCGCGACGATGGTGGCGACGATCCACGCGTTGGTCATGAGTCCCGAGAACATGCCACCTCCTCGCTCGCGGGGGACACCGCTGCGACCTTGGCGCGCTCGGCACGGCCGGCCCGCTCGCGGACGCTGCTGGTGGCGAACCGGGCCACGAGCCCTGACAACAGGTAGCCGGAGAAGACGAGCGCGACGACCCAGAAGCTCACCGGGAGGGCGTCGTGACCCGATCCCCACTCCGGGCTGTCGTAGGCGAGCAGGATCCCGAGCCACGTGCTCGCGACGCCGATCGCAGTGGACGCGAGCATGGAGCGGCCCACCCGCTTGGTGATGCGCAACGCGGTCGCCGCCGGACCGATCAGCAAGGCCGTCGAGAGGATCGCGCCGATCGCGAGCGAGGAGAGCCCGACCGCCAGTGCCAACGCGCCCATGTAGGCGATCCCGATGGCACGTACCGGCACGCCCCGTGCGGCCGCCAGGTCGGAGTCGACCGAGGAAAGGAGGAGGGGGCGGAAGACGACGGCGACGATGCCGAGCGACAACACGCTGAAGACGGCGACCACAGGGAGGGTCGAGGGCGTGGTGACGAAGATCGAACCGAAGAGGATCTGCTGGGTCGCTCCGGTCGTCGCCGTCGTACTGGTCGTGAGATAGAGGAACAAGGAGGCGAGCCCGATGGAGGCGCCGAGGACGATGCCCGTCGCGAGGTCGCGTCCCCGGACGTGGCGCACTCCGACCGCCTCCATCGCACCGGCCCCGGCGAGCGAGCCGACCACGAATCCGAGCAGTGGGTTGGCTCCGACCAGGAGCGCGCCGGACCCGCCAGTCGCCGACGCGTCGGTCAGGGCATGGCCGGCAAAGGACTGGCCTCGGATCACGGTGAAGACGCCGACGATGGCCGACACCAGGGCGCTCACGCCGCCGATCGCGAGCGCGGTGTGGACTTGGGGGCTGGCGAAGAAGCCCGGCTCGAAGAGCCATCCCAACGCTCAGCCCACCTCGATCGGAGGATGCGGTGGGATCGGCTCACGGTCGGAGGGACCCGGCCCGACCACGACGAGGACCCGACCGTGGATCCTCACCACGTCGACATGATGGCCGTAGAGGTTGCTCAGTACGTCGCCGCGCACCACTTCGTCCGTCGTGCCGGTCGCAGCACGACCACCGGCGAGATACACGACGCGGTCCATCACCGGGAGGAGCGGATTCATCTCGTGCGCCGACACCAGCACGCCGACTCCTTGGTCGGTCGCGACCCGGTCGAGCAGAGCGACGATCTCATGGCCGCTGTGGAGGTCGAGGTTCGCCAGGGGCTCGTCCAGCAGCAGCAACCTCGGGCGGCTCGCGAGCGCGTGGGCTATGAGGACCCTCTGTTGCTCACCGCCGGACAGGCGGCCGACACGCGCGTCGGCGAAGGGGCCGGCACCGACCGCCTCGAGCAGTTCCTCGACCCGCTCGCGCCGTGCCTTCGGATGGAGCGGCAGGCCGAAACGGTGGCCGTCCACGCCGAGCTCGACCAGGTCCTTGGCTCGCATCGGCAAGTCGGGATCGAGCTGCACCTTCTGGGGCACGTAGCCGATCGAGCGCTTCTGACCGATGCGCCCGGTCCGCACCCTGCCCTCGCTCGGACGCTGCAACCCGAGGATCACCCGCAAGAGGGTCGTCTTGCCCGCGCCGTTGGAGCCGATCAGACCGGTGAACTCACCGGGTGCGAGGGTGAAGTCGACGTCCCGGAGGATCTGGCGACCCGACAAGACGACGCTCACGCCCTCCACCGACAGGACCGGCTCGTCCCCTGCGGGCCTCTGCGTCGCGGTTGGCGCGGTCATAGGTGAAGGGTCGATGTGCCGCTCACGACGGCGGCTCGGATGGCGTTCGTCTCCGCCAGCATCCACGATTGGTAGGTGTAACCGCGAGCCGGCATGGTCTCGTAGACGCCGACGACGGGCACCCCGGCCTGTTGCGCGTTGGACCGGATCGACTCGGTCAACGAGTCCACGACCTGCTGGTTGTAGGCGAAGACCTTGACCATGTGCTTCGTGAAGAAGCCGTTCTCGAGGGCGATGTCCTGCGGGGTCGGGTCGGTGCCGTTCATGACGTCGGCCTGGAAGGCGAACGGTGTGAGGTTGTCGATCCCCATGGCTTGGAGGAGATAGTCGGCGACCGGCTCGGTCGTCGCCGCGGTGGTGCCCCCGTGTTGAACCTTGAAGGCGGCGATGGCGTTCAGCCAGGGCTGGAGCGAATCGTCGAACTTGTTCTCGTTGCCGTGGAAGTAGGCCGCATGGCTCGGGGCCAGCGCGGCCAGGTCGCTTCCGATGGCCGCGGCGACGGCTGGCATCGTCTTCGGGTCGTACCAGAGATGCGGGTTGGGGGTGTCGTCGGGCAACCGCAGGAGGTGTTGGACGTCGACCACCCTTCGGTTCGAATTGGCCGAAGCCGACTCGATCCTGTCCATGTAGGTGTCGTAGCCGACACCGTTCTGGATCACGACGCCTGCGCCAGCCACCTCGCTCGCGATGCTCGGGCTCACCTCGTAGGTGTGCGGGTCGGTGTTCGGGTTGCTCTCCACCGAGGTGACCTGCACGTAGCGGCCGCCGATCTGGGCGGCCACGTTGCCGTACTCGTTCTCGGCGGCGACCACCGAGACGACGCCGGTCGGAGAGGCATCGGTGGCCGACGACGATCCGCAGGCAGAGAGCAAGGCCGGCAAGGCGAACACTGCGGCCGAGCCGACGAGCGCACGGCGCAACCATCCCGAGTTCGCAGGAGTGCCAAGGGTAGGTGCCTGCACAGGTTCCTCCTCGGGTCCTAGACGGCCGACCTTTGTCCGTCGCTCGCGCTGGCTTGTTGGTAATCGTTTCCGATAAACTAACGGGAAATGGTTACCGATGCAACTAAGAATCCCGGTGGGTGTTCGCGAGAGCCCGATTCCGTTTGGGACACTGGGGAGATGGGCGACCGCCTCGCGATCTGCTCGGCGGTGGCTCGAGTCCGAGGGAGCGGCGGGGTTCTGCGATGACCGGCACCGGCAGCCTCGACGACGTGACCGCCCGCGCCCCGCAGGAGCGCTCGACTCGCCAGAAGCGGGCGCTCGCCGCGGTCCTCGAGGCCGCGGATACTTTCCGCTCGGCTCAGGAGCTCTTCACCGAGTTGCGGGCACGGGGCGAGAACGTCGGGCTCACCACCGTCTACAACCAGCTGCGCGCGCTCGCCGAAAACGGTGAGGTGGACGTCCTGCGTTCGGACGAGGGTGAATCCCTCTACCGCCGATGTGCGACCGGGGATCACCACCACCACTTGGTGTGCCGCTGCTGTGGCCGGACCGTCGAGGTGGAGGGACCCGAGGTCGAACGCTGGGCCGAGCGGGTCGCCGCCGAGAACCGCTTCGTCGGGGTCAGCCACACTCTCGAGGTCTTCGGAACCTGCGCGGAGTGCGTAGGCCCGAGCAAGAGGAGTGGCCGGCCTTCGCAGCTCTGACCTCAGGCGGTCGGACCGGTCGGCGAGAGTGGTCGTCGACTGTCAGAAGACGTGGATGTCCGCCAACAGCTCGATCTGATCGAGATCGCCGCTCGCCTCCACTCCTGCCTCGTCCCAGGTGGCCCGCTGGGTCATCGCCCAGACGAACGCGTTCGCGTCGCACCCCAGCCGAGTTGTCGGCTCGGTACGGCCGATCGCGAAGGTCCGGGCGCCCGTCCCGCCGAGCCGTACCTCGACCGCGCCGGTCAGTCCGTCCATCAACTTCGGGTTTTGCTGGGGGATGGCCGCTTCGACCCAGTCGAGCACCGGCACGAGGTGGAACTCGTCGGCCGGCGGAGGCGGCGTGGTGAGCGGCCCCCGCGGTGCGTGCAGATCAGCTCGGATGTGGAGGTAGTGGTCGGTGGCGTATGCGTTGAGGAGCAGTCCGGCGGGATAGGTGCCGAGGTCGCCGAGATCGAGCTCGAATTCCTCATCTTCGAGAGTGGCCAGCCGCTCGAGCGCCTCCGCGCCGACGCTCTCGTAGTCGGCCACCACCTCTTCGGGGGTCCAGGACCGCCGGCTCTCGACGAAACGGTCCTGGGCGCGCTCGGTGGGCAGTCCCTCTGCATCGGGCAGCGCCGACGCATCGACGAGCAACTGGAAGAGGGCACCCATGTGGGCGATCAGATCTTTGACGGACCAGCCCTCGCAGCCGCTCGGCTCGGCGAAGGTGGAAGCGTCGAGTCCCTTGCAGGTGGCGAGCAGCGCGTCGCGGTCGGATCGCAGCGCATCGATCGCTCGAGGTGTCATGGCTCCTCCTTGGGGCACAGACTGTGCTCAGATAGTAATATAATGTGACATAATGATACTACTTCAAAGAGGGAGGCTAAACAAGCCCCGTGACCGAAGAGCCGCCACCTCCCGAGTCGCTACGGGCCGCACAGGTGGCCCAGACCCGAGAGGCACTCCTCGCGTCCGGCCGGCGCCTCTTCGGCGAGAAGGGCTTCGCGGGTACCTCGGTCGAGGACGTGGCCCGCGAGGCGCGGGTCACGACCGGCGCCCTGTACCACCACTTCGCGACCAAGACCGCGCTGTTCGAGGCGGTCTTCGAGACGGTCCACCATGAATTGCTCGAAGCCTCGGCCAACGCGGGCGTCGGCGCTCCCGATGCGGTCGAATTCATCGCCCGAGCGTTGGAGGCGTTCCTCGACGCGGTCCTCGCCCCGCAGGTACAGCGGATCATCGTGACCGACGCGCCGGCCGTGTTGGGTCAGGAACGGTTCACCGAGTTGGACGAACGTCACTCACTCGGGCCGATGGTGGCATCGCTCGAGGTCGCGCGGGCGAACGGCGAGCTCGACTTCGACGATTCGGAGATGCTTGCCCGCCTGCTCTTCGGTGCCTTGACCCGGGGCGCGATGCTCATCGCCGCTTCCGCCGATCCCGCCTCGACTCGTGACCGGGTCGCCCGCGCCATCCGGGCGATCCTCGCCGGGCTCGCACCCTGACGAGCCGGCAGAAAGAACCCGCCTCAGTCGATCGCCGGGTCGACGCCGAGTTGGATGCGTGCGAACTCCTGCTCCCTCGCCGAGCTGAACATGATGTGCTGGCTTCCGGTGTGGAGGTCGCGGAAGCACCGTTCGAGCGGGTGGCCCGCAAACACCGCCTCCGCACCCGCCAGTCGGTAGAGGGAATCGACGGCATCGAGCGCCGCGCGCATGGCGTGACAGACGGCGAGTGCGAGCTCGGCTCGTTGGGGCGGCGGGGGGCGGTCGCCGGCGCAACAGGTGTCCCAGATCGCGCCGACCGTGTCGTAGACGTAGAGGCGGGAGGCACGAAGTCGGCTCTCGGCCTGGCTCAAGAGCATTTGGGCGTGATCGCTGCCGGCCACCGTGTTGGTCGGATTCCTCGGAACTTGGTCCTCGCCATGGTGGTGAACTCGTCGACGGCTCGCCGGGCCACGCCGAGTGGGAACCCGACCATCATGATGCCGGCCATGTCGAAGAGCCCCAGGCGCCAGAGCGGACCGTCGTGTCGGACCGGCTCGAAGACCGGTGCGGCGAAGTGCTCGGATGGGACCTGCACGTGATCGATGGAGAGGTGATGGCTGCCGGTTCCGCGTAGCCCGAGCGCATCCCAGCTGTCCTCGATCGCCGCGACGTCGCGAGGGACGAACGCGAACCGCCGGTCGGGATTGGAGTCGTCGCGCATGCGGGGGACCGGACCGTCCATGACGAGGACACCCACCTGAAGCCACTCCGAATGCGGGCAGCCGCTGTTGAACGGCCAGCGTCCGTTCACCGAGAACGCATCCTGGCCGTCGGAGTGGGCCTGACCGAAGGGGCCGAACATGCTGGTGGAACAGAACTCCCGGTCACCCCCGATCATCGTCGCCGCGACCTCCGGATCCAACCAGGCGAAGAAGGCAGTGCTGTTCCCGATCAGCACGGTCCAGCCGGCCGATCCGTCGGCCTCGCTCAAGACCTCGATCGCCTCGAGGATGGTCAGGGGGTCGAGCTCGAGGCCGCCGAGGGAGCGCGGCAGCGCGAGCCGGAACAGCCCTCCGGCTCTCACTCGTGCCACGATGTCCGCGGGCATGGTCCGGAGTGCCTCGCCTCCCGAGGCGCGGGCGGACAGCTCGGGGGCGAGGGCACGTGCGGTCTCGAGTACCGTTCTTGCGCTCGTCGATCGCCGCGTCGGACTCGAACATCACCTGCCCTCCGGTCGGCTCCACCCTACGTCTCGGATCGCAGATCCATCTGGCCACCGTCATATCGCAATCGGCCTTCTTCGGTGAGCCGGACGCCGTCGGTCAGCCGGTGGGGGACCTCTCGACCGTCGTGCATCAGATGCTCCACCGCGAAGTCCCGCGCCAGTACGGCTGCGTCGGCGACCAGCCTGCGATGACACCGCCACCAGACGCTCTCGGAGCACATCACGACCACGACCCTCTGTTCGGCTTGGACGAGGACCGCGTCCAATGCCTCCCAGAACGGAGGCGACTCCATGTAGTCCGCGTAGCCGCGGAAGGACGAGTTGCGGAGAGCCGCGTTCGGTGAGTCCGGCTCCGGTTTTCGAAAGCCGCCGAGCGCCGGCTCCCATCGGTAGTCGACACCTGCGTCGGGGAGCCACTGAGCCAACTGGGTCCGGTGCAGGTGGGGAGAGCGGCGGCTGCCCGGCGCGCTCCGGATGTCGACGAGGGATATGACGTCGGCACCCTGGAGCAGCTGGGAGAGCTGTGGCGCACCGAGGGTGCCGTGGCCGAGCGTCAGCAACCGACGCCCATGGTTGGTCAGGGCGGAATCGTCACGACCGACCGCATCGCGTTCCCCTACTTGCACCATCACAAGGATGCCGCGATCCGCGATCGCCGGGTCGGTGGGAAGATGTGTCCGGCGATCGACACCGCCAGATGGTCCATCGGCTCGTCGATCGGCATTACGGACGACCGGGAGGTGACCATGCCCTACGGCTCGGGCCAGATGGTCCGGATAGCGCTCCTGCGGGCGAAGCCGTGGCAGCGATACGTGATCAGTGTCCTCATGGTCGGCGTCGGCGTGCTGCTGGTGGCCGTCGGTCACGTCGCCGGCGCGGTTCTCGCCGTGGCCGGTGTGCTACTCGGGTGGGGGTTGATCCGGTCTCGCCGCCGGGCGCCATCGACCACGCGGTCCGTCCCAGCGGACGGAGACGACCGAGACGGGCTCGTGTCGTCGATGGACTCGCACCGACGGGCAGCCGACGACTGAAGAGGCCGTCGAGATGGGCTCGCGTGCGATCTCGGCCCGAACCGCTTCGAGCCGAGGCCGATATCTTGGGTGAGTGGCCGGCAAGGAGATCCGAGCGGTCGAGGCGTCGGGTCGGACCCTCGAGATCTCGAACCCGGAGAAGGTGTACTTCCCCGAACTCGGCGCCACCAAGTTCGATCTCGTCTCCTACTACCTCGACGTCGCCGACGCGCTCGCGGTCACCGCGACCGACCGGCCCGCACTGCTCGAACGATTCCCCGGCGGGGCCGGAGGGAAGTCCTTCTTCCAAAAGCGCGTACCCGCCAACGCACCGAGCTGGCTCGAGACCACGATCGTGACCAACCAGAACGGCACCACCTCCAACGCGCTGGTGATCGCCGACATCGCCCACGTGCTCTGGGCGGTCAATCTCGGTTGCATCGGCTTGCATCTGTGGCCCTACCGCACCGACGACCCCGAACACGCGGACGAGCTGCGCATCGACCTCGACCCGCAGCCCGGGACGTCCTTCGACCAGGTGCGCACTGTGGCCTCGCACGTCCGATCGTTGCTGGACGAGCTCGGGATCAGCAGTCATCCGAAGACGACCGGCAATCGCGGGATCCATGTCTACGTTCGGCTCGAGCCGAGGTGGGACAGCTTCGAGGTCCGCGCGGGTGCCGTCGCGCTGGCCCGCGAGCTCGAACGCCGGCATCCCGATTTGATCACCGCCAACTGGTGGAAGGAGGAACGGGGCAAGCGGATCTTCGTCGACTTCAACCAGAACGCTCCCCACAAGACGGTCTTCGGTGCCTGGTTCGCACGGCCTCGTGTCGGCGGTCAGGTCTCGACGCCTCTGTCCTGGGACGAGATCGACACGGTCGAGCCCGAAGAGCTGACCGTCGCGACGGTCCCCGCGCTTCTCCGGCGCCGTGGCGACCCGTGGGCCGACATCGCCGGCGTGCCCCAGTCGCTGCAACCGCTCCTCGACCTGTCGGAACGAGACCGTGCCGCCGGGCTCCACGATGCACCGTGGCCGCCCGAGTATCCGAAGCAACCGGACGAACCGACACGTGTGTCGCCGAGCCGGGCGAAGAGGGAGTAACGGTGGACCCGACCACAGCCCTGCGACGGATCGCCTATCTGCTCGAGCGCGACCGGGCGGAGACCTACAAGGTCCGTGCGTTCCGCAAGGCGGCAGTGGCGATTGCGGATCGTCCGGTCGACGACCTCTCGGCGATGACCACCGCCGGTCTCCAGAAGATCCCCGATGTCGGCAAGACCAGTGCGCAGGTCATCGCCGAGGCGGCCGCCGGCGGCGTGCCCGAGTACCTGGCGAAGCTCGAAGCACTCGAGTCGCCCGCGATGAGCGGGGAGGCCGCCGACCTGCGTGGTCGTTTGCAAGGCGACTGTCACAGTCACTCCGACTGGTCGGACGGCGGAAGTCCCATCCGTGAGATGGCCGAGGCGGCACGAGAGCTCGGGCATCGCTATTGGGCGCTCACCGACCACAGCCCCCGCTTGACGGTTGCCCACGGATTGGATGCGGAACGACTCCGCCGGCAACTCGAGATCGTCGGCGAGCTCAACGAGGAGCTGGCGCCGTTCCGGGTCCTCACCGGGATCGAGGTCGACATTCTCGAGGACGGCAGGCTCGACCAGGACGAGGAATTGCTCGCGCAGCTCGACGTGGTCGTCGCCAGCGTGCACTCCAAACTCCGCATGGAAGCGCCCGAGATGACCAGACGGATGCTCCGAGCGATCGAGAGTCCGCACACCGACATCCTCGGCCACTGCACGGGCAGGATCCTGGTCGGGCGCGGCCGCCCACAGTCCACCTTCGACGCGGAGGCGGTGTTCGCCGCATGCGCGCGGACCGGTACCGCGGTCGAGATCAACTCCCGCCCCGAACGCCTCGATCCCCCGGTGGACCTGCTCGAGCTCGCCCTGGCGCTCGACTGCCTGGTGGTGGTGGACACCGATGCCCATGCGCCCGGCCAGCTCGAGTGGCAGCGCAACGGTTGCGAGCAGGCCGCGTCGGCCGGGGTGCCCGTCGAGCGGGTGATGAACGCCTTGCCACTCGAGGCCCTCCTCGCGTGGACCGCGGGACACGCCGCCTGAAGCCCACCGGGCGACGACGGCAGAGAGGCCGGGCAGAGGACGTACGATGACCTGGCGATGCTCCCGGTCGAACCTCCGGTGTCACCAATGCTGGCGAAGCTGTCGAGAGAGCTACCGGCGGGTGAAGACTTCATCTACGAGCCGAAGTGGGACGGGTTCCGCTGCATCGTCTTCCGCGACGGGGAGGACGTCGTGCTCGGCAGTCGCAACGAGAAGCCACTCACCCGCTACTTCCCCGAGCTGGTCGAAGCCCTACGTGCCAATCTGCCGAAGCGCTGCGTCCTCGACGGCGAGATCGTCATCGCCGGGCCGTCTGGCCTGGCATTCGACGCGCTGTCGCAGCGCATCCATCCCGCCGAATCGAGGATCAAGCTGCTGGCGAAGTCGACCCCAGCGTCGTTCGTCGCCTTCGACCTGCTCGCCTCGGGCGACAGCAACCTCATGGACAAGCCGTTCGCCGTCCGCCGCACGGGTCTCGAGAAGGCACTGAGCAAGGCCCGGCCACCCATCCATCTCACCCCGGCCACGACCGAGCTCGAGGTCGCGCGCGATTGGTTCTCTCGTTTCGAGGGCGCCGGGCTGGACGGAGTCGTCGCGAAGGCCGCCGGTCTGCGATACCAGCCCGACAAGCGAGTGATGCTCAAGGTCAAGCACGAGCGTACCGCCGACTGCGTGGTCGGCGGCTTCCGGTGGCACAAGGTCGGCGGCGTCGTCGGTTCGCTTCTCCTCGGGCTCTTCGACGACGAGGGCGTCCTCCATCACGTGGGAGTGGCCTCCGGCTTCAGCGCCGCGTTCCGCGAGGAACTCGTCGGGACTCTCGACCCGTATCGGAAGCGCGCAGGAAAAGGGCATCCCTGGGTGTTCGACGAGATGCCCGCCGGCCGGGTGCCGGGAGGTCAGAGCCGCTGGACAGGTGGGAAGGATCTCAGTTGGGAGCCGCTCCGACCCGAGCTCGTCGCCGAGGTCGCCTACGACCATCTCCAGGGTGACCGGTTCCGCCACGCCACCTCCTTCGTTCGGTGGCGACCGGACCGCGAGCCGGCGTCCTGCGTCTACTCCCAGCTCGACGCTCCGGTCCCGACCGAGCTCAGCGAGGTCTTCGCGACCAAAGGCTGACCCCGGCGAGTTGCCGTCGGGCTCACCGTCCCGAGATGCGTGCGGCTCGCTCTGCCAACCCCGGGTCCCTGAAGTGTCGGCAGACCTCCTCGAACTCCGGGGTCGGCCCTTCCCACCGCAGCGCGGGGACCCCCTCGAGCAGGTCGGTGTCGATGCGAAGTGTGGCGAGCTCCTTGAAGAGCTCCGCACGTCCACGCTCCCGGGCCAGGGTGCCGGCCAGTTTGGCCGCCCCCCGGACCTGTCGTACTTTCGGATCCCACTCGCCGGGTTCGTCGGGCACGGCTTCGATCGTTCCGTAGTGAGCGAGCACCAACGAGGCCGAACGCTGTCCCCAGCCGGCCAGTCCCGGAAAGCCGTCGGCGGAGTCGCCGACCAGGGCGAGCCAATCGGGAATCGAGCGGGGAGCGACACCGAACTTCGCCCACACACCCGCTTCGTCCCTGATCGTCCCGCTTCGTCGGTCGAGTTGGACGACCCGCTGGCCGACCACGCACTGGGCCAGATCCTTGTCCGGCGTGTAGATGATCACCCGATCGACCGCCGTGTCGTCCGCGGCCACCGAGGCCGCCGAGGCCAGTGCGTCGTCGGCTTCGAGCTCGACCATCGGCCAGAGCGCCACGCCGAGGGCGTCGAGGGCCGTCTCGAGAATCGAGAACTGAGCCCGTAGCTCCGGTGCGATACCGGCGCCGGTCTTGTAGCCGGGCCAGAGGTCGTTGCGAAACGACTCGATCACCTGGTCGGTCGCGACGCCGAGGTGGGTGGCGCCATCCTGCAACATCCCGACCACGGTGAGGACGACGCCTCTCGCCGCGCCGACTTCGGTGCCGTCGTCGGCGGCTCGGGGCGGCTGCCCGAAGAAATGGCGGAACAGCTCATAGGTGCCGTCCACGAGGTGGACATCCATTCCGGCAGTCTGGCAGACGGCATCGACCGGGTAGGCCGCGCACGGAGGGCTTCAATCCCTCAGCACTGCTGCGGCGAAGCGTCGGACCCGTTGGGGGTCGGCGATCGAGTCGATCTCGACGATCTTGCCGTCCGCAACCGTGAACCCCATGACGACGGTGGGTTCGCCGTCCATGGTGACGACCACTCCGGGCGCTCCGTTCGCCCGGGCGGTGTGGAGTTGCGTGTCCGGGCGAGCGAGCCACGACGTCAGCCCTTTCCGTGCCTGTTGCGCCACGGGGGTCGCACCGTGGAGCACCGAGGACGCGGCAGGCAGAGCGGGACTGCCGTCGATTCGCAAGACGACGTCGGGGTCGAGGAACGCGACCAACGCGTCGAAGTCGCCTCCTCGTGCCGCCGCAAAAGAAGGCGTCGACCACCTCTTTCTGGCGAGCGAAGTCGTGGGCCGGCTCCTGCGCCTCGGCACCCTTCACCCGCCTGCGAGCCCGGCTCGCCAGCTGCCTCGCGGCTGGGGGACTGCGGCCGACCATGGGGGCGATCTCCTCGAAGGGAAGGTCGAACATGTCATGGAGTACGAATGCCAGCCGTTCCGCCGGGGTCAGCGTGTCGAGCACGACGAGGAGTGCAAGCCCGACCGAATCGGCCAGGATCGCCTCTTCATCCGGTGCGAGGTCACCCGAGGCCCGCACGACAGGATCGGGAACGTGGGATTCGAGCGGTTCCTCGCGCCGGACACCACGTGCGCGCAATTTGTTCAGGCAGACGCGGGCGACGACCGTCGTCAACCACCCGCCGAGGTTCTCGATCTTGTCCGCGTCGGACCGACTGAGGCGCTCCCACGCGTCCTGCACGGCGTCGTCCGCTTCGCTCAGAGAGCCGAGCATGCGATAGGCGACCGCCTCGAGATGGCGCCGCTGCTCCTCGAAGCGGACTGCCAGGAATCCCTGCTCGTCCATCCTTCACATCCTTGCTCGTGGATCTCTGCCGAGTTGACCCTTGGCGCCCCAAGGGTGTGACAGCGGTGGGCGGTTTCGGGCGTTGTCACATCTCGGCCGCCCCAGGGGTCATGAGCGGTGAGCCGCCAAACGCGGTTTCCGACCGACAACCCGACAAGAGGAGCCTGACGTGGCGACCTACCTCCCGCCCATCGAACGGCCGAAGGGGCTGTTCCTCCAGCTGATGTACTTCTTCATGCGCCGCCGGTTCGGAAAGGTGATGACGCCGATCGCGGTCTTCTCGGCGCGGATGCCATTGGCCTTCACGACGTTCTACGGAAAGGTGTCCAAGCTCGACAAGAAGCTCCAGCTTCCGGAACAGACCGCCGTGGTGATCCGCGAGCGGGTCGCGACCATCAACACCTGTCTCTTCTGCATGGACGCTGCCCGCTGGTCGGCGATGCAGAAGTCTCCCGACAACGTGGCGCGTTTCGACGCCTTGTCGGAGTACCGGTCGAGTCCCCTGTTCACCGCTGCCGAGCGTGCCGCTCTGGACTACGTCAGCGAGCTCACGACGGAAAGAGAGGTGCGGCCCGAGACCTTCGAGGAGCTCTCCCGTCGGTACACCGAGCGCGAGATCTGCGACATCGTCTGGCTCGTCGCCAGCGAGCACATGTACAACATGAGCAACATCGCCCTCAACATCGGCTCGGACGGTCTCTGCGAGCTCGACCCTGCCGTCGTGGGTAGCGAGGCCGCGTCTGCGTGACGATCCCGGCTGGGCTCAGCCGATTGCGTTCGAGGAGATCCGGTCGGCTCTCACGAAGACGGCGCACCGCCGATCCTCGACCATGACCCGGTCGAACTCGGCCCAGTCCTCGTGGTCGCCACCGGCGGCACGGTAGGCCGAACGGATGACAGCGGGAACGTCCAATCCGAGTTCGGCGCCGTCGTCGGGTCCGATCAACCGGACGGGTCCCGCGACGGCCGCCCACTGACCCCCGACCTTGAACACCACGGTGGCCTGCCCGCTCCGCCGAAGGAGGCGGAGCTTCAGGCTGCCGCCCTGCGCCACGAGGGCGACGCTCGGCGACCCGTCCACCGGATCGTCGGCGACGCCCGCACTGACCACCGAGGCCTGAACCGAACCATCCGCTCTCGTCGTGGCCACCACCGCCAGGTGGTGGTCGCCGTCCGCCAGTCGTTCGACATCGCCGAGGTCGGTCATCCGGAGTTCCTCTCTGCTCTGGGATTACGCCTGAACCCGTTCGAGCGCGGAGCTGCATCCGAGGCCCCCGGTCTCCGTCTCAGTGGATGTCGGCGAGCGCGGCGACGAGGAGTCCGAGGACGAGCAGGGCACCGGCCCGCCTGGTGTGCAGGAAGGCGATCCCTGCGAACCACAAGGGCCAGATCACCCACCCGTCCGGTGGAACCTTCGGTTTCGGCCGGCTGAATCCCCGTAGTGCCTTGACCAGTGTCGGCAGAGCCAGCAGGACCACCAGCGACGGCCACCCGATGGCGCCGACCGCGACGCACAGGATCACCAGCGCGTAGAAGCCGATCATCATCACCTTGGTCCAGTGACGCGACCGTGCTTCGCCCAACAGGACCGGCAAGGTCCGGATCCCGAGCGGCTCGTCGAAGCTGGCCTTGTCGATGTGCTTGCCCATGAGGACCGAGGTACAGAGGAGCGCATAGGGGAGCGATGCGAGCAGCACTTCCCAGGTCACGGTGCCGACCGCTGCGTAGTAGGTGCCACCCACCATCAGCGGTCCCCACACCACGAGCACGTCCGCCTCGCCGAGGCCTCGTTTCTTCAGCCGGAGCGGCGGAGCCGTGTAGGCCACACTGAGGAGGAAGCCGCCGAGCGCGAACACCAAGATCGGCCAGCCGCGCTGTGAGGTGAGGACGACCAGGATCACGAGATCGACGGCATTCACCAGCAAGGCCGCCTCGGCGAGGCGTCGCCGTGTGATCATCCCGGAGAGCACCGGGTGCGGCGCGTAGAGGGCCCGCGGATAGTCGGCGGTGTCCGCACCGACCTCGCTGTCGAAGAGATCGTTCATCAGGTTGTTGGCCACATGGGCGAGGACGATCCCGATGAAGGCCAATGCGAGGAGCCAGCCGTCGAAGCCGGGCCGTCGCACCGCGAGCAGGGTCGCGATCGCGCCGGCGGTCAGCGTCATCGGAAGGACGGCGGCTCTGGTCAACACCAGCCACCGGCCGACGAAGTCGAGTGGACGGCCCTCGGGAGGATTGGTGGTGCGCAGGATCTCCGCCCAGCTCGTCAGCCGCCCGCGGACTCCCTGCGTACCGATCGTCGCCACCGATCGCGACCTTATCCACTCGGCATCCCGAGAGGAGCCTTCGGGTACCGGACCCCACGGCGACCGCCCCGATAGCGTGGCGCGCGGTGGCAGAGGTCCAGTCGAGATACGGACGGGTCGCCGACGGGTTCGGGCGTCGGCTCGCGGGTGTGCGTGACGATCAGTGGGGCGCGCCGACCCCCTGTGACGATTGGGACGTGCGCACCCTCGTCACGCACGTGATCTCGACGCACGGACGAGTGGCGGCGGCCGTGACCGAGTCGGAGCCGGCGGAGGTGGACCCCGAGGGTGACCTGGCGGCTCGGTGGTCCGAGGCGAGTGCGTCCATCGCCGAGTCGCTCGACGATCCCGAGCTCTCCTCCCAGGCGATCAGCGGGATGTTCGGTGACCAGCCCTTCGAGTCACTGGTGGGTCGCCTGCTCTGTGCCGACACGTTGTTCCACACCTGGGACCTCGCCCGGGCGACCGGTCAAGACGAACGGCTCGACGCCGAGGCGGTGGTGAAGGCCATGGAGTTCCTCGAGCCGTTGGACGACGCGATCCGTCGGCCCGGTGGCTTCGCCCCGAAGATCGCTTCGCCCGCAGATGCGAATGGCCAAACGCGGCTCCTCAACTTCGGCGGCCGCGCCGACTCCTGACCCCACCCCTCGTGGGGCGTCCCCGGCGAAGGGGCGGCGATGGGACCGCCCGGAGCGGCCCCGCTCGAGCGTGCACGGGTAGGGTCGGCAAATGGCCGACTACGACGCCATCGTCATCGGGGCGGGCCACAACGGTCTGACCGCGGCGACGGTGATGGCCCGCGGCGGATTGCGGGTGGCCTGCCTCGAGAAGAACCACTTCATCGGCGGCATGGCGTCGTCGACCGAGTTGGTGCGCGGCTTCCGCTTCGAGCTGGCCGGTTCGATCCAGTTTCCGGTGCCGACCGAGATCTACGACGACCTCGACCTCGCGTCGTGTCCCATCTACGAGCCGGAGATCCAGTCGGTCTCGATCAGCGAATCCTCGGGGACTCCGATCTACCTCTACTCGGACCCCGAACGTCTCCTCGAACACCTGGGTGAGACCCTCGGGATCGACGCCGTGCTCGGGATGGCCGAGGTCGCCGCCTGGGCCGAGGCACCGGCGAGAGCCATCGGCCGGTTCGACGTCCGGAAACCGCCCCGTTCGCTCGACGAGATGTTCGCCACCGCCTCCAACGAGGAGGAGCGCGACGCGATCCGAATCGCGCTGTTCGGGAGCGTCATGGACGTCGTCGACCGGTATCTGCCCGATCGTGAGAAGCACGCGCCGGTCCGGAGCATGCTGAGCTTCCTTTCGGTCAACTCGACCTTTCGGGGGCCGTACTCGCCCGGCAGCGCGCTCTGCCTCGCGTTCGCATTGGCATCGCCCGGAGACGTGACGATGTCCAAGGTCCGTGGCGGCATCGGCACCATCTCGGAGCATCTCCGCGGTCTGTTCGAATCGCACGGAGGCGAGCTCCGTCGTCATACCAAGGTGCGCAGGATCGTCGTCGACGACGGCTCGGTGAAGGGGGTCGAGCTCGGCGACGGTGAGATGGTGACCGCGCCGGTCGTCGTCTCGAACCTCGACCCCACGGCCACCTTCACCCAACTGATCGATCCGGAGCGCCTCCCCGACGGCTTCCGGAGCCGGGTCGCGCACATCGATCATCGGGCGGCCTACTTCCAGGCCCACTTCGCCCTCAACGGGCTTCCGGAGTACGCCGCACCGTTCGAGTCGCTCAACGGCGCCGGGAAGTGCCACAACGTGACCTTCTTCGGAACCGCCGAACAGATGCAGCAGGATTTCGAAGGTTGTGTG
The DNA here is from genome assembly GCA_963769905.1 of uncultured Acidimicrobiaceae bacterium. Lineage (GTDB taxonomy): Bacteria > Actinomycetota > Acidimicrobiia > Acidimicrobiales > RAAP-2 > Bog-756. The sequence goes on from CAVYNG010000002.1 coordinate 255,786, forward strand.
CGCGGGCGGGTCCCCGCTTCACCCTCGTTCAACCTCCAGATACCGACGCTGCACGACCCCGACCTCGCGCCTCCGGGGATGCACGCGGCGAGCAGCTTCGCCTTCTACCTGCCGGTGACCTCGAACCACGAGGCGCAGACCCGACTGCGGGACGAGATGGCCGAGCGCATGGTGTCCAAGATCACCAGGTTCGCCCCCAACTTTCCCGACCTCGTCGAACGCCAGCTCAACTACCCCGCCTACTCCTACGAGCTCATGTTCGGGTGTACCGCCGGCGACTTCACCCACGGGTTGCTCCAACCGGAATTCATGGGTCCCTTCCGCCCCGGGCCTCGTGGATGGAGCGATCAGCAGGTGCCGGTCGAGGGCCTCTATCTGTGCGGTGCCGGATGCCACGGAGGGCCCGGGGTCACCTTCATCCCGGGCTACAACTGCGGCTATGCAGTGCTCGAGGCGCGCTCGTCGAGCTTGTTGTAGCGGAGCTGGCGCTCGATCAATGCGAGGAACATCGCGATCGAGAACGCGAGGCTGGTGAAGAAGCTCATCACGAAGAAGATCCACGCGGTTCGCAGCCCTCGCCGTCGACCGTCGACGATCGTCCAGAAGGGCATCAGCACCAGGTTGACGATGGTGTAGTCCTGGGCGGCGGAGTCGGCGGCCCAGTTGGTGAACAGCAGCGTCGTGTAATTCCAGTAGTTGGCCCGGTGACCGTACAGGTCGACGTAGCGCACGTTGAAATACCAGCCGAGAACCAACGAGATCACCCCGACCGCGTAGTAGAGGCCCTCGAGCGGCGAAACCGGTCCGACCGAGCGGGTGCTGAACAGTCGCCAATTGGTCCGGAACGCGACGACCGTGGTCGCCGCGCCGAGGATTCCGAAGATCACGAGCGAGGCCATCGTCCCCCTCCGTCGGATGCGATTCGAATTCGGGCGTCACACTAAGCCGAGCGGCGACGACAGATCCGGACCGTGCCCTGGCCGCTTGACCTGAAGCGCGCTTCAACTCTTATCCTGCTCGGTATGACGACCGTTCGTTTCCGGCATCGAAGCCTCGAGGTCACGTGCGCCCTCGAGCAAGCGGCTGCCGCCGACCGCCTTGCCGCGTGGCGAGCACTGCTCGACGGGGGGGAGCGCCAGGGCATCGCCGGTGGAGTGCGGCTCTGGCTCCGGCCCGCCCTGCACGACGCGGTGGTCGAGCTTGCCGTTCGCGAGTCGCGGTGCTGCCCCTTCCTCGACTTCGAGCTGGTGACCGAAGGCGATTGCCTCCGTCTCGACGTCACCTCCCTGGTTCCCGAGGCGGATCCGGTCTTCGCCGCGATCACCGGCGCCGTCCCGACGACACGCGGCGGATCCGGATCGGGCCTGGCGGCCAGCGCCCGTCACACCTGAGGGATCCCATCCGTCATAGTGCCGACGTGGAGGCCACCGCTCGTGCGGCTGGTCGGCAAATCAGAAGAGTCAGAGAAGAAGAGGTACAAGAGCGAAAGGAGTCACATGTCTGTGCAGGTCACGGCCATCATGATCGGAGTCGAGGATCTCGAGCGGTCGAAGAGCTTCTACCGCGATGGACTCGGTTGTGCGATCGACCAGGACTATCCCAACTTCGTCCGGTTCGACCTCGGCGACGGATCGTCGTCCCTCGCGCTCTATCCCCGCGAGGCGGCGGCGGGGGACGCCGGTGTCTCGCCGGAGGGATCCGGCTTCCGAGGTGCCTCGTTCCACTACATCGTCGACTCGAACGATCAGGTCGACGCCGTCATCGCGCAGGCGAAGGACGCCGGCGGTGCCGTCGTCAAGGCCCCCGCCGGGGCGCAGTGGGGGTACTTCGGGTATTTCAGCGATCCCGACGGCTATCTGTGGAAGGTCGCCGCGGCGTAGAACAGGTCAAAGGGGTGGCAGGACTCGCCAGGGTGGGAGATGATCGCCACCGTGCCGGTGGATCTCACGAGCGAGTTGTTCCGGTCGCTCCCGAAGGCGGAGTTGCACCTGCACATCGAAGGGACTCTCGAACCCGAGCTGCTCTTCGATCTCGCTGAGCGCAACCGGATCCGGCTGCCGTACGCGGACGTCGACGAGGCGCGTCGCGCGTATGTCTTCGACGACCTGCAGTCCTTCCTCGACGTGTACTACGCCGGGTGCGCGGTGCTCGTCACCGAACGGGACTTCTACGAGTTGACCCTCGCCTACCTGGCACGGGCCGATGCCCAGGGGGTCCGCCACGCCGAGGTGTTCTTCGATCCCCAGACCCACACGGCACGCGGGATCCCTTTCGGAGCGGTGGTGAGCGGAATCCGGCACGCGCTCGCCGACGGGGAGCACCGCTTCGGGATCACCTCGCGCCTCATTCTCTGCTTTCTCCGCGACTCGAGCCCCGAGAGCGCGATGGCCACACTCCTCGAGGCACTGCCGTACCGGAAGTGGATCACCGCGGTCGGGCTCGACTCGGCCGAGGCGGGTCATCCACCGTCCCCGTTCCGGACGGTCTTCGTGCGGGCCCGCCGCGAGGGATTTCGCGCGGTCGCGCACGCGGGTGAAGAGGGCCCTGCCGCCTACATCGAAGAAGCCCTCGACGACCTCGGCGCGAGCCGTATCGACCACGGCGTGAGGTGCACGGAGGACGAGGATCTGGTTCGCCGCCTCGTCGCCGAACAGGTCCCTCTGACCGTCTGCCCGTTGTCGAACCTCAGGCTCCGGGTCTTCCCCTCGCTCGCCGAGCACAACCTCGCCATCCTCCTTCGCCGGGGGCTGTTGGTGACCGTCAACTCGGACGATCCGGCTTACTTCGGCGGCTACGTAGCCGACAACCTGGAGGCGGTGGCGATCGCCCTCGACCTCTCGCGGTCCGAGGTCGTCCAGCTGGCGCGCAACTCGTTCAGAGCGTCCTTCCTCGACGACGCCGAGAGACGCCGCCATCTCGACGCGGTCGATCGGTTCGAGGACGGCATGGGGGCGACCGTCGGCGGCCCGGCCTTTCGATGACGGGTCAGGACGAGCCGCGACCCGGTCTGAGGAGTTTCCGCGCACCGGCGCCCTGCGCGCCGAGGCGATCGTCCGGGTTGACCAACGCGCACCTGTCGATCGAGAGGCAGCCGCAGCCGATGCACCCGGTCAGCCGCTCGCGCAGGGCCTGGAGGTGTTCGATGCGCTCGTCGAGGTCCTTGCGCCAGTGCTCGGAGAGCCTCGCCCAATCACGTCGAGTCGGGGTCTTGTCCCCCCCGAGCTGGTCGAGCGCGTCCTTGACCGCCGCGAGCGAGATCCCGACCTCCTGGGCCGCGCGGATGAACGCGACCCGCCGGAGGGTGTCGCGGGGGTAGCGCCGCTGGTTCCCTTCGGTACGGCGGCTGGTGATGAGTCCCTTCGACTCGTAGAAATGGAGCGCCGAGACGGCGACGCCGCTGCGGGCGGAGAGCTGACCGACCGACAGCTCACGGATCTGTGCGGGGAATTGCACCATGGCCTTGACCTCAATATAACTTGAGGTTTTAACCTACGTGGCATGGACGAAACACCCTTTACTCCTGCCGAGCTCGACTACCTGCGATCCCAGCGCCTCGGTCGCCTCGCCACCGTCGCCGTCGACGGGGCACCCCAGAACAACCCGATCGGCTTCGTCGTGAACGAGGCGCTCGGGACGATCGACATCTCCGGGTGGAACCTGACGGCGTCGAGGAAGTTCCGCAACCTCGCCACCAACCCGAACGTCGCGCTTGTCGTGGACGACATCGCCTCGGTCGATCCGTGGGAGGTCCGTGGCGTCGAGGTCCGAGGCGTCGCCGAGGCGCTCGGGGGCGAAGGAGACCCGGAGGGCACCGTGCGGCGGCCGGTGATCCGGATCTGGCCCCGACGCATCATCAGCTGGAATGTCGGAAACGATCGCCCGGGGATGTGGGGACGGCGGGTGTCGGACCCTCGGAGGGCGGCATGACCGGGCACCCCGAAGTATTGGATCGCGCGTTCGACCGGGTGTCGGCGCTCGACTTCGCGCCACCGGTGCGGTTCGTGAACCACGGCCCGATGGCCTGCGAGGCGCTCGACGCACTCGGGTTCGACCGGGTGATCGACGAGTGGGCGGAGCGGTTCGAGCACTCGCTGGTGGAAGCGCCCGGACCGGTGGCACCCCCCTGGCACGGTGACTTCGACTGGTCGAGCCAGCTGGGGGACACCCGTCTCCTCCCGGAGTGGCTCGGCTACTTCGATCGTGCCATCGAGCAAGAGGGTTGGCGCTCGGTGGTTGCGACCTGGGTACCGCGTCTCATGCCGGGCCTGCACGGAGCGCTGTTCCACGGTGTGATCAGGACGTCGCACGCCGTGCGTGCCATCGAGTCCACCGAGACGCCTTCGCGGCGGGCGGAACTGACCCGAGCCCTCGCCAACTGGGCGACGTGGTGCCGACCGGGCCAGACCGTCGAGCAAGCCGAGCAGGTCGACGATGCGAGGCTGGCGGCCAGCGAGCTCGGTGCAGAGGGCGCCCGGTGCTTCGTGACGGCGCCGAACATCCTCTACCTGCACGGGGTCACCGGGGCAATGGCCGTCGAGCTCCTCGCGGATCACATCCGACCTGCCGAGGGCAGCGCCGCCGTCGCGCAGCTGCGCGCCGAACACCGAGCCCTCTACCGCGACGTGGACCCTGCCCCGGTCGGCGACGGGGCCGAGTGGAACGACGAGTTGGCGATGCTGGCCTCGACCAGTGGCGACCCGCACCAGGTGAAGCTCGTCGAGGCCTGTCGTCGAGGGCTCGAGCTGACCGGTGCCGGCATCTTCGTGACCGCAGCGGACATCGTTACCAGCCGACCACGCGACTGACGGAGGGGGCCCCGGGGTCGATCCCCGTGCGCGCTACTCGATACGGCGCCTGCCGCGCGGTCCGTGCCTTCCGGCGCCTGCGCTGAGGCGCAAGTGGTACCGGCTCCGGGTCGACGCCTACCTCCACTGCCGCTGATGCCGTAGGAGCTCCTGGACGTAGCCGCGCACCGACACCGCCGACATCAGGACCTGGTACACGAGGAGGAAGGCGACCAGCGCGAACCAGTTCTTCCGGACCCGCCGCGGTCGGCTCGCCGGACGGGTGGCTGACGGGCATGCAGCGGTTCGCCTCCCGCGTCGAGGAGTCGAAGCTGCCCGAACCGCAGTAGCAGGCCGCAACCTCGTCGAAGCGCCGACCCACCGCGTACCTTCCTCGGCAAGGGAGGGCGGCCCCGCGGCAGGGCGAGGTCGGTATGCAAGGATCGCCGGGTGCTGCTGGTCGTCGTTCTCCTCGCTGCGGCCTTCTGCCTCGTCAACGGGGTGCACGACGCAGGGAACGCGGTCGCCGCACCGGTGGTCACCCATGCGGTCCGACCAGAACCCGCGGTCGCCTTCGCGGCCGTGTTCCACGTGCTCGGCGCGCTCGTGGTCGGCACCGCGGTCGCGGCGACCATCGCCGGCATCGCCAAGGTCCCCCCCGACCAGATGCTGGCCGTCCTCGCTGCCGCCGTCCTCGGCGCGCTCCTGTGGAGTCTGGCCACCTTGTGGTGGGGACTGCCCTGCAGCTCCGGCCACTGCCTGGTCGGCGCGCTCGCCGGCGCCGCGCTCGCCGACGGAGGGGCGGGGGCGGTGAACTGGGGCGGTCTCAACGGACTCCACCCGGTCGGCGTACTCGGATCCCTTGCATGGCTGCTGCTCTCCACCGTGCTCGCCCTGGTGCTGGCCGCCGTGGGTATCCGCGCAGCGAGGAGGTCCCTACGGCGCGCCGCCCGCCGGGTCGAGACTCCGGTGCGTGCCGGAGAGCTCGTCGCCTCAGCGGGCTTGGCCTTCGCCCACGGATCGAACGACGCGCAGAAGACGATGGGGCTGGTCACGGCGGCATTGGTCGCAGCACGCCGGCTGACTCACTTCGCGGTGCCCTTCTGGGTGGTCCTCGGGTCGGCCCTGCTGCTCACCGCCGGCACGCTGCTCGGCGGATGGCGGGTCGTCCGAACCCTCGGTCGACGGATCTACCCGATCCGCTCGCTCGACGGGTTGGTGAGCCAGGGTTCGTCGGGAGTGATCGTCTTGGCCGCGTCGCTCCTCGGCGCGCCCGTCTCGACGAGCGACGTGGTGGCACCGGCCGTGGTCGGGGTCGGCTCCGGCGAGCGGTGGCGCCACGTGCGCTGGGCGGTGGCCGGGGAGATCGGGCTCGCCTGGGTGGTCACGCTCCCGCTGTGCGCGGCGCTCGGCGCCGTGTTGCTCCCGTTCTGGAGGTGGGCGGGATGAAGAGGTGGCGGCGGTGGTTCCTTCCCGATTCACCGGATCTTCTCGACCGGCTGACCCGTCAGGGGGAGGTCACGGTCAACGCCGTGGATGCGTTCCGTGATTGGGCCCATGGCGACCGCTCCGCAGCACATCGCGTCGGCAGCCTCGAGCACGAAGCCGACCGCGTGCGCCGCGAGGTGGCGACCGCGGTGCGCCAAGCATTCGTCACGCCGATCGGGCCCGAGGACATCTACGAGCTCTCCGAGCGACTCGACGCCGTGGTCACTTCCGCCAAGGACCTCGTGCGCGAGGCGGAGCTCCTCGACATGCTCCCCGACCCCCCAATGGCTGAGATGGCCGACCTGATCGCCCTCGGTGTACAGAACCTGGTGGATGCTTTCCTTGATCTCGTCAAGGATCCCGACCGGGCGACAGGCCACGCCGACACCGCGGTGCATCACCAGCACCAGCTCGAGCAGGTCTACCGCCGTGCGATGTCCGCGTTGCTCGTCAACTCCGACCTGCGTGAGGTGGCCGGGCGGCGCGAGCTCTACCGGCGGTCCTCTCGGATCGGCGATGCGGTCGTGCATGTCGCGCACCGCATCTGGTATTCGGTCGTCAAGGAATCGTGAACGGGGCGCACCGTCTGTGTCATCCTTCGTCGACGACCACCACCGCGGCGCCGTTCACCCGATCGTGCGCGAGGTCGGCGAGCGCTGTCGGCGTGTCGTCGAACGCATAGGGGGTGGTGGAAGCCCGCACCCCGTAGCGGACGGCGGCCTCGAGGAATTCGTTGCCGTCCTTTCGGGTGTTGGCGGTCACGCTGCGAAGCGTCCGCTCCTCGAAGAGATGACGCTTGTAGTCGAGCGGGGGGATCTGCGTGAGGTAGATGCCCGCGACCGCAAGGGTTCCCCCTCGGTCGAGGGCCTCGAGCGCGGGAGGCACCAGCGTCCCGACCGGCGCGAACAAGATCGCGGCGTCGAGGGGCTCCGGAGCAGGGTCGTCCTCACCCCCCGCGCTCGTCACACCCAGCTCGAGCGCAAGTCGCCGGGCTGCCACCGATCGGGTGAGCACGTGCACGCGAGCCCCTTCCGCCAGCGCGATCTGAGCGATGAGGTGCGCCGACCCGCCGAACCCGTAGATGCCGAGCCGGCCCCCGGGGGGCAGCTCGGAGCGGCGGAGCGCGCGGTAACCGATGATGCCCGCGCACAACAAAGGCGCGGCCTGCTCGTCGGAGAGGGCCTCGGGGATCGGGTAGGCGTAGGCCTCTTCGGCCACGATTGCTCGGGCGTAGCCGCCGTCGACGTCCCATCCGGTGAAGCGCGGCGCGACGCAGAGGTTCTCGTGTCCGTCGAGGCAGAACCGGCAGGTTCCGTCGGTGTGGGCGAGCCATGGTACGCCGACCCGGTCGCCGAGCCGGAACCGTGTGCTGCCGGCTCCGTTGCGTTCGACGACGCCCACCACCTCGTGGCCTGGCACCACCTCGGGATGCCGGGGTGGGAGGTCGCCCTCGGCGAGGTGGAGATCGGTCCGGCACACCCCGCACACCCGCACTTTCAGCCGTATCTGGCCCGGACCCGGTTCGGGCACCTCTCGCTCCACCCGCCGGAGCGGTCCTTCGTCGATCGGACCCGGTCGGTCGACGGCCCAGGCGTCCACGGTCGAGGTGCTCACTCGACTGGTGCTCCCTCGAGCTCGGCGGACCGTTCGACCGCTTCTCGGAGGTCGGTTCTTCTCATCCTGATCCGCGGTTTGTCGTCGACCGAGCGGTACAGCTCGTCCGAGCCGCCGATGAGCGACGCCGCATGCTGACGATGGGAGTCGTGCGACCCGGCACACGTTCGGGCGGCTAGCTCACGGTTCCGCGATGTCGGACGCGGCTTCGGTCACCCGGCTTTGCGGTGCCAGCGGGAGCGACGTTGCACGACCTCTGCGGGCGGCTCTACCGGCGTTTCGACGAGCTCGGGCACGTTGCACGAAGCGCACAGCAACTCGCCGTCGACGAGGCGGGTGACCCCGACCACACCGCATCGCTGGCACATGCGCCCCACATAGACAGCGGCCGTCGAATGAGCTTGCGAAGCCGACAGCTCCTGGAGCCGCCGCTGGACGTCGTCTTGGAGCACGAAGGTTCCCGACTCTGTCTGGGAGACGATTTCCCAGGTAATCAGCTGGTGGATCAGAGGGGCGAGCGCGTCCAGACGACGGCCGGTGTCGACGGGCCGCACCGCGAGCGGGAGCTCGGGGCTGTGCCCGTTGCCGCTCGTCACCACTCGTTCGCTGTCCAATGCCATCGTGGCCCCCTTCGTCAGGTCCAGCCTCGTCCCTCGCGTCCAGTCCTCTGTCTCGAGAGCGACCCACCGGTCGGCAACCCAGCTGAGGAGCGCGGTCGTTCGGGCGCACCCCCATGATGACGCTCTTTTGCTCGCTCGTACAGAGCATCCCCGACGGGAACCACGTCAGGGCTTTACCCGGCCGCGCGAGCGACATGCAGTTGGGTCGCGTGCCACCGGAAGATCGGCGTTCGAAGTCACGACGACTCGACGCCACCCGTGCCGAACTGTCGGCTTCCGGCACATTGCGTCCCCGCGTCGGGAGGAGCGGCGCCGGATCGTCGGGAGCCGGATCCGGTGGGCCCGAGCGAAACCCTGCGACAGCCGTTCGATCGTTCGTCCGCAGGCGAACCGCGGTCTTCACCGGACCGGTCGTCTGCCGGCGCGAACCGCCGCCGAGAGGCCGCCACCGGGGTGGTCCGAGCGAGCTCCTGAGAGTGTTGTGCCTGGTCAGGGGTTTGCAGCGCTGCGCTCGTCGCGCCGGGCCGATGGCTCTCTCGAGTGCCCCGACGGCGACCTGTGACCCCGGTTCCGACCGCGTTCGAAGGCGAGTTGGCGACGGTCGAGGGCACGGTCCTCCGCCCGCGATCGATCTCGCTCGCTGTGGGTGCTTCCTCTCCGCTCACCCGACGCCCTTCGGAGTCGCGCTGGACGGGGCGTCAGGTCGCGGTCGGTGCCGACGCGCGGCCGGCCGGTCCCGATGAGGCAGGGGTGGCCTTTGTCGTCGCGGACGAATACCGGCATCACCGGATCGGAGCGTGCTCCTCGAGGACCTCGCGAAAGCCGCCTCGACTCGCGGCATCCACGCGTTCGTTGCCGAGAACGTCACCGAGAATCATGAAATGCTGCGCGCCTTCTCCGACGCCGGCTTCCGGGTCACGACGACCTCCGAGGCCGGTGCCTCGACGGTGCGCCTTCGGGCGAACCACCGCCGGGTCCGTCGCCGCCCCATCGGCTCGGCGCTCGGGCAGCGGGCCACCTAGGGCCTGAGCTGGGAGGATCGGGGGGACGACCCGATCGGTCGAGGTCGCCCCTCCTCCTCGGCACGCCTTCAAGCGGGCGGCCGCTCAGCTCCCCCTCGACTTCCGAGCCACCGTCGTCCGCATGCCGGACAGCTCCCTCGCGGCCCGGTCGGCGTTCGCCTCGCTCCACCAGAGCGCCGCGTAGGTCGCTCCCGAGGCGAGCAGTTCGCGGTGGGTGCCACGCTCGACGACATGCCCTCCGTCGAGCACGACGATCTCGTCCACGCCTTCGAGTCCGGCGAGGCGGTGGGTGACGAGCACGGTGGAGTGGCCCGCGGTCAGCGCGAGGAGGTCGCGGGTCAGCGAGTCCGCCGCGTCGACGTCGAGGTGCTCGGCAGGCTCGTCGAGGACGAGGATCGGGAACGCGGCCAGGAGGGCGCGGGCGACCGCCACCCGCTGGCGCTCGCCACCCGAGATTCGAGTGCCGAATCGCCCCACCTCGGTGGCGAGACCGTCGGCCAAGCTCTCGAGCCACGGTCGGAGCCCCACCCGCTCGACGACGGTGACCAGCTCGGCGTCGGAGGCGTCGCGTCGTCCGATCCGGAGGTTCTCGGCCAGGGACGCGTCGAAGAGGTGGCTGTCCTGACTCACCAGCCCGACGAGATGGCGCACGTCCTCACCGCGCAGCCTGGCGATCGGCGCCCCGTCGAGGGCGACGTTCCCCGAACGGATCGGAAGGAACCCGACCAGCACCGAGGCGAGAGCGGTCTTGCCCGCACCACTCGGACCGACGACCCCGATCCTCTTGCCCGGAGGAAGGCTGAGGTCGACTTCCCGCAGAGCCGGATGCTCCTCCAGGCCGGCACCGCGCGGGTCACCGGGATGAGACGAGACCGGATAGCCGGCCCTGAGGGAACGGACCTCGAGGTCGACCGGGGGGACCGGTGACGGCTCCGGCGAGGAGGGCTCGGAGGTCACGTCCGGTGTGTCGGCGATCGCGAACAGCCGCGCGGCCGACGCACGGACCCGGTGGAGCGCCTGAGACGCGGCCGGCAGAGCCGACACGAGCTCGAAGGCCGCCAGCGGTACCAGCGCGAGCGAGCCCAGCCAGACTCCGCCGAGCCGTCCGGAGTCGACCGCGGGGACCCCGACGACCAGCACGCCCCAGGTCGCCGCACCCGCGAGGAACGTAGTGAGTCCGAGCCCGATGCCGGTAGTCGCCGCGGACGAGCGGGCGACCGCCGCGAGCGCTTGATCGATCGAGTCGATGCGGTCGAGCTGGGCCTCCATCGCGCCGTAGACCGCGAGCTCCGGCGCTCCTTCGACCAGGTCGACGACCGACGCTGCGAGCTCACCTCGCAACATCGCCTGGCTCGACTCCCGCCGGCGGGCGAGGATGCCGGTCAGCCAGGGCACCGGGATCGCCGACAGGAACAGGGCCGCGGCGAACACCAGGGCCGCAGCCGGAAGGAACGCCCAGACGGCGAGGATCGTGGCCGCGCCCACCAACCCGGCGACGGCGAACGCGGGGAGGATCCGCACCACGATGTCGGACAACGCGTCGACGTCCGACACCAGCCGGGCCATCAGGTCTCCGCTGCGAAAGGCCGGAAGCCCGGCGGGCGCGAGTCGTTCGAGGTGGCCGTAGAGGCGGACACGCACCGAGGCGAGCAACCTGAAGGCGGCGTTGTGCCCGACCAGCCGTTCGCCGTAGCGGAAGGGGCCCCGCGAGAGGCCGAAGACCTGCACCAGGACGATGCCGATGGTCAGTGCCGCCTCGGGCGGATGCTCCGCAGCCCGCGAGAGCAGCCACGCCGACGCGGCCATCAGCCCGATCGCCGCTGCGACCGCTCCGCAGCCGAGTGCGATGGTGGCGATCAACGCCGACGCCACCGGGCGTGCGATCCCGAGGGTCCTGCCGATCGGGGCGAGCGGCTCGCGAGGTGTCATCGCGCGCTCACCGGTTCCATCCCGACGACGCGGTCGGCGAGCGCCAGGAGCGCGGGGCGGTGGGTTGCCATCACCACCGTCCGTCCGGCTACCAGACGGCGGACCGCTTCGAGAACCGTCTCCTCCGTCTGCCCGTCGAGCCCTGCTGTCGGCTCGTCGAGCAGGAGAAGGGGAGCGTCGCGCACGAAGGCTCGGGCCAGCGCGACCCGCTGACGTTCGCCACGCGACAGGCCCGCGCCGCGCTCACCGAGTCGCGTCTCGATGCCCTCTGGGAGGCGCGCGAGCACGTCGTCGAGATGGGCGTCACGGACCGCCGCGGCGAGCTGTGCCGCGGTCGCGTCCGGTCGGCCCAGCCGCACATTGTCGGCGACCGATGCCGCGAACAGATGCGGCCGTTGCGGCACCCACGCAAGTTTCGAACGCCAGGCACCCGGGTCGAGGTCGGCCAGGTCGGTCCCGCCCACGTCGACCGAACCCGACGTCGGGAGGACGAGACCGCAGAGGACCTCGAACAGTGTGGACTTGCCGCAGCCGCTCGGTCCCACCAGGGCCACCACCGCGCCCGGGTCGATGGTCAGGCCGAAATCATCGAGCGCCGCCGGTCGTCCGGGGTAGAGGACGCGAAGCGAGGTGATCGTGATCCGGCTGGTGCGCGGATCGGGCGCCACTTGCAACGATCCGGGTGGTGCCGGCACCACTTCGAGGACGTCGAAGATCTCCTCGGCCGCGCGCATCCCGTCCGCGCTCGCGTGGAAATGAGTCCCGAGCTGACGGAGCGGAAGGTAGGCCTCGGGTGCGAGGACGAGCACGAACAGCGCGGTGCGGAAGTCCAGCTGTCCGCCGAGGAGTCGCAACCCGACCGCGACGGCGACCAGGGCGACCGAGACGGTCGCGACCAGCTCGAGGATGAGCGACGACAAGAAGGAGAGGCGCAGCGTGGCCATCGAGGCCCGTCGATACCGGTCGGTGATGTCCGCGATGGCGGCGGCCTGCGCCTTGGCCCGCCCGAAGATCTTGAGCGTCGGGAGCCCGGTGACGATGTCGAGGAAGTGGCCCCCGAGCCGCCCCAACTCCCGATGGCGCCGGAGTGTCTGGTCACGGGTGGCGGCGCCGACCAGTGCCATGAACACCGGCACGAGTGGGAGCGTCACCGCGATGATCGCCGCAGAGATCCAGTCGTTCCAGCTGACGATGGCGAGCACGGTCACCGGGACGATGACCGCGAGGAGGAGTTGGGGGAGGTAGCGCGAGAAGTAGGCGTCGAGCGCGTCGATCCCGGTGACGGTGAGCAGGGTGATCCTCGACCCGTCGACCTCGGTCCCCGACCCGTCGGTGAGCTCGGCGACGTGGTGCATCGAGCGCGCCGCGGAGCTCCGACTTCGCCGTCGTGGACGCGCGGTTCGAAGCGAGCTCGGTCAACCAGACCACCAACGCGCGCCCCGCGATCGTCGCCAGCAGGAAGACCAGAGGACCGGTCAGCTCGCCGAGTGACTGATGGTGGGCGACGGCTCCCGCAACGACCGTGGCGAGCATCCACGCCTGTATCCCGACCAGCGCCGCGGTGACCGCGCCGAGCGCCACTGCGGCGAGGAGGAATCGCCGGGTGGTGGTCGTGTACTGCAGCAGGCGGGCATCGAAGGCACCCGACCTCCGCGGTGGGCGACCCTCGGTGGCGCGCGGCACCTGCATGCACGCGCCATCGTAGACAGGAGGGCCGAGCGCGGACGGCCCCTCTCGCGGATGCCGGGTGGCGAACCGGGCGATCGCGCCGGGGTGCGCCGGGGTGGCCTGACCTGCCATTCCTATACTCCCGAAGGTGCCTGCAGCTGCAACTCCGAGTCCCTTCGAGCGCGCGGTCGAGGAGCTGATCGATCGGGAGCTCGAGGAGTCCCCGAGGTGGGCGTCGCTCCTCGGCCGCGACGGGTTCGACCACCGGCTCGACGATCTCTCCGCGGCTGCCTACGAGCGCCGTGCCACGGCAGACCTCGAGTGGCTCGAACGGTTCGGCTCCTTCGATCCCGACCGGCTGGCGCCAGAGGAGGCCGTCGATCGTGCGCTGGTCATGGCCCGGGTCGGCGTACGGGTGGCACTTGCCGACTGGCAGGACTGGCGGCGTTCCCCCGAGGAGTACCTCGACACCGGCATCACCGAACTGTTCCTGCTCCGGCTCCACCCCGAGGACGAGCTCACCGACGCAGCCGTCGACCGTCTCGCCGCGATCGAAGGAGTCCTTGCCCAGGCGGTCACCAATCTCGACCCGTCGCTCGCGAGCAGGCTCATCGTCGAGAGGGGGATCGCGCAGTGCGACGCATGCGCGACCTTCGCCCGCGACGAGGTCCCCGACCTCGCCACCGATCCTTCCAATCGGACGCGCCTCGAGGCGGCGGGCGCCGGAGCGGCGCGCGCCTACGAGGAGTTCGCGACGTTCCTGCGCGACCTCGCGCCGCGGTGCAGCGGCACGTTCGTCCTCGGCGAGGAGCGCTACGAGGCGGTCCTCCGGCAGGGTGAGCTGCTCGACCTCGACGTGCGGACCCTCCGCGAGCGGGGCCAGGCGGAGCTCGAGCGGCTCACCACCGAGCTCGAGGGTGCCGCACTCGCCCTCGACGGCTCGCGTCCGTGGCGCGAAACCCTCCGCCGCCTTCAGCAGAACCGGGCGCCGTCGATCGACCGGATGCGCGCCGACTACGAGGCGTGCTGCCTCGAGGCGCGCCAATTCCTCGTCGACCACGGCCTCGTGTCGCTGCCACCCGACGAGCACTGCCACGTGGTCCCCGCGCCGGCCGCCCTCCGCGCGATCCTCGCGGTCGCGTCGTACCTGTCGCCCCCGATGTTCAAGCCCTCGAGGGACGGGTTCTTCTTCGTGCCCTATCCGGTCGACGAGAACGACCGCGAGGAGGTCGATGGCCTCCTCGAGTCCAATGCCCCCTTCTCGGTGCCGACGACCTCCGTGCACGAGACCTACCCCGGCCATCACTGGCACTTGATGACCATGAAGGAGGCGCGGCCGATCCGCAGGCTCTTCACCTCCACCTACTTCGTCGAGGGTTGGGCTCTCTACGCCGAAGCCATGATGCGCGAGGCCGGGTTCTTCACACCCGAACAGGAGCTCGGCCACCTCGAAGCCCGCCTGCTCCGGGCGGCGCGGATCGTGGTCGACACCTCGCTGCATGTCGGAGAGATGGAGACCGACGAAGCGGTGTCGTTCATGCACGAGCGCGCGCTGCTCCCTCTTCCGACTGCGCGGTCGGAGGTCGCTCGGTACTGCGCCTGGCCGACCCAGGCCTCCGCCTACCTGACCGGAGCGCTGGCCATCGAGCAGGCGCGGGACGAGTGGCTGGCCGGCGGGGGTTCGCTCAGGACGTTCCACGACTCCCTGGCGCGTTCGGGGGCACTCCCGGTGCCGCTCGCGGTGGCGGCCATCGGCCCGCCGCGGGCGGGTCGGTGAGCGAGACCGAATCGCGAATCCCGGCGCCTCCTGGCAGCGTCCGGTCGCCAGCGCACCGGGCGGCAGCAATGGCGATGGCCTTGGCCCTGTCGGGGATCGCCACCGGGTGCTCTCTGCTCGCGACGCCCGTGCCGCCCACCGTCGGTGCGCCCTCGCCCGCCCCGGCCGGTGGGATCGGGTACGTGGTGTGCCCCGACGAGGTCACCCCGGTCGAGCTCGCGACGAGGACGGCGGAGGCACCCATCCGCCTTCCCATCTCGGGGACCCCTGCACTCGGCGACTTCGCCATCGCCACCTCGCCGGCCGGTCGCTGGGCCTTCGTCGGGACCACCACGTCGGTGAGCCAGTCGGCGCCGAGCAGCCGAGGGTCCTCGACGTCCGGAAAGGGGTCGTCACCGGGATCGCAGACCACGACCCGGAGCGAGAACGTCGTGGTGCCCATCGACCTGACCAGTCAGTGGGCCATGACCCCGATCGTGATCCCCGGACAGGGCGGGACCCACGCCATCGCGGTCATGCCCAACGGGAGGATCGTTCTCACCGCGATCGGATCGGCGGTGGTGCCCGTCGACGCAGTGACCCGCGACGTCGGCACGCCGCTCCATCTCGGAGCTGGTCACACGGTCTACGGGCTCGCGCTCGATCCGGTCGGCCCGATGGCGTACGCACTGGTGAACGGAGGTGTGATCCCCTTCGACACCGCCGACGCGACCGCCGGCACCGAGATCCCGACCGGCATGTCGGTCTCCTCGGTCTACTCGCAGCACGGAGTGGTCGTCTCCGCGGACGGGACCACCGTGTACGCGCTGGGGCAGGGCGGGCAGGAATACGGCGGGCGGGTGGTCCCGATCGCTGCCGCGTCCGGGTCGACCCTTCCGGCCACGAGCTTCGATGCCTTCGGCGTCACCGATCCGGCCGCGCTGGCGTTCGCACCCGGCGGGACGTCGCTCCTCGTGGTCGAGGGGCCCGGGCGGACCGGCGTCTTCGTGGTGGCCGGGTTCGACACCGTGATCCCCTACACCGCCGCCGCGAGGACCTTCGGCCGCCCGATCGCGGTGTGCTCGGGCGCCACCTCGATGGTGGTCGCGCGCTCGCCGTAGGTGTTTTGATGGAGAGGTGAGCTGGGCGTTCCTCGCCGTCAGCCTGTTCGGCACGCTGGTCACCGCAAGTGCCTGGCGGCCCGCGCGCAGGCAGCCGTTCGGGGTGGCGAGCTTCGTCCTCGGTTGGATCCCGAGCGAGCTGCCGCTCCACGTCGCGGCGGCCGGGGTCGCGCTCGCCTCGATCTTCACGGTGCTCGGTGCGCTCGGCGCCTGGCCCGGTCAGGTCGGCCTCGGGCTCGCAGCGGCGTCGTGGGTGGTCCTCGGACGGCTCGCCGTCGTCGCGAGCCGGAGCCGTTTCGTCGTGGACGCGGCGCTCGACGACGCGCTCGGCGGTGAGGCACGCTCGACCGACCCGCTCGGAGAACCTCACGAGAGCTTCGTCGAGCCGCGCCGGACCTGGTGGCGGCTCGTGCTCGCCGTTCCCTACCGACCGCTCGACGTCGCGAAGATCGCCAACGTCGACTACTGGGGCGACGGCAAGAGACGTCACCGCCTCGACGTCTACACCCGGCGGACTCCCGCACCCGAGGGCGCGCCCGTCCTCGTCTACATCCATGGCGGCGCGTGGGTGATCGGGGACAAACGCCAGCAGGGACGGCCGATGCTCTTCGAGCTGGCCAGACGCGGCTGGGTGTGCGTCACGCTCAACTACCGGCTGAGCCCGAAGGCGGCCTGGCCGGATCAACTGATCGACTGCAAGCGGGCGATCGGCTGGATGCGCGCCCACATCGGCGAGTTCGGCGGTGATCCGGGGTTCATCGCGGTCTCCGGCGCCTCCGCCGGTGGTCACCTCTCTTCGATGCTGGCGCTCACCCCCGGCGAGCCGGATTGGCAGCCGGGCTTCGAGGACGAGGACACCTCGGTCGACGCCTGCCTTCCCTTCTACGGGGTCTACGACTTGACCGGTGATCCCGACGGGATGGGCATCTCGGGGCCGGCGTTCCTCCGCTTCCTCGAGAAGCAGGTCGTGCAGGCATCTGCCACCGAGGACCGTGCGCTCTTCGAGCGGGCGTCGCCCGACCGGTGGGCGAGCGCGTCCGCGCCGCCCATGCTGGTGTTCCACGGCGCGAACGACTCGCTCGTCCCGCGCGAGGTCGCCAGGCGTTTCGTCGATCGGCTCCGCGAGCGCTCGCGTGCTCCCGTGGCCTATGTCGAGCTCCCGAGGACCCAACATGCGTTCGACGTGTTGACCTCGATCCGGTGCCGGCACGCGACGCGGGGGCGGTCCACTTCCTCGACGGGATCCGGCACCGGGTCGCGGACCGCGAACCCGACTGAGCCCTTCGGGGTGTCTCGGAGGACTCGGCCTCCGACCTGCGGTGCTGGACAGCCGCTCGGGTTTCTGACGTAGAGTCACATATTCGCTGCCGGCCCCTGGCCAGCCGTGAGGTGCCAGTTCGAACGGATTCGAGTCCAAGGGGGAGCCTTGCGTTCTGCATCGTGGAGAAGGCGCATCACCACGCTGGGTCTGGTCACCGTCGCCGCGGTGCTGGTGACCGCCTGCAGCTCGACGAACTCCGCCACATCCGCCACGACGTCGGGGAGCTCGGCCGGCAGCTCGTCGATCCCGCAGAGCGCGTTCAGCGATCGGACCGGCATCACCGGCACGACCGTCCATGTCGCCAACGTGTCGACGCTCTCTGGCGGTCTCTTCAAGGGCGCCGCGGTGGGGACCCAGGCCTATGCCGACGACGTCAATTCGACCGGCGGAGTGAAGGGCCGGACCATCGTCGTCGACTCGGGTGACGACCTGTTCCAGGGTGCGACCAATACCCAGCTGACCCAGAGCGCCCTCACCAATGACTTCGCCCTCGTCGGCGGCTTCTCGCTCGAAGACCAGTTCGGTGGTGTCGTGCTCTCGAGGAACCCGGGGATGCCCGACGTCACCGTTTCGCTCGATCAGAAGACGCTGCACCTGTCGAACGTGTTCAGCCCCGCCCCCGCCACGGGCGGGTGGCAGGAGGGCTCACTGCAATACTTCAAGAAGAAGTTCCCCCAGGACATCACCGCGGTCGGTTCGCTGGTTGCCGACGAGCCCTCTGCCGAGTCGGACTGGGCCGGCGAGAAGTACGTGATGCAGCAGCTGGGCTACAAGGTCCTCTACGACCAGACCTTCGCGATCACCCAGACCGATTTCACCCAGAACGTGATCGCGATGAGGAACGCGGGAGTCAAGATGCTGTTCATCGAGCAGATGCCCGCGAACTACGCCTCGGGTGTGCTGAAGGCGCTCCAACAGCAGAACTTCCATCCGACGGTGATCCTCGGCGCCTCGACCTACTCGAACCAGCTGGTCTCCGATTCCGGCGGGGCTTCCGCGGTAAACGGTAGCTACCTCGACCAGAACGCCTCGCTCTACCTCGGAGGCGATTCCTCGGCGATCCCGGCGGTCGGGACATTCCTCCACTGGGTCCAGGTGGCCTCACCCGGATTCCAACCCGATCTGTTCACTCTCTACGGCTGGATGTCCGCCGAGCTCTTCGCCCAGGGCCTTCAGAACGCGGGTTCGAGCCCGAGCCGCGGCTCGCTGCTGCAGTCGCTGCAGAAGATCACCACCTTCAGCGGCAACAACATCCAGGCCCCGGCCAACCCGGTCGCGAAGACGCTCAGCAACTGCTACCTGATCGGTCAGGTGGTCAATGGTGAGTTCCAGCGGCTCGACGACCCGCCGGTCAACTCCAGCACTAACGGCTACCGTTGCGACTACCAGTACGTGACGCCGCCGAAGTCCTGAGGGCGCGACCAGATCCCGCGGGGCCGGAGCGTGACGTAGGGGGGATGAGGGCGAGTCGGTGAGCAGCTTTCTCCAATACACCGTGTTCGGCGTCATGCTCGGGGCCGGGTACGCGATCGCCGCCACTGGTCTGGTGGTGACGTACACCACCTCCGGGGTGTTCAACTTCGCGCAGGGCGCGGTCGGGATGATCGCCGCGTTCTGCTACTGGGAGCTCGCGACCGCTCACCACGTGAACGAGCTTGTCTCACTGCTGCTCATCCTGGTGGTGGGTGCTGCGATCTCGGGCGCGCTGGTCGAGCGGGTGCTGATGCGACGGCTGCACGGCGCCTCGGCGGAGCGTCCGGTGATGGTCACCCTCGGCCTCATGGTGATCCTCACCGGGCTCGCGGTGATCATCTGGGACCCGACCACCACCCGCACGGTGGGGAACATGGTGAACGGCCAGTTCCGGCTGCTCGGGATCAACATCCAGTATCAGGAGGTCCTGATCATCGGAGTGGCGATCGGGGTCGCCGTTCTCCTCCGGCTCCTCTTCTATTCGACCCGGACCGGTTTCGCGCTCCGGGCGGTCGTCGACGACCCCGAGCTGCTCTCGATGGCCGGGGTGTCCCCCAACCGGATGAGCCAATACGGGTGGATCCTCGGTTTCATGATGGCCGCACTGGCCGGGGTGCTCCTCGCGCCGACCCAGACCACCGGCCTCAACATCGAGGCGATGACCCTCCTCGTCGTCAACGGCTACGCCGCGGCCATCGTCGGCCGGCTGAAGAACATCCCGGTCACCTTCGTAGCGGCCATCGGCATCGGGCTGCTCGAGGAGTACGTGATCATCTACCTCCTCCCACACCTACCGCAGAGCCTGGTGCCCGACGTCACCGTCGCGCTCCCGATGGTCTTCTTGTTCATCGCGCTGGTCACCCTGCCGTCGGTGCGACTGCGGGCCATCGGGCGGCTCACCACCGTGCGCGCGCCCCGGGTTGCGAGCGGCTGGGAGTCGCTCATCGCCGGCGCCGTGTTCTTCGCGGTGGCGATCATCCTCGCCGTCGCGTTCGACAACACTCCCTTCCGGGGGACGACCGTCCTCACCCTCGGCGGCGACATCATGACCCTCGGGATCGTGGCGCTCTCCCTCGTCCTGGTGACCGGCTACTCCGGCCAGGTCTCCCTCTGCCAGTTCTCATTCATGGGGATCGGTGCCTTCGTGATGGGCAAGGTCGCCGGCGGCGGCTCGCTGCTCGGGTTGCTCGCGGCGACTGCGATCTGCGCGGTGGTCGGAGGGCTGGTCGCACTCCCCACCATTCGTCTCCGCGATCTCTACCTGGCACTCGCGACGTTCGCGTTCGCCGACGCGGTGGCGAACGGGTTCTTCACCGACACCCACATCTACGGCACCGGCGGCGTCATCATCGGCCGCATCGTCCTGCCGGGAATCTCCTTCGGAGGCGATGCGGCCGAGTTCCTGATGGTGAGCGCGTTCTTCGTGCTCGCGGCCTGGCTGGTCCTCGCCGTCAGGCGCAGTCTCTTCGGGCGCCGCCTGGTGGCGGTCAACGACTCGCCGGCCGCCTACGCGACCGTCGGGCTCAACATCGGGTTCACCAAGGTGGCCGTCTTCGCCATTGGCGCGGCGATGGCGGGACTGGCGGGCGCCCTCTACGGGACCGTGCAGCAGACGGTGGGGACCACCGACTTCGACATCTTCCCGGGGATCATCTTCGTGCTCTTCGTGGTCATCTGGAGCGTCCGCACCGTGTCGGGCGCGTTCCTGGCCGCGGTGACCTACGTGGTGCTCAACCAGTTCTGGCACAACGGTCTCGGCATCTTCGCGGGCGTCGGCATCATCCTCATCGGTCGGACCGCGGGAGGGCTCCTCGGGATCGAGGCTCTGCAGTTCCGCCTTCCCTGGGTGCGCGGTGCACCCTCCACTGCCGAGCCGGCGGCGCCCGCGCCGCGCGGGGTACGGCGTGCGCTCGGCTGGGGGACCCGTGCCGCCAGTTGACGCCGCAATGGACGGCGCGGCCCTGACCGTGTCGGAGGTCGCGGTCCGCTTCGGCGGAGTGGCCGCGCTGCACGACACCAGCCTCATCGTCGAGCCGGGGACCATCACCGGTCTCATCGGGCCGAACGGTGCGGGGAAGACGACCTTGTTCAACGTCATCAGCGGCCTGCAGGCGCCCGAGCGAGGGACCGTGCGGCTCTTCGAGCGGGACGTGACGGGTATGAAGCCCCATCGCCGTGCGCGTCTCGGCCTGGCGCGCACCTTCCAGCGCCTCGAGCTGTTCGGGACGCTCACCGCCGGCGAGAACGTGCAGGTCGGCCTCGAGTCCGCGGTCAAGTGGTGGCAGTGGCGCCACGTGAGGCGGGCCTTCCCGTGGCGCCGCTCGGGCCGGGTCGGGGACATGGCCGGCGACCATGGCGGGATGGGATCGACCGCGCTTGCCACCACCGACCGGCTGCTCGAAGGAGTCGGGCTCGAGGGCCTCGGCCACCGTCAGTCGTCGGCGATGTCGACCGGGCTCGCCCGGATGGTCGAGCTCGCCCGCGCCCTCGCGATCGGACCCAAGGTCCTCCTGTTGGACGAACCCGGGTCGGGTCTCGACGAAGCCGAGTCGAAGGCGCTCGGCGAGTTGTTGCGCCGACTCGCCGACGGCGGGATGGCCGTGCTCCTCGTCGAGCACGACATGGAGCTCGTGATGCGGGTCTGCGATTTCATCTACGTGCTCGACTTCGGGGTGGTGATCGCCGAGGGAAGACCCGACCAGATCCGCAACGACCCCTCCGTGCAGGCGGCCTACCTCGGCGCCGCAGCCCCGGGGAGTGGCCCGGACGTCGACGGGTCGCCGGTCTAGTGAGCTCCTCCTCGGCCACACCGGCCGCGTCACCCGATGCGACCACGGTCCAGCTCCCGCCCGAGATCACCGTCACCGGGGTGCGGGCGGCCTACGGGCGGATCGAGGTGCTCCACGGCGTCGACCTGACCGTTCCCGCCGGGAGCGTCTTCGCACTCCTCGGCCCGAACGGCGCAGGCAAGTCGACGCTGCTCAAGGTGGTGAGCGGGCGGATGCGGGCCACCGCGGGCGAGGTGGCGGTCGGCGACCGACGCCTCGGGAAGACCCCGACCGAGAAGCTGACCCGGGCAGGGCTCTGCGCGATCCCCGAAGGACGGGGGATCTTCCCCAACCTCACCGTGCGCGAGAACCTGCGGATCTGGACCTATCGCGGCGGTCTCGACGCGAAGACGGTCGAGGAGCGCACCTTCGAGGCTTTCCCCCGCCTGAGGGATCGCCGCCGTCAGATGGCGGGCACGCTCTCCGGTGGCGAACAACAGATGCTCGCCATCTCACGAGCCCTCGTCACCGATCCGAGCGTCCTCCTTCTCGACGAGCTCTCGATGGGACTCGCGCCCCTCATCGTGGGTGAGCTCTACGACCTGGTATCCGAGCTCGCGCGTCATGCGATGACCGTGCTGCTGGTCGAGCAGTTCGTGACCACCGCGCTCTCGGTGGCCGATCGTGCCGCCATCATGGTGCACGGCCGCATCGAACAGGTCGGGTCCCCCGACGAGATGGCCGAGGCCGCGCTCAGCAGCTACCTGTCCTGATCGGGACTCATCCTTCTTCGGCGAGCACCACGTCGACCGCGGGTTCGTCGGACTCGACGGTCGCGAGAGACGCGATCCCGCCCGCGTCGCGGAGGTCTCCCTCGGCAGCGAGCAGTGCTGCGAGACGCTCCGGCGTGTCCGAGACCGTCAACGAGGCGACCGTCGCCCGCATCGACCGCTTCGCGGCGGTCTTCGCGTGGCGGATGCGCCCGAGGACCTCCGAGGTCACCTCGAGCACCGAGCCGGCTCCGTCCTCCGCGGACGAGCCCTCGAGCTCCGAGGTGGTCGGCCATGACGCGGTGTGGATCGAATCGTGCTGCCACCACGACCAGACCTCTTCGGTCACGAAGGGTAGGAACGGTGCGAGCAGGCGCAGCTGGACGGAGAGGGCAACCGCGAGCGCGGCCTGGGCGGAGGCCGGCCCCTGCTCACCGGGGTCGCCGTAGGCGCGGGTCTTGACCAGCTCGAGGTAGTCGTCGCAGAACGACCAGAAGAACGTCTCGGTGCGCTCGAGCGCTCGGGTGTAGTCGTACTCCTCGAAGGCGGCCGTGGCCTCCTCGACGACCTCGGCGAGGCGGCGGAGCATCGCACGGTCGATCGGCGCGGTGGCCGCGGCGACCGTTCTCGGGACGACCGAGCCGTCGGGGCCGGTCAGGCGGCCGAGGGCGAACCGCGAGGCGTGGAGCACCTTGATGGCGAGGCGGCGCCCCACCTTCATCTGGCCCTCGTCGACTGCGGTATCGGTCCCGGGCCGACCACTCGCGGCCCAGTAACGGACTGCGTCGGCGCCGTGTTGCTCGAGGAGGGGCAGCGGGGTGACGACGTTCCCCTGCGACTTGGACATCTTCTTCCGGTCGGGGTCGAGCACCCATCCCGAGATCGCGGCGTGCGACCACGGCAGCGAAGCGTGCTCGAGTTCGGACCGGACCACTGTCGAGAACAGCCAGGTCCGGATGATGTCGTGCGCCTGTGGGCGGAGGTCCATCGGGAAGACACGACCGAAGAGATCCGGGTCGTCCTCCCAGCCGGCCGCGATCTGCGGCGTGAGCGAGGACGTGGCCCAGGTGTCCATGATGTCCGGCTCGCCGATGAACCCGCCGGGCTGTCCGCGCTGGTCCTCGTCGTAGCCGTCGGGCACGTCGGTCGAGGGATCGACCGGCAGCCGGTGCTGGTCGGCGAAGATCGGCGCGCCGAAGTCGACCTCGCCGGACGAGCGGAGCGGGTACCAGACCGGGAACGGGACGCCGAAGAACCGCTGGCGCGAGATGTTCCAGTCGCCGGTGAGGCCCTCCACCCAGGCGCGGTAGCGGTGCTCCATGTAGGGCGGGTGCCACTTCAACTCCTCGCCCCGCACGAGAAGGCGCTCGCGCAAGGGGAGCGTCTTCACGAACCACTGCCTCGACGACACGATCTCGAGAGGCCGTTCGCCCTTCTCGTAGAACTTGACGGGGTGGGTGATCGGGCGCGGTTCACCGAGGAGCGCACCGGACTCGCCGAGCTGTTCGACCACCTTGCTCCGGGCCTGGTTGATCGTCCGCCCTTCCACCTCGCGGTAACGGGCCGAGGCCGCAGCGGGCTCCTCGGACTCCCAACCCGGGGCGCCCCAGTCCACGGTGAGGAGCCTGCCGTCGCGCCCGACGATCGCGCGGGTCGGAAGGGCGAGCTCGCGCCACCACACCACGTCGGTGGTGTCGCCGAAGGTGCAGATCATCGCGATGCCCGATCCTTTCTCCGGGTCCGCCAACGGGTGGGCCACGATCGGGACCCGCACCGAGTAGAGGGGAGTCAGGACCTCGCGGCCGAAGAGGGGCGCATAGCGTGCGTCGTCCGGATGGGCGACGAGGGCGACGCACGCGGCGAGCAGCTCTGGCCTCGTGGTCTCGATCTCGACCGACCCGTCACCTCCGGCCCGCGGGAAGGCGATGCGATGGTAGGCACCCGGTCGCTCGCGGTCCACGAGCTCGGCCTGCGACACCGCCGTGCGGAAGTCGACGTCCCAGAGGGTGGGGGCGGTCTGCTGGGCGAGCTCGCCCCGGCCGGCCATCCGGAGAAAGCCGCGCTGGGAGACCCGTTGGGCCTGCTCCGAGACGGTCGCGTAGGTGTGCGACCAGTCGACCGACAGGCCGAGCGTCCGCCAGAGGTGCTCGAAGACCTGTTCGTCCTCCGCCGTCAGCCGGTGGCAGAGCTCGACGAAATTGGGACGGGAGATCGACAGCGGCTCCTTCGGGGGCTCCGCCGGTGGCACGAAGTCGGGGTCGTAAGGGAGCCCTGGGTCGCATCGGACGCCGTAGTAGTTCTGGACCCGCCGCTCGGTCGCGAGTCCGTTGTCGTCCCAACCCATCGGATAGAAGACCGCCTTCCCGCGCATGCGGTGGTAGCGGGCGACGGTGTCGGTGTGGGTGTAGGAGAAGACATGGCCGATGTGCAGCGATCCCGACACGGTCGGAGGAGGCGTGTCGATCGAGTACACCTGCGACCGGGTCGCCGAGCGGTCGAACGCGTAGGTACGGTCCCGTTCCCACCGCGCGGACCACGTCGCCTCGAGCCCCTCGAGCCCGGGCTTGTCCGGGACGCCCGTCGGAGCGCGCGCTCCGGTCCGAGCACCGTTCACGTCGTGCGGCATGATCGGGTTACCGTACCCTGCATGCTCGAGCTCCACGACACTGCGTCCGGCCGGGTGTCGACGCTCGAGCTGCGCACGCCGGGCGAGGTCACGATGTACGTCTGCGGCCCGACCGTCTACGACGCGCCCCACCTCGGGCACGGTCGTTTCGCACTGGTCTTCGACGTGCTCCGGCGCTACCTGATCTTCAACGGCTTCGACGTCACCTACGTCTCGAACGTCACCGACATCGACGACAAGATCATCGAGCGGGCGGCCGCAGGCGGCGTCACCGAAGCCGAGCTGGCCGCCACCTACGAGGCGGTCTGGTGGGAGGCGATGGACGCGCTCGGGGTCCTGCGTCCCGACGAGACGCCCCACGCGACCGCCTATGTGGACCGCATGGTCGAGCTCATCGGCGAGCTGGTCGAGCGCGGAGTCGCCTACGAGAGCGCCGACGGGGTCTACCTGTCGGTGGCCGACGTGCCCGGCTACGGCTTGCTCGCGCACCAGCCGCTCGAGTCGCTCCGGGCCGGGGCTCGCGTCGAGGTGACAGAAGAGAAGCGCTCCCCGCTCGATTTTGCGCTGTGGAAGAAGGCGAAGCCTGGCGAGCCGACCTGGGACTCGCCCTGGGGTGCGGGCCGCCCTGGATGGCACACCGAGTGCGTGGTCATGTCGCTCGACCTGCTCGGCGAGGCGTTCGACCTCCACGGGGGAGCGATCGACCTCATCTTCCCGCACCACGAGAACGAGCGAGCTCAGGCGGTCGCTTCGGGGCGTGCGTTCGCCCGTCACTGGGTGCACAACGGGTGGGTGACGGTCGACGGCGAGAAGATGTCGAAGTCATTGGGGAACTTCACCTCGCTCGACGACCTGCTGGCCCGGAGCGACCCCCGCTCCTACCGTCTGCTGGTGCTCCGTTCGCACTATCGCTCACCCATCGAGATCACCCCGAAGGCGGTTCGCGACGCGGAGGCCGGATTGGCCAGGCTCGACGAGATGGCGCGGCGCTTCGCGGTCGCCGATCCCCTTGCCGACGGCCCGGTGGTCGGTGGAGCGGGCGAGGGCCTCGCGGTCGACCAGGATGCGCTGCAGCGGTTCCGCGAGCGCATGGACGACGATCTCGATACCCCCGCAGCGCTCGCGCTCGTCTTCGAGCTGGTGCGCGACGCGAACGCGGCAGGCGATGCCGGCGACGACGATCGGGCACAGCGCAGTGCGCAGACAGCGGCATTGCTGTCCGGCGCGCTCGGGCTGCCGCTGCACGGTGACCTCGACGAAGAAGTTGACGCTGCAACTGCCGAGCGCGTGGCTCGCCGCGACCTGGCCCGTGCCGAAGGGAACTGGGCACTCGCCGATGCACTGCGCGCCGAGCTCGAGCAAGCCGGATTGCTCGTCGAGGACGGACCGGAGGGCACGCGCATTCGCCGCCGATGAACAGCATGTGAACACCATCCGGAGGACCAGCCTTCGAAGGTTGCTTCGGCCTCGCAGGCTGCTAGCGTTTGCCGAACAGTGAATCCCTGGGGGTTGGTCGTGGGGCCACCGATCACTTCGGGATCCCCTGTGCACTACGCAGTTGAGGGAAAGGGGAACGCCACCGTGGCTTCCGGAACAGTCAAGTGGTTCAACGCCGAGAAGGGCTTCGGCTTCATCTCGCAGCCTGACGGCGGTGCCGACGTGTTCGTGCACCACTCGGCCATCCAGATGAGCGGGTTCCGCTCGCTCGAGGAGGGCCAGGCGGTGGAGTTCGATCTTCAGGAAGGGCCGAAGGGGCTCCAGGCAGTCGACGTGCGGTTGGCCCAACCCGCCTAGAGCGTCCCCCCGGGCCTGCGGGCCCGTTCGTGCGCCCTGGTCTCGCGAGGATCTCGGCGCCTCACTTCCATGCGATGGCACCTGCCGGTTTCGTCGCGCCCCGACGTCCTGCCCTCGAGTGCTGTTGCGGTGACAGCCGTGCCCGCTCCGGTTACTATGGAGTAACTACAGGGACGTGATGGGCGCGTAGCGCCGGAACGGAGTAGGGGGCCATGGCCGAATTCTCACTGGACCTCAATGAGGACCAACTCCAGATCCAGAAGTGGGTCCACGACTTCGCGGAGAACGTGATCCGGCCGGCGGCCCACGAGTGGGACGAGCGCGAGGAGACGCCGTGGCCGATCATCGAGGAAGCGGCTCGGATCGGTCTCTACTCGTTCGATTTCATCAGCCAGGCGTACTTCGACGAGAGCGGGCTCCTCATGCCGCTCGCCAACGAGGAGATGGCCTGGGGGGACGCCGGGATCGCGCTCTCGATCTTCGGGAGCACCCTCGGACTCGCCGGTATCGCGGCGAACGGCACCCCCGAGCAACTCCTCGAGTGGGGCCCCCAGTGCTTCGGGACGCCTGAGAAGATCCAGACCGCGGCCTTCGCGGTGTCGGAAGCGGACGCAGGCTCCGACGTCTCGTCGCTCCGCACCCGCGCGGTCTACGACGAGGCAAAGGACGAGTGGGTGATCAACGGGACGAAGACCTGGATCACCAACGGCGGAATGGCGGACCTCCACGTGGTCGTGGCTTCGGTGGACGCCACGCTCGGCTCGAGGGGCCAGGCCAGCTTCATCGTCCCGCCCGGCACTCCCGGGCTCTCGCAGGGGCAGAAGTTCAAGAAGATGGGCATCCGCGCCTCGCACACGGCCGAGGTGATCCTCGACGACGTGCGCGTCCCGGGCCACTGCCTGCTCGGCGGCAAGGACAAGCTCGACGACCGCCTCGCCCGAGCTCGCGAAGGGAAGCGATCGACCAGCCAGGCGGCCATGAAGACCTTCGAGGCCTCGCGTCCGGCGGTCGGGGCACAGGCACTCGGCATCGCCCGCGCGGCGTACGAGTACTCGCTCGACTACGCGAAGGACCGCAAAGCCTTCGGGAAGGCGATCATCGAGAACCAGGCGATCGCCTTCAAGCTCGCCGACATGAAGACCCGCATCGACGCCTCCCGCTTGCTCATCTGGCGCGCGTCGTGGATGGGTCGGAACGGCAAGGAGTTCACCTCGGGCGAAGGCTCGATGTCCAAGCTCTACGCCGGCGAGACCGCGGTCTGGGTCACCGAACAGGCGATCCAGATCATGGGCGGCTACGGCTACATCCGCGACCACCCGGTGGAGCGCTGGCACCGCGACTCGAAGATCTACACCATCTTCGAGGGCACCTCGGAGATCCAGCGGCTGATCATCAGCCGTGCGATCTCCGGCATCCACATCGACTGAACCGGCGTCGTCCGGCGCGAGCCGTGCCCGGCGCGGCCGAAGGTCCATTACGTTGACGCTCGTGACGTCCCTCGGAACCACCCGTGCAGCCTCTGCCGGCCGCGGTGCGACGCCTTCGCTCCTCGCGCTCTGCACCGGCAACGCCGCTCGCTCGGTGATGGCGGGGATCATGCTGGCCCCGGGCCCTTTCCGCGTCGCGACCGCGGGTACCCATGTCGTCGAGGGTCAGCCGATGAGCCGCCGGACCCGCGACGCGCTCGCGGCGGTGGGGCTCCGTGTGGACGGACACCGGAGCCACCAGCTGACCGACCTCGACATCGAGAAGACCGACCTCGTCCTCGCGATGGCCGGAGAGCACGTGGCGTTCGTGCGCCGGCGCTACCCGGACGCGGCGGCGAGGACCGCCACCCTCAAGCGGCTCTGCCGCGACCTTCCCGAGGGTTCTGCATCCCTCGGGGAGCGGCTGGCCGGGCTCGACCTCGCCAACGTCGCCATCGAGCCGTGGGAGGACGTGGACGATCCCGCCGGCAAGGACGACGACGAGTACCTGGCGTGCGCGAAGGAGCTGCGCGTCCTCTGCGCGGAGCTGCTGGCTCGGCTCACCTGATCGCGACCTTGGCCGACGCGCCGGTTCAGGCCGTGTGGCCCTCCGAGAGCTCCGGGTGGCGGAGCGAGAGATCGGCGCACGCCTTGCACACCTGTTCGGGGACGAGGCCAGTCTGCATGAGCAGGCCGAAGACCCGGCACCCGAGGCAGAGCCCGAGGGCCGCCTCGAGGGAGGCGGCCGCGGCGAGCAGCCCGGTCACGACCCATGCCGCAGTCGGGAGCCCGAATCCGTACCAGAGGACCAGCGCGGTCGACGAGAACGCGACACCGATGGCCTGCGCGAATCGCTTGGGAGGACCCGGGACGAGCCCCGGCGGTCCGGGCAGTCTCGGCGCGACGAGCCGGGTGGCCAGCTGACCCAGCGGGCTCAGTGTGGGTCCGGTGAGGACCCTGGCCCAGAAGCCGAAGCAGAGCGGCACGAGGAGCCACCCCTCGCCGGAGGCGATCGCCGCGACGCAGAGGAGGAACACGCCGCCCGCGACGGTGCGCGCCGCGTACTCGTCGACCGGATTGGGAAAGGAGAACACCCGCTCGCGCATCGAGGAGCCTCTTCGGTGCCGGCTCGAGGTCGCGTGCGAGTTCACCCTAGATAATTTACTGGTTGGATCGGCTTTTCCGCCGAGCCCCGCAAGGTCGATCCGGCCGGCCCCGCCCTGCGATCAGGCGCGGTGCACCTGGCGGAGCCCGGCCCAGGCGAAGTCCGCGAGCCGGGCCGCGAGCCGAGCCGCCTCGGCGGCCCCGTCGTCACCGCCTGCTCCGTCGCCCGAGGCGCTCGCCGCCTGCTGCCGGTCGAGCCAGTGCCGGCTCGCTCCCTCGGCCATGCCGACCACCGCGTGGGCGAGCAGCAACCGGTGTTCGGGTTCGAGCCCTGCGTCGATCAGCGGGTCGATCGCCTCGGCGATGGTCTCTTCGACACGCCGCAGCGCCGCCCCGAGCTCGTGGTCGTCCGGCGCGTCCCGTCCGTAGAGGAGGCGGAACGCCCGCTCGTCGGCGACCATCAGCTGGAAGTACGCCGCGAAGCCCATCTCCACCTGCTGGCGGGGGCCGTCGGCCGCCTCGGTGGCGCGCGCGATGGCGGCGACGATCTCGTGCGAGAACACGTCCATCAGCTCGAGGTAGAGCGCGCGCTTCGAAGCGAAGTGCTGGTACACGAGGGGCTTGGTCACGCCGGCCGCCTCGGCGATGTCGTCCATCGTGGTCGCGGCGAAGCCGTGCTCGGCGAAGAGTGTCAGCGCGACGTCGAACAGCTGGCGCCGCCGGGCCTCCGCCGTCAGCCGCCGCCTGTCCGGCTCGGGGGCTCGCCGCTCGGGATGGCGCGCCGGGTTGGGCGTCCCGACGGCGGCGTTCATGGCGGCCCATGGTAGCTGGCGCCCCGCTCCGGGCACCCCGGGGCTCAGAGCTCGGGGAGGACCGCGGCCAGGCGTTCGGGCAGGTCGGCGGCCGAGAAATGGGTCGCGGCGACGGTGAGGTTCTCCTCGAGCAGAGCTTCGTCGGGCGCGTCGAGCCACGAAGCCAGGCGGGCCATCTCGCCGAGCGCGAACCAGCGGAACCCGAAGGCGGCGAGCTCGTCGGCCACCGGGTAGGGCCCGACGGCGAGGGGCCGCCTCCGGACCGCCGACTCGACGGCCGGGTTGCCGAACCCCTCCCACGTCGAGGGGAGCACGACCACGT
This sequence comes from uncultured Acidimicrobiaceae bacterium, assembly GCA_963769905.1. Lineage (GTDB taxonomy): Bacteria > Actinomycetota > Acidimicrobiia > Acidimicrobiales > RAAP-2 > Bog-756. Next base: position 286,244 of record CAVYNG010000002.1, read on the forward strand.
CGCAGGCCTCGTACGCGTCTCGGACGTCGAGCTCGTCCGCGGGTGGTCCGAGCAGGACCCGGCAGGTTGCGGTTGCGGCCAGCGCCTCGAGCATCGGCCCGAAGCCGTCCTCGGCAGGACCGAGCAGCCAGTAGGTCGCGCCGAGCTCGGTCGCCGCCGCGATCCCGCCGGCGACGTTCTTGCGCGGGATCGCCCGGGTGGGTTGGAGGACGAGCCGCGTGTCCGGACCGACCCCGAGGGCAGTGCGCACCACCTCCCCTCGCGGGCCGCGTCGCCGGCTGTCGCCGACGCCTGGGCCGACCGAGGGGTCGACGTCGAAGGAGTTGTACACCGTCGTGGCGGTGATGCCGTAGGTGTCGAGCTCGCGACGGCTGAGCTCATTGATCGTCACGTGCCGCCAGCGCGGGTCGTCGGGCGGGGGCCCGAGGTGCGCGTACTGCTCGCGTTGCCAAGGGAGGTCGTGGTGGCGGAGGAGAGCCGGTCGCCCGTCGAGGGCGCTCGCGACCTGCCGAGCGGCGGCCGGGTTGAGCGGCAGCGAGCAGAGGTTCTCGACGACCACCAGGTCGGCGTCGTCGAACGCACCGGCGATCTCGTCGCGGCTCGGAGGCTCCGTCGCTCCGATGGCCAGCCCGGGGAGGGTGCGGTCGACCGGTCCCTCACCGGCCACGGTGACGGTCTCGAACCCGAGGATGCCGAGCGCACGCTGCCACTTGGCGGCCTCGACGGCGACCCCGTCGGGCCCGCCGAGCCGGAAGGAGACGATCGCGGCGGTCGGGATGGCGTCACGGTACCGCCGGGCGCGGCACGGCCGACCGCTCGCGGAGGCCGCCGCTACTCCGGGTTCGGTCGCATGCCGAGGCGGGGACTAGCGTCGTGCGGTGCCCGAAGACGCCGCGCCCTCCTCGACCGGCGGGGAGACCGGACCCTCCGACGACGTGCTGGTGCGACGCGACGGACCGGTCCTCACGCTCACCATCAACCGGGAGGAGCGGCGGAACGCGATGACCTGGGAGGTCATCCGCACCCTCCGCGAGCAGCTCACGCACGCGCGGACCGACCGGTCGGTCCGGGTGGTCGTGCTGACCGGAGCGGGGGACCGTGCCTTCTGTGCCGGTGCCGATCTCTCGGGCATGGCGCCGCGCGACCCCGCCGGTCACGCCGATGCGTTCGCCGATCACCATGCGGCCCGCGGCTGGCTGGCCGAGCTGTTCGAGGAGATGTGGGGGCTCGGCAAGCCGATCGTCGCCCGTGTCCAGGGCTGGGCGATGGCAGGTGGACTCGGGCTCGCGCTCGCCTGCGACATGGTGATCGCCTCCGAGCGGGCGCGCTTCGGCGCACCCGAGCTCGACGTCGGGCTCTGGCCCTACATGGTCACCGTCCCGCTGCTCCGGTCGATGCCGCCGAAGAAGGCCCTGGAGATGATGATGACCGGTCGCGTGGTCGATGCGGACGAAGCCGGGCGGATCGGCTTCGTCAACCGGGTGGTGTCTCACGACCGCCTCGACGAGGAAGTCGCCGATCTCGCCGCCGTGCTGGCCTCGAAGCCACCGGGCGTCATGAGGTTGGGTCGCGAATCGTTCTACGCTGTGCTGGATTCGGCGGCGACCGAAGCGCTGCCCTACCTCCACGCGATGCTCACCGTGACGAGCCAGACGGCAGAAGCGGCAGAAGGGATCGCGGCCTTCATCGAGAAGCGGCCCCCGGCCTGGCGGGCCGCCGCCGAGCAGGCGAACTGACCAGCGAGGAGCGAAGAGCATGGAGAAGCGGGCACTGATCACCGGGGTCACCGGGCAGGACGGCTCCTATCTCGCCGAGTTCCTCCTCGACCAGGGGTACGAGGTGTGCGGCATGGTGCGACGGTCGAGCACGCTCAACTTCGAGCGGATCGCCCACATCCAGGACCGCATCACCCTCGTCGCCGGGGACCTCCTCGACGAGGTTTCGATGATCCACATCCTCCGCGACAACCGGCCTGCCGAGGTCTACAACCTCGCGGCCCAGTCCTTCGTGCAGACCTCGTGGACCCAGCCGGTGCTCACCGGTGAGACCACCGCGCTGAGCGTGACCCGCGTGCTCGACGCGATCCGGACGGTCGACCCGGACATCCGCTTCTACCAGGCCAGCTCCTCGGAGATGTTCGGCAAGGTGCAGGAGGTGCCTCAGTCGGAGGGCACGCCATTCTACCCGCGCAGCCCCTACGGGGTCGCGAAGGTCTACGGCCACTGGATCACCGTCAACTACCGCGAGAGCTACGGCCTGCACGCCTCGTCGGGGATCCTCTTCAACCACGAGTCCCCTCGTCGCGGCCTCGAGTTCGTGACCCGCAAGGTGACCCACGGTGTCGCGCGCATCAAGGCGGGCATCGACGACAAGCTCTACCTCGGCAACCTCGACGCGCAGCGCGACTGGGGCTACGCGGCCGACTACGTGCGAGCCATGTGGCTGATGCTCCAACAGGACCGCCCAGACGACTTCGTGGTGGCGACCGGCGAGACCCACTCGGTCAAGGAGCTCGTCGAGTTGGCCTTCGCTGCGGTCGACCTCGACTGGGAGCAGCACGTGGTGATCGACGAGCGCTTCCTCCGCCCCGCAGAGGTCGATCTCCTGGTCGGCGATGCGAGGAAGGCCCACACCACGCTCGGGTGGCAGCGCGACGTCGACTTCCCCGCACTCGTGCACATGATGGTCGACGCCGATCTCGCGCTGGTGAAGAACCAGCTTTCCTGACGGGGGAGGGGCCGTGACGGCGGCGATCCACGCCGACCCCATCGGCCTGCTGGTGGCGTTCGGCGCAGGGATCCTCTCGTTCCTCTCGCCGTGTGTCCTGCCGCTCGTACCCGGCTACCTCTCGATGGTCTCCGGCCTCTCCGCGGCCGAGCTGGCCGGGGTCGAGCCGGCGGCCGAACCGTTCCCCGAGTCGGCGGACGGGCCGGTCACCGAGTCGCACGCGCCGGTCGCGGTGGCGGTCGGCGCCTCGGTCGGCCCTGCGGCCGGGCCGCCCGCGAGAAGGGGAACTGCACGCGACACACCGGACGCGCCTGCGATCGCGACGCCCGCGGTCCACCCGGGCCCCCTCCCGATCCGCGCGGTGCGCGCGCGGCTCCTGCGCGGGATCCTCGCGTTCATCGCCGGGTTCACCGTCGTCTTCGTGATCCTCGGTGCGTCCGCCTCGGCGCTCGGCCGCCTCTTCCTCACCCACCAGCGGGCACTCGAGACCGCATCGGGGGTCCTCATCGTGCTCTTCGGCGTGCTGCTCGTCTGGATGGCCGCCGGAGGGACACTGCCGATGGCCTTCGCCCGCGAGCATCGCGTGGCGATCCGGCCCTCGATGCTCGGTGCCTGGGCACCGCCGGTGATGGGGATGGCCTTCGCGTTCGCCTGGACGCCCTGCATCGGACCGGTGCTCGGCAGCGTGCTCGCCCTCGCCGCGGGGACCGGCGGTTCCGCCGGCGGTGGGATCGCGCTGCTCGTCGCCTACTCGCTCGGGCTCGGGGTGCCGTTCCTGCTCTGCGGGCTGGCCTTCGGACAGATGACCGTGGCGCTCGGCAAGGTGCGCCGACGGCTCCGCTTCATCGACCTCGCGGGCGGCGCGATCCTCATCGCCTTCGGATTGGTGCTCCTCACCGGCCACGTCGACGTGATCGCGGCGCATCTGTCGACCTGGCTGCGCGACCTCCACCTCGGACGTCTCTCGACCAGCTGACGAGCCCTCTTTCCCCGGCCCCCTCCGCAGGTCGAAGTGCTCGGCCAGGTGCCCTCGAAGGCCTGGTCCTCGCCTGGCTCCCGAACCCCGGCCCTCGTACCATGGTGCGACGCCTATGGCACCCGCAGCACCCTCTTCCCCTTCGATCTCGCTCTCCGACGCCGTCGCGCTGTCGGGTCGGTTCCCGCTCCTCGCGGGCGTCGACCTCGAGGTGGGACCCGGGGAGACCGTGCTGCTCGAGGGCGCGAACGGCGCCGGGAAGACGAGCCTCCTGCGGGTCTGCGCAGGGCTGGTCCCGCTCGCCTCGGGGCGGGTGCGGATCTTCGGGCTCGATCCGGTGCACCGGCGCACCGAGGTACGCAGGCGGGTCGGCCTCCTCGCCCACACCTGCCATCTCTACGACGACCTCACCGTGCGCGAGAACGTGCGGTTCGCCGTGCGCGCCGCCGGTGGCGGCAGCGAGCGGGTCGATCCCTCATGCGAGCGCCTGGGCCTGACCGGCCGCCTGCTCCGGACCCGGGCGGCGAAGCTCTCGGCGGGCCAGCGCCGGCGGGTGGCGATCGCGGTGCTGGCCGCGCGCCGGCCCGAGCTCTGGCTGCTCGACGAGCCGCACGCAGGACTCGACCGCTCGGCGAGGGCGATCCTCGACGAGCTCGTCGCCGAGGCGGCCCGGGACGGCGCCACCGTGGTGATCGCTTCTCACGAGTCGCACTCGGTCGAGCCCTTGGCGGGTCGGGCGGTCACCATCAGCGGCGGGCGCGTGGTCGGCGAGCGCCGGCTCGTTCCCGCGGAGAGTCACTCGCCCCGGCCGCCGGTTGCGGCAGTGGCGGAATCGAAGGGTCGCGCGGTCCATGTGGCGTGACGGCCTCCTCGTCGCGGGGAAGGACCTGCGGATCGAGGCGCGCTCGCGGGTCGCGCTCTCCCAGGTGGTCCCATTCGGGGTCGTGGCGCTCGGCCTGTTCGCCTTTGCGCTCGGACCCGACCGCACCCAGATGGCGCGTGGGGCTCCGGGCCTCTTCTGGGTGGCAGTCCTTTTCTGCGCGGTGCTGGCGGTCCAGCGCAGCGTCTCGGTCGAGTCCGCCGACGGCGCCCGCGACGGGCTGCGGCTCTCGGGACTCGACCCGGCGGGACTCTTCCTCGGCAAGGCTGCGGCGATAGCGGCAGAGCTGCTCGTGCTGGAGGCGGTGCTCGCGGTCGGGGTGGTGCTCCTCTACGGCGCCCACGTGGTCACCCCGTGGTTGATCGTCGTGTCCTGCCTCCTCGGCGCGGTCGGGCTCGCCGCGACCGGGACCCTCTACGGGGCGCTGTCCGCCGGGTTGCGGGTGCGCGAGACGCTGCTGCCCTTCCTGCTCCTCCCGATCGTGGTGCCGGTGCTGCTCGCCGGCACTCGGATCTGGCAGGCGGCGCTCGCCTCGGGGGTCGCCAGCCAGGGCATCCCGTGGCTCCGGCTGCTCGTGGTCTTCGACGCGGTGTACCTGGCGCTCGGGGTCGTCGTCTTCGGCCCGCTGGTGGAGTCGGCATGACCTCCCGCAGAATCCTCGCCGTCCTGCCGGTGCCGGACCGGGCGCGTCGCCTCGAGCGGGCGATCGGCATCGCCGCGGCGGCCGGTACGGCCGCCACCGTCTGGCTCGGGCTCTGGGTCACGCCCCCCGATCAGGTCCAAGGCGATCTGGTTCGCCTCGTCTACCTCCACCCCGGTGTCGCCTGGGTGGCGCTCTACCTGGCGTTCGGTCTTGCCGCGGTCTCGAGCCTCCTCTACCTGTGGCCGCGCACCCGCTCGCTGTTCTGGGACCGCCTGGCCGCGGCCTCGGTCGAGGTCGGCGTCGTCTTCAACGTCTGCACGCTCATCTCGGGGTCGATCTGGGGGAAGCCGACCTGGGGGGTGTGGTGGGCGTGGGACGCGCGCCTGACGAGCACCGCGGTCCTGCTCGTGCTCTTCCTCGGGTACCTCGCCCTGCGCCGGGTGCCCGCCGAGCCCGAGGTGAGGGCGAAGCGCAGCGCGTTCGTCGCCCTCTTCGCCGCGGTCGACATCCCGATCGTGCACTTCTCGGTCCTCTGGTGGCGCACGCTCCACCAGGGAGCCACCGTGCTCAACCCGGACCTCTCACCGACCATCCACGGCTCGATGGCCTGGACCCTCCTCCTCGGGTTCGTCTCGCTCACGCTGGTGTTCGTGTGGATGCTGCTCGTCCGCTACCGGATCGGTGTGCTCGAGGACGCGCTGGCCGGTCGCGAGCTCGACGCCGCGCTTCGTGAGCGCCGGGCGGAGGGCGACTCGGACCAGGTGAACGGATCTCCCACGGACGGGGGAGAGCTGGACGCCGTCGACCCGGCGCGCAGGCGCGTAGCGGTCGAGGCCGGGAGCGCTCTCGGTGAGGGGGTCCGATGAGGTACGTCGACGCGGGCTACGCGATCGTGCTCGGCATCCTCTTCCTCTACGGGGTCCACCTCGTGTGGCGCCGGCGGCGCCTGACCCGCGCGGTCGAGCGTGTGCTCGGGGCACCGGCTCCCGAGGACGACCGATGACCACCGCGCCGCCACTCCCGGGTGCTGCGGCGCGGGAAGCCGAAGACCCGGCGACCGAGCCCGGGCCCGGCGGACAGCGACGCCCACGCCTCCGGTTCCGCTACGCGGTGGTCGGTCTCGTCCTCGTCGGCGCACTGGTCTTCTTGCTGGCGAAGGGGCTCGGCTCCGCGCTCAACTTCTACCTTCCCGCCGACCAGGCGGCCGCCCAGCGGACGAGCCTCGGATCACAGACCTTCAACCTCGAGGGTCTCGTCGAGCCCGGTTCGATCCACGCGACTCCGAGCGGCGTGAACTTCGTCGTGACCTCCGGCGCGACCCGCCTCCAGGTCGACAACTCGGGGAGCCCGCCGCAGCTCTTCGAGGCCGGCATCCCGGTCATCGCGGTCGGCCACTTCCGCGGTGACACCTTCGTCTCCGACCAGATCCTCGTGAAGCACACGTCGACCTACATCGCGGCCCATCCCGGGCGGGTCACGGCTCCGAACGGGACCAAGCGATGATCCTCCGGCTGGTCCGCCTCCCGGCCGGTCTGCGCCCGTCGCGGTGAACGGCGCGCTCGGCCACACCGGCGTCCTGCTCGGCTTCGTGGCGGCCGTGGCGGGGGTCGCGGTGCTCGCCACCGGTCTTGCCCGTCACCGCCAGCCGCTCGTCCGCAGCGGCCAGCTCTACGCACCGCTCGTCCTCCTCGGAGGGATCGTCGCCACCGTCGCGATGGAGCACGCCCTCGTCACCCACGACTTCTCTCTCAGCTACGTGGCCGACAACAACAGCCGTTCGACCCCGCTCATCTACTCGATCACCGGCATGTGGTCCGCGCTCGCGGGGTCGATCCTGCTCTGGGCGTTGATCCTCGGCGGCTACGCAACGGCCATGGTCTGGCGGTTCCGGCGCCGCGGAAACGACCGCCTGGTCGCCTGGGCGACGCTCGTGGTCTACGCGGTTGCGGCGTTCTTCTTCGCGCTGATGCTCGGGCCCGCCGATCCCTTCCGGCACGTGGCCGGCGCGGTGCCGGCCAACGGGCTCGGGCCGAACGTACTTTTGCAGGACAACCCGCTCGTGCTGTTCCACCCGCCGATGCTCTATCTCGGGCTGGTGGGGTTCACCCTCCCCTTCGCCTTCGCGGTCGCCGCGCTGGTGACCGGGCGGCTCGACGAGGACTGGCAGGGGGAGACCCGTAGGTGGACGCTGCTCGCCTGGACGTTCCTCACCGCGGGCATCGTCCTCGGCGCCTGGTGGTCCTACCAGGTGCTCGGGTGGGGCGGATTCTGGGCCTGGGACCCGGTCGAGAACGCGTCCTTGCTGCCCTGGCTGGTCGGCACCGCCTATCTGCACTCGGTCATGGTCGAGCAGCGGCGCGGCCTCTTGCGGATCTGGAACCTCTCGCTCGTGGTGGCCACCTTCTCGCTCACCATCCTCGGCACCTTCCTCACCCGCTCGGGCGTGCTGCAGTCGGTGCACTCGTTCTCCACCTCGACGATCGGCCCGCTGCTCCTCGGGTTCTTCGGGCTGGTAGTCGTCGTCGGCGTCGGGCTGATCGCCTGGCGCGGCGACAGGCTGCGCTCGCCCGGCGGGATCGACTCGCCTGTCAGCCGCGAGGGCGCCTTCCTCGCCAACAACCTCCTTTTCGTGCTCTTCGCGGTGATCGTGCTGCTCGGGACCGTCTTCCCGCTGCTCTACGAGGCACTCGAGTCCGGCCGGCAGGTCAGCGTCGGCGCGCCGTACTTCAACCGGCTGATCGTCCCGATCGGGCTCGGCCTGCTGTTCCTGATGGCGGTGGCCCCGGCCCTCCCGTGGCGGAAGAGCTCGCTCGAGGTCGTGCGCGGCCGGCTCGCCGTCCCCGCCGCATGCGGGGTGGCGGTAGTCGTCGCCTGCGTGGCCGCCGGCGTGCGCGGTGTCGAGCCGTTGCTCGCGTTCGGGCTGGGTGCGTTTGCTGCGGCCTCGGCGCTGCGGGCGCTCGCGCTGTCGGTCCGGGGCGCCTGGCACGGGGCTCGTGCCGGTGGTGCCATACCCTCCCGAGCGCTGCTCGCCGGCTGGCGCGGACTGGTCGGACGCACCAACGGGGGAATGATCGTCCACGTCGGGGTGGTGATCATCGCGGTCGCGCTCGCGGCCGCCACCGCCTACGGCACGCGCGGGGAGGTCCGACTCGCCCGCGGCCAGTCGGCCACCTTCGCCGGGCACACCGTCGAGTTCGTCGGAACGCGCACCGCGGTCTCGAGCTCGCAGAGCGCGCTGAAGGCGGTGTTGCGCATCGACCGCGGCGGGACCTTCCTTCCAGCGGTCACCCAGTTCGGCTCGGGCACCCAGCCGGTCGGCACTCCCGCCATCGACTCGAGCCTGCGTGACGACGTCTACCTGACCATCGATTCGATTCCGGACAAGGGCGGGGTGTGGACCTTCGGGGTGGTCGTGCAGCCGCTCGTGCGATGGCTCTGGCTCGGAGGCGCCCTGGTCGTGCTGGGGTCGGTGCTCGCCGCCCTACCCGGTCGCCGCCGCCGCCCGACCGATCCTGTGTCCGCCCCGCCGTCGGGCGCGCTCGGGCGACAGCCCGAGTCGCCACCGACCATGCGGGAGGCCGTCCCGTCAATGCCGGGACCACCGTCTGATGCAGAGGACGAGGGGGTGCCGGTCGGCGCGGGGGAGCACCCGTGAACGAGACCGCAGTCGGGCTGCGGAGGCCCCATCGAGCGCGATGGGTGGCCGCAGGGGTCCTCGTGGTGAGCGCGGGGCTGGTGGCGGTGCTCGCGACCCGCCCGCCGGCGTCGGTGGCGGAGGTTCAGAGCCCGCTGGTCGGCAAGGCGGCGCCGCCGGTTGTGGGGACCACGGTCGCCGGTACTGCCTACCACCTTGCGCGACAACCGGGACGCTACGTCGTGGTCAATTTCTTCGCGAGCTGGTGTGAGCCCTGCCAGCAGGAGGGCCCCGCCCTCGTGCAGTTCGCTTACGCACACAGCCGGGTCGGGGACGCGTCGATGGTGAGCGTCGTCTTCGACGACACCGACTCTGCCGCGCGCACCTACCAGTCGACGCTCGGCGCGACGTGGCCGACCCTCGCGGACCCGGGCGGGAAACTCGCGCTGAGCTTCGGCGTGCGGGCACCGCCGTCGACGTTCGTGATCGCCCCCGACGGCAGGGTGGTCGCCTACGTGGTCGCCCCGGTGACCGCGTCCGACCTCGACCGGATCGTCAGCCAGGCCGAGGCGGCCCGCGCATGAGGCGGCGGCTCCCGTGGTGGACACTGCTCGGCGTCGTGCTGGTGATCGCACTGGTCGTCGGGAGCGGCGTACTCTCGTCGTCCCCGCCGACCGCCGCGCAGCGGGCCTCCGCCATCGAGTCGGTCATCCGCTGCCCGAGCTGTGAGGACCTCTCGGTCGCGACCTCGAGCGCGCCGACCGCGGCCGCGGTGCGCGACACCGTCCGCCAGCAGGTGGCCGCAGGGCGGACCGACCAGCAGATCGAGGCCTACCTCGTCGCGCGCTACGGATCAGCCATCGTGCTCGATCCGCCAGCCCGGGGCTGGTCGCTGCTCGTCTGGCTGGTTCCGCTGCTCGGCGGTGCGCTCGCGGTGGGTGCACTCGTGACGGTGCTGGTGCGCCGTGGGTCCTCGCGTGGCGAGTCCGCGGACCTCACCCCGGGAGATGGAGCGTCCCTCGAGGAGCGCCGGCGATTCCTCGACCGCTCCCTCGCCGACGCCGATGCCGAGTTCCTCGCGGGGGATCTCTCCGACCGCGACTACCTCGCGCTCCGCCAGCGCGACCTCCGGCGCCTCGCCGCGCTCGGCGGCGCCGCGAGTCCGATGGCGCCGGCCACGGCCGGAGCGACGGTCGGGACGCTCGAAGTGGAGCGGCCGCCGACCGACCACGACGAGGCCGAGGACAGAGCCGACGCTCCGGCGTCCGCGGCGGGCTCGAGCCAGGGGAGACCTCGGTCGCGCAACCGCAGGGGCCGGTGGCTCCTTCGTGGGGCGGTCGCAGCCTTTCTCGCCGCGTTGGTGGTCGCGGTGGCCCTGCACGTGACCGCGCGCCAGCCGGGCCAGACCGCGACGGGCAGTGTCCCGTTGACACCGAGCCAGCAGGAGGCGAGGACCCTCGACCAGGCGGCGACCGACGTGAACCAGGGACAGCTCGGCCCCGCCGCCAACCTCTACCAGTCGGTGCTCACCCGGGATCCGAACAACGAGGTCGCGCTCGCGCAGCTCGGTTGGCTCGAGTACCGCGTCGGCACCACGGGGGCGAGCACCTCGCTGCTCGCGGATGCCCACGCAAAGCTCGAACGTGCCGCGTCCCTCGACCCGGGCGACTACGCCGCTCGTCTCTACCTCGGGACCGTGCTGTTCCTCGCGGACCACGACCCGCCCGGGGCGGTGGCCCAGTACCGGGCCTTCCTTGCCGACGATCCACCCACGTCGGTCGTGCACCAGGCGGCGTCCGAGCTGCGCGAGGCCTACTCGCAGGCCGGGATCGCGCTCCCGCCCGGGGTCGGATGAGGACGCCGAACTAGGGCACGAGCACCGCCTTGCCGTCGATGGTCCGACCGATGAGGCCGGCGAGCACCGACGTCGCCTGGTCGAGAGAGAGGTCGCGGGCCGCGTCGGGTGCAGCCGGCCCGACTCGACCATGGCGAGCAGCTCTGTGAGCAGCTCACGATTGCCGGCAGGGTCCTGGAAGGCCCACCCGCCCCACTCGACACCGATCAGGGTGCGGTTGTGGAGGAGGACCAGGTTGAGCGGGACGGACGCGATCGATCCGGCGGCGAAGCCGATCACGCAGAACCGTCCGAAGAGCCGGGTCGCACGCAGCGCGGCCTCGCTGTACCGTCCGCCGACTGGGTCGACCACGATGTCGACCCCGCCGCCCGAGAGCTCGCGGGCGCGCGCCTTCAGGTCCTCGGTCTCGTACTCGACGACGGCCTCGGCGCCCATCGCTCGCGCCGCGTCGAGGCGGGCCGTGCTCGACGCGGCGGCGATCACCCGCGCACCCAGTGCGGTGGCGACGTCGACCGCCGCGAGCCCGATACCGCCGCCTGCTCCGAGGACGAGGACCCATTCTCCCGGTGCGACCGATGTCCGCCGTGTGAGCGCGAACAGCACGGTGCAGTAGCTCTGGAGGAGGGTGGCCGCCTGGCTGAAGTCGAGCGACTCGGGGATCGGGACGACCGAGAGGGCCGGCACGAGCACCTGCTCGGCGAAACCGCCGAACCCGGTGAACGCGAGGACCCGATCGCCGACCGAGATCCCGTTCACTCCCGGGCCGACCGCGGTGATCACTCCGGCGACCTCGCTCCCCGGTACGAAAGGCGTCGCGGGCTTGATCTGGTAGCGGCCTTCGCAGATCAGCCCGTCCACGTAGTTGACCCCGGCGGCGCGCACCTCCACCACCACCTGTCGGTCACCCGCGGTCGGCGGCTCGCGCTCCTCGACGACCAGCCGATCGAGCGGCCCGAACTCGGTGCAGACGACCGAACGCATGATCGTCAGGCTACCGAGGCCGAGCGCTCGTGCGTCAGGTGCGCAGAGCCCGGAACCGCTCGACGACCGCCGGGAACGCCCCGGCGAACGCGTCGACGTCGTCGCGGGTGGTCGACCAGCCGACCGAGAGGCGCAGCGATCGCTCGGCGTCCGCGCCCATCGCTTCGAGGACCGGCGAGGGCTCGAGCGCCTCCGACGAGCAAGAAGAGCCGGAGTGCACCGCGATCCCCGCCTGGTCGAGACCGAGGAGCACCGGTTCGGCCTCGACGCCGTCGACTCCCACGCATACGATGTGCGCCAGTCGCGCGGTCGGGTCGCCGAACTGGGTCACCCCGGCCACGGCCAGCGCGGCCCGGGTCAGGAGGTTGGTCTGCTCGCGGGCCTCTGTCTCCTCGGCCTCGAGCACTCCCTCGGCGGCGAGGGCAGCCGCCGCCGCCCCGAACCCGACGATCGCGGGGACGTTCTCCATCCCTGCGCGCCGGGCGCGCTCCTGGTCGCCGCCGACGACGAACGGCTCGAGCCGGAGGCCGCGCCGCACGACCAGGGCACCGATCCCGGGAGGACCCCCGAGCTTGTGCGAGGAGAGCGACACCAGATCGGCGCCGAGCTCGTCGATGTCGACTTCGAGGTGACCGATCGCGGCCACCGCGTCGACGTGGGTGGTGATGCCCTCCGAACGGCAACGAGCCACGATCTGCGCGACCGGCTGGACGGTGCCCACCTCGTGGTTGCCCCACTGGCAGTGCACGAGTGACGGCGCGCGCCCGAACTCGTCCGCACACCGCTCGAGGGCGAGGTCGAGCGACTCGAGGTGGATGCGACCCAGGTGGTCGACCGCGATGTCGACGACCGGTGCCGAGCGCGCGGACGCGTCACGAACCGCGGAGTGCTCGACCCGCGAGCAGAGCACCGGGCCCGGATCGCCGCGGGTCACGCCCCAGGTCGCGGCGTTGACCGCCTCGGTGCCCCCCGAGACGAACACCACCTGGCGCGGGCGGACGCCCACCAGTGCGGCCAGCTGCTCGCGGGCTTCCTCGATAGCCGCCCGCACCTGGCGCCCCTCGCTGTGGACTCTGCCGGGGTCGGCGGTGACCCCGGTCTCCTCCCACCGTGCGATCGCGGACCGCGCCTCGGGGCGCGGCGGGCTGGTCGAGGCGTGGTCGAGGTAGTGACGCGTCACGGCCGACCCGAGGGTCAGACCACGGCGGCACAGGCGTCGTCGCCACGCGCGCGTGAGGACGACAACACGACGGGCACCCCCTCTGCGTCACCGCAGAGGCCCGCCAGAAGGCCTTTGATCATGCCCCGGTCCACCGCGCAGAGGACCGGGTGCTGACTGGCCGCGTCGCCGAAGGGACAGTTGTCCGCGACGACCGTCGTGGTCGTCCCCTGGTCCTCGGCGTGTGCCGCGAAACCGTGGGCGGTCAAAGTGTCGGCGATGGCGTGCATGGCGTTGCGCAGTGTCCGCTGCGAGTCGCCGGGCGACATCTGTCCGGCCAACGTCCGGCCGTATTCCTCCCCGACCCGTTCGGCCATGCTCTCGGCCGCCTCGGGACCGAGCAGTTGCATCGCCTCCTGCAGCAGCAGGACGAGCAGGTCGTCGCGTCGGGTGAGCAGGTCGAGCGTCGGGTCGTCGCCGATCGCGCGGAAGCGCTTCGAAGGGCGCCCCGCGCCGTGGCCCGCAGGGCGCTCCATGGTGACCTCGACGTAGCCGCCCGACACGAGCCGCTCGAGGTGGTGACGGGCGACGTTCGGATGGAGAGAGAAGCGGGCCGCGACCTCCGATGCGGTCGCACCGGGGTTGGCGCGCACGAACAGGTAGATCTCCCGGCGGGTGGGATCGCCGAAGGCCGAGGTGACCGCGGTGACCGCGGCGGCGAAACCGGCATCGGAGCCGGAATCGACCTCGGTCTCGCGCGGCGCAGTGCCCACCGTCCCGCCGACGGCGCGATCGATGCCGCCGGGATCCGGGCCGTCGAGGCCGTTCGCGTCGCGTCCCACCTCCCGTAGTCTACCGGTGAGGCCCGAATCTCCCGAGGAGAACGCAGTTGTCGATCGACGAGTCCCAGGTCACAGCTGCGGTCGACGGGGTGGTCGATCCTGTCCTCCGTCGGCCCCTCGCCGAACTGGGCATGGTCGGCCGGGTCCAGGTCAAGCGGCACAAGGTCGGGGTGGAGCTCGCACTGCCGATCGCCGACTACCCGCAGCTCGAGGAGCTGACCCGACGGGTGCAGCGGTCGGTCGGCCCTCTCCCCGGGGTCGACGAGATCACTGTCAGCCGAGCGGTGATGGACGAGGAGCGGCGCGCCCGTCTGCGGACCCTGCTCCGCGGCGAGCCGGTGGCCGGTGAAGACCACGGCCACTCCCACGGCCAGAGTGCGACGCTCGGCCACGAGGAGGGTCGGCCCAACAGCTTCATGCTGCCGCGTTCGAAGACCCGGATACTCGGGGTCTCCTCCGGCAAGGGAGGCGTGGGCAAGTCCTCGGTGGCGGTGAACCTCGCGGTGGTGCTCGCGCGGATGGGGCACGACGTCGGACTCCTCGACGCCGACGTCTACGGGTTCTCCGTGCCGAAGATGATCGGGATCGACAGCGATCCCCTGATCATCGGTGACCTGCTGGTCCCGCCGACCGCCCATGGGGTGCGATGCCTCTCCATGGGGTTCTTCGTCGACGACGAAACGCCGGTCATCTGGCGTGGGCCGATGCTCCACAAGGCGCTCGAGCAATTTTTGGTCGACGCCTACTGGGGCGAGCCCGACTTCCTGGTTGTCGACATGCCGCCGGGTACCGGCGACGTGACGCTCTCGCTCGGGCAGTACCTCCCGAAGACCGAGGTGGTCGTCGTCACCACTCCGCAGCCGGCGGCCCAGCGCGTCGCGCAGCGTTCCGCGCACGCTGCGAAGAAGCTGGGCTTGTCGGTGCGCGGCGTGATCGAGAACATGAGCTGGTTCACCGGCAATGACGGGACGCGCTACGAGCTGTTCGGCGCGGGCGGCGGCGCCCAGCTGGCCGAAGGGCTCGGGGTCCCCTTGCTCGGACAGGTCCCACTCGTCCCGGCGCTGCGCCAAGGCGGGGACGAAGGTGTGCCGGTCGTGGTGGGTGAGCCCGACGGGGTGGCGGCCGCGGCCTTCGATCGGCTGGCGACCGCGATCGCCGAGCTCGGACCCGCCCGGGTCTACCGCAGCGAGCTGACCGTCCGCTGAGGCGGTTGCCGCGGCCGGCTCAGCCGGTCCGGCCGGGTCATCCCCATGCCGCCCGGGTCGGTGGCATGCCGCTCTTGCCGTCGGCGCCGGGGATCACACCGAGTACCTGGTGCACCGCGAGCCCTCCGTCGTCGAACCCGTTGGCGGACGCGGCCATGTAGAGGCGCCAGATGTTGCTCCGTGCGGTCCCGACCAGCGAGACCGCCTCTTTCCAGCCGGCCTCGAGGTTCGCCACCCAATGGCGGAGGGTGCGCGAGTAGTGCTCGCGCAGCGATTCGACGTCGCGCACCTCGAAGCCGGTGCGCTGCATCGCCCCGACGACCTCCGCGACGTCGAGCAGCTCCCCGTCGGGAAAGACGTAGCTCCCGATGAAGGTGCGCCGCGAGAGCACGGTCCCGCCGGGCTTGGAGATGGCGTGGTTGAGGAGGCGTCCCTCCGGGCGGAGCAGGCGTCGGAGGGTCTCGAAGTACTGCACCATCCGCGAGGCCCCCACGTGCTCGAACATCCCGATCGAGGAGATCGCGTCGAAGGGCTCGCCGCGGAGGTCGCGATAGTCCTCGAGCCGGATCTCCACCCGGTCGGCGAGCCCGGCGTCCGCGACCCGTTGCCTCGCGAGGTCGACCTGCTCGCGGCTGAGCGAGACGCCCATCACTTCGGCGCCGTGGTGGCGAGCGGCGTGGATGGCCATCGAGCCCCATCCGCACCCGACGTCGAGCAACCGCGCACCGGCCTGCTGGTCCAGGCCGAGCTTCCGGCAGATCAGCTCGTGCTTGGCCTCCTGGGCCTCCTCGAGGGCGCTCGACGCGTCGACGAAGCGCGCGCACGAGTAGGTCATGGTGTCGCCGAGCACCAGCCGATAGAAGTCGTTCCCGACGTCGTAGTGGTGGCTGACCACCACCGCGTCGCGTGACGGCGAGTGCAGCCGCCCGGGGGGCCGGCACTCCTCGGGCGGGGGAGGGAGCGGCCGGCCGATCGCACCGAGCTCTCTCGCCGCTCGCAGCGCGGCCGGGAGCAGGCGCAGACCGCTGCGGCGGAGGTCACGGGGCGCCTCGTCGTGCAGGACCCGGAGCATGGCGAAGAGGTCGCCCTCCACCTCGAGGTCGCCGGCCACGAACGCTCGGGCGAGTCCAAGTTCGCCGGGGGCCCAGAGGATCCGCCGCACCGCGTCGGCCGACCGGACCCGCAGGGTCCCGAGGGCCTCGTCGGGGCCGAGCGCGCTGCCGTCCCAGAACTCGACGCGCACGGGGGACCCGGTCCCGACCAGTGCGTCGAGGAGTGGAGCCGCGGTCGCGGCCACAGTGCCGGGCGCGGGCGCTGGCCCAGGCACGGGCGCTGGCTCAGGCCCGGGCGACGCGCTGGCCGCATTCGGGCCTGGTGGGCCGGTGCCGGTCGCCGGGGCGAGGCCTGCGCGGCTCGGTCTGCGGGTTCGGGTCGAGTCCTCGAGGGTCCGCGTGGTCATGATCGACCTCCTCTGTCGCGTCGCACGGCGCTACCTGGTGCGAATCGCCGACTCGCCAGGCGTCGCCCTCGATCCTATGGCTGGAGGCTGCCGGGCTGCTCCTTCATGGTCGCACCGAGAAGGTCCCGCGCGCCGTGGTCAGGGCCGCCGCGAGACGTCCACGCCCGAGGGGAGCTTGTCGGGGTCCCACCCGAGCTGCGCGATCGCCTGGGAGAACGCGAAGCGGTCGGTCATCCCGGCGACGTAGGCGACGGCAGCTCGCACCGCGGCCGGTTCGCCACCGGTCGTCTGGGTCGCCTCCGCTCCGCCGTCGGGGATCAGGTGGGGCCGGTCGCTGAAGTGCTCGACGAGTGCGCGCAGTACGGCAACGACCGAACGGCCCTGGGCGACCGAGCTCGGTCGGAGGTAGACACGTTCGTAATTGCTCGCCCGGAACGCGGCCAGCGCCTCGGCGAACGGCGCGGTCATGCCGATCCGCCCGGTTGCGAGAATCGTCGTCACCAGCGCGTCGATGAAAGTACCGAGTTGCTGGCTCCGCCGGTCACCACACCGCTCGCGGACCACCGCCGGGAGTGCCTCCTCGGTGACGATGCCGCTGCGGACCGCGTCCTCGAAGTCGTGACAGACGTAGGCGATGCGGTCGGCCCAGCTCACCACCTCTCCCTCGGGCGTCGCAGGGGCAGGTCTCGACCACGAGTGGTTCCGGATGCCGTCGAGGGTCTCCTCGCACAGGTTGAGGGACGCCAGCGAGACGTCGGCGCCCCAGGGCGCATGGTCGAAGCCGTCGTCGACATAGGGGGAGAGCGCGTCCTCGCTCGCGTGGCCGCCGGGCCCGTGGCCGCAGTCGTGCCCGAGAGCGATCGCCTCGGTGAGGGCCACGTTGAGCGAGCAGGACCGCGCGACGCTCGTGGCCACTTGGGCCACTTCGAGCGCGTGGGTCAGCCGGGTGCGCTGATGGTCGTCGGGGAAGACGAACACTTGCGTCTTGCCGGCGAGGCGGCGGAACGCGCTCGCGTGCAGGATGCGGTCGCGGTCGCGCTCGAAGCAGGTCCGCCATGGATCGGACTCCTCGGGCAGACGTCGGGTGCCGGCATCGTGCGCGCGGGTCGCACCGGGCGCCAGGTGCCCGTCCTCGAGCTCCTCGCGCAGGCCGCGGTCGAAGCCCCGCCCACCAGGAGGGGCTTCGGTGCCCGTGTGGCTGTCGCGATGAGCGAGGGTGATCCCGTCGGTCGGCTGCCCCTCCATGGTCGATGCCCAGCGACGATTGCGCTCACTTTCTCGTTCCCGTTCTCGTTCCACCTCATCAGTGTGCCCCACAGCTGTGACCTCGGCCGGCGCCGAGCTTGTATGGTCGGGGCAAGCGACAGGGCGCGGATGGGCGCGCGCCGGTACCGTCGTGAAGGTGGAAGGAGCCAGCCAGGTGGACGTGAGGATCGGGATCGTCCAGTCGATGAAGGAGCTCGACATCGAGCTGCCCGAGGATGCCCAGCGCGACAAGGTGCTCGCGGACATCGAGGCGGCGCTGACGTCGGACGGGACCATCCTCTGGCTCACCGACCGGAAGGGCCGGCAGGTCGGCGTGCCGGTCGGCAAGGTTGCCTACGTGGAGGTCGACCCGCCGGCCTCCGACCGGCGAGTCGGCTTCGGGATCTCCTGACCCCGGCCGCTCGGCGGGGACAGGGCACCGATCGGTGATGCCGACCACCGGCCGATGAGGCCGCTGCTCGACCTCAAGCTGGTCTTCGTCACCGGCAAAGGAGGCACCGGCAAGACGACGGTTGCCTCGGCCCTGGCGCTCCTCGCCTCCTTGCGTGGCAAACGGGTCCTCATCTGCGAGGTCGACGCCAAAGGCGACATCGCGGGGTACTACGAGGCGCCGGACACCGGCTTCCAGGAGAAGGAGGTCCTCCCGGGTCTCTTCGCCATGACCATGGACACCGAAGCGTCGCTGCGCGAGTACCTGAAGCTCCATCTGCGGATCCCGGTGGTCGGGCGGATCGGGCCACTCGCCAAAGCGTTCGACTTCGTGGCCACCGCCGCCCCGGGCGTGCGGGAGATCCTCACGGTCGGCAAGTTCTGCTACGAGGTACGCGAGCGGAACTACGACCTGGTGGTCGTCGACGCGCCCGCGTCCGGTCACATCGTCGGGCTTCTGACCGCGCCGCAGTCGATCAACGACCTGGTCAAGGTCGGGCTCATCCGAACCCAGACCGACTGGATGCTCGACATCCTGTCGGATCCGGCCAAGACGGGCCTGGTCGCGGTCTGTACCCCCGAGGAGATGCCGGTGAACGAGACCATCGAGCTCGCGGCCCGCGTACGCGACGAGACGACCGTGCAGCTCTCCTCGGTCATGGTCAACCGCGTGCTGCCCGAGCTCTTCGGCCGCCAGGAAGAGGCGGTCTTCGAGGAGGTCGCCTCCGAACGAATGGTGCCCCGGCTCGACGAGCTCGTCGGGGGAACGACCGCGCCGGTCCTCGACGCGGCGCGTCTCGCGGTGACCCTGCGGCGGACCCGGGCGACCCATCTCGACCGTCTACGCAGCAACATCGATCCTTCAGTGCCGATGCTCTACCTCCCCTACCTGTTCACCCGCTCCCACGGGCTTCGAACCACGCGGCAGGTCGCGGCCTCCCTTGGTGAGGAGCTCGGCTACTGATGCGTCTTGGCCGCCCTCGGGCGCACCCGGCGAGCGACGAGGGCGAGCTCCGCACCGCCGAGCCGGTCCGCCTGCCGCGGAGGGACGGCTCGATGGACGGGCTGCTCGCCACCAGGGAGATCGCCGTCGCCTGCGGGCCCGGTGGCGTGGGCAAGACGACCACCGCGGCCGCGGCGGCGGTGATGGCCGCGGTGACCCAGGGCACGAAGGTGCTGGTGCTCACCGTGGACCCTGCAAAGCGATTGGCGGACGCGCTGGGCCTCGAAGGGATCGGCAACGTCGAGCATCGGGTCCCCGACGAGGCCTTCCGTGCCGCGGGACTACGGCCGAGAGGCGAGCTCTGGGCCGCCATGCTCGACACCAAGGAGTCGTGGGACGCCCTCATCCGTCAACATGCGCCCGACACCAGGACGCGGGACGAGATCCTCGCCAACGCCCTTTACCAGAACGTCGCGGGGCGCTTCGTACAGAGCCACGACTACATCGCCATGGAGCGGCTCTACGAGATCCACTCGCGAAGCGACTACGACCTCATCGTCGTCGACACCCCGCCGACCCGGAACGCGCTCGACTTCCTCGACGCGCCGAAGCGCCTGGCCGACTTCTTCTCGTCGAGGCTCCTGCGCTGGCTGATCGTCCCCTACCGGTCGCGGGTGGTCAATGTCGCGACGAGGCCCTTCTACCAGATCGCGGACCGGATCCTCGGGACGGAGTTCCTCGCCGACATCTCGGAGTTCTTCATCCTCTTCCAGTCGATGTACGACGGCTTCGTCGAACGGTCCGAGGCAGTGGGTCGCCTGCTCGCGGACCGCCGGACCACCTTCATCGTGGTCTCCACCCTCGAGGCGGTCCCCTTGCGCGAGGCGGAGTTCTTCGCCCAGCAGCTCAGCGCGCGGCGGCTCCACCTCGGCGCCATCGTGTTGAACAAGGTGCTGCCGGACTATCTCCGGGACCCCGCGGGCGCGGTGGTCGCAGAGTCGATGAAAGAGCGCGCCACCGACCTTGGGGCCCGGCTGTCCTCGGACCCCGACGGGTCGCCGGTCCTCGGCGATGCCGACCAGGTCGCCCGGGTGCTCAACGAGATCGCCGACAGCTACCTCAACTTTCAGCTGGTCGCCCGGCGCGAGATGGAGGAGCGGGCCACCCTGGCTGCGGTGCCCGACGTACTCGCGACCGTGCCGTACTTCGAGACCGACATCTTCGACCTGGCCGGCCTGGTCCGCCTCGGCGAGCAGATCTGGGACTGATCGCCGGCTGACTGCAGCAGACCTCGGCGCGCGGAGCGCTTCGAGGAGCCGGGAGCGCGTCGCTGGCTTACGATGCAGCCATGTCGCCCATCGTCGACCCGGAGCTCGAGGCCTACGCCACCGAGCACACGACTGCGGCGCCTCCCTTCCTGGCCGCTCTCGACGCCGACCTTCGGGAGAACCTCGGCATGCCGGGGATGATGGTCGGACCGCTCGAAGGGCGCTATCTCGAGCTGCTCACCTTCGCCCTCGGGGCCCGCGCGGTACTCGAGATCGGGACCTTCGGCGGTTACTCCGCCTTGTCGATGGCGGCCGGTCTCGCGCCGGGCGGCCACATCACCACCTGCGAGATCTCACCGGTCCATGCGGCCTTCGCCCGCCGCCACATCGCGGCGAGTCCGTATGCCGGGCAGATCGAGGTGCTCGAGGGACCGGCCATCGAGACGATCGCGAAGCTCGAAGGCCCCTTCGACCTGATCTTCATCGACGCCGACAAGTCCTCCTACGGCGACTACTACGAGGCGGTGCTGGCGAAGCTCGCGCCACGAGGTCTCATCGCAGTCGACAACACCCTCTGGAGCGGTCGGATCCTCGACCCTGCCGACACCTCCGAGGACACCGTCGCGCTGCGCCGCTTCAACGAGAAGGTGGCGGCGGACCCGAGAGTGGTGGCGGCGCTCACCACGGTTCGCGACGGGGTGACCCTCATCCGGCGTGCAGACTGAGGAGATCCGCGTGCCCGCCGAGCCGTCCTCCGATGGCGGAGTGTCGGCCGAAGGGAGTGCAGCCGGCGTGCTCGACTACCACCTCCATCTGTGGCCCCACACCCAGCGCGACGTGGAGGCGACCGTCGAGCAAGTGGTCGCGTACTGCGAGCGGGCAGTGACCGCAGGGGTCGTCGAGATCGCCCTGACCGAGCATCTCTTCCGCTTCGTCCAAGCCCGTGCTCTCCTCGGTCCCTTTTGGGAGGACGACCCGCCGGCCGCGCTCCGCCCGGGGATGGCCGCCTACTGGGACCATCACGCCCGCGCCGACCTCGACACCTACGTCGAAGTGGTCGAGGCGGTGAAGGCCGACGGGCTGCCGGTGGTGCTCGGCCTCGAGGTCGACTACTACCGCGACCGGATGGCCGACGTCGGGGGCCTCCTCGCCGGCTACCCCTTCGACGTGCTGCTCGGATCGGTCCACTGGCTCGGCGCTTGGCGCTTCGACGTGCTCGACGAGCCGCTGAACCTCGCCGAATGGGACGCGCGCGCGATCGACGCGGTGTGGGACGAGTACACGCTCGCGATGGAGGAACTCGCCGACTCGGGGGTCTGCGACGTACTCGCCCATCCCGACCTGGTGAAGGTGGCCGGCCGGGTGCCCGGAGACCCCGACGAGTTCTACGACCGGATCGCCGAGGCCGCCGCGGCGACGGGCATGGCGGCCGAGCTCTCCTCGGCGGGCTGGCGCAAGCCGGTGGGGGAGGAGTACCCCGCGCCGGGTCTGCTCCGGCGATTCGTCGCCCGCGGGGTCCCGCTCACCACGGCCTCCGACGCGCACGGCCTGCCCGATGTGGCCGATCGTGCGGATGAGCTCCGCGCACTGCTCGCGCAGGTCGGCGTCGACCGACTGCAGGCCTACCGACGCCGCACGCCGCACGAGATCGCGCTCTCCACCGCCGAGAGGACCTGACATGGCCACACCCGCCGAGGTCGCCTTCGAGCGCACCGCACTCGACGACGAGCAGCTCGGCCACCTGCTCCGACTCCTCGGCACATGGGGGATCCTCGCCGACCTTTCCTTCTCGGACCTCGTCCTCATGGCACCGATGCCCCGCAACGACGAACTCGAGCTGGTCGTGCTCGGGCAGATGCGCCCGACCAACAGCGCGACCGTGGTCGAGCACGACCTGGTGGGTCAGACCGCCGACACGGCCGAGTGGCCGCTCGCGCTGCAGACCTTCGAGTCCGGCGAGCCCTCGCGGGGTGAGACGGTGCTCGAGCCCGAGGCGGAACCGGTCCTGCTCCACTGCATCCCGGTCCGCTGGCAAGGCGTCACGGTTGCGGTCCTCGCCCGCCTCTCGTCGGGGGCCGGGCGCCGACCCGGTCATCTCGAGCGCACGTACCGCGACGTGTTCAACCGCTTCGCCATCATGCTCGCGGAATCGACGTACCCGTTCCCCGGCGAGGAGATCGCGACCGAGGAGGCGCCGAGGGTCGGTGATGGCGTGGTGCTGGTCGACGAGGAGGGGAAGGTCCGCTACGCGTCGCCGAACGCAGTCAACGCGCTGCACCGGATGGGCATGTACTCACAGGTCGAGGGACGGACCCTCACCGAGCTCGGCATCGAGGAGTCGGCCATCGAGTGGGCCCTCGCCTCGGCGCTCCCGGTGACCGAGGAGGTCGAGCGCCGTCCCGACGTGACCGTGCTCTTGCACTGCATCCCGCTGCTCGAGCAGGACAAGGTCACCGGTTGCTTCGTCCTCCTCCGCGACGTGACCGACGTGCGCCGGCTGGACCGCCTGCTGCTCTCCAAGGACGCGGCGATCCGAGAGGTGCACCACCGTGTCAAGAACAATCTCCAGACCATCTCCGCGTTGATCCGTCTGCAGGCGCGACGGCTCCCGCCGGGCGGGGGTCGGGTGGCGCTCTTCGAGGCAGAACGCCGGGTCCGCTCCATCGCGGTGGTCCATGAGATCCTGAGCCGCGAGCCCGGCGACCAGGTCCCCTTTGACGAGATCGTCGACTCCCTGCTCAAGATGGCCGAGGACGCGGTCGTCGTCTCGCGCCACGTGAGCTTCGAGGTGCACGGTGAGCTCGGCGACGTGCCGGCCGACGTCGCGACGCCGCTCGCGGTGGTCCTCGCGGAGCTCGTCCAGAACGCGATCGAGCACGCGTTCGCGGAGCTCGGTGCCGACGAAGCATCCGACCTCGACGTACCCGGAGTCGTCGAGGTGTGTCTGGCCAACGACGGCAACACCCTCCGGCTACAGGTCATCGACAACGGGTCGGGACTCCCCGACGGTTTCGACATCGACGCCAGCGAGAGCCTCGGGCTCTCCATCGTTCGCGATCTCGTGCGAAGTCAACTCGACGGGACCATCGTGGTGCGCAACCGATCGGAGGGCCGATCGGACCAGCGCGGGACGGCGGTCACCATCGAGCTGCCGGTGCGAAAGGCCCAGCCGATCGGTCAGTAGCACCGGACCGGTCCCTGCAGAGGATCGTCCTGGCTCGACTCGCGCCGCGAAAAGCTTGTCACTGTCAAACTCCCCGGGAATGTTCGATGCCGGGATGGCCTGCAACGAACGTTGCGCTCAGGGTCAGCCGAGGTCGACGAGCTGAGGGCGAGGCGAGCGAGGCGAGCGGAAGCCGGCCAGGCCGAGGCCAGGGGCGAGGATCAGCCGACGGCAGGGATCAGCCGACGGCAGGGATCAGCCGACGGCAGGGATCAGCCGACGGCAGTCAGGAATCAGGATGCGCGTCGACGCGCGGCGAGCCACGCCTTGCGGATCTTGCGGCGCTCCTCCTCGGAGGTTCCACCCCAGACCCCGGACTCCTGGTTGGTGGCGAGTGCGAAGTCGAGGCAGGGTTCTTGGGCTGTGCAGCCCCGGCAGACCCGCTTGGCGGCCTCGATCTGGTCGACCGCCGGACCGGTCGTGCCGATCGGGAAGAAGAGTTCGGGTTCGGTGTCTCGGCAGGCGGCGAGGTGCCTCCACTCCCCGTCGTCCCATTCGACCGTCCGGTTCCACATCAATGCCACGATGCCGTTCCTCCTGGAATCCCTGGTTGCGATCGAATATTGTGATCGGTTTCACATAGCTCGGCGCCAAATCGAGTCGCCGGCTGCTCAGGATTCGGTTCACTAGGGTAACCACCTGCACCGAGGGTTGCAAGGAGGTCGCGGGCGTTTTTTTCGGCGTTCGCGCCGGTTCCGAGGCGAAACCAGCGGCCCGAGCCGGGCCCTTCGAAAGCGGGGTGGAGACGGTGCTCGCAGTCGCCGTGCAGGCCCACCGGGGAAGTCCGGACGCCGACGCCGGGATCGCCGACAACACCCTTGCCGCGTTCGCCCGTGCAAGGCGGCTCGGTGCCCAGGGGGTCGAGCTCGACGTGCGGCGGACCGCAGACGGCGGGCTCGCGGTCCACCACGATCCGGTGATCGACGGCATCGGTGCGATCCACGAGCTCCGGGTCGAGGAGCTGCCATCTCATGTCCCGCTGCTCGCGGCGGCGCTCGAGGAGTGCCGCGGGATGACGGTCAACGTGGAGGTGAAGAACCTTCCCGGCGACCCCGGCTTCGACCCGGCCGAGCGGTGCGCGACAGCGGTCGGTCAGCAGGTCGCCGTTTCGGGCCAGGCGGCGACGGTCGTCGTCTCCTCCTTCTGGCCGCGTTCGCTCGAGGTGCTCGGGAAGGCCCGGCCCGAGATCGCGACCGGGCTGCTCCTTTCCCCCTCGACCGGCTGGGAGGGCATGGTGGCCGCCGCCTCCGGCCTCGGCTGCCGGGCAGTCCATCCCCACGCCGACCTGGTCGATTTCGGGTTGGTCGACGAAGCCCATCGGGCCGGTCTCGCGGTCGCGGTCTGGACCGTGAGCGAACGGGCGCGTCTCGAAGCGGTGGGCCGCGCCGGGGTGGACACCGTGATCACCGACGACGTGCCCCTCGCCCTCGAGGTCCTCGCAAGCCGCTGAGCTGGTCCGACCGAGGAGGAGGGGCGCTTCCCGGCACGGCTGTCCCCGACCGGGAGGTGGGCCCGATTGGTCGCGCGAGCAGATTTCGTCAACAATGCACGGCCATGAACGTCGTTGTCTGCGTGAAACAGATCCCCGATCCTGCGGCGCCGCCGGCCCTCGATCCGGGGACGAAAAACCTCGTGAGAGACGGGAAACTCATCCTCGACGACTCCGACTCGTACGGCGTCGAGATGGCCCTCCAGCTCGCCGACGCCGCCGGAGGAGGCGAGGTGACACTCGTGTCGATGGCCCCGAACGGCGAGACCTCGGGGCTCCGGACCGCGCTCGCCATGGGTGCGGCCAAGGCGATCCTGGTGAGCGACGACACCCTCGCCGGTACCGACGCGCTGGGTACCGCCAAGGTTCTCGCGGCGGCCATCAAACGGGCCGAGCCCGACCTGGTGCTCGCCGCCACCGAGTCCACCGACGGCTACACGGGTACCACCCCTGTCCAGGTGGCGGAACTCCTCGGCATGCCGTCGGTCACCTTCGCCAAGAAGGTCGAGGTCAACGGCAACTCGGTCAAGGTCGAACGCCAGACCGAGGCCGGCTACGACGAGGTCGAGAGCCCGCTGCCCGCCCTCGTGACGGTGACCGCGGGCGTGGTCGAACCTCGCTACCCCTCGTTCAAGGGGATCATGGCGGCCAAGTCGAAGCCGGTCGACACCCTGACCGTCGCCGATCTCGGGATCGACGCCGACCAGGTCGGCGCTGCCGGTGCGAGGCAGGAGATCGTCGAGGTGGCCGATGCCGAGGCCCGCGGCGCCGGCGAGATCGTCGTCGACGAGGGCGACGGCTACCAACGGGTCATCGAGTTCCTCGAGCAGCTGAAGGTCCTCTAGGACCGCACGGACTGCGGTCGCAGAGCACCGCAAGGAGAGCACGCCATCATGTCAGTGGAGAAGATCTGGGTTCTCGCCGAGGTAGCCGACGGCTCGCCGATCAGCGCCTCGCTCGAGCTCCTCAGTCACGCGACGTCGCTCGCAGGGACCGTCGAGGCCATCGGGTGGGGCGATGCGACCGAGTCGGTCGCCGCAACCCTCGGGGAGTACGGCGCGACCACCGTCTACGACGTCGGAAGCATCGGTGACTCGCTGCCCGGAGCCCCGGTGTCCGCGGCCATCGCCGATCTGGTGGGCAAGGGAGGCGGTCCGGACGCGATCCTGCTTCCCGCCACCTACGACGGCCGCGACATCGCGGGGCGGCTCTCGGCCCAGCTCGACCGGCCGGTGCTCACCAACGTGGTCGGGCTCACCGCCGCGGACGGCGGACTGTTGACCCAGCACGCCATCTTCGGGGGGAGCGAGGTCGCCTCGGCCCGGTTCACCGGAGAGGGCCCAGGGCTCTACGTGGTGAGGGCAAAGTCGTTCCCCGCCGAGCCCTCGGGCGGCGGACCGGCCTCGGTGGTGGCCGCACCGGCTCCGGACACCGGCGCCACCAACGCCGCGAAGATCTCTGCTCGGCACGTCGAGGAGCGCGTCGGCCCGAAGCTCGACGAGGCGGACGTGGTCGTCTCCGGCGGACGTGGTCTCGGCGACAAGGACAACTACGCGCTCATCGAGGAACTCGCCACCCTGCTGCACGGCGCGGCCGGCGCGAGCCGGGCCATCGTCGACGCCGGTTGGGTCCCCTACTCGCACCAGGTCGGCCAGACCGGCAAGACGGTGAAGCCGACCGTCTACGTGGCATGCGGGATCTCGGGTGCCACCCAGCACCTGGTGGGGATGAAGAACTCGAAGAACATCGTCGCGATCAACAAGGACCAGGACGCACCCATCTTCGGCGTGGCGGATCTCGGGATCGTAGGTGATGTCATGAAGGTGCTTCCCGCGCTGATCGACGCGTTGAAGTCGAGGAGCTGACCCGGCTGAGACGATCAGATCACACGAGGGGCCACGGATAGGGAGGCCGGTCTCCCTTCGGCTCGGGGAAGACACCGGCGCGTAGCAACGACGTCACACGGGCGACGGCCGCGTCGATCTCCTCCTCGTCGAGCAGGCCGGTGAGCGCGTCGGGCAGGGTGGCCTCCGCCTGAGCGAGATCGTCGCGTAGCCGGCCGGGAATCTGGCAGCCCGCGAAGTCCCAGATGACCGTGCGCAGCTTGTGCAGGTGATGAAAGCAGAGGCCGTGATCGATCGCCCAGATCCGCCCTTCGCTTCCGAGGAGCACGTGGCCGCTCTTGCGATCGGCGTTGTTCGCCACGACGTCGAACGCGCAGACCGTCTCGAGCGCCGCCTCGCACTGGCCGTTCTCGAGGAGCGTGAAGTAGTGCTGGGCGTAGTCGACGTCGACGAAGAGCTGGAGCGATCCGGGTCCGAACGGCGCGTCGACCCGCTCGACAGTCGGTGGGACGAGGCCCCAACCGAGCGCCTCGGAGAGCGCGTAGGCCGCGATCTCCCGCCGGTACAGCTGGTCGGGGAAGTCCCAGAGCGTGCGCTCGCCGTTCCCGGGTTTGTAGACCGCGAAGAGCTCGCCACACCCGTCCGCATCCACCCGCACGAGAAAGGTGAGGTTGGAGCTCCACGGAAGGCGTCCCTCGACGGTGAGCTCGCCGGTCGAGAGCGCGTCCGTCGCCGCGTCGAGGCCGGCGCCCGATTCCGAACGCCAGCCGATCACACGGCGGGAGGTCGGTGACCGTTCGTCCGCGGGCATTCATGTCCGGAGGGGTCGAGAGGGGAGCCGCACAGCGGGCAGGGCGGCCGTCCGGCTTCGACCAGTCGCGTCGCCTGCACCGCGAAGCCCGCTGCCTGGTCCTGCGAGATGGACAGGCGGGCGATGTCGCCGGTTTCGTCCTCGGGTACGAGTTCCTCGATGACCAGCACGATGCGTTCGTCGGCGTCGTCGTAGGAGACGCCGATCGTGCCGACGACCCACGCGGGCTCGGCGGGCTCCTCCAACGGGAGCTCGCCGGGGACGGGTCCTCCTCGCCGCCGCTCCCGCAAGATGCCCGCCAACAACTCCGCGATGGCGGCCACCTGCTGCTTTTCGATTTTGAGGGTCAACAGCACCGAGCCCTCCCGACACTGCAGCAGGAAGAGCCGGCTACCCACGGGACCGACGGTCCCGACCACCAGCCGGTCCGCCGAGAGGTCGTAGCCCTCGCTCATGAGACGACCAGGTCGGCCAGGCTGGCCGTCGAGTTGATGGTGAGGACGTGGGTGCCCGCGTCGCTCGACGCAAGGATCGACACCGAGCAGGGTGAGACGGTCAACCGCTGGAAGAGGTCGAGGTGGATTCCGGCTGCGCTGGCCAGGGCCGCCTTGATCGGGTCGGCGTGGGAGACCGCGACGATCGTCTCGCCGCGGTGGCGTGCGACCAGCCGTGCGAGTGTTTCGGCGATTCGGGTCTGCATCTCGAGGAACGACTCCCCACCGGGGAAGCGGAACCCGCTCGGTGAGCGCTGCACCTCCCTCCACTCCGGGCGCGCCGCCAGATCCTTCAGCTTGGCGCCGGTCCACTGACCGAAGTCGCACTCGATCAGCCCGCGGTCGGTGCGGGCCCGGAGGCCGAGCCGTCGTGCGATCGGCCGGGCCGTCTCGCTGGTCCGCTCGAGGGGCGAGGCGTACACCGCGACCGGCGAGCCGTGACCGTCGAGCGAGGCGATCCGCTCGGCGACCGTGTCCGCCTGCGCGCGGCCGGTGTCCGACAGATGCAGCCCTGGCGCGCGGCCCGGCAGCACGCTCCCGGTGGTGGGTGTCGCGCCGTGGCGCACGAGAAGGATCCTCGTGGGTTTTGGGTGGGAGGGCTTCCGGCCGGCCACGCTCGTTCACCGTAGCGGGTCGCAGTCGGGTGGCGACCGTCGACCGTGCGCGGGAGCGTCAACCGGCGAAGTGCCCGACGATCAGCGGGCGGAGTTCGCCGCGTCGCGTCCGGGCAGAGCACCGATGGCGCGGCGCGTGGTCTGCCGCGGCGAGCGGTGCACGTCCCGACCAACCGTCCTCGTCCCGCCTTCACTGTCCGGGGGACCCGTCGTCACCACGTCGCGCTCGTGGTCCTCTCGTGACAGGTGGGACGGCCACCAGTTCCAACGCCCGAGCAGGACGGCGACCGAGGGGACGAGCAGCGTGCGGACGAAGAACGTGTCGAGGAGGATGCCGGCCGCCAACCCGAGGCCGATCTCTTGAACCTGTGTCGTGCCGGTGGCGGTGAGCACCGCGAAGGTGCCCGCGAGGATCAGCCCCGCAGAGGTCACGGTCGTGCCGGTGGCCTCGACCGCCCGCCGCACCGCGACCCGGATCGGCGCGTGGTGTGCCTCCTCGCGGATGCGGGTCATCACCAAGATGTTGTAGTCCTGCCCGAGCGCCATGATGAAGACGAACATGAAGAAGGGCAGCACGAAGTTGATGCCGTCCTGCCCGCCGATCACCACGAAGACCAAGACCGCCAGACCGAGCGAGGCGAGGTAGGAGAGCGCCACGCTCGCCACCAGATAGAGCGGAGCGACGAGGCTGCGCAGGACGATCGCCAGGAGCAGGCCGAGCACCAGCATCACGATCGGGATGATCGTGCGGAGGTCGTGATCGGAGAGGCCCCCGACGTCGGACGCGGCGGCGGCATTGCCACCGACCCCGCTCGCGGTCGCACCGATCGAGGTCGCCACCGAAGCAACCGCCGCGCGTACCGACGGCATTGCCTGGGCTGCGGCCGTGCTGGTCGAGGGTCCGGCCCGCAGAGTGGTGAGGTACTGCAGCGTGCGCCCGTCGGAGCTGACGTAGAGGGCCGAGTCGCGATAGGCCTGGTACATCTCAGGCGTCGCGAAGACGTCGGCGGGTCGCCGGAGTGGCAGCGCCCCAGGAGGGCCGGAGGCCGCGAGGTCCGCGTGCACCTCTGCCAGGCCGTCCGGGCTGACCATTGCGCCCTTCTCGTCGAGTGGCCCGGTGATCGTGGTGAAGACGCCTGAGCTCTCGAGGCCGCGCTCGGCGTTCGCGAGGACGGCCGGATGCTTCCAGACCGACTCCGGCAGCCGGAACAGGACGTTGGTCGGATCCGCGTCCGTCGGTGGCTCGTGGGCGATCAGCAGTGCCTGGCCTTGCGCCGAGTCGGAGTTGGACGGGGGAGGCGGGTTGGCGAAGCCGTTCGGAGCGTACGCGAGCATCGAGAGCGCCAGGCCGCCGAAGATGACCAAACCGCAGAGCAGCGTGGCGACCGGCCTCCCGACCACTTTTCCCGCGATGGCTCCCCAGGTGCCGTGGCGGCTCGCACCCTCCTCGGGGATCCGCGGCCAGAACACCCCACGCCCGATCACCGAGAGGAGCGCCGGCAAGAGGGTCAGGTTGGCCGCGAGCGCGACGGCAATGCCGATCGCCAGCGCGGGCCCGAGTCCCCGGTAGAAGCCGAAGGTGGCGACCACGACGGTCGCAAGGGCGCCGATCACCGTGAGTCCAGAGAAGGTGATCGACTCGCCGACCTTGCAGACCGACACTGCGACCGCGTCGTGGACCTCGCGCCCGCGGCGGAGCTCTTCGCGCTCGCGGAAGATCAGGAAAAGTCCGTAGTCGGTGCCGGCTCCGAGCAGTACCACAGTGAGAAGGATGGGGGTGAGGTCGGAGACCTCCACGCCGAGGTGGGTCGAGAGCGCGATCACCGGCCCGGCAGCGATCAATGCGACGATCGAGGGGATCAGGGCGATCACCGGCGCGAGGACCGCGCGGAAGGTCAGCAGGAGCAAGGCCACGATGAACAGCACCGAGAGGAGCTCGGTGATGGTCTGGATGTGGTTCGACTGGGTCTGTTCGTCGACGCTCTGGGCGACGTTCCCCGTCAGGTGCAGGCTCAACCCAGCGGGCGAGTGGACGACCTTGAACGTGTCGCGCAGGTGCTCGACAGCCTGCACCGCGTCCTTTCCGGACGAGGAAGTCAGGCGGAGGGCCACCACCGCGGTCACCGCCTTCCGATCGTCGGAGACGCCCTGGTCTGTCACGCTCGCCACTAGGGAGACGCTCCGCATGGCCCGTTCGGTGCGGTGCACCGCGGCGAGGTCGGCGGCGGTGAGCGGCTGCGCCGACGCGGCGACGAATGTGGCGTCGCGGGTCGTCTTCGTCCCGAAGGGGGTCGCCAGTGCGGCGGCGCGCACGCTCGGTGCGCTCGCCGGCAGGAACGAGGAGTTGGAGCTCTTCTCGACACTGGAGAGCGGTGGAAGAGCGATGCTGAGGACCACCGTCGCCAGCATCCAACCAGCGATGATCGGCCACCGGAACCGTACGCTCAGGCGTCCGAGGGCGGCGAACAAGGGGGGTCCTCCCGTTTCGGCGGACGGGTCCGTCCGGTGGTCCGCCTGTGGGCGGCGGCGCACGACCGGCCGATCGGACGAGCGAGGTACCCACGGCCGGCGCGTGCCACTGCGATCCTACGGCAGGCCGCCGACACGCTCCGGGCACCACGTGGGGGGCGGAGAGGTTTCTTAGCCGATTCCTACGCTTCAGCCGATTCCTACGCTTCGACGATTCTTCCGGTTCGCCCTCGGCGAGGGCAACGCCGGCTCCGAGGCCAGGTCGGTAGGGGCATCCGCCGCCAGGACGGGTCGGAACCGCCCCTAGGTCGGGGCCGGCAGCCGGCGCGGCATCGGTACCGCGGTCTCCGGCCAGCGCCGACGGCTCACCCTGGCCAGCCGGTGCAAGAGGGCGATCGCGCCGGGGTCGTCGTCGCCCGGGCGGGTCTCGATCGCCCCGTCGGCCGCCATGGAATCGAGGAGCTCGCGCCCTTTGTCGGTGCGGACCAGGGTGAGCGTCCAGTCGTTGAAGGCGCCGATCCCACCCGTCGAGATATCGGCGTGCTCGGCCGCGAAGTCGGGGCACAAGGTGCAGCCCTCCCTGGTCCAGGCGTGCGCCTCCTTGAGCGGGATCTCGTGGTATTCGCCGTCGCGGGTCCACACCTGGAACACGCCCTTGATGTTCATCTTCTCGATGTCGGCCCGGGCGATCCCATAGCGGGCCTCGAAGAGCTCGGGGAAGATGGCGTCGTCGAAGGTCTTCGAGCACATGAGACCGATGGTGAGCGAGAGGCGGCGCGCGATCTTGCCGGCCTTGCGTGCCGCCATCACCGGCGGTGCAGACGACTGGCAGCCCATTCCGACCAGGGCGATCCGCTCGGCGCCCGCCTCGATCGCCGCGGGGTAGGCGAGTGGGTTGGCGGAATAGGTGTAGCGCGAGCCTGCTGCGGCCAGTATCTCGTTCCTCGTCGTGGCGACGCCGGGCACCGCCTTCCAGGTCCTGCCGTCGCCTTCGAGGACCGACACCAGCGCGGCGTCGATCACGTCGTGCTCGAGCGCCCAGATGAGCAGCGCGGAGACGAGACCCCCGTCCTGGCCCATGCCGAGCACTTCCGGGTCGGTGGCCCGCACGAGCAAGGTGTCCGAGCTGACTCCGGCGACCTCCTCGGTGGTGCGCTCGCGGCCGAAGAGGTGGTTTTCGATCTCGGGCTCCCAGAGCCGGAACCGCGGACAGGCGCGGGTGCACAAGGTGCACCCCTTCACCCCGTGGGTGCAGCTCTCCGGTCCGCCCTCGGCGTCGACGTGGAAAGGCTTGTAGCGGCCGCCGGTGTCGTCGTAGGAGAGCACGTCGTACGGACAGGCGACGACGCACGCCGCGCAGCCCGTGCAGAGGCCCGAGGTGACGACCTCGGTGTAGAGCTCCGCCCAGTGCGGCTTCTCGACCGGCATCCGTCACACCCTAGTGACGGGCGCGGGCAGTGGAGTGCAGACGGCGCGGGAGCGGTCAGTCCTCGATCTCGTCGAGGACCTTGGCCGCGTGGCCGTCCGCCTTCACGTGGTACCAGGCGCGTTCGATCTTGCCGCTGGGACCGATCAGGAAGGTCGATCGGATGACGCCGACCGATTTCTTGCCGTAGAGGGTCTTCTCGCCCCAGGCCCCGTAGGCCGCTCCGATCCGGTGGTCCTCGTCGGTGAGGAGCGGGAACTTGAGGCCGTACTTGCTCCGGAACGCGCGGTGCGTCGCCGGGGGGTCGGCCGAGATGCCGACCACCGCCACCTCGGCCTTCTTGAAGGCCCGCAAGTTGTCGTTGAACTGGCAGGCCTCCTTCGTGCAGCCGGGTGTGTCGTCCTTCGGGTAGAAGTAGACGACGAGCGGCGAGCCGCGGAAGTCCTTCAACGAGACCGGTTTGCCGTTCTGGTCCGGCAGGGTGAACGCGGGTGCTTTGTCGCCGGCGGCCAGGGTTCCCATGTGCACTCCTTGTCCGTGCCACTCGTTGCCGGTGCCACTCGTTTCTCACTTGCCGGGCGGGTCCGAGCCGCCCCTGGCGGGTGCCCGGCAGGGGCCTCGTCGAGCCGAGACGCACACGATGGCACATCCGGTTCCATCGGGGTACGTGTCGTGGGAGACTCGCTCCGAATCCGCCCGAAAGGGGCCCACCATGACCGACACGACGCACGACACCCCCCGTTCTGCCCCGGCCTCGGTGCGTCCGGAGCGCGTCGCGGCGGAAGGTCGCCGGCGCAGGGTCTACGTGGAGGGACCCGACGGGATCCGCGTGCCCTTCGCCGAGGTCGAGCTCTCGGGAACCGCGGACGCCGTGCGTCTCTACGACACCGCCGGGCCCGGCTCGGTGCCGACCGAGGGACTGGCGCCGCTCCGCCGGCCCTGGGTGCTCGGGCGAGGTGACGTCGAGGAGTACGAGGGGAGGCCGGTCACGCGGCGCGACGACGGCCGCGCCGCGGTCCGGCGCGGCAACGGCGCAGTCGCTTTCCCGGGAGACCGCCGGCGCCCGCTGAAGTCGACCGGCGAGAGCGTCTCCCAGCTGCACTACGCGCGGCGGGGCGAGATCACGCCGGAGATGACCTTCGCCGCGATCCGCGAGGGCGTTCCCGCCGAGGTGGTCCGCGAGGAGATCGCCGCGGGCCGCGCCATCCTTCCCGCGAACGTGAACCACCCCGAGTCCGAGCCGATGGTGATCGGCCGCCGCTTCCTGGTCAAGGTCAACGCCAACATCGGCAACTCGGCGGTGAGCTCGTCGATCGAGGAGGAGGTCGAGAAGCTGACCTGGGCGACCCGGTGGGGAGCCGACACGGTGATGGATCTGTCGACCGGCGCCGAGATCCACACGACCCGCGAGTGGATCCTGCGCAACTCGCCGGTTCCGATCGGGACGGTGCCCATCTACCAGGCGCTCGAGAAGGTGGAGGGCGCGCCGGACGAGCTGACCTGGGACCTCTATCGCGACACGCTCGTCGAGCAAGCAGAGCAGGGGGTCGACTACTTCACCATCCACGCCGGCGTGCTGCTCCGTTACGTGCCGCTGACCGCGACCCGCACGACGGGCATCGTGAGCCGCGGTGGGTCGATCATGGCCGCGTGGTGCCTCGCCCACCACAGCGAGAGCTTCCTCTACACGCACTTCGAAGAGATCTGCGAGATCATGGCCGCCTACGACGTCGCCTTCTCGCTCGGGGACGGCCTTCGTCCCGGCTCCATCGCGGATGCCAACGACGACGCCCAGTTCGCCGAATTGCGCACGTTGGGCGAGCTCACCGAGATCGCCTGGCGGCACGGTGTGCAGGTCATGATCGAAGGGCCCGGGCACGTGCCGCTCCAGAAGATCCCCGAGAACGTGGCGCTCCAGCGGGAGGTCTGCCACGATGCGCCCTTCTACACGCTCGGTCCGCTGACCGTCGACATCGCCCCGGGCTACGACCACATCACCTCCGCGATCGGCGCCGCGGTGATCGGGATGCACGGCACGGCGATGCTCTGCTACGTGACCCCGAAGGAGCATCTCGGACTGCCCGACCTCGAGGACGTGAAGCAGGGGATGATCGCCTACAAGATCGCCGCGCACGCGGCGGATCTGGGGAAGGGGCACCCCGGAGCCCAGGATTGGGACGACGCTCTCTCGACGGCGCGCTTCGAGTTCCGCTGGGAGGACCAGTTCGAGCTCGCGCTCGACCCCGAGACCGCCCGGGCCTACCACGACGAGACCCTCCCGGCCGAACCGGCCAAGACCGCCCACTTCTGTTCGATGTGCGGGCCGAAGTTCTGTTCGATGCGCATCAGCCAGGACATTCGCGACTTCGCAACCAGCCGGGGGGTCGATCCGGACACCGCCGTCGAGATCGGTCTGAAGGAGAAGGCGACCGAGTTCCGCGACTCGGGCGCGGAGATCTACCACGCACCTTCGACGGCCTGAACCGGGTTGGTTCGCAGCGATCGACCTGGTTGCGATCGCTTTTCGGCTAGAGTGAGTGGGGTCGAGGGGCAGTCGCCCCCGGCCGGGGTCTTCCTCACCTTGTTCCCCGGGTGCGCGCTGCGCGACCCGGACGAGCCTCCGGGGCGGGCCCAACAGTGGCCGTGATCCCCACGGCAGCGCGACCGTTCGCCGGTCGCCACCGGAACAGACGAGAGTGAGCACAGACCGAATGACAGCCGTAAGCGAGCCCACGGAGCGCGTCCTCGACGAGGAGGTGACCGTCGGGCGTCGAAGCTTCGCCTTGCTCGGTGTCGACCCGTTGATAGTCGACGCGCTGGCCGAGCAGGGCATCACAATTCCCTTCGCCATCCAGGAGATGACCGTGGCCGACGCACTCGCCGGGCGCGACGTGTGCGGCAAGGCGAAGACCGGGTCGGGAAAGACCCTCGCCTTCGGAGTGCCGCTCCTCCAACGGACCATGGCCTCGCGCTCCGACCGCCCGGGCCGCCCTCGTGCCCTCGTCCTCGTGCCCACCCGCGAGCTGGCTCTCCAAGTGAGCGAGGTGCTCGAGCCACTGGCGGCGCGAGCCGGTCTCCGGATCGCTGCGGTCTACGGCGGCGCCGACATCGAGCGGCAGATCAAGAAGGTGCGCCGCGGGGTCGACGTGGTGATCGCGACACCTGGGCGACTCATCGATCTCGGTGACCGCGGGGAGATCTCGGTGGCCGACGTCGAGACCCTGGTGCTCGACGAGGCCGACCGCATGGCGGACATGGGGTTCATGCCCCAGGTCGAGTGGGTGCTCCGGCGTCTCGAGCGCGACCACCAGACGCTCCTGTTCTCGGCGACGCTCGACGGGGCGGTCGACCGCCTGGTCAGCCGGTACATGACCGATCCGGTGCGTCACGAAGTCGCCTCGGTGACCACGACCGTCGAGGCCATGGAGCACCGGTTCCTCGAGGTGCACCAGATGGACCGGGTCAAGGTCTGCGCGGTCATCTGCCGCAATGCCGAGAAGACGCTCGTGTTCGTTCGCACCAAGCACGGGGTCGATCGCCTGGTCCAGCAGTTGCGCAAGGAAGGTGTGAAGGCCGGCGCCATCCATGGAGATCTCCGCCAGGCCTACCGCGAGCGGACCTTGAAGGACTTCGGAAGCGGAAACCTCCCGGTGCTCGTGGCGACCGACGTCGCCGCACGCGGGTTGGACATCGACGCGGTCGACGTGGTGATCCACTTCGACCCGCCGGAGGACCACAAGGCCTACCTGCACCGTTCCGGTCGCACGGCCCGTGCCGGCGAGGCGGGCATGGTGGTGACCCTGGTCCAGTGGAACCAGATCCTCGAGGTCGAGCGCATCCAGGCGCGCATCGGTCTCAAGCTCCCGATCGTCGAGGTCTTCTCCAACGACCCGCGACTCGCCGACCTGGCGGCCTGGGAGCCGACCGCGTCCTGATCGTCACGGCCCGCACGTCGGGCCCGCCGCGCGCCGCCGCGGTCGCGCCGTCCCACGAGGAGGAACCGTGCCAGACACCCAGCCTCGTTCACCGCTGACGGTCGGCGCAGGGATCGAAGGCATCGAGCGCATTCTGGTGGTCACCGCGCACCCCGACGACGTCGACTTCGGTGCCGCGGGTTCGGTGGCGGTCTGGACCGACGGGGGAGTGGACGTCGCCTATTGCATCGTCACCGACGGCGACGCAGGTGGCTCCGATCTCTCCGTGCCGCGCGACGAGATGGCCAAGATCCGCCGCGAGGAGCAGTCCGCCGCCGCCGAGAAGGTCGGCGTGACCGACGTGACCTTCCTCGGATTCCCCGACGGACGGCTCACCGCCGACCTCGAGCTGCGCCGGGCGATCACCGCGGTCATCCGAAGGTTCCGGCCCGACCGGGTGGTCACACAGTCTCCGGAGCGGAACTGGGCGCGCATCTACGCGAGCCATCCAGACCATCTGGCCGCCGGCGAGGCCGCGATCGACGCGGTGTACCCGGACGCGCGGAATCCCTTTGCATTCCCCGAGCTCCTTGCGGAGGGTCTCGAGCCCCACGTGGTCCCCGAGGTGTGGATCATGGCCACCGACCGTGCGGATCGCGCGGTCGACGCCACCGACACCTACGACCGCAAGCTGGCTGCCCTGCGCAGCCACCGGAGCCAGGTCGGTGAGGGCGAGCACCTCGACGAGCTCCTTCGGGCCTGGATGGGGGGGACGGCGCTCGCGGCGGGGCTTCCGGAAGGGCGGCTCGCCGAGGCGTACCACGTGGTGGGCACCGAGTGAACCGCCGCTGGGCAGTGGTCCAGCATGTCGCCCACGAGGGTCCCGGCTTGGTCGCGCCGGTGTTGGAAGGGGCCGGGTTCGAGGTCGAGGTCGCGCGAGTCGACCTCGGCGACCCGTTGCCCGAACGAGCCTCTTTCGCCGGGCTGGTGGTGCTCGGTGGGCCGATGGGCGTGCACGACACCGACCGGTTCGAGTGGCTCGGACCCGAACGCGAACTGCTCGCCGACTCGGTCGCCGACGGAGTCCCGGTGCTCGGCGTGTGTCTCGGTGCGCAACAGCTGGCGCTCGCCCTCGGCGGCGAGGTGACCACCGGACCCGAGGACGAGGTCGGCCCCGGGCGCGTCCACCTCACCGCGGACGGACGGCGCGACCCGGTGCTCGGTCCGGAGTACGGCGGGCTCGCGTCCACCTCGGTCCCCTGCGTGCACTGGCATCGGGACACGTTCTCCCTCCCACCGGGCGCGATCCACCTCGCGGCCACCCGCACCTTCCCGCACCAG
This sequence comes from uncultured Acidimicrobiaceae bacterium, assembly GCA_963769905.1. Lineage (GTDB taxonomy): Bacteria > Actinomycetota > Acidimicrobiia > Acidimicrobiales > RAAP-2 > Bog-756. The sequence continues at coordinate 324,136 of CAVYNG010000002.1, forward strand.
GCCTTCCGCTTCGGAGAGGTGGCCTACGGCCTCCAGTTCCATGCCGAGGTGGACCGCGCGCTCGCTGCGGCCTGGCAGCCGCTGATGCCGGCGGGCACCCCGCCGGCCGACGAACGGTTCCTCTCGGAGATCGATGCGGCCGGTCGCCGGGTGCTCGGTCGTTTCGCCGCGCTCGCCGAGGCGCGGGCGGTCAGCGGCACCGGTCGATGACCGAGCACGCCGGCCCCGCGACGGAGTGGACCGAAGGCGCCGGTCGTCGCGACGGGACCGATCTGCTCGAGGCCGATCCCGCCCCGGTCAAGCCGGCACTGCGGGGCGTTGTCCACCAGATCGCCTTCTTCGTGTCCATCGTCAGCGGACTCGCGCTCGTCCTTGTCGCACCCACCGCGGGTTCGGCCGCGGTCATGCTCGTCTACGCGATCTCCATCTCCTCGTTGTTCGGGACGAGCGCCCTCTTCCACCGACGAACCTGGGGCCCGGTGGGCCGGCGCCGGATGCGGCGGGTCGATCACTCGACCATCTTCTTTGCGATCGCCGGCACGTACACCGCGGTCGCGGGCATCGCGCTCGGCGGCTGGGCCCGGATCGCCATGCTCTGCATCGTCTGGGCGGGGGCGTTCGTCGGGATCGCCCTGCGCCAGCTCTGGCTCGACGCCCCCAAATGGGTGGTCACCATTCCCTACGTGACGGTGGGCTGGGCGGCCCTGATCGTGCTACCGCAGCTCGCGTCGGCGCTCGGTGCAGCAGGTTTCTCTCTGCTCCTTGCCGGCGGTCTTGCCTACACGGCTGGAGCGGTCGTCTACGCCGCAAAGCGCCCCGACCCGGTGCCGGGAGTGTTCGGGTATCACGAGGTGTTCCACGTCTGCACGGTCCTCGGGGCCCTGCTTCACTACGTGGTCATCGCCTTCTTCGTGCTCCCGCTGGCGGGCTGATCGCCTCAGGTCGCCATCTGGCGCAGCATGTACGGCAGGATCCCGCCGTTGCGGAAGTACTGCGCCTCCATCGGGGTGTCGATCCGCAGCCGCGCCTCGAACTCGACGACGCGATCACCCTCGGTCGCGCGGACCGAGACCGTCTTCGGGCGCTCGCCTGCGTCGAGCCCCTCGAGCCCGGTGATCTCGAAGAGCTCGCGACCGGTGAGCCCGAGCGAGGCCGCGTTCTGCCCCTCGGCGTACTGGAGGGGCAGCACACCCATCCCCACCAGGTTCGAACGGTGGATCCGCTCGTAGCTCTCCGCGATCACGGCACGGACCCCGAGCAGCACCGTCCCCTTGGCCGCCCAGTCGCGCGAGGACCCCGAGCCGTACTCCTTGCCCGCGAGGACCACCAGGGGGACCCCCTCGTCCGCGTAGCGCTCGGAGGCTCCGTAGATGGTCATCTGGTCGCCGCTCGGCTGGTGGAGGGTGAACCCGCCCTCGGTGCCGGGCGCCAGCTGGTTCCGCAGGCGCACGTTGGCGAAGGTGCCTCGCACCATCACCTCGTGGTTTCCCCGTCGCGCGCCGTAGGAGTTGAAGTCCTTCCGTTCGACGCCGTGCTCGGTCAGGTACCTGCCGGCCGGAGTGTCCGGACCGATGCTGCCCGCGGGTGAGATGTGGTCGGTGGTGACGCTGTCGCCGAGCACCGCGAGGACCCGTGCGCCGACCACGTCGGTGACCGGCTCGAGGGTGGCCGTCACACCGTCGACGAACGGGCAACGCAGCACGTAGGTCGACCCCTCGTCCCACGCGAAGGTATCGCCCGAGGCCGCAGTGATCGCGCGCCACCGCTCGTCACCGTCGAAGACGGCCGAGTAGCGGCGTCGGAACATGTCCGAGCTGAGCGACGACTCGATGGTGCGAGCCACCTCGGCCGCGTCGGGCCAGAGGTCCCGGAGGAAGACCGGCTGTCCCTCCGACCCGGTGCCGAGTGGCGCAGAGGTCAGGTCGATGTCGACGGTGCCGGCCAGTGCGTACGCCACCACCAGGGGCGGGGACGCCAGGTAGTTCATCCGGACCTCCGGATGGATCCGGCCCTCGAAGTTCCGGTTGCCAGAGAGGACCGATGCCACCGCGAGGTCGCCGTCCCGCACCGCATCCGACACGCCGGGGAGGAGTGGACCCGAGTTGCCGATGCACGTGGTGCAGCCGAACCCGACGAGTTCGAAGCCGGTCGCGTCGAGGGACTCGGTCAGCCCCGCACGGTCGAGGTAGTCCATGACCACCCGTGAGCCGGGCGCCAAGGACGTCTTGACCCACGGCTTCGGGGCGATGCCGAGCTCGACGGCACGACGCGCGACGAGCCCCGCCGCGACCATCACCTCGGGATTGGACGTGTTGGTGCAGCTGGTGATCGCGGCGATCACGACGCTGCCGTCCTCGAGGGTGACGTCGTCGCCTCCGGTGAGCGAGGCGGGGCTGGTGCGCTTCTCGCGGGCGAGTGACGACCGGAAGGAGGCGTCTGCGCCCGCAAGTGGCACGAGGTCCTGGGGTCGCGACGGTCCTGCAATGCTCGGAACGACGCTCGAGAGGTCGAGCTCGATCATCTCCGAGAAGACCGGTTCGGGTCCTCCCGCACCGTGGAACATGCCCTGCTCCTTGGTATAGGACTCGACGAGATCGACGTGGTGGTCGTCGCGCCCGGTGAAACGGAGGTAGTCGATCGTGACCCCGTCGACGGGGAAGATCGCGCAGGTGGCGCCGTACTCGGGCGACATGTTGCCGATGGTCGCCCGAGTGGCCAACGGCACCGAGGCGAGCCCGGGCCCGAAGAACTCGACGAACTTTCCGACGACGCCGTGGCGGCGGAGCACGTTGGTGATGGTGAGGACCAGGTCGGTCGCGGTGGTGCCGGGCGCCAGCTCGCCGGTCAGACGGAAGCCGACCACCGGCGGAAGGAGCATCGAGAGCGGCTGCCCGAGCATCGCCGCCTCGGCCTCGATCCCGCCGACCCCCCAGCCGAGGACGCCGAGGCCGTTGACCATCGTGGTGTGCGAATCGGTCCCGACCAGGGTGTCGCAGAACGCGCGCCCGTCGTCGGTCGCGAACACCACGCGCGAGAGGTACTCGAGGTTGACCTGGTGGCAGATCCCGGTCCCCGGTGGCACGACCCGGAAGGCGTCGAAAGCCTGCTGGGCCCAACCGAGGAGCTGGTAGCGCTCGATGTTGCGCTGATACTCGATGGCCACGTTGGTGTCGAAGGCAGTCGGTGTCCCCGATTCCTCGGCGATCACCGAGTGGTCGATGACCAGCTCGACCGGCACGAGCGGGTTCACTCTCGCGGGATCGCCGCCGAGGGCTGCCAGCGCGTCGCGCATGGCAGCGATGTCCACCACTCCGGGCACTCCGGTGAAGTCCTGCATGAGGACTCGCTCCGGGGTGAACGCGATCTCCGTCGCGTCGTCGCCGGAGCCGTGACGCTCCGGATGCTCCCCCCAGCCGGCCGCGGCCTCGACGTCGGCCGGCTTCACCGCGAGACCGTCCTCGTGGCGGAGGAGGTTCTCGAGGATCACCTTGATCGAATACGGGAGCCGCTCGACGTCGTGGCGGTCCGCGAGGGCGTCGATCCGGTGGATCTCGAAGTTGGCATCGCCGACGGTGAGCCGGCTGCGTGCCCCGAAGGTGTCCTGAAGCGCCTCGTCGTTTCCGGTGTCTGCCATGTTCCCCATTCTGCCCTTTCCCGCCGAGGCGCCAAACGGTTGGAGCGGTCAGATCCTGGTGCGGTACCGCCGAACCGCGAGGGGCACCATCACTGCGGTGATCGCAATCGCCCACAGCACCGACTGGGCGACCCAGCTTGCGGTCGGACCGCCGATCATCAGCGCGCGGCAGGCGGTCACGGTCACGCTCACCGGTTGATAGGTGGCGAAGCCCTGGAGCCAACTCGGCATCGACGAGACCGGGACGAATGCCGACGAGGCGAAGGTCAGTGGAAACAGCAACGGGAACGACATGACCTGCGCGGTCTCACTGTTCGGCGCCGAGAGCCCGACGACCGCCATGCCCCAGGAGATCGAGTACGCGAACGCGAGGATGAGCAGGCACCCGGCAACGTAGAGCAACACTCCGGTCGTCGGACGGAACCCGACCGCGAAGCCCACCGCAGTCATCACGATGACCACGAACACGTTGCGGCAGAGGTCCGCGGTCGTCCGGCCTGCGAGCACCGCGGACCGTGCCATGGGCAGCGCACGGAATCGCTCGATCAAGCCCTTCTGGAGGTCTTCGGCAAGTCCGATCCCGGTGCTCACCGAGCCGAACGCGACGGTCTGCACGAAGATGCCCGGCATCAGGTAGTTGACGTAGTCGGCCTCGGGGGTCTTGATCGCGCCGCCGAACACGTACCGGAACAGGAGCACGAACATGATCGGCTGCACCGTTGCGAAGAAGAAGGACTCCGGGATCCGGATGTGGTTGAGGATGTTGCGCTTGGTGAGGGTGAGGGTGTCCGAGACAACGAAGCGGAGCCGCGTCCCCGCGCCGGTCCGGCGCGGACCGCTGAAGGTCGGGACATAGGCGGTGGTGGTCACGAGAGTCCTCCTGTCGCGATCGGCATCGACTCGTGCGCCGCCTTCCGGCGGGCGCGTCCTCTGGAGGATTGCTCGTCGTCGTCGAGCTCGATGCGCTCGTCCTCTGCGGCATGCCCGGTCAGTGAGATGAAAACGTCGTCGAGGCTCGGCTCGCGCAGCGTGAAGTTGGTCGGGACGATGCCGTGTTGGTCGAGCGCGCGTAGGCCGGTCATCGCGGCCTGCGGCCCGTTGTCGACGGTCACCTCGACCACCGTCCCGCTGACCACCGGCGTGTGAGATCCGATGACCTGGAGGATCCCGCCGGTCCGCTGTGCCTCTTCGACGGTCGCCAACCCGACTTCGAGCACGGTGGCCCCGAGGTCCGACTTCAACTCGGTCGGGGTCCCCTCTGCGATCACCTTCCCGTGGTCGAGCACGGCGAGTGTGTCCGCCAGCCGGTCGGCCTCTTCGAGGTACTGGGTGGTGAGCAGCACGGTCGTGCCCCGACCGACCAGGGTCTCGATGACCTCCCAGAGATCGTTGCGGCTCTGCGGGTCGAGTCCGGTGGTCGGCTCGTCGAGGAACAGCACGGGCGGCCGCGCGACGAGGGCGGCCGCGAGGTCGAGCCTTCTGCGCATCCCGCCCGAGTAGGTCTTCAGGGTCCGGTCGCCCGCGTCGGCGAGCTTGAACTGCTCGAGGAGCTCGCTCGTGCGCGGGCCGACCTCCGAGCGTTTGAGGTGGTTGAGCTTGCCGACCATGTCGAGGTTCTCACGACCCGTCAGGTTCTCGTCGACCGCCGCGTACTGACCGGCCAGCCCGATGAGTTCGCGGACCAGGCCGGGTTCTTCGACCACGTTGTGGCCGAGGACGTGTGCGGTGCCACCGTCGGGCTGCAGGATGGTCGTGAGGATCCGGACCGCGGTGGTCTTACCCGAGCCGTTCGGGCCGAGCAGTCCGAACACCGTCCCTTCCTCGACCGCGAAGGTCACTCCGGCGAGCGCGCGAACCTCGCGCTTGCCCGTGAACGTCTTGATGAGTTCGTCGGCTTCGATCGCGTCGTGCATCGAGATGCGTCCTTGTGGTCGTCGTCGGCATGCCGGGCTGCGACCGCCGGCGCAGTCAGCGATGCCCGGCGGGTGGCCGGCAGATGGGTTGCCCGCCTCGGGCTCGCACGGCCGAGGTGAGGCCGTCGCGGTGCCCCGCATCTTACGGGGCCCCCGCGGGCACCCCGATCGTGGCGTTCGGCTCGGGCGGCTGCAGTGGCGGTTGGGTAGCCTGTCCGGCGATGGAGAAAGGCGACCTGGTTCCCGACTTCGAGCTCCCCGACGAGGACGGCACGCCGAGACGGCTGAGCGAGCTCGCGGCGAACGGTCCGGTCGTACTGTTCTTCTACCCGGCCGCCCTCACCTACGGCTGCACGGTCGAAAGCTGTCATTTCCGTGACATGAAGGCAGAGTTCGAGACGGTCGGCGCGACACGGGTCGGGATCAGCGCGGACCAGGTGGAGAAGCAGAAGCGCTTTTCGGACAAGCACTCGTTCGACTTCCCGTTGCTTTCCGACCCCGAAGGAGTGGTCGCCATCACTTTCGGCGTCAGACGGCGGTTCACCAAGCTGTCGCCGACCAAGCGGACCACCTTCATCATCGGTCCGGACCTGCGGGTGATCGACGTGATCCGCAGCGAGGTCCGGATGAACCTGCACGCAGACCGCGCGCTCGAGATCCTCAAGGCCGCCCAACCGGCCTGACCGGACGACGCGCCGGGCTGCCTGGTCGCGACGAACCTGCACGACCGGAGCGCTGGCAACAGTCCCGCGTTCGCGCTGCGCTCGATGCGAAGCTGTGGGCATGCCCCTGCGCACGCTCGAGAGGCCGGTGTGAGCCCGGTGCCGGGGACGAGCCGGATCGAACACCTCGCCCAGGCGGTCGCCGAGCGGGTGGTCACCTTGGTCATGGACGCGATCGATGTCGACGCCATTCTGGCGCGGATCGACGTCGACGCGATCGTGAGACGGGTGGACATCGAGGCGTTGGTCGAGCGGGTGGACGTCGAGAAGATCGTCGAGAGGGTGGACGTCGAGAAGCTCGTCGAACGCGTCGACGTCCAGAAGATCATCGACCAGGTGGACATCGACGCCCTGGTCGAGCAGACGGAGATCGGGACGATCATCGCCCGGTCGACCAGTGGAGTGGCCTCCGATGTGCTCGACGCGGTCCGCGCGCAAGGGGTGGGCCTCGACGACTTCGTCGCGCGGTTCGTGAACCGGGTCCTCCGGCGGTCTCCGGCGGATCTCCCGCTCGGACCGCCACTCCTCGTCACCGCGGCGGGCGGCACTCCGGCGCTCCCCGCCGGAAGGGACGGAGCGGGAAGGGATGGCTGAGCCCGCCGGGCGAGAGGCGCCGGGCGAAAGGCGGCAGGGTCACTACGCGGGCGCGGTCACCCGCCTGGTGGCGTTCGCAGCCGACGTCGGCGCCTCGTGGGCGCTGTTCACCCTCGGCGCGGCGGCGGTGACCTTCTCGGTCCAGCTGGTGACCGGTCACCACTTTGCGATCTCCGACTTCCAGATCGGGTCGGTGGTCGTCCTCGTCGTCTGGGAGTTCGTCTACTTCTCCTACCAGTGGTCGCTCGGCGGACGGACCATCGGCATGGCCCTGGTCGGGATCAAGGTGGTGAAGACGGACGGCTCGCCGGTCGGGGCACACGAGGCGGTGATCCGGACGATCACCCTTCCGCTCAGCTTCCTCATCTTCGGTCTGGGCTTCCTCGGGATCCTCATCCAACGTGACCGGCACGCGCTCCACGACCGCCTGGCCCACACCGCGGTGGTCTACTCGTGGGACGCGAGGGCCGCCCGGCTGCGCTGGCTGGCGAAACGGTAGGCGGCAGCACTCGTTCGAACGATCCGATCGCCTGACCGTTACGACGCGGGTCCGGATGCGCGAATCTACGAAGCGACGATGGCACCGGGCACCACCAATCCGAGCACGCTCTTCCCCCGCGAACCCTCGCTCCTCGCGCCGGGTGCGGTGCATCTCCCGGGTTGGCTCGGTCTCGATGGGCAACGCCGACTCGCCGCCGCCTGCTTCGCCTGGGCCGACGGGAGGCTCCGTGCGCCACGCATGCCGAACGGATCCTCGATGTCGGTACGGATCACCTGCCTCGGTTGGCACTGGTACCCCTACCGCTATTCGCGGACCGTCGACGACGACGACGGCCGATCGGTCGCTCCGTTCCCGATCTGGGCCGGCGAGCTCGCAAGGAGGGCGGTCGAGGACGCGACTCGCCTCGACCCGCGAGTGACCGGTGCCGAGGACGGAACGGCAGGCCCGTATGCGCCCGACGTGGCACTGGTGAACTGGTACACGCCTCGCGCCAAGATGGGCATGCACGCCGACCGCGACGAACCGAGCGACGCGCCGGTGGTATCGGTCTCGGTGGGGGACTCCTGCGTCTTCCGGTTCGGAACCCCCGAGAGCCGCGGACGGCCCTGGGTCGACGTCGTGCTCGCCTCCGGCGACCTCGTCGTGTTCGGCGGACCCTCACGGCGGACCTTCCACGGGGTGCCGAAGGTGCTCCCGGGGACCGCCGACCCGTCCAGTGGCGTCCATGGCGGCCGCTTCAACCTGACCATCCGGGAGTCGGGGTTGGGTATCGACAGCGGACGCGAGGCGTCACATGACGCGCAGCGTGAACATCGTGTTCGCCCTCGTGGTCGGTCGAGAGGATCTGGGTGAGGGTCGGGTAGCTTCGGACTCATGGAGAGGCGCCGGTGGTGCAGGCGCACGGCATGGGGGGGCGGCATCACGAGCGGGGTGGGCATCGTCCTGTTCGCGCTCTTCAGCGACGCGGGCGGCGCCTGCACGGCCAACGTGATCGTCCTCAACGACGGGGTGATCGGTCCGCACGGCTGCGCGCTCTCGTCGATCGCCTTCCACGCGGGGATCGGATTGATGGTGGTCGGCGCGGCGCTGCTCGTCGGTGCCAGCGGGCTGGCGGTGATCGGACGGACGGCCCAGGGCGCCGCGATCTCCGAGGACAAGGTCGGAGTGCGGGCCCGGGCCGTCGCGGTCACCGGGCCGGAGATCAACGGCACCGGAGTGACCGAGGCTGTGGCGACGCCAGCCCCGCCAGCCCCGGCGACCTCGACGGAGCCGGAGGACCGAGGAACCTCCGCATTGGTCTCGAGTGCAGTGGAGGAGCAGGCACCAGAGGAGGTGGTCGGGCTTCCACCCGGCTGGTACGGCAACCCGTCGAACCGCAACGGGTCGGTGCAGTGGTGGGACGGCCACCGACTGGTCGATCGACCGCCCGGCGCCGAGTGACCGTCGTCGATCAGGCGCCGCAGGCGCGGGTACCGCCGGGCAATCGGCCGCGGTTGGCCGCGACCATCCGGTAGCCGATCGCCGCGAGCCAGCGCACGGGGGGCAGCTCCAGCAGACGCCCGAGCGCTCCCCAGCGGCCGCCCGCGGCGATCAACGACCGGGCGACGGCGAGATGGCCACCCGCCCGCCGATCGTCTTCGACCCACCATGCGGCACGAGTGACGTCGTCCACGCTCAGACCGAGGGCGGCGAGCCGAGTCGCTCCCAGCTCCTGCCAGGGCCGGGCGGCGAACTCTGCCGACGGTGACCACTTGGACACGATCCAGCGCGCGGATCGTGCGCAGAAGCCGCAGGATCCGTCGTACACGAGGAGGCCGCTCGCATGGTCCTGCACCGAACCAGACTACGGGGCTCGGGCCGGAGCCGTGAGCGAACAGAGCGGGTCAGAGGGTGGTCGGGCGGTTGACGAACCTGCCTTCGCTCGGCGAGTAGAACCATCCGCCCCCGGCCTTCGTGCCGCCGTCGACGGGGATGTTGTGGCCGGTCACGTACGCGGAGAGATCGGAGGCGAGGAAGAGCGCGACGCGGGCCTGGTCGTCGGGCCATCCGAGGCGGCCGACCGGGGCCCACGATCGCCAGAGCTCCTCATGACCGGCCGAGCGAGCGAGATAGTCGACCTGGAGACTCTGGGTGAGGTCGGGTCCGATGCCGTTGACCCTCACCCCACGCCGCCCGACGGCCACCGCCAGGCTGGTGGTGAAGTGAGCGACCGCGGCCTTCATCGCGGCGTAGACCGGGTCGCCCGGGTACCCGCGCAATCCTTCGACCGAGTGGACGTTGACGATCGCGCCCTGGCCGCCGGTGATCATCGAACCGATGAAGGAACGCGTGACCCCGATGACATGGCGGAGGTTGAGGGCGTACATGGCATCCCACGACTCGGTCCCCGAGTCCTCGAACCGGACGCGCGGCCGGTAGTCGCCGACGTTGTTCACCAGCACGTCACAGCGCCCGTGGTGGTCGAGGACGGCGGACGCCAGGCGTTCGACGTCCTCCGACACGGTCACGTCGACGTGATGCGAGCGGGCGACGCCCCCTGTGTCCGCGATCTCGCGGCGAGTGTCCTCGGCGCGATCCGAATCGGCGTCGGCGATCTCGACCGTCGCTCCGTGGCTCGCGAAGAGCGTCGAGATCGACCGGCCGATGCCACCGCCTCCACCGGTGACGACCGCCACCCGTCCTTCGAGGAGCCGTGCCCAGTCGTCGATCGGCGGGACGTCGTCGGGACTCGGTGGGTTCATGGCGATGAGCCCGCGTCGAGGTGGGCGAGCGCGCGCGACGGGGTCGGGTGCTGCTTCCAGACATCCACCGCTTCGCCGCTCACCCCGTCATCATGCAGGCGGTTCCGAGGGGCTGCAATCGGAGTCGATCAGCCGATCGGATGCGTGAGCTGCACGGTGACCTTCGACGTCCCCGGCGCGAGCCATACGGTCCCGGTGCTCTGGACGGTGCGTCCCGCGGTGGTCCTCGCGATGTTGTCGACGAACTGTGGGAGCTGGAAAGCGACCTGCGCGGACGGGAGCGCACCGGTCATCTCGAGCGTGACACGACCGGAGCCGGAACCGATGGTGAGCGACAGCCGTGATCCGTCGGTCGTCGGGAAACCGGTCACCTTCACGACCTTCCCGGGTGTCACCCACGCGTCCGGCACCCCCCGCCCGACGACCAGGACGCCGCTGCTCTCTTCGGCGACCAGAGAGTCGAGGAGTGCCTTGTTGGCATCCGCGATGCCCCAGGCGTGCGGGGAGGAGCCCTGCCCCGACGCCGGGTGGATCCCGATCCACGGTGAGACGACGGGCGCGGAGGCGCTCTCCCACCACGAGTAGGGACCGCTCTGGGTGGACGCGATCATGAACTGATAGGCGACGACGGGTTCGTCGCGATAACGGGTGCTCGCAAGGCCCCAGCTGCCATAGCCCCCGTTGTAGGCGGTCGAGAAGTAGTCCGAGGGATACCCGCCGAAGGTCCCTGGCGGAAGCTTTCCTTTCAACCGGTCGAAGCCATAGGTGTAGGTCGAGTCGATCAGCTGCAAGCCAGGCCCGTTCACCGGTGCGCCGAGCAGCTGGGCGTCCCAGGCCCATCGACCGAAGAGGAAGGGCGCCGCCCAATTCGCGTCCTCTGGGTTCTTGCACCGATTGGCCGAGTTGGGCTGGAGCATCGAGCAGGGGAGGTAGTCGAGGTGGTAGCGGTGGACGGTGGCGGTGAGCACCTGGTTCACCGCCGAGAGGAGCGAGTCGTACTCATTCGACGCCCAGGTGGCCTCGGCGGTGTCGCCGAGTCGCTGAGCGAGGAAGCCGTAGGCGGCGAGCCCGGTGAGCGCCTCGTAGTCGTCGACCGTCCAGTAGCCGTTGGTGTCGATGTCGTCGGTCGCGCCGATGATCCCGTCGGGGCCGGTTCGATCCGCGGCGATCTGGTGCGCGGTCTGCTCGATGCTCGGCTGGGTCGCGGCGTCGGGTCCCGGGGTCGAGAAGTTCTGCGACACGAACGAGAGGTCCCCGGTCTTCAAGAGGTAGATCGCCCACGGCCACGAGTAGGTCCAGATCCCGTCCTCGTACTGGCCCTGTGAACCGACGACGTCGCGGGCCTCGAGCAACAGTGCCTGTGAATCGGCGAAGTAGCCCTGGGTGAAGAGGTTGGCGAGGATACCGATGACGTCGTGGCTGTACTCGCCCTGGTAGCCGTTGACGCCGGTGTCGAGGTGGGTACCGCTCCTCGCGATCTGGGTGTAGATGAACCCGCTCCGGTAGGCGTCGACGAGTTGAGTGTCGGGCACCTGCACACCGGCGATCTCGGTGAGCTCTTGGTCCCAGAACGCCTTCATGTGCGCGAAGTGCTGGTCGAAGTCGCCTAAGGCCGCGAGTGCCTGAGCGGACGGCCACGGATACGAGTTTCCGAACCGGTCGGTGGCCACGACGTAGTCGTGCACCACTTCGGCTCGTGGCGAAAGCGTGTCCGGCGCCGTGTCGAGCGGGATCAGACCCGGCGACGGCTGTGGGTCGGCGGTTACCACGGCGGAGGTCGGGTTGGAGACCGCCACGCGGCAATACACCGCGACGAAGGGGTTGCCGCCCACGTCGACCTGGTCGGCGAACTCGGTGATGACCACGTCGGCGCCGTCGTGACGGAACGAGGTGATCTGTGCCGGGAGGTAGCCGTCCGCATCCACCCAGCGGGTGGTCCCCCCGCTGTAGATGCCGAACCGGAAGGTCTGGTCGATCCCGTCCTGCACGGAGAAGCTCCCACCGAGGCAGGTCACCACACCTGCATCGTTGCCGGCCCAACCGATCTCGGACGCGCTGGCGAGAGGACCGGTGATCGCGCTCGTCGCGACATCGAGGGTGCAGGTCGAACCGGTGAGCGAGGCCGTCGATGAACGTGTGGAGCTCGAGCGGGATCCCGTCGAGGGCGAACCCTGGGCGCCCTCGCCGGTCGATGTGCCGCACGCGGTGGCCGTCGTGGCAAAGACGGCCACGAGCACGGCGACGCCGAGAAGCCGACTCCGATGGGCGCCCGCCGCGCTCATCCCTTGCGCTGGTTCACCTCGGCGAAACTGACCACATTGCCGTCCGGGTCGCGGAAGGTTGCCTTTCGGCCCGCGTCACCGACCGTCTCGAACGAGTCGGTGCGAACGCCCCGCGCGGCGATCCGGGCGACGGTGGTGTCGAGGTCTCCGACCGAGCAGGTCACGACCGCCTTGCCCGCCCGACTCCGATCGACGACGACGTAGAGCCACGCCCCTTCGGTCATCCGCCACATGACCTCGTCGCCTTTGACGTCGATGTCGGCGGGACGCCCGAAGAGCCGGGTGTACCAGTCGAGGGCGCCCTCGAAGTCCACGACCGACACCCCGGCGAAGAGGACGTCGATCTCCGACGCTCCGGTTAGCGTCGCGGCCGCGGGTTCGCTCGTGCCGGACGGCGACGACGAGTCGGGGAGGGCCGCACCCGGGTGTGTACGGTCGCCCTGCGGTGCACCACCGTCGTCGGGGCCCGGGTAACGGAGTCGGTTGAGGAAGCTCATCGGCGTCCGAGGTGCCGATCGGCGAGCTCGCGGGGGGCACACGCCAGCCAGCCCTCGTTGATCGCATTCGTCAACGCATGCTTGGTGACCTTTCGCATCTGCACGAGGATGGCCGCGTAGCCCTCGAAGTGGGGAATGGTGAAGAAGGCCTTCGGGTTCTCCGCCAGGGCCGCGTCCTTCTCGTCGAGATCGGCGACCCGCACCGCGAGGATGGGTCCGCTGGGCGGCGTGTCGTTGCCGAAGCGTTTGATGTCGGCCTTGCTGAAGGGCCGCTCCCAGGCGAAGGCCTCGCCCGCGACGGCCCAAGTGCGATTCCCGTGGCGCTCGATCTCCGTCACGTCCGGAAGCCGGGCGGCGAAATCGGCCACGTCCTCCATCGACAGCACCTTCGGCACCCTACCGGCGTGGTGCCTTTCGGTTCGACCTCGGGGATCGGATCGGTCCAATTTCGCCGGTTAGGGTGCCCAGATGCACCTCTACGTGGCGTACCTCGGCGGACCGATGCCTGAAGGTCAGATGGGCGAGGGTCACGAGGTGGTCACTGTGGTGGCCGAGGACCCCGGGGACGCGAGGGCCAGGGCCAAGGCCAAATGGAGTGGGTACGGCCGTAGTCACGTCGACGCGCTGCAACGCGTCGAGTCGGTCGACGGGTTCCGGATCGACCTCGTGCCGACGGGTTCTCGAGATCGCGTGGACAACGAGCTCTTCGGCTACAACGAATAGCTACCAGCGACGGTCGCGGTGGGGCAGGACCGATTACGCGAGTGAATACGTGTTCCGAACGTCGACGCAGATCGAGACGGCGACTCCCGTTTTCGACTGGCTCAACAAGGGCGTGTTCGTCAGTGTCGGCGGACGCCAACCTGAAGGTGTGATCTACGAGGTCTACCTCGTCGAATGAACTCATCGCCTGACCACACGGAATCTGGCTTCTTCACCGTGGAGCCGGAGGGTCGCGATTGTCACCACCGTTGTCGCCACTTCGCGCTCCATCGGCGCTGCTGACGAGAATTTTTGCGCCCTCGGCAGTGTCTCAGTTCATGAGATAAGCCACCCGCGCAGGTTCGGGGTGTGTCAAGACATAAGCGACACCGAGCGGGAGGGTCGTTTATGGACAAGGGCCGGTTTGTAATCGAGACCCACTTGCGGACCGGGCGGCCGATCGGCGAGCTGGCCAAGGCGTACGGGACGGACCGAAGCTGGCTCTACCGACGTCTCGCTCGCTACCGACGGGAAGGGGACGCCGGTCTCGAGTTGCGCTCCCGGCGGCCGCATCGCTCGCAGACTCGGATCACGGATCGCTTCGAGGAGTACATCGTCGCCCTCCGGAAGGACCTCACCGACTTAGGAGTCGACGCGGGAGCCGAGACCATCCACTACCACCTGAGCCAAGCCCACGAGGAGGTGCCGTCGGTCTCGACCATCTGGCGGTGTTGAAGGCGCGAGGGTTCGTCACTCCGCAACCCCACAAGCGACCGAAGAATTCCTGGCACCGGTTTTGCGCGGAACTCCCGAACGAGTGCTGGCAGGCCGACGTGACCCACGTCGTGATCGCGGACGGCACCGTCCTCGAGGTGCTGAACGTCATCGACGACCACTCCCGGTTGTGTCTCGCCTCCCGGGTGTTCGTCACCACCCGCTCGCCCGACGTCGTGCGAACCCTGCACCGAGCCGCAGCTCGCTGGGGATATCCGGAGAAGTTCCTCACCGACAACGGTCGGATCTTCACTGCCACCAAGGGCGGTGGCGTGGGCGACTTCGAAGCCGAGCTCGTCTCGCTCGGCATCGCGCCGAAGCACTCACGGCCCTACCACCCCCAGACCTGCGGCAAGGTCGAGCGCTTCCATCAGACTCTGAAGAAGTACCTCGCGAAACAGGATCCGGCACAGACGAAGAAGCAGCTCCAGCGCCAGCTGGATCGCTTCGCGGTCTACTACAACACCATCCGTCCACACCGGGAACTCCGCCGGCGCACACCCGCCGAGGTCTTCGAGGCACGGGACAAGAGCGGTCCGAAGGGTCCGACGATCGACACCACCGGCTATCGAGTGCGCAACGACAAAGTGGGGAGCTCTGGCACGGTGACCCTCCGCTACCGAGGACGTCTTCATCACATCGGACTCGGTCGGGCCTATGCCGGTTGGCGGGTGATCCTTCTCGTCGCCGGACGAGACATCCGCGTCCTCGGCACCGACGGCTCGCCGCTCCGTCACCTCGAACTCAACCCGGATCTCGATTACCAGCCCATGCCCTGAGCTGGTTGTCTACGATGTCTCGCGACATCGTCGCTTATGTCTCGCGACATCACATTTGCGCCCTCGGCAGGA
Organism: uncultured Acidimicrobiaceae bacterium; assembly: GCA_963769905.1. Taxonomy (GTDB): domain Bacteria; phylum Actinomycetota; class Acidimicrobiia; order Acidimicrobiales; family RAAP-2; genus Bog-756. The sequence continues at coordinate 339,348 of CAVYNG010000002.1, forward strand.
CTCGAACCTGCGCTCACGGCTCCGGAGGCCGATGCTCTATCCGCTGAGCTACGAGGGCACGATGTGCAGCGAACCGGCGACCCCCGAGGGTCGCGGCTGCTCCACGAGGCAGCCAACTGTACTGCCAACGGCTGATCCCCCTCTCGCCCTCCCAAGCGCCCGACCCTGGTCGACCACGTATTCTCGCAGCAACATGCCTGAACGCGACCAACTCGCCCTCGCAGTCAGCCACGCCGTGAAGACGGTCGCGGATCGCGACGGTCTCGAGCTGGCTGTCGATCCGGACGACGTCCACCTCGAGCGTCCGGCCCGACGTGAGCACGGTGACTGGTCGACCAACGTGGCGCTCGTGGTGGCCAAGCGAGCCGGCGCCAACCCGCGAGCCCTCGCCACCTCTCTGCAAGAGGTCCTGTCCGCCGAGCCGCCGCCCCATGTTGCGTCGGTCGAGGTCGCGGGGCCGGGCTTCGTCAACTTCCACCTCGACATCGGCTGGCTCCACGACGCCCTCGCCGAGCTCCTCGAACTGCGCGAGGAGAGCTACGCGCGCCCTGACGTCGGGCACGGCGAGCGCGTCCAGGTCGAATTCATCTCGGCCAATCCGACCGGCCCGATCCACGTCGGGAACGGCTGGTGGGGGAGTTACGGCGACGCCCTCGCCCGAGTCCTCGCCCGCTCGGGTTACCAGGTGAGTCGCGAGTACTACGTGAACGACACGGGCGGCCAGATCAGGACCCTCGGCGAGAGCCTCCTCGCGCGTCGTCAGGGCGCCGACGTCCCCGAAGGCGGCTACCAGGGCGAGTACGTGACCGAGCTCGCGGGCGAGTACGAAGGCCCCGACGACGTCACCACCGCCGGTCGATGGGCGGCCGACCGGATCCTCGATCGCATCAGAGCCACGCTCCAATCGATCGGCATCGTGTTCGACGAGTGGTACAGCCAGGCCTCGATCGAGGAGAGCGGCGCGGTCGAGGAGACCATTGCCCTGCTCGCCGCGAAGGGACTCGTGTTCGAGGAGGATGGCGCCACCTGGTTCCGGGCCACAGAGCTCGGCGACAATCGCGACCGGGTCCTCCGCAAGTCCGACGGCGATGCGACCTACCTCGCCGGTGACATCGCGTACCACCGCGACAAGTTCCTGATCCGCGGGTACGACCGGGTGATCGACGTCTTCGGCGCCGACCATCACGGCCAGGTCGCGAGCTTGACGGCAGGGGTCGCGGCCCTGGGCGTCGATCCCTCCCGGCTCGAGGTCAAACTCGGTCAGATGGTCTCGCTGGTCGATGGCGACGAGGCGGTCAAGATGGGAAAACGGGCCGGCAACGCGATCTCGCTCGACTCGCTGATCACCGACATCGGACCCGATGCGACCCGCATCCTCAGTCTGATGAGCTCTCTCGATCAGGCCACCACCTTCGACCTCGCCGTGGTCCGCGAAGAGTCGGTCGAGAACCCGGTGTTCTACGTCCAGATGGCGAGCGCCCGCATCGGCGGCGTCGGGAGGAAGGCAGCGGAACGCGGGATCGTCCGTACGCCACTCGCCGAGGTCGACCTGTCGGTCCTCACCCACGAGCGCGAGCTCGAACTGATCCGCTGCCTCGAGGAACTCCCTGAGGTCGTCGCGGAGGCAGCCGTCGATCGTGCTCCCACCAAGGTCACCGCCTGGGTCCGCCGCCTCGCCACCAGCTTCCACGGCTTCTACCACGACTGCCCGATCCTCTCCCCGGTTGTCGACGAGCCGGTGCGTCAGGCTCGGCTCTGGTTGGTCGAGGGGACCCGGATCGGCCTGGCCATCGGGCTCGGGCTTCTCGGCGTGGCCGCGCCGGAGTCGATGTGACGACCGGACCCCCGATGACCCCGGCGCGCCCGGACCCGACCGGTCCGGTCGCGCGCCGGTTGTTGCCGATGACCGCGGAGATCGCCTCCGACGGACAGCTGCGGGTCGGGGGAGTCGGCCTGGTGGATCTCGCCGAGGAGCACGGCACCCCCCTGTTCGTCTACGACGAGGCCCACCTTCGGGCGAACTGCCGCGAAGCGGTCGCCGCCTGGGGTGAGGGTGTCGCGTACGCCACGAAGGCGTTCCTCTGCGTGGCCATGGCCCGACTCGCGTTCGAGGAGGGCATGTGGCTCGACGTCTCGACAGGGGGAGAGCTCCACGTCGCCCTGCGCGCCGGGGTCGCCCCGGAGGGCCTCGTCCTCCACGGCAACAACAAGTCCGTCGACGAGCTGGCGACCGCCCTCCGGACGAGAGTCGGGCGAATCGTGGTCGATTCCTTCGACGAGCTCGAACGGCTCGAAGCCCTGCTCTCTTCCGGCGCGGGCGTCGCCCCCGACGGCGCGCGACCGAAGGTGCTGGTCCGGGTCACCCCGGGCATCGAGGTGCACACCCACGAGTTCGTGCAGACCGGACAGGACGACTCCAAGTTCGGGTTCGGGCTCGGCTCCGGCGCGGCCGACCGGGCGATCGAGCGCGTCGGGGATCTCGAGAAAGAAGGTCTCCTCGACTTCACCGGCATCCATGCCCACCTCGGGAGCCAGGTCTTCGCGCTCGCACCCTTCACCAAGGCTGTGGAGGTGCTCGCCAGGTTCTTCGCGCCACTCGGCCTTCCGGAGCTGGTCGTCGGGGGCGGGTTGGGTGTCGCCTACGTCAGCGGGGAGGAGGCACCGCCGATGGCCGAATGGGCCTCGGAAGTGCGGCGTGCCTGCCGCGACGCAGGGATCCCCGATTCGGTCCGGGTGACCGCCGAACCGGGTCGGTCGATCGTGGCCCGGACCGCGATCACCCTCTACCGGGTCGGCACGATCAAGGAGGTGCCGGGACACCGCACCTACGTCTCGGTCGACGGGGGGATGAGCGACAATCCGCGTCCGGTGCTCTACGGGAGCGGCTACGAGGCGTTCCTTCCTCGGGACCCGTTCGCCGACCGCACCAGGTCGGTCCGCGTCGTGGGCAAACACTGCGAGACGGGCGACGTGGTGGTGTCCGACGGGTACGTGCCTGAGGACATCCAGGTGGGCGATGTGCTGGCGACGCCGGTGACCGGTGCCTACGGCCACTCGATGGCCTCCAACTACAACAAGGTCCCTCGGCCGGCCGTGGTCTTCGTGGGCGGTGGGACGGCCCGGACGGTCGTGCGCCGCGAAACCCTCGACGACATGGTGCGTCTCGACGTCTGAACTGGTCCGGAGGACGGACCGCCGCGATGCCAGGCGGTAGCGTGATCCGGGTGACCTCCGCAACACCGTCGGGCCGCACCGTCGGCGTCGGAGTGCTCGGCTGCGGTTCCGTCGGTTCCGCGCTCGTCGGCATTCTCCAAGACCGCTCGGAGGCGATCGCTGTCCAAGCCGGCGCGCGACTCGCCGTCGCCGGAATCGCCGTTCGGGATCCGACCAGCGCGCGTGCGCCGCACGTGCCGAGCAACCTGCTCACCTCCGACGCGAAGGGGCTCGTGGCCGATCCGGCCGTGGAGGTCGTCGTCGAGGTCATCGGCGGCCTCTCGCCCGCGGGGGAGCTGGTCCGCATGGCCCTCGAGGCGGGGAAGCCAGTGGTCACCGCCAACAAGGCCCTGCTCGCCTCCGCCGAGGGCGTCGAGCTCCGTTCGCTGGCGAGCGAACGCGGTGTCGACCTCCTCTACGAGGCGTCGGTCGCCGGCGCGATCCCCCTGGTACGCGCCCTGCGCGAGTCGTTGACCGGCGAGCGCATCCGGCGGGTGATGGGCATCGTCAACGGCACCACCAACTTCATCCTCACCAAGATGAGCGAGCAGGGCGCCGACTTCGGGGAGGTCCTGGCAGAGGCCCAGGCCCTCGGGTTCGCGGAAAGCGATCCGACCGCCGATGTCGAGGGATTCGACGCGGCGGCGAAGGCGGCGATCCTCGCCGGGGTCGCGTTCGGCTACGACGTCGCCGACACCGAGGTCCTGCGTGAGGGGATCACCGGTATCCGAGCCGTCGACGTCGAGGTCGCCGAGCGCTTCGGCTACGTGATCAAGCTTCTCGCGGTCGTCGAGCGCACCGACGACGACTCGTTGTCGGTGCGCGTCCATCCGGCAATGGTTCCGCGGGAGCATCCCCTGGCAGGGGTACGCGGCGCCTTCAACGCGGTCTTCATCGAGGGCGAGGCCGCCGGGGAGCTCATGCTCTACGGCCAGGGCGCCGGCGGGCTGCCGACCGCCAGCGCGGTCGTCGGGGATCTCATCGACGCGGTCCGCAACCGGCTCGCCGGTACCTCCGCTCCCGCGCCGGAGCGCCAGCCGGCCCGCCTGCTGCCCGTCTCGGAGCTCGAGACCCCCTACTACGTGAGCCTCGACGTGGTGGACCGTCCCGGCGTCCTCGCCGCGGTCGCCGCGATCTTCGGCGAGCACTCGGTGTCGATCCGGTCGATGGAGCAGGAGGGCATCGCCGACGAAGCACGCCTGCACTTCCTGACCCATCTCGCCCGCGAGGGTTCGGTGCGCGACACGCTCGCCGCACTCGATCGTCTCGACGCAGTCGCGAACATCGGGGCGGCGATGCGCATCGTCGGTGATTCCGGGTGAGCCCGGCAAGGGGTGCGCCTCTCTGGAGAGGCGTCATCGAGGAGTACCGCGAATATCTGCCGGTGTCGCAGGCGACGCCGGTCGTCACGTTGCTCGAGGGCGGTACGCCGTTGTTGCCGGCTCCCCGTCTCTCCGCGCGCGTCGGTGCACGGGTCATGCTCAAGGTCGAAGGTGCCAACCCGACCGGCTCCTTCAAGGACCGGGGCATGACGGTTGCGATCTCCAAGGCGGCCGAGTCGGGCGCGAAGGCGGTGGTCTGCGCCTCGACCGGCAACACCTCGGCGTCCGCGGCGGCCTTCGCGGCGCGCGCCGGGCTGACCTGCGCGGTCCTCATCCCCGAGGGCCACATCGCTCTCGGGAAGCTCGCGCAGGCCCTCATCCACGGTGCACGGGTACTTCAGGTGCGTGGCAACTTCGACGACGCGTTGACGATCGTCCGCGAGCTCGACGAGCGCGCCCCGGTCACCGTCGTCAACTCGGTCAACCCGTTCCGGATCGAGGGCCAGAAGACCGGCGCATTCGAGATCATCGACGAGCTGGGGGACGCACCGGACGTGCACTGCATCCCGGTCGGCAACGCCGGCAACATCACCGCCTACTGGAAGGGGTATCTGGAGTTCAAAGAGTCGGGCCGCGCGACTCGTCTTCCCCGGATGCTCGGGTTCCAGGCCGCCGGCGCCGCCCCGATCGTCGAGGGTCATCCGATCGAGGAGCCCGACACAGTGGCGACTGCCATCCGGATCGGCAATCCCGCCAGCTGGTACGGCGCGACCTCCGCGGCGTCGGAGTCGGGTGGCGGGATCGCCGCGGTCACCGACGACGAGATCCTCGAGGCCTACCGCTTCCTTGCCGCCGAGGAGTCGGTCTTCTGCGAGCCCGCGTCGGCCGCGTCGGTCGCCGGTCTCCTCCGCCACGGGCTCCCCGAGGGCCTCGGGCCGGCGACGACGGTGGTCTGCGTCCTGACCGGCCACGGCTTGAAGGATCCCGACATCGCGATCAGCCAGATCTCCGTCCCGACCGTCGTCGACGCGGATCTCGGTGCGGTGCTCGCAGAGTTGTCGATCTGAGCCGCCCCGACGAGGTGTCCGGACCGCCCGCGTGGTGCATGGAACCGGTGGACGCCGGGTACAATGGAGGTGTCGGGCGTTTGCTCGGGGCGGTCGCGAACCGCTTGGGACGCCCCATTGTTGCCCCAATGCCCGGCTCCCTGTACTATGGGTGCACCGTCGCCACCACGATTGCCCGTTCGGGCCTGTGGGCGGGACCTTCTGGTTCGCTTCTCTCGACGCGACCAGTCCGTGCCGGGCGACGGGAGGGGGAGCGACTGTGGCGAGAGTCGACACTCGGGGCCCGGAGCTCCCTACCCTGAATCACTGGCACCTGGAACCAAACCATCTGCCAACGAGGACATGTTGAAACAAGACATGTTGAAGCGAGGAAGCCGATGACTGCCGACCAGCAGCTCGAGCGCTCGGTGTTGGAGAGCAAAGAGCGAGAAGAGCTCCATGCGATCGCACAGGCCCTCTCGGTCAAGACCAACACCCGCACGAAGAAAGCTGACATCATCGACGGCATCCTGAAGGCCGCAGGCGTGGCCGTCAGCGGTGCCGGCGGGGACGGCCACGCGTCGCCGGAGGACGTTCGCACCAACGGCGACCGGGCGGCCAATGGCGCATCTGGGGGTGCGCGCGGGAAACAGCCCGTGCACTCCTTCGGTCCGTCCGACGACGCAGAGCTGATCGACCAGCGGGTCGATCTTGACGAAGAGCTCAACGACGTCGTCGCGGAGTCGGACGACCTGGCGTTCGCCGGCCCGTCCGATGCGACCCGGTCCGGAGAGCGGTCGGGCGGCCCGCCGGTTGCGGCACCCGGGGGCGGCCACCAGACCGACGGCGGGCGCCAAGGCGGGCAGGGCGGCGGCAACCAGCCCCGGCAGAACCGCCAGGGCAACCGCAACCAAGGGCGCAACCAGCGCAGCGGTCCCGGCGACGACCTCGGCAATCGCAGGAACAACCGCCGCCGGCGCGGGCGCGACCGTCAGGGGTCCGGCGACGGCGACCTGCAGGGCGCGGGTGCGCAGGATCAGCAGTACCAGGGCGAGCTCATCCCTGTCCGCGGATTGCTCGACTTGCGCGATGAGGGATACGGGTTCCTGCGGTGCGAGGGGTACCTCCCTTCGAGCAAGGACGTCTACGTCTCGATCAGTCAGGCGAGGCGCCTCGCGCTGCGCAAGGGCGACAGCATCGAGGGCTTCTGCCGGCCAGCCGGCAGCACCGAGAAGTTCCCCGCCCTGCTGCAGGTCGAGCGGGTCTCGGGGCTCGATCCCGAGGTGGCGAGGAATCGGCCCAGGTTCGAAGACCTGACACCGCTCTTCCCCGACCAGCGACTGCTCCTCGAGACGCCCGGTGACAAGGACAACATGACGGCGCGCATCGTCGACCTGCTCTCGCCGATCGGCAAGGGGCAGCGAGGCCTCATCGTCTCCCCGCCCAAGGCGGGCAAGACGACGGTCATGAAGCAGGTCGCCCATTCGATCGAGGAGAACAACCCCGACGTCCACCTGATGGTCCTGCTGGTCGACGAGCGACCCGAGGAAGTCACCGACATGCGCAGGTCGGTCCAGGGCGAGGTGGTCGCCTCGACGTTCGACCGCCCCTCCGAGGAGCACACGGCGGTTGCCGAGTTGGCGATCGAGCGAGCCAAGCGCCTGGTCGAGACCGGGCGGGACGTGGTCATCATCCTCGACGGCATCACCCGCCTGGCACGTGCGTACAACCTGGCCCAGCCGGCGACCGGGCGGATCATGTCCGGTGGCGTCGACTCGGGTGCCCTCTACCCTCCGAAGAAATTCTTCGGGGCCGCGAGAAACATCGAGGAAGGTGGTTCGCTCACCATCCTCGCGACGGCCCTCGTCGAGACGGGCTCGAAGATGGACGAGGTCATCTTCGAGGAGTTCAAGGGCACCGGCAACATGGAGCTCCGGCTCGACCGCCGGCTTTCCGAGCGCCGCCTCTACCCGTCGATCGACGTCAACGCGAGCTCGACCCGTCACGAGGAGCTGCTCTTCGACCGGTCGCAGCTCCAACAGGTGTGGAAGCTCCGCCGTGTCCTCAACGCTCTGGCGAACGAGGGGAGTGCGGCGGCAGGTCTCGAGCTCCTCATGGACAAGATCAGGACGACCAAGAGCAACGACGAGTTCCTCGCGGAGATCGCGAAGGGCGCGACCTGAGCCAGACGGACCTGGCGGACTGCAGCGTTCGCCGTCCGGGCCCGAGGACTACCCCGCTACACTGCGGTGTCTGCGCCGTGCGTCGAGCGAGCACCGAGCAAAAGAGCACCGAGCAAACGAGCACCGAGCAAAAGAGCACCGAGCAAAAGAGCACCGAGCAAAAGAGCACGGAGAAATCATGAAAGCCGACACCCATCCCGATTACGTCGAAGCGTCCGTCCACTGCTCGTGCGGCAACACCTTCACCACCCGTTCGACCAAGGCCGACATCCATCTCGAGCTCTGCAACGAGTGCCACCCCTTCTTCACCGGCAAGCAGAAGCTGGTCGACTCCGGTGGACGTGTCGAGCGGTTCGAGCGCCGCTACGCGAAGAGCGCGTCGCGGAAGAAGCGCTCGCAGCCGACCGGTTCCTGACGACCTCACCCACGGCCTTCGAGGTCGGTCTCACCGACGGGCCTTCGAGGTCGACGCTCTGACGCTTCGGCGTGGCGGACCGAGAGGGCTCGTTGGTCCGACGATGGATCAAGGGCGCACGAGTACCCTTGGCTCGTGTTCGCCGCGCAGTTCCACGACCGCCTGAAGGAACTCGAGTCCGAATACGAACGGGTGCTCGACGAGCTCAACGATCCGGAGCTCTCGTCGGACCCGCGGCGGCTCCGCGAGCTCGGCCGGCGCCACCGTGAGCTCGCCGAGGTCATCGGCACCTGGCATCGGCTGCAGGGTGCCGAGAGCGACCTCCGGGCGGCGCGCGAGATGCTCGAGGACGCGTCGGGCGAAGAGCGCGAACTGGCGCTGGCCGAAGTCGCCCAGTCCGAAGGCGACGTCGCCAGGATCGGCGAAGAGCTGCGCGCCCTCCTCGTACCGCGCGATCCGAATGCGGGCCGCAACGTCATCATGGAGATCAGGGGAGCAGAGGGAGGCGAGGAGGCCAACCTCTTCGCGAAGGATCTCTTCGAGATGTACACGCGGTATGCCGCGTCCAAAGGATGGAAGGTCGAGGTCCTCTACTCGAGCCCTTCGGAGCGGGACGGGCTGAACGAGGTCACCTTCGTCGTCAAGGGCGAGGACGCCTGGCAGCGCCTCGAGCACGAGGGAGGCCCCCACCGGGTTCAGCGGGTGCCGGTGACCGAGTCGCAGGGCCGCATCCACACCTCCTCGGCGGTCGTCGCCGTCCTTCCCGAAGCGGAGGAGGTGGACGTCACCATCGATCCAGCCGACTTGAAGATCGACGTCTACCGTTCGACCGGCCCCGGAGGGCAGTCGGTGAACACCACCGACTCGGCGGTCCGGATCACCCACCTGCCGACCGGCATCGTCGTGGCGATGCAGGACGAGAAGAGTCAGATCCAGAACCGCGCGAAGGCGATGACCGTGCTGCGGTCGCGTCTCCTCAAGGCCGAGCAGGACCGCCAAGCCGCCGAGCTCTCCCAGCAGCGGCGGGACCAGGTAGGTGGTGGCGGCCGCTCCGAGAAGATCCGGACCTACAACTACAAGGAGAACCGGGTCACTGATCACCGCGTCAAGCTCACCCTGCACAAGCTCGACCGGGTCCTGATGGGCGACCTCGACGAGCTGACCGGCGCGCTCATGGCCGACAAGCGGTACCGCCAGCTCGACGGCAGCTGATCGCGGTGGGCCGCCCGAGGACCGTGCCGGTGAGCGACACTCCGAGGAACGAGCTCGGGCCTACCCGCGAAGCGCTGGTCGCCGAGGTGGTCGCGCTGATCGGGTCCGGTCGTGAGGGGCAGTGGATCGTCGAGCACGCCGAATCGGAGGCGTCGGATCGCGGCGAGGGGGTCGCACCGGAGATCGCGGCCGAGGCGCGCTCGCTGGCTGCCCGGCGCGCGGCGGGTGAGCCGCTCCAGTACGTCCTCGGCCGCTGGCCGTTCCGTGAGCTCGAGCTCGCGGTCGACCGGCGTGTGCTGATCCCGCGACCCGAAACCGAACAGCTCGTCGAGGTCGCCGTCGCCGAGCTCGGGCGTATCGAACACGAGAACCCGGGCCGAACCGGCCGGATCTGCGTCGACCTCGGCACCGGGTCGGGCGGGATCGCCCTCTCCCTCGCGTCGGAGGGAGTGCGCATCGAGCCGCGTCTCGAAGTGTGGGCGACCGATCACAGTCCCGAGGTACTCGCAGTCGCTCGCGCCAACCACGCCGTCCTCGTCGCCTCGGGCGGATCCCCGGCGAAGGTCCGCTTCGCAGCGGGGAGGTGGTTCGAGGCGCTCCCTCACGTCCTCGCCGGCACCGTCGATCTCATCGTGTCGAACCCGCCATACGTGGCCGACGAGGAGTTCGAGGTACTCGACCCGTCGGTTCGCGACTGGGAGCCTCCCGAGGCGCTGCGCGCGTCAGCCGGCACCGAGGGCACACCCGGGCTTGCCGACGTCGAGGAGATCGTCGCGACTGCGCCGGGCTGGTTGCACGGCGGCGGATCGCTCGTCGTCGAGCTCGCCCCCCACCAGGCCGACGCGGCGGCCGCGGTCGCACGGCGGGCCGGCTTCGGCGACGTGACCACCGCCCGTGATCTCGCGGGACGCGTCCGCATCCTCGTCGCCCGCGGCACGTGACGACGACGGTGCTCGCCGCGGCGGACCCGGGGACGCTCGAGGCCGCCGGAGCAGCGCTGTCGGCGGGATGGGTGGTGGCCGTGCCGACCGACACCGTGTACGGACTCGCCGCCGCGCTGGATCGTCCCGAGGCGATCGCGCGGCTGTTCGAGCTCAAGGGTCGCCCCCCCGACGTCCCCTGCGCCGTCCTCGTTGCCGCGCCGGATCAGCTCGGTCCGATCACCGGTTCCCTCGGTCCGGTCGCCTCGCGGCTCGCCGAGCGGTTCTGGCCCGGACCGCTCACCCTGGTCGTGGAGCGGAGCAGCGGTTTCGACGCCGACCTCGGTGGCCGGCCGTCCGCACGCGGGACCGTCGGGGTGCGATGGCCGGCCGATCCCGTGGTGGGCGAGGTTGCACGGAAGGCGGGTCCGGTGGTGGCGACCAGCGCAAACCTCCACGGTGAGCCGCCCGCCCGGACCGCGGCCGAGGTGTGCGGCGCCTTCGCCGGCGACGAGCGGCTGGCCCTCGTGATCGACGGCGGGCGGTGCGGCGGGGTGCCTTCGACCGTGGTCGACTGCACCGGCGACACGCTACGGTGCCTGCGGGACGGCGCCGTCAGCTGGGCGGAGGTCGTCGAGCAGTCGCGGCAGGGACCGAGCACGGGAGGGCACCGGTGACCGAGGAGGGGGACGGGGTCCTCGTCGCGGAGCTGGGCGAGGAGGCTGCGACCGACGGGGCCGTCACGCTCCCACGCACGAGCGCCACCCTCGAGGCCCCACCTGCCACCGCAGGCCTGCCGGCGTCGACGCGGGAGGTGGGGACCCACCCAGCCGTCACCGAGCTTCCTCGCTTTCGGCTCGGGAACCGCCCGCCGCTGACCGGTATCCGGGCGCTCGTGATCGGCTCGATCCTCGTCTACCACTCCAACTTCACCGCCCTCCCCGGCGCGTGGGCGGCCATCTCGGTCTTCTTCGTACTGAGCGGCTTCCTCATCACCTCGATGCTGCTGGGGGAGCGCGAGCGCAAGGGCCGCATCAGCCTCACGCACTTCTACACCCGGCGCGCACTGAGGCTCCTGCCTCCGCTCGGGATCACCATCGGCCTCCTCGCGGTCTACGCCGCCTTCGTCTACGTGCCCGACGCGCCGCAGCGGATCTGGGGCGACATGTCCGCGGCATCCTTCTATTACGCGGACTTCCGCTCCGCCTCGGGGCACGAGCCATTCCTCGGCTACCTCGGTCAGGCATGGTCGCTCTCGATCGAGGAGCAGTTCTACGTGATCTGGGCCGTCTTGCTCCTCGGGGCCACGATGCTTCACCGGCGGACGGCCGCCTACACACTCGCGTTGGGGGGAGTCGGGCTCAGCGCCGCCTACGGGTTCTGGCTCCTGATCCATGCGCCGCGCTTCTCGAACGCGCTGGCCAGCCAGGTGTACTACGGGTTCGGTCCGCGGGCGGACGCGCTCTTCGTCGGGTGTGTGCTGGGCCTTCTCGCCACCGGCGGCCACTTCGAGCGCCTCGGGAAGTGGACCCGCCGAGCCGTCGCGGTGGCCGCGCTCGCATCTGCGGTGCTGCTCGGATGGATCGTCGCCGAGGTCGCCTACGGGACGCGCGACTCGCTGCTCGTCTGGCTGCCGCTCTCCGTCGTCCTCTCGGCGGTCCTCATCGTCTACTTCGTGACCTGTCCTCGGGGCGTCGGCTCGAAGGCGGTCGGCCTCGCACCCTTCGTGCTGGTCGGCAACCTGGCCTACACCCTCTACCTCGTCCACTGGCCGGTCTACGTGGCACTCAGCCCGTTCACCACCCATTGGTCGTTCTGGCCGGTCGAGGTGCTCCGGCTCGCGGTCGTGTTCGGCATCGCGCTGGCGAGTTGGTACCTGGTCGAGCGTCCCCTGATGCGGTGGAGGCGCCGCGCCCTCGCGTGAGGGCCGCCAGGATGCCGATGCGGGGCGGGGTTGACGCGTGGGGTGCGCTCGGGCGACACTGTTGACGTGGCAAGTTTGCCGGTGGGTGCGCGCGGAAGCGTAGAGATTATCGAATAGGCGCGATCCGACCGGTCCGCGCCTTCTTGCCGTCCACCTGGTGGGCGGCTTTTCAATTTCGGCGCGGACCACCCGGAAGGCGTCCAGGCGGCCTCGGGCCCGGCAGGACCAAGATTCGAGAAGACGAACAGAGCACAGAGCAGAGAGCAGAGACGGAGAGGCGAGAAGAGTGGACGCGTACAGGGTCGGCGTGATCGGTGGCGACGGGATCGGACCCGAGGTCGTCGCCGAGGCGCTCAAGGTGGTGGCAGCGGCGGGAGTGACCCTTGCCGTCACCGAGTACGACCTCGGCGCCGACCGCTACGCGCGAACCGGCGAGGTGCTCCCCGATTCGGTGCTCGGTGAGCTCCGTGGCCAAGACGCGATCCTCCTCGGCGCGGTCGGTCCCCCGGTGGGCTCGACCGCGGTGCCGCCGGGCACCCTCGAGCGGGGGCTCTTGCTCCGCCTCCGCTTCGACCTCGACCTGTACGTCAACATGCGGCCCTTCACCGGCGTGCCGGGAGCCGTCGCACCCCGATGCGATTTCGTGGTGATCCGCGAGAACACCGAAGGCGCCTACGCGGGGGAGGGTGGATTCCTGCGGAGGGGCACCCCCTTCGAGGTGGCCACCCAGGGCTCGGTCAACACCCGGCACGGTGTCGAGCGCTGCGCGCGCTTCGCCTTCGACCTGGCGGCGCGCCGTCCCGCACTTCACCTCACCCTGGTCCACAAGACGAACGTGCTGACCTTCGCCGGCGACCTGTGGCAGCGCACCGTCGACGATCTCTCCGGAGAGTTCCCGACGGTCGACCGCGACTACAACCACGTCGACGCGGCCTGTATCTACCTGGTCGAGGACGCCAACCGCTATGACGTCATCGTGACCGACAACCTCTTCGGTGACATCATCACCGACCTGGCGGGAGCGGTATCCGGCGGGATCGGCTATTCGGCCTCCGCGAACCTCAATCCGGACCGGACCGGGCCGTCTCTCTTCGAACCGGTGCACGGGGCCGCCCACGACATCGCCGGCACCGGGAAGGCCAACCCGATCGCCGCGATCGGATCGGCGGCACTCATGCTCGACCATCTCGGCGAGACGTCTGCCGCCAAGAAGATCGACCACGCGGTCGCCCAGGTCATCGCCTCGGGACCCACCACTTCCCTCTCGACCGGCGCGATCGGCGACGCCGTTGCAGAAAGGCTGTGAGCACATGCCATTGACCCCGACCGACAAGATCTGGATGGACGGGGAGCTCGTGCCGTGGCCGGACGCCACCGTGCACGTGCTCAACCACACCATGCACTACGGCTCGGGTGTCTTCGAGGGCATCCGCGCCTACCCGACCGGCCGTGGGCCGGCGGTGTTCCGCCTGCGCGACCACGTCGACCGCCTCTTCGCATCTGCCAAGATCCTGATGATCGACGTGCCCTACACGGTCGAGGAGATCATGGAGGCCATCCGCACGGTCGTCCGGGTCAACGGGCTCGCCGACGGGTGTTACATCCGGCCGCTCATCTACCTCGGCTACGGCGAGATGGGCCTCAACCCGATCCCCTGTCCGGTGAACGTCTCGATCGCGGCGTGGCCCTGGGGCACCTATCTCGGCGACGAGGGAGTCGCGAACGGCGTCTCGGTCAAGATCAGCTCGTGGCGGCGCCACGATCCCAACGCGGTGCCGACCGCTTCGAAGAGCACCGGCATGTACCTCAATTCGTCGCTGGCCAAGGTGGAGGCGCTGAAGGCCGGCTACGACGAGGCCATCCTCCTCGCGCCCGACGGGAACGTGAGCGAGTGCACCGGCGAGAACATCTTTATCGTGCGCGACGGTCAGCTGATCACGCCTCCGACCTCCGACGCCGGTGCGCTCGACGGCATCACCCAGCGATCGGTGATGACCATCGCCCGCGATCTCGGCCACGCCGTCGCCCACGAGCAGATCATCCGCACCGACCTCTACACGGCCGACGAGGCCTTCCTGACCGGCACCGCGGCCGAGGTGGTCCCGATCCGCTCCGTCGACGACCGCGAAGTGGGTTCGGGGAAGCCCGGCCCGATCACCCAGAAAATCCAGCAGGTGTTCTTCGACGCCGTCCGCGGTGAGGTCGATCAGTACAAGGACTGGCTGGACCATGTCGAGTGACCACGCAGGCCGGAGTGACCACGCAGGCCGGAGTGACCACGCAGGCCGGGGAGGCCACCCTCGTCCGCTGACCCCCGGTCAGCACTCCCACGCGCGAGCGCGCGATTCGCTCGCGTCCGCTCGCTCGGACGGGGAAGGGCACCGGGCCGGCGGTTCGGGTCACGACTTCGACCTGCCGACTCTTCCGGAGGCGGTCGACGTCTTCGACACCACCTTACGGGACGGCTCCCAGCAGGAGGGGCTCTCGCTGACCGTGGACGACAAGCTCCGGGTCGCCGAGCAGCTCGACCATCTCGGCGTGACGTTCATCGAGGGCGGCTGGCCGGGCGCCAATCCGAAGGACGCCGAGTTCTTCGCCCGCGCACCGCGTGAGCTCGCGCTGGCCCGGTCCACACTCGTCGCGTTCGGGTCGACTCGCCGTGCAGGGGTGAAGCCCGAGGACGACGAGACGCTCCGCCAGCTGGTGGCGGCGCAGACTCCGGCGGTATGCATCGTCGCCAAGTCCTCGGAGATGCACGTCGTCGACGCGCTTCGTACCTCGTTGGACGAGGCGGTCGCCATGGTCGCCGACTCGGTGAGGTTCCTGCGTGCCAACGACCTGCGGGTCTTCCTCGACGCCGAGCACTTCTTCGACGGGTACAAGGCCAATCCCGAGTTCACGATGCGGATCCTCCGGGCGGCCGAGGAGGAGGGCGCCGAGACGCTGGTGCTCTGCGACACCAACGGCGGGACCCTTCCCTTCGAGGTCGAGCGCATCGTCGCCGAGGTGTTCGGGGGGTTCGAGACCCAGGTCGGTGTGCACTTCCACAACGACGGTGGCTGCGCGGTCGCCAACTCGCTCGTGGCCGTGGGAGTCGGCGCCACCCATGTCCAGGGGTGCGTGAACGGGTATGGCGAGCGGGCCGGCAATGCCGACCTCTCGGCGGCCATCCCCGACCTGTCACTGAAGCTCAAGGTCTCCACCATCCCGACCGACCGGCTCGAGCTGCTCACGCCGGTCTCCCACCACATCGCCGAGGTGGTCAACCTTGCGCCGAACCCGCAACAGCCCTACGTCGGTGCGTCGGTGTTCGCCCACAAGGCCGGTCTGCACACCTCGGCCATCGCGCGGCGCTCCGACGCCTACGAACACGTGCGGCCCGAGCTCGTCGGCAACGGCGCCCGCTTCGTCGTCTCCGAGATGGCCGGCCGCTCCACCCTCGCGATGAAGGCCGCCGAGCTCGGGCTCGAGCTCGACTCCGACGCGATGACCTCGGTGCTCGAGTCGTTGAAGACGTTGGAATACGAGGGCTACCACTTCGAGGTCGCCGACGGCTCGCTCGAGCTGCTGCTGCGACAGGCGACTGGGTGGCAGCAGCCTTTCTTCGAGCTCGAGTCCTACCGGGTCATCGCCGACCAGGGGGAGGAACTCTCGACCGAGGCGACGGTCAAGGTCCGGGTCGAAGGCCGACGGGTGGTGGCGACCGCCGAGGGGAACGGACCGGTGAACGCCCTCGACGGGGCGGTCCGCTCGGCGATCGGATCGAGCTACCCCGCGCTCGCCGACGTCCACCTGGTCGACTACCGGGTCCGGGTCCTCGACTCGGCGAAGGGGACCGCGTCGATCACCCGGGTGTTGATCGACTCGACCGACGGCGACCGCACGTGGACGACCATCGGCGTCTCCGAGAACATCATCGCCGCCTCCTGGCAGGCCCTCTCCGACTCGATCGTCTACGGTCTGCTCCACGCCGGACCGGAGATGGCCGGCGTGACGGAGCTACCGGTCCGAGCCACCGGCCGAGCAGCAGGAGCCAGACCCTGACCCAACCGAGCTACGTCCCCATCGCCGAAGCGGACCAGGTCCGACCGTCCTACCGACTCCAGGTGCCAAAGGTCTGGACGCAGTCGAGGCCCTCGGAGCTCCGTGGCACCAGCCAGCCCGCGGGGGCGAGGCTCGGTTCTCCTGGACCGGACCAGGGCTACGCGCTGAAGCTCGGCCGCGGGTTCGTCGACCGCCTCGTGCTCGCAGCGGGCGAGTCGCCCGATGATGCAGTGGTCGGGTCCACCGCCGTCGCCATGCGGCGTGCCGCGAGCTTCGGACGGGCACCGGTCGTCCACGACCTGACGCTCGCCTTCACCCTCTGGGGCTTCCTCGGGGGCGCTCCCGGCGACCTGGTCGCGGCGCGGGGCCCGCTCTTCCGTTCGGCCGCGCACCACTACGAGGCGCAGCGGGTCATCGTCGACTGTGTACGGCTCGATACCTTGCGGCTCACACCCGAGGAAGTGGCGGCGCGCCTCGCGGACTGGCGTCAGCTGATCCAGCTACCGCCTCGGACCTGATCTCTTCGCCCCGGACTGCCGGTCTCAGTGCCGGCGCCACCTGCTGCGCTTCGACGCGGTCGCCCCGGTGAAGTCGCCCACCGGACCCCCGGAGGCAGCGGCAGCAGGATTCCGGGCGCTCGTCGGGCTCGGCGCGCCGTGGCGCGAGGCGCTCGACGTCGCGGGCACCGGCACGTTGCGCTGGTCCTCCCCGTCGTATTTCACCGAAACGTTGTCGGCGAGGTGGTTGCCCTCGAGAGCCTTCTGGAACAGGTCCGGGAACTGGGGCCCGACCTGGTGCTCCTCGGACGCACCGACCGAGCCTGCGGACTGCATTTGGTTCGTGGGATCGCCCTTTACCGACGGGTGGAGCTCCGGTGGGTACCAATTCCCGTCGCTCGCAATCCACCAACCGTCCCCCTCATGGTGCTCACTCATCTGAGTTCCTCCACTGCGATGTATGTCAATCGATGTCTCGGATCCACCGGTACGCGGCAGATGACCGACAAGGGTGTTGTCGACCGTTCGCGGGCTGGACTTGAGCAGGCCAAACGCCCCTCGACCACCCTGAGTGGTCGAGGGGGACCAGGGCCGGGCTCGCCGACTCGGCAGTCGAGCTCCGATGGCTGGCCCGAGGCACCGGCGATTCGCGCCGCTAGCGTGGCGGCGATGGAGGCGCCCAGCTTCTCGCTCACCGAGACCCACCGGGTGTTCCGGGAGACCATGCGCAGGTTCGCGGAGGACCGGATCGCCCCGCAGGCCGACGAGGCCGACCGCGACGCCGCCTTCCCGCAGAAGTCGTTCGACGCCTGCGTCGAGCTGGAGCTTCCCGCACTCGGGATCCCTGTCGCCTACGGGGGTGCGGGGGCCGACATGGTGACCCAGGCGATCATGGCCGAGGAGCTGGCCCGGGTCTGCGCCTCGACCTCGCTGACCATGCTCATCTCCAAGCTCGGGATGCTGCCGGTGATGACCTGGGGCAGCGAGGAGCTCAAGCGGAGATATCTCCCCCGAGTGGCCTCGGGAGAGCATCAGGCAAGCTACTGCCTGTCGGAGGCGGACGCGGGCAGCGACGTCGCCGCCATGCGGACGCGTGCGATCCGCGACGGGGACTCCTACGTCCTCACCGGCACCAAGCACTGGATCACCAACGGCGGGATCTCCGACACCTACACCGTCTTCGCGGTCACCGACCCGGACGCGGGACGGCGCGGCATCAGCTGTCTGCTGGTCGAGGCGGATTGGGGGGCAAAGGTCGCCTCGCACGAAGACAAGATGGGCCTCCGGGGTTCCCCCACCGCCGCGGTCTCCTTCGACGGGGTGCGTGTGCCGGCGACCCACCTGATCGGTGAGGAGGGACAGGGATTCGCGATGGCGATGTACTGCCTCGACCGGAGCCGGCCCGGCATCGGCGCGCAGGCGGTCGGCATCGCCCAGGGCGCGATCGACGCAGCCGCCGCGTACATGAAGGAGCGGAGAGCGTTCGGCGCCCCGATCGCGGACCTCCAGGGGCTGCGCTTCATGCTCGCCGACATGGCCATCCGCGCCGAGGCGGCCCGGACCCTCGTCTACCGCGCCAGCTCGCTCGTCGACAGCGATCCGAACGGCGAGCTGACCATGATCGGCGCGATGGCCAAGTCGTTCGCGTCGGACACCGCGATGTCGGTGACCACCGACGCGGTGCAGCTCTTCGGCGGCTACGGGTACACCAAGGACTTCCCGGTCGAGCGCTACATGCGGGACGCCAAGGTCACGCAGATCTACGAGGGGACCAACCAGATCCAGCGGGTGGTCGTCGCGAAGCGCCTCCTCGGCTAGGAGCTCCCGTCTGCTCGGCGGTAGGCGCCTTGTCCTCAGAGACACGCCGCGAGCGCCGGCGCCCGCGTCCCGGTCGGCACCTGATCCCGCTGCCCTGAGGTCCCCTCGACCTCTGCCCGATGGCGGGCGGCCCAACCCGGTCCGCGCACCACGTAGGAGAGGCGTTCGCGCCAGCTGGTCGACCGTGCCACGTCGCGCAGCATCTCGAGGTGCTCGTGCGCACCGATCCTCCCCGGGTTGAAGGTGTCGATGTTCTTGGTGAGCCCGTAGACGACCTCGTCTCCCTCCGGCTCGAAGGTGCCGAAGAGCCGGTCCCACACGATCAGGATGCTGCCGTGGTTGCGGTCGAGGTACTGCCGGTTCGATCCGTGGTGGACCCGGTGGTGCGAGGGCGTGTTGAGCACTGCCTCGGGTGCGCCGAGACGATCGATGGTCTCGGTGTGGATCCAGAACTGGTAGAGCAGGTTGATGCCGCGGGCGGTGGCGACGAGTTCGGGCGAGACGCCGAGGAGGCAGAGCGCACCGTAGGGGATGGTGGTCCCGAGCGCGTCGGCGACCGGCTGGCGCAGCGCGGTCGAGAGGTTGTAGCGCTCGCTCGAGTGGTGCACCACGTGCACGGCCCACATGTAACGGCTCTCGTGCATGAAGCGGTGGTTCCAGTAGTAGATGAAGTCCCAGCCGGCAACCGCCAGGGCGAGAGTCGCTGGACCGAAGCCGAGGTCGGGGAGGACGCGATGCCGCCAGAGGCGCGCCGGCGCGGTCCGCGAGGCCCAGGTGGTGGTCACGGCGATCCCTCCGGCGACGACCGCGGCCACCCCACCGACCGCCGCGACCCGGCGCGCGGTACGGGCTCGCGCGCGCTCTCGGGCGTCGGTGGCGTCGGCGGGGCTGGTGACCTCGGCGGCGTCGGCGGCGTCGGCCGCGCCGGACTGGTTCACGGGCTCGACGGTGAGGCTCTGGCCCTCCGACCTCCGGACCACGTAGTCGGCCGCAGTGGTGACGGCTGCCGCGGCGAGGGCAGCGCGCACGAGGATCCGGCCGAAGCGGCCCTTTCCGGGTGTCAGGGGATCGAGCAACTTGGGCGCGACCAAGGGCACCACGAGGCTCCCCACCCCCATGGCGAGGCTGGCCACCGTGTCGCGCCGCTCGTAGTCACCCGCGGAAGGTCCTCTCTTCGCGGCGCGTCGGCGCAACCAGAGGTACTCGGCCGCCATGCTCCCGAAGTAGACCGGGATGGCGACGACCGTGAGATCAGGCGGCCCGGACCCCCGGCGCGTCTTCATAGGTTCATTGTGCTGGACTCGCGAGCCGCCGTCGAACGGGGATCAGTTGCCCGCCAGCGGGCCTCCACGCCGACTCGAGGGCGACAGCACGACGGTCGGCCGTCGCTCCTCGAGCTTGCTCGGAGTCCGCTGAGGGGGCCGTCGCGGTGCGACCGCACCCGCGCGGAGATGGCGCCGCTGGCCCGACCACGGTGCCGGAGGGGCGGTCAGTCGGTTGGCGAGGTAGTACGCGGCCGGCTCATAGTTCACTCGCCATCCACGAAACTCCGGCCACGCTTCGGTCGCGGTCCGCTCGATCGGGAACCCGACGTCGCGGAGCATCTGCACCGCTTGCTCGAATTCCTCGAAGGTCAGGACGATCGGGCCTTCGGGGCTCGGGTCGGGGTCCACGTCGAATCGGACCGTCTTCGCGATGCGGTTGAGCGCGGTGAAGCCCATTCTCAGGCAGAGCCTTGCCTGCGACGAGGCGGTCGTCGGGGAGACCGCCAGGTGCATCGCCGCGCCGTCGAGCACCGCGAGGAGGCCGACGAGCCACGAGTACCACGGTTCGGGCGAGCGGAACAGGAGCATCACCGGGTAGGTGGTGTGGCTCTCCGCCACCTCGGCCGACCACTGCTCCCACGAGGCGTAGAAGTCGGGCAGCGTGTCGATGATCCCGACCAGCTGATGGCGCGCGAGGATCTCGGGTCCCCATGCGGGAAGTCCGGCTCGGCTCTCGAGCATCGCGACCAGTGACTCCCGTCGGTTGTAGGTCGCGTACAGCGCCGGGAGGTACGCGATCTGCAGCGCAACGATCACCACCCAGGTCGCGCCCGCCGCGATGTCGACCGCAGTGTGACGGGCGCCCACCGTGTCGATCGTTCCGACGGTGAAGACCGACTCGGTGGCCTGGACGAGTCCGTTCCCGAAGTCGTGGGTGGTCGCCGCGAGCAACATGGTGTAGCCGACGATGTAGAGCGCAGCCCAGAAGAGCAGTTGGGCGACCAGGGCGACCGGGGCCGTCGGCGCGAGCAAGGCATCCTTGCGTTCGTAGGTCCGCCCGATCCTCGACAGGCCGAGGAAGGTCAACCGCACCGCCCGGAGCACCACGATCGAAAGGCGCTGGGATCCTCGGGGTTCGCGGGGGAGGACGATGGTGAACAGGACGCTCGCCGAGGTCAGGACCACGATGGCCAGCCCGACGGCGAAGAGGAGGACGTTCATGCCGGCGGGGGCGCGGTCGACCGGCTCACCTGGGACATCGTACGGCGCGCTCGCGAGCGCCGTTCGATCCGGGGGGAGACCGAATAGAACCCGTTCTATACTCTGGGGTCGGACACCTCCGGTCGGGCGGGCCGCTCGCACCACAGCTGTCCCGCGTCTCGAGGAAGGATCCGTCATGGCCAAGCCGGTGATCGTCGAAGCAGTCCGCTCTCCGATCGGGAAGCGCAACGGATGGATGTCGGGCTTCCACGCGGCCGAGCTGCTCGGCAACGTGCAGGTCGAGCTCGTCAAGCGTGCGGGCGTCGACCCGGCGGAGATCGAGCAGATCGTCGGTGGGTGCGTGACCCAGGCCGGCGAGCAAGCTTCGAACGTGACCCGTACCGCCTGGTTGAGCCAGAGCCTGCCCTACGAGGTCGCCGCGACCACCGTCGACTGCCAGTGCGGCTCGGCGCAGCAGGCGAACCACTTCGTCGCCAACCTGGTCAGCGCGGGAGCGATCGAGGTCGGCATCGGGTGCGGGGTCGAGGCGATGAGTCGGGTCGGACTCGGCGCCAATGCCTTCAACGGGCCCGGGCGCTCGCGGCCCGAGGACTTCCCGTGGGACATGCCCGACCAGTTCGGTGCCGCTGAGCGCATCGCCAAGAAGTACGAGATCACTCGTGACGACGTCGACTGGCTCGGGTTCGAGTCGCAGCGCAAGGCCGCGGTCGCGGTCGCCGAGGGCCGGTTCGAGCGCGAGATCGTCCCGCTCGAGGCGCCGGTGGTCGGCGCCGACGGTCCGACGGGCGAGCGGGCACCGATCACGAAGGACCAGGGGCCGCGCGAGACCACTCGCGAGGGCCTTGCCGGTCTGAAGCCGGTCCTGCCGGACGGCATGCACACAGCGGGAAACAGCTCCCAGATCTCCGACGGGGCCGCAGCGGTGCTCTGGATGTCGGAGCGGCGCGCAAAGGAGTCCGCCCTCCGCCCGCGCGCCCGCATCGTGGCGCAGACCTTGGTCGGCTCCGACCCCTACTACCACCTCGACGGGCCGATCGCCGCGACGACGAGCGTGCTCTCGAAGGCCGGCATGAGCATGGCCGACATCGACATCTTCGAGGTCAACGAAGCGTTCGCCTCGGTGGTGCTCGCCTGGGGCAAGGTCCACGACGTCGACTGGGAGAAGGTCAACGTGAACGGTGGCGCGATCGCGCTCGGCCACCCGGTGGGCTCGACCGGCTCGCGTCTGATCACCACCGCGCTGCACGAGCTCGAGCGCTCCGACTCCTCGCTCGCGCTCGTCACGATGTGTTGCGGAGGGGCGCTCGCCACCGGGACCATCATCGAGCGGATCTGACCCCCGAGCAGGCCCTCCACCTCCGGGCGCCGACCCCCGCCGCAAGGCCTGGCCGGTCCACGAGAAGACCCACTCGAAGATCAAGTAGAAGGGGTGGATGCACTTTCGAACGCGGACCCTGGTCCGGATGCTCGGTGGCCTGGCGTCCGCCGCCCTGCTCGCGCTGACCGCCCCCCCCGCCGTGGCGACTGCACGCCCCGAAGCGGCCCGAGCCGCTCGGCCGGCGGCGGTGAGGGCCTCGGAATGGACCACCTTCGACCAGAACTCGATGCGCACCGGCGTCGACGCTTCGGGCAACCCGCTCTTCCCGGCGCACAGCGCATGGAGCACCTCGGTCGACGGGCAGCTCTACGGTCAGCCGCTCGTCGCAACGGGCAGGGTCTTCGTCGCCACCGAGGACGACACCGTCTACACGCTCGCGGCCGACTCGGGCCAGGTGCTGTGGTCCAATCACCTGGCGACACCGGTCGACGCCTCGAAGCTCCCCTGCGGCAACATCGGTCCGACGGTCGGCGTCACCGGCACTCCCGTCGTCGACACCGCCCGGTCGGAGATCTTCGTCGTCGCCGACGAGGCCGCGCCGGGGGCCGCCATCGCCGCGCACCACCTCATCGGACTCGACATCTACACCGGCGCCGTCGAGCTCAACCAGGTGATCGACCCTGCCGGCTCCTATCCGCCCGCCCAGCTACAACGTGTCTCGCTCGCACTCGACGACGGCCACGTCGTCGCCGGCTTCGGCGGGAACTCCGGGGACTGCAGCACCTACCACGGTCTGGTGATCGCCACTCCGGAGAGCGGGGGCCCGTCCTCGGTGTTCACCGTCTCGGACCTGCCCGGCGACAGCCAGGGTGCCGTCTGGATGGGGGGCGCCGCGCCGACCGTCGACGCCAACGGCAACGTCTGGGTGGCCACGGGCAACGGCGCGTTCGACGCCTCGGGTGACCCCTACGACCAGAGCGACGGGGTGCTCGAGCTCAGCCCGTCCATGCATCTCGTCCAGGACTTCGCGCCCGCCGCCTGGTACGACGACAACCACAACGACAGTGATCTCGGGTCGACCACTCCGGCTCTCCTCCCGAACGGCCTGGTGTTCGAGGTCGGCAAGTCGACCACCGCGTACGTGTTGCGGCAGTCGCACCTCGGTGGTGTCGACGGGCAGGTGGCCTTCACCAACGGTTTCTGTTTCGCCGACGGCGGCTCCGCCGATCTCAACGGCACGCTGTACGTCCCGTGCAGCGGGGGAGTCACCGCGGTCACCCCGGCCGCGTCGCCGCCCGTCGCCTCCTGGACCACCTCCACCGGCGCGCACAACTCGCCGATCGTCGCCGGCGGTGAAGTGTGGTCGATCGGCGGGGACACCCTCGACGCCCTCGACCCCACGACGGGCAACATGAAACAGAGGTTCACCGTCGGCTCGGAGGCTTCCGACTTCCCCTCGCCCTCGGCTGCCGACGGACTCGTCCTCGCGCCCTCGGCCACCGCCGTGCACGCGTTCGACGGCCCCGACGGTCTGCCGGCGCCACCCTCGCCTCCTCCCGCACCGTGCTCGTGCGGCATCCAAAGGGCCGCCTACGACCTGGTCGCCTCCGATGGCGGGGTCTTCAACTTCGGGGGCGCAGGCTTCTTCGGCTCGGCCGGCTCCGTCCCGCTCAACCGCCCGATCGTCGGCATGGCCGCGATGCCGGACGGGCGCGGCTACTGGCTGGTCGCGTCCGACGGGGGCGTGTTCGCGTTCGGCGACGCGCCCTTCGAGGGTTCGACCGGATCGCTCCTGCTCAACCGCCCGATCGTCGGGATGGCGGCGACACCGGACGGACGCGGTTACTGGCTGGTCGCGTCCGACGGGGGTGTGTTCGCCTTCGGGGATGCGGCCTTCGAGGGGTCGACCGGTTCCCTCGCGCTCAACCAACCGGTGGTCGGCATGGCCGCCACCCCTGACGGCGACGGGTACTGGCTGGTCGCGTCCGACGGCGGCATCTTCGCCTTCGGGGATGCCCTGTTCTTCGGCTCGATGGGAGGGCGCCCGCTCAACCTTCCGATCGTGGGCATGTCGACGGCACCGAATGGTGCCGGCTACTGGTTCACTGCGGCCGACGGTGGAGTTTTCGCCTTCGGGGACGCCGGTTTCTTCGGCTCGATGGGCGGGCAGCCGCTCGATCGGCCGATCGTGGCGATGGCTGCGACGCCCGACGGTGCCGGCTACTGGTTCACCGCGGCCGACGGTGGGGTCTTCGCCTTCGGGGACGCCACCTACGAGGGTTCGACCGGGGGGCTGCCCCTCAACCAACCGGTCGTCGGGATCGCCGCGACCCTCTCGACCCCCTGAGGTCCCCCGAGCTCTGGGGCTTCGCCCTCTTGGTCCTGGACTTCACTCCGGGTCTTTGCCCGGATCCGGGATTGCCCCCGTGACCTCCTGCGGCGACCCCGCTGGTGCCGCCGCCGCTCTCGCCCCCACCATGGCCTTACCCCGGCCA
This sequence comes from uncultured Acidimicrobiaceae bacterium, assembly GCA_963769905.1. Classification (GTDB taxonomy): domain Bacteria; phylum Actinomycetota; class Acidimicrobiia; order Acidimicrobiales; family RAAP-2; genus Bog-756. The sequence continues at coordinate 364,241 of CAVYNG010000002.1, forward strand.
ATGGCCTTACCCCGGCCAATGGCCTTACCCCGGCCGATCGCGTTTCGGTAGGTGATGTAACCCTACATCAGATGGGCTGAGCATATATCAGGTGATGTAACATTACATCACCTGATATCACATTACATCAAGTGGTATCACTTCCCCGAAAGTGTGAACGAGGGACGAACCGGCTCCACACGGTCAGTTCCCGGAGTTGCCGGCTCGGGGCGGGCGACCGGCTGCTCCGGGCCCCACTGCCGGGCGGAAAGTAGAATGCGTTCTAAATCCCGAACCAGGCCGGCAAACCGGTGGCCGCCGCTGCCGTCCGTCCGCGCCGTCCCCGGGGCTCGGTGGGCACGACGTGTGTCCATTGCCCGTCCGAAGGAGGACACCGTGATCGGCACCGAACATCTGACCTTCGAGCGAGTCGGCCCGACGGCGGTCGTCACCATGAACCGGCCCGAGGCGAAGAACGCGCTCTCCGGGCCGATGCTCGTCGGCATGGTGGACGCCTGGACGGAGATCGATTCGAACGACGACATCCGCTGCGCCATCCTGACCGGCGCCGGCGGGACCTTCTGCGCGGGGATGGACCTGAAGTCGATGTCGGGTCCGGGCTCCGAGGAGGTCCGGCAGCGGATGGCCGATGACCCCGACCTCCACTGGAAGGCGTTGCTGCGCCACTACTCGTTGAGGAAGCCGCTGATTGCAGCGGTCGAAGGCTGGGCAGTCGCAGGCGGAACGGAGATCCTGCAGGCAACTGACATCAGAGTCGCGGGTGAGAGCGCGAAGTTCGGTGTCTTCGAGGCACGAAGGGGGCTCTTCCCACTCGGCGGTTCGACGGTCAGGCTCCGGCGGCAGATCCCCTTCACCGTCGCCATGGACCTGTTGCTGACCGCGCGGGAGGTCTCTGCGCAGGAGGCAAAGGAGATCGGGCTCATCGGACGGGTGGCGCCCGACGGCACCGCGCTCGACTCCGCCCTCGAGATCGCCGAGATGATCTCGGCCAACGGTCCTCTCGCCGTCGAGGCCATCAAGGCTTCGGTGAAAGCAACCGAGGGGATCCCCGAAGAAGAGGCGCTGAAGACCGAGCTCGAGATCGGCTGGCCGATCTTCGCGACAGAGGACGCGAAAGAGGGTCAGAAGGCATTCGCAGAAAAGCGAACGCCTGTCTACCGGCGCAAGTGAGCGGACGGACGGGTTCGTGATGTCAGGAGAGGACTCGCGCCGGAGGCTGTCCACGGCACTCCGCTCCGTCGCCTCGATGACCGTGGCGGCCGAGCTCGACGAAGACGTGCTCGAGGAGGCGGTCGACGCGATCGAGGCGGTCAAAGCCAAGATGGACACCGCGAGCGGCCCGGGAAAGCGCCCCCGCCGGATACCGAACACCTCGCGGCCGGCCCAGGAGTTCTTCCCGACCAGCCCCATCATCGGAATGGAGAACCCGATCTCGCCGCCGGTGCGCGTCGAAGTCATCCGCGGCGACGACGGCCGGTTCCGCGAGATCCGAGGCGAGGTGAACTTCGACTTCCAGTACGAGGGGCCGCCGACCTGCGTGCACGGAGGGGTGATCGCGGAGACCTTCGACGAGGTTCTCGGCGCAGCCACCATCGCCGCGGGCAACCCGGGCATGACCGGTACCTTGACCATCCGGTACCGCAAACCGACGCCCCTGCGCACCGATCTCCGGCTGGAGGCTCGCCTTACAGGCAGGAGCGGCCGGAAGATCCGCGCGTGGGCGGGCCTCTACGACGGCGACGTGCTCACCGCGGAAGCAGAGGGCATCTTCATCGAGGTCCGGCCGGTCCAGTTCGTAGGTATCGCCGAGCGCAACGCGACGAGCGTCGATCCGATGATCCGCGAGGCGATCCGGGCCGAGGCGGCTCGGACGGGCGCCGCCTCCGACGTACAAGGGGAAGTCGACGAGCGCACCGCGGTCGACCCGGAGGACCTCCCGACGTTCTGACAGGAAAGCCCCCCCGGGGTTCCGAGCCGGGTGCCGAGGCTCAGATCTTCTCCCGCCCCTCCCAATAGGGATCGCGCAGCTTTCGCTTGTAGAGCTTGCCGTTGGGGTCGCGGGGCATCGAGTAGGTGAAGTCGATCGACTTCGGGGTCTTGAACTTGGCGAGTCGAGTCGAGCAGTACTCGAGGATCTCCGCTGCCGTCTCGTCGCTCGGCTCGATGCCCTCGGCAGGCTCGATGACCGCCTTGACCTCCTCGCCCCAATCGTCGTGGGGAATGCCGAAGACCGCGGCGTCCGCCACCTTCGGGAATCCGAGCAGGACGTTCTCGATCTCAGCCGGGTAGATGTTCGCTCCACCCGAGATGATCATGTCGATCTTCCGGTCGCGGAGAAAGAGGTACCCGTCCTCGTCGATGAACCCCACGTCGCCGACGGTGAAGAAGGTCCCGATCCGGTTGTCCTTCGTCTTCTTCTCGTCCTTGTGGTACGAGAAGCCACCCGTCTGCATGGACATGTAGACCGTGCCGATGGTCCCTGGCTCTTCGATCCTGTTCCCATCGTCGTCGAAGATGGCGATCTCCGAGATGGGCCACGGCACGCCGACGGTCCCCGGCTTCTCGAGCCACTGCTCGGCGGTGACCAAGGTCCCGCCCCCCTCGGAGGCCGCGTAGTACTCGTCGATGGTGTTGCCCCACCACTCGATCATCTTGTACTTGACATCGACGGGACACGGGGCCGCCGCGTGGATCATGTGACGAAGCGAGGACATGTCGTACTTCGACCGGACGTCCTCGGGGAGCGCCAGCAGCCGGTGGAACTGGGTCGGGACCATGTGGGAGCTGGTCACCTTGTAGCGCTCGATGAGTGCGAGCATCTCCTCGGGCAGCCACTTGTCCATCAGGACGACCGTGTGGCCAAGGTGGATCGACGCGCCGGAGAATCGCAGCACCGCAGTGTGGTACAGGGGTGAGCCGACGATGTGCACGTTGTCGTCGTGGGGCTGGATCCCGAAGAGGAAGAGGATGCCCGACAGACCGAGAGCGGCCTCCTCGGGCGAGGCCCCACTCAGGGGTCGGTAGACGCCCTTCGGGTTGCCCGTGGTCCCCGAGGTGTAGTTCATGACGTCCCCGATGGTCCGCTCCTCGGGATCTGCGGTCGGCTCGGCCTCACGCATCGCGGCGAACGAGGAGAACCCGGCGACCTCGCCGACCGACAAAGAGGCCGACGAGGGGAGCTCGGCCTCCTTCGCCGCCTCCAGAGCGATGCCCGCGAACCGCTCGTGCGCGACGAACGCCTTGGCGTCGGAGTCGCGCAGGATGTAGGCGACCTCGGGCCCGACCAGGTGGTGGTTGATCGGCACCAGATACCAGCCGGCCTGGAGGGCGGCAAGGTAGAGCTCGAACATCTCGACACCGTTGGGCAGGAGGGTGGCAACCACGTCGCCGTTGCCGACGCCGAGCTTCCGGAGGCCGCGAACGACCTGGTTCACCCGTCCGAGCAGCTCACCGGCCGTGTACACGCTGCCGTCCGGGGCGACCAGCGCGAGGTGGTCCGGGTCCTCGTGCGCCAGTGCCCAAAATCCGAGATCGCCCATGTTGATCGGTCCCCCCTTGTGCCGGATGGTACCGGTTGTCTTCTGGCTGGCCGCCGGGAACGGTGCCGACACGTCCTCCCGTAGGACGCAGATGGACGCTCCGCAGAGTGCCGTGTCGTTACGTCGTTCGGCGCCATCTCCTGCCGGGGCTGGTTGGCACCGAACCGCTGCGGGACGCTAGAACAGGTTCTCGTAAGCGGTCAACCGCCGGTCCCGCGCCAGGGGCCGTAGGCCGCATCGGGTGACCGGTGCCACCCGATGGGCGTTCTCGGGCCGGCGCATGATCGCGATCGAACGTTCGAGACGGAGGAGCAGTTTCTCAGATGGGTGATTTCCTCGAGGGCAGAGTCGTCGCCGTCACCGGTGGTGGAGGTGGCATCGGTCGAGCCGTGGCACTCGCCGCGGCGGCCGAGGGCGCCAGGGTGGTGGTCGCCGACATCGGCGTCTCGATGGCCGGTGAGGACCCGACCAGCAAGGTGGCCGAAGCGGTCGTCGACGAGATCACCGGTGCGGGCGGCGAGGCGCTCGCCATGGCAGAGAGCGTGACCACGCTCGAGGGCGGCGAGAAGATCGTCGCGGCCGGCGTGGAGCGGTGGGGGCGCATCGACGGGGTCGTCTGCGTAGCGGGCATCCTGCGGGAGCGCATGCTGTTCAACATGTCCGAGGAAGAGTGGGACGCCGTGGTCGAAACCCACTTGAAGGGCCATTTCACGCTGTTTCGCGCGGCCTCCGCGATCATGCGGAAGCAAGAGGGCGGGGGTTCGTTGGTCGCATTCACCTCGGGCGCCTTCGCCGGGAGTGTCGCCCAGGCGAATTACGCGGCTGCGAAGGGTGGAGTCGTGTCGCTGGTGCGTTCGGCCGCGGCGGGCCTCATTCGTTACGGCATCACCGCCAATGCGATCGCCCCGGTCGCTCGCACCCGGATGTCCGCGAACGTCCCGATGGAGCTTGCCGAGAACGGCGACCCCGAGGACGTCGCGCCGCTCGTGGTCTACCTCCTGTCGGACCGGGCCAAGCATGTGACCGGTCAGGTGTACACCGCGGTCGGGCCGAAGATCGCGGTGTGGAACCAACCCCGCGAGGTCCGGGCGGTGTACGCGGACGGGAGATGGACTCCCGAGGAGATCGCCGCCCGACTCGACTCGACGGTCGGACAGGAGCGCATGCCTCTGCTCGACCAGCTCGAGGCCTACCGGAGGGCTGCCGAGGAGAAGGCCTCGGGCGAGGGCGGCTCCTGAGCGACCGGTCCGTTTCTCACTCACTCTCGAGTTGGGCGAGGAGCTTCTTCGGCGCGACGGTTCGGTACGCCTCCTCGCAGAGCATCTCGACCTCGTCCAAGTCGACACCTCTGTCGAGACGCATGCCGACCCAGCCGCGACCGCCCACGTAGGGCGGCCGGAAGTAGCGATCGGGATCCGACCTGACGAAGGTCTCCTGGGCCCCCGGTGGGGCTGCGCACCACAGGTGGGGGAATACGTGATCGTGGTGGCCCTCCGGCCAGAGCTGCACGAACTGTCGACCGGCGAAGAAGGCCGGTGCTCCGTGGCTCGTCTTCTCGACCGCGCCCGGCAGGGAGAGGCAGACGGAGCGGACGCGGACCTCGAGGGAGCGTGAGGCCCGCGCGGTCATTCCTCCTCCAATTCGGCACCGGCGAGCGTGGCCGCGTGGCCGCGGACACCGCGCTGGAACGTCGGGCATTCGTCGAGCGCCGGGTGCGGACAGGTGACCGTGTGCTCGAGGATCGATCTGGCGAGCTCGAGTTCGCGGAGGCGTCGGTCGATGCGCTCGATCTTGCGGTGCGCCTGCTCGCGCCAGTCGTCGGCGAAGGTCCCCGCGGGGGTGACGATCGCGCGGATCTCGCCGATGGTGAGCCCTGCCACCTGCAGCAGGTCGATGAGCGCGACGTGCTCGACCGAGCGGGCCGGGTAGACCCGCATCCCGCCTTCCCGGCCGGTGGGCTCGAGCAAGTGCTCCCGTTCGTAATAGCGGAGGGCCGATGAGGCCTTGCCGGTGCGCTCGCCGAGCTCGGTGATGGTGATGGTGACGGTCCCGTCGGCCCGGTTCCCCATTGACTTGAACCATACTTCAACGTGGAGAATCGGGCCATGGGACAGCGTGGGTTCGAGGGTCTCGCCGGTCGTGCGACCGCGAAGATCATGGCGCGGATGAACCGTGACAGCGAACGCGAGGCGGTCGACCTCCTCGCTCCGTCCCGCGACCATCGAGTTGTCGCTGTCGGGATCGGCCCGGGCATCGGGGTCGATCTGCTCGCCTCACGGTTGTCCGACGGGAAGGTGACCGGTGTCGACCCGTCCGAGGCGATGCTCGCCGAGGCACGACGACGAAACCGAGGGTGGATCAGCTGTGGTGTGGTCGAGCTGGTCGAGGGCACGGCCAGTGCGCTCGACTGGCGCGACGGTGAGTTCGACGGGGCGATCGCGGTCAACTCGATTCAGCTCTGGGAGCCACTGGACGTGTCGCTGTCGGAAGTGGCCAGGGTGCTCCGGAACAGGGCCCGTCTCGTCACGATCACCCACGACTGGGCGATCGAGCGCTCGAGCGGGACGGGTGTCGACGTGTGGTCCGAACGGATCAGCGAACTGTGCGGACCCTCAGGGTTCGCCGCTCCCCGGGTCTGGCGAGCGCGGGCCGAAGGCGGAAAGGCGGTGGCCTTCGAGGCGACCAAGGTGTGACCGCGACGGCGCCACGCGTCGCCGACGTCGGATCGTGAGCACCGACGCGGCCGGGTGACCCGCCGATCGAGCACTCACTCTTCGAACGTGAAGAGGCAGACCTGGGTCGCGTAGGCGACGAGCCGCCCCGGATCGGTCCCTGCCTGGCCGAAGTCCCACAGCGCCATGTCCACCGAGGCGTATCCGCCACCCGCGAAACGGGCTCGGCTGTGAGCGAAGACCCACTCGGCTCGCCAGGTGTCGAGAAGGTGGAACGTGAGATCCACGCTCGGAGCGAACCAGCCGGTGGTCCGGCGGCCCACCTTCTCGCCGATCGCGCCCGGCATCGTGTCCGCGAAGACGATAAGTGCCAGGGGATCGAGCGTCCCGTCGTCGAGGAGCGGAAGCTCGTCCAGGTGGTACCAGGCTCCGTGCTCTGCCCGGTCCGGTTCGTACTCGTCCCACGGTGCGTGCCCGATGCCGGTCCGTCCCTCCACCCGCCCGTCCCAGAAGGGCATTGGTGGGAACGGGTCGACGCCCGGCGGTGGCGGGTCGCGGTAGGAGCGCGACTCGGCGAGAGGCGTGAAATCCCTGGGCGGATCGAGGTCGACGAAGTCGAAGCCGCGTCGTCCCGAACCGAACACCGCCGTCGTCACGTGCCCGTGCGAGGCAGCCGGGTTCCGCACTTCCGCCCGGAGGTGGGACATCGATCGGCCCGAACGGAGCGTCGAGACGTCGACCACGACGTCGCCGTGTGCAACCGGAGCCACGTAGGCGGTGTGCAGCGTGCGCAGGGTCTGCCCGGCGCGGTCGAGCGTGCTTGCCATCGCGCGTACGGCCAGCGCGGTGACGACGCCGCCCTGTGGGAGCGGACGAAGGTTCCACCCTTCGTCGATCGTCCCCGCGTACCACCCCGGCGTGCCTGCGAGGGGGGTCACCCGGGTCGTCGATCCGAAGGCACTCTCCATAGGTGGACTTCCTCCACTGCTCGCGAACGGTGTCTACCCGCCGTTGGTGGCCGGCACGTAAGTCCTGCAGGGCTGGCCGCGAAGGGACGGGCAGGCGGGCTGAGGGTCGGGCGGCGTGATGCCCGGCACGACCGAGAGGACGAGGGCTGACGGAGTGGCACCGCCGAGCCCGACCATGTCGCTCACGGCTCCCTGTGTCTGGTAGGTCGAGAACTCCCACACCGGCCGCTCGCCGCCGGGCGCGGCGATCGTCACCCGGATCCGCGATCCGGCCCGGAACGCGTACCCGAACGGAAGGATCGGGATACGGACCAGCGTGTACTTCCCGTGGGGGAGTGGCGCCGCGGTGGACGCGAGGTAGGTGGGCACCGGATGGGTGGCGGTCGAGGCCGCGCCGTCGAGAGCCCGGTCGCTCGCCCTCAGTTCGCCGGTCTGGACGAACAACTCCTTCCCGTCGGGGCGGACCTCGGACACCGTGGCCTGGAGGTCGGTGTCGGTCGCGGTGCTCTCGACCCACAGGTCGAGGCTCGCCGGTCCGACGACCACGAGGTCGTGGGCGAGTGGCGCCGAGACGAAGCCGAGCCCGTCACTGCCGGTCACCGGTGCCCAGTCGTAGGGAGGGAGTGCCGCCCAGGGGTTACCGCTGGGAGGGAGGGTGGTGGCCGGCCGGGCCGAGGGATCGGGCCGGAACGACACCGACTCGGCGCTCGGAGTCCCCGCCTCGAGGGTTCCGCTGGGGCCGAGGTGGAGCGTCGTCGCCCGAGCCGACGGCGGGGGCCACGACGTGAAGTCCTTGCTCCATACAGGCTGCAGCGCCCCGGGGCCGGCACTTCCTCCGCCGTTGTCGAAGAGGACGCGGACCCTCGGTTGCTGCTCGAACGCGGTTCGGGCGGCGACGACGTTCGGCTCGTTGGTGAACTGCATCGGCGGTAGCGGCTCGGCCGGTGCGTCGGCCAGCGCCGCATAGAACTCGGGCGCAAGGGCCGTAAGCACCGACGAGGGCGATGGCACCTTGTCCGCCACGAAGATGTCGAGGAACTCGAGCCACCGGGTCAGCGTGCCTGGTCCGAGCGAGTCGGCGTGTGTGCCGTTGACCATCGTGACCCAGACGTGCGGATCAGCTGCGAGGTCGCCCACGATGGCGGGCCACTGGCCTCCGGTCTGCTCGTCCTGGAAGGCGCCCGAGAGGAACACCGGCACCTGGGCCTTCTTCGCCCAGGTGGCAGGAGCCCGTTGCGTGTAGAGCGAGGGCACCCGGTGACTGGCCTCGCCGAGAAGCGCGTCGACGTTCTGGGTCTGGCCGTGCAGGGCCTGGTTTGCGAGGCATCGGGTGTCGCCCTGTTCGATGAGGACCTTGGCGTAGGTCTGGCCGCCCTCCGGGGCGGGTTTGGCGTCCGACACTCGCTGCGCGAGCCACGTGCCCGCGAATCCGGAGTTGAACATGCCGCCGGGGAACCCCGTGTTGTAGAGATCGTCAGTGAGGCTCATCGGCGCGATCGCGGCCAACCCCGGCGGCCGGGTCCCGGCGACGAACATCTGGGAGATCCCCGAGAACGAGATCCCCACCATGCCGACCTTGTGGTTGGCGGCCCACGGTTGGGCGGCGACGATCTGCACGGCGTCGTAGCCGTCGTAGGTGGTGGGCAGGTCGAACAGGTCGAACGCACCCCCCGAGCACCCGGTCCCGCGCATCTGCAGGCTGACGGTCGCGAACCCGAGCAGCGGTGCGATCAAAGAGCCGACCGCGGTCGCGGTGTCGGGCAGCAACGGGTCCGAAGTGGTCTCACCGTCTTGGTGAAGCTCGGCATCGATGAGGCTGTGCGGCGCGGCGATCGCGTACCCCGATTCCTCGATGACGGTCGGGAAGGGACCGCCATCGAGGCTTTTCCCCGCGGGGAGCCGGACCGTGGCGGCAAGCTTCACGCCGTCGCGCATCGTGATGTAGTTGAGGCCGGCCGTCAGGTGCTGTCCCGAGTAGAAGGTCGCGGGGGGAGTGTCGACGGGTGCGAGCACCCGGAAGGAAGCAGTGGAGGCGACCCTCCTGCCGTTCGCCGCGCGGAAGGTGTACCCGGGGCCCGGGGCGACACCCCGGACGATCAGGCTCCCGAGGCCGTCGGCCGCCCCGCTCCCGACCTCGTCGCCGGCCGCATTGGCGAGGACGAGGTGCGTGCCGGGTGCGGCGCCGAGCACGTAGGCCTGTCCGATCGAGCCGTGTCCGGTGAACGTCGCCTTGGCATTCGCCCGGGGCGCGAGTTGACCGGTGGGCGAGTCGACCTGCGTCGCAGCCGACGAGCACGCGGTCAGGAGGGCGGTGAGCGCCACGAGCGCCACGAGCGACCTCGCCGGTCTCGTCATTTGCACGCGTCGCACGAACCCCCCCGGTGTGTGATGGCGGGTTCTGGCGGGACCCGACCGGCTCGGTGTTGCCGGCGACGATGCTATCGACCCGCGGCGTCCCGCTCGGCTGCCGACGCCGGCCCCTGCCGGGACCGAGCGCGAGTTTCCCTTAGCATGGGCCGGCGCGAGCGGCAGCGCCGACAGTGCGAAACCGCCCGCTCGAGGTCCGGAGGTGTCGCGTGGTCGCTCTCGCCATCGTTCTCTGCGCGGTCGTCGCGTTGCTGGCCGTGCTCGTCGCCGGCCTGCTCCGCAGCCATGCCGACATCCTCAAGGCGTTGCACGACCTTGGTGTCGGGGTCGGTGACCCGTCGTCGGTCGAGCACACCTCCGTCGAGCGGCGTTCTGCGGGAAGTCCCGGTGCGAGCCCGGCCACGTCCGCACCACTGACCATCGGCCCACCGCTTCCCGGTGAGCGGGACTCGGTCTCCGCACCGGCCATCGGAGGGATCACCCCACGCGGCGACGCCCTTGGCATCGCACCTGCGGAGACGGGCGACCTCACCCTGCTCGCGTTCTTGTCGTCGGGTTGCGCGACCTGTGCGGGGTTCTGGAGCGCGCTCGGGCAGCCTCAGCAGTTCGCTGGCCTCGACGGCGTGCGGACCGTCGTCGTTACCAAGGGCCCCGAGCTGGAGATCCGGGCCGAGGTCGGCTCGCTGGCACCCCCGGGGCTGCCGGTCGTGATGTCAAGCGACGCGTGGAATGACTACGAGGTGCCCGGCTCTCCGTTCTTCGTGTTGGTCGATGGGCGATCGGGCCGGAGGATCGGCGAGGGAGTGGCGCAGCAATTCGCGCAGATCGCGGACCTCGTACGGCGCGCCCGGGCCGACCGCGAAACGGCCCCGACTCCCACGCGGGGGAGGGCCACGGCCGAAGGGCTGGACGGACCCGAGCGCGAACGTGCCAACGACCGGGAGCTGATGGCCGCGGGGATCATGCCTGGGGACCCGAGCCTCTACCCGTCCTCGCTCGACGACGTCTTCGAACCTGGCGACCCTCGGGCGGAGGACGTGGCCGGACCGTCCGGGAGCACCGGCTGAGGTGGCGACGATCCGGGCGTACGGGATCGAGGCGCAGCTCCCCGGCGGGTTCGAGGGTCGTATCTTCGTCCGTCCGTCGTCGGGCGAGGAGGCGGCACGCCCGGTCGCCCAGTTCGCCACGTTCGCCCTGCCTTCCGACGTCGGCGACTTCGGGGCCGGCGCGGTGACCCTCATGGGTGCCGACGACATCTTCTCGACCCTCTTCGAGTACGAACCGGAGGCGGTCGGCACGCCCCTCTTCGAGCGGCAGGGGATGCCTCGAGCGCTCACGTCGTCGGATTTCCTCCCCTACGTGCTCCGACGGGGGCTCGGCGGCCAGTCGGGAACCCAATGGTTCTTCCACGAGTCGGGACGACCCTTCACGCTTTACGTCGTCCTCGGGAGCCACGCGCTCCGGAGCGTCCTCGTGCCACGGGTGAACGCCCTCCTCGCGAACCTTGCCATCGCGCCGGCTGTGCCCGCGGTCCTTCCCCCAGGAGCACGGTGGAACTGATCGGGCTCTACCTCGTCGCGTGCGCGCTGTTGGTGGCCGCCGGCGTCGCGAAGGTCCTCCATCCCGAAGACACGGCTCGTGCCCTCGGGGACCTGGCGCCCGTACCTCAGCGGGCGATGCGTGCCGCGGTCCGCGTCGGCTCGGGTGCAGAGGCGGCGCTGGGAGTGATCGCGCTGGCGGTGCCGCGATCGGCGACTGCTTGGCTCGTTGCCGCGTCGTACCTCGCCTTCGCCGCGGTCGTGGCGGCCGTTCGTGCACGGGGCGGAGCGATCGCCAGTTGCAGCTGCTTCGGCACGCTCGACACCCCGGCCACCGCTCTGCACGTCGTGATCGACCTCGTTCTCGGGCTCGCAGCCGTTTCGGTCGCCCTGGGTGGCCCCTCGGATTCGCTGCGCGCGGTCCTCGCATCGCAACCGCTGGAGGGGATCCCGCTCGTCGCGGCCAGCGCGCTCTGCGCCTGGCTCGTCTTCCTCGCGATGTCGAAGCTGGCACAAGTCGAGGCGGCCCGGCGAGTCCTCGGGATCTCGAGACACTCGGCGAGGAGATCGTGACCTTGGTCGAGCGCGCGGCGGGCTTCCTCGAGTCGAAGCTCTCGCGCCGCAGCTTCATCAACCGCTCTGCGTTCGCCGGCAGTGCGGTCGCGGTCGGCGCGGGGCTCGATCTTGCGCTGCGACCGGGAACAGCCTACGGGCAGATCTGCACCTGCGGCGACGCCAACTGCGGGTGCGGCTCCATGTGCTGTGCGGGCTTCTCCGAGTTCTGCTGCTCGATCAACGGCGGCTACAACTACTGCCCGGCCGGATCGGTGATGGGCGGGTGGTGGAAGGCCGACAACTCTTCCTACTGCGGCGGTCCGCGCTACTACATGGACTGTCACGCCGCGTGCCAGTGCGTGACCGGCTGCGGGAACGGCTGGGGATTCTGCGACACCGGATGCGATGGGACCGCATGCGGCTGCGGGCCGGCCGGCTGCGACTCCTTCGTCACCGGTTGCTTCCAATTCCGCTACGGGCAGTGCAACCAGCAGATCGCGTGCGTCGGTCGGATCCTCTGCCGTGTCGTCGCCTGCGTCCCCCCGTGGCAGGTCGACCCCACCTGCACGACGACGGTCGCGGTGGACGAGTCGACCGCCGAGCAGAACGAGCCCTGCTGGACGCCGGCACCGCCTGCACCGCCACCACCCCCTTGTGGCTCGCCGCTCACCAACTGCCAGGTCGTCGGCATGGCACCGAGCACCGACGCGCAGGGCTACGCGATCGTGACCTCGTTCGGCAAGCTCCTCACCTTCGGGGACTTCCGCTTCGGGGGTGACGAGTCCACGGCCCCGCTGGACCAACCGATCGTGGGGGTGGCCGAGCGCCCGACCGGCGGTTACTACCTGGTCGCGGCCGACGGCGGCATCTTCGCCTTCGGTGCCCCCTTCTACGGTTCGATGGGCGGCCAACCGCTCGACGCGCCCATGGTCGCCATGGCCGGCACGCCTTCGGGCGACGGCTACTGGACCGTCGCGGCCGACGGCGGCATCTTCAGCTTCGGGGACGCGCCGTTCTACGGATCGATGGGGGGACAGGCGCTCAACCGGCCGATCGTGGGCATGGCGTGCACACCGAGCGGTCGGGGCTACTGGTTCGTCGCGGCCGACGGCGGCATCTTCAGCTTCGGGGACGCGCTCTTCCACGGCTCGATGGGCGGACAGCCGCTCGACGCCCCGATGGTCGGGATGGCGGCTACCCCCTCCGGCAGGGGTTACTGGACCGTCGCGGCCGACGGCGGCGTCTTCAGCTTCGGGGACGCGCCGTTCTACGGGTCGATGGGGGGACAGGCGCTCAACCGACCCATCGTGGGGATGGCTGCAGGGCCGACCGGACACGGGTACTGGTTCGTCGCCCAGGACGGCGGTGTCTTCTCCTTCGACGTGCCCTTCCTCGGATCACCTGTCTGACATGCAAGGAGGATCATGACCACCCCTCTCGTCCTTGTCGCCACGCTGGTCGCGCTCGCGGCCGCCGTGCGTTCCACATGGTCGCCTTGTGGCCTCTCGATGCTCTCGACGATCACCCCGCTGAGCGAGCGCGCGAAGGGCCACACCTATCGCGGGACGGCATGTTGGTTCGTAGCAGGCGCCACCTCCGGTGGAGTGACCCTCGGGGGCGTGGCGGCACTCGGCGCGGCGGGAGTGAGGGCGCTCGGACCCTCGACGCTCGCGCTCGGTCTGCTCGCGGCCGCGGCGGCGAGCGTCGCGGCCCTCTCGGACCTCGCCCTCTTCGGGTTCGGCCTCCCGATCCATCGCCGGCAGGTCAACGAGCGGTGGCTCGACCACTACCGGCCCTGGGTCTACGGGTTGGGATTCGGCTGGCAGATCGGTGTCGGCCTCGCGACCTACATCACCACCGCCGCGGTCTACCTGACGGTGGTCCTTGCGGCGCTCTCGACGAACCCGCTCGCGGCGATCGCCATCGGTGCCTGCTTCGGTTTGGTCCGAGGGCTCGCGGTGTTCCTCACCCGCTCGATCACCTCGACGCCAGAGCTCTTCGCCTTCCACCGCCGCCTCGCCGACGCGGCACCGCGGGCGAGGGCGATGGCCGTCGTGACCGAGATCGGAGCGGCTTGTCTCTTCGCGGCCGCACTCTGGCTGCCCGCGGGACTGCTCGTCGGGGCAGTGCTCGGGGCTGCCGCGCTCGCCTCGAGATTGCCCGCCGCCACCGACCGACCGGTCGTGATCGGCAGGTCGGAGCACAGCTAGCCGGCGGGTTCCTCCCGGGTCACCGGTACCTGCGCGAGGAGCGGTCCTTCGAGGTCGTCCTCGTCACCGACGTCGCCGAGTGTGTCCGCCCCCACCTCGTCTCCCACCTCGTCGCTCGGCGAGGCTGCCCGCGGGTCGACCCACTCCCCACGGCGCCAACGCTGAAGGGGGCCGAACCGCGAAGCGAGGAGGGCCATGCCGGCCACGGCGAGCCCGACACCGGCGATCTGGACCAGGAGCGAACCGAGGTGTCCGTCCTCGCCGAGCCAGAGGTGCTCGTCGAGGAAGCGCTCGATGCCCCAGAGCACCATGCCCACCCCGAGCACGATCCCCGCAGGGGGTAGCGAGGCACGGACCGCTTGGGCAGCCGCCGTCGTGGAGTCGTCCCACTCGCCGGTGGTCGCCTCGGCTTCGGGTCCACCCTCTCCGGTGGTGCCGACGGCCGCCTCCACCGGGAGCGCCATCCTGACCGACTCCGGCGCGACGGAGCGCAGCCACCGCTCGACGAGCAGGAGGATGCCGAAGATGGCGAAGTCCTCCATGGCCTGGAAGATCGGGACCGGCAGGCGCTTGCCGGCCTGGCCCGCGTAGTACATGCCGAACCACTGGTTCGTCGGGTGGCCGCCACCCGCGACCATCAGCTGGGGCCCGAGCAAGCGGCCGATGCCCCAGCAGCACATCAGGACCGGTGCCATCAAGTCGGCGAACCTGAGGGTGGAGAGCTCCGGACAGCGCTTCCGCGCGATGAGCACCGCGGTCGGGACCGCGAAGATGAGCCCCCCGAACGACGAGAGGCCGCCCTGCCAGATCGAGACGACCTGCCCGGGATGGCTCGAGTAGTACGAAAGGTTCGAGAGCACGTGGAGGGCGCGGGCGCCGACGATCGCGGCGAGCACGACCCAGAGGAACATCCCGGTCACCCACCGCCACGGATAGCCGGCGGCGCGCAGCCGTCGCTCGGTGTAGCGGAGCCCGAACCAGAAGGTGAGGGCGAGGCCGATCCCGTAGGTGTGGATCTCGATGAACCAGATGTGGAACGCGACGGGGATGGGTCTCATGGACGGGTCATCTGACGGTCACTCTGCTCCCGGTCCGGGACGCGGTCGACGCCTCCCCAGTATGCCCCACCTGCCCGGTAGGGTGACGGCGCGCCCGCCCACCGCCAGTGACGACCGGTGTCGCCCGAACGGCGGGCGTGGGTCGGGCACGGCTCGACCCGACGACTGGACAGATGGGGGTGCCGATGGAGTCCCTTGCGGGCAAGGTGGGCGTGGTGACCGGTGGCGGTTCGGGCATCGGATTCGCGACCGTCGGTCGGCTGGCAGCCGCCGGGGTGAGCGTCGCGGTGGTCGATCTCGACGGGGCGGCGGCGAGGCGCGTCGCATCCGATGTGGGGGGCATCGGCCTGCAGGCCGATGTCGGCCAGTCCGACGAATGGCCGGGCGTCGCCGAACAGGTGGTGTCACGGTTCGGCGGCATCGACCTCGCCCACCTGAATGCCGGGGTCACCACCGGTGAGGCGGACATCACTTCGATGACCGACCAGATCTACCGACGCGCGGTCGGCGCCAATGTCGACGGCGTCGTCTTCGGGATCAGAGCGCTGGTGCCGGCGATGACCGAGCGGGGCGGGGGTGCGATCGTGGCGACCGCCTCACTGGCCGGACTCATCGGCTTCTCGCCGGATCCCATCTACTGCCTCACCAAGCACGCCGTGGTCGGGTTGGTGCGATCCCTCGTGCCCCAGCTCGAGGAGCGTCACATCACCATCAATGCGGTCTGCCCGAGCCTCGTCGACACGCCGATGGTCGGCGACATGCGCGAGGTCCTCGAGGAAAGCGGCTTTCCTCTGATCGACGCCGGCGCGGTGGCCGAGGCGGTGGTGGCGCGATTGTCGGGTGAAGAGTCCGGACTGGCCATGGTGATCCAGGCCGGGCGCGAGCCACTGCCGTTCCGCTTCGCTCGCCCTCCCGGTCCGCGAGCGGGGGGGACCGCGGGTCAACTGCCGCCGAACGAGTTCACCGCACACGACCAGCGCTGAGAGCGCCGGAGACGGTCAGGGAAGTCGAGCGCTCAGACGACGCGACCGACGCCGGCGAAGTCGCTGCCGGTGCGGACTCCGGTCACCCAGACCGATGCGCCGGTGTAAGGGGCCTCGATCATCGAACCACCGCCCACGTACATCGCCACGTGCTCCGAGCCGCCGGGACCGTAGAAGAGGAGGTCGCCGGGTTCGATGTCGCCGAGCGAGATGTGGGTGGTGTCCTCGTACTGGGCGCCCGAGAAATGGGGGAGGCTGATGCCCACCTGGCCGTAGGCCCACTGGACCAGCCCGGAGCAATCGAAGCCGGCGGGGGTGTCCCCACCCCAGACGTAGGGGACACCGACCATGGAGAGCGCCGCTTGCACCGCGCCTGCGGCTCCGGAAGCGAGGGGTGGGGGAGGGCCCGAAGGCGCCGGGGCAACTGAACCGCCACCGCCGCCGCCGCCGCCAGCAGCGCCACCACCGCCACCACCGCTACCACCGCTACCACCGCCACCCGACCCAGACTGCGAGCGGGCGGCTTGCGCCTGCGCCGACGCCTGCGCGGCGGCCAACTTCGCGTTGAACGCTGCGGTCTGCGCTGCCTTCGCCGCGGCAGCCTGTGCGGCCTGCTGTTGCTCGACGAGCTTCTGGATGTTGGAGTTCACGCTGTCGAGCGTGGACTGGTACTGGCCGGCGAGCGAGGCAGCTTGGTTCTCGGCTCCGACCAACGAGTTGCGCGCCGCGGTGGCCTGCGTCTGGTGTTGGACGAGCGCGGTCTGCGTCGCCTGCAGTTGGGACTGCGCAGTATGCAGGTGGTCGATCGTGTCGGTGACGTTGCCGGTTGCGATCGAGGTGTACTCCGAGCGGATGCCGCTCGTGTTGGCGTTGGAGGTGAATATCTGGGTGACTTGGTTCGAGGTGCCGCTCGAGACGTAGTCGCTGATCGCCTCGCCTCGAAGCTGCGACTGATCCTTGTTGACCTCCGCCTGGTCCTTCGCCATCTGCGCCTGGCCGGCCGCGATCTGGGCCTTCAGCTGTGAGAGCTGGTAGTCCGCCTGCGTGACCTGTCCGGTGAGCTGCTGGCGCTGCGCGTCGATCGACTGGATCTTGGCATCGATGGCTGCGGCCTGTGCTTTCGCATCGGAGATCTGGTCGGCTGAGGCCGGTAACGACACCGCCGTCGCGAAAGTCGCCGCGCCGAGTGAAGCAACGAGTCCGAGGAGTGCAAGGGGTCGGAGAGAGTGCTTCTTTCGACCGGCGTCACCGGCAACTGGCTCTGACGTCGAGGACAGCTCGGCGTGAGTCATCGGGGGATCTTTCTACTCCATCGCGGCGCGCGCTACAAGGACGCTGGCGTCGTCGTACTTCTCCACCTGCATGTTTCAAGTTCGGGCTTCGTGCGGCGACGCCCCGGATCGACGAAGGATCGTCATGTCGGAGATGTCGTGGCGTGCACCTCCCTCGACACGTCGCACTTGCAATGCGGATCACCACATGAAGGCGATTAGCGTCGCCCGTCATGGGTGACCGCCGCGTGCATGAAGGCCCCAGCATCGTGACCGCCTCGCGAGCGGACCTGCACTCGGCATCGGAACCAGCGGAGTGAGCCGGCCCGGACTCGTCGAGTCCTACCTCCTCCTCGGACTCCGCATCGGGCGACACATCGACGGGATGGTGGATGCGTACTACGGACCGGCTTCGCTGTCCTCTTCGGCCGACGTGGAGCCCGTCCAACCGCCCGAGCGTCTCGTCGCGTCCGCGCGCGAGCTGCTCGCCGCCATCGATGCCGGCGAACCCCTCGACGGAGTCGGCTCGCCGGCCGCGGAGGAACAGGGTGCGGAGTCCCGCCGCCGCCACTGGCTACACGCTCAAGCCCGAGGACTCCTCACCACCGCGAGGCGACTGGCGGGTGAGCCGGTCGGTTACGCGGACGAGGTCGAGGCCTGCTACGGGGTGCGACCTTCCCGCGTCGACGAAGAGATCTTCGTAGACGCGCACCGGCACCTCGACGAGGTGCTGCCCGGGTCGGGCCCGCTCGCCGACCGTCTGGTCTCATGGCGTGAGGCACACGCGGTACCAGTGGACGCGCTGGGCGCTGCCATCGACTCGCTCGCGGCGGACCTGCGCGAGCGGACACGGTCCCTCTTCGGTCTCCCCGACGGCGAGCGCGTCGAGTTCCAATTGGTCACCGACCAACCGTGGGCGGGCTTCAACTACTACCTCGGCGACCTCCACAGCCGGGTGGCGGTCAACACCGACCTGCCGGTGCTCTCGATCGGTCTCGCCCATCTGGTCGCGCACGAGTCCTACCCGGGTCACCACACCGAGCACACACGCAAGGAGGTCGGCCTGGTCCGCCGCCGTCACTGGTGGGAGGAGTCGATCTTTCTTGTCGGGACCCCCCAGTGCCTGCTCGCAGAGGGTCTGGCCGACCTCGGCCTCGAGGTCGTGATGGGCCGGCGGCCGGAGCCCCAGGTGGCCGACCATCTCCGTCCCCTCGGCATTCGCTACGACGCCGAGACTGTCGCGGCAGTCGCCGAGGCGGGAGAAGCACTCGGCGCGGTGCGCCAGAACGCGGCGTTCCGGCTCCACGAGGACGGCGCGGACCCCGATGCGGTGATCGGCGAGGTGGCCCGGTGGGGGCTGCTGCCGACGGAGCGCGCGGCCAAGGCCGTCGAGTTCCTCACGCACCCCACCTGGCGCGCGTACCTCACCTGTTACGTCGAGGGCCTTCCTCTCTGCCGCGAATTCGTCCGCGGGGACCCGGCGAGGTTCGACCGCCTGCTCGCCGAACAGCTCACGCCGGAGGACCTCCAGAGCCAGATCGAGGCGGACCGGGCCCCCACCGCCGAGAGCTGAAGAACCGCACTGCCGGGCCGGAGACAAGTTGGCGTCACGTGGAATGGGCCGTACCATCGGGGTATGTCCGAACGCACCCGTTCCATGCCTCGCCGTTCCTGCATGTCGACGCCGGGGTCGAACGAGAAGTTCCTCGGCAAGGCGCCCACTGTGCCCGCGGACATGAGCTTCCTCGACCTCGAGGACTCGGTCGCGCCGCTCGAGAAGGAGGCCGCGCGGGCCAAGGTGGCCGACGCGATCAAGAACCTTCCCTGGGACGACCGCGTCCTCTGTGTCCGTATCAACGCCTGGGACAGTGAGTGGACCTACGGCGATGTCATCGACGTGGTGTCGAACGCGGGAGAGCGTCTCGACGAGCTGATGTTGCCCAAGGTCCGCAACGCGGCTGACGTCGTCGCGCTCGACCTCCTGGTGACCCAGGTCGAGCGCAGCTGTGGGCTGCCGGTCGGGCACATCGGGATCGAGGCCCAGATCGAGACGACCGGAGGACTGATCAACGTCGAGGAGATCTGCGCGGCCTCACCCCGGCTCGAGGCCATCATCTTCGGCCCTGCCGACTTCGCCGCCTCGATGGAGATGCCGGTGCTGACCGGGGGCGTCGCCATTCCCGAGTACCCCGGCGACCACTTCAACTACGTGTTCTCCAAGATCCTGATGGCGGGACGCGCGAACGGGCTGCAGGTCATCGACGGTCCGTTCCTCAAGGTCCGCGAGCTCGACCGCCTGCGCGAGTTCTCGCAGCGAACCCGCGTGCTCGGTTACGACGGCAAGTGGGCGCTCACCCCGGACCAGGTGACCGTTTTGAACGAGGTGTACTCGCCCACACAGGAGCAGTTCGACAGGGCCTGGGACATCCTCGACGCCTATCGCAAGGCGACCGAGGACGATCGCGCCGGCGCGGTGATGTTCGGGGACGAGATGATCGACGAGGCGTCTCGCAAGATGGCGACCAAATTCGTGGTGCGAGGTGAGCGGGCGGGCCTGACCCGGTCGCAGGACTGAGAGGGGCGGAACAGGGGGGGGTCCTCCGGGACGCTCGGTCACGAGCGGAGCTTCAGAACGCAGATCAGAACGTGAAGTCGCGGTGCCACTCGTCGAGCGCCGTGTAGTCGCCTTCCATGTCCACCGGGCTGAGGGTCGGGCGGTGGTAGACGGTCAGCTCGAGATCGGACGCTGTCGCGGTCACGACGAGGTTGCTCGTCGCGAGCTCGGGGTGGTCGTCCGCGGAGCGTTCGATGCCGATCCGCTCACCTCCGAGTGTGATCCGCCATGCGTTCGGCGTGTCGGTGCTCACCAACGCGAGCGTCCTGCCGGTGCCGGCTCCTTTGTGCTCACGAACGGAGAGCAGCACGTCGAACACCTCGTCGACGCCGTCGACCGCCAGGTCGGCGGCGATGGGAGTGTGAATGCCACGGGCGGCCTGCATGTCCGTGCGGTGCACCGCCAGCTCGTGCGCGCAACGTCTCGCGACGAACCCGGCGGTGTGGTCGCTCGGAAACCACGTCCACACCTCGGTGGATGCCGGTGTCGCCTCGAGCTCGTCGACCAGGTAGCCCGCCAGCTCGGCCATCCAAGGGACCAGCTCGTCGCCCGCCGGCGGCTCGGTGAAAGGCGTCTTCGGGCGGCCGGTTCCCTCGCAGAGGACGTGGGTCCAGAAGCCGCAGAACTCGCCGACGTGGGCGGCGAGGTCGGCCACCTTCCATCCCTCGCAGGTGGCCACCAGGGCGTCCATCGTCCCCTCACCCAGGGCGACGAGGAAGCTTTCGCACTCGCTGCCGACAGCCCGGACGCGGGAGGCATGGTCCATGCGGAGAACGTACTCGGGAAGAACGAGGGCTCAGGTGGTCTGCGGCCCGTTCGCCATCAGCCGTCGGGCGATGACCTTCAAGGCGAGCGTCTCGTCGGCCCCCTCGAAGATGGAGAGCACCCGCGCGTCGACGAAATAGCGGCTCACCGGGAACTCCTCCGCGTAGCCCATCCCGCCGTGGATCTGGAGGGCCTCACGGCTGACCCACTCCGCGGCACGGCAGACGTAGGCCTTGATCATCGAGGCTTCGAGCGCGCCTTCGCCTTTGGCCATCAGCCGGGCCACGTCGTAAGTGAACTGCCGGGAAGCCTGGATAAGGACGGCCATCCGTGCGAGCTTGGCGCGGGTGAGCTGATAGTCGAAGATCGGCGCTCCGAACACCACCCGGTTGCGGGCGTAGTCGAGTGCGGCCTCGTAGGCGGCCTGCATCACCCCGATCGCGCGGGCGGCCGTCTGCAGGCGACCGTTCTCGAAGCCCTGCATCTGGAGGTAGAAGCCCTTCCCCAGGCCCTCGGTGCCACCGACCAGGTTGTCCTCGGGCACGACCCAGTTCTCGAAAGCCACCTCGTAGGAGTGCATCCCCCGGTAGCCGAGGGTGTCGATGGCCCGCCCCTCCATTCTCCCGTGAGGCGGTCCGGAACCGGTCTGCTGGGTGAAGAGGAAACCGTGTCCGTCGCCCCGCGGCTTGTCGACCACGAACAGGGAGAGTCCCCGGTGTGCCTTCGAGCGATCCGGGTCGGTGCGAGCGAGCAGCAACAGGACGTCCGCCCGGGCGGCGAAGGTGCACCAGGTCTTCACTCCGTTGACCAGCCAGCCGCCCTCCGTCGGTGTCGCCGAGGTGATCACCCCGGCGACGTCGGAGCCGTAGTCGGGTTCGGTGACCGCCACCGCACCCATCACTTCGCCGGTCGCGATCCTCGGCAGCCACCGCTCCTTCTGTTCCTCGGTCCCCCCGTTGACGATCGCCCGGGTGAGAATCTCCGGCCTGGTGATGAGCGAGCCGCCGGCGCCGAGCGAACCCCACGACAGCTCCTCGGTGGCGACCACCATGCCCATGTAGTCGGCCTCGCCTCCTGTGGCGAACCCCCCGTACGGCTCGGGGACCGACATGCCGAACGCACCCATCTCCGCCATACCGGAGATGATCTCCTCGGGGATGTCCGTGTTGGCCCGGTGGATGTGCTCCGCCCGTGGCCGGATCTGCTCCTCGGCGAACCGGTGGAAGGTCTCCCTCAGCAATTCGAAGTCGGGGTCGAGGTGGCGCGGTCCCTCGGTCGTGGCGAGCGGGGCGAGGAACTCGGGGTCGCGGTAGGCAGCCATCACGTCCTCGACCCTGTCGACCCAGTTGCGTCGAGCACCCCAGGACGCGGCGCGTCCCGCGGTGCGGGAGACCAGGTCGGCGAGCGCGTCGGCGGCGAAGGCGCACGCGATTTGCGCCTCGAGCTCACCGAGCGCTCCGTAGGCGAGGGCCGCCTGCGCAGTGCGCAGCCCGGCCGCGGCGTGTGCGACGTCGTAGGCCAGCACCTGGGCCACGTCCGGTCCTCCGGCGGCGGCGAGGGCGGCGACTCCCGAGTCGACGACCGACTGTGCCACCGCGAGGGCCTCCTCGACGCGGCCGAGGTCGGGCTCGGAGCGAACGGCGGAGGTCACCGGCCAAGGTTACCGAGCGCCATCGTTCCGGCGGAGCCGGCGCTTCGCCGGAGGTCGCGGTGGCTCAGAGAGTCGGAGCCTGGGCGACCACCGTCACGAGTGGCGGCAGCACGACCGGCTCCGGACCGGGATCGACCTCGGTGACCAGCTTCAAGTAGTCGGCGACCGGTCCCGGTCCGGCGCCGGCGGGTGCCTCTGCCCACGCGTCCACGATGAGGAGACCGGCATCGCGGGCGAGCGACGGGAGGAGCGCACCGACGTCGGGATGGCGCGCGTCCGGCATGCTGAAGGGCTTGCCACCGATCCGGCCCGCGCTGGTGATCGGCTCCTGTGCCACCACCCACCCCCCGGGACGGACCGCGTGCGCCATCCGGGTGAGTACCACCAGCGGGTCGACGACGTGGAGGAGGAGGAAGCGGCAGAACGCGAGATCCACCTCTTCGGGGAGGCGGAGATCCTCGCCGGCCTGGGTGATCGCGAGCACCTGGCTGTGCGCGGCCGCGGCCGCCGCGACCTCGTCACGCGCACCCGGGTCGCTGTCGATCGCGTAGACGCGTCCTTGGCGGCCGACGATCTCGGCGAGGGCGACCGAGACGTCCCCACCGCCGGCCCCGACATCGGCACAGGTCCAACCAGGTCCGATGCCCAAGCGCTCGAGCGCGGTGAGCAGCGGACGGCGGTACACGTCGTCCCGCAGGGTCCGCAACTCCATGTCGTCACGTTACCGGCCACCCGGCGGCGGAATCGGGTGCGCGTCGCGGAGCCGGTAACCTCGAGTGGCGTGAAGGTGACGATGATGCTGTGCGACGCGGCACAGGTGTCGGACGGGAAGCTCTACGTGTTGGGCGGCGGGTGGAGCATGACCGGTCCTGATCCGGTGCCCTCGGCCATCGCCCTCAAGATCGACGTGGGGTGGCACGAGGCGGAGTCCGCGCATCACTGGGAGCTCTTCCTCGAGGACGCCGACGGCCGGCCGGTGATGGTCGAGACGCCCGATGGCGACCATCCCGTCGAGGTGAGGGGAGAGTTCACGGTGGGCCGTCCCCCCGGCGTGCCGGAGGGGTCGCCGATCGACGTCGCGCTCGCGGTCAATCTCGGCCCCCTGCCGCTCGCACCCGGTACCCGCTACACCTGGCGGATGGCCATCGACGGGGATTCCCACCCCGATTGGGTGCTCGGGTTCACCACGCGACCCACCTTGGTGCGCGACTGAGCGCTCCTCCACCGGCCGCACTCGCCCGGGGTACGGCCGCGGCCGGGTTGCTGGACGGAATGTCGATGCGCGTACTACACCAACCCTCATGACCATCTACGACCGTCCCTTCGGCCGCTACTTCGAGGATTTCGAGCCCGGCGACGTCTACCGCCACTGGCCCGGGAAGACGATCACCGAAGCGGACGACCATCTCTTCTGCATGATCACCATGAACCACCACCCGCTGCACACCAACAGGTGGTACGCGGAGAACGACACCGTCCAGGGGGAGAACGTCGTCGTCGGCAACCTCGTCTACTCTCTCGCGCTCGGCATGAGCGTCCCCGACGTGAGCGGTTCCGCCATCGCCAACCTCGAGGTCGAATCGCTCGTCCACCGGGCGCCCACCTTCCACGGCGACACCATCTATGCGGAGACGAAGGTGGTCGACAAGACCGCGTCGACCTCGCGGGACGATCGCGGGGTGGTGACCGTCGAGACCAAGGCCTTCAACCAGCGTGGCGAGGAGGTGTGCTTCTTCCGCCGCAAGGTGATGGTCTGGAAGCGGCACGCCGCACCGCCTCGGCGCCGTCCCTACGGTGACGACGTCTGGGGGTGAGTCCTCCCGCTGACCGAGCCGGGCCGGTCAACACCCCGATCCGGCGGGCGAGCGAGCTGAGGGCCCTCGGTTCGGCCATTGCGCGCTGGGGGAGTGCGACCGGCGTCTCCTCGCGGCGTCCCGACCTGCCGTGGCGCTCCACCCGTGACCCCTGGGCGATCCTGGTCAGCGAGGTCATGACCCAGCAGACACAGGTCGGGCGCGTCGTCCCGATCTACGAGCGCTTCCTCTTCGCGTTCCCGACGCCCGCCGACTGCGCGGAGGCACCCCTCCACGTGGTGCTTCGCAGCTGGCGCGGGCTCGGCTACAACCGCCGCGCGCGGAACCTCCACCTTGCTGCTCAGGCCCTCGTGCGAGAGCACGGAGGGACGGTGCCGGACGACGTCGCGTCGCTCGAGGCGTTGCCGGGCGTCGGCTCCTACACCGCCAGAGCGGTCCTCGCGTTCGCGTACCACCGCGACGTGGGGGTGGTGGACACCAACGCCGGCAGGGTCATTGCGCGGGCCGCCGCAGGACGGCCTCTCCACCGCGTCGAGGCCCAGCGTGTGGTCGACGCCATGGTCCCCTCGGGCCGAGGCTGGGGGTTCGGCCAGGCGCTCCTCGACCTCGGGGCGACGGTGTGCACCCCGACGCCCCACTGCAGCGCCTGCCCGGTTCGGCGCCGGTGTCGGTGGTCGGCGAGACGACGCCTCGCGCCGGATCCCGCCCGGGGGTCGTCGGGCGTCTCGCGGGCCCATGACAGCTTCGACGGCTCCGACCGCCAGGGCCGCGGCCGACTGGTCGACGCGCTGCGCGACCACCCGCTGCCGGCCGAGCAGGTGGCTGAGGTGCTGGGCTGGACAGGCGACCGCACCCGCGCCAGACGGGTCGTCGCCGGCCTTGTCGCGGACGGGCTCGTGGTTCGCGACGTCCGAGGTGTGCTGCGCCTGCCCACCTGAGTCGGCGTGTGCCGCCCTGAGCCGGCGGGCGCCACTTGGTCTTCAGGTGGAGAGGAAGTCGAGGATGCGCTCGTTCACCTCTTCGGGCCGCTCGACGACGACGAAGTGGCCCGCATCCTCGACGACGGCGAACTCCGAGCCGGGTGCGAGGTGCTCGGTGACCGGGCCGACGGTGTCGATCCCCATGCAGCCGTCGTCCGCGCCGTGGAGGTACAGCGTCGGCTGGGGGGCGACCGTCGCGGCCGCGGCGAGCGCGGCCGCGGCGCCGGGGTCCTCCGGCGGAGGGGCGAACATCGCCCGGTAGTACCCGATGGCGGCCGCCAGGTGCTCGGGAGTGGCGAGGGCCTTCTTGACCTGGGCCGCGTCCCACGTCCCGTCGTAGCCGGGCGACCACGCGGCCCAGAGCCGGTCGATGAATGCGTACCCGTCGCGAGCCACCGCGTACTCCGCAAACGGCAGTTGGAACAAGAAGACGTACCAACTCCTCTGCAGCTGGTCGAAGGAGAAGAACCGGTCGCCCGTCGACGCGATGGGCGCGACCGCGGCGGTGACCCCCTTCCGCCAGCGCCCCGGCTGGTACGCGAGGGCACCGTACGCCGCGAGGGCGCCCCAGTCGTGCCCGATCAACACCGCGTCGTCGGTGCCACCGAGCGCCTCGTGCAACGCGCAGGCGTCGAGCGCGAGGGTGCCCTGGTCGTAGCGCCCGTCGCCCGGGATCGAGGACGGCGAGTAGCCGCGGAGGTACGGAGCGACGGCGTGGTACCCGGTGTCGGCCAGGCGGGGAAGCAGGTACCGCCAGGTGTGGGCGGTGTCGGGGAAACCGTGGAGGCAGAGCGCGAGCGGTCCGTCCGCAGGGCCTTCGCAGAGGTAGGCGAACTCCACGCCGTTTGCTGACACGAAGCGTTGGTCCACCGACGGGAGGGTAGCCGGGGGGCTAGGACCGGGTCGCGACTAGCCTGGTTCTTCGGTGAAGATCACTTATTTCGGCGTACGAGGGTCTTGTCCGTGCTCGTCGGACCGGCAGCACCGGTACGGGGGGAATACGTCCTGCATCCTGGTAGAGGTCGACGGCGAGCCGCCGTTGATCCTCGATCTCGGGACGGGTTTGCGCGCGCTGGGCGACCATCTCAACGTCGAGCTGCAGGAGTCCGGCCTCCCGCTGCAGGCCAACGCGCTCTTGACCCACCTCCATTTCGACCACGTCCTCGGCCTCCCCTTCTTCGCCCCGATGCGCGATCCGGGGGCGATCCTCGACGTCTACGGCCCCTCCCAGGCCGGCTCCACGTTGAGGGACACCTTCGAGGCGATCGTGCAGCCCCCCTTCTTCCCGATCCACTTCGCGGACTTCCGGGGCGAGACCTGTTTCCACGATCTCGACGACTCCGGCATCGGCATCGGTGCGATCAAGGTGACTGCGCGTTCGGTGCCCCACATCGGCCACACCCTCGGTTACCGGATCGAGGCCAACGGCAAGTCGCTTGCGTACATCCCCGACCACCAGGCGCCCCTCGACCGTTGGAGCGTCGACCAAGGAGTCCTCGACCTGTGCGACGGGGCGGACATGGTCGTCCATGACGCGCAGTACACCGAGGACGAGTACGCGGCACTCGCCGACTGGGGCCACTCGACCCCGACCTATGCCCTCCACGTGGCGAGCGAGGCCGGGGCTCGCCAGCTGACCCTGTTCCACCACGATCCCTCCCACACCGACCGGGAGATCGACAAGATGCTCAGCCACTCGCGCCGGCTCGCGTCGGAGTGCAGCGTGGTCGAGGTGACCGCGGCCGCCGAAGGGACGACGGTCGAGCTCGGAGCCGCGTGAGGGTGCCGTTCGACACCACGCAGTTCAAGGACGCGATGAGCAGGTTCACCACCGGTCTGACCATCGTCTCGGGCATCGAAGAGGACGAACCGGTCGGCTTCACCTGCCAGAGCTTCGTCTCCCTCTCGATCGAACCCCCCTTCGTGGCGGTCGCTCCCGCCCGTACCTCCACCAGCTGGCCGCGCATCGCACGCTCGGGGAGCTTCTGCGTGAACGTGCTCGGCGACCACCAAGAGGAGCTCTGTCGGGGGTTCGCGCTCTCGGGCGGCAAGAAGTTCGAGGGCGTCGCGTGGCGGCGTTCGCCGGCGAGCGGGTCGCCGGTCATCGACGGGTGCATCGCGTGGATCGACTGCGACGTGGAGCTCGTCCACGACGCTGGCGACCACGAGCTCATCCTCGGGAGGGTCCTCGACCTCGGCACCGCCGAAGGTTCGCCGCTGCTGTTCTTCCGCGGCCGCTACGCCACGCTGGCCAGGCTCCCCGACCAACCGGACTGGGAGTGAGCGGAGAAGGAGCGAGGGGTGCCGAAGATCAATGAGTCCGAGGTCATCGCCGACGTCATCGTCGTCGAGCCAGATCTCCATGGCGACCCGCGCGGGCGCTTCGTCGAGACCTACCGACGGAGCTGGTTCCCGCTCGGGCGAGAGATGACCCAGGCGAACCGGTCCGAGAAGCAGGCGGGCGCCGTGGTCGGCCTGCACTACCACCTCCACCAGGCCGACTACTGGTACGTCCTGGCTGGCACGGCCCGGGTCGTCCTTCACGATCTGCGTCAGGGGTCGCCGACCGACGGTGCCACCCTGATCGTCGAGCTCGACGGTGACCACGATCGCGGGCTGTTCATCCCGCCCGGCGTCGCCCACGGCTTCGCATCCCTGACCGACCTCACGCTCTGGTACCTCGTCGACGGTTACTACAACCCCGACGACGAGCACGGTGTCGCGTGGGACGACCCTGCGATCGGTGCGGACTGGGGTGTCACCGACCCGGTGCTGTCGGCACGCGACCAGACCAATCCACTGCGGGCCGACATCGCGCCAGGGGTGCAGCCGAGGGTGCGACTGCGGACCTGAACGCCGCGGGCGCTCGTTGCGCGGTCGCACGCAGGTGCGTGCGCGGCGGGTCTGACACAATTCGGCGATGATCGACTCCTGGCCGGCGTACCGGTGAGCATCGAGCCCGGCGACTCCGCTGCGTCCGGTTCGGTCGCGGACGTCCCCGACACCTCCGGCGCGCCGGCCCGTCTCCCCGAGCGACTGGGCTCTCCCGCGACGGGCGTGCTGGTGACCGGCGGTGGGTCGGGCATCGGGCGGGCCACCGCCCTGGCGCTCGCCGAGGTCGGCCGCCCGGTCGCGGTCTGGGACGTCGACGTGGAGGGCGCCGAGGAGACCGCGGCGCTCTGTCGCGACTCGCACGGCTGCGTTGCCGAATGGTCCGCCATCGACGTCGCCGACACGGCCGCGGTCGCCGACGGTGTCGCGAAGACCGCCGCCGTGCTGGGCTCGCTCGGCGGCTTCGTCCACGCCGCCGGGGTGCCCGGACCGATGTCCGTCGACTTCATCGACGACGAGTTGTGGGACCGGACCTTGAACGTCAATCTGCGCGGCGCGGCGATGATCGCCAAATCGCTGCTGCAGCCCTTCCGCGAGGCGGGTCCGGGCTCTGCCGCGGTGTTCATCTCGTCGATCGAAGGCCTCTTCGGCAGCGCGATGCTCACCGCCTACTGCGCGTCGAAGGGGGGCGTGCTGGGCCTCATGCGCTCGATCGCGCACCGGTTCGCGATGGAGGGGTTCCGGGTGAACGCGGTATGCCCCGGGGCGGTCGCGACGCCGATGCTCGAGCCCGCCTTCGAGCTGCCGGGCTTCCGTGAGCAGATCGAGGAGCGCACACCCCTCCAGCGGATCTCGGCACCCGAGGAGATCGCGAGGCCGATCCGTTTCCTCCTCTCCGACGAGGCCTCCTTCGTCACCGGCACCTACCTGGTGGTCGACGGGGGGCTGACCTCGGTCACCGCCATCTGACCCTCCCGGCCCCGGGGGCCCGCCGTCCAGCCGGCACCCCATCCGGGGTTGAATAGACCCCGATGTGGATCTTCGTCGCGGCCGTGGTCGTCGTGGCCATCGGGGCATTGGTGGTCGCTGCGCTGATGCGCCCGGGAAGTGACGACATGTCGGTGCGGAGCTACCACAGCGCGCTCGGGACCCTCGAGCACCTCTCGCAGCCCGAGCGTCGCGTCCGGCGCCCGTCGGACCGCGGTGCCGAGCGCGAGGCCGGTGGTCCGGTGGACGACCCGGCGAGCGCGGTGCCCCCGGTCCCGGGTGGCACAGACGAGGAGTTCTCTGACGTCTCCCAGCCGCGCCACGCGGAGGTCGCGCCGGCGAAGGCACGACGCGCGCAGCAGATCGCGCTCAACTCGATGAGTCGACGGCCGCGCCGAGGAGCCGGCGTCGCGCTCGTCGTGGTGGCGGTGGCGGCCTTCGCGGCCCTCGCCTTCGTGGGGAGCCGGCGCTCGCATCCGCCCGCGCACGGGAGCGCGACGGCGACGACGCACGCTCGGTCGGTCACCGCGACGACCGTCCACCACGCACAGACCGGCCGTCGGGCGACTCGATCGAACACGACCACCACGACCGCGCCGAGCAAGATCGTGGCGTTGACCTCTTCGTCGACGGGGACCGCGGCGACCTACTCGGTGGGCAGTGCCACCTTTACGGTCCTCATCTCGGCGAGTGGTCCCTGCTGGGTCGACGTGACGACCGTGGCGACGGGCGCCACGGTCTGGACCGGGACCATGCAGGCCGGCGGCACCCGATCGGTGCGGGCAACCGGCGCGACGACCGTCGAGCTCGGTGCCACCGGCGCGTCGATCACCGTCGACGGCACCCCGGTCGTGCTCCCGACGACGATGCACGCGCCTTTCATCGCGACCTTCCAGCCTGCTCCGTCCGCGGCCGCGTCGTCGACCTCGACCGTTCCCTCAGCCGGCTGACCCTCGCGCTCGTGGCGGTGCCGGGGCCTGTTCCGCGAGGCCGAGGGCGTCGAGCACGAACGCGTAGACGAAGGCTTCGTCCTTCCACGCGTCGTAGCGCCCCGAGGGGCCGCCGTGGCCCGCGCCGAGCTCGGTCTTGAGAATGACCCGGTTGTCGGGGTTCGCGGCCCGTAGCTTGGCCACCCACTTGGCGGGCTCCCAGTACCCGACCCGCGGGTCGGTCAGCCCGGCGGTCGCCAGGATGTCCGGATAGCGCACCGGCGTGCCGCCTTCCTCCACCGATCGCACGTTGTCGTAGGGGGAGTACGACTTCATGACCCAGTAGATGCCGGCGTCGGCGACCGGGTTGCCCCACTCCTCCCACTCGGTGACCGTGAGCGGCAGCGTCTCGTCCATGATCGTGGTGAGGCAGTCGACGAAGGGCACCTCCGCGACGATGGCCCGGAACAGCTCCGGAGCGAGATTGGCGACCGCGCCCATGAGCAGGCCGCCCGCGCTCCCGCCCCGGGCCACCAGTCGGTCCGGGGTGGTCCACCCTTCCGCGACGAGGCTCCGAGCACAGGCGAGGAAATCGGTGAAGGTGGTGGGCTTCGCGGCCAGCTTTCCCTCCTCGTACCACCGGCGACCCATCTCCCCGCCGCCGCGGACGTGTGCGATGGCGAAGACGAGGCCGCGGTCGAGGAGGCTGAGCCGCAGCGAGGAGAAGGTCGGGTCCATCGAGGCCTCGTAGGAGCCGTACCCGTAGAGGAGGCACGGTGCCGGTCGGCCTTCTCGCGGCTGTGCCACCAGGTCGGGTCGGTACGCCAGTGAGATCGGGACCTCGGTGCCGTCGTCGGCCATCGCCCAGCGGCGCTCCGTGCGGTAGTCGCCCGGGTCGAACCGGCCGAGCACCGGCTGCCGCTTGCGGAGCACGGCATCGCCCCCGTCGAGCGGGAGGTCGTAGACCGAGCGCGGGGTGACGAGGGAGGTGTACTCGTAGCGCAGAACCGACGAGTCGTACTCGGGATTGGCTCCGCCCCAGACCGTCGAGGGCGACTCGGGCTGGCCGACCGGTCGTGAGGTCAGAGAGACCGGATCGAGGATGCGGATCCGCGTCTCGCCGTCCTCGCGCTCGTAGACCACCAGGTGGCCCGCGAACGGCTCGACGTCGTCGAGCCTCACCCCCTTGCGCGCGGGGATCACCTCCTGCCACGCGTCTCGTCCAGGCGTCGTCTCGGGAGCCGCCATCAGGCGGAAGTCCTCGGCCCCGTCGTTGGTGACGATGAGAAAGCGCGGATCGCGCGCCTCCGATCCATCGCCCTCGTCGTGGTCGACGCTGTACTCGATGCCCTGACGACGCGCCTCGATCACCGCGAAGTCGCCTTCGGGCCTGTCGGCGGGAAGGGCTCGCACCTCCGAGGTGACTTTGGAGTGGAGCCCGCAGAGGACGTACCGGTCGTCCTTGGTCCGCCCGACCCCGAGATAGAAACGATCGTCGGGTTCCTCGTACACGAGGCCATCGGCGCCGGGATCGGTCCCAACCCGGTGCCGCCACAGCTGGTAGGGACGCATCGCCGCGTCGACCCGCACGTAGAACACCGTGCGGTTGTCGTTCGCCCAGGCGACCCCGTACGAAGTGTCCTCGATCGACTCGGGCGACTCCCACCCCGCGCCGAGGTCGGCGAAGCGCATCGTGTAGCGCTCGCCTCCGGTGGTGTCGGTCGAATAGGCGAGCCAGTTGTGGTCGGGACTTACCGCGAGGTTGCCGAGTGCGAAGTACTCGTGGCCCTCGGCGAGGTGGTTCTCGTCGATCAGGACCACTTCGTCGTCGGGCGGCGGATGGCCGGGTCCCCCCGGAAGTTGATCGTCCTGCCATCCGGGGTGCACGGGTCTGCGGCAATGGATGCCGTAGCTGCTCCCCTCGACCGTCCGGCCGTAGTAGAGCCAAGGCCCCTTGCGGACCGGCACGGAGAGGTCGGTCTCCTCGATACGCGCGACGATCTCCTCGTAGAGGGTCTTCTGCAGGGCCAGGGTGGGAGCCATGACCGCGTCGGTGTAGGCGTTCTCGGCCTCGAGATGGGCGAGCACCGCCGGGTCGTCGCGGTCGCGGAGCCAGTACCAGTCGTCGACACGGACGTCGCCGTGCGCCCTGAGCTCGACCGGCCGGCGGGCGGCAACCGGCGGTTCCGGCGGGACTTTCCCTGCCGCTCCCACAGGGCGAGGGTCGGCGGGATTGGGCATCCGACCAGGATGGCACGGTCAGCGGCCCGGCTGGCCCGGCACTCGGTCCGGCGCTCGGTCCGGCCCGGCGGCCCGGGTTGTTACTATCTGGATAGGAGAAATCGACCGTCACGGACGACCGTCCGGCGCGGCGATTCGGGAGCGTCCATGGCCACCACTGACCTCGACCTCGGCAAGTACAAGCTCGGCTGGTCCGACGAGGAGGACTACGTCTTCAAGCCCAAGAAGGGCCTCGACGAGTCCATCGTCCGCGAGATGTCGGCCATGAAGAAGGAACCCGAGTGGATGCGGGACTTCCGGCTGCGCTCCCTCACACGGTTCGAGCGCAAGCCGATGGCCGAATGGTTCGCGGTCAACATGCCCGACCTCGATTTCGACGACATCTACTACTACATCAAGCCCACGTCCGAGCAGGTCGGCGACTGGGACGAGCTCCCCGACGCGATCAAGCGGACCTACGAGAAGCTCGGCATTCCCGAGGCGGAGCGCAAGTACCTGGCCGGGGTCACCGCGCAGTACGAGTCGGAGGTGGTGTTCCACCGCAACCGCGAGGATCTCGAGGCGATGGGCGTCCTGTTCTGTGACATGGACACCGCGGTGCGCGAGTACCCCGACATCGTGCGCAAGTACTTCGGTACGGTCATCCCGCCGGCGGACAACAAGTTCGCCGCGCTCAACTCGGCGGTCTGGTCGGGTGGCTCTTTCATCTACGTGCCGCCAGGAGTGAACGTCGACCAGCCGCTGCAGGCCTACTTCCGGATCAACGCCGAGAACATGGGCCAGTTCGAGCGCACGTTGATCATCGCAGACGAGGGATCGCAGGTGCACTACATCGAGGGGTGCTCGGCACCCGTCTACACGTCGGACTCGCTCCACTCGGCCGTCGTCGAGCTGATCGCGCTCCCCGGCTCGCGCATCACCTATACGACCATCCAGAACTGGTCGAACAACGTGTACAACCTGGTGACCAAGAGGGCCCGGGCCGAGGCCGAGGCGCACGTCGAGTGGATCGACGGCAACATCGGCTCGCGGCTCACCATGAAGTACCCCTCGGTCTACCTGATGGGTCCGAAGGCCTCCGGCGAGGTGCTGTCGGTCGCCTACGCGGGCGCCGGCCAGCACCAGGACGCCGGCGCCAAGATGTTCCACGTCGCTCCCGAGACGACATCGACGATCGTGTCGAAGTCCATCTCGAAGGACGGTGGCATCACCACCTACCGCGGCAAGGTCCACGTCGACGAGGGCGCGACGAAGGCGAAGAGCTTCGTGCGCTGCGACGCGCTCTTGCTCGACGAGACGGCGATCTCCGAGACGAAGCCCTACATGGAGGTCGGGGAGCGGGACGCCCGGATCGGTCACGAGGCGACCGTGTCGAAGGTCGGGGACGATCAGCTCTTCTACCTGATGAGCCGCGGGCTCTCGGAGACCCAGGCGATGGGGATGATCGTGAACGGGTTCATCGAGCCGATCACCCGGACGCTGCCGATGGAGTACGCCGTCGAGTGGAGCAGGTTGATCGAGCTCCAGATGGAGGGCGCGGTCGGCTGAGGCCCGGTCCGGTCCGCCTCCGTGGACCGGCGCCGCCTTCGGCGCTCCGGCCGAGCGGGCGATCGGCCGGAGGGTGAGGAGGGAGGCAGAATGGGCCCATGCCGATGAGGGAAGAGTGCAAGCACTTTCAGTCCAGGACCTACGACTCCGGTGAGGTGGCCCGGTTCTGTGTCCTCGACCTCGCTCCCGACGCGCCCTGGAAGTGTCCCGACGACTGCCCCTCGTACGCGCCCCGGCTTGCCGACGTCGGCTGGACCCATGGCTCGCTCGTCGAGCCGGCGATCGAGGACATGCCCGACGTCCCCGACCGCGAGGCGGCCCACGTGCTGGACCAGGCGGAGGACATCGTGAACGCCATCGCGCCGGAAGCACTCGCCGAGGCGCGCAAAGAGGACGAGCGGGAGGCGCGCCGCGAGGGCAAGCCTCGCCGTTGGTGGCGGCGCCGGCGCTGAGTCCCTGAGCCGGCGGGAGCTTCCTCCTAGCGGCCGGTGAAGACCGGAGACCGCTTGTCCACGAAGGCGGCCATGGCCTCGGCGAGGTCCTCCGACGCGAGAGCCCCGGCGTTCCACGCCGCGACGAAGGAGAGCCCGTCCGCGACCGGTCGGCCCTCGCTCGCCGCGAGCACCGCCTTCGTCCCCCGCACCGCGAGCGGCGAGTTCGAGGCGATCTCTGCCGCGAGAGCACGAGCGTCCGCGACCACCGCCTCGGAGTCGGGGCTCAACCGGTTGACGAGGCCGATCTCCGCGGCGCGCGCCGCGGTGATGTCCTTCCCCGTATAGGCGAGCTCGGCGACGTGGCCCTTCCCGATGATGTGGGGGAGGCGCTGCAGGCTGCCGAGGTCGGCGACGATGGCGACCTTCGTCTCCCGAACCGAGAAGACCGCGTCGGCGCTGGCGAGGCGGATATCGCAGGCCGCGGCGAGGTCGACCCCGCCGCCGAGGCAGTAGCCCTGTATGGCCGCGATGACCGGGACGGGGCAATCGGCGACCGAGGTGATCGAAGCCTGCATGCGGACGACCTCGGCGCGAACCGAGGCGGCACGGACCGCTGCCGAGGGACGCCGCGTGGCACCGTCCGCGTCGGGAGGGGCACCGCCGGCCAGACCCGACATCGCGACGAGGTCGAGCCCGACGCTGAAGTGCGGACCACGCGCCGCGATCACGAGCGCCCTCACCTCGGGGTCGGATGCGACTGCCGCCATCGCGACCGGCAGGTCCGTCCAGAACGCAGGCCCGAGCGCGTTCCGCTTCTCCGCTCGGTCGAGCCAGACAGTCGCCACGTGGCCGTCGAGGTCGATCGAGAGGACCTCGGAACCGAACGAATCGATGGTCGCGGTGCTCATGGAGTGCAGCGTAGGCCGCGCCCGCGGGCGCTCGACCGAGTCCCGCCCGACCCGGAACCGCCGGCCGGCTGGACGGAGGGCCCAGGTAGCATGGTGTGCAGAGGCTCGGAATCGGGCCTCTGTCCGCGAGAGGATCGGGTCCTGTCCACCTTCACTGCCGAGTCTGCGTCACGCCTGCCCGGTCCCGACTGGCTTCGGGCCCGGCGAGAGGCGGCGGCCGACCGGTTCTCCTCGTCGCCCCTGCCGACCGAGAAGGACGAGGTGTGGAGGTACAGCCGGATCGATGCCCTCGACCTCGACCGGTTCGAACCGGCCGGCTCGGGTGGCGCGGCCGCGCAGGGCGCCGGTCCCTCACCGTCGGAGCGGGTCCATGCGCTGGTGAGCCGCCTCGGTCCCCGCTCGGGCCTCGTCGTGACCATCGACGGCGTCCTCGCCACGGTCAACGCGTCGCAGGCCGAGGGGGTGCTCTCGCTCGGGAGGCTCACCGAGCAGGCCGACACTGCCGCGCTGCTCGGGCACACCGCCACCGACCCCACGGACTTCCCGCTGCTCAACGACGCGTTCCTCCTCGACCCGATCGTCGTCGACGTGGCGGACGGCTCCGATCTCGCCGATCCGATCGTCGTCGTGCACGTGGCGACCGGCCACGCAGGCCTCGCGGTCTTCCCGCGCACGGTCGTGCGAGTGGGGTGCGGGTCGAGTGCGGCGGTGGTCGAGCTCTTCGTCGAGCCGGGCGGGAGCCTGCTCGCCGACA
The DNA here is from genome assembly GCA_963769905.1 of uncultured Acidimicrobiaceae bacterium. GTDB lineage: Bacteria > Actinomycetota > Acidimicrobiia > Acidimicrobiales > RAAP-2 > Bog-756. The sequence goes on from CAVYNG010000002.1 coordinate 399,859, forward strand.
GCCGGCCGACGCTCGTGCCCGGCACCGCCACCGCACCCGAGCACCTGGTGGTCCCGGTCACCGAGCTCGAGGTCGCCGAGAGAGCCCGACTCGCCTATGTCAGCCTGCAGTCCCTCGGCGAGGGTGCATGGCAGCTCGCGCACCAGGCGAGCACCATCGGCGCGGACGGGAGGCTCACCAGCTTCGCCGTCGCGCTCGGTGGAAGCTACGCGCGGCTCCGCACCGACTCGGCGCTCACCGGCGCGGGAGGGAGCAGCCGCCTCCGCGCCGCGTACGTCGGCCGCGGCGACCAGATGCTCGACTTCCGCACCCTGCAGGACCACCTGGCACCACGGACGACGAGCGACCTGCTCTTCACCGGGGCCGTGGCCGAGCGCGCGCACTCGGTCTACAGCGGGATGATCCGGGTCCGTCGAGGCGCGGTCAAATCCGACGCGATGCAGACCAACCACAATCTGGTGCTCGACGAGGGCGCGCACGCCGACTCCGTCCCCAACCTCGACATCGAGGAGAACGACGTGAGGTGCAGTCACGGGTCGACAGTGGGTCCGGTCGACGAGGACCAGCGCTACTACCTCGAGTCCCGCGGCGTGGAACCCGAACGAGCCGAGCAGCTGATCGTCGCCGGCTTCTTCCGGTCCATCGCGGAGCAGGTCCCGATCGACTCGATGCGGCCGCTCGTCAGTGAGCAGCTTGCCGGCAGCGCGGGAGTCGGAGATGAGTGAGCCGGTGACGAGCGAGCCGCTGACCGTCCGGCTGTGTGGCCGCGACGACCTCGCACCGGGCGAGGCGAGGCGGTTCGACGTCGCCGGACTGCGCGTCGCACTGGTCCGCATCGGCGACGACTTCTACGCGATCGGCGACCGGTGCAGCCACGAGGACTACTCGCTCGCCGAGGGCGAGGTCTGGCCGGAGGAGTGCGAGATCGAGTGCGCGAAGCACGGCTCGACGTTCGACCTTCGAAGCGGTGCGCCCTGCTCGCTTCCCGCGACCCGACCGGTGCCGGTCTACGAACTCTTCGTCGACGACGAGGGTGTCTCGGTGGTGGTCCCGTGAGCACCGGCGAGCTCCGCATCGAGGATCTGCGCGCGGGGGTCCCCGGCCGCGAGATCCTGCGGGGGGTCTCGTTGACGGTGCGCACCGGAGAGGTCCACGCGGTCATGGGACCGAACGGGTCGGGCAAGTCGACCCTCGCCCACGTGCTGATGGGGAGACCCGGCTACGAGGTCCTCGGCGGGTCGGTGACGCTCGACGGGATCGAGCTGCTCTCGTTGCCCACGTGGCAGCGGGCGCGCGCGGGACTCTTCCTCGGCATGCAGCAGCCCATCGAGGTGCCGGGCGTCTCGCTCGTCGACTCACTCACCGCGGCGAGGCCGACGATCCCTCACGGCGAGGTCGGGGCACCGGTCGATCCTCGCGGGGAGGTCGACGCACAGCTACGCGTCGAGGCAGGACGGGTGGGCCTCGACGAGCGGTTCCTCGAACGCCCTCTCAACGTCGACCTCTCCGGTGGTGAGCGGAAGCGGAACGAGGTGATCCAGCTCGGTGTGGTGCGGCCCCGCTTCGCGGTGCTCGACGAGATCGACTCCGGGCTCGACGTCGACGCGCTCGGGGCGGTCGGCAGACGCATCGAGGCCGCCACCTCCGAGTGGGAGCTCGGCGTCCTGGCGATCACCCATTTCAGGCGGTTGCTCGACGTCTTGCGTCCCGACGTCGTCCACGTCCTCTCCGACGGGCGCATCGTCGCCTCCGGCGGCAGCGAGCTCGCGGGGATCGTCGACCGGACCGGTTACGCGGCCTACACGTGACCTCGTTCGCAGCGGCGCGCCCGATCTGGTCCGCGCCGGGTGGACCCCTCTGAGCCAGACCCGGTTGGTAGCGTGGCGCCATGCCTCGCGGAGGTCGCCGGCGCGGCGGCGCGCACAGCGCGCCTCGGAGGGGCGTCCCGAAAGCTCCCGCCACTGACGCCGAGCCGATCGGTGGAGAGACGGTCGGGGCAGAGGCGGTTTCGACGGGGGCCACCGGATCGGTCCCGGGGGACGCACCACCCGGCGCACCGGGCACGAGCCGTACCACACGGCGACAGAAGAGAAGACAGGACAAGAGGGGGAGGAAGAAGGCCAAGCGGAGCTGGATCGACCGCGTCCTCCTCGCCGGGGTGATCGTGGTCGCACTTGCGCTCGTCGCCGTCGGCTCCGGGTACGCATACCTGCAGTACCGCTTCAATCAGGTGGCCAAGGTCACCGTGAAGCACCTGAAGGTCGCACCACCAGGGCAGCCGTTCAACGTCCTCCTGATCGGCTCGGATTCACGGGCGCAGGAGAGCACGTCGGACGTCTCCCATTTCGGCACACAATCCGAGACCGCCGGTCAGCGGAGCGACGTGGTCAAGATCGTCCACGTCGTGCCCGCGACCGGCCAGGCGAGCGTGCTCTCGATCCCGCGCGACACCATGGTGACCGTGGCCGGTGACACCGCACAGACCGGCACGTACGACCGGATCAACTCGACCTACGGCTCCGGCCCCGACCAGTTGGTTCAGACCATCCAGGCCAACTTCGGCATCCCGATCGAACACGTCGTCCAAATCGACTTCGAGGGCTTCCGCGGCGCGGTGGATGCGATCGGGGGCATCAACCTCAACTTCCCGTACCCTGCGAAGGACACCTACACCGGGCTCGACGTACCGGCAGGCTGCCAGCATGTGAACGGTGGCTACTCGCTCGCCGTGGCCCGCAGCCGCCACTACGAGTACCTGAAGGACGGGTACTGGCACGAGGACCCGACGAGCGACTACGGGCGCATCCAGCGCCAGAACGCCTTCTTGAAGGCACTCATCAACCAGGCCGAGAGCGACTACAACCCACTCACCCTCAATGCCTTCGTCGGGTCGGTGGTCCAGGGCATCACGGTCGACTCGACCTTCACCGTCGCCGACCTCGTCTCCCTCGCCCGCGAGTTCCACGCGTTCGAATCCTCGTCCCTCGGGACCGCGACGCTGCCCACCTACACCGCCTACTCCTCGGAGTTCGCCTCCTTCGGCGCGGTGCTCTACGTCGACCAGAGCGCGGCACAGCCGACGATCGACCAGTTCCTCGGCGGGCCGCCCGAGTCCGCACTCACCCCTCCACCCGGACCCTACGGTCCGGTGCCGACGACCACCACCACCTCGCCCCCGGCCTTCGGCGGGTCCGCGACATCGACGTCGACCAGCACCACGACCACCACCATCGAGACCGACTTCGACCCGACGCCTTGCTGAGGTTGGATCAGGCGGTCGGTTCGGGGGCGTCCAGTCCCTGGGCCAGGGTGTTCCAGCTCAGGGTCGCGCACTTGATGCGCACCGGGAACTTGACGACCCCCTGAAGCGCGGCGAGCTCGCCCAGCGAGTCGACGTCGACCACCTCGGGCTCGGGGAGCTCTTCGTCGGTGGTCCCGTCGGACGCCGGGCCGCCGTTGGCCGACGGGAGCGTCGATTCGTGGATCGACATCATCCCCTTGAAGGTCCGGATCAGGTCGCGGACCTCGTCCACCTGCTTGCCTTTGACGGCCGCGGACATCAGCGAGGCGGATGACTGGCTGATCGAACAGCCGGTCCCTGCGATCTTGATGTCGGAGACGATGTCGTCGTCGACCTGCACTGTCACGACGACCTCGTCACCGCAGAGCGGATTGAAACCCTCTGCACGACGGGCAGGTGGCGAGGTCAGCTCTCCACGGTTTCGAGGCGAGCGGTAGTGGTCGAGGATGATCTCGCGGTAGAGGTCTTCGAGCCCGGTCATCGGAACACTCGCGGCCGCATCACGCCAGCGTACCGGGTCGCGCTCATCCGAAGAACGCACCGGCCGCCGCGAGCGCCTCGACGAGGGCGTCGACGTCGGACTCGTCGTTGTAGAGCGCGAAGGACGCTCTCGCGGTCGCGTTGACACCGAGGCGCCGCATGAGGGGCTTCGCGCAGTGGTGACCCGCCCGGACGCACACCCCGTACTGGTCGAGGATCTGCGAGATGTCGTGTGGATGCAGGTCGTGGTAGGCGAACGAGAGGACCCCGCCCCGCGAGCACGCGTCCGGCGGCCCGAAGAGCCGGATGTCGTCGCCGAACCGGTCGTTGAGCGCCGCCATCGCGTACGAAGTCAGCGCCACGTCGTGCGCTCGGACCCGCTCCATCCCGACGGCCTCGAGGTAGGCGACCGCGGCGCCCAGCCCGATGGATTCGGTGATCGGTGGTGTGCCCGCCTCGAACCGCCAGGGGATGTCGTTCGGGACGAACCCCTCTTTGCGGACGTCGAGGATCATCTCTCCGCCACCGAGGAAGGGTGGCAGTTCGGAGAGCAGCTCCTCACGTCCCCACAGGACGCCGATGCCGGTCGGGCCGAGCATCTTGTGCGCGCTGAACGCGAGGAAGTCGACGCCGAGGGCCGTGACGTCGGTCGGGAGGTGGGGGACCGACTGGGCGCCGTCGGCCACCACGATCGCACCAGCGGCGTGGGCCGCGTCCGCGATGTCCCGAACCGGGTTCAAGGTCCCGAGCACGTTCGACATGCAGGTGACGCCGACCAGACCCGCTCCGTCGAGCAGCCGGTCGAGATCGTCGAGCACCAAGAAACCGTCGTCGTCGACGGGGATCCAGCGGATCTCGACGCCACGCTCTTCGGCGAGCATCTGCCAGGGCACGATGTTTGCGTGGTGCTCCATCTCGGTGAGGAGGATCGCGTCGCCCACGCGGAGACGGGTGCGACCCCATGTCCGGGCCACCAGGTTGAGGCCCTCGGTCGCGTTCTTGGCGAAGACGATCTCCCGCGACGGAGCCGGGGCGCCGATGAAGCGGCCGGCAGCGACGCGAGCCGCCTCGAAGCGGCGGGTGGCCTCCTCGGCGATGCCGTAGACGCCGCGATGGACGTTCGCGTGGGTTGTCTCGTCGTACTCGCGCATCGCGTCGAGCACCTGGTTCGGCCGTTGGGAGGAGGCGGCGGAATCGAGGTAGATGATCGGATGCCCGTTGACCTCGCGTGCGAGCAACGGGAAGTCCTTGCGGATCGTCGCGACGTCGAGGCCACCCGCGGTCACGTGCGCCATGCGTCGTACCCTTCGGTTTCGAGCAGGCGGGCGAGCTCGGGGCCACCGTCTGCGACGATGACTCCGTCGACCAGGAGGTGGACGCGGTCGGCGGCGAGCTCGTCGAGCATCCGCTGGTAGTGGGTGATCACGAGGACCCCGATGTCCGGCCGCTCGGCGCGCACGGTCTGGACGCCCCGGGCGACGGTCTGGAGGGCGTCGACGTCGAGACCCGAGTCGGTCTCGTCGAGGACCGCGAGCTCGGGCTCGAGCAGGGCCATCTGCAGGATCTCGTTCCGCTTGCGCTCCCCGCCGGAAAAACCCTCGTTGAGATGGCGCTCGCCGAAAGACGGGTCGATCCCGAGCTTGTCCATCCACTCCATCATCTCCATCCGTACCTCGAGCACCGACAGGTCGATGCCCCGCCGTGCGGAGAGCGCCTGGCGCAGGAACTGGATCACCGGGAGGCCGCCGATCGACTCGGGATTCTGGAACGCGAGGAAGATCCCGGCTTTCGCCCGCACGTCGGTCGGCCAGGCCGTCACGTCCTCGCCGCGGAAGCGGATGGCACCTTCGGTCACGACGTAGGCGGGGTTGCCGAGGAGGACGTTGGCGAGCGTCGACTTGCCCGAGCCGTTCGGCCCCATCAGCGCGTGAACCTTGCCCGTCTCGACGACGAGGTCGACGCCGCGCAGGATGGGCTGGTCTTCGACGGACACGTGGAGGTCCTCGATCTCGAGGAGGGGCGCGCTCGTCACGCTTGCGATCCTAGCCTTCGCGGCCTATTTCTCCTACGGGGATAGGAAAAATGCCCCGGAGCTGCCCCGACGGTTCCGCAGTTTGCATGATCCGCCGGAGCAGCCGGTACGGTACGTGCATGGCCGAGCCGTGGACCTATGTCGGTCCGGTCGCGCCGCTCACCTCCGGCCGGGGCGCGGTGACGCTCGTCGACGAATCGACCTTCGCCATCAGCGCCGCCTCCGGGGACATCTGCACCGGCGTCGCCCAGGGCCTCTTCGTCCGGGACACCCGGATCCTCTCCCGCTTCGAGCTCCTCGTCGACGGCGCCCGGACCGAGCCTCTGGCCGCAGTCTGCGACGACCCTTTCTCGGCCACGTTCGTCTCGCGTTGCATGCCGGCATCGGGGATGGCCGACTCGACGTTGATGGTGTTCCGGACCCGCCACGTCGGCCAGGGGATGCGCGAGGAGCTGACCCTCCGGAACTTCGCCGACGAGGCGAGCAGATGCACAGTCGAGATCTTCGTCGACGCCGACTTCGCCGATCTCTTCGCGGTCAAAGAGGGCCGGGCGGGCGCCGAGCACATCGCGGGAGAGGTCACCACCTCCTCTAGCCCCGATGTGGACCGCCAGGGAGACGGCTCGCGGCGGTCGAAGGGACCGGCCACGATCACCTACGCCTACCGCCGCGGGGGGGTCGCGCGCGCGATGGAGTTCCGGGTCGGCGAGCACGCTGCACTCAGCACCGACCTCGTGACCTACGACGTCATCGTTCCCGCGCGTGGCGAGTGGAGCACCTGCATCGAGGTCGCGCCGGTCATCGAGGGAAGCGTCATCTCGCCCAAGTACCGCTGTGGCGAACCGATCGAGCGGGCCACGCCGAGCGAGCGCCTCGCGCAGTGGCGCCGTCAGGTCCCTCAGGTCGAGACCGACCATCCAGGCCTGAAGGAGGTGATCGCCCGCAGCGCCGAGGACCTCGGCGCGCTGCGCATCTTCGACCCCGACTACCCCGAGCGGGTGGTCGTCGCGGCCGGCGCGCCGTGGTTCATGACCGTGTTCGGCCGCGACTCGCTCCTCACCGCGTGGATGGCACTGCTGGTCGATCCCGAGCTGGCGCGTGGGGTGCTCCAGACCCTGGCGCGGTTCCAGGGCAAGGAGGTCGACCCGCGTCACGACGAAGAACCCGGTCGCATCCTCCACGAGATGCGCTTCGGCGCCGCAGCCTCGCTGTCCCTCGGCGGCGGGAGCATCTACTACGGCAGTGCGGACGCGACCCCGCTCTTCGTCATGCTCCTCGGCGAGATGCGCCGATGGGGCGTGGCCCGCGAGATGGTCGACGAGCTCCTCCCGAACGCCCAGCGTGCAATCGAGTGGGTCGAGCAGTTCGGCGACGCAGACGGCGACGGGTACGTGGAGTACCGGCGCTCGACCGACCGCGGGCTCGCCAACCAGGGCTGGAAGGACAGTTGGGACGGGATCCGCTACGGAGACGGCAAGGTCGCCGAGGCCCCGATCGCGCTCTGCGAGGTCCAGGCCTACACCTACGGGGCCTACCTGGCGTCCGCACACTTCGCGTTCGAGGCGGGGGACAGAGCGAACTACGAGCGCTTCCGGACCAAGGCGAAGGAGCTGAAGGCTGCGTTCAACCGCGACTTCTGGCTCGAGGACAGGGGCTACTTCGCGGTGGGCCTCGACGCGGACAAGCGACCGATCGACTCGATGACCTCCAACATGGGCCACTGCCTCTGGACCGGGATCGTGGAGGAGGACAAGGCGCGTCAGGTCGCCGAGACTCTGGTGTCACCGGCGATGTTCTCGGGGTGGGGACTGCGAACGCTCTCGACCGAGAACGGCGGCTACAACCCGATCAGCTACCACTGCGGCTCGGTCTGGCCCCACGACACCGCGATCGTCGCGGCGGGGCTCGCTCGCTACGGCTTCGACGGCGCCGCACAGAAGCTCATCTTCGCCCTGCTCGACGCGGCCACCGCCCAGGGTGGGCGGCTGCCCGAGTTGTTCAGCGGTCTCGACCGCGGGGAGCTTACGGTGCCGGTCGGCTATCCCACCTCCTGCTCGCCGCAGGCATGGGCCGCGGCCTCGCCGCTGCTCTGCCTGCGGACGCTGCTCCGTCTCGACCCCTGGGTCCCCTATGGCAAGACGTGGCTCTGCCCGAACCTCCCCGAGTCGATCGGTTACCTCAGGGTCGACGGGATCCCGCTTGCGGGGGCACGGGTGACGGTCGAGGTCGGGAGCGAAGTCCCCGGCGGTGTCCAGGTCGAGGGTCTCCCCTCCGAGATCGAGCTCATCCGCGAGCCGAGGCGCCCGTCGACGGCGGTCTGAGCGGCGGTCTCAGCACCGCTCTCGTCTCACCAGCCGCGCTCGACCCACTCCGCGAGATGGGACGACTCGTTCCCGATGGTCGTCCCCGCTCCGTGCCCGGGCAGCACGATGGTGTCCGGCCCGAAGGGTGCGAACAGGCGTTCCTCGATCGAACGGATGATCGTCGCGAAGTCGGAGTGCTCGAAGGAGGTGTTCCCCGGGCCGCCGGGAAAGAGGGTGTCGCCGGAGAAGAGGAGGGGCGTGCCCTCCACCGAGAAGCACATCGACCCCGGGGTGTGGCCCGGGGTGGCGACGGTGTCGATCCGGAGTCTTCCGACCTCGAGTGTCGAGCGGTCCTCGAGGAGCTGGTCGTAGGAGGGGAGCATCCCCGAATCCTCCTTGGTCACCGCGACGTCGAAACCGGCGTCGCGGACGGCCTCGACCGCTTGGATGTGGTCCCAGTGTCCGTGGGTCTCGACCACCTGGCGGACGCCGAGGGAGCGGCAGAGGTCGAGGAGCAGGTCGTGCTCGTTGGCGGCGTCGATGAGGAGCGCGTCCCCCGTCTCTCGGCATCGGACGATGTAGACGTTGTTGTCCACCGGCCCGACCACCACGCGGTGGACCTCGACCCTCCCGTCGCGGTAGTCGACGATCGTGTCCGGCATACTCTTGGCCTCCTCGTGCTCCGACGCCGAGCGTAGCGGGAGCCGTTGGTCCCTTCCGCCGCGGTTCTGGTAGACAAGCGGGGCGCCCGCCCTGCGGGACGCGTACGGAGGGGATGGACTGTCGAGATGAACTTCGCCTTCAGCGAGGAACAGGAAGAGCTGCGCGCGTCGGTTCGCCGGTTCCTCGAGGACAAGTCGCCCGAGACCGAGGTCCGGCGTCTGATGGAGACCGCCGACGGCTACGACCCGGCCGTCTGGAGCCAAATGGCCGACCAGCTCGGGCTGCAGTCACTCATCATCCCCGAGGAGTTCGGTGGTGCGGGCTTCTCGTACGTGGAACTGATCGTCGTGCTCGAGGAGATGGGGGCCGCACTCCTGTGCGCCCCGTTCTTCTCGACGATCGCCCTCGGAGCCAACGCGGTCCTCACCTCTGGCGACAAGAGCGCCCAGGAGTACCTGCTGCCGGGGATCGCGTCCGGCGAGACGATCGCGACCCTGGCGTTCACCGAGGACTCGGGGCGCTGGGACGCAGACGGGATCACCCTTGCCGCGAGCCGTTCGGGGGACCGATGGGTGCTGAACGGCCACAAGTCCTTCGTCCTCGACGGTCACACCGCCGGGCTCGTCCTCGTGGTCGGGCGGACTCCGGCGGGGCTCTCGCTCTTCGGCGTCAAGGGTGAGGCCGAGGGACTCACCCGCACGCCGCTCGCCACGATGGACCAGACCCGCAAGCAGGCACGCCTCGAGTTCGCCGACGTCGACGCCTGGCTGATCGGAACCGAAGGGGCGGCCGACCCCGGGCTGTCGAAGACGCTGGACCTGGCCGCGGTGGCCCTCGCCGCCGAGCAGGTCGGTGGGGCACAGCGTTGCCTCGACTCCTCCGTCGAGTACGCGAAGAGCCGCATCCAGTTCGGCCGTCCGATCGGCAGTTTCCAAGCCATCAAGCACAAGTGCGCCGACATGCTCCTCGAGGTCGAGTCGGCCAAATCGGCGGCGTACTACGCCGGATGGGCCGCGGCGGAGGACTCCGACGAGCTGCCGGTCGTGGCCAGCCTGGCCAAGTCGTACTGCTCGGAGGCCTACTTCCACGCGGCGGCCGAGACGATCCAGATCCACGGTGGGATCGGGTTCACCTGGGAGCACCCTGCCCACCTGTACTTCAAGCGGGCCAAGTCTTCCGAGTTGATGCTCGGCGACCCGTCTTACCACCGCGAGCTGCTGGCCCAGCGCATCGGGATCTGATCCCGGAATGGACGCACGGCAGGGCTTGAGCTGGCTGTTGGTCGGCATGGTCGTGGCGGTGACCGCGGGCGCCGCGGCGATCGGCGTCGCACAGGCGCCGACCACCGCGCTGCTCTCCGACGCGGTCGCCAATACTCTCGGTGCGGCCAACTACAACGAGGTCGCCATGGAGAAGACGCCACAGGGATCGGAGACGGCGTACCTGACCTATCAGGCGCCCGACCGGCTCGGCGGCTACGTCGAGAGCGGCGGCCGCCGGACCTACGTGGTGTTCATCGGCCACTACGAGTACCAGAGCGTGACGGTCAGTTCCGGCGCCTCCACCAAGCACCTGGTGTTCTACCGGCAGTCGATCGCAGGTGGCTCCGCTTCCGATCCCGCCCACACGTATCTCAAGCTCGCATCGGAGGCGACCGGCCAGAAGCAGTCGGGGAACACCACGACGATGTCGCTCAACCAGGCCGGTCAGACCGTCGCCCTCAGCTACACGGTCTCGGGCCAGTACGTCGCCCAATTCAAGGGCAGCGGGCAGGGAGCGACGGTGAGCCTGGTCATCTCCCAGGTGGGGAACGCGCCCGCGGTCAAGTTGCCGGCCGGGTCGAAGGTGGTCAACGTCCCGAACGGGTGAGGTCGAGCGGGCCGGGCATCACGATCCGGGCCGCTCGTCGGTGTCGCCGACGGTGTCGATCGCGTCGTCGATGGCTCGACGGAGCGCGTGTGCCTGCCCGTACGGGTCGTCCGCCTCGGTCAGCCATCGAACGACCACGAAGTGCCTCGCGCCGGCCGCGACGAGCGACGGGACGGCTTCGGGGACGACGCCGCCGGTGATCCACACCGGCCACGGCGCGCGCCCGGTCGCTTCGGCGACGTAGGCGTGACCGGTCCCCTCGCGGCCCGGTTTGGTCGGGGTGGGGACGACCGGGCCTGCGGAGATGTAGTCGACGGGTGCGGCGCACTCGATTGCCGTGTCCAGCTCGGCTCGCGCATGGGTGGAGAGGCCGACCAGCGCCTCCTCGCCGACGAGTGCGCGCGCGGCGTCGGGAGGGATGTCGTCCTGTCCCACGTGGACGCCGTCGGCGCCGGCCTCTGCCGCGAGATCCGGGCGGTCGTTGAGCACGAAGGGCACGCCGTGGCCCGCGCAGACTCGCGCGAGCACGGCAGCCCTCCGCAGCGTTTCGCGGTCGTCGAGACCCTTGTCCCGTAGCTGTACCACGTCGACGCCGCCCGAGAGGCAGGCTTCGACGAAGCGGTCGAGGTCTCGGCGGGCGGGCGTGCAGAGGTACAGGCGGCGTTGGTGCAGCCCCCAGCGCTCGCCGGGCGTGGCCGCCACGCTCAACCGCGAGGGTGGCGGCTCAACTGCGGGCGGACGCCTCGGCGCGGGCCTCGGCCTTCATCTGCCGTTTGTGCTCGCGGACCTTCGCGAGCGAGGCCGGAGAGTCGATGTCCGCCACCGAGCGGTAGGACCCTGCGTCGCTGTAGGGAACCGACGCCTTCTTCCACCCAGACGGCCGGACCTTCAGCTGCTTGCCGAGGAGCGCGACGAAGATGCGTGCTTTCTGGTCGCCGAACCCGGGGAGCGCGCGCACCGCCTCGAACAGCTCCTCGCCGCTCGAGGCCGACGACCAGATGCGCTCCGCATGGTTGCCGTAGTCGTCGGCGACGACCCTGCAGAGCTGCTGGACCCTCGCCGCCATCGAGGCGGGATAGCGGTGCAGGGAGGGTCGGGTACGGAAGATCTCGACGAGTGCGTCGGGGTCCGTCGCGGCAATGGAAGCGGCGTCGAGGTGCCCGCCGAGTCGGTCGCGGAGGTCGGCCGGCGCGCTGAAGGCTCGCTCCATCGGTACCTGCTGGTCGAGGAGCATTCCGATCACCAGGGCCAGCGGTTCTTCCGACAGGAGCCGGTCGGCGGCGGCGTCGCCGGTGATGGAGAGCATGCGGTCAGCCTACGTCCAGGTCCGGCCGCGCGATTTGGGCGCCCTGACGGCTGTCGCCGTCTGCCTCCCGTCTAGCATCGGAAACGGTGCGAACGGATCGCCGGTGATGCATCTTTCCTCCCGATCGTGGATCAGGCTCGCGTTCGCCTTCCTCGGTCTGTTCGGCGCGGCATTCGCCATCACCGGGATGCTGGTGGCCCTCCCCAAACCGGCGGCTGGCGGGACCTGTGGTCCGGGAAAGGGGTCTGAGGCCGCGATCCAAGCGTTCTTCAATCCCGGCTCGATCGGCGCGGGACCCGAGCCGCCGGCATCCAACAGCGACGCCCGCCAGCAGTGGCAGGCCTTCGTCGACGAGTGCCAGACGACCACCGATGACCGCGCGATCGCCGCACTGGCGATCCTCGTCGTCTCGATCGGCGTCGGTGTGGCCGGTCCGAGGCTCGTGGCCGGTCGCAAACGGCGCCAGACGAGTGGGCTGCCGGCGGCCCCCACGGCGAGCGAGCCCCCGCCCACCGCTCCGGCGATCTGATCTACTCGGGCTGGTCAGAGGGTGTGGAGGTGCCGTCGAGGAGCGCGAGGAGGGCGCGCCGGTCGGGTTTTCCGAGCACGGAGAAGGGGAGCTCGGTCGCGAACTCGACGAATTCGGGGACCTTGTAGGTCGCGAGCTGCGAGGCGCAGTGCGCCTTGAGGGCCGAGGCTTCGACGGGCTCGGTGAGGACCACGACCGCCCCCACTCGCTCACCGAGGTCGACGTCGGGGACGCCGACCACGCCGGCGTCGACCACGCTCGGGTGGGACCGGAGCACCTCTTCGACCTCGATCGGTCCGAACTTCTCACCACCGCGGTTGATGGTGTCCGAGAGTCTTCCCGAAAGAAAGAGGTATCCCTCGCTGTCCTGCCAGCCGGTGTCGCCGGTGCGGAGCCACTCGGTGGTGGTGTTCTGGTCGGCTCGGACGACGAACTCGCCCACCTCGCCCGCGGCGACCTCCTGGTCCGATTCGGGGTCGACGACCTGCACCACCACCCCTGGGAGGGGCCGTCCGACCGAGTCGAGCCGGTCGCCGCGGCGGTGGTCCTGTGGGCTGAGCGCCGCGTAGGCGCCGAGCGTCTCGGTCTGGCCGAAGGTGTTGGAGAACTCGACGTCGGGCAGAGCGGCCATCGCCCGGCGGACGAGGTCGACCGGGCAGGCCGCGGCGCCGTAGCTGAGCGCGACGAGCGAGCTCAGATCCGTCGAGGCGAACCGGGGATGCTCGAGGATGCGGCGGAGCATCGTGGGGACGACGAAGGTCTGGGTCACACCGTGGCGCTCGACGAGCGTCAGCCAGTCGCCGGCGTCGAACTTGGGGAGGAGGACGGTCTCGCGCCCCTGGTGGAGCGAGATGAGGAGCCCGAGCGTGCCGCCGATGTGGAAGATCGGCGCCGACATCATGGTGACGATCGGCGGAGCGTCGGGATCGATGGGTCTCGAGTAGTAGGCGAGCCGGTCGGCCACCACCCGGTGACTGATGGAGACCGGCTTGGGCAGACCGGTCGTCCCGCTGGTGAAGAGGATCATCGCAGTGTCCTCGCCCTCACCGGCGGCCGGAGGGGGAGGGCTCCCGCCGTCCTCGGCGAACAGGTCCTCCGCGGTGAGGACGCGCTCGCCGAGCGCGGTCCGCAGGCCGTCGGCGTATCGGGGCCCGGCGACCCCCACCCGCGCGCCGACCAGGTCGGCGAGCGCCGCGAGCTCACCGGGGGTCAGGTAGGCGTTCATTTGGGCCGACGCCGCGCCGAGGCGTGCCGCGGCCAGGATCGTCGCGACCGAGGCGGTGCTGGCGAGGTCGACGACGGCCACCCGATCGCCCGGGCCCACCCCGGTGCGGGCCAGTGCGGCGGTGGCGAGCTCGAGAAGCGCCCCGAGCCGGCCGAAGGTGACCTCCTCGTCGTCCACGGCCAGTGCGATCCGGTCGGGGACGGCCTCGACCGCCGAGTCGGTGAGGTGGCCGATGTTCATGGCTGCCGATCGGCCCACGGGTCGTCCGAACCGGGGTCGATGCCGTACTCGTGGATGGCCTGTGAGACCGCGGAGGCGGGCACCGCTCGGTCCTCGGCGAGGCCGGCGAGGACGGCCACCACGATGTGTGCGGCGTCGGTCTCGAAGAACCGGCGCAGCACGTCACGGGTGTCCGAACGGCCGAAACCGTCGGTCCCGAGCGAGACGAAACGGCGCGGGACCCAGCGTGCGACCTGGTCGGGCACCGCGCGCATGAAGTCGGTGACCGCCACGATCGGACCCTTGCTCTGCCCGAGGCACTCGGTCACGTACGGCGTGCGTGCCGGTCCTTCGGGATGGAGTCGGTTCCACCGTTCGGCCGACACCGCGTCGTCGCGCAGTGCCTTGTAGGAAGTGGCCGACCAGACCTCCGCGTCGACGCCCCATTTCTCTGCCAGCTCGCGCCGTGCCTGGAGGGCGGCCTGCCACGCCGTCCCCGAGAAGAGGAGCGTCGCCCGCCGCTGCGAGGATTCGCCGGCCACCTGATCGGCGGCCGGCAGATAGCGGTACAGCCCGCGCACGACTCCCTTTCGCACACGGTCGGCTTCGCCGGGTTCGCCGGGGAGTGCCGGCATCGGGTAGGTCTCGTTGTAGAGGGTGAGGTACCAGTATCGATCCTCGGGCGCCGGACCGGTCATCCGGCGGATCCCGTCCTCGACGACGATCGCGACTTCGTAGGCGAAGGCCGGGTCGTAGGCGGCGACACTCGGGATCGCGGATGCGAGCAGGAGGGAGTGCCCGTCCTGGTGCTGGAGCCCTTCGCCGTTCAAGGTGGTCCGCCCGGCCGTGCACCCGAGCAGGAACCCCCGCCCGCGGCTGTCACCGAGTGCCCAGAGGAGGTCGCCCGACCGCTGGAAGCCGAACATCGAGTAGACGAGGTAGCAGGGGATGAGGTGCTCGCCCCAGGTCGCGTAGGAGGTCGCGGCCGCGGTGAAGGCGGCGACGGCGCCCGCCTCGGTGATGCCCTCCTCGAGCACTTGTCCGGTCGCGCTCTCTGCGTAGTGGAGCGCGAGATCCGCGTCGACCGGCGTGTAGCGCTGCCCGTCGGGCGCGTAGATCTGCACTTCTGCGATGAGGGACTCGAGTCCGAAGGTGCGCGCCTCGTCTGCGACGATCGGGACGATGCGCGGGCCGATCGAGGGGTCGCGGACGAGGGACCGGAGGAGCCGGGAGAACGCCATCGTGGTGGAGGCGGCCTGTCTGCCCGACCCGGCCAGCAGGTCGGCAAACGTCGTGTCCGCCGGCGGGGCGAGGGCCGCGGCTCGGACCACCCTGCGCGGGAGCGGTCCGCCGAGAGCGCGCCGGCGTTCGGCGAGGTAACGGGCCGCCGGCTGGTCGGGAGCCGGGCGGTAGTAAGGAGGGAGATCGGCGTCGAGCGCGCTCTCGGCGATCTCCTCGTGGAGGAAGAGCCGGTCGCGGAGGGCGAGCAGCTGGGGCTTGGTCATTTTCTTGATCTGGTGGGTCGCGTTCCGGGCCTCGATCTCGGGCCCGAGCGTCCACCCCTTCACCGTCTTCGCCAGGATGGCGGTCGGAGCACCGGTGTGCTCGGTGGCCGCCTTGTACGCGGCGTAGAGCTTGCGGTAGTCGTGTCCGCCGCGTGGCAGCGACTGGAGCTCTTGGTCGGAGAGGTGCGCGACCAGCGACGAAAGGCGCGGATCCGGCCCGAAGAAGTGTTCGCGGATGTAGGCACCCGACTCGGTCGCGTACTTCTGGAACTCGCCGTCGACGGTCGAGTTCATCTTGTTGAGCAGCACGCCGTCGACGTCCTTTGCCAACAGCTCGTCCCAGGTCCGGCCCCAGATGACCTTGATCACGTTCCAGCCCGCCCCCCGGAAGAGTGCCTCGAATTCCTGGATGACCTTCCCGTTCCCGCGCACCGGCCCGTCGAGGCGCTGCAGGTTGCAGTTGACCACGAAGGTGAGGTTGTCGAGATGCTCGCGCCCGGCCACGCCGAGCGAGCCGAGGGATTCGGGCTCGTCGAGCTCCCCGTCGCCGACGAAGCACCACACCCGGCTCGCGGAGGTGTCGACCAGGCCGCGCGCGTGCAGGTAACGGCTCACGTGGGCCTGGGCGATCGCGTTGACCGGACCGAGCCCCATCGAGACGGTCGGGTACTCCCAGAACTCGGGCATGAGACGGGGATGTGGGTAGGACGAGAGCCCGTTCCCGCCCACTTCGAACCTGAAGTTGTCGAGCTGTTCCTCGGTGAGCCGACCCTCGACGAACGCGCGGGCGTAGATCCCGGGGGAGGCATGGCCTTGGAAGTAGACCTGGTCGCCTGGAGAACCGTCGTCCTTGCCGCGGAAGAAGTGGTTGAAGCCGACCTCGTAGAGGGCCGCCGAGCTCGCGTAGGTCGAAAGGTGGCCGCCGATCGCCTCGGAGCGGGCGTTGGCACGGACCACCATCACTGCCGCGTTCCAGCGGATGTACGCCCTGATCCGGCGCTCGAGGAACTCGTCCCCGGGGAACGCGGGCTCCTCGTCGGAGGCGATCGTGTTGACATACGGCGTCGAGACCGTGGCCGGAAAGTCGACGTGCTGCTGGCGGGCACGCTCGAGAAGTCGCATCAAGAGGTACCGCGCACGAGTGCGACCGCGGACGTCGACGATGTCGTCGAACGCGTCGAGCCACTCGGACGTCTCCACCGGGTCGAGGTCCGGAAGCTGGTGGCTCACACCGTCGAAGAGCACGAGTCCATGATCGCACCGGTCGCGCGTGGAGGACGCGCAGCCCTCCGGTCGGGAGCCGAGCGTGCGCGGCGATCGGCTCGAGCGGGCATGCTGTCCCGATGGGAGGAGGCGGCGAGCGCGACCCGGCGACGACGGTCGTCTACACCGACGGCTCGTGCCTGGGGAATCCCGGTCGCGGCGGCTGGGCCTGGGCGGTCGAGGGCGGCCCGACGGCGAGCGGCGGGGAGCCCCGCACGACCAATCAGCGGATGGAGCTCACCGCCGTCATCCGGGCACTGCGGGCCCTCTCCGGCCCGGTCCATGTGATGAGTGACTCGACCTACGTCGTCAATTGCTTCCGCCAGCGATGGTGGGAAGGGTGGCAGCGCCGCGGCTGGCGCAATGCCCAGGGGAAACCGGTGGCCAACCGGGACCTCTGGGAGGTGCTGCTGCCTCTCGCTCTCGACGGCGGCCGGTCGGTGAGCTTCGAGTGGGTGAAGGGTCATTCGGGGGACAAGATGAACGACCTGGTCGACCTCCTGGCGGTCGAGGCGGCGACCTCCCAGCCGGCCTGAACCGCGACAGGCAGCCGGGTTTGGGGTCGGACCTGGCGCTCTCCTAACCTGCTGCCATGGAGATCAAGGGATGCTCGGCACTCATCACCGGCGGTGCGTCGGGACTCGGCGAGGCGACCGCCCGCCGGCTCGCGGGGGAAGGCGCGACGGTCACCGTCTTCGACCGGAACGAGGAGCGGGCCAAGCAGGTCGTAGCCGAAATCGGCGGTTCGGCGAACCTCGTCGGCGGTGACGTCACCGACCCCGGGGATTGCCAACGCGCCGTCGACCAGGCTGCCGGAGCCGGTCCGCTCCGCATCGCCGTCAACTGCGCGGGGACCGGTTGGGTGGGCCGGGTCATCAACCGCGACGGCTCGCCCCACGATCTCGAGCCGTTCCGGTTCATCCAGAACCTGAACGTGATCGGGACCTTCAACGTGATGACCAAGGCGGCATCGGTGATGTCGACCCTCGACCCACTCGCCTACGACGAGCGCGGGGTGATCGTCAACACCGCCTCGGTGGCCGCGTTCGACGGCCAGATCGGCCAGCTCGCCTACTCGGCGTCCAAAGGAGCGATCGTCGGAATGACCCTTCCGGCCGCTCGCGACCTTGCCGTGGTCGGAATACGGGTGCTCGCTATCGCGCCCGGTTTGTTCGACACGCCCTTGCTCGCGATGCTGCCCGACGATGCTCGCGATGCGTTGGGCGAATCGGTCAACTTCCCGAAGCGACTGGGCATCCCGGCCGAGTTCGGCGCACTCGTCGCGCACATCGCGACGAACGGCTATCTCAACGCGGAGGTCATCCGCCTCGACGGCGGGATCCGGATGCCTCCGAAGTGAACCGGAGGCCACCGGCGTAGCGGCGGACACGCTCCCGGCGAGGCCCGCGGTAGCGTCGCAGTCAGGACCATGACGACCACCGCACCCGCCCGGGGGGATGGCCAGGCCCCCTCCGCAGACGCCATCATCCGCACCGTCGACCTGACCAAGGTGTACGCGGGCATGCACGTTCCCGCGGTGGACCACCTGAACCTCGAGGTCGCCGCCGGTGAGATCTTCGGGCTGCTCGGCCCGAACGGGGCGGGGAAGACGACCACCGCGGGCATGCTCACCACCCGGGTGGTCCCGACCTCGGGTCAGGCGTTCGTCGGCGGTGTCGACCTGATCGCCCATCCGGCTCTCGCCAAGCAGATCGTCGGGATCGTCAGTCAGCAGAACACGCTGGACCGGCAGCTCACCGTCTGGGAGAACCTCTACTTCCACGGCCGACTCTTCGGAATCCCCGCCGCCGAGTCGCGGCGCGTCGCGACCGACCTGCTCGCCGAGTTCCAGTTGAAGGGATGGGCCGACGCGTCGGTGTACGCGCTCTCCGGCGGCATGGCCCAGCGGCTCATGGTCGCCCGGGCGATCTTCCACCGTCCGGCGGTGCTCTTCCTCGACGAGCCGACCGCGGGACTGGACCCACAGAGCCGCCTCGCGTTGTGGGAGATCCTCCGCGAGCTCAATGCCGACGGCCAGACGATCCTGCTCACGACCCACTACATGGAGGAGGCGGACCAGCTCTGCGGCCGGGTGGCGATCATGGACCAGGGGCACATCCTCGCCCTCGATGCACCGGCGGTCCTCAAGCGCGCGGTGGACGCCGACACCATCGTGACCGTGCTCGCAGACGGCGATTCCGACGAGCTGGCACGGGTGCTCACCGCGGCAGTGCAGGGCGTCACCCGCACCCGCGTCGTCGAGGGCGGCGCGGAGCTCCACGTGAAAGGGAAGGACCGATTGCTCCCGACCGTGGTCAGCGCAGCGGAGGGCGCGGGGCTACCGGTCGTCGACGTCTCGGTCTCCGAGCCGACGCTCGAGACGGTCTTCATCAACCTCACCGGCAGGGAGCTTCGCGAGTAATGGCAGCCGTCGACGGCCGCCCGCGCACTCCGATGGTCGAGTCGAGCCCCGCACGCACCACCTTCGAGGCGAGCCGCACCGCGCTTTGGGCGCTCATCCTCCGCGACCTGGTGGTGCTCCGAAAGCACCTGGTCGAGTTCGTGATCCGGACGATCGTCCAGCCGTTCCTGCTCTGCTTCGTGTTCCTCTACGTCTTCCCCAAGATCGGCCAGGGCATCGGCGGCACGAGCAACCCGGCAGCCGAGTCCGCCTTCGCCACGGTCCTCGTCCCCGGGGTCGTCGGGATCTCGATCCTCTTCCAAGGGGTGCAGTCGGTCGCGCTGATCATGTCGCAGGAGTTCGGCTTCACCCGTGAGATCGAGGACCGGGTGCAGGCCCCCTGCCCGATCTGGCTGGTGGCGATGGCGAAGGTTCTCTCGGGAGCGGTCCAGGGCCTCATCTCGGCGATCATCGTCTTGCCGATCGCGTCGGTGGTCCATGCCAGGGGCGTCGAGGCCCACATCCACCTTCACTGGTGGGTCATCGTGACGCTGACGCCGCTCGCCTGCGTCGCGATGGCCTCGCTCGGATTGCTCCTCGGGACGAGCTTCGAGCCTCGCAACATCGGTCTCATGTTCGGCTTCATCATCCTGCCGGTCACCTTCCTCGGCGGGACCTACTACCAGTGGACGCGGCTCGCGTCGGTCGAGCTCGGGACGGTCCACTGGCTCCAGATCCTCGTCCTGATCAACCCGTTGATCTACGTGAACGAAGGAATGCGGGCCGCGCTCACCAACGCCCCTCACATGCACCTCTATGTCGTCTATCCGGTGCTCACGGGCTTCCTCGCGCTCTTCCTCGGCCTCGGACTCAGGAACTTCCGACGGCGGGTGCTCTCCTGACCGACGAGGGGGTCGGGGGCGACGAGGTCGGTGCCGGCTTTCGCAGAGGCGTCGACCGGCCCCTCGCCAACCCGGCGTCGGGAGTGCTCGACTGCGCGTCGCAGCGCGCGACGAACAGCACTCGAAGGGTGGCCGGAGGGTCGCCGACCGGTAGGCTTGCCGCGTTCCCGACACCCGACGCGACGATCCGATGGAGGTGGTTCAGACGGCACCCGAGGTGGTAGCGCAGGCAGCACCGGGGGGGGTCGGAGGGGGAGCGAGCGGGTCGCAGACCTTCGACGTCGTCGTCGTGGGCGGCGGTCCGGGCGGGTACGCGGCAGCGCTGTACGGCGCCGCGGCAGGGCTGTCGATCGCCATCGTCGAGCGCGACAAGGTCGGTGGCACCTGCCTTCACCGAGGCTGCATCCCGGCGAAGGAGTTCCTCGAGACCGCGGCGGTCTACCGGACGGTGGCCGGCTCGGCCGAGTTCGGCATCCGATCGTCGGCCGATCCGAGCGGACCGGTGGTCGAGTTCGCGGTCAGCCAGAAGCGCAAGCAACAGGTGGTCGAACAGCTCTTCAACGGGCTCGCCGGCCTGCTCAAGGGCCGGGGAGTGGCCACCTTCGACGGGACCGGTTCACTCTTGCCGGGACGGCGTGTGCGGATCAGCGGCGGTGACGGGTCGACGACGGAGATCGCAGGAACCCACGTGATCCTCGCGGCCGGCTCTGTGCCTCGCACCATCCCGGGCTTCGAGATCGACGGCAGGCTCGTCGTGACCTCCGACGAATTCCTCTCGCTGGAGGAGCTCCCCTCGACCGCGGCGATCATCGGCGGAGGTGTCATCGGCTGTGAGTTCGCCTCGTTGCTCTCCGACCTCGGCACAGGGGTGACCGTGTTCGAGGCGCTTCCCTCACTCCTCCACGGATGCGACGAGGACCTGGTGAGGGTGGTGGCGCGGTCGTTCCGCCGGCGGGGTATCGACGTGAAGGTCGGTGCTCGGCTCCAGGGTCACACCCCGCTGGCGTCGGGCCGTGGCACCGCCGTTTCCTACGGCGAGGGTGAACAGCTCGAGGTCGACATGGTCGTCGTGTCGGTCGGGCGCCGTCCGCGGACCGATGGCCTCCTCGCCGAGGGCTCCGGTGTTGCGGTCGACGGCGCCGGATTCGTCACCGTGGACGAAGGGATGCAGACCTCCGCGGAGAGGGTGTGGGCAGTCGGCGACCTGGTCGCGACGCCGCAACTCGCTCACGTCGGTTTCGCCGAGGCGATCGTCGCGATCAAGGGCATCCTCGGGGAGCCGGCCGTCCCGGTCGACTACGGGCGGGTGCCGTGGGCCATCTACTGCCACCCGGAGGTGGCCTACGCCGGCATGACCGAGGAAGCCGCGCGAGAGGCCGGGTTCGACGTCGTCGTGAAGAAGGATCCGTTCGGGGGGAACAGTCGGGCGCGGATCATCGGCGACACCGAGGGGCTGGTCAAGATCGTCGCCGAACGAGACGGTGACGGAGGGGCCGGAAAGATCCTCGGCGTGCATCTGGTCGGTCCGTGGGTGACCGAGCTGCTCGGCGCGGGCTACCTCGCCGTCAACTGGGAGGCGACAGCGGAAGAGGTCGCGCACTTCCTCCAGCCACACCCGTCCCTCTCCGAGACGTTCGGCGAGACGATGCTGGCACTGACCGGAAGGGGACTCCACCTTGCCTGACGTGACGATGCCCCAGCTCGGCGAGACGGTCACCGAGGGAACCATCACCAAATGGTTCAAGGCGGTCGGCGACACGGTCGAGCGCGACGAACCGCTCTTCGAGGTGTCCACCGACAAGGTCGACTCCGAGGTCCCCTCCCCGGCGGCCGGCGTGCTGACGGCAATCCTCGTCGAGGAGGGCGACACGGTCGACGTCGGAGCCAAGCTCGCGGTGATCGGCGGGGAAGCGCCTGCGGAGGGAGACGGGTCGGCGAGCGCAGAAGCACCCGCGACGGAGCAGACACCGCCCCGCGCCGGGTCGGTCGAGGACGCGGTGGGTGCGCTTCCCGACGAGCCGGCTGTTCGTCCCGCTGGCGAGGCCGGTCGGCCTCCCGCCGCGCAGCCCCCGTCCCCTGCTCCCGCGCCGCCGCTCGCCGCGCCGGCACCGCCGCTCGCCGCGCCAGTTGTTTCTCCGCCTCCCGCCGCGCCAGTTGCTCCTCCAGCTCCCGCCGCGCAGACCCCGCCCCCTGCTCCCGCGCCGGCACCGCCGCCCGCCGCGCCGATGCACGCGTCGCCGAACAACGGCCCGATGCCGACCTCGGCGAGCAACGTGCTCTCGCCCGTCGTCCGCAAGCTCCTCACCGAGAACGATCTCGACCCGAGTGCGGTCACTGGCACGGGCCTCGCGGGGCGGATAACCCGCAGCGACGTCGAGAGCGCCATTGCCGCGCGTCGGGCACCCGTTTCGGCACCTGCACCACCGCCCACCGCGCCCGCACATACCGCAGCAGCGGCACCCGCGACCGCACCGCCACCGTCGCCTGCCGCGGCCGAGCCCTCTCCGGTACCGAGCATCGTCGAGCGCACCCCGCCGGCTTTCGTCGGCCGCACCGACGTGAGCGAGGAACCGCCCGGACGTGGTGCCGTGGTGCGGGACGAGATCGTCCCGTTCACGAACATCCGTCGGCGCACTGCCGAGCACATGACCCGCTCGAAGGCGACGTCAGCCCATACGTTGATGGTCCGCGAGATCGACTACGAGCGGGTCGAGCAGGTGCGGCGCGCCCACGGGGACCGGTTCAGGGAAGAAGAGGGCTTCGGGCTCAGCTATCTACCCTTTGCCGCCCGTGCGACGGTGGAAGCGCTGGCCGAGTTCCCACACCTCAATGCCTCGGTCGGTGACGACGCGCTCATCGTCCACCACGGCGTCAACCTCGGCATCGCGGTCGACCTCGACAACCAGGGGCTCATCGTGCCGGTGGTGCACGGGGCGGAGGAGCTCAATCTGAAGGGCATGGCACGACGCATCCACGATCTCGCGGATCGAGCGCGGACCAAGCGGCTGAGTCTCGACGACATCAGCGGCGGGACGTTCTCCATCACCAACGCCGGACCGTTCGGGACGCTTATCACCGGAGCGATCATCAACCAGCCACAGGTGGCGATTCTGTCGACCGACGGCGTCTCGAGACGACCGGTGGTCATCGAGCTGCCCGACGGGGGCGAGTCGATCGCGATCCACTCGGTCGGTCTGGTCGCGATGAACTTCGACCATCGAGCCGTGGACGGTGCCTACGTGGCCCGCTTCCTCGCACGAATGGCCGAGATCCTCGACGACCGCAACTGGGTCGGAGAGCTCTAGGCCCGCGTCGCCGAACGTGAGACGGGTGGAGGGATCGTGAGAGTCCGATGGCTGGGTCGCGTGCCCTACAGGGAGGCATGGGACCTCCAGCGCGCGCTGGCGGCTCGTAGTGCTGACGAATACCTGCTCCTCCTCGAGCATCCCCCCGTGTACACGTTGGGACGCAACGCGGTCGCAGCCAACGTGCTGGTCGACCCCGCCGCCGTCGGAGCCGAGGCGATTCGGGTCGACCGGGGCGGCGACGTGACCTACCACGGGCCCGGACAACTCGTCGGGTATCCGATCCGATCGGTCGGAGCAGGCCCCCACACCGGCACCGCCCATGTCCGCCAGGTCGAGCAGGTGGTCATCGACGCGCTGGTCTCCCTCGGCGTACCTCCTTCCGACGTCGGCAGGCTGGCCGGGTTCCCGGGCGTGTGGATGGGAGTCGGTCCGGCCGATTCGAGCCGCGCACCCTGTCCGCGCAAGATCTGTGCGATCGGAGTGCGAACCGCCCGGGGCCGGACGACCCACGGCTTCGCGCTCAACGTGTCGACCGACCTCTCGATGTTCGAGCACATCGTCGCCTGCGGAATTGCCGACAAACCGACCACCTCGGTCGCCTCGGAGGGCTACGACGTCCCCATGCGCGACGTCGTCGACGCGATCCTCGAGGCCGCCGAGCCGCTCTGGGGGCCGCTCGACGACGTGCAACGGGTGACCGACGGAGCCGCATCGGCACCCGAGGGGGTCAGCTCATACCGCTCACACCGGGCGAGCCCTTCGACGGCGGTCGTCGAGCCCGACATTCCCCAACCTGTCGCGGTCGACATCGGCCGGGCCCGCCCGCTCGAGTTGCGGCTGCGGCGCGCCGGGGTCGAACCCGAAGAGGGCCTGCCGGTCGGCGCGCGCAAGCCGCCGTGGTTGCGGGTCAGGGCCCGGACGACCGAGACCTTCCTCGGCGTCCAGCACGATCTCCGCGACCTCGAACTGGTCACCGTCTGCCACGAAGCGGGGTGCCCCAACATCTTCGAATGCTGGGCGGCCGGTACGGCCACCTTCATGATCAACGGATCGCGCTGCACGCGGTCGTGTGGATTCTGCCAAGTCGACACCGCGCACCCTCTGCCTCTCGATCCGAGCGAGCCGGAGCGCGTCGGCGAAGCAGTTGCTCGGATGGGTCTCGCTCATGCCGTTGTCACCTGCGTCGCGCGTGACGATCTCCCCGACGGCGGGGCCGGTGCATTCGCGCGGACGATCCAGGCCGTCCGCGCTCGGTCGGTGGGCACCACGATCGAAGTGCTCATCTCCGACTGCAAAGGTGACGCCCGTTCGCTCGCGACCGTCCTCGATGCGAGGCCGGACGTGCTCAACCACAACATCGAGACGGTCGCGCGCCTCCAACGTGCCGTGCGGCCGTCCGCGGGCTACGCCCGCAGCCTCGCGGTGTTGGCACGGGCGAGGGATGCCGGGCTCATCACCAAGTCTGGAATCATCGTCGGAATGGGGGAGGAGGCCGACGAGGTGCTCGCGACCCTCGCGGACCTCCGAGCGGTCGGGGTGGCACTGGTCACCGTCGGTCAGTACCTGCGTCCGAGCGCACGGCACCTTCCCGTCGCGCGGTGGTGGACGCCCGAGGAGTTCGAGTCGATCCACGATGCGGGCATGGCAATGGGTTTCACCCATGTCCAAGCCTCTCCCCTCACCCGTTCGAGCTACCACGCGCGTGAGGCCGCGGAGCGGACCGCGGGCTCGCCGCAGGCCGAGACCGTGGTGCTCGGAGCGTGATGGACGCGCTCTCCGAGCCGTCGGTCGGCGCCCGCCGTGCCCGCATCCGGCGGGTACGGGAGCGGATGGGTGAGCTCGACGTCGATGCCCTCCTCCTTTCGCTCGGCGCCGACCTGCCATGGCTGACCGGATATGAGGCGATGCCGCTCGAGCGATTGACCATGCTGGTGCTCCCCGCGTCGGGTGATCCGGTCCTCGTGGTGCCGGTTCTCGAAGCGCCGCGGGTGCGCGCGGCCGAGGATCTCTTCGACCTCGTGCCGTGGGCCGACTCAGAGGACCCGGTCGGCCTGGTCTGTTCGCTGCTCGCGGCATCGGGCTCGTCGCCCAGTCGCGTCGCGATCTCGGATCGCTCGTGGGCGAGCACGCTCCTCGGTTTCGGGCGCCGGCTCACCACCTCGGAGTTCGTGGAGGCCTCGACGGTCATCGCGCCGCTCCGGGCGGTCAAGGACGAGATGGAGATCGACGCGCTGCGCCGTGCCGGCGCCGCGGCCGACCGGGTGGCGACCGCCCTGCAGGCGGGCGAGATCGCTCTGATCGGCAGGACCGAGGCCGCGGTCTCCGCCGAGCTCGCCACTCGGCTCGTCGCCGAAGGGCATCAGCACGTCAACTTCGCCATCGTCGGGAGCGGACCCAATGCCGCCAGCCCTCATCACGAGCCGGGCTCCCGGGTGATCGGACCTGGCGAGACCGTGGTCTGCGACTTCGGTGGCACCTTCTCGGTGGACGACGACGTCGGCTACTGCTCCGACATCACCCGCACCGTCGTGACCGGTCTGCCCTCACCCGAGGTCAACGAGTGCTACGAGGTGCTCGCGGCCGCACAGGCTGCCGCGGTGACGGCCGCCCGGGCCGGTGTCCCCGCCGAACGGGTGGATCGTGTGGCGAGGGACATCATCGACGAGGCGGGCCTCGGGGAGTACTTCATCCATCGGACCGGGCACGGCATCGGAATCGAGGAGCACGAGGACCCCTACCTGGTTGCCGGCAACCGCGAGCGGCTGCAGCCCGGGCATGCCTTCTCGGTGGAGCCGGGCATCTACGTGGCGGACCGCTTCGGCATGCGGCTGGAGGACATCGTGGTCGTCGGAGCAGAAGGGGCTCCCGAATCACTCAACTCGGCCGCCCACGCCCTCGCCGTGGTCGAGGCCTAGCAGCGGGGCTGCCGAGATGGACCTGGGCCTCGAGGGAAAGGCCGCGCTGGTCGCCGGCAGCTCTCGCGGACTCGGTAGGGCCACGGCCGAGGCGCTTCTGGCAGAGGGTGTCCGGGTGATGATCACCGCACGAAACGCCGACACCCTCGAACAAGCTCGCGCCGAGCTGGCGGCCGGGGGTGCAGACGTCGAGGCGACCGCCGCCGACGTGAGCGACCCCGGGACACCGTCGCGGCTCGTGGCAGCCACACGTTCCGCGTTCGGTCGTTTGGACATCGTGATCGCCAACGCGGGTGGGCCTCCGCCAGGACGTGCGCTCGACGTCGACGACGCGGCGCTCGAATCCGCCCTCAACGCCAATCTCCTCGCGTCCGTTCGCCTCGCTCGAGAGGCGCTCCCCTCCATGCGCGAACAGGGGTGGGGACGGATCTGCTGCATCGCCTCCTACTCGATCGTGCAAGCGGTGCCGATCCTCTCGCTCTCGAACACGGCACGGGCGGGACTCCGCGCCTGGGCGAAGACCGCGGCGCAGGATCTCGCTCACGAGGGGAGCGGGGTCACGCTCAACGTGGTCTGCCCTGGCCCCCACGCGACCGACCGGATGCGCGAGCTCGGAGGTACCGGCGTGATGGGCGACCCGGCGGACTTCGGAAAGGTCGTCGCCTTCCTCTGTTCCCAACACGCGCGCTTCGTCAACGGGATCGCGCTGGTCGTCGACGGTGGAGAGACCCTCGCGCTCTAGCTGATCGGGTCTCTACCGTCCCCGAGGTGCCGAGGGCGGGGCGCCAGGCGAAGGAGGCGGTGGTGGGACGAGGAGAGGCAGCGCCGGACCGTCGGCCTCGGATTCCTCTGTGTCGGGCCGGGGCGCCGGCGGGAGCGGAGCCGTCGGCGGCGGGGGGGACAGGAATGAAGCCGATGGCGGCGGAGGTGGCGGGATCGTCGTGACCGGTGGCGCCGCGGGTTCGGATTCCGGTCGCATGCGCTGCGCCTCGAGCGTGTCGAACGCCGGAACGCCGGTATCGGGACCAGAGGTCCCGAACGATGTCGGGATGGGAAGCGGATCGGCGGTGGATCGGTCCTTGCGACGGGACCCCTTCTGAGGCGCACTGAACGAGGGAGCGAGTGCCTGAGGGCCTTTGGTCACGGTCGCCTCGATCAGTGACTCACCAGGCGCGGTTCCTCCGTATCGGGCGACGTCGAAGTCGTGGTACCCGGCGCTCGCGGCCTTCCGCAATTTCTGGTCGTGCGCGCGCTTGATCTTCAACCCGTAGAGCACGAGGACGACGACGCCCGCGAACGCAAGGAGCCCGATTTCGATGCTCGCCGCGTGCGCTCCGAGGTCGAACGCCGCCATCCGCGCCAACACACCGAGTTCCATTCAATCCATGGTACCGACGCCCCTGGTTAGAGGCACCTATTTCGCCGTCGATTCGAGACATCCCCGAGTGCCGACCAGGGCGGCCTTCTGCCTAGGCCACGAAGTACTTGGCCTGGGGATGGGGGCAGACGATCGCAGTGGTGGTCTGCTCGGGCTCGAGCTGGAACCCTTCGCTGACCTCGACGCCGATGCGGCCCGCCTCGAGGAGCTCGACCACCTTGGCGTTGTCCTCGAGGGCGGGGCAGGCCGGGTAGCCCCACGAGTAGCGCCCGCCCCGGTACTGCTGTCGGAAGAGACCGGTGAGCGTCGGCCCGTCCTCGTCCGCGAAGCCGAGCTCCTCGCGGATGCGGTGGTGCCAGTACTCGGCAAGGGCCTCGGCCATCTCGACCCCGAGCCCGTGCAGGAAGAGGTAGTTCCGATATTCGTCGTCGTCGTAGCGCCGATGAGCCTCCTCGGAGACACGCCCACCCATGGTGACCACCATGAAGCTCGCCCAATCGGGTTCGCCGGACGAAACCGGTCGGAAGAAGTCGCTGATGCAGAGCCAGGGCTCGGTGCTCTGCCGTGGGAACCCGAAGCGCGCGCGTTCGGTCGAGCGACTCTCGTCGTCGAAGAGCACCAGATCGTCCCCGTCGGCGTTGGCGGCGTAGTGACCCCAGACCACCTGGGGCACGAGGAGCTGTTCCGCCTTTGCGGTCGCCACCTGCTCGCGCAAGACGGCGCGCACGCGCTCTTTGAACGCGGCGTCGTTCTCGCCGTTCTCGGGGCGGAACCCCCACTGATTGCGGAAGAGCGCAGTCTCGTTGAGGTATTCGGCGATGTCGTCGATGGCCAAGCCCCTGGCCACCCGGCTCCCGAGGAATGGCGGCTCGAACACACGGTTGTCCGTCGCCACGTCCGGAGAACGCGACGGCAGGCGCTCTCCGCGAGCGACCGCCTCCTCGGCGGCCTGGCGGCGGAGCTCGCTCTTTCGGGGTCCGAGGTCGCGGCCTCCGAGTGCTGTCCCGAACTCGGGGTCGTCCTCGCCGGTCCGCGAAAGCTCGACCAGCCGGTCCATGGTGCGGAGGCCCTCGAACGCGTCCTTTCCGTAGAAGAGCCGCCCCTTGTAGATCTGACGCAGATCTCGCTCGACGTAGGTGCGGGTGAGCGCAGCACCGCCGAGGATCACCGGGACCCGCTCCAAGCCGCGTCGGTTGAGCTCTTCGAGGTTGTCCCGCATGATCAGCGTGGACTTGACCAGCAGGCCGCTCATCCCGATCGCGTCCGCCTCCGAGTCCTCGAGCGCCGCGACCATCTCGGTGATGCCGACCTTGATCCCGAGGTTCTTCACCGTGTACCCGTTGTTGGTCAGGATGATGTCGACGAGGTTCTTCCCGATGTCGTGCACGTCGCCTTTGACGGTGGCGAGCACGATGACCCCTTTGCCGCCCTGGTCGGCCTTCTCCATGAAGGGTTCGAGGTGGGAGACGGCGTGCTTCATGGTCTCGGCGGAGCCGAGGACGAAGGGGAGCTGCATCTCTCCCGAGGCGAAGAGCTCGCCGACCGTCTTCATCCCCGCGAGGAGCACGTCGTTGATGATGGCCAGAGGGGGCATGCCACCGGCCATCGCCTCGTCGAGGTCCTCGTCGAGTCCGTTGCGGTCGCCGTCGACGATCCGGTGCTCGAGGCGGCGCTCGACCGTCCAACCCGACCGGTCCTCGGTTGTCACGGCCGCCGAGCTGGAGACACCCTCGTAGAGGGAGAGGAGCTCGGTCAGCGGGTCGTAGCCGTCGCGCCTCCGGTCGTAGACGAGGTCGAGGCAGACCTCGCGGGTCCGCTCGTCGATCTTGGAGAGGGGGAGGATCTTGGAGGCGTGCACGATCGCCGCGTCGAGACCGGCCTCGACGCACTCGTGGAGGAAGACCGAGTTGAGCACTTGGCGCGCCGCCGGGTTGAGCCCGAACGAGACGTTGGAGAGCCCGAGCACCGTGTACACGCCGGGGAGCTCGGCCTTGATCCGGCGGATCCCCTCGATGGTCTCGATGCCGTCCCGCCGGCTCTCCTCCATGCCGGTCGAGAGCGGAAGCGCGAGCGGATCGAAGAGCAGGTCGCTCGCGCGCAGGCCGTATCGCTGGACCGCGATGTCGTGGATCGCCTTGGCCGCCCGGACCTTCCAGTCGGCGGTGCGGGCCTGGCCCTCGGTGTCGATGCAGGTGCACACGACGGCTGCGCCGAACTCCTTGGCCAGTGAGAGGAACGAGTCGAGGCGGGTCCCTTCTTCGTCGCCTTCCTCGAGGTTGACCGAGTTGATGACCGCTCGTCCACCGACCCACGAGAGGGCGGTCTCGACGACGGGCGCCTCGGTCGAGTCGATGACCAACGGGGCCGTCGACTGGGTCGCGAAGCGCGAAGCGACCTCCTCCATGTCGGCCACACCGTCGGCGCCCGTGTAGTCGACGCAGACGTCGATCAGGTGCGAGCCTTCCTTTACCTGTTCCCTGGCCATGGCGACGCAGCTGTCCCAGTCGCCGTCGAGCATCGCCTCGCGGAACTTCTTCGATCCGTTCGCGTTGGTGCGCTCGCCGATGACCAGGAACGACGTGTCCTGGGTGAAGGGAACCTGGGTATAGATCGAAGCCGCGCCGAGCTCCGGTTCGGGGTGCCTCGTCGCAGGGGTGAGTTCGGCGCAGGCCGCGACCACCGCCGCCAGATGAGCCGGCGTCGTCCCGCAGCACCCCCCGATCACCGAGACTCCGAGCTCGGTGACGAATTGGCGGTGGAACTCCGCCAGCTGTTCCGGGCTCAGGTCGTAGTGCATCTTGCCGTCGACGACCGACGGCAGACCGGCGTTCGGGAGACAGGACACCGGGAAGCCGGCGTGCCCGGTCAGGTGCCGCAACGGCTCGAACATCTCGGCCGGACCGGTTGCGCAATTGAGCCCGATCACGTCCACGTCCATGGCCTCGAGCGCGCACAGTGCGGCCCCGATCTCGGTGCCGGGGAGCATCGTGCCGGTCAGCTCGATGGTCACCTGCGCCTGCAGGGGAACCTGCCGCCCGACCGCCTTCATCGCCCGGCGAGCGGCGTTGATCGCCGCCTTGGCCTGAAGGAGGTCGAAGACCGTCTCGACGAGGATGAGGTCGACCCCGCCCTCGAGGAGCGCGGCGATCTGCTCCTCGTAGGCGTCGCGCAGGTCCGCGTAGCGAATCTGGCCGAGGGTCGGGAACTTGGTGCCCGGCCCGACGCTGCCGGCCACCCATCGCGGACGCCCGGGAGTCGTGAAGTCCGCCACCGCCCCCCGCGCCAGTGCGGCGGCGGCGAGATTGAGCTCGCGGACCCGGTGGGCTTGGTCGTACTCGGCAAGCACGGGTCCGAAGGCACCGAAGGTGTCGGTCTCGACGACGTCACAGCCGACCTCGAGGAAGGAGCGGTGGACGCGGTCGACGACGTCGGGTCGCGAGACCACGAGGATCTCGTTGCACCCTTCGAGGTCGGCCCCGCCGAAGTCGTCGGCTTCGAGTCCGGCGAGCTGCAGGTTGGTGCCCATCGCACCGTCGAAGATGACGACGCGCTGAGCGGCTGCCTCCAGGTAGCCCGGGGTCTCGTGATCGGGTGCCATGAACGACCAAGGCTACCGGGGACCGGGAGGGCCCTGGGCCGTGCCGGAGCCGTCGGGCACCGTCGTTTAGCATCGCGTCGGTGTTGAAGATCTACACGAAGACGGGCGACGACGGCACGACCGGCCTCCTCTTCGGCGGCCGGGTCCGCAAGGACTCGGCGATCATGGAGATCAACGGGACCGTGGATGAGGCCCAGGCGGCCATGGGACTCGCTCGGGCCGAAGCCGCTGCGGGTTCGGAGCTCGACGGGGTGCTCACCGCACTCGAACGTGATCTCTACGTGCTGATGGCCGAGGTCGCCACCGAGTCGGACAACCGGCGCAAGCTCGTCCCGGGCAAGTCACTCGTCACCGAGGAGATGGTCGCCGGGCTCGAGGCGCACATCGACCGGCTGATCGGCGAGGTCGAGATGCCCACCGAGTTCGTGGTGCCGGGCGCGAACCGGGCGTCGGCCGCGCTCGATCTCGCTCGCACCGTCGTGCGGAGGGCCGAACGGCTGGTGGTGTCGTCCCCGACGGAGGGCTCGTTCGTGGGCCAGTACCTCAACCGGTTGTCGGATCTGCTGTGGGCGCTCGCCAGGCGCTGCGAGGGCGCCGAGCACCTGCTCGCCCGTGGCGCGCCCCGCCGGAGGCGTGCGACCGCGCAAGGATCCGAAGGGGAGGACGAGGGTCCGGCGAGGGGCGCCCCGGGGCGCGGGTGAGGGTCTCCGCGTTCGCCGGGACGGTCCCGCGCGACGACGTCACCGCCGTCGGCATCCCCGTCCACGCCGACGAGGGCGGTCCGCGCTACGCGGTCCGGCCCGAGGAGCTCCCGATGCTGCTTGCCGAGCTCCCCGGCTCGTTGGACCCGGAGTGGTGCGCCCGGCGTGGATTCAAGGGGTCGATCGGCGAGACGGTCGTGGCGCCCACCGGCGGGACGGACGTGGTGCTGGTCGGCATCGGGGAGCCCGCCAGGTTCGCCGGTGACCCGGGCGCGGAGTCGTTGCGCCGTGCCGCGGCGGCTTTCGTCCGGACGGCGGGTCGGGGCGGGACGGCACTGTTCGTCCTCCCGAGGGTGGACGGGCTGCCCCTCGAGGCGTCGGCCGAAGCGGCCGCCGTCGGCGGCACCCTCGCGGCCTACCGCTACGAGCGGTTTCGCACCGAGGCCGGCCCGGCGCGGCTCGACGAGCTGCTGATCGGTACGAACCGGTCGGACGAGGCGGCTGCCGTGGTGGAGGGCGCCGACCGCGGCGCGCGCATCGGCGAGTCGGTGGGGCTCGCCCGCGACCTGATCAACGAACCGGCGAGCTCGCTCACACCCGGTCGGTTCGCCGATCTCGCCGTCGCCCGGTTCGGGGGCGTCGAGTCGGTGTCGGTCGAGGTCTGGGACGAGGCTCGCATCGAAGAGGAGCGACTGGGTGGGCTGCTCGGGGTGGCCCGCGGCTCGAATGCGCCACCGCGCCTCGTGCGCATCGAGTACCGCCCGGGCGATCCCTTCGTCGTCGACGGACGGACCCCCCGCCTCGCGCTGGTGGGGAAGGGCATCACCTTCGATTCGGGCGGCCTCTCGCTCAAGACCGCGACGGGGATGGAGACCATGAAGACCGACATGAGCGGCGCGGCGGCCGTCGTCGCGGCGGTCGACGCCGCGGCCGCCCTCGGAGCCCGGATCGGGATCAGTGCGCTCGCTCCGCTGACCGAGAACATGCCGGGCGGGTCGGCGACCAAGCCGGGCGACGTGCTGACGGCGCGCAACGGCCGCACGATCGAGGTGCTCAACACCGACGCCGAGGGCCGGCTGGTGCTCGCCGACGCCCTCTCCCTCGCGGCGGAGACCGGGCCCGATGCCATCGTCGACCTGGCGACACTGACCGGCGCCGCGGTCGTCGCGCTCGGAAAGGACCTCGCCGGCCTGCTGGGCAACGACCAGTCGCTGCTCGAGGCGGTGGGTGCCGCTGGGGCTCGAGCCGGGGAGCCCCTCTGGCAGCTGCCGATGCCCGAGGACTACCGGTCCCACATCGAGTCCGACGTGGCCGACATGCGCAACGTCGGCCGGCCCGGCCAGGCAGGCAGCATCGCCGCGGCGATGCTGCTCCGCGAGTTCGTCGCGGAGGTGCCATGGGCCCACCTCGACATCGCGGGACCGGCACGCTCCGACGACGCTCGCTACTACCTGACCAAGGGCGGCACCGGGTTCGGAGTCCGCACGCTCGTCGCGCTCGCCACCTCCGAAGAGTTCGCACACGCCCTCCTCGAGCTGCGCCGCCCCTCGCCGGCCGCCGAGTAGGTTCGCCCGCGGTTCCCGCGACGCTCGTCGCAGCGCCGCGGTAGCGTTCCGACGTGAAGATCACGGTGCTCGGGGGCGGGTCGTGGGGCACCACGGTCGCGTCGCTCGTGGCGCGCCGGCACGAGACGATCCTCTGGGCTCGGGACCCGGAGGTCGCGAAGTCGATCGCCTCCGACCACGTGAATGCCACCTACCTTCCCGGTTTCAGCCTCACCTCGACCTTGGCCGCGACCGCGGATATCGAAGAAGCGGCCTGTGGTGCGGACCTGCTGGTCGTCGGCGTACCATCCTCCGGCTTCCGGGGGGTGCTGGTCGACGCTGCTCGCCACATCCGGCCCTGGATCCCGGTGGTGAGCCTCGCCAAGGGTCTCGAGCGCGGGTCGCTGCTGAGGATGACCCAGGTGATCAGGGAGGTCGCACCCGGGCACCCGGTGGCCGCGCTGACCGGTCCGAACCTGGCCCACGAGATCATGTCCGGGAAGGCCGCCGCCTCGGTCGTCGCGACCGAGGATCTCGAAGTGGCCCGTGCCATCCAGAAGGTGTTCACCCGCGGCGTGTTCCGGGTCTACCTCAACGACGACGTGATCGGCTGCGAGATGGGAGGGGCGCTCAAGAACATCATCGCGATCGCCGCCGGCATCGGCGAGGGTCTCGGCGTAGGCGACAACACCAGGGCCGGGGTGATGTCGCGAGGTCTCGCCGAGCTCACCCGGCTCGGAGTGGCCATGGGCGCGAGGGCGACCACCTTCGCGGGGCTCGCGGGGATGGGCGACCTGATCGCGACCTGTATGAGCTCCCACAGCCGGAACCGGGCGGTCGGAGAGCAGCTCGGGAAGGGTCGCCGACTCGATGACGTCCTCGCCGACATGCACATGGTGGCCGAAGGAGTCCGCACCGCGAGCGTGGCGCTCGACCTGGCCCGTCGCCACGGGCTCGATCTGCCGATCTGCGCGGTGATCGATCGGGTGATCAAGGGAGAGATCGAACCGAAGGACGCGTACTGGGGTCTGACGCCGGCCGGCCACGAGGCGGACCCGGGCTGACCGCGGCCGCGGCCTGGAAGGCCACGGCGGGGTGGAAGTGCCAGGCGCCGAGCTGCGCCTCGATCTCCGCACGATCTCGCCCCGCGGCGGCCAGGTCGATCGCGAGCCGCTGCGCTCGGCGTCGGGTCTGCTCGACCTCGGGGAGCCGTTGCTCGACCTGCCAGCGCCGGTGGCTCTGCTGGAGCGCGTCGGGCAGCCGGCCCAGGTGCCGGAGCGGGAGCGGTGGGACATGGACCCGCACCGCGAGACCTTCCCTGCCGTGCGGCCGGGCGAGCTCGAACGTGCAGAGGCGGCGGATGGCGCGGCGGAACGGCGAGTTCCTCCCCAGGCGCTCTCCGAGCCCGAGCGCCCGGGCGGTTTCGGCGAGGTCGAGGTCGAACCCGTCGGCATGCACTTCGAGCCCGTACGACAGCCGCCGCAAGAGCCAGGTCGTCGACGGCCCGATGATCCCGAGCCAGTAGAGCTCCACATAACGAGAGCATGGGTGCACACCGTGGGGGTCGGCGATCGGGTCGAGCCAGCGGACCACTCGTAGGGTCGGCCGCGCGAGGTGGTCGTTCTCGGGTTCGACGACGGCCAGTGGCGAGGCGGTGCTCGGCGACATGGTTCTCCTCCGCGGTGCTCGACGGTGTTGGCGACGGAGTGGCGCCATGTCGGGGCGACTCCGTGCAACCCATGGTCGGAGGCGAGGGTTGCCGAGCACCTGGCGGCCACCTTGCCGAAGCTCTGTCCGACAGTCCCGCCGGTCAATAGGATCTCCGCGGCGGGGCCGGTGCGCGACGGATGCGTCCGGCGATCGGAGGTGACCATGACGGAGCGAAGTCCGGCGCGCCATCGGGTCGTGGTGGTCGGCGGCGGGTTCGGTGGGCTGCCTGCGGCTCGATTACTCGCACGCACCCGAGCCGAGGTCACGCTGATCGATCGGCGCAACCACCACCTCTTCCAGCCGCTGCTCTACCAGGTGGCGACCGGGATCCTGTCGCCCGGTCAGGTCTCGCCGGTCCTCCGTCACCTGTTCCGCAAGCGCGACAACGTGCGGGTGGAGCTCGCCGAGGTCACCGACTTCGACCTCGAGCACCGGATCGTCCGTGCGAAGAGCATCCCGGGTCTCGAGGTCGACTTCCCCTACGACAGCCTGATCGTGGCGGCCGGCGCCGGCCAGTCCTACTTCGGACACGACGAGTACGCACTGATCGCGCCGGGGATGAAGACGATCGACGACGCACTCGAACTGCGCCGGAGGATCTACGGTGCCCTCGAGGTGGCCGAGACCGCCCGCACCGACGAGGCTCGCCGCTACCTGACCACCATGTTGGTCGTGGGTGGCGGACCGACCGGCGTGGAGCTCGCCGGGCAGGTTCGAGAGCTCGCGGTGCGAAGTCTGCGTCACGAATTCCACGCGATCGATCCGTCGCACGTCCGGGTGGTCCTTGCCGACGGGGGAAAGCAGCCGCTCGCCAACTTCGGGGACCGCCTGGCCGGCCGCGCCGCTTCTCAGCTCACCAAGATGGGCGTCGAATTACGGATGGAGACCCAGGTGACCCACGTCGACCCGTTCGGCGCGACCCTCTCGGGTCCCGACGGAGAGGAACGGCTCACTGCCGGCACGGTGATCTGGGCGGCGGGCGTGCACGCCTCGCCCCTTGCCGAGGCGCTCGGCATCGCGACCGGCGCCGAGGTCGACCGCCAGGGCCGGGTGGTGGCCGAGCCCGATCTCACCCTGCCCGGTCACCCGGAAGTCTTCGTGGTGGGCGACATGGCGGCCCTCGACAACCTTCCGGGAGTCTGTGAGGTGGCGATGCAGGGAGGGCTGCACGCGGCCAACACCATCCGCCGCCGGATGAAAGGGGACGACCGGTCGGTCCCGTTCAAGTACCGAGACCTCGGCAGCGCCGCCACCATCGGCCGCTTCAAGGCGATCGTGAGCTTCCGGGGCGTGCGACTCAGTGGCTTCCCGGGCTGGGTGGTGTGGCTCTTCGTCCACATCGGCTTCCTCAACGGATTCGGCAACCGGTTCGCAGCGCTCTGGAGGTGGGGCAAGGCAATGATCGGACGCGCCCGTCCCGAGCGGGTCTTCAGCGTCGGCCACACCGGCGGCGACCTCAGTCTTCCTCCAAAGGTGCGGGAGCAGGTCATGCCGAACCCGTTCCCGGCGATGAGTCCCGAGCTGCGCGACAGCCCCGAGGCGCGGGCCATCTTCGGCGAGCGGTCGGACCCGCAGGCCTGACGCGAGGTGGGACGCCGGCTACGGGCCGGTTCGCTCGGAATCCGACAACGACGACACCGCCTCGATGAGGGCGAGGTGGGTGAAGGCCTGAGGGAAGTTGCCGAGATGCTGGCCGCTCGTGCTGTCGATCTCCTCGGCGTACAAGAGCAGAGGGCCGGCGAAGGACAGGAGCTTCTCGCAAAGTGAGCGCGCCCGGTCGTGCTCGCCGATCATGGCCAGCGCGGACACCAGCCAGAACGAGCAGATGGTGAAGGTCCCCTCCTTTCCGCTGAAGCCGGTGTCGGTCGTATCGGTGCGGTACCGCAGCACGAACCCTTCCTCGGTCAGCTCGTCGGCGATCGCGAGGACCGTCGAGCGGACCCGGTCGTCGGTGGCGGGCAGGAACCCCATGAGCGGGATCAGCAGGAGCGCGGCATCGAGATCGTCGGTCTCGTAGTGCTGCCGGAACACGCCCCGTGACGAAACACCCTTGTCGAGGACCTCTTCTTTGATCTCGTCGGCGATGGTCCGCCACTTGGTGGTGCGCTCGTCGTCGCCCCGCTGCTCCGCCAGCCACGCGGCGCGGTCCAGGGCCACCCAGCACATGACCTTCGACGCGGTGAAGTCCTGCGGGTCGCCGCGCACCTCCCAAATGCCCTGATCCTTGTCGTGGCGGTGATCGGCGGCCTGCTCGACGAGCGACGAGAGGCCTTCCCACACCGGTCCGGCGATCTGCAGGTCGGTCCGCTTGACCTGGATGGTGACCGCGTCGAACAGCATGCCCCAGACGTCGAGCTGGAGCTGGTCGAACGCGCCGTTGCCCACGCGGACCGGACGCGAGCCCCGCCAGCCCGACAGATAGTCCAGGGTCCGCTCGGTCAGGTCGCGCTCGCTCCCGATCCCGTACATGATCTGCAGGTGAGGGTTGGTCATCGCGGTCGAACCCGCATCACCGTCCATGACGCAGTCGAGCACGAAGGCGAAGAAGTTGACCGCTTCCCAGTCGAAGCCGAGACGGTAGAGCGACCGCAACATGAACGACGAGTCGCGGATCCACGTGTAGCGGTAGTCCCAATTGCGCTGGCCGCCCGGCGTCTCCGGCAACGAGGTGGTCGCTGCGGCGAGAATCGCCCCGGTCGGTGCGTAGCTGAGTCCCTTGAGCGTCAGCGCGCTGCGCTCGATGTACCGGCGCCAGGGATGATCCGCGACCTGCGCGGTGCTGAGCCACCGGCGCCACGCGTCCGCAGTCGCGGCCACCTCTTCCTGCGCGTCCTCGACCGAAGTGACGTCGTGATCGCCCCACGACAGCGCGACGAACGCGCTCGCGCCTCGCTCCAGCGTCGTCCGGCCCATGCAGCGCTGCCCGATCGTGCCGAGGCGCAGGTTGCTGTTCAGCCGCATCGCGGGTGACGCGGAGGGCGCCACCGGACGGATGTCCATCGACGAGTAGTCGTCACCCCGGTAGGAGAAGGACCCGCCGACCGTCCCGTACTCGAAGTTCGGGATGCAATTGAGGGTGATCTCGACCCATCCGTCGATGCAGGTGGCCAACCGGAGCAGCGTTCCGAGGCCGATCATCTCACCCGGCGCTCGGCGGTAGTCGGGTCGCCGCCGCGAATCGGGGGTGGCGGTGCCGACCAGCAGCACGTCCTGGACGAGAAGCCATCCGCTCGGGGTGTGCCAGGTGGTCTCGATCACCATGGTCCCGGGCTGGTAGCGCCGGTCGTGGGGAGCCGCGTTGGATTCGGGTGCGAAGCTGAACGAACCCGCCCGGCGGTCGAGCATCGCGCCGAACACGCTCGGTGAGTCGGGGCGCGGCAGGCAGAACCATTCGACCGCGCTGTCGGGTGCCACGAGACAGCTGACCTCACAGTCGGAGAGGAACCCGTAGTCCGCGATGGGGGGGAAATCGGCCATGTGCCCGTCCCTTCGGTCGTCCGCCTTCTCAGTGTTGCAGAGGTTCGGATCGCGGGTCCAAGTGTGGCGATCCGAGAGGGGCGCCTCAGCCGGCCTGTCCGGCGACCTCGGTGGCCGGCGGGGTAGTGACGCGCTTGCGGAAGATGTAGAGGCTCCATCCTTGGTACAGCAGGACGAGCGGGAAGAAGACGAGCGCGATCACCGACATGACCTTGAGCGTGTACGAGGGGCTCGCCGAGTTGGCCACCGTCAGGTTGTAGGCCGTATTGGTCGTCGAGACCATCACCCGCGGGAAGAGGTCGAAGAAGAGGGAGCCCACGACGCTTGCGATGGCGGTGGCCGCCGATGCGAAGGCCCACCCCTCCGCCTTTCCTTCGGCGAACAGCGCGGCCGCCACCACCGCGACCAGCGCGAGCGCGTCGATCGGGTTCGGCACGAAGCCGGCCGAGGCGATCCCGACGTGGCTCCAGGTGAGCCAGCCGAAGCTGATCAGCACGGTGACCCACCCGATCGGGCCGGAGAGCCGGCTGACCCGTTCGTGCAGTTCGCCCTCGGTCTTCAACGTCAGGTAGGTCACGCCGAGCAGGAGAGAGAGCACGGTGAGGGTGAGACCGGTGTAGAGCCCGAAGGGGACGAGCAGACCCCAGAAGGTGCCGGTGTAGTTGTGGGCCTGATCGACGGGCAGACCGTGGAGGAGGTCGCCGAGCGCGGTGCCGAGCAGGAAGGGGATGAAGAAGCTCCCGATGGTCAGCGACCACCGCCAGGTCCCTCGCCAGCGGGGATCGTCGATCTTGCGGCCGTACTCGAACGAAAGGCCGCGGACGATCAACGCGATCAAGATGAGCACGACTGCCAGGTAGAGCGCAGAGAACATGGTTGCGTACCACCCGGGAAACGCGGCGAAGATCGCCGCACCGGCCACGATCAGCCAGACCTCGTTGCCGTCCCAGACCGGCCCGATGGTGTTGACGCACACCCGGCGTTCGGCGTCGGTCCGTCCGACGAAGGAGTGCAGCATCCCGACTCCGAAGTCGAAACCCTCGAGGACGAAGAACCCCACCCAGAGGATGACGATGACGATGAACCAGATGTTGTTGAGGTGCACCACGGCGATCTCGTCCTTCTCTCCCTAGTAGATGAGCGCCGGAACGCGCGGCTCTTCGGACGGCACGCCGCCGGTCCCGTCCCCCTGCTCACCCTCCTCACTGTCCTCTTCGGGCCCCCCCTCGAGTGGTCGTCGCCCGTAGTGGATCATCAGATAGGCGTCCGCGATGCCGAGCCCCGCGTAGAGAACGACGAAGACCATCAAGCTGATCCAGATGTCGGCCGAGGTCACGTTCGGGGAGGCGCCCTGGGCGGTGGTCATCAGGCCCTGGACGATCCAGGGTTGTCGCCCGCTCTCGGTGAGCAGCCAACCGGCGGTGTTGATCAAGAACGGAGTGATCGCCACCCACGGTGCGATCAGGAGGAACCACTTCGCCTTCTCGAGGGTCTTCCGCCGGAGCAGCCACACACCCCAGAGCGCGAACACAAAGAGGAGCGAACCGAGATAGGCCATCACTCGCATGCTCCAGTACTGGATGAACACGTTCGGGACGTAGTTCCCGGGTCCGTACTGCTTCTCGTACTGGGCTTGGAGGTTGTTGAGGCCCTGGACCTCGCCGTCCACGTGGTTGGTGGCGAGGATCGACAGCAGGTCGGGAATCTCGATGATCTGGGTCGGCGTCTGGTCGTTGTTGCCCCCGCCGATCTGGAAGAGCGAGAAGGAGCAGTGCGAGGGGCAGGTCGTCCAGAGCGCCTCGGCGGCGGCGATCTTCATCGGCTGGTACTTGCCTTCGACGACGCCGAGCTCGCTGCCGATGAAGAGGTTGATGGCGAGGGAGGGGGTGAGCACGATGAGCGAGATGGCCGCCGTGCGCCGGAACGCCTCCACCGAGTTCTTACGTCGGAGGTGCCAGGCGGAGAAGGCGAGCATCACCACCGAGCCGGTCACGAGGGAGGCGAGGACCACGTGGGGGAACGCCCAGACGAAGACCGGGTTGGTGAAGAGGGCCCAGATGTCGTTCAGCTCGGGCTGGTGCTGAGCGTTCATCACGTAACCGACCGGGTGTTGCATCCACGAGTTCGCCGCCATGATGAAGAAGGCGGACACCATGGTGGCGGCGGCGACCGTCCAGATGCAGGCGAGATGCAGCCTGCGGGAGATGCGGTCCCAGCCGAAGATCCAGATGCCGAGGAAGGTCGACTCGACGAAGAACGCGACCAGACCCTCCATCGC
Source organism: uncultured Acidimicrobiaceae bacterium (assembly GCA_963769905.1). Taxonomy (GTDB): domain Bacteria; phylum Actinomycetota; class Acidimicrobiia; order Acidimicrobiales; family RAAP-2; genus Bog-756. The sequence continues at coordinate 440,766 of CAVYNG010000002.1, forward strand.
GAGCGGGCCCCCGAAGATGTTGCCGACGAAGCGCGAGTAGTTGGACCAGTTCATTCCGAACTCGAACTCCTGGACCAGACCGGTCACGACACCGATCGCGACGTTGATCAGGAGCAGCGTTCCGAAGAAACGAGTGAGGCGCCGAAAGGTGGGATTGTCGTTGCGGTACCAACTGGTCTGGAGGAGCGCGGTGAGGAACGCGAGCCCGATGGTGACCGGTACGAACAGGAAGTGGTAGATCGAGGTGGTGGCGAACTGCCAGCGAGCCAGATCGGTGCTCAATGGGCCGTACCTCGAACACCCGAGATTCGCGAGACCAAAGTCACGCTCCACCTCCCGCTCGCCGAGGACCTCAGGCTACCGCGCTCGATCGGATCCAAGCGGTTTGCTGCGGTTCGGAACGGGCTCCCGCAACCGATCGAATCTGCCGCAACCGAGGCGACTGACGAAACCAAGGCGACTGATCGAGGAGAGCAGGGATGAACGAATGGTGGCCGTGGCCCGACGAGTTGGATGCGGTGATCGCAGCGCCCGCGTTTCACACCGTCCTCTACGAGGACGATCGCGTCCGGGTCCTCGAGGGTCTGGTCCCACCGCGGGCCACTGTGCCGCTCCACACCCATCGTTGGGGCGGAGTGCTGTATCTCCTTGGCTCCAGTGACTTCGTGCGACGAGACGAGGACGGCGGTGTGATCGCCGACACCAGGTCCGGCGGGGGACCCCCGGCCCAGGGCTCCGCGACCTGGGGAGGGCCGTTGACTCCTCACACCTTCGAGAACGTGGGCACCTCCGACTTCCACACGCTCACCGTGGAGATGAAGAGCAGCTAGGAAGAACCCTCCCCACCGCGCTGCCACCGTCCGCGATGGACGCACTCGTCTAGGGCCCGCCGCGGTCGCGCCGCGGAGGTCGTGGGTGGGTCGGGATGCGCCGGCTCGCCGAGCAGGACCGCTCCGAGCCATCGCAGGCGATCCGGCACCCCGAGTTCGGCCCGCAACGCGGCCTCGCCGCGGAAGTTGCCGAGGAACGCGGCCCCGAGGCCGAGGTCGGCGGCACCGAGCAGGATGGTCATGACCGAGAACCCGGCGTCGACGAACCAGAACGGGACGGGCCATTCCGCGACTCCGGGGCCGCCGGCAGCCTTGTCCGGCTCCTGGTAGCGCGCGGCGTAGGCCTCGGGATCGGCGAAGGCCAGGATCACCGTGGGCGCCCTTCGGAGTCCGGCGTAGCGAGGCGACCGTGCCCGCCAGGCGGCGTCCGTCGTCGAGTCCCAGTAGCCGGCCGTCTCGGCCCCTTCGAGGACCACGAACTCGCGTCCTTGGGTGTTGCCGGCGGACGGAGCCCGGAGCGCCGCCGCCAGCAGGTCGTCGACGACGCCCGAGTCGAGAGGTCTGCCCGAGAAGTTCCGGGTCATCCGGCGACGCCCTACCGCGTCGGTCAGCTCCATCCGACCTCCACGAAGCCAGACGCTACCGGTGACAAGGCGCACGGCCCCGCTCCAGAGGGAATGTTGACCTCGCTGGTAGTGTTTCAACAAGTACGAAGAGCGTGCGCCCCCGGTTGGCGCGGACGCCTCGAAGAAGGAACGTGATTGCCGTGCCCACATTCAGGGAGATGCTGGCCGATGCCAAGGCCGCCGTCCGAGAGGTCGACCCGGCCACCGCCGAGCAGGAGATCGCTGCCGGCGGGACCGTGGTCCTCGACGTCCGCGAGCCCGACGAGTACGAGCAGGGCGCTCTGCCCGGCACGCTGCACATCCCGCGAGGAAACCTCGAAACCTCGGTCGAGGGCCGGATCCCCGACAAGTCCTCGCACGTCCTCGTCTACTGCGCCGCCGGTGTCCGATCGGCGTTCGCCGCGAAGACCATGCAGGAGCTCGGCTACACCGACGTGGCCTCGGTCGTCGGCGGCTTCAACCGGTGGAAGGACGAGGGAAGGTCCTGGACCGCGCCGCGCGCCCTCACTCCCGACCAGCGCAACCGCTACCAGCGGCACCTCCTCCTCCCCGAGGTCGGGGAGGAGGGTCAGCTCGAGCTCCTGGACTCGAAGGTCCTTCTCCTCGGCGCGGGCGGACTCGGGTCTCCCGCCGCGCTCTATCTCGCCGCAGCCGGAGTGGGCACCCTCGGCATCATCGACATGGACGTCGTCGACGCCTCGAACCTTCAGCGTCAGATCCTCCACAACACCGATCGGATCGGTGAGCGCAAGGTGGACTCGGCGAAGAAGACGCTGACCCTGATGAATCCCGACGTGAACGTCGTGACCTACGACGTGCGTCTCGGTGCCGACAACGTCCTCGAGATCATCGACGGCTACGACGTGATCCTCGACGGGACCGACAACTTCCCGACGCGCTACCTGGTCAACGACGCGTCACTGATCAAGCGAATCCCGGTCGTGCACGGATCGATCTTCCGATTCGAGGGCCAGGTGACGGTCTTCCATCCCTACGTGGGTCCGTGCTACCGCTGCATGATCCCCGAGCCTCCTCCGGCCGAGCTGGCGCCGAGTTGCGCCGAGGCGGGCGTCCTCGGCGTCCTGCCCGGGATCGTCGGCTCGATCCAGGCGCTCGAGACGGTGAAGATCCTTCTCGGAATCGGAGAGACCCTCGAAGGACGGTTGCTCGCGTACGACGCCTTGGAGGAAACCTTCCGTACCTTCAAGGTCCACCGCGATCCGGCCTGCCCGGCGTGCGGACCCGACGCGGGCGAGTTGGTCATCGCCGAGTACGACGAGTTGTGCATGCCCCACGTGGCGGCATCGCCGTCCACCTCCTGACCGCCCGGTACTCGCCGGGGCGCAGAACCGAGCACGTGCCCGCGCCCGGCCGGTCCGGACCGTCCGGCGGCGCATGCGAGAGCCCCTAACCTGTTGCCGATGGCTGCACCAGGTCCTTCTTCGGGCAAGCGTGACCGGCGCTTCACCGACTCGGGTATCGAGCTCCACCCTGTCTATGGGCCCGACGACCTCGCCCAGTGGGACCCTCAGGCACGGCTCGGCGCGCCGGGTCACTTCCCCTACACCCGGGGCATCCGCGAGGACATGTACCGGGGCCGGCTGTGGACGATGCGGCAGTACGCAGGGTTCGGCACCGCCGAGTCCACCAACGAACGGTTCAAGTTCCTTCTCGGCGCGGGGCAGACCGGCTTGTCGTGTGCGTTCGACCTCCCGACCCAGATGGGCTTCGACTCCGACCATCCCCGTGCGGAGGGCGAGGTCGGAAAGGTAGGGGTGGCCATCGACTCACTGGCGGACATGCGGCTCCTGCTCGCGGATCTGCCGCTCGACAAGGTCACCACCTCGATGACCATCAATGCGACCGCCGCGATCCTGCTCCTTCTCTACCAGTTGGTGGCCGAGGAGAACGGCGTCGATCCCCGCCTTCTCGGCGGTACCGTCCAGAACGACATCCTGAAGGAGTACGTGGCCCGGGGGACCTACATCTATCCACCGAGGCCCTCGATGCGGCTGGTGACCGACACCTTCTCCTACTGTGCGGAGCACCTGCCGTCGTGGAACACCATCTCGATCTCGGGCTACCACATCCGAGAGGCCGGCTCGACGGCTGTGCAGGAGATCGCCTTCACCATCGCCAACGGGATCGCGTATGTCGAGGCCGCCCTCGCGGCGGGGCTCGGCGTCGACGAGTTCGCGCCGAGGCTCAGCTTCTTCTGGAACGCGCACAACAACCTCTTCGAGGAGGTCGCCAAGTATCGCGCCGCCCGCCGGATGTGGGCCCGGCTCATGGCCGACCGTTTCGGCGCCGAGGACGAGCGCTCGAAGCTCCTCCGATTCCATACGCAGACCGGAGGGTCGACACTGACCGCGCAGCAGCCCGAGAACAACATCGTGCGGGTGACCCTCCAGGCGCTCGGCGCCGCGTTCGGCGGTACCCAGAGCCTTCACACCAACGGGTTCGACGAGGCGCTCGGGCTCCCGACGGAGCACGCGGCCAAGGTCGCGCTCCGGACCCAGCAGATCGTCGGCTACGAATCGGGCATTGCCGACACGGTCGACCCGCTCGCCGGCTCGTGGTTCGTCGAGTCGCTGACCGACCAGGTGGAGGCCCGCGCCTGGGAGTACCTCGAGCGGATCGACGACATGGGCGGCGCGGTCGCCGCGATCGAGGCGCGCTACATGCAACAGGAGATCGAGCAGGCGGCCTACGCCTATGCGAAGGCGGTCGATGCCGGAGAGAAGACGGTCGTCGGTGTCAACCGGTTCGTCGACGAGCAGGCGGGACCGTCGGAGGTATTCCCGATCGACGAGGCGCTACAGAAGTCCCAAGTCGATCGGGTGCAACGGGCGAGGGCGGCGCGGGACCAAGCGGCCGTCGACGCGGCGCTGGCCGACGTGGAGGCCGCGGCCCGTGGCACCCAGAACCTCCTCGTCCCGATGAAGGCCGCGCTCGCCGGCATGGCGACTCTCGGGGAGGTGTCCGACGTTCTCCGCGGGGTCTTCGGGGAGTTCCACCCGGCCGGTTAGTCGAGAGCTGGCACCACCGCGGCGGTGAGTGTGCTCAGACGGGCGCGGCGGTTCCGAGGTCCCAGCGCAGCGTGAAGCCCCCTTGGCGCATTCGGCGTGAGAAGTGCAGGACCGAAAGCGCGATGGCGGCTCCGGTCAGCAGCCAGCTCGTGGCGGTCCGCTCGATGATGAAGGCGCCGACCGACGAGGTGAGGAGGAACCAGGTGACGACCGCTGCGTTGGTCAGCATCACGGCAGCCCACAACAACGACAGCTCGGCGAACACCTTGCGGGTGAGGGGATGGACGAGCGTGTCCGGATCGAGAGGGCAGAAGTCCCGTGCAAACCTGTCGATCAGCGGCCGGCCGATCAGTGTGCTCACCAAGAAGGCCACGCCGATCGCAGCCGTCGCGGCTGTCGGTTGCAGGAAGTAGACGAACGCGTTCCCGGTCACCAGCGCGATCACCGTTCGGACGGTCAAGACCGCACAGCCGATCAAGAGCATGCCGGGGATAGGTCGGTGTGTGACGAGGCGCCGGACCAGTGCCGAGTAGGACCAGGCCAGTCCGGCGAACAACGCCCCTTTGAGGCCCATCGCGGTCAAGAACACGTAGAACAGGACGGCGGGCACCAGGGCGGACTCGATGAGCGCCGGAAGCGCGTGCCGGATCGAAGCCAACGGTGACGGTACTCGGATCACCAGGCCCCTGTGGTCAGGCGGGTGGGGGTTCGTCGACGCAGGCGAGCTGGATCCAAGGGGAGAAGCGGGAATGGGGGGACACGTTACCCACCCGGCGTCCGCTCGTACCGTCGCCGGTCACTCTCAGCGCGAACGGGCAAGGAGGCGCTCGCGCAGCGGGCCGGGTCGGGCCGCGTCGATCGCCGTCCAGGCCATCGCAACCGCGCCGTCGTGCAGGGCGGTGTCCGCCGACTCGGTGACGCAGGCGGCCGCGAACTCGGGCTGGTGGTTGACCGCACCGGCCGAGTCGATGCCCAGTAGGGGGTGGATGCTCGGTACCGCCAGCGACACGTTGGCCATGTCGGAGGAGATGGTGGGCCAGGGCACGCCTTCGTCGTCGAGGTCGAATCGGCGGCCGAGTCGCTCCGCGTTCGCGCGGTACGAGGCGAGGAGGTCTCCGTCGCTCTCCATGTGCGAATAGACGGGGGAGAGCGAGCGGTAGGCGACCCGCGAGCTGGTGGCCAGGGCACCGGCCTCGAAGCACGCCCTCACTTTGGGCTCGAGCTGCTCCAACCGGGCGAGTGTGATCGATCGGCACATGAACCGGCCGGTGACCGTTTCGGGGATCACGTTGGCAGCGCCCCCGCTGTCGAGTACCACGCCGTGCACCTGGTCACCCGATCTGAGCTGTTGGCGGAGCAGCCCGATCGCGACCTGCGAGACGACCATCGCATCGGCCGCGTTGATCCCCTCCCAGGGCGCGGCCGAGGCATGGGCGCTCTTTCCGGTGAAGATCACGTCGAAGTGGGAGACCGCGAGACAGGTGGGCGCCAGGCGGTCGATCGGCCAGGGGTGGACCATCATCGCCGCGTGCGCCCCGTCGAACGCGCCTTCCTCGAGCATGGTGATCTTGCCGCCGCCACCCTCCTCGGCAGGAGTGCCGAGCACCCGGACGGTGATGCCGAGCCGGTCGGCAAGACCGGCGAGCCCGAGTGCCGCACCGACCGAGGAAGCGGCGATTACGTTGTGCCCACACGCATGGCCGATTCCGGGCAGTGCGTCGTACTCGGCGCAGACCGCCACGACGAAAGGTCCCGACCCGGCCTCCGCGCTGAACGCGGTCGGAAGTCCGGCCACCCCATGGGTCACCTCGAATCCGGACCTCGAGAGGACCTCCGCGGTCCACGCGCTGGCGCGGTTCTCGTCGAAGGCGGTCTCGGGATGATCGTGGATGGCATGGCTGAGCTCGACCAGACCGGGCAGTTGCGACTCGACCGCGCGGCGCGCCTCGTCCTTCAACCCGTCGAGGCCCGGTGCGGATTTCTCCGCGGCCGAGCCCCCCTCAGCCGATGACCGCGACGACATCGCCCGGTCCGACCGAATCGCCGACCGAGACCTTGACCTCCTTCACGGTCCCAGCCTTGTCGGCATTCACGTTGTTCTCCATCTTCATCGCCTCGAGCACACACACCGTCTGACCGATCTCGACGGCATCGCCCTCGGTCACGAGAACCTTCACGATCGTGCCCTGCATGGGGACGGCGACGTTCCCCGATCCGGCACCCGACGCGGCGGCCCTCGGCCGCTTCGAGGTGGCGGTGCGCGCGGTCGCACCTCCTGGGGCAGGCGGGTCACCGAGGTCGGGAACCCAGAGCTTCACCTGGTAGCGACGACCGTCGACCTCCGCCGTCACCTCGCGCAGGACGCGGGGCACCTCGTCCGGCGCGTCGGCTGCGGGCGCCGCCGGCTCCGTCGGAGCCGCGATCCCGGTCAGATCGAGCCCGTGCTCCACCCAGTTGGTCGAGTGCTCCCCGGCCACGAAGTCGGGGTGGGACAGGATCGCGACGTCTGCCGGGAGGGTGGTGGCGACACCCTCGACGACGGTCTCGTCGATCGCGCGGAGCATCCGGGCGCGAGCGGCTTCGCGGTCGTGGCCCCACACGATGAGCTTTGCCACCAGGTTGTCGTAGAACTGGCTGACCGTGTCACCGGATTCGTAGCCGGCGTCGAGACGGACCCCGGGCCCGCCCGGTGCGACCAGCCGGGTGATCTTTCCGGGCGAGGGGGTGAATGCACCGCCGGCCGGGTTCTCGGCATTGATCCGGACCTCGATCGCGTGACCGTTCCGCTGGACGCTTTCCTGGTCGAAACCGAGCGGTTCGCCGGCCGCGACCCTGAGCTGCCACTCCACGAGGTCGAGTCCGGTCACCAGCTCGGTGACCGGGTGCTCGACCTGGAGCCGGGTGTTCATCTCGAGGAAGAAGAACTCGCCGTCCTGGAAGAGGAACTCGACGGTGCCGGCGTTGACGTACCCGCAGGCCTCTGCGACCCGGACCGCCGCGGCGCCCATCGCGTGGCGGACCTCGTCGGGAAAGTTCGGTGCAGGGCTCTCCTCGATCAGTTTCTGGTGTCGTCGCTGCGCCGAGCAGTCGCGCTCGCCGAGCCAGAGGGTCGTGCCGTGCGTGTCGGCGATGACCTGCATCTCGACGTGGCGCGGCCAGGCGAGGTACCGCTCGACGTAGCACTCGTCGCGGCCGAAGTAGGCGGCCGACTCGCGCTGTGCGGATTCGAGCGCGTCGGCCGCGTCCTCCGGTCCCGCCACGACCTTCATCCCGCGACCACCACCTCCGTAGGCAGCCTTGATCGCGACCGGCCAGCCGAATTGGTCTCCGAAACTCACCACCTCGTCCGGCGAGGTCAGCACCTCGGAGCGGCCAGGCACACCCGAGACGCCGGCGCGCTCGGCCGCATGGCGGGAGCTGATCTTGTCGCCCATGACCTCGATCGCCTCCGGAGGCGGACCGACGAAGACCACGCCGCGCTGAGTGATGGAACGCGCGAAGTCGGTGTTCTCGGAGAAGAAGCCGTATCCCGGGTGGACCGAGTCCGCGCCGCTGCGCTCGATGACGTCGAGGATGGCCGACGTGTTGAGATAGCTCTCGGCGGCAGACTGCCCTCCGAGGGCGTGGGCCTCGTCGGCCAACCGCACGTGGAGCGCGTCGCGGTCGAGCTCCGAGTAGACCGCCACGGTCGCGACGCCGAGCTCACGGCAGGTCCGGATCACCCGGACCGCGATCTCGCCCCGGTTGGCGATGAGTACCTTCTTCAGCACGCTGCGCCTTTCGGGTCGGGAGGGGTCGATGACAGTTGGTTCAAGGGCGGCGGAGCCCACATACCCACAGACCTACCAGACTGGCACGGCCCGTAGGGTGAGTGCATGTTGGGCGACCTGTTCACCGACGTCAGGCGCTTCGAGTCCATCGACTCGACCAACCGGTACCTCCTCGACGAGGCTCGCGCCGGTGCGGACGAGGGCGTCGTGGCGGTCGCCGACCACCAGACGTCCGGACGAGGGCGGCTCGGCCGACGATGGGAGGCGCCGGGCGGCACCAACCTGCTCGCGTCGGTGCTGCTCCGTCCCGATCTGCGCGCCGAGGAACGCCATCTGGCAAGCGGGTCGGTCGCTCTCGCGGGACGGGAGGCCGCTCGGGCCGTCGCCGGCGTGATCCTCGGCGTCAAATGGCCGAACGACCTCGTCGCGCCCGACGGCCGAAAGGTCGCGGGGGTCCTTGCCGAAGCGGACCTGGTGGAGCCCATCGCCCCGGGCGCGGGGCAGACCGGTGCTTCGGGCGCCAGGTCGGAGCGACGGCCGCCGGCCCTCGTGGTCGGGATCGGCATGAACGTCAACTGGCCGGCGACCGAGGCCGACCTGCCCGGCGAACTGGCCGGTGCCGCCTGCTCCCTGCGCCAGCTCGCAGGCCGGACGGTCGATCGGCCGGCGCTGCTCGACGCGCTGCTGGCCGCCCTCGAGCCACGGGTTCGTGACCTCGCCACGTCCACCGGGCGGAGGCGACAGTCCGCGGAATTCGAGTCTGCCTGCACCACGATCGGTTGCCGGGTGCGGGTCGAACTGCCCGGCGGATCGTTCGAGGGCACCGCGGTCGCCCTGACCGGCGAAGGACACCTGGTGGTCGAGGCGGACGGCGGCCCCCGTACCGTCGTCGCCGGGGACGTCGTCCACCTCCGCTCCACCGACGCGGCCTTCGGGGCCGACGGACGTGCCGAGGGTGCGATCGACCGGTGAGCAACGGCCGAACCGACGGTCGAACCCGCACGGAACCGCGCCCCGCCAGGGCTAGCATCTGCCGGTCATGCGGCTACTCGTCACCGGCGGCGCCGGGTTCATCGGTTCGAACTTCGTCCGCTACTGGGCCGAACACCACCCGGAGGACGCGGTGGTCGCCTACGACGTCCTCACCTATGCGGGCAACCGCCCCAGCCTCGCCGACGTCGAAGACCGCATCGACTTCGTGCGAGGCGACATCGGCGATCTCGAGCTGGTGTCGAAGACGCTCGCCGAGCACCAGATCGACGTCGTCGTCAACTTCGCCGCGGAGTCCCACAACAGCCTCGCCATCATCGATCCCGCCCGCTTCTTCCGCACCAACGTGCTCGGCACCCAGACGCTCGCCGAAGCCGCACGGCGTCACGGAGTGACCCGGTTCCACCACATCTCGACGTGCGAGGTCTACGGCGACCTTCCCCTCGACTCGGACGAGGTCTTCACCGAGGAGACGCCGTACCGCCCACGCACTCCCTACAACGCGTCGAAGGCGGGAGCCGACCACGCCGTCCGTGCCTATGCGGAGACCTTCGGGTTGCCGGCGACGATCACCAACTGCTGCAACAACTACGGGCCCTACCAATTCCCGGAGAAGGTGATCCCACTGTTCACGGCGAGGGCTCTCGACCGCCAACCGCTGCCGCTCTACGCGTCGACGCAGAATCGCCGCGAGTGGCTCCACGTCGACGACCACTGCCACGCGATCGAGCTCGTGCTCCAGCACGGTTCGGTCGGCGAGACCTACAACGTCGGGAGCGGCACCGAAGCCAGCATCGAGGAGATCGCCGACGCGGTGCTCGCGGCGACGGATCGGCCCGCGTCGCTGAAGGAGATCGTCCCCGACCGGCCCGGCCACGACCGCCGCTACCTCCTCGACTCCTCGAAGATCCGCAGCTCCCTCGGCTGGGAGCCGACGGTCCCCTTCGACCGGGGCCTGGTGGAGACCGTGGCGTGGTACCGCGACCACCGGAGCTGGTGGGAGCCCTTGAGGGACCGCTCCCCGGTGGTCGAGGGCGACTGGCCCGACCCAGCGCCGACTCCTCGGTGAGACGTCCGCGGCGGGTCTTGCTCACCGGGGGCAACGGCCAGCTCGGACGCGACCTGCGCGACGTGCTCGCCGGCCGGGTCGCCGACGGCGGAGAACCGGCGGGCACTCCCGGCATCCTGCCCGAGGTCGCGCCGGGAAGCTTCGAGGTGGTCTCGACCGACATCGACACCCTCGACCTGGTGGACCGCGACGGAGTGCGGGCCGCCGCTGCCGCGTTCGGGCCCGAGATCGTCATCCACGCGGGTGCCTACACCGCGGTCGATGCGTGCGAGTCCGACCCCGATACCGCGTTCGCGGTCAACGCGCTCGGCACCCGGCACGTCGCCGAGGCGGCGGCCGACGTCGGCGCACACGTGGTGTACGTCTCGACCGACTACGTGTTCGACGGAACGCTCGAGCGACCCTACGTTGAGTGGGACACGCCCTCTCCCCGCTCGGTGTACGGGCGCAGCAAGCTCGGCGGCGAGACGGAGATCCACCAGATCGCCGGCGCGGCGGCGACCGTGGTGCGGACCGCCTGGGTGAGCGGCGCGCACGGCTCGAACATGGTCAAGACGGTCCTCCGTCTCGCAGGGGCGAGCGACGACGGCCCGCTCCGGTTCGTCGACGACCAACGCGGTTGCCCGACCTTCACGGCCGACCTCGCCCGGGGGTTGGTCCGGCTCGCGCTCGATCGCCGTCCCGGGACCTTTCATCTCACCAACCAGGGGGAGACCACCTGGTTCGGGTTCGCGCAGGCCACCCTGGAGGCGGCCGGCTTCGACCCGGGCCGAGTCGAGCCGATCGCGACCGTCGACCTCGACCCGCCCCGTCCCGCGCCCCGTCCGGCGAACTCGAGGCTGGAGAACGCCGCACTCCGCCTCTCCGGTCTGCCGGCACTTCCGGCATGGCAGGACGCGCTCGGTCGCCTGGTGACCGCCCTGTCGGTCCGCATCTGACAGAATCCGCGGGCCAGTTCGTCTGCACCGTCGAGGCAGGGGCACGCATCGGCCGGGCCGAGGAGCGGATGGGAACCATGACGACAGGAGATTCGGAGCCGCTGGGCCACGGACGCGACGACGGCCTCGGCGGGGCGGCCTTCGGTCACGGGTCGGCGGCGGCGCGGGTGGCGCCCCATGGGCGCGGTCGTTCGGTGGCGGTGATCGGCGTGGGCTATGTCGGGCTGCCGACCGCGGCCACGCTCGCGCACCTCGGTCACCGCGTGACCTGCGGCGACGCCGACCCCCGCAAGGTCGCGATGCTCGAGCGCGGCCAGGTCCCGATCGTGGAGGACCAGCTCGCCGAGCTGGTGCGCGAGGGCCAGGCGGCAGGTCGGCTGCGGTTCGTCGTCGGTGCGGCGGACGCGGTCGAGGGTGCCGAATTCGTCTTCCTCTGCGTCCCGACCCCCCAGGGCGAGGACGGATCCGCCGACCTCTCCTTCGTCGAGGCGGTGGGCAAGGAGATCGCCCCGCTCCTCGCTCCGGGAGCGGTCATCGTGAACAAGTCGACCGTGCCGGTCGGGTCGACACTGGTGGTCGAACGGGTGCTCGGCCGTCACGACGTGGCCGTCGTCTCCAATCCGGAGTTCCTCCGAGAGGGCACCGCGGTCTCCGACAGCCTCCACCCGGAACGCATCGTGGTCGGAGCCGACGACCAGTCGGTCGCCGCACGGGTCGGGGACCTGTTCTCGGGCACGCACGCTCCGCTGCTGATCACCGATGCGGCCACCGCCGAGACCATCAAGTACGCCTCGAACGCCTTCCTCGCCACCAAATTGAGCTTCGTGAACGCGATCGCCGGACTGTGCGAGGCGGTGGGCGCAGACGTACGCGACGTGATCCTCGGGCTCGGCTACGACCGCCGGATCGGCTTCGAGTATCTCCGGCCCGGACCCGGGTGGGGTGGGAGCTGTCTGCCGAAGGACACCCGGGCGCTCGTCCACATCGGCGAGCAGGCCGGGTACGACTTCTCCTTCCTGCGAGGCGCCATCGCGACCAACGAGGAGCAGTTCGAGCGCGTGGTGGCGAAGGTCGAGACGGCACTCAGCGGAGCCGAAGCCCTTTCCGGCGCGCGACTCGCGGTCTGGGGTCTCACCTTCAAGGCGGGCACCGACGACCTGCGGAACTCGCCCGCGGTCGAGATCGTCCGGCGGCTGGTGGCCGCCGGCGCGACGGTGCAGGTCTTCGACCCGACGGTGCGTCCCGACGCCGAGGGGTCGTCACCGATCGACGAGCTGGTCGGCGCGGGCGCCGGCTCGCCGGGCTCGGTGCGCGTGGTCACCGACGCCTATTCGGCGTGCGAGGACGCGGCCGTCCTGGTGGTGCTCACCGAGTGGGACGAGTTCCGATGGCTCGATTTCGAAGCCGTGCGGTCGAAGATGGGCAACCCGGTGGTCGTCGACGCGCGGAACCTGCTCGATCCCGCGCAGCTCCGGCGGTTCGGATTCGAGTACGCGGGGATCGGTCGTAGGTGAACGGCCGCCTGGTGGTGCTCGGGGGCGGGGGGTTCCTCGGGTCCCACCTGTGCGACCGGTTCCTCGCGCGCGGCGACGAGGTCGTCGCGGTCGACGACTTCTCGACCGGCCGGCGGGCCAACCTCACCCACCTCGACGACCATCCGCGCTTCACGCTGATCGAGTCCGACGTGTCGCGGGCGCTCCCGGTCGAGGGTCCGGTGTCGGGAGTGCTCCATCTGGCGAGCCCCGCGTCGCCTCCCGACTACCTGGCCCGGCCGCTCGAGACCCTGGCGGTCGGCAGCGAAGGGACCCGCCTCGGACTCGAACTCGCCCATCGCCACCGCGTCCGGTTCCTCCTGGCCTCGACCAGCGAGGTCTACGGCGACCCCGAGGTGCATCCGCAGACCGAGCACTACTGGGGGAACGTGAACCCGGTGGGACCCCGGAGCGTCTACGACGAGGCCAAGCGCTTCGCCGAGGCGATCACCATCGCCCACCACCGGACCCTCGGGACCGACGTCGGCATCGCCCGGATCTTCAACACCTATGGTCCGCGGCTGCGGCCCGACGACGGACGAGTGGTGTCCAACTTCCTCGTCCAGGCGGCACGCGGCGAGCCACTCACCGTCTACGGCGACGGAAGCCAGACGCGCAGCCTCTGCTACGTCGACGACGAAGTAGGCGGCCTCGTCGCACTCTTCGACTCGGACCTGACCGGACCGGTCAACATCGGCAACCCCGACGAGTACACGGTGCTCGAGCTCGCGCGCGCCGTCGTGTCGCTGCTCGGGTCGTCCTCACCGATCGTGCACCTCCCGCTGCCGGCCGACGACCCGACCCGACGCCGGCCGGACATCGCGCTCGCGAGGGAGGCGCTCGGCTGGGAGCCGACCACCTCGCTCGAGGACGGGCTCACCCGGACCGCCGCCTACCTGGCCGATCAGGTCGGCGTGACGCTCGCCGGTCGACCGGGCTCGACCCGCGGCGGGAAGGGGGACCATGCTGAGGGCTGACCGTCCCGGGTGGTCCGGGGCGCCGGGAGAGCGCGAGGCGATGGCTGTCGAGGAGAGCGAACCGACCGTCGATGTCGAGACGACTGGGAGAAGGCCGAGTTACCGCCTGCTGTCGGTGATCGTCCCGGTCTTCAACGAGCGCACGACGGTCGCCGAAGTGATCCGTCGCATCCGCGCGGTGCAACTGCCCCTCGAGCTCGAGGTGGTCGTGGTCGACGACGGCTCCTCCGACGGGACCGACAAGATCCTTGCCGCGCTCGGAGACTCGACCGTGCGGATCCTCTCCCACCACGCCAACGCCGGCAAGGGGGCGGCCATCCGCAGCGGTATGGAGACCGTCCGGGGTGACCTCGTGCTCATCCAGGACGCCGACCTCGAGTACGACCCGGAAGACTGGCCGAAGCTGCTCGACCCGATCCTGCGAGGGAAAGCGCGGGTCGTCTACGGGAGCCGTTTCACCGGCGAGCGCAAGAACATGCTGCCCTCGCACTGGATCGGCAATCGCTTCCTCTCGCTCGTGACCAACGTGTTGTACTCGTCGACCCTCTCCGACATGGAGACCTGTTACAAGCTCTTCGACAACCAGGTGCTCGAGGGCATCACCATCGAGTCCGATCGGTTCGACTTCGAGCCCGAGATCACCGCCAAGGTGCTCCGGAGGGGTTTTCGGATCTACGAGGTGCCGATCTCCTATGCCGGGCGGGAGGCGGCCGAGGGGAAGAAGATCACCTGGCGCGACGGTTTGGGCGCGCTGAAGGCGCTGATCAAGTACCGGTTCACGCCGCTCGACCGGTGAGCGCTCTCCGGGGGCCGCGCACCGGTCGGGACCCGAGCCCCGCGGAGGCGGTCGGAGGGCCCGCGCGCTCGGCTACCGGCAAGGGGGTCGCGGCGGTGGTCGTCAACTACGAGTCCGGGCCTGCCCTCGCGCGCTGCGCAGCGGGACTGCTCGCCGAGGGCGTCGCCGACCTGGTGGTGGTGGACAACGGCTCGAGCGACGGATCGGTCGCGGCCCTCCGCGACACGGCTCCCGACGCCGAGGTCGTGGTGACCGGGAGCAACCTCGGGTACGGCTCGGCGGCCAACCGCGGTGTCGCCGCGACCGACCACCCCGCGGTGCTCGTGTGCAACTCCGACGTCGTCGTCGCTCCAGGCGCGCTCGTGGCGCTGGCGGCCGCGCTGGACGCCGAGCCCCGACGCGCGCTGGTGGGCCCGCTGGTGCGGACCGCTGAAGGCGACCGCTACCCGTCCGCTCGCCGGTTCCCCTCGATGGTCGACGCGGCCGGGCACGCCACCATCGGCATGTTCACACCCCGCAACCGGTTCACTCGCGCCTACCACCAGGCCGATCTGCAAGCGGGCTCGGCGACGGTCGACGTCGACTGGGTGTCGGGCGCATGCTTCCTCGTCCGGCGTGCCGCGTTCGAACAGGTCGGCGGGTTCGACGAGGCCTACTTCATGTACGCGGAGGACGTCGATCTCTGCTGGCGGCTCGGCCGGGCAGGGTGGACCGTCGGGTACGCGCCGGCCGCGGAGGTCACTCATCTCCAGGGGATCTCGACCGACCGGCATCCGTACCGGATGATCGTGGAGCACCATCGATCGGTGCTCCGCTTCGCAGCGCGGACCTCGACCGGCGCCCGGCGCTTCCTGTTGCCTCTGGTGACGATCGGCATCGCGGCGCGGAGCGGCCTGGCCTGCCTCCTCCACCTGGTGCGAAGCCGCACCGGCGACGCAAAGGACCGCGATCCGAGGCTGTAGGGTGTCGTCCGATCATGCCGAGCAATTCGACGGGCAAATGGGTGCAGCGCGCCGCGACCACGGGTGGTGGCCGGACCTACCGCGGCCAGATGCCGATCAACTGGTACGCCACGCTGGTCATCATCTGCATCGTCGGGCTGGTGCTCATCGGCTTCAGCAGGTACCAACGGGGCCACACCTCGAACTCTTCTTCGGGCCCGCCGACGACGCAGCAGACCTGGTACGCGGCGCTCGGGATCGACGTGTGCGGCACCACGGAACCCAGCCTCCCGGCGAGCACCAACACCTCCAAGACCGGGCTCACCGCCAACGGCAACGGGGTGCTGACCATCGCGCCGAAGAACAGCTCCGAGTCGGGGCAGAACGCGACGCTCGGCAAATTCGTGGGCGGCTACAAGGGCCTCGAGCTGACCTCGTCGACGTTGCAGTACCCGGGCAAGTCGGCGATGAGCAACGGTGACGTGTGCCCGAAGGGATCACCCGATGCCGGAAAGACCGGGGTGGTCATCGTCGTGAGCTGGCCCAACTACACGGCCAAGGGCAAAGGGACCCAGACGAGCGGGCCACCGCAGAACCTGCTGTTCACCAACGGCCAGCTGATCACCATGGCCTTCGTCCCGGTGACCGCGACGGTCCCCAAGCCCCCCGGCCAGGCCATCACCGCGCTCATCACCGCCTCGACCCAGGGTCCTGCATCGCAGTCCTCGACGACCGCGCCGAGCTCCGCACCCACCGCATCGACGGTGCCGTCCTCGACGATCCCGGTCACGACCCCGACCACCGCCGGCGGAACCAACAAGTGAGGGCGGTCGTCCTCGTCGGCGGAGAGGGCACCCGCCTCCGGCCACTGACCTTCACCACCCCGAAGCAGATGCTCCCGATCGTGGAGCAGCCGATGATCGAACGGGTGCTGGGCCATCTCGCGGCCTACGGGGTCGACGACGCGGTGCTCTCGCTCGGGTACCGGCCGGATGCGTTCATCAACGCGTATCCCGATGGCGTGATCGCGGGGGTGCGAACCACCTACGCGGTCGAGCCGGCGCCCCTCGACACCGCCGGCGCGATCCGGTTCGCCGCTGCGCAGGCAGGGATCGACGAGCAGTTCGTGGCGGTCAACGGGGACGTGCTCACGGACTGCGACCTCGGCGCACTCGTCGCGTTCCACCGCGGTCGAGGCGCCGAGGCGACCATCTACCTCACGCCGGTCGAGGACCCGAGTGTGTTCGGCGTCGTGCCGACCGACGACGAAGGACGGGTCGAAGCCTTCATCGAGAAGCCGCCCCGCGACGAGGCACCGACCAACCTCATCAACGGGGGCATCTACGTCCTCGAACGGTCGGTGCTCGACCGCGTCGCTCCGGAGGGTCGTGTCTCCATCGAGCGCGAGACGTTTCCTGCGATGGTGACGGAACGGTCGCTCTATGCACTCGCCCTCGAGGCCTACTGGATCGACACCGGCACGCCCGACGCCTACCTCCGGGCACACCGCGACCTCCTGGCGGGACGGCGTCCCGGGCCCCCCGCGCCGGACGCCGAGCTTGATCCCTCCATCGGTCCGGGGGTCTGGCGCATCGGCTCACTCGGTGACACCGAGGGTGCCGTTCAGCGCTCGCTGCTCGGAACGGGGGCGACGGTCGGGCCGGGCGCGACGGTCGAGGACTCGGTGGTGGGGGCGGGCGCGGTGGTCGAGGAGAGCGCGACGGTGGTCGGTTCGGTGCTGCTCCCCGGCGCGCGGGTCGCATCGAAGGCCACGGTCGAGGGCTCGATCATCGGAGCGGGCGCGATCGTGGGCCAACGCTGCACGGTGCACCCCCTCTCGGTCGTGGGGGCCCGCGCGGTGACCGCATCGGGAACCGTCGTCGACGGCGAACGGGTGCCCGCAGGAGTCTGAGATGCGCACGCTGGTGACCGGGGGTGCCGGGTTCATCGGCTCGAACCTGGTGGACCGCCTCCTCGCCGAGGGCCACTCGGTGGACGTGGTGGACGACCTCTCGACCGGTTCGCTCGCCAACCTGGCGGAGGCCCGTGCAGTGGCGCACCACGATCTGACCGTCCACAATCTGGACATCCGCTCGGGGGAGCTGGTCGAGCTGATGGAGCGGCGCCGTCCCGAGGTGGTGTTCCACCTCGCGGCCCAGGCTGACGTCCGCGTCTCGGTCGCGTACCCAGTCTTCGACGCCGAGGTCAACCTGGTCGGGACGGTCAGGGTGCTCGAGGGCGCGCGCCGTTGCGGCGCCGCGCGGGTGGTCTTCGCCGCGAGCGGTGGGACCCTCTACGGCGAGCCGGATCCCTCCGCACTCCCGCTCGAGGAGAGCCTGCCCCAGCACCCGCTCTCCCCCTACGGCGTGTCGAAGAAGGGCGGCATCGACTATCTCGTCGCCTACCGCGAGCTCCATTCGCTCGAGTTCTCGGCGCTCGCGCTCGCCAACGTCTACGGGCCCCGCCAGGATCCCCACGGTGAGGCCGGCGTGGTGGCGATCTTCGCCGAGCGCCTGGTGCTCGACCAGCCGGTGACCGTCTTCGGCGACGGTGAGCAGACCCGCGACTTCGTCTACGTCGACGACGTGGTCGACGCGTTCGTGCGGGCGGCCGAGCGGGGCGGTGGTCTCGTGTGCAACGTCGGGACCGGCCGCGAGACCTCGGTCAACGAGCTGGTCCGGGTCATGGGCGAGCGCGCCGGGGTCGAGCCCAGAGTGGAGTTCGAGCCGCTCCGGCCGGGCGAGCTCCTGCGCAGCGCCCTCGATCCGACCCGGGCGGGCATGCAGCTCGGCTGGCACCCGTGGACCGAGCTCGGCGAGGGGACGAGCGCGGTGATCGACTTCGTTCGCGCCCGACTCGGTCCGAGCTGACCT
This sequence comes from uncultured Acidimicrobiaceae bacterium, assembly GCA_963769905.1. GTDB lineage: Bacteria > Actinomycetota > Acidimicrobiia > Acidimicrobiales > RAAP-2 > Bog-756. Next base: position 459,137 of record CAVYNG010000002.1, read on the forward strand.
GTCGCACGTCCGTCAGCGAAAGAGGTCCTCGTCGTAGGGGCGGACGATCTCCTCGGCGACCGAAGAGGGGCGGAGCCACTGCGGCTCCAACCCGCGCACCAGAGCAGCGGGCACGCCGCGGTCTTTTCCCATGACCAGCTCGGCGGTGCCGGCCAGCTCGTCGGCGACGCAGACCTCGGTCGCGTCGAGAATGCGGCCCGAGCCGTCGGACGTCCCGCGCAGGTCGACCACAGCGGCGACGCCCGCGACGCCGATCGCCACGTCGGTGAGACCGCGGCGCCACGGGCGCCCGAAGGTGTCCGACACCACGACGCCGACCGCGATGCCGTGGCGGTGTTCGAACCGTTCGCGGATGCGTCGGGCGGAGCGATCGGGATCGAGCGGGAGGAGCGCCGCACTCCCGGCCGCGACGTTGGAGAGGTCGACGCCGGCGTTCGCGCACACGAAGCCGTGCCGGGTCTCGGAGATGACCAGGTCCCCGCGGCGCCGGAGCACACGCACCGACTCGCGCTCGACGAGCGCGCGCTTGGCTTCGATCTCGTCTCCGTCGACGGTGACCACGCGCCCTTCGGCCTTGGAGACCACCTTCTGGGTCACGACGAGGACGTCCCCGTCCGCGATGCCCCCCGGGACGCATGGAGGGGAGGACCCGCCGTCCACCAACACGCCCGCCAGGAGGTCGGCGAGGTCGTCACCGGGTGCGACCTCCCCGAGGCCGGTGACCGGGTAGCAGGCGATGGCCCGCGGGCCCGCCCCGGCCGGCCGGGCCTCACCCTGCGGCATCGAGCACCGCACGTGCGAGCACCGCCGAACGCTTCCGCGTGGACATCACGGTGGGCGCGACCACGCAGCGGACCCCTTCCGCCTCGACCGCGCCGGCCAGTGCCGCGTCGGCCTCGTCGACGACCAGCGTGCTCATCCAGCTCGCGTACCACCGAGCCACACCGACCACCGACGACTCGTATCCCATCTCGACGAGGAGCCGCCCGGCCGGCCCCTTGAGTGCGGCGCCCGCGACGATGGGGGAGACCCCGACCACTCGCTCCCGACGGGCGAGCAACCGGTCGGCGACCCCGGGCACCGCGAGCAGAGGGCCGATCGAGACGACCGGGTTGGAGGGGCACACCACCACCGTCTCGGCCTGGTCGATCGCTTCCAGCACGCCGCGTCCGGGCCGGGCGTCCGCCGCGCCTGTGAACTCGACGCCTGCGACCTCCACGTCGTGACGCCGGTGGACGAAGTACTCCTGGAAGGCGATCTCCTCGCCGCCGGGCAGCGTGAGGCGGGTGGAGAGGAGGTCGTCGGTCACCGGCAGGACGCGAACGTCGACACCCAACGCGCGGGCGAGCTCCGCGGTGACCGTGCCGAGCGGCGCGCCCTCGGACAGGCGCTGGGTCCGGTAGCAGTGGGTGGCGAGGTCGCGGTCACCGAGTGCGAACCAGGTGATCCCGCCGAGGCGCTCGAGGGCCTCCATGACGTGCCAGCTCTCACCTGCGAGTCCCCAACCGCGCTCCGAGTCGACCGCGTCGGCCAGCGTGTAGAGGACGGTGTCCACGTCGGGCGAGACGTGCAGACCGTGGAGGACGGTGTCGTCGCCGGTGTTGACGACGGCGGTGATCTCCGCGGGAGGGACGACCTCGATCATCCCCCGCAGGAGACGCGCGGCGCCGACACCCCCGGCGAGCGCGGTGATCATCGGCACGCACGCAGGGTACCTGCGCCACGCAGCGCGGGCCGCGGCGCAAGGGCCGCTCCGAAGCGCGCGTCGGCACCGCGGGGCCAGGTGGGGGATGTGCAAGGCTCCCTCCGTGCCGCCGGTGCCGCCCGCCCCTTGCGATCACCGAGCGCTCTCGGTGGGGTTCGACGCGACCCCGCTGCTCGGCTCGCCCACCGGGGTGGGTGCCTTCTGTGCTGGCGCGCTGTCCGGGCTCGCGTCACGCCCCGATGTCGAGGTGTCGGGCTTCGCGGTGAGCTGGCGGCGCCGGAAGGGCATCGAGGCACTAGTGCCAGAAGGCGTCGCGACCCGGCAGCACCCGATGCCGGCCCGGCCCCTCCAGTGGGCCTGGCGGCACGCGGCACGGCCTCCGGTCGAGTGGTTCATCGGCAGGCACGACGTCGTCCACGGCTCGAACTTCGTCGTGCCACCCACCGCGCGCGCGGCCCGAGTGGTGACCGTCCACGACCTGACGGTCCTGCTCTACCCGGAGCTGTGTGATCCCCCGACCCTTTCCTTCCCCGCCCACCTGCGCCGCACGGTCGCGGAGGGTGCGTGGGTGCACACCCCCTCGCAGTACGTCGCGGACCAGGTCGTCGCGGAGCTCGGCGTCGACCCCGAGCGGGTCCGCGCCGTCCACCACGGGATCCCGCCGCTCGCCGGCTCGGCCGCCGGGGCGGGTCCGGTCCTGCCGGCCGGGTGCAATCGGTACGTGCTCGCAGTGGGGACCGTCGAGCCGCGGAAGGACTACCCGGCACTGGTGGCCGCGTTCGACGAGGTGGCGGCAGCCGACGCCGAAGTGGCCCTGGTGATCGCCGGCGGAGACGGGTGGGGCTCGGCCCGTCTCACCGCCGCGGTCGAGACGTCCGGGGCACGGGACCGAATCGTGCGCGCCGGGTACCTCTCGCCGACGGAGCTCGCCGGGGCGCTCGGACACGCCGCGCTCCTCGCGTACCCGTCGCTCTACGAGGGCTTCGGTTTCCCGCCGCTGCAGGCCATGGCGGTCGGGGTCCCGGTCGTCGCGACCGCCGCCGGTGCGGTCCCCGAGGTGGTCGGGAACGCGGCCGCCGTGGTCCCACCCGGCGACGTGGGCGGACTCGCCGCGGCGATCGACCAGGTGCTCGCGGGCGGGCGCGACGTCGACGAGATGATCGAGCGTGGCCGCGTGCGCGCCGCCCGATTCACCTGGGCGGCCTGCGCGGACGGGCTCGAATCCCTCTACCGCGACGCGGACCGCGCCGCTCGCGCAAGGCCGCGCCGGTGAGCTCGCGGATCCGGCTCGTGGTGCTCGCCGAGCAGCTCCGCCGGACCGCGCCCGGCGGGATCGGCACGTACACGCGTGGCTTGCTCCAGGGCATCGCCGAGGTCGAGGAAGCAGAGCGCCCCGAGGTCGAGCTGCTCGCGAGCCGGCCGCCCGGTGGGCGTCGCCGAGATCCGCTCGCCGAGCTCGGGTACCCGATCCGCCGGTCGAGCCTTCCCGGCCCGGTGCTCACCCCGCGTGGGACCACGGACTGCTCGGTGCACCCCGCGACGCCGAGGTGGTGCACGCGGTCTCGCTCTCGACCCTGGAGCCGCGCCGGGCCGCGCTCGTCGTCATGGTCCACGACCTGCTCTGGCGCACCGTCCCCGAGGCGTACCCGGCGCGGGGACGCCGGTGGCACGAGGAGGCACTGCGCCGGGCGCTCGCCCGAGCCGACCGTTTCGTCGTCCCGACCGAGGCGGTCGGCGACGAGCTCTGCGCGGAGGGAGCGCGGCGCGAGGCAGTGGCGGTGATCCCGATGGGCTCCGACCACCTGCCACCGCCGGACGACGCGGCGGCCTCTCGGCGCCTCGCCCGGCTCGGCGTCGGCGAGCCGTTCCTCTTGAGCGTCGGGACCCGCGAGCCGAGGAAGAACCAGACCAGGTTGCTCGAGGCCTACGGGCGCACTCGTGACCGGCTTCCGGCGCGCTGGCCGCTCGTGCTCGTCGGGCCGGAGGGTTGGGGTGGGTCCCTGCCCACCCAGGCCGGCGTGGTCGAGACCGGGTCGGTGCCCGCCGCCGAGCTCGCCGCGCTCTACCGCCGCGCCCGGCTCCTCGTCTACGTCCCGCTGGTGGAGGGTTTCGGCTTGCCTCCTATCGAGGCGATGGCGCTCGGGACACCGGTGGTCGCGAGCCCGTTGCCGAGCACCGGCGGCGCGGCGTTCGAAGTCGATCCGCACGACACCGAATCGATCGCCGAGGGGATCCTTCGGGTCGCGGTCGACGACGCGGTGCGCGAGGACCTGGTCCGACACGGGATGGATCACACCTCCGCGCTCACCTGGTCGAGCATCGCCCGGCGCCATCTGGCCGTCTGGCGCGCGGCCCGCGAGTCGCAGGAGACGGCTCGTGGCTGAGCGCCCCCTGCGGCTCTCGCTCGACGTCACCGCGGTCCCCACTCGTCCTGCGGGCGCGGGTCACTACATCGTCGAGCTGGCCCGCGCCCTCGGCGCACGAGACGACGTCGACCCGGTGCTCGTCACGCGCCGCTCGGACCCCGCGCGGTGGCGTGCGCTCGGGGGGCGCGCCCGCGTGATCTCTCCGGCGCCGGACAGGCGGCCGGTGCGCCTCGCCTGGGAACAGGTCCGACTCGCGCGCCTCCTCGACCGGGAGGGGATCGACGTGCACCACGCCCCCCACGACACCATGCCCGAACGGGCCCGGGTGCCGGTCGTGGTCACGATCCACGATCTCAGCTTCTTCGAGTCGCCCGAGTGGCACGAGCGCACCAAGGTCGTGGTGTTCCGGCGTGCGATCGCCGTGGCCGCCCGGCGCGCCTCGGTCGTCGTCTGCCCCAGCCGGTTCACCGCCGACGAGCTCGCCCGCTGGTGCCGGGTCGACGCGGAGGTGGTCGTCGCGCCCCACGGGGTCGACACCTCACGGTTCCGCCCCGACGAACCCGCAGGAGGAGCCGATGCGGCACTCCTTTCTGGGGTCGATGCCAGACTGGTCGACGGCAGGCCCAACGTGTTGTTCGTGGGCACCCTCGAGCCGCGCAAGGACGTGGTGACCCTGGTGCACGCGTTCGCCCGTATCGCGGCACGCCATCCCGACACCCTGCTGGTCTTGGCCGGCGGACGCGGATGGGGTGCCGATGCGGTCGACGCCGCGCTCGGTGCGTCGGGACTCGGCGGGCGCACGCTGCGCACCGGGTACCTCCCCGACCAGGTGATACCGGCGCTTGTGCGCGCCGCTGCAGTCGTCGCGTATCCGGCTCGCTACGAGGGCTTCGGTCTCCCCGCGCTCGAGGCGCTCGCGTGCGGGACGCCGCTCGTGACCAGTGCCGGCACCGCGATGGAAGAGGTCACGGGCGACGCCGCGCTACTGGTCCGCCCCGGCGAAGCCGGGAGCCTCGCCGAGGCGCTCGACGCGGTGCTCGCAGGATCGCCCGAGGCGGCCGACCGTCGTCGCCGCGGCCTCGAGATCGCCGCGCGCCACACCTGGGCGGGAAGCGCTGCTCGTCACCTCGAGGCCTACCGGGTCGCGGCGCGCTCGGGCACCCGTCCCTCGGGCGGTCCGCCCGGCGCGCAGCCGGTAGGGTGACCCGGCGTGCGCTCCCTGATCACCGGCGGTCGAGGCTTCGTCGGCACCTGGCTCGCCGAACACCTGAACGACGTCGGTGACGACGTCGTGCGCATCGACCAGGAGGTCGAGATCACCGACCCGGACGCGCTGCTGGGAGCCGTGCGCGCGGCCCGGCCCGACGCGATCTACCACCTCGCCGCGCTGACCCACGTCGGGCAGTCGTGGGACGAGCCGCTCCGGGTGCTCGAGGTGAACGTGATCGGCACGGCCGCGCTGTTGGCGGCCGCCCGCGAGTGCGGCACCGATCCGCGGGTCCTCGTCACCAGCTCCGCCGAGGTCTACGGCGCGGTCACCGACCCCGGCCGCCTCCCGTTGCGGGAAGTATCGCCGACCGCTCCGCTCACTCCGTACGCGGCCAGCAAATTGGCCGCGGAGGCCGTCGTGGCCCAGGCCTGCCTCGGTCACCGCCAGCACGTGATCACCGTGCGACCCTTCAACCACATCGGACCCGGTCAGGCGCCGTCGTTCGCGGTCGCCGCGCTCGCCAAGCGCATCGTCGACGCCGAACGCACCGGTGCGGGCTCGATCCCGGTCGGCAATCTCTCGGCGCGCCGAGACTTCACCGACGTCCGCGACGTGGTGCGTGGGTACCGGGGGCTGATCGAATCCGGCACACCGGGCGAGGTCTACAACGTGTGCTCGGGCCGCGACGTCTCGATCGAGGAGATCGCGGGGAGCCTGCTCGCGCTCGCCGAGGTCCCGCTCGCGCTCGAGACCGATCCGGAGCTGGTGCGCACGGTCGAGGTGCCGGTCCTGCGCGGCGATCCGGGCAAGCTGCAGGACGCGACCGGCTGGAAAGCGGAGATCTCGCTCGAGCAGACCCTGACTGACGTGATGGCGTACTGGCGCGACCGCGCCGAGTGAGCCGGGGTGGTCAGGCCGCCGCGCCCGGGCGCAGTGTCCGGAGCTGGCTCCTCGCCTCGCGGGCCTGATCGTGTGCCTGTCGGACCACGTCGCGCGCCTGGGTGGGGAGGCGGTCCTCGAAGGGTGCCACCACGCCCTCGATGCGCGTGATCAGGTCCTCGACCCGATCTGCGAGGTCCTCGACCGTCGAGTCGAGGCCCTGGAGTGCTTGGTTGAGGTCGGCCCGGATCGAGGCGACGCGGTCCTCGAGCTCGGTGCGCGGCTCCTGCAGCCGCTTGTTGAGCTCCTGGCGTTGGACCTGTGCGCGCTGGAAGCCGAGTACGGCGGCGCCGATGACCACGTAGGTCGCGTCGGCGACCACGGTGGCGATGTCCTTGGCGGCTCGGGTGACGTCGGTGGTGATCTCTCGCACGCTGCACTCCTCTCGCACGGTCGGACCCGTGCTCGTGGACGGTAGGCGACCGGAGTCGCCGGGTGAGATACAAGTGTATATGGGATGGGTAACAGTTGCAAGCACTCAGGGGCCACCAAACGGCCAGGTGCGGCCGATAGCCTCTGATCCCTGATGGAAGCACTGGCTCCGCCGGTCGTCGCCGTCGTCGTCGCCCACGACCCGGGCCCGTGGTTCGAAGAGACCCTGGCCTCGCTCGCCACCCAGGACTACCGGGAGCTCTCGGTGCTGGTTCTTGACGCGGCCGGCGACGATGACCTCACCACCCGGGTGGCATCCGTACTGCCGACCGCATACGTCCGCCGGCTCGAGGAGAACCGCGGCTTCGGGGCCTCGGTCAACCAGGTCCGCTCGATGGTCGACGGCGCCGCGTACTACGTGCTCTGCCACGACGACGTCGCGCTCCTTCCCGACACGGTCCACCTCTTGGTGGAAGAGGCGTTCCGCTCGAACGCCGGCATCGTGTCGCCGAAGGTCGTGAGCTGGAGCGACCCCGATCGCCTGATCCACGTGGGCATGACCGTCGACAAGGGTGGCGCAGTCGTCGACCGTGTGCACGCCAACGAGATCGACCACGGCCAGCACGACGCGGTGCGAGACGTCTTCCTTGCGCCCGGCGGGTGCGTGCTCGTCCGTGCCGACCTCTTCGAGGAGCTCGAGGGGTTCGATCCGGCGATCGTCGCGATGGGCGAGGACCTCGACCTCTGCTGGCGGGCCCAGGTGGCCGGGGCCCGGATCATCGTCGCGCCCGACGCCCGCGTGCGGCACCTGGAGGAGCTGGCCGCCGGACGGCGCGCGCCCGAACCCGCATTGGTCGAGGACGGAGCATCTCCGCCGGAACATCCGGTCACGCTGCAGGAGCTCCAGCGCCGCCACGAGCTGCTCGCGGTGTTCAAGTGCTACGGAAGGTTCCACCTGCTGCGGGTGGTGCCCCAAGTGGTCGTCCTCGCGTTGGCAGAGGTGATCGTCGCGCAGCTGGCAGGCAGCCGCGACCGGGCCCGGGCGGTCGTCCGGGCCTGGCGGTGGAACCTCGGTCGTCTCGGTACGGTGCGCCGGCAACGCGCGGAGCTGCGCCGGCTGCGGCGACTCGGCGACAAGGAGATCCGCCTGTTGCAGGTCGGCGGCAGCGCCCGGCTCTCCGCGCATGCCCGGCGCGTGTTCCAGCACGGATGGCGCGGCGCACACACCGAAGAGCTCGCCGGCGGTGACGACGATGCGCTCGGCGAGGCCGCGGCCGGATCGCTCCGGTTGGAGACGGCTGACGCCCCTGATCCGACGGCGCGTGGCGGTCTCAGCCGCCAGACCCGTCTCGTGGCCTGGCTGACCGCCACCCTGGTGGTGGTGATCGGTGCGCGCGGGATCCTCTCTGGAGCGCTCCCGTCCGTCGGGCAGTTCGTCCCCTTCCCGAGCTGGGGAGCGACGTTCGGTCAGTTCTTCTCGGGCTGGCATCCCTCGGGGGTCGGGACGACCGCCCCCGCTGCGCCCGCGCTGGCGATCGCAGGGATCGTCGGCACGTTGCTGCTCGGAGCGATGGGCCTTACCCAGAAGGTGCTGGTGTTCGCGTGCATCCCGCTCGGAGTCTGGGGGATGGTCCGCCTGGTCCGGCCGTTCGGATCGGCCCGCGCGGCGCTGGTCGCGGGCATGGCATACCTCGCGATGGCGCTTCCCTACGACGCGCTCGCGATGGGCCGCTTCGGCGCGCTGGTCGTCTACGCGGGGATGCCCTGGGTGCTCTCCCAGCTCTTCGACGCAACCCGCATTTCCCCTTTCGCCGCCCGGGCACGCCGGCTGCCCTCGGAGGAGGGACACACCTCGCGGTTCGCCCGCCACCCGGCGATCGGTTCGATGCTCGGCCTCGGGCTCCTCGAAGCGGTGCTCGTGTCCTTCGTCCCCGCCGCGGCATTCGTGGTGCTCCTCGCCGCGCTCGCGCTGGTCCTTTCGTCCTGCCTGTTCGGTGACTGGCGGCAGACCGGCCGCGCGCTCGGCATCGCGTTGGGTTCGACCGCGGTCGCGGGCGTGATCTGCCTCCCTTGGCTCGTCGGCGTGCTCTCGGCCGGCAGGGGTGCGCTCGCCGTGCTCGGCACGCCCATCGCCGCTTCGAGCGCCGCTTCGTGGGGCTCGTTGCTCCGCTTCGGAGTCGGCCCGATCGGGGACTCGCCGCTCGCGTGGGGGTTCGTCGTGGCCGGTGTGGTGCCGCTCGTGCTCGCCCGAGGCGAGCGGTTCCGATGGGCCGCCCGGCTCTGGTCGATCGCACTCGTGGCCTGGGTGGTCGCCTGGGTGATCGGGCGTGGGTGGACCGGGCAGCTGGCCGTCGACACCTTGGTCCTGCTCGTCCCCGCGGCGGTGGCGGTTGCCGCGGCCATCGGGCTCGGTGTCGCCGCGTTCGAACACGACCTGTGGCGGGCCGAGTTCGGCTGGCGCCAGCTCGCGCCGGTGGTCGCGGTGGGCGCCGTCGCCCTCGGGGCCCTTCCCACCCTCGTCTCGGCGCTACCCGGACGCTTCGGTCTCCCGGTCAACGACTTCAGCCAGTCGGTCACGTGGATGCCGGCGCATGCCGTGAACGGCGCGTTCCGCGTGCTCTGGCTCGGTGACCCTCGTGCGCTCAACCAGGGCGGGTGGAGCGTCGGCGGGGGGCTCGCCTACGCGACCTCGGAGAATGGCGCGCCCGACGCGCGCTGGCTCTGGAACGGCGCCGCGGCCGGTCCGGCCGCCGGTCTCGCCTCGGCGGTGGACCTTGCACGCGCCGACCGAACCGACCGGCTGGGCCGGATGCTCGCCCCCGCCGGTGTGCGCTACGTCGTGCTCCTCACCTCGCTGGCACCCGAGATCTCGGGCGAGCAGAGCCCCGAAGAGCTCCCGGTCCCCGCTGACGTCGCGCCCGCACTCGGCCGCCAGCTCGATCTGGCCCCTGTGGTCTCGGGCACCGGCATCACCGTCTACGCCAACGCGGCCTGGATCCCCCAACGCGCCGAGACGACCTCCCCGCCCCGCATCGCAGACGGCCCGCCCGGCTCGCCGCTCGTTGTCACGCAGGCGGTCCTGCCGGGCCCGCGGGCCACGCGCTCCTACCGCGGTCCACTCGCGGCGGGCACCGTCCTTTCCGCGGTGGCGCCCGCCGGGCGGTGGGAGCTCGAGACCCTGGCCGGTACCGCGCCGCAGGCGCCCTGGCTGGGCTGGGCCGCGAGCTACCGGGTCACCCGGCAGGGGAACGCGACCCTCTCCTTCGACGACGGCGCGGTGACCCCCCTCGCCGATCTGGTCGCGGTCGCCACCTGGCTCGCGGCGATCACAGCCCTCGTGTTCCGGGCGCGGTCGGGCGGGCGATCCGAGGGACTCGGGACGGCGGTCCGCCGGAGAAGAGCTACCGCGGCCGACGAGGGCGGAGGGGAGCAGGCGGACCTCGTCCTCCCGTTCGAGGAGGTCGCGCCGTGACGACCGAGGAGTCCGGTCCGCAGGACGCGCCGGAGAGGGTCATCCGCCGGCACGCGCGCCCACCGGTGCGCGGGCGTTGGGCGGTGGTCCTCTCGGTCGCGGTCGTCGTGGTCGTGGTGGGCGTCGTCGCGCTGGCGGTCCCCGTGCCCGGTGCGGCCCCGCCGCCCGCCGGCACCGACGGTGTCGGCATCGCGCCGGCCGCGGCGCGCTCCTCCTCGGCGTTCTGCACGGCCGACGCCGGCCGCGCTGCCGCGTCGACCATCTACCTCACCAACACGTCCGCTCGTCCGGTCGCGGGATCGATGACGACGGTGTCGCTGTCCTCCGGCGGACCCGTCGTCTCTGTCCGGCGCGCGGTGACGGTCCCTTCTCTCGGGACGGCGGCCGTCGACCCGGCCCTCGGGATGCCCGCGGGGTCGACGGCTTCCTCGTTCGCCTTCGCGGGCGGCGGTGTCAGCGCCGATCAGGTGGTCGCGGGACCTGCGGGATGGTCGATGGCACCGTGCGCGTCGCAGATCTCGGCCGAGTGGGCGTTCGCCGGCGGGTCGACCGCGGCGGGCGACACGCTCACGCTCGCGCTCTTCGATCCCACGGCCTCGCCCGCGACGGTGAACGTCTCGTTCCTCACACCGCGCGGCCTTCTGACGCCGCAGTCCTACCAAGGCCTGCTGGTCGGTGCCGGCCAGCTTGTGACCGAGAACGTGGGTGACTACGTGCAGGACGTCCCGGCGATCGCGACCATCGTCTCCGCGGACTCGGGAGCCGTGGTGAGCGACGAGCTGCAGCAGACCACTGGACCGGGCCTCTCGCTGCGGCTCGGTTCGCCGGACCTCTCCACCTCGTGGCAGTTCCCACAGAACACCCCGGTCACCGGCTCGACGGTTGCATTCGATCTCGCCAATCCCGGGACCTCCGCGGTCACCGCCTCTCTTTCGGTCGGGGTTTCCGCCGCGACCGTGATGCCGAAGTCGATCGAGGTGCCGCCGCAGTCGAACGTGGTCTTCGACGCATCGAACGCGGCGGGCTGGCCGGTGCGCGTTCCCTACTCGGTGAGCGTCCAGGCATCCGGCCCGGTCGTCGTGGGTCGGTCGGTCTCGGCGCCGTCCGGTGCCGCGCCGCCCACGTGGGGATCTTCGGCCGGCACCACCACCCTGTCCACCCGGTGGCTGGTGCCCGGTCCCGGGGTGGCCAGTGCTCCCGGCATCGCGGGCGCCGCCACGAGGAGCCTCGCGATCACCGATCCGGGGAGCGCTCCGGCGGCGGTCGTGGTCGCCGTCCTCGGTGGCAGGCGGGTGGCCACGGTCACCGTCGAGCCGGGCGCGCCGGTGGTGCTCGGGCCGAAGACGGTCGGCGGCCTCCGGGTCTTCACGGTCACCTCGTCGCAGCCGGTGGCGGTCGAGGCGGACAGCGTCCCGTCGGGCGCACCCGGCGTGGTGTCCTTCACGGGGTTCCCGCCCACGGCGGCCTCCGCCGGCGGGTGAGCCCGCCCGCTCTCAGCGCGAAGCCGGCGGAGGGGGAGGAGGTGGCCAGGGCGCCTGCTTCGGCCAGTGACCCGGGGCGGCAGGCGGTGCGGGCGGCGGCGGCCACTGGGACGGCACAGCCGGACGGTGACCACCCGCAGGTGCGTCGGGGGTGACCTCGGACCCTCTGGCGGGGTCGACCGCGGGTACTTCGCTCGGTGGTGCGGCCCGTGCGGCGTTCGCCACCCCGCTGTCGACCGGCGCATCTGCGTCCTCCGAGTCGTCCCGGTTGGCGACTGCCTGCCGTTCCGCAGGATCACCCGGGTTGCCCGGCACCGGAGCGGCCCCGTTGCCGTGGGTGGACGGCTCGTCGGTCGGGGGGCCGTCGAGGTCCTCGGACCCCGTCGGGCCGTGCTGCTCGGCCACGAAGATCGGGGGCACCGTCTTCGCGCCCTGCTCGTGCACGGGCCGGCCGTAGGCCTGGTCCACCAGCTGTCCCACCGTGTCCCCATCGATGGTCTCCTCGTCGAGCAGCGCGCGGGCCAGCGCGTCGAGCCCGCCCCGGTGCCGGCTCAGGACCTCGAGCGCCCTCTGCTCCTGGGCGCGGAGGATGAGCTCGACCTCGTCGTCGATGATCTGGCTGGTGTGTTCCGAGTAGTCGCGGGTGTGCATGAGGTCCTCGCCGAGGAAGACCTGTCCCTGTGATCCCCACGCCATGGGCCCGACGCGATCGCTCATGCCCCACTCGCGGACCATCTTGCGGGCCAGCTCGGTGTTGCCGACGAGATCGTTGGCGGCCCCGGTGGAGAGGTCGCCGTACACGAGGAGCTCGGCGGCCCGTCCGCCCATGCGCACCGCGAGGGTGTCCTCGATGTGCTGGCGCGGGTGGATGTGGCGCTCCTCCATCGGGAGCTGCATGGTGACCCCGAGGGCGAGACCGGTCGGGAGGATGGTCACCTTGTGGACGGGGTCCGCCTCGGCCATCACGTAGGCGACGACCGCGTGGCCCGCCTCGTGGAAGGCAACTCGTTCCTTCTCGGGTCCGGAGAGGACGAGGCTCTCGCGGCGCTGGCCCATGAGGACACGGTCGCGGGACGCCTCGAAGTCGACGTTCTGGACGACGTCGGAGCCGCGCCGCACCGCGTGGAGCGCCGCCTCGTTGACCAGGTTGGCGAGGTCGGCGCCACTCATCCCCGGCGTGCCGCGGGCCACTTTCCCGAGGTCGACGGTGGGATCGATCCGCTTGTCCTTGCAGTGGACCTGGAGGATGGGCACGCGCTCCTCGAGGTCGGGCAGCGGCACCACGATCTGGCGGTCGAACCGTCCTGGGCGGAGGATCGCCGCGTCGAGGATGTCGGGGCGGTTGGTCGCGGCCATCACCACGATGCCCTCGGTCGGGTCGAAGCCGTCCATCTCGGAGAGCATCTGGTTGAGGGTCTGCTCGCGCTCGTCGTGACCACCGCCGAGCCCCGCACCCCGCTTGCGACCGATCGAGTCGATCTCGTCGATGAAGACGATGGCGGGAGCCTGCTTGCGCGCAGTCGCGAACAGGTCGCGCACCCGGCTCGCGCCCACCCCCACGAACATCTCCATGAAGTCCGAACCGCTCACCGACATGAACGGGACGCCCGCCTCGCCTGCCACCGCGCGGGCCAGCAGCGTCTTACCGGTCCCGGGAGGACCGACGAGGAGGATCCCCTTCGGGATCCGGGCCCCGATGTCCTTGAAGCGGGCGGGCGTCTTCAAGAAGTCGACCACTTCGCTGATCTCGAGCTTCACGCCGTCGTAGCCGGCGACGTCGTCGAAGGTGGTGGAGGGTCGCTCGGTCGAGTACAGCTTGGCCTTCGAGCGCCCGATCGACATGATGCTGCCCATTTGACCTTGGGCCTTTCGGCTGATGTAGACGAAGATCCCGATGATGACCGCGAACGGCAGCACCCAACCGAGGATGGAGTACAGCGCGCTGGAGGTCGGGGTGCTGTACTTCGCATTCTCCCCCAAGGGCTTCAAGGCGGTCACCTCGGAGTCCGTCACGGGCGACGGGCCGTTGACCGTGTAGTTGGTCCCGTCGGAGAGCTGTCCGGTGATCACCCCGGTGCTGTTGTTGACGTTGGCAGTCTTGACCTGCTTGTTCGAGACGTCGGAGAGGAAGCTGTTGTACGAGACGGTCGTCGTCGTGGTCTTGTGGAGGAGGCTCGGCACGATGAAGACCGCCAGCACGGCCACCATGACCACCGCGAAGACCACCATGCGGTTGCGGTTCTGACCCGGCGTCTCCTGGCCCGGCTCACCGGGCGCCGGCGAACCACCGGGCAGGTTGGGATTGGGCGGGGTCACCCCTTCATGGTATGCGCAGCCCACCTCCGTCGACGCATCGCCACCACGCGCGAGCCCGCCGCCGCCTTTTCGCAGGGGGTGATCGGTATCGTAGGAGGGTGACCGAGCGGTCCGAACAGGGAGCGGATCCCGCCACGACCGCCGGCGGACCTCCGGTGGGGGAAAGGAGCGCACCACACCTCGGGGCGCCGGCTCCGCACGCTCCGTGGCCGCCGCCCCCTCCGCCCGGGTCGGTGGCACCGCCTCCGCCCGGGTCGGTGGCACCGCCTCCGCCTCCTCCCTCCCGGCCTCCGCCGGCGCCGTGGCCGCCGCAAGGGGTGACCGAGCCACTCGCTGCGACCAGGGTTCCCGAGCCGGGTGGCGAACTCCCGCTCGGCGCGCAGCTCGCGGCAGGCGGTGCCCCGGTCGATCGTCCCGCCGCGTGGGTCTGGCTGCTCTTCGCGGCGCTCGGCTTCCTCGCCGGTCAGGTCCTCGCCGCGATCGTGGTGGCGATCAGCGCCGCGGTGAGCGGCAAACTCGCAAACCTCACCGCGATCTCCCACCTGAGCGAGCCCCCGACCTGGTACATCGTGTCGACGCTGTCCGGCTTGTGGGCCGGCTTCTTCGGAGCGGCGTGGCTCGCCACCCGCGTGCGGGGGACACGCAGCTTCGCCGCCGACCTCGGCCTCCGCTTCCGTTGGGTCGACCTGGTCGGGATCCCGATCGGTGTCGGGGGGCAGATCCTCGTCGCGCTCATGTACGTGCCCATCGCCCAGCACGTGCACGATTTCAACCAGCGGTTCAATGCACCTAGCCAGCGCCTGACCGGGGGTTCCCACGGCGCGGGATACGTGGTCATCGCGCTCTGCACGGTGATCGGCGCCCCGTTCTTCGAGGAGCTCTTCTTCCGCGGCGTCCTCCTGCGCGCCCTCGCGCGACTGTTCGGCAACGTGGGTCGCTGGGTCGGGCCGGCCCTCGCGATCGTGGTCACCGGTGTGCTGTTCGGCCTCGCGCACGCGGAGTCGCTCCAGCTGCTCGGGCTCGCGTTCTTCGGCGTGATCCTCTCGTTCGTCGCCTACCGGACCGGTCGCCTCGGTATGAACATGGTCGCTCACGCCACCTTCAACCTGATGGCCGTCGCGGCGGTCGTCGCACCGCTCTCCTTCGGCGCGCGGACACTGTTCTGAGATGGCGACGCCCGTGGACGTCGCGCCCGCCACCGCGGCGCCGGCCGGCGCGCGGTTCCTCGAGCCTCGCGCCCGGACATCACTCGTCCGCCGGCTGACCCGCCGGAGCACCTGGCCGGTCTGGGCCAACGTGGTCGCGATCGTCGGTGTCACCGTGGTGGCATTCAGCCAGCTGCACCCGTCCCTCCTGCTGACCGCGACCACCACCGCGGGCGGTGACACCGGGGCACACGTCGCGCTGCCGGCGTATCTGAAGTCCGATCTGCTGACGCACGGCCGGCTGACCGGGTGGGACCCGGGCTGGTACGACGGCTTTCCCCTCTACACCTTCTACTTCCCGCTGCCGGGACTGATCACCGTCGTGCTCAACGCGTTCGTCAACTACGACGTCGCCTTCAAGCTGGTGACCGTCCTCGGGACACTCCTCCTCCCGGTGTGTGCCTGGGCCTTCGGGAAGCTCGCCGGGCTGCGCGACCCGGGGCCGGCGTGCCTGGCCGCCGCGACACTTCCGTTCCTCTTCGAGCCGAGCTTCACCATCTACGGGGGGAACCTCCTCTCTACCCTCGCCGGCGAGTTCTCCTTCTCGCTCAGCCTCTCGATCGCGCTGGTGTTCCTCGGGGTCGTCGCGGCCGGCCTGCGCACCGGGCGACACCGCTCGCTCGCGGCGATCCTCTTCGCCGCCACCCTCCTCTGCCACCTCCTGCCCGCACTGTTCGCGGCAGCGGGCGCGGTCGTCTGGCTGGTGCTCGACGCCGACCTGTTGGGCTCGCTCCGGCGCGGCCGGCTCGCGCACGCGGCGCGTCGCCGCTGGTCACGGCGCCTCGGCTGGACGGCGGTGGTGGGCGCGATCGGCGCCGGGCTCGCCGCGTGGTGGCTGGTGCCCTTCGGCGTCTACCAGCCCTTCACGACCGACATGGGGTACACCAAGGTGCTCGGCTTCCCGCACCTCCTCTTCCCCGGCTCCGCGCGGTGGGTGCTGGCTGCGGACGTCGTGGGCATTGTGGCAATGGTGGTGCGGCGCAGCCGGGTGGCGCTCTTCCTCGTCGTGATGACCGCCCTCTCGGCGGCCGCGGTCTGCCTCGACCCGGCCAACAAGCTCTACAACGCGCGCTTCCTCCCGTTCTGGTTCCTCTGCCTCTACCTGCTGGCGGGTTACGCGCTCGCCGAGGTGGTCGCCGGTGTGGTGCGTTGGAACCGCCGGCGCCGGCTGGCGGACTGGGTCGACCAGGTGCGCCGCCGGCTCGAGGTCGCGGACGGCGCGTCGTGGCGGCCCGGCATGCGGATCGCCGGTGTGAGGCGTCCGGTCGCCTCCGGGCCGCCCGGATCCTTCAGCGGTCCTTTGATCGCGCTGGCCGCCGCGTGCCTCGCGGTGGTGCCGCCGCTCGTGCTCCCCGTCTCGACCCTCAGCCAGATCGGGGTGACCGTCGGTGCCGACCAGCCGAGCGCGTGGGCGGATTGGAACTACTCGGGCTACGAGCGCAAGCCCGACTACGCCGAGTACAAGGCCGTCATCGACATGATGAAGAACGTCGGCGCGAACCAGGGTTGCGGTCGCACGATGTGGGAGTACGACCCCTCGCTCAACCGCTTCGGCACGACCATGTCGCTCATGCTGCTGCCCTACTGGACGAACGGGTGCGTCGACTCGATGGAGGGTCTCCTCTTCGAGTCGGCCTCGACCACGCCGTTCCACTTCATCGACCAGGACGAGCTCTCGCCCAGCCCCTCCGAGGCGATCAGCAGTCCCGCCATCACCTACGCCGGCCTCGACGTCCCTCTCGGGATCGAGCACCTCCAGCTGCTCGGCGTCCGGTACCTGCTCGCCTCCTCGGCGACCGTCGAGCACGCGGCCGCCGCCGACCCGAACGCGACCGAGGTCGCCCAGAGCGGTCCGTGGACCACCGTCTACAACGGCCAGACTCTCGTGACCACCTGGAAGGTCTACCGGATCGCCGACTCGTCGCTCGTGCAACCGCTCAGCCACCAGCCGGTGGTCTGGAACGGGGTCTCGACCAGCCAGGCGAGTTGGCTGCCGCCGGCGGTCAGCTGGTTCGACCAACCCTCGCGCTGGGGGGTAGTGCCGGCGGCGGCCGGACCCGAGGGATGGCAACGCGTCTCTCCCGGCGACACCACGCCGAGGGCGGTCCCCGAGCCGGCGACCGAGGTGTCGAAGCTGAAGGTGTCCGGCAGCTCGCTCTCCTTCCACGTCGATCGAACCGGCACCCCGGTCGAAGTCAAGGTCTCGTACTTCCCGAACTGGCAGGTGTCCGGCGCCGAAGGACCGTGGCGCGTCGCCCCCAACATGATGGTGGTGGTCCCGACCAGCCACGACGTGACGCTTCACTACGGGACCACGTCGGTCGATCGCCTCGGTCAGGTCGCCACTCTGGCCGCGGTGGTCGCCGCGGCCTTGCTGGCGGTGCGCGGGGTGCGCAGGCGGCGCGGACGCCGCCGGGCACGTGCGCCGGCCGGCGGCGTCGCAACGTGAGCCGGTGAGTCGTGGCCGAGCTCCTCGGCATGTTCCCGCTCCAGACGGTCCTCTTCCCCTTCTCGGCGATCCGGCTCCACGTGTTCGAGGAGCGCTACCAGGCACTGATGGCCGACTGCCGCCTGCGCGGGGGCGACTTCGGCGTCGTCCTCATCGCCCGCGGTTCGGAGGTGGGCGGTGGCGACCAGCGGGTCGACCTCGGGACCCTCGCCCGCATCGAACAGACCGCAGACCTCAGCGGTGGCCGCCTGCTCGTCGAGGCGCGCGGGATCCGACGCGTGCGGGTGACCGAGTGGCTCCCCGACGACCCCTACCCGAGAGCACGTGTGGAGTCATTCCCCGACGCCGGTGGCAGCGAGGGAGCGGTCTCCGACGCCAGGCTCGCGGTGGTGCGCCTCCGGTCGCTGCTCTCCGAGCTCGGTGACGTCCCTCCGCTCTCGCACGACCTCGATCTCGAGGGTGACCCGGTGGAGGTCGGGTGGCAACTCTGTTCGCTCGCGCCCCTCGGGCCCTTCGACCGCCAGGCACTCCTCGCGGCCTCCGGCACCGACGAGCGGATGGCCCAGCTCGTCGCCCACTGCGACGCGATGGCCCGCGACGTGACCGCACTCCTCGAGGGGGAGCCCGGAGCCTGAGCGACCGGTTCGGGCACCGTTGGCCGCCGAGGTGGCTGGCGTAGGATGGCCCGGCCATGGCCGACCTCTCGAACGTCTTCAAGGCCTACGACGTGCGCGGGTTGGTACCGGACCAGCTGAACGCCACGCAGTTCAGGGCGATCGGCGTGGCGGTCGCACGTTTCGCCGCCGAACCCGAGTTGCTGGTCGCTCGCGACATGCGCGCCTCGGGTGTCGAGCTCTCCGCCGCCTTCGCCGAGGGCGTCCGCTCCGAGGGGGTGACGGTGATCGACCTCGGCCTCGCCTCGACCGACCTGCTCTACTTCGCGACCGGGAGCCTCGACGCACCCGGTGCCATGTTCACCGCGTCGCACAATCCGGCCCGCTACAACGGCTTGAAACTGTGCCTGTCCGGAGCCCGGCCGATCGGTCGCGACACCGGGTTGGCCGAGATCCAGGTGACGGCCGAGTCGCTGCTCGACGAGTGGGCCACCTCGGGGCCGCCGGCGCCCGACCCCGCCGCTCTCGCGCCGCTCGAGGAGCGCTCGGTCCTCGATGCGTACGCGGCACACGTGCGGTCCTTCGTGAACACCGCGGCCCTCGCGCCGCTCCGGGTGGTGGCGGACACCGCCAACGGGATGGGCGGGTTGATCGTCCCCGCGGTCTTCGACGTGCTCCCCTTCGACCTCGAAATCCTCTTCCCGGAGCTCGACGGGACCTTCCCGAACCATCCTGCCGACCCGATCCAGCCCGAGAACCTCGCCACCCTCCGCCACCGCGTGCTCGAGGTCGGCGCCGACGTAGGGCTCGCGTTCGACGGTGACGCCGACCGCGTCTTTCTGGTGGACGAGCGAGCAGAGCCGGTGTCGGGCTCCCTGACCACTGCGCTGGTGGCCTCCTCGATGTTGGAGAAGCACCCGGGGTCGACCGTGCTCTACAACTGCATCTGCTCGCGGGCGGTCCCCGAGGTGATCGCCGAGAAGGGCGGCGTCGGGGTGCGGACCAAGGTGGGCCACAGCTTCATCAAGCAGGTGATGGCCGAGACCGGTGCGGTCTTCGGCGGCGAGCACTCGGGCCACTACTACTTCCGCGACAACTACCGCGCCGACTCCGGGATCATCGCCGCCCTCGTCGTCCTCGAGCTCGTCTCGCGGGCGCGCGTGCCGCTCTCGGAACTGCTCGCCCCTTTCGGTCGCTACGCCGATTCGGGGGAGATCAACACCACGGTGCCCGACCCGGCGGGGACGGTCGAGCTGATGGCCGAGGAGGTGGATTCGGCAGGAGGCGCGCTCGGGACCGTCGACCGTCTCGACGGCCTGACCGTCGACCGTGGCGAGTGGTGGTACAACCTGCGTCCTTCCAACACCGAGCCGCTGCTCCGACTCAACGTCGAGGCGCCCGACCCCGTGTCGCTGAAACGCGACGTCGCGGAGGTCGAGGCTGCGATCGCCCGGGTCCTCGACGAGAGCCGCCAGTCGCAGTGACCGTCGGCGGCGGAGCGTGCATCATGGTGCGACCGGAGAGGATGACCACATGACGCTCGACCCCTTGCTCATCGAGGTGCTCGCCTGTCCCGAGGACAAAGGCGAGCTCCTCTACTTCGCGGACGAGGCGCTGCTCTACAACCCGCGCCTGCACCGTAGCTATGCGATCCGCGACGGGATCCCGGTGATGCTGGTGGACGAGGCAACCGGGGTCGACGACGCCGAGCACGCGCGTCTGATGGCCAAGGCAGACGCGGGCGATGCACAGCCGACCGGCACTGCCGGGACCAAGTGATCGACCGATGAGCGTCCCCACCACCTCCTCACCGCTCGCCCTCGACTCCCTCGACATGTGGGGCGCGGCCGCCGGCCTCCCCGAACAGGTCGAGGCTGCGGTCGGCACCGCTCGTGACCTCCCCGGGCTTCCGGCTCGTGAGCAGGTGGAGAACGTCGTGGTGCTCGGCATGGGCGGAAGCGGCATCGCGGGGGACGTGCTGGTCGCGGTGGCCGCCCCGTTCATGCCGGTACCGGTCAGCGTGGTCAAGGGCTACGAGCCCCCCGACTACGTCGGGACCGGCTCGCTGGTCTTCGCCATCTCGTTCTCGGGCAACACCGAGGAGACCATCGAGGCCGCGACCGGTGCCTTCGAGGCAGGCGCCTCGCTCGTCGTGGTGGCCGGCGGAGGGCAACTGGTGCAGCTGGCCTCCGAGTGGGAGGTGCCCGTCGTCCCCGTGCCCGGTGACATACCCCAGCCACGCGCTGCCCTCGGAGCGATGGCGGTCCCGCCCCTCGTGGCGCTCGAGGGCATCGGCCTGTTCCCCGGCGCACTCCAATGGGTCGACCAGGCTGTCGACCAGCTGTCGCGGCGCCGCGACGAACTGATCCGGCCAGGGAGCCGCGCCGAGGTGATCGCCCGGCAGATCGGCCGCACCATCCCACTGGTGCACAGCTCCCAAGCCATCGGGTCGGCCGCCGCGCTGCGCTGGAAGGCACAGATCAACGAGAACGCCAAGTGCCCCGCATTCGTCAACGTCTATCCGGAGCTCTGTCACAACGAGCTCGCCGGCTGGGGACAGCACGGGGACGCGACCCGCCAGCTCATCACGTTGGTCAATCTCCGCCACGACGCCGAGCACCCCCAGGTCGCACGCCGGTTCGAGCTGGTGGACGCGGTGCTCCGTGAGGTGGTCGCGGACATCATCGAGGTCCGGGCGGCCGGGGAAGGGGACCTCGCCCAGCTGCTCGACCTGGCGCTCGTCGGCGACTTCGTCTCGCTCCATCTCGCCGGGAACGAGGGCATCGACCCGGGTCCGATCCCGGTGCTCGAGGACCTGAAATACCAGCTCGCAGAGGGCGGTCGCTGATCGCCGGTTTGGCCGCCGGGCTCGTGTTGCAGCCGTGTGACGCGTCGATGGCAACCGCGTGAACTCACTGTGTCGGCCCCGTCTCGGGGGAGGCTCCGGGCGTAGACTCGCGGAGGTGAGCTACGCGCGGGTCTGTGGTTGCAAGTCGATGCCAGTCGCAGGCGAAACGACCCACGTAAGGCAACTCGTGGTTGCCGAGCATGGTGCGGCTTAGGGGTAAGACCTGCCCGTCACGCCACCGACTGTCGGGGGCGCACGGAGAGGGGACGACGCGGTCCTCAAGCGGTTCCGCAGGGCGCCGTGCCGGCGACGGCCGGTGCCGCCGGGGCCCGATCGCAACTCCTCCTGCAGGCGAGTGTGGGGTCAAAGACCAGGTCAGCCGCGCGCAGCTCACCGCGCGCTCGCGGCGCACACCGATTGGATCACCGACGAGAGGAAGGAGCGGCGACCAGCAGTAGATCGAGGAGGCACGGACAGGAGGCGAACACGTGGACGTTGTCATCGCACAGGGCAGGAGAACGGTGTCGGGCGCAGTGAGGGCGCTGACCCGCGAGAAGATCGAGCGCCTGGGCCGGCTGTGCCCCACGCTCGACCGGGCGGAGGTGCACTTCTCGGAGGAGCACAACCCGCGGATCTCCGCTCGCGAGCGCTGCGAGGTCGTCTTGAGCGGCCCCGGCCGGACCGTCCGGGCCCGGGCGGCAGCGCGCGGCCCGCTGATCGCCGTCGACCTGGTCGTCGAAAAGCTCGAGCACCAGCTCGAGAAGAACAAGGGGCGCCTGGTGGGCCGCTCCCAGCCCCGTCACCGGACCGCGGGCCCGCTGCCGGCCCTCTACGACCGGGTGCGCACCGCATGAGCTGATGCGGCCGGGCCGCGCAAGGTCATGTCGCGCCGGGGCCGCGCAAGGTCATGTCGCGCCGGGCCGCGCAAGGTCATGTCGCGCCGGGGCCGCGCAAGGTCATGTCGCGCCGGGGCCGCGCAAGGCCATACAGCAGGCCTCCGACGGTAGAGTGAGGTCTCCATGAGCGTGCTCACCAAGGTCCTCCGCGCGGGCGAGGGCAAGAAAGTCCGGCGACTCGCCGACCTGGTTCCGCTGGTCAACGCGCTCGAGCCCGAGATGGAGGCCCGTTCCGACGAGGAGCTGGCCGCCCTCACTCCGGTGTTCCGCGAGCGGCTGGACCGCGGAGAGAGCCTGGAGGATCTGCTCGTCGAGGCATTCGCGCTCGTCCGCGAGGCGGCCTGGAGGGTCCTCGGTCAGCGGCCCTTCGACGTCCAGCTGATGGGGGGCATGGCCCTCCACTTCGGCTGGATCGCCGAGATGAAGACCGGCGAGGGCAAGACCCTCGTCTCGACCCTCCCGGTCTACCTGAACGCACTCGAGGGCAACGGGGTCCACGTGGTCACGGTGAACGACTACCTGGCGACCCGCGACTCGGAGTGGATGGGACAGCTGCACAAGTTCCTCGGCCTCACCGTGGGACGGATCGGCCCCGACATCGACGACCCGGCCGCCAAGCGCGAGGCGTACGGCTCGGACCTGACCTACGGCACCAACACCGAGTTCGGCTTCGACTACCTGCGCGACAACATGGCCCGCTCGGCCGATGCCAGGGTGCAGCGTGGCCACAAGTACGCGATCGTCGACGAGGTCGACTCGATCCTCATCGACGAGGCGCGAACCCCGCTGATCATCTCGGGGCCGACCGCCGAGTCCGCCCAGCTCTACTACCAGTTCGCCGGTATCGCCCGCACGCTCCGGGCCGAGCACGACTACGAGGTCGACGAGGAGAAGCGTGCGGTCGTCCCGACCGAGGCCGGCATCGAGAAGGTCGAGAGCCAGCTCGGTGTGACCAACATGTACGACGCGGTCGCGGTCAACTACGTCCACCATCTGACCCAGGCGCTCCTGGCGAAGGAGCTCTACAAGCGGGACAAGGACTATCTGGTCGCCCAGGGTGAGGTGAAGATCGTCGACGAGTTCACCGGGCGCACCCTCGAGGGCCGCCGCTGGTCCGACGGCCTGCACCAGGCGGTCGAGGCGAAGGAGCGGGTGCGGATCAAAGAGGAGAACCACACCTGGGCGACGGTCACCCTCCAGAACTACTTCCGCCTCTACGAGAAGCTCGCCGGCATGACCGGTACCGCGGAGACCGAGGCCTCGGAGTTCGCGAGCACCTACGACCTCCCGGTGGTCCCGATCCCGACCAACATGCCCCTCGTCCGGGAGGACAAGGCCGACCTCATCTACAAGTCAGAGGACGCCAAGTTCGCCGCGGTGGTCGACGACATCGCCGAGCGGCACGGCGCGGGGCAGCCGGTGCTGGTCGGCACCGCGTCGGTCGCCAAGTCCGAGCAGCTCTCCCGGCTGCTCGACAAGCGGGGCATCCCCCACGAGGTCCTCAACGCGAAGCAGCACTTCCGCGAGGCGGAGATCGTCGCCCAGGCCGGTCGGGTCGGCGCGGTGACCGTTGCCACCAACATGGCGGGCCGCGGCGTCGACATCATCCTCGGGGGCAACCCCGAAGGGCTCGCCAGGCGTGAGGCGTTCTCGCGGGGGATCGACCTCGAGAGCGAGGAGGGGCAGGCGACGCTCGTCTCGCTGCAGAAGGAGTTCGAGGAGGTCTGCGAAAGGGAGGGCGAAGAGGTCCGTTCGCTCGGCGGTCTCTACGTCCTCGGCAGCGAGCGGCACGAGAGCCGGCGGATCGACAACCAGCTGCGCGGGCGATCGGGGCGGCAGGGGGACCAAGGGGAGAGCCGATTCTTCCTCTCGCTCGAGGACGATCTCATGCGCCTGTTCGCCACCGGCGCGATGAACTGGGTGATGGGACGGGCACTCCCCGACGACGTCCCGATCGAGGCGAAGATGGTGACCAAGGCGATCGAGCGCGCGCAGAACACCGTCGAGGGGCGCAACGCCGAGTCGCGCAAGGACGTGCTCAAGTACGACGACGTGATGAACGAGCAGCGCAAGGTCATCTACGGTCGCCGCAGTCAGATCATCGACGGCGAAGATCTCCACGAGGAGACCGTCCAGATGCTCGAGGCCACGATGACCGAGCTGGTCGCCTCCTCGTGCCCCTCCGACTATCCCGAGGAGTGGGATCTCTCGCGCCTCGTCACCGAGGTCACCCAGTACTACCCGACCAAGTTCGTCGCCGAGGACTTCGCGGAGGCGACCACCGCGGGACAGGTGACCGAGAGCATCCTCACCGAAGCGCTCGACTTGTACGCCGAACGGGACGAGACGATCCCCGGCGGTGACGAGATGGCGCGGCGACTCGAGCGCGACATCATGCTCCAGATCATCGACCAGCGCTGGCAGGACCACCTCGCCGAGATGGACAACCTCCGCGAGGGGATCAACCTGCGGGCGATGGGCAATCAGGACCCCCTCGTCGCATGGCAGCGCGACGGGTTCGCCATGTTCGGCAAGTTGATGGACAGCATCAACGACGACTATCTGCGTTACATCTTCCACGTGCAGGTGCTGACCGAGGCTGCGGCGGAGCCCGACCTGGCACAGGCAAGCTATGTGGCGGCCGACGACCCGGTACAAGGCGACGGCGCGATCAACGCCGCGTTCCAGAGCGCGTCCCCCGCGGAGATCGAACAGATGGCCGCGATGGCCGGCATGTCGGACGGCGCGCCCGCAGAGGCGGGAGTGGCCACCGGCTTTGCGGACGACGGCGAGACCCAGGCCCCGATCGTGAAGTCGGCGCGGGAGAAACTGGGCCGCAACGATCCGTGCTGGTGCGAGAGCGGAAAGAAGTTCAAGTACTGCCACGGCGCCAACTGAGGGCGCTCTGAGATGGCCCGCACCACCGTGGCGGCCGGCGGACCCGACGACGGAGACCGGACGGACCTCGGAACCGCCCTCGCCGGACTGAGGGATCGTCTCACCGAGGCCCGGCGCATGATGGCGACCGACCACTTGGAGGAGCGCCGTGCCGAGTTGGAAAAGGCGGCGTCGGAGCGCAACCTCTGGGACGACCAGGAGCGGGCCCGGGACATCACCCGTGAGCTGGGAAAGGTCAACGAGGACCTCGAGCTCATCGACGGGCTGACCCGGACCCTTTCGGACGCCGAGACCCTCTACGAGCTCCTCTGTGAGGAAGGGGACGATTCGCTACGACCCGAGATCGAGGGCCTGCTCGACGACCTCGCCCGGTCGCTCTCCGCGCTCGAGCTGCGTGCGCTGTTCGCCGGCGAGTACGACGAACGCGATGCCGTCGTCGAGATCCACGCGAGCGCGGGCGGCACCGACGCGCAGGACTGGGCCGAGATGCTGCTCCGCATGTACACCCGCTGGGCGGAGCGGCGCGGCTTCGAAATCGAAGTGGAGGAGGCGACTCCGGGGCAGGAAGCGGGTCTCCTGTCGGCCACCTTCGTCGTGCGCGGGCGCTTCGCCTACGGTTTGCTCTCCGCAGAGCGCGGGACCCACCGGCTGGTGCGCATGTCGCCCTTCGACGCGCAGCACCGGCGGCAGACCAGCTTCGCGTCGGTCGAGGTCGTCCCGTTGCTCGACGTGGCGGACGAGGTCGACATCGACGAGAAGGACCTCCGGATCGACACCTATCGTTCTTCCGGAGCCGGCGGGCAGCACGTCAACAAGACCGACTCGGCAGTTCGTATCACCCACCTCCCCACCGGCATCGTGGTGTCGTGCCAGAACCAGCGGAGCCAGCACCAGAACAAGGCCAAAGCACTCGAGGTGCTCGCCGCGAAACTCGCCGAGCGCCAGCGCGCCGACCACCAGGCGACGCTCGACGAGCTCTCCGGTGACCGCACCGACAGCGGGTGGGGCACGGCCATCCGCTCGTACGTGCTGGCGCCCTACCGACAGGTGAAGGACGTGCGCAGCGAGTACGAGGCCGGCAACGTCGACGCGGTACTCGACGGCGACATCGACGGGTTCATGGAAGCGGAGCTGCGCCGGCGAGCAGCCGCGTGACGCCGCGAGTGCGCGTCGCGCGCGAGGAGTGACCACGTCGTCGTGCAACCGAAGTTGCGCACGCGGAGCGTTTCGCCGTAGGACGACGAGGTACGCCGCCCTCCGCCGGCGTGTGTCGAGGTCAGAAGGGCTGCCACCCCTTGCGCGGCGCGGTTCGATAGGATGCCCCGAAGTGTCTGGCGCGTAGTCCTGCCGTCTGCACCATCGACGTCACCGCTGACCCTCTGCCCATGATCACGTTCAAGAACGTCACCAAGACGTACAAGGGCTCCACGGTTGCTCTCGCCGACTGCTCGGTCGAGATCGACAAAGGAGAGTTCGTCTTCCTGGTCGGACCCTCCGGTTCGGGGAAGACCACCTTCATCCGCCTGCTCCTCCGCGAGGAGATGCCCGACTCGGGCCGGATCTGGGAGGCAGGCAAGGAGATCGGCCACCTGCCGAGGTGGCGGATCCCGTACCTCCGCCGGAACATCGGCTGCGTCTTCCAGGACTTCCGCCTCCTGCCCAACAAGACCGTCCTCGAGAACGTGGCCTTCGCCCTCGAGGTGATCGGGCGACCGAAGCACGTGATCGCCGCCCAGGTGCCCCAGGTGCTGGATCTGGTCGGGCTCGCGAAGAAGCGCGACAACCTTCCCCACGAGCTCTCCGGCGGAGAGCAACAGCGGGTGGCGATCGCCCGCGCGTTCGTGAACCGGCCGCTGATCCTGCTGGCCGACGAGCCGACCGGCAACCTCGACCCGACCACCAGTCTCGGGATCATGCGGCTGCTCGATCGGATCAACCGCACCGGCACCACAGTGATCGTCGCGACGCACGACGCGGGAATGGTCGACCAGATGCGGCGCCGGGTGATCGAGCTCGACCGCGGCGTGCTGGTCCGTGACCAGGCGCACGGCGTCTACGGGATCGACAGCGCCGCAGCGGCCGCCGGGGCGGGAAACCCATCCGGGTCGCTCGCGGAGAGCGCACCGGGCCCTCGCACCCCGGACCGGCCCGACAGCTACGCGACCCGCACCTGATGCCCGTCTCCGCCGGTTACGTCTCCAAGGAGGCGGTCACCAACCTCTGGCGTAATCGCTTGATGACCGCTGCTGCCATCCTCACCGTCGCGGTCTCGCTCGCTCTGGTGGGCTCTGCGCTGCTGCTCAAGCAGGGCGCGACCAAGGCGACCACCCTCTGGCAGAACGGGGTGCAGACCATCGTCTGGTTGCAGCCGAACGCCAGTCACTCCCTCACCAATTCGATCGGCTCGCAGCTCGGGCAGTCCCCCTACGTGAAGACCTGCACCTTCCGGAGCCAGTCCTACGACTACAACGAGGCACGCACCTTGGAGCCCGCCGACGAGTTCCAGGCGACCACGCTCGCCGATTACCCGTCCTCCTACCGGTGCGTGCTGAACGACCCCTCGCAGGCGACAGCGATCTACCAGGCCTTCACCGGCAAGCCGGGCGTCTACGACGTCAAGTACCCCGGACAGCAGATCAAGACCATGCAGAGCGTGATCCGGATCCTCCAGTGGGTGTTCCTCTCGGTGGCGGTGGTGCTCCTGCTCTCTGCCGCGGTGCTCATCCTCAACACCATCCGTATGGCCATCTTCGCCCGACGGCGCGAGGTGTCGGTGATGAAGCTGGTCGGTGCCACCAACTGGTTCATCCGGTTGCCGTTCATGGCCGAAGGACTGATCCAAGGGCTGCTCGGTGCGTCGGTCGCGGTGCTGGTGGTGCTCGCGCTGTACTACGGGATCGGTCTCGACACGACGAAGACTGCCGCCAACCAGGGCAACATCATCGCCCAGATGTCGCTGACCGGACCGGAGGTCGCGGGGACCTGCGTGCTCGTCGCGCTGGTCGGCATCGGGGTCGGAGTGGTGGGTTCGGCTTTCGCGGTTCGCCGCTTCCTCGACGTCTGAGCCGCGACGGCGACCGCGCCGGTTCGCCCACACGAGTTCGGCGGTGCCTGTCCCAAAAAGCGCTGGCGGACCCAGCGGAGGATCGCGGGCTCACCGAAGGCCAGCACGCCGCTGTGGCTGGCACCGGCCACCGGGAGGTAGTCGACGGTGTCGTGCTCGGCGGCGCAGAGCTGCCCGCTGACGAACCGGGCGGTCACCGCTGCGGGAACCACTGCGTCGGCCGTGCCCTGGACGACGAGGAGCGGGGCGGACGTCGGTTGCGCCCCGGGGCGGTTGGCCTGGTCGTCGCCGAGCAGGCCCGGATTGCCCTCCCAGCCGGGTACCAACCAAGTGCGGGCGGCCACCGGGTCGTAGGCCGCCTCGACGCCGGCTGCGCACCCCGAGGCGAGGACTCCGTCGTGCTGGATTGCCCGGTCGGAGAGCACCGTGTCCAGCGGGAAGTTGCCGTAGATCCGCGACCAGGCGTCGGCGGCCATCACCAGGTACGCGATCGACCCGTCGGTCGGGCGGTGGGGAGCGGGCGCGAACTCGAGGACGGAGGTGACCGGCGCGACCGCGGCGACGCCGGCGACGAAGAGCTCTGGCGCGTAGGAGGGCGCGATCTGGCCGGCGAAGAGGGCGCCCTGCCCCCCCTGGGAGTGGCCGGCGACGACCACGTTGTTGGACGCGGCGGGTCCGGCGAGCGCACGTGCCGCACGGGCGGCGTCGAGCACGTCCTGGGCCTCGCTCGACCCGACCAGGTAGGGGTGGAGCCCGGTCGAGGCGCCGAGTCCCTCGTAGTCGGTGGCCGCGACGATCCACCCTTCGCCGACGAACGCGTCGAGCAGCGGGATGGAGGCGAGGCCCTCGAGCGACGGGGCGCACCCGGGAGCGAGGCCGGTCGTCCCGTGTGCCCACGTCACCACCGGGAAACCTCCCGGGGGTGGGCGCCCGCCCGGAAGGACGACGATGCCCGACACCGCGACGTCCGAACCTGCGGCCGTCTCGGAGTGGTAGAGGATCCGGAAAGCGGTGGCGCCGGCGGGGAGCGCGCCGTTGGCCGCGATCGGCGCCACACGCACGAGTGACCCCGGCGGCCCCGGTGGGAGCGGCGAGGGGATCGAGTAGAAGCCCCCGATCCCGTCGGCGACCCGGGTGAGCGCGGGGGCGGTCGGCGCGCCGGGGAGCTGGTCCGCCGCGCCGGAGGAGCAGCCGGCGAGGACGAGCAGCAGTACCACGGTTGTCACGGCACCGGGCATCCGGCGCCGCGCGCACCTGCGGCCGATCCGGCTCGATCCCCTCTCCATGCTCACCATGCCGCCCCCGTGCCGCCCCCGTGCCGGCCAGCCTTCGTCACCTCACCCTATCCAGGCGGGAGACGCGCGCCCGGGACATCTAGGCTCCTTGCGAGTGGACGCCCTCCGGTCGGTCGGCGAGTGGCCTGTCGAGCATGCCGCGGCCGGGGTCGCCCGGATGCCCGCGGAGCCCGGCGAGCGGCCGTTCGTGGTCGGGACGGCAGGCGAATGCGACCGGTCCTTCGCGTGGGCTTCGGCGACCAAGTTGGCCACGTCGCTCGCAGCCCTCGTCGCGGTGGAGGAGGGGACGGTCGGCCTCGACCAGCCGGCGGGACCGCCGGGTTCGACGCTCCGCCACCTCCTCGCTCACGCATCGGGCCTCGGTCCCGAAGCCGGGCCACCGGTGGCGCCGCCCGGCACCACGAGGATCTACTCGAATGCGGGCTACGGGCTGGTCGCCGAGATGCTCGAGGCGCGCGCGGGGATCGATTTCGCCGAGTACCTCTCGCTCGGGGTGCTCGGCCCGCTCGGGATGTCCGGCACGCTTCTCGACCCGCCGTCGGCGGCAGGAGCCGCGGCCGGGCTCGCCGGCCCACTGGTCGACCTGCTCGCGCTCGGTTGCGAGCTCCTCGCGCCCACCCTGGTCAGTGCCGAGACCCACCGCGAGTCGGTGGCAGTCCACTTCGCCGGCCTGGCAGGGGAGCTCCCGGGGTTCGGGCGCTACGCGCCCTGCGACTGGGGGCTCGGCCCCGAGATCCGGGGAGCGAAGCAGCCACACTGGACGGGAACCGCGAACTCGCCGTCGACGTTCGGCCACTTCGGGCGCTCCGGTTCGTTCCTCTGGGTCGATCCGGTCGTCGGTGTGGCGTGCGCAGCGCTGGGCGCTCGTCCATTCGGCCCCTGGGCCGCCCGCGCCTGGCCGCGGCTCGCCGACGCGGTCCTTACCGAGGTGGGCGGTGCCCCGTCCCCTTCCGGTTCCGGCCGATAGGCTCTCGGCCCGATGAAGGGCGTCATCCTGGCAGGGGGAACCGGCTCACGCCTGCATCCCCTCACCCGGATCACCAACAAGCACCTGTTGCCGATCTACGACCGGCCGATGATCAATTGGTGCATCGAGGCCCTGGTCAATGCCGAGATCACCGAGATCATGCTCGTGACCGGGGGCACCCACGCCGGTGAATTCCTGCGCCTCCTCGGCAACGGGCACGAGTTCGGGATCGACCGCCTCTCCTACGGCTACCAGGAGAGACCGGGGGGGATCGCCGAGGCTCTCGGATTGGCGGCCAGGTTCGTCGACGGCGAGCCGGTGCTCGTGATGCTCGCCGACAACGTCGTCGAGCGCTCGATCAAGCCGATGGTCGACGCGTTCCGGACCGCCCCGCACGGCGCCCGGATCCTGCTCACGCCCGTCGACGAGGTCGAGCACCTCCAGCACCTCGGGGTACCGGCCTTCGACGGTGACGGTCGGATCACCGCGATCGTCGAGAAGCCCGAGCGGCCCGCCTCCCGCTTCGGCGTCACCGGCATCTACTGCTACGACGCGGAGGTGTTCGAGGTCATCCCGACCTTGGCCCCCTCAGGTCGCGGCGAGCTCGAGATCACCGACGTGAACAACCACTACATCACCCTCGGGACGATGGCCTACGACGTGCTCGAGGGGTTCTGGGGGGACGCGGGCGAGTCGATCGACGCCTACTACGTGGTGAACGACTTCGTGCGCACCCACGGGGCGAACAAGGGCTGAGCCCACTCCGGCACTAGGCGAGCTCGACCCCGAGCGACTCGGCACTCTCGCGGCGGTGACGTTTGTAGTCGACCTTTCCCGACGGCGCGCGACCGATGCTCTCGACGAAACGGACGCGGCGCGGCGCCTTGTACCCGGCCAGCCGGGTCTTCACGTGCTCGATGATCGCGTCGGCGTCGGCGTCGTCGGGGTCGCTTCCCTGGGCGAGCTCGACCACCGCGACCACCTCTTCGCCGAAGCGCTCGTTCGGGATGCCGACGACCACCGCGTCGACGACCCCGGCCGCGGTCTTCACCACCTCTTCGACCTCTTCGGGGTAGACCTTCTCACCGCCGGTGTTGATGCAGACCGAGCCGCGCCCGAGCAGGTGGATCGTCCCGTCCTCGGCCACCTCGGCGAAGTCGCCGGGCACCGAGTAGCGGTTCCCGTCGATCGTGCGGAAGGTCGCCTCGGACTTCGACTCGTCCTTGTAGTAGCCGAGGGGGATCCGGCCCCCGAGTGCGAGCACCCCTGCGCGACCCGAACCCGGTACGACGTCGCGGCCCTCGCCGTCGATCACCCGGACCTCGGGGCCGAGGGTGAAGCGCGCGGTACGCGCCGCACCGTTGGCGGAGGAGACCGACGTGCCCATCCCGAGGGCCTCGGAGGAGGAGAACGCGTCGACGAGCAGCATGCCCGGGTGATGGCGGAGGAGTCCCTGTTTGGTCTCTTCGCTCCACATCACCCCCGAGGAGACCGTCCCGACCAGACTCGAGAGGTCGAAGCGGCCGGGATCGGCATCGAGCGCGGCGAGGATGGGCTTGGCGAACGCGTCGCCGACGATGACCAGAGCGTTGACCCGCTCGCGCTCGACGGCCTCGAGCAGTTCGACCGGGTCGAAGCGGTGGGACACCAGGGTCACCACCCGGCCGCCTTCGCTCAGGCACTCGAGCGCGGTGAACCCGCCGGTCCCGTGCATCAGCGGGCAGGCCGGCAGAAGGGTCATGCCCGATCCGGCGCGCTCGAGCTCGGCGCGGACTTGGTCGGGAGTGCCGTCCGCCGGGTAGCGGCGGAACCCGCCGGCGTTGAGCCGCGCGAAGAGGTCGTCCTGGCGCCACATGACGCCTTTCGGGAGTCCGGTCGTGCCACCCGTGTAGAGCATGAAGAGGTCGTCGGGCCCGCGGCCCCACGGTGCGCGCACTCGTGCCGGTTCCCCGGTGGTGGCGCCGGTCGTCTCGGCGGCCTCTTCGTAGGGGACCGCCCATGTCGGGCAGCTCGCCGTCCCGTCGTCCACCCACAACCAGCTGCCGATGCCGGGGACCCGCGGACGGAGCGCCTCGATCCGCTCTGCGAAGACCCCGTGGAACACCACCGCCACCGCGTCGGCGTTCTCCCAGAGGTAGACCAGCTCGTCCTCCGCGTAGCGGTAGTTGGTGTTGATCGGAACCAGGCCCAGCTTGAACGAGGCGAAGGAGGTCTCGAGGTACTCCGGGCCGTTGTGGAGGTAGAGGGCCACCTTGTCCTGGTAGGCCACGTGGGCGCCGAGGAGCCAGCGCGCGACGTTGTCCGCCCGACGGTCGAGCTCCGCCCAGGTCCGGGTCTCCCCGCCATGGGTCAGAGCGCCCGATCCGGGAAGCGCGTCGGCGACGGCCTCCCAGACGTCCGCGTAATTCCACGTGCTCACGATCGCTCCTCACCCCCGGCGCGGTGTCGGCGGTGACAGCGCGCGCCCCACGGCGCCGTACCGGCACCGGCTCCCGCGGACGCCTGCAGCCTACGCTGTCGCCTGTGGACTTCGCGCTCCCCGCCGACGACGATCCCCGCCGGCTCGAGTTGCGCACCTGGCTCGAGAGCCACCCCTCGCCTTCGGGCCGTGAGCTCGCCGAGCAGGGTCTCGTCGCGCCCCATTGGCCCGCGCCCTACGGGCTCGGCGCCGACGCGACGCTCCAGTTGATCGTCGACGACGAACTCCGGAGGGCGGGGGTGCGGCGACCGGAGAACACCATCGGCATCGGCTGGGCCGGTCCGACCATCCTCCACTCGGGAAGCCCCGAGCAGAAGGAGCGCTACCTGCTGCCGCTGCTCGCCGGCGAGGAGATCTGGTGCCAACTGTTCAGCGAACCCGGCGCGGGCTCCGACCTCGCATCGCTCACCACCCGGGCCGAGCGGGACGGGGACGAGTGGGTCGTGCGTGGCCAGAAGGTGTGGACCTCGTTCGCCCACACGGCTCGGCTCGGGATCCTGCTCGCGCGCACCGATCCCGAGGCGCCCGTGCACAAGGGGATCTCCTACTTCGTCTGCCCGATGGACGCCGAAGGGGTGACGGTGCGCCCCCTCGTCGACATGACCGGCGCCCACGCGTTCAACGAAGTCTTTCTCGACGAGGTGCGCCTCCCGAAGGAGAGCCTGGTCGGCAAGGAGGGGGAGGGGTGGTCCCTCGCCAAGGTGACCCTCGGCAACGAGCGGGTCTCGCTGTCGGGCTCCGGCGCGCTGTGGGGGATGGGACCGACTGCCGCGGACCTGATCGACCTTGTCCGGCGTTCGGGTGGCTCGAAGGACCCGCTCGAACGGCAGCGGCTGGCCCGGGTCTGGTCCGAGAGCGAGGTGCTCCGGCTCCTGCGGCTGCGGACGGTCTCCGCGGCGGTGTCCGGCATCGAACCGGGGGCCGAGGCGTCGGTGCGCAAAGCGCTCGCCGACGACCACGGCCAGCACGTGATGACCCTCGCGCGCGACCTGATCGGTGCGCGGGGCCTGCTCGCCGGGGCCGGGCCACGCACGGACGGAAGCGGCTGGCCCGAGGGCATCTGGTACTTCGGGTTCCTCTTCGCCCCGGCGCTCACCATCGGTGGCGGCACCGCGCAGGTGCAGCGCAACATCATCGCCGAGCGCACGCTCGGCTTGCCGCACGACCCTCCGGCCGACGGTCAGCCGAGGAGCGGACCCGCGTCCGAGTAGCCCTGCCGCACCCCCCGGCCGGCGCGGCGTGCCAGCTGCTCCGGCTCGTACAGCATCCAGTAGGCGTTGCGCGCATGCTTGCGCGACCGGTCGATGCAGACCTTGGCCAGCTGCTCGGGGTCGTCCTCCTCGTTCTCGTGGACGAACACCTCGAGGACGTGGGTGGAGGTCAGCAGCTGGGCGAGCATGATCCCCTGCGAGGCCTCGTGCGCGCAGACCTGGTCGATGGCGGCCCGACCCGGCATCGCGAGCGCGACCACGATGCCGCAGCCCTCCTGCTCGATGAGGCGCTTGCATGCGACGCCCAGGTCCTTGAAGCCGGGCACCGTGCGCCGGACCACCTCGAAGCGCTCGCCATAACCCGGGCAGGCGGCCAGTTCGTCGGCGGCTTCTGCCCCCATGTCGTAGCGGGCGAACATGGTGTCGACCACGCCGATGCGATCCATGCAAGGGATCCTACCGGCCCCGTCGCGGCGCGAAGCATGGTCGTTCGGCGGCGGTCGTCACGCGCCCGTGTGCTCGGCTGCAGCGTTCGACGCGCCCGGCCGGGTCGACAAGACTCGACGAGATGGCCCGCGACTCGGCACCCGCATCGCACGCGTCGAGCTGGATGGAGCGCGACGCCGCGGTGGTCTGGCACGGGTTCACCCAGATGTCCGCCTATCCCGACAACGCGCCGATCGTCGTCGACCACGCCGAAGGGCGCGAGCTCGTCGACGTCGACGGCAACCGCTATTTCGACGCGATCTCCTCGCTCTGGGTCACCACCCTCGGCCACCACGTCCCCGAGCTCGACGCGGCGGTCACCGCCCAGCTCGGCCGCATCGCCCACGCGACGCTGCTCGGCAACGGCAGCAGGATCGCGGTCGAGTTCGCCGAGGCGCTGGCCGCGGTGGTGCCGGTGAGCGATGCCCATGTCCTGTTCGCCTCGGACGGCGCAGTCGCCGTCGAACAGGCGCTCAAGATCGCGTTCCAGTACTGGGTGAACCGCGGGGTGGACGGCCGCGACCGGTTCCTCGCACTGGGCGATGCCTACCACGGCGACACGATCGGCGCGCTGTCGGTCGGGGACGGCGGTTTCGGGACGTCGCTCTTCGACCCGCTGCGCTTCCCCGTCGTGCGGACGCCGGGCTACGCCTCGGCCGACTGGGCCACGAAGCTGATCGGCTCCCTCGAGACCCACGCCTCGTCGCTCGCCGCGGTGGTGCTCGAGCCGCTCGTGCAGGGCGCGTCGGGCATGCTGGTCGCCGAGCCCGACGACCTCGCGCGGGTCGGCGAGGCCTGCCGCTCGTTCGAGGTGCTGCTGATCTGCGACGAAGTGGCCACCGGCTTCGGGCGCACCGGCAAGCTGTTCGCGTCGGAGTGGGCCGGACCCGGGTTCCGCCCCGACCTGGTCTGCCTCGGCAAAGGGATCACCGGTGGCTACCTGCCACTGTCGGCCACCGTTGCCTCCGGTGTGGTGTTCGAGGCCTTCGACGGCCCCGACCTCGGCGAGAAGACCCTCTACCACGGCCACTCCTACGGCGGGAACGCCCTTGCCTGCGCGGTCGCGCTCCGGCACCTCCAGCTCGTCGGCGAGTGGGGCGTGCTCGAGCACGTGCTCGACGTCGCGGGGCACCTGGCGGACCGCCTCGCCGGGACGGTCGCCCCGCTCTCCGGCGTGCGGGAGGTCCGCCAGCGCGGCCTGATGGTCGGAGTCGAGCTCGCGCCGCCGCCCGGATCGGACCGGTGGGGCCGGAGGGTCTGTGCCGGTGCGGTCCGAGACGGCGTCCTGCTCCGGCCGCTCGGCGACGTGGTCGTCGTGATGCCCCCGCTCACCACCACCCATGACGAGATCGACCGCGTGGTCGACGTACTCGCCGCCTCGATCGGGACGGTCACCGCCGAGGACGCCGCGTGACCCCCGCGGGAGGGCCGCCCGACCCGGCGCGCACCTCCGCGCCGGCTGAGCGGACGGCCTGGTCCGGATGGGTGGACGACACCCGCCGATCGGTGGAGGCGGCGGGCCGTTGGCGCGCGCCGCGCACCTTCGACGCCCGCGGCCCTGGCGGCGTCCTCGACGACCCGCCGGGGCCCGAGCTGCTCGGCGCGCCAGGCCGGACGCCGGTCGTCTCGTTCGCCTCCAACGACTACCTCGGGCTCAGCGCCCACCCCGCGGTGGTCGCGGCCGCGCAGGCGGCCCTCGACCGATGGGGAGCCGGGTCGGGCGCCTCGCGGCTCGTGACCGGGTCGCGGCCGGTCCACGCCGAGCTCGAGGCCGCCCTCGCCGCGTGGAAGGGGTGCGAGCGGGCGGTCGTCTTCCCCACCGGCTTCGCGGCCAACCTCTCGGTGCTCTCGGTCTTCGGCGCCGAAGGGGCGCACATCCATTCCGACGAGCTCAACCACGCGTCGATCGTCGACGGCTGCCGCCTCGCGAGAGCTGCCGTCCACGTCTACCCGCATCGTGACCTCGCCGCGCTCGAGGCCGCGCTCGCTGCGACGCCGGGCCGCCATCTCGTGGTCACCGACACCGTGTTCTCGATGGACGGGGACGCCGCCGACCTCGAGGGCCTCACCGCGCTCGCCTCGCGTGCAGGTGCGCTGCTGGTGCTCGACGAGGCCCATGCGGTGCTCGGGCCCGAGCCGCCCGACCCCGCGCGCCGCGCGCCCGGGTGCGGCGTCGAGGTGCTACGAGTTGGCACGCTCTCGAAGGCGCTCGGTTCGCTCGGCGGGTTCGTCGCCGGTCCGGCCGGTTTTCTCGATCTGCTGGTCAACCGCGCCCGGCCGTACATCTTCACCACCGCGCCGACGCCGGCGGACAGCGCGGCCGCCCTCGCCGCGCTCGGCATCGTGCGCTCCGACGAAGGCGAGCGGCTACGCCGACGACTGGCCGGACACGTGGACCGCGTCGCGCACCACCTCGGCATCGCCGGTCATGCCGCGCCGATCCTGCCGATCACCATCGGTGCGGAGGCCGACGCGCTCGCCGCAGCGGAGGCGCTCGCAGCCGGCGGCGTCTTCGTGCCCGCGATCCGTCCACCGACCGTCGCACCGGGCACGTCGCGCCTCCGGGTCACCTTGTCGGCGGCTCACTCCGACGAAGAGGTGGCCAGGTTGCTCGACGGGCTCGACGCGCTCGGCCTCGCCGGACGGGCTTCCCGCGAGCCGGCTCGGCGGGCGGAGCCGGGACCTTCGGTCGGCGCGAGGGCGCGGGGCCAGGAGCACCTTGCGTCCTGACCGGGTCGTCGTGGTCT
The DNA here is from genome assembly GCA_963769905.1 of uncultured Acidimicrobiaceae bacterium. Classification (GTDB taxonomy): domain Bacteria; phylum Actinomycetota; class Acidimicrobiia; order Acidimicrobiales; family RAAP-2; genus Bog-756. The sequence goes on from CAVYNG010000002.1 coordinate 496,157, forward strand.
GCGGCACCGGAACCGAGGTGGGCAAGACCTGGGTGTCGTGCGCATTGCTCGAGGAGCTCCGCCGGCGCGGCCACTCGGTGGCCGCCCGCAAGCCGGCCCAGTCCTTCGACCTCGATGCCGAGGGCGCGCTCCTCGGCGGGCCGACCGACGCGGAGCGGCTGGCGGCCGCCTCCGGTGAGACCGCCGAGTCGGTCTGTCCGACCTGGCGCTCCTACCACCTGGCGATGGCGCCACCGATGGCCGCCGCCGCGCTCGGGCTGCCGGCGTTCACGCTGGCCGACCTGGTCGGCGAGCTGGGCTGGCCCGACGAGCAGGTCGCGCTCGGGGTCGTCGAGACCGCGGGCGGGGTCCGATCGCCCCAGGCCGCGGACGGCGACGCGGTCGACCTAGTCGCCGCGCTCGATCCCGAGCTGGTCCTGCTCGTCTCGGACGCCGGGATCGGCACGATCAACGCGGTGCGCCTCTCGCTCGCCGCGCTGGGCGCGGCCGGGAGCGGCCGGCCTCCGCCGGTCGTGGTGCTCGACCGCTTCGACGGCCGCCACGACCTCCACCGTCGCAACCGCGACTGGCTCAAGGCCGACGGCGATCACGTGCTGGTCGTCCCCGGCGACGAAGGCGCGCTCGCCGAGGTCGCCCTTCCGAGCCGTCCCGGGGGCTGACCGCTCGCGCGTGACGTCAGCCGAGCCCGGCGGCGTCGACCACCGCGCGGCTGAAGGGGCGGGCACGCGCCCGCAGCTCGGCGCAACCCTCGTCACCGAGCGCTTCGTAGGGCCAGACCGCGAGCCGGTCGGTCGTGTCTTCGATCTCGCGTCGGATCTCGGTTCCGAGCGGAGTGAGGACGGGCAAGGTTTTCGGATCGGGGTCGGAGTCCGAGCCGGCGAGCCAGCCGCGTCGGCGCAAGTCCTCGGCGCCCTCCGCCCAGTCCACGAGCGACCATCCTCGGGTGCTGCGGAGGAGCGACGACGGGAGCTCGCCGGACGCCTCGTGGAGCACCAGCGCCTCCACCGGCCCGATGTCGTGCAGCACGAGCGCCGCGATGTGGCCGTCTCCCCGGAATTCTCGCAGCAGGGTCTGTGCGTGCCAGAGCACCAGGTGGGGTTGGTCGGGCCAGGCGAGGCCGGCATGCCCCGCGAACAGAGGTCGGCCCTCGCACCGTTCGCACGCGCGTTCGGCCGCAAGGCGCGCCAGCTCGGCGGCACGCGCCAGCTCGCCCGAGGCGATCCCGTCGCCGAGCATCCTTCGGAGCGCGGCGTCCGCCGCACCGACCCGCGCCGCGAGCACCGCGCCCGGTGGCGCGGTCTCCCAGGCGCCGGGGATCGCGGCGCGGACCAGTGCGGGAGCGAAGTTGAAGAAGGTGGCGACGACCGTCTCGGCAGAGACGGCGCCCATCGCCGCGGAGCGCGAGGCGAAGTACCCGGCCTCTCGGGGAAGACCGAGAGCCGCGTAGGAGGCAGCCGACTCGGGTGCGAAGTAGATCATCCCGTGGAGGGGCTCGAGGGTCCGCCAGGTCCGACGCGCGCTGAGCGCGGAGGTCGTGTACGCGCCGCTCTGCACGACTTCACACGCTAACCCGGACGGCCACCGGAGGTGCCTGTCGTGCCCCGTCCGGGTGGGCCGGTCCGGCCCCGGGAAGTGCCGGGGTCCGAGGGCCGCGCCGTATAGTTCACCAGGAGGCGCAGAACAGCCATGTGGGATCGGGGCCGAGACCGGAAGCGGGAGTCGACGATGCTCAACGGTGTGCCCGGCATGATCGGCGAAACGGCCGTGGTGAAGAAGCCGGTCTCCGACAGCCACCGGCCGGGATCCGTTCTCACCCGCGGCGAGGAGTGGTACGCGGTCTCGCTCTTTCCCGGGCGGACCATCCCGGAGGGGACGACCGTCGTCGTGGCCGACGTGGAGCGCGGCCTTTTGGTCGTCTACCCGACCGAGGACGCCTGAACGCGGCCGGTCGGCGGCCGGGCGTGCCTACAGTAGGTGCAGGAGGTGGTCGCCATGATCATCGGTTCGACAGCTGCGGACATCGGGGTGGCGGTGGTCGGGTTCGCCGTCTTCGCATTCATCGTCGTCTTCTTCAAGTCCTGTCTCAAGGTCGTCCAGCAGGGTTGTGTGGGCGTCGTCAAGCGCTTCGGCGAGTTCCGCAACGTCCGCCAGCCGGGTCTGCACATCCTGATGCCTCTCGCCGACCGGATGGACAAGGTGGACATCCGCGAGTTCCCCCGCACCGGTGACCAGCAGGCGGTCATCACCAAGGACAATGTCTCGCTGTGGGTCAGCGCGACCATCTTCTGCCAGGTGACCGACGTCAAGCTGGCCCTCTTCGAGGTGAACGACTTCGGCCTCGCCATCGACCAGATGGCCCGCACCGCGTTGCGAGCGGTGTTCGGTGAGCTCACCCTGGACGAGGCGCTCTCCCAGCGCGACACGATCAACACCCGGATGCAGGACCACATGGCGGAGGCCACGCTCAAGTGGGGCGTGCGACTCAACCGCATCGAGATCCTCGACATCACCCCGCCGAACAACGTCCTCCAGGCGATGTCCGAGCAGAAGGAGGCCGAGCAGCACAAGCGAGCGGCCATCCTCAAGTCCGAGGGCGAGCAGCAGTCCGCGGTCAACACCGCCCAGGGCCGCAAGCAGGCGGCCATCCTCGAGGCCGAAGGCCACAAGCAATCCGAGATCCTCGCGGCCGAGGCTCAGAAGCAGGCGATCGAGCTGCGCGCGGACGGGGAGAAGCGGGCGACCCAGCTGCGTGGCGAGGGCGAGGCGGCCGCGCTCGAGGCGATCGACGAGGCGCTGATCAAGCCCAACACCCTCGCGGTGATGCAGCTGCGGGCCCTCCAGGCCGTCGCCAGCGCGCCCAATTCGAAGATCGTGGTGCCCTACGAGGCGGCCGGCTTGGTCGGCGCGGCTCAGGCACTCGTCGACGCGGTCAAGGTGGCCGGCGTGTCCGACGACGCCGACGTCACCGGCAACGGGAGAGCGGCGACTTCCACTTCCTGACCGGGCGCCGGTCGGTCACCCGCCCGAGACCGCGTTCTCCCCGCCCGCAGGCGGGGTGGGGTCGTCGCTGCTCGCGTACCAGCCGTCGGGCAACCGCACCGGCCGCGGACCGTTGGTGTGGCCCCGGGCGATGCGAGCCGCCTCGGGCGGGAAGGGGAGCGACGGGTCGAGGCGGGCGAGCAGGCCGTCGACCTCCTCGAGCGAGCTGGCGAGCCCGAGCGCGCGGCGGATCGCCGGACCGACCGGAAAGCCGGTGAGGTACCACCCGGCGTGCTTGCGGAACTGACGAATGCCGGTGTCCTCACCGAAGCTCTCGCAGAGCATCCGGGCATGGGTGCGCATGATGGCGATGACCTCGCCGAGGGCGGGAGGGTGTCGCGGGGCCCGGCCGGCGAACGCATCGGCGAGATCGCCGAACAGCCAGGGACGGCCGAGGCAGCCCCGCCCGATGACCACGCCGTCGCAGCCGGTCGCCCGGATCATCGCGACCGCGTCGGCGGCCTCCCAGATGTCACCGTTGCCGAGGACCGGGATGGTGGGGACGACGTGCTTCAAGGAGGCGATCGCCTCCCAGTCGGCCCGGCCCGAGTAGAGCTGCTCGGCGGTGCGAGCGTGCAAGGTGACCGCGGCGGCTCCCTCGTCCTCCGCGATCCGCCCCGATTCGAGGTAGGTGTGGTGGGCGGCATCGGTCCCCATCCGTAGCTTGACGGTGACCGGCACCGTTCCCGCCGCCCGCACCGCGGTGCGGAGGATCGACCGGAACAGGCGGCGATGCACCGGGAGCGCCGCGCCGCCGCCGAGGCGGGTCACCTTGGTGACCGGGCAGCCGAAGTTGAGATCGAGGTGGTCGACGCCGACCTCTTCGACCAGCCGGCGGACCGCGTCGCCGGCGACGCGAGGATCGACCGCGTAGAGCTGCACGCTGCGGACCGCCTCGTCCTCGGCGAAGGACGCCATCGCGAGCGTCTTCTCGTTCCCCTCGACGAGGGCGCGTGCCGCGATCATCTCGCTCACGTAGAGACCCGCGCCGTAGGAGCGGCAGAGGCGGCGGAACGGCGCGTTGGTCACGCCGGCCATGGGTGCGAGGACCACCGGCGGGTCGATCTCGAGGGGGCCCAGCGCGAGCGCGCGGCCGGCAGCCGTGCGAGGAGCGGTGGTGGTGCTCACCGTGCGGACTCGCGCCAGAGGTCGGTCACCGCGATCCCGAGCTGTGCGAGCAGCCCGCGGAGCAGCGGCAGCGAGAGGCCGATCACGTTGCTCGGGTCCCCCTCGACCCCGTCCACAAAGGGGGCCGAACGGCCGTCGAGAGTGAAGGCGCCGGCTGCGGCCATCGCCTCTCCGGTCGACAGGTAGGCCTCGACCTCCTCGTCGGTGGTCTCCGCGAAGCGGACCTCGGTCCTCGCCACCCCCACGACACGGGTACCCGAGGATCCGTCGATCACGCAGTGCCCGGTGAAGAGCGTGCCCGAGCGCCCGCGCATCGCGTGCAACCAGCCGCGGGCCTCGGCGACGTGCGCGGGCTTCCCGTGGACACGGCCGCCGAACTCGAAGAGCGAGTCGCAGGCGACGACGACCGCGTCCCCGACCCGGGGCAACACCGCGTCCGCCTTCCGTACCGCGAGTGCACTGACCAGGGAGGCGGTGTCCGCGGCCTCGATTCCGTTCTCGCTCGCCCCGCTCACCTCGACGACCGGGTCGAAGCCTGCGTCGCGGAGGAGCCGCAGACGTGCCGTCGAGCCGGAGGCGAGCACGAGGGTGCGAGCGGCCATCCCCGAAGCGTAGAGTGCGCGATCGTGGTGGGATGAGCGACAGCGGCACCTCACTCGCCCCGCAGCGGACCGACCCGCAGCCCGACGGTGGTCACGAGAGGATGAGCCACATCGTGCTCGAGGGGTTCAAGCCGCCTTCGGGCGACTTCCTTCCTGCCGGACCCTCGGTGGTCGAGGGGATGGTCAACGGGACCGCAGTGCGGGCCCTCTGCGGGAAGGTCTGGGTGCCGGGCCGTGATCCGCGTCGCTACCCGCTCTGCCCGAGCTGCAAGGAGATCGCCGAGTCACTCGGCTGGGCGGTGCCGGCCGGGTAGCTACCCGGGCGCCAGCTCCCCGTGCTCGCGGCAGCGTGCGCGGTACCCGGCGGGGCTGACCACTACCCGCAGCCGGCGGCCGCAGCGCGGGCAGAAGCGGGGTGGGTCGAGCTCGCGCCGGCATCCCCGGCAGGCGCTCACCGCGAGGCCGCAGCCGGTGCAGCGGGATTCGTCCGCAACGGGCTCCGCCTCGGCGGGCGTGTCAGAGGACGCCACTCAGTGCCCCGACCGGCATCCGCAGGTCCGCGAGCATCGCGAGATCCTCGTCCGCCGATCGCCCGAGCGTCGTCAGGTAGTTGCCGACGATCAGCGCGTTGATCCCCGCGGTCATGCCCATCGACTGGAGTTCGCGGAGGGTGACCTCGCGACCCCCTGCGTAGCGGAGGATGACGGCCGGGAGGCCCAGCCGGAACAGCGCGATCCAGCGGAGGGCCTCCCAGGCGTCGACCGGCGGACGATCGCCGAGCGGCGTTCCGGGTCGTGGGTTCAAGAAGTTGAGCGGCACCTCGGTCGGGTCGACCTCCTGGAGCTGCACGATGAGCTCGACCCGCTGCGCGTCGGTCTCGCCCATGCCGATGAGCGCACCACAACAGAGCTCCATCCCGCACGACCGCACCCGCGCGCAGGTTTCCCGCCGCTCGTCCCAGCTGTGGGTGGTGACCACCTCTGCGAAGTACGAACGCGCGGTCTCGAGGTTGTGGTTGTAGCGGTGTACGCCGGCGTCGGCCAACCGGCGAGCCTGGTCGTCGGTGAGGATGCCCGCGCTGACCGCGACGTGCAGACCGGTTCGCTCCTCGACGAGCGGGACCAGCTCGATCAGCCGGACCATCGTGCGCTCGTCGGGACCTCGGACCGCGAGCACGAGGCAGAACTCCGACGCACCGGCCGCCCGGGTCTCCTCGGCCGCTCGGAGCACCTCGTCGGTGTCGAGGAAGGGCGTCGCCTTCACCGGCGAGTCGAACTGCGACGACTGGGCGCAGAAATGGCAATCCTCCGGGCACCCGCCGGTCTTCGCCGACAGGATGCCCTCCACCTCGACCTGGGGCCCGCACCGGACCAGCCGGACCTGATGGGCGAGCGCCGCGAGGGAGGTCACCCATCGGTCGGGCAGCGCGGCGAGCCCGGTGAGCTCCTCTTCGGTGAGCAGCCGCCCCTCGTCGAGCAGTGCGCGCTCGGCCGCCTCCAGTCGGGCTCGGGCGATCCCGGGTTCGACGTCGGGACGCTCGGCGGAGGGCTGCTCGCGGGGGCGGACGGGCGCCGCGAGGCGGACAGTGGTACGGATGGGGGGAGACGAGCGGTCGCCGGGCATGCCGCAACGGTAGTGGCCCCGACGGTGCAGACCGCACGGGACGACAAGGGGACCGCCGTGGCATGGGACTTCTCCACCGAGCCGGAGTTCGAGGCGCAGCTCGACTGGATGCGGGCGTTCGTGCGCGAAGAGATCTTTCCGCTCGAGACCGTCGCGCTCGACCACGACGCAATGGGTGAGGTGATCCGGCCGCTGCAGGAGGAGGTCAAGCGACGGGGCCTTTGGGCCTCGCACCTCCCTCCCGAGTTGGGCGGAGGCGGCTTCGGCCAGGTCCGGCTCGGTCTCATGCACGAGATCCTCGGGCAGTCCCCCTATGCCCCGTGGGTCTTCGGGAACAACGCCCCCGACTCGGGCAACGCCGAGCTGCTCGCGATCGGGATCGAGCGTTCGGGCCGCGAGGAGCAGCGCGAGCGGTGGTTGCAACCCCTCCTCGACGGCCGGCTGCGCAGCGGCTTCTCGATGACCGAGCCGGGGGCCGGCGCCGATCCCACGATGATCACCACGACCGCACTACGCGACGGTGACGAGTGGGTGATCGACGGGCACAAGTGGTTCACCTCCAACGGGTCGATCGCCGACTTCCTGATCGTGATGGCGGTGACCAACCCCGACGTACACCCGTATCAGGGGTGCTCGATGATCGTGGTACCCGCCGACGCGGTCGGTGTCGAGATCCTGCGCGACGTCGCGACCATGGGGGATCCCGTCGAGCATTTCGGGAAGTTCGGCGGTCACGCCGAGATCCTCTACCGCGGCGTGCGGGTCCCCTACGAGAACCTGGTCGGTCTCGAGGGGGAGGGGTTCGTCCTCGCCCAGCAGCGCCTCGGACCCGGGCGGATCCACCACTGCATGCGCTGGCTCGGCCAGTCCAAGCGAGCCTTCGACATGTTGTGCGAACGGGCGGTCTCGCGGACGACCCACGGTTCGCTCCTAGCCGAGAAGCAGACCATCCAGAACTGGGTCGCGGACTCCCTGGCCGAGATGACCGCCGCGCGCCTCATGACCCTCTACGCGGCATGGAAGATGGATCGTGACGGTGCGTCGGCGGCCCGCACCGAGATCGCGATGATCAAGTACTACGGAGCCGCCGTGCTCTACAACGTGATCGATCGCGCGATCCAGGTGCACGGCGCGCTCGGCTTCTCGACCGACCTGCCGCTCGAGTCGATGTACCGCCACGCCAGAGCCGCCCGCATCTACGACGGCCCCGACGAGGTGCACAAGGTCACCGTCGCCCGCCGCACCCTCAAGGGGTACCAGCCGGTGGCGGTGCCGACCGAGCACGTCCCGACCCGCCGCGCCACGGCGATGGCCCGCTTCGGCGACCTGTTGGAGCTCGAGACCGCCGACCGCTGAACCGAGGCCGCCGAGCGCGCGCGGTGGCCTCAGTACCGGTAGGTGTCGGGCTTGTAGGGCCCCTCGATCGGGATGCCGATGTACTCGGACTGCTCCGGGGTGAGCGTGCTGAGCCTCACCCCGAGGGCGGGCAGATGGAGTCGCGCGACCTTCTCGTCGAGGTGCTTCGGGAGCAGGTAGACCTTGTTCTCGTAGTGCTCGGCGTTGTTGAACAGCTCCATCTGGGCCATCGTCTGGTTGGTGAAGGAGTTGGACATCACGAAGCTCGGATGTCCGGTCGCGTTGCCAAGGTTGAGCAGGCGGCCCTCCGACAGGACGATCACCGCGTGGCCGTCCGGGAAGACCCACTTGTCCACCTGGGGCTTCACGTTGACCCTCTCGATTCCCTTCACCTTCGCCAGCCCGGCGATGTCGATCTCGTTGTCGAAATGGCCGATGTTGCCGACGATCGCCTGATGCTTCATCCGTGCCATGTGCCCGGCCGTGATGACGTTCTTGTTGCCGGTCGTGGTGATGAAGATGTCGGCAGTCTCGACGACGTCCTCCAAGGTGACCACCTGGAATCCCTCCATGGCCGCCTGCAGCGCGCAGATGGGGTCGATCTCGGTGACCACCACCCTCGCACCCTGTCCGTGGAGCGAGTCCACGCATCCCTTGCCGACGTCGCCATAGCCGCAGACCACGGCGACTTTGCCCCCGATGAGCACGTCGGTCGCACGGTTGATGCCGTCCACCAGCGAGTGCCGGCAGCCGTACTTGTTGTCGAACTTGGACTTGGTGACCGCGTCGTTCACGTTGATGGCCGGGAAGAGGAGCTCTCCGGAATTCTGCATCTCGAGCAGCCGGTGCACGCCGGTCGTCGTCTCCTCGGAGACACCCTTGACCCCGTTCGACACCGCGGTCCACCGTCTCGGGTCCTCTGCGAGACTGCGCGAGAGGAGCTCGAGCACCACGCCGAACTCCTCCGAGTCGGCGGTCGAGGGATCGGGGACCGCGCCCGCCTTCTCGAACTCGACCCCCTTGTGGACGAGGAGGGTCGCGTCGCCCCCGTCGTCGAGGACCATCGTCGGCCCCTCGCCCGGCCAGAGCAGCGCCTGCTCGGTGCACCACCAGTACTCCTCGAGCGTCTCGCCCTTCCAGGCGAACACCGGGACACCCCGCGGCGATTCGGCGGTCCCGTCCGGGCCGAGGGCCACTGCGGCCGCGGCGTGGTCCTGGGTGGAGAAGATGTTGCAGCTCGCCCACCGCACCTGAGCTCCGAGCGCGGTCAGCGTCTCGATGAGCACGGCGGTCTGAATGGTCATGTGCAACGAGCCGGTGATCCGGGCTCCTCGCAGCGGCTGGCTGGCGCCGTGCTCAGCCCGCATCGCCATCAGCCCGGGCATCTCGTGCTCGGCCAGCTCGATCTCCTTGCGGCCGAATTCGGCGAGCGAGAGGTCTGCCACCTTGAAGTCGGGTCGGCGCATCTCGTCGGTCATGTATCGCTCCTTCGCTGGGTCCGGCTCCGCACGCGCGAAACCGGCGTCGATGGACCGCCCCCTCGCACCGAAACCGTGACCGGGACGTCCCCTGGGGCGAAGACCTGGATGCGCGGGCCCCTCTGGACCCGGGTCACGACCGCACAGATCTTAGCCGACCTCGATGCCGTCGCCGCTCGGCGGAGGTCGTTCGCGGACGTGACTGTTACCATCGATCGGCAGTGAACGCGGGATCGAGGAGCGCGAGACCGCGGCGCCGCGGACACGGCCGCCGGTGCCGCACGACGACGTTGCTCCTCTTGGCATGCGTGAGCGGTGGAGGGCTGCTCGCCGCGTGCTCGTCGTCCTCCTCGGGCTCACCCACCACCCAGACGACGAGTGGGAGGGTTCTCCTGGTCGGCGCCTTCGACGGCCATCGGGGGCAGTACTCGACGATCCAGTCGGCGGTCGACGCCGCCAAATCGGGGGATTGGATCCTCGTGGGTCCCGGTGACTACCACGAGACCGACGACACGACCGGCGCGGCCGTCGACCCGGCTCACGGCGAGTCCGCGGGCGTCCTGATCAGGACGCCCGAGCTCCACTTGCGCGGGATGGACCGGTCGTCGGTGGTCGTCGACGGGACGAAGGCGGGTGCTCCCGGAAGCTGCAGCGCGGATGCCACCGATCAGAACCTCGGACCTCTTGGTGCGGGAGGCAAGGCGGAAGGGCGCAACGGGATCGTGGTGTGGAAGGCGAACGGGGTGAGCATCGACAACCTCACCGTGTGCAACTTCCTCGGAGGTGCGGGTGACTCGGGCAACGAGATCTGGTGGAACGGCGGGGCGGACAGCGCCAAGATCGGGATGCGCGGGTACTCGGGCAGTTACCTCACCGCCACCTCCACCTACTTCGGCACCTCGACCGACGCCAAGGCCAACGAGACCACCGCCGCGCAATACGGGATCTTCTCCTCGAACGCCTCCGGCCCGGGCAACTGGGACCAGCTGTATGCGAGCAATTTCAACGACTCGGGGATGTACGTGGGCGCGTGCCAGCAGGTCTGCGGCGTGACCATCGACCACGCCTGGATGGAGTACAGCGCGTTGGGTTACTCGGGTACCAACTCCGGTGGTTCGATGGTGATCGAGAACTCCGAGTTCGACAACAACAAGGACGGGTTCGACACCAACACCCAGATCAACGGCGACCCGCCCGCACCGCAGAACGGCGCATGTCCCGACAACCGGACCAGTCCGGTCACCCACACGCACTCGTGCTGGGTCTTCATCCACAACTATTCACACGACAACAACAATCCGGACGTGCCCGAAGCAGGGAGTGCCAGCAACGGGCCGACCGGGACGGGCATGACCCTCTCCGGTGGCCGCAACGACACGGTCATGGACAACACGTTCTCGAACAACGGCGCGTGGGGGTTCCTGATGGTGCCCTATCCGGACTCGAGCCCGCCCGAGGACAACCAGTCGTGCTCGGGCACCGGCGGCGTCGAGTCCTCCGGGCTCGGCTGTGTCTACGACCCGATGAACGACGCACTCCTCCACAACACGTTCAGCCACAACGGCTTCTTCGGCAACGCAGGGAACGCCGACTACGGGTTGCTCACCTTCAGCTCGGGACAGCCGGGCAATTGCTTCGCCGGCAACACCGCCCCGAACGGGAGCGCGCCGGCGAACCTCGAGAAGACCTATCCGATCTGCGGGAAGAGCACCACCTCGGCGCTGGCGAGCGGCCCGCTGGTCAGCCAGGTGCTCTGCGACACCGGCTTCGGTGCCTGCTCTTCCTCGAGCATGTACCCGCAGGAGACCGGCGTCGTGATGCATCCGCTCCCGAGCAACCTCACCGCCATGCCCGACCCGTGCGACGGCGTGCCGGCGAACGCCTGGTGCGAGAACGGCAAACCGGTCTGAGTCACCGCGGGCATTCTGAGCCCGCTCACGACTCGGTCACCGTGGTCGAGAGCGGCAAGTCCCCCGACGACTCGCCGACCGCGAGGGTGTAGGGACCAGGCACCGTGGTCCACCCGCCGCCGAGGTACGACTGGAAGGCACTCGACGGGACCGCCAGAGTGACCGCCCTGGTCTGCCCGGGCGCCAGTGTCACCGGCGAGAACGCGACGAGCTGGGCAGGGGGCTGGCCCGCCGCGGCCGGATCGGTCAGGTAGACCTGGGGAACGTCGGTGCCCGCCCGCGATCCGGTGTTGGTCACGTCGACGGTGACGGCGTAGCCGCCACCCGACGGAGCGACCGACAGTCCTCCGAGCGAGAAGTGCGTGTAGGAGAGGCCGAACCCGAAGGGGAAGAGCGGCTGGGTCCCGGTGGCGTGGTACCAGCGATAGCCCACGTCGACCCCCTCGGAGAAGGTCGAGGTCAGATCCACGCCGGGCCACTGGGTCGGTGCGTCGACCGCGCCGGTCGCGTCCGAGGACGGGAAGGTCACCGGCAGCCGGCCCGAAGGGTCGAAGTCGCCGAAGAGGACCGAGGCGATGGCGGCTCCGTCCTGTTCGCCCGGGTACCACGCCTCGACGACCGCCGCGACGCTCGACAGCCAGGGCATCAGCACCGGACCGCCGGTGTCGAGGACGACCACGGTCCGCGGGTTGGCGGCGGCCACCGCCTCGATGAGCGCGTCCTGGTCCCCGGGGAGGGCGAGGGAGGGACGGTCGAACGCCTCGGAGTTGTAGTCGGAGGCGAACACCACTGCCACCTGCGCCTTGCTGGCTGCGGCCGCCGCGGCGTCGATGAGCGCGCTCACGTACTGCATGCCGATGGTGATCGTGCCCGGGGTGATCACCGACTCGCCGGAGGGCGTCGTGTTGTCGAAAGGCGTCCAGTCCAGGACCACCTGGTAGTGGTGCCCACCGACGAGGTTCACGGTCTGGGCCCAGCGTCCTCGTGCATGGGTGAGCGGATCCGAGACCGCCGTCGCGCCGTCGAGCGTCAAGGTCGCTGCACCCGATCCCTGGATGGAGAAGGTGTAGAGGCCACCGCGCGGGGGCGTGAGCGTGCCGGTCCAGGTCGCGGTCGCCGCCGACCACCCGGCCGGCAGCACGAGTTGCGAACGGGTCGGCGGGCGGGGCCGCACCACGGTCGGACGGCGGCCGATGGTGAGCGGTCGGCGTGAGCCGACCGAGGGGATCGGGGAGAAGGGTGCCAATCCGCTGTTCTGGGTCGGGAGGAGGCGTCCGGTCACCGGATGAGGTGTGATGCTCAGGTCGACGGTCGGCTCGACGGTCTCCATCGCCCGTGGAGCACCACCGCGGTTGACCTGGGTGAGGGTGAGGGTGAGCCCGTTGCCGGAGCCCGATGCGGGTGTGAGCATGCTTGTCGGGATCGGGGGGAGCGGTCGTGTCGTGCTGCCGCCGTCCGAGTAGGTGACCGCGACGTTCCGTCCGGCCCTGTCCTGGATCGCGTCGAGCGGCCGCGAGACGAACGGCGCGACGACCTGCGAGCTCCCGAGCCCGGTGGTGACCGTCGCGGTGTCGGCGTCTGCTCCGATCACCGCGAGAGAGCTGAGCGGGCCGGCGCCGAGGGGCAGCACCGAGCCACTGTTCTTCAACAGGACCGCCGACCGCTCCGCTGCTTCGAGCGCGAACGTGGTGTCCGAAGCGGTGTCCACCGGGGTGTCGGGGACCCCCTCGGGAGCCCGCCCGATGACCCCGGTCGCGAACATCTGGGTGAGCACGGTGTGGACCGCCGTGTCGACGGCCGTTGTCGGCAGCTTTCCGGACCGGACGAGCTGCACCAGGCGCTCGGGGCTGGCGGGCTTGATCAGATCCGTCCCGGCCGCGACGGCCGCCGCCGGATCGTGGACCGCACCGAGGTCGGAGCGGACGAATCCGGTGAAGCCCCATTGGCCGAGCACGGAGAGGAGCGATCCGTCCTGACACTGGAAGGTGCCGTTCAGACGCGGGTACGCGCACATCACCGACGCGACCCCCCCTTGCGTCACCGCCGCCTTGAAGGGAGGGAGGTAGATCTCGTTGAGCGCCTGCGCGGACACCACGTCGTCGAGCGCGCCCCGGTCGGTCTCCTGGGAGTACGACGCGAAGTGCTTCGCTTGGGCCATCACGCCCTCGGACTGGATGCCTTGGATGTTCGCGACGCCCAACTCGGAGACGAGGAGCGGGTCCTCGCCGTAGCCCTCGTAGGCGCGTCCGTCCTCGGGCACCCGGAGCACGTTGAGGGTCGGGCCCTGGAGGACGTCGAACCCCTGCCCCCTCGCCTCGCTGCCTTCCACCTGTCCGTAGGCGTGTGCGAGCGACGGATCGAAGGTGGCGGCGACCCCGAGCGGAGCGGGCAACTGGGTCACGTTCCGCGCGCCGGCGGCGACGCCGTCGGGTCCGTCCTGGAGGGCGAGCGAAGGGATGCACAGTCGGGGAACACCCTCATCGACGTTCTCGTACGGTCCGATGGCCGTCAGCACGATCTCCCCGACCTTCTCGCTGAGGGTCATCCGGGCGAGGACCAAGGACGCGACCTGGCTCGGTGTGTCACCTCTCCTCATCGCACCGAGCAGCCACGGGCACTGCGAGAGGTCGGTGTTGGTGGTCACCGCCGGGAGCGGGGGCGGCGGCGACTGGCCGACGGCGCTCGCCGTGACCCCGGCGGCGTCGGCCCCGACCGGACTCCGTGCGACGAGGATGACCACCGCGGCGAACGCGACGAGGGTCACGCCCCAGATCCAGAGTCTCCGACGGGACCGGTCTTTCTGGGGCTTCCCGCCGCCCTGTTGCTCGTCTGCTGGTCGGTCCACGATCTCAGCGGAAGAAGATATCGGCACCTGCCCGCGCGGACGTGGCACGTTTCACGAGGTCTCCGCGGCGCTGGCGCCGGTCTCGCCGGCGCGAGCGCTTTCCCCGTCTTTGAGGCGCGACTCCGGAGAGACATCCGCTGCCTCGGTACCCGGCCAGAGGTCCTCGGGCTCGCGACCCCGGGTCTCGGGCAGCACCCACAAGAGCGAAGCAGCGAGCGCGGCCGGCAGGAAGGTCACCAGCGCGGCCGTGGCAAACCGGTTGTCGACGTCGGCGACCGCGCCGAAGGCCACCAACCCCGCGACGGCGCCGACCACCCCGGCGGCAATCCACCAGCCGGTCGCGGAGGCCCGGACCGAGGTGGGGAACAGCTCGGCAAGGAAGGAGCCGATCGACGGGGCGAGGACACCTCCGGCCAGCACCCCGAGCAGGTAGCCGACGACGAGCGCCTCGGAGGTTCCGGCGTAGGCCAGCGCACCGAAACCGGCGATGCCGACGATGGCCAGCGCAGTGGTCGGCCGCCTTCCGAGGTGGTCGGCCATCCACCGACCCGCCAGCAGGCCGGCCAGCCCGGTCAGCCCCGCGCCGACCACCATCGCTGCGGTGACGATGCCGCTCTGGTGGAGGACGTCCTGCGCGTAGAGGAAGACATAGCTGTTCGCCGGGCCGGTCACCACCGACACCGCGAAGCCGATCACCGCCAGGACCACCAGTCGACGGCGGAACCTCGGTCCGATGGCGCCGAGCACCGGAGGGGGACGGTCGTGTGCTGCCGCGGCGACCTCGAACCGGTCGGTCTCGGAGACATGGCGTCGGATGAACGGCACCGCGGCCAGCGGGACCAGGGTGAGCGCGAAGATGCCGCGGAAACCGAAGGTGCCGGCCGCGAGGGAGTGGATGATCGCGGTGAGGCCTGCCCCGACGGCGTAGCCGGCGGCGGTCAACGCGACCGCCGCGGCGCGGTCCCGAGCGCTCGTCTGCTCCGCGGCGATCACCTCGGTCAAGGCGTTGGTGGCACTGAGCAACGGACGGCCGCACGCGAAGATGACGACGAACCACCAGTAGCTCGGGCTGGCTGCTGCTGCCACAGTGAGCGCGAGGCCGATGGTCAGGGTCCCGACGAGCATGGTGCGCCTGCCGAACCGGTCGGCGAGACCGATCAGAGGGAGGCTTCCGAGCGACGCGAACCTGATGATCGCGAGCCCGACGCCGAGCTCGGTACCCGAGAGTCCCACCTTGTCGGCGATCGAGGCCCCCGGAGCGACGTGGCCGAGCTGCTTTGCGACGTCGCCGAGCGCGGCGATCACCCCGAACTGGGCGAACCCCGATGCGAGGGCAGCGAAGGCCACCGCGGTCACGGTCGGGTCAGTCCAGCGGTGCAGGTGGAGCGGTGACGCCTCCGGTGACCCTGCGCCGGAGGTGGTCACCGCCTACCCACGCCGTCGACCGGCGTCAGACGGTCCTCGCGTGCGGCACCCTCCAGGGCTGCTCGCCGACGGCCTGGCCAGAAGGGCATGTCGAGCAGGGTGAAGATCACCAGCGCGACCAGCGCGGCGCTCAGCACGTACCAGGGCCACGGGCCGAGGAGCCTGAGCAGCGTCCACTCGCCCGGAGGCCTTCGCAGGAACATGTAGTTCGAGCCGGTGAGGGCGTCGACCAATCCGACCAGTGCGGTGTACGCGGCGGTGATCGTGAACACCCGCGGGACCGCACCGGGGCGCGGTTCGATCCGCATCCCGACCACGAGGAAGAGTGCTGCCGCCACGATCCCGAGATGCCCCACCACGTACTGGAAGAAGACCAGGTGGGGGAAGGCAACGTTGAGGTCGGGGGTGAGCACGCCCTGGAGCGTGCCGGCGAGGCCCCAGAAATAGGTGATCTCGACCAGGAGGGCGGTCCGCCACCAGCAGGCGATCGCCGCGACCACCACCCCCATGTCGCAGAGTGCGAGCGGCAGCGACGTCCGTGCCGACCAGGTGCCCGCCAGCAGCAATGCGACGGTGTAGCTCGTCGCGACGGCGGCAAGGGCGAGTCCGATCGCGTCGGCGACCGCGACGGTCCATCTCCCTGGCTGTCGGCGCGCTGCGGTGCACAGGAAGGTCACGCCGATCGCGGCGAAGAGGACCGAGCTCCAGTAGGCGGCTCCGGAGATCGCCGCGATCACCGGAGCCGCTCCGGCATGGGTGGCGTCGGGGCCGGTGAGGCCGGTGGCGCCGGTGGGGCGACGAATGAGGTCGGCGGCTCCGGGAGCGGATCGAGCCGGGCCATCTCAACGAGGCAAGGTGTAGCGGGCGAAGACGTGCCAACCGATGAAGCCCCACCCGGCAACGAGCAGCAGTCTCCCGGGTCGCGTCCCCGAGAGACGTGCCCCGATCTCCGAGAGGCTCGTCCACCGCGAGCCGGGACGGTGGCACAGGATCTCCCAGGCGACGGCCGCGACCAGGACCACCAGCCAGGTCGCGGTGACGGCCATCGATTCACGTCCCCGGCCGGCTGCGCCAGCCGGCTCGACGTACGACGGGCGCCCATCCGACCCCCAACCAGACCAGGAAGAGGATGAACCGCACCCCGTGCCAGGCCAGTGCGTGGTCGACCACCGTGCTGAGTGTCGGCACGGCACTCGATCGGCCTCCGAGCGCGAGCCCGGCGATTTCGAGGCCGACCGCCACGACGAGGAGGCCGGCCCACGGAAGCGCCCCGTACCAGGGCCGGGGGGTTCGACCTGCCCCGATCGCCGAACTGGCGACTGCCCGGGGAAGACAGGCGATCACAACAAGACCGCCGACCGGCAGCGCGACCGCGGCAGCGGCGGCCGCGGTGAACGGTGCGAGACCGGTGGCCCACCAGGCATAGGCGGTGACCGCTGCGAGCACCGCGATGCCCGCCGGGCCACGCACGGTGAACCGCCGGGGCGACGAACCATGCTGCGATCTTCCGATGAATGCATGGTAGGGCCCCACGGTGCGACGGACGCGGCGGTGGGTCCGATCGCGGGCACGCGGGACGGCTCGGAAAAGACCCCGGTCGGAGCCCTTGTGACGACGATCCGGATTGTTCACAATGGGTCGCGAGGACCGGCACGGACATTGCATTCGACGGGATCCTGGATGATGGATCCGGAAGGAGGAGTCCACCGGACTTGCCGATGAAGGTCCATCCTGAGGGCGGGCCGCGCGGGGTTGTTCGGAGCATGTCGCCGAACGGCTCACCGGTTCGTACGGCAAGCAGCTCGGAGTAGGAGCGTTGCGACGGCAAGGGGCTCGAAGGCTCGGGTGAGCCATCTCCCGCTTGCGACCTGACTCAGGAGTACAACAGAAGCGGAGCGCCCGCTCCCCGTGCGAGGACGTGGGACGGGCGCTCCTGCGCGTCTGCCCGAGGCGCTTCGGCCCCGGTTGCTGCTCCTCGAGCCGTTCCGCATAGTGTCGGTCGCATGTGCAGGAACATCACGACCCTCCGGGGGCTCGAGCCCGAGGCGACGGACGAGGAGATCGAGGCCGCCGCGAGGCAGTACGTGCGCAAGGTCAGCGGGGTCCAGTCGGTGTCCCCGGTGACCGAGGAGTCCATCGAGGCGGCGGTGCGACACGTTGCGGACGCGACCAGCCGGCTCCTTGCCGAACTTCCGCCTCGACGCCAGCCTCCGCCGACGCTGCCACCGCTGCGCAGGAACGCGCGCCTATCCGCGGGGTGAGTGCGCCACCGCGTCGATGGCCGCGTGGGCAGCCTGTCGGGTGGCCGCCTTCACCTCTCTCCCCGTCCTGGCCATGACTGGGATGCGGCCGGGGTGCCGGAGGAAATAGGAGAACACTGCCTTCGGGTTGGGTGTTCCGTCCTGATTGGACATGTGGAAGACCTCGTCGTCGATGCTCCCGTCGGTCGCGCGGTCGCTGATCACCCGATAGACCGACCAGGGGACGCCCCGCTCGACGCACACCTCGGCGATGGCGGCGGTCTCCATGTCGAGGGCGATCACTCCGAGGTCGCGGAGCGGCCCGAGCGCGTCCTCACCGGTGATGAGGTGGTCGGTCGTCCACATGACCCCGCTCGGCGTGACAGGACCGAGATGGTCCGGACGGAACTCCGCGCGTGTCGCGCCGTTCACCACGGTCTCGGGACAGATCAAGGTGCCGATCGCCGTTTCGTCACGCATCGCTCCGGTGATGCCGACCACCACCACCCGCTCGACGTCGACCGCGTCGAGCAGCTCACGGACACCCCGTGTGGCGAGCTCCGGTCCCATCCCGGTCACGATGGCCACCACCGGACGGTCCTCGAGCGTGCCGCGGTAGGCCTTCACCGAGCCGATGCGCGTGCCGGCGAGGGAGAGTTGTTGACGGATCGGAGTGAGCTCCATGGGCATTGCGCAGACGAACGCGACGCAGGCGGGCATGGCCCTCAGTGTGGCAGGTCGGGACTTCCGGCCGGGTGGGCGACGACCCCCGGCATTCCGCGAGCGCGATGAGTACGGTGGGCGGCACCGTGCGGGGGAGTGGAACGAAAGGCCGGCCAGTGCGCGCGCGGCCGATGAGCCGACGCCAACTGCTGGCCGCGGGCGCAGCCTCGGGGCTCGGGCTGGTCGCTGCCGCGTGCGGCCAGGGGTCCGCCGACTCCACGGTGGCACGGTCCACTGCCGTCCCTCCCGCGGGCTCCGACCTCGGTGCGGTCGAACACGTGATCTTCCTGATGATGGAGAACCGCTCGTTCGACCACTACTACGGCAGCTACCCGGGCGTGCGGGGATTCGACGACCATCCGGCCGGCGACCTCGGCCCGTTCGCGCAGGCCTACCCGGCGAACACCACCTCGGCTCCGGTCGGCCGGTTGCTCCCGTTCCACCTCGACACGGTGGGAACGGACATCGCCGACTGCACCTTCGACCTGACCCACGCGTGGGGTCCGCAGCACCAGTGCCGGAACGGCGGGCGGATGGACGCGTTCGTCAAGGTGCACACCGACCCCTCCAACGAGGGTCCCGGCCAGGGGCCGCTCACCATGGGGTACTACACGCGCGCGGACCTGCCCTTCTACTACGCACTGGCCGATGCCTACACCCTCTGCGACGGCTACCACTGCGCCGTCCTCGGGCCGACCCACCCGAACCGCCTCATGCAGATGTCCGGGACGATCGACCCGGCCGGCCATGCAGGCGGACCGATCGTCACGACCGAGGACGACCCCGCAGCGCTCTTCAGCGTGCACTGGCCCACCATGCCGGAGGTGTTGGAGGACGCGGGCGTGAGCTGGAAGTGCTACAACCCGCCCGGATCCCTCTACAGCATCGACACGATGCGCAAGGTGGGGTTCACTTCGGACAGTGTGCTGGCCTTCTTCTCCCAGTACGAGGATCCAACCTCGTCGCTGTACCAGAAGGCCTTCCTGCCGACCTTCCCCGCCGACTTCGCGGCCGACGTCCGCAGTGGAACCTTGCCGAGCGTGAGCTGGATGTTCACGCCGGTCGGGTACGACGAACATCCTCCAGCCCCGTCCTTCCTCGGAGAGTGGTACACCGCGCAGGTCCTCTCGACGCTCGCCTCGAATCCCGAGGTGTGGTCGAGGACCGTCCTCTTCCACATGTACGACGAGAACGACGGCTTCTTCGACCATGTCGACCCACCGGTCGCACCGGAGGGCACTGCGGGCGAGTATCTGTCGGTGCGCCCGTTGCCATCGGTCGCCGATGGAATCGCCGGGCCGATCGGACTCGGCTTTCGCGTGCCGATGCTCGTGCTCTCTCCGTTCAGTCGCGGCGGGCACATCGCGTCGCAGACCTTCGACCACACCTCGCAGCTCCGCTTCATCGAGGAGCGCTACGGGGTGCGGGCGCCCAATCTGTCGGCTTGGCGCAGGTCGGCTGTCGGCGATCTCACCTCGACACTGCATCTCGGCCACAACGACGTGAGCGTCCCGACCCTCCCACCGACGACCAACGACCCCGGCTACATCGCCTCCAAGGGATGCACGACCAACGACCTGCTCGGGATCGCGACGAACCAGCCTCCCTACCCGCTGCCGAAGACACAGCAGATGCCCACCCAGGAGGCCCGCTGACCGAAAGCCGACCACACCCGAAACACGGTGGCCGGGTTCAGGTTCGCTGGGAGCGGCCCGAGACCTGGTCCTCGATCGCCTTCAGGTCGAAATAGTCGCGCCAGCGGGTCACCAGACCGTCGGGGTCGACGTCGACCACTGTGCATCCCTCGATGACGACCGGCGTCGCTCCACCGAGTGTGCCCCGGCCGATCCACTCGAAGGCCCCGGCAGAGCCGTCGCCGCGGACCGAGGTGACCTCCTGGCTCCAATCGGGGAACATCGACTGGGTCATTTCCTCGATGGCGGCGATATCGGTCGTCGGAGCGTTGACCGGGTCGCTGAAGAGTGCGCCCGGCGCGAAGAACGAGGGGAAGTCGCCCTCCGGCCCCAGCGCGTGCTCCAGTCGCTCCGCCCATTCCGCCCAGTCCATGGGACGCCAACGTATCCCGGCGAGCACCGGCGCGCGACCCGACCGGGAGGGCTAACCGGCGGAGACCTCGACCAGCCGTCGTTCCAGGTACCTCCGCTCGGGGTCGGTGCCGACCAGCTCGATCGCCTCGCGGTAGGCGATGGCGGCCTCGTCGGAGCGGCCGAGCCGACGCAGCAGGTCGGCGCGGGTGGCAGCCACCAGGTGGTACTTCGGAAGGGTCCGGTCCGCGTCGAGTCGCTCGAGGAGCTCGAGGCCGGCGGCGGGACCCTCGGCCATGGCCACCGCGACCGCCCGGTTGAGCTCGACCACCGGGGACGGCACCATCGATGCAAGCGTCGTGTACAGCGTCGCAATCTCGTCCCAGTCGGTGGCCTCCGGCGTGCTCGCGCCGGCGTGGCAGGCAGCGATGGCACCCTGGACCTGGTAGGGCCCCGGTCGGCCGAGTCGCAGGCCCCGGGCCAGGAGTGCGAGCCCGTCGGCGATCTCGTCCGCGTCCCAGCGCGACCGGTCCTGCTCCTCGAGCGGCACCAGCTGGCCCGACCGGTCGACCCGGGTTTCACGACGCGAGTCCTGCAGCAACAGCAGTGCGGCCAGCCCCAGTGCTTCGGGTTCGTCGGGCATCGAGGTCGCCAGCAGACGTGCGAGGCGGATCGCCTCGGTCGCCAGCTCGCTCCGCACGAGCTCGGGTCCGTCGGTCGCCCCGTAGCCCTCGTTGAACAGGAGGTAGAGCACCCCGAGCACCGGGGTGAGCCGCTCGGCAAGGAGATGGTCGGGCGGCACCCGGAACGGGATCCCCGCGTTGCGGATCTTGGCCTTCGCCCGCACGAGGCGCTTGGCCATGGTGTCCTCCTGGACGAGGAAGGCGCGGGCGATCTCGGCGGTCGTGAGTCCGGCCAGGGTCCGGAGGGTCAGCGCCACCCGCGCCTCGACGGAGAGCGCCGGATGGCAGCAGGTGAACAGAAGGCGCAATCGATCGTCGCCGATGCTGCTCTCGTCACCGAGCGGCTGCTCGTCGCCCGACTCGGTCACCGCAAGCTGCTCGTACTTCTCGCGCTCGGTCGTGCGCCGCCGGAGCCGATCGATGGCGCGATTGCGCGCCACGGTGTTGACCCAGGCACCCGGGTTGTTCGGGATGCCCTCACGCCGCCACCGCTCGAGCGCCGCGCCCAGGGCATCTTGTGCGCACTCCTCGGCAAGGTCCCAGTCGTCGGTGTACCGGATCAGAGACGCGACGATGCGTCCCCACTCCGCACGGAAGGTCTCGGCGACCGCCGCCTCGACGTCGTCTTCTAGCTCGCCCAGATCGGCCTCACCTCGATCGTCCCGAATCGCGCGGCAGGAATCTTGGACGCGACTTCGATCGCTTCGTCCAGATCCTTGCAGTCGGCGATGTAGAACCCGCCGATCTGCTCCTTCGTCTCGGCGAAGGGACCGTCGGTCGCCAGCACCTCGCCCTCTCTCACCTGGACGGACGTCGCGTCGGCCGTCGGTCGGAGGCGCTCGCCCCCGCGCAGCACTCCTCGGGCACCCATGTCCTCGCCGAACTTGGCGTATTCGGCGAGCATCCCCTCGCTCTCGGCCGGATCGGCCGAGAGCATGGCCTTCTCGTCCTCGCAGATCAGCATCACGTATTGCATGGTGGCTCCTTTCGACGTCACCTCGATTGTCACCTCCACGACGAACGGGTGGGACACGGATGGACACCTCGGCGCCAAATTTCGAGTGCAGTTTTCCTCCCGCCCCCGTTGTTCGCCTCGCCCGCCGAGGCGACGGACGCCGCGCGAGCCCAACCTCGGGGGTGCGAGACTGAGTCGATGACCGATCAGCTCGACGAGCTCGGCCAGATCTGGGAATGGTTCGGCGCCGGATCGTGTCGCGGTTACTCGCCGCTCTACGAACGGATCGCAACGTCGGTCGCCCGCGATCCCGAGGTCCTCGAACTGGTACGGCGGACACCTCCCGAGTGCCACCTGCCCCTCTCCCTCCTCGCCGCAGTGCACGACCTGTTGCTCGCCGGCCTCGACCACCCCCTCGCCGACGTGTACACAGGTCGATCCGACGCGGACCCCGCGTCCCTGTTCGCCGACGTGTGCCGTCGCCACCCCGACGAGGTGATGGAGCTCATGGTCGCCCGACCCGTGCAGACCAACGAGTGCGGTCGCTCCGCGTTGATCGGCCCTGCACTGGCCTGGCTGTCCGATCGGGGCTTCGGACCGCTCGGCATGGTGGACGTCGGAGCCAGCGCAGGATTGAACCTGCTCTGCGACCGGTACCGCCTCGACTACGGGGCCCACGGCGCGACCGGACCGTCCGACTCGCCGGTGACCGTGGAGTGCAGGGTGGAAGGGGGCGACCCTCCCATCGTTCCGACACTGCCCGAGCTGGTCGCCCGGGTGGGGATCGACAGGTCGGCGGTCGACCTGTCGGAGCCCGGCGACGTCCGATGGCTGCTCGCCTGCGTCTGGCCCGACACCGGCCGCCTCGCTCGCACCCGTGCCGCGGTCGAACTCGCCCGGCACGACCCGCCGACCGTGCGACAGGGCGATGCCGTCGAACTCCTCCCGAGCGTCCTCGACGACCTTCATCCGGCGGCGGTGCGAGTGGTCTGTACGACCTGGTCGTTCTCGTACTTCAGCATCGAGCAACGCGGCGCCTTCGAAGACCTCTTGGCGGAGGCATCGAAGCGAGGACCGGTTGCCTGGCTCTGCGCGGACGGGAGAGGTGTCTCCAGCTCGTTGGCAGAGCGAGCCGGCAGGTCTGGGGAGCCCGCCGACCAGCTCCTCGGTTTCGACCTCTTCGACGACGGTGACCGAGAGTCGATCCTGCTCGCGCGCGTCCACCCTCACGGGAGCTGGCTCGAGTGGTGCGCTCCGTGAGGCGGCAGACCGGCGTCACCGCCCGTCCGTCACGGACGTCGTGGTAAGCCCGACCCCTCGATCGGAACGGGGATGGAGCACCGGTCTCGTTGCCGCATCACTCTTCGCCTTCGTTGTCCTCGGGCTGCCGGACGGCATGCTCGGGGTCGCGTGGCCCGCGGTGCGCCACGGGTTCGGCCTTCCGCTCGCCGCGCTCGGCGAGCTCCTCGTCGCGTTGCTGGTCGGTTACCTCTGCATCACCTCGATCACCGGTCGGTGCCTCCGCCGGTTCGGCACGGGGACAGTGCTGCTCGCGTCCGCGGTCGCCGGCACGGCAGGGGCGGCGCTCTTTGCGCTGAGCCCGCGGTGGGCGGGTGTGATCTGCGCCGCGTTGCTCCTCGGGATCGCCGGCGGAGGTGTGGACGCCGCCCTCAACACGGTCGTCGCGCTCGACGGAGAGAGCCGGCTCATGAACCTCCTCCACGGTTGCTACGGGGTGGGTGCCGCCTGTGGGCCGCTCGTGGTGACGGGGGCGATCGTCGCGTCCTCGACGTGGAGACCCGCCTACCTGGTATTGATGGTGCTCGAAGCGGTCCTCGCGGTGAGCTGGGTGGTGTTGCGCAACCGGTTCCCGCGATCGCTTCTCCCAAGTGACGATCCCGTCCCGTCGGAAGGGACGGCCTCGGCCGCGGTCCGTCCCGCACCTCGGTGGCGTTCGGGCCGTGGTTTCCGAGGGATGCTCGCCCTCAGCTTCGGAGTGTTCTTCTTCGCTGCGGCCCTCGAGGCGACGGTGGCCTCTTGGGCGGCGAGCTATCTCCGGGGACCCGTCGGGCTGTCCGCGGTGTGGTCGGGCTTGGCGGTGTTCGTCTTCGAGGCCGGGCTCACAAGTGGGAGGATGGCGGCCGCGTGGCTGAGCCCGCGCTGGATTCCCGAGCGCATCGCCAGGCTCGGCATCGCCGGGTGCATGATCGGATCGGCGGCCTTGTGGGCCGATCCCGGCTCCGGCGCGACGGTCCTGGCGTTGGCGGTGCTCGGGTTCAGCCTGGGTCCGGTCTTTCCGGCCCTGATGTTGCTCACGCCGGTGCGCCTCGGGCCGAAGACCGCGGTGCACGCCGTCGGCTGGCAGCTCGCGGCCGCGGCGAGCGGTGGTGTCGGAGTTGCGGCATTGGTCGGCGTCGTCCTCCAGGTCGTCGGTCTCGACAGCTTCGGACCGATCCTCGTGCTGCTCGCACTCGTCCTCGGTGGCTTCGTCCTCGTGAGTGAGAAGAAGGCGGGACCAGTGCTGCTCGACGACGAACGGGTCGGAGCGGGCGTCGAGGCGTTGGGCCGTCAACAGATGGTCGAGAATCGAAACTGAACCACTCGGCAAAGGCAACACCCGCGTGTCCTGGACGTCCCGGTCAGCGGCACCAGGGTGTCCCACTGTCCCGGCGATGAATCAGGGGGAGGGCGGTCAGCCGTGCCAGTGCTGTCTGACCCAGTGCAGCGACTCCGTTTCGAAATCAGACCACGTTGAGGGATGATGCGGTGATGGGTGAACTCGTCTCCTACGAACTCAATGAGGGTACGGCCATGATCGCCATGGACGATGGCAAGGTCAACGCACTCTCGATCGAGATGCTTGCGTCCTTGAATGCGGCCCTCGATCAGGCGACATCTGATGGCGCCGTCGTCGTGCTGACCGGGCGGGCTGGCATCTTCTCCGCGGGTTTTGATCTGAGAGTGCTGCGAGGCGGCGGTCCTGATGTGCCACTTCTGCTCGAACAGGGATTCTTGCTCGCGCTCCGTCTTCTGGAGCATTCAGCGCCCGTGGTCGTCGCATGCAGTGGTCACGCGGTGGCGATGGGCAGCTTCCTCCTCTTGTCCGGCGACTACCGGATTGGGGTCGACGGCCCCTACCGGCTGGTCGCGAACGAGGTGGCGATCGGCCTGACGATGCCCTGGGCCGCGATCGAGATCTGTCGCCAGCGACTTGCACCCGCTCACTTCAACCGGGCGGTGATCCTCGCCGAGGTGTATGCCCCGGCAGACGCTGTGGCGGCAGGGTTTCTGGACCGAGTCGTCGACGAACCGGAGCTGATCCAAACAGCCACGTCGGTCGCGGGAGATCTCTCCGCTCTGGACCGATCTGCTCATGCCGCTACGAAGGCGCACACGAGAGAGTTCACCCTCGGGGCCATTCGGAAGGGGTTGGAGATCGACATGGAGATGCTCGGTACCCTCAATGCGAATGCAGACCGCTGAGGACCTGGGCGAGATCCAAGGGTCCGAATAACGCGCAGAGCCGGCAATCAGGGGGAGGCGCACGCCCGCGATGTCAGGGCGCAGCGTCAAACCTCGTGACCTAGTCTCAGCCCGTGCCTCTCGAACCATCAATCGCCGCGATACTCGATCTTCTTCCGAGCCTCGATCCCGACGTTTCGGTCGCGGAGATGCGGGCGTTGGCGGCAGAAGCTCCTCCAGGGGGTGACCCGCGTGTCGTCGTCACCGACCGCTCCATCCCAGGTCCGGCCGGCGACATTTCCGTGCGGCTGTATCTTCCGCCGGACGGGGGGAGCCCTCATTCTCTCGTCGTGTTCTTTCACGGTGGCGGGTGGGTCATCGGCGGTCTCGATTCCCACGATGCGCTCTGCCGCGACCTCGCAGCAGGGACTGATTCGGGGGTGCTCTCCGTCGATTACCGCCTCGCTCCAGAACACCCCTTTCCGGCAGCGGTCGACGATTCGTGGGCGGCTCTTCGGTGGGCCCACGATCACGCGACCGAGTTGGGTCTGGATTCAGCGCGTCTGGCAGTTGCCGGTGATAGCGCCGGAGGGAACCTCGCTGCGGTCATGGCCCTCCTGGCGCGCGATCACCAGCTGCCGTTGCGCCTCCAATTGCTCACGTACCCTGCGACCGACTTCAGTTGCCGCCGACCTTCCGTCACTGAAAATGGCAGTAGGGGCTACTTGCTGACCGAAGCAGGAATGGATTGGTTCGAGGGTCACTATGCGCCGGATCGGAACGACTGGCGGGCCTCTCCCATGCTCGCACCGGACCATCGAAACCTGGCCCCTGCGATGGTTCAGACCTGTGAGTACGATCCGCTCCGCGACGAGGGCAATGACTACGCTGCCACACTCCGATCGGCAGGCGTGCCGGTGGTCTCTCGGTGCTATCCGGGTCTCATTCACGGTTCTCTCAGTTTTTCTGCTCACCTTCCGGCAGCACGGATCATGTTGGATGACGCATGCCAAGCGATCCGGGAGGCGCTGGCAGTCAGTCAACGAGAGATGTGATTCGCCTTCGCCGAAGTATCGCTGAGGGACAGTTGGAGACCGCCGCGCTCCCGGCGCTCTGGGTCAGGGACCTAGTCGTCACCCGACCACGTCCAGCGAGGTACCTCACGCAACGGATGAAGCTCCTCATCGGTGACCGCGTACGAGTTTTGCATGGCGACCTTCGAGCCGAACTCGACATGCGATCGGACCGCCTCTCGGAAATCAGCGTCGTCGGGGAGGTTCGCCGCATCCATCGCCGCCATGTACAGCTCGACGTGCCTCTCTCGTTGTTCTTCGGTGATCCGAAGTCCTCGGTGGACATTGATCAGATGGGCGAACCCGAACTCCTGGGTGAAGAGATCGGGACCACCGAAGGATTCGGCAGTGTAAGCAGTCAGGTGATCGACATGCTGGGGTTGGCCATCTCCAAAGGTGGCTGGAGCAGTGGATCGTCGAGGACGCTGCTGTAGAACGTTTCTTCGAGGCGATGCAGCGCCTCTTCGCCACCGGCGAACTCGTAGCGTGACGGCATACCGGAAATCGTACGGGCGACAATCGCTTCCGATCCGGCAAAACGGGCGGGTCTGGGGGTTGCCTAGCGGCGCCCGGATCCTGCGTCGGGGGGCAGCCATCACCATGTGTGCGGTGAATCCCGAATCTTCTCTCGACATCTCGGTGGGAAAGTGTTAGCTTGAGATCAAGATACTTGTCCTCAAGAGAATGGGGATAACGGGAGAGAAGAGAGAGGTTCACACATGGCACAGGCAACATTGCTGGTTCAACATGAGGTCGAGGACTACGCGACCTGGCGCTCGGCGTACGACAGCGTGGACGGGCTGCGAAAGGAGCATGGCTGCACCGATGCTGAGGTGTTGGTCGACCCGTCCGACAAGCAGGATGTGTACGTGCTGCACCGGTTCCCCACCGTGGTGCAGGCCCAAGCCTTCGCCGGCAGCAACGAGCTGCGTGAGGCCATGGGTCGCGCCGGGGTCAAGGGCGCACCTCGGATCGAGATCGCGGTGGAGGCTTGAACTGAGCCCGTCTCCGCCGAACAGCCGAGGTGGCGCCCGGAAGGGCGCTGCCTCGGCGCCGGCATCAGAGGCAGCAGCATTCGAAATGGAGTTTCCCGGTGCGTCCTGGCTGTCTGCCCAGGTTTTCCGGAGTCTCGAAGTGGTCGGAGGGCACGCCGAGGCGCTGATCGCGTCGGTGGCGCGTCGTCACGGCCTTTCGCACGCAGCGCTCAACGCCCTGGCAGTCATCGAAGGCAACGGAGCTCCCATGACCGCCGGTGCAATCGGCGCCCACATGCACATCACGAGCGGGACCATGACCAGCGTGCTCGACACCTTGGAGCGCAAAGGGTTCATCAGGCGGCTCACGGATCCCGACGACCGCCGAAGAATCCTCGTCGACGTGACACCGGAAGCCCAAGCGGTGCTCAATCGACTGCTCCCCGAGGTCGTCCAAACCACGACCGTGGTGATGAGTGGGATCGACGACACCGAGCTTTACGAGTTCTTGGGCACCCTGGCACGTATCCGCGATGCGATTGCTGCCGCCCCAGACGACTTGCCTCCCCCGACCCCTCGTCGAACGCCCCGCAACCTGAAACGTTCCTGAAAGGAACACTGAAGCATCACGCCACCGAGCCTGCGTAAGGGGGCAGTCACTGGGCTTCTTCTCGATTGCTCGAACGGCTCGGCTGGCCTGCTGCCGCACCCTTGGGTCTAGGCCGTCTTCTCCCACACGGAAATGTGCTTGGCGCTCTCACTCGTGAAGGCTTGGCGATCCCAGTCGCCCCAGCGCTCCCGCAGAGTCAAGCCGGCTAGACGGGCCATGAGGTCGAGCTCGGACGGCCACAAGTAACGGTGGTGCGAGGAGAACGAGGTGAGCCGATCACCGTTCAGCCAGTAATGGTGCGAAGTGACCTTCTGTGCGGCCATGTCGTACTCGTCGAATCCCAGGCGCTCGGAGGTCGCCGTGAAGGCGCGGATGTGCTCGCCGGGGACGAGTTTTTGCAGCTCGGGGATCCACAGCTCAACCACGAAACACCCACCCGGCTCGAGGTGTTGGGCCACGTTCTTGAAGCATTCGACCTGCTCATCCTGGGTCAACAGGTTCGAGATGGTGTTGAAGACCAGGAAGGCCAACGTGAAGGCGCCCTCCACCTTGGCTGTGGCGAAGTCGCCCACGGTCACCCCGACACGATCGGCTCCTGGCTTGGCTTTGAGCTGGGCGACCATGTCGGCCGAGATCTCGATGCCGTGCAGGTCGACGCCGCGTTGGCTTAGCGGCAGCCCGACCCTTCCGGTGCCGATCCCCAGCTCAAGGACACGACCCCCGCCGACCTTTTCATTGATGTCAGCCAGGAAGTCGACCGCGGGGTCGAGGACCACCGGGTCGTACATCTCGGTCGAGGTCGCGTCGTAGAACTCGGCAATCCGACCGACAAAGACATTCTGAGGCACGGGCGCATTGTGCCAGGACCGCGGCCGTGACGCTCGGCTCGTCCGGGGTCGGCCTCAGCCCTGCGCTTCCGGCGTCGGAGCGACCTTCGTGCACTCGGGATGGTGGGTATGAGCCACTAAAACAAGATCGTGCTGGCCTGCCCCACCGAAGCGCCGTTCATGGGCAGTTAGCTGTCCGCGAGCAGTTCCCACCTCCAGCGCAGATAACGCGACTCTGATCCGGCGGTCGGGGCACCGAGGATCGTGAGCCGCGCGATCTTCGGGTGCGGGCAGTACTTGTCCGATGCGAGACGCGTTCACGTCGGTTCTGACCTTTGGCCCTAGCCAAAGGCGTTGACCTGCTGCACCATGGGAGTGTGGACGGGAGTCCGTGGTTCCGGTTGGCATCGCGCTATAGAAGGCTCGCGATGCTCGGAGTCACCGTTTGCGGGCTGATCGCTGGTGGCCTCCTTCACTGGGCCGGGTCCGGTGCCGGAGGGAACCTGGCCTGGATCGTCACCGCCAGTGTTGGCATTGCGCTGTCTCTTGACTCGATCGTAGAGAGCCTCCTCCGAGGTCGGCTTGGTGTCGACGTCGTCGCCCTCCTGGCACTGGTAGGCGCAGTGGCCGTCGGGGAGTACTTGGCCGGAGCAGTCATCAGCGTGATGCTGGCGAGCGGCCGGGCCCTCGAAGGGTGGGCCGCTGGCCAGGCCCACCGGGAACTCCAGGCGCTCCTCGAGCGAACGCCGGAGGTGGCCCACCGCTACCAGGACGGTGGTCTCGCCGTTGTCGCCGTCGACGAAGTCGTACCCGGTGACCGTCTTATGGTGGCTTCGGGAGAAGTGATACCCGTCGACGGCTCGCTCGTCTCGGCCTCGGCTGTCCTCGATGAGTCGGCGCTCACCGGGGAACCACTGCCCATCGAGCGAACACAGGGAGCGCGGGTGCGCAGCGGAGTCGTCAATGCCGGCTCCCCTCTCGATCTCCGAGCCACGACGAGTGCCGAGGACAGTACTTACGCCGGCGTCGTCAGGCTCGTCGCCGAGGCCGAGCGCTCACAAGCCCCGGTCGTGCGGCTGGCGGACCACTACGCGCTGGGGTTCTTGGGCGTGACCCTGGTTACTGCAGGTGTCGCGTGGGCTGTCGGAGGCGCGAGCCGGGCCGTCGCAGTTCTGGTGGTCGCCACGCCGTGTCCCCTCATCCTGGCAGCCCCCGTGGCCATCGTCTCCGGTCTCTCCCGGGCGGCCAGGCGCGGTGTCATCGTCAAGAGTGGCGCGGTTCTCGAACGCCTGGCTACTTGTACGACCCTGCTGATCGACAAGACCGGGACCATGACCGTAGGACACCCGGTACTCACCGAGATCGTGTGCGCGGGGTCGGTACCAGAGGGCCGCATACTCCAACTGGCTGCCTCCGTGGACCAGGTCTCCCCACATGTCCTGGCGAGCGCCGTCGTGCAGTCAGCACTTGAGCAGAAATGCGAACTTTCGCTCCCGGAGGGGGTTGAGGAGATAGCCGGCCAAGGCATCCGAGGAACGGTGGTCGGGCACCGGGTCGCGGTTGGGAAGGCGTCGTGGGCAGGTGTGACCGGTGCACCGACTTGGGCCCGCTCTGCGCGGCGCAAGGCGCACCTCGACGGAGCGCTGACAGTGTTCGTGGGCATCGACGGAAATCCAGCAGGGGTCCTGGTGTTCGACGATCCTCTGCGACCCGATGCCGCCCGAACACTGCGCTCGCTGCGGAAGAACGGGATCGACCGCATCGTGATGGTCACTGGCGACCGGTCCGATGTGGCCGAGACTGTCGGGGCGGTGATTGGGGTCGACGAGGTGCTTGCCGAACGTTCACCGAGCGAAAAGCTCGACGTCGTAAATCTCGAAACCCGGCGCGCTCCGACGATGATGGTCGGTGACGGTATCAACGACGCGCCTGCACTCGCCCTAGCTGACGTGGGGGTCGCCCTCGGAGCACGAGGGGCAACCGCGGCGTCCGAAGCCGCCGATGTCGTCCTGACTGTCGACCGGCTGGACCGCTTGGGTGAGGCGGCAGCAATTGCCCGACGCACTCGGCAGATTGCAGTACAGAGCATGGTGGCAGGGATGGCCCTCTCCTTGGCCGCCATGGGTTTCGCTGTCGTGGGTCTCCTCCCAGCTGTTTGGGGTGCGATCCTCCAGGAGGCCATCGACCTGGCTGTGATTCTCAACGCTCTGCGCGCCTTGCGCGGAGGAGCGGCTGAGATCCGGCTTGGCGAAAAGGATTCATTGCTGACCCGGCGGTTCCAGGACGAGCACCTGGCCATACGGCATGACATCAGTCGCATTCACGAGGTGGCTGATGCGCTCGGTTCAAGTGATCCCAAGACTGCGTTGCAAGAGGTCCGGAATGTGCACCGGATGCTCACCAAGGAGATCCAGCCTCACGAGGAAGCCGAGGAACAAGAGCTCTACCCTGCGCTCGGACGCTTCTTCGGGGGGAGCGATCCCATGGCCACGATGAGCAGGGCGCACGTCGAGATCACGCACCAGATCCGCCGATTGGGCCAACTCATCGATGAGATAGGGCCGAATGGGGTCGATGAGGTGGACATCACCGAGTTGCGAAGCCTGCTCTATGGGCTGCATGCCATCTTGAAACTGCACACCGCCCAGGAGGACGAGAACTACCTGTCTCTTGCCGACGATCCCTCGATGCAACGACTGGTGGCCGAAGTGCGCTGACGGCCCAAGATCAAGTCTTCGGAGACCTGTCCAGAAAACGCCGCCAGTTGACGAGAGGCAGGATGCACACGGCAACCAACAGCAGGACCTGGAGCGCGATGGACCAGGGTGATCCAAAGATCTGCCCAACGACATTCCCGAGCTGCTTGTCGGCAAGCGTGGCAATGCTTACGTAGATCGAGTAGCTCACCAGGCGGCCGAGGAAGAAAGCCAGCGTCAAGAGGCCTAGGGGCAGGTCGAGCAACCCCGCAGCCAGGAAGAGCTGAGCCGATGGTAGCGGTGAGATCACAAAGAGCCCAAAGAGCGCGGCGGCTCCCACCCGCTTTCGCTCGATAAGGATGCCGCGCGTCCTCGAGGTTGTCCTTCATACGCCCGGGCAGGCGACCCTTGAAGTGACGTGCACCCCGGGCCAGGAGATACCGGCCACCCATCGCGGCCACTGCGCCGAGGAGCACCAGGGCGATCGGGTTCAGATGCCAGTGAAGCCGGGTGAAGACGAGTACGGCCCATGTGGGTGGACCGAACGCCGGCAGGAGATTGATCCCGAAGACGATGGCAAAGAGAGCCAGGTACTGCACGTCGCGACCCTACGGCCCCTGTGGGTTCGGCGAGGGCCGCTAGGACATACATGCTCCGGAGGCCGATGAACATTGGCGGGCAGCATTCCATCACGAGATAGTCCCGACTCGCGGAGTCGAGATTTCAATGGCCTCCGTCGCTCATAACGTCCCAAGTCGTTCGAGCCATAACCAGATCGGGCACGTCACCGAGGTGCCGGTCAGGCGCACCCGCACGATGCGTGAACTGTTAGGGGACAGTGAATGTCGACGACAACCTCTGTTGTGGTCGGTCGGTGTATTCCGGAAACTGATTCCGCAACCGGATTGGAGCAACAGGTGTTGCCTCACGTGGCTTCCGAGTAGGGACATCGTCGAGGAAGCCCGCCCGTGTCGAGCCGACGCACTGCGCCGACCCCGCGCGGAACACCCCCATGTGTATACAGTGGCCTCGTTCGCGGCGGCCCGCGACCGACGGGGATCCATGGCGGTTCCGATTGGCAGTAGGGGAGGGTCGATGATGCGCAAGATGGCGATTGCACTGATCACAACGGCCACCGCGTTGCTCGGACTGGCAGGGGTGGAAACCTCGGCATCGGCCCTCGCCCCGCCGGTAGTCACCGCAGTGAGCCCGACGTCGGGCCCGACGGCAGGGACGACTGCCGTGTCGATCACCGGGAGCGGCTTCACCGGAGCAACAGCCGTTCACTTCGGCACCATGGCCTCGACCCTCTTCACGGTCAATTCGGACAACTCGATCACCGCCTACTCGCCAGCCGAATGGGGCAGCACGGTCGACGTGACCGTGGCCACCGCGGGCGGCACTTCGGCGACCTCGGCCGCCGACCAGTACACCTACGTCTCGTCGCCGATCCTGCTCCAACTGCCACAAGGGACGGCGTTCACCTACATCGGCCACTCCTGTGGAGGAATCCAGGAACAGTCGATCACCACCGGGTTCGACCCGACCAGCCACTTCCCGATCGGTCTCGTCTATGTGTCGACCAGGTGCGGTGGCAGCGGGAAGGGCGGCGGCGGGGGTACGACGCTCTACAGCGCCTGGACCAGCGCCGAGTGGGATCTGACGGGCACGCTGATTACCAGCTCGGTCGCGACCCCACCGGCATCGACCAATCCGACCTTCACCGCGTTCGACTCGTACGAGAACGAGGTGTACAACACGGTTCCGACGATCGACGAGTCGATCTGCACGACGTTCATGACGTCCTGCAACTTCAAGGCGTATCTCCTCCTCGCGACCGGGTTCACTCCGCAGCCGAGACTGCTGGGCATCTCGGTCAACCTCGGTCCGTCGAGCGGGCGTACCAGCATGTCGATCTCGGGCACCGGTTTGACCGCTGCGACCTCGGTCGACTTCGGCTCGACCGGCGCTGCGAGCTTCGTCGTCAACAGCGATTACTCGATCACAGCCGTCTCACCGCCGGAAGCCGCTGGAACCGTCGACCTCACGGTCACCACGGCGGGGGGCACGAGCCTCACCAGCGCCGCGGATCAGTTCACGTTCGTCGCCGCCCCCGTCATAACCGGCGTGAATCCCAACAGTGGCTCGGTCAACGGCGGCTACTACGTGGCCGTCAGCGGGCAGAACTTCACCCACACCACCGGGGTGTCCGTCGGTGATGTGGTAGTTCCCTTCGTCATCGTCAGCGACTCGCAGCTCAGCGTCTATATTCCGGCCAGCGATTCAGGGCCCGACGGCGCCTCCATCATCGTCACCACCGTCGGGGGCACGGCCTCCACCGGCTTCACCTACACCGCTCCGACCGGCGTGGCGCCGATCATCACCTCGGCGAACAGCGTGACGTTTGCCGAAGGGGTCGCGGGTAGCTTCACGGTGACCGCGACAGGGACACCGGCACCGACCTTAGGCGAGACTGACCCACTGCCGACCGGTGTGACGCTTTCGAGCGCGGGTGTGCTCTCGGGCACTCCGACCCAGACGGGTACCTTCCCGATCACCATCGACGCCACGAATGGCATCGGACCGGACGCCACTCAGTTGTTCACACTGACAGTGAGCCCGAACGGCGTGGCGCCGATCATCACCTCGGCGAACAGCGCGACATTCACGCAGGGGACCGCGGGAAGCTTCCAGGTGACCGCGACCGGGACTCCGTCCCCGACCTTCACCGAGATCGGTGCGCTACCGGCCGGTGTGACGCTCTCAAGCGCGGGCGTGTTGCTATGTAACACGACCGAGTCGGGCACCTTTCCGATCACCATTGACGCCACGAATGGCATTGCGCCAGACGACACTCAGACGTTCACCTTGACGGTCAACGCGGCAGCGGGCTTCCAGATCTTCACGTCGTCGTTGCCCAACGCCACGCCTGGTGCGGCCTATGGACCTGTGCAGCTACAGGTTGCCGGGCAGGCAACGGGCGCAACGCTCAAGTGGAAGAAGGCAGGACTGCTCCCGCACGGTCTGAAGCTGCTGGGGACCGGTCTCCTCCAAGGGACGGCGAGCATCAAGCTGATTCACGGCGCGACGATGCCGGTTCCGATCCGGGTGACCGAGAAGTGGATCTCCATCTCCGGCGGGATTAGGAACAAGCACCAACTGACGGTCATGAAGACCCTCACCATCCAAATCAACTGAGCTGGACCCACTCAGGGTTGGAGAGCTACGAGGGCCACCGCAGGAGGGTCGGTAGGTAGAGATCGGTCGTGCTCGATGCAGCTTCGTCTCCTGAATGAGAGTCGCTGCGGGTTCTGGCTCTAGTCCCTCCAGACCGACCTGACTCGGACTGCATCATAAGTGCGGTTCATGGGCAGTTAGCTGGCCGCGAGCCGTTCCCGCCTCCCAGCGCAGACAACGCGTGACTCTGGGCCGGTGTTCAGGCGCACGACGTCGCCAACCACCAGCCTTTCGCGGAAGACTGGTGTGATCAGTAAACCTCGCGTGCCTCCTTCGCGTACCTCGCAGCCATCTGACGAGAGAACCCGAAGGCGCGACCAAGTTCGCTGACTGAGATGCCTCGCTCCAGCAACACAGCGAAGACCAGTACCCGCATCTCATGGCGAGCCTGCTCGGCCGCGTCGAGTGCCTCGTTGAGGGAATGGCGCACCGAAGACGGATGGATCTCAGCTAGAGCAACCTCGGCGTCGACACCCTTGTCGACCATTGCGAGTGCGCGCTTCGTCGCCGCTTCGGCCCCGCGCACAGCCTCACGCAACCCAGCAAGCGCTTCGAGAAGAGACTCGCCGGCTCGGATCGCATCTTCCTTCTTCGTGACCATGCCTGATTCTGCATGATCTTGTTGGGAGGAGAGGGCATGGTGGAAATCTCTCTCCAAAGTCGGCGAAGCCGACTCACTAGTGCTGGTCGACGCCAAGGTGCCAGATCGGCGATCCGGAGCGGAGGCGCCTCCGGACTTCTCACGGGAGCGTCGGCGCAGGTACGGGCAACCCGAGTTCCGGGATCGTTCGGCCTATGAGCAACATGTGTTGCGCCCTCTGATCCCATCTGAGCAGGTGGAACTCTTAGTGCTGTGCAGCAACATCTGTTGCCCTCCGAGTCGCGACGACCTTTGACGCTCAAGTGCGTTTACGGATTGCCGATAGTGGCTAGGAGTTGCGCTGGGCTGGTCGGCGCAGATGTCCATCGTCAAACGGTTTCTGCGCCGGTCGGCCCAGGAAATCCGATCGGTTGGTCACCCCAAGCTCGGCTAGTCACGACCCGAAGCGCTATGCCTCTAGCCCGCCGGGTGCTTCCGCTTCCGTTCGTGCCTAAGACGCACCCTGCAACTGCCGGGAGCCCGTGGTTACCCGAAGCGGTAAGAATCTCCGAGCCGGCGTTGGGAACTCACCCACCCTCGCTCCCCGGGCGGGGCCATCGACAGCCCTGTCAGGCGGTGGAGCAGCGCCACTCGTCGGCCGAATGGAAAACTCTTTGCGTGCCTTCGATCACGGGTCGTATCGAGGTCGATCTGACTGTTCGCGACCCAGTTCAAAGCGCGGCTTGGTACGCCGACCTGTTGAGCATGCGCGAGCTCTACGACTTCACTTCGCCCGACGGCGACTTGCGATACATCTGTCTCGTCGAGCCCAGCAGTAACCTCGTACTCTGCCTCGTCGGCCATGCGACCAACCCCGGTGAGCCGTTCAGCGAGGTTCGAACGGGTCTAGATCACCTTGAGTTCCTCGTGGGCAGCAGGGACGACCTATACGAGTGGGCAGAACGGCTGGATGAGCTCCACATCGCCCACTCCGGTGTCAAAGAGCTGTCATACACAGAGAACGCGATGCTCACGTTTCGCGATCCCGACAACATCCAGCTCGAGTTCTTCTGGCGCGCACCTTCAACGGAATCAGACGAGCGATGATGAGGCATCCGAAGCTTATGCTTCTCGGCCCCGGTCTACGAAGGACCCGGTCCCGTCGGTCTGG
Organism: uncultured Acidimicrobiaceae bacterium; assembly: GCA_963769905.1. Lineage (GTDB taxonomy): Bacteria > Actinomycetota > Acidimicrobiia > Acidimicrobiales > RAAP-2 > Bog-756. Next base: position 532,839 of record CAVYNG010000002.1, read on the forward strand.
GTCACCCGGACACGAAGGAAGGCGGAACGTCGTAGCGCTCACACCACTGTTCCGTGTTGAGCGCCTTGAAGTCCTGCTCAATAGAGGCGGCCCGCTTCCGAGCCCCTTTCACGGTATTGGTCGCCTCGAGGACCCGCTTTGCTCCGTTTGAGTTGTAGACCACAACCGTTGGTCGCCCGCCCGAGTAGTTCTCCCACTGACCGGCGGTGGCCACACTTGTCCTCTCCGTGTTGCGAAAAAGGGCTCCCCAGTTGATCTTGGGCTTATCGACCCCAAATCGGAGTGCGCCCGCTTCCATGTGAATATCTTGACGGGACGGTGCCGACTCAGCAATCGAGAGTTATGTCCCGAGCGAACCGCGACAGCGACTGTCACCGAGGTGCCGTCAGCCACGGTCGATACCGCCCCGCTCCCGGCGTTCGGACACAGCCTCGGCCAGGCGGCACCTTGGGTCCAGTCATGGATCGATGGACGAGGCGAGGACCGGAGCCGACGACCTCTCTCCGGTCATCAAGGGTCGCCCTCCCGGTGATTCGGAGCGGGCGTCGAGGCGGCGTGACCGAGAGCTCCAATGGGCCGCCTCGACGTGATTTGTCGAAGAGGTGTCGGAATCAGGGACGCCCGAGCGACGATAGGGATGTGAGCAGTCGACCGACCCGGCCGGGAGCGGGCTTGCTGGACGTCTATGACCGGGCATTACCCCAGGTCTACGGCTACTTGATGTCCCGTTGCGGGGAGCGCTCGGTCGCCGAGGACCTGACCTCGGAGACCTTCCTCGCGGCGACGCGCCAGACGTCCAACGGGCCGGTCTCCGTCGGTTGGCTGATCGGCGTGGCGCGACACAAGCTCGCCGATCACTGGCGCCGTCAGGCACGGGAGCGACGTCTGGTTCGGGCCGTCGGCTCCACCACCGGCGAGACCGAGGATCCTTGGGAGGCCCACCTCGACGTGGTCCGTGCCCACCAGCTCCTCGACGGCCTCGCCCCTCAGCACCGCGCCGCTCTCATGCTTCGGTACCTCGACGGGCTGAGCGTGCCCGAGGTCGCTTCGGTCCTCGGGCGGACCGTCGACGCGACCGAGGCGTTGCTCGTGCGGGCTCGGAGGGAGCTGCGGAAGGCCTACGAGGAAGGAGACGCCGGTGACTGACCCACTCGACTCGCTGCGGGCCCCCATCGTGCCGATGGCCCCCGACCCGATGTTCGCCTCCCGTCTCCGTCATCGACTCGAGCAGGAGCTCGTTCGCCAAGAAGCAGCACTCTCAGAAGAGGAGGATCCGATGTCCGACGCAACAGTGCGCAACCAGGTGTCCCAGCACGGCACCCGACACGGCGACGTGTCCTATGTCACCCTTGCCGTCCCGGATGCGGCGGCGGGCCGCCGCTTCTACGGCCGGGTCCTCGGCTGGAGGTTCGGCACTGGCGCGCTGGAGTCCGAAGGCAACCAGACGGCCGACGTCGTCCCCCAGGTAGGCCTCTGGCCGGGCTCCGCCTGGCGCGAGGGGATCGGCGCGGGCGCGATCCTGTCGTGGCGAGTGGACGACATCGAGACCTCGGTCGGCCGTCTGCGCGCGGCCGGCGGCTCGGCGACCGATGCCGAACAGCTGCCGTACGGACTCCAGTCCGAGTGCAGCGACGGCAACGGTCTCCACTTCTGGCTCCACCAGCTCCCGCCACCGGAAGGCAGGGCCGGACCCAACGGCGGACGCGAGGGTGACCTCAGCTACCTGGTCCTTCGTGTCGCGGATCTCGACCGGGCCCGCCGGCTCTTCTCCGAGGTGCTCGGATGGTCGTACTCACCGGGCAACACCGGCGTGCACGTCGAAGGGCCCGAACCGATGACCGGGATGAGTGAAGGCGCGCCGGGAGTAACGCTCTGCTACCGCGTGGAGGACCTCGAACTCGCGGTCGAGCGGGTGAGGGCCGCCGGAGGTCGGGCCGCCGAGGTGGGCTCGAGGCCCTACGGTTTCGAGTCTCTCTGCGCCGACGATCAGGGAGTCGAGTTCTTCCTCCACCAGCTATCCTGAGGGATGCCGAGCGCCGAGTGCGCGCGGGATGAACTTCCGGTGACAACGGTTGAAGGACCGATCGTCGAGGCCTAGCGTGGAACGTAAGGGCCTTGACCATCGAGGCGCTGTTGCCGTCCCCGGGGGAGGTGCACATGTCCCGTCGTGCAATGGTCGCGGGTTCGGTCGTCCTCGCGCTGACTTTGACGTTCACCGCCGCCGTCGGTGCCACCGCCGGCGCAACGACCCACAGGCGGATCCGACCGCACCAGTACTTCTCCGGATTGGTCAACGGCTCGACAGGTCAGGAGAGTCCGGCGATCGTCAAGATGGTCTGCCCCGGACCGACCAACGGTGGGACCGGGCACCCCCTCGAGGGCCAGACCGTCGAAGTAACCCGTGCCGCCGCGGCGGTCGGGGGCGCGGGTTACACGGGGACGAGTGGGACGTCGGTCTCAGTGTTCTTCGGCGTGCTGCCGCCCACGGGAAGTGCCATCGGCCAGGTGACCTTCACCCGTTACGGAGTGAAGATGGCGATCCCGACGTCGGTGACGCTCCCGTGTTCGGGATCCGGGGTCGTCGGCTTCCTGCCCTTCCCGAGGATCCCTCCCATCTCGCGTGCCGCGACCGTCCCGGTCGAGTACGCCAACATCACGGCACAAGCCGCGCACTGACGGCTCCCTAACTCTCGAGAAGTTCGTCACGACTGCCGACCAGTCGACCGGCAAACCAGTCCCCTCGAAGGCTTCCCAAGGCACGCAGCTGGCGCGGGCCGTCCTCGGGGTGAACGGCTGAAGGAGTTTCTCGGCGACCACTGAACGATCCCGCTCCCCGAGTCGTATACGCCACTGACGAATCGCGCGTGGGCGGAGCGCGCCGGCAAGCTCGACGGGAGGAGCAGTCATGGCAATTCGTCGCGCCCAGGATCTCGATTGTCGGAAGCCGAAGAGGCCGAGGGCAGACAGCCATCTCCGTCGATTGCCCGGTGCCCTACTGCTCGCGATCGGCCTGGCCACCGTCGCAACGGTCGCCGCGCCGACGGCTGCCCTTGCCTCGACTTCGTCGATCTTCCCGCCCGCCTATCTCGCGCGCTTCACGACCGTCTCCACGGTGAGCTCGACCGTTCCAGCGAACGGCGACGTGAATCCGTACGGCATCACGGTCGTCCCCGAGTCCCAGGGAGCGCTGGTCAGAGGCGACACCCTGGTCAGCAACTTCAACAACTCGACCAATGCGCAGGGCACGGGAACGACCATCGTCCAGATCTCGCCCGCCGGTGCGACGAGCACCTTCGCCCATTTGAACCTCCCATTGCCCGGCCCGTGCCCCGGAGGCCTCGGCCTCACCACCGCGCTATCCGTCCTTCCTGGTGATTGGGTGGTGGTCGGAAGCCTGCCGACCAGCGACGGGACCTCCGCGACCGCGCAGGCAGGATGCCTGATCGTGCTCGACCGCAACGGGAACCCGGTGGAGACCTGGTCCGGAGGGAGCATCAACGGCCCCTGGGACATGACGGCGGTCGACGCTCCGTTCGGAGCCCAGCTCTTCGTGTCCAACGTCTTGAACGGCACTGTCGCCAACAGCCCGCATACCGTCGATCAAGGCACCATCGTCCGGCTCGACGTCCTGGCCGGTCCTGGCGTGGTGCCGAAACTGCGGTCGTCGACGGTCGTCGGAGCCGGTCTCGCCGAGCGGACCGATCCGGCCGCGCTGGTCGTCGGGCCGACCGGCCTCACCGTCGGGAATCAGGGTCAGCTCTTTGTCGCGGACACCGTCAACAGCAGGATCGCGGTCATCCCCTCCGCCCTCACGCGCTTCACCCCGGCGGCGAACGGGGGCTCCACCCTCACCTCCGACGGCTTGCTCAACGGGCCTCTCGGAATGACGCTCGCCCCGAACGGCGACATCCTGTCCGCGAACGCGGGAGACGGCAACGTCGTCGAGACCACTCCGTCCGGGCGCCAGGTGGCCGCCCGCCAGATCGATCCGGCCGGACTGGGCGGCGACCTCTTCGGTCTCACCATCCCGCCCGGGGGTCGGGGCATCCTCTTCGTCGACGACGGTGACAACACCTTGAAGCTGTTCGGCGCGGGGCCGTTCGAGCCCTGACCGACGGACGTCGAACCCGCTCCGGCCCCGCTAATGGGCCGAGCGGGCGAGGAGATCCCGAATGCGCACGCGCGAACCGGTCTGGAGGACGGCACGACGGTAGATGCCGGCCGCGAAGAGGGCGGTACCGCCCGTCGCCACCACGGTGATCAGGACCGAGGCGACGAATTGCCACCAGACGACCTGGTTCAGTGAGACGAGCACCGGCATGCAGAACGGCGCGGTCGGGGGCAGGTACGCCAGGACCTTGAAGAAGAGGCTCGGATTCCCCGAGCTCGCGACGGTGATCGAGAAGATGTAGCCGATCAGGATCGGGATGCTGAGCGGGAGGGCGAGGGTTTGGACCTGATCCTGCCGTTCGGCGGTCGAGCCGGCCGCGGCGTAGAGCCAGCAATAGAAGGCGTACCCGAGCACCAACCAGAGCAGCTCGCAGGCCAGGACCAGCGGGACCGTGCCGTGCAGCAGGTCCGAGCCCACCGCCTTGCCGACGACGAGAGCGAACACGACGACGAGGGCGGCCTGGCCGAATGCCACGAGACCGATGCCGATGACCTTGCCCCCGAGGAGCTCGATCGGGCGAAGGGTCGCGAGCAGGACTTCGACAACCCGGCTGGACTTCTCCTGCATCACTCCGATCAGGATCCACGTGCAGTACTGCGTCAGCATGAAGAACAAGAGCACGAGTCCGATGACCGACGTGGCCTTGGTCGTGCTCGAGGTGCTCGGCTGGAGCGTCACCACAGGTACCGATTTTGCGTGGGTCACTTGCGAGGCCTGCGCAGGAGTCAGCCCCGCGGTCTGATAGGCCTTGAGCACCCCGAGGTACGCGGCCACCTCCTGGACCAGTCCGGAGTCGGCCGCAGAACTCTTCGAGCTCGTCGACTGGTCGAGCAGCAATTCGCTGTCGTCGACGATCGCGAGGTCGATCTTCCCGGAACGGAGGTCGGCCTTGGCCGCGGCGAGGGAGGGGAGGGGCACGATGGAGACCCGGTCCTGGTTCCTCGCCGCCGCCGCGTGCACGATCTGGCTGACTTCCGTGCGGTTGCCCCCGACGATCCCTACGGTCTGCGCGGTGAGTGCTCCGCCCTTGTGGAGCGTCGGGATCACGATCGCCGCGGCGACCACCAGGAGGATGACGAGCGTGCCGATCCGGAAGATGCGTCCTCGGACCCGCTCGCGGATCTCGCGCATGGCGACCAGTCCGACGTCCCCGAGGGACAGGTCCGTGTCGACCCGGAATCGGGGACGGCGCTCGCCGAGGCCACGCGGCGTGTTCGACGTCCGCGCCGTGTCGGAACCGGTGGTGGCGTCGGCCGCATCTTGTCGAGCGCGCCGACTCCGTCGGCTCTTCCAGATCCCGACACGGAGAATGACGACCACCGCGACGACGAGGATGACATAGAGACCCTTCATTCGAGCACGAGCGCCTCTCGGAACACCTCTGACAGACGGCGGCGCTCGAAGCTGAACTCGGTGACGCGACCGGCTCGCATCGCGGCGCGAAGGACCTCGTCACTGTCGACCGCGTCGCCGAGGACGAGGCGTACCGCTCCTCCGCTGACCTCCGACACCGTGACACCGGGGAGCTGGCCGGCCCAGTCAGTGGTCCGAACCCCCTCGATACGGACGACCAACCGCCGACTGCCGCTGGTCGCCAACTCGTCGACGGTCCCCGAAACGACCAGCCGACCGTGGTCGATGATGATGACCCGATCGCAGAGGTCTTCCACCTGGTCGAGCTGGTGGCTGCTGAAGAGCACGCCGTTGCCCGCCCTCGCCCGATCGACCAGCACCTGGCCGATGGCGTCGATGCCGGTCGGGTCGAGCCCGGAGAGTGGTTCGTCGAGCACGAGCAGCACGGGTTCGTGGACGAGTGCGGCCGCGAGCTGCACCCGCTGCTGGTTGCCGTGCGACAAGGTCTCCACCTTCGAGTGCTTTCGGTCGGCGATCTCGAGCCGCTCGAGCCAGGCGTCGGTGGCTTTCGCGGCATCGGTTGCGGCAAGTCCGTGCAGGCGCCCGAGGTATTCGATCTGGTCGCCGACGAGCATGCCCGGGTAGAGGCCGCGCTCCTCGGGCATGTAGCCGAAGGAGCGGCGTTCGGATTGGCCGACTTGTCGACCGTTCCACGTGACCTGTCCTGCCTCGAGGTCGGTCAGGCCGAAGATTGCTCGCATCGCCGTGGTCTTGCCGGCGCCGTTGGGTCCGAGGAAGCCGACGACCTGTCCGGCCGGGACGTCGAAAGAGAGGTCGTCGAGGGCGATGACGCTGCCGTAGGTCCTCCGGAGCCCCTCCAGTTCGAGCAAACTACCCACTTCGGAAGGTTATTGCACGGACATTGCCTTCCCAACGGCACTCGAGCGATGTCGGGCAACTTCTATCTCGTCAAGTGGTCCTCGCCCGAAGCTTGGATCTCGACCTGCGCGTCGACCTGACCGTCGGCTTCGGTCCTGCGCGCGACGGCAGCCTGCTGATCGCGGATGACAGCCTCGGCAGCCTCGATCGCGAGGCTGTCGGGGCGTGGCCCGTCCCAATCGAGATACCAGTGCCGGTTCAAGTTCGCGAGCCACGAGTCGCCCGCAGGGAGGAGACCGAACCGCGAGATGGTTCGTTGCCGTCCGACCTGATCGGAGTAGAGCAGCTCCACGTCGATCCGATGACCGTTCTCGATCGCCTCCACGACATGAGCACGGATCCCATCGTCAGGATTGCGCAGGGCCCCCTGCCACATGCCGATGTCACCGGCAGGCACGTAGAGGTCGCGTGACTGGAGACGAAATTCCTCCACTGGTGTGTGAACGGTGAGATCGCTCGGGGTATCAGATCCCATTCTGATCGCCCAGCCCTGGCACACCGCGATGCCGCTTCCCACGTTGCGCAAACTGATCGCCAGGTAGACCATTCCGTCGTTGTGATCGACCGCCGCATGTCCGCCGGTGGCATGCACCCAGTTGCCCTCGAGGAACATGATCTTCTGTACCGGATCTTCGAGCCGCGAAGGTGCGAGGAGGGGTCGTCGTTGTTCCTGCAGTGCTATCTCCGCGATGCGTGCCGACCGGTTGGAAGAACGCACGGCAGAGAACGTGGCGACTGCCAGTACGAGGGTGCCTGCTGCCGTGGCGAGGGAGGCAACCGTCGTCCAGTCGATCGCGAGAGGGCCCACGAATAGCCAGTCTGGCATTGCGTCAGAGGGTCGGGCGCAGTCGGGGCCGGGGCCTCCGGACCGTCCGCGTCTTCCGGACCAGGTCAGTTCCTCGCCCCTCGCAACCGGTCGGAGTCCAGGTCGGGCGAGCCGCGGCGGGCGACGGTCGGGAGCGTCCGCGTCCCGCTTATCCTCGTTCGGAGAGAGGCCCGTGGCCGATCTGCGACGGGCCCTGAACGAAGAAGGGGGTCTGATGAGCCAGCAGAGATCGAAGCGACCGGCGACCACGACCGACGCGGGTATTCCCGTTGCAAGCCAGGAGCATTCGTTAACCGTCGGCCCCGACGGGCCCGTCCTGCTGCAGGACTTCTACCTGATCGAGCAGATGGCGAACTTCAACCGCGAACGGATCCCCGAGCGCCAGCCGCATGCCAAAGGTGGTGGGGCCTTCGGGTCTTTTGTGGTGAAGAACGACCTCAGTCGCTACACCAAGGCCGCGGTGTTCCAGCCTGGCACCGAGACGGATCTGGTCCTCCGGTTCTCGACCGTCGCCGGCGAGCGCGGCTCGCCGGACACCTGGCGCGATCCACGCGGTTTCGCGCTCAAGTTCTACACGAGCGAGGGAAACCTCGACATCGTCGGCAACAACACTCCGGTCTTCTTCATCCGGGACCCGATCAAGTTCCAGAACTTCATCCGCTCGCAGAAGCGCCTTGCCGGCAACAACCTCCGTGATCCCGACATGCAGTGGGATTTCTGGACGCTTTCGCCGGAGTCGGCGCATCAGGTCGCCTGGCTGATGGGGGACCGCGGCATCCCGCGGAGCTGGCGTCACATGAACGGGTACTCGTCGCACACCTACATGTGGGTCAACGCCGCCTACGAGCGCTTCTGGGTCAAGTACCACTTCAAGACCGACCAGGGCATCGAGTTCCTCACTCAGGCCGAGGCCGATCGCATTGCCGGCGAGGACGCGGACTATCACCAGCGGGACCTCTACGAGGCCATCGAACGAGGCGAGTTCCCGAGCTGGTCCCTCAAGATGCAGATCATGCCGTTCGAGGAGGCCAAGACCTACCGTTTCAATCCGTTCGACCTGACCAAGGTCTGGCCGCATGGTGACTACCCGTTGGTGGACGTCGGGACGCTCACGCTCAACCAGAACGTGGCCGACTACCACACCCAAATGGAGCAAGCGGCGTTCCAACCCAACAACACCGTGCCCGGGACCGGGCTCTCGCCGGACAAGATGCTGTTGGCCCGCGGCTTCTCCTACGCCGATGCACACCGCGCCAGGCTCGGTGTCAACTACCAGCAGATTCCGGTCAACCGACCGAAGTCGCCCGTACGCAACTACTCAAAGGACGGGGTCATGCGCGTCGAGAACGTCACCGACCCCGTCTACTACCCCAACTCGGTGGAGGGGGCTCCCGCCGCGGACGCCGACACCTACGCCGAGCATGCCGTCTGGGCCGCGGACGGCGAGATGGTTCGAGCCGCCTATACCCTGCACGAAGAGGACGACGACTTCGGACAGCCCAACACCTTGGTCAACGAGGTCCTGGACGACGCGGCGCGGGATCGTTTGGTCGACACCGTCTCGGGGATCCTCTCCGGCCTACGGCGCGAGGAGGTTCTGCAGCGCGCCTTCGACTACTGGCGGAACATCGACAAGGCGGTGGGGGACCGCATCATGGCCGCGGCCCTCGAAAAGAGGAGGGCTTGAGCGCCGCTCCGAAGTCAGTCCGCGAACGTGAGGTACTGGTGGACCGAGCTCACGCAGGCTGACCCTTCGCCCACGGCGGCGGCGACCCGTTTGACCGAGCTGGATCGGACATCACCCACCGCGAAGAGCCCCGGGTGGCTGGTCTCGTAGGGCAGTGGGAGGCGGCCGAGCAGACGCCAGGTCTCCCCGAGGTCTTCCTCGCGGAGCTGACGGTCGGTGAGGACGAAGCCGTGCCCGTCGAGCGCCGCACATCCGGAGATCCATTGCGAGGCGGGGTCCGCGCCGATGAAGGAGAACAAACCCGCACAGGGAAGATCGACGCCGCCGTCGGGGCCCTCGATGCGGGCGGAAGTGATGGTCTGGTCGCCTTCGAGGGCAGTGATCCGGGACTGGGTACGAACCTCGATCTTCGGGTGCCCATCGATTCGGTCGGTGAGGTACCGCGACATGCTGGCGCCGAGGTCGTCGGCACGGATGACGATGGTCACCTGGCTGCCGGACTGGGCGAGGAAGAGCGCCGCCTGTCCGGCGGAGTTGCCGCCACCCACGACGACGACGGGTGACGTGGCGCACTGTCGGGCCTCCGTCTCGGTCGCCGCGTAGTAGACCCCGTTTCCCTCGAATTCCTCGAGCCGCGGGATGTCCAGCCGACGGTATGAGGCGCCGCTTGCCACGACGACCGCCCGCCCGGCGACCTCGGTTCCGTCGGAGAGCTGGACGCGCAGATAACCACCCTCCTCCCTCAAGGACCTGGCTTCGCAGGGGCTGGTGAGGTTCGCACCGAACTTCTCGGCCTGCACCACCGCTCGCTGGGCCAGCTCGCTACCGGAGATGCCCATGGGGAACCCGAGATAGTTCTCGATCCGCGAGCTCGTTCCCGCTTGGCCGCCGACACTGTCCATGTCGACACCCAACGTGTGGAGGCCCTCTGAAGCTCCGTAGACGGCAGTCGCCAGTCCCGCCGGGCCGCCGCCGACGACGACCAGATCGAAGAGGCGTCCGGGAAGATTGTCGACGGTGAGCCCGAGGTATGTCGCCAGCTCTCCGGGAGTCGCCCGTCGCAAGACCGACGTTGCGGTGATCACGACCGGCAGATCGTCGGGTCGTACCCCCGAATGGTCGAGGACGGTCCCGACGCCTGCATCCGCGTCCGGGTCCAACCACTCGTGAGGTATACGGAGCCGAGCCAGGAACTCGCGGAGCCGCAGCGAGTCCGGCGAGTATTGCGACCCGACGACCCGGATCGAGGACGCCGCGCCGGTCAGGAGGATCGAGCGGCGCGAGACGAAGGCGGCGAGGATCTTGTCGCTCAACTGTGGCACGGTCGCGATGACCCGTCGCAAGCTGTCTCGGGGCACCACGAGGACCTCACCGGCTTCGACGACCCGGGTGGAGACGAAGACGCGCATGCCGGTGATCATGTTGAGCTCACCGAGGAAGCGTCCCGCTCCGTGCCGAGCGAGGATCTGCTCGTCTTCGCCCTCACCGAGCACGACCTCGATGGCACCGCTGATGACCACGAAGAAGTCGTAGGTTTCATCGCCCGCTCGGTAGAGGTACTCGCCTTCGACGATCGGGCGCCGGGCGCCGAGCTGCTCGAGGTACGCGATCTCCTCGCCGGTGAGGTCGGCGCTGGCTTCGCCTGAAAGGTCGAAGAGCGGTTGACTGCTGTCTGCCATGACAGGGCATTCTTGTCCGGTATCGCGGGCAGGATTCGCGGGGACGATCGGTCACATGCGCCAGGAGGGCGGTCCTCCTGCTCCGAACTGGGACTTTGGATCGTCGCCCTCGAGGAACGCTCAGCGAGGTGAGAGATCGTCTGCTACTGCCAGGGCCGATCGTGCCGGGTGCCACTGGCTGCAATTCCCCCTACACGGGTGCGGTGACGTTCGACCTGACCCCGCGATGAGCGTCCCAACACGCGTGCAAACCGAGTCAGCCTGTTTGCCGTGCGACCTGTGAGACTGCTGCGGAGTGCAGCAGCTCGACTGCATCTCCTGGGAGCAGGAAGCCGGCAGTTTGGTCCCCGTGAATCGCACGAGCCCAGGCCGAGACGAACTGGGCATGGTTCCTGTAAAGGCCAGAGAGTTGTGCGGCGCCGTACGGCACGGTGGAGCCGAAAAGGAAGCAGAAGCCGCCGCGGTTGCCTTGGCTGCTCAATGCGGCAATCGGCGCGTCTACCTGTGGAGTTCGCACGCCTCCGATCGCGTTTCCGTTTGCGTCGAGCTTGTACACGACCGGCGAAGAATGGGTCGTCGCCAAAAGGGAGGCTCGAGGGGGCGGCATACCGTCGACGGCCCACCTATTGAGCCAATGCATGGCCGCGTCGAGTGCCCAGTGGGTTCCGCCGGTGTTGATGGGAACGGCGCAGGTGAACCCACCTGCAGGAGTGCGCGTCGGGTTCTGCATGGCAGCCAGGTTGGCAACAGCGCCCTGACCGTTGCCGGTGTCGTTGGGACCGATCGCGAGACCGTAGTTGTCGTAGTGCGAGCTGCCCGCGACCTCCCAGAGCCGGAACCACTTTGGATTGCCGAAGTGCAGCCGGTCGGTCAGGTTGCTGTTGTAGACGTCGGTTTCGGTCTCGAACTCGAGCACCGGTACACCGAGGTCACTGCGGATCGTGGTCGGGTTCGGGGCCGAGTAGTTGGTCTGCGGTGCTTGAGAGAGCGGAGCACCGGTACCAAATTGACTGTGCACGAGGAAACCCTGAAAGACATTTGCACTCGGCTGTACCGCATCGATGTAGGTCATGAGGCGTCCGGCCGACTGCGACTCACCGACCGCAATCAGCGTGTGGGGCCGCAAACCCGCCAGGATCATCCCGGCGTCGTCGCGAACCGCTTCGCCAGCTTGTGAAAATATGTCGTAAGAGAAGCTGTCGCCTGGGTGCGAGAGTTCCGAGTACTCGGCAGGATCGGTTGATTTCGCTGCGTCGACGCCCACCTGTTGGGCGGAGACTCCCACCCAGGCGAAGCCACCGCGAACCAATTCGTTGTGGGACAGCGTCCAGTCAGGAGCGTCGTCAATGCCGCCGCTCACATTGAGCCATTCGGCCACGACTGTCCCGTTGAACTTCTTGGGATCGATCGGACGGTAGACGGCGATTCGTGTGCTGTACGACGCGCTCGCGCCGGTCGTGATCTTCCATTTCCCGTCGCTCGTCAGGGGCTGCGCCGGCACGTAGGAGCGGGCGGTGCCAGAGAGGAAGAACTGAGACTTCTCGTAACCGACGTTTGACAGGTCGAAGTTTGTGCCATAGAGGGTCTTGTCGAAGGTAGGAGATGTGACCCGAACGGGCCCGGTTACCATGACTCCTGACGAGGGGTGTGAGGAACTCGTCGATGTCGAACTGCCGGTGGAGGTGGACGACTCTGAGCTCGGTGAGCCTCCACACGCCACGAGAACGATGCTCATGATGAGGACTGCCGCGACAGCGCGTGCGATGTGCCTAGAGCCGGCAGTTCACGGCACATCGACCAGTGGTCATCTCTGACGTCATGACTCCCCCTTTGGTCGGAAGCGCAGCGTCTTCACGTGCGATGGTCGCTGAGCCCGGAGTTGGCGCTCAACCCGGCTCAGACGCGTATCGCCGTTCACGGTAGGGCAGTGCGCGAACCTCCAGGGCCTGCGCAGATCTGTCATCCCTCGTGCCCTTTTCGGTAGGCCCTCGCGGAACGATTCACATACTCCAAGACCTCGGGTTCCGGGAGATACAAACCCCTGCGGTTATACCAATGGTCTTGCCTCTTGGTCTTGCATTCTGTCTGGGTTGGCACAATGCCTCCGCTCCTGAGGGCGTGCGATGCGTGAGCGCATGCGAGCTGCAATAAGGTGCGTCGGAATTAGAACAACCGGAAGCCAAAGGACGACAAGAGAGGTTCGACTCCATTGGTGTCACGCCACTTCGCCTACGCCGTCGACCGGCGCTATCTACCGGTGTTGGTTCCTTTTGGATTTCGACCATCAAAGGATGGCGTCACGCTGACCGCCGAAGACTCCTTCTTGGCGACCTTCGGCTTCTTCAAGCTTGCAACACCGCTGACGAACATCACCGGCGCGCACATCACTCGGAATTACCGATGGTGGACCTCCGTTGGCGTTCGCGGCTCGCGAGTCGACGACGGCTTGACCTTCGGGACGAACCACACCGCAGGCGTCTGCCTTCACTTCGGTGAGAAGGTGCCGTCACCGCTTCGTCGCAGCGGCCATTCAGCGCTGACGGTAACGGTCGCAGACCTCGAAGAACTGACAAGTGCCTTGGGAGGCGAATAGCAACGGTCCCGTCTCACCGGCTACTGCATGAGCCGGTAGATCGCGATCCACTTTCGGGCACGATGGCACTGTCCATGATTGATGGAGACGCGCGTTCGCTGTCGCTCCAGGTCCACGGCTCAGTGCAGAAGACGCTGCCAATTCGGAGGCACCCGACCTGCGGGGCCGGGTGTCGGTTGATCGAGCGGATGGTACTCGGGAGCAGCGAGCTCGGGCCCTTCGTAAAACTCGTTCGAGTCGTAGTCCCAGAACCAGTCCTCACCCGGCTCATAGCTCCGAATCACGGAGTGATTCGTGGCCTTCGCGTGGGCGGTCGCATGTTGGCTCGGTGACGTATCGCAGCATCCGATGTGGCCGCACTTCGCGCAGCGTCTCAGGTGAAGCCACCATCCGCCGGCTGCGAGGCACTCGGCGCATCCGGTGCCGCTCGGCGGCACGCTGGGGTCTATCCGGTCATCCACCATCTGCTTCAGGGTATCCGGACTTCCCCTGAAGGCCTCGAAGGCGGAGTCACCCTCATCGCGTTGAGGGTGAGGTCACCGGCGAGTCGTTCCAACTGCCCTTCGACGAGCGAGCAGCGTCCTCTTTGGCGAGGGCTCTCTTTGGTGGAGGTAATGGGACTATGTTCGAACCCCTCCTGGCCCGCTGACCTGGGGCAATGCGGCATGAAGGTCTGATTTGGAGCAGAATTCGGGTATGGAGGGCTCGCCGCAAGGTCGGTAACAGAGGTAATGGGACTATGTTCGAATACCTGGCCTGAGCCGGCGATGACCAATTGCGCTGGCGATTCGTGTCACATGCGCTTGCTGACACATTGAGTTTCTGCAGAGTCGGAGGACGCAACCTCCTGGGTGCTCGCCGCTAGTTGCCTCGCCCCGATCGGCACGTGGCGGATACTCCATTTGGCAACCGTCCCGTGGTCAGGATGGCTATTCCTCGGGTTCGTTCTTCGTCGTTAGCTCACGGAGGCCCAGCGCCTTGGCGAGCGGGGTGGCCGCAAGGCCGTAAAGGGCGACGGTCCCGACGATGACCAAGAACGTCGCTGGCAAGAGCTTGTCGGCCCCGACGAGGCCGAGGGCAACCAATGGGGCTGAGAAGTTGGCTGCGGTGGAAGCGGCAACGATGCCTCGAGGGTCCATCGATCCCACGAAGATGCGCTGGTTTCGGGTCAGCCCGGTGCCTGCGGTCGACAGTGCTGCGACGACCGGACGGACAAGCAGCACCAGACATGCGACGAGTCCAATCGTGGGCCACACAACGCCCCTCAGCGAGGATGGAGTCACGGTGGCCGAGATCGAGATGAAGAGCACACCGATTGTCAGTTGGACGACCGTCTTAAGGAACGGCCGATCCTCCGGTACGTCCACCCCCCGTAGGTTGGCAATGACGATTCCCATGGTGATGGCTGCGACCAGCCCAGTGTCGTCCTGAATGGCGTCGCACAGCCCCGCGACCATGATCACCGTGGCGATCATGGCCTCGGTGGCAAGGATGCCAGTCAGCTTCACCTACCTGAGCAGGAGCCACAGTACGCCGACACCGACTGCCCCACCGACTACGCCAATACCCAGCCGACCGGCGAAGCCAAGCAGGCCAGCGAGTGCCGTGTGTTCGTGGCTGGCCTTCAGCCCCTGGAAGACCACGACAGCGATGAGGGCTCCGAGGGGATCGATCGTGGTGCCTTCGAAGTTGAGGATCTCAGTGAGCGTCGTGCCCGGGCGCGCTGCTCGAAGGATGGGGTCACCACTGTCGGACCCGAGACGATCAATATGGCCCCGAGCATCAGCGCTGTCCGCCACGACAGTCCGAGCAAGATCCATGCGAAGAAACCGGCGCCGGCCCAGGTGATCGGGATGCCCAGGCCACGCAGTCGGCGCACTACCAGGCTGCTGTCGCCCTTCAGGTGAGTGGCAGTTAGATCGAGCCCGCCGTCGAACAAGATGATGGCGACCGCCAGGCTGACGAGTGGCGGGAAAGCCGCGCCAAAGAGCTTGTCCGGATTGACCGAGACGGTCAGGACACCCGCGACGAACCCGACGGGGAGCAGCAGGATGATCGCTGGTATGCCAAGTTTGGAGGCGACGATCTGGCAGGCCGCCGCTAGTCCGAACGTGAGGGCGACACCGACGAAGATCTGGGAGGCGCTCAGCGCGCCGATCATGTGAACAAGATCATGAGCTGTGGTCCATCTGGTGACGTGGCAAAAGCACACCCTCCCACAGTGTCCATGATCCGACCCGGGCCCTCCGCAGCAATCCTCGTGTCACCCGCAGGGTGTCCGAGTGCGCCCCTCTGGGAAAGGCCTTTGTCCTCTGGGCGCGTCAGGACGAACGAAGCAGGGTTTGGACTGAGCCAGGGCTCAGATGTTCTGTCGCCCCGCCCGGCTTGCTCACCGTTCCGGTAACTGGCAGTGCCGGGGGTCCGGGCACACGCATAGCGTGCCGTCAGTGATTGTGACCTGACGCCCCTAAGGAACCTCAGAGGAGGACTGAATGCCGACCGTACTCTTCGACGATCTCTCCGCCCACGACAAGCGCCGCCTCGTTGGCCGAGTTGCATTGCGCACAATAATCACGGTCGCCCTGGTGGTGGCCGTCTACTTTCTAGTGCCGATGGACCGCGCGATCAGCGCAGCGACTGTGGCTGAACTGGTGCTCGGAGTTCTGGTGCTCTTTGGTGTCATCGTCTGGCAGGTCCGGCAGATCATTCGATCCGACCACCCTGGCGTTCGCGCGGTTGAGGCTCTTGCGTTCACGCTTCCGCTCTACATCCTCCTGTTCGCTACCACTTACTACCTCCTAGACCATGCCAACGCGACAACCTTCACGCAGCCTCTTAGCCGGATCGACTCCATGTACTTCTCGGTCACCGTATTCACAACAGTTGGGTTCGGCGACATTGCGGCGAAGGCCCAAGGCGCCCGAGTCATCGTCACGTTCCAGATGATTCTGGATCTTGTGATTGTGGGCGTGGTGTTGCGCCTGGTTGTAAATGCGATCAAGATCGGTAGGCAACGGCAAACCTCATAGTCCAGGTGCCCCATACCGCCGGCTCGGAGTCGCGTTATCTGCGATGAAAAGCGGGAACTGCTCGCGGCCAGCTAACTGCCCATGATCGACTGGGGCACCCCCGAGGGCAGCGGCTTGCCTGATCTGACCCGTTTGCGCCAGGTCTTACCAGAGACAAAGGCCGCTTGCCTGCCGTTACAGGCCGAGGGTGGTTGTAACTGTCCTGAGGGGGCCGCTGCTTGCCGCTATGTCCGAAGCAGCCTGATTCAGCATCCCGGTATCATTGTTGGAGATTCCCTCGCTGCACTTCTGGGATGCACTGCTCAAGTCCTTCAGCAACGACGTCCATGCCTTCTGTGCGGTGGAGTTGGGAATAGGGGGCAGTGCCTTTGCTGTAGCTACATCCGTAGCCAGCTTCTGGCAACTCGCAGTCGCCGCCGAAGAGTCGTGAGAGGACACTGCATTCGGAAGTGCAGTGCCCAGGTCAGCCACATCAGCACTCACCGCCGTGACCACCGCCTTGTTGGTTGTGGCCCATCTCACAGTGCCGGTCACGCTATTGGCAACAGTGGTCGACGACCCCGTCGATGCCTGGCTCGTCGTGGTCGTCGAACTACTCGTGGTAGAGCCTGTTGAACATCCAGCAATCGCTACCGCGGAAATCATCACGGCAAGTCCCACTGCTCTACGTCTCATCCTGTTGACCTTTCACTTGGCAAACCTTCACATCCCCGAGACAGCTCCCGCCCCGATAGACCGCCAGTTCGGACCCAAAAAGCTTTGGCGCCGGCTGTCGGCGCCGTCACACCACGTTCTCTAGCTCCGCAGCGGGCGGCCTGGCGATGATGTAGGAAATCACCCCAATCACGGGGACAAAGACGATGAAGATGAACCACAGCGCTTTGGCAACGCCATGGTGGTCCCGACGACGGAAGTTATCAATGAAGCACCAAACGACGATGAAGATCCAGAGTACGAACCCCGCAAACATCAGCAGGCTCCAAAAGACGCTCAGCAGCGGATAGCTATAGGCAAGCAACATGATTCCTCCAGGTTCAACTAGTCGGGCAGGTCGTCACTTCCGTTATGGGTAGAACCAACAGCCCTCAATTTGTGATTTCTACTCGTCTGCTGAAATTCCAGGCGTCGACCTCCTCGCCTTTTTTTGCAGTTGGGGACTAGACAGCAAGCGTTGCTTGAACCGAACCGTCGGCGATGGCGTCAACGAGGGCTTGATGGTCAAGTTCGTTCTGGTCCGCGTAAGCGACGGCAAAGTCTGCGATCGCTCGGTCGAAGGCGTCACTAGACCCGAGGTACGAAGCGACGGCCACGCGGTCACCGGAGCGGGCGTGAGCGCGAGCCAATGCCCAGCCGCACATCTTCGCGTAGACGAGAAGGCTCTCCGGAGGCATGTTGTCGACGTCAGCCGACAATTTCCAATCCCATAACTGGCGGAAGTAGTAGTCGTGAGGCTTGCCGTCGATACCGATCGGGACCCGATACCACCCTAGAAAGATGTCGCTCGCCGCTTGCATGAAGCGCTGGCCTTCCACGACCCGTTGGCCGTGGTTTTCGAACACGCTCTTGTCGCAGAAACGCTCTAGCACAGAGGCCTCGGCTTCCTTGATCTGGAGGATGAGCGTGTCGTCGGTGTCGTCTCCTCTAAAGAGCGCGACCCAGGCCCGTGTGCCGACACTCCCGACTCCCACGACCTTCCGGGCCACGTCCACGAACTCGTAGGATTCGAGCAGGTGGCGACGGTCCCCGATCAGCGTCTCTCGATACGAGCGAATGCCTTCGTGGATCATGTCCTGGAGCTGTCCGGCGTCCGTTTCGCCGGCGAGTTCGCTCACCCGAACAAGCAACGGAGGATCATTTCGGAAGCGGAGCTCGCCGTCGACCACCTCGGTGAGCTTCGCTCGAGCCTTGAGCTGATCCTTCGATTCTGCCTTCGTGGTGGTTTTCTGAAATGCCGCGAGCGCGTCCTTACTGACTTCGGAACCCCACCTCTGAGTGACACCGGCCATGTCCAGGCGCGAATACCACACCTCCAAGTTGGACATTTTGTTGAACTCATGCATTGCTTCGCGATAGGCACGCATCGAATTCGTGACCAATTTCCAGCCCACCTTGGCTGAGAAGTTGCGGCTGCGGGCGGCGATTTCCAAGCTCGCGCCCAAGCGCTTGAGATCCCATTCGAAGGGCCCCGGTGAGGTCTCGTCGAAGTCGTTGACGTCGAAGAGCAGGTCCCGTTCGGGCGAGGCAAAGCCGCCGAAGTTGCACAAGTGCGCGTCGCCACATAGTTGAACATCGAGGCTCGTGCGTGGCCCTGTGGAGAGGTCCGCGGCCATTGGCAGCGCGGCGCCCCTGTAGTAGGTAAAGGGTGCCGCAGCCATCCGCCCGTATCGGATCGGCACAAGTTCTGGAACGCGAGTCAGACCCTGTTCAGCCAAGAGATCGAGCGGCTTTTGCTTTCGTTGGTTGGCCGACCATTCAGCATGGCGTTCCCGTGGCAGCTCCTCCCGGGCAGCCTTACCCCGTGCGGCACGCTCCTTATGGGGCGAGTGCTCAACAGCTGTCGTCATCTCATGCCTCTTTTCAGTGCGCTAGATGGACGTAGATGCAGGTCCAGCTGGTGTTGATCCCACTTGCCGCGTTATCCGGGGGACGGATCGCCCAAGTAAGTCGAGAGCTTCTTGTTGCGACGAAAGGCCCATCGCGGCGCCAGCGCGTTGTCCGAAGACCGCTCCAATGAGCGACAAGCCACAAGCCATGACCACGCCCAGCGCGTACTCACCGTCCAACAATCGGTCAGTAAGTCCGTTCTGAGCCGAGATCCCCGAGAGCAACAGCGTGGGTGTGATGAAAGCGAAGGCCAGCGCCAGGACGAGGCCGTAGGGCGTCACGACGAGTACGAGCCATCGCACCCACATTCGCCCCCAGGAGCGGCGATGCGCCCAGCGTTCCCGCATCGGGATCGGGTGGTAAGGGAAGCGGATGCCGACCCAGGCCGAGATCCCCAACACCCCGAACGGCATCACCGTGATGGCGATGATGGTGATGACCATTGCGACGTAGTCGTGGTTGGAGGTTCCAATGATCACGGCCACGATCCTGCACACTGGGGCGACGAAGGTCCATAAGACGAGGTTTTTGGCGTAGAGCAGGCGCCGGAACATGACCGGATCATCGAGTGCCGTGCTGGTCCACCAGTGTTCCAACGGCCGGTCTCGCTGACCGGCCGGCTGTCAGCGGACCGCTGTGGAATCGAAGACCGCTGGTTGGTCACAGCGAAGGAAAGACGGTAAGTCAGGATGATGCTCGCCTCTCCTCAATAGCGTCCTCGATGGCCAATGCCAGTCCGAGGGCCTCGGCGATAGCGGCGGCGGCGGATACCGTCCTGGGCGTGCCGATGACCGGCGCGACCGCGATGAGAGTGCCTTGCGCGTCCTCCAGTGTCAGATCCGTGCCGGTGGCTGCCGCCAGGTTCAGCAGATACGAGACCGGGGATGCGCCGACGGCGGCCAATGCTGCCAAGCGGACCATCATCAACTCCCGGTCACTGAGACTGGTGCGGCTCACCGAGGCTTCGGTCATTTCTAGAACGGTGTCGAGGAGGGGTCGGTTTTCACTCATGCTCATGCCTTTCTCTTCGATCGGGGTCGCTGAATCAATTGGGCCGCTGAATCAATTGGGGGACGATCAGATCCGGAAGCTGGATCAGGAACGGTCCAACCACCGACGACAGATCCGAGGAACTTCGATCGATCTGCGTCGCCGTCAGCTTTCGGCGGCCGTCCATTCCCAAGGGAAGCATCCGCCACATCGCGCCGATGGCTCAGCTCATTGAGTTCGCTGTCTCCTGGACGGCCTTGTCGATGTCCTTGGAGCTCACGTCCAGCTCTTTGGCCGCGTGCCGCTCGGCCTTCAGTCCGGCCTTGTTGATCGCACCTTCGATGGTGCTCTCGCCGACGATGACGAGGGCTGCTTGTCCCGCGTCGATGATCTCCCCGAACTCCTTCACGTCTGCCCGGGACATGCCCTTCCATAGGTGGCCGCTCACGCCCCCGACCGCTGCCCCGACTGCCGCGGCGGGGATGATCGCCGGTGGGAAGAGGATGCCGACAACGGCACCGACCCCTGCTCCGCCCCAGGCGCCGTGGCGGGTTGACGTCTCATCCTTGTTGACATGGACTTTGCCATCTGGGTCCTTGGTCACGACGGAAGCGTCGTAGGTGCCGACTGCCTTTTCGGCGTGCAGGTCCTTCACGAGGTCGTAGTCGGCTCGCGCAGCGGCTTCGCTTGGGTAGGTCCCGATGTAGACAAATACTGGGTCTGACTTGGCCATGATGCTTTCTCCATTCCATCTGTGCATTCATTGGGGACTTCCGGCAGGGGACTTCTGGCGTTACTTTGCTTCTATCGACAACGGCAAACGCCCTGCCGGTCAACTCGAACTTCACCTTGAGCGGTCGGTCCGTCATCCGGCAGGTTCGCACTCATGTAGGCGAACTGTCATCACCTTCCAGGCGGATTCACCTAGGGGAAAGCTGCCCGGTTCACAATTGATCAAGGTGCGGACACAAGATGGAGCACTCCTACCGGCCGCCGGAGACCACCGCGGTGTTCGATCGGGCATTCCATCGCCTACCGGGAAGGTGTGGCCGCTCGCGGGCCCGTCGTGCCTGACCGGCAGCATCAATCATCAATGGGGTCTGGCGTCGCCCTGGGAGTCGGTCTGAGAGCGAGCGAAGGAGTGGCGCCGCCTTGAGCAGGGCCTTCGGCTGTAAGTAGGGACCTTCGGGCATGGTCCCAGGAGCATTGAAGTGGCAAGCTGAGGCATTATGTCCACTGCGAGGGAGCCCCTCGGTAGTGCTCGGGGGTCGAGCCGGCCACTCCGTGAGGTACGGCCGGAGATCCCGCCCGACACGTCTGAACTGCAAGATTCCGCCGCGGACGGTGGGAGACACGAGGGTCTCGAGCAGCCGACCTTGGTGGGCACCAAGCTGCGGCCGCCGCCAGTGCGCGAACAGTCGATCCCGCGCGAGCGCCTTCAGGAATGTCTTCGAAGCGGATCGGACCGCAGGCTCACTCTCGTCGCCTGCCCGGCGGGCTTCGGGAAGACCACGCTTCTCTCGGCGTGGCATGAGGCCGAGGCCGCTCGGAGTCTCGTTGCGTGGCTGACACTGGACGAGGGCGACAATGACCCTGTCGTCCTGTGGTCGCATGCGATCGAGGCGCTACGGCGCGTGAACCCCGACGTCGTCAAGTCGACGTCATCGCATTCGCTCGTGGCACCGGTGATTGATCTGGTTCTCCCTCGCCTGGTCAATGAGCTGGACGGCCAAGGTGAGATCACCCTCATCCTGGACGACTTCCACCGGGTCTCCAGCGAACCGGCACGCACCAGTGTGCGCTGGTTCATCGAACATGCGCCGCCCTCAATCCATGTCGTACTCGCCACCAGGACGGAACCAAGCCTGCCGGTGGCTAGTTTGCGCGCCCACGGCGAGCTGCTCGAGCTCCGAGCCGCCGATCTGCGATTCACCTACGAGGAAGCGGACGCATTCCTGAACGGCCGCCTCGGGCTCGATCTCGCAGCCGAAGACGTCGACAGCCTGGTGGGGAAGACGGAGGGATGGCCGGCGGGGCTCTATCTCGCCGCGCTCTCACTGCAGCCCACCGCCGACCGCCACGCTTTCGTGCGCACATTTGGCGGATCGAACCGTCACGTTGTGGATTTCCTGGTGACGGAGGTACTCGAGGCCCATACGCCGCCGGCGCAGGCGCTGATGCTCCATACTTCGATTCTCGAACGGTTGACCGGCCCTTTGTGCGATGCCGTGATGGACCAAGAGGGCTCGGCGGAGATGCTCGATGAGCTGCCACGGAGCAACCTGTTCCTTATCCCGCTCGACGACGAGTCAGGGTGGTACCGCTTTCACCATGTATTTGCGCAGCTGCTCCGAGTGGAGCTCGAGCGGCGCGAGCCGGGCTTGGCCCCGGCGCTGCACCGCCGCGCCTACTCCTGGCATCGTGATCACGGGACGACCGACGAGGCGATCCAGCACGCGATGGCGGCCGAGGCTTACCCCGAAGCAGTCGAGCTGATCGAAACCTTCTGGATCAGGTACGCCAACACGTGGAGGTACGACACCGTCCTGGCCTGGCTACGGCAGCTCCCCGACAAGGTACTGACCAGCGAGGTGCATCTGCTCCTGATTCAGGCGTGGGTGCTCTCACTGTCTGCGAGGCAGCAGGAGGCGGCACGGTCTATCGCTGCGGTCGAAAGGCTGGGCGATCTGGACGCAGGACCGCTGCGCGATGGCTTCAGCTCCGCACGGGCGAGCCTGACAATGCTACGGGCCGGCTTCCCTTGGGGAGATGTCGGCGCCCAGCTGGAAAATGCCCAACAGGCGGCCGAGCTTGAGGGCCCCGGGTCGCCTTGGCGGCCCTTGACTTGCTGGGCGGTTGGCGTTGGCCTGTACTTCGAGGGTGAGCGTGATGAGGCCGACGAGTGGTTCGCGGAATCGGCGGCGCTGGCGCCAGCGAGCGCACAGTGGCTGTCTGGTACGTCGTCGCTGGCCTATCGATCGCTGATCGCCGGCGAGCGGGGCCGTGCTGACGAGCAGCGCGTCCTTGCCGAGACGGCAGCCCAGTTCGGACGGGAGCACGGCACCGAGGAGGCCGTCGGCACAGTTCCGCTGGCGGTCGGGACATCGCTGGCGGCGCGTGGGAGGCCCGAGGAGGCGCTGCCGCTGATCGAGCACGGAGTCGCGCTGGCACGGACCTTTGGCCAGCCCGTCCAGGTGGCACATGCGGTGCTCGGCCAGGCGACTTTGCTTCGAGCCCTGGGTCAGCACAAGGCAGCCACGGACGCGATTGCCGATGCGAGATCGGTCCTCGAGCAGTGCCCTGACCCGGGGATCCTGGCCGAGGCGCTGTCTGCCCTCGAGCGGCCAGCGCAGATCCGCCGCGTCCCATCCGAGGATCGCAAGCTGACGCCGCGGGAGCTCGGGGTGCTCCAGCTCCTGCGCAGCGATCTGTCGGAGCGGGATATCGGTCGTGAACTGTATGTGTCGCACTACACGGTCCATAGCCACGTTCGGTCGATCTACGGCAAGCTCGCCGTGTCGTCGCGGGCCGACGCGCTCGAACGCGGCCGCGAACTGGGCCTCCTCTAGCGAGCGCCAAGGGGCGAAGGCAACGGGCACCCTCGGTCGGCAGCGGCGCCCACCTTCGTCTTCTATCTTCTGTGAACATCGGTCGGCGCCCGGCCGGGCGTGAGGACCGGGTGGTCTGGCCTTGCCCAGTCTCCCCTAGGTGAATCCGGCCGAAGGCGATGACGGGTCGCCTGCCGGAATGTAAGGCTGCGTCGAAGTGGACGACAATTGGGTGCAACCCCGCAGTTATCGGCTGGTCCTTCGTGGGGAGCTGGGCGATTCGTTCGGAGTCCTGTTTGACGGCATGCAGTTGGAGCGACTCGCCGGCACGACGGTGCTGACTGGCGACGTGGCAGATCAGGCGCACCTTGTCGGGCTCATCGAGCGAGTCCAGGAACTCGGCGTCGAGCTCGTGTCCGTCAATCCAGACCACGGAACGGACGGGTGAAGGCCCGAAGCATGCCCGGCCCTGCCCGACTCGGAAGGATGGACGCGATCCGTGACCTCGCCCTCGCCGCTCGCACAACCAGGGGTCGCAATCGATGAGCCAACTCACAACGGGCCTTATCACGTTCCACGGGTTTCACTGCACCCCGCTCGAGGTGGGTCAGGGCGGATTCCCGATCGTCGCCCACGGCGACGAGGACGAGATGGCAAGTCGTCTAGGCGCCCTCGAGCACGTCTGATGGCCAGGGCCGGGCCGATGAGCCAGATAGAAAGAGTGTTCGCGACCAAAGGCGAGAAACTGAACGTCAAGGGAGGCGCAGCCGTCGCGGCCCTTCTGTTCCTGTTGTGGTTCGTCATCGTCCAGACGAACCAACAGAATTACTTCGTCCCCGTCGTCTTTGCCGTCCTCCTGGTGGCACAGAGTGACCCAGGTGGAAGCATTGGGAGGCGGATGGAGGGCATGTCTTTCTTCGCCCTGCTTGGTGCGCTGGTGACGGCCTTCGGCTTCTACGTGGGAGATGAAGCCTGGGGCTTCGTGGTCCTTTCGGTGTTCGCAGTGACGCTGGCGTGCGGCTTGGCGGTCAAGCTCGGGGTCCACCGATTCGCCGCGGGGCTGCTGCTCAACGTCTGGTTCCTCGTCGTGCTCTCACTGGCCACGCATGACACACACCACCTCAAGATCAGCGCTTGGGACCAGGCGCTGGCCTGGCTGATCGGGGCTGCCGCGTGGATCGCCCTCATGTTTGTCGTGTGGGTGGCGAGCAGGGGCAGATGGCGGCCTGCACCGGTCATGGACTTCCCGGGGAGCCAATCACCGGTGCAGCTGACCCGACCGATCGTCATCTTCGCGTTGATCCGGTCCCTGGCCCTAGCCGCGTCCGCCGCCATCGCCTTCGGAGGGCACCTGCCCAGCGCCGACTGGATGCCGATTGCCACCATTGTCGCGATGAAGCCCAGCCTCGAGCAGTCCAAGCTCTTCGGCGAACAGCGCTTGGTCGGTGCGGCCATGGGTGCCGCGGCGGCCATACCGATCCTGATCCTGGTCGGGAGCAAGCACGCTCTCGAGGTCATCATTATTCTGCTGGCTGGACTCGGAATAGCCATCAAGGGTGTGAACTACGCCTACTACGCCGGCGCGATTGCGTGCGCCGCTCTCATCGCCGCGGACCTGCCCCAGCCGACTGACTACGCCGCTGAGGGCCGGCGGGTCCTTTTCACCCTTGTTGGCGTCGGCATCGGCGTCATCGTGATGTTCCTGGCTGATCAGCTCCAAAAGCACTCTGCCAGACGACCTGACGCATCGGCCAAGAAATAGAAGAAACCGCGATGTCTGCCGACGAGACAGGAGTCGTACTGATTGGTGACCTCACCGAGCGAGGTCGACGACGGCTGGTCGTCGGCGCAGTGTTGCGCACGGTGGCCACCGTTGCGCTGGTTCTCGCTCTCTACTTCCTGCTGCCCTTAGGCGGAGGAACCGATGTTGAGAGGATCACGAAGCTGACGCTCGGAGCGCTCGTGCTGATGGCGATCATGATCTGGCAGGTCCGTCAGATCATCAGGTCCAACCACCCGGTCGGTCGGGCCGTCGAAGCGCTGGCATTCAGTGTCCCGCTCTATATGCTGCTCTTCGCGACGACGTACTTTGTGATGGCTCACTCGAATCCAGCCGCGTTCGGGGTGCGTCTCAGCCGTACTGAAGCGATGTACTTCTCTACCACCGTTTTCACCACCGTCGGCTTCGGGGACATCACGGCGAAGAGCGAAGTTGCACGGCTCGTGGTGACCACGCAGATGTGGCTGGACTTGGTGTTCCTGGGTCTGGTGTTGCGTGTAGTCACCCAGGCGATCAATTACAGCCAGCGCCGCCGAGCCTCCTGATCCGAGTGAGTGACCGTCCGGAGTCTTTGAGCGCCAACCGATCACCGACGCTCGGTGAACCGCGATGGCCCATGGCTCTCGCCGTGATCGTTACCGGCGCCCTGCGGGCAACGTTGCCCTCTGAGCTCCGCAATGGGGATGCGCGATGGCTATTTCCGGTCATTGTGGTGGCCCTGTTGGTGGCCCTCATCATCGGCGACCCCGGTCGCATCGACCGAGACCTGCCGTGGTTGCGGGTCACGACCAACTGCCTGATCGCCCTGATCTCACTAGCCAATGCCGACGCCGCTGTGCGACTCGTCGTCTCCATCATTAACGTCTCCGCCTTCACTAACGATGCCAAGATCCTCCTGGCCAGCGGTGGAGTCATCTGGCTGACCAACGTCATCGCCTTTGGACTGTGGTACTGGGCCCTCGACCGAGGTGGACCTGCAGCCCGCGCCAGTGGAGCTGGTCAACCCCCAGCCTTGGTTTTTCCCGAGATGAGATTCGAGGAGTACGTCGGAGCCGGATGGAATCCTAAGTTTGTGGACTACTTCCACTTCTCGTTCGCGACGGCAACGGCGTTCAGCCCCACCGATGTTTCGGCGATTCGGCCGTGGATGAAACTGATGATGATGGCAGAAGAGGCCATTTCGCTCATCGTCGCGTTACTCGTTGTGGCCCGAGCCGTGAACATCCTGAAGTAACGGCGAATGTGATGACGGCCTTGGCATTGTTGATTCGGACCGAAGCCCGCGGGCGAAGCAGTCCGTTGTGCGGAGAAGGGCTTTAAACGTGGGTGCCGGAATCGCCATCATCGGAGTGTCGCTGTTGCTCGTCGCAGCCCTGTCACGGTATCTCTCGGGGACTCCGCTCACTCCAGCGATCCTGGTCGTCACGATTGGTGTCCTCGTGGGTCCGCTCGTCCTCGACGAAATTGCAGTCCGGCCGACCAGCTCGACCGTTCGCAGCTTCGCGGAAGCAACCCTCGCTGTCGTGCTGTTCTCCGATTCTTCTCGAGTGAATCTGCGTGCACTGAAGCGAGAAGCATCGATGCCCGTTCGCCTACTCGGCATCGGCCTGATTCTGACTGTCGTCGCCGGCGGGCTCGCTGCGGTCATGCTCTTCAAGTCGTTCTCACTCAACGACGCCCTGATCCTGGGCGTCGTCCTTGCCCCGACCGATGCCGGACTCGGTAGTGCCGTAGTAACCGATAACAGGCTTCCGCAGGTCGTTCGTCAGTCACTCAATGTCGAGAGCGGCCTCAATGACGGGATCTGCGTGCCTTTGCTGCTCATTCTTCTTGCAACTGCCGCGAGTGCTGCTTCCCACCCGGTTCGTGTGGTTGCTGAGGAGATCGGCTATGGGGTCCTCTGCGGTGCCGGCGCCGCATTGCTCGCTTCGGCGATCGTTGTCTTTGCAGGCCGTCGGAACCTGATCGACAAGATTTGGCAGCAGATCATTCCGTTGGCTACGACGATCGCCGCTTATGGAGCAGCCAACACGCTGGGTGGGTCAGGGTTCATCTCCGCTTTCGTGGCTGGCGCCCTTTTCGGCTTGCTCGCTGGCGATGAAGTGGGCAAAACGATGCACTTCACCGAAGAGACGGGAACGGTGCTCGACAGTGTGACCTTCTTGGTTTTCGGGGCAGTGTTATTGGGCCCGGCATTCAAGAGTTTGAGTTGGCAGATCGTGCTTTATGCGGTGCTAAGCCTGACCATCGTGCGGATGCTGCCCGTCGCAATCGCTTTGTTCGGCACTCATGCCCGACCGGCGACCGTCGCGTTCATGGGTTGGTTCGGTCCGCGCGGACTCGCATCGATAGTGTTCGCGGTGATCGTCGAAGACGCTCGGCTCCGCCACTCTGCTGACATCGTTCTGGCGACCTACCTGACGGTTGGTCTTTCAGTTCTTGTTCACGGACTCTCGGCTTCACCCCTCGTGAATCGCTATGTCAGATGGTTCCACGATGTGTCGGAGGAGAATCCGCCCAGCATGGAGACCCAACCCGCCCACGAACATCGGCCAAGGCTGTAACCGCGTCTACGCTCAAGCGAACCCTCCCAGCCGCGAAGATCTCACCCGGTGGTTTGCCGAGCCCTTCACGACGGAGGTCCTGGAAGAAGAAGTCGGCGAAGGTCGGCCGGTTCGTTGTGACGTGAGGGATACTGGTGGTTGTCTATGATCCTCAGGTCGGTGGGACAACTACCGGCGTTCTCCCAGATCAGGGAGGGGCAAACATGCCCCATTGACTAGCGAAAACGTTGTAATTCTCACAACCCGGTGGAGGCGAAGGGACTCGAACCCTCGAACCTCTTGACTGCCAGTCAAGCGCTCTACCAGCTGAGCTACGCCCCCGTAGCTGCTCAGAGGGCCTTTTCCTCCGAGCGATTCCATCTCAAGTAGCAACCGAAGTAGCAACGCTGATTCGGTTGCTACAGCGGAGAGGCCATCGTAGACGAGGGGAGATGGGCTGCTACGGGGCCTCGTTGGAGGACCCTCCATCGGCGTATCTGGCCACTCTTCGCCCTCGCCGTGAATGCGTAGACGTCACACCCCCTCTGTACCCTCGCATTGACAAGACACGGAGGGTACAGGCCATGTGGCTATTCACCCCAGAGGGATTCTTCAGCGTCGTGACAGCCGAGGAGTTCGGTCACGAGCTCCAGGTGCGGGCCCGCTGTGACGACGACCTTGACCGGCTACGGACCTCCCATTTCCCAACCCTGGGCGAGAACGTTCACCTGCCCGGTCGGGATTACCCTGTTCGGGCCTTCACGACCCACGAGGATCTTGCCGAGAGCCTCTCGAAGGTCGCCAGGGACATCGACTACGAGAACTTCAAGAATGCTGTGGCGGCCCGGCACTCTAACGAGCGGGCGCACGTCTATGCCAACGTCTGGAGTGACTGCCGGAAAATCGAGCAGCGAAAGGGCTCGGATGAGTGAATCGACCAGGGTTCCACGCAGCAGGACAGCCGAGTATCGGGGTCGGGACCTTCGAGTCGAGGGGTGTTGGACGGCCGAGGGCGCTAGGTACGGATTGGTTGTGTTCAACGAAGCCGGGCAAGTGCTCCTCAGGGAGCCGGCCAACCATTTCGGAGGCTATTGGTTTACGTTTTCCAAAGGGCGGGCGGAAGAGGGAGAACACCCGCTCGACACAGCACTGAGAGAGACGCTGGAAGAGACCGGCTACAGGCCCGAAGTCGTAGGGCACATCCAGAAGACTTTCATCGGCGGCTCGATGAACTCGGCCAACAACTTCTACGTGGGTTTTGACATCCAGGGCCAGGTTGATCCGAAAGCGGTGGAGCGCAACAAGGAGACCTGGTCCATCAGGTGGGCGACTCACGAAGAGGCAGTAACCCTGATCAAGAAGACTACGGACAGCGGCCGAGAGCGGGATCTTGAGACCCTGCACGCTGCATACGAGGAGTTCGAGAAGATCATGGCAGGAGGCAGCTGAAGTAGCGCAAACGTCGGCGGCCGTCCGTTGCCGGGTAACCAAGCATCCACCCGGTACTCTCGTCCAAGGAGGTACCGAAGGATGAGGTTGGTCGGCAGTTTCAACGACGTAGCGGTGGAGTTGGTGAGGGCGGTTGAACGCAACCGGCTCACCTGCAAGGAACTGCTGGCCGTGGAGGCAGGCCCCTACTATGCCCAACTGCTTTTCAACCGTGATGTGATCTTCGGTGAAGTCGTCAGCATATGGTCAGGCGACTGCGTGGAGAAGGGATGACCTGGCAGAAGGCGGCCCGGGCGGTGGGATGCTCCTTCACGTCGGCATGGTTTATCGGTGAGGGCCGGGGCGGTCGACGTGCTCGACCCGCTTCTTGGACTCCACGGCGAGGCAGTTTGACCATTGCCGACCGCGAAGAGATCACGATCGGCTTGGTCAAGGGCGAGTCCTTCACCGCTATTGCCCGGCGGATCAACAAGGCGCCGTCCACGGTCAGCCGAGAGGTGGCAGCTAACGGCGGCCGTGATGACTACCGGGCCTGGTCGAGCTACCTGAGGGCCGAACAGCGTTGCCGGCGTCCCAAGCCCACCAAGCTGGCGTCCTGCCCGCAGCTCTTGTCCGAGGTCACGGCCGGGCTCAAAGGGTTGTGGTCGCCCCAGGAGATCTCTCGCCGCTTGCGGATCGACTTCGCGGACGATCCCATGATGCAGGTGAGTCACGAAACGATCTACCAGTCCCTTTTCGTCCAGGCTCGAGGTGAGCTGCGTCGAGAGCTGACTCGGTGCCTCCGAAGTGGGCGAGCCATCCGACGACCTCAGGGCAGCAGAAGCAAGGTGAACTTTCGGATGCCCAACATGGTGATGATCTCTGAACGTCCAGCCGAAGTGGCCGACCGGGCGGTGCCTGGCCACTGGGAGGGCGATTTGATCATGGGCAAGGACAACCTCTCGGCAGTTGGCACCCTGGTGGAGCGCTCCACTCGCTACACACTGCTTCTGCACCTTGGCGCCGGCAAGGATGCCTTGTCAGTCAAAGAGGCCATGAAAAAGGCGATTGGCACCCTGCCCTCCAAGTTGGTCAAGACCATTACCTGGGACCAAGGGGGCGAGATGGGCCGGCATGTCGATTTCACCACCGAGACCGACATCCCCGTCTACTTTTGCGATCCCCACTCGCCCTGGCAACGCGGATCGAACGAAAACACGAATGGACTGCTGCGCCAATACATGCCAAAGGGCACCGATCTGTCAGTCCACAGCGAAGAAGCCCTGGCCGAGTTTGCTCGAAGCCTCAATGACCGACCTCGCATGACCCTTGGATATCTGAAACCATCGGAGAAGCTCGCCGAACTAATTGCGCTCACCCCTTGAACACGCCCGGGACGTGGTGGGGGATGTGTCAATCTGAAGGCGTGAGTAGCCAGGACGAGAACAAGGGGAAGCTCTCCGCTTCTCTCGCCAAACACCCTGAGGCGCTGGCGGCCGCCTTGCAGGGAGCTGGAATACCCGGCCTAAAGGTGATTGAGGCGGTGCGGGAGCTTCTTCTTTCTACTCTTGGACCGAACTCGGTCGTCAATCCAGGTAGTTCCGCACAAGGGGAGAGCGGTAGAGGTCTTCCGACACTAAACGAGCTGATGCAGACACCGACGGCGATAACGCAGTACCAGTCAGTCGCCCTACTTGCAGCCACTGTTAGATGGCTAAGCCACGAGACTGGGCGGGAGGAAGAGTCGATCCTCGACGATTTGGCTAACAACTATCGCTGATGTGCCGTTCAGCCACGGTCGACCACCGACCCGCTCCTGGCAACCGATCGAGGACACCAAGGTCTTGGCTTTCCGATCGGAAGCCTGTGGTCCCGTCACTTAGGCGGCGTCGCCTCTGCGGCCACTGTTTGCAGCCATGCCTGATCGGCCTGAGAGACATGGATATAGGGGTCGGAAGAGACTGCATATGCGTACACGGCACCGGTCTTCCCGACTGCGACAGAGGCGCCGCCTTCAGAGCTGTCATCTTCGTGCGTCGTCAAGGTGAGACCGAGTCCGTCGTTCCCAGTGCCATCCCCAGTTGGCCCTGGTCGGAGGTATTTGCACATGATCATCCCATCGGAGCTGTAGACCTGAACGAAATAGGTGTGACCGCCATCCGATTCCCAAAAAGGAACTCGTTTCAATGAGGCGACGCCAAACTCCCTGGCGATGGTTGCAGGAGAACCGAAATAGGTCCGGCACAGTGATGATGAGACGTGTGATCCCGAAGGCAGTGGCGTAGGGGCGTGTTCGACGAAGGTTGCGCTTCCGTTGCCGCAAGCTGCCAGCAACACTCCGACGATCCCGCCTGCTACGAGCGCACCCGTGCGTGTCGCCTGCCTCATGTCCCAAAGATAGATCTTCGCCCTTCGAATGTGATGCCGAGCCAGGTATCCACAAAACCGATCGGAGGAGGATGGCCCATCCACCCGGCAGCGGTCGGGAACACCCCACCTGGGTAGTACCGACATATGGAGCGCTTTCAGTGAGAGCCCCATCTTCTGCACGCTCCTGAGATCACAGATTGGTAACTCGAATGGGCGAGATCAAGGACCACGGCTAAAGGTTCAGAGAACCAAGAAATCATATCGTGCTCGTCCGGCGACTCATTAGTGGGATCGCCAATCCATTCGGTAATGACCCATACCTGCATGTCGAAGTCGTCGGTGGACACACGGAAGTCACAGTCATTAGCGGGTACCCGTACGTCGACGTCGATCTCCTCCCGCAGTTCTCGCACGAGAGCCGCTTGGGGGGATTCTCCAGGTTCAATGTGACCACCGGGGAGGTCCCAGACCCCTGGGTACCAGGCCCGATCCGGCGATCTGCGGCACAGGAGCACTTCGCCACTACAAACCAGGATTCCAGCAGCCACAGCATGAACTGTGGAATCCGACGTGCCCATTCTCAGAGTGTGCCACCCGATGCAGAAGAGGGCCCTACTCGGTGGTCGACGCCGATCCGGCGGTGGGTGGAACTCGGACTTGGCTCAGAACGAGATGATCCTCGGATCGCCTCAGGGTTAGACTGTGACCCATGTTCCTAGTCGTCGTGCTAGCGATTGTCGGAGGCGTGAGCTTTTTTGCAGCCCGCACGATTCAGCATGGGATCGGCCACAGGCACCTGGTTGGAAACGCCTCAGGTGCTTCATTGCGAGCGGAATGGACGCCAAGGACTGCTCTGGTTGCGGCTCTACTGACTGTGGCTATGTTCGTTCCACTGTTACTCGTCACGTACTATGCGCTCGCATTGGTGGAGCACATCCTCGGGCAGTAGTTGGACTTCCGTAGCCTGTCCCCGAAGTGCTGCTCGGCCACGGATAACCGACCCGCTCCCGGCTCTAGGTGACAGTCGATTACGAGCAGCGTTCTCCGCTGTCTACGAGCCAGGTCCCATCCGATCCCCGCACGACATGCAGCAGGGTCTTGCCGGAGTAGACGGTCGCAGCCTGGCCGTTGCGATTCGCTTCGTGCCATGTCCCCGCCGGGATGTTCGGCACGCCACCATGAATGGCGAACCACATGGCTGCTTTCACGGGTGAAGGCTGTCCGCCGTGGTCTGAGACAAGGGAACCCGCAAAGCCCGAATTGGCTGAGCAGATCGGAGGTCGAGTGGGTGCGGGGGAGGCAGTCGTAGTGCATGCCCCCAGACCGGCTAACGCCAACAGGGCTAACGCAACAAGGGACCACTTTCCCACGGCCACACATAATCCCACACGTGGAGCGTGATGCGGCTCGGCGTCCGACATGACCCGGATGTGCCGGTCAGCCACGCTCGATGACCGACCCTCTCCCGGCTATGGGGCAGGCTCAATCTCGGTGACGGCCGCAACTGGCGAGTGCTCTATGCCGGGGGTCGACGACGCTGTGTCGGTCGTCACCTTGAAGGCAGTCCCGAGTATCCAGAATCCAACAGGGGCCAGGACCAAACCGGCAGTGAAGGCACAGCCGCCTGCGATGATCAATCGGTAGTGCGGATAGAGGTTGGATGCTTTGGGGACCTGTTGGAGGAGCTGGCGGTGACTGTCGTAGCTTTGATAGGTCTCCGCTGCGGGTGCTGCCGTCAGCACCAACGATGCGGCGGCCATCCAGCGGATCGGTCCACGAACCAATGTTGAGTCGGCGTCGGAAGCTCGACAAGCGACCGTCCAGCGCCAGCAGGCAAGTCCGGCTAGTCCGATTCCAAGGGCGAGGGCCGCTTGGTAGATCGTGTTCTCAACGTGGTAGGAGCCCAAGCCCCAGTACGAAACAATCCAGGCCACGGTGCCGCCTACTAAACCCAGGTAACCAACGATGAGCAAAAGGGCACCAACACGGTGGGGACGTAGCATCGTGGAACCGTAGTTGCTGGGCGTGTTCTGAGCAGACGGTCAGAGGAGAGGGTCGGACCGGGTGCCCACGTACCCGGCAGGTCGGGGATACTCCGGCTCCCTTCTGAGGCGTTCGACTCGCTGGCGTGGCCAGCAATCGGAGTGATTTGGCTTCAGGACCACTGATGCCCCGCCGACACCAAGGTCATGGACCGGGTTCAGACCTGGAGAGTGAGCGGTGATACGGCGACTCTGGACGACGCAATGGCATCAGCTCTTGCCACAGTTCCGAGGATGAGGCGGGTTTGCTGGGATGCTGACAAGAACAAACTCATTGGACGAACCCGGTGGGGTCCAATCGTCAGCCGCCAAAAGATCACGGCCAGGGTCGACGATCGAGCACCAGACCACTGGGACTTGACGGTGTGCAGCGAGACGCTCCAGCTCATGGACTACGGGCGGAACCTCGAAAACCTGGAAACCTTCGGTCGAGCCCTCTCCAAGGTCGGGTTCCAAGTCGAAACCAGCACGGTGGCAACCACATGGTCCCGGAAGAGCCGCCCGTAGCCACCGTCTCTGGTGGCAAGCGCTTGGAGACGGCCGCCATTGCCGAAGCCCATGCCGGCTTCGACCGGATCATCGGTCCGAACGACTGAGGCGTCTACCGAGGTGCCCCACCGAGCCGGCGTTGTGGGTCAGCCCTGCATCCGACCTTCGGAGTTCCACCCGGCTACCAGGATCCATAACGGTCGATCTCATTACGGCGAGCGCCCGAGTGTCACTGACATCCACCGGAGATCCGTCACCGTTCGGACCCCGTCACCTTTGTCGGCATCACGACCGACTGTCCCGCAGACGGACCCAGACAGCTCGGGGCTGATGAGGGGCTCAGGGATACCGAATACATCGCCGAGCCACAGTGTCCGTTCGCTTCCCCAATAGCGAAGCATGGTCACGCCGCCATCCGCCAGGTCGCAAACAAAGCCCTCGGCGGTGAGGAACCCCGCCCAGCTCAGGTAGACGCCGTCGTATTCATTGGCGACCGCCCTCCAATCGGGCAAAAGATGCCGTGACAGCGTGGACCGGGCGGCGTGCTGGTTCTCAATGGCACAGAGGTCCCGGATCTCGGCCAGATGCTGATTCGGACCGGGCAACTCCCAGCCACTATGACCCTCGGAGGCGACCTTCGGATACGACTCGACCAGTCGTGCCCAGTCGGATGGATGATCAATAGTCCATAGCCGAATATCCGGGTGCACGGGTAGACGCCATCGTGTGATCGGTCCCGGAAACATCTCCCAAGTCGAGATGAGATCGTCATGGATCTCTGGCGGAGGATCGGTAATGGTCCAGAAACCACCCCAAGTAAATTCGCCGTTTCCATACACTCGACCGAAATCTCGAAACCCCGCCTCCGGATCTCGACCCGCTGTGTCGCTAAGCCAACACTGCTTGAGCGCCGGATCCATGGGCCTGATGAGGTCATCGGCGAACCGCTCCCACAGAGCCTCGGCGATTGCCACTCGGGCCGGGACCAGAGCGTAGGCAAGAGCGAGTGAGCCAGGCGCCCCGCCACTCCACGGCCCAGCGATGGATTCCGCAGCATTTAGTGCGAGCGAGAGGAGTTCGCTCAGGGACATCGACTCGACCTGCTTCACCGCTTCGAGGACCGCACTGGGCTTACTGTCAGGCAACGCCTCGAACGGGCGGAACGACTCCGGCCGATGTTCGGCTTCAAGACGATCGAGGAGAGCCACCCCAACCGGGGCAGCCAAGAGGTCTTCGATCGATGGCTTCACTACTTCAGTATTCCTGAGGGTGGCCGAGAGCGCCCGATACCGCTTGCATAGAGGTGCCGCCGAGCGAGCGCTCCACCACGGCAGTGCGCCCCACTCCCGGTGTTAGGAGGCACTCTCCCCAGTCTCAGGTGTCCCCATCCGTTTGTTTGTAAGGTTTCATCCCTCCATCACAACGACACTGCGAAGGTTCACCCCTGAAAGATCTCGCAATATCGTTCTCCCGCCCCCGGGGAGATTGGTGTCGAGACCGATGTCTGAAGTGACCACATACTCCGGCGACGTATAGAGGGGAGTCCCGCTCGGCCGATGCTGTAGGTGGTGCAGGTCCTCCCTTAGGTCGAAGTGGCCGATCTTCGACATCTGCATCCGCTTGACGTGCAGGGCGGTCAGAGTCCCGTAGACCTTCCCGTATAGCTCCTGGTCCAAGCAGTCGTGCGACGACGGAATCGACGGGAATATTCGATCGACAAGCGAAAACGAGTACCAAGCAAGAAATCCAAAGGAATGTCCGACGTCGACTATGAGGCCAGCAAGATAGCCATCAGGTTCAAAACTCTCCCAGCTCGAAGAGTACGGATTAGCTGACGTCCCATTCTGAGCAGGGTAGGCAACGACGTCACCGCCATCGAACAACAACGGCTGGGGCTTGCGCAATACTCTTCGCTTGGTCGGTTTTTCGTTTGGAACAGAGATTTTCGCAACCAATGATTGCAGTGCCTGGCTCCGCTTCCGAAGGCTTCGGTCGTCCATACCTAGTTCGGCCATCAAAGTGAGATCTCGTCCGTCATCCACGTAGTGCTTCACCCGATCAATAGTTGGGAGATGCTGAAGCCCGTAACGATGGAACATGTCGGCAAGGACAAACCAGCTCGTCGTGTGGTCACTGCTGGATGGGTTTTGGAGACTTGGGTTGTACTGGGATATGGCTTCGATGACCTGGTCGGGGGACAACGGCAGCCTTAGGACGCTACGCACCACCGCCTTAAGATCGAGTGCCGTGTCGTTTTGGTAAAGGCCCGGACCCCAAGCTCCCACACCGACCATGCTCACACCCATGGCTTGGAAACTCAACCTCGACAGATCTGTTCGACATAGGCCATTGTCACGAGGTATGGGAAGCCCGAAGATCGATAGGCACCCAGCCTGACTGGCTTAACCGACCTGCCACCGAAGTGCCGTTGGGTGGCACCCGATACCCGCCCCGCTCCTGGCAGCGTTATGGGACGGTCTGAGCCCGCAGTCAGTTATGTGGTGGCCATCCCCACAATGTCCTCAACTCCCTGGCCCCCCATCGAGCCGGCGAAGACCGAATCACCAAAGGCGAAGATGCCGCCATCCGAGCCAACTTCGTAGTAACCACCACCCGGCGTCGCCGCCATACCGACGATCGGATCATTGAGGGGCTTCCCACCCGTGGATCCGTAGAAGGCAGCATCCCCAAAGGCGAAGATGCCGCCGTCACCAGCGACCAACCAATAACCCTTGCCATCGGGGGCAGCAGCCATCCCCACGACGGGCTCGTTGAGCTGCTTGCCTCCCATGGACCCGTAGAAGGTGGCACCGGGCCCGAACGAGAAGATGCCGCCGTCCGAGGCAACTTCGTAGTAGCCACCTCCTAAGGTGAGACCCAACCCCACGACGGGCTCGTTGAGCTGCTTGCCTCCCATGGACCCGTAGAAGGTGGCACCGGGCCCGAACGAGAAGATGCCGCCGTCCGAGGCAACTTCGTAGTAGCCACCTCCCGGCGTTGCCGCCATACCGACGATCGGATCATTGAGGGGCTTCCCACCCATGGATCCGTAAAAGGCAGCATCCCCGAAGGCGAAGATGCCGCCGTCGCTAGCGACCAACCAGTAGCCTCTGCCATCGGGGGTAGATGCCATGCCGACGATGGGCTGGTTCGGAGTGATCCCAAGCGTCGCAAGGGAGCCGTAGAAGGAGGCGTCGCCACACGAATAGACGCTTCCGTTCGCTCCCGCTAACCAGTAACCACTTCGGAATACCGGTGCTCTCACACCAGTTGTGGAGCACGCCGACAAGATGGTGAGGCGGAAGTTCTGTTCGGCGGCAGAAGGCGCTCCGTTGTTCGCCGTGATGGTGAGGTTATAGACACCGCCACTCGTGAACGCAGGTGTGCCAGACAGTGTGGCTGTCCCATTCCCATTATCGACAAACGTCACCCCTGCGGGTAGGAGAGATGTTCCAAGGGAAAGCCCAAGGTAGTGCCCACCAGGTATTCCCACAGCGGTGACCGTGAAGGTGTTGAAGACACCGATGGCGAATGTCGTGCTGTTGGAACTTGTGATTCTCGGAGTCTCATTGTCTAGTGAATAGGCGCCCATTGCGCAGGGGGCGGGTCGACTGACGCCACGCTGGTCGGGTATTCGACACACCGGAGTGGTTTGACCCGGTGCGATAGATCCCCCAGGTATCGCCGCTTGGGCCGGATTCAGCTTCTTCGTCAGACTGCCGGGGAGTAAAGCGACGGTCTCGGTAGGACCACCGTTGTTGGCCAAGGGCACCAGAAAACTGTCGATGTTCAACGAATCACTTACGCTGCCAATTGCTGACAGCCCACAGGTTCCATCATCATCGACGTTGTAGCCCAGATCGGACATCGTCCCGTAACACTCCCCACCCAGCCCGGAACCACCCGGAGAGGCAACTACATCGCCGAAGAGAGCGGTCGTGGTGTAACCCGAGTTCGCAATGCCACCACCCGATCCAGTCGGCGCTGTGTTGTCCGAAATAGTGGAGTCAGTGATCAGCGCCGTTGCGGGCTGGCCATTGAAGATGCCTCCGCCTCCGGGAGAGCCCACAGAGTCACTGCCTAACGAGTTGCCATAGATAGTTGAGTTGGTGATGCTGACGTTTCCTCCGTTGAAGACCCCCCCACCTTGGCTAGTGAGCACGCCCAGGGCTTGGTTTCCAGAAATGGTTGATCCGGTGATGGTGGTGGAACCGGACTCGTTGTCGATGCCCCCGCCGAAGACATTTTGGCCCGAGGCCGTGTTCCCCCCGATCGTCGAACCACCGATATTGACTGTGCCGCCGCCGTTGTAGATTCCGGCACCGTCCACCCCCGAGTTGCCATCGATGACGGAGCCGGTGACGCTGAGCGTGCCTTGCTTGTTGTAGATCCCTGCGCCTGCCCCGGCGACATTGTCAGAGATAGTTGAGTCGTCGATTGTGGCAGAGCCGGCATTCCAGATGCCGCCACCCTGTGCGTTGAGGACCTGCGTCTGGTTATCCGTGATCGTCGAATCGACGATGTTCACAGTGCCATCGTTGGTGATACCGGCACCCGCAATCCCGCCGCCACCGCCTTCGATCGTCACCCCTGAGAGGCTTAGCGACGCTCCTGTGTCAATTGCGAAAACGTTGCTGGTTCCCTGCTCTTGGATCACCGCCGGTTCCCCACCGGGTTGTTGTTCGACAGTAATTGCCCCAGTAACTGCCGCACCGCCCTCAACGGTTCCGGACACCTCGATGGTGATGTCTCGCCAGGCAATTGTCAGGGCGTAGGTGATCGTGGCGCACGGGCTCGCTGCGGACTCGCAGTTCCCAGTGTCGGTGCCCGTGCTCGACACATAGAGAACGGTCCCAGACGCATCTGCGGGCGGAACGTGCAGCACCATGATGCCAATCGTTCCACCCAAGACGGTCGCCAAGAAGACTCTGACGAGGAGTCGACCAGCAGACCGAAGACTGTTACAGCTCGACAGGTTAGAGGGCGAGGAGGGGGCTAATCGAGGCCGACGCACCTACTTCAGATCGGCTCAGAGTGACGCATGCTTGAGCCGTCAAAACAGAGGTACTACGGCTGGTGGCCGAACTTATCCACACGCCCGGATGCGGGTAGGGGCGAGGGTGAGCCACATCCTTGCCGGATGGTCCGTCCATTGGTAATCAAGTCTCCGTCAACCAATACGCTTGGTGCATGGGGGCCGGTTGGAAAGTCACTGACGTGGGTGAAGGGTCCTCACCCCTGGTGGTCCACGTTCCTCATTCCAGCACGTGGCTGCCCGACGACGAGCGGACCGGCCTCCTCCTCGATGACGCTGCGCTCGATGCTGAACTCCGACTCATGACCGATTGGCATACGGATCGAATCGCACTTGATGCCCTGAATGCCAAGGGCCTCTCTGGCAAGGTGTTCGTCAACAATGTCTCACGACTTGTGGTCGACCCCGAACGCTTCCTCGATGAGACCGAACCGATGGAGACCATCGGAATGGGAGCCGTCTATCGGCTCAGTTCGGACCTGAGCCCGCTGAGACGTCCAGATCCGGTAGAACGTAAGCGTCTACTCGATGCCTACTTCTTTCCCTATGCCCGAGCGTTCACCGGGTTGGTCGATCAGACGCTCACTGACTTTGGAGAGGTCGTGATCGTCGACCTCCATACTTTTCCTTCCTCGGCTCTGCCATACGAGGTTGACCAAGGGGCGCTGCGCCCAGGGATCTGTGTGGGAACGGACGCCTACCACACCTCTGCTGATCTGATCGAGGCCGCTTTCGATGCCTTTGCCGGGATGCCCGGTGGGGTGGCCGAGGACGCCCCATTCTCCGGCACATACATCCCGTTGAAGCACTGGCGACGAACTCCAGCAGTTCGCTCCATGATGATCGAGGTAAGACGGGATTTGGTCCAAGCTGAACCCGGTGGGCCGGTCCACGAGGGGTACGACGAGGTAGTCGAGCGAATGGGTGGTTTCCTCCGAACGCTCGTCGGAAAGACGCCGAACGAGCGGCAAGTTCGGCTGATGTAGTACCTCGGTATCAACGTCATCCGGGACGCCCTCCCGCACTTCCGACACTTTCCCGAACCCCAACCATTGAGAATACGGAGGAGAACGCAATCTGTACCTAGGTACAGCCAGTCCTCTTCATCCCGGTCTGAACCTGCAACCGGCATACTTAGGTACTCGATGTCGGGGCAGATGGACTCTGAAGCGCTCGTCGAGGATGCGCACGAATGGACCGTCGCAGCGCATCCGCCACATGCCCTCAACGCCCTCGGTGGAGGGTACAAAGCCACTCTTTCTGGCTCAGGGTGAATTCGGCGCTCCCTAAAGGTTCAGAGGTTCTGTACACGCTCCGGGGATGCTCGATCAAGGGTTCAGGTGATCTTCACTCCGAGAGTGCGAGCAATCAGTCTCGCCGGTAGTAGTTCCTGTGGGACCAATCGAAGCGTCCGCTCAGCACATTTCCGGTCGTGCGCCGACCGACGTAGCCATTGCCTGCCACTCGGGACCGTGAGGCTTCATTGTCTTGTAGTACCTGTGCACCGCAAGTTCTTCGTCGCCTTTGGTCTCTTCCACGCATTGCATGAAGAGTAGAGCGTGAGCGATCTCGTGGAGAATCGAATCCCTGATCTCATCGTCGTCTGACTCGTCCAGACAATATTGACTGAGTTCAATCCGGCGCTGCTCGTCCTTGCAGATGGCCGCACTGGACGATGACTTGTTGACCTTGAACGTCCACTCAGTGAGGCCGTGCTCATCCATCAGCAAGCGAGCCAGATTCTCAGCTAGGTCAGCTCTCATAGTTGCTCATCTTCGATGTACTGCCGCCATTGTCTTTGACCGTGGCCAATGGGCCTTTCGGCAAATGTCGATCTCAGCCATCCGGTTGCCCCACTGTTGCCACCCTCTACAGACGACATCGGCAGATGGGTCACACCAGCTTGACCCATCTGCCATGCCGGTGCCATGGAGCGCATGTCCCTTGAGGAGATGGCCGAACGCATCAGACTTGACGCATGATTGCCGTCAGGCGCCCCGCTGGGGCGTCTGTAGCCCTTGAAGCAG
The DNA here is from genome assembly GCA_963769905.1 of uncultured Acidimicrobiaceae bacterium. Taxonomy (GTDB): domain Bacteria; phylum Actinomycetota; class Acidimicrobiia; order Acidimicrobiales; family RAAP-2; genus Bog-756. The sequence goes on from CAVYNG010000002.1 coordinate 573,972, forward strand.
ACAGGGCGGGCTTTCGGCGCCAACGGCCTTCAAGGCCCCTGTACGTCGGTTTCTTGGAGGTCCACACTCGCAGCGGAGAGTTGCGGTCGAGACTCCCCTCTACGAGGTTGCAGGAAGGATCGAGAACGGTCATCGAGACCGTCTGAGGGCGAGCCTCTCGGCATGGCTGCGTGAGAGCTTCTGACCAGTTCGGCCATCCCGGAAAAACCCACGGCTGTGATGAACGATGAACTGACGGCCTGGTGTTCCATTGAGCCGAAGGAAGTCATCCCGGCGCTCAGTGAGTAGGTTCTTCATGCCGTAGCCGAGATATGTCGCTCTGGCTGCGAGTGGCACCGGAGTGATGTCGACCGATCCGATCCCGGTCCGAGACGCTGCACGGTCAACCACGACCTGACTGATGCGCTCATCGCCCAGGTGGACATAGGCATGAGCGTGGTTGCCGGTGTCTTCACGATTGGGCTCGGCGGTCCAGAGATAGGCCAGGGTCGGATAGGTCTTGCGCAGGGCATCGAAGAACCTACCGAGACGCTTACGAATGTCCTGGTAATCCCTGCCGACCAGAGTCGGAGAGAGAACATGACTCGGCCGGGAGACATAGATAGCCCCAGCGATCTTGCGAGCCTTACGCACGCCACATGCAGGACAGCTATTGCGGTTGCACGGAGCTTCTACGTGCTCATCTCGGTAAAGAGAGAAGAATGTGTGAGGCGTTTCGACGATCTCACCTGTCTCAGTATCGAGGTAACGGTCTGTCTTGGGTGAAGGACACTGCGTATCCCAGGGATCGAAGACAGTAACCAGGGGGTCAAAGAGCGCTAACCCTGCCAGTCCCCTACGTGAGGTCCGTGCAAGGTAACCGAGGTCAACCTCTGAGAGATCATCAAGATCACTGAGTGCAGGAGCGGGGTCATTAGGGGTGTAGTAATCAAGAAGAGTGGCCGTCATGGTGTGCCGTACTCATCTCGAAGCTCATCGACCAGGTGGGAGAACTGCGGCCACCCCTCGATCTTGATGAGGTCGACGGCGGCGAGTCGGGTCTTCTCCCGCCTCACTCCGGGTGCGTTGTGGGCTCGGACCTTCTCGGCTAGCTCTTCGAGCTTCGAGGGCTTGCGTGGCTTCGGAGCCCTCGGCTTCTTCGGTTTGGGTGCCTTCGACGGGTAGCTCTTACCATCGGCGCCGGTCACCTTGCCCGGAGGATCGAGGTTCATGACGGGTGCGTCAGCACCAGTTGAGCCCCCTGGCTCACCTGACGTGTTGAGATCCCGGCGCACCTGCGTCTGACTCGCCCCGGTAGCGGTGGCGATGGCTCTGGTGCTCTTGCCTTGGGACCGAAGCTCTGCGACGAACTCTCGGCGCTGCTCGGGTGTCAAGTGACGCCTGTCGACGTTCAGGGTGCGAGCGATCTCGGCAATGTCGGCATCCTCAGCGACTTCGATGACCTCTGCTTCACCCGCTACCAGATCGAAGTGGCTGATGACCTCCATGGCCTTCTTGGTGATGGCGGTGCGCTGCTTCCTGACCGCCGTCAGTGCGTCGGCGGTCACGATCACGTCGGTCGGCATCGGCGCCACAACGGTCAACGGGTGCTCGACCCTCAGTTCGGTGGCGATGGCGAGGCGGTGGCGACCGTCGAGCACATGGCCTTCGAGGTCCACCACGATCGGCACCAGCACACCGAAGCGGTGAATGCTCTCCCGCAGACCGGCCAGGGTGTCAGGGTCCAGCAATGGTATCGGGTTCGGCGGCGGTCCGATGTTGCCGGCGTCGTGCGGAACGGTGGTGGTGCTCATGACTCGTCGCCCCACAACTCTTCGTCGCTGGCGACCGATGTCGGCACCAGCACTCGGACGGCCTCGATCACTGCATCATCGAGCGGTGCTCGACCGTTCAGGAGTCGGGAGACGTAACCCTGGGACCGATTGGCCACGTAAGCCACGTCCGCTTGAGAGATGCCACTTCGTCTCAGGACGTTTTTCGCCGAACGAGGTTGTAGCGTTTGCAGAGCTTTCGCTCTGGCGGCTGCTTCACTTGTCATCTTCGACCTTCTGTTCGGTGCTGGTCTTCGAGAGTGGTCCCGAGTGGTTGGGACTTCGATTGTGCAGTCACCTCCGAGATGGGAGACGACTTATGTTTTTCAGCCCAAATACTATAGCACACGTTGGAGTGGTGCGCCAATCGGATTGAGTCTAATGGAGCGGTCGCAGTTAGCCCGAATACCCAGGTAGAGATAGAACGTGTTCTGCGCCTACCTGGGTACGCCCCCATCCGTCCCCAGTTGACTCCGTTGCCTGAAACGGAGCAGCGTATAGAGCGCTTATTCGTTCGGGACCTACTATCTACCGTCCCCGGCGTTTGCGGGACTCAGAACGGTTCACAGAACGTGTGAGACCCCTTCTAGGAGACGTTCTCAGCGGTGTAGTCGTCGGGATCTTCTGACACCATGTCGGCATCGGTGGTCACGTCTCCCGATGGGCTTTCACAAGATGTAACACCAGGAGCACACTGCGTAGCGGTATTGGAAGCCTCAGGGAAGGATACGATTCGACGCATTTGGCGGATTTGGCTGCTGAACAGGTTGGATTGCTGTTGGTGCCTTTCCCTAGCGCCGTGCCGATGACAGGACCACTAACCGGCCCCGAATGCATCTTCCCAGCTAGTAGAGAAGTTTTCGCAATCCCGGTGGATATTTCGTCATTTTCCGCTGATGTCAGAGCCGCTGTGGTGCTTTCTAAGGCTTCAACTCGACCTGAGAGGACGAATATGACCTCCTAAGAGACATCTTTTGTAGATCGGGCTCTCTGTTGAGGTACCAAGCTCTCTGCCCCTGTTCGAGCCAGACCTTTAGGCCGGTATCATTTGGACCAATCAAAACAAATAGGAGGCATATTGCCATGGGTTATACCTACGAAGATCCCTTTGCCGACAGCGGCTCAAGCCCCCCAGTGGACCAAGAGTCGGACGAGGACTCCAAGTGCGGCACATGTGGGGATTACGCCGAAGATGGATACTTGTGCGACCAGTGCCGAACCTTGGAAGAGGATCAGGCCCAGTGTGAGTATCACTGCAAAGGCAAGATCCATCACGCAACCGTGGAGAGCGCTGCCGAGCATGTCGCTAGCCTCGTAACTGACGGCTACCCCAATGCCCACTCATACGAGTGTGACCACGACTGCCAGACCTGGGACGAAAACGAAAACCCCTACGGTCGACACTGGCACGTCGCATCAAGCCCAATACCACGAAAGTGGCGTGAATGGGTTGAGGCATGACCGCCGTCGCAATGCTCATACCGAGACTCGAATCCTGTCAGGAGGCGATGGGCTCTGTTTGGCGAAGCAGCGGAGATCGTGAACCCCGTCAGTTCGTCGTCTACACCGAACGGAGCGCTTTCTCAGTTCCTCAATGCCCCGATGGGATGCCAGGTATCTGGCGGCTACGAGGAACTGTACGGGGGCCATCGTGACTCTCGTCATCATGGATTCGGATGACCCCACCGGTGGCGATTCGGTCGTCGGTCTCGGTTCTCGGAGACTCTTCGTCAGCCCGCAGGAAGCCGCCGACATCATTGGTTCGTCACGAGGCTACGTGTACTCATTGCTCAACAAGGGCCACCTGAAGAGCCTCAAACTGGAAGGTAGGCGGATGATCCCAACCACGGAGATCGACCGTCTCAGCCGGATGGCAGAGTTCGACCATGACCGACAACCGGGATAGCCGCAAGAGTCGTGCCGGTACTCGGAAGGCTGGGAACGGCGAGGGCACTTGGTTCTTCCTTCCGAATGGCAGCATTCGCTGCGAGATCACCGTGCGGGACGCCACCGGCAAGGTGTTTCGGAAGACAAAGACGGTGAAGGGTGGCTCTGGGGAGATGGGACGGAAGAACCAGGCGCTTCGGGAGCTGCGTGAGGAGTATCCAGGGGGCAAGGTGCCCGAACCTGGGCAAACCGTGGGCGAGTGCCTTGACGAATGGAGTTCGCACTACCTCTCGAATGTGGCCGGATCGACGGCAGACAACTACAGGACCATGGTCAACCAACATCTCCGTCCTGGACTGGGCACGAAGCTCTTGTCAGACCTGACAACAGCTGACGTCAACAGGTTCCTGATCCGCATGGCATCGGCCGTCAGGGGAGGGGATGGCGGTAGAGAGCAGCGGATTGGGTATTCCAAGTCGACGATCCGTCTTGCCAAGAAGGTCCTTGGGATGGCCCTCCAGCATGCAAAGTCGGAGGGCCGTGTCAACGAGAACGTTGCACGTCATGCGAAGGTTCCGAACGCCCCCGAACGCTCGACTCGCTCATTCTCTCGGGACGAGGTCAATGCGTTCGTTGCGGCAGCGGCGGGAGACCGCCTTGAGGCAGCTTGGCTGATCGGGCTGGGTCTCGGGTTACGGCCTGGAGAGCTTCTCGCTTTGTCGTGGGACGACGTTAGGGGCACGGATCTCCACATTCGCCACAGTCAGCGTCGTGAAGGCGGCGAGCTTTTGCCCAGGGATCGACTCAAGACCGAAGCATCGCTTCGTGTGCTTGCGATGCCTGACGCCATCTCGGGGGCACTGGAGGCTCGCAAAAGGATGCAGATTCAAGAGCAGGTCGAGGCTGGAACGTTATGGCAAAACCCTTTGAGGCTGATCTTCACCACACTCCGTGGGGAGCCACTCCGTGAGGAAGCGCTCCGTCGGCAGTTCCTGAAGCTGCTGAACCGAGCTGGTGTCGATTCAGCAGGCGTGACCCCGCACACGCTTCGTCACACAGCGACGACGTTTCTGGTCGAGGCTGGCATCCCACTCGGAACTGTCAGCGACATGCTCGGACATTCGGACCTGACCATGCTTGTCAGGACCTACAGGCACCGTACGTCGGCAAAGGTGACGGGACATGTGTCTGCGGCCGCCGACGTGCTTTCCGGTGTCTCTTGGATCGATGATCAAGTAGCAACCGGAGTAGCAACGCATCGTTGAACAACCGTGACATGTTTGAACAGCGATGACGGTCGCCCACCGTTGACCTGGGCGAATGCGAGCATCAATGACGACATGGCCCAATCGGCGCAGGACTGCCAGTCAAGCGCTCTACCAGCTGAGCTACGCCCCCAGGTCGACTTCGAGGCTCATTTCCCTCGACCCGTCGGCATCGTAACCCAGAGCGTCCGCGCCCCAAGGGGCCAGGCAAACGGACCCTCTTACCGGTTCCGTCGTCTCCACCCGGTTCCCTCGCCGCCGAGTCCAAGTCGGTCCGATTGAGGGTCGGGGGTTGGGGATCGACGGAGGTCAGGAACCTCGGGGCTCGCTCCGCCTGATGTCGGCTGCCGCAGAGTTGAACGGTGTCAAACAATTCCGGGAAGAAGGAGGAGGGAGCATGCCAAGGGCGGTATCGCAACGTCTCCCTGCCGGCGCCCCTGGCCCCCTCTCCGCATTGATCAAGCCACTGACCAGGACTGATGCGACCGACCCACGGCTGGGTGGTGAACGAGGCGGTCCGGGGCGCCTACCCGGCTGAGCGGCCCCTTCGGTAGCATCGGCCGGAGTCGAAGGAATCGGCGCCGCGACCGACCGGGCTCACTGTTCCCGGTCGAGCGTCGCAGCAGGCTAGGGGCGGCCGGATTGCCGTCCACGAACGGAGGGGAATCGATGGACCGACCGGGCAGGCACACTTCCCGCGAAATGATCGAGCAGGCGCCCTCCGAGGCGCCGGCAGCCGCAGCGAGCGATGCTCGTCAGCACCGGACCCGGCGCTCGACCGTCACGATTGCGGTCGCGTTGATCCTGGCGACGTTCGCTACCTTCGCGGCAGTCGTCGCGGACACAGCCGGAGCAACCGGTTCCCGAGCCGGCGCCGCCACGACCACCCTCCCGGCCGTCCAGACCGTCGCCTTCAACGTCTCGGCGACTCTGACCAACGGCGCGACGACGACCACCTTGGTGACCGGCAACGGTGCCGCCGACCTGGCCAACGGGGACGGCACGACCACCTTGACCATCCCGGCTCTCTCCGGGCTCCTCGGTTCGAACGACACGGTGAACGCGGTCTGGCAAGGGAGCAGCCTCTATCTCGAGGTGCCCGCGCTCTCAGGTCTCCTCGGCGGAAAGAGTTGGGCGGAGGTCTCACTTGCCGACATTCCCGGCATCTCCTCGCTCGGATCGACGGTCCAGTCCTATCTGTCCGATCCCTCCAAACTCGCCGGGGTCGTGAGCTCGCTCGGCGGAAAGGTCACCACCGTCGGACAGCAGTCGAACGGGACCACCGAGTACCAGGCCACCATCCCGGTGTCGGGAATCGTCTCGGGCCTCAAGCACGCCGCGCACCAGCACGGCACCAAGGGAAACAAGGTCAAGGGATCCTCGATCAAGGGTGCCGTCAAGGCGCTCCATCAACTGGGTACCTCGACCATCACCGCGGACGCGTGGGTGGGGAGCAACGGCCTGCTGACCCAGGTCGCGGTGACCGTCGACCTCGGACATGCGGCGGCGGCCCGCCACTCGACGCTTCCCGGCGGCTCCGCCGGTGGCGTGCTGACCGTGACGGTCGGGCTCTCCTACGGCGCGCCGGTGTCGGTCACCGTCCCGCCGGCATCCGAAGTCGACAACCTCGGCAACCTGGTGCCCCTCCTCCAGAATCTCGGTCACCTCGGCTCCTTGTCGGGTCTCGCCGCGCGTCTCTGATCCCGCCCGAGGTTCGGCCTCGGACCCCGGAGCCCGACCGGCCCCCCGGTACGATCGGGTTCCATGGCACGCGCCTACGACGTCATCGCGGTCGAGAAGAAGTGGCAGCGGCGTTGGGCCGAGGAGGGCACCTACGAGGTCGACGCCGACGACCCGCGTCCCCCCTGGTACGTGCTCACCATGTACCCCTATCCCTCCGGGCCGGCCCACATGGGCCACGTCCGCAACTACACCTTCGGTGACCTGCTGGTTCGTCATCGGACCATGCAGGGCTACGCCGTGCTCTCGCCCTTCGGCTTCGACTCGTTCGGCTTGCCGGCCGAGAACGCGGCGATCCAGACCGGCACCCACCCACGGGTCTTCACCGAGGCGCGAATCGCCGAGCTGAAGGAATCGATCACCGCGCTCGGCGCCGTCTACGACTGGCGCCGCGAGATCCGCAGCCACGACCCCCAGTACATCAAGTGGAACCAGTACCTCTTCATCCGCCTGCTCGAGGCCGGCCTCGCCTATCGCGCCAAGGCACCGGTGAACTGGTGCCCGGGCTGTCAGACGGTCCTCGCCAACGAGCAGGTGCTCACCGACGGCACCTGTGAGCGCTCCGGCGACGTCGTCGAAAAGCGCGATCTCGAGCAATGGTTCTTCGCCATCACCCACTACGCGGACGAGCTGCTCGCGGGTCTCGCTGACCTCGACTGGCCGGAGCGGGTCAAGGTGATGCAACGCAATTGGATCGGCCGCTCCGACGGTGCCGAGTACGACCTGGTGGTCGAGGGACGGGACGGTTCGGACGGCCGTGACCGGCTCGCCCTGCGGGTCTTCACCACCCGACCGGACACCTCCTTCGGGATGACCTACGCGGTCGTCGCGCCCGAGCACCTCCTCCTCGACGAGCTCACCACTCCCGAGCATCGCGAGGAGGTCACGACGTTGAAGGCCCGGGCGGCTGCCAGCACCGACGTCGAGCGGCTCTCCGAGAGCGGCGCAGCGAGCCTTGGCAAGCGCGGGGTGTTCACCGGCTCGTCGGTGGTCAACCCTTTCACCGGCAGGGTGGTCCCGGTCTACGTCGCCGACTACGTGCTGATGGGGTACGGAACCGGCGCCATCATGGCGGTGCCCGCCGAGGATCACCGCGACTTCGACTTTGCCGAGGCTTACGGACTCCCGGTGGTGCGCACCGTGCAGCCTCCCGAGGGTTTCGAGGAGCACGGCGGGCCGAACGGCGGCCCGGGTCGCGCCTATACCGGCGACGGCGTGAAGATCAACAGCGAATGGCTCGACGGGCTCGACATCCCGACCGCCAAGGAACGGGCGATCGAATGGCTCGAGGAAAAGGGCATCGGTACCCGGACGGTCAACTATCGGCTGCGCGACTGGCTCGTGTCGCGCCAGCGTTTTTGGGGCTGCCCGATCCCGATCGTCTACTGCGAAGAGCACGGGATCGTCCCGGTCCCCTTCGACCAGTTGCCCGTGCTCGCGCCCGACGACGTCGAGTTCCTCCCGACAGGCAAGTCACCGCTCGCGACCCACCAGGGGTTCCTGCACACCTCCTGTCCGATCTGCGGAGGGCCGGCCACCCGCGAGTCCGACACCATGGACACCTTCGTCGACTCGTCGTGGTACTTCCTGCGCTTCTGCGATCCCTGGTCCACCGACCGGCCCTTCGATCCCGAGCTCCTCCGCCACTGGATGCCGGTCGATCAGTACATCGGCGGCATCGAACACGCGATCCTCCACCTCCTCTACGCGCGCTTCTACACGAAGGCGCTGGTCGACCTCGGCATTGCGCCGGAGGGACTGCGCGAACCATTCGAGCGCCTGTTCACCCAGGGCATGATCCGGATGGACGGGAAGAAGATGTCGAAGTCGAGGGGGAACCTGGTCGCCCCTTCGAGCTTCCTGACCACCGTCGGTGCCGACGCCCTCCGACTCTTCCACCTCTTCGTCGGGCCACCTGCCGACGACGTCGACTGGACCGATCAGACCGACAGCGTGATCGAGGGCTGCGGCCGCTTCCTCGACCGGGTCTGGCGGCTGGCGGTCGGAACCGGGGAGCAGGTTTCTCCGCGGGGCGGTGAGCCGACCGATGAGGACCTCGAGATCCGGCGGGCCACCCACCGGCTGATCGACAAGGTCAGCCGCGACTACGAGCGCTGGTCGTACAACACGGCGGTCGCCGCGTGTATGGAGTTCGTCAACCTTCTCCAGCCCTACGTTCGCGACGGCGGCCACCAGGCGGTGGCGGCCGAGGCGGTGGACACCTTGTTGCTCCTGCTCGCCCCCATGGCTCCCCATCTCAGCGCAGAGGCGTGGGAGCGGCGCCGCGGCGACCACGTCCACGAGCATGCCTGGCCGGTCGCGGACCCCGCCTACCTCACCGAGCAGACCGTGACCATGGTGGTCCAGGTCAACGGGAAGGTACGCGATCGCCTCGAGGTGGCGCCCGAGATCTCGGACGCCGATGCCGAGCGCCTCGCCCTCGCGTCCGCACACGTCGCCGAGACCTTGGCCGGCGCCGAACCCCGCCGGGTGGTGGTCCGCGCGCCGAAGCTGGTCAACATCGTCCCCTGATCCGGCGCCCGGTGCGCTACTTGAAGGCGGCCAGCACTTCTGCCCAGCGATCGGGCGCGATGCCGTAGGGCGCATAGACGTTGAACCGGTCGACGATGTCGCCGTACCGCTCGCGCACCCGGTCTGCGATCACGTCGAGCTCGCCGATCACTGCGAAAGTGGCGAGCACCTCGTCGTCGATGAGGTGGGTCATCTCGTCCCATTCGCCGCGCCGCGAGAGCGTGTGCAGGTCGGTCTGGAGGTCGCCCCAGCCGTGGAGATCGAGGACCGGCCGGTAGGCGGGGGTGGAGCCGTAGAACGCGATCTGCTTCTTCGTGGCCGCGATCGCCGCGTCGAAGCCCGATTCCTCGAGCGCGGTGACGACCATCCCCGGGTACGAGATCTGGAATTCCGAGCGCGGCCGGTTGCCTGCGGCGAAGCCCCGTTCGAGGGCGGGAAGGGTCACCTCCCGCAGGTATCGCTCGGTGGTGAAGCCGTGGACGATCATCCCATCCGCCACCTCCCCGGCCACTTCGGTCATCAGCGGGCCCACCGCAGCGAGGAAGATCCGTGGGTTCCCGTAGGGATTCGGCCCCGGGTCGAACATCGGGGTCATCAGGATGTGGCGGTAGAACCTCCCGCGGAACGCGAGACGGCTTCCGTCGGACCAGCTCGCCCAGATTGCACGGATCGCGAGGATGAGCTCGCGCATGCGTGGGGCCGGGTGCGACCACGGCATCGAGTAGCGCTTCTCGATGTGTGCCTTGATCTGCGAACCGAGCCCGAGCATGCACCGACCCTTGGAGACGGTCTGCAGATCGTTGGCAACAGTCGCGAGGGTCATCGGGTTGCGCGCGAACGCGACCGCGATCCCGGTGCCGAGCTGGAGCCGTTCGGTGTGCTCGGCGGCCAGCGCGAGCGGGAGGAACGGGTCGTGGGAGGTCTCGGCGGACCACAGCCCGTCATAGCCGACCCGTTCCGCCCGGGTCGCAGTCTCGACCACGCGACTCGGGTCGAAGCCGATGAACCCGTCGACCTGCACGCTGCGCACCGTAGCGTGCGAGGCGGCTTTCGATCGGCGGATCGTTGCGTCTTCACCTCCGGGTGCTCCACAATTTGCAGATGGCCGGCGTCCATCACAACGGGTCGGGCCGTCCTCCCGTGGATCCGGCGGAGAACCCGTCGCCTCGTGCGGTTCCCGAGCTCCCGACCGACGAGGGGTTTCGTGATCCCACGGTGGCGCCGCCGGGGCCGCCGCAGGCGGAGACGGTGACCGACGAGGACCGCAGCCGCTTCGGGGTGTTGCTCGACCACGCCGCGGAGCGAGGGCTGCTCGGTCCCACCGATTACGAGGTGCGCCTCCGCGACCTTGCAGAGGCCACCTCGATCGAGCAGATGACCGCGATCGTGAGCGAGCTCCCGGCCTTCACCTCGATCGCCGGTACGACAGCGGAGCAGACCCGTACCGCGTCCGACGCACTCGCCTTTGGGACCATGGCATCGCCCGTCGCTCGCCGCAGGGCCCCGTGGGCGCTGCTCGTCATCGTGGTGGCGGCGGTCGCTCTCGCACTGATGGTCCTCGCGCTCTACACCGCGCACACCGTGCACACTCGCACCGGCGGAGGTCAGTCTGCGCCGGTGACCCTCAGCGTCCCTCGCCTCTGAGGAACCGCTCGAGCTCGGCCGCGATCTCGTCACCGCTCGGCACCTCGGCGTCGAGGCCGAGCGGGTTGACCTCCTCCGAGTCGATCGCACTCTCGAGCCGGCGCACCATCTCCAGATGGTCGGGGTTCGAGGCGATCAGCTCATCGACCTGCAGCCTGGTCGCGTCGCCGGCGCTGCGCAGTGACGAAGACGTGAACGTCGCGCCGGTGACCGATGCCAGACCCTCGACGAGAGCAGCGCTCGCTTCGGGGTAGGGCATCGCGGACACATAGTGGGGGACACGTGCCCACAGTCCGATGACAGGAACGCCGGCCTTTCCGAGCGAGACCTCGAGGGCAGCCTGCACGCCGGCGGGGACCTCGAGCGTCCCGCGGACGGTACCGACCCTCCCGGCCAGGTCCGCGTACTCGGGTGGCACCGTCGAGGCCAGCTTGACCGGTCGGGTGTGCGGCGTCGGCGCGGGGAAGGCACCGAGGCCGACGACCGTACGGACCTGAAGGGCCTGGGCGAGCCCGACCACCGCCTCGATGAAGGTCGGCCAGAGGAAGTCCGGTTCCGGACCGGTCAGGTACAGCATGTCGGCACCGTCTCGGTCCTTGCCGGCGACGATCCGGATCGTCGGCCAGGTGAGCTGGGTGGTGACCCCGTCCTCGAGGCGGGCGATCGGGCGGCGCGCGCGCTGGTCGATGAGCGGCTCGGCGTCGAACGTGGCGACCTCTGCGATCGGCGAGGAGATCAGGAGCTCCGCAATGGCCCCCGACGCACCCATGCCGGCATCGACCCAACCCTCGAGCGCGACAACCAGCACCGGGTCGGTGACCCCCTTGGAGGGAGGGTCGGGCCAGGCCGGCTCGAAACGGTAGAGAGATGATGCGTCGTGATCGGTCACAGCGACTCCACTTCGGCCAGCGCCCGCTCGCCGAGTCGGCCGACGTGGGCGGCGAACTGGTCGACGCCGGAGCGATCGCCGGCGGCCGCCCCACCGGCATAGCGCACGTGGACGCCCTGGAGGATACAGGCGAGCTTCCAGAGCCCGAACGCGCGGTAGTAGGCGATCGCGGAGATGTCGCGTCCCGAGTCGGCCGCGTACCGCTCGAGGAGCTCCGCGCGGCTGGCAAAGCCCGGCAAGGTGGTCGGGGCCACCCCGACCAGGGCCTGGTCGCCGTCGCCGGGCTCGGCCCAGTAGACGAGGAGGAGGCCGAGGTCGGCCAAGGGGTCTCCCAGTGTGCAGATCTCCCAGTCGAGGATCGCGGCCACGTTCCCCTGGTCGTCGAGGACCGTGTTGTCGAGCCGGTAGTCCCCGTGGACGACGGCCACCCCTTGTTGCTCGGGGATGCTGGCGCACAACAGCTCGTAGACCCGGTCGACCACCCCGGGCCCCCGCTCCCCGTCGAGGGTCGACTGGGCGAACTGGGTGTGCCAGCGCTTGAGCTGACGTGCGATGTAGCCGTCTCGCCGGGCGAAGTCGGAGAGGCCGATCGCGTCGATGTCGACCGCGTGCAACTTTGCGAGCGTGTCCACCAGCGAGCGGCCAGCTTCGCTACGGGCGGCCTCGGTCAGCCTCGAGGCCGTTTGCTCGTCGCGCACGATGTTACCCTCGACGTAGGACATCACGTAGAAGGGCGCACCGTTGACCGTGGCATCGGAGCACAGTCCATAGGTGCGAGGCACCGGTACACCGGTCGGTGCGAGCGCGCTGATGACGGTGAACTCGCGCGCCATGTCGTGGGCGGTCGGGAGGACGTGACTCACCGGAGGCCGGCGTAGTGCGAAGGACCGACCGGAGTGATCCGTCACCCGGTAGGTGAGGTTCGAGCGGCCCCCTGCGATCAGATCGAACCGGAAGGGTGGCACCGCACCGTCGACGTGGGAGTTCAGCCACTCGCTCACCGGTCCGACCACGATCCCCTCGACCGCAACGTCGACGGCGGGGTGCGCGGCGTCCATCAGCCTGCTCCGGAGAACCGAGGGTCGCGTGCGGTCGAGGTCACTCCATGACGCTACCTGGCGTGGCCGGCCGGCCGGTGTTGCCGGGTCGTCCCGGTATCGTCTTCGTGATGATCGACGTCACCGATGCCACGTTCGAGGAGGAGATCCTCCGGCGCTCCATGGAGGTGCCGGTGGTCGTCGACCTCTGGGCACCCTGGTGCGGTCCGTGTCGGACGCTCGGGCCGATCCTCGAGCGGGTCGTCGACGCGACCGCCGGGACCGTGGTTCTCGCCAAGGTCAACGTCGACGAGAATCCGACCATCGCTGCGAGCTTTCGGGTCCAGTCGATCCCTGCGGTGTTCGCCCTGCGGGACGGCACGGTCGTCGACCAGTTCATCGGCGCACTGCCCGAGGAAGCAGTGGCGGACTTCGTGGGCCGGCTCTCACCGAGCGAGGTCGACCGGCTGGTCGCCGAGGGCGTCGAGTCGGGCAGCGCGGAGATGCTCCGTCAGGCTCTCGAGCTCCAGCCCGACCACCCCGGCGCGATCACCGCGCTCTCGGCGATGCTGATCGGCAGTGGGGAGACCGACGAGGCGATCGGCCTCCTGCGCCGCATCCCCGAGACACCCGAAGTCCGCCGGCTGCTCGCAGAGGCGCGCCTCGCCTCGCAGGAGGTCCACGTCGACGGCGCAGAGGTGTCCGAACTGCTCGACAGGCTCCTCGAGCGGGTCCGCGACGACAGCACCGCGCGCCAGGAATTCCTCGACCTCCTCGAGACCCTCGGCCCCGACGATCCGCGCACGAGCGACTACCGCAAGGCGCTCGCCGCGCGGCTCTTCTGAACCTCGGGCGAGCACCCGAACCGCACGGCGGTAGCGTCACCGACGTGCCGGCGAGGACGCTCGCGCTCGGGCAGCGGACCATCGACCTCCGCCACCGGGCGATCGTGATGGGGATCCTCAACCGCACCCCGGATTCCTTCTACGACCGGGGTGCGACCTTCGCGCTCGACGAGCTGCTCCGACGAGCGGAGGCTCTCGTCGCCGAGGGGGCCGACCTGCTCGACGTGGGCGGCGTCAAGGCGGGCCCAGGGCCCGAGGTCTCCGAGACGGAGGAGCTCGACCGTGTCGTCCCCGCGATCGAGGCGCTGCACGCCCGCTTCGACACACCGCTCTCGGTCGACACCTGGCGCGCGGCGGTGGCCGCGGAGTCCTTCGCCGCGGGAGCGGTGATGGGCAACGACATCAGCGGGTTCGCCGACCTCGCGTACCTTGCGACTGCGGCCGCCGCCGGTGCGACCGTGGTCGCCACGCACATCCGGCTCCGTCCCCGCGTTCCCGACCCCGAGCCGGTCTACGACGATCTGATCGAGGAGGTCTGCCGGTTCCTCCTCCACCGCGCCCGGCTGGCCGTCGATGCGGGGATCGCGCCCGAGCGGATCGTGCTCGACGCGGGACTCGACCTCGGGAAGACCGCGGTGCAGTCGCTGACCTTGCTGCGCGCGTCGGACCGCCTCGCCGGGCTCGGCTACCCGCTGCTCCTGTCCGCCTCCAACAAGACGTTTCTCGGGAAGGTGCTCGACCTCGAGATCGACGCACGCCGCGAGGCGTCTCTCGCCGCGACGGCCATCGGCGTGACCCTCGGTTGCCGGATCGTCCGGGTGCACGAGGTGGCGGCCCACCGTCAGGTCTGCCGGGTGCTGGCCGCGGTCAGCGAGGCCTCGGCGTGCGAACCGGTGCCACACGCACCATGAGAAGGAACGCCCGATGAGAGGGAGCGACGCCGGGTCGGGGACTCGGCCTTCCGCGCGTCGGGCCGCTCGGGCGACGGAGTCGCTCCCCGTCTACCTGGTGAAGGGGGACGACCCTTCCCTCGTCGGTCAGGCCGCCCATCTGCTCACCGATCGACTGGTCGCCGAGCGCGATCCCTCCCTCGTGGTCGAGGAGTTCGGCGGACCGAGCGTCGACCGCCTCGACGTGGGCGCGGTGGTCGATGCCTGCACGACGCCTCCGTTCCTCGTCGACCGCCGAGTGGTGGTGGTGCGCGAAGCAGGGCAGCTGACCAGCGCGGACGCCGGCCGCCTCACCAGCTACCTGGACGATCCGTTGGAATCGACCGCCCTCGTGCTGGTCGCCGGGGGTGGGGCCGTGCCGCCGTCGCTGTCGAAGGCCGCGGCGTCGAAGGGCGAGGTGCTCGACACCTCGGTCGGGACCGGTCGGGCCCGCTCCCAGTGGCTGGCGGTGCATCTGCGGGAAGGTCCGGTCCGTCTGGAGGCGCCGGCCGCGGCGCGGCTGGGCGAGCACCTGGGGGAGGACATGGGCCGCCTGGCCGGCTTGCTCGACACACTGGCGTCGGCGTACGGGGAAGGCGCCGCGGTGAGCCTCGACGACCTCGAGCCGTTCCTCGGAGAGGCCGGGTCGGTCGCACCGTGGGAGCTCACCGACGCCATCGACGCCGGTGACACGCGAGGGGCTCTCTCGGTGCTCCGGCGGATGCTCGCCGCCGGTGGGTCACCGCCGCTCGTCGTGCTCGGAGGGCTCCACCGCCACTACCGGCAACTGCTGCGTCTCGACGGCTCCGGTGCCACCTCCGCCGACCAGGCCGCCGAGCTCCTCGGATTGAGGAGCAGCTTCCCGGCCGGCAAGGCGCTCACCGTCTCACGCAGGACGAGCACCTCCAGCATCGCCCGGGCGGTCCGCCTGCTCGCGCAGGCCGACCTCGACGTACGGGGCACGACCGCCCTCCCGGGCGAGCTGGTGCTGGAGGTGCTTGTCGCCCGGCTCAGCCGGCTGGCCCGTCAGGGAGGATAGGGGGGACTGGACGGACCGGCCGGCGGGACAAGAGCCGGAGGGGTTACGAACGAACGGCGTCCCTCGCCTGGATACCTGCGTCGGCGACATTCTCCGTCCAGAGCGACCCGTCCCAGTAACGGAACTGGTGGCGGCCCGTCGGGTCTGCCTTCCATCCCGCCGGAACGGTGGCGGAGCTGTCGGTCGCAAGCAGGCTGGTGCGCTGCATCGGGTTGTAGGGACGGGTGAACCCGGTCGGCGGAGCGACGGTGTGGGTGGCCGTTCCCGAGTAGGGCGTCGCGGCGGCTGCGGCTACCGCGGCCCCCTCAGGACCGGGAGCGCCGACTGTCGCCGGTGCGCGGGCGCCGACAGGCTCGAGGGTCGGGACCGGCGTGGCCTGATCGATCCGCTCGCCGAAGCTGCCGAGGCCGGCCGGTGCGACGACGGTGCCGGGCAGCTGCAAGTCGTCGCGGAGCTTCGTCGCCACGTCGTCGCCGTAGCGCTCGAAGGGAAGGCTCGCCGCGCGTCCGGCCTTCGCGATCTCGACGACCTTCGGACGGGCCATGAAGAGGTACATGCCGAGTCCGACGATCGGTACGAGAGCGACGAGGACGAGATAGGCGAGCTTCGACTCGTCGGCGCTCCTCCACGCCCATCCTGGCTGCCGGATCACATCGATGGCTCCGGCGATCATCGAGATCGCGACGACCGCCACGACCAAGTCGATCGAGATCATGCTCACACCTGCTAGTTCCCCACTCATCTGCCACAGCCTCCTCTAGTCGCCGATGGGACTTTCTTCTCACCGGACTCCGCCGGCTCGCTCGGTGCCCGATCACTCGGGTCTTTGGGTGTTTCGTTCAGTTCGCCGGGTGGGGCATCGGTCCCCCCGGTCTGGTGAGTGGGTGCTGAATTGGAATCATCGGCGTTGCTGTGGCACTCCAAGCTCACTCATAGTGTTGACCACGACGCATAGAGTAGTCAAGCCCATTTCACCGGAAATCTCGGGAAGAGGGCACCGGGCCCAGCTCGAGCGGCTCGAATCGCTCCGCCACCAGGGTGATCGAACCTTCCGAACGCTCGATCCGGCCGCGGACCAAAAGGGCGGGGCGGGTGCGGGCCACCGCCTTCCATCGGACCCAGGCGCCCCGGGAGCAGACCACGTTGACCATCCCGGTCTCGTCCTCGAGGTTCAAGAAGACCGCCCCCCGGGCACTCTCGGGTTGCTGGCGGTGGGTGACCACCCCGCCCACGGTGATCCGCTCACCGGCCGGCCTCGACCGGAGCGACGCGGCGGGGAGGACACCCCGGCGGCGGAGCCGGTCGCGGGCCAGTTCCATGGCGGTGGTGTCGGGCGCCATCCCGAGGGACCAGAGGTCGTCGGCCACCCCTTCCCACCGTGAGGGGGCCGGCAAGGCCGGCGGGTCCGACCCGGTGACCACACCGGGAAGCCGATCGGGCGTGGCCTGGGAGGCAGCGCCCGCACCCCAGACGAGGGCGCGCCGGTTCGGAACGGCGCGCCGTCGGTCCTCGGGGGCCAGCTCGTCGAGGGCGCCGGCGGTCGCCAACGCCTCGAGCTGGGCGCGGGTGACCCCGGCGCGGCGCACCAACTCTTCCATCGCCGACCAGGGTTGCCCCTCGGCGATGTGCTGCGCAGTCTCCTCCCCGATGCCGCGCACCGAGGAGAGCCCGAGCCGGACGGCGGGCCGTTCCCGCCCGCTCCTCCCGGGTTCCTCCTCCTCGAGCCCGGCGTCGGCCCCGCCCGCGTTGACGTCGGGCCGGCGGACGACCACACCGTGACGCTTGGCGTCGGCGACGAGACTCTGCGGCGACCAGAACCCCATCGGCTGTGCATTGAGCAGACCGGCGGTGAACGCGGCGGGATAGTGGACCTTGCACCAGGCGGTGGCGTACACGAGATGGGCGAAGGCCACAGAGTGACTCTCGGGGAAGCCGAAGTTGGCGAACGCGGCCAGTGCCGCGTAGACCTGCTCGGACACCTCCGCCGAGACCGCGCGAGCCGCCATCCCCGCGAAGAGCCGATCGCGGAGACGGGCCATCCGTTCGCCCGACCGCTTGGCGCTCATCGCCTGGCGGAGCTCGTCGGCTTCGGTCGGGGTGAACCCGGCCACGTCGATGGCGATCTGCATGAGCTGTTCCTGGAAGAGTGGCACCCCGAGCGTCCGCTCGAGCGCGGGCTCGAGCAGCGGATGGAGGTAGGAGACCGGCTCGGTCCCGTTGCGGCGCCGGATGTAGGGGTGGACGGCGTTCCCCTGGATGGGACCCGGGCGGATGAGGGCGACCTCGATCGCGAGGTCGTAGAAGCAGCGCGGTTTGACCCGGGGGAGGGTGTTCATCTGCGCGCGCGACTCCACCTGGAACACGCCGACGGTGTCCGCGCGGCAGAGCAGGTCGTAGACCTCGGGTTCCTGATCGAGGCGGGCCAGGTCGATCCCGACGTCGTGGAACTCGCGCACCAGGTCGACCATGTGGTGGAGCGCGGTCAGCATGCCGAGACCGAGCAGATCGAATTTGACCAGCCCGATTGCCGCGCAGTCGTCCTTGTCCCACTGGAGCACGCTCCGGCCTGGCATCCGGCCCCATTCGACCGGGCAGACCTCGACCACCGGCCGGTCGCAGATGACCATCCCGCCCGAGTGGATCCCGAGGTGGCGCGGGAAGTCGATCACCTCGGCGGCGAGACCGGCGAGCAGGGGAGGAAGGTCTCCCCGCGCACCGAGCGGCTCCCCCCGATCGACCGACTTCGACCACGCGTCGACCTCCTCGAGATCGTGCCCGAGCGCCTTGCCGAGGTCGCGCAGCGCCGAGCGCGACCGGTAGGTGATGACGTTCGCCACCTGGGCGGCGTGCAGGCGGCCGTAGCGCTCGTAGACGTACTGGATGACCTCCTCGCGCCGGCCCGACTCGATGTCCACGTCGATGTCCGGCGGCCCGTCGCGCGGGGGAGAGGAAGCGTTCGAACAACAGGCCGAGCGAGACCGCGTCGACGTTGGTGATGCCGAGGGCGTAGCAGACCGCGGACGTGGCGGCCGAGCCTCGGCCCTGGCAGAGGATGTCCGCCCTCCGGCAAAAGGACACGATGTCCCAGACGGTGAGGAAGTAGCCCGCGAACCCGAGTTCTCCGATGATCCCGAGCTCGTGGTCGAGCTGGACCCACGCCCCTGGCACCCGCTCGGCGTCGCGCGGCCCGTAACGGTCGGTCGCGCCGCGCCCGGCGAGCTCGACCAGAAAGCTCTGCTCGGTGTGGCCGTCGGGGACCGGGAAGTCCGGGAGGCGCGGCGCGACCAGACGCAGGTCGAACGCGCATGCGTCGGCGATCGCTCCCGCCGTGTCGACCACCCCGGGCCACCGGGCGAACCGGCGCCGCTGCTCGGCCTCCCCACGGAGGCAGGCGGTGCCCGACGGGGGGAGCCACCCCTCGAGCTCCTCGAGCGGCCGTCGGGCGCGGACCGCGGCGAGGGCGGTGGCGAGCGGGAATCGGCCGGGCGTGGCGTAGTGCACGTTGTTGGTCGCCACCGGCGCGACCCCGCGCTCGACGGCGAGCACGGCCAGGGCGTCGTTACGGGTCGCGTCGATCGGATCCCCGTGGTCCCACAGTTCGACCGCGAGGCGCTCGCGTCCGAAACGGTCGATCAACTGGTCGAGCGCGCGGGCCGCGGCGGCCGGGCCGCCGGTGGTGAACGCGGCGGCGAGTGCCCCCTTGCGACACCCGGTGAGGACCTGCCAGTGGCCATCGTGCCGGTCCGTCAGCTCGTCGAGGGTGACGACCGGTTTGCCCTTCTCGCCACCGGCCAAGTGGGCCGCCGCGAGGACCTGGCTCAAGCGCGCGTACCCCTCGGGATCCCGGGCGAGCACCACGAGATGGGTGCCGTCCGGGTCGGGCATGCCGGTGCGCGCGTGCGGCGCGGCGCCGGCGCCGGTGACGGTGAGCTCGGCGCCGAACACGGTGGGGAGGCCGAAGGCCCGGGCTGCCTCCGCGAAGCGGACCACGCCGTAGAGACCGTTGTGATCGGTCAGGGCGAGCGCGGACAGACCGAGACGGACTGCCTCCGCGGCCAGCTCCTCGGGATGGCTCGCGCCGTCGAGGAAGGAGAAGTTGGAGTGTGCGTGGAGCTCGGCGTAGGACATCGCCGGGACCTCATCCGTAGGTCGCTTCGACCCACCAGCGGCCTCGTTCGACGAGCAGCAGGTAGGCGGCCATGCAACCAGGGCCGGCGGCGGTGACCGCCTGTAATCGCGCGCTCCGGCGACGGGACCGCGACCACCACCGTTCCTCCGAGGGCCACGGGCCGGCCCACGCGGTCACCGTCGTCCACGGGCCCCCCTCCACCGAGAGACGTGCGGGGGTCGCGCTGAGGAGACCGCGAGCCGAAACCGCGACCGGCTTCCCACCCCCGCCGGCGAGTTCGGCGGGGAGCGGGGAGGGATGGACGACCGCCGGCGCCGGTGGGGGGATCCGCCCGGGCCACGGGGCGGCGACGTCGATGCCCTCGCGACGCGCGTCCGCGTTCCAGGTGACGAAGCGGGCCTGTTGGGCCGGTCCCCGCCCACCCTGGAGACGCGCGCGGACGACGCCCTCGGCACCGAGGAGCTCCTGCACCGCGACGAGCGATCGCGCCGCCCGGGCCTCCGCGTCGCTCGCCCCACCCCAGAAGCCGGTCGCGGTCGCGGTCGCGGTCACGCCCTCGTCCGGCTCCGATCCGTTGCGCCGCCCCGGAGTCGGCCGGCGCAGTCCGGCCAGCTCGCCGCTTCGCCCGCGGGCCAACTGGTGGCACCAGACGCCGTCGGCCCCGAAGCGGCCGAGGACGTGGGATTCGGGCAATTCGGCGAAGTCTCCGAGGGTGCGGATACCGAGACGGGCCAGCAGCTCGGCCAGCTCGGGGTTGCCGAGGACCTCCACCGCGAACGGGGCGAGAAACCGAGGGGTCCCTCCGGGTGGGACGACCCGGCCGTCGCGCGCGGCGAGGACGGCGGCGAACAACCCGTCGGCCACGCCCACCTCGACGGGGGTGATCGGCGAGGCCGCGGCGGCGATCGAGCGGATCAGCGCGCGCTCGCCGCCGAAGTAGCGGGCGGGGCCCCGGGCCGGGAGGGAGCAGATGCCCGGCCGCACCGCGGTGACCCACGGGCAGTACGCCTCCACCGCGCCGATCACCTCGGCGAACGACCGGAGGGCCTCGCCGCCCTCGTCCACCTCGAGCAGGTCGGGACAGCTCACGACCAGCAGGCGTTCCACCTCAGTGACCACCCGTCCCGCCGGCTTCCACCGTCCCGGCCGCCGAGGGGAGCCACAGGTGGGCGGACCGCGGGCGTGCCGCCGGCCCCCTTCCCGTCGTGGTCACCCTCATCTGGCGTCCCCGCAGGTACCCCTCGCCCGCGCCGACCCCGTCCCAGCGCACCCCGGCCACCTCGAGCCGTACGTCGGGGTGCTCGGGCCACCCGCCCCGCCCCGGCGCGACCAAGAGAACGGCCCGGCGCTCTCTCACCTTCGCACCCAACCGGCGGGCCATGGCCGGGCGCGGGGGAAGGGCGGACAGAGCAGGACCAGGTCGACTCCTTCGAGGAGCGTCGCGGTGACCTCGGCCCAGGCCGGCCCCGGACGGGGGACCACCGCCGAGCGATCGAGGTCGACACCGAGGTCGTGGGCGGCGACGGCGCCGAGGCCGGTCACTCCGACCAGCGCGCACCACGACCCCGCCGCCGACGCGGCGGCGAGCAGGGCCAGCGCCAGGCTGATGCTCCCGGCACTCTCCGGGTCACCTCCGGGTACGCCGGTCACGACGAGGGTGCTCCCCCGTCGCAGACCACCATCGGGCAGGAGGCCGGCGAGGGATGCCACCACCGGAAGGAGGCGGCTCCGGCTGGAGGAGACCGGGCGCACCCGCTCGGCCAGGAGAGCCAACGAGCCCGGGTCCGGCCGGGCGACTCGGGCGGACCCGTTCCGTCGGTCGACCCGGGAAGCGAACATATGTTCGACACTATCGCCCGCGGGGCGGGTCTGCTCAAGGGCCTCGCGGGCCCTCGGGGCTCACCCTGGGAAGAGGGACCCTTCGCCTAATATGGGCGCACCAGAGGAAGGAGGTGGTCCAACTGAGTAGTCAACGATTCGGGACCCTGGAGGTGGCTGGCCGCTAAGGCGGCTCGCTGAACCACCTGGCGAATCCCAGCCAGACACCCGCCGAGCGACCCAGCCGGACTTTGGTCCCATCCGGCGCGGCACGGAACCTCGGTGAAAACACTCAGCACTTCGTATCTGCAGGGCGTCTGTTCGCAGGCGCCCTGCAGCATGTTCGGGCTCCTTTTTCGTACGGTTTTTATACGGTTTCTCCTCTCCCCGGTCGAGACGGTCAGACCGGGTCGACTCGGATGTGGGAGTCGACGACGGTGACACCGCATCCGCCGACGAGCTGGTCACCGCTGCCGCGGCACCCTGCAGACCCGCGCGGTCACACGCCCTCCCAGAGCCCGACCGGCGCGCCGCCGACCCGGTAGTGACCAGGCTGGCGCTCGCCGCCGGCCGCCCGCTCGATGCGCTGTTGCATCCCCGCACTCAGCGCGCCCGCCTTGATCATCTCGAAGTAGGTCGCAGTGGCGTTGCCGACGTCGAAGAAGTCGCGCTGCCAACTCCACTTGAAGTCACCCGCGTAGCGGAACCAGCTGCCGCCGAGCCCGGCGATCTCGTAGTGGCCGCCGTCGGGTCTCGTCGCGTCCGCGATCTGGCGCCACAGGCCGAGGATCTCTCCCTGCACGTCGTCGATGAGCACACGCTGGTACGGGTAGGTCCACCCTCCGAGGCCCACCATCTCGGTGCCGAGGGCGTACTCGCGGATCTCGTCGCGCCCGACGGCCATGAACTCGTCGTTCGGGCCGACGTTCCACCCGTAGGTGGCGTCCTCGGTGTACATGTCGGCCATCGGCTTCCAGTCGAGGTTCTCCTCGCAGCGCCGGTTGATCTCGAGCCAGCGACTCATCATCTCCTCGAGCTCGCTACGTGGGAACGACGGCATGGATCAATCCTCCTCGATGATGCGCAGTGCGGACGTCGGACAGTAGCGGACCGCGGTCTCGACCTCGACCCTCAAGCTCTCGTCCGGATGGCCCTCGAGAATGGTCACCTGATCGCTCTTGGCGAGCTCGAACACCGACGGCGCCTCCGACTCGCAGACGCCGTGACCCTGGCAGAGGTCGAGGTCCACGCGGACCTCCATCAGCGCGCGCTCTCGTCGGCCGGCCGGCGGCGGCGATAACGGACCGCAACCGGCTGGCGTAGCTGGATGACCATTTTCGACAAGTCGGGCTGGTAGCTCTCGGGTGCCTGTGCCAGCTCGAACTCCCAGTCGAGGAGGAGCACCGAGAAGATGGCCTTCAGCTGCATGAGCGCGAAAGCGGCCCCGACGCAGCGGTGGCGCCCGGCCCCGAAGGGGATCCAGGTCCAGGGGTTCTCCTTCTCCTCGTCGCGGGGCGAGATGTAGCGCGTCGCGTCGAAGCGCTCGGGTGCCTCGAAGTCCTCGGCGATCCGATTGGAGACCCACGGCGAGGCACCGACCATCTGGCCCGCGTGGATCGTGTACTCGCGAAAGTCGAGGTCCTTCTTGGCGACCCGCAGCAACAGGATGAGCGGAGGGTGCAGCCGCAGGGTCTCCTTGAGGGAAGCCTCGAGCCAGGGCATCTCGCGCAGGGCCTGGTAGCTGACCTCGGCGCCGTCCGCATAGAGCCGGTCCAGTTCGTCGACCACCCGGCGGAGCTCGTCGGGATGCTTGAGCAGTTCGATGACCATCCACGACGCGGTGGTCGAGGTGGTGTGGTGACCGGCGAACATCATCGAGATGAAGATCCCGGTGACCTGGTCCGCGCTGAACCGGGGTGTGCCGTCCTCCTCGCGGATCGAGAGGAGCACGTCGAGGAGGTCGCGCTCGTCGTCGGGCGGCGGCTCCTTCGCCAACCGGCCGTCCATGATCCCCTGCACCAGACGCACCAGCTCGGCCCGCGACTGGTCCCGGCGGCGGAAGCTCTCGATGGGCGCGTAGGGGTCCACGTAGGCCACCGCGTCGGTCCCGCGCTCGAGGTCGTGGTAGAGGTCGGCGAAGCGGTGGTCGAGCTCGTCGCGGAAGCGCTTTCCGATGAGGCACGAGGACGAGGTGTAGATGGTCAGCTCGGCGAAGAAGTCCAGGAGGTCGATCTCCCCCTCGTCGTCCCAGTGCGACACCATCTGGTCGACCTCGGCGGCGATGGTCGCGGCGTGGCCGCGCATGAACTTGTCGCGCAGCGCCTGGTTGTGGAGCATCTCGCGACGGCGTTCCGGGGGAGCGTCGAACACCACGCCCTCGCCGAAGACCGGTGTC
Organism: uncultured Acidimicrobiaceae bacterium; assembly: GCA_963769905.1. Taxonomy (GTDB): domain Bacteria; phylum Actinomycetota; class Acidimicrobiia; order Acidimicrobiales; family RAAP-2; genus Bog-756. The sequence goes on from CAVYNG010000002.1 coordinate 597,932, forward strand.
ATGAACGGGTAGGCCTCCGCCTGGTCGAGCTCCTCCTCGGGCGCGCGGAAGAAGAGCTCGTTCGCCTCGGCCCCGCTCAGCAGCACGACGTCCCGGTCGGCAAGCCGGAAGACGCCGATGTCGCCGCATTCGGCGCGTACCCGCTCGAGCAGCGCGATGGGGTCGGTGCGGAGCTCGTCGAGGTGACCCTCGGGGGCAGCGCCTCCCGAGACCCGCGGCGGCTCTCGGAGCTCGACTGTCGTGGTCATCGTTCCTCCTCGATCGGTGCTTCCGGTTGGAGCTCGATGGTGCTGACGTAGATGCCCCGCGGCATGTCGACGGAGGCGAGGACTGCGCGGGCGACACCGGCCGGCGGCATGAAGCTGGCATGCCGGGCGAGGCCCCATCGTTCCCACTCCTTGAGGATCGCCGCGGTCCTGTCGGGGTCCCAGTCCATGCCCATCGCGGTCTGGGTGGGTCCCGGTCGGAGCACGGTCGCCCGCACGCCGGTTCCCTCGAGCTCCATCTGGAGCGTCCGCACGTACCCCTCGAGCGCCCACTTGGAGGTCACGTAGGCGACCATCGACGGGCGGGGTCGCATCGCCACGTCGGAGGTGACGAAGACGAGGTCGCCGCGCCGGCGCTCCACCATCGCCGGGAGCAACGACCGCACCAGCCGGTGGGTGCCCTCGACGTTGACCTCGAGCACTTCGCCGAAGAGACCGTCGTCGGTGTCGAGTACCGATCCGGCCGGGTTGAGCGCGGCGTTCGAGACGAGGATCTCGACCGCGCCGAGGACCTCGACGGCCCGCTCGGCGAAGCCGGCGGGGGACTTCGGGTCGGCGAGGTCGAGGTGCAGCGCGTAGGCCTCGCCGCCCGCGGCGCGGATCGCCTCGGCGGTCTCCTCGCACTTTTCGACACGGCGCGCACCGAGGACGACCGGGTGTCCCGCCGATGCGAGCGTCTCTGCTGCGGCCTGGCCGATCCCCGAGGACGCCCCGGTGACCACCGCCGGCCGGCGCTCGGGGTGTGCCGCGAACCGGGGCATTAGCGCGGTTTCACTGCGATCGGCAGCGACGCGAAGCCGCGGACGTTGATCGAGTGCACGCGCTCGGCGTCCGACTCGTCGATCTCGTAGGTGCGCACCCGCCGGACGAGCTCCTCCAGCGCGACCCGCGACTCGAGCCGGGCCAGCGGGGCACCCATGCAGAAATGCCGTCCGTTGCCGAAGCTCGCCATCTTCTGCGTGTCGCGGTCGAGGTCGTAGACCTCCGCACGACGAAAGACCCGTTCGTCGCGGTTTGCCGAGCCGATCAGCAGGAGGACCCGTTGGCCGGGGGCGATCGCGAACCCGCCGGCCTCGACGGGCGTACGGGTGACCCGCACCACCATCTGCGTCGAGCTGTCGAAGCGGAGCGTCTCCTCGACCCAATCGGGGATGCGGGCGGGATCGGCGAAGGGCTTCGTGCGCTCGTCGGGGTACCGCCATGCCCAGTAGACCGCATTCCCGAGCAGTTTGGTGGTGGTCTCGTTGCCGGCGACGACCATCAGGAACAAGAAGGCGATGACCTCGTCGTCGGTCAGGCGGTCGCCGTCGATCTCGGCGTCGAGGAGTTCCGAAGTCAGGTCCTCGCGCCGGCTGGTGCGCCGCTCGCGGACCATCTCGCCGTAGTACGAGACCAGTTCCAACGCGGCCTCCATCCCGGAAGGAGGTACGTCGAAGACCCCCTCGTCGCGGTGGAGCACCAGGTCGGCGAGGCGTCGCAATGCGGCGCGGTCGGCCTTCGGCACGCCGACCAGCTCGGAGATCACGTCCATCGGCACGTTGCCGGCGAACTCCGAGATGAACTCGAACGAGCTGCGGTCGAGCGCCGGTTCGAGGTGTTCGAGAGCGATCTCCCGGATCCTCTCCTCCAAGCGGGCGACTGTGCGGGGGGTGAACCCTTTTCCGACCAACGATCGCATCCGGGTGTGGCGGGGCGGGTCCATCGCGAGAAAGGACATCACCCGGTGGGCGTGCGGGCCGTAGGCGGACGGCTCGAGCGACACGCCGTTGGCGTTCGAGAACGCGTCGACGTTGCGGAACGCGCCGATCACGTCCTCGTGGAGGGCGAAGGCCCAGAAGTCGAACTCGTCGTTGCGGTAGACCGGTGCCTCGCGCCGGAGCCGGGCATAGGCGGGATAAGGGTCCTCGTGGATCTCGTAGGCGTACGGGCTGAACGTCACCGGGTCGTCGACGGCGAGGCTCACCGTGAGCGACCCTTCCCGTTGCCCCTTCCGTTCCCTTTCACGTTGCCAGCTGCCGGCGGAGGACCCGCGACGGTCATCAGCCGCGCCGCGTCCGCCACGAAGCCGGGCACCGCGGCGAAGGTCATGTGTCCCATCCCTGCCATCAGCATGGCCCCGAAGTAGGTGGTGAGCAGGACCGACACCACGTCGGGGTCGCCGTCCGGCCCGACTGCGGCCGCCAGTCGGCGCCGGATGTCCGCACCGATGCGGTCACGGAGACCCTTCACGTCGGGATTGGAGCTGAGGAGGGCCTGGGTGCAGGCGGCGACCAGCGCGGGACTGCGACCGATGATCGCGCCGAGCTCCTCCACCGCCTGGACGATTCGGTCGGCGAGTGGCGCGGAAGGTTCGGTGGCCGACGGCGGCACGGTACGGACGTTCCGCCACAGCAACTCGGCGAGGAGGTGGTCCTTCGAACTGAAGTAGGTGTACGCGGTCGCCGGCGCGACGCCGGCGCGGCGCGCGACGTTGCGAACCGAGAGCCCGTCGTAACCCGACGCCTCGACCTCGACCTCGGCCGCGTCCACCAGCTGGTCGACCGCCTCGGCCTGCCGCTCGGTGAGCCAGCGCCTCGGTGCCTCGTATGCCAGACCCTGGACCACGCTTAGGCCTCACCTGGCAGGTTGCGGCCGGGGACGTGTGGCGTGCCGTCGCGGAGGGGCGGGTACTCGAAGGTCGCAGCGGTGGTCCCTCGGACGATCTTGGTGATGTCCGGTTCGGGCAGGGTCTCGTTGTCGTCGTCGATGATGACCTCCCACCGGCAGTGGGGGGCACGGTCGGAGGGGACCCTCGGCGGCCGGTGCACGTGACGGATGTGCGCTTTCGGGTTGACCGCCTGAGCGGTGTAGTCGAAGGTCCCGTCCTCGATGTGGTGGCACATGCCCGTCACCATCTTGTCGCCCCACGGTTCTGCGTCCATGAGGGCACCGCAGTACGCGAGCTCGAAGAAGCCGTGCTTCTCGTCCACCACCTCGTACCGCACGTCGAGGTAGTGGTGGGGGAACCCGGGGTCGAGCTGGAGCACCTTGAAGATGTCCTCGACCGTGTCGCCGGTGACGTTCATGATCGCCCGGAGCCGTTCGCCGTAGACGGGGCTCGCCCCGCGCCACTCTTCGATGGCGAGGCGTTGCATCTCCGCCCCTCCGTGGCTCATGCCGATCGCCCCGCACATGGCGCGATCGAGGATGTGGACGATCTGGGCGAATTCGCGCACCAGTCGGACGAGCGCGGGCTTGGAGAGGTCCTCGTATCGGAAGTCGGGGCGGAAGTCCCCCGAGTAGTCGGCGAGACCGCCCTTCGCGCTCGTTCCTCCCTCCGCGGCCTTGGCATCGGTCATGTGTCTGAACTATAGTCTGGACAACTGTCCAGGAAAAGCCCCGTGGCGCGCTGCGGGCGAACCGGCTCCTGTCCGTGCCTTCGCTCGTCGGCCGAACCGGATCAGGGAGGGGAGGCCAGGTGCCGACAGGTTCGGGGCCATCGGAGACCGCGACGAAGCCGGTGGTCGGCGTGATCGGGCTCGGGTCCCTCGGCGACGGAATGGCCCGGAGCGTGCTCCGCGCGGGGCTTCCACTGGTCGTCTGTGACGTCCGGGCCGAGGCGACCGAGGGCTACGCCGGGGACGCCGAGGTCGCCGGGTCCGCGACCGAGGTCGCGCGCCGTGCGGAGGCGGTGATCGTGGCGGTGGTCGACGACGAGCAGGTCCACGCGGTCCTCTCGGGCCCGGAAGGCGGACTCGCCGTGGCCGGACCCGACATGGTGTTCGTCGTGGTGAGCACCATCTCGACCGAGTGCGTCGAGGCGATCGGGGCCGAGGCGTCGGCCGCGGGTGTGGCGATCGTCGACTGCGGCGTCTCCGGAGGTCCCGCGGCCGCGGCCAGTGGCGATCTCGTCTGCATGGTCGGCGGCGACGCCGAGGTGGTCGAGCGAGCGCGGCCGGTGCTCGAGGCCATCGGTTCCCTCACCATCCCCATGGGTCCCTTCGGAGCGGGGCTCGCCGCGAAGCTCGCCCGCAACCTGGTCCAGTACGGATCGTGGCTCGCCGCCTACGAGGGCCAGGTTCTCGCCGAGGCGGCCGGAATCGAGCTGTCCAAACTCGCCGAGGCCATCCGGGTGAGCGACACGCGCATCGGAGGCGCGTCGAGGTTGATGTTCCGGACGACGGCAGCGCCGCTGACCGAGAGCGACCCCGAGTTCATCGTCGACGCCATGCGGGCCGGGTCGGTCCTCGCGCACAAGGACCTGCGCGCTGCGCTCGAGCTCGCTCGGCGACTCGACGTCGATCTTCCGCTCGCCGCGATGGCCGAAGCTCGCTGCGACGAGGTCTTCGGGCTCGCACCTCGCGCGACGTGAGCATGCGGAGGTCGGCCCTGGATCGCCGCGGGCTACGGTCGGTCGCCGGCTCGACCGCCGGTTCGAGTGAAAGGGTGGCACGCCATGAGTGAGCCCGAAGCGCGCAGCACGTCGGAGGGCGAGGCTGCAGGCGCCGACCCCCGCCGGCAGGGGATGGCGAAGATGCAGGAGGTCTACGGCTTCTCGGTCGACCCGGACCGGATCCCCGGACCGTACGTCGACTTCACCGTCGACCACCTCTTCGGAGCGGTCTGGACTCGTCCCGCGCTCGACATCAGGGACCGCCGCCTCATGACCATCGGCGTACTCGCCGCCCTCGGTCTGACCCCGCTCGTCGAGATCCAGTTCCGCTCCGCGCTCGAGCGGGGCGAGCTCACCGAGGAACAGGTGCGCGAGACCGTGGTGCACCTCACCCACTACATCGGGTGGCCGCTCTCGACGGGGGTGAACGAGGTGGCCGAGCGGGTGATCGCGAGCCGGCACGAGAGCCGGTGAACCCACCCACCGGCCAAGAGGCCGACCCCGGTCCGAGCGTGCATTTCGACTTCAGGGGGAAGGTCGCGATCGTCACCGGCTCCGCCGGCGGCATCGGTCAGGTCTACGCGGAGGCGCTCGCCCGCTCCCGGGCGTCGGTGGTGGTGGCCGACATCGATACTGCCGGGGCCGAGAGGGTCGCCGAAGGCATCGAGGCAGCCGGGGGAAAGGCCGAACCGGTCCACGTGGATGTCGCAGACCCTGCATCGGCTGCCGCCATGGCGGACGCGGCCACCGTGCGGTTCGGCGGCGTCGACCTGCTGGTCAACAACGCGGCGATCTTCGGGAAGATGCAGCTGGACCTTCTTCTGACGGTGGACTGGGAGTACCTGACCCGGTTCCTGTCGGTGAACATGCTCGGCGCGCTCAACGGTGTGCGTGCCTGCTTCCCCTCCATGAAGGCACGTGGCGGTGGTGCGATCGTCAACCAGTCCTCGACGGCGGCCTATCTCTACGCGGGCTTCTACGGGCTGGCCAAGGCCGGGGTCAACTCCCTCACCCAGCAGCTCGCGCACGAGCTCGCCGGCTCGAACATCCGGATCAACGCCATCGCGCCGGGACCCATCGAGACCGAAGCCGCCCGCACGGTGGTTCCGGACGCGCTGCTCCGGCCGATCCTCTCCTCGCTGGCGATCAAACGGGAGGGCCAGCCCTCCGACCTGGTGGGGATGTGCCAGTTCCTCCTCTCGGACGAGGCCTCCTGGATCACCGGGCACGTGTTCAACGTCGACGGCGGGCAGGTGTTCCGGCCATGAGGCGGCCACCGCACGCGGCAGGTCGGCAGCGCCGATGAGCGAGCACCGCATCGTGGTCGAAGACGGCGACGGCGTGCGCCTGATCGCCTTCGACCGTCCCGAGATGCGGAACGCGTTCGACGCCGCCATGTACGGAGCGGTCGGGGAGGCACTCTCCGGGGCGCTCGGCGACGATTCGATCGGCGCTGTCGTCCTCACCGGGCGGGGACCCGCGTTCACCTCCGGGCAAGACCTCCGCGAGATGGCCGCGATCGCGCAAGGGGAGCTCGGGGAGACCGCGGGATCGGGGTTCCGGGACCTTCTCGAGATCCTCGGTGCCTTCGAAAAGCCGCTGCTCGCCGCAGTCCACGGTGTCGGCGTCGGGCTCGGGTGCACCCTCCTCGCCCACGTGGACCTCGTTCTCGTCGAGGAGGGGACCCGGCTGCGGGTCCCGTTCGCGGAGCTCGGCGTGCCCCCGGAGGCCGCGAGCAGCGCCCTGCTGCCGGCCCGGGTCGGGTGGCAGCGTGCCGCGGCCATGCTCCTCGCATCCGAGTGGATCGATGCCGAGCAGGCGGTCGCCGCAGGGCTCGCGCTCAAGGTGTGCCCGGCCGGAGCCGCGCTCGCCGAGACCATGGAGCTGGCCCGCCGGATCGCCGGGTATCCGGCGCGGGGCACCCGCGAGATCAAGCGCCTCATGCTCGCGGCCCGCGCCCCGGCAGTCCGGGCCGCGCGCGAGAGGGAGGAGGCTGCCTACGCTGCGCTCTTCGCCGACCCGGGCGCGAACCCCGGTTCCGGGTTGACCGCCTCACTCGGGGGTTGAGCCGGTGCGGCTCGGCGTCACCGCGTTCCTCTCGGACGAGACGATGGCGCCCGCCGAGCTCGCCCGCGCGGCGGAAGAGCGGGGTTTCGATTCGCTCTTCTTCCCCGAGCACACCCATCTTCCGGTTCGGGAAGCCACCCCTCCCGCGGTGGTCGAAGGCGTCCGTCCGGACGACTACCGCCGCAGCCTCGATCCGCTGGTCTCGCTCGCCGCTGCGTCGTCGACCACCAGTCGCATCCGGCTGGGCACCGGGGTGGCGCTCGTCGCGCAGCACGACCCGATCGTCCTCGCCAAGCAGCTCGCCACCCTCGACCACCTGAGCACCGGGAGGGTGGTGCTCGGCATCGGTTTCGGCTGGAACCGCGCCGAGGCGGAGGACCACCGGGTGCCGTTTGCCGAGCGGCGCGACGTCGCCCGCGAGCACGTGCTCTGTATGCAGGCGCTGTGGTCCGAGGACGAGGCCGAGTTCCACGGCCGCTACGTCTCCCTCGAACCCTGTTGGAGCTGGCCGAAGCCGGTCCAGCAGCCGCGGATCACCACCTTGGTCGGTGGAGCTGCGACACCGGCGGTGTTCGCGGCGGTCGCCGAGTACGCGGACGGATGGATGCCGATCGGAGGGGCGGGGGTCGGGGCGGCCCTCCCCGAGCTCCGCCGCGCGTTCGAGGCACGCGAGCGCGATCCGGCGTCGGTGCAGGTGGTTCCCTTCGGCACCGTGCCGAACGAGGCGAAACTCGACCACTACCGCGAGATCGGCGTGAGCGAGGTGGTCCTCCGCGTGCCGACGGGCGACGCGGACCGGATGCGGCGATCGCTCGACGAGCTCGCATCGTTCGTCCCGCGCTTCGACGGCGGCGATGCCTGACCCGCACGAAGCCGGCTCGCCGACCGACCGGCCGTGGAGCGGCGGAGGGCGCGAGGAGCTGGCCGCGGCACTCCGGCGGCTGATGGCGCTCACGGTCACCGCCATGTCCCCGGCGGAGGCACTGCACGCCGCGGCCGAGCGGGTCGGCTCGATCGCCGACGAGCTCGAGGCTCACGTCCCCGAGCCCGGGCCGGCTCCCGTCTCGCGGTTCGCCGACCGGTCGACCCCTCCGGACGGTGCGCCGGATCTCGCCGCGGCAATGCCTTTCGACATGGTGATCGGCTCCTGCAACCCGGTGGCGCCACCGATCGCGATCGAGTTCGAGCCCCCGGTGGCCATCGGCACGGTGACCTTCCCTCCGACCTACGAAGGCGCACCTGGTTGCGTGCACGGAGCCGTGTTGGCCGGTGCGTTCGACATGATGCTCACCGCGGCGAATGTGATCGCGAACGGCGCCGGCCCGACGGTCAGCCTCACCATCCGGTACCGCAAGCCGACCCTCGTCGGCGAACCCTCCCGGTTCGAGGCCTGGGTGACCTCGGCCACCGGGCGGCGGACCCGCAGCGAGGGCCGGCTCCTCCAGGGTGGCGTGGTCACCGTCGAGGCGACGGGCGAGTTCGTCAACATGGCGCGGGTCGACATCCGGAGGATGCACCGACGGGACCACCGGCCGCGGCGCCCGAAGGGTGATGGCGGTAACACCGCATGAGTCCCGTCCCATTCTCTAGAGTCGTGCGAGGCACGACCGGGGAGGGGTGCCGAGAGAGGCCCGAGCGCGAGCCCGCGGCCCGCAAAGGGGGAGCATCGATGGGATCGATCCACGATCGAACGGTTCCGGCGCGCTGGCAGCGAGTGATCGCAGCGGCGCTCGGTGCGATTGTCGTCGCGGCCACGATGACCGCCTGCACGTCGACGACGACGACAGTCACCTCGTCGACCAAGTCGACCGTCCCCCCGTCTGCGTTCAGTGACACCACCGGCATCACTCCGACCAGTGTGTCGGTGGGCAACGTCTCCACGCTGACAGCCGGCCTCTTCGAAGGCGCGGCAGTCGGCACCAAGGCCTACGCGGCGTACGTGAACTCGCAGGGGGGAATCCACGGCCGCAAGATGCTCGTCGATAGCTACGACGACACCTTTGCCGGCGCGCCGAACAAACAATTCACACAAGAGGCGATCCAGAAGGACTTCGGCATGGCCGGGAGCTTCTCCCTGCAGGACAACTTCGGGGGGACCGTGCTCGCGGCCAACCCGCAGGTACCGAACGTCACCGTCTCCCTCGACACCGCGACGGCCGACCTCCCGAACAGCTTCAGCCCGTCCCCGGCTGCGAACGGGTGGCCGCTCGGGCCGCTGACCTACTTCAAGGACAAATTCCCCGACGCGGTGGCCCACACCGGTTCGCTCGTCGCCGATCAGCCCTCCGCCATCACCAAGTGGAACGGTGAGCGCGCCGCCATGGAGCACCTCGGTTACCACGTCGTCTACGACCAGCAGTTCGACATCACGACGACCGACTTCAACCAGTACGTGATCGCCATGCGCAACGCGGGGGTGAAGATCCTCTTCATCGAGCAGATGCCGCAGAACTATGCAGCCGCGGTGGTCAAGGCCTTGAACCTCCAGAACTTCCACCCGGTACTCGTCCTCGGTGCGTCGACCTACAGCCAGGAACTGGTGGCCAACGCCGGCGGGGCCGCCGCCATCGACGGCGCCTACCTCGAGCAGGGGTATGCGCTCTACCTCGGAGAAGACGCCGACTCGATCCCCGCGGTCAACACCTTCCTCAACTGGGTCCAGAACGTGTCGCCGGGTTTCAAGCCCGACCTCTTCACACTGTTCGGCTGGCTGTCCGCTGAGCTGTTCGCCGAGGCGCTCCAGTCGGCCGGCGCCAACCCGAGCCGGGGCTCGATGCTGAAGGCCCTCCGCGGGATCACCTCGTTCAGCGGCGGGAACCTCAGCGGTCCGGTGAACCCGGCCGCGAAGCAGCCGAGCAACTGCTACATCATCGGTCACATCGTCGACGGCAAGTTCGAACGGCTCGACACTCCGCCGGTCGACGGTCCGACGCACGGGTACCGCTGCGACCTGCCCTACTACTACCTGCCGTCCTAGCCGACCGGACCGCCAGCCGACCGGGCCGCTCGCCGACCGGGCCGCTCGCCGACCGGACTCCCGGCTCCGCAGGCGCCTCTCCGGGCAGTCAGCCCTCGGTCGGGGAGGCGACCGCCCGCCGCATGAGCCGCGCCTTGCGGTTGGCGGCCTGGTTCTTGTGGATCACGCCCTTGGCTGCCGCCTTGTCGATGCGCTTGACCGCGAGTCGCAGCTCTTCCTCGCAATCCTCCGCGTCCGACTCGATCGCCACGATCGCCCGCTTGCTCCGAGTGCGAAGCTCGGAGCGGACCGACTTGTTGCGCTCGTGGCGCTTGGCGGTCTGCCGGTTGCGCTTGATCTGGCTGCGGATGTTGGCCACTGGTCCCTGTCCTCGGATGACGTCGGCTCGGCTGGTTCTACGGTTGCGGCCCGTGCGGTGGCCACCGCCGTGTGGAGACGTGCCCGCACAGCGGATCGCCGTGCATCGGGCCACGCCAGGATAGCAGGGGTCTCCGCATGGCTCGCAGCCGCTTCGAGGGCGGATGCGCGCCGAGCGAGCTTGGGTACGCTGGGCTGCCCGTGCTCCCCGTCGACCGCATCCGCAACTTCTCGATCATCAGCCATGTCGACCACGGGAAGTCCACACTCTCCGACCGGGTCCTCGAACTGACCGCCGCGGTCGACCCGCGCCTCATGCGCGAGCAATTCCTCGACTCGATGGACATCGAACGGGAACGCGGGATCACCATCAAGGCCCAGAACGTGCGGGTGTCGTGGAAGGAGCACGTCCTCCACCTCATCGACACCCCGGGTCACGTCGACTTCGGTTACGAGGTGAGCCGCTCGCTCGCGGCATGCGAAGGGGCGGTCCTGCTGGTGGACGCCTCGCAGGGAATCCAGGCCCAGACCCTCGCCAACTGCTACCAGGCCATCGACAACGACCTCGAGATCGTGGCGGTGCTCAACAAGATCGACCTGCCGGCCGCCGACCCGGCACGGTACGCCGCCGAGATCGACCAGGTGCTCGGTATCGACGCCTCGGAGATCCTGCGCATCTCGGCCAAGACGGGGGAGGGGGTGGCCGAACTGCTCGACGCGGTCGTGGCCCGGGTTCCCGCGCCCGCCGGCGATGCGGACGCGCCGCTCCGCGCTCTCATCTTCGACTCCGCCTACGACCAGTACCGAGGCGTGGTGAGCTCGATCCGGGTGATGGAGGGAACCGTCTCGGCGACCGACCGCCTCCGGTTCATGCAGGCGGGCAACGACCACGACATCGAGGAGATCGGCGTGAGGACCCCCGCGACGGTCCCGGTCGACGAGCTCGGACCGGGCGAGGTGGGGTACCTCATCGCCGGGATCAAGGACGTCGCCGGGGCGCGTTCGGGCGAAACGGTGACCTCGGCCCGACGACCCGCCGCCGAGGCCCTCGCCGGCTATCGCGACCCGAAGCCGATGGTCTTCTGCGGCCTCTTCCCCATCGACGGGGACGAGCTGCCCGACCTTCGCGATGCACTCGAGAAGCTCCGGCTCAACGACGCGAGCGTCACCTACGAGCCCGAGTCGTCGCGTGCGCTCGGCTTCGGGTTCCGCTGCGGCTTCCTCGGCCTGCTCCACATGGAGATCGTCCGTGAGCGGCTCGAGCGGGAGTTCGACCTCTCGCTCATCGCGACCGCGCCGTCGGTCGCCTACCGGGCCTTTCTCTCCAACGGAACGGAGGTCGACGTCGACAATCCGAGCGAGCTGCCCGAGCCGAGCATGCTCGACCACGTCGACGAGCCGATGCTGACCGCGACGGTGCTCACTCCGGCCGAGTACACGGGCACCGTCATGGATCTCTGCCAAAGTCGCCGTGCCGAGCTGGTGAAGATGGAGTACCTCTCGCCGGAGCGGGTGGAGTTCGTCTACACGATCCCGCTCGCCGAAGTAGTCGTCAATTTCTTCGATCAGTTGAAGAGCCGGACCAAGGGGTATGCGAGCCTCGACTACGAACCGGCGGGCTACCTCACCTCGGATCTCGTCAAGGTCGACCTCTTGATCAACCATGTTCCGGTCGACGCCTTCTCGACGATCGTCCACCGGGCGCAGGCGGCCGCGTACGGTCGCCGCACCACGGAGAAGCTGCGGGAGCTGATCCCGCGCCAGCTCTTCGACGTGCCGATCCAGGCCGCGGTCGGAGGCCGCATCGTCTCCCGCGAGACGGTCAAGGCCCGGCGCAAGGACGTGCTGGCCAAGTGCTACGGCGGCGACATCACCCGGAAGAGGAAGCTGCTCGAGAGGCAGAAGGAAGGCAAGAAGAAGATGAAGAACATCGGCCGGGTCGAGGTCCCCCAGGAGGCATTTGTGTCCGCGCTCCGCCTCGACGAGTGATGCCGGACGGTGCAGGAGACCGGTCGGGTGACGACGGCGACCTGCGGACGCGGGTGCTGGAGCACGCAGGCCGGCTCAGCCGCCGGATCACTCCTTCCCGCACGAAGTCCCGGGCGGGAAGGGCGCTCGCTTACCTTTTGGGCGATCCGGCGCGGGTGAGCTGCGACGTCGACGGGGTCGAGCTCGTCCTGCGACCGGCTGACCGGACCGCCGGGGCCGCATTCTGGAACGGCGAGTACGACGATCAATTGGTGGCGCTGCTCGGCGCCCTGCTCGAGGACTCGACGGTCTTTGCCGACGTCGGTGCCAACGTCGGCCTGATCGGTCTCCGGATCGCGAGCCGGCTCCGGAAGTTGTGGCCGGCCGAGTCACCGGGCGCCGGCCGTCGCGGGCAGGTGCAGCTGTTCGAACCGGTTCCGGCAAATGTCGCTCTCATCGAGGCGTCGCTTGCCCGGAACCCCGAACTGGACGAGTTCGCCGTCGTCCTCCCGCTCGGCCTGTCCGACTCCGCGACGCGGCTGGCGCTCCATGTCGAGGGAAGGGGGAACCGCAGTGGCAACGCCGCACTGAAGGAACGGCCGGGGTCCGGGCGTGGGCGCACCACCGTCTGGGCCGAGTTCGGCAGGCTCGACGACGTCTTGGAGTCGCAGCAGCTCCCGGCACCGACGCTGATGAAGCTCGACGTCGAGGGGGCGGAGCTGGCGTGCCTCCGGGGAGCGGTCTCGACCATCCGGCGCCATCGACCGATCATCTTCGGCGAGTTCAACACCGACCTCATGCCCATCTACGGGTCCTCCTTCCTCGACGCCTGGGCGCTACTCGAGCCGAACGGCTATCGCATCTTCCGCTTCGACGGCCCGACCCTGCTCCGCCAGACGATCCCGCGGGCGAAACTCGGAGACGTCCTGCTCGTCCCTGTGGACCGGCTCCCCGCGGTCCGCGAGCAGCTCCTCCCTACCGGCATCGAACTCTGCGCCGACTCCTGACCGAGCCGAGGAGATGCCGAGGAGATGCCGAGGAGATACAGAATGCGAACGGCCCGCGTCTAACGTATCGACGATGCCCGAGACAGAATTCCCCATCTCGGTCTCGCACCTCTCGAAGACCTACCGGATCCTCCAGCGCACGGAGCAGTCGTCCTACGCGACCGAGGCGGTCATCAAACGCCTCCGTCATGTCCGCAAGCCGAAGCAGATGGAGCAGTTCGACGCGCTCCACGACGTCAGCTTCAAGGTGGACTGGGGTCAAGTCGTCGGCATCATCGGCCGTAACGGGGCGGGGAAGAGCACTCTGCTCAAGATCATCAACCGGATCACCGCGCCCACCATGGGCCGCATCGAGCTCGGCGGGCGGGTCGGCAGCCTGCTCGAGGTCGGGACCGGCTTCCATCCCGAGCTGACCGGCCGGGAGAACGTGTACCTGAACGGCACGCTGCTCGGGATGCGCCGCAAGGAGATCCGCGAGCGCTTCGACGCGATCGTCGCCTTCGCCGGCGTGGAGAAGTTCCTCGATACCCAGGTCAAGCGGTTCTCGACGGGCATGTACATCCGATTGGCGTTCGCAGTGGCCGCCCATCTCGACAGCGAGATCCTCCTCGTCGACGAGGTGCTGGCGGTCGGCGACTCCGACTTCCAGGCCAAGTGCCTTCGCAAGATGCGCGAGGTCGCCCGCGACGGGCGCACAGTGGTGCTGGTGAGCCACCAACTCCAGACCGTCTCGGATCTCTGCAACTCGGCGCTCTATCTCGATTCGGGACGCCTCGTCCTCCAGGGCACCGTCGAGGAGGCGATGGAGGAGTACAAGCGCAGCTTCGCCCGCTCGGCCCCGCTCCACACCGAGCCGACCTACCGCCCGGGCACCGGCGAGATCCGGATCAAGGAGGCGACCGTCCTCCAGGACATCACCAAGCCCGCCGACGAACTGGTCGTGGAGTTCACGATCGGCGCGAGCCCTGGTTTCGGGAACCGGTACCACCTGTCGGCCTTCGTGAACAACGAGGACGGCATGGTCATCGCCCAGTGCGACTCCCGGGTGGTCGACTTCTGGCTCGACCCGGCGACGGACAACGAGGGCCGGCTCAGGATCCGGACGCCGTGGCTCAAACCGGGTGCCTACACCGTCGACCTGTTCGTCTATGCGGGTGGCCGTGCCACGGACATCTGGGAGCAGGCCTGTCACTTCCAGGTCCTGCCCGTGAGCCCCTACCGGAGCCCGACCACGCCGGACGGCACCGACCGGGGCGTGGTGTTCCCGGATTTCGACTACTCGCAGAACTGACGTATGGCCCGGATCGTCATCACCCCTCCGAGCCGCTTCTCGCTCCCCAAAGTGAGGGAGCTGTGGGAGGCCCGTGAGGTCCTCTTCCGATTCGGCGCCCGTGACGTGACGCTCCGCTACCGGCAGACCGCGCTCGGGGTGGTCTGGGTGATCCTCCAGCCGTTGCTCATCGCCGCGATCTTCGTCGTGCTCTTCAACAAGATCGCCAAGATCCCGACCCCGGTCACGCCGATCGTGTTCGTCTTCTGCGGGATGCTGGCCTGGAACCTCTTCAGCGGGATCATCGGGCGCGCCTCCACCTCTCTCGTCTCCAACCGCGAGCTGGTCTCGCGGGTCTTCTTCCCCCGCATGCTGGTGCCTCTTTCTACCTCGGTCTCCACCATCACCGACTTTTTCGTGACGATGGTGTTCCTCTTCTTGCTCCAGGCGATCTACGGGGTGGCGCCGGGTCTCGCCCTCATCCTGGCGCCGCTGTGGGCGCTGATGGTCATCCTGCTCGCGTCCGGAATCGGTCTCATTGCCGGGGCGTTGCAAGTCCGCTACCGCGACATCGCCTACGTCGTGCCATTCGCCCTGCAGGTCCTGTTGTTCGCGAGCCCGATCGGCTACCCCGTGCAGGGCAAGTACAAGCTCTTCTTCGACGTGAACCCGCTCACCTGGCTGCTCGGCGACTTCCGCTGGGCTTTCCTCAATCTCCCGGCGCCGCCCCTCTGGCAGATCATCCTCTCGATCGTCGTGCCGGTGGTCGTGTTCCTTGCCGGTTCGATCATCTTCGAGCAGATGGAGCGCAGCTTCGCCGACTACATCTGAGGGTCGTCCGACCAGTCGGGGCGGCGGACCGCCTTGCGCCGATCGCGACCGCATCGGGAGAGCACCCAATCGGTGAGCAGCACCGTCGCCCGCTCCTTCCCGCCCTGTGTGTACAGCGAGTGGTCGCGGCCGGGCACTCGGTCGACCATCAGCAAACCGCGGCGTCGCAGTCGACGTCGGACGATCGACCAGTAGAACGACGGTTCGAACTGGACCGAGTCGTGCTCGTTGACGATGACCAGTACCGGTGTGCCACGCCGGGCCACCTGCGCGACCGGTCCGTTCGGCGAGCGGGTGACCCAGAATTGCAGGCTGGCGCGCCAGAGCCAGCGGGCAACCCGTCCGTGCTTGATCGCGACGTGACGCAGTGCTGCCGGCATCGGCCGGTAGGCGCGCCGCCGCGCATCGATCGCTCCCTCGTCCTGCTCGGGCACCCAGCCCGCGAGTCCGGGGTTGATGGTGGCGACTCCGAAGGGGTGGAGCCGGAGGGCTCCTTCGATCGCGTGGTAGCCCCCCGAGGAGAGCCCGACGAGGACCAGACCGGCCGCGTCCGGCTCACCGAGTGCCGCCGCGACGTCCGACAGGTCGTCGATCGCGTCGGGGGGTTTCGGGATGTTGCGCGGCCGCCCGGGTCGACCGAACGTCTCGCCGATGCCGTCGAAGTCCACCCGGACCGAGCGGAGCCCGGCGGCTGCGAACCGGCGTGCCAGCGTCACCCAGAGCCGGCCGGGGCCCGCGTGGTCGAGGGCACCCGCCGGAAGGAACACCACGGTCGGCCCGGCGTCCTCCGCCTCCGAACCCTCGGGCTCCGCGGCCATCCCGAAGAGCGCGTGCGGGCCGAGCCAGAGAGGGCGCTCGCGCACGGCCGGCGTGCCCTCTGCACTCACCCGCGCGGACTCATCGGTGGCGGGGGGATGAATCCTCGTCGGTGCGCCGTCGAGGCGCGCCCGCGTCCACGCCACCACCCGGTCGACGGCTGCCGCCGGTAGCACGGTCATGTCGGGCGGCACGTCGAGCAGCTCGGGCTGGCCGGTGACCTCCTCCCACTCCACCTCGGCTGCCGCGAACCGCTCGCGCGCGCCGCGCATGGCTCGGTCACCTGCCCGGGCGAGCACCAAGGCGTGCGGGGCCGGGACCGGACCGAGCTCGAGCGAGGTGAGCTCGGCCACGGTCTCCTTGCCGTAGCGATAGGCCGGTCCGACCACCGAGCCGTCGCCGGGTTGGGCCGCGCCATACCCCGCAGCGAGCAGCGTCTGCTCGATGCGGAAGAAGGACCGGCCGGTCGCGTAGGGGTCCCAGAGCACCAGACCGTCGACCGTGGTGCCCGCGGCCACCGCCTCGGCCGCCAGCAGGGTGCCCATCCGCATGCCGACCAACACGACACGTTCAGGCCCGAGAGTGCGAGCGAACGAGACCGCTGCGTCGATGTCACCCAGCCATTCCTCGAGGCGTCCGGGATCCTCGAGCGCTCCCGCCGAGTCTCCGGTCCCCGTGTAGTCGAAGCGCACGCACGCGACACCGGCTTCGGCGAGCCGCTGTGCCGCGGACTGGATCGCCCAGAGGGCGTTGTTGCTCTCGTGGCCGAGCGGCGCGCAGAAGACGGCGACGCCTGATGCCTCTCCGCGGTCGGGGAGGTGGAGCCAGCCGGAGAGCGGACGTGAGTCGGTGCGAAACCAACAGTGAGCAGCCCTCACGCGGGCCCGTCCCCCGCGAGGGCGCGTCCTGCGATCCACTCCGGTCGTCGCGCGTCCATCGTTCCCCCGCGGCACGGCGTGTACCTTCTGTGGCGCAATGGCCGAAATCCCTTCACCTGCGAGGGCACCGTCACCCCCGGACGGTGTGGCTTCGCGGCGGTTTGGAGCATACGTCCTGCTCGCCGATCCGGCGTACCTTCGGGAGAGCCTCCTGTCGTACTACGACATCGTCGACACGATCGTGATCGCCTACGACCACGACGCGGTGAGCTGGACCGGCGAACGCCTCGACCTCGAGCCCTGCCTGTCGCTGGTCGAGCGACTCGACCGCGACCACAAGATCCGTTGGTTGCCGGGTCCGTTCCACGGCGACGACAGGGAGCCCCTCGAGCACGAGACGTTCGAGCGCAACGCGGCCATCTCGGCACTCGGGGGCTCGGTGGACTGGGTCCTGCAGATCGATACCGACGAGGTCGTGGCGAGTCCTTCCCGACTGCTCGGCTCGATCATCCGGGCGGAGGCCCACGGCCTCTCGGCGGTGGAGTTCCCGGCGCGATGGCTCTACGGTCATGTCGGTGGCAGTCGGTACCTCGAGCGCTGCCGCCGGCTGTGGGGCGTCTCGGCGGGGTTCCCCGGACCGGTGGCGGTGCGCGCGGGGACCGAGCTGCGCCTGGCCCGCCAGTGCGACGCGCCCGCGTGGCGGGTCGACTTCCGAGCTCGCAACACCGACCCGGCCCACCCCTGGCACGCCAGAGTCGACGAGTCGATCGATCCGGACGAAGGCATCTGGCACTTCTCGTGGGTCCGGTCGCAGCAGCAGATGAGGGCGAAGGCGTCGACCTCGGGGCACGCGGCGGAGTTCGACTGGAACGTCGAAATCGACCGGTGGCTGTGGCGGTGCCGCCATCCGAGGCTGACCACGGTCGGCACGCCGTTCCGGCGGCAGCCGTCGATCGTCGGGGCGCCGACCTGGTTGCGGCTTGCCCGGCTGCCGGAGCATCTGGTGACCGCGGCCCGATGAGCGAGCCCACCGCGTCGGTGGTCGTGATCACCTACGAGCGTCCCGCGTATCTCGCCCGCTGCCTCGACCACCTCGCCGCCCAGACGACGCCACCCGTCGAGATCGTCGTGGTCGACTCGTCGCAAGGACGCGAGACGGCAGAGCTCGTCGCCGACCGGTATCCGGCCGTGCGCTACGAGGTGTGCAACGCGGGGAGCGGGGCGATGGCGACCGCGCGCGACATCGGCTACCGACGGACGACCGGTGACGTCGTGGCATTCGTGGACGACGACGCGTTCGCCGAGCCGGAGTGGCTCGCCCAGCTGTTGGGCCACTTCGCCGACCCCTCCGTCGGGGGCGTGGGCGGGCGCCAGATCCGCGGCCAGCCGGGCGAACTGACCGAAGGGGTCGACGCCATCGGCCGGCTGCTGCCCGACGGCACGCTGACCGGTCACTTCGCGGCCGATCCGGGGCAGGCGATCGAGGTCGACCATCTGCTCGGCGCCTCGATGTCGTTCCGTCGATCGGTGATCGACGAGCTCGGCGGGATCCACGACGGCTACCGGGGAACCTGTGTCCGCGAGGAGTCCGACCTTTGTCTGAGGGTCGGCCGCGCGGGCTACCGGCTCGTCTACGAGCCGGACGCGGTGGTCGAGCACGTAGCCGCTCCCTACGCCAAAGGCCAGCGGTTCGACCTGCGCTACGCGTACTGGGCCCAGAAGAACCACTTGATCCTCCTGATGCGCATCTTCGGTGTCACCCATCCGTTGGTGCGCCGCTACCTGGCCACTTCGGCGCACCTCACCTGGGACGAGGGCAAATCCCGGGCGGGGCGAGCGCGAGACCGGGCGCGGGACCACGACCTTCGGGGAGCGACTTCCTCCGCAGGCGGTGGCGCGACGCGGACTGCGGCCGTCGCGGCGGCGTCGCTGACCGGCCTACTGGCCGGCGCGTCGGCCGCGCGTGCTGATCGCCGCGGCGGGTGAGACGACGGCTCACGCACCGCGGCGAACGCCGACTCGATGCCGTCGTCAGAGGTGCCCGAGACGTGAGGCGAGCCGGGGAGAGAGACAGGCGACCGCGGCCTTCGCGCGGGTCGGCAGCGGGTGTCCCCGATTGCGCGCAACCCCGAGACAGCGGGTCCGCGCCTCGGGGAGGCGCTCCTCGACTGCCCTCTTGGCGAAGGCCAGGTCGAGTGCGAGTGTCAATTCTCGTCGGCGAGTCGCTGCCAGCGCACGCTCTTCCTCGGACAAGTCGGTTCGGGCGAGAACTTTCTCGGTGACCGCAACGAGTCCTTCGAGAGGGAGCGTGCCCGACCGCGAAAGGCTGCCTTCTCGCACGTTGATCACGGCGTGTGGCTCGAAGTCGAGACCGGCTCGGCTCCCGGAAAGGATGAGGCGGACGAACGAGTCGTAGTCCTCGGCGCACTGCAGGGACTCGTCGTAGCCCCCCAGATCGATCAGCCGCGTCCTCCGGAATGCCGCACAACCGCCGATGAAGTCGCGTTGGAGAATACTGAGACGCTGGTCCTCGATGTCGAACGCGGGAGATTCAAGAGTGCGGCTCGGTCCAAGGCACTGCCCGTCCTTTACCAAATAGGACGTCCGGCCGAGGACGTCGAGGTCAGGACGTTCCATCGCCATCGCGATCCATGAGTCGACGAGTCCAGGAAGCAAGCGGTCGTCGGCATCACAGATTCCGATGAATTCTCCCGTCGCTCGATAGAGGCCGAGGTTCCGCGCTGCGGCTACACCTCGATGCTCCTGGTGGAGGAGGATGATGTCCCCGGAGAAAGGCATGAGCACTTCGTCGAGGGCATCGGTCGATCCATCGTCGCAGACAATGACCTCGTGAACGGGTGGCCGCTGTTCGAGGATGGAGCGGACCGCGGCGGCGACAAACGACGCTCCTTGGTAGACAGGCACGAGGAACGAGAACGTCGGTGGCACCGATCTCGGCCGCACCGGCGCCGCGGGCTGCGGGAATACAACCGTCATCCTCCTCCTCCGGAAGGTCGGCGCTCGCTCACAATGCCCGCGGCGGCCACTGAGGGCATGCTAGCGAATCGACCCGACGCGCCACGGGCACAATTGGACGTTCCCTATCGGCCAAGATGGCGAAGGTGGCACGCGTCCGACGAGTGATGGAGATCATCCCGACCGCCCAACGAGGGGCTGCATGAAGATCCTGGCCAATGCCGCGGACCTGCTTCCCAACAACGGAATCTGGACCCAGACCCTGCAAGTGAGCGAAGAGCTCGCCAGACGGGGTCATCGCATCGACCTCCTGTATCTAGAGGACGGACCCCAGCGCGAGAAGTACGCCGATTTCTGCAACTCGATGCAAAAGGTCCGGCGTCTCGACCTCGAGCTCGAAGTTCGTCCGCTCATCCACGACGGGCCGCGGGTGCTTCCCGCGGTCTTGGCCGGCATTCGCTCCCACCCCGACGTCATCTACGTCAACCGGTACCGTCCACTCCCGTGGGCGCTCGCCACCAGGGCGTTCACCCGGGCGCCGGTCGTGTGTCACGTGCACGGATACGTCGGCATGGATGTTCCTCGGATCAACCGGGCCCTCAGCCGGTTCACCGCCCGCTTCCTCTGCGTCTCCGGCTACGTCCGCGACCGCTTCGTCCAGCTCGGCGCCGACCCGCGGCGCACCGATGTCGTGCACAACGGTGTCGACCCGGCCGACTACCCCGCGGGCGGCATGGCGGAGCGCACCGCGGCGCGCGGTCAGCTCGGCCTGCCGGCCGACGTGTTCATCGTGATGTTCTTTGGCCAAGTCGTGCTGGACAAAGGTATCGGCACCCTGGTCGAGGCGCTCGAGGGACTCGAGGGCGGTGGGAGTTCCCGCCGGATCGAGCTACTGGTGGTCGGGCCCCAGTCGGACGAGCTCGTCACCAGCCGCCTGTTTGCCGCCGCGAGCACTCCGGTCCACCAGCTCCCCATGCGAACGGACGTGGTGACCCCGCTCCACGCGGCGGATGTGGTGATCGCCCCCTCCCACGGCGAGGAGGCCTTCGGCCGCGTGGTGATCGAGGCGCTCGCCACCGGGCGCCCAGTGATCGCTTCCTCGGTCGGCGGGATCCCGGAGATCCTCACCGGCGACTTCGCCCGTTTCCTGGTGCCCCCGGCCGACGCACCGGCACTTCGCGCCAAGTTGCGCGAAACGCTCGGGTGGCGGGAGGAGTCGCCAGAGCTCGCTGACCAGTGCGTCGCTCACGTGGCTCGTCACTTCTCGCGGCGTGCGATGGTCGACGCGATCGAGGATCGGCTCGTCGAGGCTGCGCGCTGACCCGCTCACCGAGGTCATCACCCTTCACCGGGCGTGGGACCGCCAGAGCGACGCGTGGGCGGCCGCGCTCTTCTCCCAGGTGAACCCCTCGGCCCGTACGCGGCCGCGCTCGACCCTCGCCGCGATGCCGGAGTCGCCGGCGAGCACGGTGACGATCCCCTCGGCGAGCGATTCGGCGTCGGGCTCGACGAGGAGCGCCGCGTCCCCGCAGACCTCGGGGAGGGCAGCCCGGCGCGCGGCGACCACCGGCGCGCCGGCCGCCATCGCCTCGAGTGCGGGCAGCCCGAAGCCTTCGTAGAGGGAGGGCACCACCACCACCGCCGCGGCGGCCATCAGACCCGGGACCGAGGGGCCGTCGACCCGGCCGGTCCGGACGGTGCCGTCCAGGGGAGCGAAGAGCCGGTCCCGCCGCCGGTCGGGCGGACCGATCAGGACGAGAGTGGCATCGGACCGGTCGGAGCGGACCTGCGGCCATGCACCGGCCAGGCCCTCCAAATTCTTGCGGCGGGAGCACCCGCCCGCGTGGAGCACGAACGGCGGGCGGATCCCCATGCGGTCGAGCTCCGCCTCGGACAACGGGGGCGCGCCGAAGAACGCGCGGTCGACGCCGTTCGGGATCGCGACGGGTGCGCGCACACCGAGCTGGGTCGCAACCTCGTCGGCGGAGAATTGCGACGGGCACACCACGACCGCGGCGCGCCTCGCCGAGGCGGCCGCGTCGGAAGGGGGCATGCTCTCGTCGGCGAAGCGCCAGGGCACCACGTCGTGGACGGTGAGAATCTCCGGCGAGGGAGCGGGCGGCAGCCGGAGGTCGAAGCGGTGGACGACGTCGTGGCCGCGGTAGAGCACGCGGCCCGCGGCCCGCCGCAGCGACGCGGGCGCCTCGATCAGCAGCCGAGACGGCACCCGGGCCGTCCCCGGCAGCCCCGAACGCAGGGTACGGATCTCGACCCGGTCGACCGACCATCCCTCCCCGAGCTCGGCCGCGGCGCGCCGGGCGAGCTCGTGCTCGTAGACCTGCTGGCCCATCGGCTCGGGCACCGCGAGCGTGACGAGCGCCAGGCGGACGGTCACCCGCGCCGCGACCCGCGCACCCGGCCCCGGCTGCGACCGCGAACGGCTCTTGCCGAGACGGTGGCCGGAGCGCGCATGAGCCACGTTACCGTCCTGCACCTGCGGCTCCAGAGGGTCGCCGCCGCTTCAGCCGCGTGGACCGGTACCGTCGCGCGGGTGGATCCGGGGGGCGCGGACGACCGGACAGTGAGGGAGAGGATCGCCGCGGTCGAGATCGCGGTCGGCGCGGTCCTCGTCGTGTTGGTCGCGCTCGGTGGCGCTTACTTCGCGTGGCGCCCCGGGTCGGGGACGGTCGACGGCTGGTTCTTCGACCTCTTTCCCAGCACGAAGAACGGGGTGTTCACCTCGGTCACCGCGCTGCGCCAACCGTGGTTCGTGATCGCCGGGTCCGTCGTCGCCTGCGCGGTCACCGTCACCCGCGACCTGCCCCGCGCCCTCGCCTGTCTCGTCGGCCCACCGGCCGCGCTCGTGGCCGCCGAGCTCGTCGCCAAGCCACTCGTGGGTCGGACGCTCGGGGGGACGCTCTCGTACCCGTCCGGGTCGACGGTCGGCGCGGCAGCCCTCGCGTGCGCGGTGGTGCTCGCGACCCCTCCGGCCTGGAGGCTGGTCTCGCTGGTGGTCGGGTCGCTGTACGCGCTCTGGATGACCTCCGCGGTCGTGGCGATCGGCTGGCACTACCCGACCGATGCCTTCGCCGGTCTCGCACTCGGGGTCGGCACCGTGCTCCTCGCCGACGGGCTCGCCAGGCGGACGGCCGACGCGCTGGCCGCTTTCAGGGCCACAGGCGGCGCGCGCTCGCGTCAGGGCTGACCCGCTCGGGTTCTGTTCAGGCCTCGTCGGCCGGCGGTGAGGCCGGAGGCGGCGGGTCGCCGCGGACGACCGCCACCGTGCGCGCCGGATCGTCCGGGTCGAGTCGCACCACGAACGGCGCGTCGTCGTCCTCCGGCTCGCCGGCGGCCTCGACCACGATCGCCGGCTCCTGCTTCGGCCGGTCGAGCGCGTGCTGGAGCCCGAGCGCGACCCCGGTGAGCACGGCTCCGGTGGCCGAGCGCTTCCGCCACCGGTCGAAGCGCAGCGAGTCGTGCGTGTCCGAGCCGTCGTCGGCCCATTCCTCGCCGGCGTCGTCGCCGATGGCTGGAGGAGGAGCTTCGCTCACGGACCCACGGTAGCGGTCGCCGGGACGCGACGGCTCCGATCCGTCCGAAGGGACGGTGCCGTAGGATCGTCGGCGATGCTTGACCGATACCACCCACCGGTCGAGGAGTACCTCGAGACGATCTTTGCGCTCGAGGAGGAGGGCATCCCGGTCATCCAGGCGAGGTTGGCCGAGCGCCTCGGCAAGGCGGCGCCCTCGGTGTCGGAGATGCTCGACCGCCTCGAGTCCGACGGTCTGATCGCCCGCAGCGCGCGCCAGATCACCATGACCAGGAAGGGTGCGGCACTCGCGGCGGGTGTGGTGCGCAAGCATCGGCTCGCCGAGCGACTCCTGGTCGACGTGATCGGTCTCGACTGGGACAAGGCACACGCCGAGGCCGGCCGCTGGGAGCACGTGATCTCCGACGACGTCGAGGAGCGCCTGGTGGTCCTGCTCGGGAACCCGACCACCTGCCCCCACGGCAACCCCATCCCGGGCGTCGAGCGCATCGGCCCGGAGCAGCGCCGCCTCGCCGAGGCCCAGCCGGGTGAACGCATCCGCCTCGAGCGGATCACCGAGAGCGTCGAGCACGACGCCGAATGCCTCTCCTACCTCGGGGACCATGGGCTGACCCCGGGCATCACCGCCCGCATCGAGGCCCGGGCCCCGGACGGCACCTTGACCCTCGCGATCGACGGCGCGACCGTCGCCCTCGGTCCGGCGATGACCCGCCGGATGTACGTCGCGTCGGCCTGACCGGACGCCCATCGGCCGCAGATCGGGCCCCTGACCAGGTCGTCACCGGCTCCTTCCTGCCGGCGCCGCGCACGATGGAAGCCCGAGAGGGGTCAGCACTCACTAGAGTGGAGTGCCAGCACCTCCCCGGACGGGCCGCGGCGGCCGGTTGCGGCCGACGGGCCGAGGCGGGCCGATGGAGACGATGACCACGACCGACGAAACCCGAGGCGCTCAGACCGACCCCGCGGGAGGGGCGCTCGAGCCGCGCAAGGCGGCCATCCTCAACGCGGTGGTCGCCGAGTACATCGGCTCGGCGCAGCCGGTCGGCTCCCAGCACGTGGTCGACGCGCCCGGGGTGAGCGTGTCGTCTGCCACCGTCCGCTCGGACATGGCCGCGTTGGAGCGCGACGGGTATCTCGTCCAGCCCCACACCAGCGCCGGACGCGTCCCGACCGACAAGGGCTACCGGTTCTTCGTCGACCACCTCGGTGGCAATGGCACTCTCGATCCGGTGGGGCGTCAGCAGGTCCGGTACTTCTTCGACCATGCGCACGGCGAGATCGAGATGATGCTCGAGAAGACATCGGGACTTCTCGCGGACCTCACCGACTGCACCGCGATGGTCCTCGGGCCCTCGCACGAGACCGCCAGCGTCCGCTCGGTGCAGCTGGTCGGCCTCGGCCCCCGTCTGGCCCTGCTGGTCGTCGTGCTCGCCGACGGCGCCGTGCAGAAACAGTCCATCGAGCTTCCCGAAGAGGTCGACGAGGCGACACTCGCCGACGCGGACGCCGCGCTCTCGCGTCTTGCCGTCGGGCTTCCGCTCGCCAAGGTGCGGGCCAAGGCCCCGACGACCGCCGACGGCCGGACCGACGCGCTGGTGGCGACCGGGCTCAAGGCCCTGCGCCAGCTCGGCCGGGACGAAGGGGGCGAGCAGCTCTTCGTCGGCGGTTCGTCGCGGATGGCCGCGGCCTTCGACGCGGTGGAGACGGTGCGCTCGGTCCTCACCATCCTCGAGCAACAGCTCGTCGTCGTGACACTCCTGCGCGACATCCTCGACGCCGGCCTGTCGGTCGCGATCGGGGCCGAGCACGGGGTCGAGCCGCTCGCGTCGTGCGCCATCGTGGTGATGCCTGTCTCGGCGGGCGGCACCGAGGCCGGGACGATCGGCCTCATCGGTCCGACCCGGATGAATTATCCCCTCGCGCTGGCGGCGGCCCGGGTGGTCGGCGACCGCCTCGGCGAGCGGCTGATCAGCGGGGCCTGATGAACGGACGAGCGAACCGGTGACCACCCGCGATCTCTACGAGGTCCTCGGCGTCGGACGTGACGCGACCGACGAGGAGCTCAAACGCGCCTACCGGGCGAAGGCGCGCGAGTTCCACCCGGACAGCGGCGCGGAGTCCGACGAGCAGTTCAAAGAGGTGAGCCTCGCCTACGAGGTCCTGAAGGACCCCGAGCGGCGGTCCCGCTACGACCGCTTCGGCGTCGACGGCGTGTTCGGCCCTGCCGCGGGAGCCCAGGGCGATCCGTTCGGCGGCAGCCTGGCCGACCTTTTCGATGCCTTCTTCAGTGGGATGAGCGGCGCCGGCGGCGGTCGGCGCCGCACCGGTCCGGTTCCGGGGCCCGATGCCGAGCTCGTGCTCCGGCTCGCCTTCCGCGACGCGGTCTTCGGGGTCCAGCAGCACGTGGAGGTGCACACTCCGGTCCATTGCGAGACCTGCGGGGGATCGGGTGCGGCACCGGGCACCGCACCGGTCCGCTGTCCGGAGTGCCAGGGGGCCGGCGAAGTCCGGCGGGTCCGTCAGTCGATCCTCGGTCAGGTGATCACCGCGTCGCCCTGCACTCGGTGCCAGGGGACCGGGCAGCACGTGGAGCACCCGTGCGTCGAGTGCCGTGGAGAGGGCCGCCGGATGGAGGACCGCACGCTGACCGTCGACATTCCTGCCGGCGTCGACGACGGTTCCACGCTGCGCCTGGCGGGCCACGGGCCTGCCGGCTTCCGCGGGGGCCCGAACGGTGCGCTGTTCGTGCACGTCACGGTCGAGCCCGACGACGTCTTCGAGCGGTCGGGCATCGACCTCCACGCGGAGGTGCACGTCCCGATGACGATGGCTGCCCTCGGGGGCACGGTGGCCTTCGAGACCCTCGACGACACCCAGGACCTGGCGGTGGCGGCCGAGACCCAGAGCGGTGCCGTGCTCCAGCTCAAGGGTCAGGGGGTGCCCCGGCTGAAGGGGCGCGGCCGCGGCGACCTCTTCGTCCACCTGCAGGTCGACACGCCGACCGAGCTCGACGAGCGCCAACGGGAGCTGCTCGTCGGTCTGGCCGATGCCCGAGGCGAGGAGCTCGGCGAGCCGCCGCGCGGCGACGGGCTCTTCTCGAAGCTGCGGTCGGCCCTCCACTGATCGTGGCGGCCGGCCCGGGCCACGGCGTGCCGGGTCGGGCCCCCGATCCCCGTCTCACCCGCGCCGCGGCCATGGTGTTCGTCGAGGATCCGAGCGCACCGGTGCTCGACGACGAGGACGTGCACCACTTGGCCGACGTGCTGCGCCTTCGCCCCGGTGAGACGGTCGTCGCCTGCGACGGCCGGGGCACCTGGACGCTCTGCCGGTTCCGGGGTGCGCGAGCGGGCTCCGGCGACTCCTCGGCGGCGCTCGCGGTCGACGTGGACCCGGTGACCGAGCAGAAGAGCTCGCCGGCGATCGTCATCGCGTTCGCGCCGGTGAAGGGCGACCGCCCCGAGTGGGTCGTCCAGAAGCTCACCGAGCTCGGGGTCGACCGGATGGTCCCGATCCGGACGGCTCGCTCGGTCGTCCGGTGGGAGGGCGCGCGTGCGACCCGCTCGTACGAGCGTCTCTGCCGGGTGGCCCGTGAGGCGGCCGCCCAGTGCCGCCGGACCTGGCTCCCGGTGATCGAAGCGGTCACCCCGCTCGAGGGCCTCGCCGACGTGGTCGGGAGCGAACCGGTCCTCGCGTGGCCCGGTGGTGCGCCGCCCTCACTCGAACATCCCTTCGTGGTCGTCGGGCCCGAGGGCGGCTGGGAAGACGACGAGCTGGCCCGCTTCGTCGGGGAGGTCGGCCTCGGCCCGACCGTGCTCCGTTCCGAGACTGCGGCGCTCGCCGCGGGGGCTCTCTTGTGCGGATTGCGGAGCGGTCTGGCCGGATCGCTTGCATAACCACGCTGCGTGAGCAAGACTACACAGAGAGGCAGGACCATCCGGGTGAGCAGGTCGGAAGGCTCCCAGAGTGTCGGGGTGGCACAGGACCTGCGCGTTCGGCAGAAGCCGAAGCTCGAGGGGCGAAACCAAGGGGAGCAGCGGAGGTTGAGATGTCGGTAATGGACAAGAGCCTCGACGTGATCGACGACGAGGACGAACAAGAAGAGGCGGCACGGATCGCCTACGCCCGAGCGGTCGGCTCGAGGCTGCGGGCGATGCGCAAGCAGATGCGGCTCTCCCTTCAGGCCGTCGAGGCCATGTCGGAGCAGGAGTTCAAGGCTTCGGTGCTCGGTGCCTACGAGCGCGGGGAACGGGCTATCTCGGTGCCGCGCCTCCAGCGCCTCGCCAAGCTCTACGACGTGCCGGTCGACCAGCTCCTTCCTCCCGACGATGGCGCGGCCACCCGGTGGGGTGGCAACGGCCACGGCGACGAGGTGGTCCCGCTCGCCGCTCGCCGCGCGATCCAGGCCGGGGCCGGCGCGGAGAAGATCGCGATCGACCTGACCAAGCTGCACACGGTGAGCGGCCCCGAGCGCGACCTGCTCCGCCGGTTCCTCAGCATGATCCAGGTCCACCGCCAGGACTTCAATGGCCGGATGATCACCATCCGTGCCGAGGACGTGCGCGCGATCGCGTGCCTGTTCGGCGTGACGCCGGACAACATGGGTGCGCGGCTCGACGAGCTCGGTCTCCTCGCCGACGTGTGATGGCCGGGCCGGCTCGGGTGGTGGAGACGGGACCGACGCACCAGCGGCGTCCCGTGGGACCCGACAGGACGGATGGCGGCCGGTGAGCGAGCGGATCCACTGGCTGAGCACCAAGGACGCGGCCCAGCGCCTGGGCATCACCCTGCGCAGCCTCTACCGGTTCATCGACGAGGGTGATCTCGTCGCGTACAAGTTCGGCCGCGTCATCCGGCTCCAGCAGAACGACGTGGAGCGCTTCATCGAGGCGAGCAGGATCGAGCCCGGCAGCCTCGAGCACCTCTATCCCGAGGTCAAGGGCAACGGCCGAGCCCCCCTACCACCGAAGGGTCTCTCGGCGACGACGGGGCGCTGAGCCGCCCGGTGGAAGACTGCCTGTTCTGTGGCATCGTCGCGGGCGAAGTGCCGGCCGACGTCGTCTACTCCGACGAGGACACGGTGGCTTTCCGGGACATCGCGCCCCAGGCGCCACTGCACGTGTTGGTCGTGCCGCGCCGCCACATCGTGAACGCCTCGACCCTCGAGCCCGGTGACGCAGAGGTGCTCGCCGCGATGGTCGCCACCGCGAACGCGGTGGCGGACACCGAGGGCTTCGCCACCGAGGACCGCGGCTACCGCTTGGTGATGAACGTCGGCGCCGACGCGCTCAACTCGGTGCCGCATCTCCACCTCCACGTGCTCGGCGGGCGGCGGTTCGACTGGCCCCCCGGCTGAGCCCCGCGGCGCCGCCCGGGGACGGAGCGGCCGTCCCCCCATCGGATCGACCTCCGGGGACCGCTGGTATGGTCGGGCGCAGAACGCACGTGGCAGGCACCCAGGTCAAGATCCTCGTTCCGGGCAACCATCTCATGGCAGGCCTCCTCGGTCAGCGTGACGAGCTGCTCCGCCTGGTGGAGGGGGCCTTCGACGACGTGCACATCGCGGTGCGCGGCAACGAGATCTCCATCGAGGGGGACGGGGCGGAGCGGGTGGCCGCGCTCTTCGAGGAATTGATCATCCTCCTCGAGTCCGGGCAGGGGCTCGACGCCGTCCAGGTGAACCGCACCATCGACATGATGCACGACGACGTGCGGCCCTCCGAGGTGCTCACCTCGGAGCTGCTCCGTTCGGCGCGCGGTCGTACCGTGCGCCCGAAGACCGCGGGCCAGAAGGCCTACGCCGACGCGATCGCGGCCAACACGGTGACCTTCGCCATCGGGCCGGCCGGCACCGGCAAGTCCTACCTGGCGGTCGCGCTGGCGGTGCAGGCGCTGCAGGCCCGGCAGGTCAACCGCATCATCCTGACCCGTCCGGCCGTCGAGGCCGGGGAGCGCCTCGGCTTCCTGCCGGGGGACCTCATGGCCAAGGTCGACCCGTACCTCCGGCCCCTCTACGACGCGCTGCACGATCTGCTCGAGCCCGCCGGGGCGCAGCGCCTCATCGACCGCGGCGAGGTCGAGGTGGCGCCCCTCGCGTTCATGCGGGGGCGCACCCTGAACGACAGCTTCATCATCCTCGACGAGGCACAGAACACCAGCCCCGAGCAGATGAAGATGTTCCTCACCCGCATCGGCTTCGGGTCGAAGGCGGTGGTGACCGGTGACATCACCCAGATCGACGTACCGGGCGGGCGGTCGGGACTGGTCGGCCTCGAGCAGGTGCTCGCCGGCGTCGACAGCCTGGCCTTCGTCCATCTGGGCAAGCGGGACGTCGTCCGCCATCCTGTCGTGTTGGAGATCGTGGCGGCCTACGAGCGCCACGGACCCGACGTCGGCTCCTCGCAGCGGTGACCATCGACGTCTTCGTCGCCGACGAGCAGTCGGACCATCCGGTCGCCGTGGATCGCTGGTCGGCGCTCGCGCGGGCGGTGCTCACCGCCGAGGGACTGCGCGACGACATGGAGATCTCGGTGCTGTTCGTCGACGAACCGGCGATGGCCGCTCTGAACGAGCGGTTCCTCGAGGAGGAGGGCCCGACCGACGTCCTCGCCTTTCCCATCGAGGACGAAGTCGACCGTGGCGGGCGCTCGCCCGACGAGGGCGGGACGGGTCCGACGTCGATGGAGCCCGACACCGCGGAGCACCTGCTCCTCGGCGACGTGGTCATCTGCCCGGCGGTGGCCGCGCGCAATGCGGTCGAGCACGGGGTCACCTTCGACGACGAGATCGCGCTGCTCGTCGTGCACGGGATCCTGCATCTCCTCGGCATGGACCACGCCGGCGACGCGGAGGCCGAGCGGATGGAGCGGCGCGAGCGGGAGCTGCTCGACCGTTACTACCGTCGCCCGGGATGACCGTGCTCGGGATCGCGCTCGCGACCGCGTCGGTGACCGGCGTCGAAGTCGTCTTGATCGGGGTCGTCGTCGTGTTGCTCGTGGCGTCGGCACTGCTCGCCCTCGCCGAGACCAGCCTGGTGCGGATGACCAAGGCGAAGGCCATCGCCCTCTCGGACGAAGGCCGCCGGGGCGCGAAGGTTCTGGTCAAGCTGGTCGAGGATCCCCAGCGGTTCCTCAACCCGGTGCTGCTGCTCGTCCTCATCTGCCAGCTGGTCGTCGCCACGTTGGTGGGCATCCTGGCCGCGCACTGGTTCGGCGCATGGGGCGTGGTCGCCGCGACGGTGTTCGAGATCGCGGTGATCTTCGTGCTCGGTGAGGCCGTGCCGAAGAACTGGGCGGTGCAGCATCCGGATCGTGCCGCGTTGTTCAGCGCGCCGCCGGTCTCCGCGCTCGTGCGCTTCTGGCCGATCAGGATCATCTCCTCCGCGCTCATCGGTCTCGCCAACCTGCTGATCGGAGGGAAGAGCGGGTACCTCGGCGCCCACGTCACCGAGTCCGAGCTGCTGGCGATGGCGGACGTCGCACTCGACGAGGACGTGATCGAGACCGGCGAGCGCGCCCTCATCCACTCGATCATCGAGTTCGGCGACACCGTGGTGCGAGAGGTGATGGTGCCCCGCACCGACATGGTCACCATCGGCGCCGATCAGAGCGTCGAGGTCGCGCTCGACCGGGCGCTCGAAGCGGGCTACAGCCGGGTGCCCGCGGTCGGGGAGCAGGTCGACGACGTGGTGGGGATCGCCTATACGAAGGACCTCGTCGGGGCGGTGCGGGAGGGTGCGGGATCGGATCCGGTCGGGACCCATCTCCGGGAGGCCCACTTCGTGCCCGAGACCAAGCGGGTATCCGATCTCATGCGCGAGATGCAGGCCGAGCAGTTCCACCAGGCGGTGGTGGTCAACGAGTACGGGGGCACCGCGGGCCTGGTCACCCTCGAGGACCTGATCGAGGAGCTGGTCGGCGAGATCGTCGACGAGTTCGACGTCGAGGAGGCGCCGGTCGAACAGCTCGGCGCCGGTCAGCTGCGGGTGAGCGCTCGGCTGCCGGTGGACGAGGTGAACGACCTGATCGACGCCCAGTTGCCCACCGGTGCGTGGGACACGGTCGGCGGGCTCGTCTTCGACCTGCTCGGTCACGTGCCGGTCGCCGGGGAGTCGGTGACCGTCGACGGCCTCCGCCTCGTGGTCGACCGGGTCAACGGGCGCCGCATCGAGCGGGTCCGGATCGTCCCCCGCACCGAGCCGGTCGGGGGTGCCGAGTGAGCGGCTTCCGTTCGGGCTTCGTCTCGGTCGTCGGCAGGCCCAACGTCGGGAAGTCCACCCTCGTCAATCGCATGGTCGGGGCCAAGGTCACCATCACCTCGCCGCGCCCGAACACCACGCGCTCCCAGGTGCGCGGTGTGCTCGACCGTGAGGATCTCCAGATCGTGTTCGTCGACACGCCCGGCCTCCACCGGCCCCGCACCGCGTTGGGTCAGCGGATGAACGAGTCGGCGGCCTCCTCGCTCGAGGACGTCGACGCGGTCGTGGCGGTCCTCGACGCGACCGCGGCCCTCGGACCCGGCGACCGGATGGTCCTCGACCGCTCGGTCCGGCAGGTCCGCTCCGCGGCGCGGGTCACGGGGGAGGAGGGGCACCCCGGGGTGCCGACGCTCTTCGTCGTCGTCAACAAGATCGACCGGGTGGGGCGCGACGCGGTGCTTGCACGGTTGGCCGGCGTGTCCGAGCTGGTCGCCTCCCTCTCCGCGGCGCTCGCCGCGGGCGAGGAGGATGCCGAGCTGTCGGTCGAGTACGTGCCGGTCTCGGCGGTCACCGGTGAAGGCGTGGACCGGTTGGTGGCCGAGGTGGCCCGGTGCATGCCCGAGGGCCCGCGCTACTACCCCGAGGGAATGGTCACCGACGTCGCCGAGGCGTGGTGGGTGGCCGACCTGGTCCGGGAAGAGCTGTTGCACCGTGTCGACGACGAGCTTCCCCACAGCATCGCCTGCCGGGTCACCGAGTGGGAGTGGCCGCGCATCCGTTGCGAGATCCTGGTCGAGCGCGACTCGCAGAAGGGGATCGTGATCGGAAAAGGCGGAGTGGTGCTGAAGGAGGTCGGTACCGCGGTTCGCACGCAGCTGCCGCCGGGCGCGTACCTCGAGCTCTTCGTTCGGGTCGAGAAGCGCTGGCAGCAGCGCGAGGACGCCCTCGACCGGCTCGGTCTCTGAACCCGGTCAGGCGTCGCGCGTGATCGCGCGGAGGAAGGCGACCACCTCGGCGCGGTCCACGGTGCGGCGCATGGGCGGCACCCGGGCGAGAAGGCTCCCGCGGTAGCGGGCGGTGGCCAGCCTGCTGTCGAGCACCGCCACGACGCCGCGGTCCTCCGCCGAGCGGATCAGTCGGCCAGCACCTTGCGCGAGGAGCGTCCCGGCGCGCGGAAGGTCCACCAGCGAGAAGGCGTCCCAGCCCGCGCGCTCGCGCCGGGCCTCGAGAACCGGGTCGTCCGGCCGTGGGAAGGGGATCCGGTCGATGGTCACCAGGCTGAGGGTACGACCGGGCAGATCCACTCCCTGGAAGAACCCGAGCGTCGCGAAGAGGCAGGCCTCCTCGTCCCCGCGGAACGCCTCGATGAGCGCCGGCTTCGGCAGGTCGGACTGGGAGAGGATCGGGAACGGGAGCCGGCCGCCGACGGCCTCGGCCGCCGCGCGCATCGCCCGCCAACTGGTGAACAGCGCGAGCGTTCTGCCGCCCGCGGCCTCGATCAGCAGCTCGAGCTCCGCATGGAGCGCGGGCTCGGACTCCGGGCGGCGTCGGTCGGGGAGCGACTTGGCCACGTAGAGCAGCGCGTGTTTCTTGTAGTCGAAGGGGCTCCCGACGTCGAGGAGATCGGTCTCCGAGGCCGGCATGCCGAGCCGCTCGGCGATGCCGACCGGCAGGGTCGCGGAGGTGAGCACTCCGGTCACCGAGTCCCAGAGCCGCTCCGAGAGGATGGGGCCGACGTCGATCGGCGACAGCTTGAGGGTCGGCGATCCCGCTCCACCGTCGACCCAGGCGACCTCGTCGTCGGTGAGCTCGATCAGGCGGGTGAGGTCGGAGGTCAGGTGTCCCGCCGCGAGCAGGACCCGGTCGTGACGGGTGCCCTCCTGGTCGCCCTCTGCCTGCTGACCGGCACGCCGGAGACCTTCGCCGAGCGCGGTGAGCCTCCCGAGGGCGAGCGACACCACCTCCGCCAGCGCGGGCCCGTCGTGCTCCTCGGCTTCTGGCTGGCGTCCCGCATCGCTCCCGGTGATCGCGTCGGCGGATACCCGTCGCCCCGCGAAGGGTTCGAGCGCTCGGGCGAACAGGGCGCCAAGTTCGCCGACCACGTCCGCCGGGCTCGTCCCGTCGGGCCCACTCCCTGTGAGGAGAGGCCGAGCGGCGGCCGCCAGCGCTCGGAAGCGGCCAGGCGAGATCTCCACGCCGAGGCTGTCGGTCATCACCTCTTCGACCGCGTGGGCCTCGTCGAGCACGACCACCGCGTGGGGCGGCAGCACCGCGCCCCCGCTCGCCAGGTGCGCTCCGTAGAGATGAGTGTTGACCACTACCACGTCGGCGGCCGCGGCGCGCGCTCGGGCCTCCTCCGCAAAGCACTCGTGGCCCGACGGGCACCGGAACGGCCCGGGGCACTCGCGAGCGGTGGTCGAGACGGCGGACCACGCCCGGAAGTGGGGCTCGAAGTCGAGCTCCGCGCGATCACCGGTGGCGGTCGACCGCGACCACCGGACGAGCCGGGCCACCTGCTCGCCGATCGCCGTCGACACGGCCTCCTCCTCGCGCCCCGGTCTCAGGGGGTCGTCGGCGTCAGGAGGGTCGGCCGATGCGGGGAGCAGCTCGAGCGCCTCGTCGCGGCCGCCCATTTCGGCGACCCGCTGGAGGCAGAGGTAGTTGCTCCTTCCTTTGAGGACGGCGTAGGAGAACCCGTCCTCGACCGTGCCGGCGAGCAGAGGGAGGTCCTTCGTCGCGAGCTGGTCCTGCAGGGCCTTGGTGGCGGTCGCGACGACGACCGGCACACCGGCGAGGACCACCGGCACGAGGTAGGCGAGGGACTTGCCCGTCCCGGTCCCGGCCTGCACGACGAGCGAGCGGCCGGTCTCGATCGCGCGGGCCACGGCAGAGGCCATCTCGACCTGCCCCGGTCGCGACTCGCCCCCGTTCGGAAGAGCCTCCGCCGCCCGGCGCAACGCGAGCTCGACGTCGGCGACGTCCGGTGAGGTCACCCGACGACCCTATCGGCGCGCCCGCACCTGAACGGCACCGGCGCTCAGTGCCACTCGACGGCGAGACCGATCGCAACCGCGAGGCCGACCACGACGATCACCGATCGGAGCACCGAGGCCGGGAGCCGCCGCCCCACGTGACCGCCGACCTGCCCGCCGATCGCGGACCCTGCCGCGATGAGAGCCGCCACCGACCACGACACGTCGGTGCTCGCGACGAAGAGCACCGCGGCGGTGAGATTGACCACGAGTGCGAGCGCGTTCTTCGTCCCGTTGAGCCGCTGGAGCTCGTCGTCGACGAAGACCGCGAGCAGCGCGATCAGGATGACCCCTTGTGCAGCCCCGAAGTAGCCCCCGTACACGCCGGTGACGAAGACGCCGGCGATAAGCGGCAGGCCGCCGTGATCGGGCCGGGTCCCGCGCGGACGGAGCCTCGTGCTCATGCGCGGCTGCAGCGCCATCAGCACCGACGCGGCGGCGATCAGGACCGGGACCGCGGCCTTGAAGACGCTGTGGGGGAGGGCGAGGAGCAGGACGCCACCGACCAGCGCGCCGCTGAGCGACGCGGGTGCGAGGGTCAAGAGACGAGGGCGCTGGCCGCTCAGCTCGCGACGGTAGGCGACGGTCGCGCTCACCGACCCCGGCACCAGTCCCACCGTGTTCGAGACGTTGGCGAGGACCGGCGAGTACCCGAGCGCGAGCAGCGTCGGGAAGGTGATCAGGGAGCCCGAGCCGACGATGACGTTGATCGTGCCCGCGGCGAGGCCCGCCGCGAAGATCGCGAGTGCAGCCGGCGCGGACATGGAAAGGGTCTAGTGCCCGGCGGTGACGCGCTCAACAACCTGGGGACGGGGCGGTTCGGCGGGACGCCCTGGATGCACGGTCACCGGTGGAGGGGACGAAGGGATAGGTTCGCAGGGTGGACCGAGAATGGACCGCCGAGAGCGCGGCCAAGAGGTCGGGCGCTCGAACACTCACCGCCCGCGACCTCTCCGGAGGACCGGTGCCGACTCACGTCGCGTGTGTGATGGACGGGAACGGGCGCTGGGCAGCGCGCCGGGGCCTGCCCCGCACCGAAGGGCACGCCGCCGGTGAGACCGCGCTCCTCGACGCGGTCGAGGGGGCGCTCGAGCTCGGCATCCCCTGGCTCACCATGTACGCGTTCTCCACCGAGAACTGGCGCCGGCCCGCCGACGAGGTCCGCTTCCTCATGGGCTTCAACGAGTCCTTGCTCGTCCGGCGCCGCGACGAGCTCCACGAGAAAGGAGTCCGGATCCGCTTCGCGGGTCGGCGCGACTGGCGGGTCCCGAAGCGGGTGCTGCGAAGGATGGACGAGTCGACCGAGCTGACCGCGTCGAACCGGCGTACGACGCTCACCATGGCGTTCAACTACGGCGGGCGTGCCGAGATCGTCGACGCGGTGCGCGCACTGGTCGCGAAAGGGGTCTCCCCCGATCGGATCAGCGAGAAGGCGATCCGCTCGCAGCTCTACTTCCCCGACCAGCCCGATCCCGATCTGGTCATCCGGACCTCGGGCGAGTATCGCATCTCCAACTTCCTGCTCTGGCAGATCGCCTACAGCGAGCTGGTCTTCGACGACGTCCTCTGGCCCGACTTCCGGCGCACCCACCTCTTTGCCGCGGTGCGCGCCTACCAACAGCGCCAGCGGCGCTATGGGGGTGTCGGTTGAGAGCGCGGCCCGGCCGCCGGGGGACCCGAGCGCGACCCGGCGAAGTGGGCGGCGTCTGGATCGTCACCGGCATCGTGCTCGGCGCGCTCCTCTATGCCGGCATCGTGCTCACCGTCATCGCCGGGTTCACCGTCGCGCTGCCGCTGGTGGTGATCCCGCCGGTGGTCATCGGGCTGATCGGGGCGAACAGCCTGCTCGGTGGTGGCCGCGCTCACGGGGGAGGCCCTCGCTCGCGAGCGCCCGGTCCCGACGAGCCGATCGGGCCGTCGTGAGCCAGTTCCGCGACCGTGGGGTCGTCCTCCGCACGATCCGGCTGGGCGAGGCGGACCGGATCGTCACCATGCTGACCGAGCAGCACGGGAAGGTGCGGGCGGTCGCCAAGGGGGTGCGACGGACCACGTCGAAGTTCGGCTCGCGCCTCGAACCGCTCAGCCATGTGGCACTCCTCGGATGGCAGGGGCGCGGCGACCTCGACACGGTCAACCAGGTCGAGGTGATCGACACCTTCCGGGCGGTGCGCGAGGACCTCGACCGGATGGCAACGGCGATGACCATGCTCGAAGTGGTCGATCAGGTCGCCCAGGAACGGCACGCCAATCCGCGCCTCTACGAGATGTTGGTGGGCGCCCTCGCCGCGCTCGGCCTCCGCGACTCGCCGATGGTCGCGCCGGCCTTCTTCCTCAAGGTGCTCGTGCTCGAGGGCTCGGCACCGGTCCTCGACTCGTGCGCCTCGTGCGGCGAGCGCGACCCCACCCAGCTGGTCGCGTTCGACCTCGTCGAGGGCGGCGTCCTCTGCCGGCAGTGCCGGCGCGGGCGCCCGGTCAGCGCCGACGCGCTCGCGCTCCTGCGTCGGACGCTCGGCGGTGGGCTGGCAGGCGTCCTCGCGGAGCCGCGTTCGGAGGCGACCGACGAGGTCGCGGCGCTCGCCACCGAGGCCGTCGAGTCCCATCTCGACCGGCGTCTGCGTTCGGTCCGCACCGGGCACCTGACTTAGATGGGGCCCTCCCGCCCCTTCGGCGTCTACGTCCACGTCCCGTTCTGCCGCGCGCGCTGCGACTACTGCGCGTTCACCACCTTCGTCGACCGCGACCACTTGATGGGGAGTTACGCGTCGGCCTGTGAACGAGAGATCGGCCGGGCCGTCGCCGAGGAGATGATTCCGCCCGCGACCTCGGTGTACTTCGGCGGCGGGACACCATCGCGACTGCCGGTGGGCTCGCTGCTCGCGATCCTCGACGCGATCCCGCGCACGCCCGACGCGGAGGTCACCGTCGAGTGCAACCCCGAGGACGCGCATCCCGGGCGGCTGGCTGCGTATCGGCAAGGAGGCGTCACCCGTGTCTCGCTCGGCATCCAGTCGACCGTCGAGCACGTGCTCGCCGGGCTCGGTCGGCGCCACGGCGGCCGCGAGGGCCTCGACGCCGCGGTGACGGTGGCGGAGGCGGGGTTCGGATCGTGGAACGCGGATCTCATCTTCGGCGGCGCGGGCGAGAGCGACGAGGACTGGGAGCGGAGCATCGGCGACCTGCTCGGGCTTCGGTTCCCCCCGCCGCACGTGAGCGCCTACGCCCTCACCGTCGAGCCCGCAACCCCGCTCGCCAGACAGAGCAGCCGCCATCCGGACGAGGACGTCCAGGCTTCCCGGTACGAGCGGACCGACCGGGTGCTCGCCGACGCGGGGTACCGGTGGGAGGAGATCTCGAATTGGGCGCTTCCCGGCCACGGCTGCCGCCACAATCGCCTCTACTGGGGCCAGGGCGACTACCGGGGCATCGGATCGGCGGCCCATTCGCACCGAACGGGCCGACGCTGGTGGAACGTAGCGACGCCCGAGCGGTACGTCGAGCGGATCTCGACCGGTCGAGACGCGACCGCGAGGGTCGAGGTGCTCGACAGCTCCGAGCGGGCGTTCGAGGCGCTGCTGTTGCGGCTCCGCACGCCGGCGGGGGTGCCGGCCGCCACCCTGCCCCGTGGCGACGACCTCGACGGCCTCGACGGGCTGGTCGAGCGCGACGGCGCGACCGCGAGGCTCACGGTCAAGGGCCGGCTGCTGGCGAACGCGGTCGCCACCCGCCTCGACATCCGGGTCGGGGCCGCGGTGCCAACCGGTACCATTCCCCGGCATGCCTGAGCCGGACACAGACCTACTGGACAAGGTCGTCGGCCTCTGCAAGCGACGCGGCTTCGTCTTCCAGTCCGCCGAGATCTACGGCGGCTTCCGCTCGACCTACGACTACGGGCCGCTCGGGGTCAACCTCCTCCGCAACGTCAAGGACGCGTGGTGGGAGGCGATGGTCCAGCGGCGCGACGACGTGGTGGGCCTCGACGCCGCGATCCTCTCGCCGCCGGCGGTCTGGGCCGCGTCGGGCCACCTCGCCAACTTCGCCGACCCACTCGTCGACTGCCGCAACTGCAATCAACGCTGGCGCGAGGACAAGATCGAAGGCGTCTGCCCGGCCTGTGGCTCGACCGAGTTCACCGAGGCCCGGGCCTTCAACCTCATGTTCAAGACCCACGCGGGCCCGATCGAGGACGAGGGCGCGGTCGCCTACCTCCGCCCCGAGACGGCGCAGGGGATGTTCGTCAACTTCGCCAACGTGCTCCAGACCACGAGGAAGAAGCCACCCTTCGGGATCGCCCAGGTGGGCAAGTCGTTCCGCAACGAGATCACCCCGCAGAACTTCGTCTTCCGCACCCGGGAGTTCGAGCAGATGGAGATGGAGTACTTCGTCCCACCCGCGGACGCACCGAAGTGGTTCGAGTACTGGCTCGGCGAGCGGTTCGCCTGGTACACCGCTCTCGGCATCCCCGAGTCGGAGCTGCGGCTGCGCCACCACGGCGCAGAGGAGCTCTCCCACTACTCGGCGGCGACCGCGGACGTGGAGTTCCTCTTCCCCTGGGGATGGGACGAGCTCGAGGGCATCGCCAACCGGACCGACTTCGACCTGAAGGCCCACTCGGCGGCATCGGGCGAGCGCCTCGAGTACTTCGACCAGACGACCGGCGATCGCTACGTGCCCTACGTGATCGAGCCGGCCGCCGGGGCCACCCGGACCATGATGGCGTTCCTCCTCTCGGCGTACGACGAGGACGAGGTCGCCGGCGAGGTCCGGACCGTCCTGCGGATCCACCCGCGCCTCGCTCCGTATCAGGTCGCGGTCCTCCCTCTCTCACGCAACGAACGGCTCGAACCCCTCGCCCGCAAGGTCCTCGCCTCGCTCCAGCCGCACTTCATGTGCGACTACGACACGACCCAGTCGATCGGCCGGCGGTACCGCCGCCAGGACGAGGTGGGTACCCCATGGTGCGTGACGGTCGACTTCGACTCGCTCGAGGATCACGCGGTGACGGTGCGCGATCGCGACTCGACCGCGCAGGATCGGGTGCCGGTCGACGCGGTGGTGGACGAGCTCCGGCGGCGCTACGACGACGTACGGCCGCCCGCCCCAGCCGACGTCGGGCTCCGGACGGCGATCGGCGACGGGTAGGCTGGCTCCCCGGCGTCGCGCCGCTCCGGATGGCGGCCGACGCTCAGACCAGGAGATCTGCACCGATGCCGTTCGTCTTCGACTTCGACCACGCCCACGAGAAGCCGCCCAAGGAGATGAAGGACCTGCTCGGTGGCAAGGGCGCCAACCTGGCCGAGATGACGTCGGTCCTCGATCTGCCGGTCCCGCCCGGGTTCTCCATCGCGACCACGGCGTGCCGCGCCTACATGGAGTCGGGCTGGCCCGAGGGGCTCGCGGAGGAGGTCGCAAAGGCACGCAGCCGGCTCGAGGAGCGTATGGGAAAGCGGATCGGCGACCCCGCCGACCCGCTGCTCGTGTCGGTGCGATCCGGGGCCAAGTTCTCGATGCCGGGGATGATGGACACCGTCCTCAACCTCGGACTCAACGACGAGTCGGTCGCGGGATTGGCCAAGCAGACCGACGACGAGCGGTTCGCGTACGACTCCTACCGGCGCTTCGTCGCCATGTACGGCCGCATCGTGCTCGGGATCGCCGGCGAGGAGTTCGACACCCTCCTCGACGCCGCGAGGGAGCTGGCGGGCGCCTCGAGCGATGCCGGGATCCCGACCGAGATCCTCCGCTACCTGGTGGGGTCCTACCAGCAGATCGTCGAGCGGGCGACCGGCCGCCCGTTCCCCCAGGACCCCGACCAGCAGATGCGCGGTGCCATCGAGGCGGTCTTCGCCTCCTGGAACGGACCGCGGGCGATCGCCTACCGGGTCCGCGAGCAGATCCCCCACGACCTCGGCACCGCGGTCAACGTGCAGGCCATGGTGTTCGGGAACCGCGACGACAACTCCGGCACCGGTGTCGGCTTCACCCGCGACCCGGCCACCGGAGCGAAAGGTGAGTACGGCGACTTCCTCGTCAACGCGCAGGGCGAGGACGTCGTCGCCGGCATCCGCAACACCGAGAGCCTGGCCGACCTGGCCGAGCGCTTCCCGGCCATCCACCGCGAGCTGCTCGACGTCTTCGCCCGGCTCGAGTCCCACTACCGCGACATGTGCGACACCGAGTTCACCATCGATCAGGGGAAGCTCTGGATGCTCCAGACCCGGGTCGGCAAGCGGACCGGCAAGGCCGCCCTCAAGATGGCGGTCGACATGGTGGCCGAACCGGCGATCGCCCTCACCCGGGCCGAGGCGCTCGGGCGGATCACCGGGGACCATCTCGAGCAGGTGCTCCACCCCCAGTTCGCCGGCAACGTCCATACGGTGTTGGCGAGGGGGCTCGGGGCCTCGCCGGGCGCTGCCGTCGGCCGGGTGTACCTCACCGCCGACGACGCCCTCGCGGCCTCCGAACGCGGGGAGCCGGTGGTGCTGGTGCGCAGCGAGACCTCACCCGAGGACGTGCACGGGATGCTCGCCGCAGAAGGGATCCTCACCGCACGTGGCGGCCTCGTGAGCCACGCGGCGGTGGTCGCGAGGGGCTGGGGCAAGCCGGCGGTGGTCGGTGCCGAGGCCGTCCGCATCGCCGGCTCGCACTTCGCGGTCGGCGAGACCATCATCCACGAGGGCGACTGGATCTCCCTCGACGGGACCGAAGGCGTCGTCGTGCTCGGCAAGGTCGAGCTCAGCGAGAGCGAGCGGCCGCCCGAGTTCGACACCATCCTCGAATGGGCCGACGAGGCACGGAGCGGCCGTTTGGGCGTGCGGGCCAACGCCGACAACGGACCGGACGCGGCCAACGCCCGCCGGTACGGTGCCGAGGGGATCGGGCTCTGCCGCACCGAGCACATGTTCCTCGGCGAGGACCGGCTCCCCATCGTCCGGCGGATGATCCTCGCTTCCTCGCCTGCCGAGGAGGAGGCGGCACTCGAGGCGCTGCGGGAGGCCCAGCGCGCCGATTTCGTCGAGATCCTGGACGCGATGGACGGGCTGCCGGTGACCGTGCGCCTCCTCGACCCGCCGCTCCACGAGTTCCTCCCCGACATCCAGGAGCTGGCGGTGAAGGAGGCGACGACCGGTCTCGACGAGGAGGAGCGCGCGCTCTACCAGGCCGCCCAGGCCTGGCACGAGTACAACCCGATGCTCGGTACCCGCGGGGTCCGGCTCGGGGTCATCAAGCCCGGTCTCTACGAGATGCAGGTGCGGGCGCTGATGGAGGCGGCACTCGACCGCGTGGCAATGGGCGGCAGGCCGATGGTCGAGGTCATGATCCCGTTGACGGTGAACCGGGAGGAGCTTGCGCTGGCCCGCTCCTGGGTCGAGGACGCGGTGAGGCAGACGATGGCCGAAGGAGACGCCTCTTCGCAGGGCAGTTCGTTCGACGTCTTGATCGGCACCATGATCGAGACGCCGCGGGCCGCGCTGCGGGCGGGGGAGATCGCCGAGGCGGCCGACTTCTTCTCGTTCGGGACCAACGACCTGACCCAGATGACCTTCGGGTTCTCCCGCGACGACGTCGAGGGCCGCATGATGTCGGCCTACCTCGCGGAGGGTCTGTTGGCGCACAACCCCTTCGAGGTGGTCGACGCCGACGGAGTGGGCGAGCTGGTGCGACTGGGCGTGACCCGCGGACGAGAGACCCGTCCCTCCTTGAAGATCGGGGTCTGCGGTGAGCACGGCGGGGACCCTGAGTCGATCGTCACCTTTGCCGAGGCGGGGGTGGACTACGTCAGTTGCTCGCCCTTCCGGGTGCCGATCGCGCGGCTCGCCGCCGCGCAGGCGGTCCTCGCCTCCTCCGCGTCCTAGCCCTGGTCGAGCGCACCGCCCGGACCCTCGCGAGCGGCGGCGCGGTACCGTCGTGGCCGATGGGCATCCCGGACGAGGACGTGGCGAGGGTTCGGGCGGCCACCGACATGGTGGCGCTGGTCGGCGAGCACGCGGCATTGAAGCGCCAGGGCCAACGATTCGTCGGGCTCTGTCCCTTCCACAGCGAGAAGACACCCTCGTTCAGCGTGAACGCGGAGGCCGGTCTCTACCATTGCTTCGGGTGCCAGGCGAGCGGCGACGCCATCAGCTTCG
Organism: uncultured Acidimicrobiaceae bacterium; assembly: GCA_963769905.1. Classification (GTDB taxonomy): domain Bacteria; phylum Actinomycetota; class Acidimicrobiia; order Acidimicrobiales; family RAAP-2; genus Bog-756. Next base: position 640,619 of record CAVYNG010000002.1, read on the forward strand.
TACGGGCCATGGAGCATCTCGACTTCGTGGACGCGGTCCGGCGGCTCGCCGACCGGTCCGGCGTCACCATCCACGAGGACGCAGGCTCTTCGCGGGAGAACGCACGTCGCAAGCCGCTGCTCGACGCCATGGAATCGGCGGCCGAGTGGTACCACCGACGACTGCTCACCTCGCCCGACGCCGGTCTCGCACGTGACTACCTCCGCAGCCGCGGCTACGACGGCGACGTCGTGCGCAGGTTCCGACTCGGATGGGCGCCCGACGACTGGGACGCGCTCTGCCGGGGGCTCGGCTCTGAGCGAGGAACTGGCGGTCGGCACCGGCCTCGGCTTCGTCAACCGGCGGAACCGGCTCCAGGACGCCTTCCGCTCGAGGATCCTCTTCCCGATCTGTGACTCGTCGGGGCATCCGGTCGCACTCGGAGGCCGGGTGCTTCCCGGCAGCAGCGATCCCGCCAAGTACAAGAACTCCGCCGAGACCGCGATCTACTCGAAGCGCCGCACCCTCTACGCGCTCAACTGGGCGAAGCCGGACATCGTCCGGACCGGCGAGGTGGTGGTGTGCGAGGGGTACACCGACGTCATCGGGCTCTTCGGCGCCGGTGTCGAGCGAGCGGTCGCGACGTGCGGGACCGCGCTCGCCGAAGAGCACGTGAAGATCCTGCGCAACTTCGCCACCCGGATCGTGCTGGCCTTCGACGCCGACACCGCGGGGCAGGCGGCCGCGGGTCGCTTCTACGAGTGGGAGCGGCGACTCGAGGTCGACGTGGCGGTGGCGGCACTCCCACCCGGCTCCGACCCCGGCGAGCTTGCGAGCACCGATCCCGAGGCGCTGATGGCTGCGGTGAAAGACGCTCGGCCGTTCCTCCTGTTCCGGGTCGAGCGGATCCTCGCCGGCGCGGAGCTCGGGACGGCCGAGGGAAGGGCCAAGGCTGCCGACGCCGCCCTCGGCGCAGTGGCCGAGCACCCCGACGATCTGGTCCGCGACCAGTACGTGATGCTCGTCGCGGAACGCTGCCGTCTCGAGCCCGACCGGCTCCGCGAGCGGCTCGAGCGGATCCGCCGGGAAGGACCGCGCCCGTCCGCTCCGCCGACGGTCGCGGGCGACCGCGGCGAGCGGGCACCGCTCGGGGCCGACCCGACCCACGCGCCGCGGATCGCGCCGCACCGGGGAAGCCCGCGTGCTCCCGAATTCCGGCCGGGTCTCGAGGCACTTCGCCTCGCCATCCACCAACCGGAGGAGATCGGCTCGAGCCTGCAGGACGTCCTCTTCGCCGACGAGGTGCAGCGCGATGCCTACCGTGCTCTCGTCGGGGCGGACGATCTGCACGAGGCGATCGGCGGGGCCGCACCAGGTGTTGCGGCACTCCTCACACGACTCGCGGTCGAAGAGCCGCGTTCTGCTCCCGACGAGGTTCTCGTCCAGCTGGTACGCGACGCGACCCGCCGCGAGCTCGTGGTCGCGGCGGCCGAGGCGCGCGACACGCCCGAGGGCATCGAGGAGGCCGCGTTCGCGACCGCTTGGCTTCAGGAGCTGGACGATCCTTCTCTCTCGGCCGAAGCGACGGCGAGGTTGGTAGCCTGGCTGGTGGTGAGATCACGAACAGGCGCACCGGGGCGAGGACAGTGAGCGCCAACGAGGGATCGCACGTCATCGCGATGCCCGACCGGGCGGTCGACACATCGGTACCGAACGAGGACACCGTGGATCAGAGTGCGCTCGACGCGCGGGCAGCCGTCGAGTTCGAATCACTCCTGACGATCGGTCGTCTGCGCGGCTCGCTCACCCAGGACGATCTGATGACGGTGCTCCGTTCGGTCGAGCTGAGCACCGAACTGATCTCGGAGATCGTGGACCGGATCCGCGCGGAAGGCATCGAGTTCACCTACGACGCGGGGGAGACCACCGTCGTGCCGATGAACGGTTCGGCTGCGGACGGGCTCTCCGACGGTCTGCTCGGCGAGACGGCCGAACCGGGCGCGACCGCGGAGACGATCCCGCCGGCGCGGATCGTGGCGCTCGAGTCGACCGGGCGGGCACCGGCACGAGGGACGAGGACCTCCGATCGGAACGGGCTCGCCGCCAACGGCCGTACGGCCAAGCGTGAGCGTGCCCCACGCCGGACCCCGTCGTCGGGCGGGTATTCGGACGGGGACGGCTTCCGGGGCTCTGCCGCCGATCCGGTGCACATGTACCTGAAGGAGATCGGCAAGGTCAAGCTGCTCGACGCCGCGCTCGAGGTCGAGCTGGCGGAGCGGATCCTTGCGGGCAACGAAGCGAGCGAGCGCCTCGCCGCGGCGGAGGCGGAGGGCGACGGGTCCTATCCGCGCCGAGCCGCCGACCGTGTGCTCGCACGAAGGGGCCAGGCCGCGAAGGAGGCGCTCATCGAGGCCAACCTTCGGCTGGTGGTCTCGATCGCCAAGCGGTACCGCAACCGTGGACTCGCCTTCCTCGATCTCATCCAAGAGGGGAACCTCGGTCTGATGCGTGCGGTCGAGAAGTTCGATCACACCAAAGGCTTCAAGTTCTCGACCTACGCGACCTGGTGGATCCGCCAGGCGATCACTCGGGCGATCGCCGACCAGGCGCGCACCATCCGGATTCCGGTGCACATGGTCGAGACGATCAACAAGGTGGTCTGGGCGCAGCGCCAGCTCCTCCAGGAACTCGGGCGCGAACCGAGTGCCGAGGAGCTCGCCGGCCGGGTCGACTTCTCGATCGAACGGGTGCGCGAGATCCAGCGGATCAATCAGGACACGGTTTCCCTCGAGCAGCCGATGGGCGAGGAGGACGACTTCAGCCTCTCCGACCTGATCGAAGATCGCGAGGCGGTCGTGCCGGACGACGCGGCGGCCCGGATGATGCTCGACGACGCAGTGCGTGAGGCGCTCGGGCACCTCTCCCCGAGGGAACAGGACGTGGTACGCCTCCGTTTCGGCCTCGAGGACGGGAAGATCCGCACCCTCGAGGAGGTCGGAAAGGCGTTCGGCGTGACCCGCGAACGGATCAGGCAGATCGAGGCGAAGACCCTCGCGAAGTTGCGCCGACCCGAATCGGCGCAGCTGCTCCGCGACTATCTCGAAGAGGCCTGAACCCGGGATTGCCGGCGGGGAGGCCCAACGAGCGGCGGTGCTCGTCGAGGGCGGAGGCAAGGTCGGCGGCGAGGTCGAGGGCGAGCGCATCGGCAGCCTCTTCGCCGTTCCGCCATCCGAGCAGGACACCTGCGGCATCCCGTGCCCGTTCGCCCGCGAGTCGCGCGACCGCCCGCGCCTTCTCGGCGGCGAGCTCGGCGGGACGGGTCCGCGCCGCGCTGCCCCCTACCCGCCAGGACGTGCGGAGGAGCGACACGGCCTGGCGGCGGGCCGACCTCGACCCGAGCGTGTAGCCGAGGCCGAAGGCGGCAGCGGTGGTGATCCGTGGCTTCATCGCCCTATTGTCTACCCGCGATCGGGCCGGCGCACTCCGACCGCCGCCCCCCGGCCGCGGGCTAATGTCCACAGGCGCAAACGCCCGGTTCCCCTCGTGGTCCGGCCGGCAGCGCGCAGGAATCCGGGGTAGCTCAATCGGCAGAGCAAGCGGCTGTTAACCGCTAGGTTGTGAGTTCGAGTCTCACCCCCGGAGCTCTCGTCGACGAGGTGCGGATTCGTGCTCCGTCTCTACCGGGGCCGCCTTTCGACCGGGGCCGCGACGTCAGCGATCGACCCGGTTCAGACTCCCCTTCGCGCACGAGGCCGGGCCTCTTTCGGGTAGGAGAGAGCAGAACCGAAAGGAGCCGCCATGACGACCGAAACCGTGACCGAGATGACCGGCCTCGACACCATCGAAGACCTGGCGGCGCAGCTCCGTGTCGACTCGATCCGGTCCTCGACCAGCGCCGGCTCCGGTCATCCCACCTCGAGCATGTCGGCGGCTGACCTGATCGCGGTGCTGGCGGCGCGTCACTTGCGCTACGACTGGGACGACCCACACGCCGCGGCCAACGACCATCTCGTCTTTTCCAAGGGTCACGCCTCGCCCCTTCTCTACTCGTTGTTCAAGGCGGCCGGGGTAGTGAGCGACGAGGAGCTGATGACCGGATACCGCCGCTTCGGGCAGCGCCTCGAAGGACATCCGACCCCGGTGCTGCCCTGGGTGGACGTGGCGACCGGTTCTCTCGGTCAGGGCCTGCCGGACGCCGTGGGCATTGCGCTCGCCGCCAGGTTCCTCGAGCACCTTTCCTTCCGGGTCTGGGTGCTCTGCGGCGACAGCGAGCTGGCCGAAGGCTCGATCTGGGAAGCCGTCGACAAGGCGTCTTATTACAAACTGTCCAACCTCGTCGTGATGGCGGATATCAACCGGCTCGGGCAGCGCGGACCGACCGAGCTCGGTTGGAACCTCGACCTCTACGAGCGGCGCGTCGAAGCCTTCGGCGCCCGCGCGCTCGTGATCGACGGTCACGACCTCTCCGCGATCGAGGGCGCGTTTGCCGAGGCAGAGGATACGAGTGGGGACCGGCCCACGGTGATACTGGCGAAGACCATCAAGGGCCGTGGCTTCTCGGAGGTCGAGAACAAAGAAGGCTGGCACGGCAAGCCCTTCCCGCCCGACATGGCCGCGCGCACGATCGCGGAACTCGGGGGCGAGCGCCACATGGTCGTTCGTGGCCCGCTCCCCGAGAAGGTCGCGGAGCGTCCCAGGTCGTCCGCGACGACCGCGGGCAGGGCCGACCTCCCCCGGTACGACGTCGGCGGCTCGGTCGCCACCCGCAAGGCCTACGGCGACGCGTTGGTGGCCATCGGCACCGCCGACCCACGCGTCGTCGTGCTGGACGCCGAAGTCAGCAACTCGACCTTCGCAGACGAGTTCAAGCACACGTTTCCAGATCGCTTCTTCGAGATGTTCATCGCCGAGCAGCAGCTGGTTGCCGCCGCGACCGGGCTGAACGTGCGCGGCTACAAGACGTTCGCCTCGACGTTCGCTGCCTTCTTCACCCGGGCGTTCGATTTCGTGCGAATGGGCGCCATCTCGGGTGTCGAGCTTCGCCTTTCGGGATCGCATTGCGGGGTCGAGATCGGCGCGGACGGGCCCTCGCAGATGGGTCTCGAGGACCTCGCGATGATGCGCTCGGTTCACGGCTCCACCGTCTTGTACCCGAGCGACGCCACGAGCACGGCCGCCCTCGTCGCGGCGATGGCGGGCAACCCGGGGATCAGCTACGTCCGCACCACACGTGGCGCGTATCCGGTGATCTACGAGGCGGGGGAGGCGTTCGCAATAGGCGGTTCGAAGGTCCTACGCTCCTCCGAGCGCGACGACGTCGCGCTCTTGGGTGCCGGCGTCACGCTTCACGAGTGCTTGAAGGCAGCGGAGTTGCTCGGGGGCGAGGGAATCCAGGCTCGGGTCGTCGACTGCTACTCGGTCAAGCCGATCGACGTTGCCACCGTGTCCGAAGCGGCGGCCGCCACGAGCGGACGGATCGTCGTGGCGGAGGACCACCATCCCGAAGGCGGGCTGGGATCGGCCGTGACCGCCTGCCTGCTGTCGAACGGGCGCACGAGCCTCCACTTCGCGCACCTGGCGGTCAGGGGCATGCCTGGCTCGGGCACCGGGGCAGAGCTCATGGCGTGGGCCGGCATCGACGCCGACCACATCGCAGCCGCGGCGCGCGGGCTCGTGCGCGACGGCAAGTGATCCGCCCGCGTCAGGGAACCAACTCCTCCACCAGGTCCGGCGAGTCGTTCCGGACGTCGCCGACGGCGCGGCTCACCGGGAAGTGGACGAGGGTACCCGGTGCTCCAGGGTGGAGCAGGGGCTCGAGCTCGTCCCGGTCGGTGACCGATCGGTCGAGCCAGTGTTCCCAGGTGTCCCGTTCGAGCACGACCGGCTGGCGATCGTGGATCGGCATGTCGGGACCTGCGGCGGTCGTGATGACGGTCGCCGACCGCAGCTCGCTCCCGTCGGGCCCCCGCCAGTAGCCGCGCAGGCCGGCGAGCACCAGCGCATCCCCGTCGGCCCGCTTGAACGCGTAGGGCTGTTTGGGTGCATCGGGCGTCCACTCGTAGAAGAGGTCCACCGGGACGAGGATGCGCCACCTCTGGAACGACGCGCGGAAGACGGGTTTCGTCGCGACGGTCTCGGCACGCGCGTTGAAGGTGTTCCGCACCGAGGCCGGGTCCTTCGCCGAAGGGGGCACCAGGCCCCAGCGGTAGGCGCTCAGATGACGACGTCCCTCGCGGTCCTCGGACACCCCGAGGATCGGCGAGGTCGGTCCGACGTTCCAGTGCGGCTCCCAGTCCTCGCCGAGGTCGAGCGACGCGTCGAGGATGCGCGCGAGCCGGTCCGGATCGTCATAGAGGGCGATGCGACCGCACACGGACCGAGCATAGGTGGGGGATCACCCGACCCGGCTTGGCGGTCATCCCCACGGCGGAGGTGAAGGAAGGTCGCTGCGTTCGAGACGGCCGTACAGCCAGGCGAGTTCTTCTGCAGGATCTGCGAAGGGTGAAGGGCCGAGGCCAGGCAGTGCGCTGCCGAAGCGCTCGCGTGTCCGGGGAAGCCATTCTCGGACGAAGACATCCGGCCAGTCCGCAGAGGTGATCCCGATGTCGAGGTCGACCAAATGGACCTCGACCTCCTGCCACCGCCTGGACGGCAGCTCGAAGAGGTAGCGCGTCGGTCCGGAGACGTCGCGAGACCGGCCGAGCCAAGCGGCGGTCGGCAGCTCGCGCCAGACCTCTTCGACCGCGTGGGCCGACTCCACGACGTCGGTGATCAGCTCGGAGGCACTCCGCGCCGCGCCGGCTTCGATCTCCGCGGCGCGCCCGTCGCTGCCGGCCCCGTACTGGTCGACGATCTCGCCTCTTCTCGCGGCCTCGGTTCGGCGGAGGTGGCTGTCGGCGTTGCGCGCGAGGTGGGTGAGCACGTGCCCGACCGTCCACCCGGGCAGGCGGCTCGGGCGACCGATCTCGTCGTCATCGAGCTCGGCGATCGCCTGCACACAGCGGCGATGCGCGTCCTCGACCCGTTCGAGGTCCGCTTCGGGGACGAACACGCGCACCATCGTCTACCGGGGGATCCCGTCCTCGCTCAGGCCGCCGTCCAAGCGGTCAAGGTAGTGGGCCTCGAGATTCAGTCGATCTTTCCGAGCTCTCGAAGCCAGGTGATCGTCTTGATGAGGCCGTCGTCGAGACCCATGGGGACATAGCCGAGACGCTGGTAGGTCTTCGATTCGGTGAGACTGCGCCGCGGTGGTCGGCTCGATGCCGCTCTGACCGCGATCGCCACCAGGGTTGGTCCGAACACCTCGAGCAGCTCGGGATCCTCGGAGGGCGGGACATCCTCGACGCGGTGATCCAGACCGGCCAGTTCGCAGATTCGGTTGCATGCCCGAGCCGTGCTCACGACCGCTTCGGGAAGGCCATCGAACATGTAGCGCTCGCCCGATACGCCGCGATCGAGGGCGAGGAGGCAGCCCCGCGCGACATCCTCGCTGTAGACCCAACTCACCGGGAACTCGAGATACCGGGTCACCCGTCGGCGAAGAGCGGAGAGCAAGACCCGGTTGAAGCTGGTTCGTCCGAGCGCATTGGACGCGACCGGAGAGCTTCCGAAGATCGCGCCGGGGTGGGCGCTCACCACGTCCTGGCCCGCCGCAGCGCGGGCCATGGCATCCTGGAAGGCCGCCATCTTGGTGATCGTGTAGGGGTCCGAGCTGGGATTCTTCGAGACGGGCGCATCCTCTCGATCGAGACTGCCGGTCGTGTCGAAGAACGTGCCGGTGCTCACCGCGACGACACGACCCAGTCCGAGTTGTGCCGCGGCATCGAGGACGTGCCGGGTACCGCCGACGTTGACCGCCTCGAAGTCGGGGAGGTTCTGGCTCGCCCCGCCGAGGAGCGCCGCACAGTGGACGGCCGAGTCGGCCCCGGTCGCCGCTCGGCGCACGTCCTCGGCGTCGGTGATGTCACCGGTCACGATCTCGACACCCATCGACGCAAGCGGATCGGTGTCCGCGCCCGCACGGGCGAGTGCCCGGACCCGGTCGCCACGTTCGACGAGGAGCTTGCAGACGTTGGCGCCGGCCAGTCCGGTGGCGCCGGTGACCAGTACGGTCCGGCTCATGCCGATTCCACGGCAGGTGCCGCGGGCAGTGCACTGTCCACCTGACTCGGATCGAAGGCGATGACCGGGGGGCTGTCCCCGAAGACATCGAGCGTGTGGATGAAGCGGTGGAGCCCCATCGCGTTCGCGCAGGTGAAGCCCAGCTCGATGATCTGGGCCGCCGTGAAGACCTCGCCCAGCCTCCGGTAGGTTTCGTCGTCGATCGCGTGGTGGTCCGCCGACAGCAGGTCAAGGAACTCCACGGCCAACCGCTCCTGTTCGGTCAGTGCAGAGTGGCCGGGGGCGACGAGACAGGCGACGTCCTCGTCGGTGATGGAATCGTGCTTGCGGGACTGCATGCAGGGCTGGCATTCGCCGAGTTGGGCGCTCCGGATCCTGATGAGTTCGAGGATGCGTCCACCGAGCAGGCTCTGCTGTCCCCAGGCACCCCGCGCCGCGTTGGTCATGAGGATCTGATTGGTCCGGTAGGCGAAGATCTGAAGCGGAATCGGCGTGGCGTAGGTGCCGTCCGCCACCCCCTCTTCGATGATCCGGCGGGGTTTGTCCGCGAGCTGGTCCATCGGAATGGGTTCGATCCTCGGCACGGTCGTCCTCCTCACGGTCGGCGCCGGGCGGCTTGTCGGCAGGCGCTCCGCTCGACTCGAGCCTAGGTCAGCCGCTGCGCCGTTCACTCCTCCGACGTGTTGCGCCCCACGTGCGCGGACATACCTCCGTCGATCGAGATCATCTGCCCGGTGATGTAGCGCGACTCGTCGGATGCGAGGAACAGGACCAGGTTGGCAACGTCGTCGGGTTGGCCCAGTGACGGCACGAGGATCGCCCGTGTGAGCTCATCGAGCACGGCTTCGGAGAGGTGGGCGCGGACGGCGTCGGTGACCACGAGCCCGGGGAGGATGGTGTTGACCCGGATTCCCTGCCTGCCGTGTCCGCTGGCCACGTACATGGTCAGCGCGTTCACACCGGCCTTCGAGACTCCGTAGGCCGTCCGGGTCCGGTCTCCCTTGAGAGACGCTCCCGACGACATGTTGATGATCGATCCTCCACCGTCTCGGATCATCTCGGGGATGCAGTGCTTGCAGGTGAGCATCTGACTCCGCAGGTTGACGGCCAGTGTGCGCTCCCAGATGTCGAGGTCGAGGTCGGTCACCCGGGTGTCCCTCGACAAGAAATCGGAGTCGGTCAGAGCTGCGTTGTTGTGGAGGATGTCGAGCTGACCGAATTCACCGACAGTGGTCCGGACGGCTCTGACCACCTCGGCCTCTTCTGCGACATCCGCTTGCACGGCCAACGCGATCCCGCCGGTTGCCGCGATGTCGAGGGCCACCTGCCGCGCGCGGCTGCCGTCGATGTCGACGACGGCGACCGCAGCGCCCTCGCGGGCCAGCGCCACGGCGGAGGCACTTCCGATCCCTCCGGCTCCGCCGGTCACGATCGCCGTCTTCCCCTCTACGCGCCCCACTGCCACCTCGTTCCTCTGACTGTCGAGGGTGTCTGGAAGCCTTGACACTCGTCAATGGCGAGCAGTGCGATCGACCCGCGGTGCACCTGGTGAACCATAGGTTGTGGTACGTAGAGCCGCCCGAAGGCGGGATCGGAAACGCAGAGCCGGTGGTGCGGACCACGTCCTCGGCACTCACCCGACGACCTCTAGGATCTGGCGGGGGTTCCCGGAGAGTGACGGCAAAGGGTCGGCGAGGTCCGCTCATGACCGCCGCCGCGGCGATGGCCGTGGTGCTCCTCGCCGCGTGCTCCGCGCAGGCCACGACGGCTTCGCCAGCCGTGGCGTCGGCCGGTGCGGCGGACAAGGCACCGCGGATCATCATCGACAGCGACCTGTCGTTGTGGTGGGACGACGCGACCGCGGTGGGGATGGCCAACGTCTTGCAGCAGCGCGGTCAGGTCCGGGTTCTCGGCATCATGTCCGACGTACGGAACCCGCTCGCGGTTGCCGCCATCGACGCCATCGACACCGCATACGGCCACCCCCGCGTCCCGCTCGGCGCGGTGAGCGACAGCGGCGCCGACACGGCCGCCCATGGTTACACGGACGTCCTGGTCGAAGAGCTCCCGCATTCGATCCGCTCGAGCTCCGAGGTCCCGAACGCGGTGGTCCTCTACCGTCGGCTCCTCGCGGCGCAGCCCGATCACAGCGTGACCATCGTCGCCATCGGCGGCGATACGAACCTGGCGGGTCTGTTGGGCTCGGGACCCGGACAGGGGAGTTCGCTCGGCGGCCGCTCGCTGGTGGCCGCGAAGGTGAAGCGACTGGTCATCGAGGACGGGCTCTTCCCCGACGGGGCTCCGCCCCTCACCAACGAGGCGATCGACCAAGCCGCGACCCGGGCGATCGTCACCGGCAACGACTGGCCGACCCCGATCGCATGGGTCGACGGCTTCACCGGCATCCAGACACGGGTCGGGGGCGATCTCTGCCGGACGGCGTCGTCTCACAATCCGATGCGCATCGTGTACGAGGCGAAGTTCGGGTGTGGACCGCCAGGCGACGGTGACTGGGACGGGCCCACGCTCCTCTACGCGGTCGGTGGGCCTCAGGCGCTGTTCGTCGAACTGGGTCGCGGTGGTGCCGCTGTCGTCAACGGGTCGGGCGGGTTGTCGTGGCAGACCGACCCGCAACGAAGCGACGAGGTCTACGTGCACGTCCGCGACCAACAGGCCCTGAACCAGCGGATCGACTCGCTCCTCTCGGCGCGCTGAGACGCCGCCCGGACGAGGTGTCCGAGCAGGGACGTGCTCGGCACTGTTCATCGAGTGTTCAACATGCCGTAACCGCCCCGTCGTCAAGGTCCGTCAGGATGGATCTGGCTCCCGCATGTGATCCAGGTGTCGGCGGGCCATGGGGTGGTCGCTCCGCCATGCTTCCCCCCGGCATGGCGGAGCTCCACCGAAGCCGCGAGCAGCCGCGAGCAGGTCCGGCTCCTCAACCGGGCGAAGCGGCGGGGTCCTTGGCGCTGCCCGACTCCGGGGGCGCACCCTCGACGTTCTGGAGGCGGAGCTCGCCGTGGGCAATCAACCGGCCCGATTGGTCGGTGATGTCCGCGCGCCAGAGCTGGTGGGTCCGACCTTGATAGAGCGCGATGGCCTCGACGTCCACCCGGCCTGCGGAGAGCGACCGAAGGAAATGGGTGGTGTTGGTGAGCCCCACGGCCACCTGGCCGCGCTCGCGGACCGCCGTGGTCGCTCCGATGCTCGCCGCACTCTCGATCGCGGTGGCGTACACGCCCCCATGGACGATCCCCCAAGGAGTGTGGTGCCGGGCGTCGAGCTCGATGTGCCCGACCACCCTGTCGGCGGAGATTTCGTCGACGACGAATCCGGCGTGGCTCACGAACCCGCCGGCGGACTCGAGGGACGTGGCGTCGCGGCGAGGTGCCGCTGTCGTGCTCATGGAAGCCTCCTCTCGACTCATCCGATGCGGATCCCTGCGAGCTGGGTCGCCTGCGCGACCAGACGGCCCGTCACGTCCCAGACGAAGCACGCCTCGTCGACCCGTCCTCCGTCGATGAGTTGTGCGCGCTGCAGGACGCGGACTGGACCCGGGGCGGGCAGGGCACGGACGTAGACGGTCAGTTCCAACGTCGGGACCCATCCGCTGAACTCGATGTCGATGGTGGCGGGCGGGAACCCGTCGACCGCGAAGAGGAGCGCCACCGGGTCGAAGGTCTCGTCGCCGGGGAGACCGAGCCACCCGCGCAGCTCGCCGCGCCCGCTCGGTTGGCCGCCGGGAGCACCGCGCGTCGTGGATTCGAGGCATACGTCGATCTGCTCGAGGATGGCGATCCGCATCCCGCCCGGCCGCTCGGGCAGGAATCGTGTGCACTCCTCTTCGCCGGCTCGGCTCATCTCGGGAAGTCCGGCGTCCCAGTAGGGCACGGCGTCGGCCGACAAGTGCGACGCGGTCACCAGGGATTCGACACAAGGTCGACCGTCCTGCGCCATGCGAGCGCGCACCTGTGTGGCGGAGCGCCCGGCCCGGAGGATCTCGGTGTCGACAGTGACCGGACCCGGTTCGGGAGGTCGCAAGTAGTGCGCGCTGGCAGCGACGACGTGGTCATGCGTGCCGGTCCAGGTGGCCGCGCGGCCCAACATGGCGAGCAGGTAGCCGCCGTTCGGCTTGCCTCCGATCGTCCACTCGGGGTCGACCTCGCCGCCGAAACGTCCCGGCCCGATCGGGGCGAGCGAGGTGACATCGCCGAAAGAGCGCCGGTCCACCCGTGGCGCGTCGAGCGTCACGGCTTCGCGCTCACCATCTTGAAGAGCGGTTCCACAGAGCCGGGGCCGGCTTCGGCTCGACCATCTCGGGGCCCGAACGGCTGGCCGCACGCCGAACACGTCAGCACCGTATGTGCGACGTGGTTGCACGCGGTGTGCACCACTTCGAGCGGCGGACCGTCGGGTGCCGCGTGCCGGTCGCCCCACTCGCGCATGGTGGTGAGCACCGGCCAAAGATCGCGCCCTTTGTCGGTGAGCCGGTACTCGGAGCGCGGCGGGCGCTCGGAATAGGGGACCTTGGCAAGGACCCCTGCCTCGACCAGATGTCCGAGGCGCTGGTTGAGGATGTTGCGGGAGATCCCGAGGCGCCCCTGGAACTCGTCGAACCGGCGCACCCCGAGGAAGGCGTCCCGGATGATCAGCATCGACCACCATTCGCCCACCACCTCGAGGCACTGGGCCACCGAGCAGTGCATGTCCGAGAAGCTCTTGTGCTCCACAGCGGTCACCGTAGTCAGTTCTATTATGGAACGCAATCCCAAGGGGTCGGGTGGCCCGGGTCAGGGGAGCGAAGCGGCGTCTTCGGAGCCGAGCCACTGTTCGAAGGTCGGCCCGGCCAGTGGGACCTCCGGGGAAGGCAGGACGGCTCCTCCACGGAGCGCACGGCCGGCCGCGCCGGGTACGTGCAACGGGACGACCACCGCACGGGTGCCGCGTCGCCGCAGGTACCTCCGAGCGAGTTCCACGAGGTCGTGGGTTTCGGGACCCGCGATCTGGATCATCTGGCCCGATGGGTCGACGGGCCCCGTCGCGGTCTCGACGAGGTGGTGGCCGACCGTGCGTGCCGCGATCGGTTGGGTGCGCATCGAGACCATGAGCGCCACTGGCCCCTTGCGGGTCGTCCGCATGATCTCGGTCGGGAACTCGTGGAACTGCGTGGCCCGGACCACCGTCGCAGGGATCGGTCCTTCGAGCGTCGCCTCCTCGTGGCGCTGCTTGCCTTGGTAGTAGCCCCAGCCGGGTACCCGGTCGACGCCGACGATGGAGACGGTGACGAGACGGCGCACACCCGATGCCGATCCCGCAGCGTGGAGGCGGCGGGTCACCTCCTCGAAGAAAGCGGTCACCGGTTTGCGCGCAAGGGTGTGCGGGTTGGTGGTGTCGACCACCGCGTCGACCCCCTCGAGCGCACGCCGGAGCTCCGGCTCGTTGGTGCGATCGCGGAGGTCGATCCCGCCGGACCGAGAGAGGGAGATCATCTCGTGGCCTGCCGCTCGACCCTCCTCGACGACGTACCGACCTACGGTGCCGGTCCCGCCTGCCACGGCGATCTTCATTCCACCTCCTGTCGAGGTGCCTGTTCCGGCCGCGGCACCCGCACCCTCTACTGCGAAGCGACTGCTTCGAGCAGCGATCGCCAGCCGGCGACGGGCCGAACCGGAGCACCGGGCACCTTTGCGGCGTCATCGGCCCGGCGCAGGGCGACGGTCGCCTCCCAGTGCGCGCCTTCGCGGAAGGACTCCGTTTCGGCATCGTCCATCGCACCGCCCTGCGCTCGCAGGGAGATCGTGCTGGTCTCGCTGAGGACGGAACCGTAGGCGGAGTCGATCGCCACGAGGTAGCGCTTGGCATTCACATGGCTGGCGACGAGTGTGCCCACCCGCTCGCCGAGCACCGGTGCGACCAGCGCTGCACCGAGCCGCTCGTGCCCGGCCTCGCCGAGGTGGAGCGCGCTGGCGATGTCGTGGACGAGTCCGGCCGCGACCAGATCCGGGTCGTCGGGATGGGAGCTCGCCAGCAGCTCGGCCGTCTGCAGGAGATGGGCCTGTGCCGGTACGACGTCGTCGACGTCCTGGCTCGACCGTCCAGTGAGCGTCTCGAGGGCCACGAGGATCTCGTCCACGGAGGAGAACGGCGTCACCGCCATGCCGCCAACGTACCGTGCCCGGGATCGATCCGGATGTCCGAGGGATCGATCCGGGTGTCCGAGCCTGAGATAGAACATCACGCAGTGCGGGGCAGTAGCTCAGTGGTCAGAGCAGGGGACTCATAATCCCTCGGTCGGAGGTTCGATTCCTCCCTGCCCCACGGTGTGATGTCGCGAGACATCGGAAACACCTTGAACCTCTAATTGGGCGACAGTCGGCGGGGTTTGGGTCCCGGTGGCAATCCCAGCGGCTGATAGTCCTTGGCCGGATCGACCGTGAGGCTCCGAAGGAGCTCACCGGTCGCCGCGTCGACAACCCGAACCTCGAGGTCGTGGACAAGGACCAGGACACGGGTGCGGGCGTGGGCGGCGCCGAGCCCGATGTGGTGGAGACGCCCGGCAATTCGCAAGGTAACCCGGCCGGCCTTGTCGACGACGTCGTGGCGCACTCGGTCGTGAGCGTCGTCGCTCCGATTGCCAGGGGCCGCCTTCGGACGGCTGCGGTAGGCGGCGGCAGGAGTGGCGCGCTCGGGCAGCGACCGATGTGGTCGCTCCTCGTTGTAGTGCTCGACGAAGGCATCGAGCAGGGTCTGGAGTTCGGTGATCGTCGCCGGCTGTGGCGTCTGGGCGCTCAGCCATCGCTTCATGGTTTGCTGGAATCGTTCGACCTTCCCACACGTGGTGGGATGGTTCGGCCGGGAGTTCTTCTGGCGAACCCCAAGACGCCGAAGCTCGGATTCGAAACCGTTGCGGCCACCTTTGCCACCCGAGAACCGGGTGGTGAACACCATGCCGTTGTCGCTGAGCGTCGATGCGGGAATCCCGTGCTCAGCAGCCGCTTTGCGAAAGTCGGCACGGACGATGGGTCCGGTCACCCGACGGTGGGCGCGGACTGCGAGGGCGAATCGGGCGTGGTCGTCGAGAAACGAGAGGATCTCGGAATCAGCGCCGGAGGCGAGTCGGAAGTGGGTGAAGTCCGTCTGCCACGTCTCGTTGGGCAGGTCGGCCTGGAAGCGAACGTAGGAGGACCGGGGACGTTTGTGCGGCTGGGGGGTGACGAGACCGGCGCGATGCAGGTGGCGAAGGATCGTCGCCGCGGAGATCTCGACACGCTCGTGCGTGGCGAGATGCCAGCGAATCGTCTCGGCCCCGGCGTCGTCGCCCGAGGCGACGAGGCGTTGGCGGAGCTCGATGATTCGTTCGACCACCTCTGGCGGCGTCGCCCTCGGCGAGCGGCGCGGACGGCGCGACCGCGCCTCGAAGGCGGCCTCGCCCTCCTCTCGATACCGCGCGACGAGGCGGGAGATCCACCCCGGCGACACCTCGTAGGCACGAGCGACCTCGCGCACCCCGCGGCCTTCGACGACAACTGCGGTGATCACCAGGCGGGCACGTGACATGCCCGACGATCCGGGTTCTCGGGCCGCGAGCGGTGGATGTACTGGTGTTTCTCATGACGCGAGGGATGTGTTTCCTATGTCTTGCGGTCACACACTCCCTGCCCCACGGAGACGAGGTGGAGACGAGGTGTGGGACGTCACCCGTACGGTTCGCCGACGGGGGCGCTACTTGACGGCGATCTCGACGACCTTGACGACCACCAGTACGAAGGCGACCAGGAGATAGCCGCGCAGGATCACCAAGCCGACCTTGCGCGGGGTCGAGAGCACCGGCTTGCCGAGCAGATGCAGGGCCGGCATCCGCCAGGTGTCACGCCGCTGCCACTCGACTGGGACGGTCACCCTCGCACGCGTGGTCCTCCGGCCGTGAACGAGCACGCACCCGCCGACGAGCGCACCCGCGACCGACCCGCAGACGAGGACGCCGACGATCTCACGACTCGAGATCGTCGGGAAGAGGACGCTCGCGGTCAGGATGATCGAGAGCAGCACCAAGATCCAGATCACGGCCGAAGTGAAGACGTTGAGCGCCTTCGAGTTGACCCAGGGCCCCAACACGTCCTTGTCGTTGCAGAGCAGCAACAAGAAGACGGTCGCGCTCGGGAGGAGCACTCCGGCCAGCGTCTGGACGCCCTCGGTGAGCAGCCCGAGCGGAACGCCGGGTAGGAGCACGAGTGCGGCGGCGACCGCCATGAGGCCCGCGTAGCAGACGTAGAAGCCCTTTGCCTTGGTGACCGAGCGATGCAAGGAGTGGTTGAATCCGAGCACGTCCGCGCCGGCGTACGCGGTCGCCAATCCGACCGCAGCCGCGCCGATGATGCTCGCGTCGAGGAGCGCGATGGCGAACAGGTCACCGGCCAGATGGGACACGTGTGTCCCGAGTGCCTGCGCGACGCCTCTCGCGTCCGTGAAGTTGCCGGAGCCGTGCGTCCCGGCGAAGACCGCTGCCGAGAAGCCGAACATCGCGGCGGCGCCGAGCACGACGATCACGATGCCGATCCAGAGGTCCACACGCTCGTAGCTGATGAAGCGGGGCGTGATCCGCTTGTCGATCACGTACGACTGCTGGAAGAACAGCTGCCAGGGAGCCACGGTCGTGCCGACGATGGCGATGATCAGGAGCATCACGGTGGACAGCTGGGCGTGCTGGGGAAAGCCCGGGACGACGAAGCTGCGGGCCATCTCACCGACGGGGGGGTGGACCATCAGGTAGATCGGGATCAGGACCAGCGAACCGACGACGAGGGTCACACAGATGCGCTCGAAGCGCCGGAAGCTCCCGGTGCTGACGGCGCCCACCACGACGAGGCCTGCCAGGACGACCGACGGCACCTTTGGGAGCCCGAGGTAGCCCACGGCCAAGGTGACCCCGATGAACTCGGTCACGATCGTCAACGCGTTGAGGATGAAGAGGTCGATGACGCTGAAGGCCCCCCAGAAGCGACCGAAGCGCTCGAGGATCAACCTCGCGTGCCCGACACCCGATACCGCGCCGAGCCGCAGCACCATCTCCTGGTTCACGTAGAGAACCGGTACGAGGAGCAGGAGAGTCCAAAGGAGGTGCGTCCCGTAGTTCTGGCCGGCCTGCGCGTAGGTCCCGAACGCCCCTGCGTCGTTGTCGCCCACCATCACGATCAAGCCGGGGCCGACGATGGCGAGAAGTGTCTTGAGCTTGGCCGACACGCGCGGCCGAGCGGCCACGTCGCCTCGGGCGATGGTGCCGAGGGCGCCGCGGATGTCGCCGACGTGCTCGGGATCGAGGACGGTGTCGTCGAAGGTGTCCGTCGAGCTCATCTCAGGCACCCCCCGATCACATGACGAGGCGTGCAGTCGCAGAGATGCCTCGATGGATGGACGAGGTGGTCGAAGTGCGCGCTCGTACGCCACGACGTGCGGCGGAGCGAAGTGGTGCGGTTGCGGAACACGAGAACTCCTTGCGGTCGAATCGGTCGTCACGCGGCCCCGAGAAGGCAAACGGAAGTGGACCCGTGGAGCCAGCTCGGAGGCTTGCCCTAGGGCGCGCCAGGCCAGGGCGTCGGGAGGTCGCCCTCCGGAGCCGTCAACGGCTCGCGCGCTGTAGACCGATCAGGTTCTCAGTCGCGTGAAAGAGGAAAGATCAGTGGTGAGCACGCACCGGAGGGCGCCAGGTACTGGGAGGTTCTGATCGCATCCGGCTCACCTCCTGTGCTCGGTCCGGTCACATCTCTCCGGCACAGTTTACCCGCCTGACCGGGTCGGTGGGCAGCCGACCCTGGGATGCGGAGTGGGCAGCGAGGGTGCGTAGCGCTCCGCGGGATGAGAGGATGCGCACATGGCCGACGAGCGGATCGAGGTGCAACGCCTGATCGAGGCGGCGCCTTCCGCTGTCTTCGCCGTGCTCCGCGACCCCAAGGGCCACGTAGCCATCGACAGCTCGGGAATGCTCATGGCCTCGACCGGAGAACCGGTGAACGCGGTCGGCGATTCCTTCGTCGTCCATATGGACCGCGAGGCACTGAACGACTACCCGCTGGGGAAGTACGACGTGACGGTCACCATCACCAAGTACGTCCCCGACCGTGAGATCGCGTGGACGATCCTCGGTCAGATTCGGCCCCAACTCGGGCACGTGTACGGCTACACGCTCGAACCAGAGGGCACCGCGACGCGCGCGACCTCCTACTACGACTGGTCCGACATCGACCCGACCTGGAGGGAAGCCGGGATCTTCCCGGTGATCTCCGAAGGGGCGCTCCGCGCGACGCTCGGCATCCTGGCGAGGACGGTGACGCGACCCGCCTGAGGAATTGGCGGTCCGCACCTGCTCGGGAGCGGGGCGGAGCCTCCGAGGCGGTGCGATACTCTGCGCCCGGCGTGGCGAGTCCCGACGGGAGGACCATGGACATCGAGCAGTTCTACGGCGCCGACGAGCGACGCCGGCAGTCCGCGGAGTTCGAATTCGGTACCAACTGGTTCGATGTGAAAGGCAACCGCTACGAGTTGAGCTGGGTCGAGGACACCGGCGAGCTCTACGCGATGCTCGAGCTGGTGCCCGAGGCCGACTCGTGGACGCCGTTCGGGGACATCGAGGTGGAGCGCATGCCGGTCGACCGGGTCGTGGTGACCGTCGTCGCCCACATCGACACCCGCGCAGAAGTCGAGTCGATCCTCGACGGGTGGGCCGAGCAGATGACCAAGCCGGACAGCATCGCCTGGGTCGCGGAACGGCTGCGTGCCCACGGGGTCACCCCGGCCGGACCGACGTGACCCAGGCACCGGGGCCCAGGGCTCGTTGGGAGGGTTGAGCGTGCGTTTCTCGTACGCCGAGTCGATGGTCGATCCGGCCTTCTACCTGCCGCTCGCACAGGCCGCCGAAGAGGCCGGCTACGAGGGGATGGTGGTGCCGGACAGTCTCTGCTACCCCCGCGACTCGGACTCGACCTACCCGTTCTCCCCCGACCACACCCGCGACTTCCTGGAGGACAAGCCGTTCATCGAGCCCTTCTCGCTCATCCCGGCGATGGGGGTGGTGACCAGCCGCATCCGTTTCATCACGTTCGTACTGAAGCTGCCGATGCGCCACCCGTTGCTCGTCGCGAAGCAGGCCGCGTCGGTTGCCGTGCTCACCGGCAACCGCCTCGCACTCGGCGTCGGGACGAGCCCGTGGCCCGAGGACTACGAGCTCTGCGACGTGCCGTGGGAGGGGCGCGGCCGCCGGATGGACGAGGCGATCGACATCGTGCGCGGGCTCGCAGCCGGGGACTACTTCGAGTACCACGGTGAGGTCTTCGACCTCCCGCCGGTGAAGATTTGCCCCACACCGTCCCGACCACTCCCGGTGCTCGTCGGCGGCCACGCGGTCGCGGCCCTCCGCCGGGCGGCGCGTTCGGACGGGTGGCTGCATGGTGGGGGAGATCCTTCCGACCTTCCCGGGCTCCTCGAGCAGCTCACCCGCCTGCGTGAGGAGGAGGGCACCGCGGGGCGACCCTTCGAAGTGCAGGTGATCTCTGCCGACGCCTACTCCGTCGACGGTGTGCGGCGTCTCGAGGAACAGGGAGTCACCGACGTCATCGTCGGTTTCCGCTGGCCCTACGCGGTCGGCGCGGACAGTGAACCGTTGCAGACCAAAGTCGACAACCTTCGGCGCTATGCGGACGAGGTGATGGCGAAGGTGCGTCCGTGAAGACCGCACGCGAGCTCGCTCGTGAGTCGATGGCCGCGGTCGAGGCGGGTGATCGGACCGCGTGGCTCGCTCTCTTCGCCGAGGACGCAATCGTCGAGGACCCGATCGGACCCTCGATCTTCGACCCCGACGGCGCCGGTCACCGGGGTTCGACTGCGATCGCCGCGTTCTACGACAACGTGATCGCTGCGAACGAGTCGATCCGGTTCGACGTACGCCAGTCGTTCCTCTGTGGAGACGAGATGGCCAACGTCGGGGTGATCCGGATCACCCTGACCGGCGGGACCGTGGTCGAGGTGGACGGCGTCTATACCTACCGGCGGTCACCCGACGGGAAGATCGCCGCTCTCCGCGCCTACTGGGAGACCGATGGGATTCGGACCGTGGAGCCGACGGGCGAACCGGGTCGACGCGAGCACCCCGACGCGAGCTGACGGTAGCCGCCGCGATTCACTCCCAGCCCTCGAAGCCGTACTGGCGATGCGGGCCCATGACCGCGCACTCGAACATGCCGTAGCCGACCTGTCCGTCGGAGGTGAACCTCGCCGCATACTCGGTCAGGCCCCAGTTGGGGTAGCTGGGGTCGGCGGGAGGGATCTCTTGACCCTGGACCGCGAGCTCGCCCTGGTACATGCCGTGGCGCCAGTCGGCCTCGAGCCCGTACCCGGTCCCGAGGAGTAGGGGGAACGCAAGAAGTGGTTCGACCTCGACCTGAGCCGTCTTGGTGCCGCGTGGACCGAAGTAGGAGAGAGTCGCTCCGGTGATCGCTCGGCTGTCCGGAGCGAATCGCAGCTCGTGCTCGGGGCGCCCCAGCCACTCGGGCTCACGCCCACTGCCGATCGGGAAGACGCGATGCGCGTCCTGCATCACCCGCTCACCCGTCGGCCGCTCCTGCACGATGGTGACGAGGGCGTGGTCCTCGAAGCGTACCGGCGCGTAGATCCAGAAGAACCCGCCGGCCGTGTCGGTCGCGCGGATCCCCGGCGGCTCCGGTTCCCCCACAGGTCGCACACCCCACGACCGGTCCCGGGTTCCCCACCAACGCTCGGGTGTGAGCTGCAGCTCGCGGTCACCGAGACGGAGCCGGCCGTCCCACGAGCCCACTTGGGCGAACCGGGTCGAGTCGAAGGTGACACGCCCGAACTGTCGGTCGAAGTGGCGCGCCTCCAGGTGCGCCTCCGAGAACCCGAGGTAGACCGCGTCCAGTTCGAGGCCCCATTCGTTGGGCTCGACGACGACCCGGACCTGCTCGAGTCCGCGGACCACCTCGACCCGGATCGGGCCGACGGACATGTCCATCCGGTTCGCGCCGAGGGCCTTCGACGCCCGCACCACCTGATGTACGCCGCCCCAGGACACCGAGACGAAGGCGTCCGCGACTCCGAGGTTCGGATACTGCCCGACGCCGATGACGGCGAAGAGCTCGTCGTCCTCGTCGTGCGCGTCGCCGGAGGCGTGGATGTTGAAGTAGTAGCGGTCGTAGAAGTTCCGATCGGAGGTACCCACGAATCGCATCGGCTCGGAGATCTGATGGACCGGGTAGTCGTCGAGAGGGGAGAGCACGGTCACTCCTGGCATGGCGGCGACTGGCCGGTTGGGGACCGGACCGGCCGGGTGGTTGCGTCGAGCGTACCGGCGCCCGTCGCGCCAGGGGCGGCTCACGCCGCACGGGGCTACAATTCCGGTGCACGTCACTGCCGCAACCGTCGGCCTCGTCCGTTTGGAGAGGGAGGACCCATGAAGTCGTACGACCGTCTGTTCATCGGTGGGGAGTGGGTCGAACCCTCGTCCTCTTCGGTCATCGACGTGGTCTCACCCACCACCGAAGAGCTGGTCGGGAGGGTTCCCGAGGCGCAGAACGCCGACATCGACCGCGCAGTTGCAGCGGCGCGTGAGGCGTTCGACCACGGGCCCTGGCCGCGCATGACCCCGGTCGAACGTGCGGAGATTCTCACCAGGCTGGCGAACACGATCCGAGAGAACACCGACGATCTCACCACGCTGATCGCGAACGAAACGGGGTCGCCGGTGTCGTGGGGAGCGCTCGCACAGGTGTTCGCGCCGACCATGATCCTCGATTACTACGCGGGGCTCGGGTCGACGTATCCCTTCGAGACCATGAAGGACGGATTGCTCGGCCCGGTCATCATCTCGAAGGAGCCGGTCGGCGTCGTCGCGGCCATCACCCCATGGAACGTGCCCCTCTTCCTTGCCTGCGCCAAGCTGGCTCCCGCCCTCCTGTCGGGGAGCACCGTGGTCTTCAAGCCGGCACCCGAAACGCCGCTCGACGCGAACCTGCTCGCCGAAATGCTGACCGACGCCGGGCTGCCGAAGGGAGTCCTCTCCGTCGTGCCTGCAGGGCGAGAGGTCGGCGACCACCTGGTGCGACATGCGGACATCGACAAGGTCTCCTTCACCGGGTCGACTGCAGCGGGGAGGAAGATCGCAGCGGCGTGTGGCGAGAACCTGACGCGCTTCAGCCTCGAGCTGGGCGGCAAGTCGGCCGCGGTGTTGCTCGACGACGTCAACCTGGCCGACGCGCTCCCGCTCATGATGCCGAACGCCATCATGAACAACGGCGAGGCTTGTATCTCCCTGACCCGCATCCTGACGCCGCGGGACCGGTATGCCGAGGTGACCGAGGCGCTGGTCGAGCAGGTCAAGGCCCTCAAGGTCGGTGATGCGCTCGATCCCGCCACCGACGTCGGCCCTCTGATCGCCGAACGGCAGCGCGAGCGGGTCGAGGGCTACATCCGCATCGGCCAGGAAGAGGGCGCCAAGGTCGCGGTCGGTGGGGGGCGGCCCGAGGCTTTCGACAAGGGATGGTTCGTCGAGCCGACGGTCTTCGTCGACGTCGACAACTCGATGCGCATCGCGCAGGAGGAGATCTTCGGACCGGTGCTCTCGGTGATCCCCTACGACGGCGACGAGGAGGCGGTCCGCATCGCAAACGACTCGGACTACGGTCTCTGCGGCGCCGTGTTCACGTCGGACGCCGAGCGCGGCCTCGCGGTCGCCAAGGGCGTGCGCACCGGGACCTACATGGTGAACTCCAACGTCCCGATCGACTTCTCCTCGCCCTTCGGCGGGTTCAAGTCGTCGGGGATCGGCCGGGAGTTCGGTGAGGACGGTCTCGAGCTGTTCCTCGAGACGAAGGCCATCAACATGCCGGCGGGGTACGGCTCCGGCGGGTGACTCGCAGCGGACCGGGCCGACCGGCGCCCTGAGGGTCCCGGTCCCGGCGAGCGGCGTGAAGGCCCTGGTCCCCGATGGGACCGTGGCGTCTGCGAACATGGAGCGGAGGACCGCGCCTCTGCCCGCTTCGCCCTGCGAGAGGGCCCGATCCCGCACTCCTGATGAGCATTCGAGCCGCCACGACCGACGTCGGACCAGACCCGGTGGTTACCGCGCCCCGGGGACGACCGATCAGCTTCGGCTACGTGCCGGCCCTCGACGGCCTGCGGGCCATCGCGGTCTTCGGCGTCATGCTCTACCACGGGGGGGCGCCCGGGGTCGGTGGCGGCTTCCTCGGCGTCAACGTCTTCTTCGTGCTCTCGGGCTTCCTCATCACCTCGCTCTTGCTCGGGGAGTGGACGACCCGGCTCACCATCCGCCTCGGCGAGTTCTGGGCACGCCGGGCCCGGCGCCTCCTGCCGGCGCTGTTGGTGATGCTGGTCGGAGTTGCGATCTACGCGAAGGTCTTCGCCTCGCCGGGCCAGTTCCCGAACCTGCGACTCGACACCCTCTCGTCGCTGTTCTACGTGGCCAACTGGCACTTCATCTTCGCCGGGTCCAATTACTTCGACCTGACCTCGTCCTCGCCGCTCGCGCACATGTGGTCGCTCGCGATCGAGGAGCAGTTCTACATCGTCTGGCCGCCGGTGGTGCTGGTGCTGGTGCACTTCGGCGCGAAGCTCCGCCCGAGCCGGCGTCTCTGGCCGGTCCTCGGCGTCGCGATCGCCGGTGCGGTCGCCTCGGCGCTCGAGATGCGGCTCCTCTACCTGCACGGCGCCTCGGTCACCCGCCTCTACGAGGGGACCGACACCCGGAGCCAGGACATCTTGGTGGGTGCGGTCCTCGCGATCGCGCTGGCCATGTGGGCGCGGGCGCGGGCTGCGCTGCCGGCCGGGTCACCGCCTGCGGCTCGCCGCGGCCGCTCGCTCAAGCCGATCGCGGCCTGGGAGATCGCCTCGCCGTCGACGAGGGCCCTCCTCCAGCTGGTCGGCTTCGCCGCGGTGGCGACGGGTGCCTATCTCTGGTCGCGGCTCACCGGACCGAGCGCATGGCTCTTCGAAGGCGGGTTCTTCGCCTTCGCGATCCTCGTGGCCGCGGTGATCTTCTGCGTGCTCACCGCCCAGGCCGCCCCCTTGTCGCGCGCCC
This sequence comes from uncultured Acidimicrobiaceae bacterium, assembly GCA_963769905.1. Classification (GTDB taxonomy): domain Bacteria; phylum Actinomycetota; class Acidimicrobiia; order Acidimicrobiales; family RAAP-2; genus Bog-756. Next base: position 664,818 of record CAVYNG010000002.1, read on the forward strand.
TCGGCAACCAGCTCTTCCGCTACCTCGGCAAGATCTCCTACGGCACCTACCTCTGGCACTTCCCGCTGTTCGCCCTCTTCTCGGCCGAACGGGTCCACCTCTACGGACTACCGCTCCTCGCGGTGCGCATCGGCATCACCCTCCTCGTCGCGACCGCCTCCTTCTACCTGGTCGAAGAGCCGGTCCGTCGGGGTCGGGTCCGTTCCTTCACCGAGTGGCGGGCCTGGCTGCTCACCTCGGTCGCCTTCCTCGGGGTGGTGTCGGTCACCGTCGCGACCACCTTGCCGACCGAAGCGGGTGCCGCAGGCACGGGTCGTATCCCCGTCCCTTCGGGAGCCGCCTACCGCGGCCCTCCGGTGACGGCGACTCTCTTCGGTGACTCGCTGGCGTTCACGGCCGGCTTCGCGCTCGCGACACCCGGGGTCGCCAACGCGTACGACGTCCGGTTCCACGCCGGAGGGCTCCTCGGCTGCGGCGTGATGACGGTCTCCGAGCAGGTCATCCACGGAACCGAGAACCGCCCGTATTCGGCTTGCAATGCGTCGGCCCCGGCCTCGAAGCAGTGGCCGGCGATCTGGTCGGGGTGGCTCTCGTCCACCCGTCCGAACGTGGTGCTGCTGATGGCCGGCAGATGGGAGGTTTCGGACCAGGTGATCGACGGCCAGATGATGCATATCGGGGAGCCGGCCTACGACGCGATCCTCCGCGCAGACCTCGAGAATGCGATCGGAGTCGTCACGTCGACCGGCGCGTACCTGATGCTGCTCACCGCGCCGTGTACCAGCAGTGGCGAGCAACCGAACGGCCAACCCTGGCCGGAGGACTCGTCCTCGCGGCGCCTCCTCTACGACCAGATGCTCCGGCAGGTGGCCGCCGCGCACCCGCGCAACGTGGAGGTCGACGACTTCGGCGCGCAGGTCTGCCCCGGAGGCACGTTCACCTCGACGGTCGACGGCGTGACCGTCCGTCTTGCCGACGGGGTGCACTTCCCGGGTGACCCCGGGGGCACCGTGCCGGTCCTGCCGGCGGCGAAGTGGCTGGCGTGGAAGCTCTTCCCCGAGGCGGTACGGGTCGGGCGGCTCCAGATGGCCGGGATGCCGCTTCGGTGAGCCCGGGACGCCACTCGGCGGCCGGCGCCCGTGAGGCGCGGATTCCCGCACACGCCGCGCCCCGGGGACGACCGATCAGCTTCGGCTACGTGCCGGCCCTCGACGGCCTGCGGGCCATCGCGGTCTTCGGCGTCATGCTCTACCACGGGGGGGCGCCCGGGGTCGGTGGCGGCTTCCTCGGCGTCAACGTCTTCTTCGTGCTCTCGGGCTTCCTCATCACCTCGCTCTTGCTCGGGGAGTGGACGACCCGGCTCACCATCCGCCTCGGCGAGTTCTGGGCACGCCGGGCCCGGCGCCTCCTGCCGGCGCTGTTGGTGATGCTGGTCGGAGTTGCGATCTACGCGAAGGTCTTCGCCTCGCCGGGCCAGTTCCCGAACCTGCGACTCGACACCCTCTCGTCGCTGTTCTACGTGGCCAACTGGCACTTCATCTTCGCCGGGTCCAATTACTTCGACCTGACCTCGTCCTCGCCGCTCGCGCACATGTGGTCGCTCGCGATCGAGGAGCAGTTCTACATCGTCTGGCCGCCGGTGGTGCTGGTGCTGGTGCACTTCGGCGCGAAGCTCCGCCCGAGCCGGCGTCTCTGGCCGGTCCTCGGCGTCGCGATCGCCGGTGCGGTCGCCTCGGCGCTCGAGATGCGGCTCCTCTACCTGCACGGCGCCTCGGTCACCCGCCTCTACGAGGGGACCGACACCCGGAGCCAGGACATCTTGGTGGGTGCGGTCCTCGCGATCGCGCTGGCCATGTGGGCGCGGGCGCGGGCTGCGCTGCCGGCTCGGCCGATACCCGACGGTCGGGCGGTGGGGCGCTTCGATCGCGTCCATCCGGCCGCCGGAACCCTCGGGACGGTGCCGCCTCGACCCCACCGCCGTGACCTGCACCGCCGCCGCGGCCGCTCGCTCAAGCCGATCGCGGCCTGGGAGATCGCCTCGCCGTCGACGAGGGCCCTCCTCCAGCTGGTCGGCTTCGCCGCGGTGGCGACCGGTGCCTATCTCTGGTCGCGGCTCACCGGACCGAGCGCATGGCTCTTCGAAGGCGGGTTCTTCGCCTTCGCGATCCTCGTGGCCGCGGTGATCTTCTGCGTGCTCACCGCCCAGGCCGCCCCCTTGTCGCGCGCCCTCGGCAACCAGCTCTTCCGCTACCTCGGCAAGATCTCCTACGGCACCTACCTCTGGCACTTCCCGCTGTTCGCCCTCTTCTCGGCCGAACGGGTCCACCTCTACGGACTACCGCTCCTCGCGGTGCGCATCGGCATCACCCTCCTCGTCGCGACCGCCTCCTTCTACCTGGTCGAAGAGCCGGTCCGTCGGGGTCGGGTCCGTTCCTTCACCGAGTGGCGGGCCTGGCTGCTCACCTCGGTCGCCTTCCTCGGGGTGGTGTCGGTCACCGTCGCGACCACCTTGCCGACCGAAGCGGGTGCCGCAGGAACGATCCGGGTGGTGGGAGCGCAGTACACGGGACCGCCGGTGCGGGTCGCGATCTTCGGTGACTCGGTGGCCTGGCGACTGGGGTTCGCGATGCAGGCGAGCCAACCGGAGAACAGCTACGACGTGAACGTCGACAACAGCGCGATCGTCGGTTGCGGGGTGCTCCGGAGCAAGTCGTACGTCGCCCACGGGGTCGCCGACCCGGTCAATCCTGCATGCAACACGGGCTCACCGGCGCAAGAGCAGTGGCCCTCGCTGTGGAAGGCGGATCTTGCGCAGTTCGATCCGAACGTGGTCGTCGTGCTGGCCGGGCGGTGGGAGCTGTTCGACCGCGACATCGGGGGACAATGGCTGCACATCGGTGAGCCGGGATTCGACGCCGACCTGATGCGCTCGCTCGAACAGGCGGTGCAGGTCGGGACCTCGACCGGGGCCTTGATGGTGTTGATGACCTCGCCGTGCTTCGATTCGGGCGAGCAGGCGAACGGGGAGCCGTGGCCGGAGGACTCACCGCAGCGGCTCGCCCTCTACAACCAGATGGTTCGTCAGGTGGCGGCCGAGCACCCCTCCGACGTGCAGCTCGATGACTTCGGTGCGCAGCTTTGCCCGGGCGGACACTTCACGACCTCCTTCGAAGGCGTGCAGGTCCGAGATGGCGACGGTGTGCACGTGGTGCCGACGGCTGCTGCCGGACAGTGGCTCGATGCACACCTCCTACCCGACGTGGTGGCGGTGGGTCGCCTGCAGATGTCCGGGCGCGAGCTCGGTGGCGCGTCGACCACCACGACGACGGCCACCACCGTCGCCGGCGCGACCGCCACCGGACCGCGCGCACGAGCCCCTGCTGGCGTTCCCCATCGCTTCTAGCAGCGGCGGGCGGACTCGGTGCAGCTGCCGGCGGTCAGTGCGTCGACGAGGCGGGCACCGACGGCGGTGGGATCGAGTTCGGGGGCGGGATCGAAGAAGGCGGCGGGGCCTGGTTGAACACGGAGTTGTTCGCCACCCGGCACTCGGCCTGGAGGGCGGGGACGAGCTGTACCTCGGGGACCTGACTGCTCTGCGACAGCGTGGCCATCAGCGCTTGCCACTGGTTGTCGACGTAGGTGGCCTCCGCCGCGATGGGCAGCGCGGCCACCAGCTCGACGTAGGCCTTGTGTTGCAGCTGCGCCGCGCTCGATGCGTCCTGCGAGCGGTCCGCCTGGTGGAGATAGGTGATCGAGCGACCGACGTCGCCACATGCTTGGCGGGCGAGACCGATGCCCTGGTTACCGCAGGCCGCGAGCGATGCTCCGAGCGCGATGACGACGGCGACGGCGAGGACCGCTCGCGGGCGGGCGACCCGCGCGCGGCGCGCGGTCAGCCAAGCCAACTGCCGGCGGATTCGAGCAGGTACCGGCTGACGGCAAGGCAGCGGTCGAAGACGTCGCACATCATCTCTTCGCCGGCCAGCACTCGGGCGAGGGAGACCGGGGAGCGGGCAACGATGCTCAGTCGACGCTCGGCCGCGTCGGTTGCCGAGGCGTACGAATCGATCGCGGAAACCTCGAGGGGCAGCTCGATGCCCCCGACACCGGCGAGATCGATGGCGAGGCGGAGCAGGTCCGGGCCGTTGGGAAGGGGTGGGAGTGCCCAGGTGAAGATCAGCGGGAAGTGGAACTCGTCGGGCGGAGACTCGTCCTCGGGCAGCCCGAAGACCGCGTCCTCGAAGGAGAGCAGGGTACGCGGATCGACCTCGAGCGCGAGGTGGAGGTCGAGTGGACCGCCGCAACCCTCCTCGGGATGGAGCTCGACCTCCCAGACTTGCCGGAGGGAATAGGTCTCGACGAAGTGCCGCTCGTCGTGAACGTGGAACCCATGGTCGACGGAGTGGTCCTTGAGGTCGGCCACGTACCCGGCCACGTCGATGACTGCCACAGTCCGCTCAGCCTACCGGCCGTCGGAAGCCTTCGGTATCGTCGACCCATGGACGACGCGGGGCTGCTCGAGGTGCTCCACGCTGCCGCCACGGCGGTCGCGGAGGTCCTTGGCGACCTGACCGATTGGAGCGTGGCCGGGACGCGCGCAGGTCAGTACCGCCTCGACATTGTCGCCGACGCCGCGGCGGTAGCCGTGCTCGAGGCGGCGGGCCTCGGCGTACTGTCCGAGGAATCCGGCGCCCATCGTCCCGAGAGCCCGATCGTGGTCGCGCTCGACCCTGTCGACGGCTCGACCAACGCCTCGCGGGGCATCCCGTGGTACGCGACGAGCCTATGTGCGGTCGACCGAGAGGGATTGAGGGCATCGGTGGTCGTCAACCAGGCCAACCGCGTCCGCTACGAAGCGGTGCGCGGGAGAGGAGCGCGAAAGGACGGTCGACCGATCGGTTCTTCGGGCTGCGAGAACTTGCGGGAGGCGATCGTGGCGTTCTCCGGGTACCCGCCCCACTACCTCGGGTGGTCGCAGTACCGGGCGTTCGGAGCTGCGGCGCTCGATCTGTGCGCGGTCGCAGAGGGAAGCCTCGACGCCTACGCGACGATCGGAGGATCGCGGCTCGGCTGCTGGGACTACCTGGGTGGGATGCTCGTCTGCCTCGAGGCCGGCGCGGTGGTCGAAGAGTTAGGCGGGATGGAGTTGATCACGCTCAGGCACGAGGACCGGAGGCGGCCGATGGGGGCGTCGACTCCGGGTCTCCTCGAGGCCTTCCGGGCGGCGGCGGCCCAGTAGCGTTTCTCTTTCGGGCGTTTAGCTCAGTTGGTAGAGCAGCTGGCTTACAACCAGCAGGTCGTCGGTTCGAGTCCGGCAGCGCCCACGTTGGGCCCGTCACACAAAGGAAGCCAGGAGCAGAGAAAGAGCGCGGAAGGCGGACAAGCAGGGGTAGGCGACGGCCGACGGCGACCGGGAAGGGAGACCGGCGGACCGGCGACCGGGTTGGCTATCCCCGAACGGCACTTCTGCCACACCCTTGGCCGCATGACTTCCGGCAGACCAAACACGGCAAGATGGAATCCATGTCCGAGTCGATCCTCCTTGGCCTTGGTCAGGCGATAGATGGCTTCGTCGTTGGCCAGATCAGTCTTCCGGAGCTGCAGGCACGGCTTGCCGCAGGTGCGTCCGCTCTTGATACCAGCTATTCCGAACTGGTCGAGGAACTGCGAAGGGTGGACAGCGACCTTGAACAGATTCAGTTCACGATGCTCCAGGACGAACAAGCCCCAGCAGCCATCTTCCGTCTGGACGCCACCCGAGACGCCGTGGAGTCTGCACTCCAACACGATGGGTAATCCGTGGTGATGTGACCCCGAACGCCGGCTCGGGGTGCGTTATCGAGCGTGGCTGACCGGCACATGTGTGGCACCTGTCCGCCGGAATCGCATCGACCGACCCATTCCATGACCGGCCCGGCAGGCAGCTACCCCGAGGTGTAGAAAGTCGATGCAGTTGGGCCGAAGGGAGTCACCATGAGGCAGCGCCGCCGGACTCGCAGGCCAAAAGGCCGAAGCCAACGATGGGTCGGGCTATCGATCGTTTTCTCTCTACTAGTAACCATGGAACTAGTTGCACTAGGTCCCGTCCTAGGCGCTGCGGCCGCCACTCCTCGTCCACACCAAGCGATGAACCCTCCATCCCTATACCAGCCGGTTGCCTTCGGCTCTGCACCCAACCTGGGAACCCTTGACATCACGGGGGGTTACGACTTTCCAGTTGTGGGATTGGCGGGTACGTCCGATGGGCAAGGCCTTTGGCTGGTTGCGTCGGATGGTGGGGTCTTCGCTTTCGGTAGTGCTGGGTTCTATGGCTCAACCGGCTCGCTGCACCTCAATCAGCCCATCACAGGTATGGCGGTAACCCCGGACGGCCGTGGCTACTGGCTGGTCGCTGCCGACGGCGGCGTGTTCGCCTTGGGAGACGCCACCTTCTACGGCTCAATGGGTGGGTCCCAGCTCAACGCGTCGATCATCGGGATCGCGGCATCACCGGATGGGAAGGGCTATTGGCTGGTGGGCAGTGACGGAGGCGTCTTTGCCTTCGGTGATGCGCGCTTCGCCGGCTCAACCGGTGGGATGACCTTGAATGCGCCGATCGAGGGGATCGCCGGCAACGGCACTGGCGGCTACTGGCTGGTCGCCGCCGATGGAGGCGTCTTCTCCTACGGCGGTGCCGTCTTCTACGGGTCCATGGGCGGTACGCACCTCAACGCAGCGGTCGCGGGGATCGCGCCATCTGCGGGCGGCTCGGGGTACTGGCTCGTAGGCGCCGACGGTGGTGTCTTCTCGTTCGGCAACGCCATGTTTCACGGTTCGCTGGTGAACTCGGGAGGGCAGCAGAACTACCCCATCGGTTCCATCGCCGCCGAACCAGACGGCGGCGGCTACTGGTTGCTACCAAAGCCGACGCTGCCAATAGTGACGATACACGATTGGGCAGGGATCGAACCCAGTGTGGTCGCAATCTCAGGCGACGCCGGGAACATCGTCAGTGACATGGCTTGGAGTTCATGGAACAGTGAGATGGCCCTCGGTTCAGGCACATGGGGATACGACGACTGCAACCCCGATTGTGCGTCTGGAACAGTGACCGACTATCCGGCCACGATCACGTTCTCCGACCCGTCGTTCGGCCGCTTCACCGTACTGACGGAAGTAACCACTGGGCCACACGGGTTTATTGTTTCGTTGCCGATGCCCGGTCCGATCCTGGATGGATGATCACGAGTTAGCCCTGTCCCATACCGCCGGTTAGTGGCGCTTGTGGCTGACCGGGACCGTTGTCTCGGCGTAACCGGTTACATCAATGACGAGAGGGTCCTACCCAGCGAAGCGAGTTCACCCGGGAGTCCGATCAAGGCTGGCCGACAAACTCCACTGGGACGCTCGCCGTCCGAGACGGTGGGATCACTGGGATCGGGGTGAAGTACACCGTGCCCGGGCCACCGCAAGGAAGGGTGAGCGACGTCGGAAGGGGCTTGGACACGTCGTATCGCTTGAAAATGGTCGCCCTGGTAGCCGAACCTCGCGGCGCTACCGGGGGTACCACGTTGAAGAAAACGCCGATCTCGTGATCGTTTCCGGTGAAGCCGAGCGAACCCGCCGTCGCCGTGGGTGGAAACAGCTCATGTACGGCCAGCGTCTGACCGCTCATCGGGTGACCAGTCTCGCCGGGCCTCACCGGACCGAAACAGGCCATTCGGATGGGTATCGGAGTGGTCGCGTTCCCATCTCGCCCGTTGATGACCCCTGTGAAGAACTGATTCGGCCCCACCCTGACGGCCGCCCCGGCCGGGAGGACCATCACCGACCCGGCAAGGATCATCAAGCCCAGGGCGGCTCCAAATCGTCGCAGACTCCTCATCTTCGCTACCTCCCGACCTGTTGCGCCGAACACCTTGATGGTGCGCCGGGAGAGTCGGGTCGTCAAGGCTTCTCCGTCGGTTGCAGGAGAGACCGACTCGCTTCCCGCACTCTGGCGTGACATTTACGCGAAATCGTGTTGCACGAAGAGGAACCGATCCAGGCTTGCTGCGAGGGGCTCCTGCCCCATATCGCCGTACATGAAGGGGCGGAGCCGGATCAAGAGCCTTTTTCTGTCGATCGTTCCTGATTCTCCTATCGGCGTCCTGCACGAGAGCGCGCGCCAGCGAGACGTCGGGGTCAACGTCGGGCGATGCCCGCCGAAGGCTTGGCGTTGACGCCGGCGGCGAGCCGCGCATCCTGTTCGAGGACGCCTATGTGGTGCTACGAGTTCCCATCACTGCTCGGGGGTTCTGTCATGCTCCCGTGGGCAGCCAGCCATTCATTCGTCGATCTCCGCACATGATGGGGTTCGGCCACGTCCCGACGGGCTCAATCAGAAACGACGGCCACACCGGGGTCGGTGGGCCACGGCGTTAGTCGAGCACGCGTCGGTCCGTGGCCGAGACTCAGGCGGCAGTCTCGAGGCATCGGACCTCCCCGTCGCGCAGGGCGTAGAAGACAAGGGTCAAGAGCTTGCGGGCCACCGCGACGCGGGCCTTGTACTTGCCGGCATGCTCGGCGATGCGTTTGTAGTCGGCGCGCAGCTTCTCGTTGCCTTTGGCCCGGTAGTTGCCCACGGCCTCGATGGCCGCCCAACGGACCAGCGGTGAGCCCTGTTTGGTGATCGTCCCGCGATGGACGACCTCGTCGGACTCGCGGTGCTTGGGAGTGAGCCCAGCCCAGCTGCAGAGCTTCTTGGCCGAGTCGAAGCGGGTGATGTCGCCGATCTCGGCTACGAAGATGGCCGCGATGACCTTGCCCACTCCGGGCAGGGTCATGACGGCCTGATACCCGAGGTCGGCCTTGAGCTCGGCGTGGATGTGCGCGTCAAGCTCGGCGATCGAGTGCTCGTAGACGTCGAGCAGGTTGCGCAGCGAGTCGAGGCGCATGGCGTAGGCCTCGGGGAGCTCGAGGCGGTCGAGTTGGGCCTGACCGGTCGGTCCCCACAGTTCGCCGACGACGGGCAGGATCCCGTTCTTGGCCATGACCCCGTGGATCTGGGCCTTGGCACTGGTCCGGTGCCGGATGAGCGAATAGCGGTAGCGCACCAACTCGCGCAGCTCTCGGACCTCTGGCGGCGCGATCCAGCCCTCGGCCAGACGCCCGAGGGCCAACATGGCGGCCAGGTCCTGGGCGTCGCGCACGTCGTTCTTCACGCGGCGGTTCCCCCAGTTGTTGCCGAGTGCATGGGCGAGGTGCACGTGGGCGCCGAGGTCTTGGAGAACATCGGCCGCCCAGTACCAGCCATAGGTGGATTCGAGGACCACCTCGGGCTCGGGCCCGGCCGCAGCCATGGCCTGGGTGAGTTCGAACGGCTGGCTGACGAAGCGTTCGGTGCCGAGCACCTCGCCGTCTTCTGCCATCCGGACGATGGTGGTGCTGCGACGATGCAGATCGATTCCGACGTACTGTCCCATTGGGGCCTCCTCCTCTGTCGAGGTTTTCTTTTGCAAGACCGAGCATGCTCGGATCTCACAAGGGGCGGAGGCCCCGCCCCTTCATCGCATCAGCTCGGGGCGCATTATTGGGACCTCGGCTGGGTACTAGCCACCGGCAACGAAGGCCACCACGACATAGGCGGCGTGCCTGTCGAAGTCCTCGCGTCGACGGTCGTAGATGGTCGTGGTCCTGGGGTCAGCGTGGCGAGCGGCAATCTGGACATCTCGCAACGGGACTCCTGCGTCGAGTGCAGCCATGATGAACGCCGATCTCAGCATGTGCGGATGCACAACCCCGAGCCCGGCCCTCTTTCCGATCGAGCGGATCCAACGGTGAGCCGTCCGGCGGTCGAGGCGATTGCCGTCCTTCCGTCGCAGAATCGGTCCCTTTGAGCGCTCTCCGATGGCCAGGTCGAGGGTCCGAGCCGCCCTGGGGACGAGGGGCACCACGGCTGGCTTGTTGCCTTTGCCGAGGACTCGCAGGGTGCGGTGCCCATGATCGAAAGCGATGTCCTCGATATTCGTCCCACACGCTTCGCTCACCCGCAGGCCGTTCAACCCGAGGAGGACAGCGAGAGCCGCATGGTCGCGGTCGAAGCGTTCGGCGGTGTAAAGGAAGGTGCCGAACTCCCGTCGGTCGAGCCCTCGGCCCTGTGAAGGGTGCACCTTCGGTCGCCGCACGTACTGTGCGGGGTTGGCGGGCACTCGACCGTCGATGTGGGCGAACCGATAGAAGCCACAGACCGTCGAGAGCCGCCGATCGATGGTCGACGGTGCCAGACCGTTCTCCTCCAAGGCGGTTCGGTACAGCTCGATGTGGGGACGGGTCGCTTCGAGGGGGTCCACGTGGGCGTCAGTGGCCCACTGGAAGAAGGAGCGCAAGTCGCGCCGGTAGGCGTCGAGCGTCCGTCCGCGGTATCTGGCCAGGAAGGCCGCTGCGGCCAACTCGGACTCTCCGAGTTGATAGGGCTCGGCGACAAGGGCGGGCAAAGCAGCAGGTGAATCGAAAATGGACATGGGCTTCCTCCTGATCGTGGGAAGACCACCCAACACCGTCCCTCGGGCCCTTGAAGCCAGGCGTCGCTGCTAGCCGAGGGTCCTAATCACGCGCCCCGCTCCCCGCGTAACGGGGCAGTCCGCTCGGTGACGAGCAGCTACGTATTGCGTAGCTACGTAGTACGTAGTAATATGCGCTGCATGCGAACACGCCCCGATGTTCTCGACCATGGCACGCACTCATCTCGGCGTCGGTCGAACGACCCGCCGATCCTGATCCTGATGAGTCTTGCTGGCGGAGCCAAACACGGCCACGCCCTCCTCAAGGACATCGAGGAGTTTGCCGGAGTGAAGCTCGGTCCCGGCGCACTCTACGGAGCGATAACCAGGTTGGAGGAGCGAGGGCTCATCGAGCCGCTCGAGTCCGAGGACCGCCGCCGCCCGTATCAGATCACGGCAGCGGGCTCCGCGACTCTCGCTGATTCCGTCGCTCAGATGCGTGAGCTCGTGCGGGTGGGGCAAGCCCGGCTCAAGATGGTCCTCACCCCACGCCCGAGGATGGCGTGATGCGAACGAAGGGGCCGGGGGCGAAGGACGCTCAGCTAAACGAGGGAGCCAGGGACCCCCGTCTCCGTTGGTACCCGCGGTCGTGGCGCGCCCGATACGGGGACGAACTCATCGCCCTGCTCGACGACGAGTACGACGACCATCTCCCGAGCCTGGTTCACCTCGGACTTGTTAGCGGCGGACTCCGGCAGCGGGCGAGGCAATCGGGGCTGACGGGTGACTCGGCACCCGCGGCCGACGGAGTCCGGGCCGGTGCGCTCGTGGTTCTCGCCGCCTGGGTTGCATTCGTAATCGCAGGTGCCAGTTTCGCCAAGTTCTCCGAGCACTTCGACGAAGCGTTGCCTCACAGCATGAGTGCCCATCGCCTGCCCGACCTCGCCTTCACCGCGCTTCAAACTCTGGCTGGAGTGGCCAGTATCCTCGTCGCCGTTGGGGCTCTTCTCGCTGTACCTACCTTCGTGCGATACCTCCGAGCTGGCGGCTGGCCCTCAGTGCGTGGACATTTCCTGCGGGCCCTCGCCTGTACCGGACTCACGGTCGCCGTCACGGTGCCACTTCTCGTGTGGGCCCATCACCTGACACCGCATCAGCGCAATGGCGGCCTCCACATGTACGGAGCATTGTTATTGATCTGGGCGGCGCTCATCGTTATGACCTTGACTTTGTGGACTGTCGTCGCGACTGCCGCAGGCAGGCGGGTTGCATTTTCCAAAGCGATCCTGACCGCGGAGGCAATACTGGCTGGAGTCATTGCTGTGGCGATGGTCTTAATGGTCGGCGCCACAGCGGTCTGGTGGGGTCAGATGGCAAAGGACGCACCCGCCTTCTTGAACGCCAGCCCGGGCGGCGTCCCCGGGTCACCGTGGGACGTTTGGCTCGTCGCCACAGTGGCTCTGATGACCGTCGCGATGGGAACGGCCGCAGTTGGCGTAGTTCGAGAAGCGCGGGTATGGCGAAAGATGCGGGTGGGTTGAACGACCCAGAATCGGCGCCGAGGTGTCCCACTGGCGGTGCGAGTTCAGGGGCAGTCGGTGGTCTCGAGCCCGGATCGACATCTCGCATCAGTTCCTATGGCCATGCCCGCCAGACATTGACATCTATGGCGAGGACGGGGCCCGGCGGCGGATCATGAGCGTATTGCTCATACTTCGCGGCAAGTTCGGTGACCGCCCCACGGTACTCGGGACTGTCCTCAATGATCCGTGCGATGCCATCGACTCGAATCCACCAGAGTGTGGACCAATCCTCGTCGTAATGATCGACCAGCAGCGATGCAGACGGATTTGCCCTCACGTTCTCGAGTCGTTGCAGCGCGAGTGTCGTCTTCGGCTTTGCATCGACGGCCGAATAGAGAGTCTCGCGACTCAAGATGAAGCAGCAGGGAACCACATGAGGAAGATCGTCACTTCTGACGGTGGCCAGATGCCCTACTCGGGCTTCCCTTATCCGGCGGCGCATCGCTGCACTATCCATCGCTAGACGCTAGTTCCTCGATCACCACGTGCCATCAGTGGGAGGGCAAAAGGCCAACGGCACATGTCCCACCGACCCAGCAGCGTCGTTACGGGATGCTCCCCCGAAGCTGCAAGGGACGAGACCACCCCATAGGCGAGATGAATAGAACTCCCGCGACCAAGAGCCACGCCGTAGCGAAAACCGCACTGGCAAGGACATCGGTGGTCCAGTGGACCCCCAGTTCGACGCGCGAGAAGGCTACAACCGCGGTGACGACGATCCAGCCAAGAGCAGCCAGCACCCTCGGACCCGTCTTCGGAATGACCACCCAAACCGCTGCCGCCAGGACAGCAAAGACAAGGGTGGCGGTGGCTGTGTGGCCCGAGGGCCAGGACCAGCCGTAGGCGGAGACGAGCCTCAGGTGCTCAGGAGGTCGGGACCGTTGCACAACGTGCTTGGCCAAGGTCGTGCCGCCCTGAGTCCCTCCCCAAAGCAAGACCGCCAGGAGCAGGAATCCGACGGAGAGCTTCCGGCCAACTACGAAGAGGACCAGCGCCACAGCGACGACCAGTACCGCCACCCATGAGCCAAGCCAGGTCATTGCCTTCGTGGCAGCGTTGAGGCCTTCGCTTCTGTGGGCCACGACGATCGAGGTGACCCGGTTGTCGAAGCCCTGGACGCGGCCAGAGTGGGTGACGAATTCTCCGACGCCCATCAAAAGGCCAGCTAACGCTATCCACGACGCGACGAGGAGCGCGATACGGATCGGGTCAAGTTGAGGACCCTCTGGCTGTCGGCGGCCGTACCCGACCGCCGCAACTTCATCGAAGTTGCTCTCGGGCACTACGCCACCTTGTCAGCACGAAGAGATGCCCTCACCATGGGTGGAATGTCGATCATCGCAGGACTTCTCCGACAGGTGAGACGACGATGCGCTCTAGTGTCTCACCGACCGAACGGCGTTAGGGGACGGCACGCGATGCCGTTAGGTGCTCGGTCAGCAGCTCAAGGGAACTGTGCAGTTGGGCGAAGCGCCGCGGCCCCAGGATCTCAGCAATCCGCCGTTCGGCCACCCCGGCCTCGGCGTAGATTGTCTGCCCGAGTCGCCGTCCCTTGGAGGTGAGTCGGATCACGCGAGCCCTTCCGTCGCCCGAATCGGGCACACGCAACAGGTACCCGTGTCGCTCCAGGTGCCCGAGTAGGTCGTTGACTGACTGCTTCGTGATCCCCACCTGGTCGGCGAGCTTGCTCGGACGTTGTCCGTCGAGGCCCGGATACCGCCAGAGCCCGACGTGGGCGGCGTTCAGATCGTCGTATCCCGCCGCAACGACACCCTGATACAGCTGATCACGGACCCACTGCCAAACGACACGGAGCATGGCGCCTACGTACGGGCTGCGCTCGTCGTTCGGGTTGTCGATTGAGTCGCTTGACATAGTCGTAAGGTTACCATACGATTGAATTCGTACGGATCCCTGACTACCCGATCCGGGACAGGGTTCTATTAGGAGGTGGCCGAAGTGACGGCAGCAGTTGTTGACTCCCCCGAGAGTGAGCAGGCGAAGGCGTGGTGGTTCCTCGACACCTTGGTCGTTGAGCACCGCTGCGCACCGGGAATGGACACGGTCGTCCTCGAGATGACTTTGCCGGTCGGCTCTTCACCCCCGCTCCACGTGCACGACGATCTCGATGACACCTGGTACATCCTCGAAGGCCAGATGGTCGTGCGCTGCGGTGAGGATGAGCTGGTCGTCGGACCTGGGCACTGGGTCTCCATGCCCCGGGGTGTCCCGCACACGTTTCGGGTGGTCGGTGAGCGCGAGGCGCGAATTCTGCTTGTGCACGACAACGCCAGCTTTCGCGACCTGATCCGCGACATCAGCACCCCAGCCACGGCGCGTCTAGTGCCGAGCGACCCAACGTTCCCGCCCATGGATGAACTGGCGCGCATCGCTGCGTCCCATGACCTCAGACCGATCGGGCCCCCCATGAGCGTCGAAGACAGCGACACGATCCTGGCTGCGGGCTAAATAGGTGACGCGCTACGGAGTAGACAGCCTCGTAAAGGTCCAAGCCCTGGGTCACGTCGTGCTCAAGGTCCGAGAGCTGCAGCGCTCAGAGGACTTGTACGTGGGCCTATTGGGTACGCAGGTCATCTCGCGGATCTCGGAGCCGCCGATGGTCTTCTTCAACTTCGGAAACGAGGGGACCATCACGACTTCGCGCTGATGGAACTCGGTTGCCGTGCCCCATCGCGAGACGAAGATTCGACCGGGCTTGCTCACGTGGCGTTCAAGATCGGAAGCTCCGCCGAGGATCTCGCTCTCGCAAGGAAGATGCTCCATGACTCGCGGACCCCGGTTCTCTACGAAGCGGAGCGGGGCTTCGCGACGAGCGTGCACGTGCTAGATCCAGACGGGAACGAGATCGAGCTGTACGTGGACAAAGCGGACGCTTAACCACGGTATCTCCTATGTGCCCGGTAGGGATCAACCCATGAGCCCCAACGTCCTCTCCGTCGCCGGTCCGCCGGTCTCCCTTCCGGTCGCCGTCGCCCGTCGCCTTGCTCTGCTCTTCTCTCTGCCCTTAGTCCGCTTTCCGCGCCCCTTCTCTGCTCCTGGCTTCCTTTGTGTCACGTTGGGCCCGTCGACCTCAGTGGTGTCATACCGCCCTGCCGAACAGATCGAAGCAGCCGCGGACTTGTTGCAGGGATCGGCACGCAAATCGCACGAGGCGCTGACCTCACGAGATGTCATCGGACAGGCCAAGGGAATCCTGATGGAGCGGCTTCATGTCACGCCTGAAGAGGTGTTCGATCTCCTACGCCGACCTTCCCAGCACTTCAATATGAAACTTCGGGAGGTCGCCGACGGTCTCCACAGACTGGCGATCTCGACGCAGAGGACGGAGAGCTCGCTCCGCAGTCCGGCGACGATCCAGAAGGCCGCACGCCTCGGGTCCGTGCAATCCGTAGTCCCCCGAAGGCTTTGTCCCGGGCCGGCAACCCCTGTGCCGGCAGAGAACCGCGCCTACGACGTCTCGTAGCAGTTGAACATCCAACGGATGCCGAACCTGTCGAGCGTGCAACCCCAATAGGCCCACGGCATCTGCTGCATCCCGGTGGATTCGCTGCCGCCGTCACTGAGCGCGGCGTAGAGCCGGTCGGTTTCGGTGCGAGTGTCGGGCTCGAGGTTGACGGTCACGTTGTTGCCGATCCTGAGCTCATGGCCCATCGACTCGAGCATGTCGGTGCCCATCAGCACATGTCCGGCCAGAATCGGCAGCTCGATGTGTGCGATCAGGTTCTTCTCGGAGTCGGAGAGCTGGGGTCCACCTGGTGCGCTCGGGATATCAGCCATCCGTGCGGGTTCACCGGTGAGGTCGGTGCCGAAGACCGACCGGTAGAACTCGAACGCCTCTTCGGTCGTGCCCATGAAGTTCAAGTAGGTGCTCACGCGGCTCATCTCTTGGATCCTTTCTGGCCGGGGCCGGTTCTTCGTAGGCTTCCATGGATAGACGGAGGTCTGCTCGGAGACTCATCGCTCCGCAGGGAGGCGAGGCAGCCCGCAACGACGCGGTTCGTGCAGTGTCTTCTCCGAGGCTGATCAGATACCATTTGCCGCCTCGCTGTGCGTGGTACTGGTGATGTTCCGGCCTCCTTTCTCCCGAAGTCAGTGGCCAGGACATCGCGTGGTCGGGTGATGTCCTTCGGTGGTGCGACAGGAGAACGCGGTGAGAGCCCTACTACCGCAGCAGCTGGAGAGCGTCGACCTCGTCGATGCCTATCGGACTCCGGAAGGTGCCGACGCCGATCGCCCGTTCGTGCGCTGCAACATGATCTCCACGTTCGATGGCGCGATCGCGCTGCAAGGACGGTCCGGGACGCTCGGCGGCCCGGCCGACCGTCGGGTCTTCCAAGTCCTGCGCTCCTTGGCTGACGTGATCGTGGTGGGCGCAGGAACTGCTCGCACCGAGGGATATGGTCCGGCACGCCTCGACGAGGACCTCCGCGCCCGTCGGCTCGAACGAGGACAGTCGCCGGTCCCACCGATCGCGGTGGTCACCCGCTCGGGAAACCTCGACTGGTCCTCGCCGTTCTTCACCGAAGCGGAGGCTCGGCCCATCGTGCTGACCTCGAGCACTGTCGACGAAGGGGCGTTCGAGCGAGGGGAACAGGTTGCCGATTTCGTGATGGCCGGCGACGACCAGGTCGATCCCCTGCCTGCGCTCGACCATCTCTACCGTGCGGGGCTGCGCTCCGTCCTGTTGGAGGGTGGCCCGGGGCTCAATGCCGACTTTCTCGACGCCGGGCGCCTCGACGAGCTGTGTCTCACGCTCTCGCCCCGGTTGGTGGGCGGCTCCGGGTCCCGCGTCTTCGCGGGCCCCGAGCTCAACCCCCCGGTCGAACTCGAAATGGTCCAGCTGCTCGAGGAGGGCGGCTTTCTGTTCTTCCGCTTCGTCCTGAAGCCACGCACAGCCTCGGCGGACTGACTCCCAGGACGTAGGAGCGCTGCCTCAGGTGTGCGCCGCGGTTCCTCGGCTGTTGACCGCCATGCAGAACCGCGAGGTTGCACAAGAGATCGAAACGGTCGCAAGGAACTCGCCGCCGAACACGGAGGTCGGCGTCGACCAGGCCCCACCTCGCCACTCCGAGCTCTCCCCGTTCAGACCGACGGCCCTGCACGACCCGTTGGATGCACACGAGACGTCAGGGACGAAGGACGACTCGAACCCAGAGATGGATGTGGGCTTCGACCAGTCCTTGCCGTCGAACGTCGAGTAGTCGCTCGGTCCGACCGACATGCAGAACGACGACGCCGGACATGACACCGAGGTCGCCCCTCGCATCGCGGGGCCCCGAGTGCGCGACCACGTCGTGCCGTCGTAGATCAACGCGCTGCCGTCGAGGTCGATCGCGACGCAGAACCTCGACGTGGGGCACGAGACGTCGAAGAGCCGGTCGGAGACCGCCGCCGATGAAGCTTGGCTTCTGCCCGGTGAGGAGGGGATCACGCTGGTCGACCAGGACGTGCCGTCGAAGGTGCCGACGGTGTTCGGGCCGCCCTGGGTGCCGCTGTCGCCGACAGCGGCACAGAAGTGGATGGTGGGACAGGAGATCCGGTAGGTGCCGGCCGGGCCGACTGTCAGCGCGGGCGACCACGACTGGCCGTCGTAGGCGGACGACGTTCCTCCGGCCGAGATGGCGACACACTGGGTGGACGTCGGACAGGACACCGAGGTAAGCGTCCCGCCGGCGTGCACCGGCTGTGGATTCGACCACTTCGTCCCCTGCCAGTAGAGGGCGGAGCCGCTCTCGTCCACAGCGGCGCAGAAGCGGTCCGTCGGGCAGGAGACGCCGTACACCGAGGCGTCATCGGACGTCGCAGCAGGCTCGACTTGCGCTGGCATGTTCCACGCCGTCGTCGACGGGGCTGAACCTGAAGGAGCCGGTGGCGAACACGCGGCCGTTGCGGCGGTCAGCGCCACGAGTCCGACACTCATCGCTCTCCGCGCCACGGCGATCAGTATGGCCGACGGGTTTGCGGCGCACGGTGGTCTGCATTCGGGTCAGAGTCACGGCGAGGATGGGGAATCTCGGCTCAAGCGAGGGCGCTGGACGGTCGATGGTCCTCTTCGATGGGTCCTCTCCTCCCCACCTTTCACGTGGCGGCGACCGTGTACTACGGCTTTGGCGACCTCACGCTGGGCGTGGTCCTGATCGTGCTGGCCATGGTGCACTACCGGGTCGCTCCCTGGTTGGAAGAAGCGGTTCAAAGTGCATGGTTCCCGAACAGAGAGGCCGAGGGCCGACGGATTCGAACTGTCGCTCAGCCGATGGTGCTCGCTGGATTCGGCGGGCTGTGCCTGCTCGCCGGCACGCTGCACCTCATATGACGGTTTCGCCACACGGTGAGCACGGACGGGGTCATACCTGTGACCACTACCTGCAGCCGTCAGCATTGGTCTGGCCTCCGAAATTGTCGCCGTCGGCATCGCCACCCCCGCCCTGGGGAATGCAAATGGGCGTGGTTGTCGTCGGCGGGGGAGGAGGAGGCTGCGTCGTCGGCGGTGGGGGCTGCGTGGTCGCGGCTGGCGGTGGAGACGCGGGGACCTGAGGCGGCGAGGCCGCGGGGGTGGGATTGGTGGCGATGGCCGGAGTCGGCGCAGCAGCGGAGGAAGGCGGCCGGGTACTTCTCGGGGGGGAGGTGGACGCGGGTGACGTTCCGTTGCGCTCGCCCGTACCGGCCGGTTGCGTGCTCGAGGGCGGGGCCGTGGTTGTGGACGACCTGCTGGTCGTCGAACCCGAATTGGCCGCGCCGTGCCGGGTCGACGCCGGCTTGCTCGTGAGAGTGGCGGAGGCCGTCGTCCCGCACGCGGCTGACAGCGCGGAGACGACTCCGAGCAACCAGAACACCCTCGTTGGCATCCGCATCTCCTTCCTCTGTCCTTCGCGAGACAAGCCCTTTCCTCGGACAGCTCTGACGTCCCCCGGTGATACGAATCGAGCCGCCAGAGCGTTCACGGATCTTTGAGGCAGCGCGCGGGGCCGCGGTCGGCGTGAGTTACCTCCGACGAGCCGGTCGTCGGGCAATTCCGCCTTCTCCCCTCGCGTCGGCGCCTGGGACGGGCACTCCGTGCTCCGGTTCTTTGCGCCTGCTCGGCGACCCCGCACCTCCGGCGCTACGGTGGTGGCGTGGGGAAGAAGGCCTGGCCGCTGATCGCCGCCGCGCTGGTGATGCTCGTCGGGACGCTGGTCTTCAGCGTGTCGAACTTCGGCGCTTCGAGTGCGCAGGCCAGCGCGCCCACGGTCAACAAGATCGTCCTGCAGGCAGCCAAGCCCTACAAACCGCGAGCGCCCGCGGGCGGAACCGACGATTACCACTGCATCCTGCTGAACCCCCATCTCGAGAAGAACGCCTTCATCACGTCGGTCGACTTCCAGGCGAACAGCCCCGAGGTGCACCACGAGATCACCTACGAGGTGCCTCCGAACCTCGCGGCGGAAGCCCAGTCGCAGAACAACGGGGGGAAGGGGTGGACCTGCTTCGGCGAGTCGGGACTCTCCGGGAAGGGTGCGGAGAGCTTGAACGGCGGGACCCCGTGGCTTACGGCCTGGGGACCCGGTCACAACGTGTCGAATGAGCCGACCGGCACCGGCGCGCCGATGCCGAAGGGCAGCCTGGTCATCGTCCAGGAGCACTACAACCTGTTGGTCGGGGACAAGCCGGTCCGCTCGAAGCTCACCATCTCCACGGTCCCGGCCACGACACCGCTCCGTCCCCTCCGTCTTCAGCTGGCCGCTGCGCCGCCCGACGTGCCGTGCCCTCCGGCCGCTTCGAGCCCGATGTGCAATCGCTCGGCCGAGCTGGCGAGCGTGGGACAGCGCTTCGGCAGCGATCAGGTCGGACTGGTCGACGCGCTCGAGACGTTCTGCGGACACAATCCTGCGGCTCCCCCGGCCGGCGACGCCACCAGCTGTACCTGGCCCATCTTCGGAAAAGGCAACATCGTGGAGCTCGCGGCACACATGCACCTGCTCGGCGTCAGCATGAAGTTCGTGCTCGATCCGAACACCCCGAAGCAGAGAACCCTGCTGGACGTCTCCAACTACGATTTCCACTACCAGCGCGGTTACGTGCTCTCGAAGCCCGTCCCCGTGGGCCCCGGCGACAGCCTCGGCATCACCTGCACCTACGACCCCACTCGCGAGCAGGAGCTCCCGATCCTGAGGAAGGTCCCGCCGCACTTCGTCACCTGGGGCGATGGATCGACCGACGAGATGTGCCTCGGCCTGATGTTCATGACGCCACCGACGACGGAAGCTGAGTCGACCGCACTCGCACACGCCTTCCCTCCGAGCGTCTGATCGCCGCCGGCGACCCGACCCGACCCTCTCCGATTCGGGCGATCGACGATCTCTGTCGCGAGGCGGCGGAATGCGTAGCGGTGCGACGGACGTTCTGCATCAAAGCCGCTCTGTTCCAGAGCCACTAGGTTGCAGCGCCCTTCCAGGGCACATGCACTCGGTCTCCCAGGTGGAGAGCTCGGCCAGCGCTAACGGAGCCCGTTCAGGCGGAGCTGTCTCCTCATCTGAACCGAGACCCGGTCACCCGAGACGAGCACGCCCGACCAGAACCGCTGGTACAGATCGGCGTCGAAGACTGCGAGGAGCGAGGTCATCCGTGTCGCGATGTAGCGCCATTGGCTGAGTTCGGCGAGTGAGGGCACGTAGGTCCGGGAGAGCCGGTCGCGGTGGGCGAGTGCGTGCATGCCTTTGACGTACACCCTTCCGACCGCCCAGAACCGCGAGACCTCGTCCGACGACATGTTGAGCTCACGGGCGATGGGCGCATCGTCGCCACCGAGACGGATCATGTCCCGAATGTGGCCGACGAGTGGCACCAGCAGATCGGCATCAGCGGCATAGTGGGCCGCGCGCTTGCCCGTCCAACGAGGGGCTTGAGGGTAGGCACAATCGCTGACTGGACAGGTCACGAATCGATCATCGGCCGATGTCGGGACGTCCTTGAGTGGATCTCGGCGAGCCGCACGCCCGCCGGGCTCGTAGTCTGGTCCTGCCCGGATCGGAGGCGGACACCTCACGGAGAGGAGGCGGCGTTGATCAAGGAACTCGACGGGTTGCCGGCGGGGGTGATCGGCTTCGAGGCGAGCGGCAAACTGCACGCCGAGGACTATCGAGACGTCGTGCTGCCCGCGCTGGAACGCGCGGCTTCCGGCGGCGAGGTCCGGTTCCTCATCGTCATCGAGGACTTCGACGGCCTGTCGGGGGGTGCCCTGTGGCAGGACTTGAAGATGGGATTCGAACACCTACGCGCCTGGAAGCGAATCGCGCTGGTGACCGACATCCACTGGATGTCGCATATGACCGACCTATTCGGTTGGATGACCCCCGGTCAGACCAAGACCTTCCCGACCGTCGAGCGGGACGCGGCCGTCGCCTGGGTGGCAGGCTGACCAACTGTCGTCGACTCCGGGTGGCTTTGTCCCCCCGAGCGGCGTGAGGGTCGATTCGGCCGGGGTGCCCTGTCCGCCGCCGAGCCGTTCACAGTTGCGATACGTCCAGTAGATGAGTGCGAAGACTCCGAGAAAGAGGACGTTGAGCACCGTCGTGTAGTTCCACTCGAATTGTGTGGGCACGATCTGGGAAGGGCGCGTCGTCGGGACGAGGCCCACCGAGCGGAAGATGCCCTCGGTGACCAGGCCGGCGAGTGACATCACCAACCAGAAGATCGCCAACATCCTCACCATCAGCCTCCAGCCGTAGTAGCGGCGGTAGATGAGCAGGAGCGGGAACGCGATGAGGTCGGCGAAGATGAAGGAAATCACTCCTCCGAAGGAGATGCCCCCTTTCCACAGGGCAGCCGCAAGCGGAACGTTGCCCACCGAGCAGACGAAACTGATGATCGCGATGAAGGGTCCCACGACCACGTTCTCGAGCGTCGTCCAAATGCCATGTCCGTGCAGGAACAGCGCGTTCCATACGTGTACGGGCACCAGGGTCGCGAGGAAGCCGGCGACCAGGTAGCCGATCACCAGTTCTCTCCGCACCATGGTCAAGTCGGCCATCGTGGAGGTGGCCGAATCCGCCCACCCTGCCTTGGATCGCAGACGTACCGGCCACGGCTGGTGTTGGAGGGTGGTGTTCTCCGGCGGACCGTGGACGTGGTCGTGCTCGCCTCCGCTCGACAGTCGAACCCGAGCCTGCTCGACCTGGCGACCGCGCAGCCAGAGGCTCGCGAACAGCGTGAACAGGACGATCATGATGATGCCGCCGACGAACTCGCTGACGGCGAATTGCCAGCCGATGAGGACGATCAGCACGATGCCGAGCTCCACCACCAGGTTGGTCGACGCGAACATGAACACGTTGGTGGAGACGAAATCGGCCCCTTTCACGAAGAACGACTTCGACATCGCGGCTGCCGCATACGAGCAGGACGAGCTGACCATCCCGAGGAGCGACGCGCGCACTACCGCCGGGGGACGGTGATCGCCCAAGGAACGTTGCATCGCCTCGTGGCTCACGAACGCCTGGACTGCCCCGGACAACCCGAAGCCCAGCACCAGAGGCCAGAGCGTCTCCCAGAACATGAAGAACGCCGCCCGCAGGCTCCTCCCGACGTCTACCGCCCACGATGCCGTCGCAAGGACGGTCACGAACGCACCAGTCGCGCGATCGCCTCGGATGCCTCGGCGATCTTCTGCCGGCCCTCCTCGTCACCGGTCTTCGCTGCGTCGACGACGCAGTGGTTGAGGTGATCCCCGAGGAGCTCGAGGGAGACCGCTTGGAGGGCTCTGGTCACCGCCGCGATCTGCTCGAGGACGTTGATGCAGTACCGGTCCTCGTCCACCATGCGCTGGAGGCCTCGGACCTGCCCTTCGATACGGCGGAGCCGCTGCTGGACGGCTTCTTTGTCGGCGGCGTAGCCGGAGGGAGTGCGTCGATCTCGTGCCATGGAGGTATCTTACCCCCCTGGGGTATCTTTCGGAACCCGCCCAAGGGACCTTTCGGTGTCACAGACGACGACGCGTCACCCCCCATTACGGGCAAGGAACCGGAGTACCGTGGCCGAGGTGGGAAGGCTGCGGCAGGCGCTGACGGGTCGGAGCGGACGCCGCCGGGTCGCCGCGCTCGGCGCATCTCTCGCCGCGTTGGCGCTGCCGGTCCTCTCGCTGCCGGCGGCATCGGCTGGTGCGTCCGGATGGTGGGCGCCTCCGCTCGGCAATCAGCCGTGGCAATGGGAGCTCAGCCATCCGCTGCGGCTCACCAACGCCCGCGACATGGGAACCAACGACCGTTTGCTGAACGGTGCCCTCGCACCGGCTCCGGTGATCTACGACATCGACGGGATCATCAACCCTGCCTCGACGATCGCGTCGCTGCACGCAACGGGAAAGCACGTCGTCTGCTACATCGAGGTGGGCGCGGCCGGCAACTACTACTCCGCTGCGGACGAGGGGATCTCGACGACCTACTTCGCTCAGCTCCAGAGCGCGGGTGAGTTCGGGAGCCAGGTTCCCGGCTATCCCGAGTACTACCTCGACATCGAGTCGCCGACGACGCTTTCCATCATCGAGGCGATGATCCGGCAGCAATGCGCCGCCAAGGGTTTCGACGCCGTCGAAACGGACATCGACGAGGAGTACGACGACCCGAGCGGCTTCTCGCTGACCAAGGCCGACGAGGAGCAGTACATGACGACCCTCGCCACCTACATGCACTCCCTCGGGCTCGGGTGGTGGATCAAGAACCCCGACGACACCGGTGACACCTACGCGACCGACATGGAGCCGCTGGCCGACGCGGTGCTCACCGAGCAGTGCAACCAGTTCAAGTCGTGCGGGCTGCTGTCGGCGTACGTCGGGCACAAGGCGGTCTTCAATGCGGAGTACCGGCTCAAGCCGCTCAAGTTCTGCGCGGCCGACGATGAGCTCGGGTTCAACGGTGCGAAGTTCAACCTCGGGCTGACCGGCGTCAGGAAGCCCTGCCGGTAGCGTCCTCGCGGGTTCCGCCCTGGCTCAGAGGGACGACTTTGGGTTCGGCAGCGAGGCGGAGGTCCACATCAGCCCGAGGCACATCTCGTCCGAAGACCCGTCGCCCCAGGTCACGAAGTGCGGCGGCACGCTGCGAAGCGCGGGCAGCTCCTGGCCGAGCGTCGGATCGTAGGTGCAGGTGATCTGCACCGTATCGCCGGCCGATACCCGGACCGGCTTGATGTTGTACGCCCGTTGGTAATGGAAGTTGTAGTTCGGCACGTCGAGGATGGTCTTTGCTTGCGGCGTACCCGGATCGAGGACCATCTTGAAGCTCGCGCCGAGGAGATGCATGTGGGCCTGGGCGCGCACGACGTAACCGCTCTGACCGACGGGCCAGTTACAGGAGGTCGAGTCACCGGCCGGCGGGTTGTCCGGGTTCCGGCCACAGATGGTCTCGATGGTGTCGACGAAGCCGACCGCGCTCTGTCCGAAGCGCTGCCCGAGGTTGGCGAGCGACGCCGAGCGCTCGCACAGTGGTCCGCTCACCCCAGCCGCGCACGGAACGTCCGGTGGCGCGGGCATCAACTTGAGGTCCAGCGGCAGCAGCGGCGTGGACGCCGGAACCGTGT
The DNA here is from genome assembly GCA_963769905.1 of uncultured Acidimicrobiaceae bacterium. GTDB lineage: Bacteria > Actinomycetota > Acidimicrobiia > Acidimicrobiales > RAAP-2 > Bog-756. Next base: position 689,428 of record CAVYNG010000002.1, read on the forward strand.
GGAGCACCATGGAGTTCTTCACCGGGTGATCACCGACCAGGAGGTTGTAGTGGACCTGGACGACGATCAGGCTGCCGGCGGGGAGGTAGATGCCGGTCCCTTGCGGGAGGTCGTCCTCCCCGTGGCCCGGCGCCCAGGCGCTGAGCCACGGCGTGTTCGAGATCTGGTCCAATCCGGTGTTGGGGATGGGCGTCTCCCCGAAGCAGGACCAGCCCTGTCCGTTGACGTTGTCGGCCTCGGCTTGCGAGGCGATCGACGGGGGCACAAGGAACAAGATGGCGTGATGGTCCTCGGGGCTACCCGGGAAGAACTGACTCGAGATGATGTACGAGTTGGTGGTGACATGCGGATTGAGCAGCGTGCAGTGGTAGTCGTCGGTCGCGCCCGATGGCGGCTTCGGCGTGTACGGGACGGCTTGATCGAGGGTGATGTCGGTGACCGGCTGCGACGACGCCCGTGCGGTTGCGCCCCAGGCGATTGCGCCAAGGCCCGCGGCCAAAACCGCGAGGACGATCAGCAGCTTTCCCCCCCGTGGGACCCGCACGAGGCCAGGGTACACCGGTCCCCGTGCCCGCCTACCGCCGCAGCCAGCTGCTCGGGCGTTGGCGTCGGCGTGGGGAAGAACTGGCGGTCCAGACTGCCCCTCACCCGGAGAGCGCAGTAGCCATGGGCAAGCGACCACGCCGCGGCGACGATGGAATGGGTGTCTCGATCGGTCCGCCACCCGGCCCGCTGGCTCGCCCCGATCAGCAGGTAGAGCGAGAGGATGAGCCTGTCTTCCGCAGCTGTGATACGGCGATCCTCCGAGCGGAACAGGGTCGGACGGCTCATGACCTCGAAGCGAGCGGGATGTTCGGCCGCGAACTCGGCGTAGAGCCTTGCGACGGTGCCGAGGTGGTCCTTTTGCTGCTCGGTTCGGTCGAACGCCGCTTCCGTGACTCGGTCAGCGAGGAGTTGGAAACCTCCGGCCGCGAGAACGGTGAAAAGGCCTTTCTTGTTCCCGAAGTAGTGCGCGGGCGCGGCCCACGAGACCCCGACCCGTCGGGCGACCGCTCTTAGGTCAGGTGCTCTGCGCCGTCCGCCTCGATGAGCTCGAGCGCGGTGTCGAGGAGGTCGCGGTGGAGACCGCCGCCGTAGTGCGAGCCGACGGGGCGCCGTGCCTCGCAAAGAGTGTTCGACATCGATCTTCCTCTCCGTTGTCGATCTGTCGAAATCGAGTCTGATTGACCGCCGAGGCTCGTCTGGCGGGGGCTCGCCGTATCAACCCTCCCGAAAAGGTTGACGGTGACAAACTTTTCGGGAACGGACACTGCCACGGGGGTGCGTCGCCGCCGAGTCGTCCTACGCCGAGCGGCCGAAGAGCTGCGATGATCTCCGCATGGCCGATGACACGCTCCGGGTCGCGATCCCGCTCTTCCCCGGTTTCACCGCCCTCGACGCGATCGGCCCTTACGAGGTGCTCCAGAGGGTGCCCACGATCGACGTCACCTTCGTCGGTCAGCGAACGGGCGAAATCCGCAGCGACAATGGCATGCTCGGCGTCGTCGCGGACGCGACCTTCGCCGAGCTGATCCATCCCGACGTCCTGGTCTTTCCCGGCGGGATCGGGACCCGACCGCTGACGAAGGACGAGGACGTGCTCGGTTGGGTGCGCGAAGCCCATGGATCCACCCGGCTCACGACCTCGGTCTGTACCGGATCGCTCGTCCTCGCCGCGGCCGGTCTTCTCGAGGGGCTTACTGCGACCACCCATTGGGCCTCCTACGCGGAGCTCGGGGCCTTGGGTGCGATCCCGGTCGACGAACGGGTGGTCGAGCACCTCGACCGTCGGATCGTGACGGCGGCGGGCGTCTCGAGCGGCATCGACATGGCTCTGCGGCTGCTCGAGGTGCTGGTCGACCGCACGGCCGGGGAGGCGGCACAACTGATGATCGAGTACGACCCGCAGCCCCCATTCGATCGAGGATCGCTTCCGAAGGCCGACGAAGCAGTCCTGGACCGAGTCGTCGAGTACGCCCAGTCGCGCCGATAGCGATCGCCAAGCCGCCGGTCGAGGTCCAAGCCTGCTGACGCGCAGGCAAAGGAGGCGAGTCGAACCTCAGTGCCGGGCGGACACCGAGCGGGACCGACCGGGTGCCGCGAGCAGTGACTCGATGGCGGTCGGTTCGACCGGACGCGAGAAGAAGAACCCCTGCCCGGTCTCACAGCGCTCGGCACGGAGGATCTCGAGCTGCGAGTCGTCCTCGATCCCCTCGGCCAGGGTGGTCAGCCCGAGCGTCCTGCCCAGCTCGACGAGCGTGTGGACCAACGCAGCGGCGTCGTGGCTGCCGTCCATCTCAGCGACGAAGGACCGGTCGATCTTCAAGACGTCCACCGGGAACTGACGAAGGTAGGCGAGCGACGAGTACCCGGTCCCGAAGTCGTCGATCGCCAGCATGACCCCGATCTCCTTGAGCCGGCGCAGCCGCGCCACGGTCGCGTTGGCATCGCGCATCAGGGTCGACTCGGTGACCTCGATGACGAGCGAGCTCGGTTCCAAGCCGTTCTTGGCGAGCGCCGCGTTGACGTCTGCGACGAACGAATCGGTCTCGAGCTGGCGCATCGAGGCGTTCACCGACATGGTGAGCCGATGACCCAGCCGCTGCCATTGGGCGGCTTGCGCGCAGGCCTCCTCGAGCACCCAGCGGCCGACGTCGACGATCATCCCGTAGTCCTCGAGGATCGGAATGAAGTCGTTCGGGGGGATCACGCCGCGGGTCGGGTGCTGCCAGCGGAGCAGAGCCTCCACGCCTTCGAGGCGGACGCTGTCGAGGTCGAAGATCGGCTGATACAAGAGGAAGAACTGGCCAGCTGCGAGGGCTGCACTGAGATCCGACTTGAGCTCCAGACGGTCGAGCGCCGCGGATTGCATGGCGGGCTCGAAGAGGACGGCGCAATCCCTCCCCGCGGCCTTCGCCCGATAGAGGGCGATGTCGGCGTCACGGAGCAACTCGGGGGCCGAGTTGCGGTCGCCGGTGGCGATGCCGATGCTCGCGCTCACGGTGATCGGCATCCCCTCGAAGCCGTCGACCTCGAAGGGCACCCGGAGTGCCTCGCGGATCCGATCGGCCACGGTCAGCGGTCCACCGATCAGGGCGATCCCTTCGGTCAGGATCACGAACTCGTCCCCACCGATCCGGCCCACCGTGTCGCTCGCCCGCAGCAAACCCGTGAACCGGTCGGCCACTGCCTTCAACAGCCTGTCGCCGGCCTCGTGGCCGAGCGAGTCGTTGGCGTCCTTGAAGTTGTCGAGGTCGATGAAGAAGGCGGCAACCGGGTCGCACACCCGCCTCGATCGGATCAGCATCTGCTCGGCCCGGTCGAGGATCAACTGGCGGTTCGCCAATCCGGTCAACGGGTCGTGCAGTGCCCGATGGGCGAGGAGAGCCTCGAATTCCTTGCGCTCGGTGATGTCGCGCACGTTGGCGACGAATCCATCGACCGATGGCCGGTCGCGCTGGTCGCTCAAGACGGCCTCGACGTCGCACCAGGTCCCGTCCTTGCGCACCATCCGGGCTTGGAAACTCACCCCCTCTCTGTCGGTGTCGTCATGGTCGCCGAGGACGGTCCTCGCCAGGTCGTGGTCGTCGGGATGCACGAAGTTGAGCGCTGGCTGACCTGTCATCTCGTCCGGTTGGAGGTCGAAGAGCCCGATGACCGCAGGGCTTGCGTAGACGAGGACCCCCAACTTGTCGATGACGATGGTCGCGTCGGAGGAGTTCTGGATGAGCGAGCGGAATCGGTCCTCCCTCAGGCGGAGGGAGGCCTCGGCTTCCTCCTTCTGCTGCATCGTGACTCCGGCCATCCGGACGATGAACACGAGGACGAAGGCGCCCATCCCTGCGAGCGCATTGGCCTGTGTGACGGTGAGGACAGACGGCAGCCAGTCCAGAGTGAGGTACACCTGCCCGATGGTGATCCCGACGAGACTCCAGAGCGCGGTGATGCGCCAGACCCGAGAGCCGTCGTGCGCGACGTTCTCGATCGCCAGGAATGCGAATGCCATCGTGAGCACCGATCCCCACCCGGACAGGTAGATGACGACGGTCACCGCCGCGGCCTGCACGGCGACGCGGAGGTTGAGGCCTGCCCATCCCGGGTAGTGGTGGTAGACGCCGTCGACGACGAGGTTGGAGACGGGTATGGCGACGAAGACGATGGCCCACACCCAGAGCGGCTCGCGCACCACGAGGTTGAAGTGCATGAGGACGATCAGCACGACGAACGCCGCCGGACCCATGAGGTATGCGAGGAGGGAGGGGTTCAGGCGTGGCAACGACCTGTCGGTGTCGGGACGCGCAGCCGCACGCCAGGAGCTCGTCGCCGTCCCTTCCGGCAGGTGCTCGGTGTTTCCCTCCGCGCGTCCGCCGGTGTGCGACATTCCAGGCCCCTGGCTTTCGGTGCTCTCGTCCCTGGTCTTTTGTCGACCGGTTCGGGGTCCACCTTGAACCGTCAGGCGCCTCTGCGGCCTCGACGATCGGCCTCTGGGGCCGACTGGTCGAATGTGGCGCCGATTCGGCCAGGTCAGCCCCCTGACCTGCCGTTTGGCCGGATCCACCGTTATACTTGGAGTGTTCGCAGTGCGTCTGTCGGAGCGCAGCAGGGGGAACACCGATGGGGCGGCGGGGCAACGAGTTCGTGTGAGCCCTGGCCTGACGCCACCGCGACGGGTACATGCCACCATGAAGGGGCCTTCGGATGAAGAGCTGGGCGCAGGGATTGAAGCAGTGGGCGCTGTGGCTCCTCGGCGAGGGATCCCTGCCCGGCGTGCAGGCGAGAAAAATCCTTGCGGGAACCTTGGCAGGCGTCGCGGTCCTGATTACCGCGGTCGTGCTCGTGTCGGGGAGTTCTCCTACCCCAGGCAACGCCGCGCCGAAGAGTTCGACCAACGCCACGAGCGGTTCGGGTTCCGACTTGTCCGCGGGGTCCGGCGACTCGAGCGACAACTCTGGTTCCAGCTCCGGTTCCGGCTCGGGCAGCTCGACGACGGCAGCGGGAAGTTCCTCGAAGTCCGGTCACTCCCGGTCCGGCCGCGACGGCACACACAACCGCAACCGGACGTCGCGCTCAGGAGGGAAGTCCTCGACCAGCACGACCAAGCCGAAGAATTCCTCGAGAAATTCGCTGCCGTCGACGCCCAACTCGTCGGCTCCGCTCGCCGTGACCAGTACCTCGCCGCTGGACGCGTCACCGGCCCTGTCGTCCCTCGAGGCTGCCCTTGCGGCGCCGAACGCCGGGGGCGCCTCCACAGCTGCGGGCGGCGCGCAGCTGGAGGCTCCGAACGTGTCGTTCGGCGGGCCCTCGTCCGCCGCTCCCACCGTTCCGTCGGCGCCGGCGGCGACCAAGGCGACTGCCAACCGCGGCTGGTCGCGGGTGAGCTGGAAGCCTGGTTCGGCCGGTGGTTCCGCGATCCTCGGCTACGACGTGTACACCGGGACGGTCTCGGGTGCCGAGAAGTCGGTCCCGTCCAACGGCGGCGTCTTGATCACCGGTAATTCCTACGTGGTCGACGGGCTCGCTGTGGGTCGGCCGTACTACTTCACCGTGGTGGCGGTGAATGCGATCGGGCCGTCGGCGCCTTCCGACGAGGTCGCGGCTGCATCGTCGCCCGGGTACCGGTCGGTGGGGGTCCTCCAGACGCCGGTCGTCGGCATGGCGGCCAACCCGGCCGGCACCGGGTACTGGCTGGCCAACTCCTATGGCGCGGTCTCCGCACACGGAGCAGCGAACAACTACGGGTCGACCGCGGAGTTCGAACTCGCGGCGCCGATCGACGAGATCGTGTCCACTCCCGACGGCAAGGGCTACTGGTTGATCGGGAGCGATGGCGGCGTCTTCGCCTTCGGCGATGCTCACTTCTACGGCTCGATGAGCGGTAAGGACCTCAACGCGATCATCGTCGGAATGGCACCGACCTCCGACGGCAACGGCTACTGGTTGATCGGGAGCGATGGCGGCGTCTTCGCCTTCGGTGACGCGGGGTACTTCGGCTCGATGGGCGGCCAGTCGCTCGCACACCAGGTGGTCGGTATCGCCGCGGACTCGGCCACCGGCGGATACTGGGAGGTGGCGTCGGACGGCACGGTCTACTCGTTCCATGCACCCGCCCTCGGCTCGGTGGCGGGCAAGCCGTTGAGCCAACCGGTCGTCGGCGTCGTTGCCGCGCCGGGTGGCGGTGGCTACTGGGAGGTCTGCGCCGACGGTGGCGTCTTCGCCTTCGGCACCGCCGGATTCCACGGCTCGACCGCCGGCGACGGCCTCAGCGCCCCGATCGCCGGGATGGCGGTCGACGCGGCGAACGGCGGCTACTGGCTGGTCGGGTGGGACGGCGGGGTGTTCTCCTTCGGAACACCATTCCACGGGGCCGGCTGACCTCTCTGCTCCTCACCGATGCGGTCAGATCCGCTTCCACGCCTCCGCGAGGACGTCGTGGAGGATCGAGGCGATGAGCTCGAACTCCTCCTCGCCGCAGATGAGCGGTGGCGCTAGCTGGACGACCGGGTCGCCGCGATCGTCGGCGCGACAGATGAGACCGGCCTCGTAGAGCGCGCCGGAGAGAAAGCCGCGCAACAGGCGTTCGGACTCGTCGTCGTCGAAGGTCTCGCGAGTGTCCTTGTCCTTGACCAACTCGATGGCCCAGAAGTAGCCCGCGCCGCGGATGTCACCCACGATCGGGAGATCGGCCAAAGTCTCGAGCGCCGCACGGAAGCGCGGCTCGTTGGTCCGGACGTGTTCGAGGATGTGGTCCTTCTCGAAGGCGTCGAGGTTGGCGAGCCCGACTGCAGCACTCACCGGGTGTCCGGCAAAGGTGATTCCGTGGAGGAAGCTGGCGCCGTGCAGGAACGGCTCGATCAGGCGGTCGCTCACCGCGAGCGCCCCGAGCGGTGAGTAGCCGCTGGTCAGACCCTTCGCCATGGTGATCATGTCTGGGCGGTACTCGTAGCGCTCGGCACCGAACCAGTGCCCGAGCCGGCCGAACCCGCAGATCACCTCGTCGGAGACGAGGAGGACGCCGTGGCGGTCGCAGATCTCACGGACCCGCTCGAAGTACCCCGGCGGGGGAGGGAAGCATCCCCCCGCGTTCTGGACCGGCTCGAGGAAGACCGCGGCGACGGTCGTCGGCCCCTCGATGAGGATCGCCTGCTCGATGGCGTCCGCTGCCCACCGTCCGAACGCGTCGAGATCGTCGGCGAAATAGGGGGCTCGGTAGAAGTTGGTGTTGGGCACCTTGATCGCACCCGGCACGAGGGGCTCGAAGGGGATCTTGATGTCGGTGAACCCGGTGATCGAGAGCGCGCCCATCGTCGCGCCGTGGTAGGCGATGCTCCGGCTGATCACCTTGAGCCGCTCCGGTTCGCCGGTGAGCCGGAAGTACTGACGGGCCAGCTTCCAGGCCGACTCGACCGCCTCCGAACCGCCGGTGGTGAAGAAGATCCGGTTGCAGTCCCCAGGGGTGAGGCCCGCCAAACGGTCGGCCAGGTCGACCGCGGAGGGGTGGGCGTAGCTCCAGATCGGGAAGTACGCGAGCTCGCTGGCCTGGCGGGCGCCAGCTTCCACAAGATCTCGGCGTCCGTGGCCGATCTGGCTGGTGAAGAGGCCGGAAAGGCCGTCGAGGTAGCGCTTGCCGTGCTCGTCGTAGACCCAGCTGCCCTCACCGCGGACGATCACCGGGATCGCACCGGCTCCCCCCTCGGTCATCCGGGTGAAGTGCATCCACAGGTGACGCTGTGCGCGTTCTTGTAGCGCGTCGGGTGGGCCGGTCATCTGGTGCCCCATGCGTAGGTTTGCTTGATCAGCTTGAGGTACATGAAAGTCTCGAGATCCCGCACACCGGGGATCATCCGGATGACGCCATTCAGGAGCTCGAGCACCGCGTCCTCGTGCTCGCACACCAGCTCGATCAGGATGTCGAAGGAACCCGCGCACATGACCACGTACTCGATCTTGTCGACTGCGGCAAGGCGCTCGGCAACCACTCTGACGTCGCCGTCCACGCGTATCCCGACCATCGCCTGGCTACGGAAGCCAACCTGGAGCGGATCGGTGACGGCGACGATCTGGACGATCCCCGCGTCGCGCAGCTTCTGGACCCGCTGGCGCACGGCCGCCTCGGACAGGCCGACCGCTTCGGCGATCGACCCGTAGGTGCGCCGGCCGTCCTGCTGGAGCTCCTCGACGATCGCCTTGTTCACCGCGTCGAGGAGCCCGTTGGCGGTCGGGGCTGGGCTCGGTGATGTCATGCCGGGATGTCCTTGGTCGGGGTGGCCGACGTTCACCGAGCCACCGGTCTCATGGGCTGCTCGCCGGCCAGTTATAGCAGTTAGCGCGGTGATGGGTCGGAAATTCGAAGGAAATCGAAGTGAAAGTCGCCTCTCAGGGAGGAAAAGCTTGTCCGTGGGCACCGACTTCCGCCACTATGGCCTCAGCGTCGCGCCATCGGCTGAGCGGCAGAGTGCCCCGACCGGTCGACCGAGAGCTCTGGGAGGGTCCGTGGCAGACCGTGGGTCAGAACGGGATCTGGCGAAAGGGCGGCTCTCCAACTTCGTCGATGGTTCCCGTGTCGAGACCATCGACGGGTCGACCGCCACCCTCGTCGACCCGAGCACCGGTGAGCCGGCACTCGAGGCACCGGTATCGGGACCTCGGGACGTCGACGCCGCCATGCGCGCGGCAAGCGGTGCGTTCCCCGCGTGGAGCGAAGCAACCCCTTCGGAGCGAAGCCTCGCACTGTGGCGCATCGCCGACGCGATCGAGGCGGGGGGCGAATCCCTGGTTCGCGTCGAGTGCGAGAACACCGGGAAGCCTTTCGCCGTCACCATGACCGAAGAGCTCCCGGCGATCGTCGACCAGGTCCGCTTCTTCGCCGGCGCGGCGCGCCATCTCGAAGGGCTGTCGGCTGGCGAGTACCTGAAGGACCACACGTCCTATGTGCGCCGCGAGCCGATCGGGGTGTGCGCGGCGGTCACTCCGTGGAACTACCCGTTGATGATGGCGGTCTGGAAGTGGGCGCCGGCACTCGCGGCCGGCAACACCATGGTGCTCAAGCCCGCCGACACCACTCCCGCTTCGACGGTGATGATGGCCGAGATCATGGCGGAGCACCTGCCAGCCGGGGTCTTCAACGTCGTCTGCGGCGATCGGGACACCGGTCGTTTGCTCGTCGAGCATCCGGCCCCTGCGATGGTGTCGGTGACCGGCAGCCTCCGCGCCGGCATGGAAGTCGCCGCGGACGCGGCGGCCGGGGTCAAGCGCGTCCACCTCGAGCTCGGTGGCAAGGCCCCCGTCGTCGTCTTCGACGACGCGGACGTCGAAGCTGCCGCGGAGGGGATCGCCGTCGCCGGCACCTTCAATGCGGGACAGGACTGCACCGCCGCGACCAGGGTGCTCGCGGGTCCGAAGGTCTACGACGCTTTCGTCGGTGCGCTGGCCGAGCGGACCGAGCGCCAGAAGGTCGGGGGCGTCGAGGTCGAGGACGCCGACTTCGGGCCGCTCAACAGCGCGGCCCAAATGGATCGGTTGCGTGGGTACTTCGAGCGCAAACCGGCCCGCGCGGAGGTGATGACCGGTGGAACCCAGGTCGGTTCCCGCGGCTTCTGCTTTGCGCCCTCGGTGGTCGTCGGCCTCGACCAGGACGACGAGATGATCCAAGAAGAGCTCTTCGGCCCCGTCATCACCGTGCAGCGATTCTCCGACGAGGAGCAGGCATTGGCCTGGGCCAACGGCGTTCGGTACGGGCTTGCCTCGAGCGTGTGGACCCGCGATCACAGGCGTGCGATGCGGATGGCCAAGGCGCTCGATTTCGGCTGTGTGTGGATCAACGCCCACATTCCGATCGTGGCCGAAATGCCGCACGGGGGCTTCAAGAAGTCGGGCTACGGCAAGGACCTCTCGATGTACGGGTTCGAGGACTACACGCGTGTCAAGCACGTGATGAGCTACATCGGTGGGTGAGGGGTGACGAGGTACGACGAGGTGCACACGCGAACGCTGCGAACCCTGCGGAGCCGACCCCGCGGACGGCCGACGGGGCCACGGGAGCCGGCATGATCGTCGGCGTCCCGAGGGAGGTCATGGACAGTGAGTTCCGTGTGGCGATCACCCCAGCGGGCGTACGCGAGTTGACCACCGCGGGTCACCAGGTGCTCGTCGAGCATGCCGCCGGCACCGGCTCCTCGATCCCCGACGATCACTTCGTTGCCACGGGTGCGACGATCGTCACGGAGGCAAACGAGATCTGGTCCGCCGCGGACATGGTGCTGAAGGTGAAAGAACCGGCCCCCGGGGAGTACCCACTCCTCGGCTCGCGGAGGGGACAGGTGCTCTTCACCTATCTCCACCTCGCCGCTTCGCGCGCCTGCACCGAGGCGCTCCTCGCCGCGGGCAACACCGCGATCGCCTACGAGACCGTGCGGAGCGCGGACGGCGCGCTCCCACTGCTCACGCCGATGAGCGAGGTCGCCGGCCGGATGGCGCCCCTCGTCGGCGCGCACCACCTCATGAGGCCCGGCGGTGGTCGCGGGGTGCTGGTCTCCGGGGTGCCGGGCGTGCGGAGCGCGCGCATCGTGATCCTCGGCGCCGGGGTGGCCGGCATGGCGGCGGCCACCCTCGCCGTCGGGATGCACGCCGAGGTGTTCGTCCTCGATCGCAACCTCGGGCGACTTCGCCAATTCGACCATCACTTCCGGGGAGCGCTCGAGACGCTCGCGTCGAGCTCCCACGCGATCGAGGAGACGTGCCTCGAGGCCGACATCGTCATCGGGGCGGTACTGGTCGTCGGCGCGAAGGCACCCACCTTGGTGAGCGACGCCCTGGTCGACCGGATGACTCCGGGATCGGTGCTGGTCGATCTCTCTGTCGACCAGGGCGGGTGCTTCGAGTCGAGCCGTCCGACCACTCACTCTCACCCGACCTTCGAGGCACACGGATCGATCTTCTACTGCGTCACCAACATGCCCGGTGCGGTGCCCCACACCTCCACCCACGCGCTGGTCAACGCCACTCTTCCGTACACCTTGGAGATCGCGGCGGTCGGCTGGAACGAAGCGGTGCGAGCCGACGCCGCGTTGGCCGCGGGGGTGAACATCGCAGAAGGTGCGGTGGTGTGCGAACCGGTCGCCGCGGCCCACGGGATGACCGCGACGCCTCTCGACGAGGTGGTGGGGCTGACCGTCGGACCCGACGGCGCTGCGGCCGGCGGGATCAGCCGACGAGCACCCCGGGGTTGAGCACGCCACCGGGGTCGAGCCGCTGCTTCACTGCTTCGAGCGAAGCGCCGAACAGCTCGGGTCGTTGCCGGTCGTACCAGGGGCGGTGGTCGCGGCCGACGGCGTGATGGTGGGTGATCGTGCCGCCGGATGCGAGGATCGCTTCGCTCGCCGCGTCCTTGATCGCCTGCCAGTCCCCGAGTTGACGGCCGGACCGGCTCGGCGCGACCACGGTGAAGTACGGCGCAGGGCCGTCGGGGTAGACGTGGGTGAACCGGCAGCTCACCGCCAGCGGCGTGTCGAGGGCGCCGGCGACGGCGTGCTCGACGGCGCTACGGAGTGTCTCGAACGCGGACCAGGTCACCGCCGTCTCGAAGGTCTCCGCCACCCAGCCCAACCGGGCCACCGCGTCGCGGAGGTACGGGGCCTTGAAGAACGAGCTACGCCAGGCGCCGGCGGCCCCTTCGGTCGAGGAGGAGCGGATGCCGGAAGGGGCTTCCCCGCCGTGGTCGAGACAGCACTCGAGCGCAGCCGACGCGAGGCCGTCGACGGCCAGGGAAGGCGACTCGAAGCCGACCAGGAGGACCGACCGCCGGTCGGCGTCCGTCCCTACCGCCTCGGTCGGGTCGAGCAGCCGGCAGTTCGACGGGAAGAGGCCTGCCTGCACCACCGCACGGGCGGCTCGGACGCCGTCGTCGAAGCTCGCGAAGCGGACCGCCGCGGCCGCGCGATGGCGGGGGCGGTGCTGGAGTCGGAGCCAGGCCTCGGTGACCACGCCGAGGGTGCCCTCGGAGCCGAGGAACAGCCGGTCCGGCGAGGGGCCGGCGCCCGACGCCGGTACGCGGCGCGTCTCGACGGTGCCGGCCGGTGTCACGACCCGCAGCGATTCCACGAAATCGTCGATGTGGGTGTAGTTGGTGGCGTAGTGGCCGCCCGATCGCGTCGCGATCCAGCCGCCGAGCGTGCTGTGCTCGAAGGACTGGGGGAAGTGCCGGAGGGTCAGCCCGGCCGGCCGGAGCTCGTCCTCGAGCGAGGGGCCGTAGGTGCCAGCACGGATCCGGGCGGCCCGGCTGACCGGGTCGACCTCGACCACCCCGGTCAGCCCGGTGAGGTCGATCGAGACCACTCCCTCGAACCGGTCCCGCGTCGCGCCTCCCTCGACGCCGCCGACGACCGACGATCCGCCCCCGAAGGGGATCGCGGCCAATCGGGATCCCGAGCACCAGTCGAGGACGTCGACCAGATCCTGTTCGTTGCCGGGACGGGAAACGAGGTCGGGCGCGGCGGCCAGATCGCCTGCCAGCGCGCGCACGACGTCGCGAAAGGACTTGCCGTAGGTGTGGGACGAGCGGGTACGCGGGTCGGTCGCGCAGATCCGGGCGAGCGACGCGGGCGGCGCGACCCGGGGCGCCGGGAGGTCGAGGCGTTCGGGATCGGGAACGGGGACCGCAACCGGCGCTGACCCGCCGGGAAACCGCGAGACCAGCGTGGTTGCGACACTCTCGAGTGCGTCGCCGGTGACCGCTTCGGACTCCCACCCCCAACCCCACCACGACCGGTCGGCAACGGTCGTGGAGCGGGTGGGCTCGGTCACGTGTCGAACGCCTCGATCCGCTCGACGAATCGGTCCGGCTCGACCAGGTGCGGGTAGTGGCCGTCCTCCCAGACCTCGACGAGCGCAGTCGGCACGAGTCCGGTCAGCCACGCCGCGTACTCGAGGCCCGGGTCCGTGCCGTGGAGCGAGAGATAGGGAACCTCGATGCCCGAGAGGAGCGACTCGTTGGCGCGGTCGAGGTCCTCGGTCGGCGTCTCGAGGAGGGTCGCCCAGATGCCGAGGACGACGTCTTGGTCGAGGCGGCGGATGCCCTCGAGGCGTTGCCATTCGTCCTCGGGCAGCCGCCCGCGCAGCGAGGCGAACAGACTGTTGAGCACCTCGGAGAACTCCGCCTCCCCGCCCCGGAGCGCCGGTTCGAGCGAGCGGAGCACCTCGCGGAAGGAACCGAGCTGCAGCGGCTGGTCGACGTTGACCACACCCCGGCTGTCGAACAGGGCGCCGTACGCGGTGACGACCGCGCCGCCGAGCGAGTGTCCGACGAGGAGCGGGTCGCTGAGGCCGACACCGTCGACGACCTCGGCGACATCCCCTACGAGGGTCATCAGGTCGTAGGGCGGCGTGCGAGGGGAGTCGCCGTGCCCCCTCAGGTCGAGGGCGACCACGTCGTGGGTGTCGGCAAGCCGGGTCGCGATCGGGTCCCATGCCCGTCGTGACTCGGCGATGCCGTGCACGAGGACCACCGTCGGGCCCGAGCCCTCTCGGTCGAACGCGAGCATCAGGCCTGCTTAGCACGACGCCCGGCCGGTCGGCGCATACACCGGGCGCCCACCTCGCGGCGTACGGGGTCAGTGCACCTGGCGCTCCAGTCCCTCCCAGTACGGAGCGCGCAGCCGAAACTTCTGGAGCTTCCCGGTCGCCGTGCGCGGAAGGGCGTCCCGAAACTCGACCTGCTTCGGGCATTTGAACCCGGCGAGCACCGTCCGGCAGTGTTCGATCACGCCTTCCTCGGTCAAGGCCGCGCCGTCGGAGGTCACGACGAGGGCCATCACCATCTCGCCCCACGCGTCGTCCGGCACTCCGATGACCGCGACTTCCGCGACGCCCTCGAGCGAGAAGATCGCGTCCTCCACCTCGATCGAGGAAACGTTCTCGCCGCCGGTGATGATGACGTCTTTCTTGCGGTCGAGGATGCTCAGGTGGCCCTCGTCGTCGAGCGCACCTCCGTCGCCGGTGTGGAACCATCCGCCGGCGAGTGCCTCTTCGGACGCCCTCGGTTGGCGCCAGTAGCCCTCCATCACGGTGTTCGAGCGGGCGAGCACCTCGCCGTCCGCGTCGACCCGCAACTCGGTGGCGACCGCGGGCGCTCCGGCTCGCATCAGCTTTCGCGCCCGCTCGGCCGCGGGCAGCTCGTCCCATTCGGGCCGCCGCCGGTTGAAGGTGAGGACCGGGGCAGTCTCGGTGAGGCCGTAGAGCTGGATGAACTCCCAGCCGAGCTCCGACTCGACCCGCTCCACCGTGCGACTCGGTGGCGGCGCACCGGCCACGACGATCCGCGTGGTGTCGCGACCCGGCACCGGGTGATCCCAGGTCGGGAGGGCCTCGAGCACCGCGTTGACCACTGCGGGCGCCGCGCAGAGGAGGGTCACCCCATGCCGTTCGACGCGACGCAGGATCTCGGAGCCGTCGACCTTGCGCAGGGCGACCTGCGGGCAGGCCATGGCGACCGCCGCCCACGGCACTCCCCAGCCGTTCGCGTGGAACATCGGCAGCGTGTGGAGATAGACGTCCCGGTCGGAGAGCTGTACGTGCCACCCGAAGACCGCCGCGTTGACCCAGCAGTTGCGGTGGGTCAGCTGCACCCCCTTCGGGCGGGCGGTGGTGCCCGAGGTGTAGTTGATGGTCGCGGTGGCGCCTTCGTCGCTCTCCCAGGGCCGCGGTTCGCCACCTTCGGGGAAGAGCACACGGTCGGTGTCGGCGCCGAGCACGAATCGGTGCCGTGTGGTGACACCGGCGAGGGCCTCGTCGAGCTCGGGGTCGACGAGGAGCACCGACGCTCCGGCGTGGTCGACGATGTAGGCGACCTCGGCCGCGGCGAGCCGGAAATTGACCGGTACGAGGATCCGTCCCCAGCCGCAGACGCCGTAGAAGGAGGTGAGGAGGCGCGACGAGTTGTGCGAGACCACGGCCACACGCTCGCCTGGGCCGACACCCAACTGGTCGAGGCCCGCCGCCTGGGCGCGGGCGCGTGCGGCGAGCTCGAGAAAGGTCATCGGATCCCACGCATCAGCAGGCTGGTCGGGCTCGTCGAAGAGCCCCGTCCGGTCGGGATAGGCGAACTCGGCCCGGTCGAGGAAGTCGCGGATGTTGAAATGGACGATCATCGATTCCCCCGATCGGCCCGGTGGCGGTTCCATTGAAGCAAATCACGGTCGTTGCCGGGTTGCCTCGGCCCGGACCAGGCGAGGAGCCGTCGCCTAATGTGACGCGATGAGCTCGCCCCGCATCGCCGTGGGCCCGCGCCCGGGTTCGTTCGCCACCGACGCCGTGCGCGCAGCGGGCGGGTCGGTCGTCGAGATCACGGAGAAGCCGGATGCGATCGTGTGGCTCGACCCCGCCGACGTTGCCGGGCTTGCCGGGTGGCTGGGCGAGGCCCCCGGCGTCCGCTGGGTGCAGCTGCCCTTCGCCGGCGTCGAGCCGGTCGCGGAGTACGGGCTGTTGGACGAGGTCCACGCGTGGACATGCGCGAAAGGTTCCTACGCCGAACCGGTCGCGGAGCACGCCCTGCTCCTCGCGCTCGCCGGGCTCCGGTACCTGCCGCGGCGGGTCACCGCTCGTTCGTGGGGCGAGGCCGCTGGTACCAGCCTCTACGACGAGCGGGTCACCATCCTCGGCGGCGGCGGGATCACCGCCTCCCTCCTCGAGCTGCTCGCCCCGTTCCGCGTCGAGGCGACCGTCGTGCGGCGGCACCCTGAACCGGTGCCGGGGGCCGCGCGGACCGTCTCGGTCGACCAGCTCGCGGAGGTCCTGCCAGGGGCCCTAGTCGTCTTCCTCGCCCTGGCGCTCACCCCGCAGACCATCGGGATCATCGGCGCGAAAGAGCTGGATCGGATGGACGAGCGGGCATGGCTGGTCAACGTGGCGCGCGGTCGCCACGTGGACACCGACGCGCTGGTCGCCGCACTCGACTCCGGCACCATCGCCGGCGCCGGGCTGGACGTGACCGACCCGGAGCCGCTGCCGGACGGTCACCCGCTGTGGGGTCGATCGAATTGCATCATCACTCCGCACACGGCGGACACCATCGAAATGGTCCGGCCCTTGCTCGCGGAGCGCATCCGGGCGAACGTCGCTCGTTTCGCAGCCGGCGAACCGCTGGTCGGCGTCGTCGATCCCGTCGCGGGCTACTGACCGTCGGGTCGGTGTCACACCCGTCGTGCACGATGGGGACCGAGCGGAGAACCGATGTCCGACCGAGGAGGCCCGACGTGGACGACGACGACCCGATCGAGACCGCTGAGTCAAGGTCGTTCACCATCGACTGCCGCGACTGCGCGCATCAGTCCTCGCCGGTCTGCGAGGACTGCGTCGTGAGCTTCATCGTCGACCGGAGCCCCGAGGACGCGGTGGTCATCGACGCGGGCGAGGCCCGCGCGGTCCGCCTGCTCGAGCGCGCGGGCCTGGTTCCTGGCAGTCGCCATCGCCAGCGGGTCAGCTGACCCACCCCCGGTCCCGTCCCTCGCGGGGGTCCGGTCGTGCGACGATGGGACGTGCCCGGGACGTCCCCCAACGCCGTGCTCGTTGCGCCGGCCACCGCGACCGACCTCCGGGCCGACCTCGTCCAGCTGGGGCTCGACTCAGGACTCGCCGCAGTCGGCGTCGCCGCTGCAGAGGTGTTCGAGGAGACCCGCGCGGTGCTCGTGGAGCGAAAGCGGCAGGGATTCGGCGGGGGCATGCAGTTCACCTACCGCAACCCCGAGCGGTCCACCGACCCCCGCCGCATCCTGCCTGGCGCACGGTCGCTCGTCGTCGGCGCATGGAGCTACCGGCGTCGTGAGACCGACGAGGCGGTCGCGGCGAGGCCTTCCACAACCGCAGGTGCCGTGGCGCGTTACGCGCGCCGCGACCACTACCAGTCGCTCCGCGGAGCGCTCGACATCGTCGCCGGGCGCCTCTCGGGCTTCGGGTGGCGGACCGCGGTGGTCTGTGACGACAACGCTCTGGTCGACCGGTCGGCGGCCCATCGAGCGGGCATCGGGTGGTTCGGCAAGAACTCGCTGCTCATCCTCGAGGGCCTCGGATCGTGGTTCCTGCTCGGCGCGGTCGTCACCGACGCACCCCTCCCACCTGCCGGACCGGAGGAAGTCACTGCGCACGCATCCGGCTGCGGTGCGTGCTCCCGGTGCATGAGCGCGTGTCCGACCGGTGCGTTGGTCGCTCCCGGCGTCGTCGATGCGCGCCGCTGCCTCGCGTGGCTCGTCCAAGCCGAGGGGACCTTCCCCGAGGAGCACCGGGCCGCGCTCGGGGACCGCGTGTACGGGTGCGACGCGTGCCAGGAGGTCTGCCCGATCAACCGGCTCGCCGACCGGAGGGACCCGGCGCCCCCGGCCGAGGAAGAAGCCGGCTCGCACGTCGACCTCCTCGGCCTTCTCGCCGCCGGCGATGCCGAGCTCCTGCGCGCGCACGGGCGCTGGTACATCCCCCGGCGTGACCCGCGCTACCTGCGGCGCAACGCACTGGTCGCGTTGGGCAACGTCGGAGACGGGGACGATCCGGCGACTCGGGAGGCGCTTCGATACTGGTCGGCGGTCGACGACCCGATGCTCGCCGAGCACGCGCGCTGGGCCGCCGCTCGCCTCGGCTGCGAGGAGCTCGAACCGCCGCAGTGACCCATCTCCTCGTCACCAACGACTTCCCACCGAAGGTCGGCGGCATCCAGTCCTACCTCTGGGAGCTCTGGCGGCGGCTCGACCCGGACTCCTTCGCCGTGCTCACCGCTCGCTCCCATCCCGGCGCGGCCGCCTTCGACCGCGAGCAGGCGACCCGAGGCATCCGAATCGAGCGTGTGCCGAACCGGGTGCTCGTTCCCACCCCGAAGTTGGCCGCGCACATCCGTGCGGAGGCCGACCGGGTCGGTGCGGATCTCGTGGTCTTCGACCCCGCCTTCCCGCTCGGGCTGCTCGGCTCGCGCATCGGGCTCCCGTACGCGGTCGTGCTCCACGGCGCCGAGGTCGCCGTTCCAGGTCGCCTCCCGGTCGCCCGTCAGGTGCTGGCGCACCTGCTCCGCCAGAGCGTCCTCGCGGTCTCTGCCGGCTCGTACCCCGCGGCCCAGGCGAGCCGGGCGCTGCGCGGGCGCGGGATGCCGCCGGTCGTCGAGATCCCGCCCGGTGTCGATCTCGATCGGTTCCGGCCGCTGTCGCCGTTCGAGAAGGACGAGATTCGGGTCAAGCTCGGACTGTCCACCGAAGGCCCGCTCGTCGTCAGCGTGAGCCGCCTCGTGCCACGCAAGGGGATGGACGTCCTGATCGACGCCGCGGTCCGGCTCGAGCCGGACCTGCCGGGCGTCACCGTCGCGATCGCCGGACGCGGGCGCGACGCCGACCGGCTGTCCGGCAGGATCGCCGAACACCGGGCTCCGGTCCGCCTGCTCGGCGGGCTCGACGACGCCGACCTCGCGGCCCTGGTCGGGGCCGCGGACGTCTTCGCCATGGTGTGCCGGAACCGCTGGTTCGGCCTCGAGCAGGAGGGCTTCGGTATCGTCTTCGTCGAGGCGGCCGCGGCCGGGGTCCCCCAGGTGGCGGGGGCCTCGGGCGGCGCGGGGGAGGCGGTCGTGGACGGCGTGACCGGCCTCGTCGTCCGGCGCCCGACGCAGGTCGACGCCGTTGCGGCGGCCATCTCCCGGCTGGTGTGCGACGGCGAGTTGCGATCCCGGATGGCACGGGCGTCCCGTGACCGGGCAGAAGCATCCTTCGACTACGACCTCCTCGCCCCTAGGCTGGCTGCCGCGCTCGCCGGCGTGGGAAGCTGATTGCCTCTCCCACCTGGGAGGCTGGAGACCCTCGGGCCAGGTCAGCCGATTCGACGAGGAGGGACGATCGTGGCCGAACAAGCCACCGAACGCATGGTCGTGTCGGCCACGCCAGAGCGGTGCTTCGCGGTCAGTGCCGACATCGCCGCCTACCCCCAGTGGGCCGGTGACATCAAAGAGGTGACTGTCGAGGAGCGCGACGAGGAGGGTCGGCCCAAGCTGGTCAGCTTCCGGGCGGCGGCGTTCGGCCGCAGCACGAGCAACACCCTCTCCTACGACTACAGCCAGGCACCCGACGTCCTCGCCTGGGTCCAGGTCCGTGGCGACATCACCTCGAAATTCGACGGCTGCTACGTGTTCAAGCCCACCACCGAGGGGGGTACCGAGGTCACCTACCACCTCGAGGTGGAGATGAAGGTGCCGCTCCCGGGCTTCATCAAGATGCGGGCGCAGAGCCGGATCATGTCGATCGCCCTCCGCGACCTGAAGGCCCGGGTCGAGTCGGACCGGTGAGCGCCGAGAAGACGGCGCCCCGAGAGGTGAGCGTTGCCACTGGGCGGGTGATCGCGGCGGTAACCTGAACCATGGAGTTTCGCCGGATCAACGGGCTTCCTCCCTACGTCTTCGCCACCATCAACGACCTGAAGGCCGAGGCCAGGCGGGTGGGTCGTGACGTCATCGACCTCGGTTTCGGCAATCCGGATCTTCCGTCTCCTGACGTCGCGGTGGAGAAGCTGGCGGAGTCGGTCCGCAACCCCCGGAACCATCGCTATTCGGCGAGCCGGGGTATACCGAAGATCCGCCAGGCCATCTCGGACCTCTACCTGCGCAAGTTCGAGGTGGAGCTCGACCCCGGCAGCGAGGTGGTGACCACCATCGGCGCGAAGGAAGGCCTCTCACACCTCATGTGGGTGCTCATCGGCCCCGGTGACACCGCACTCGTGCCGTCGCCGTCGTATCCGATCCACATCTACGCACCCCTGTTCGCCGGCGCCGACGTGCGCAACGTCCGCCTCGACGCGCCGGGAACGGACTCGACCGGGAGCCCGGGGAAGGCGTTCTTCGACAATCTCCTCGAGGCGTGGGAGTCGACCTGGCCGAAGCCGAGGGTCGTCGTCCTCTCCTTCCCGCACAACCCGACGACTGAGTGCGTCGACCTCGAGTGGATGTCACGCATCGTCGAATTCGCCCGCGAACGCGACGTCGTGCTCGTCCACGACTTCGCCTACGCGGACATCGCCTTCGACGGCTACACGCCTCCCTCCATCCTCCAAGTCCCGGGGGCGAAGGAGGTGGCGGTCGAGCTGTACACGATGACCAAGTCGTTCTCGATGGCCGGATGGCGGGTGGGCTTCCTGGTGGGGAACGCCGACATCGTCCAGGCACTCACCAAGCTCAAGAGCTATCTCGACTACGGGACGTTCCAGCCCATCCAGATCGCGGCCATCGTGGCGATGAACGAAGCGCCCGACTACCCGAAGGTGATCAACGAGACCTATCAGGCTCGCCGCGATGCCCTCTGTGACGGGCTCAATCGGATCGGCTGGTCGATCACACCACCGCGCGGAACGATGTTCGTGTGGGCGCCCATTCCCGAGCCGTACCGGGAGATGGGATCGCTCGAGTTCTCAAAGTTCCTCGTGCAGGAGGCCGACGTGGCGACGTCCCCCGGGGTGGGCTTCGGTCCCGGCGGGGACGACTACGTACGGTTCGCGCTGATCGAGAACGAGAAGCGGATCAGCCAAGGGGTCAGGAACCTCCGCAGGGCGCTCACCCGGTTGGGCTGAGGGGGCCGAGGGGAGAGTCGCCGACGGGTCGGAGCGGACGGCGAACGGGCCGGCCGGTGCTGCCCGCTCAGGGGAGTCCGGCTCGGGGTACGTCGACCTCGACCTGCTCGATCCGGCCGGCGCATGTGGTGCTCACCACCGACTCGGTGCTGATCGGAGCCGTCACCAGGTAGAGGGTGTTGCCCTCCGGACCGCCGAGCATGCATGCGAAGCAGGTCTGGGAGGTTGCGACCCGGTCGATGATCTCTCCTCCCTCGGCCACGAGGATGCACTCGGGCCCGATCGCGTTGGCCACCCAGACCCTGTTTTCGGCATCGAGGCAGATGCCGTCGGGCGCGCACCACGAGAACGACGCCCACTCTCGACGCCCGTCGAGCGCGCCGCCAGGTCCGAGGTCGAAGGCGGTCAGACGGGCGCCGATCGTCTCGGCGATGATCAGCGTCTTGCCGTCGGGGGTGATGACGGTTCCGTTGGGGAAGGCCATGTCGCTCGCGGCCAGGTGAGTCGACCCGTCGGGATCCACCCGGATGAGCGGTGTGGTCGGCGGCCCAGGCTCTTCGAACAGGGCAACCGGTCCTTTCTCCTCCATGAAGCGCTCGAGATCGAAGCCGAAGTTGCCGACGAACGCATGGCCGTGGCGATCGACGACCATGTCGTTGCCGTGGAAGGTTGCCGCCGGCTTGAGATCGGCGTGCTCGACGAGGGTTCCGTCGGGCTCCAACCGCAGCAGCGTGCGTTCCTTGCGCGCGACGACGAGGAGGCGCCCGTCCGGGAGCCAGCCGAGTCCTGCCGGGCCGGTCGGAACCTCGACCTCCACCCGGACGTCACCGTCGACCCCGGCAGAGCAGACCGTGCCCTGATAGAAGTCCGAGTACCAGAGGCGGCCCTCGTGCCAGCGCGGGCACTCGCCGAAGGAGATCCCTTCCACGAATGGGCGGGCTGTGGCCGGGGCCGATGCGCTCACGCGATCCTCCTGGTCAGGTTCGCGCTCGGCGACACGCGGTAGCCGTCGCGGCAGAACGCGATGACCGAGGCCGCAACCGTGTCGGCGTCCTCGTCCCGTTCGAGCATCATCTTGCGCGCGAGGTGGGCGGTCACTCCGAAGATCGCGGTCGTGAGCACGACCGGATCCTCGCGTCGGAGAAGACCCGCGGTGACCCCTGCGCTCACATGGGGGAGCGCGTCGGCGACCAGTTGATCCTCACCGCGGCGGACGACCGGCGCGAAGCGCTCGTCGGTACGGGCGAACTCCATCAGGTCGAAGAGGTCACGGTGCTCGCTCAGCCAGTTGACCGTCGATCTGATTCCCTGCTCGATCCTTCGACCGGGATCGTGCTCGCCGGCGATGGCGTCGCGCTGGGCTTGCCGCATCGATCGGAGCCCGTCGACGAGTATGGCGGCCATCAGCTCGTCCTTGGACTCGAAGTACCAGTAGAAGACACCCTTGCCGACACCGATCGAGTCCACGATCGCGGTGACCGGCGTGGTGTGGTAACCCTCGGTGGCGAAGGCGTGGGCGGCGGCGTCCATCAGCTGGCGGCGTCGCCGAACCCCCCTCGGTGTCAGCCGACGATCCCCCACTCGAAAGACGCTATGGGCGGTCATGGCGATCGGTCAATGACCTCGCACGATTTGACCCCGCGATATCCGCTCTCAGCGGCCGGGCGTCGCGACACCTCGGGTGGGCCGGACGAAGCGTTCATCCGGCGAGCATCGAGCAGCGAGGGGAGGATGCGCACGGGTGCAACTCACCACACGCGGGGATACCGTGGCTCAGTGGCCTACTGGGTGTTCAAGGCGTTGCTGAGCCCGGTCCTGTTCCTGCTCTGGCGGGTCAAGGTCGAGGGGCGTGAGCACATCCCGGTCCGGGGTCCGGTCGTCCTGGCGGCCAACCATCAGTCCTTCTCCGACTCGTTCTTCTTACCTCTCGTCATCCGTCGACGCGTCACCTATGTGGCCAAGGCCGAGTACTTCGACCGCTGGCGCACGGCGTGGTTCTTCCGAGCGGCGGGCCAGATCCCGATGAACCGCCAGGGCGGGGATGCGTCCCGGCGTGCGCTCGACACCGCCAAAACGGTGCTCGTCGGCGGCGGTCTCCTCGCGATCTACCCGGAGGGTACCCGGGCACCCGATGCGCGCCTCCATCGCGGGCACACCGGGGTCGCCCGTCTCGCGCTCGGGTGCGACGTGCCGGTGATTCCGGTCGGCATCGTCGGCACCCGCGAGATCCAACCACCGGGCAGCAGGTTCATGCGGCCCTTCCGCCCGGTGACCGTCCGGTTCGGGTCGCCGCTCCAGTTCTCACGCGAACGGCACGGCTCCGCGCCGGAGATCCCGAACGGCCCGTCCGCCACGGAGGCGGCCGACGACCCCACGCTGCTCCGAGAACTCACCGACGGACTGATGTTGGAGATCGCCCGCCTCTCGGGCCAGGAGTACGTCGACGACTACGCGAGCAGAACGCGGAGGAAGCAAGGCGGTGGGGCTCGTCCCGCGCCCGCTCGTCGGGGCGCCACGGCCGAGCACGACGGGGACGAGCACGACGGGGAGATGTCGTAATCCGGAGGAAACCGTCCGTACACAGTCCACGCGTAGCCTGAAGCAGTGCCCAACTACCTGATCCGACTGCGCCTGCCCGACCGCCCCGGCGCCCTTGGAGCGGTGGCCAGCCGCATCGGATCGGTCGGTGCCGACGTCGTGTCGATCGACGTCCTCCAGCGCGATCGTGGCGTCGTCATCGACGAGCTCGGAGTCGGTCTGGCGGGTGACCATCTGATCGACCTGCTGCGGGACGAGATCCTCGAAGTGGACGGCGTGACGATCGAGTCGATTCGTGGTCTCGAAGGTCCGGTTCCCGACCGGTACGCCGAGCTCCTCGACGTCGCGACCGCATTGTTCGAGCAGAGCTCCCCTTCCGACCTGCTCGAGCAGCTCGTCGTCCGCGTCCGGCGAAGCCTCTCCGCCACGTTCGCGGTCGTGCTCGATACGTCGACCGGAGCGATCGTCGCCTCCAACGGGGAGCTGCCGGAAGTCGAGAAGCTGGCCGCCATGGTGAAGTTGGTCGAGCCGGTGGGGGACCAGGCGGAAGGACCCCCACCGATCGGCGTGGACGCAGTGACCGACGAGGCACCCGCAGTGGCGGTATCCGCGATGGCGCGAGCGGGCTCCGTCCTCGTGGTCGGCCGGCGCGACCCGCTGTTACGCGACGGTGAGCGGCAGTGGATCTCGACCATGGCGGAGCTCGCCGGTCACCGCGGGATCGAGCTCCGCTAGATCTTCGCGGTCGTCGCCCACCCCCTTGAGCGGTCGAGCGCGCGGAGCCATGCCTCGTGCGCTCCATCAGCCTCCGATCGTGGGATCAGCGGGCGGTGCGCCACCTCGCGCGTCCACAGTGCGGCGAGCTCGTCGAGCGACCTCCACGTCCCCTCGGCCAGACCCGCCATCGTGGCCACGCCGATGGCGGTGGTCTCCGTGGACACCGGACGGAGCACCTCGAGGTCGGTCTGGTCGGCCGTCATCTGCAAGAGGAGCGCCATCACCGATGCTCCGCCGTCGACGCGGACCACCGATGGGGCCGTGCCGGTGGCCGACATCGCGTCGAGGACGTCGCGCACCTGGAAGGCCATCGCCTCGACCATCGCCCGAGCGAGATGTGCGCGACCGGTGCCGCGGCTGAGGCCGACGATGGTGCCGCGCGCGTCGGGATCCCAGTGCGGACTCCCGAGCCCGGAGAACGCCGGCACCACGACGACGCCGTCACTCGTGGCGACGGAGTCCGCGAGCGGCTCGAGCCCCGCCAAGTCCTCGAGCACCCCGAGCCCGTCTCGGAGCCATTGCGCGCCGGCACCCGACGCGAACACCGACCCTTCGAGCGCGTAGGTGAACGCTCCCCCCTTTTGCGGTGACGTCGTCTGAGGAAGGTCGACGATCGCCTCTCCGAGGTCCCAGGCGACGGTGGTGACCAGACCCTCGACCGGAGGTGGGCTCGACGGCCCAGCGTTCATGAGGGCGAAGCTGCCGGTCCCGATGGTGACCTTGGTCATGCCTTTTTCGAAGCACGCCTGCCCGAAGAGCGCGGCGTGTTGGTCTCCGGCCATCGCCGAGACGGGCGCTCCAACCAGCGGCGATTCGCCGCCGAGCGCCGACTCGGCGACCACGCCGAAGCGTCCGCAGGAGGGTCCGACCCGGGGCAGGACGCCGAGCGGGATGTCGAAGAGCTCGCTCAATTCGCTCGACCAACGACGCTCCACGATGTCGTAGAGCATGGTGCGCGACGCATTGGTCACGTCGGTGGCGAAGACGCCGCCGGCGGCACCCCCGGTGAGATTCCAGAGCACCCATGCGTCCACCGTCGCGAGAGCGAGCGAAGGACCGAGCGGCACGTGCCCCTCCCGAAGGAGCCACCGCATCTTCGTCGCCGAGAAGTACGGGTCGAGCACGAGCCCGGTGAGCTGCCGCACCAACTCGAGATGACCGGCCTCAGCGAGCGCCTCGCAGTCGGCGGCGGTCCGGCGGTCCTGCCAGACGATGGCCCGATGAAGGGGCCGGCCGGTCCGCCGGTCCCAGGCCACGACCGTCTCGCGCTGATTGGTGATGCCGAGCGCGGTCACCACCAGATTGCGGTCGGCGAGTCGGCTGCCGACCTCGGCGAGGGTGGCCTGCACCGTCGACCAGATCTCGTCCGCGTCGTGTTCCACCCAGCCCGGTCGCGGGAAGTGCTGGGTGAGTTCGCGGTAGGCGAGGTCCACCACCCGTGCGCGCTCGTCGACGACCAGTGCCCTCACTCCGGTGGTTCCGGCGTCGACCGCCACCGTCACCGGGGCTTCGGAGGTCACTGCTGGACTGTACCGATCGACGGCCTCGCCGGGCCGGGTCCCGAGCCGGCGGCCGCGGTCGGGTCGACCAAAGAATTCTGTTGACAGGAGTGTAGTTACGCTGTTGTAATAGACCCACTATCTCGTAGCTAGGGGGAGGAACAACCACAACATCTTGTGTTTTTCCGCTGTCGTACAGCCGGGCGCCGGGTATACTCGGGGAGCTCGCAGCGGGCCTCCGCCTGGCGTCCGAGGAAGCACCTGACCAGGTGCGCTGACGCCGGCCCGCCGCGCTGGGCACCTTGTCGCCGCCTCGCCCGGCACTCACCAGCGGACCATCGACCACCGCAGCATCGACCAGTAGAGACCAGTAAGGAGAGGACCGCCTCATGGCCATCGCACCGCAGCGAGTCGGGATCGGGATCCGTCGTCACTTCACCAGCCCCGAGGTCCATCCCTACGACCAGGTCGAGTGGGAGCACCGCGACGCCCGGATCACCAACTTCCGCGACGGATCGGTCGCCTTCGAGCAGACCGACGTCGAGGTCCCCGCGAGTTGGAGCCTCAACGCCACCAACATCCTCGCCCAGAAGTACTTCCGGGGGACCCCGAACACGCCCGAGCGGGAACGGTCGCTGCGCCAGGTCGCGGATCGTGTGGTCGACACCATCACCGAGTGGGGGGTCAAGGACGGTTACTTCGCCGACGACGAGGAAGCCGAGGCCTTCCGGGCCGAGCTCAAGCACCTGATCGTCCACCAGATGGCCGCGTTCAACTCGCCGGTGTGGTTCAACATCGGAGTCGTCGGCGTGCCGCAGCAAGGATCCGCGTGCTTCATCCTCTCGGTCGAGGACACGATGGATTCGATCCTCAACTGGTACACCGAGGAAGGGATCATCTTCAAAGGGGGATCGGGTGCGGGGGTGAACTTGTCGCGGATCCGGTCCTCACGGGAGCTCCTCAAGGGAGGAGGCACCGCGTCGGGTCCGGTCAGCTTCATGCGGGGCGCCGACGCGTCGGCCGGAACGATCAAGTCAGGAGGAAAGACCCGTCGGGCCGCCAAGATGGTCATTCTCGACTCGGATCACCCCGACATCGAGGACTTCATCTGGTGCAAGGCGATCGAGGAGCGCAAGGCTCGTGTGCTCCGCGACGCGGGTTTCGACATGGACCTCGACGGGAAGGACTCGGTCAGCCTCCAGTACCAGAATGCGAACAACTCGGTGCGGGTCACCGACGAGTTCATGGACGCGGTGATCGAAGGCCGCGACTGGGCGCTCACCACACGCGGCACCGGTGACGCCGTCCGTTGGGTGTCGGCGCGCGACCTGTTCCGTCAGATCGCTCACGCAGCGTGGGAGTGCGCCGACCCGGGTATGCAGTTCGACTCCACCATCAACCGCTGGAACACCGCGGCGAACACCGGCCGGATCAATGGAAGCAATCCCTGTAGCGAGTACATGCATCTCGACAACTCGGCGTGCAATCTCGCGAGTCTCAACCTCATGAGATTCCTCCACGAGGACTCGACCTTCGACGTCGAGGGTTTCCGGGCGGCGATCGAGGTCATCTTCACCGCGCAGGAGATCGTGGTGGGGAACGCGGACTACCCGACCGAGCGGATCAGCGACAACTCACGCCGGTTCCGCGAGCTCGGGATCGGATACGCCAACCTCGGCGCGCTCCTCATGGCGCAGGGACTTCCCTACGACTCCGATCAGGGGCGCGCTTGGGCGGCTGCGATCACCGCCCTGATGACCGGCCATGCGTACGCGACCTCGGCGCGTACGGCGGCGAGGATGGGGCCCTTCGCCGGCTTTCACGAGAACACGGATCCGATGCTGGACGTTCTCCGGATGCACCGTGACGCGGTGGCCGGCATCGACGAAGAGCAAGTACCCACCGACGTGCTGTCGGCCGCGCAGGAGGCGTGGGATCTCGCAGTCGAGCTCGGCGAGCAGTTCGGCGTGCGCAACTCGCAGGCGAGTGTGCTGGCGCCGACGGGGACCATCGGTCTGCTGATGGACTGCGACACCACCGGGGTCGAGCCCGACCTCGGGCTGGTGAAGACCAAGAAACTGGTGGGCGGCGGCAACATGTCGATCGTGAACCAGACGGTGCCGCGAGCGCTGACCCGGCTGGGATATGCACCGTCGGAGATCGACGAGATCATCACCTACATCGACCGACACCACTCCATCGTCGGCGCACCTCACCTCGCGCCGGAGCATCTTGCGGTGTTCGCCTGCTCGATGGGTGACAACACGATCCACTACCTCGGACACGTCCGGATGATGGGCGCGGTGCAGCCGTTCATCTCCGGGGCCATCTCGAAGACGGTGAACTTGCCCGAGGACGTGACGGTCGAAGACGTCGAGCAGCTCCACATCGACGCATGGCGAATGGGCATCAAGGCCATCGCCGTCTACCGTGACAATTGCAAGGTGGCGCAGCCGCTCTCGACGACCCGCAAGGACGGCGCAGAGGCCGGGCTCGGAGGGGACGCCGCACCCCCGGGGTCCGAGGCGGAAGCCCACGACCGCGAGCTGGCGGCCAAGATCGCAGAGCTCGAGGCGGCACTCGTCCACGAACGGGCCAGCTCCACCGTGGTGGTCGGCGCCGTGCGCGAGCGTCTGCCGCGCCGGCGGACCTCTTCGACCTTTGCGTTCCGAGTGGCCGACTGCGAAGGGTACGTGACGGTCGGGGAGTACGAGGACGGTCGTCCCGGCGAAGTGTTCATGAAGGTCTCGAAGCAGGGCTCGACGCTCGCCGGCATCATGGACGCCTTCTCCATCTCGGTGAGCCTCGGTCTCCAGCACGGGGTCCCGCTCGCCACCTATGTGCGCAAGTACACCAACATGCGATTCGAGCCGGCCGGGATCACCGACGACCCGGATCTCCGGATTGCCACCAGCCTGGTCGACTACATCTTCCGGCGGCTGGCCGTCGACTACCTGCCGCTCGAGGAGCGGGTCGAACTCGGGGTCCTCTCCTCGTCGGAGCGGATGCAGCCCACCCTCCCCGGCGTCGAGGAGCTGGCGACCACCTCCACCGGCGTGGTCGAGTCGGTCGACCCGGTGATCTCGACCGTCGTCGACGCGAGCGCTCCGCCGATGGTCGAGCCCGCACTTCGCCCGGGGCAGGATCCGCTGGACCGTCTGACGGATCCGCGCCTCACGAGGTCCGAGCCGCGAGACGCTCCCTACTGTTACCAGTGCGGCAACATCATGCAGCGGGCGGGATCGTGCTTCGTCTGCGGGAGCTGCGGCACGACCAGCGGCTGCTCGTAGCGGGGCCGCCGAGCGGAGCTCCGAGAGGAGCATGGTGCCGCCGGATCGATTGGACCCATGACCAGCCCGAGTCCTCAAGGCTCCGAGCACAGGCGCTCGGTCCACTGGCTCGCCGACTACGTCTACGGAACGATCTCGACGCTGGTCGCGGTCGCGGGGCTGACCTTCGAGACTCATCCGCAGGCGCTGACCACCGCGGGGATCATCGTGGTCGGCGCGATCGCGATCTGGTTTGCCCACGCGTTGTCCCGGGTGGTGGTCAAGCCGTCGTGGCAGGAACTGAGGGTGAACTGGTCCGATGTGCGAGCCGAGCTCGAGGGGTCGTGGCCGATCGTCTCGGCGGCGATCCCGGCGGTCCTCATCTTCGCGGTGTCCGGCCTGGGGGTCTGGTCGGTGCAGGTGGCGTTCGTCCTCACCGACGTGGTCGGGGTGCTCGCCCTCGCTGTCGTCGGGGTCGGGACGGCAGGCAGCCGTGGGCGATCGACTCTGCGGCGCTCGCTGTACGTGGCGGCGTTGGTTGCTGTCGGGGCGACCATCGTCGTTCTCGAATCGCTCGTGCACCTTCTCTGAGCCGGCCAGGCACGGTTCCGCGCCTGGTCGGAGCCGGCTGGTGACGACGAGAGCGGGCCTCGACGGTAGGCTCGTCCCCGTGAAGTCGATTCCCGAGCCCGGGTGGGAGGCGGGCGCCGAGGACGCGGCGCTGAGCGACGCCGAGCTCGAGGAGCTGGCGCTTGCCGCTGACCCGGATGCACCGCTCGACGAGAACGCGGTCCCGATGGCGACCTTCCTCGGACAGGGACCGGGGCTGCTGCCCCAGTGGTACATGCCGTCCCCGGTGGTCCGGTCCGAGGCGCGGTGGCGGGTTCCCGTCGTGTTGGTGATCGTGGCCGCGTTCGTCGTGATCGAAGCGCTCGGTCTGTGCAGCACGTTCGGCCAGCTGGTGCCCGGCTGAGAGGCCTGGCGCGGAGCTGATCAGGAGCTCGCCGGCGTCTGCGGCGTCGTAGTTCTCACCTCGGAACGAACCCTTCGCTCGGGTCCTCGCTCTCTCTGCTCGAATGTTTGTCGGTGTCAAACTTTTTTCGGGAACCAAACCTGCCGGTCCTCACCTGGGTGCGGTGACCCCCGTGCCGCCGGCGCCGCTCGCCCGTCCCTCCGTGCCGTCGCCGCTCCCCCTGATTCCTGCGCCTCCGCGCGCCCCTGCACGGTCGACCACCCCCAGACCGATGACCGATGCCGTGCAGGTGAGAAGACCGACGAAGAACACGACGGTGGCTGACACCTGGCTCATGTCCTCTCCCAGGGCGGACTGCGAGACGACGAGCCACCACAGCAGCGTCGTCGCGAACACGACGGAGTCGACAGAGAACAGACGCGGGCGGCGGAGGAACCGCGACGCCCAGAGCCAGAGCACCGGGAGCACGTAGATGGTGTAGGTCAGGTGCGACACCGGCAGGAGGAGGATGACGCAGAAGACGACGTTCCAGAACGGAAGGCTCGGGTCGGGATGTGCCTGCCGGAGGGTCAGGAGCAACAAAGCAACGACCCATGCCAGCAACACGGTCGTCATCAGCGCCTGCAGCACGGAGGACACCACGAGGGGATGACCGATCGGGGTGTGCGAAAAGGTCAGCCGAGGTATGCCCCACACCGAGTAGGCGGCCAGGCGTGGCTGCGAGCGCGCGTCGAAGATCGCCGACATCATCGAACGCAGTCCCGATGCACCACCGACCACGACCGCCATGATCGGCACGGTCAAAAGGACGCAGGCGCACGCGATCGCGCCCCGCACCGCTCGTCGGGCCCCGCGCCGAGCGAAGATCAACGCGACGGCCGCGGGCCATCCCTTGACGAGACCCGCGAGACCGATCAGCACCCCCGCGAGGACCGGCCGCCCGCGGGTGAGGGCGACAGAGGCAATGGCGAGCACCGCCAAGGTGAGCACGTCCGACTGCCCGTCGGGCAGCTCGATGACGAGCGGCCAGAAGTGGAAGGCGGTGATCGCACAGAACCCGAAGAGGACGGGGGCCTGCCAACGCAGCAGCCGGCCCGACTCCGCCCACACGACAGAACCGGCGACCAGGGCCATTCCGGCGAGTGAGAGGACGAGCCAGACGTGGAACACGGACAGCTCTGCGAGATGGCTCAGCGGCGCCAGTGCGATCGCGAGGAGCGGCGGGTACACGTAACCGGGGACGGAGTAGGGGCTGTGGCCGGCGGCTACGGCGTGACCGGCCCGGAAGAAGATCCCGAAATCCGCTGGGAGCACGGTGGCGTTGCGGTAGCGCTGATAGGCGAGGACCGCTGCCACACCGAGGGCGGCGGCCCAAAAGGCCCCTACGAGGAGGCCTTCGCCTACCTGCCGCCGGTCGAGGGGTCCGGTGACCGCCGTCCGACCGGGCGCCAGTTGATCCCGATCCACTTGGGAGGGCACCGCTGCCCACTTTGCCACGCGTGGCTCTCTTACCAGGGATTTCATCGCGGACAGTGACGCCGGCACTACGAGCGGTGTCGCGCGTTGCTATGGGTCACCCGGGGCGTGCAAGATGGGTGGCGAGCCAGCACGGGGACGAACGTCGTACGCCAGTTCTGGTGTCGGGGAACGTAGGTCAAACCTACGGAAGGAAGGGCAACCATGGTGTGGGCAAAGCGAGTGCTGATTGGGTCAGCTGTGGCGGCTGCGTCGTTGATGGCGACGCCGGCCGTGGCGGGTGCGGCCCAGCCGGGCTGCTACAACAACTGTGAGCCCCCGGCCATCGCGTCCAACTCGACCGGCGTCGCGCCGTCGTCGGCCTCTTCGAGCGCGCTGCCCGTCACCGAACCGAGCTCGTCGTCGAGCTCATCGGGATCGAGCAGCAGTCTTCCCTTCACCGGGGCAGACGTGGAGGAGCTGGCAGTGATCGGCGCGGGCGCCGTGATCGTCGGCGGTCTCCTCAACCGGCGTCGCCGCGCACAGGCCTGATTCGAGGCGCCGCTCCACAAGGGCTCGCGAGCCCACGCGGAGCCGGCACGCGCTTCCGAGTCCGAGCCCCTCAGTAGCTGGCCGGCAGCAGCGGCGCGACGGACTGGAAGAAGAAGAAGACCACGACCAGCCAGGTCACGAGTCCAAACCCGATGACTGCCGCGCGCCAGGATCGGGTTCGCGAAGCGCCCATCCAGAGTCCGATCGTAAGACCGGCGACCACGATGCCCCAGCCGATCGCGGCGCCCCAGTCCTTGGTCGGGCTGCTCCCCGTGTCGACCGAGGCGATCACCGCGGACTTGCCCTTGTTCGGGGTGCGGGGGATCTGGCGTCGGGCTGGAGGAGGAACCGGGTGCTTGGCGTCGACCAGGATGCTGGCGACGAGTGTCGCCTGGACGACCAGGCGTTGGCTCGCGCTGTAGCGGGGATTGCAGGTGGTCAGCGTGAGCTCGGGGAAGCGGGTGGCGGCGACGACCGCGACGTCGTTGGGGCTCACCGCCTGGCTGCTCGTCACGTGGTAAAGGAAGATCCCCTGCAGAGTGACCACGTTGATCGCATCGCCGGGCACCAAGTCGTTCAGGTCGTAGAAGGGGTGGAGATAGGTCGTCCGGTGGCCCGCGACAGCGGCGTTTCCTTGCTCGCCTGGCAAGGGCGTCCCGGGATAGTGGCCCGGGCCCATTTCGAGCTGGGCCTCACCGGTTCCCTCGACGACCATCATCGAGAGGCCGATCTTCGGGATCGAGATGTTGCCCACCGGCCCGCCGAGTGCGGGCGGCGGGGTCACCGGAGCGACCTTGAGCGGCTGGTTGGCCGCGCGAGTGGCCCGGAGGTGCACCCGAGGGATGACGGTTCCGGACTCGCGCTGCGCGTTGGTGAATTGACTCCGGAGAGTGGCCTGGCTGCGCGCGGTCATCAGTCCCGTACCCCACAACAGGTAGGGGATGAAGAGCAGCACGAGCACGCCGGCGACCAGCACCACCCGCCCGACTGTCATGCGGACAGTCGTAAAGGACATGCATCGATGGTACCGGCATCCCTGCGCGCTTCTCGGTCGTGCGCGCCGTGCGCGTGCCGCGATGCTCACGCGCAGTGGGCATGCCACCGCGGCGCCGATCGGCTCGGGTACCATCTCACGCTCGAGCCCGCTGCGACGACTCGGTCGCGAGCGACGGCTCGCTCACCCTCGACTCCCTGAGACAATGCCACCGGTACGCGATTCCAGACGGCGGAGGCGGAGATGGCTGATCGCCCTCGCGGTGATCGTGGTCGTCGTCGCCTGGGGCGCCGTGCTCGCGGCGAAGTCGTGGTCCGCCTACCGCCACGACAAGGCGGGTCTCGCCGATCTCCAATCGGTCCGCGGGGACCTCAACCCGGGTCAGCTCACCGAGACGCGCACGGCGAGCACCCTCGAGGCAGCGCGAGCGGAGTTCGACGCGGCCCACTCCGACCTCTCCTCGCCCCTGTTCGCTCCGGTCACCGTGGTGCCGGTGATCGGCCGCCAGCTGCAGTCGGTCCGCGATCTGAGCTCGGCTGCCCAGTCCGTGTCGCAGGTGGGCGCCTCGTTTCTCGGGGATGTCCACGGCGTCATCAACCAGCCGCACGGCGCCGGTCCCGAGCGGATCGCCTCGCTCCACCAGCTCGGGACGCTTTCGTTGACCGCGGAGACCCAGCTCGCGCAGATCCAGACCGGTCCTTCGGATGCACTGATCGGGCCGCTCGCGTCGAAACACGACGAGTTCGTGTCACAGCTCGACGACGCGAAGTCCCGATTGACCAAGGCGGCCGCCGTGTCCTCCGTGGTCGCGACCATCCTGCAGGGTCCACAGGACTACCTGGTGCTCGCCTCCAACAATGCGGAGATGAGGGCGGGATCGGGCGCGTTCCTCGAGGTCGGCGTCACCACGACCGCGAGTGGCTCCGTGCACGTGAGCGACATGGTCCCCTCGGGGTCGCTCACCCTCCCGATCGGCGCGGTGAACGTCGGAGGCGACCTCGAGCGGAACTGGGGATGGCTGCGCCCTGGGGTCGACTGGCGGAACCTCGGCGTCACCCCTCAGTTCGACGTGACCGGACCCCTCGCCGCGCAGATGTGGCACACAGAGACCGGTCAACAGGTCAACGGAGTCATCGCGCTCGACGTCGAGGCACTGCACCAGCTCCTCGAGGTCACCGGCCCGGTTACCGTGGGCGGCCAGACCATCGGCCCGGACAACGTGGTGTCCTACCTGCTGCACGACCAGTACGCGGGCCTGACGGACGACTCGTCGACATCCGGGCGACAGGACGTCCTCGGCTCGCTCACCTCGGCGGTGCTCCAGGACCTCCAGGGCCAGTCGGTCGATCTGCACACGCTTGCCACCGCGGTCACGAGCGCCGTCGACGGCCGCCACCTGATGCTCTGGTCGAGCGATCCGAAGGCCCAGGCCGCCTGGGTGGTGAGCGGAGTGAGCGGAAGCCTCACCCCGAGCTCGGTCGGCGTCGCGCTGGTCAACCGCGGTGCGAACAAGCTCGACCAGTACCTGCCGGTCCACGTCGCGGTCGCGACCGCGCCGTCGGGTTCGGGCACCAAGGTCACCCTCACGACGACCCTGGCGAACCTCACGCCATCAGGGCTGTCGCAGTACATCGCCGGCCCCTACCCGGGCGTGCCGGTCGACTACGGGGGCTACACCGGGTTGGTCGCGGCCAACCTGCCCGCGGCGGCATCCGACATCACGATGACCGGCGCGGGTCCCCTCGCCGTGAAGAGCGCCGAAGGCCCGACCTGGCTCGTCGCCGCACCGATCACCATCCCGCAGGGCTCGACCGCGAAGGTGGTCGTCACGTTCCGCCTGCCGGGATCGCACGGCACGATGTACCTCGTACCTTCCGCACGCATCCCGGCCGAGCAGTGGACGTCGGGCGGCTCGACCTCCGACGACAGCACCTCACGCGCGATCAGCTGGTAAGCGGCTGATGCGAGCGCTACGGCTCACTCACCCCGCAGCGCACGACGCACCCGTCCCCGAAGCCCGTGGTACCGCATTCGCGCTCTCGTCGCGCCGGCGCGGAGGTATTGGCCGTCGTGCCGCCCTCCCGCGGGAAAGTCGGCGAAGTCCGGCGCCCTGCGGCGTGCCTCGAGTTGATCGAGGACCGAGGAGAGCGCGACGTCGGCGGCGAACCATTCCTCGTACGCGGCTCTCGCCCGGCGACCCATTGACTCGGCGGCGGCTTCCGTTTCGTGCAGAAGCCGGGGTAGCTCGCCGACCCGATCCTCGGGCCACCGGAACGAGAACTGGTCCCACCTCGGTCCCGCCGGGGGAACCCACTGGTCCGAGATGATCACCGGAACCCGGCCCGCAGCCAAGGTCTCGTAGAGACGGATCGACGAGGTTCCCGCGCCACGCGGGCAGAGGACGAACTTGGAGCGGAACAGTGTCTCCGCGAACGACTTGCGGCGCTCGTCGAACCGGACGGACGACGGATCGTAGAAGACGAAGCCCTCGGGAGACTCGATGTGGACTCGCGGCCCTTGCAGTCGGAAGATCGCATCGCGACAGGGATGGGTCCTTCCGCCCACGAAGCTGAAGAGGAGGTCTTGCTCGATCTGGGCGGGGTCGACGTCGAGCCGTATCGCGGGATCCCTGATGCCGTAGTAGCTGCCGGCGACCTGCCATCGGCGGGCGAAGTGGCTCGCCGGCATGCTCACGTAGATTCCCGGAAACCGGCACCACGGTGTATCGCGTTCGTCGTAGACCGCGATCTTGTGCGGAAACCGACGTCCCGCCTCGCTGGTCACGATCTCGTCGAGCTTCCAGTCCTTCGGCATCAAATGGCAGTCGGGAAAGAGGATCACGTCCGCGTCGGCAGGGTCCTCGACTCCGACATGTCCGCAGGGGGCCCTCTGGTTCTGCAGCAGTTCGACCATCGCCGGAACACATGTGTGCGCGACCGTCGATCGAGTCGTGGCGAAGTGCACCTTCATGGTCGGGTGACGACTCTAGGTGTGCGGAGTCGCTCCCGACGTCCGAGTCAGGAATGATGCCGGTCCACCGGGCCGACGGGGCTCTCGTGCCGACGGAGACCTCGAGCGGGCCGGCGGTCAGGAGATGGCAATCGCCGGGTCGCTCAGACCGTCGTCACTGGCCGAGCCGTAGTAGGTCGCGTCGCCGAAGGCGAACACCCCGCCGTCGGTCGCCACCATCCAGTAGCCCCGGCCGTCGGGCGTCGACTGCATGCCGGTGATCGGCTTGTTGAGCACGAGCCCGCCTGTCGATCCGTAGAAGCCGGCGTCGCCGAAGGCGAACACCCCGCCGTCGCTCGCCACCAGCCAGTAGCCCCGGCCGTCGGGCGTGGTCGCCATCCCGACGATCGGCTTGTCGAGCACGATCGATCCGGTCGATCCGTAGAAGCCGGCGTCTCCGAAGGCGAACACCCCGCCGTCGCTCGCCACCAGCCAGTAGCCCTTGCCGTCGGGAGTCGAGGCCATTCCGACGATCGGCTTGTTGAGCACGAGCGATCCGGTCGAACCGTAGAAGCCGGCGTCGCCGAAGGCGAAGATGCCGCCGTCCGAGCCCACCAGCCAGTAGCCGTCACCATCCTCGGTGTCGGCCATCCCGACGATCGCCTTGTTGAGCACGAGCGACCCGGTCGAACCGAAGAACCCGGCGTCCCCGAACGTGAACACGCCGCCCGCGCTCGACACCATCTGGTACCCCTTTCCGTCGGGAGTGGCCACCATGTCGACGATGGGCGAAGCAATGCTCATCGCGAGCGCGGATCCGTAGAAGGGCACCGCTCCGAACGTGTAGATGCTCCCGTTGCTCGTGGTCAGCCAGTAGCCCTGGTAGGTGCGCACGTTCTTCGGAGGCTCGTTGCCACCGCGACCGGGTGGTGTCGGCTGCGGCGGTGTCGTGGTGGTGGTGGTCGTCGGCGGTGTCGTGGTGGTGGTGGTCGTCGGCGGTGTCGTGGTGGTGGTGGTGGTCGTCGGCGGTGTCGTGGTGGTGGTGGTCGGGGGTGTCGTGGTGGTAGTGGTCGGCGGTGTCGTAGTGGTCGTCGTGGTCGTGGTCGTCGTCGGTGGGGGCGGCGGTGGGTCCAGGTTGGTCAGCGGGGTGAGGCCGGTCCCGTCGACCTGGTCGACTGAGCTCGTGCCGGCATAGACCTGCAGCGCGTGCAGGAAGGCGTTGCCGTCTTCGGTCGGTGTCCACCACGGGGGGATGCCCCCGCCGTAGTACCCGCCGAAGTCGACCTCGGTGACCGAGATCTTGACCGCGCTCGCGAGAACCGGTGGGAAGTCGAAGAGAACCTCGTGGTCGCGATACTGGCCGACCTCGGTCCTGACCGTCGTCCAGCCGGTGCCCGGCTCGTCGAGGGAGAGGGTGTAGTTGCGCACCCCGGTCGCGACCGACCCGGCCGACTGGGTGTCGACGACGATCCGGTTGACGGTCGATGCGCTCGCCAATGTGACCGTGAGCGAAGGCGTGGTGTCACCGTTGCTCGAGGTCCACCCGTTGCCGTAGCCGGCGGGCAGCCCGGCAATCGCTGCCGACGCGTTGCCGCTCGAGGCCGCCGCAGTGCCCCCGGACGAGGCGGCGGCGAGATCGGCCCCGAAGGGCTCGGTGGGCCCGACGGTCGCGGTGTCATCGGCCGGGTAGGCGAGGTAGGTGACCTGGTCGGAGAGGGGCAGGCTGTAGGAGGTCCCAGAGCTGACCGACACCGATGTGGTCTGCCCGTACTCGGTGCTCACCGTGACCGGGATCGACCCGCCCCCGGTGGCGTGGAAGGTGACGGTGCCGGTGCTCGCGAGGCCGTCGGTCCACACCGCGGCCAAGCGGTCGGCGCTCTGCGCGTCGGGGCCGAAGAGGGCCTGGTAGGTCTGGGGCATCCCGGTCGAGGGCATCCCGAGGTAGGGGCGGGCGGCCA
Organism: uncultured Acidimicrobiaceae bacterium; assembly: GCA_963769905.1. Classification (GTDB taxonomy): domain Bacteria; phylum Actinomycetota; class Acidimicrobiia; order Acidimicrobiales; family RAAP-2; genus Bog-756. The sequence continues at coordinate 727,002 of CAVYNG010000002.1, forward strand.
CTTCGTTCGAAGTGGTCATCGCGGCGAGCGCGGCCGGCTTCACGAAGTCCTCGCTGCCTCCGGCCTGGATGAGCGAGAAGCTCACCCCCCAGTCGCCCCAGTTGCCCTCGTCGAAGTAGTAGTTCCACACCGGCACCGAGAGCGCCTTCTGCCAGATCATGGCCCGAGCCACGTTGTTGGCTTGGGCGAGGAAGTCGTAGTCGCCGTCGTTCCACCACCCGACCTCGGTGAACCAGAGCGGCTTGCCGGCGAGCAAGCTCTCGAGCTGCGCGATCTGGGCGGGCTTGCCGTCCTCTTCGAAGGAGTCGTTCGAGCCGGGGTAGGGATGGATGGCGGCGACGTCCATGTCGGCGAGACCGCCCGCCGCAACGAGCTGCTGCCACCAGCTGTAGCTGACGTCGATCGTCGTACCGCCGATGACCGTCGAAGCGCCGCCGGGGAGGACCGACTTGACCGCGGCGTAGAAGGGGGCGAGCACCTTGGAGACGTAGGCGGATGCGTTGCCCCAACCGGTGATGTTCGATTCGTTCCACGGCTCCCACATGGTCACCGGCGCGCACTGGCTGCACCCGGCCGGGACCGTCGTGTAGTGGCGGACCAGTGCCGCGATGTCCCCCTGCCAGTAGCCGTTGTTCGCGAGGGCCATCGAGGTCGAGTCGCCATTGCTCACCTGCACCCAGTAGGTCACGTGATCGGCGAGCGCGTTGGCGGCCGCCTGGTAGTACGCGATCGGGGCGTTGGTGAAGGTCATCGCGCCCGGACCGCAGGTGGCCGCGGTCGGCGAGGACGCCGAGCAGTTGGGGAGGAAGGTGGACCAGTTGACGCTCGCGCCGCGGTAGCCGGTCAGGCCGAGCTGGGAGTTGAGCGCGACCCCCCTGGGGTCGGTCGGGCCGCCGCCTCCGCTGCCGCTCGGCAGGGTGGTGAAGTCGAGACCGTCGCCGGCGGCGCCGACCGTGTAGGGGAGACAGGTGGTCCCGAGACGGGTCGGCGGCGAGGTCGAGGTGTCGAAGAGGGCGGCCTGCACGAGGTAGGGACCGGGCACCTCGTCGGCGGCGGGGAGTGAGATGGGGATCGAGGCGAGTCCCGCGGCGGTGGTGGGCAGGGAGAAGGTGGTGGGGGAGGGGACGCTCTCGGCGCTGAGCGAGGCGGTGTTCTCGATCGCATAGGAGAGCGAGAGGTGGGATGCCTGCGCGGTCCACCAGGGGTCGAAGGTGGCGTCGACCGAGGGGGTGGTCCCCTGCGGGAAGTAGTTGCCCGTCGCCGGGGTGGTGAGGCCTGCGCCCCATCCGAGGGTGTCGTAGGGACGGTGGACCGCCGCGAGCTCGGCCTGCAAGGTCGAGAGGGAGATCGACGAGACGTTGTCGCCGCCGTCGTTGTACACCGGGCCCCCCTGGAAGTAGAGGGTGGAGCCGGCCAGGTAGAAGCCTCCGTTGCCGAGCTGGAGGTTGCCGCCGAGGGTGGTGGTCGCGAGGAGGTGACCTTGCGATGAGGTCGCCTCGATGGTGTGGTTCGGGTCGGAGGTGTAGATGGTGCCGTCGGGTCCCTCGACCGCCTGGCCGCCGTTGGAGAACTCGAACCCGGCCCCGGTGTGTTGGCCGTTCTGCTCGGTGACCGACGAGCCGAACTTGGAGAGGACCGTCCCGCTCGGATTCAGGGTCTCGACGTAGCCCCCCGCGGAGTAGAGAAGGTTGCCGCCGGACTCCTGGGTCACGTACCCGTCGTCGTAGAAGGGGAACGAGCCGTCGACCGCGCCGGTCGAGAGGTCGAGGAGCGCGCTCGCCGACTTGTTCTGCACGATGCTCACCGCGAGCTCGAACCCCGACCCCGTCTTGATCGAGAAGAGTGAATTGGGACCGCCGCCTTCGGGGTCGACCGACCAGAGCAGAGTGCCGGTCGGGGAGAACTTGTCGACGATTTGTCCGTAATTGCTCGAGAGGTAGATGTTCCCGGACGGGTCGATGACCGGCTGGGAGGGCTCCTTCGCCGGCGCGAACGCACTCGGCAGGGGGAAGGAGCGCACCAGACTTCCGGCCAGGGTGTAGGTGTCGAGCGCGGAGCCGGTGCTCACGTACAGGTTGCTCGCGGTCACCGTGAACCCGGCCACCCCGCCGGAGGGACTGACGACCGTCGTCGTCGGGTTGGACGGCAAGCTCGTCGCGGGCCCGAGCACACCGGTCGGATCGGGCTCGTCACAGATCGGGCTGATCTCCGACGCAGAGGGCGCGGCGACCGAGCCGGCGATTTGGGGGACCGTGGATCCGGCGTGTGCGGGTTCCACGATGCCGGCAAGGGTGGGGGCGAGCGCGACGAGGACGAGGACCGTTCCGATGGCGAAGGCCCGCCCCGGGCGTGGCACAGCAGCCCTGCCTCCTGCCCTCTCCACAAAAGCCCCATCGGCGGACCAGCCGACATCTTGAGTGAAATCTCACGGATAATGAAAAGTCGCGCCTCACTTTGAGTGACACAGTGCCGTTACACAGGTCCTCTGAGCGGACGATGACAGCGGTACGATGCGGTGAGTGGCGAGGTCCGAGGCCGGAGCGACCGACGGTCGCCTGCGAGTGCTCCGGATCTCGAAGAGCGGCGTGGTCACCGCGTGGCGGGAGCGCGAGCGCCAGCTGCGAGCGCGGGGTGCGGACCTCGTGCTGCTCACGGCGGCCCGCTGGGAGGAAGGTGGCTCGCCGGTGGACTTCGAGCCGGCCGGCGACAGCTTCGCCGTACCGGTCCGTACATTCGGCCGGCACCCGAACCTGTTCGTCTACGACCCGGTGATGCTCTGGCGCCTGCTCGGATCGTCGAGCTGGGACCTCATCGACATGCACGAGGAGCCCTTCGGCGCGGCGGTCGCGGAGGTGCTGGCGATTCGCGCGCTCCGGGCGCGTCGGGTTCCCTATGTCCTCTCGTCCGCGCAGAACATCGAGAAGCGCTACCCACCCCCCTTCCGTTGGCTGGAGCGCTGGGCGCTGCGTCACGCGGCGGGGGCCTACACCTGCAACGGCGAAGCAGGCGAGATCCTCGTGCGAAAGCAGCTCCGCGGGAAACGGATCGTCCTGCCCCTCGGCGTCGACGTCGAGCGGTTCGCGCCGTCGGGTCGGGTGCGACCCGACGGGACGCTCCGGGTCGGGTTCGTCGGCCGGCTCATCGCCCACAAAGGTGTGGACGTGCTCCTGCGCGCGATCGCGACCGACGCGAGGCTGCACCTCGACGTCTTCGGCGCCGGTCCCGAGGAGGAGCGACTGCGCACGTTGGCGAGAAGCCTCGACTTGGCGGACCGTGCGGTGTTCCACGGGCACGTCGACGAGGCCGACATCCCGGCCGTCTACCGGCACGTCGACGTGCTGGCCGTCCCGTCGGTCCCGATGCCGGGCTGGGTCGAACAGTTCGGACGCGTGGTCGTCGAGGCCCAGGCCTCGGGCGTGCCGGTGGTGGCGAGCACGAGCGGAGCGTTGCCCGACGTGATCGGCGACTCGGGTCTTCTCGTGCCCCCGAGAGACCCCGATGCGCTCCGGACCGCGCTGGTGCGGTTGCTCGAAGAGCCCGGACTCTGGGAGCGGCTGCACGAGGCCGGCCCGGTCGACGCGGCACGGTGCTCCTGGTCCGAGGTCGCGGACGCCCAGATGGCGCTCTACCGCGCAGTGACCACCCCGGGCGCGGACCGGAGCGGAGATTCGACCGACGAGGGCTGATATCGGTCCGTCGTTCGCTCGCGCGTCCGACTCAGCGGGGCGTGGACCCCCGGCCACGGGCGTCTGCGACCACCTCGCGGTACACCTCCTCCAGACGGTCGACGTGGCGGGTGAGTGAGTACAGCTCCTGCTGACGACGACGGAGCGCAGCGCCGGTCCGGAGCCGTCGCTCCGGCGAGTCGGCCAGCTCCACCAGCGCGGAGGCCGCAGCCGCGGCGTCGCCGGGTGGGAAGAGGAAGCCGGCGTCCCCCATGGTCTCGAGGTGCCCGCCACCGCCGGCCGCGACCACCGGCAGACCGTGGGCCATCGCCTCGACCACCGAGAGACCGAACGGCTCTGCCGGCGCGGTCGCCAGGAGGATCGACGAGCCCGACAGGAGCGCGTCGGTGTCACCGACCCGTCCCGCGAACTCCACGCTTTCCGCGACACCGAGCTGGCCGGCGAGCCGGGCGAGGTCTGCCGCGAGCTCTCCCGAGCCTGCGACGACGAGTCGCCAGCCGCGCTCGCCGAGGCGGCTTCTGCGCCAAGCCTCGAGCGCGACGCCCGGCTGCTTCTCGGGCGAGAGCCGCTGGAGCAGGACGACGGTCGAGGCGGTCAGCGGGGCCTGCGGTCGTTCGGGTACCCCGTTCGCCAGGAGCAGGGTAGGGCCGGTGACTCCACCGGCGACGTACCGGCTGATGGCGATGTCGCGGGCGACCGACCGGCTGGTCCTCCCGGCGAGCAAACGGGCCGCCGCAGAACTCCCGCGGTCGGCGGCGAAGTGCCGGGTGGCGACGATCGGGGCACGGAGGACGGGGCGCACCAGCCAGGCAGCGGTCTCGGCTGCGGTCATGTGTGCATGGACCAGGTCGACGTCGCGGTGGTGGAGCAGAGCGGCCGAGGTGCCGGCAACCGTCCTCGCCGGTCGGTGGGAAACCCCCGAGGGGAGCTCGCTGGCCATCCGCGCCGGGTCGCCCCCGACGACCGCGATTCGGTGGCCGCGTGAGGAGAGCGACGCACTGACCTCGGTGATGTAGCGCTCCACGCCCGCGAAGCCGTCGCTGCGGACGACCTGCACGATGGCGAGCCGGCCTCCTTGGTCGAGAGGGCCGGCTCCGCCGCCAGCACTCGGGGACACGGAGCTCCTCTCGGTCGGCAGACGGGCACTCGGGTCCGATGTCGCTCCTATCATGCCTGACCGACCGGTCGACCCCCGGCCGCGATTTCCCGAGGACAGGCGATGCAGAAGCCGTGAGCGATCCGGACGTCGCAGTCGTGTTTCCTGCGGTCCACCACAGTGGGGGCATCGAGCGCGTCTGCTGGGACCTCCTCGAGTACCTCGCGCCGAAGCACGCCACCGCCTTCGTGGGCTCGAGCGCCCCCGAAGGCCTCCCCGACCGGGTCTCGATGGCGGCGGTGCCCGGGGACCCGGACCCCGGCCCGTTCGGTCTGCGCGGCCGCCGCGCGCGGACAGCGGCGGTCGTCGCGTCCCTTCGCCCTCGGCTCACCGTCACCATGGGATCGGTCGTGCCGCCCGGAGACGTGCTCTGGGTCCCGAGCGTGCACCGCGCGTGGCTGCACGCGGCGCGCACCGTGCGGACCGGGCACGTGACCCTTCCGGCCTCGGTCCGCTTCGTCATGCCGCGACACCGCGTACTGCTGGCGATGGAGGCCGAGTACTTCCGCGACGCCCGTCCTCGCCGCATTCTCTGCACCTCGCAGCGCGAGGTCGACGACCTCGTCCGCTACTACCGAGTGGCTCCCGATCTCACCACCGTGGTGCCGAATCCCTTCGATCCCGAGCGCTTCAACCCGGGGCGCCGGGCCCGAGATCGGGAGCGAGCCCGCGCCGAGCTCGGGATCGCGGACGGCGAGCTCGCCCTGCTCCTCGTCGCCAACGAGCTCCACCGCAAGGGGCTTGCCCAACTGCTGGAAGCGATGGCGGACGCGGACGACCCACGGATGACCCTCCACGTGGTGGGCCGTGCTCCCCTCGCGCCCTTTCAGTCGACGATCCGTCGCCTCGGTCTCGACTCGAGAGTGCACGCCCACGGGAGCTCGTCGGACGTGGGCTGGTACCTGGCCGCCGCCGATCTCATGGTCCTCCCGACTCAGTACGAGCCCTTCGGGCTGGTGATCATCGAGGCGCTGGCCTCCGGCCTGCCCGTCGTCACGACGCGGCTCGCCGGGGCCGCCTCGGCGGTCCGCGAGGGGGAGAGCGGGCTTATCCTCGACGATCCCTATGACGTCGCGGGTCTCACCGCGCTTCTCGTGCGCGCGGCGAGCGCCGATCTCGACCGATGGGGTGAGCGGGCCGCGTCATCGGTCGACGAGTACCGCCGCGACGTGGTGATGCGCCGGGTCGAGGAGTTGCTCTTCGCCTGACTCCGCCGGGGACCATTCGGGATCATCGGTCCCGCTGCGCAGGTGGCAGCGCCGCCCCCTCCGGTGCGGCGTCGGCCGCGACGAGCACCGCCTCGGCGCGGCACGGGCCCGAGCGGTAGAGGTGAAACCGGAACGCCGCGGCGCGCGCACCCTCCCCCGAGCGCAGGACCGCGCGGAAGAGTGCCCCTGCCATGACACCGGCGCGGAACACCCACCAGCCGAAAGGACCGAAGTACTTGCGTACGTACCGTTCCGTCGACGCGTGGAAGTGGGTTTCGCGCCGCCGCTCGTCCCCACCGGTCCCCGCCCCGACGTGTTCGGCGAGGACCTCGGGACAGAGCGCGACGGTCCACCCGAGGTCGTGGGCTCGCCGTTGCCAGTCGGTCTCCTCGGCGTAGAGGAAGAATCGCTCGTCGAAAGGGCCGACTTGCCCGAGGGCCTCGGCGCGGACCAGGAGCACCGAGCCGATCAGGAACCCGTCTCCGGGGCGCAACCTCCCGAGTCCGACCGCCTCGATCCACGCGCCGAGCGGGGTGGGGAACGGCCACATCACGCGTGCGCCCGTCTCGCGCCCCGGATCCCATTGCGCCGGAGCCACGCAGGCTCGGTCGTCGCGTGCGTGCAGGCAGCGCTGGAGGCTCGAGACGCCCGAGCTGTCGATCGAGGCATCGGGGTTCAGCAGCAACAGGTCCGCCGACGGCCGCGAGCGGTTGGCGAGTCCGAGGTTCACCCCGCCCGCAAAGCCCAGGTTGCTGCCGGGGTCGACGTAGGAGGCCCGATGACGAAGGGCCACTGCGCGCACCTCGGCGTCCGAGGAGTTGTCCACCACGACGACCGGCAGCTCACCGTCGAGCGAGTCGAGGCAGATTTCGAGGAGCTCGGGGGCCCCGAAGGCGACCACCAGCACCTCGATCTCGTCGGCCACCGTCAGGTCCCGGGTGCCGGCAGTGTGGTCAACGCCGGTAGGCGTAAGACTGGTAGCTGTCGATCTGCGAGTGCTTCGCTCGGTTGAGCACGAGCCCGAGCACGCGGCAGTTGGTCGTTTCGAGCCGGTGGATGGTCCGCTCGAGCATCCCTCGGTCGGTTCGTCCCTCGGTGGCGACGACGATCGCGCCGTGGGCGAAGCTCCCGAGGATCGCGGTGTCGGGCACCGCGAGCACCGGGGGAGTGTCGATCAGGACGACATCGGCGATGAGGGGCAACTGGTCGACGACCGGCTGCATCCCTGGGCTGCCGAAAAGCTCGGCGGGGTTGTCGAGATAGGTGCCGGCCGGCAGCACGTGCAGCCCCCGGATCCCGGTCTCGACCAAGAGCGGGGACACCGAGGTCTCCCTCGACTCGGGGCGCCCGCCCGGGCGCGAGCCGGCTGATGTCGGGTGCGACCGGCCCGCCTGCTTTGCGGCGGACGGGATGCCGGTCGACCCGCCGGAGCCGGGCCGGTCGTCGTCCTCGGCCGTCTTCCAGTTCGCCTGGATCACGTCGGCGAGGCCGGGCAGCCCGTGCTCGATCCCGAAGATCTCCTCGATGCGCGGCCGGCGGAAGTCGGCGGAGAGCACCACCACCTTGCTCCCGCTCATCGCCCACGCCGCCGCGAGGTTGGCGGCCACGAAGGTCTTGCCGTCGCCGGCCTCGGGCGAGGTGACCACCACGGTCGGGCACGGCGTCTCGTCGACGAGCACCCGGAGGCTGGTACGGAGCTCGCGGACCGACTCGGCAAGCAGCGACTGCGGCGCCTGGACCATCGCGATCACCACCTTGCCGGCCTTGACGTCGCCGTCCTGGGGGAGTTCCGCCAGCACCGGTGCCTCGGTGACCGCCTCCACGTCGGGACTCGTCCGCAGCCGGGTGTCGAGTTGCTCGCGCACGAGGGCGATCCCGCAGCCGACGAGGAGGCCGGCGAGGAAGCCGATCAGGGCCAGCTTCTTCGTCGAGAGGCCGATCGGGGCACCGATCCCGGCCGCTACCTGCACCGCGGCGTACGGTTCACCGACCTGGATGTTGGAGATCTCGGTCTCGAGATTGCTGACCGTGGAGGTCAACGAGGCGATCTGCGCAGTGGTCAGCGGGTCCGTCGCCGAGCCGGGCTGTGCCTGCAAGGCCGCGATCTGGGCCCGCTGCTGGCCGATCAGGGAGTTGATCTTGTTGATCTGAGCCTGGGCGACCGCCTGGATCTGATCGGTGAACGCCGTCGAGTACGCCTTGGCGACGGCTTGTGCGCGGGCAGCATTGGGGTCCGTGGCGGTGATGGTGAGCGCTCCGGAGACCGGGTCGACCGTTCCGGTCACGTCGGACGAGACGGTCGAGAGGTCCGCGTCCCCGAGGATCTTGGCCGCCTCGCTCTGGACGGCGGTGCTGCCGAGCTCCTGCACCGGGTCGGGGAAGGTGACCGGAGCCGAAGTCTGGCCACCCGACTGGCTGCTCGTGCTCATCTGGACCTGGGCTGTGGACTGGTACTTCGGAGTCGCGATCGCCTTGGCGTACCCGACCGCGACCAGGACGGCGACGACCACGCTGACCAGGATGGTCAGCTTGCGGCGCCAGAGCGTCGAGAGAAATTCGTGGATGGTCAGCGGTCGCTCGCTTTCGACAACGGGCCCTGGTCGCCGAATCGGGGTCGAGGCCCCCCGCATCGGGGACGGGTCCCTCCCATCGAGGATACGACGTGGAACGCGTTAGACGCAGTAGGGGTCCCGGCGTTCCGACCCGGCCTCGCCGGCAGGAGGGTGCCGTCCGCGCCGATCACCGACCGCCTCCTTGCCGGGCCCGTTCCATCACCGAGGCCATGACCACGGCCCGATCGTGCCAGGAGGGGATCTCACCTTGGGCGGGGTCGGAAGGGCCCCCTGGCGGCCCGGCTCCCGCGAGCGACGAGAGGGTGGTCTCGACGAACCGGGCCGTCTCGGCGACCACGACCGGCGGCCCGAGGTGGCGGAAGCCCGCGACCGGCGTGGTCACGGTCGGTCGCCCCGCGGCCAGGCACTCATAGGCCTTGATCGGGTCGAGGCTCTCGGTGAAGGGGTTCACGAGGTGCGGCACGATCACCACGTCGGCGTGGTGGAGGTAGGCCGGGATCTCCGAGTAGGGCCTCGCCCCGAGCAGGTGCACGTTCGGCTGGACGCGGAGCTCCGAGGAGTGGGATGGCGAGAGGCAGTCGGGCCCGAGGAGCACGACGGCCAGGTCCGGCGCCGCCTCGGCCAGCCCGAGGATCAACTCCAGGTCGACGCGCTCTTCGTGGAGGGTCCCGACGTAGAGCGCGACGGGCGCCGGGGGGAGCGATTCGGGTCGCGCGTAGGTCCGCCGGAAGAGCTCGACGTCGACGCCGTTCGGGATCAGCTCGACCGTGCGACTGTGGCCGCGCGAACGCTGGAGCGCCGGCGAGCAGACCACCACCTCGTCACTCCTCTCGAGGAGGAGGCACTCGTCGGCCATCAGCCGGTCGCGCTGGCGGGGAGCGAGTGCGGTGAGCAGCCAGTCGTCGGTGACGTCGTAGAGGACCGGCCATCCGGACCGGACCGCGAACCGCGCATAGGAGGCGTCGTTGACCCAGACCAACGGCGCGTCGAGCCCGAGTTGGCGGACGGCGTGGAGGACCTGCCGGTCGAGCGAACGGTCGGCGAACGGGCCGACGGCCCTCGGAAGCCACTTTCGGGGGCGGAGGACATGGACTCGCTCTGCCACCTGCTCGAACCTCGGTTCTCCACGCGCCGATCGCCCGTTCCGCAGCTCGTGCAGGAAGTCGTGCGCGGGAGCCACGTAGAGCACCCGGACCGAAGGGTCGAGCTCGACGAGCTCGTCGACGAGGATCCGGATCCTCCGGCGGACCTCTCCCCAGGGCTCGAGCGAGCAGACGACGACCGAGGTGGCCGTAGGCAGCGATCGATTTGTCATCGCGATGCTCTCGCCTCGGCTCTCCGTCGCCATGTCCGTTCCTCGATACCCGCTCCAAGATCCACGCATCCGGTGCGGACCGGCCGGCCCGACCGTGAGAGGTGGGATGATAGATACCGTCGACACGGTACTCGCCCGGCTTGAGATCGAATCGAGGGGACCACGTTCTTTCGGGAGTCGGGCGCTACGCTGGACCGACTGCGGTAGCGGAAGCGCCCGACGTCAGATGAGCGAGAGCCCGACCACACCATGAGCCCACTTCGCACCCAGGGGCTCGATCGCCTCGACCGAGTGCGCGAGGATCTCCGCTCGCCGAGGGGGAGACGGCGCCTCGCGACGTGGCTGGTGTCCTGGGGCGCGATCGTGGTGGTGGCGGCAGTGGTCGGGGCCACCGTCGTCGGACACGAGAGGATCGGCCTGGCGATCGGCGCCGTCGTCCTCGCACTCGGCGTCTTCGTCGCCGACCCGGTCCTCCTCGCAGTCATCGTCCTCCCCGGGTCGCTCCTCGTCCAGCGGGTCGGCGGAGCCAGCACCAATCTGAGCGCGGCAGACCTGCTGGTCTTCGTGGGCGGCGTGGTCAGCCTCTTCCTCATCCGCTGGAGGGACGCCGGGTTCCTCAAGCAATTCCTCCAGGCCATCGTCTGGTACCAGGCCATCTTGATCCTCGTCGTCGTGGACCACCCCTTCCGCTACAACATCGTCGAGTGGTTCCACCGGTTCTCCTACGTCGGGGGCAGCGTCCTCGTCGGCTGGGTGGTGGCTTCTCACGGGCGAACTCGCCAGGCGTTCCGACTCTTCCTGTGGGGATCGGTGGTGCTCGCGGTGATCACCATGGAGCACGCGGTCACCCTGCACTTCCACCCGGCCCAGTTCGGCGTCTACCAGAAGAACACCATCGGGTCGATCCTCTGGGTGACGATCGTGCTCGCGCAGATCCGGCCCGGCTGGGCCGGTATCGGAAAGACCGAGGCGCGTCTCGCGGAGGTCTTCTGCATCGGAGGCCTCGTCGCTTCCCAGTCGAGGCAGTCGTTGATCCTCCTCGTCCTCGCGCTCGCGGTGGCCGTCCTGCTCAACCCGGAGGTCAGGCGCCGATCGAAGCTCGTCCTCGCCGCCGCGGTCCCTCTCGGGGCGGTGCTCTACGAAAGCTTCTCGTTCGCGGCTCGGAGCAATCCGCATTTCAACTCGGTATCGATCAGGTTCGGTCAGATCGGCGCGGCCCTGCACGTCTGGCATCTCAGTCCTGTCCTCGGGCTCGGGATGCGCTTCTACAACCTCCCCCAGTACGTGAGCGTGACGCCGCCGCCGAACGTCTTCATCGACAACCTCTCGTCCACGGGCATCGTGGGCTCACTGGCGTTCCTCTACCTCTTCTACGTCACCATGCGGACCATGTTCCGGCTGCCGGCCTCCATCGGCACCCTCGGCCTGGTGGTCCTCCTCGGGCACTACGTCGGAGGGCTGTTCGACACGTTCTGGATCGGCGCGTCCACCATCGCACCCTTCGTCATCGCCGGCGTCTGCCTGGGCATGGCCGACACGGCCCGCCGCAACGGTGACCCGATCGCGGGCGATCCGACCGCCGGGGCCATCGTGCGTGACACGATCATCGGCTTCCCCAGCACGCGGACGCGACAGGCGGTCGGGACGGCTCGCCGGAAGGTCGGTGCGGCGGTGACTCGGATCGTGCCGCCGGCGAAGGTCGAAGGAGCGCTCGCGGCCCCCGCGACCGAGTGACCGGCGTCAGACCCCGTCTGGTCTTCAACGCCCTCCCGCTCACTGCGTCGCCCGACGGGGTCTCGACGTACATCCGGGGGCTTCTCGGTGCCCTCGTCCCCGAAGTCGACGCGTCGCTGGTCGCGGCGGTCCAGCCGGCCGGCGCCACCGAGCTCCCGCCCGGCGTGGTCGCCCTCGTCAAAGGGCGCTCGAGCGGTGTCCGACGAGCCGTCGCAGGCGCCGTCGGCTTCGGCCCCGCCGCACTCGTGCACGGCCTCGACGTCGACGTGCCGCTCGTCGGCAGATCGCGCACCGTCTCCACGGTCCACGACCTGGCGGTCTTCGACGTGCCCTGGGCCTTCCCGAAGCACCGGGCGGCCGGAGAGCGCATGCTGGTCCGCCACGCCCTGCGTCGGGCCGATGCGATCGTCGCGGTGTCCGCGTTCACCGCCGAGCGGGTACGCGCGCTCACCGGCCGGGAGGCCACCGTGGTCCACTCCGCGCCGAGCGCCCTTTTCACACCACCCTCGGAGAGCGAGATCGGACGGGTGCGCGCCGGCTACCGGCTGCCCCAGCGCTTCGTGCTCCACGTCGGCAACATCGAGCCGCGAAAGGACGTCGGAACTCTGGCCGCGGCGTGCCGGGCCGTGCCGGTGCCCCTGGTGGTCACCGGTCGCGGGCTCTGGGGTCACCGCCCGCCGGAGGGTGTGCTCGCGATCGGCCCGGTGCCGGCGGCCGACCTCCCCGCCCTCTACGGCGCGGCGACCGTCGTCGCCTACGCGTCTCGCTACGAGGGGTTCGGTCTCCCTCCGGTCGAGGCGATGGCGTGCGGAGCGGCGGTCGTGAGCACGCCGGTCCCGGCGGTCACCGAGGTGGCCGGGGACGCGGCGGTCACCTTCCGACCCGGCGACGTCGGGGGACTCGCCGCCGCCCTCCGTGAGCTGCTCGCCGACCCGGCGAGGGTGAGAGAGCTCTCCGCCCGTGGCCGCGAGCGGGTGAGCACTCTCAGTTGGCAGAAGACCGCGGTGGCGACCGCCGAGGTCTACCGCTCGCTCGGCGTCGGGGTCTGATCCCCGGCGTGCCCGGGCGGTCGGAGCCCCCGGCACGACTTCAGGCGCGCCGGGTACGAGCCGACAAGACCGTGTGCGTTCCGCAGCGGGCCGAGGATCCTCCCTCAGAGGTACTTCGCTCGTCGCGAGCCGGACGAGACTCGGGCGCCCCTACTCGGTCGAGACGCGCGAGCTCGCGGAGGTGTTGGTGCCGGCCGAGCTCCTCGCCGACCTCTACGACCCGAACCTGGTCATCACCCCTCACTATGTGGGAGCCGAGCCGACGAAGTTGCGCCAGGCGGCCCGGCGGAGCCGTCCTCTGGCGAAGAGCGCGCTGATCGCTCTGGTGACCACCTTCCTCGTCGTGCCGCTCACCCTCATGCTCTCGCATCCGTCGGCTGGGCGGTCCGGTGCGGGCACGACCGAACCCCACGCATCGAGCGCGACGACCGGATCCCCGCTGGCCACGGCTCGGGTGCAGCGTCCCGGCGGCGAGCGCCCCGTGCCGAGCACGCGGCGGCGGAGGAGCCGACCGGCTCCGCTCGGGTCCTCCCACCCGTGTCGCACCGCCTCGACAAGCTGTTCGCAGCCCGCGACGTCGCGCCGGCACGCCGGCGGAGTGGCTCGCAGGTCCGCCCGCCTGCAGCGGCAATCGCACGCCGATCACCGAACCGCAGGCGGCTGACCTGCAGCGACACGCCCGGGGACCCGCCCGGCCGCGGGTGTGCGGCCGGCTTCAGTCCGCTCGGGATCGTGCCGATCCCTCCGTATGGGAGCAGGGCGAAACGGAGACTCGCTCTATGCCGTCCTCGATGAGGAATCCGGCACCCCCGCGGGGGTGCGCCCGCCGCTCGCCGTGCCGGCACTCGACGAGCACCTGGCAGAGATCGACCTCGAGGACGCGGGCCTTCTCGCCGACCTGGACGAGCCCAACCTGGTCCTCTCGGAGGCATACGTCGGTGTCGAGCGCCGGCGGCCGGGTTTCGCCGCTCGGCTGCGGCGCGCGACCTTCGGGCAACGGCGCTCGATGCTCCGTCTCGAGGTGCTCATCGCTGCGGTCGGAGCGCTCCTCGTGATCGCGACGCTGGTGCTGCCCCGGGGCGGAGCCGCACCGGACGCGACCGCCCGTTCGACGGCGGCGACCGCGACCACCGCCGGCAAGGCCTCGACCGGGACCCGCACCACCTCGTCGCGAGCCGTGGCCCCGTCGACGACGGCACCATCGGTGCACGCCGCGCCGCCGAACACCGCTGCGCCTCTTCCGGCAGCGGCCGCCGCGCCCGCTCCCACCACGACCACCACCGCGCCACCCCCGCCCGCGCCGCCTGCGGCGCTCACCCCCTCGCAACTCGGTGCCCAAGCGCTCACGCTCGTGCGGTACCCGTGGCAGTCGATCCCCGGCTACACGATCCAGTTCCTTCCCATCAGCGATGCACCTTCGCCGGGGTTCTACGGCAACACGGTGTTCACCTGGGGCCAGACCGGCGGCACCTCCACCCTCTACGTGTATCCGGGTGAGACGGTGGCCCAGCTCGCCGGGATCATCGCCTTCGAGATCGGACACGAGGTCGACGCCGCCGCGGTCGAGCCGCAAGGAGGCGAGGCCCAGATCGAAAGCATCCTCGGCATCCATCCTGCGAGCTGGGCGCCCGACTGCGACTGCGCCGAGCAGAACTTCCTCTCGGGTTGGTACGCGGCCACCTTCTCCAATTACTGGTCGCCGGGAGTCGGCGACTGGAGCCAGATCGCTCCCGAGCCGAGCGGCGCGGTGCTGACCGCCGTCGAGCCCTGGCTGAACCCGAGCATCTCGTAGGCGAGCGCCATGTGGAGGCCCACTTCCCTTCTGCTGTTACGTTCCGAGATGGTGACGATGCCCCGCGCGCGTGGGCCCCGCACCGACCGACGCTCATGAGCCGCATCGTTCTCCTTCCGAGCTCGTACCCTCCGGCGCTCGGGGGTGTCGAGGAGCTGACCCGCCATCTCGCGCTCGCGCTCACCGCAGTGGGCGACGAGGTCGAGGTCTGGACGGGTCATCTCGACGACCGCCAGCCAGAGACGGCGGAGATCCGCGACGGACTGGTGGTCCGGCGGCTACCGATGCCGTTGCCCGCGACGAACTGGTCGTCGCTCCGACGCTCCGCGACCACCGGTCTCGAGACGGTGTTCTCGTTGCGGAGCGCGGCGGCGGCCTTCCGGCCCGACGTGCTCCACGTGCAGTGCTTCGGCCCGAACGGCGTCTACGCGACCGCGCTCTCGAGGCTGACCGGCCTACCCCTCGTGATCTCGTTGCAGGGGGAGACGGTCATGGACGACTCCGACATCTTCGAGTCCTCACGAGTGCTCCGGTTCTCGCTGCGCCGTGGAATGCGCAGCGCGCGGGTGGTCACCGGCTGCTCGGCGTTCACCCTCGCCGACGCGGAGGCGCGCTTCGGTCTCGCGGCGGGCACGGGTCGGGTGGTCCCGAACGGGGTCGACCTCGACGACGCGCGGACCGAGACCGCGCCGCCGGCGAGACTGGAAGCCGTAGGGCGGCCCTACCTGCTGGCGCTCGGGAGAGTGGTCGAGAAGAAGGGCTTCGATCTGCTGCTCGACGCGTACGCGGCGCTCGATCCCCGGCACCGCGAGCGTGTGGACCTGGTCCTCGCCGGTGACGGCCCGGCGCTCGAGGGACTGCGCTCCCTTGCGGGCGAGCTCGGGGTGGCCGCACACGTGCACTTCGTCGGGCGACTCGATCGCCGAGAGGTGGCGGACGCGATGGGCGCCGCGCAGGCGCTGGTGGTGCCGAGCCGCCTCGAGCCCTTCGGCATCGTCATCCTCGAGGCATGGCGGGCGGGCACCGCGGTCGTCGCGACGAACCGAGGCGGGCCGCCCGAGCTGATCACCGACGACGAGGACGGGGTCCTCGTCGACCCGTTCGACGCGACGAGCTTCGCCCATGCACTCGCCGCACTGCTCGACGAACCTGCGCGGCGGGACGGACTCGCGCGTGCGGGACGCGCCCGCGTCGGGGCGTTCGGTTGGCCCCAGGTGGCCGAGCGGTACCGGCAGATCTACGCCGAGGTGGCGGCCGCCGCGGCCCCGACTGCGTCGGGGAATGGTGGCGTTCACAGTGCCTATCAGGGAGAATCGGTCGGATGACCTCGACCGTTCTCGCCCCCGAGCACGCGGCCGACAGCTCGCTGCCTGGGCTCGCCGCGCGACTGGTTGCCGGATTGGCGAAGGGGTCGGACTCGCGCTCGATGCGGGTCGGCATCGACGTGGTGTCGGTCGCGGAGGTCGTCGAGTCGCTCGCCGCACACGGCGAGCGGTACTTGGCGCGGGTCTTCACGTCCCACGAGCTCGACTGCTGCCGAGGTGGCGCCGATGGCGGCTACCTGCCCGAAGCGCTGGCGGCCCGCTTCGCGGCCAAGGAGGCGGTGGTGAAGGTTCTGCGTCCGGTCGGCGTCCGGCCCGAATGGCGGTCGATCGAGGTCCGCCGAGGAGGTGGAGGGTGGTGCGAGATCCGCCTGACCGGGCGTGCTGCCGACCTCGCCGACGAGGCAGGGATCGGCGACGTCACGGTCAGCCTCTCTCACGAGCGGGCCGTCGCCGCCGCGGTGGCCGCGGCACGTTGCGACGTCTCGGAGAGTGGAGAGGGGTGACCATGGACGAGACGATCCGGGAGGTGCTCGCCGAGCACGGCCGCCTCGCGATCGACGTGGCGTCGATCGACGACAGTACCGACCTGTTCGGCGCGGGCATGACGTCGCACGCGAGTGTCAACGTGATGCTGGCGCTCGAAGACGCCTTCGACATCGAATTCGCAGAGGAGATGCTCAAGAAGTCGACGTTCGAGTCGATCGCCGCGATCCGCGCCAGTGTCGTCGAGATGCAGGGAGTGTGAGGGCCCGATGACCCATACGGCAACCCAGGTACCGGCCGCGCCCGACTCCGACGAGGTGGTCCGCGCCATGGCGGAGATCGCCGAGCGGGTGGCCGAGCCGCTCGCCGACGAAATCGACGCGCAATCCCGCTTCCCGTCCGAGTCGGTCGAGGCGCTTCGTGACGCGGGACTGCTCTCCGCGCTGGTTCCCCGCGACGAGGGAGGAACGGGCGCGTCGGTCGCCCAGGTCTCCCAGGGTGTGGTCGCCCTCGGCCGGCGGTGCGCGTCGACGGCCATGGTGGTCGCGATGCACCACATCCAGGTGGCCTGCCTGGTCCGCCACGGCCGGAGCGACCTCCTGCGTCACTACCTCGGCGAGCTGGTCGAGCGGCAGTACCTGCTCGCCTCGGCGACCACCGAGGTGGGGACCGGCGGCGACGTCCGCAAGAGCGTGTGCGCGGTTCAGCCGAGCCCGGCGGGGTTCCACCTCGAGAAGCAGGCACCGGTCATCTCCTACGGGGTCTTCGCCGACGCAGTGCTCGCCACCGCGCGCAGGAACGAGGAGAGCCCTCCGAACGACCAGGTGCTGGTGCTCTGCCGGCCTCCCGGTCTCGAGCTCGAGCAGAAGGGTGAGTGGAATGCGCTCGGGTTCCGGGGCACCGCGAGCCCCGGCTTCGTCCTGCGGGCCAAAGGGGAGGCGGCTGCGATCCTCGACGATCCCTACGGCGACATCTCGGCCCAGACCATGCTGCCGGTGAGCCACATCCTGTGGAGCTCGGTCTGGCTCGGGATCGCGACCGCGGCCATCGACCGGGCGCGTCGCTACGTGCAAGCCGAGGCGAGGAAGCAACCCGGCACGACCCCGACAGCTGCCTCGCGACTCGCCGAGGTCACTGCCGTGTTCCAGAGCTTCTCCGACCTCCTCCGCGGCGCGGTCTCCCGCTACGAGTCGATCCAGGACGAGCCGGATCAGCTCTCGTCGGTCGGCTTCGCGGTGGGCATGAACTCGCTCAAGGTCTCGTCCTCCACCCTCGTGGTCGACGTGGTACGCGAATGCATGCTGATCTGCGGGCTCTCTTCGTACCTGCTCGAGAGCCCCTACTGCCTCGGACGCCATCTGCGGGATGCGATGGGCGCGGCCCTGATGGTCAACAACGACCGGATCATGGGGAACAACGCGCAGCTCCTCCTGGTCCACCGGGGCGAGTGAGCGCCATGGTGGCCGGTACCGCGGGCGAGGCGGCCGGCATCGGGCCGGAGCAACCCGGGCGTCAGCCCTGGGACGGCTTCCGTGCGGGGCTGCTCGAGGAGGGTGTGCTCATCGCGACCGGCGTGGACGGGGTGTACGGACGGTCGGCGCGCTACGAGTCGGTCGCCGAGGCGATCGACGCTCTGGTGCTCCGCGTCGGCGCCGACGAGTCTGCGTCGTCGGTGCGCTTCCCGCCGATCATGCCATGGGCGACCTTCGAGCGGAACGGCTACCTCGAGTCGTTCCCGGACCAGATGGGCTCGATCCACACCTTCAGAGGAGACGAGCGACTGCACGCGGAGCTGCTCGCAAGGACCGAGACCCACCAGGACCGTGGGCCGCTGCTCGAGACGACCGACATGGTGCTCTGTCCCGCGGTCTGCCACCCGCTCTACCCGACCATGCCGGGCGTCCTCCCCGAAGGCGGTCGGCGTGTCGAGGTCTACGGCTACTGCTTCCGGCACGAACCGAGCACCGACCCGTTCCGAATGCAGGCGTTCCGCCAGCACGACTACGTCTACCTGGGCACTCCGGAGGGCGCGCGCGCCCACCGCGACCGCTGGATCGACCGGGGTCTCGACGTCCTCACCGGCCTCGGCCTCTCGACGACTTCGGTCGTCGCCAACGACCCCTTCTTCGGGCGGCCCGGCCGGATGCTCGCGGTCAACCAGCGCAACGAGGAGCTGAAGTTCGAGCTCGTCACACCTGCCTTCGAGTCGGGACGGCCGACGGCCATCTCGTCGTCCAATTGCCATCTCGATCACTTCGGCCGGCCGTTCGGCATCGAGACGCCCGACGGCGAGGTCGCCCACACGGCGTGTTTCGGATTCGGCGTCGACCGGATCACCCTCGCCCTGCTCGACCGGCACGGGCTCGACCCGGCGCGGTGGCCCTCGGAGGTCCGCGCCCGGCTCTGGCCGTGACGGCTGCGACCGCGGGCGGCCCGACCGTGCACTCCCTCCTGCCGCTCGAGGCCGACGGCTTCGAGCCCCATCCGCTGCACCGCAGCGACCGGAACTGGACCGAGACCAACTGCTACGTCGACGTCTGGATCGAGGTCCTCCACGCGCTCGGGCTCGAGCCGCTGGCCGCGAGCGCCTTCACCTTGAGCGCGGGGTTCGAGGGCGATCAGTGGACGTTCTTCAAGTTCCCGCCCGAGGACCTCCGAAGGGTCTTCGGGCTCGAGGTCACCGAGCTCAACGTCTGGAAGCCGGTGCTCGACCACGTGGTCGAGCACCTCGAGCTCGGCCATCTGTGCACGGTCGAGGCCGACTCGTGGTTCCTTCCCGACACACGAGGCGATTCCTATCGTGAGGCACACGTGAAGAGCACCGTGGTGCCCCAGATGATCGACATCGGCGGGCGGCGGCTCGGCTACTTCCACAACGCCGGCTACTTCGAGCTCGACGGCGACGACTTCGACGGCGTGTTCCAGCGGGGGAGCCACGCCGATCCCGAGAAGCTGGCACCCTACGTCGAAGTCATCCGTCTGGACCGACTCCTCCGTGACGATGCCGGGCTCCTCGGGCGAGCGCTCGATCTCGCCCGAGAGCACCTCGCGCGTCGGCCTCCCGACAACCCGATCACCGCGATGGGAGCGCGGATCCTCGGCGACGTTCCGTGGCTGGCCACCGAGGACCTCGAGACCTTCCACCTCTACGCGTTCGGGACCTGCCGGCAGTGCGGCGCGAGCTCCGAGATGGCCGCGTCGTTCGTCGACTGGCTGAACCACCACGACGGGCCCGGCACCGAGTCGGCCGCCGACGATCTCCGCGCGGTCGCGGAGGGCGCGAAGGCGCTCCAGTTCGCGCTCGCCCGGGTGGTCCGCGGTCGTCGGGCCGACCTCGACTCGATCCTCGGGCCGATGGCCGACCGGTGGGAGCGAGCCGTCGGCACCCTGGAGTGCCGGTATGGCGGCTGATCGCAACCTGCTGGCGTCGGTCACCTGGGAGTGCGCTGCGACGCTGCCGGGAGAGGCGTCCGCGCCCGACGAGCTGGGCGGTCTTCCGTTGCGCTGGCTGCCGGCGAACGTGCCGGGGACGGCGGCCGGCGCCCTGTTCGACGCGGGCCTGCCCGAGCCGACCGGTGCCGAGCTCGACGGCCGCGACTGGTGGTTCCGCTGCCGGATCCCGTCGGAGATCGGTGCCGACGGCCCCATGGTGCTCTGTCTCGACGGACTCGCGACCGTCGCCGATGTGTGGCTCGGCGGAAGTCTCGTCGTCCACTCCGAGTCGATGTTCGTCCCGCTCCGGGTCCCCGTTGGCGAGTTCCGGGCGGGGAGCGAGCTCTGCCTCCGGTTCGCCGCGCTCGCACCCCTCCTCGCGGCGCGCCGTCCCCGGCCGCGTTGGAAGTCCCCGTCGGTGACCGAGCAGAACCTCCGCTGGTTCCGCACGACGCTCCTCGGGCGCCAGTCGGGGTGGACCGTGACACCCGCGCCGGTCGGGCCGTGGCGAGCGGTGCGCCTCGAGCGTCCCGCCGCCACCGACCTGCTGGAGCAGAGGACGGTCGCCGACTGCCGCGAGGACGGCGGCACGGTCTCGTTCTTCCTGCGCTTCGCCGCTCCACCCGACGCCGACGAGGTCATCGTCGCCGTGGGGGACGCGGCCGTGACCGTTCCAATCCGGCGAGACGACGACGAGGCGGTCGCGGAGGGCACCGTCGTCCTCGAGCAGGTGGAGCGCTGGTGGCCCCACACCCACGGCGATCAGCACCTCTATCCGGTCACCGCTCGCGTCGGCGGTGAGTACCTCGACCTCGGCGCCGTCGGCTTCCGCACGGTGGAGGTCGACACCGCCGACGGGGGATTCGAGCTCGTGGTCAACGGCGTGCCGGTCTTCTGCCGTGGGGCCTGCTGGTACCCGCCCGACCCGGTCTCTTTCACCACCGCCGACGACGAGGTGGTCGCCAGTTTGGAGCTCGCCCGTCGAGCCGGCATGAACATGGTCAGGATCCCGGGCGGTACCGCCTACGAAGAACCTCGGTTCTTCGACGCATGTGACCGGCTCGGACTGATGGTCTGGCAGGACACGATGCTCGCCTTCCTCGATCCGCCCGACGACGACGGATTCGTCGATGCAGTGACCGACGAGGTCACCACCGCGTTCGCCGTCGCGGCGAACCACCCCTCGCTCGCGGTGCTCTGCGGGGGTCAGGAGCTCGAGGAGCAGCCTGCCATGCTCGGGCTCGACCGCGACCGGTGGGAGGTGCCATTGGTGAGCAAGGTCGTCGCCGAACGAGCCGCGGTCCTCGCGCCGGGCGTGCCCTACGTCACCTCTTCTCCGTCGGGTGGTCCCCTGCCGTTCCGTCCCGACCACGGCATCAGTCACTACACCGGTGTGGGCGTGTTCGCCCGCGGCCTCGACGATCTCCGCCGTGCCGCGCCGAGGTTCGTGAGCGAAGGGCTCGCGTTCTCGATCCCACCCGAGCCGACGAGCGTCGACCGGTACTGCGGTGGCGCGCGCCGCGCAGGGCACGACCCGTCCTGGAAGCGCGCCATCCACCACGACACCGGCGGCTCGTGGGACCTGGAGGACGTGCGAGATCACTACGTGCGGAGGTTCTTCGACGTCGATCCCTCGATGCTCCGGAGGACCGACCCCGAGCGCGCGCTCGACCTCGGTCGGGCAGCGGTCACCCACGTGATGGGCGAGGCGATGAGCGAATGGCGGCGGAGCGGTTCGCGCTGTGCGGGCCTTCTGCTGGTGGCGCTGCGCGACCTTCGGATCGGCCCGGGATGGGGGGTGCTCGATGCACGGGGTCGGCCCAAGGCTCCCTGGTTCGCCTTCGCCCGGGCCGCGGCTCCGGTGGCGGTGCTTCTCACCGACGAGGGGCTGAACGGCCTCGCGGTGCACGTGCTCAACGACACCGACCGTCCGGTGGGGGGTGAGCTCATCGTCGAGCTCGCGACCACACGCCATCGGGTCGAGGTCGCCCAGTGCCGGGTCGAAGTTCCGGCAAGGGGAGCCGTCGAGGTCTCGGCCGACTCGCTCTTCACCGGATTCCGCGACCTCGCCTATGCCTACCGCTTCGGGCCGCGTGCCTACGAGCTGGTCACCGCGACCCTCGCCGACGGCGAGGGTCGCCGGCTGGCTGGGGCCGCCTTCCTACCAGGCGGCCTGGTGCGAGCCCGAGCAGAGGATGTCGGGCTCTCGGCCGAACTGCACAAAGCGGACCTTCTGGGTGAGGAGGGCCCGTCCTGGCGCCTGACGGTCTCCGCGCGTGCCTTCGCGCAGTTCGTGAGCATCGACGTCCCGGGCTTCGTGCCCGGCGACTCGTGGTTCCACCTCGCTCCGGGTGAGGCCAGAACGGTGACGCTCACGCCTGAGCCCGGCCCCGAGGTCACTGCGCCCACCGGCCACGTCCGCGCTCTCAACGCGGTCGCGACCGCGCGCATCGTGTCGATCGTGTCATGATGGGGGCCCGGCGCGTTTCGGCGGTTGTGCAGGGCTTGTTGTGCGTCTAGCATAATTTCTGCTCGGTGGAGGTGGAGCTGGTGTGCTGAGCGCCCTGGGTGACCGCGGCGGAGCGGCGCCCGGAAGAACCGGTGCAGGAAAGGGCAGGCCGGCTGGTATGGCGATCCTTGATCCAGAAGTTGACGACATCCTGCGGGAGGCGACGGCCCCGCTCCTCGTGGAGCGCTATGCCGACGGGGCGGTCGAGCCCGCAGGGGCCGCGACGACGGTCTGGCGTCACGCGCTCCGACGGCTACTCGCCGCCGATGTGATCGGTCTGGCGATCGCGGCCTTCCTCGGTCCGCTGCTCGTCTCCTCGATCTCCGACAATCCACAGAGCGCACCCGGTCACGTGTGGAGCGTGTACGCCTTCAACCTGGCGATGATCCCGCTCTTCGTCGCCGTCTTCGCGGTCTACGGGCTCTATCGCGGGATCACCCGGCGCATCTCGAAGAGTGTCTTCGCCGACCTCGGGAACATCCTGCACGGCCTCATGATCAGCGGTTTCCTCTACGCGATCATCGGCTACGGCGCGAAGGTGTCACTGCACTACCAGGCCCTGAGCGTCGCCAAGATCGTCGCGATGTGCCTCTTCGCGTTGGTGACGGTGCCCCTCTGCCGGGCGGTCGCGTTCGGGCTGCTCGGGCGTTCGGGATACGCCACCGTCCCGGTGATCGTGGTCGGAACCGGCAAGCTCGCCCAGACCGTCGCGAGCCACCTGCGCGCGCACTCGAGCGTCGACTTCGTCGGGTTCGTCGACGACAATCCGCTCGGGCGGCGTGACGTGATCGGCGAGCTCGAGGACCTTCCGCGTCTCTGCCAGGAGTACGGCGTCGCCCGCGTCGTGGTGTGCTTCTCTCGGACCCACCCCGAGCGCACCACCGAGATGTTGAAGGGAATGGCCGGCAAGGTCGGTGTGTCGATCGTGCCCCGCTACTACGAGCTGATCACCGGTCGCTCCCATGTCGAGGATCTCTTCGGTCTGCCGATGCTCGACATCCCACCGAGCTCGCTCAGCGCCGGCGCGCGCTTCCTCAAGCGGAGCTTCGACGTGGCGGTCTCGTCGATCAGCCTCGTCGTGATCTCACCGCTGCTCGCGCTCTGCGCGGTGTTGATCAAGGTGACCAGCCCCGGCCCGGTTTTCTTCCGCCAGGCGCGCACCGGACGCAACGAGAGGACCTTCCACGTCCTCAAGTTCCGGACCATGTACCGCGACGCCGAGGCGCGACGCCACGAGATCGACCACCTGAACGAGATGGACGGCCCACTGTTCAAGGTGACCAACGACCCGAGGGTGACCCGGGTGGGTCGGTTCCTGCGCCGGACCAGCCTCGACGAGATCCCCCAGCTCATCAATGTCTGGAAGGGCGACATGTCGCTCGTCGGGCCGCGGCCGTTCGTGGTCCACGAATCCGCGGAGATCGAGGGATGGGCGCGTAAGCGCTTCGAGGTGCGACCGGGGATGACCGGGCTCTGGCAGGTCTCGGGTCGCAACGAGCTCTCCCACCTCGAGCTCTGCCGTCTCGACTACCTCTACGTCGCGTCGTGGTCCTTCTGGTGGGACCTGCAGATCCTCTGGCAGACCCCCGGCACCGTGTTCAACGGCCGCGGCGCCTCCTGAACCGCCCCCAACGGAACCGCCTCACCGGCCTCAGAGCCGGGCGCGCTCCTCGGCGACCACCTCGTTCATCCGCTCGATGAACACCGTCGGTGCAAAGCGCCGCGCGTGCGCACCCAGGTCCTCGGCGTCCCACGACGTCCCGGCCAGGCAGGACAACGCATCGGCGATCGCCTGCGGCGCGGGCAGGTCGAAGAACACGCCGGTTCGACCCTCGACGATGGTGTCGAGGTAGCCGCCCCATCGCAGCGCGGCGGTCGGTTTGCCGAACCCTGCCGCCTCGACCGGGGTGAGCCCGAAGTCCTCGTAGGAGGCGGCGACCAACCCGCTGCACGACCGGTAGAGCCACCGCAGGCTCGGATCGTCGACACTGCCGAGGAGTGTCACGTTCGCTGGTGAGGACTGGGCGAGGCGGGGGCCGAGCGGACCGCTCCCGACGACGACCAGTCGCTGCTCCGGAAGGAGCGAGAACGCCGCGCACACCGCTTCGACGTTCTTGTAGGGGAGCAGCCTCGAGACGCAGAGCGCAAAGCCGGGCTCGACCCCTTCCAGTGGGCGGCTCTCGCCCTCGGTGGTGAAGTCGACCGGGGGGTGGACGACTTCCGCCTCGGTCCCGTAGAGGTCGGCGATCCGGTCGCGGACCGCGTGCGAGTTGGCCAGGTATCGGTCGGCCGTCGACGCCGCCCGCCGGTCCCACCGGCGGAGTGAGGGTCCGAGTAGCGCGACCGCCGCGGCGGCCGACCGTGACGTCCCGGTCAGGTAGCGGTCGGTCTGGTACAGCCACCGCGCGGGCGTGTGGCAGTACACCACCTTGCGGCCGCGCACCTGTGCCCCGTGGGCCCATCCGGACGAGGAGCACACCGCGACCTCCGCGTCGACCACTAGTCTCGAGAAGGCGGGCGCGAGCAGGGGAAGTGCGAGGCGGTGATGGTGCCGGAAGAGGGCGATCCGGTCGATCGGGAGCGTGTGGACCGAATGCGCCGCGAACTCCGGGAAGGTGGATCCGGGCTCGTAGAAGGAGGTGGAGATCGGCGCCTCCGGCCATGCCCTCGCCAGCGCGGCCACCACCCGCTCGGCACCGCCTCGCTGGGTGAGGTAGTCGTGGACGAGCGCGATCCGCGGGCGACCGCTCACGCGAATGCGGCAGCCACCGCGGCGGTGTCCAGCAGGGTGTCGACCGAGGTGACCTTCCCCTCGGCGAGCCGCCAGATCTGCACTTCTTCCATGTCGACCTCGCGTCCGAGCGGGCTGGTGAACGCCACGTGGAGCCAGGTCATCACCAGCTCACCGTCGGAGAGGATCGCCTTCAGGGTGAAGTCGCTGAAGTCGAGCTTGGTGAGCTCGGCGAAGAAGTCGGGAAGACTCCGCTTGCCCTGGTACACGCCGAACCAGGGTGCCGCGTCACGGTCGCTGGCGTTCACCGCCCACCGGACGTCCTTCGAGACCATTCCCATCACCGCGAGCAGGTCCCCGCGGCCGAGTGCCTCGGTGACCTCCCTGACGGTGTCGACGTTGGATCGCATCGCCTCTCCTGTCGTCGGGGTCGACTCGTCCGATCGGCACCGAGCGTAGGCGTTCGGCCGAGGCATCCGGCTCATCCGCACGCCACGCGTGCCGTCTGGCGCAGTGGACCACCGCTACACTCGCCGGGTTCGCGTCCTGTTCGTCTGCACCGCCAATCTCTGCCGGTCGCCGATGGCCGCGGCCCTGTTCGCCCGCGAGATCGAACGGCGGGGGGAGTCGGTCGAGACCACCTCGGCGGGACTCCTGCGGGCCGGGGACCCGGTTCCCGCAGAGGTGCTCGAGGTGATGGCGCCCTACGGCATCGATCTCTCCGGTCACCGGAGCGTCACGCTCACCGCGGTGCTCGTGGCAGAGGCGGACCTCGTCGTCGGCATGGGGCGGCGTCACGTTCGTGAGGCGGTCCTGCTCGACCCGGGACGCTGGCCGCGCGCGTTCACCCTAAAAGACCTCGTCCGGCGGGGCCGGGCGATCGGCCCTCGCGAGCGGGTCTCCGACATCCCCTCGTGGTTGGACGCCGCTCACGAGGGGCGCACCCGGCCCGAGCTGGCGCACCGCTCCTCCGTCGACGAGGTGGCCGACCCGTACGGGGGCCCGTTCGCCGGCTACCGAGCGGTCGCAGAGGAGCTGGCCGAGCTCACGCTCGACCTGGCCGGGTTGCTCTGGCCGGCCGGGAGCGAGGAGATCGACGCGGCCCGAGGGTGACCCGGTCGCAACGGGGCGTGCGGCCCCTGCGGGTCGGCGCGAACATGGTCGTATGGCGGACACGTTGGCGATGCGGGAATTGCCCGACGGCGGGTGGGAGTTCCTCCTCGAGGATCCGTCGCTCTCGTTCATCAGGATCGACGAGCAGTCACGCCTCGACTTCGCTGGGACCGAAGTCGTCATCGGCGGGCCCTTCGTCGTGCGGGCGGACGGGATGGCCCACCGGCTCGACCCCCGCCGGACCGACGCGCTCGGGCCGCTGCTCTCGTTGTTCCCCGGCTCGCTGAGGTGGCTCTGGACCTCATCCGACGGTGTGCTGACCGCGGTCTTCGAGAACGGGGCGACTCTCACGGTCGGACCGGACCCCCTGCGCGAAGCGTGGTCGGTGGGGAGCCTCTATTGCCCCCCGACCGGTGGGAGTTGAACCGCGCCGGCCCCGTCGTCGAGGAGCTCGGGGTGTCGCGCGGCGACCATCCGCCGCATCCCGTCGTGCCAGCCGACCGTCGTCGTGCCGACCAGCTCGTGCATGCGGGTCAGGTCGATCTGCACGCTGTCGATGGTCTGGGTGGTCGGGGCGAAGCGGGCGGCGAGCCCGGTGAGCTCGGAGAGGTAGCCGCACCACTCCTCGATGCTGACCGCCTGGTCGCCTCCCCAGTTGACGGTGATCGCCGGGGTCTTCGCCGCAGCGAGCAGCCGCGGAACCATCGCGACGATGTCGTCCTCGTGGATGGGGTGGTAGACGCTCGGGGCGTCGAGGTGGACCGGGATCTCGCCTCCCTGCCGCATCATCTCCAAATGGATGGCCGGCCACCCCCCGCGGTCGCCGTAGGGCACCGAGAGGCGTGCGATGGTCGTGGGCAGCCGGTACCGGTCGGCGGCCCAGCGGGCGGTTGCCTCGGCGGCGATCTTGGAGATGCTGTAGGTACGCAGGAACGGCCAGACCCCGTGGTTGTCGCCGAGCTCGTCGTCCTCGGTGAAGACGTGATGGCCCATCGGTTTGTAGAGGCCGGTGGTCGAGCAGTGCAAGAACGCGCTCGCGCCACGGTGGTGCTCCATCAGCCAGGCCAGACCGCCGCAGTTGGCACGGAGGTCGAGCTCCCAGTCGTTGGACTTGGCGACCGCGAAGTGGACCACGTAGTCGGCGTCCTCGGGGAGTCCCGACACCTCGCCGGCGGCCAGGTCGATCGGCACGCAGCGGACACCGGCCTCCTCGAGCCGGCGCTTCGCCTCCGGGTCGCGAAAGCGCGCGGCGCCGACCACCTCGTTGCGGAGGGCGAGGGCCAGCGCCACCGGTTCGGCGACCTGGCCGGTGACCCCGGTGACGACCACGGTCTTGCCCTCGATGGGTGCGGTCGGCATGGGCGGGCTCCTTCAGAGGGGAATCGGGCTCGGCGGCGGGGAGGATCCTAGGTCGGCGGCGCGCGGGCCTGATCCTCCCTGTGGACACCGAAGCCCCAGGTGGGTCATACTGTCTGTTCTGCCAGATTTGGTCGCCGGGCCGTATTTTCCCTGGTCACCGGCGTATCGACTTGGCAGCTCGAACAGTAGACCGGACAGTACACAGGAAGTGACGTTCCCATGAGTGCCACCTGGCGCAAGCACGCAGCCTGCCAGGGCATTGATCCAGACGTCTTCTACCCCGTCTCGGACGAGGAAGCCGAAGAGGCGAAGGCGATCTGCGCGGTGTGCACCGTGCGCGAGGCCTGCCTGGAGCACGCGCTCTCGCACCGGGAACGCGAGGGCATCTGGGGTGGCACGACCGAGCGGGAGCGGCGCCGCATCCACCGCCAGCGCCGCAAGTCGGCCTGAGCGGCCGGCGTCCGGCAACCGGTGTCCCCGCTGCGCAGGGGGCACGCGCCGACGAGGCCGTGCGGCGGGTGCGGGCCGCACTCGTCGAGCACCGCCCTGGTGATCGACGGGAGGAGTCCGCGCGGGCGCGCACCCTCCGCGAGCTCGACCGGCTCGAGCGGCCCTTCGACCAGCACGCTGACCCGACCCACGTGACGGTGTCGGCCATCGTCGTCGGTCGCCGAGGGGTCGTTCTCCACCGCCACCGCCGCCTGCACCGATGGCTCCAACCCGGGGGCCACGTCGAGCCGGGCGAGCGACCGGAGGACGCGGTGCTCCGCGAGGTGCTCGAGGAGACCGGGCTCGGCGCGCGGCACCGCTCGGGATCGCCGTGCCTGGTCCACGTCGACGTGCACGAGGCGGCGGAAGGCCATGTCCATCTCGACCTCCGCTACCTCGTGGACGGGGAGGACCGAGAGCCCGAGCCCGCGCCCGGCGAGAGTCAGGAGGTGGCCTGGTTCGGCTGGGACGAGGCGACCGCGTTGGCGGACGAGGCTCTGGTCGGTGCACTGCGGTCGGCCCGCGGGTCGTTCGGAAGCGGCGGGGGGGAGTCCCGAGATGGCTGAACCCTTCGACACCCTCATCGAGGTGCAGGACCGAGACACCGCTCTCGACCAGCTCCGGCACCGTCTCGAGGCGCTCCCCGAGCGCGCGGCCCTGGTGGATCTCGACCTGAGGCGTGCCGAGCTCGAGTCGGCCGCGTCCGAGGTCCGAGCACAGGTCGAGGACCTCTCCGGCCGTCAGGAGGCACTCGAGGAACGGATCGCGGCGGCAGCGGCTCGCCGCCACGAACTGGAGCGTCGTATGCAGTCGGGCGAGGCCTACGCAGCTCGTGACCTCCAGGCGATCGACCACGAGACCCAACAGCTCGCCACCCGGCAGGCCCACTACGAGGAGGAGGAGATCGCCCTGCTCGAGGAGGAGGAGCCGCTCGACGAGACGCTGGCCCGCCACCAGGAGACCGAGACCCGGCTCCGTGCCGAGGCGGAGCAACTGCAGGCCACCATCGCGGAGGCCGAGGCGGAGATCGCGGCGTCGCTGCGCAAGGAGGAGGCGGCCCGGGCCGAGTCCGCGGCCCGCCTCCCGGCCGACCTGGCCGAACGGTACGAGCGGCTTCGTGCCCGATTCGGAGGTATCGGGGCGGCGAGGCTGATCGGCGACCGCTGCGACGGCTGCCATCTCACCCTGCCCTCGGTCGACGTCGACCACATCCGCCACCTGCCACCGGACGAGCTCGCGCTCTGCACCCAGTGCGACCGGATCCTCGTCCGGTGAACGCCGCCGGCGGTCGCTCCGGGTGCTGATCCTCGTCCGTCACGGCGAGTCCACGGGCAACGCCGAGGGCCGTCTGCTCGGCAGGATCGACGCCCCCCTCACCGACCGCGGCCGCTCACAGGCCCGGGCGCTCGCCGCGTCGGTGGCCGGTGCCACCCGGATCCTCTCGAGCCCCCTGACGCGTGCCCGCGAGACGGCCGAGGAGCTCCGGACCGGGCTCCCGATCGAGGTCGACGAGCGGTGGGTGGAGCTCGACTACGGCGAGTTCGACGGCCGGCCCCTCGCGAGCGTCCCGGCGGAGCTCTGGGAGAAGTGGCGCACCGACCCCGGCTTCCGTCCGCCGGGGGGCGAGTCCCTGCACGAGGCCGGGGCGAGGGTCCGTTCCGCCTGCGAGGAGCTCTTCGCCTCTGACGGGGAGGGCGCTCGCGGGGAGGGTCCCGTCGTCGTCGTGAGCCACGTCTCGCCGATCAAGTTGGCCACCTGCTGGACGCTCGCGACCGGCGAGACCGGCGTGTGGCGGCTCTATCTCGCGACCGGCTCGGTCACCCGTATCGCCTGGGGTGGGGACGGCCCGGTGCTCGATCGTTTCAACGAAACCCCTTGGAGCAAGCCGGGGTGAGAGAGGACCTGCGACGACTGGACCACAGGAACCGGATCACCGGAGGAGACGGACCACCGCGTAGGCCATGAGCGCCTCGGCGGTGTCGGCAGGGTGGTGTGCCTCGAACCGGAGTGCCTGCCAGTGGGCCCATCCGGTCGCCATCTCGACGGTGTCGAGCAAGACGCCGGCACCGGTGCGGCGCGCACCGAGCTCGGGGGCGAAGGTGGCCTCGAGCTGGTCGCGGAGCAACAGGCGGAGATCGACGAGGTGGGCGTCGAACGCTGCCGAGTCCTCGAACCTCGCGGACGCCGCCCGCAGGACGGGCCCGAGGGGCTCGAAGAGGTCACGCCGCTGGCGGCAGATCCCTCGGATGCGGTCGTCGAGGTCGCCGACCGGAGCAACCGGCGCGATCAGCGCCCTCCGGCGTGCCGCCTGCAGCTCGACCGCGGCCAGGTAGAGCTCGTCGACGTCGCCGAAATGGTGGAAGACCGACCGCCGCGCGACCCCGGCGTGCTCGGCGATCTCCCGCGAGCTCGGCTGCGGGTTGCCCGCCTCGAGCAGCGCGACGAGCGCCTCGAGGATGACCGCCCGCGTCCTCGATCCCCGGAGGCGCCGCCGGTCGGCCGGCGGAACCTGCGACTCCGGCGCGCGTCGCGCCCCTTCCGAGGGCGCGACGCGTCCACCGGATCCAGCCCCTCTACCCCTCACGCGGCGGGATGTTAGCCCCGCCCGGGCGGCCTCAGCGCCGCCGAGGGCTCGTCTCGGTGCTGTCGGCTACGGGTCTCGACGTGCTCCGTCCACGTCGGGAAGACGGTCGGTGACCAACCGGCCACCCTTCATGACCGCGAGCAGCCGGGTGGGGTCCTCGAGGACCGCGATGTCCTCGATCGGGTCGCCGTCCACCACTAGTACGTCGGCGAGCTTGCCGGCCGCGAGCGTCCCGAGCTCGTCCCCGCGGCCCATGAGTTCGGCGCCGTGTCTGGTCGCCCACCGGATCACGTCGATTACCGGGATACCCACCCGCTCGACGTAGTAGGTGAGCTCCTCGCCGTAGTGGCCGTGGGGGAAGAAGATCGCGCCGTAGTCGTCACCGAGGACGAGACGCATGCCGGCGGCGTTGGCCTTCGGCAGGATCGCCCCCATCGCGTCGAGATCCGCCCGGAGGGAGTCGGTGAAGCCGAGAGCCGCGCGCCCCGCCGCGTCGACGAGCCGCGACGGGAAGAGCATCGACGGGACGACCGGCGTGCCCGAGGCCACGATCCGCTCGACGCACTCGTCGTCCATCCCGTCACCATGGTCGATCACGTCGATGCCGAGGTCGAGTGCCATCAGGATCGCCTCGCGGTTGGCGATGTGGCCGCGGACCCTCGCTCCCCGCAGGTGGGCTGCCTCGATGCCGGCGGCCAGCTCGTCGCGGGTCATCTCGATCCGCTCCGCCGGACCGACCGTGCCGTGACCGCCGGTCACGAACATCTTGATGATCTCGGCCCCCTCTTTGATCTCCTCGCGCACCGATCGGCGGAACTCCGCGGGGCCGTCGCTCCGCCGGATCGCACCGAGTGCGCCCACCTGCCAGTGCGGGGGGAAGCTCTTGTCGCCGGCGTGACCGGTCGTGCTCACATCTCGACTGCAGGGGACGAGGCGAGGCCCGTCGACGAGACCCTCTTCGATGGCGCGTTTCATCGAGGCGTCGATCGCGAAGGGCGCGCCCGCGCTGACCGCGCTGGTGAAACCCGACCTGAGCAGCCCCTCGAGGTTGACCGCCGCGCGCACCGCTTGAAGGGCCATCGGTTCCTCGAGCCCGAAGGGAGCGGTGACCGAGCCGAGCTCGTGGTAGGTCGCGTGGAAGTGGCAGTTGACCATTCCTGGCATCACGGTGCGCCCCTCGAGGTCGACCACCCGGTCGCCGGGGCGGGCATCGAGGACCGGACCGGTTCCCACCGTGGTGATGCGCTCGCCCTCGACGACGAGATGGGCGTCGCTCGTCACCGACCGGTCGCCGTCCAGTAGCCGTGCGCCGGTGAGGACGAGCCGGGTCACGGTTCGAGGACCACCTTGATGGCACCGCTCCTGCGGTCGCCGGCGACCCGGAAGGCCTCGGCCGCGTCGTCGAGGGGGAAGCGGTGGGTGATCAGCGCATCCGGAAGGTCCGGGTCCTGCTCGAGGAGGGAGATGGCGGCGTCGAACTCCGCGTCCCCGTGATGGTGTCCGTAAGCGAAGGCCGGGACGAGGGTGACCTCCTTCAGCTGGAAGCCGACTCCGAGCGACACCGGTTCCCAGAAGGTGCCGAGGACGACCACGGTCCCGCCGGGGCGCACCCGGTCGATCGCCGCGTCCATCGACCCCTGGGTCCCGGCCGCATCGAAGACGACGTCGTAGCCGGTGCCGGTCGCCTGACGGGCGCCGAGGCGCTCGCCTGCCTCGAGGCGCTCGGGCCGGTGCGCGAGGAGATCGACGTCGATGCCGTGGGCCCGGGTCGCCGCGACCGTGCACAAGCCGATCGCACCCGCGCCGATCACGAGCACCGTCGAGCCGGGGATCGCGGCGACGCGGTGGAGACCGTGCACCGCCACCGCGAGTGGCTCGGCCAGGCAGGCGTGCTCGACCGGCAGCATGGCCGGGAGCGGTCGCGCACACTCGGCTGCGACCCAGGCGCTTTCGGCAAGCCCCCCGTCCCGGGCGATCCCGTACAGGGTCCCGAGGGCCTGTGCGCACTGCTGGTCGTCGCCCGCGAGACACCGATCGCACCGACCGCACGAGACGGCCGGCACCACCGCGACCGGCGTGCCGTCGTCGAGCGTTCCGGAGAACTCGTGGCCGAGCGTCACCTCGGAGGGACCGAGGGAGACGAGGTGGAGGTCCGAACCGCAGATGCCCGACGCGGCCACCGACACCCGGACACCCTCTCCCGGCACTTCCGGCACTTCCGGCACTTCCGGCACTTCCGGCACTTCCGGCACTTCCGGCACGTCCGGCACGCTGACCACGCCGACCCCTTCGGACGTCGTCCTCACCGCGCGCACGTGCCGCATCTTGACGGAGGCCACCTTCAGCCGCAAACGGCCGGCGCACCGGGGGTGCCCCGAAGAGCGGGACGCTCTACAGTCGCGGCCATGCACGACTCGGTGACGGTGCACATCGATGCTCCAGCGGATGCGGTCTGGGACCTCGTGAGCGACGTGACCAAGATCGGGCGTTACAGCCCCGAGACCTTCGAGGCCGAGTGGCTCGACGGCGCGACCGGACCGGCGGTCGGTGCCCGCTTCCGCGGCCACGTGAAGCGCAACGGCAAGGGCCCGATCTACTGGATCGGGTGCACGGTGCTGGTGAGCGAACCGGGTCGCGAGTTCGCATTCGGAACCGGCTCACCGGGGAAGCCGCTCAACGTCTGGCGTTACCGGCTCGAGCCGGGCGGTGAGGGGACCGACGTCACCGAGTCGTTCCAACTGGCCGACGTGTTCTGGTTGCGTGTGTACTGGGCGGCCCTCGGTTGGGCGCGCGGTCGCACCAACCGCAATGGGATGCGCACGACCCTCGAGCGGATGAAGGCCGAGCTCGAGCGCGAGCCAGCCGGCTGACCGGGGTGTTCCGGACTCAGCCGGCTCCGTAGAAGCCCGCGTCGCCGAAGGCGAACACGCCGCCGTCCCCGCCGACCAGCCAGTAGCCCGGCGCGACCGGGTCGACCGCGAGGCCGCTGATCGGACTGTTGAGGGTCAGGCTCCCCGTCGAACCGTAGAAGCCCGCGTCGCCGAAGGCGAAGACGCCGCCGTCGGAGGCGACGAAGACGTAGCCGCCACTGTCGGGCGTGGAAGCGAGTCCGATCACCGGTCGGTTGAGTGCGAGGCTCCCCGTCGAACCGAAGAAGGGAGCGTGGAAGGCGAAGACGCCGCCGTCGGCGGCCACCAGCCAGTAGCCGCCGGTCGGCGCATCGGCGGCGATCCCGACCACCGGACGGTTGAGGCGCTGCCCGCCCATCGACCCGTCGAAGCCCGCGTCCCCGAACGCGAAGATCCCGCCGTCGGCCGCCACCAGCCAGTACCCCTTGCCATCCGCGGTCGGGGCGAGGTCGACGACGGGTTGGTTGAGCGGGAGACCGCCCATCGACCCGTAGAAGCCCGCGTCGCCGAAGGCGAAGGTCCCGCCGTCTGCGGCCACCAGCCAGTAGCCCCTTCCGTCGGGGGTCGCCACGATGTGGGTGATCGGCTGGTCCAGCGCGAGCCCGGACGCGTCGCCGTAGGCGCCCGCATCGCCGTGGAAGGTCACCGAGCCGTTGTTCCACGCGATCCAGTAGCCGCCCCCGTCAGGTGCCGCCGCGATCCCGACCGCCGTCGCGCCGGGCGGCGCGGCGGGAAGAGACTGGCCGACGTACTCGAGCACGGCGAGGGTGCCGTTGCCGCTCAGGTCGGCGAGAGCGATCCCGCAGGCGAGGAACCCCTGCGCGATCTGCGTCGGCGTCGGAGGACAGGCCGCGGCCGGATCAGGGGCGCTGAACGGGTTGGGCACGGTGATGGTGGTGGCCACCGTTCCCTGCGAGTCCGACGAGAAATACTGGAAGTTCTGGTCGATCTCGCCGTTGGATCCGGTCTGGAAGATCAAGGGACTGAATTCGGCCGCCGCGATCGCGTCGTTCGCCGGCCAACCCGTGCACCGGATCGCGATCCCAGAGCCCGGCGTCACGTTCTGGACGACGTCCGGATTGCCGTTGAACGTGCAGTCGGGACCCGCCTGGTGGGGGAGGGCCGCGTGCGGGACCTCCATGCCAGCGGCGGATCCGTTCCGGGTGAAGTCGCCCCCTCCGTGGGACCCGATGACCGTCCGAAGTGTTCCGACGCCGACGTAGTGGCCGACCGTCTCGGCCGCTCCCGCCGAGGTGGCAGGCATCCCGACCACCAGCGCGCCGGCGGCTGCGCCGGCCAACGCGGCGAGAAGGCGCCCCACGGATCGGCCCGGAGCCTCACCCCTGTCGGCGGGTTCCTCGTACCGTCCTCGGCCCATTTCCCCTCCTGGCAGCGACCGCACCGGTGCGTGCGGTCGGCCGAAAGTAACAGAGTCGCAGGCCTGCGGGGAGGCCGTTTCGTCCCGACAGCCGGAATTTCACCGGAAATGAATCGCACCGGAGCGCTGTTGAAGCCTCGAGAAGGACCATGCGGTGGAAGCCGGCATCATCGGTCGTCCCCGCCGAACGTAGACCCCAGCCGCCAGTTGCCTCAGGAGTTCACGTGAGCCAGACATTCGCGAGCAGTCGCGAACCGGACCTGCCCACCGAGCCCGACCCGCGACGCTGGTCCATCCTCGCGGTCGTCATCATCGCCCAGCTGATGGTGGTGCTCGACGCCTCGATCGTCACCATCGCGTT
The DNA here is from genome assembly GCA_963769905.1 of uncultured Acidimicrobiaceae bacterium. Lineage (GTDB taxonomy): Bacteria > Actinomycetota > Acidimicrobiia > Acidimicrobiales > RAAP-2 > Bog-756. The sequence goes on from CAVYNG010000002.1 coordinate 762,188, forward strand.
GCCATCTGCACAGAGGGGGCTGCACATCTCGGTCGCCAACCGTCAGTGGGTGATCACCGCGTACACCCTTGCCTTCGGGGGGTTGCTCCTCCTCGGAGGGCGGATCGCCGACTTCGGCGGGCGCAAGCGAATGTTCGCGATCGGTCTGCTCGGGTTTGCCGCCGCATCGGCGCTCGGCGGCCTCGCCGCGAACCAGGCCATGCTCTTCGGTGCCCGCGCGCTCCAAGGTGCGTTCGCGGCGCTGATGGCTCCCGCCGCCCTCTCCATCCTCACCATCACCTTCGAACACGATGCGGGGGAGCGGGCGAAGGCATTCGGGGCCTACGGCGCCGTGTCGGGCGCGGGCGGTGCGATCGGGGTGCTCCTCGGAGGGCTGCTGACCCAGTACGCGTCGTGGCGTTGGTGCCTGCTGGTCAACGTCCCGATCGCGCTCTTGGCGGCGGTCGCGGCCGTACGGGTGGTTCACGAGAGCCGCGCCCAGGGAACCACGAGTTACGACGTGCCGGGAGCGCTGCTCTCGACCTTGGGCCTCGTGAGCCTCGTCTACGGCTTCACTCGGGCCACCACCGAGGGATGGGCCTCTGCGACCACGCTCACCTTCCTGAGCGTCGCGGTGGTACTCCTGGTCGCGTTCGTGGTGGTCGAGGCGCGCACGTCCAACCCGCTCCTCCCGCTGCGCGTCGTGGCAGAGCGGAACCGAGGTGGCTCGTTCCTGGCGTCCTTCCTGGTCGGCGCCGGACTCTTCGCGATGTTCGTGTTCCTCAGCTTCTACATGCAGGGAGTGCTCCACTACTCCGCCCTGAAGGCGGGAATCGCGTTCCTCCCCTTTGCCGCAGGGATCGTGATCGCGGCAGGCGCGTCGAGCGCCATCGTCCCCCGGATCGGCCCGCGGCTCCCCATGGCCGGTGGACTGCTGATCGGTGCGATCGGGTTGGGCTGGCTCACCCAGATCGGGGTGAACACGTCCTACTGGGCGTACGTGTTCGGCCCCCAGGTCCTGATGAGCCTTGGCCTCGGACTGTCGTTCCCGGCGTTCGCCAGCACCGCGCTGGTGAAGGTCCAAGAGCGCGACTCGGGCGTCGCGAGCGCACTGGTGAACACCACCCAACAGGTCGGAGGCTCCCTCGGCACCGCGCTGTTGAACACCGTTGCGGCGACGGCGACCGCCTCCTACCTGGTGTCCCACGGGCCGTCGTCCGCAGCGGCGGGGCTCGTCCACGGGTACTCGGTCGCGTTCGCGCTCGGTGCGGGAATGCTGCTCCTCGCGGCGGTGGTCAGCGCGGTCTTCGTCACCGGAGGTCGCGCCCTCACGGCGGCGGCCGAGGAGCCTGCGTTGGCGATCGCCTAGCGCGACCCGCTGGGGCCGCGGCCGGGCGACGCGGGCGCTCACCGAGATCGTCGAGGAGGGACGCGACGGTCGGCAGGCTCTCCATCTCGCGGGACAGGCGTCGCGCCGCTTCGCGAAAGGTGGTGCCGGTCCGCACCCGGGTGATCGAGGAAGTGATCCGAGCTGCCGCGTCGGCTCCCGCCGGCCAGGGACGGCCCTCGTCCCCGCGCGCTGTCTCGAGCACCACGCCGGCCCCCGACGCGACGATCCGGTGAGCGTTCGGGAACTGGTCGCCGAAATGCGGGAGGCTCACCATCGGGACCCCCGCGCGGAGCGCGCCGAGGACCGTCCCAGATCCACCGTGGCAGATCACCACCTCGGCATGCGCGAACGCGTCGGCCTGGTCCACCCACTGCTCGACGTGCACGTTGTCGGGGAGCGGTTGGAGGACCGTCGGATCGAGGCGGCCGACGGTGAGCAGCACGCGGGCGTCGAGCTCACCGACGGCGGCGAGGATGGACCGGAAGGCTGCGGCGGCAAACGACATCCGCGGGATGACGCTTCCGAGAGTCGCGTAGAGAAGCGGTGCCTTCGAGGCGCCCCACCAATCGGGGAGCGGCGCGGCTGGCTCCGCGGGCCGGGTGCGGACTCGGCGGGTGTCCGCGAACGGCGAGGGATCGATCGAGGCGGGGAATGCGGTCACGTAGGGGGAGGCGCGGAGCTCCTCGACCATGCCCGCGCGATGCGATTCGAGCACGTCCGCCGCGACTGCGATCGATCCCCATTCGACCTCGGCGAGGCTGATCGCCACCTGCACGGCCGGCGTCCCGCGCTCCCCGGCCGCGACGGCGGACGCGTACTCGCAGGGCTCCCGGAGCACCAGGTCGGGCTGCCATTCGTCGAAGACCCTGGCCATCGCCGGCAGCATCGCCTCGGTCGCGAGCTGCCCGAACAGGTCACGGTTACCGAGCACCGACGCCTCCTCCGGCGGAAGGACCGGCAAGGCCTCCCGGATCGGGGAGATCACCGACTCGGGTGGCTCGCCGCCCGCTGCGAACGGATGCCCCGATCGCTCGGCGAGCGGTGCCAGTCCGGGCGGAGCGAGGACGAGCGTCCCGTCGCCTCTGGCGCGGGCGACGTCGAGGAGCGGGAGGAGCGGCTGGAGGTGGCCGGCACCTCCGAGGGAGCATGCACCGAGCACCTTCATCGTGGATCGATCGGCGCCGGGTCAGTCGGTGCGCGGGCGAGGCGGGACGCTCAGGCCGGCCCGCTCCAGCATTCCGAGGACCGTGTCGCGGGTGACGAGCCAGCGGTCTCCTCTCCGGACCGCCCGGCCTTCGAAGGCGATCCCCGGGCCGAGCGTGCGGAGGATCACCTGGAAGGTGAACTCGGCGCTATCCGCGTCGAGGAATCGGATCCGTTCGACGCGAGTCCCCCTCGGGATGTTCGGGTGTCGGCGTCGGGCCTCGGCGATCGCGTCGGCAAGATCCGTGCCGTCGTCGACGCTCTGCACGACTGCGTCTGGTCCGAATGGTGGGGCCTGAAGGAGGGACCTCACCGCGTGCACCACCTCACCGACCGAGGGATCGTCTGGCGGCGTACCGAAGATCCGGGGCGGGAACACGACTTCGCCACCGGGTTCCGCGCTCCCGGCCTCGAAGACGTCCTTCGCTAAAGAGAGGCATGCCCCGCAGATCGCCACGGAACCTGCAGACACGTAGCGGCCGACCTCCCACAGGTCGCGTCCGCAGAACGAGCATTCCTCTCGCCATGGGCCGGCACCGCCCGCTGCCACTCGGACGCCCGCGGTGGCGCCGGTCGACGTCAGGACCGGAGTCGCCTCGCGGCCGCGGCCCGTCGCTTCCCTGCGCCGTTGCTCGTCGGCAAGGAGGGTGACGACGGTCTGGCGGACCCGGGGAAGGTCCGCGCCGAGGCTTACCAACACCTGGGCCGCGACGCCCTCCCCTTCGCGGACCAGCCCGAGGAGCAGGTGCTCGGTGCCGATGTGGTGGTCACCGAGCTGGATCGCCTCCCGCAGCGAAAGGTCGAGGACCTTCTTGGCCCGGGGAGAAAGGCGGCGAGCCGGTCGGGCCGCCGACGAGTCCGATGGTCTCCCGGACTTCTCGCGCGCCTTCTCGAGCGAGATCCCGAGATCCCGGAGGGCTGCGGCGGCGATTCCGCCCTGATCGTCGATCGGTCCGAGGAGGATGTGTTCGGTCCCGATGAAGCTGTGGTCCAAACGGCGCGCCTCTTCCTGGGCCAGTACGAGCACCCGCCGGGCACCCTCGGTGAGGCGTTCGAACACGGATCCAATCGTAGGTCCGCGCAGCGGCGAGTCCTCTCGGGGACGCCTGGAGTCGGACCGGGCTCAACTGCTGGAAGCGCTGTCCGTCGAAGTTCGCTAGAGAATGCTCACGAGCAGGAGGAGGACCAGTCCGAGCACGATGACGCAGACCACCAGCAGGCGCCAGCCTTGGTTGCGCGGCCGCAGGTCGTCTTCGTCGTCGTCACCCCAGTCCCAGAGGTCGGGGTCATCGGGGTCCGGGTCGACTGGGCCGACGGGGGTGGGCATCGAACCAAGTCTACGGGGACTTCGCTCAGCGCTCGGATGCAGGACTGGTGTGAGTGGGTGTCCGAGAGTCAGGTCGGCCGAGCGATCATGTACATCAACGCGCCGAACAAGGGGATGAAGACGATGACGACGGTCCAACCGGCCTTGGCCCCACCGGACAGATCGGTGCGACGGAAGTTGTCGATGAAGCACCAGATGATGAAGAAGACGATCAGTGCGAGGCCGGCGAACATCAGCAGCGACCAGAAGATCCCGAGCAACGGGTAGGTGTAGGCGAACACACTTACTCCTTCATTCCGACGGACAGGGTCTCGTCTCCAGCGCGACTCCGATGACGTCAGTCGGACCGCCGTCGACGAGGTGGTTCTCCACCATTCTCGTGCACTCGACGGGCGAGGTCCATGACCGCGCCGCCCGTGTGTTGCGAGAGCGAGGTGCCGGCTGTACGCGTATGGTTGCACGATGGCCGAAGCGGTCCTGCTCGTGCACGGTGCCTGGCACGGCGCCTGGTGTTGGGAAAGGGTCACCTTCGAGCTGAAGGACAGAGGATTGCGGGTGGACGCAGTCGATCTTCCCGGCCACGGGTCCGATCGCACACCTCTGACCGACCTCCATGGTGACGCCACAAGGGTGAGAGAGGCACTCACGGAACTCGGAGAGCCCGCAGTCCTCGTCGGTCACTCCTACGGAGGCGCAGTGATCAGCGAAGCAGGTGATCATCCGCTCGCCGAGGGCCTGGTCTTCCTGCCGGCTTTTCCGCTCGACGTCGGGGAAACTGGCGAGATGCGCGAGAACCCCCCGGACCGGGAGCATGGTGGCGGACGCTCGCTCGACTGGCCCCGGGGAAGCGCGGGAGAGTAACGAGCACGCCTGTTGCGCTCAAAGTGAGCAGATCAGAGGCTCCCGCAACCATCGTTTCCAACGCCACAGCAGTTGCGCGCATAACCGGCGGTTCTGGGGCACCCTCACTCGGCTTGTGTCGGCGTGGGACTCGTCGAATGCCGTACGTGAGTGGAGGGTCGTGTGTTGCGCCAGCGCGGCGCCTTCAGCCGGAGGTGGCCAGGCCTACAACGGGGGCAGCGAGATGCACTCCGCCGAGCGAACCGTAGAAGGGTGCATCAAAGCAGAACACTCCGCCGTCTCTGGCCACCAGCAGGTAGCCGCCGGTGGCGGGGTCGACCGCCATGCCCACGATCGGGGCGGCGAGATGCACCCCGCCTAGCGACCCATGGAAGGGGGCATGGAAGCTGAACATGCCACCGTCCGCGCCGACCAACCAGTAGCCGCCGGTGGCGGGGTCGACCGCCATGCCCACGATCGGGGCGGCGAGATGCACTCCGCCGAGCGAACCGTAGAAGGGTGCATCAAAGCAGAACACTCCGCCGTCTCTAGCCACGAGCAGGTAGCCGCCGGTGGCGGGGTCGACCGCCATACCCACGATCGGGGCTGCGAGATGCACTCCGCCGAGCGAACCGTGGAAGGGGGCATGGAAGCTGAACATGCCACCGTCGGCGCCGACCAACCAGTAGCCGCCGGTGGCGGGGTCGACCGCCATGCCCACGATGGGGGCGGCGAGATGCACTCCGCCGAGCGAACCGTAGAAGGGAGCATGGAAGCTGAACACGCCACCGTCGGTGCCGACCAACCAGTAGCCGCCGGTGGCGGGGTCGACCGCCATGCCCACGATGGGGGCGGCGAGATGCACTCCGCCGAGCGAACCGTAGAAGGGTGCATGGAAGCTGAACACGCCGCCGTCGCTGGCGACCTCCGAATAGCCGTTGGTGGTGGGAACGGCAACCGCCACCTCCACTGCACCGATGTCGCATCCCGGTCCCTGGGGTCTCGTGATGCCACGCTCGTCCGTGACGATTCCAGCCGCCAGGCCCTTCTGGCAGCTCGCCGCGGGGATGGCATCGATGAGCGGGCTGCCGGTCTTCGGCACCATCGTCAACCCGGTCCCGCCGTGAGCCCCCAGGGTTCCAAGCATCGGGTTAGCGGCGCTCTGCTTGTCGGTCGCTTGGGTGAATCCACACGTTGCGTCGTCGGAATAGTTGTACCCCTCAGATGTCTTCGTCCCGGTGAACTCACAATTCGGATTGCCTCCGCCGGCCTGGGTGATCACCGTGCCGAACGACGTGAGCGTTCCACCACCGGAGTCAATCTGAGCGAATCCCGAGCCTGAGTTGTTGATGGTGTCATAGGCCAGGTTGATCGTCGACGCGCCGGTGTCGATCCCGGCGTTTAGGTTGTCGGCGACCGTCGAGTTGGTGACGTTGATAGTCGCACCGCTGCCGGAATCTATCCCGTCGTTTGCGTTGCCATTCAGGGTCGACCGTGACACGGTGATTGTCGAGGTGCCGGTGTCGATCCCGTCGTTCGCATTGTTGAAAAGCTCCGAACCGTTTACCGTGATTGGTCCGTTGCCCGTATCCACCGCGTCATTTCCTGCTCCAGAAATGGTCGAGTTGCTCACCGAGATGGCTCCAGAACCGGAGTCGACTCCGTCAGTCGTTGGGCCCTTGATGGTGGAGTTGGTGACGGTGATCGTCGCGCCGGCATTGGCATTGATGCCGAAGTCGCCGCCACTGATATTCACGTCGTCGAACGACATCCCACCGACGCCTCCAGGCGTCGTGTCGAAAACGTTTGTTCCGCTGAGTCCGACGACGGTCACCCCGTTGCCCTTCAGGGTCAAGCTGTGGGTCCCGCCGCCCCCGTTGTAAGGCGGCAGTGTGCTGCCAAGCGTGATGGAACCGAGCCCTGCGTTCACGTCGATCTCGACGTTGTCCGCCGTATTGAGGGCGGCCGTCATTGCAGCGCGTAGCGACCCCGCACCGCTGTCTGCGTTGGTCGTTACGGCGATTACGGTGACAGCGCCGGCAGGCGGTGCAGCGAAGCCGAGCCATGCCAGGGGGCCAGTCACCAGAAATAGTGGAGCCAAGAACCGCGCGCCACGAAGGCGTCCGCTTACGTTTGCCACAAAGGCTCCTCTCGCGCCGAAATCGGAACTTCATTTCGCCCCGAACGAAGTGAAAGTACCACACGGGTTGCGAGTGCAACCTGGTGCGGCGAGGCCGCGTCCCGCCGAGTGGTGGGAATTGATTCCGTGATCCTCGGCGGTGATCAGTCAGTGGGCTCGAGCTCGCCGACTGCCACACCTTCATTATCGCGATCCGCGTAGAGCTTCGCCATGGAGCCTTCGGAGAAGTAGCGGCGTTCGGCCGAGACCCACTCGTCGTGGATGTCGACCAGCACCGCACCGGCGAGGCGAATGGCGGCGGCCTCGTTGGGAAAGATGCCGACAACCCGACAACGTCGCTTCAGTTCACGGTTGAGGCGCTCGAGCGGGTTGGTCGACCACAGCTGGCGCCAATGCGCCCTCGGGAAGGCGGAGAACGCGAGCACCTCGTCTTTGGCTCCCTCCATGAGGGCAGCCGCCTTGGGGAAGCGCCCGGCGAAGGTCTCAGCGACGTGGTCCCATTGGGTGGCGATCTCCTCTGCGCTGGCGTGGGCGAAGATCGTCCGAAAGGCGGCCGCCACCATCTCGTGCTGGCCCTTGGGGACACTGGCGAGCAAGTTGCGGGCGAAGTGGACCCGACAGCGCTGATGCGCCGCCCCTTGGAAGCAGCGCCCGATGGCGTTGACGAGTCCTTGGTGCTGGTCCGAGATCACGAGGCTTGACGCCGCTGAGGCCTCTGGTGCGCAAGGACCGCAGGAAGCCGCGCCAGAACACCTCGTCTTCGGAGTCACCGACGTCGAGGCCCAAGATCTCTCGGTGCCCATCGGCGCGGACCCCCGTCGCGATGACCACGGCCTTGGAGGTCACGTGGTGGTTGTCGCGGACATGCAGATAGGTGGCGTCCAAGAAGACGTAGGGGAACTCTTGGTGGTCAAGCCGCCGCGTCCGAAACGCCCCGACCACCTCGTCGAGACCCGAGCAGATGCGGCTGACCTCGGACTTTTTGATCCCGGTCCCGATGCCGAGGGCGCCGACGAGCTCGTCGACTGAGCGCGTCGAGATTCCACCCACGTAGGCCTCCATCACCACGGCGTAGAGGGCCTGGTCGATGCGCCGGCGCGGCTCGAGGATCGAGGGGAAGAAGCTGCCCTTGCGCAATTTGGGGATGGCGAGCTCGACGTCGCCGGCCTTGGTGGACACCAAGCGGACCCGATGCCCGTTGCGCTCGGTCACCCGGGAATCGCTGCGCTCATAGGGCCCGGCGCCGATCACGCCGGCCGCTTCGGATTCGATCAGCTCTTGGAAGACATAGCGCACGGCGTCGCGGATCAGGTCCACGCCGTCGGACGTTTTGAACGCCTCCAGCAGCTCGGTGCAGACAGACTGGTCAAGGGCCATCGGGGTGCTCTCCTTTGTGCGTTCGGCTAGGAACACACCGAGGATCACCCCGATGGCACCACCTATCGGTGGATACCTCGGGTCAAGTCAAAAGCCCACCACTTAGGGGGACGCACACTGCGGCGACGAACAAGCTAAGTATCGGAAATACCGAATTCCTCGCCGTGCAGGCCACCATTCCCCTAACCGTCACCTGAGCCATCAACGATTCGGCGATGGTTCGAGGGGCCGGCGGTGGCCTTTCACGGAGTCTCGGGGTATGGCATAAGTGATGCCGGTAGGGGTCACCCCATAGGCTCCTGCTCCGAGCTCGGTGGCGCCGAGAAGGATAGGAACCGAACCCCTCGCCGCCGGTCCGGCGGGCGGAGAGCCCGACCGGCGGACCGGCGACGAGAGTGCGGGTGGCGGACGACTGGTCGTTGAATCCAGGCTTGTGTCATGGAGACCGTTGCTCCCAGCCATGAAGGCGTACGGCTTTGCCTGAAAATCCACGATGGATCGACACGCAAGGTGGCACGGGTCAATTGGTCCACGCTCGACGCGAGTCGCGAGCCGGACTCGCCTTGGTTGTCGATGCCTTGGAACCGGATTGATTCGGTGACCTTTGGACGACGAAGTGTGATCATCCGGCCGAATGAGCAGCAAGCTTGTCGATTTGTCACGCTCACCCGTCACCGGATTCTTCCTTTTATCGAGGAGCTCGAACGTCGACAAATCCCAGTGAGCCGGATGACCACCACAATCGGGTGGTTCATGAAGCCGACCTGATCTTCCGGAAGTTCTGCCGCACGGCCGCTTGGCCACCTGATCTGACGAACGTCGACGAACGCCAGCGACCGGCCGATCAGCCTCTGACCCGGACTGCGCCAATCTTCTCTACTCCTTCGAGAAAGGAGTCCTGCCCACCGACTCCGGGTCTCTTCGCCGAACGGCAGGAGGCCGTGACCCCCTCGCCCTGGACATGGATCGCGGTCGACGCCGGCGGGCCATGCCTCCGGCGCCCGCCGGCGTCCCGCACCAGCTCAGGGCAGGATTCGGCCCTCGGCCGAGGCGGCGGTCCGGGGTGTGTCACAACTTCCTTTACAAGATCAAGAAGGGCCGCGCATTCGCATCCGCTGAGACGGGTCAGGCGATCTCGCCGGCGAGGGCCTTCACAGCCCGAGCGATGGACCTTTGTCCCGATTGACGCTCCGGGCACGCTCAGGATGCAACTCCCGCCAACGGTCGATGGCGTTGCCCAGGGTGGGCACATCGTCCCGCAGCGTCTGCCAGACGAGGTTGTAGTCGACCGCGTGGTAAACGTGATCGACGACGATGCGCATTCCTCGCACATCGTTCCAAGGGACGTCGCGAGTCGCCTCCAGAAGCTCGTCGGGCAGCTTCGAGGCCACGTCACCGATCCGCCCGATCACAGCCTCCCCGGCCAGCCGAAGAGGGCGTTCCTGTTCCCACCGTTCTCTACCGCAGGCCACGAGCTCACGGGCAGCATCAACGGCCTCGTCGAGATCCTCGAGCAGCTCGCCGAGGCTTCTCCGAGCCATCAGAGATCGACGGCTTCGCGGACAATCCCATCGTGCCGACGCTGGAGCCCGCCGGCGGAGATGACCTCCACCCCCATGCCAAGCAGCGCTTCGAGGCTGCGCACGAGGCCGACGTGGTCGATCGCCGAAGCTCCCGGCTCGAAGTCGACCAGGAAATCGACGTCGCTCGATTCTCCGGCCTCCCCTCGGACCACGGAACCGAAGAGTCGGACCCGGGTGGCCTTGTGGCCCTGCGCCAGCGCAAGGATCTCCTCCCGCTTGCTTCGGACGTCCTCGAGGGTCACGCCGGGCATTTCCCCAGGATACCGGGCAGCCCCGCCGACCTTGGGGTCCATCTTCAGCCGACAGCGACGCCAGCGAGGACATGGTCCACCGCGGCCCTCGTCTCTTCGTCGCTGTCCGGCCAAAGGTGTCCGTAGGTGTCGAGGGTCTCGGTGGCCGATTGGTGGCCGAGTCGTCTCTGGATGGTCTTGACCGAGCACCCGCGGCTGATGAGGAGCGAGGCATAGAAGTGCCGTAGGTCGTGGAACGTCGCCCACTTGGGTAGGTCGACCCGCCTCGCAGCACGGTGCCACATCTCGCCGGCCGTGCTCCGACGCAGAGGAGCACCGTAGGAGTTGGTGAAGATCAGGTCCGCCGGACCGCGCCGGAATCGGGCGAGGTGCTCGGCGAGCGTGCTGCCGACGACGTCGGGCAGCGGAACGGTTCGGTATCCGGCCTTGCTCTTCGGAGGCCCGAATTGCGGGACGCCGTCCTTCGCGCCGACGAGCTGGCGGTTGACTCGTACTTGGCGGTGGAGGAAGTCGACCCGGTCGACGCTCAGACCGAAGCATTCCCCTTGCCGGAGACCTGTCCCGGCGGCGAAGACGATGAGTCCCGGTACTGCTCGGGACACGCCTCCGCCAGCGCCTGCACCTGATCGTCCGTCAGCGGCACGACCTCACCGTCGTCCCGCTTGGGTAGCGCGATCCGGCTGCAGGGCGATGCGGCGATCAGCTGGTCACCGACCGCGGCCTTGAAGATCGCGGGGACCCAGCGGTAGACGACCTCGACGGAGCCCGGGGCGAGCTTCTCGCTTCGATCCCTCACCCACGCCTGGATCTCACTGCGTCGGATTGAGCCCAAAGGCCGGTGACCGAGCAGCGGGTAGGCGTGCAGTCGGAGGTAGGTCTCGGCCTGCGCAGCAGTGCTGGGTCGGTGCACTTGGCCGACCCGCCACTGCTCGGCGTAGTCGCGGAAGGCGATGCGACCCCCGGCCGGGTCGACGTAGATGCCGTGCGCGAGATCACCACGGACGCCGTCGAGGAAGAGCTCGGCGTCGCGCTTGCGACGGAACTGCTTCGTCTTTTGCGGTCCTCCGGGGTACTCGCGCCATCGGGCCCGGTAGTGGCCGTCCGACCGTCGATCGATGCTCGCCACGTCTCCCTCCGTCCCCTCGATCGGAACTCTCGATACCCTCCAGCGCGCCTCGAAAAGTCCTCAATCCGTCCTCAGGTCCTCAAAAAGTCCTCAGTTTCTGAGGACTTATTCGGACAACAACGGACAACAACGGACTGGGACGGACAATCAAAGCACCAGCTAGATGGCCACAAATTGCACTGTAGTGCGAGGTGGTGACGGTGAGCCGGCCTGTAGGCGGGATTCTGTCGACCCCTTCCGGGGTCGGGTGGCCATCCATCTGAGCGGTCTACCCGGGGGTGGTACTCGGACCGAGCACCGGGCGGGCGACCCGTCCCCCTGTTCGACCTTGCTCCGGGTGGGGTTTACCGAGCCGGCCGGGTCGCCCCGACCGCTGGTGCGCTCTTACCGCACCGTTTCACCCTTACCTGTGCGCCGCCCGGAGGCGGTGCCATCGGCGGTCTGTTTTCTGTGGCACTTTCCTGCAGGTCACCCCGACTGGCCGCTAGCCAGCACCCTGCCCTGTGGAGTCCCGACCTTCCTCGACGCCGCCAGCCCGGGAGTCGCCCCCCGATCGGTAGTCGCCGCGGCCACCCAGCCGGCTCACCGTCGATGTCCATCGTCCCACAGACGCGACACCCGCCTGCCGAACACCGTCGCGGACCCACCCGGGTTCTAACCTGGCGCCGTGGTCGTCGGACCCCGGAGCCAGCGCCTTGCAACGGTCGGGACTGGCCCTGACGCGCTCTCGATCGCTGAGCTCTACCGTCGCCTCGACCGCGCTCTCGCCCGCGCCGTCCCCGGGGAAGTATGGGTCTCGGGCGAGGTCCGTTCGTTCAACGTCAGCTCGAGCGGTCACTGCTACCTCGAGCTGGTCGACCCGGCTGTCGCCCACGACACCAGCACCCCCGTCCTGAAGGCCGTCTGCTGGTCGAGCCGCTGGCGCATCGTGCGGGCGACGCTCGAAAACCTCGGGATCGCACTCGACGCCGGCCTCGTGGTGAGGGTGCGCGGCAAGGTCCAGCTCTACAAGCCCCGCGGCGACGTCAGCTTCATCCTCTCCGACCTCGACACCGACGCCCTGCTCGGCAAGGTGGCCGCCGCCCGGGCCCGGCTGGTCAAAGCCCTCGTCGACGAAGGGCTCTTCGAACGGAACAAGCGACTCGCCGTGGCGCCGGTGCCGCTCCGGATCGGGCTCGCGGCCAGTCCCTCGACCGAGGGCCGGCGCGATTTCCTCGGGCAGCTCGAGAACTCGGGCATGGCCTTCGACGTGCGCACGACTCGAACCCAGGTTCAGGGACGAGAGGCGCCGGGGTCGATCGCCGCGGCGATCAAGCGTCTCCAGTCGAGGGAGTGCGACCTCATCGTCGTCGTCCGCGGGGGCGGCTCGAAGGCCGACCTCGGGGCGTTCGACCACGAGAAGGTCGCCCGGGCCATCGCCACCTCGAAGGTGCCGGTCTGGACCGGCATCGGCCACACCGGCGACCTCTCCGTCGCGGACGAAGTCGCCAACCGCTCGTTCATCACCCCGACCGAGTGCGGACAAGAGCTCGCCCGGATCGTGACCGACTTCTGGCGGTCAGAGCTCGAGGTGGCCGTCACCGTGGGGAGGACCGCACGCGAGCTCATCGAGCGCGCCGATCGTCTCCTCGGCCGGCAGCGCCGGGCGGTCGCCGGTGGATCCCGCAGCCAGCTCGAGCGGCACGGTGACCGATTGGCCCACCTCGCACGCACCCTCCGCGGCGAGGCCGGCCGGCAGCTCGACACCCACAACCATCACCTCCTCGCCAAGGCGGCGACCGTTGCACGATGTGCGCGCCACACGGTGGAGGGTGAGGGACGGAGCCTCTCGTCCCGCTCCGCTCGATTGGCGACGCTCCCCGGGCGCCGGCTCGAGACGGCGGAGCTCCGCACGGTCCAGTGGCGCCGCCTGCTCGCTGCGTACGACTACCAGCGCCAGCTCGAGCGGGGCTACTCGGTGACCCGTGACGCCGAGGGCTCGGTGGTGCGGTCGGTCTCGTCGGTGGAGCCCGGCGCGCGCATCGTCACCCAGCTCTCCGACGGCGCGGTCGGCTCCGAGGTGACCGAAATCGGCAGTGGCCGCGATGCATCGTCCTCGGACGAGAAGGGACGGAGTGATGGCGACGCGTGATCGCGCAAGGGGTGGAGGGGACTCGGAAGGGATCACCGACGTGTCGGAGCTCTCGTATGCGGATGCGGGTACCGAGCTCGACGGGATCGTCCAGGAGCTCGAGACCGGTGTGGTCGACGTCGACCGGCTCGTCGAGCAGCTCGAGCGGGCAACCAGCATCGTCGACGAGCTCGACCGCCGCCTCCGGCGCACCCGCATGCAGGTCGAGGAGCTCGTGCCACGTCTCGAGGCCATCGGCAAGAACGAGACCGTTGCTTCCGAGCTCGAAGAGCTCGACGGTGTGCCGCCCCGTACGGACCGGACCGGCGACGATTCTCCGCCCGATGGTGACTCGCCGGGCCTCTTCTGAGCGATCGAGTCTGTTACCGGCCGGGGGAGCGCGAGGAGGGCCCACGCGCCGCGACCAGACCGCCGGTCGAGGGTGCCCGACGGTAGAGCATGCCCCCCCCGGGGACGACGGCGACGAGCTGGAAATGATCGTCGACGTATGCCTTCACCGATTGACCGAAGTCGGGAACCCCTGAGGGCTGTTCGTAGAGGATCAACCCGTCCGACTGGTGGAGCCAGCCGAGCCAAAGGCTCTGCACCTCGGCGTTGGACGCATCCGCCGTGTTGCCGCCGTTCCCGTTCGCATCGGTGAACTCGGCACCGAACCAGTCGACGGCATGTGGGCACGCTGCTTCCGAGACGCTGAATCGGTTCGCCACGAGAAGATCGGAGTTGTCCGCGCTCAGGATGCAGGTTCCCGACGGGAACACGCGATCGACGGTGGCTGCCGGGTTGGGTGCCGATGCCGTGGGCAGCAGCTCGTAGGCCGAGTAGATCACGAAGGTCGCGGCCCCGACGACGGTGGCAACGAGCACGGCCCTTCTCGCGAACGGCAGGAGTCGACCAACGGCCGCACTCACGACGAGTGCGAGAAAGGGGGCGAGAAAGGCGGCGTAGTGCGGGTAGAACTGCGCCGATGCGATCAGCGCGAGGAAGACCAGCGCAAAGCAGGCCATCGCGCATGCATCGAGCTGAGTGACGTTCTCGAAAGGTCGGATTCGTCGTGCGAGAAGGATCGAACCCGCGACCAGTGCAGCGAGGAGCACCCAAAGGAGGACCCACCCCGAAGCGGAAAGATGCGCCGGATCCTTCGCACCGGCGAGGACCGCGAGCCGATCGATCAGCTCTTCGCCCTGTCGATGCCGTAGAGCTTGATCGACGAGCACTTCCCGGATGGAATTCCCCGGCGCCACCACGAAGAACGGCAGGAAGACGAGACCGAATCCCACTGCAGACCCGCCGAGGAACCTGATCGCAGGCCACCGTCCGTTCCGTATCGCGAGCACGGCGAGCACGGCGAGCGGCACGATGCCCCAGAGCTTGATCGAGGTCGTGAGGCCGAGCACCACTCCTGCGGCCAGCCAGCGCGTCGACATCGTCACCCGTTCGGACTCGTCGAAGACGAGTAGGAAACCGAGCAGGGTACCGAAGACGAGCAGTGGCTCCAAGAGGACGGTGTGCTCGGCGACGAGCGTGCCTTGGTAGAAGGTGAGGATCGCTAGCCCCGCGATCAGAGCGCCGAGCGGTCGATTGCGGAGCAGGCGACCGAGCAAGCAGACGTTCGCCATGCTGACGAGGACGATGAACACTCGTGCCCACTCGAATCCGGTCGCTGTGCTCGTCAGCTGGCCGAGCAGTGCGAACGGGGTCATCAGAACGATGATGCCGGGGGGTTGTACGTCGACGTAGGAGTGGTAGGGAAGGAGCCCGTGCACGAGCATGAGCGCCGACCCGTAGTAGACACCGTCGTCGTACTCGGTGACGCCTCGGAAGTAGCCGAACCTCAGGCCCTGATAGGTCAGGAAACAGCCGCCGGCGAGGGCGAAGGGCACGGTGATCCAAAGCCAATGTCGGCTCTGACGAGGCAGTCGGTGGGTCGATGCTTCCCGCGGCCGAGCGACCGGCCTGGGATCGCTCGTCGTCGTTGCCACAGCCGGCCCCCCTCGGACAGCATGTCCAGAGGAGTTGTCGTCAGGACGGGACTGGATCTGAAGCCCGAGGCACCCTCGGCGGGGTGACCAGCCGTGTTGACGGAAGGGCGGGGCGTGCGTGGCGGGGCGACGAGCTCCGGCGCGGGTGTCAGAGGATGTTGCGCAGGCGCGTTGCCCAGTAGGGCTTGCGCAGCTCGCGCTTCAACACCTTCCCCGAAGGATTACGGGGGAGGGTCTCGACGAAATCGATCGAAGTCGGGCACTTGTAGTGCGCCAGGCGGTCCCTCGTTGCCGAGATGATGTCGTCGGCGAGTGCCCGGCGGTCCTCGGGCGCACCGGGTGTCGCGACCACGATCGCCTTCACCGTTTCGCCCCACCGGTCGTCCGGCACCCCGATGACCGCGGCATCGGCCACTTCTGGATGGGCGAGGAGGGCGTTCTCGACCTCGGCCGGGTAGATGTTCTCCCCGCCCGACACGATCATGTCCTTGATCCGGTCGTGCAGGAAGAGGTACCCCTCCTCGTCGAGCCATCCGGCGTCGCCGGTGCGGAACCAGCCGTCAGCCGAGAGGACGGACCCGGTCTCGTCGGCCTTCTCCCAGTAGCCGAGCATGTTCTGCTCGGAGCGGGTCCATACCTCGCCGACCTCCCCCGTCGCCAGCTCCTGTCCGGTCGCCGCATCCACGATGCGCAGCTCCACGTGGTCGAAGGGCCGGCCGGCGGAGCGGAGCAGGTGAGCGCGCGGACCATCGGGGTCGTGGTCGGCGGGCAGCAGCCGGGTGATCGCGCCGGTCGTCTCGGTGAGTCCGTAGACCTGCGCGAAGTCGCAGCCGAAGGCCGCCATCGACCGGACGAGCACGTCCTCGCTGATCGGCGACGCGCCGTAGAAGATGGTCCGCATCGAGCCGACGTCGGTGGTCGCAAGCTCGGGGGTGGCGAGCAACATCATCAGCACCGCCGGAACCACGAACGCCTCGGTGATCCGGTGCTGCTCGACCGCCCGCAAGAGGATCACAGGATCGATGTCCCGCACGATGATCGAGTGACCCCCGTGCGACATCCCGCTGACCGCCCATCCGGTTCCACCGATGTGGAAGAGCGGCATCGCGACCAGGGACACCGTGTCGGGCGCGATCTGGAACACCTGGTCCGCCGCGCCGAGGATCGTCGAGAAGTTGAGTCCCGAAAGCATGACGCCCTTCGGGAGTCCGGTCGTCCCGGACGTGTACAGCTGGGTCACCACGTCGTCCGGGCGCGGCTCGAAGCCGGGATCGTCCGCTTCGTCGCCGCCCGCACGCCGCCACTCGTCGAACTCCTGGAGGGGCACCCACGTGCGGACCGAATCGACGAGTGGCGCTATTTCCTTCGCCGCAGCCGCATAGTCCGCCCCGAAGAAGAGCACCGTGGCCTGCGCGTCCTCGACGACCGCGGCCATTTCGGTGGGCGCCAGACGCCAGTTGACCGCGACGCTCACCGCGCCGAGCAGTGCGCATCCGAAGAAGACCTCGAAGTACTCGATCCCGTTCCGGTCGAGGAACGCGACGCGGTCACCCGGTTCGACGCCTTCGGCGCTGAGCGCGCGGCTCACCTGCTTCGCGCGCCCGTAGAGCTCGTCCCAGGTGAGGGTGACGTCGCCGGCGGTCAACATCGGCGCGCCGGGCGTGGTCATCGCCCAATGCCGGAGCATCCCCGCCACCGTGCGGAGCTGCTTTGCGGCGCCGCCGACCTGCTCTTCCACCGTCACGGTCCCTCTCGCGTGGTTGTCCAGGTCCGGACCGTCCGGACCTTGCCTGCACTGTAGGCCCACGCGGAGTCCGACCGATGGGTGGTGTCGGGAGGGGGAGGTGTTGGCGCGACCAGTGTCTAAGGTGGCTGCGATGGCCGACCGAACCGCCGACGCCGCGTCGAACGACCGTCTCTACTTCCGGCAGCTGCTGTCCGGCCGCGACTTCGCAGTCGGCGATCAGGTCGCCCAGCAGATGGTCAACTTCGTCTACCTGATCGGTGACCGGTTGACGGGTGAGGCGCTCGTCGTCGATCCGGCGTACGGCGTCGACGATCTGCTCGCAATCCTGCGTGAGGACGGGCTGGAATGTGTCGGGGCGCTCGCCACCCACTTCCACCCCGACCACGTCGGCGGGACGATGATGGGCTGGGGGATCGAGGGGATCGTCCGTCTTGTCGAGCTCACCGGTGTGCCGGTGCACGTGCAGTCGGACGAGGCCCCCTGGGTCGAGCGCACGACCGGCGTCGGCGGCTCGGATCTCTCGACGCATCACAGCGGCGACGTCGTGACCGTGGGGTCGGTGCCGATCTCCCTGCTCCACACCCCGGGACACACTCCCGGGAGCCAGTGCTTCCTCGTCGACGGGAAGCTGGTCGCCGGCGACACGCTGTTCCTCGACGGGTGCGGCCGGACCGATCTGCCCGGTGGTGACCCGGCCGCGCTCTACGAGTCGTTGACCACCCGCCTCGCCCGGGTGCCCGACGACACGGTGCTCTATCCGGGCCATCTCTACTCGCCCGATCCTTCCGCGACCATGGGCTACACACGTGCGCACAACTACGTGTTCCGGCTCCGCACGGCGGAGCAATGGATGACCATGTTCGGCAACTGACCTCCCTGGTCCGTCGGCGGTTCCCTCTACGATGACCGCCGATGCCAGAGCCACTCCCCTCGGACGCCACGGTCCTCGTCGTCGGCGCGTCGCTCGCCGGGCTCCGCGCGGCCGAGGAGATCCGCCACGAGGGACATTCCGGGCCGGTGATCATCGTCGGCGACGAGCGCCATGCCCCCTACGACCGCCCACCTCTCTCCAAACAGTTCCTCGCGGGACTCTGGGACGTGGAGCGGATCCACCACCACGCGCCCGACGCGCTCGACACGCTCGGGCTCGAGTTCCGCCTCGGCCATCGGGCGGCCTCGCTCGACACGTCCGCCCAGAGGGTGGCCTTCGAGGACGGGAGCGAGCTCGGCTACGACGGACTGATCGTCGCGACCGGTGCCCGTGCCCGCCACCTACCAGGAACCGAGGGGGTGGCCGGGGTTTTCACCCTGCGCACGCTCGACGACTGCCTGGCCATCCGTGAGCGCCTCGCTGCAGCAGGAGAGGGCGGCCGAGTGGTGGTGATCGGCGCAGGGTTCATCGGGCTCGAAGTGGCCGCGACCTGTCACGGGCTTGGCGCGGCGATCACCGTGGCCGAGGCGCTCGAGACCCCGATGGCGAGGGTGCTCGGTGCGGAGATGGGCGCGGCCTGCGCGGAGCTCCATCGCCGAGAGGGTGTCGAGATCCGGACGGGCGTGGGTGTCGCCGAGGTCGCGACCGGCGTCGACGGGTCCGCGCCGCTGGTCGTACGACTCTCGGACGGCAGCGACCTCGCGGCCGACCTCGTGGTGGTGGGGATCGGCATCGAGCCCGAGCTCGACTGGCTTCGCGACTCCGGCCTCACGCTCGACGACGGGGTGCTCTGTTCGGAGACGCTGCACGCCGCCGACCGGATCGTCGCAGCCGGCGACGTCGCCCGGTGGTTCCACCGCTCCTCGGACCGAGCAGTCCGCGTCGAGCACTGGACCCACGCCGCCGAGAGCGGTGCGGCCGCGGCGCGCAATCTGCTGGCCGGCCCTGCCGCGGTGCCCTACGACCCGGTCCCCTTCTTCTGGTCGGACCAGTACAGGACCAAGATCCAGATGATCGGCCTGCCGGATCCCGCCGACGAGGTCGTCGTCGTGAGCGGCACCCTCGAGGAGGGCAAGCTGGTCGCCCTCTATCGCCGCGGCGACCGTCTCGCCGGAGCGCTCGCGTTCAGCCAACCGCGCCAGTTGATGGGCTACCGGCCCCTGCTCGCGGCCGGGGCCTCCTTCGAGGACGCGCTGGCGCTCTCCCGGCCCTGAGCGGGCAGATTCCGGCCTCGGGTTCTCCGACCGGTCGTCCGGTAACGCCGTGAGAAGGCGAGCGCACCCAGGAGCTCCTCGGCGGTCGGCTCGATGCCCCCGTAGGCGAAGCGCTCGACGAGAGTGGTGACCGACAAGAGCTCTCGAGCCGCGGTCGGATCGGCTCGCGCCAGCCGTGCGCCGTAGGAGGTCAGGGTCTCGCCGGCTCGGCGGGGCAGGCCCCGTTTCGCGCCGCCGCGTGCGAGGTCGCTCGCGACCCGATGGGCCCAGGTCGGAGGTCGGCGGCCCCGCCGGCGGACGAGCGTCCAGGCCGCGATCACGACGAGCACAAGGGCGCCGACGGGGATCCACGGCAGGCCGCCGAGCGACCTCGCCACCGCGTGCGCGATCACCGATCCTGGCGTCGGATTGGCGAGCGGCACCACCGCGGTCGGATCGAAGTTCTGCCATCCGTACCCGGGGAACCAGACCTGGACCCATGCGTGGGCGTCCTTCGCCTCCACGTCGTAGAGGTCGGTGATCGGGTTGTAGGAGCCCGGGACGTACCCGACCGCCTCGCGAGCGGGGATCCCGAGCGTGCGCAGCATGACGACCGTGGCCGTCGAGATCTGCTCGCAGTATCCCTTCCGTGAGCCGAAGAGGAAGCTGGTCACCGCGTCGGAGCCGGTCGGCAGCGAGGGGATGTCGGTCGTGTAGTGCACGTGCGAACCCATCCACGACTCGATCGCCTCGACGACGTCGTAGGTCGGCGGCCCGGTCGTTGCGGACGTCGTCATCCCGGCGGTGATCTGGTGGGCGAGCGCGGCAACCTTCGGGTACGGGTGCGGCAGCTGCAGATCGTTCTGACGTTCCCTCCCGTTGAGCGCGGGCGCCAGCGCTTCTGGCGGACCCTGCCCGGGAAGCGTCGTCTGGCGGAGCTCGAGACCACTCGCCTGGGTGTCGTCGGAGATCACGGTGTAGATGGTCCCCGCGCCCATCGAGGTCGACGAGACGATGGTCCCGTCCCCGGGCAGCAGGAGCGTGCGCGACTGGATGTAGACCCGCTCCGCCTGGTCGGCGTGGAAGACGAGGTTCGGTCCGGACTGCGCCAGGAAGAAGGTCTGGATGTCGGGAGGCCCACTGCCCTGCGCGCCCGCCTCGTCGGCTGTCGCCGGGATGGTGAAGGGCGAGCCCGGTGGCAGTTGGTTGACGCCCGGTCCCTTGGCGGGATCGCCCGACTGCAGCCAGCTCTGGCCGTTCCACTGGTCGTAGGTCTCGCCGAGCCAGAAGTTGGGCCGGCTCGCCCGCACCCGCATGACGACTTGGTCGCCGAGGGTGGTCCTCGCCGCGGTGTCGAGCGACTTGGCGAAGCCGAGGAAGCCTCCCACGCCGGTACGGCCCTCCGGGCTGGCGGCATGGGCGGGCAGCGACGAGGCGCCGTCGGTCAGGTTGCTCGGGCTGTCCACTTCCGACCCCGAGGACGACGACGGAAAGATCAAGGAGGCGGACACTCGTGGCGCGGGGAGGACCGAGACGAGGGCCGCGCCGAGAAGGAGGACCGCGACCCCCGAGACCGCGATCGCGCGCCACGGGATCCCCCTCACCTCCGCGATCGACTGCCACATGGCGACGAGACCGAAGAGGCCACACGCCGCCCAGGCGATCACATAACCGGCGAGGGAGAGGTCGACCGACTGTGCGGCCGCCACCGCGACCAGGGCAGCCGAGCCAGCCAACGAGTACGCGACGTCCCTTCTCGCGGGCACGTCGAAGGCGTGGGTGCTGAGGACCCACGCGAAGAGCACCGCCAGGGGACCCTCGACCGTCGAGATGTCGCCGGGCGTCGCGTCGCGGGTGACCGTCGCGATGAACCAGACGAAACCGCCGACTGCACAGGCTGCGAGGATCGGCTTGACCGCCGGCCACGGGTCGGCCCGTCGCCGATAGCTGACCACGTTGCCGAGCACGGTTGCGCCGATCGTGAAGAGGCACATGGCGGCCGAGAGCTCCCCCTGGCTCCAGCACGCGGCCGCCGCGACGCAGACCGCGGCAGCCGACGCCACCCTGAAAGGGATGGAGTGCTCGGGCGGGCCCGGCCGGTTGGCCTGCACGACCCGTTGCCAGAGATTCATCGCCGGCCTCCCCCCGGGTGGTCGGCGCGACCGGCGTCGGGCGCGCCTCGGAGGGGTGGGGGGACGGCTCGCGCGAGGCGCCGGCCGAGGTCGACCCGGTCACGTACCCATCGCAGTACGTGACCGCTCGGCTCGTCTGTGCCGAGGAGGACCTCCCGTCCGGCCTCGAGCACCTCCGACACCTGGGCCATCGCCTCCTCCGCCTCGGCGTCGGCCCGGTCCGGTTCGCGGGAGAGGACGAGCTCGAGTGTCACCGGGTCGTCGCGTTGGCGCTCGCTCTCGCGGACCATGAGCGTGCCCGCATGCGAGGTCACCGGCCAGTGCACCAGCCGTCTCGGGTCGCCCGAGGCGTAGGGCCGCACGCCGCGTGGCTCGCCGGTCCCCGCCGGGAGCCGCTCGGGCGCACCTCCGGGGGGGTCGTCCCTCCCCACCTCGACCTGGCGCGCGCGTCCGGACCGCGGGGCCACGTGCAGCGGCCGGGGCAGGGCGACCTCGACCTCCCTCGCCCACCAGAGCAGACCGAGGGGCGCACAACTGGCGAGCTCGACGGCCACCGACTCGAGCACTCCTCGACGGGGTGGGAGGAGCTCCACCTCGGCAGTGCGCGGACCGCGCACCGGTCCTCCTGCGCGTGCGAGCGTTCCGGTGGGTCGAAGCGGCCGGATCCTCAAAGGGCGGTCGGTGACCAAGGTGATCACGACCGGTCGTCCCGCCTGCCCGTCGGCGGGGCTCGCGGTGCACACCGCGGTGACACGGCGAGCAACGAAGGCAGGTGCGACCATCCCGACGAGGAGCACCGCGGCGAGCAACGCACCCACCGCCTGCACCCACCCCGAGCCACTCGAGTGGGCAACCCCCGCCCAGGCGGCCATCACGAGCAGGCTGCCGGCCACCGGCGCGAGCCAGGAGACCGGGTGGACACGTCGCCGGAGCCGACGGTCTGCCCGCCGCGCGCGCAAGGCCGGCCGCGGGCGCGGGGAACTCACGTCGTCGGGGCGGGCGCCTCGGCGACGATTCGGGCGACGAGGCCCGGTCCGTCTGCGTTCCCACCGTCGGCGATCAGTCGGTGGGAGAGGCAGGACGGCGCGACCTCCTGGACGTCCTGCGGCGTCACGTATGGCCGTCCACGGAGCACGGCGTGGGCCTGGGCGCTGCGGATGAGCGAGATCGCCGCACGCGGACTCGCCCCGAGGCGCACGGTGCCCGCCGTCCGCGTGGCGCGCACCAGCGAGACCGCGTACTCGGCGACCGGCGTAACCACCTGCACCGAGGCGGTGGCGTTGATCGCCCGCTGCCATCGCGCGGGGTCCGACACCGGCGCGAGCACGTCGAGCGCGTAGCGACCGCCGTTGTGGAGGACGAGCCGCGTCTCGACCTCGGCGTCGGGGTACCCGATCGAGGTCGAGAGACCGAAGCGGTCGAGCTGGCTCTCGACGAGCGGGTAGGTGCCGAGCTGTCCGACCGGATTCTGGGTCCCCACCACCAGATGGGGCCGGGGCAACGGCCACGACTCCCCGTCGACGGAGACCTGCTGCTCCTCCATGGCCTCGAGCAGGGCAGACTGAGTCCGCGGCGGCGTGCGGTTCATCTCGTCGAGGAGGACCACATGACCGAAGACCGGTCCGGGCCGGAACTCCCACGCTCCCGATTCCGGCGAGAAGACGGTCACACCGGTGATGTCGGAGGGGAGCAGGTCCGGGTGGCCCTGCACGCGTGAGAGCTTGACCCCGAGGGCCGTCGCGAGCGCACGCGCGAGGACTGTCTTTCCGACGCCGGGGACGTCCTCGATGAGCAGATGATTCGCGGAGAGCGCCGCGACCACCGCAGTGGTGACCGCGTCGGGTGTGCCGAGGAGCACGGCGGAGAGCGCGGCGTGGAGACCGCTGGCCAGCTCGACCGCTTCGTCGACCGCCGAGGGCGAGTGCGACGGGACAGCCGCCGGCTCGGCCGCCTCGATGCCAGTGCTCATGGGTACCCCCGCTTCCCCTGCCTCCGGCGGCCAAACCTGCCACGCCGCCGAGCGTGGCGATTCACCCACCCTATGCGTTCTTCCTCCTCGGGATCAACATCGGTCACTCAGAAGTCGAGCGCCGAGAGTTCGGGCACCGTCCTCTCGGCACGACCGCGCGCCTCGAGCCAGCGGCTGCGCGCCGCCTCGCGCACAGTGTCGTCCGTGCTCGGCTCCACGACTTCGCGCGGCGTGTACGCGGCTGCGACGTCGTCCTCGTCGGACCAGGTGCCGACCGCCATCCCGGCCAGGAAGCCGGCGCCGAGCGTGGTCGCCTCGACCACCGGCGCGATCTCGATCGGCCGCCCACAGGCCTCCGCGAGCGCCCGGACGAAGACCGGGTTCGACGACATGCCGCCGTCGACCCGCAACGAGGGGACCGGCATGCCCGAGTCGGACTCGGCGGCGAGAAGGAGGTCCGCGCCCCGATGGGCCACACCTTCGAGGACCGAGCGCACGAGTTCGGGGCGTCCGCTGCCCCGCGTGAGGCCGAGCACGGTACCCCGTGCGCCGAAGTCCCAGACCGGCGTGCCGAGGCCGAGCAGCGCCGGGACGAACCAGACGTCGCCGGTGTCATCGCATTGGGCAGCGACCTCGGCCGACTGCTCTGCGGAATCGAGGATCCCGAGGTCGTCGCGCAGCCACTCCACGCAGGTCCCCGCCGACAGCATGATGGCCTCGAGACCCCAGGTGGTGGTCGCGTCACGTCGCCACGCGATGATCGGGATGGTCCCCGCAGGGCCGCGTGTCGACCGGCCCGGCGAGGTGGAACCGAGGCACTGGTCGAGCATCCCTCCGCTGCCGAACGTCGCTTTGGCCTGCCCGGGCCGGGTACAGCCCTGACCGATGAGCGAGGACTGCTGGTCACCGGCGAGGCCGGCGATGACCGGAGCGCCCGCAAGAGCGGTCGCCGCACCGACGGATCCCGAGGAGTCGACCACCTTCGGCAGCAGCGCCTCGGGGATGCGGAGAGCCTCGAGCACCTTCGGGTTCCACCCCGAGCCGTCCGCGAGGTACATCCCGGTCACGCCCGCGTTCGACGCATCGATCACGTGGAGCTGCCCGTCCGAGAGCGTCCACGCGATCCAGGTGTCGACCGTGCCGAAGGCGAGGCGGCCCGCCTCGGCCCGCGACCGATCCGGATCGGCGATGTCGAGCAGGGCCGCGACCTTGGTCGCCGACGCGTTCGGCGGGACCCGGATGCCCTGTGCCTGCAGCGCGAGGCACGTACCGACGGTGCGGAGATCTTGCCAGCCGAGTCCCGGTCCGAGCGGGGTCCCGCTTTCGCGGTCCCAGAGGACGGTCGACGCGCGCTGGTTGGCGATCCCCACCGCGTCGACCTGCCCTGCGTCTGCGAGGGACCGCGCGGACACGTCGAGAGCCGCCGCCGCCATCGCGACCGGGTCGAACTCGACCAAGCCGGGGAAGGGAGTTTCGGGAAGGACCGGTAGGTGGTGGATGTGCTCGACGGTCGCGTCCGGGCGCACGACCGCGCCGCGCACCCCGGACGTGCCGACGTCGACGACGAGGACGCTCACGGCCAGGGGACGGGGCCGAAGGGGCTCTCGAGCCCGAGTTTTCCCGGGTTGAGGACTCCGTGCGGGTCGAGGGCCTGCTTGAGCGAGGTGAGGACGCCGAACCCTTCGCCGAGCGCGTCGGCGAGGTAGCGCCCCCGGTTGAGACCGATGCCGTGGTGGTGACTGATCGCGCCGCCCGCGGCGAGGGTCACCTTGGTGATCACGTCCCACGCGCGCCGGTAGTAGGCCGCGGCCGCGGCTCCCGGGTCGGGCCATTCGTCGCCCGGCCGTCCGGCGAAGGTGAAGTAGAGGCAGGCGCCGTCGGTGTACGCGTGGCTCTGGTGCGAGGAGGCGACGAGCGTGCCCTCGACCTGACCGAGCGCGTCGAGGACCGCCCGGTAGAGGTCGGGGAGAGCAGACCACCGCGCCGAGACCTCGGCGGTGTCGACCACGATCCCCGAGCGCCAGAGCGGTGCGAGCGCCGAGACGTCGTTGCGGTGCTCCAACCAACGCGCGACCAACCCGACGTCGAGCGTCGACGCGTCGCGGCACTCGTCGTCGACGACCGCGAGGGTGGCATCGAGGAGTGCGGGATCCGCCTCGTCGAGCACGACGAGCACGTTCGTGTCGGGTTGGTCGAAGGAGCGAGCCGACTCGGTCGCGTCGTAGAGACGGAGGACCGCCGGCGAACAACCGCGCCGGAGGAGGCG
This sequence comes from uncultured Acidimicrobiaceae bacterium, assembly GCA_963769905.1. Classification (GTDB taxonomy): domain Bacteria; phylum Actinomycetota; class Acidimicrobiia; order Acidimicrobiales; family RAAP-2; genus Bog-756. The sequence continues at coordinate 787,752 of CAVYNG010000002.1, forward strand.
CCGGCACGTGTCGAGCCCCTCGGCGAAACTGTCGAACCCGAATACGCGCCGGCCCTCGGCCTCGGGGACGGGATGGACCCGGAACCGGCCTTCGGTGATCACCCCGAGAGTTCCCTCGCTGCCGACGAAGAGCTGGGTCAGGTCCGGGCCGGTCGCCGCGCGGGGCCCCTTCCCACCGGTCCGCACCACCCGGCCGTCCGCGAGGACGACCTCGAGGCCGATCACCATGTCCTCGATCTTCCCGTACCGGTTGGAGTATTGGCCGGCACCGCGGCATGCGAGCCACCCGCCGACTGTCGAGAGGTCCATCGACTGAGGCCAGTGGCCGAGCGTGAGGGCGTGACGCCGAAGTCCCGCCTCCACTTCGGGGCCGAAGGTCCCCGCCCGCAGGTCGGCGACGAGCGATTCGCCGTCGACGTCTGTCAGGCCGGTCAGTCCGCAGAGGTCGAGGGCGACGCCACCGAACAGGGGGACCGACCCTCCGCAGACACCGCTGCGTCCACCCGCCGCGGTGACCGGCACCCGCGCGGCATCGCAGAGAGCGAGAACAGCGGCGACCTGGGCGGTGTCGGTCGGTCGGGCCACCACCGCGGGCCGAGACGGCACCTGCCCCGCGATGGCCCATGAGATCGCGAGCGGCCACCAGTCGCGAGCGGCATCGGCACGCTCGTCCTCGTCGCTCGAGACCGCGGCGCACACCTCGGCGAGGCGGCGGCGCAGCGCCTCGTCGACCACCACTTTGCGTCCTTTGAGCCGATCGAGGACCGCCCGGTCCCCGGCGTCGACCGAAGCAACCGGGGAGGGTCGGGTCACCCGCGGTCCGATCCGCGCCCGGTCACCGCGGCCGCTCGGGGTCCCGATCCGTCGAGGCCGGCCCGACGGAGCGCGGCGTCCACACCCTCCGCGTAGGACGAGGACTCCGTCGAGATGCGGGTGCGATCCCACCCGAGCTCGGACGCGACGAGGGCGGCGACCGCGGGCGCAGCCGCGGCTGCGGCCCTCGCGTTGCGCAGTGACGCACGTGTCCTCCGGTCGAGCACGTCGGCCACGGTGCAGGCCATCTCGGCCCGGACCGCGTAGATCGCTTCGGCGCCGAGGTAGGGGAGACCCGGCACCAGCGGCTCGAGCAGTTCCGGCCGGCCGTCCGCGACAGCGAGCACGTCGGGCGTCTCGGTTCCGTACCGACCGGCGAGATGGGTGGCTGCCGACGACGCCGGGTCGGCGAACGTGTCGTGGCCTGCGTGCGCGTGGGCGGACCGATCCGCACGATGCGGTCCCTGACGCCCCGGCGCGCCGCGGAGTCGCAGGTTCTTCGTCACGCACCGACGGCGACCGCCGCCGAGGACCGAAAGAGCCGCGTCGACGGTGTCCTCGGCCATCCTGCGGTAGGTGGTGAGCTTGCCGCCGGTGACCGTGACCACGCCGTTCGGCGAGGTCCGGACGGTGTGGCGCCGCGACAGGTCCGCGGTTCGCTCGCTCGGCGCGCGCTTGCCGGCCACTGGTGCGAGCAGCGGACGGAGGCCCGACCAGATGCCAGTGATGTCGGACGGGGCGAGGAGCTTGGTGGTGACCGCGTTGGCTGCGTCGAGGAGATACTCGACGTCCTCGGGCGTGCAGTCCGGATCGTCGAGCGGTCCGTCCCATCGGGTGTCGGTCGTGCCGAGGTAGACCTGCTCCCCCCACGAGACGACGAAGATGGACCGGTGGTCCTTCCGGACCGGGATCACCGCGGCGATGTCGCAGGGGAATGCCTCGCACGGCACCGTGACGTGGATCCCCTTGGCCGGCCGGATGGAGTGGGGGTCCGAGCCCTCGTCGAGGGAGCGGACCTGGTCCGCCCAGACACCGGCCGCGTTGACCACCACCGAAGCGCGCACCGTGAGGGGTTCGGCACCTACCGGCTCGATCCGAGCTCCGGACACCCTCCCATCGGGCCCGTGCTCGAACGCAAGTGCCCTGCAGTAGTTCGCGGCGGTCGCGTCGTAGTCCAGCACGGCAGTCCGGAGGACCGCGAGGGTCAGCCTCGCGTCGTCGGCACGCGCGTCCCAGTAGAGAAAGCCTTCGAGGAGCTCGTCGGCCCGGAGGGTCGGGAGGTGGGCGAGCGCCTCGTCCTTCGAGACCTTCTGGTGCCTCCTTCCGATTCGCATTCCCCCAGTCAGGTCGTAGAGCCAGAGCGCGGAGCGATAGGCGCGGGCAACCCCCCGGTTGACCACACCGGCGCGGCCGAACAGGGGGATCAAGAAGGGGACCGGCGTGACGAGATGTGGCGCGTTGTCGAGCAGCCGCTGGCGTTCGGCGAGGTTCTCGTAGACCAGCCGGTACTCGTGCTGCTGGAGGTAGCGGATACCGCCGTGGACGAGCTTCGACGACTTGGACGAGGTGCCCGAAGCGAAGTCCTCCTTCTCGACGAGGGCCGTCCGCAGCCCGCGGCTCGCGGCATCGAGTGCCACGCCCGCCCCGGTGATCCCACCGCCCACGACGAGGACGTCGAAGGAGTCCGAGGCCAGGCGGTCGAGCGCCCGCTCGCGGGTGAAAGCGCCCTGCTCTGCACCGTTGCCTGCGGGCATGGGCCCAGCCTGCCACAGGACGCAGACCGGGCTCTTTGACAACAATTGTTGAAAAACAACGATTGGTGATAGAGTGGCGCCAGTGAGAAGCCCCGAGGAACTCGCCGAGCTGTTCCGTGCCACCGGTCGGAAGGTGACCGCGCAACGGCTCTGCATCTTCCGGGCCCTCCAGGGCGACGAGACCCACCCCTCGGCCGAGGCCGTGCATGCGACGGTGAGCAGCGAGATGGAGACCATCTCGCTCAAGACCGTGTACCAGACCCTCCACGACCTCGCCGAGCTCGGTGAGATCGCCTCGCTCGACGTCGGAACCGGTATGACCCGCTTCGACCCCAACGTCGACGACCCCCACCACCACCTCGTCTGCCGTCGGTGCGGCAGCGTGCGAGACCTGGTCGTCTCGTTCCCCGAGTTGCGCATCCCGAAGGGCGCGGAGCTCGGCTTCGAGGTGGGCTCGGCAGAGATCGTCTTTCGCGGGCTGTGCCCCTCGTGCCGTGAGGCAGAGGAGCGCGTCCTCGACGCGCCGCGTGCTCCGGCTCCGGTACCGTGAGCGCCCGGCCGACCACCCAGCACGTCTCGAGACGACTGAGCCGAAGAATCGACAGACCCTCCACCACCCACAAGGAGCAATGAGCAGAATGCCAGCACTCAAGGACACCAAGACCGAGGCAAACCTGAAGGAGGCCTTCGCCGGGGAGAGCCAGGCGAACCGCCGGTACCTCTACTTCGCGCAGAAGGCAGACGTCGAGGGCTACCCGGACGTCGCGGCGCTCTTCCGCTCGGTCGCGGAAGGCGAGACCGGCCACGCCTTCGGCCACTTCGATTTCCTGCGCGAGGTCGGCGATCCGGTCACCGGTGCGAAGGTGGGACCGACCGAGGACAACCTCAAGTCGGCGGTCGAGGGGGAGACCTACGAGTACACCGAGATGTACCCGGGCTTCGCCCGCACCGCGCGCGACGAAGGCTTCGACGAGGTCGCCGAGTGGTTCGAGACTCTCGCCCGTGCCGAAAAGAGCCACGCCGGGCGCTTCACCGAAGGCCTGGCGTCGGTCGCCTGACCGAGTACCGACCACTCTGGACGAGCCCCGTCGGCGATGGGCTCCGTCCAGGTGCACGGCACTTGCCTGACGCGTGACCACCACCTACGACCCCGCCGACCCGGGGTACCTCGACGAGGGGGATCTGAGGGGCGAGCTCGGTCGCGTCTTCGATCTGTGCCAGGGCTGCAGACTGTGCTTCAACCTGTGCCCGTCGTTCCCGACGCTGTTCGACTTCGTCGACGCGCACGAAGGCGACGTGTCGGCGATGACCACGGTCGAACAGGACCGTGTGGTCGACGAGTGCTACCAGTGCAAGCTCTGTTACCTGAAGTGTCCATATGTGCCGCCCCACGAGTGGGAGCTCGACTTCCCGCGGCTCATGATGCGGGCCCACGCGGTCCGGCACGCGGAGGGGGGCTCGTTGACCGAGCGGGCGACCGATCAATTCCTCGGGCGCACCGATCTGGTGGGCCGGGTGTCGACCGCCGCGGCGCCCCTCGTCAACGCGGTGACCGGGCGCCGTGGGTCGTTCCCGCGCCGGATGATGGAAAAGACGGTCGGCATCGCATCGGATCGGCTCCTTCCGCCGTACGCCCGTCAGCGCTTCACCACCTGGTTCCGGCGGCGCCGGCGTGAGGGCGCCGACTCCCGCGCCACCGGATCGACCCAGGGCTCGGTGTCGGTCTTCCCGACCTGCTTCGTCGAGTACATGGAGCCGTCGATCGGTCAGGACCTGGTCAAGATCTACGAGCGCAACGGCGTCGACTGCTCGGTCCCCGAGGGAACCAAGTGCTGTGGGGCCCCGTGGTTGCACGCCGGGGACGTGAAGGCCTTCACCCGCGCCGCCGCGCGCAACGTCGCCGTGCTCGCCGACGAGGTGCGCCGCGGCAAGGAGGTGGTGGTCGCGCAGCCGACCTGTGGGTACGTGGTGCGCAACGACTACCCGATCTACCTCGCACACGCGCCTTCGGCCGCCGACGCCGAACTGGTCGCTGCTCACACCGTCGACCCCGCCGAGCACCTCGTCGCGCTCTCCCGGGAGGAGGGGAGTGGGTTCGACGACTCCTTCCCCGGCCGCGAGAGGGGCCAGGTCCCGGACCGGGTGACCTACCACGTCGCCTGCCATCTCCAGGCCCTCCAGGTCGGGCTGAAGAGCCGCGACCTCCTCAAGCTCGCCGGCATCCGCGCGGACCTCGTCCAGCGCTGCTCGGGGATCGACGGGACGTGGGGCTATCGCGCGGCCAACTACGAGCTCGCCCGGAAGGTGGCCGGCCCGCTCAAGCGAGAAGTCGAGGCCGCGGGCAACGCGGTGGTCTGCGGCGACTGCCTTCTCGCCAACGGCTCGATCGAGCAGGAGACCGGGACGAAGCCGCTCCACCCGATCCAGCTGTTCGCCCGCGCCTGCGGGATCCCCGAGGAGGGTGCCGAGGAGCGCGGACGGTGAGCACGTCCGGACCGCTCACCCTCGAGGACATCGCGGATCAACGCGCGTACGAGCGCGAGCGGGATGCATTCCGCCGCGAGGTCATCGCGGTCAAGAAGCGTCGCCGAGTCGGCATTGGGCCGGTCGTCACGCTGATCTTCGAGAATCGGATGACCATCCGCTTCCAGGTGCAGGAGATGGCCCGCGCCGAGCGTATGTCGACGGACCGGCAGATCCAGCACGAGCTCGACGTCTACAACCGGCTCCTCCCCTCGGACGGCGAGCTGTCGGCGACCCTGTTCGTCGAGGTGACCGACGACGCGGCGCTCCGAGCATGGTTGCCGCGGCTGGTCGGGATCGAGGCTTCCTGTGTGCTGCGGATCGGGGAAGGGGCCGACGCCGTTTCGGTCCGCTCGCTGCCGGAAGAGGGGCACGAGGCCGCGTTGACCCGTGAGGACGTGACCTCCGCGGTCCACTACGTGCGATTCCCGGTGGGTGCAGCACTTGCCGGCGAGTTGCGGACCGGACCGGCTGTCCTCGGGATCGACCACCCCGGCTACCCCGAAGGGCGGCCGGGCACCTTGCTCGGCGACGCGACGCGAGACGAGCTCGCCTCGGACCTCGCCGGCGGATAGGGGTCAGCCGCCGGAGAACCGGGGCGCCCGGCGCTCCGCGGTCGCGGCGACGCCCTCGCCGAAGTCGGTGGTCTCCATCAGCCGGAGCTGCTCGCTGCGCTCGCGCTCGACCGCCGACCGGAAACACTCGATGATCCGTGCCCGCTGGGTGGCGCGGATGGCCCGCACCGCGAGGGGTGCGGCCTCGGCGACCTCGGCGGCCAGCAGGCGAGCGCCCGCTCGAGGGTCGTCGTCGAGCCGATCACAGAGGCCGATGCGCTCGGCCTCGCTTCCTTCGATCCGTCGTCCGGTGAGGAGCATCTCGAGGGCGCGCTGGTGGCCGACGATTTCCGGAAGGGTGAGCGAGAGACCGAAGCCGTGATGCAGCCCGAGCCGGGCGAAGTTGGCCGAGAACCTGGTGACCGGCGACGCGACCCGCAGATCGCACGCGGCCGCGAGTCCGAGGCCGCCGCCCACCGCGGAGCCCTGCACCGCCGCGACGAGCGGCAAGGAACCGTCGACGAGCTCGAAGGCGTGATCGTACAGAGAGCGAATGGTCTCGCCGAGCGGCGCTCCCGACCCCGAGAAGTCGAAGCCGGCACAGAAGTGCCGCCCTTCCGAGCACAGCACCACGGCGCGGCAACCACGGCGCTCGGCCCAAGCCACGCCGTCGAGGATTCCGCGCAACAGTTCGACGTCGAAGAAATTGGCGGGCGGCCGGTGCCACTCCACCTCGGCGACGCCCGGCGACGGCTCGCTCACCGAGACGTCGCCGAAACCCCGCTGCGCCGGGTCCGCGCCCGCGTCGGTCATGGTGGCGGAAGTGTACGCCGCAAGGTCCACAGCCAGTTCGGGCGCATGCGCCGCGGCAAGGTGGAGTGGTCAGGCTCGCCTCGTCGATCGAAAACACAGACAGGAGCCACAATGACGACCGCCAGCGCGACGACCATCACCGGGAACCTCACCCGGGACCCCGAGATCCGCTACACCCGCGAGGGGCAGGCGACCACCACCCTCGGTGTGGCGGTGAACCGCCGCTGGCAGAACCGCGAGACCGGTGAGTGGGACGAGGCAACGTCGTTCTTCGACGTGGTGACCTGGCGAGAACTCGCCGAGAACGTCGCGCTCAGCCTGACCAAGGGCATGCGGGTGGTGGTGAGCGGCCGTCTCGAGCAGCGCAGCTGGGAGACCGAAGAGGGCGACCGCAGGTTCAAGGTCGAGATCGTGGCCGACGAGGTCGGCGCGAGCCTCCGCTTCGCGACGGCGGAAGTGCACCGGATCGAGCGCCAGCATCCCGCGCCGGACTCCGACGGGGGACGCGGTGGCGGCTCCGCGAGCGAGGGCGAGCCGGTCGGGACCGACGCCTGAAGTGGGCGAGAGCACGACCGAGCGCCCACCTGCACGTTTCGTAGCCGGGGTCTGGCTCACCAAACCCGAGGTCTTCGCGGCGTGCCAGGCCCTGGCCGACGCCGACCGGGTCCTCGTGGGGTCGGGGAGCGCCCGCGAGGCGCGAGCCCTCGGTGACCTCTTCGCCCTATTCGAGGATCGTCTGTCGGCGCGGACTCAGTCCGACGCGGGACTCGTACTCGAGCGAGAGCGAATTCACGCAGTAGCGGAGGCCGGTCGGCGCCGGCCCGTCGGGGAAGACGTGACCGAGATGCCCACCGCAGCGTGCACAGGTGATCTCGGTGCGCCGCATTCCATGGGTCCGGTCCTCGTGCTCCACGATGGTGCCCTCAGCGACCCCCTGAGTGAAGGACGGCCAGCCCGATCCCGACTCGAACTTGTCGTCGGTGCTGAAGAGGGCGGCACCGCACCCGGCGCAGGTGAAGGTTCCCTCGCCGTCGACGTGCAGGAGCTCGCCCGACCAGGCCGGCTCGGTTGCCGCCTGCCGGAGGACCGCGTAGCGCTCGGGCTGGAGCTTCTCCCGCCAGTCGTGGTCGCTCATCTCGACCTTGGTGTCCGCCCGGGTGGTGTTCTCTGTCATCACTCTCTCCATTCCTCCCTGCCCGGCATCGTCAACACCCGGGCGCGCGGGGGTGTTCCCGTCGAGCGAGCGGGATTGGGACGGGTCGCGCGATGTCACTAACGTCGAGCACGCCACGCAGGCCTGCGTCGATCCGGCCCACGGGCCGAGCCGAGGATGCCGACGCGTACCACCCGACTCCCCATGGACCTCCGAGACCGACCCGAGGACGACGCCTTCCGGGCGGAGGTCCGCGCCTGGCTCGAGGAGCATGTGGTCGGGGAGTTCGTGGCGCTCGGCGGTCGCGGGGGATCGGGCGACGAGACCTACGGGTTCGAGACCCGGCTGGCCTGGGAGAAGGTCCTTGCAGCCGGCAGGTGGACCGGCATCGGTTGGCCGGTCGAGTACGGGGGCCGCGGCGCGAGCATCGCCCGTCAGGTGATCTTCAACGAGGAATACGTGCGGGCTCGTGCGCCCGGACGGGTGAGCGTTCTCGGCGAGGGCCTTCTCGCTCCCACCATCATCCAGTACGGGACCGACGCGCAGCGGGCTCGCTTCCTGCCGCCGATCCTGGCGGGCACCGAGCTCTGGTGCCAGGGTTACTCCGAGCCCGACGCTGGCAGCGACCTCGCCAACGTGCAGACCAAGGCAGTCCTCGACGGTGACCAATGGGTCGTCACCGGACAGAAGGTCTGGACCTCCCTCGCCCATCAGGCCGACTGGTGCTTCGTGCTCGGCCGGACCGAATCCGGGTCGACCCGTCATCGCGGCCTTTCCTACCTCCTCGTGCCGATGGACCAACCGGGGGTGGAGGTCCGTCCGATCACCCAGCTCACGAGAACCTCCGAGTTCAACGAGGTGTTCTTCGACGGCGCACGCACCGCGGCAGAGAACGTGGTCGGTCAGGTGGGCGACGGATGGCGGGTCGCGCTCGCCACCCTCGCCTACGAGCGAGGCGTCGGCCTCCTCGGTCACCAGCTCTCGTTCCGCCGAGAGTTCGACCGCCTGCTCGAGGTGGCGCGCGCACGGGGTGCGGCGAGCGATCCGCTGGTGCGCCAGCGGATCGCTCGCTCGTTCGGCGAGCTCGAGATCCTGCGCTACAACACGCTCCGCAGCCTCTCCAGCATCGACGGACCGGTGGCACCGCCGGAGGCCTCGATCTCGAAGCTCTACTGGGCGAGCTGGCACCAGCGGTTCGGCGAGCTCGCCACTGATCTGCGCGGATTGGGGGGGCAGGTGGTCGAGTCCGCACCCTATGAGCTCGACGAATTCCAGAGGACCTTCCTCTTCAGTCGATCGGAGACGATCTACGGGGGCTCCAACGAGATCCAGCGGAACATCGTCGGCGAGCGCGTGCTCGGTCTGCCGCCCGAACCGCGGCCCGAAACGAGAGGAGAGGCCCGATGAGCCCTGCACCGACGGAACCGCCCGAGCCGCCCGAACCGCCCGAGCCGCCGTCCGGCCACGGCCTCCTCGACGGCAAGGTCGTCGTCGTCACCGCGGCGGCCGGGACCGGCATCGGGTTCGCCACCGCCAAACGCTGCGTGGAGGAGGGTGCGACTGTCGTCGTGTCCGACGCCCACGAGCGTCGCCTCGCGGAGGCCGCGGACACCCTCGGCGAGCTCGCGGGCGGACCGCCACTCGCCGTTCCCTGCGACGTGACCGACGACGCGCAGGTCCGGCATCTCTACGACGCGGCGGTCGAGCGCCACGGTCGCTTCGATGTCGCGGTCAACAACGCAGGCCTCGGGGGGCGGGCCGAGGTCGTCGAGATGACCGACGAGGAATGGTCGGCCGTCCTCGACGTCACGCTGAACGGAACATTCCGCTGCGTCCGCGCCGCGCTCGGGCACTTCTACGCGTCCGGAACCGGCGGTGTGATCGTTAACAACGCCTCGGTGCTCGGCTGGCGGGCACAGGCCGGCCAGGCGCACTACGCCGCGGCGAAGGCGGGCGTGATGGCCCTCACCCGCTGCAGCGCCGTCGAGGCCGCTCCGCACGGCGTCCGCGTCAACGCGGTGTCACCGAGCCTCGCGCTGCACCCGTTCCTCAATCGGGTGATGCCCGACGAGGAGCTCGAAGAGCTCCGCCGACGCGAGGTGTTCGGGCGCGGTGCGGAGACCTGGGAGGTGGCGAACGTCATCGTCTTCCTCGCCAGCGACTACTCGACCTACCTGACCGGTGAGGTCGTCTCGGTCAGCAGTCAGCATCCCTGACGCGGCCTTCTGCCCGATTCCGCCCTTTGGGCCTTGCACTACCCTGACGGCGTGTCAGATGTGACCGACCCGCGCGGCGACCTGCAGTGGGGGACCATTCCCACGCTGGTCGCGGACGCCGCGGCGCGCTTCGGTCCGGCCGAGGCGGTTGTCGACCGCAACGGCCCAGGTGGCTCGGTCGCCCGGGTGACCTTCGACCAACTGGCCGAGGACGTCGCGACGGCGTCGCGGGCGGTCGTCGCGTCGGGGATCGAGCGGGGTGATCGGATCGGGATCTGGGCGCCGAATTGCCTCGAATGGGTGATCGCTGCGCTGGGCGCCGTCGGCACGGGCGCGGTGCTCGTCCCGCTGAACACCAGGTTCAAGGGGGAAGAGGCGGCCTTCGTGCTGCGCGCCTCGGGTGCCCGCGCCCTCTTCACCGTCGAGGGATTCCTCGGCACCGACTATCCGAGGATGCTTGCCGAGGCGGCCGCCGACGAGAAGCTCCCCGATCTCGAACACGTGGTGGTGCTCCGCTCCGAGGGCGAGCGGATGCCACGACGGAGCGATGACCTCGCGACCGAACCCTGGGCCGACTTCGTGCGGCGAGGAGGAGACGTCGCGGCGGACGTCGCGGCCGGGCGCGCAGCCTCGCTCGACGCCGGTGATCTTTCCGACCTGATCTTCACCTCTGGTACCACCGGACGGCCGAAGGGCGCGGTGACCACCCACGGCCAGTCGCTGCGCACCTTCGCCACCTGGTCGGAGGTGGTCGGCCTACGCGAGGGGGACCGCTACCTGATCGTGAACCCCTTCTTCCACACATTCGGTTACAAAGCGGGCATATTGGCCTCTCTGATGACCGGGGCGACGATGGTCCCCGAGCCCGTCTTTGACGTCGACGTTCTGCTCGGTCGGATCGCGGACGAAGCGGTATCCGTGCTGCCCGGACCGCCTACCGTCTTCCAGTCGATCCTCGATCATCCCGACCGCAAGTCGTTCGATCTCTCGACCCTGCGGCTGGTGGTCACCGGTGCTGCCGCGGTCCCCATCGAGCTGGTCGAGCGACTCTGGTCCGAGCTCGGTATCGAGACGGTGCTCACCGCGTACGGACTGACCGAGGCCACCGGGACGGCCACCATGTGCCGCCGGGGTGACTCGGCCGAAGTGATCGCGATGACCTCGGGGCGGGCGATTCCCGACGTGGAGGTCAGGGTCGTCGACTCCGAGGGCGACGAATGCGCGAAAGGGGTAACCGGCGAGATCGTCGTCCGGGGGTACAACGTGATGCAGGGATACTTCGACGATCCCGAGGCGACCAGCGCGACGATCGACGCGGACGGCTGGCTCCACACGGGCGACCTCGGGACGATGGACGAGGCCGGCAACATCGCGGTCACCGACCGGTTGAAGGACATGTACGTTTCGGGCGGGTTCAACGTCTACCCGGCAGAGGTCGAAGCGGTGCTCCGCCAGCACCCCGACGTCGCCCAGGTCGCGGTGGTCGGGGTCGCCGACCGCCGGATGGGCGAGGTGGGCCTCGCGGTGGTGGTTCCCGCGGCCGGGGTGTCCGCCGCGTCGCTCGAGGACGAGCTCACCGTCTGGTTGCGCGCGCGCGTCGCCAATTACAAGGTGCCGCGTGGAGTACGGACCGTCGAGGCCTTACCCGTCAATGCCAGCGGCAAGGTGTTGAAACGCGAGTTGCGGGAACGCTTCGCGACCGCGCAGTGAGCACCGCCGCGGTGGGACGACCATTGGCCGAGTTGTCCGAGTTGTCCGCGTTGTTCGAATCGTTCGAGTCGAGAGGAGAGTGCCGTGCGAGGCATCGTCTACACCGGTGACGGCGTCGAGGTCACCGACCAGCTGGAGATCGGCGAGCCAGGGCTCACCGAGGTCAAGGTGCGGGTCGGCGCGGCCGGCGTCTGCCACAGCGACCTCTCGGTGATCAACGGGACCATCCCCTGGAAGGCGCCTTCAGTACTCGGCCACGAAGGTGCCGGGGTGGTCGAGGCAGTCGGGCCCGAGGTCACCTCGGTCAAACCCGGCGACCACGTGGTCATCGCGACCATCGCCAGTTGCGGCCACTGTCGCGCGTGCAGCACCGGACACCCCACCTGGTGCATCAAGACGCTCGGGAACGTCTCGCAGCCCTTCACATTCAAAGGCGAGCCGGCCTCCAACTTCGCGGCCACCTCGGCCTTCGCCGAGTCGACCATCGTCAAGGAGGTCCAGGCCGTCAAGATCTCGAAAGACGTCCCGCTGACTTCCGCCTCGCTCATCGGCTGCGGGGTGCTGACCGGCGTGGGCTCGGTCCTCAACCGGGCGAAGGTCCAGCCCGGCGAGACCGCGGCCGTCTTCGGGGTCGGCGGGGTCGGGCTCAACGTGATCCAAGGGCTGCGGATCGCTGGCGCCAGCCGCATCGTCGCGGTCGACACCATGGTCTCGAAGGAGCCGCTCGCGAGACAGTTCGGAGCGACCCACTTCGTCGACGCCTCGAGCGGGGACGCAGTCGCGGCCATCCGCGAGATCGTCCCGCCGGGGCCGGCTCGGGTGGCGGGGGCACTCGGATGGACCGGAGGAGTCACTTGGGCCTTCGACTGCGTCGGCCACCCTGCCGTGCTTCGTAACGCGCTCGACGTGCTGGACTGGGGAGGCACCGCGCTCGCCATCGGGATCCCGCCGCAGGGTACCGAGGTCTCCGTCGACGTCAACGCGCTGGCGTACGTCGACCGCGGATTGCTCGGATGCCGGTACGGATCCTCACGGCCGCACCACGACATCCCACTGATGATCGAGCTCTACCTCGACGGCAAGCTCATGCTCGACGAGCTGGTGACCGAAGAGCGCCCGTTGGAGGGCTTCCGCGAGATCGTCGAGGACATGGAGGAAGGGAAGCTCGCCCGAGGCGTCCTCACCTTCTGAGACTCGCCGGCGCGACGACCCACCCTCGCCCGGAAACCATGCTGTTACAGTCGGCAGCCGATATGACGGACCGTCAGATTTCCGGTGCGTTCGAGACGGTCGTCGACTTGTTCGGCGCGGCCGCGTCGGAGCACCGCGACGTCGAGGCCTACGTGGAGCCGGCGAGCTCGGGGACTCAGCGCCGCGCGGTGACCTTCGGCGAGTGGGACCGGGCCACCGAAGGCGTGGCCGGGCTCTTCGCCTCGCGTGGTGTAACCCGCGGTTCGGTGGTCTGTCTCCTTCTCCCGAGCTCGATCGACTACATGGTCTGCTACGTGGCCGCGCTGCGGCTCGGCGCGATCACCTCGGGGATCAACCTGCGCCTGGGCGCGGAAGAGCGCCGTTCGATCCTGATACGGACCGGACCGGTGCTGACCGTCGTAGAGGACGGCGTCACCCCTCCGGCCGGGGCCCGGTCGGTGGTCACCCGCTCCGAGACCCTCGCCGCATGGTCGGGTACTCCACCCGGCACGAACGCCGGGCTCGAGGCCTCCGATCCGGTCGCCGTGGTCTGGACGAGCGGCACGTCGGGTCTTCCGAAGGGTGCGGTCTTCGATCACCTGTCGCTGCGCGCGGTCGCCGACGGCACCGACGCCTTGTCGGCACCGGGGGACCGGCGCCTCTCGCCGCTGCCCTTCGCGCACGTGGGTTCGATGACCCGGCTGTGGGACGAGTTGGCGAAGGGCGTCACCACGGTGATCACGCCGACCCCGTGGAAAGCCGCGGAGGCGATCGAGGTGATGGACCACGAACGGATCACCGTGGCCCAGGGTGTGCCGACCCAGTGGGCACTCGTACTCGCCCATCCCGATTTCGAGCGTGCCGACCTGTCCTCCCTTCGGCTCGCGGGAACCGGCGCGTCACGGGTCCCGCCCGAGCTGGTGGCCGAGATGCGGGCGCGGCTCGGCGTGCCGGTCGTGGTCCGCTACACCTCGACCGAGGCATCGCTCGGCACCGGGACCTCGCCCGGGGATCCCGACCAGGCGGTCGCGACCACGGTCGGCCGTCCGGTCGCCGGGGTTTCACTCGAGGTCGTCGACGAGTCCGGTGTTCCCGTTGCAGACGGGGACGTGGGACGCGTCCGTCTTCGGTCCCCCGCGGTCATGAAGGGCTACTGGGGAGGGCCATCGCGGGGACCCGGCGCGGAGAGCGTCGTCTTCGACGACGCCGCGACCGCCGCGGTTCTCTCGTCGGAGGGGTGGCTGACCACCGGTGACTTCGGCCGCCTCGACGACGACGGCCGGCTCCACCTCGCGGGCCGGGCCAACGAGCTCTACATCCGCGGTGGCTACAACGTGTACCCCGCCGAGGTCGAATCCGTCCTCACTGCGCACGACCGGATTGAGCAGGCCGCGGTGCTCGGCGCGCCGGATCCGGTGCTCGGCGAGATCGGAGTGGCCTTCGTCGTGCTGACGGGCGGTGTCCCGCTTCGCGCGGACGAGCTCCTCGCCGAGCTGAGGGAGCTCTGCCGCCGCTCGCTGGCCGACTACAAGGCACCCGACCGGGTGATCGTCGAGCCGGAGCTCCCACTGACCCCGATGATGAAAGTGGACAAGGCAGCCCTCGCCGAACGGGTGGGCCACGAGAGGAAGGGAGCGCGCGCATCATGAGCGGAGGATCCACACCGGCATCCGGGGGAACCTCGGACGACCCGATCCGGATCGGGACCTTGCTGTACACCTTGGTCGAGCCCCACCGGGGCCATCAGGTCGCCTACAACCGTTGGTACGAGCGCGACCACTTCTACGCAGGCTGCATGATCGGCGCATACAACTTCGCGGGCGATCGGTACGTCTCGACAGCTCCCTTGAAGGAGTTGCGGTACCCCCGGGCCGGTGCCGCGGTCGAGCCGCTCGTGCCGGACCCCCAGCTCGGCAGCTACCTCGCGCTCTACTACGTCCTCGCCGGCCACCACGACGAGTGGAGCCGGTGGGCGGTCGACCAGGTGAACCTGTTGCACGCTTCGGGTCGCATGTTCACCGAGCGCGACCACATCCACACCTGCCTCTACCGCTTCGAGTGGGAACACCGGCGAGACGAGGACGGCGTGCCTGCCGAGCTAACCCTCGACCACCGGTTTCCCGGGCTCGTGTCGGTCTTCGTCGACCCTGCCGAGGGTGTCTCGATCGAGGAGCTCGGCGCCTGGTACCGCGAGGTGCACCTGCCTTCGCTGCTCGCGAGCTCGCCGGTCGCCTCGATCCTCGCGTTCTCCCCGTTGCCGTTGCTCGGCGGCGCGCCGAGCGACGTGCCGCGCGCCGGCTCGGTCGAGCGACTGCTCCTCCTCTGCTTCCTCGACGAGGAGCCCACCGCGAGCTGGAAGGATCTCTTCGCGAAGGAGGGAGAGGCAGTGGTCGAAGCGGGGAAGGGCCAGGTGGTGTGGGCCTCGCCGTTCCTGTCGACCGTCATCGGCACCGACCGCTACACCGACCAGCTCTGGTCGGACGCTGCGCCATGAGCGATTTCGTCGACGAATTGGCGCAGCGGGTCGAAGCGCGCGGCTGGCTCGGCGCGCCGAACTTCTGGGAGCTCGTCGAACGGCGTGCCGCGGCCACGCCCGAAGCGGTGCTGGCCCACGAGGACACCGGCGCCGAGCTGACCTTCGCCGGTTACCGCGACGCGTGCCTGCGGGCGGCGGCGGGTCTCCATGCGGACCACGGGGTAGGGGGGGGCACCGCGGTGAGCTGGGAGCTCCCGACCTGGAACGAATCGCTGGTCCTGGTCGGCGCTCTCGCACGACTCGGGGCGCGCCAGAACCCGATCATTCCCATCTACCGCGGACGCGAGGTGGGCTTCATCACCGAAGAGAGCGGCGCGGCGCTTCTGGTGGTGCCGACGTCGTTCCGTGGCTTCGACTTCGGAGCGATGGCCGAAGAGATCGCGTCTTCCCGGCCGGGGATGCAGGTACTGGTCGCCGATCGCGCACTTCCCGACGCCGACCCTGGAGGCCTCCCGGATCCGGATCCCTTGCCCGCGACTTCCGCCGACGCCCCGATCCGGTGGCTCTTCTACACCTCCGGCACCACTGCCGACCCGAAGGGTGCACCGCACACCGACCTCACGGTCATGGCGCCCGCGCTCGCGATGTCCGAGTGCCTCGACATCCGCTCCGACGACGTCTCCGCCCTCGTCTTTCCCTTCACCCACATCGGCGGGATCGGGTGGCTGCTCGCCGCGCTCATGACCGGGTGCCGATTGCTGACCACCGAGACGTTCGACCCGGTCGCAACACCCGCATTCCTCGCGGCGAACGGGGTCACGCTCGCCGGCTCGGGCACTCCCTTCCACCGCGCGTATCTCGAGGCGCAGCGGGCGGCGGGCTCCGAGCCGATCTTCCCGAAGGTGCGCTCCTTCCCGGGAGGTGGCGCGCCGAAGCCGCCGCAGCTCCACTACGACCTCGAGCGGGAAGTGGGCGGCCTCGGGATCGTGTCGGGGTACGGGCTGACCGAGGCTCCCATCGTGGTGATGGCGTCGACGACCGACTCCGACGAGAAGCTCGCCGACACAGAGGGCCGCCCGACGCCCGGAGTGGAGCTCGTCGTCGTTCGTCTCGACGGCGGGAGGGCCGACCCCGGCGAAGAAGGGGAGATCCGGGTCAAGGGGCCACAAGTCATCCGCGGGTACCTCGATCCGTCGCTCGATGCGGCGGCCTTCGACGGAGATGGCTATTTCCAGACCGGTGACCTCGGCGTGGTCGACGAGGACGGGTACGTCACCATCACCGGCCGATTGAAGGACGTGATCATCCGTCACGGCGAGAACATCTCCGCCAAAGAGGTGGAGGACCTCCTCTACACCCACCCGGCGATCGCCGACGTCGCGGTGATCGGCTTGCCCGACCCGAAAACTGGTGAGCGGGCCTGCGCCGTGGTCGCGGTCAAGGACGGCGAGGCGTTCGACTTCGACGGGATGGTGGCATTCCTCCGCGACAAGGAATTGCGCGCCCAGGCGATCCCGGAACAGCTCGAGCTAGTGGACACGGTTCCGCGCAACCCGGCCGGCAAGATCCTGAAGACAGCGCTGCGCGAGCGTTTCGCGACGGCGACGAGCTCAGGGAGACACTCATGAGCCCGATCCGCCGGGTCACGCTCGGTCAGGGAAGCGCGGAGCAAAAGGAGGCCGACGCCGCCATTCGCTCCTTCACCGGGAGCCGATTCAGCGGCAAGGTCGCCGTCGTCACCGGTGCAGGGTCGGGCATCGGCAGGGCTGTCGCCGATCGGCTCGTCGCCGAAGGAGGCAAGGTCGCAGCGCTCGACGTCTCGCACGACGCGGTCACCCACGCAACCGAGGCGATCAATTCCGCCGACGGTGCCGGCCGGGGCCGTGCGGCGGCCTTCGAGTGCGACGTCACGTCGGAGTCCTCGGTGAGCGCCGCGTTCGCGGCGTTGGTCAAGGAGCTCGGACTGCCGACGGTGGTGTGCAACGTGGCCGGTGTAGGGGGCTTCTACCACGCCGCCGAGATGACCCTCGAGCAGTGGAACCGCATCCTGTCGGTCAACCTCACCGGCCCCTTCCTGGTCTGCCGGGCGGCGCTCCCGCACCTGCTGGAGCAGGGAGGCTCGATCGTCAACGTCGCGTCCAATACCGCGCTGATGGGGCAGTCCTACTCCGCCGCCTACTGCGCCTCGAAAGCCGGGCTGCTCATGTTCTCGAAGGCCCTGGCTGCCGAGTACCTGACCAGGGGGATCCGGGTGAACGTGGTCGCTCCGGGTGGTGTCGACACGCCACTGATCGGCGCGTTTGCTCTCCCTGAGGGCGCGGACGTGAAGGAGCTCGAGAAGATGATGACGCCGCTCGGCTTCTCGACACCCGCAGAGATCGCCGCCTCGATCGCCTTCATCGCGTCCGACGAGTCCTCCTACACCACCGGCGCGGTCCTCTCGGTCGACGGGGGGCTCACCATCTGATCGGTGCCATCAGCCGTGACAAGATGGTCCTGCTCCATTTCTTCGACGGGGGATCACCATGTCGCATCCGCTTCCGGTTGAGCACTGGGCCACCGACTTCGATGTGCTCAGTTCCGAGTACGTTGCCGATCCGTTCACCATTTGGGACCAGCTCCGGGCGACCTGCCCGGTCGCCCACACCGACCGCAGGGGGAGCACCTGGCTCCCGACCCGCTACGAGGACGTGGTCGCACTCGCCCACGACATCGAGCACTTCAGCTCGCAGAAGATCTCGGTCATCCCGATCCAGGGTGAGTTGCCCGAGGAGCCCGTCCTCGTCTACGGCCTTCCCCCCATCTCCGCCGACCCGCCGCTTCACACCTGGACGAGGCGGCTCCTGCTTCCGTGGTTCTCCCACCGCCGGGTCGAGTCCTACGAACCCATGACGAGGGAGCTCTGCGCGGGTCTGGTGAGCGGGTTTGCGGCCGACGGGGTCGCCGACGCGGCGCATGACTACGCGCAACAGGTTCCGGTGCGGGTGATCGCGCACATTCTCGGGGTACCGACATCGCTGTCGGACACCTTCACCGGCTGGGTCCGCGACGTCCTCGAATTCGCGGACGTGCCCGAGCGCCGCCATCGCGGCGCTGAGGGGCTGATCAACTTCTTCGTCGAGGAGGTCGCGCGCCGCAAGTCCAATCCGGGTGACGACCTCCTGAGCGAGCTGCTGCACAGCGAGTTCGACGGCAAGCCGGTGCAGGAGAGCATCGTGCTCGGGATCGCGGCCCTCGTCCTCATCGCCGGCGTCGACACGACCTGGAGCGCGATCGGCTCCTCCCTCTGGCATCTCGCGACATCCCCGGGCGACTGCCATCGGCTGGTGGCCGAACCCGAGCTGATGCCGGTTGCCGTCGAGGAGCTGCTGCGCGCCTACTCGCCTGTGACGATGGCCAGAGAGGTGACGACCGACATCGTCTTCGAGGGCTGCCCGATGAGAGCAGGTGAGAAGGTCCTCATGAACTTCCCGGCGGCCAATCGAGATCCGGAGGCCTTTGCCGACGCCGACAAGGTGGTCCTCGACCGCGAGCTCAACCGGCACGTGGCCTTCGGGTCGGGCATCCATCGCTGTGCCGGCTCCAATCTCGCCCGCATGGAGCTGCGGGTGGCGCTCGAGGAATGGTTGGCGAAGATCCCGGAGTTCCGCCTGGCGGACGGGGCAGAGGTGACCTGGGCCGGCGGTCAGGTGCGCGGACCCCGGCAGCTGCCGGTGGCGTTCCCATGAGGATCCGGGTCGATCCCGACAAATGTCAGGGCCACGCACGCTGCTACGGCCTGGTGCCGGAGCTCTTCGACGTCGACGACTACGGGCTCTCGACGGTTGTCGGCGACGGGACGGTCCCACCCGAGCTCGAGGACAAGGCACGGCTCGCGATCGCCAACTGCCCCGAGTACGCCATTGAAGAGCTCCCGGATTGAATGCGCGCGGCTCGCCTGCCGCGCGTGTTGACCCGATGAATGGGGTGAGCCGGGCAAGCGGGGTGAGCCGGGTAGACCGATGCGGAGCCGCTTGAACATGTTCGGTCCCGACACGACCTTCGCCGGTGTGCCCCGCGCGAGCCTCGACGAGCCGGCGAGCCTTGCTGGCGCACGAGCGGTCATCGTCGGGGCGCCCTTCGACGGCGGCACCGTCCACCGGCCCGGGTGCCGCTTCGGCCCACTCGCCATCCGGCGCACGGACTACCTACCCCACAACGGCAAGCGGCCGCACTTGGCCCTCGGTGTCGACCCGCTCGTCGAACTCGGCGTCGTCGACGTGGGCGACGTCGAGATGCCTCCGGGCGACATCGAGCTATCGATCTCGCGCCTCGAGGAGGTGGTCGCCAGGGTCGCCGCGACCGGCGCGATCCCCGTGGTGCTCGGGGGTGACCACACGATCGCCCTGCCCGACGTCACCGCCGTGGCGCGTCATGTCGGCTGGGGACGGGTATCGGTCCTCCATTTCGACGCCCATGCGGACACCGCGGACACCCAGTTCGGCTCGCTCGTCGGTCACGGCACGCCGATGCGCCGCCTGATCGAGTCCGGAGCGGTCCGCGGTGACCGCTTCCTCCAGATCGGGCTGCGCGGGTACTGGCCCGGGCCCGAGGTGCTCGACTGGATGGCCGAGCAGGGCATGCGCAGCTACGAGATGACCGAGGTCGTCGACCGCGGCCTCGAGGCCTGTCTGAGCGAGGCCTTCGAGATCGCGACGGACGACTGCGACGCCGTCTTCATGTCGGTCGACGTGGACGTCGTCGATCCGGGCGCCGCGCCAGCCACCGGAACCCCGGAGCCGGGTGGCCTCAGCGCACGGGAGCTGCTCGACGCAGTGCGCCGGGCGGCGATGGAGCTGCCGCTCGCCGGGATGGACATTGTCGAGATCTCACCACCGTTCGACCACGCGGAGATCACTGCGTTTCTGGGCAACCGGATCGCGCTCGAGGCGATGTCCGGGATTGCCTGGCGGGTCGAGCGAAAGCAACGGCGTCCGGAGGAGCCGCTGCTCGACCGTTGAGGGCTGCTCCAGTGCCGAAGAGGCACGGCGTTTGCTTCGAGGCCGAGGCCGAGGCCGAGGCCCAGGCCCATGTCCGGGGAGGGTCAGTTGGGCTGGGGCCGGAGGCGGACTGGGCCGGAGGCGGGGATGGGGCCGGAGGCGGGGATGGGGCCGGAGGCGGGGATGGGGCCGGAGGCGGGGATCTGGCCAGAGGCGGGCTCGGGCAATGCCGAGGCCGGGTGATAGGGCGGCCCGGCCGACAAGACTTTCGAGCTCGTCACATCACATGATGTAGGCCTACATCACATGATGTAAAGGTACATCAAGTGATGTAACGACCCGGGAGTCGGTCTCCGTGAGAGCCGCTCGCAGGAACCCGCTCGAAGCAGGAGCCACGCAGCCGCAAGGCGGGCAATCCGATTCCGGCGATCCGGGCTCAGAGTCCAGCTCAGAGGCAATTATCGAAATAGCCCATAATTTCGCATAAAAGCGCTTCTGGCCCATCGAGGAGCTGGCGTCACGCCTGGTCGCCGAGCCCGAAGGGCAGTGCTAGCTGAGCCGTTCCACGATCATCGCCATGCCCTGGCCGCCGCCCACGCACATGGTCTCGAGCCCGATGGTCTTGCCCGTGTCCTCGAGCGCATTGAGCAACGTGGTCATGATGCGCGCCCCGGTCTGACCGAAGGGATGGCCGAGCGCAATCGCCCCGCCACGGACGTTGAGCTTGTCCCACCCGATGCCGAGCTCCCTGGCGCACGGGATCACTTGGGCCGCGAACGCTTCGTTCAGCTCGACGAGGTCGATGTCGTCGATGGTCATGCCGGCCCGGCGCAAGGTCTGCCGGACGGCCTCGACCGGGCCAAGGCCCATGATCTCGGGGTTGAGACCGGACACCCCGCTGGCGATGATCCGGGCGAGCGGCGCGATCCCGAGCTCGCGCGCCCGGGTATCGCTCATCACCACGACGGCAGCTGCCCCGTCGTTGAGCGGGCAGGCGTTGCCGGCGGTCACCGTGCCGCCCTCTCGGAAGACCGGCTTGAGCTCGGACAGGCCTTCGAGGGTGGTGCCCGGACGTGGACCGTCGTCCTTGGTGACAACCGTACCGTCCGGAGTGGTCACCGGGATGATCTCGCGTTCGAAGAATCCCGATTCCTGCGCAGCGACAGCGCGGGTCTGGGACTGGAGCGCGAACTCGTCCTGCTCCTCGCGGCTGACCTTCTTGAACTCGGCGACGTTCTCGGCGGTCTGCCCCATCGCGATGTAGACGTCGGGAAGGACTCCCTCGAGCGGTGTCCACGGCGCGCCGGCCTTTGGTGTGCGCTCGGTCGTGCGAGCCTCGGCGGTGACGAACGCCTCGTTGTGCGGCCCGACGTCCGCCGCACCGAACCCATAGCGACTGACTGCCTCGACGCCAGCGGCGACGAAGACGTCGCCTTCGCCAGCTCGGATCGCGTGGGCGGCCATCCGGATGGTCTGGAGCGAGGAGGAGCAGTAGCGATTGACGGTGACTCCGGGCACCTCGGGTAGTCCGGCAAGAAGACCTGCCACTCGACCGACGTTGTAGCCCGCCTCGCCGGCCGGTTGCCCGTTACCGAGCAACACGTCCTCGACCGTGTTGGGGTCGAGCGCCGCGAGCTTGGCGAGGACCTCCTTGATCACCAGCGCGGCGAGGTCGTCGGGCCGGCAGTCGATGAGGGAACCTTTGCGGGCACGCCCGATCGGGGTGCGCCCGGTGGCGACGATGACGGCTTCGGGCATGTGGGCTCCTCTGGTGCGAGCGGCTCGCTGCGGTCGGCGGGGACCTTGCCGATGTCGGCCGCGAATGCAGATGGCACGCGCAGGCTAGTTGGTCCGTACCGGTGTCAGGGCAGCCGGCACCACCGGCCGGCCGAACCGGAATGGGCCGGGGTCGGAGCCGGAACCCCTGATGTAACGTGTTCTAGCGCTCAGCGGGTCGTCGGTCTGAGCGAGGCGCGCCAGCGAGAGGGAATCGATGGAGATCGGCTACACCGAGGAGCAAGAGGCACTCCGGACCCGTCTGCGCGAGTACTACGCCGAGCTCTTGACGCCGGAAGTGGAGGCGCAGCTGGCCTCGAGCCACGGCATCGGGCCGCACATGCGCCGAGTGGTGAAGCAGATGGCGACAGACGGCTGGCTCGGCATCGGTTGGCCGACCGAGTACGGGGGACAGGGTCGCTCCGCCATCGAGCAGTACATCTTCTTCGACGAGTCGATGCGGGCCGGTGCGCCGGTCCCGATGCTCACCATCAACACGGTGGGGCCGACCATCATGCAGTTCGGCACCCCCGAGCAGAAGGAGTCCTTCCTGCCGCGGATCTTGGCGGGTGAGATCCATTTCTGCATCGGCTACACCGAGCCGGAAGCCGGAACCGATCTCGCGTCCCTGCAGACCCGAGCCGTGCGCGACGGGGACGAGTACGTCATCAACGGCCAGAAGATCTTCACCTCGCTCGCAGGGGATGCCGACTACATCTGGCTCGCCACGAGGACTGATCCCGAGGTCGCCAAGCACAAGGGCATCTCGATCTTCATCGTCCCGATGGACACACCGGGCATCAAGGTGGTGCCGATGCACCTCCTCGGCGAGCACAACATCAACTACACGTTCTACGAGGACGTCCGCGTGCCCGCCGCCAACTTGGTCGGCGGCGAGAACAACGGCTGGTCCCTGATCACCAACCAGCTCAACCACGAGCGGGTCACCCTCTGCTCTGCTGGCATCGTCGAGCGGGCGCTCACCGACGTGCGCCTCTGGGCGCAACAGACGAAGCTCGCCGACGGGCGTCGGGTCATCGACCAGGAGTGGGTCCAGATCCACCTCGCCCGGATCCACGCCCGACTCGAGTTCCTAAGACTGATCAACTGGAAGGTGGCCTGGACCGCCACCCAAGGTCACCTCGACGTGGCCGACGCGTCGACCACCAAGGTCTTCGGGACCGAGTTCTACATGGAGGCCTTCCGACTGCTCCTCGAGGTGGTCGGCCAAGCCGGCTACCTGAGCCGCGGCAGTCCCGAAGCGGTGCTCGCGGGTCGGCTCGAGATGTACGCGCGGAGCCTCGTGATCCTGACCTTCGGTGGCGGGACCAACGAGATCCAACGCGACCTGATTGCCATCTTCGGGCTCGGGATGCCCCGGTCCCTGCGATAGGAGAGCACCAGCCCATGGACTTCTCGTTCAGCGAGGAACAAGAGGCGGTCCGCGAGCTCGCCGACCGGATCTTCACCGATCTTTCGACCCACGAGCGGTTACGCGAGATCGAGTCGGAGCCAGATGGCGATTACTTCGACGGCAAACTCTGGTCGGAACTCGCCGCTGCCGGGCTGCTCGGCATCGCGCTCCCCGAAGAGGTCGGGGGCGCGGGGCTCGACTTCGTCGAGACAGGGCTGGTGGTAGAGGCCGCAGGTCGCACGGCCGCGTACGTGCCGGTCGTCGAGACGCTCGCGGCCGCGGCGCCGGCGATCGGCGAGTTCGGGACCGAGGCACAGCGGGCCCGCTGGCTGCCGGGGGTCGTCGATGGCGACACGATCATCACGACCGCGCTGGTCGAGCTCGGCGGCAGCCCGCTGGCCCCTTCGCTCGTCGCGGAACGCGACGGACACGGTTGGTTGCTCTCGGGCACGAAGCCATGTGTGCCCTCCGGCGTGATCGCGGACCTACTGGTCGTACCGGCAAGGGTCGAGCCCGACGCGGTGGCCGTCTTCCTCGTCGAGACCGGCGCTTCCGGTCTGAGCCTCGAGCGGCAGACCACCAACACGGGCAGGCCGGAGGGCCTGTTCACTTTCGCCGGTGTCAAGGTCGGAGCGGACGCGCTGCTGGGCTCCCCGCAACAGGGCAGAGCCATCACCGAGTGGCTCCTGCTGCGGTCGACCGCGGCGCTCGCGCTCGCCGAGGCCGGCGCCGCCGCGGCTGCGATCGCGCTCGTCGCGGAGTACACGAAGACACGGGAGCAGTTCGGCAAGGCGATCGCGACGTTCCAGGCAGTCGGCCAGCGCGCGGCCGACGCCTACGTCGACGCGGAGGCGATCCGGTTGACGGCCTGGCAGGCGGCGTGGCGGATCTCCGAAGGATTGCCGGCCGACCAGGAAGTCGCGATCGCCAAGTTCTGGGCGGCAGACGGGGGCCAGCGGGTGGTGCACGCCGCAGTGCACCTCCACGGGGGTGTGGGCGTCGACCGCGACTACCCCCTCCACCGATACTTCCTCATGACCAAGCACATCGAGCTCACCCTCGGTGGCGCGACCGACCAGCTGCTCAAGTTGGGTGCTGCGCTCGCCGCCGAGCCGGCCTGACCGGTCCGATCGCTTTCCTCGCGAGGGGGTGATGCCCGCTGCCTTCTCGCACGTCGGGATCTGCGTGTCCGACCTCGAGCGGTCCCGGCACTTCTATCGCGAGGGTCTCGGTTTCGACGAGGTCGGATCGCATCATGTGGGTCACGAGTTCGCCTCCCTCATGGAGGTCGCTGGGGTCGACCTCGATTCGGTGATGGTCGCTCGCGACGGTGTCACCGTCGAGCTGCTGAGCTTCCGGGCCCCTGGTTGGACGGGCGAACCGGTGCGACGACCGATGAACCAGCTCGGCCTCACCCATCTGTCGTTCCGGGTCGACGACGTCGACGTGGCCGCAAGTGCCATCGAGCGCGCCGGCGGGATGGTGATCGACGGCACCCGGACGACCCTGGACGTTCCGGGGGTCAGCCTCGACTTCGTCTACTGCACCGATCCCGACGGCACCAGGATCGAGCTGATGCGCCTGCCCGGCGACGCCACCGGCGCCGCCTGACGGCCAGCGCCGCGATCGATCGAAATGACCGTCTACCTCGATGACTGGCGGCAGCCTGCACGGCTGGGGCCAGTCGCCGACCGCTGGTCCCATCTTGTCGCCGACACCGAGGACGAGCTCCACGCCTTCGCGGCGCGTCTCGGGATGCGGCGAGAGTGGTTCCAGCACAAGCAGGACCGTCCACACCATGCGCACTACGACGTGCCCGAACGGGCCCGGCGCGAGGTGCTCGAGATGGGAGCCGTGGCGGTGAGCTGGCGGGAGCTCGGCCGCATGCTGCGCAGGCGCCGCCGGCCTCCGGTCCCCGGCCGGCAGGCGCGGTGAGCCCTTCCGATCCGGCCTCTCTGGCCGCGTTGGATCCGCGGCTCCCCGTGCTGGTCGGAGTCGGGACCGCCTCCGGAGGCGCCGAGGCCGCCGACCTGATGGCTGAAGCGCTGCTCGCGGCCGTCGACGATGCCGGGCGCTCCTCCGTCGCCGCCGCGATCGACCGAATCGCCGTCCCGCAAGGCACCTGGGCGTATCGCGATCCCGGCCGGCTCGTCGCGGATCGAGTCGGCGCACGCGACGCGCGTACCCACCTGGTGGAGCTCGGGATCCCACAACAGGGCCTGATCGACGACGCGCTGCGCTCAGTCCTCGCGGGTCGGTCGGAAGTGGCGGTCGTGGTCGGCGGCGAGGCGAAGCGGTGGGCACGCGAGTGCGAGCGCGCGGGCGAGCCCGCCGAAACCGAGCAGCTGGACGTCGAACCGGATGTGACACAGCGCCGGCCGGGGCCGTTGCTCGAACCGGTCGAGGTCGCCCACCGGCTCTGGGATCCGGTCCTCCAATACGCCATGATCGAGAACGCGCTGCGCGCTGCCGACGGTCAGAGCCTCGCCGAGCACCGTCGCGAAATCGCCGAGCTCTGGGCCGGATTCAACAGTGTGGCTCGATCGAACCCGGCTTCCGCGTTCGGTGCGCCGATGGATGCGGACCAGATCGACACGCCTTCGGCGGCCAACCGGCCGCTCGCGTTCCCTTACAACCGGTGGCATGCGAGCCAGTGGACGGTCGATCAGGCCGCGGCGCTGGTGATCTGCTCGGTCGGCGCGGCCCGGCGCCTCGGTGTGTCCACCGACCGATGGGTCTTCCCGCTGGTGGGAGTCGAGTCGAGCCTCGCAGTGTCACTCCTGCGGCGTGGTCGCCTCGACGCGTGGCCGGCCATGGGCGTACTCGGGCGTGCGGCCGGCGAGCGGATCGGTCGCCCGATCTCGGAGGTCGAGCTGCTAGAGGTGTACAGCTGTTTTCCTGCAGCTGTCCGCGTGCAGCAGCGCGAGCTCGGTCTCGACGCCTCGACGATCCCGACGGTGACCGGGGGGATGGCCTTCGCCGGTGGTCCGTTCAACAACTTCGTGTTCCAGGGCACCGCAGCGGTCGTCTCGCGACTTCGAGCCGAGCCGACTTCGCTCGGTGCGGTCACCACGGTGAGCGGCCTTCTGACAAAACCGGGCATCGGTGTGTGGTCGGCCCAGTCCGACGGCTTGCCGCCACTTCTGGCCGACCTCGCTCGCGAGGCCGAGGCGGCGACCGGGGTGGTCGACACAGTCGAGACACTGGACGGCTACGCGGGCGCAGGGACCGTCGCCACCTACACCGTGACCTACGACGGCTTCGACCCGGTCCGCACCCTGATGCTCTGCGACACCGACGACGGCAGACGGTGCCTCGCGGTCAGCGAAGACCCAGAACTTGCCCGCGACTCGGTCGGCTCCGAACTGGTGGGAGCGGTCGGTCGGGTCGAAGCCGGTTCGTGCCGGCTCAAGTCCCCGGGTTGACGAACCTGCGGGTCCCGGGGGCCAGCGCCCCGCTACCGTGAGGGGATGGCCCTCGAGATCGACCGGGCGTTCGGATTCGTCCGGCAGCACGATCGCGGTGTGCTGGTGACTCTCAGGCGTGACGGACG
Source organism: uncultured Acidimicrobiaceae bacterium (assembly GCA_963769905.1). Classification (GTDB taxonomy): domain Bacteria; phylum Actinomycetota; class Acidimicrobiia; order Acidimicrobiales; family RAAP-2; genus Bog-756. The sequence continues at coordinate 814,677 of CAVYNG010000002.1, forward strand.
GCCCCAACTCTCCAACATCCTCTACGTCCCGGGGGAGGCGGACGATCTCTCTGTCCGCATCTCGGTCACCGAGTCACGAGCGAAGACGCGAAACCTGCGCCGCGACCCGAGGGCATCGCTCCACGTGACGCGGGATGACTTCTTCGCGTACGTGGTGCTCGACGGCATTGTCGACCTCTCGCCGCCGGCACGGGCGACCGACGACGCGGTCGTCGAGGAGCTCATGGACATCTACCGCCGCGCGCAGGGCGAGCATCCCGACTGGGACGAGTTCGCGGAGGCGATGGTGGACGAGCAGCGGGTGGTGGCGAGGCTGTCCGCCACGAGCGCCTACGGCATGCTCGGGAGCTGAGCGGCTCCGGCTCTATCCTCGCCGGTGATGGTCCTCGAGCATGCGGTCATCTCGGTTCGAACCGGTAGCGGCCCGGAATTCGAGGCCGCGCTCCAACGAGCACGGCCGATCATCGCGTCGTGCCACGGCTTCGTCTCGCTCGAGCTGCGCCGTGGGGTCGAGAATCCCGACAGCTACCTCTTGCTGGTCGAATGGGAGTCGCTCGAAGACCACCTGGTCGGGTTCCGCCAGTCGGACGCGTTCCCAAGGTGGCGCGCGGTGATCGGGGAGTATTTCGACGGGTCGCCAGCGGTCGACCACTACGAAGGCGTCGACGGGCAGGCCTGACGACCGGCACTTTCTGAGATCACTACTCGCCGGCGAGCTCCCATGCGACCCGGAGGTGCTCGGTCAGCTCCTCGAGCGAGGTTCGCGCGTTGAGGCCGCTCGTCGACGGCATCACGTACGCGGGTCGTCCCCCGATACCGTCGGGCTGAAGACCGGCGATGGCCTTCGGGTCGACGCCGGCCCTCCAGCCGGCGAGCCCGACGAAGCAGACCGCTCGCGGCCGAAGCCACTCCACCAGCCGTTCCACCCGCCCATGACCGTGCCGGAACTCAGTGGTGGTGACCTCCGCCGCGGTCCGGGTGGCCCGCTTGACGAAGTCGGTCATGCCGACGCCGTGGTGGATCAACGCATCGAGAGGATCTCGGTCCTTTCCAACCACCCCTGCCGCGAGCGCGGCCGGCCAGAACCGATTGCCGGGACGTGCGTAGCCAACTCCCGCGTCGGCGGAGAAGATCGCGGGGTTGATGCCGCAGACGAGTAGCCGCATACCCGCAGCGACCGTGTCGGCGAGTGTCCGCCCACGCTCCGCACGGAGCCGTATCTCGTCGCCGTCGACGGTCATCGACCCAGGCTCGACGGTGAACCCTGCTCCGGTCACCACGTCGTCGAGCTGATCGGCACGCCAGCCCGCGAAGAAGCGTCCGCCAACCGCGTCATCCGGCAGGGTGTCACCCTCATAGCTCCCCTCGAGGAGCTGGATCGTGAGCGGTGCCCCGACTGCCATCGCCCGGTGGAGGTCCCAGAGGGCGAGAGGGAGCCGGGTCCGTTCGACATGGAGGTGGGTCATCCACGACCAGCCGCCGCGCAGCGAACCGCGGGCGAAAGGCAGCATCTCGATATCGCCGCGCACGTACATCGCGTCGGGCAGACGTGCCCGGCACGCATCGAGCATGACCTCGGATGCGTCGAGCGCGACGGTCGGTGTTCCGAGGTGGGCCAGGTAACGCCCCGCTCCGCAGCCGAGGTCGATGCGCAGGGCGCGCTCGCCGACCCGCTCGGCGAAGTCCTCGGCATCGGCCTTCCGACCGGGCCTCGAGTGGGACGCAACCCACTCGAGCCCGCGGTCGTCGTAGACGTCGACGGTTGCTCGGTGCACGAGGCGATGGTAGGCCGTGGGACGGCCGGCTCGGCGAGGTACTCAGGGCTCGGTGAGAGAAGCGGCGCTGTCGGGTCGATCCGCTCCCCACGCCCGTCCGGGTACGCCGAGGGGGAGCCGTACGATCCAGGTGCATCCGCCTCCCGGCGTGTCCTCGAGGTCGAGGTCGCCGCCGATGGCCTCGACGAAGCCGCGGGCGACCGCGAGCCCGAGACCCACTCCCACCTGTCCGTCCGGGTCGCCGAGCCGCTCGAAGGGTTCGAAGATCCGCTCGCGGTCGGCGCGTGGGATCCCCGGGCCGCGGTCGACGACCCGCACGTCGACCCTTCCGGCGATGGTGCCTGCCTCCACCCGCAGCGCGCCGCCACCGTGGACCAGCCCGTTGTCGAGCAGGTTGGCGATCGCCCGCTCGAGCAAACCCGGGTCGGTCGAGATCGGAGGAAGGTCGTCGGCCACGGCGACGGCCACATCGGCGCGACGAGGCCCGAGCGCCTCGACGGCCGTGGTGATGACCTCGCCCACCTGAGTGGGGACCCGCATGACCTCGACCGAACCCGTCTCGATCCTGCTCATGTCGAGCAGGTTCTCCACCATCCCGTTCAACCGGTCCGATTCGTCGTCGATGGTGTGCAACAAGGTTCGGGTCTCCTCGGGACCGAAGGTGAGACGATCGGACAGAAGACTTGACGAAGCCGCCTTGATCGCGGCGAGGGGTGCTCGCAGGTCGTGGCTCACCCCGGCGAGCAGCGTCGAGCTGAGCCGGTTCGCCCGTGCCAGGGAGCCCGCCTCGGCCGCCTCGGCGTGGAGGCGGTCGCTCTCGAGAGCGGCGGAGAGCTGCGCGGCGAAGGCAGCCAGCACGTCGCGGTCCTCGGCGGCGAGGCCGGGTCCGCGCAGCAGAAGCACCTCGCGGTCGGTGAGCGGCAGGACGACCGGCGCGTCCTTGGGGTCGAGCGGTGGGTCCTCTCCCGACGTCGCGACCGGCGCCCAATGGGTCCAGGTGGCCTCCGCCGGTCCTCGTGCTTCGCCGGGTTCCCGCGTCGAGCGCAGGACCGCTGCCGAATCGAGATGGAACGCGATCCGCAGCTCATCGAGGAGCGCAGGGAGGGGATTTCCCTCGGGTGAGACGAGGCGGCCCGCGACTCGGGCGATGGTTCTCGCGTCGGTCCGCGCACGGACAGCGGCTGCGGTCCGACGTGCGGCGAGGTCGACGAGCACGCTGACCACTCCCGCGGTGACGAGGAACATGGTCAGCGCCAGGATGTCTCGCGCGTTGCCAATCGTGAAGGTGTGGACGGGGGGCGCGAAGTAGTAGTTGGAGAGGAGGAAGCCGGCAAGGGCCGCCAGCAGAGCAGGCCACACACCACCGATGGCCGCGACCACGACGACGAGGACCAGATAGGAGCTGAGCGCGGTCGCGAGGCTCGCGTGGTTGCCGGCCGACGTGAGCACAAGGGTGAGGAGTGGGAAGCCGACGGCGCCGATGATGAGAGCGGCGACCACTCTGCGAATCGGCAGCGGCGACACGTACTGCCGGCGGTTGATCCGGTGGCGCGCGGACTCCCGCCTTGACGGGGCGCCGCCCTCGTCGACCTCGCCGTCACCCTGCTCGTTGCGTTCGCGCAGCTCGGCATTCGACTCGGAATCGGTCGCGATCACATGCACGTCGAGTGAGCCGCCGGCACTACGGATTGCCGAGTTGATCACCGAGCCCTTGAAGAGCTCGTTGAGTCGGTTGCGGTGGGTCGCCCCCATCACCAGCTGCGTGGCGTTCTCCGCGCGGGCCAACTGGACCAGGGCGGGCGCGACGTCGGTACCGACGACTTCGACGAAACGGCCTCCGAGGTCTTCGAGGAGAGAGCGATTCTCTGCGAGCCCTTTCGACCCGGGTCCGGTGAGGCTGTCGTCGGTGCGCACGTGCACACCCACCAGCTCGGCCTTGGTGCGCATGGCCATCCGGGCGGCCCGCCGGATGAGCACTGCACTGCCCTTGGCGCCGGTGATCGACACCACCACCCGCTCTTTGGTCTCCCAAGGACGTCCGATGTTGTGGCGCTCGCGATAGTCGTTGAGCTCCTCGTCGACCCGGTCCGCCACCCAGAGGAGGGCCAGCTCGCGTAGGGCAGTCAGGTTCCCGGTCCGGAAGTAATTTCCGAGCGCGGCGTCGATTCGCTCGGGCGGATAGATGTTGCCGTGGGCCATCCGCCGCTGGAGGGCCTCCGGCGCCATGTCGACCAGCTCGACTTGATCCGCATCGCGTACGACCGGATCGGGCACCGTCTCGTTCTGGGCGACGCCGGTGATCTGCTCGACCACGTCGTTGAGCGATTCGAGGTGCTGGAGGTTGACCGTCGAGATCACGTTGATCCCCGCGTCGAGCAGGCCCTCGACGTCCTGCCACCGCTTCGCGTGCTTCGAGCCGGGCACATTGGTGTGGGCCAGCTCGTCGACCAGTACCAGCTGGGGCTTGCGCTCGATGAGACCGTCGACGTCCATCTCCTCGAAGACCTGGCCCCGGTACTCGATCGACCGACGCGGGAAGACCTCGAGATCACGGATCTGTGCGTCGGTCTGGGGGCGGTCGTGGTCCTGGACCCAGCCGATCACCACGTCGGTCCCGCGGCCTTTGCGGCGCCAGCCTTCGTTGAGCATGGCGTATGTCTTGCCGACCCCGGGGGCCGCGCCGAGGTAGAGCCGGAGCTTCCCTCGGGCCATCGGTCAGCCTCCTGCTGCCGGTCGGGACTCCTCGGCACCGGCCGGTGCGTTTCGTGAGTCGGGATCGAGGCGGTACCCGACGCCGGGTGTGGTCCGGATCATCCCTTCCTCGTCACCCAGTTTGTGGCGTAGCCGGTGCACGTAGGCGTGCACGTAGTGTGCCTCGCGCCCGTACCCGGGGCCCCAGACCGCGTGCAGGATCATCTGGTGAGTGCAGGTCTTCGGCGAGTGGCGCGCCAGATAGGAGAGGACCTCGAACTCCTTCGTCGTGAGATCGATCTTCGCGCCGCGGTCCGAAGCCTCGTGGTGGACGAAGTCGAGCTCGAGCTCGCCGACGGTGAGGGAGGCAGGAGAGGTGTCGGCTGGTTGGCCGGTCCGGTGGCGGATCGCGGTCCGGATCCGTGCCTCGAGCTCGGCCATCCCGAACGGCTTGGTCACGTAGTCGTCCGCGCCGCCGTTCAGCGCCGCGACCTTGCGGTCCTCGGTCCCGCTCGCCGACAGGATGATGATCGGCACCTCGCTCCATTCGCGGATACGCCTGCACACGGCCAGTCCGTCGAGGTCCGGGAGTCCGAGGTCGAGGACCACGATGTCCGGCGAGGCGACCGCCGTCGCCGAGATCCCCTGGGCGCCGTTCGCCGCGGTCACGACTTCGTGACCCCCCGCCTGCAGGCCGAGCCGCAGCGCACGGAGGAGCGACGGGTCGTCGTCGATGACGAGCACCTTAGCCATGCGTCGCACCGACCCCGATGGCCCGGGCCCCGTTCGACGCCGCGGTCGGAAGGGTGAAGACAAAGCGAGAACCCTCCCCGTCGACGTCCTCGACCCAGATCCGCTCGCCATGGGCCTCGACGAAGGTCTTGGCGATTGCCAGCCCGAGGCCGGTCCGACCTCCCGTGTCGAATCGCACGAAGCGGTCGAACACGATCTCGCGCTCCTCGGGAGGTATGCCGGGTCCCTCGTCGGTCACCGACACGGCGACACGGTCCCCCCGTACTTCGCCGGCCACGGTGATCACGCTCTCGGGCGGTGCGTGGCGGTTGGCATTGTCGAGCAGGTTACCGAGCACCTGACCGATGAGAAGCGTGTCGACGTCGACCTCGGGCAACGGTTCAGGGAACTCGGTCGCCACGTCGCGGTCGCCCAGCGAGGCGTGCAGGGAGCCGACGGCCTCCTTCACCAGTTCCGAGACCGAACGCGGGGCCCGGTGCAGCTCGAGCACGCCGGCGTCGATGCGGGTCATGTCGAGGAGGCTGGTCACCAGGCGGATCAGCCGGTCGACCTCGACGTCGATCAGCACGTGCAGCTCGTGGACGTCCTGATCGGAGAGCGGCATTTGCGAATCGACGAGGGTCGAGGACGCCACCTTGACCGTCGCGAGCGGCGTCCGCAGATCGTGGGAGACGGCCCCGACCATCGCATGTCGGAGCCGGTCCACCTCCTCGAGGAGCTCGGAGCGGAGCGCCTGGTCGCGGAGCCGGGCCCGCTCGAGTGCCAGCGCCGCGTGGTTGACGAAGGAGCGGAGCAGGACCCGGTCAGGCTCGGAGTCCGGCATGGACCGCAGAGCGAGCAGGCCGACCGGCTCACCCCCGGCGATGAGCGCGACGGTCTGGAGTTCGTCGGGCGACGCGGACGTGGTCCCGAGCCCGACCGGCACGCCCGAACGGGGCTCGAGGCCGCCGAGCTCCGCGGCAGTCAGTTCCTCTCCTGCGGACGCGGCGACCCGCAGCGCCTCGCCGTCGGGGACGAGAAGCGCGACGCCGGGCACCTCGAAGAGGGTCGCCACCGCGCGGACGACCGACTTCAGCAGGTCCTCAGTCGACCGGTCCTCGACCAGCAGGTCCGAGAGGTCGAGGACCCGCCGGGCCTCGTCGGCCCTCATCCGAGCGTCTCTTCTCGCCGCGTCGAGCCGGGCGACGAGGTTCGCGACGATCGCCATCACCAGCGCGTACACGACCAGTGCGACGAGGTTCTCGGGTCGTTCCACCGAAAGACGCCCATACGGCGGGACGAAGAGTAGGTCGAAGAGAAGGAAACCGGCGACGACGCTTGCCACCCCGGCGACGGTGCCCCCGACCACTGCGCCGGCGACCACCGGGAGGACCAGCACCAGTGCGGCGGTGGCGATGCTCAGGTGCGGGCGCAAGGGCACCATCGCGACGCTGGCGCCGACCGCGAGGGCCACTCCGACGACCGTGCCGATCAAGCTCTTTCGCACGCGTCCATTCTCATACGATTCGGGCCGAAGGGACGCACCGTCGCACTCCGTTGAGGAATTATTGAGAACTCCGAGGCTCCGTTCAGAACGTGTTGAGAACAGGGGGCGGATACTCGAAGCATGGCTGATTTCCTCGTCGTGCTGGGCATCGTCGGATTCGCCGTGCTCGGGCTCGCTCTGATCTGGGCGCTCGAGCGGGTATGACCGTCACCCAGGGCATCCTGCTCGGCGTCGCCATCGTGATGTTCATCTATCTCGGCGTCGCGATGTTCAAGCCCGAGAAGTTCTAGATGGGCTTCTTCTGGACCATCGTCGTCCTGGTCGTCCTTCTGGCGATCACCTGGCGCTATTTGGGCTCCTACATGGCCGCGGTGTTCGAGGGCCGCGTCCGCTATCTCGCCTGGGCCGAGCGGCCGTTCTACTGGGCGCTCCGGACCAGCCCCGAACAGGAGCAGACCTGGCAGCGCTACGCGGGTGCGACCGTCATCTTCTCGGCCGTATTCCTCGCCCTCGGCTACTTCCTGATGCGGATCCAGGGTTCGCTCCCGCTCAACCCGCAGCACTTCGGCGCTGTGCCCCAGGCACTCGGCTTCAACACGATCACCTCGTTCATGACCAACACCAACTGGCAGAACTACGGGGGCGAGACGGCCATGTCGTACTTCTCCCAGATCGGAGTGCTCACCGTCCAGCAGTTCGTGAGCGCGGCCGTCGGGATCGCGGTGGCCATCGCAGTGGTGCGTGGATTCTCCCGACACAACTCTCCGACCATCGGCAATTTCTGGGTCGACATCACCCGGTGCATGCTCTACATCCTCCTGCCGATCGCCTTCCTCGCCGGCATCGTGGTCGTTGGTCAGGGCGCAGTGCAGACGCTGTCGGGACCGGTGTCGATCCACGACTCGCTGAACGGCGTCTCGCAGACGGTCGCCCTCGGGCCGGCCGGCTTCATGGGGTCCATCATGCAGCTCGGGACGAACGGCGGAGGGTTCTTCAACGTCGACCTCGCCCATCCCCTCGAAAACCCGACAGGGTTGACCAACCTCCTCTACATCTGGCTTACCCTCTCCATCCCCTTCGCCCTCACCTACACCTTCGGCAAGATGGTCAAGAGCATCCGCCACGGCGTCGCTCTGCTCGCGGCGATGTTGATCATCTTCGGTGTGTGGGTCGGGTTCACCAGCTATGCCGAGCACCAGAACAATCCCGCGGTCGTTGCCGCCGGAGTCCACTCGACGGTCGGGAACACCGAGGGCAAAGAGGTCCGCTTCGGGGACACGACCAGTTCCCTGTTCAACGTGTCGATGACCCAGACCTCCGACGGTGCAGTCGACAGCGCGACCGATTCGTACAACCCGATCGGCGGGATGGGACCGATGACCGGCATGATGCTCGGTGAGGTCACCCCGGGTGGGGTGGGCAGCGGGCTCTACACCCTGCTCATCTTTGCGATCATCGCCGTGTTCATCGGTGGCCTGATGATCGGTCGAACTCCCGAGTACCTGGGGAAGAAGATCCAGGCCAGGGAGGTCAAACTCGCCGGTTTGGCGGCGCTCGTCATGCCCGTCGCCGTGCTCGTCCTCACCGCGATCGCGGTCTCGCTCCACGCCGGACGCGCCGGGCCGCTCAACAGCGGGCCCCACGGGTTCAGCGAGATCCTCTACGGTCTCACCTCGCAGGGCAACAACAACGGCTCGGCGATGGCGGGCCTCACCGGCAACACCGCCTTCTACAACATCGTCGGCGCGATCGACATGCTGATCGGCCGATTCGGGATCATGATCCCCGCACTTGCGCTCGGGGGCTCGCTCGCAGGGAAGAACGTCGTGCCCACGTCGCTCGGGACGTTCCGCACGGACAACGGGATGTTCGTCGGCCTCACCATCGGCGTCATCGTCATCATCGGTGGCCTGACCTTCTTCCCCGCCGTCGCGCTCGGCCCAATCGTCGAACAGCTCAGCCACGGGTTCTTCTGATGACCGACGTCGCGACCCAGTCGCCACACGAGCCGAGCCCGCCCCATATCGAGGCCCACGGTGTCGCGGAGGCCCGGAGCCTGTTCGACCGCGAAATCCTCCGGATGGCGCTCGGCGACTCGTTTCGCAAGCTGAATCCGACCGTCCAGGTCCGCAACCCGGTCATGTTCGTCGTCCTTGTCGGGACGGTGATCACCTTCATCGAGGCCGTCGCCCATCCGGGCATCTTCACCTGGTCGATCACCATCTGGCTGTTCCTCACGGTGATGTTCGCCAACTTCGCCGAGGCCATGGCAGAGGGACGCGGGAAGGCCCAGGCGGACACGCTCCGTCGGATGCGATCGGAGACCGAGGCTCGCCGCCTGCGGTCCGACGGGAGCGAAGAGCTGGTGCCGGCGGCCGAGCTCTCCAAGGGCGATCTGGTGGTGTGCGAGGCCAACGACGTGATCCCCTCCGACGGCGAGATCATCGAGGGCATCGCCTCGGTCGACGAGTCCGCGATCACCGGCGAGTCCGCGCCGGTCATCCGCGAGTCGGGCGGCGACCGGTCGGCGGTCACCGGCGGCACCCGGGTCCTCTCGGACCGCATCGTCGTCCGGATCACCGCAGAACGGGGCGATACCTTCCTCGACCGGATGATCTCACTCGTCGAAGGGGCGAACCGACAGAAGACTCCGAACGAGATCGCCCTCACCATCCTGCTGGCCGTGCTCACCATCGTGTTCATCCCGGTGGTGGTGACACTCCAGGCGTTCGGCCACTACTCGGGCGCAAGCGTCTCGGTGGTCATCCTGGTCTCCCTGCTGGTGTGTCTCATCCCCACGACCATCGGCGCGCTGCTCTCTGCCATCGGCATCGCAGGGATGGACCGGCTGGTTCAGCGCAACGTACTGGCCATGAGCGGGCGCGCGGTCGAGGCGGCAGGGGACGTGCAGACCCTGCTTCTCGACAAGACCGGCACGATCACCCTCGGCAACCGGATGGCCTCCGACTTCTTTCCGGTCGGGGATCATCGCGAACAGGATCTGGCCGACGCCGCACAACTGGCCTCGCTCGCCGACGAAACGCCTGAAGGCCGCTCGATCGTGGTGCTGGCGAAGCAGCGCTTCGCCATCCGGGAGCGCGACCTCGAAGGCGAGCACACCTTCGTGCCCTTCACCGCGACCACCCGGATGTCCGGTCTCGACTTCGACGGCCGCCAGATCCGCAAGGGAGCGGCTGACTCGGTCAAGCGGTGGGTGGTCGATCAGGATGGGAGCATCCCCGAGGGTCTGGACGAAATCGTGGAGCGCGTCTCGCGGGAAGGATCGACCCCGTTGGTGGTCGCGGACGGACCGGACATCCTCGGCGTCATCGAGCTGAAGGACGTGGTCAAGCAGGGCATCCAGGAGAAGTTCGACGAGATGCGCCGGATGGGCATCCGTACGGTGATGATCACCGGCGACAACCCGCTCACCGCGGCGGCGATCGCCCAGGAGGCCGGCGTGGACGACTTCCTCGCCGAGGCGACCCCCGAGGCCAAGATGGCGCTGATCAAGTCCGAGCAGGAGGGGGGCAAGCTCGTCGCGATGACCGGTGACGGCACCAACGACGCGCCCGCCCTCGCCCAGGCCGACGTCGGGGTGGCCATGAACACCGGGACGACCGCGGCCAAGGAGGCCGGCAACATGGTCGACCTCGATTCGAATCCGACCAAGCTCATCGACGTCGTCGAGATCGGCAAACAGCTTCTGATCACCCGGGGATCACTGACCACCTTCTCGATCGCCAACGACGTCGCCAAGTACTTCGCGATCATCCCCGCGCTGTTCGTCGCCACCTATCCGCAGCTCAACACCCTCAACATCATGAAACTGCACAGCCCACAGAGCGCGGTCCTCTCCGCGGTCATCTTCAACGCGCTGGTGATCGTAGCCCTCATCCCACTCGCACTGCGGGGCGTCAGGTTCCGTCCGGCCTCGTCCGCCGCGATCCTCCGGCGCAACGTCTGGATCTACGGGGTGGGCGGGATCATCGTCCCCTTCATCTTCATCAAGCTGATCGACCTGATTCTGGTCGCGCTCCACGCCTACTGATCGAGGGACTCCGATGCTCGTACACCTTCGCCGCTCACTCGTCGCCGTCGTGGCCTTCACCATCTTCTTCGGGTTCATCTATGCACTCGCGGGCACCGGTGTGGCGCAGGGGTTGTTCAAGCATCAGGCCGACGGCTCGATCACGTCGAACGGGTCGACCCTCGTCGGTCAGAACTGGTCGCAGACCAAGTGCCCAGGTCACCCACTCGGGAGCTGCGTGTTCCAAGGCCGGCCCGATGCCCTCGGCCCCTACGCCGGCTCGTTGAGCCCGGTCGCCGGTGGGGGGGACAACCCGCTCGGGGCCAACAACGTCCCCGGCAAGCCCGGAGTCTTGAACTCCGGCGAGTCCGGGGCGAGCAACCTGGGTCCACGTTCGAAGACCCTCCTGACCAACACCCAGCAACTGGTCCGATATTGGCGTCAGCGCGGCGTCAATCCCACCCCGGACCTCGTCACGACCTCCGGGAGCGGGATCGACCCCGACATCACGGTGGCGGACGCAAAGGCCCAGATCCCGATGGTGTCGAAGGCCACCGGACTCTCGCCGTCGACACTCTCCTCGCTGATCGACCGCGTGGCCAACGGCCCACAGCTCGGGTTCCTCGGCAGCAACACGGTCAACGTGCTCCAGCTCAACGAGGCGTTGGCAAGCCTCCAACGGTAGGGTCGCGGCCGGCGCCGGTGACGGCCGGCCGGTCGAGTCCGCCTGCTAATGCGAGCCCGTATCCGGCAACGGCGCCGGACCCGGTGCGTCAGGGCCGCCGGTCGTCGGCCGCGCTTCCTCGGCAGCCAGAGCAGCCCCGACCTGGTCGGCGATTGCGACGGCAACCCGCAGCTCCTCCCCCGAGACGGGAGCACCAGGTGTCGGCGTCAGGAGGAAGTGCCCGAGCAGCCATCCGCTGCTGCGCACCGGGAGGTCGACGCTTCTCGTCGGCAAACCGAGCGCCTCGGTGGACCAGGTCTCGTGGCCGACCACGACGTCGCCGGCCGGCGTGACTCGTGCTGTGGCATCACCCGGATCGCCACGGGTGAAGCGGCATTCGCGGAGCGTGAGGAGCTCGCGCAGCGCGCTCCCCGCGCTGGCGACGACCAGAGCGGGATCCTGGCCGCTCGCGGTCAGTTCGGTGACCGCGTGCAGCTGCTCGACGCGCTGGCTGGACATCGAGGCCGCGTTCGCGGTGGCGTCGCCCCCGCGCCGCGAGCTCTCCTACGGCGAGACCGACCACGATGAGGAGGATCTCGCTGATCAGGTCCTGGTGGTTGGTGATCCGGAACGACTCATACGGAACGGTGAGGAAGTAGTCGAAGGCGAGCGCGGAGACCACCGCCGCGACAAGGGCGGCCAACCTGCGACCGGTGCTCGCGATCGCCACGATCACCACTACGAGGAAGAGCGCACCGTCCGCGGCGTCGAGCTGATCGCGCCAGGGGACGAGAAGGGCGGCCATCGCGATCGGCGCCCCGACCGCGGCCACCAGGATCCACCCGTCGGCGCTCAGACCGAGGTAACGGCGCGAGGACGGCACCGGTCCGAATCGTTCCGGCTCTCCTTCCCGGCCGAGGGGCAAAGACGTGATCGACCCCATCCGCCCACTCTCACACGCCGAGGCGCCGGAGGGAAGGGCGGCGGTGCCCGGCGCGCTCCGTCGGTCTCCATGCTTGACTGCCGTCATGGGTGCCTGCCCGACCCTCGTCACCGAACGCCTTGTGCTCCGGCCCTTCCGCGAGGACGACCTCGACGTGTTCACCGAGGTGATGAGCGCGTCCGACATCAGGCGCAGCCTCCACCGCCCGGAGGACTACTCGAGATCCGACGCATGGTACGAGATGGCCCTCTGGCTCGGTCAGTGGGAGCTGCGCGGCTCGGGTCAGTGGGCCCTCGAGGAGCGCTCGACCGGTGAGCTGATCGGGCGCGCAGGGCTGCACCTGCCCGAGCGTCCCGACTGGCCGGGCCTCGAGGTGGGCTGGGTCGTCCACCCGTCGCGGTGGGGGAGGGGGTACGCGACCGAGGCCGGCGGTCGGTCCATCTCCTATGCGTTCGAAGAGCTCGGCGCGGAGCGTCTGTTCAGCGTCATCCTCCCGGAGAACGAGCGGTCGTCATCCGTTGCCCGCCGGCTCGGGTTCCGGCTCGTCGAGGAGCGGGTCCTCTCGACCTACCCCGACGCGCCGCACGGGATCTGGCGGCTCGACCGGGAGCGGCAGGACGGGGAAGGACCCGGCGTCGGATGAGCAGCCTGGGTCGGACCGGTCTCCGTCAGACGAGATGCAGGCCGCCGTCGACGAGCACCACCGCCCCGGTCATGTACCGGGCGCAGGCCACGCCGTGGACGATCTCGAGGCCCGGTGAGATCGCGTTGACCCGGATGTCGGGACCGAGTGTGTCGGCGAGGAGTCGGGTCAGGTGGTCGACCGGGGCCTTGGAGCACGCGTAGGGGATCGAGCTCCCCGTCGCCCGTTGGCCGGCGATCGAGGACACGTTGATCACCTGCCCGTCGTCGCTTGCGCGCAACAGCGGAACCGCGGCTACCGTGACCTGCCAGGTCCCGATCAGGTTCACGTCGAGGATCCGTCTCCAGACCTCCGGTGTGGCCGCGTCGAGGTCGGCGTGCGGAATCACCTGGGTGGTACCCGCGTTGTTGACCAGCACGTCGAGGTGTCCGTGACGTTCCGCCACGTGGTCGAGCAGCGAACAAACCTCCCGGGCATCGGCGACGTCGGCTCGGCAGTAGCTGGCGGCCGGCAGCCCTGCGGCCACCCGTTCGCCGGCCTCGATGTTCGTCACCGAGTTGACCACGACCGTCGCGCCCGCCGCGGCGAAGCGCCGCGCGCATGCTTCGCCGATTCCGACGGAGGAACCGGTGACCAGCACCACCCGGCCGTCGAAGGAAGCGCTCCCCGGCCCGGGCGGCGTCGGCTCGAGGTCGGGCAACGTGCGACTCTACGGCTCGACGTCGCCTAGTTTTCTTGCGGTGCGGTTGGTGAGCTTTCTCGACGGGGAGGTGCGCTCGGGTCTCGTCACGGACGACGAGGTCGTGGACCTCACCGACCCGGTGGTCGGGCTGCCGGGCGCCATGGTCGACCTCCTCGCCCTCGGAGTCGACGCCCGCGAGGTGCTCGCCGGCGCGCCCTCTACCCGAGCACGCCGTGTCGCGCTCGCGAACGCCCACCTTCTCGCTCCGGTGCCCCACCCGCCCTCGTTCCTCGCGATCGCGCTCGAATTACGAGGACCATCTCCGCGAGCTCGGACGGGACCGTCCTGAGTTCCAGACCTGGTTCTCCAAGCAGCCGACCTGCGTGGTGGGACCTGGTACGGCGATCGAGGTGCCGATGGTGTCGTCGGCGGTCGACTACGAGGGAGAGCTCGGGATGGTCGTCGGACGACGGTGCCGCCACGTCCCCGCGGCGAAGGCGTTCGACGTGATCACCGGCTTCCTCGTGGTCGACGACGTGAGCGTGCGAGACTGGCAGTGGCGAACCCCGACGATGATGATGGGCAAGGGATTCGACACGCACGGACCGACCGGTCCCTGGATCGTGACGCCCGACGAGCTCGGGGATCCGCAGGACCTGTCGATCAGGACCCGGGTCAACGGTGAGCTCCGCCAGGACGGGCGGACCTCGGAGATGATCTTCACTTGTGCCGAGATGGTCGAGCACCTCTCGGCGGCGTTCACCCTCGAGCCGGGCATGGTGATCACGACCGGCACACCGGCGGGCGTCGCGGCGGCCGGGCGTCCCCCGCGCTGGTTGCGTGCCGGTGACACGGTGAGCGTGGAGGTCGAGGGGATCGGGACCCTCACCAATCCGGTCGTCGACGAGCCCTCGCGGCACGGCGACCCAGACGAAGGCCAGTGAGCACGCCCGGCGAGGAGCGCGCCGTCGAGATCACTCCGTCGCTGCACATCCCACTTTCCGAACTGCAGTTCCGTTTCGGACCGAGCGGAGGGCCGGGCGGCCAACACGCCAACAAGGTCGCGACCCGTGTCGAACTCCGTTTCGACCTGGCCTCCTCCACCGCGCTGAGCGCGGCCCAGCGGGACCGCCTGCTCGACCGCCTCGGCAGCGAGATCCGGGTGGTCGCCGACGAGGAGCGCTCCCAGGGTCGCAATCGGCGACTCGCCGTCGACCGGTTGCGTGAACGACTGGTCGCCGCGCTGCGGGTCGAGAAGCCGAGACGGCCGACCCGCCCGTCGCGGGGAGCGACCGAGCGCAGGCTCACCGACAAGCGCCGTCTCTCCGAGCGCAAGAGGGCCCGACGTCCTCCGAGCGAAGAGTGACCCGGCTCAGCCGGCGCGGCGGGTGCGCCGCGGCCGGCTCCACGCCTCGTCGAGGAACCGGTTGATCTCGGTGGTCAGCCGCTCAGGGCGGAAGCGCAACTCGAGGACGGAGTTGGCCTCGACCAGCTCGCCCTGTGGCAGCCGCCGTGCGAGCTGCTCGGCGTCGTGAAAGGGGTGGATCCGGTCGACCCGGTGGCCGATGACCAGACAGGGCACGTCGGTTGCCGCACGCTGGTCGACCGTCGGCGCGACCGGCCCAGCCAGGATGCCGTGGAGGACTGCGGCCGTCTCGACCGGGTCGTTGGAGAAGGCGTTCATGATGCTGTCGACCGGTCCGTTCCCCGTGCGGGGGAGCCGCCGGATCGCCGAGGCGAGGCGCCGGACGGCCGGCCTCGCGAAGTGGACGGCCAGGAGCATCGGGATGAAGGTGGCGGCCGCGGCGGGGAGCGCCCACTCGAGGACCGGCATCTCGATGAGGAGGCCTTGCACGCGGTCGGGGTTCTCGGCGGCCATCAGCAGGCTCACGTTCCCGCCGAGCGAGACCCCGCCGATGACAGCGGTCTCGAGACCGAGGTGGTCGAGGAGCGCGACCACGTGGTCGGCATACGTGTCCATCCGGTGAAAGGAGGCCCGCCGCGGCTTGTCCGACAGCCCGTGCCCGGGCAGATCGAGCAGCACGACCCGGTTGCCGAGCTCGGCAAGGTCCTGGGCGAGGCGGCGGTTGAGATTGGCGTCGAGGAGGATCCCGTGCATGAACACGAGCACCCGGTGACCGTGTCCGTGGACCTCGTAGGAGAGGCGGACACCGCCGGACTCGAACATGCCGACTTCGTACGGCGGCGCGCGGTGTCCGAAGCCGTGCGCTCTCGTCGACCTGCCCTTGGGCGGTGTCGCGACGGGTTCCGGCAGCGCGCCCTCAGCGTCCATCGGGCCAACGGTACGTGTCGGGCCGGCGATGGGACAAGACGGGGAGCTGTCGGCGCACCTGTTCGAGCCGACCGAGGTCGATGTCGGCGATCACGAAGCCCGCTTCGTCGTCGAGCTGTTCGGCGAGGACGTCCCCCCACGGATCGACGATCATCGAGTGTCCGTAGCAGGGCGGCATGCCCGGCGGCAAGACGCCCACCTGTGCGGCGGCGACGACGTAGACCTGGTTCTCGACCGCACGGGCGCGCACCAGCAGCCGCCAGTGGGGCGGGCCGGTCGCGGCGGTGAACGCGGCGGGCACCGCCACGACGGTCGCTCCTTCGAGGGCGAGGATGCGGTAGAGCTCGGGAAACCGGAGGTCGTAGCAGACCGACATCCCGAGGACCGGTGCGGGTTCGGCCTCGTCGGGATGGATGGTGAGCGGTGCCACGCAGAGCTCGCCACCCGCTGCGACCACCGCGGACTCGTGCACGGTGGTGCCCTCGAGATCCACGTCGAAGAGGTGGATCTTCCGGTAGACGGCCTCGACCGTGCCGGACGGGCCGACCAGGCAACTCGTGTTGGAGACCCGCCCGTAGGGATCGTCACCGCGTTCGGGGAAGGTGCCCGCGACCAGCGCGATCTGCAGGCGCGCGGCCAGCTCGGACGCCCACGCGACGGTCGGACCCGCGAGATCCTCGGCGTGGGCGCGGAGATGGGCGCCGTTCCCGGCGACCGAGAAGTACTCGGGCAGGACGACGAGTCGGCTGCCCTGCGCCGCCGCATCCTCGACGAGGGGTGTCGCAGCCTCGAGGTTCGCCGCGCGGTCGGGGCCCGCGGTCGTCTGGATGGCGGCGACCCGCATGCCACAGGGTAGGTCGATCGTCGGGCACAATGATCGACGGTGCCGGCACCGCCGGTCGGTGCCGGCGCGAGGGAGAGTGACGTGTCGTTCGAGGACTCAGACATCGTCCGCAGCGCCGTACGGGTGGAGGGCTTCCGCGACGACGAGTTCAACTACCAGTTGATCCGTGCCCTGGGTGTCGCCGACTACGGCGGGTCCACCGTCGGCGAGTGCCTGTCGGTCGTGGCCGAGATCGTCGACGGAAGCCCACGCAGCTGGGCGGCCGCCTTCGAGCGACTCGCCCGACGGGTCGAGGAGCGGGGACAGAGCTGCCTCGACGGGGGCCATCCGGTGAGCGCGCGCGACCACCTGTTGCGGGCGTCCACCTACCACCGCACGGCCGAGTACTACGCGGAGGGTGACGCAGTCGATGCCGCCCGGACGGGCGAACGGAGCCAGGCCTGTTTCGCGCAGGCGGCGGCGCTGCTCGAGCCTCCCGTCGAGCTCATCGAGGTGCCCTTCGAGGAGGGCCCGCTTCCCGGCTACCTCGTTCGGCCCCGGGGTGACGGTGGCCCGCGTCCGACGCTGATCGGCGTCGGCGGGTTCGACTCGAGCGCGGAGGAGCTCTACTTCCACCTCGGTGCTCCCGGGGCCGAACGCGGTTGGAACGTCTTCGTCTTCGACGGTCCCGGGCAACCCGGGTGCCTGCGCCGCACTCCTTCGATGGTCTTCCGCCCCGACTACGAGGTGCCGATCGGCGCGGTGGTGGACCACCTTTGCGCCCGCCCCGACGTCGATCCCGAGCGCCTCGCGCTGGCGGGCGAGAGCTTCGGGTCCTACTTCGCCGCCCGTGGCGCCGCGCACGACGGGCGGATCCGTGCACTCGCGGTCAATCCACCGGTGGTCGACATGAGCCGCTACATGGAGGCGTGGGTCGGAACCGAGGTCTACCGAATGTCGAGAGACGTCCGCCCCGAGGACGTGATCGGTGTTCCCGAAGACCTCATGCCCCGTCAGATGCAGTGGGGCATCGCAGCGATCTGTCAACGCTTCGGGGTGCCGTCCTTCCACACGTGGCGCGACGCGATGGAGCAATTCCGGCTCGGAGACCGGCTCTCGCAGATCCGCTGCCCGTCACTCGCACTGGTCGGCGACCGCGAAGGGGACGAGCCGGCGGCACAGTTCGCCACCTTCGTCGAGGGTGTGGGTGGACCGGTCGAGTCGGTGGTCTTCACGGCACTGGACGGTGCGTCCACCCACTGTCAGGTCGACAACCTGCGGCTCTCCGCGCAGCTGACCTTCGATTGGCTCGACGGTCTGCTCGGCTGACTCCCGCTACCAGCGGTAGCTCGTCCGCCCCTGGCGCCGGAGCCCAGTCGCGGCAAAGGTGGCGCCGTGAGGACCTCGTTCCGGAGGATCCGGCCGGCGCAGCGCTCGGGGGGCGCCGGTCCTCGAGGGTGTTGGCCGGGCGCCGAGCGGGTAGACCCCCTGCGGGTTCTGAGATGGCATACGCACTGAGAGGCGAGTCCGGCTCGACGTTCCACGACCGGGGACAGGCCGGGCGGCTACTCGGTGAGCGGTTGCTGTTCCTCCGGGACGAGCAGCCGGTCGTGCTCGCCCTCCCGAGGGGTGGCGTGCCGGTCGCCGCGGAGGTCGCGCGGACCCTCGTCGCCCCGCTGGACGTGCTCGTGGTGCGCAAACTGGGGGTCCCCTTCCAACCGGAGCTCGGGTTCGGCGCGATCGGCGAGGAGGACGTGACGATCCTCGACCGCGACCTCGTGCGGCGGGCCGGACTCGGCGACAGGGAGATCGAAGCGGTGATCGCGAGGGAGCGCGCCGAGCTCGAGCGACGCGTCGCGCGCTATCGGAGCGGTCGTCCGCCGGTTGGTGTGCTCGGACGGACAGTGGTGATCGTCGACGACGGCATCGCCACCGGGGGAACCGCCCGGGTCGCGGTGCAGGTGGCTCGCGTGATGGGCGCCCGCAAGGTCGTCGTCGCGGTGCCGGTCGCGCCGCCCGAGACGGTGGCGCGGCTGCGGTCCGAGGCGGACCAGGTGGTCTGCCTTCTCGTCCCGCCGCACTTCGTCGCGGTGGGGCAGTGGTACGAGAACTTCGAGCAGACCTCCGACCGAGAGGTCGGCGCGGCGCTGCGGGAGGCGGACGAGACGACGGGCAGGGAACCCGGACCGGGCGGGGAGGTGCACGTGCGGGCGGGCGACGTCGACCTCCCCGGCGAGCTCGTGGTTCCCGAACTCGCATCGGGCATCGTGCTCTTCGCCCACGGAAGCGGGAGCAGCCGCCACAGCCCGCGCAACCAGGCGATGGCCCGTGCGCTCGGGGACCACGGCTTCGGGACGCTCCTGTTCGACTTGCTCACCGAGGACGAGGCGGCCGACCGTCGTCGAGTGTTCGATGTGGCGCTGCTCGGGGAACGGCTCCTCGGCGCGACGGTGTGGGTGCGAGGCCAGCCGGCAGCCGGTCGGCTCCCGCTCGGGTACTTCGGCGCGAGCACCGGTGCAGCGGCCGCGCTCTGGGCGGCCGGCGCTCCCGGCAACGAGGTGAAGGCCGTCGTGTCGCGTGGCGGGCGACCGGACCTGGCCGGCCCACGGCTCGGTGCGGTGCGCTGCCCGACGCTCCTCGTCGTCGGTGGCGCGGACACTGCGGTCCTCGCGCTGAACCGCGAGGCTGCCGCAACGCTACGGTGCACCCACCAGATCGTGATCGTGCCGGGCGCGACCCACCTGTTCGAGGAGCCGGGGGCGATGCAGGCGGTGGCCGAGTTGGCGATCGACTGGTTCGAGCAGCACCTCCCACGACGGGCAGAGGGGAAGCACCGGGCACCGGACGGCCGCGATCCGGCAGGATAGGGTCGTGATCTTCGGCGCCCATCTGGTGGTGTTCAGCGAAGACGCGGACGCCGATCGGTCGTTCCTGTCGGACCTCTTCGGCCTCGAGTCGGTCGATGCGGGCGGCGGTTGGCTGATCTTTGCGTTACCGCCCGCAGAGATGGCCATCCATCCGAGCGGCGCTCCGGGAGCCGAGCTCCACCTCATGTGCGACGACCTGACAGCGGAGATGGAATCCCTCGGCGGTCGCGGAGTGGTCTTCACCGACGTCGAGGAAGTGCAGTGGGGGAGCGTGACGAAGATCATCCTTCCCAGTGGGGGCGAGGCCGGTCTGTACCAGCCGCGCCATCCGACCGCGATCGACGACCCAATCCGAAGCGCCTGAGCGAGGTCCGGTGCGAGTTCGGTCGCCGGTCAGTGCGACTCGCCTGCCGGGGTCGGGTAGGCGTCGAGCGCGGCGGCGAGCGCGTCCACTCCGGCGGAGGAGGTGTCCTCGTGGACACCGAGGAGGGGTGTCACCGAGCCCCAGCCGTCCGCGACGATCGCCGCGTCGGAGCCCGGTTCGAGCTCTGCCCGCTCGGCGACGCGGTCCGACCCCGAGGCTCCGCGCAGGGTCAAGGTGATCGACCCGGTCGTCCGGTCGAGGGGTGCCCCCGCAACCGGGTCCGGTGTGTTTTCGGGGCGGACCGCCCGGATCAAGCCCATCCTGCCCAGGGAGCCATGGCGCAGGCCTTTCAACTTGTCCAAGGGAACCGCTGGGACGTTGAGGTTGAGGACGGTCGCAGGGGCCATGCGGATGAGCGCGGGGACCAGCTCCGTCGCGATCCGAACCGGTGTCTCCCACGGGATCGGATCGGTGGCCCAGGCGATGCTCACCGCGAGGCCGCGGATACCGAACTGTGCCGCGGTCAGCACGGCTCCCACCGTGCCCGAATGGAGAGCCGAGCGGCCCGTGTTGAGTCCCTCGTTGACACCCGAGACGACGAGATCGGGCTCGGGACCGAATCCGCCGATGGCGGCGAGGATCACCGCGAGCGCGGGTGATCCTTCGATGCCATAGGTCGGGACCCGAGCGAGCCCGGGGATCTCGACGGTCTCGTAGGCGATGGACTCTCGGTCGTAGACGGCACCGACGGCGGCACCACACCCACTCTGGTTGGTGAGCGGTGCCACCACCACCAAGTCGTCGTCCGCGTCAAGGGTCGCCGAAAGGCCGCGGGCGAGCGCCGCGATGCCGGGGGCGAAGACGCCATCGTCGTTGGTGATCAAGGTGCGCATCGCAGGTGTGCTCTCTGGCGGCCGGGAGACGACACGCGTCGACGCGCATGCCCAGGTCGTGAGGCCTCGCCTCGGCCTCTTCGCCTACCATACCGGTCGGCATCGGCCACTCCGTGGTCCGTCACGGAGGCGGACCCTCGACCCGAAGAGCTCGCTACGCGATGACCTCACGACCCCCGCCCGAGGACCAGCGTCCTGCGGAGACCACGGCCGCGACCGGCGACCAGTGGGTGATCGGCCACGGGGACCACCGTGCCGTGATCACGGAGACCGGGGCCACCCTCCGCTCGTTCACGGTCGGCGAGCGTCCGGTGATCGGCGGCTTCGCGAGCGACGAGTGGAGTCAGGGTGGTCGGGGACAGGTTCTGGCGCCCTGGCCGAACCGCCTCGGCGACGGCTGCTACTCCTTCGAGGGGATCACCGCGCAAGCCGCTCTCGACGAGCCGGCCGCCGCCAACGCGATCCACGGCCTCGTGCGCTGGGTTCCCTGGCGGATGGTCGCTCGGGCCCAGAACCAGGTCACGATGGAGTACGAGCTCCGACCGTCGCCGGGTTATCCCTTCACGCTCCGGCTCGCTATCGAGTACCGCATCGGACGGGACGGTCTGGTGGTGACCGCGACCGCGGAGAACACCGGGTCGGGCAATCTCCCCTTCGGGATCGGCTTCCACCCGTATCTGACCCTCGGGAACGATTCGGTCGACTCGTGGCGGCTGACCGTTCCCGCCTCCTCCAGGCTGATGTCCGACCAGCGCGGGCTTCCTGTGCGGAAGGGGCCGGTCGGGGGTAGCGAGTTCGACTTCTCCCGCGGACGGCTCGTCGGGGTCACCCGCCTCGACACTGCGTTCTGCGATCTCAAACGCGATGCGGACGGACGGGTGCGCGTCGACCTCGACCGCCGCGACGGAACCGGCGGGATCACCGTGTGGATGGACGACCGCTTCAAGTACGCGATGGTCTACACGGGCGACACGCTGCCACCGGAGGAGCGGCGCACCGCGCTCGCAGTCGAGCCGATGTCGTGCCCGCCCGACGCGCTCCGCTCCGGCACCGACGTCGCGGTGCTCGCTCCGGGCGCCCGGTGGAGCGGTTCGTGGGGCATCACTCCTCGTTGACCACTGCTCGAGGAATTGACCACCGTTCACGGAGCGGGAGCCGCTTCTGGTCGCGTGGTGGGCTGCGCCGGGTTGTCCGGCCGGCTCTCGTCGACGACCGCACCGTCGCGCATCGCGACCACCCGGTCGGCATGCTCTGCGACACCTGCGTCGTGGGTGACGATCACGATGGTCATCCCGCCCGCTCCGAGGCGACTGAGCAGCCCGAGGAAGTGCTCGGTCGAGGCCGAGTCGAGACTGCCGGTCGGCTCGTCGGCGAGCAGGATCTCCGGTTGGTTGGCCAGCGCACGGGCGATCGCCACTCGCTGACGTTCGCCGCCGGAGAGTTCGGTCGGGAGGCGCTGGCCGCAGTCCGATAGGCCGACGTCGACGAGGAGCGTGGCCGCTCGCGCCTTTCGTTCGTGGGCAGAGTGATGGGTCCCGAACATGGGGAGCTCCACGTTCAGGTGGGCCGGCAGCTGGGGCAGCAGGTCGTGGAATTGGAAGACCAGCCCGACCTCCCTCCGGCGGTACGCGCTCAGGTCGCGGATCTTGGCGACGTCGCGTCCTCCGACGACGACCGAGCCGGAGGTGGGGGAGTCGATGGCGGCGAGCAGGTGCAGCAGTGTGGACTTCCCGCAGCCCGAGGGGCCGGTGATCGCCACGGTCTCGCCGTACTCGACGGTGAGGTCGACGCCCCGCAGTGCCTCGACCGGCCCCGGGTAGACGCGGGTCGCCCCTCGGACCTCGATGGCCGGACGACCGCGGTCGGCCTCACTCATGGCTGAGTGCCTTGAGCGGCGAGAGGAACGCGGCCCTCGCGGTGGGGTAGATCGCGCCGAGCAGAGTCATGGCGAGCGCCGTGAGTAGCGCCCGCCAGAACGCGTCCTGAGTGAAATCGGGATGCAGCACGCCCTTCAGTGCAGGAAGTTGGGCGAGCCCGTTGGCGATGAGGAACGAGAGCGCGATACCGATCAGGGCTCCGACGAACGCCAGGAGCAGGCTCTCTCCGACGAGCAGGCTGACCGTCCGGCGGCGGGTCCAGCCGAGCGCCCGGAGGAGGCCGAACTCGCGCGTTCGCTCGAAGAGGGTGAGGAGCATCGTGTTGCCGACGATGACCGCGCCGATGAGGACGGCGAGCACCGTGCTGCCGTTCACGGCTGCCTGGAGGTAGACGAGTCCTTGGTCGGCTCGCCCGAACTGGGTGGCGGTCCGGATGGTGGTGAGCTCGGGTAGCGAGTAGTCGATGCGTTTGGCGACGGCAGCCGACGAGGCGCCGGGAACCACCTTGACGAACGCGAGGGTCACCAACCCGGCCACCCGGTTGTATCCCTGGAGGGTGGGGAGCGGGAACATCGCCCCGGCGTCGCCGAAGGAGTTGCCGGTCGAGAAGATGCCGGTCACCGTGTTCCAGCGTTGGAGGGCGTAGAAGCGGTCGCCGACGTGGAGTCCGAAGTTGCTCGCGGCTCGCCATCCGAGCAGGACTTCGTTCGTCGCCGTCTCCGCGTAGGGCTGCCCGGCCAGGACCTTGACGCCGAAGTTGGCGAGATCACCGGGATTGATGCCGATCTCGATGAAGACGGGGTTGTCGGCGTTCAGCTTCTCGGTCTCGACCAGCACCCCGATTGCGCTCGCGACTCCGGCCGTGGACTTGATACGGGTGAGCTCACTCTCGTCGATCGTGCTCGAGAGCAGGCTCGACGCGCCCTTCTGCGCGACGGTGAAATCGGCCTTGCCGACCGAGATGATTGCGGTTGCCGACTGCTCGAGCCCGTTGCTCGTGACATCGATGGTGACGACCGCCATGACTGCGATGGCCACCGCGAAGGCGAGGCCGAGCGAACGCGCCTTTCTCGACCAGACGTTGCGGAGGATGAGGCCGACGAATTCCACTCAACGCTCACCGGGCCTTCGGCGCCGACGGCTGCCCGCTCGTCGTCGCGAAGGTGGCCGGCCGGGGAGCCCCGCACACAGGCCGAGCGACGATCGAGTCGAATGCCGCGCGGAGCTTGGCAGGCGGTGCACACCGTCAGCCTGGTCGCGGGCGCGGACGACCGCAAGAGTTCGACGTCACCTCGGGTGCCAGGCCCGTCGCGAGGTGGCCGGGCCCTGTGGGGTCGCGATCCCCGGGACTGGTGTGAACTCTCTCGGCGCCACGACGGAATACGGCGCCGACGTACGGGTAGGAGAACGTGGCGTTACCATCTCGTGCCGGCCACCACGCAGTTGCCTTCCGGTCGGCACGGCGGTGGAGTGCGGGAGGCGGTCAGATGACTCGAATACGACTCGTCGCCATGCTGGTCGGTGTGACGATCGGGGTCGCGGCGTGCGGTGGTGCACCGACGGCGAAGAGCGGATCTCGCCCCCCTTCGACCCGTGGTCACTCAGGCACCACCACGACGGCGGCACCCGATCGTCCGAACACCCGGGCTCCGACCACCTCGGACTCGCCCTCGACTTCGGTACCGGGGTCGAAGTCGAACTCCAAGTCGAGCTCGAGCTCCTCGAGTGGGGCACTCCCGAACACTCCTGGCGCGGCTGGGTCCGCGCCGACGACCGCTCCGACGACGGATCCGGCGTCGGTTGCCGCCGCCCCGAGCGGAGGCAATCCGACCCCGGCCGTTCCGAGCGCCGGTGAGATGGACGCGGGAAGCGGCATCATCAGGTACGAGGTGGGGCAGACCGGCACTCTCTGGGATCCCTACGATTCGGTCCCGCTGGCGACGATCACCGTCTCGGCGCCGACCTTCTCGACGTCCGACGCGGGCGGGGACACACCGCAGTACGGCTACTTCGCGACGTTCACCGTGACGATGACCGACATTGCGCCGGCCTCGACCCAGGACGACATCGAGCCGGACTCGTACGACTTCTACGTCGAGGTCCCCGACGGCCAGCTCTACGGGAACGGTGCGCAGGCCGACGTGCAGGGGGGCAACGGTTTATGGGCGGCCCTCCCGAACGACCTCGGAAACGAGTCCGGTGACTCGGTGGTGGACCTGTTGCCCGGCCAGTCCCTGAGCGGCACGGTGGTGATCGACGTCCCGAGCGAGCACGGCCAGCTGGTCTACGCCGGCAGCGACGACGGGCAGGTCGACGGGTCGTGGGCGTTCTGAGCGCCTCGTGGTAGCTCACGACCAAACTCTCAGTCCGACCTAAGGGTGCCAGGTCTCTCGGTGCGCCCCCTGGGATTCGAACCCAGAACCTGCGGATTAAGAGTCCGTTGCTCTGCCGTTGAGCTAGAGGCGCTGCGTCTGAGCGGCCATGTTCCGGCATCGCTGGATTCGTCGCCGGGGCTGGAGGGTGACCGACGGGGCTCGAACCCGCGACCTCCGGGGCCACATCCCGGCGCTCTACCAACTGAGCTACGGCCACCAAGGAGCCTCTAGTGTGGCACACGCCGGCAGAGGTTCGGGATGCCCTCGCCTTGTCGCGCCAGCCCCTGTAGCTCAACTGGATAGAGCAGGTGGTTTCTACCCATCAGGTTGCGGGTTCGACTCCTGCCGGGGGCGCGGTGGCGCTTCTCCCTCAGTCGGGCGGCGCGCGCACTGGGCGAACCAGCTGAGTGCCAGCCCGACCTGTCGGGCATCGGGGCCTGTCTCACCGTCTCCGATCGCTCAGCTCGTTGGCGTACTTGCTTGCCAACTGCCGCGAGAATCCGAACAGCCTTCCCATCTCGCCGATCGAGTAGTGCTCGCTCCTCGCGAGGGCGAAGAGCTTGAGTCGCATCTCGCGACGTTGCCGTTCAATTTCGTCGATCGCGTCGTTGACGCTCTGGCGCCACACACCGAGTTGCGTCGAGAGCAAGGCCGACTGAATGTCCCCGCTCCGGTCAGCTTTTCTGAGCGCTCGTTGAAACGACAGCTCGACTTCCCGAAACTTGCTCCGGGCCTCGGCGAGGGCGTCCACCAAGCCCTCCACGCTCCGCATCGCGTCGGATTCGACTTTCTTCACGACGCTCATCATGCCAGGTTGACCCCGTCCGTCCATGGGAACGAGAGGTTCGAACAGACTGGGAAGATGCCACCACCGCTCTCGCCTGCGACCGTGATCGATCGGCTGACCGCCGCTGGTTGCGTCGCAGCCGAGGAGGAAGCGCGCGAGCTCCTCGCACTGGCCGAGGACGAAGAGACCGCCGAGTCGTGGATCGCACGGCGTGAACAGGGCGAGCCACTGGCCTGGATCACAGGCGTGCAGGCGTTCTGTGGCCACCAGCTCCGCATAGACCCCGGTGTGTACGTACCAAGGGCGCAGAGCGAGGAGCTCGCCCGACGAGCGGCCGAGCTGCTGGCGACGGCCGGAGGATCGGCGGCAGACCTCTGTACGGGATCGGGTCCTGTCGCCGCGCATCTCCTTGCCGCCGTCCCCGGCGCACGGGTCGTGGGTGTCGAGATCGACCGGTCGACCGCCGAGTGCGCGCGTCGAAACGGCGTGCCGGTCGTCCTCGGTGATCTCGCCGAGCCGCTCCGGTCCGGCGCATTCGACCTCGTGACAGCCGTCGCACCCTATGTACCGGCTGAGCAACTCCGGACCCTTCCGCGCGATGTCCAGCACTACGAATCGCGGCGCGCTCTCGACGGTGGACACGACGGACTCGATCTCGTGCGACGCGTCGTGGTCGGGTCGGCTCGGCTCCTTCGGTCGGGAGGCTGGCTCGTGGTCGAGCTCGGTGGCGAGCAGGACGAGGTGCTCGCGCCTTCGCTCGCCGACGCCGGATTCGAGGCGGTGACCACCTGGCGCGACGAGGACGGCGACCTTCGAGGTCTCGCGGCCCGCCTGCGAGGCACCTGACCGGGCTCGAGCCGTGTCCCTGCCCAGAACTCAGGCTTTCGGGGATTCCGGGTCCCAGTACTCGACGGCGGGGAGCCCTCGTTCGGCCCGCGCACGGGCGAGAAGCTCCGCGACGAAGCCGGCTTTCGCCATCACGTAGGTGTCCATGTCGCGGTTGGCGGACTCGGCGTTTGCCCGCTTGAGCACCGCATACCGCTCGCGGCTCGTCGGTTCTTCCCTGAGCAGTTCTCGGAGCAACCAGTGGTCCTGGTGGGCGCGGTTGTCCTCGACGACCACGTAGAGATTGTGGGGAGGAAGTCCGCTCGCCGGTGGGGGTGCGAACGCCTCGCGACCGCTGACCCCGAGGTCGCCCCGCCATCGGTAGCCGATCGACTCGAGTTGTTCGATCACCGGGCGCACCGCCGCCTCCGATGGTACGACGACGTCGAGGTCGACGATCGGCTTCGCCGCGAGATCCCGTACCGAGGTCGAACCGACGTGGTCGATCGTCGCATCGTCACCCAACGCGGTTCGCAGGTAGGAGCACAGCTCCTCGAACCAGGAGGCCCAGACCGGGTCGTAGTCGACCACCACGATGTCACGAGTGACTTGGAATGCCTGCAGATCGAAGGAGCCTTCGAGGAGTGTCGCGGTCATGCCGGCGTCGCTGCCCACCTCGAGCGCTTCACCGGCCGGCCACAGCGCGCCGCGTCCCGCATGCACTGCGATCATGTCTCCGGAGAGCTCCCGCACCCAACCTTCGCCGGCGACCACCGCCAGAAGGCGTCGCTCGGCGTCGGGCGCCAAGATGAGATGGCCGCCCTGCACGACGTGGACGACTGCAACTGTCGAGGAGTCGGCGCGAGCCAGCGGGGCGATCCAGACTTCTGAGCTCGGGGGCGCTCCTGCGATCGACGCCTCACGGTCGAACCGGACGATCTCCATCACCGCTCAGTCTCGCACCGGTCCGCGAGGGGTCCCCTTGCGGACCGGATCCAGCTGCGAGGCTGGAGGAGATGGTCTCGTTCTCGACTCCGGAGTTCGGCGAGTTCGAGCGCTCACACGTGCTCGCCACCGGTGTACGTGCGATCGCCAGCGGCTCGATCCTGCTTGCGCTGTACTTCACCGTTCCGATTGTCCACCGAGCTCACCAATCGGTCGCGCTCCGGCTCGCGGTCGCACTCGCCCTCTTCATCGCCATCTTGCTCTTCGAGATCCGTCAGATCACCGTTCACGATCAACCGATGCTGCGGGCGACCGTTGCCATGGCCACGCTCATCCCACTCTTCCTCGTGCTGTTCAGTTGGATCTACCTGACGCTGTCCCGCTCCGACCCGGCCGCCTTCGGTGGGCCGATGAGCCGGGTCACGGCTCTGTACTTCACGGTCACCGTCTTCTCGACCGTCGGATTCGGGGACATCACCCCGAGGACGGACGTCGCCCGGCTGGTCACCACGGTCCAGATGATGGCGGACCTGGCGGTCCTCGCGCTCGTGGTCCGGCTCATCCTCTCGGCGGCCTCTCGGGGGACGGCTCGCCTGCACGAGCAGACGGCCGAGTAGCAACCGACGGCCGGCTGGTGCACCGGCCCGTCCGCTTGGCAAGATCGGTGGGATGGTCACGATGGACGTCACCGCCTTCGAGGAGCTCGTCACCGACGCGCTGGATGGCATCCCGGCGAAGCTTCGCTCGGCCATGGAGAACGTCGCGGTCGTGATCGACGACGAGAGCCCGCCGGGCAACCTCTATGGCCTCTACGTCGGGGTCCCGCTCACCGAACGCGGCAATCACTACTCGGCGATCGCCCCAGACCGAATCACGATCTACATGGCCACCATCTGCGCGTCGTGCCGGACTCCCGAGGAGGTGGTGGACAGGGTCCGTACCACGGTCGTGCACGAGATCGCCCACCACTTCGGCATCGGCGATCGCCGGCTCGAGGAGCTGGGATGGGCATGAGCCGGACTCGGTCCGCCCGTGGGCGGGTCAAGCCGGTGATGCCGCGACGAGGCCGAGAGCCCGACCGACCGAAGCAATCGCCTCGGGATCGGCGAACGCCAAGCTGAACATCACCTCGTCGACGCCGGCGGCGATGTGCTCTGCCAGAAGCTCGGGGATCTGGTGAGGCTGGCCGACGGTGAACCCCGCGGTCTCTTCGGGAGAACCCGCTGCGTCGAGCATCTCGCGAACCTCCGCGGTGTTCTGGTCGGACACGGTCAGCAACAGCGGAGTCATCCAGGTGATTTCGATCTCCGACGGATCGCGGCCGACGTCGGCGCAGTGTGCGTGGAGCACTTCGATCTTCCGGGTCAGCGTCTCCACGTCACCGGTCACATTGCACCGGTCCGCGAGCTGTGCCACCAGGCGCAGCGTGCGCTTTTCGCCGCCCCCTCCGATCATGATCGGTGGACCTCCGGCGCGCACCGGCCGGGGCAGGTTCCGGGCGTGGTCCAGACGGAAGTGGCTACCGGCGAAGGAGACGTCGTCGTCCCGGAACATCGCGCGACAGATCTGGACGGCTTCCTCGAGCATGTCGAGGCGGACCCCGTCGCTCGGGAAGGTCACACCGAGGGCTTCGTGCTCGACGTCGTACCAGGCACCCCCGATCCCGAGGACCGCCCGACCCTTGGAGATCACATCGAGAGTAGTGACCATCTTGGCCAGAATGCCCGGGTTCCGGTAAGTGACACCGGTGACGAGTGTGCCGAGCTGGACTCGCTTGGTACGGGCGGCCAGCGCACCGAGGAGTGTGTAGGACTCGAGCATCGGTTGGTCGGGACCGCCGAGAGGTGGGAGCTGAAAGAAGTGGTCCATGACCCACAGCGAGTCGAACCCGGCCTCGTCCACCGCGACGGCAAGGCCGGCGACATGGTCGAACAGCTGATCGGGCGAAGGTCCGCTGAAGTTGGGCAGCTGCACGCCGAATCTGGTCATGCGGCCACGCTATCCGCGGGGTCGCGCGATTCGCGGGGCCGGGGACGCGGAGCGCCGCGTTACCGGACTCCCTCGGCTCCGGGGCGACCAGGTGAACGGCTCGCCCGGTCCCGCCGCATTGGACCTCTTCGCGGGGGCTCGGGATGACCGAAGTAACGGCGGGACACTCGCTACGGCACCTACCCTGGCCGAATGGAGCCCGTCCTCGCCGACCTCGCGGCGGAACACCAGGAGCTCGAACGAACCCTTCGAAGCTTGACCTCCGAGCAATGGAGGTCCCCGACCCGCTGTCCGGGCTGGGACGTCGCCGACGTCGTCCTCCATCTTGCACAGACCGACGAGATGGCCGTCGCCAGTGTGGCCGCCGGCCCGACAGGGCGACCGCCTCTCTGGGCAGAGGGCCTCCGCGGCGTCAGCTCGGTCGACGAGGGCGCCGCGGTCATGGTCGCCGGCGAACGTGGTCTCTCGGACCAGGCCCTCCTCGATCGATGGGTGTCGGGCGCCACTGCTCTCGTCGGTGCGCTCGGCGCAACGGACCTCTCGACGCGGGTGACCTGGGTCGCCGGTCAGCTGTCGGCGCGCACGCTTACCACCACCCGCCTCGCGGAGACCTGGATCCACGGCGGCGACGTGGCGTCCGCTGTGGGCGCCTCGCGGACCCCGACCGACCGACTCGCTTCGATCGCTCGCCTCGCCTGGCGGACCTTGCCGTACGCGTTCTCGAGGGCCGGGCTCGCTGCGCCTGGTGCCGTTGCGTTCCATCTCGTCTCACCGACCGGTGCGCGGTGGGATTTCGAACCGGACGGGCCCGCGACGACGACGCTCTCCGGCCCCGCCGTCGAGCTCTGCGAGGTGGCGGCCCGACGGCTCGATCCTTCGTCGACCTCGCTCGTGGTCGAGGGACCCGAGGGCGCCGAGGTCCTCTCGCTCGTCCGCACCTATGCGTGAAGGCGCCTCCGAGCCCTTCGGAACTGCCAGCCCGCGGACCGGGAGCGGTCAGCCGTAGGTGTCCGCAAACGCGGTGTCGAGGGGCGAGCCGTCCTCCCGCCGGATCACCGTGCCCATCGTGAGCATCTCCTCGAGGAGGTCGTTTCCGTCCGGGCGGTGCTCGAGGGCCTGGACCACCATGCCCATGGCGACATCGAGGTTCGCCTGACGCTTCACGATCACCGAGTTGCGCATGGTCTTGTCCCAGAGTTGGCCGAGCATCTCGGTCCCCGGGTAGATGCGTCCACGTTTGCCCACCCAGGTCCGGTCGCGCATCTCCGACAACGCAGTGCGGAGCCAGGCGATGTGCGGTGACTCGTCCCGGCGGATGTAGTCGACGAGCGTGGCGGCCGACCCCTCGCCGGCCACCAGCTCCGTGTCCGAGAGAACGCCGGACGCCCAGTCGAAGGAGTGGAAGGCCCAGACTTCGATGAAGAGGAGACCGATCATCCTGGTCGCGACCAATTCGAGGTCACCGTCCACGTCGTCGGGCAGGACCCGGTCGGAGAACTCGTCCGCCTTCATCGAGATGGTCGCTCCCCGGTCTCCCGATGCGGGAACGAGCCCGAGCCACGACAGCCACTTCGCGTTCTCGTCCTCGGCGAGCGGGTTCTCGAAAGCGATGTCCCGCGACTTGAACCACATCTTGTCGTGGCCGGCCTGGCCGTCGTAGCCGGATTCGTCGCGAGCGTGCGCCTCGAAGAGTCCGTTCGCGATATGGGCGATCGCCGTTCCGGTGATGTCCTCTTCGAAGCACTTTGCGAAATCAGGCGTCGGGAGCAATCGGAGCATCCCGGCAAATCCCTCGAGCGTCCCGATGCGGGTGAGCGCCGCGATGGTCGGTTCGGAAACGCCGTTGCGGAGGAGGAACTTCGACTGCTCGACGCTCGGGAAGTTGGGCGGCATCGCCTCGAAGGGCACCTCCAGCAGCGGCGTCGAGAATTGATCGAGTCGCTGCCGTTCCCAGGCTTCGATCGCGGGAGCTCGGTTCTTGGTCCGCGGCGAGACGTACGCGCCGTCCTCGAGGAATCCGCCGTGGCAGCGGAGACCGTCGACGACGACCGGTTCGACGACGTCGTGTCCTTCGAGCAGTTCGGCTTCGGTGAACTCGGTCTGCAACGTGGTCATCGCCTCACCTCGGCGGACGGCTCACTTCGCCGGTCGGCCGCACCTCACCGACGGAGCGGAGATGGCGGCTACCAAGAGAGCGGAAGCGCACGCCCGTGCGGTGCTCGCACGCTACCACCGAGCCGCCGAGGCGTCCTGCTTCGGAGCTCGGCCTACCCTGCCCGGTAGGAGCTCGATCGGTTCTGGCGCCTCGCTGCCGCTCCGCGGAGCGGTCGCCTAGTGTGATCCGATCGAACCACCCGGACTGGCAACCCGCCGGTGGGCCTCAGCGCGCACCTCGCCGAGGCGAGTGCGCGGGATCCTCCGGACGACCGCGGCGCTCGCCGCGACGATGTGCGCATCCTTGTTGCTCGCCGGCACGGCGGCACCGGCACGAGCCCCTTCTTCACTGGGCGCCCATCTCTTCACCGACCTGGCCGGGCTGCCGGCGGGTTGGACCGAGACCTGGTCCACCGGCGCGCTCGCAGACGTCGGTGACCCGATCGCACTCTCGTCCCCGATTTCCGCCGACCTCGGTGGGAAGGCGGCGGTGGTCGTCGGGGACCGACGCGGACTTCTCTACGCCTACGAGCTCGGGGGCAGCGCACCGACGGGGACGCCGGTTCCCGGCTGGCCGGTGACGGGTGGCAGCGGCCCGATCGACTCGACCCCCTCGGTCACCTCGGCCGGTCCGAATCCGACGGTCGTCGTCGGCTCCGGCAACGACGCGGACCCGACGGTCGGCGGCTATCAGGCCTTCGATACGGCGGGGTCGCGTCTCTGGTTCACCGGGGTGCAGAATCCCTCGACCGATACACAGCCATTCGTGGGCGTGGAAGCGGGAGTGTCGGTCGCTCCGCTCGGGTCCACGGCGCCCGACGTCGTCGCCGGTTCGCTCGGTCAGGTCGGCTACGCCCTGTCGGCGACGAACGGCGCGCCGCTCACCGGATGGCCGTTCTTCAATTCGGACAGCACTCACTCGACGGCGGCGACCGCCGACCTCTACGGCACCGGTCGGCGCGAGATCGTGGTGGGCGGGGACCAATCGGCGGGAGTGGGCCGCGGCCAGGCGTACCAGAACGGCGGCCATCTCCGGATCCTCAGTGCGACCGGCAACCAGATCTGCCGGGCAGACACCAATCAGGTCGTCGATTCCTCGCCGGCCGTCGGCGGCTTCCTCGGCGGCGGCGCGACCGGCATCGTGGTCGGAACCGGCTCTTTCTTCGCCGGCGCGACCGACAGCGACACGCTGAGGACGTACGACACCCGCTGCCACCTCAAGTGGTCGGCGGCTCTCGACGGGAGCACCTACTCGTCGCCGGCCCTTTCCGACGTCGTCGGCAACGGCTCGCTGCAGGTGGTCGAGGGTACCGACCAAGGTGCCAACCGTTCGGGGTCGGTCTTCGCCCTCGACGCCGAGACCGGCGGGCTGATCTGGTCGACGAGGAACATCGGACGGGTGATCGGTTCCGTCGTGACGGCCGACCTCGGTCAGGGCTACGACGATGTGATCGCCCCGACCACCAACGGTGCCGTGGTGCTCGACGGGCGGACCGGCCATACCGTCGCGGTGCTTGCGCCCTTCCTCGGACTCCAGAACTCGCCGCTCGTCACCGACGATCCGAACGGGACGATCGGGATCACTCTCGCGGGCTACATGGCCTCGCCCGGCTCGCCGAACGGAGTGGGTGAGATCGACCACTACGAGATCGCGGGCTCGAACGGTGCGGCCGCGATCGGGGGTGCAGCGTGGCCGATGTTCCACCACGACGCACAGCTGAGCGGGAACGCCGGCGGAACGACCCCGATCGGCTCGGTCCCGGGGTGTTCGGTGCCCGCCGCCGCGTGGAGCGGCTACGACCTCGCGGCCTCCGACGGCGGCATCTTCACCTTCCCCGCGGGAGGGATGCCCTTCTGCGGGTCGACCGGGAGCCTCCGTCTCGACGCCCCAGTGGTCGGGATGGCGATGGCTCCGGCGACCGGCGGTTACTGGGAGGTCGCCTCCGACGGGGGGATCTTCGCCTTCGGACAGGCCGCTTTCTACGGATCGATGGGGGGCAAACCGCTCAACCAGCCGGTGGTGGCCATGGCCGCGACCCCCGACGGCCGCGGTTACTGGGAGGTCGCGGCCGACGGGGGGATCTTCGCGTTCGGCGACGCCGCGTATTTCGGCTCGATGGGGAGTCAGCACCTGAACAGCTCGGTCGTCGGGATCTCCTCCTCGAGCGACGGGCACGGCTACCGGCTGGTCGCCTCGGACGGCGGGATCTTCTGCTTTGGCGACGCGCCGTTCTCCGGCTCGATGGGCGGCACAGTGCTCAATGCGCCGGTCGTCGGTACCACCAACGACGTCAACACGGGTGGCTACTGGGAGGTCGCCGCGGACGGCGGCGTGTTCTCGTTCGGCGGCGCCCCCTTCTACGGATCGACGGGAGGGGGCCTGCTCAACGCGCCGATCGTCGGCCAGGCGGAGACCGCCAACGGCAGCGGGTACCGCTTCACTGCCGCCGACGGCGGTGTCTTCAGCTACTCCGCGCCGTTCCTCGGTTCGATGGGCTCCACGAGGCTCAACCGTCCAGTCATCGGCATGGCGGGCTACTGAGCTCCCTCACTCGGGCGGCGCCGGGGGTGCCCCGGGCGAGCCGAGTGTCGCCCCCATCGTGGCCAGGCGGTACCACCTAGACTCCCGGCGTGGGCGAGGTCCTGGCCGTGGCCAACCAGAAAGGCGGGGTGGCCAAGACCACCACGGTCCACTCCCTCGGTGTGGCTTCGGCCGAGTTCGGCCGCCGCACCCTCGTGATCGACCTCGATCCGCAGGCCTGCCTCACCTACTCGCTCGGCTTCGACCCCGACCGCCTCGACGGTTCGTTGCACGACGTCTTCGTGCGTCGCGCACCGGTTGCCGAAGTGGCACGACCCGTGCCGGGCGTCCCAGGGCTCGACGTCTTGCCGGCAACCATCGATCTCGCCGGGTCGGAAGTACATCTGCTCACCCGGACCGGGCGCGAGCACGTGCTCGAGCGGGCCCTCGAACCGGTCCTCGAGCGATACGACCTCGTCCTCATCGATTGCCCGCCATCCCTCGGCGTGCTCACCATCAACGGACTCACCGCAGCGGATGCCGTGCTGATCCCGCTGCAGTGCGAGGCGCTTTCACACCGAGGCGTCGGGCAGCTGCTCGAGACGATCGAAGACGTTCGCGCCTTCGCCAACAGTTCGATCCGAGTGCGCGGCATCGTGGTGACCATGTACGACGATCGGACGCGGCACTCGCGCCACATCATGGACGAGGTGGGGACCCGCTACGGCCTCCCGGTCCTCCAACCGCCGGTACGGAAGTCGATTCGCTTTGCGGAGGCGCCTGCTCGCGGGAAGTCGATCATCCAGCACGCTCCGACCTCACAGGGTGCCCTCGCCTATCGCGAGCTCGCGCGCACGCTTCTCGAGATGGGCGTGCCGGCCGGCACCTTTCGGTAGTGGCCGAAGGCCCCGACCCCCTCGGGAAGCGGGCGCTCTTCTGGCTGCCGGTCGAGGCGGAGACGGGGACGCCTGCCGACCTGCCGAACACGACTGGGCAGCGCGCCGAGCACGGAACCGAGCTTCCGCAACGCCATGCCCGGCCCGCGGGCAAGCGCGCGCTCTACTCGTCGGCGACTCCAGCGGCAGAGGCGGTGCGCTCCACCTCGAGCGCGACCGCTTCCGACCCGGTTCCGCAGAGGGGAATCTTGACGGTCGCCTGCTCGTCGTGCGGAGCCGTGACCCGGGTCGGCCTCATCGGGTTCCTCGTTCTGCAGTTTCCCTTCGCGGCCTGGTTCCCGAGGCGGCAGTACGACCGATGGATGACCTGTCCGGCGTGCCGCCAGCGCACCTGGACCAGCGTGACCTGCTCGCGGTGACCACGCCCAGCTTCGGGCCGGCCCGCGTCGGCGGAGGGCCCGGGCCGGAACGCGAGGTATGACCACGCTGCTCGCGTCCTCGGGCAACCAGGCTCCGGGTGGCATCGAGGCCTGGCTGCTCCACTTCCACGGGCCGGTCGCGTACGCGATCGTCGGGTTCCTGGCATTCGCCGAAGCCGGGCTGATGGTCGGATTCTTCATCCCCGGCGAGACGGCGGTGGTGATCGGTGGCGTGCTCGCGGGCCTCCACAGAGTCAACCTCGTGGTCATGATCGTCGTGGTCGTGGTCTGCGCCATCGTGGGGGACTCCTCCGGATTCGAGATCGGCAGGAAGTCGGGCCCCTGGATCCTCGAACGGCGGCCGCTCCGTGGCAGTTCCGCAGTCCGGCGGACGATCGGCATGCTCGAGCGCTACGGAGGCCCCGCTGTCTTCATGGGGCGGTTCGTCGCATTCGCGCGGGCGATCATCCCCGGGCTGGCAGGGATGAGCGGCCTCCGGTACCGGACCTTTCTCTTCTACAACGCGTGCGGGGGCCTGCTGTGGGGTGTGGGCTACACGCTCCTCGGCTACGTGGTCGGCGTTTCGTTCGCCCGAGTGCTCTCGACGGTCGGGCTGTGGTCGCTCGCGGTGGTCGGGGCGATCGCGCTCGTCGCGATCGCGCTCAAGGTGATCCTCTCCCGCCGTGAGCGTCGGCGAGTCGCGGTGGAATTCGACGACCTCGACGAGCAGGAGGTGGCCGGTCCGGGCGACCGTACGGAACAGGGTGGCGGGCGGCCCGTTGGCGGCGATCCCAACCGCGACCGGTCGGGCGACGGATCGGCGTGACCTACCGGCGGAGATCAGGAGCCGGTCACGAAGAAGCGCGCCGGCTCGCTCCCCTCGCGACGGATCCGGTCACGCAATTCGAGCACCACGCAGTGGGCAAGCGTCTCGCCGTTCGCCTGGCGCTGCATGAACGGAGCGATCTCGTCCCAGGGGCGCGACCAACGGAGCAGGAGGGTGATCTCCCAGGAGGTCGAACCTGGGTGGTCGCGCAGCACCTGGACGATCTCCTCGAGCCTCGCCGCATGGTGCGACGCGATCTCCTCGAGCCGGGTCGACAGGTCGGAGAACCGGTATTCGTGTGCAGGGAGGACCTCCTCGGTTCCGAGGCCGTCCACCTTGCGGAGAGATGCGAGGTAGTCACCGAGCGGGTCCGCGATCTGTTGCGAGTGCACCGAGATGTTGGGGGTGATGCGCGGTAGCACGTGGTCGCCGGAGATGAGGAGCCGACGCTCGTCGCTGTAGAAGCAGACGTGCCCTGGGGAATGCCCGGGTGTCCAGATGGTCCGGAGTGGCCAGCCAGGCAGGTCGATCATCTTCTCGTCCTCAAAGAGAACGTCTGGTTCGGCCATTGTCACGAGCGACTTGATGGCCATCGACGAGAGCGCGAGATCGGGCCGCTTCTCGGGCGGCACACCGGACTCGGCCAGGAGGCGGACCATGGATTCGACCAGTTGATCGGTATCGGTGTAGCGGGCCCTCAGCATCACGGCGTCTGCGGGGTGCAGGCCGATCCACGCGCCCGAGGCCTCCCGAACCCGACCGGCGAGGCCGTAGTGGTCCGGGTGGATGTGCGTGACGAGGACCGCGCGCACGTCGGAGATGCTGCCTCCCGCCGAACCGAGGCCGTCGCCGAGTGCACGCCACGCGTCGTCGGTGTTCCAGCCTGCGTCGACGAGCGCCACCCCGCCCCCGTCGAGCTCGAAGGCGTAGACGAGCACGTACCGGAGCGGATTATTCGGGATGGGGACCGGGATCGACCACAGACCACCCCGGACCTCTTCGACCGGCGGGAGCACCTCGTTGTCCCACGCTTCCTTTTGGAGTGTGCCGGTGACGAGGACCACATCGGCACGGTACACGGGGCGTTCGAGCGCGCCGCAAATCCTTGAACCGCCTCGCAGGAGTGCGTACCATGCTGGCCGATGCGGTCCTCTGCGCAGGGTCGCGGTCCACGGGTTCCGGGTCGGACGGGAGACGATGGTCGATCGACCGACGGTGGTTCCGGCCATCGTGGTTGACACTGGCGACCCGCCTCGGACGATGCAGAGGGCGGCCCACGAGCGTGTCGGCCGACTGATCGCGTTCTCTGCTGAGGCCTACGTCGAAGTCGACGCGGCAGGCGTGGTCACCGAGTGGAACCCGCAGGCCGAGCGGGTCCTCGGCTGGCGACGAGACGAAGTTGTCGGCCGTGGCGTGCACGAGACCGTCCTCCCCGTAGAGCTCGGGGTCTCGCCGTTCGCCGACGTCGGTCGCGACGGCGGAATCGGTGTCGGCGGTGGGGCGCGGCGGGAGTTCGAGCTCGTGCACAAAGCAGGTCACCGGGTCGTCGCCGAGGCGCGCCTGTTCGCCACCGGGTCGGGACCCGACTGGACCGTCGGGGGATTCATCGTCGATCGCGCTGCGCCCGCTGCGGGTGGCGGCGTCGTGCACGACGCGCGAGCGGTCCAGGCACTGCGTCCCGATCTTCAGGATCCGCTGACCGGCCTTCCGAACCGGGCGCGCTTCGGGGCGAGGCTGAGCGGCGCGGTCGCGGCACTGCCTGGGACACCCGGTGGCGTCGCGGTGGTGCTGCTCGACATCGACCGGTTCAAGGTGATCAACGACACGATGGGCCACGACACCGGGGACCTCCTGCTCGCGCTGGTGGCCGAGCGACTGATGCGTGTCGCCGGCGACGCCGAACTGATCGCTCGTTTCGGTGGGGACGAGTTCCTCGCGCTCTTCGTCGATCGTGGGGGAACGGCGGCGATGCGTGCCTCGTCCTTCATCGAACGGGCCCGCCGCAGCCTCGCCGCCCCCTTCGACGTCAACGGCACCGAGATCTTTCTCGCCGCGTCGGTTGGGGTAGCACTCAACACGTTCGGGGTCGACGACGCGGCCACCCTCCTCTCCAATGCGGAGGCGGCGATGTATCGAGCGAAGCACGGTGGTCGATCGAGCGTGGTGACGTTCGGCGAATCGATGCGCTTCGAGGTTCTCGACCGGATGAACACCGAGCATGCATTGCACCGGGCGATCGAGCGACGCGAGCTCACTCTGTACTACCAGCCGGTCGTCGAGATCGAAAGGGCGACGACGGTCGGCCTCGAGGCGCTGATCCGGTGGCGCCAGCCTGGGGCGGGACTCGTTGCGCCCGGCCGCTTCATCCCGGTGGCCGAGGAGAGCGGGATGATCATCCCCATCGGAGCCTGGGTGCTCGAGGAGGCCTGCCGACAGCTCCGCGACTGGCACGCCTGCGGGTCCAGCCCGCATTTCGGCTCGATGGAGGTCAATCTCTCCGCGCGTCAGATCGACGACCCGCGCATCGTGCGGACGGTCGAGCAGATCCTCCTCCGGACCGGGCTCCCTCCCGAGCACCTCACCCTCGAGATCACCGAAAGCGCCCTGATGCGCGACGCAGCCGGGGCGCTCGTCGTACTCCGGGCGTTGAAGGACATTGGCGTGTCGCTCGCCATCGACGACTTCGGCACCGGGTACTCGTCCCTCAGCTACCTCTCCCGCTTCCCGCTCGACATCGTGAAGGTCGACCGGCTGTTCGTCGAGGAGCTCGGGGTCAGCCATGAAGACGAGGAGATCGTCTCGGCGGTCATCAAGCTGGCGCACGCCCTGGGCCTCAAGGTGGTGGCCGAGGGCGTCGAGACCGCCGCGCAACTCGAAGTCCTCCGCCGACTCGGGTGCGACCTTGCACAGGGATTCCTGTTCTCGGAGCCGCTGCCGGCTGCCGCGCTCGCCGCAACCCTCGGTCGAGCCGCGATCGCCTGAGACCTGCGTCGCCGGAAGTGCCAGGTGGGGTCGGCATACGGGCTCCCCACCAGGCCGGCGAGCGGGGTCCGGGGCAGATTTCGGACCAGAAGGCGAAGCCGGGCCGATGTCCTCTCTCCGAGAGTTTGACGGTCACGAGCTTTCCCGGAAAGAAGGTCCAAGGGTCCCGACCGGTGGCGCCGCCTCTCTGGCACCGACCTCGACCTACGGCTCGCGGCGCCGGCCCGTGACGAACCTCAGGCGGTCGACCTGCTCCTCCCAGTCGCCCGCTCGCCAGAACTCGGTTGCCCCGGGGTCCGAGGCCACGACGATCGCCTGGAGGCGCGTCGCCCCAAGGCGCGACAGGTGCGCTTCCGCCTCGGCCACGAGTCGGCGGCCAAGTCCGCTCCGACGTCTGTCCGGCGCTACGCACAGCCGGTAGACCGATCCCCGCCACCCGTCCCAGGCGGCGATGACCGAACCGACGAGACGACTCTCCGATTCGGCCAGGATGAGCGAGCCGGGAGCGAACTGGATCAGCTGGGCGAGGCAGAACGAATCGTCGGTCTGCGAGGGTTCGGCGCCCGCATCACGCCAGAGGGCGAGGATCGTCGGGATGTCGGAGACGGT
Organism: uncultured Acidimicrobiaceae bacterium; assembly: GCA_963769905.1. GTDB lineage: Bacteria > Actinomycetota > Acidimicrobiia > Acidimicrobiales > RAAP-2 > Bog-756. The sequence continues at coordinate 854,789 of CAVYNG010000002.1, forward strand.
CGCAGACCGGAACGTGGGCATCGAGAAAGCCTAAGAGGCGTCGGGAAGGCGGGATTTGAACCCGCGACCTCCTGCTCCCAAAGCAGGCGCGCTGCCAAGCTGCGCCACTTCCCGGTGCGGCAGGACCACGCCCTGCTCACGCACAGCGTAGGCCACCGGGCGCAGTCACCCCTGTTGCGGTGGACAACAGATAGCGTCACGCCGTGTCCAGCGTCCGCGTCGCGGTTTTCGACCTCGGGAGCAGCTCGTTCCACCTGATGGTCGTCGACGCGTACCGCGACGGTGGTCTGGATCCGGTGCTCCGGCGGCGCTCCTTCCTCCATCTCGGTACAGAGGTGGCACGCACAGGAGGCGTGCCGGCAGGCCGGGCGGCCTTGGCGATACGGACCGTCCGCCGATTGCAGCTCGCCGCCGACGACGCCGGCGTCGATGTCGTGGTGGCGCTCGCCACGGCTGCGCTGCGGGACGCAGCCAACGGATCGAAGCTGCTCGCCCGGATCGAGCACGTCCTCGGGCATCCGGTCACCCAGCTGACGGGAGAAGAGGAGGCACGTCTGTGCTTTCTCGGCCAACGTGCCGGCGTCTGGGTCGGTGAGGACCCGGTGCTCGGCCTCGACCTCGGTGGAGGGAGCCTCGAGGCGGGAGTCGGGACTGTCGACGAGGTCCGCGAGGTGGCGAGCGTCCCGCTCGGCACTGCCCGGATGAGTGGTGAGCTCGGGACCGGCGACGTACTCACGCGGGCGGACCGGGTCGCCATCGGACGTCTGACTGTGGCCAGGCTGGGCCCGATCGAGGAGATGTTGAGCCGCACGCCGAGTGCCGCTGACCGTGTGATCGCAAGCGGCGGGACGCTGAGGGCGCTTGCCCGCCTTGCCATCGGACTGCACCGTGCGGCGCCCGATGCGAGGTCGGCCCCGATGCCGGTGAACCAGGTCGAGCTCCCGGCCGGGCAGATCCTCGAACTTGCCGACCGACTGGCGGCGCTCGATCTCGAGGCCCGCCTCGCTCTTCCGGGCATCCAGGCACGGCGGGCACCCCTCTTGCCCATCGGCGCCGTGGTGCTCTCGAACCTGGTCGAACACCTTGGCCTGCACTCGCTGGTGGTCAGCGAGTGGGGACTGCGCGAGGGTGCGGTCTTCGACGCGCTCTCGCTGCGTGCTGGGCGACGCTAGGCCCACCCGGCACGCCCGCCGTCATCCGGCGGTCAGGTCAAGACTTCTTGCCGAGGATCCGGTTCATCCCGGTGCCACAGGTTGGGCACTTCCCCTTGGCCGAGCGCCGACCGTTGGCCATCTCGACCTCTTCGCCCTCGAACTGCCGTTTTTCGCGGCACTTCACGCAGTATCCCTCGTACGACGCCATGGTTCCTCCTCATCAGTGGCGACCATCCAGTGATTGGATGGACCGAAAGGTATCGGCCGGCTCCGATCGACGGGGGGATGGGCCGGGGTAATGCTAGCTGGAGCTAGCACCCGGAGGGCCTTCCGGGCGCACCGGGGGCCACGGCGGGGCGGCCTCGTGAGTGGTTCCTGGTTCGTCGGGGACGTCTCCTGAGGCCAGCGGGCCCAGGTTCTGATGCGGCTGCACGCCTCTGAACAGGGGTTCTTCACCCGATGGACCCTCAGCCAGCAGCCGCTCGATCTCGGAGGGCGGAAGCGGAGGGCTGAAGAAGTATCCCTGGGCGGTGGTGCAGCCCCGCTGGAACAGGATCCTGCTCTGCAGTGTGGTCTCGACTCCCTCGGCCATGCAGTCGAGCCCCAGCCGGTCTGCCATCGAGATGATGGCCGACACCAGGGCGTTGTTCTCCCCGTCGGGCCCGAGGACCTGTACGAACGAGCGATCGATCTTGAGCGTGCTGACCGGGAAGGAGCCGATGCGACTGAGCGAGGAGTTCCCGAGGCCGAAATCATCGACGGTGAACCGGACACCGAGCCGCCGGAGCCGCTCGATGTTGTCCCTCGCAGGGCCGGACGAGTCGAGCACCACGCGCTCCGTGATCTCGAGGTCGAGTGAGCCGGGGTCGATACCGGTCTCCTCGAGCGTCTGGCGGATGCCCTCGAACAGATCGGGGCTCGACAGGTCCCTCGAAGCGAGGTTGACGGAGAGCCGGAGCGTCTCGAGTCCACGATCGATCCAGTCGCGCATTTGGCGGCAGGCCTCGGCGAGCACCCAGCTGTCGAGCGTCACGATGACGTCACTCTTCTCGGCGAGAGTGATGAACGAGAGGGGCTCGAGGACTCCGAGGGTGGGGTGGGCCCACCGCACGAGCGCCTCGACTCCGACCACTTCGGCGGTTTTCAGGTCGATGTAGGGCTGATACAGCAGGAAGAACTCCCCGTTGTCGAGTGCATGGATGAGGTCGGCATACATGGTTCGGTCATCGAGAGTCGGCCGCTCACGCACACTGCCGTCGGGAGGTGGCGCGTACATGCAGTAGGAGTTCCGGCCTCGGTCCTTTGCCTCGTACATGGCCTCGTCGGCGCGGTTGAGCAGGTCGTCGTAGGTGTCTCCGTGCTCGGGGGCGATGGCGATCCCGATCGAGGCGGAGCTTTCGACCTCCTCCCCGAAGAGGACGAAGGAGTCGCTCAGGGCCTCGAGGGTGCGCTGGGCCAGCTGCTCGATCGCCAGTTGGTCGGCAAGCCCCGGGAGGAGGATGGCGAACTCGTCGCCTCCCACCCTCGCGACGGTGTCCTGGCTTCGCACCGTCGCCGTCAGCCTGTCCGCGACCTGCTGGATCATGTCGTCGCCCGCTGCGTGGCCGAGGGTGTCGTTGACGGTCTTGAAGTGGTCGATGTCGACGAAGAACATGCAGACGGGCTCTCCGACCCGGCGTGAGCGCACGAGCTCCTGCTCGACCCGGTCTTCGAACAGGCGCCGGTTCGGCAGCCCGGTGAGGGCGTCGTGCCACGCCATGTGGGACACCTCTTCGAGCAGGTCGAGGTTCCAGATGGCGGTGGCGGCCTGGTCCGCGAGGCCGGCGAGCCGTTCATGGAGGTCGGAGTCGTTGACCGATGCGGTCGACGTTTGCGGGCCGAAGTTCGCCGCGACCACGCCGAGGAACCCGCCTGCCGCGAAGAACGGTGCGACCACCGACGCCACGGAACCGGACTGCTCCATCAGACTTCTGATACGTGGATCCTCGGCTGCCTCGTCGAGGACGACGACCTCGCGTCGGCCGATGACTCGTTCGAATTCGGTGGTATCGGTCCGGATCGGCACGACCTCGCTACGGGTACCGATGCGTTCGGTGCCGTTGGAAGATGTGCGCGAGCCGCGGTGGGGGACCCCCGGTGGTCGCCCATTCGCGCCAGCGCCCCTCGCCGAGTCGCGCCTGCCCGGGGTGACCGGGCGCCGCTCGCCGCTCAGCTCCAACTGGGTGAGCGGAACGATGGGGGGAATGCGGGCGGCGGCCGCACTGGTGCTCCCCGTGATTGCTCGGGGGGCGAGCTGGTTGTCCTCGGCGTCCCAGAGGTAGACGATCGCACGGTCGCAGCCGGTCACTCCGGGGACGGTGTCGGCGAGCAGCTGTACCGACTCGGCGAGGGTGGTCACGTGTGAGAGCGCTTCGGAGAATTCGAGAAGAGCTCGCGCCGTCGCGTCCGAGCGCTTGGCGTCGGTCACCACACCGAAGACGTCGAGCGCGGTGGCCGCGTAGTCGGCGAAGAGGCCGAGCACCCGCTCCTCGGTGTCAGGGATCCTGGTGCCCTGTTGCCGGAACACCGCGACCCGCCCGTAGCGCCGACGATGCGAGGCGATGTCGACGACGAGCCTTGTGCCGCCGGCATCGTCGGGGTGCTCGCGCCAGAGCTCGGCGGCAAGTACCTGCGCCCGGTCGGGGTCGAGCCCGCGGTGGTGCAGCTGGATCGGCGCGCCAGGCCCGATCCTCACCATCAAGAGGTAGCTCGCGGAGGTGATCACCGCGTCGGCGCGGCCCGCGATCTGCGAGAGCAGGTATTCGACGCCGTCGTCGAGCAGCTCGGGAGTGGTCGTGAGCGCGCCGTCGAGCAGAATTCGCAGTTGGCGAACTTCGGCCTCGAGCCTGGCGATGCTCTGTTGGCCGACTGCGTGCTGGGCGACCGCTTGCTCCGCACGAGTTTCCTGCATGAGCATCTCTTGGTCGAGCGTCTGTTGTGTCCGCGCGACTTCCTCTGCAGCGGCGCTCGGCTCCTCGACCTCGTCCACCTCGGCGCTCGGCTCTTCGACCTCGGCCACCTCGGCGCTCGGCTCCTCGACCTCGGCCACCTCGGCGCCCGGCTGCTCGACCTCGGCCACCTCGGCGCTCGACTCCTCGACCTCGTCCTCCTCGACCTCGTCCTCCTCGACCTCGTCCGCGGCGACGTCTTCCGCCGCACCCGGCCCGTCGGCCTCTTCTTCGGTTTCTTCGGTGGTGGCATCCAACGACTCGACTGCCCACCACGGCTCAGCTGTCTGGACTGTCTCTTCTTCGTCCCTCATCGGGATGGGCTCCGCCGACGCCTCCGACTCGACGGGCTCGACCGACTCGACCGGCGCCTCCGACTCGACGGGCTCGACCGCTTCGACGGCCACCTCCGGCTCGGCCTCGTCCTCGTCCTGCCGCACGGACCAGTCGTTCTCCGGCTTGCCGTTGTCGCCCCGCTCGGGAGCCGGCAGAGAAGCGCTGGCCGCCGCGATCGGCACAGCCGCCGAGGGCCGGTCCTGCTGCTCGTCAGTCCGGTCGGCGGAAACGGCCGTCTCGAGGGTCGACCCCTCGTCCCAACTGAGCGCGTACAGGCATGCCCTGCCACCTCGTGCGCTGCACTCGTGCTCGGTCAAGAGTGCCGCGGGCATTCCGAAGAGAACGGGAACCGAGGTGAGGATGCCCTTGGTCATCTCGCAGAGGTGGGCGTGGCGCGGCCGCGACGAGCGTGGAGTGACCTTCACCAGTGCGTGGTCACCCGCGACCTCGAGTACCACCGCCTCCGAGGAGGTCTCGAAGTGAGCGAGTACCTCGCCGATCTCGGCGAACGCTCGCTCCGGCGAGCCCGCCGCGCGGACCTGCTCCGCGCAGTTACTCCCGTCAGCGGTCGAGAGGAGCCGCTCGCCCACGTGCAGACCGATTGCCTCGTCGCCTGTCACCAGGGCCGCGGCGTTGAACAGCCGCACCCCTTCCTCGAAGGTGCTCCACGCTTCGAAGTCGTCGAGTGCCGAGAAGGGACGGTGGTCGCCGGCCAGGGCGAGCGCCTGAGCCACGCCGATCTCTCCCGCACGGCGGCGGACGAGATCGATGAGGACGTGGACCACCGTGCCCGAGACGCCAAGGAGCTCCCCGGTCTTATGGCCCGACTGGTCAACTTCTGCGTGACTCGTCATCCATTCCCTCGGTGCCGGTCCGGATCCGGAGACCTCGGCGGGACTTCATCTCATCATCGTCCCGCTACAGGAGTTTCTTAACCGCCGGTGCCCATCTCAACCTGGGCTTCTTCGGAGCGGCACCGGGGATGGCCGCCCTACACTGCGGCCATGACCATTTACGAACCCGACCTCCATACCCTCGATGGGGAACCGGCGTCGATCGGGGACTACCGCGGCAGGGCGCTCCTCGTGGTCAACGTCGCCTCGAAGTGTGGCCTGACCCCGCAGTACGAAGGTCTCGAACGGCTGCAGAAGACCTACGGCGACAGAGGGCTCACGGTCCTCGGGTTCCCTTGCAACCAGTTCGGTGGCCAAGAGCCCGGCTCCGCAGAGGAGATCGCCGCCTTCTGCTCCACCTCGTACGGGGTCACATTCCCCATGTTCGAGAAGATCGAGGTGAACGGCGAGGGTCGCCATCCGGTCTATGAGGAGCTCACCACCTTCCCCGACGCCGAAGGCGAGGCGGGAGACATCCAGTGGAACTTCGAGAAGTTCCTCGTTTCTCCCGAGGGCGATGTCGTCCAGCGGTTCCGGCCGATGGTCGATCCCGAAGCTCCCGAGGTGATCGACGCGATCGAGGCCGCGCTGCCGGCCTGACCGCGAAGCTCCGAAACTCGGGGGGATCACGTGGCAAAGACGCCCACCAATCGCGAGCCGGTAGTCGATCATCTGGCAGAGGTCTGGTCCTCGCTCGCGATCGCGTGTGAGCGTCTCGACGAACCTCAGTGGGAACTGCCGACCGACTGCCCGGGCTGGTCGGTCAAGGATCAGCTCTCTCATCTGATCGGTGTCGAGCGGATGCTGCTCGGCGAACCGTCGCCGCCTGCTCCCGCGGCAACGCCCGATCATGTGCTGAACCCGATCGGCGAGCTCAACGAGGCCTGGGTCGCGGCGAGACGGACCCTTCCCGGTGACGAGGTGCTCGCCGAGTTCACCGAGATCACCGGCAGAAGGCTCGAAGCCCTTCGAGCGATGGCACCCGAGGAGTTCGACGTCGTCGGGCCGAGTCCGATCGGCCAGGTGCCCTACCGCGAATTCATGGAGACCCGCGTCATCGACAGTTGGGCGCACGAACAGGACGTGCGCCGGGCGCTCAGGCGGCCCGGCGGCCGCAACGGCCCGGGGGAGGCCACCTCGCTCGAACGGTGCGTAGGGGCCATGCCCTTCGTGGTCGGCAAGCGGGTCGCACCGCCGGACGGGACAACCGTCCAGTTCGACGTCCGCGGCCAGCTAGGCCGCCTCGTGCCCATCCGGATGGAGGGGTCCCGCGCGTCCCTCGTGCCCTCGACCCCCGACCCGTCGCCGACGGTCGCCCTCATCATGGACCAGGAGTCGTTCTGGCGGCTCGGGTTCGGGAGGGCCGAACCCTCGGCGGTCCTGGCCACCGGCGCGGTGACCGTCGAGGGCGACGTCGAGCTCGGTCGCGGGGTGCTCGACGCCATGGCGTTCATGATCTGACTCTGCCGTCCTGGGCACCCCTCAGTTTCGCGGGTCGCGCGCCGGTACACTTGCTCCTTCGTATGCGCGCCACCGCGGCTCCCGAAGAGGGCAACAAGGTTCGACTGTCCGTCGAGATCGACGAGGCAGAGATCGACAGGGCGCTCGAGGAGGTCGTCAGGCGGCTCGCTCGAGAGGTACGGGTTCCCGGGTTCCGCCCCGGTAAGGTGCCGCGTCGGGTGATCGAGGCACGGATGGGGGGACCTGCCGCGCTGCGCGGTGAGGCAATCCGGGAAGCCCTACCCGACTTCTATGCCCAGGCGGTGAGTGATACCGATCTCGACCCGATCGACCGCCCGGACATCGACATCACCTCTGGCGGCGAGAGTGGGACGGTCGCGTTCGACGCGGTCGTGCTGGTGCGGCCGAGCGTCGCCATCCCGGGATTCCAAGGTCTCGAGGTCACGATCCCGTCCCTCGACGTCACCGACGAGGAGGTCGGCGAGCAGCTCGACCGGCTCCGTGCGACCTCGGGGGAGCTGGTCGAGGTGGGACGTCCTGCCCGCGACCGTGACCAGGTGACGGTCGACCTGCACGGGACCCGATCCGGTGCCACCGGAGACGACGCGTCGCGTGACCTCGATGCGACCGACTTCCTCTACGAGGTCGGCAGCGGGGGAGTGGCACCCGAGCTCGACGAGCACCTGCGCGGCGCGCGGCCCGGTGACATCTTCCACTTCACCTCGCCCGTCGGACCGGAGGACGAGCCCGTCTCCTTCCAAGTGCTGGTCAAGGAGGTCAAGGAGCTCGTCCTCCCCGAGGTGACCGACGAATGGGCGGCCGAGGCCTCCGAGTTCACGACAGTCGACGAGCTGACCACCGACCTGCGTGCGCGCCTCCGCGAGCGCCACGTTGCGCGGGCGCGGTTCGCGCTCGAGCAGCGGGCAGTGGACGCGCTGGTGGAGCTGGTGACCGAGGAGATCCCACCGCAGCTCGTGGACGAAGAGTTCCGCGAGCGGGTTCACGATCTCGGACATCGTCTCGACGCCCAGGGGATCGGCGTCGCGGAGTTCGTTCGGGCAACCGGCCAGAACGAGAAGGAGTTCCTCGACGGGCTGCGCGAATCGGCGCTCCGGAGCGTGAAGGCCGACCTCGCGTTGCGGGCATTGGCCGACGCGGAATCCATCGAGGTGACCGACGAGGAAGTCGATGAGGAACTCGCGGAGATGGCGCAGCGTCTCGAGATGGACGTCGACCAGGTGCGGGACCAGCTGGAACGGTCGGGTCGCCTCTCGACGGTACGCTCGGACCGGCGCAAGGCGAAGGCGCTGCGATGGCTCGTCGACCACGTCGAACTGGTCGGAGACGACGGTGAGCCGGTGTCGCGGGAGGAGTTAGAGGTGCACGAGGACGAGGAGGACTCTCGATGAGCGTCAGTGATGCAGGAAGCACACCGGGACCGCGGGCTTACAGCGTCCCGTGGGTGGTGGAGTCCACCAGCAGGGGTGAGCGGAACTACGACCTCTACTCGCGGCTGTTGAAGGAGCGGATCATCTTCCTCGGCACCCCGATCAACGACACCGTCGCGAACTTGGTCTGTGCGCAGCTGCTCTTCCTCGAATCCGAGGAGGCCGACAAGGACATCCACCTCTACATCAACTCGCCCGGTGGCGACATCACGGCACTGTTCGCGATCTACGACACCTTGAAGTACATCAAGCCGGACACCTCGACCTTCTGCTTCGGCCAAGCTGCCTCGGCGGCCGCGGTCCTGCTCGGCGCCGGCACAAAGGGGAAGCGGTTCGCCCTGCCCCACGCGCGCATCCTGCTGCACCAACCGTTCGGTGGGGTCGAGGGCCAGGCGAGCGACATCGAACTCCAGGCCAAAGAGATCCTGCGTATGCGGGACCTCTTGAACGGCATGCTGGCCAACGACACCGGTCAGTCGATGGAACGCGTTTCAAAGGACACCGACCGGGACTTCATCATGACGGCCGGAGAAGCGGTCGAGTATGGGCTGCTCGACGAGGTGATCACTGCCAGGGACGCGCCGGCCATGGAGGCAGTGGGCGCCGCCTAGGCAATCGAAGGTGGGTGACGGTCGAGCAGCTAGGATTCGACAGCTGATCTGCCGGCACTGACCGCGATGCGATGACCGGGCAACGACTGGGACCGCTGACCAAAGGACAAGAGGAAGCGACGTGGCGAAATTCGGAGACGGTGGCGACCTGGTGAAGTGCAGCTTCTGCGGCAAGTCGCAGAAGCAGGTCAAGAAGCTCATCGCCGGACCCGGTGTCTACATCTGCGACGAGTGCATCGAGCTGTGCAACGACATCATCGCCGAGGAGCTCGCCGACACGACGGAGCTCACCTTCGAAGACCTCCCCAAGCCAAAGGAGATCTACGAGTTCCTCAATGACTACGTGATCGGGCAGGAGTACGCGAAGAAGATCCTGTCGGTCGCGGTCTACAACCACTACAAGCGGGTCCAGGCGGGCAACAACGGGGCCCACGACAACGATGTCGAGCTCGCCAAGTCCAATATCCTCCTGCTTGGTCCGACCGGTTGCGGCAAGACGCTTCTCGCCCAGACGCTCGCCCGGATGCTGAACGTTCCTTTCGCCATTGCCGACGCGACGGCACTCACCGAGGCGGGTTACGTCGGAGAGGATGTCGAGAACATCCTGCTGAAGCTGATCCAGGCCGCGGACTACGACGTGAAGCGCGCAGAGACGGGCATCATCTACATCGACGAGATCGACAAGATCGCCCGTAAATCGGAGAACCCGTCGATCACCCGGGACGTCTCGGGCGAGGGTGTCCAGCAGGCCCTCCTCAAGATCCTCGAGGGGACCACTGCCTCGGTGCCTCCCCAGGGGGGACGCAAGCACCCCCACCAGGAATTCATCCAGATCGACACCACCAACATCCTGTTCATCTGCGGCGGAGCCTTTGCAGGGGTCGACTCGATCATCGAGAACCGGATCGGTCGCAAGGGAATGGGCTTCCGGGCCGAGGTGCGCAAGGCCTCCGAACGCGACGACTCGGAGCTGCTGCGTCTGGTGCTGCCAGAGGACCTGATGAAGTTCGGATTGATCCCGGAGTTCATCGGGCGCCTGCCGGTGGTCGGTGCGGTGTCCCATCTCTACAAGGACGCCCTGATCCGAATCCTGGTCGAGCCGAAGAACGCCCTCACCCGCCAGTACAAGCGGGTTTTCGAACTCGACCACGTCGAGCTCGAACTGACCGAGGACGCCCTCGAAGCCGTCGCCGAGCAGGCGCTGCTGCGGGGCACGGGTGCAAGAGGCCTGCGTGCGATCCTCGAGGAGGTGCTCCTCGAGGTGATGTACGACCTGCCGAGCCGGACCGACATCTCGAAGTGCGTCGTCGACCGCGCGGTCGTGCTGGACAAGGTCCATCCGACGCTCGTCCCGTTGAACCGCCCACCTGCCAAGTCGTCGCGCAGCCGGCGGGCCGCGTCGTAACCAGCCGATCGCCCGAGCACTCCGCAAAGGGGTGTGGCCCACGGGCACCAGAACGACCCCCGGCATCATCGCCATGAGCTTCGACGATCTTCCCCAAGCTCTCGAGTGGCTGGACTCGCACATCGACTTCGAGGCGTCCATGCCCACGAGGCGAGCGCTTCCCACTCTCGAGCGCATGCGCGAATTGATGGACCTCCTCGGCGATCCACAATCCACCTACCCAGTGCTGCACATCACCGGCACCAATGGCAAGGGGTCGACCGCGGCCATGGCGACCGACCTACTCGCCGCGCTGGGTCTGACCGTCGGCACCTACACCAGTCCGAACCTGAGCCGCGTCAACGAGCGGATCGCGCGCAACGGCGACCCGATCGACGACGAGCCCTTGGTCGAGGTCCTCGCGTCGCTCTTTCGCCTCGAGGCGATGACGAAGGAACGACCGACTCGCTTCGAGCTGCTGACTGCGGCCGCGCTCGCCTGGTTCGCCGACGAAGCCGTCGAGGTCGCGGTGATCGAGGTGGGACTCGGAGGCAGCTGGGACTCGACCAACGTGGTCGACGCGGACGTGGCGGTGCTCACCAACATCAGCTACGACCACACCGACGTGCTCGGTCCGACCCTCGAGGACATCGCCCGCGACAAGAGCGGGATCATCAAGCCGGGGAGCCGAGTGGTCGTCGGGGAGACCGACCCATCGCTCCTCCGCCTGATTCGAGCCGCGGCGGCCGAGGCCGGTGCGACGCAGTTGTGGGTACGGGACGATGACTTCGCGTGTGTCACCAACCGGCTCGCCGTCGGAGGCCGCCTGATCGACGTGCGCACTCCGGCCGCCGAGTACCCGGAGCTGCTCGTTCCCCTTCACGGAGCCCATCAGGGGGACAACGCTGCCTGTGCCATCGCCGCGGTGCAGGCCTTCTTCGGGGCGCCGCTCGGCGAGGACGTCGTCGAGGCTGCCTTCGCCGCCCTCGAGGTGCCGGGCCGGCTCGAGGTCGTCGGCCGGCGCCCGCTGGTGATCGTCGACGGGGCCCACAATGTGGCTGGGATGCGCGCGCTGGCAGCGGCACTCGTCGAGGAGTTCGCCACCGCAGGTGGCTCGATCGCCGTCGTCGGCATGCTCTCGGGTCGCGATCCCGTGGCGATGCTCGAACCGCTACGGGACGCGGGCTTCGGGTCTCTCTTCGCTTGCGCGCCCGATTCACCCCGCGCCCTGCCCGCCGAAGTCGTTGCAGAGGCCGGCGCGGGGCTCGGGATGGAGGTGGCCGAGGCGCGCACACCGGCAGATGCCGTCGGACAGGCTCTGCGACAGGCAGGGGCCGAGGATCGCGTCGTCGTGTGCGGCTCTCTGTACGTGGTCACCGACGCACGGGAACTGCTTCTCGGCGACGCGGGCTGACGACGCGGCGTCGGCGACGCGGCCTGACGACGCAGCCGACGTGCTGACACCGTCGGGGCCGTCGGCTAGCCTGCTGCGCTCGTGGGACGCACGCTGGTTATCGCCAAGCCCGATGCGGTGGAGCGCGGACTGACCGGCGAGATCATCGCCCGCATCGAGCGTAAGGGACTTCGGTTGGTCGCCGCCGAGCTCCGCGCCATCGATGCCGAGATCGCCGGCCGCCACTACGAGGAGCACCGCGACAAGCCTTTCTACGACGAGGTGGTCCGGTTCATCACCCGTTCGCCTTCGATGGTGATGGTCGTCGAAGGTCCCGCAGGGACCTTCCGCGTCGTACGGAACCTGATGGGTGCGACCAATCCGATGGACGCGGCCCCGGGCACGATTCGCGGCGATCTCGCCCTCGAGACGGGGGAGAACCTCGTCCACGGGTCGGACTCCGAGGAGTCGGCGGTCCGGGAGATCGACATCTTCTTTCCGAATCTGGGCTGAGCCAGACCCGACACCGCACCGCTCGTTGACGCGCACTGAACCGGTGCGTGGCGCCCCGATGCGGCGTTTCCGATGCCCGGCGACGCCTGGCGGACGACCTTGTTTCGGAGGACCGGATCCCGTAGCCTGAGTCCGGCTCCGAGAACGGTAACGACCCGGTGCAGGGGGAGCCATCGGTGTGCACCGCACACCGACCGAAGTCCGGACCGACCATCGACGGAGGAGTGCGCTCCGATGCGAGACAACGGGTTCTCACTGCTCGGCCGCGACATGGCGGTCGATCTCGGTACCGCCAACACCCTCGTCTACGTGCGTGGACGTGGGATCGTCCTCAACGAGCCCTCGGTGGTGGCCGTCAACGTGAAGGACGGACGGCCCCTTGCGGTGGGTGCAGAGGCGAAGCGGATGATCGGCCGCACTCCGAGCCACATCCAGGCCATCCGGCCGCTGAAGGACGGGGTGATCGCGGACTTCGAGATCTGCGAGAAGATGCTGCGCTACTTCATCCATCGCGTCCACCAGCGGCGGTTCGCCAAGCCCCGCATGGTCATCTGCGTGCCGTCAGGGATCACCGGCGTGGAGCAGCGGGCGGTCATGGAGGCTGCCGAGTACGCAGGCGCCCGCAAGGCCTACATCATCGAGGAGCCGATGGCAGCGGCCATCGGGGCCGGGCTGCCGGTGCACGAGCCCACCGGCAACATGGTCGTCGACATCGGCGGCGGTACGACCGAGGTCGCGGTCATCTCGTTGGGCGGGATCGTCACCAGCCAGTCGATCCGGATCGGCGGGGACGAGCTCGACGAGGCGATCGTGTCCTTCGTGAAGAAGGAGTACAGCCTCGCGCTGGGCGAGCGGACCGCGGAGGAGATCAAGATCGCGCTGGGCTCGGCGTACGAGCTCGAAGAGGAGCTGCACGCGGAGATCCGCGGACGCGACCTGGTGACCGGGCTCCCGAAGACGGTCGTCATCTCGACCCAGGAGATCCGCAAGGCGGTCGACGAGCCGGTGTCCGCGATCGTCGACGCGGTCAAGGTCACCCTCGACCGGACCCCACCCGAGCTCGCCGCCGACATCATGGAGCAGGGCATCGTCCTGACCGGTGGCGGCGCCCTCCTCCACGGCCTCGACAGCCGGCTCACCCAGGAGACGGGCATGCCGATCGTGGTCGCTCGCGACCCCCTCAACTGCGTGGCCATCGGCAGCGGGCAGTGCCTCGAGGAGTTCGAGGCCCTGAAGCAGGTCCTCATCACCTCGTCGGCCCGCTGAACGGCCCGGGGGGCAGTGCGTAGGTGGCGATGCCGCGGCGTTCCCGCCGTCCCCGTACCACGCTGCTCCTCCTGGTCCTCGCCTCGGTCACCATCATCACGCTCGATGCCAGGAGCGGCTTCCACTCGATCACCTCGGGGGTGAAGTCGGTCGCGTCCGACGCGTTCGCGCCGATCCGCACCGGGGTGAACGACATCATCGATCCGATCGGGAATTTCCTCGCGGGGGCAGTCCACTACGGGGCGGTCAGCGAGCAGAACCAGAAGCTCCAGGCCGAAATTGGCCAGCTGAAGATGCAGGCCGCCGAGCAGGCCGACACCGTGCAGGCGATGAAGCAGCTGAGCGCGGTCCTCAATCTGCCGTTCCTCCCCAACCTCCAGACCTTGCCGGCGGAGGTGACCGACTACGGGACGAGCGACTTCGCGGCGACCATCGGCATCAGCGAGGGGCGTGACGACGGCGTGCAGCTCAACATGCCGGTAGTCGGCGCGGGCGGATTGGTGGGCCAGGTCGTCCAGGCGAACCACCACACCGCGACGGTGCGCCTGATCACCGATGGCCAGTCGTCCGTCGGCACGCGCTACGGCGGCAACGGCGCGCTTGCGGTGCTCAACGGACAAGGTTCGGGCAAACCGCTCGACGCAGACCTGATACCTCCGAACACCACGCTGACCAAAGGGGAGCGCTTCTTCACGAGCGAGCTGCAGGGAGCGATCTATCCGCCCGGCATCCCGGTGGCGTCCGTCGTGTCGGCTCGCTCCGGCATCGCGTCCTCGCAGGAGTCGGTGACCCTGCAGCCCCTCGCCGATCTCCAGCACCTTCGCTACGTGTCGGTCGTGCTGTGGGGCCCGGCCACGTGACCGCGCGGGCGTGCCGGCCGATCGGCCTCACGGGGTGACCGGATGACCAGCCGCGACGTGACCCGGTTCGTCCTGGTCGTCATCCTCTTCGAAGTGGTCCAGCAGTCCGTCGTCCTCGACGTCCGGATCGGCTCGGTGCACGCGGACGTCATGGTCCTGCTCCCGATACTCGCCGGCGTGATCGGTGGTCCGAGCCGCGGCGCGTTGATGGGCTTCGGCGCGGGTCTGGTGGCCGACCTCTTCCTTCCCACGCCCTACGGGCTGTCCGCACTGGTCGGGAGCCTGGTCGGCTTCGGTACCGGCGCGGCCACCCTTTCTCTCAACCGGTCCGCCTGGTGGCTGCCACCGGTTGCCGCCCTCGCCGGCAGCGCGGTCTACGAGGTCCTCTACGCCTCGCTCGGCTCGGTGCTCGGGCAGCCGCAGATGCTCCACGTCGATCTGTTCCGTATCGTGGCGGTGGTCTCGGTCACCAACGCGGTGTTGGCCGTCCCCGCGATGCGCCTGGTGGCATGGGCGATGCCGGCGGCGTCGACCGAGGGGATGCCCACCTCCGCGGTGTCGTCCGGCGCCTCCCGGTGAGGGCCGACCGGTACGCCGGCCGCGCGCACTGTCGGGCCGAGGGTTGCGATACTGGGAACCCGTGAGCCGCTCCCTCCGCCACCCCTTCCGCGGTTCGAGGCGGTTCCCCCGTCCGGCGTCCGACCGCCGGTCGAAGGCCAAGAAGCCGCGGCAGCCGAAGATGCACCAGAGCCGCTTCTCGATGGAGGCGATGCTCGAGGCACCCGACACCACCACGTCGAGGCCCGGGCTCCGCCTCCGGATCGCGGGCCTCGCGGTCATCGTGCTCTTCGCCTTGCTCGGCCTGCGCCTCTGGACCCTCCAGGTCCTCCAGGCGCCGGCGGCTGCCCAAGCGGTGACCGCCAACCAGATCCGCACGGTCTCGATCAACCCGACCCGGGGACTCATCCTCGACCGATACGGCAACCCGCTCGTCGACGACACCGTCACCGAGCAGATCACCCTCTCCCGCCTGGCCGCGCAGCAGCACCCGGAAGTGGTTGGCCGGCTCGCCGCTCTGATCGGCCAGACCACCGCGCAGGTCGACGCGACCATCGCCGACCCGCGCTTCAGCCTCTACAAGCCTGTCCCGGTCCTCTCCAACGCGCCGCTCACCGACGTCATCTACATCAAGGAGCATCAGAACGAGTTCCCGGGGGTGACCTCGGTCGCGACGAGCCAGCGGAACTACCCCCAGCTCGAGATGGCCGGCCCCGCGCAGAATGGCTACCCGGCCTCGCAGGTCCTCGGGTACGTCGGGACCATCAACAGCACCGAGCTCGCGTCGAGGGCGTCGCAGGGCTACCAGGAAGGCGACGCGTTCGGGCAGTCGGGTCTCGAGTACCAGTACGAGCCCGACCTGAGGGGGACCCCGGGCCGGCAGGAGCTCGAGGTGGACTCGACCGGTCAGGTCGCGGGCGTCCTGAAGACCAATCCGGCCGTAGCCGGCGACAACGTCGTCACCAACATCGACACCGGCCTGCAGCAGGTGGCCGACAACGCGTTGGCCACGCAGGTCCTTTCGCTGCGCGGCTCGGTGGACCGGTCCTGCAACAACGGCGCGGGGTGCTATCCGGCGGCCACCAGCGGAGCGGTGGTGGTGATGAGCCCGCAGACCGGCGCGGTCTACGCCATGTCGTCCTACCCCGCGTACAACCCCTCGGTCTGGGTCGGGGGGATCTCCTCGTCCGAGTACGCGGCACTCTCCGATCCGGCGAATCAGGAACCGCTGCTCAACCGCGCCATCGACGGGCTCTACACGCCGGGCTCGACCTTCAAGCTCAACACCGCCACCGCGGCGCTCGACTCGGGGCTCTGGAACTCGGGCGACAGCTACGACGACACCGGCACCTTTGACTTCCCGGGCTGCAAGACCAACACCGGCTCGTGCACACCGCTGCACAACAGCGAGGGTGAGGGCGGCTTCGGCTCGCTCGACATCTCGACGGCTCTCACCGTGTCGAGCGACGACTTCTTCTACAACCTCGGCGCGCTGTTCTACGCTCACACCGCCCAGTACGGGCCGACACCCATCCAGGACTTCGCCAACGCGTACAGCCTCGGCGAGCAGACCGGAATCGACCTGCCCGGCGAGACGACCCTTGCACGGGTGGACAGCCAGGCCGAGCGGGTCAAGCTGCACGCATCGAACCCGGCCGCCTTCCCCAACACCTACTGGTACACGGGCGACAACGTCGAGATGGCGTTCGGTCAGGGCGGCACGGTGATCACCCCGATCGAGCAGGCGGTCGCCTACTCGACCTTCGCCAACGGGGGGACCCGCTACGCGCCGCAGGTCGCCGCCGCGATCGTGGCGCCCTCCGGCAAGGTGGTGAAGCGGTTCACTCCCCAGGTCGTCGGTCACGTCAACCTGCCGCCGTCGACCTACCAGCCGATGCTCACCGGATTCGAAGGCGCGGTCAACTCCCCGAGCGGGACCGCCTATGGAACCCCCGGGCTCGCCTCGTTCCCCGGCGGAGTGGCCGGCAAGACCGGCACCGCCGACACCGAGCCCGGAAAGGAGCCGACCGGTTGGTTCGTCGGCTTCGGTCCGGTCGCCACCCCGCAATACGTCGTGGTCTGTGTGATCGACCAGGCGGGCTATGGCGTGACCGCCTCCGCGCCGGTGGTCGGGCAGATCTTCAACTACCTGGCCTCGCACCCGGTCACCGCCCCGGCCATCCCGCCGGAGGCTCAGATCGTGCAGTCGACCACCCCGGTCCCCCTTCCGACGACCACCCCTCCGACCACGACGCCTGCCGGCGGCTGAGCCCGGCGCGCCCGGCACGGCTCGGGGCCGCCCTAGCATGATCGGGCAGATGGAATCCCTCTGGCCACAGGTCGAGCCGCTGTTGGCCCAGGTCACGAAGCCTGCCCGCTACATCGGCGGCGAGCTCGGCGCCCAGACCTGCGAGCATCGGGACGGCCAGCTCTCCTGGCTCCTCGTCTACCCGGACACCTACGAGATCGGCCTTCCCAACCAAGGGCTGCAGATCCTCTACGAGATCCTCAACGAGCGGGACGACGCGGTGGCCGAACGGGCCTACGCACCCTGGGTCGACATGGAGGCGGCCATGCGCGAGGCCGGGGTTCCCCTCTTCTCGCTCGAGAACCATCTGCCCGCCTCGGCCTTCGACGTGATCGCCTTCAACCTCTCGGCAGAGCTCGTCTACACCAACGTCCTCAACCTCCTCGACCTCGCGGGCCTGCCGGTGCGCGCGGCCGCGAGGGGACCCGGCGATCCGATCGTGGTCGGCGGCGGTCACTGCGCGTTCAACCCCGAGCCGCTCGCCGATTTCGTGGACTGCTTCGTGCTCGGCGACGGGGAGGAGGCCGTCGGCGAGATCACCGAGACGATGGTCGCCGCGGACCGGGACGGGCCGAGGGAGCCACTCCTGCGCCGGCTCTCGGTCGTACCCGGGGTCTACGTCCCTTCGTGTTACGAGCCGCGCTACGAGACCGCAACTGGTGGGCGGGGCCCGGACCGCCTGGTGGAGATGGTGCCGCGCCACCCCGAGACACCCGAACGGGTGGAGAAGCGGACCGTCGCCGATCTTGCCGCCTGGCCCTACCCGAAGCAGCACCTGGTGCCGCTCATCGAGGTGGTCCACGACCGCCTCAACGTCGAGATCTTCCGCGGCTGCACTCGGGGATGCCGCTTCTGTCAGGCAGGGATGATCACCCGCCCGGTGCGCGAGCGTCCCGCCGAGCAGGTCCGGTCGATGGTCTCCGCCGGGCTCGCCCGCACCGGTTACGACGAGGTGGCACTCACCTCGCTCTCGAGCGCCGACTACTCCGGCATCGAGGGGACCATCACTTCGATCATCGACGATCCGGCCTGCTCGGGCCAGGTGTCGGTGAGCCTTCCGAGCCTCCGGGTCGACGCGTTCACCGTCGAGACCGCGGCGCAGATCCAGCGGGTGCGCCGGACCGGCCTCACGTTCGCACCCGAGGGTGGGACCTGGCGTATGCGCCAGATCATCAACAAGCTCATCCGCGAAGAGGACCTCTACTCCGCGGTGGACGCGGCCTTCAGCCAGGGTTGGCGCCGGATCAAGCTCTACTTCCTGATCGGCCTCCCGACCGAGACCGACGAGGACACCCTCGGGATCGCCGAGCTCGCAACGCGATGCGTCGCGATCGGGCGCGGCCACCACCGCGGGGCCTCGGTGACCGCGTCGGTCGGGGGCTTCGTGCCGAAGGCGCACACGCCCTTCCAGTGGTTCGGGCAGAACACCGTCGAGGAGCTCACCCGCAAAGTCCGTCTGCTGCGTGACGCCACCCGCGGGGTCCGGGGGCTCACCCTCAAGTGGCACGACCCGAGGGCCACCGCCGCCGAGGGCATCGTGAGCCGAGGCGATCGGCGGATGGGCGACGTCCTCGAGCACGTCTGGCGCCGCGGCGGCACCTTCCAGGAGTGGTCCGAGTGTTTCGATCTCGACCGGTGGACCGGGGCGTTGGCGGCCTACGGGATGGGGCTCGAGGACGCGGTCTACCGCCACCGGGAGGAAGGGGAGATCCTTCCCTGGGACCACGTCTCGGCCGGCCTCCATCGCGACTTCCTCTGGCAGGACTGGCTCGACGCCCTTGCCGAGCACGGACTCGAGGACTGCAGGTGGACCCCGTGCTACGACTGCGGTGCCTGCACCGGCTTCGGCGTCGAGCACGTGGTGGCCTCGGCCGTCCCGCCGGCCGGTGGGAGCCAGGGCACCGGGCAGGATCTCTCAACCGGAGGCCGCGTCCCGGTACGATTCCTCTCCACGGCGCCGACCGGCGCCGTGCCGGGAGGGGGGCAACCGGCAGGCGATGGTGCCCTACAGGTCGGAAGGGGTAGCTGAAGTGCGGGTCCGGTTCCGCTACGCGAAGCTCGGCAAGGTGCGTTTCACCAGCCAGCGCGACGTGGCCCGCATGTGGGAGCGGGCCCTGCGCCGGGCGGCGCTGCCGGTGGCCTACTCGCAGGGCTTCTCCCCGCGGCCCCAGCTCAGTTTCGGGCTCGCCCTGCCCACCGGCTGCGAATCGCTCGCCGAGTACGTGGACGTGCTCTTCGAGGAGGACCGATGCGGCGCGGAGGATCTCGAGGCGACCTCGCTCGGGTTCCGGCTCTCCGGCTTCATGCCCGAGGGAGTCGAGGTGGCGGCGGCAGCTCCGGTCGAGCGGGGCCCGTCGTCCCTGCAGGAGCAGGTGACCTCGTGCGAATGGGAGCTCCGCCTCCGTGGGTTGTCGCGGGCGGCGATCGAGGAGCTGGTCGGGAACTTCCTCGCCGCCGAGACGGTGCCGGTCACGCGTGAGCGGAAAGGCCGGACCGTGGTCGACGACCTCCGCCCCTCGGTCCGGCGGCTCGCGTCGGTCGAGACGGATGGCGTCTCGGGTCTCGTGGCCGAGACCTCGACCCAACCCCGCGGCGTCCGGCCGGGCGAGCTCGTCGAAGGCCTGATGGTCGCGACGGGCACCGCGAGCATGGCCGGGAACCCGGTCGTCGACCGGGCGTGCAGGACGAAACAGTGGATCGAGCGCGACGGCTGTCGAGTCGAGCCGCTTCCCCTCGGGGACGGCCGCGAGACCGCCGGGCGCGCCGCGCGCACCGTGGTGTGTGCGTGATGAGCAGTATCGGAAGGGAAATCGATGTCAGACGCAACAGCCGGAGAGCCGGTGGAGATCCCGTCGGAGCCGGCCGCGCCCTCGCTGGCGCAGGCCGAACCGCCCCCGTCCGAGAGCGGGGCCACGACCGAGGGTGCCGGTGACGGGGGCCTGAGCACCGAGCTCGCGGCGGGATCGGACGGCCAGGGCGCACCCGCGCGTCCGCGCCGCCGCCGTGGTTCACGGGGAGGCCGCGGCCGCGCCCGCTCGGGAAACGGCTCGGTGGCCGGTGGGGCGCGGGCCGAGCCGCCCGAAGCTGTGGCGGGTGCGCCCGTCGCGGCGACCGCTCCTGCCTCGGCAACCGCCGCCTCGGGGTCCGCGGTGCCGACCCGGCCGACCGGCGAGCGACCGAAGATCGGCGACACCAGACCTGCTCCCCCGGGTCTCGCTCCGGTGCGGACCGGGGGCACCGGCCGGACCCGCCAGCGTCCGAGCCAGCCCGCCGAGGTCGCGCCGGCCAAGCAGGGCGCTGCCGGATCGGGCAACGGCCGAACGACCGCCAAGTCCGGCGTCGAGCGCGGCGGCGAGGGCGCCCGCACCGAGGGGCGCAAGGGTGGACGCGAGCGCCGGGGCAAGGCGGTCGGGCGCTACATGATCTGTGTCCACGTGCGAGGTGATGTGACCCACATCGCCCTCTTGGAGGGCCGCACCCTCGTCGAGCACTACGTCTCGCGGGCCTCGGACGACACCACCCAGATCGACGGCAACATCTACCGGGGCCGGGTGCAGAACGTCCTCCCCGGCATGGAGGCGGCCTTCATCGACATCGGGACCCCGAAGAACGCGGTCCTCTACCACGGCGACGTGCGCTACGACACCGACGACGTCGAGCCGGGGACCCGGGGACAGCCCCGGATCGAGCAGCTGCTGCGTCCCGGTCAGAACATCCTCTGCCAGGTCACGAAGAACCCGATCGGCGCCAAGGGGGCCCGACTGACCCAGGAGGTGTCGCTCCCCGGTCGCTTCGTCGTGCTCGTCCCCAATTCGACCGCCTTCGGGATCTCGAAGCGGCTCGACGACGGAGAGCGTCGACGGCTCCGCCGGATCGTCGACGCGGTCCGTCCCGAAGGGCACGGCCTCATCGTGCGCACCGCTGCGGCCGGCGCCAGCGCCGAGGAGCTCGCCGACGACGTCCAACGCCTGGTCCGCCAGTGGGAGACCATCGCCGCGGACGCCCTGAAGGGCCAGGGACCCTCCCTTCTCTACCGCGAGCCGGCCATCGCGGTGCGGGTCATCCGCGAAGAGCTCAACCACGAGTACCGGGCGGTGGTGATCGACGACCCGATGCTCTACGAGCAGGTGAAGGACTACGTCGGCGCGGTCAACCCCGAGCTCGCCGACCGGGTCGAGTTCTTCGACCCGGAGGTCGAGTCGCTGCCGCTCTTCGAGCGCTACTACGTGCACGAGCAGCTGCACAAAGCGCTCGATCGCAAGGTCTATCTCCCCTCGGGCGGTTCCCTCGTCATCGACCGCGCCGAGGCCCTCACGGTGATCGACGTCAACACCGGCAAGAACGTGGGGAAGACGAACCTCGAGGAGACGGTCTACCGCAACAACCTCGAGGCGGCCGACGAGGTCGCCCGACAGCTGCGGTTGCGCGACATCGGGGGCATCATCGTGATCGACTTCATCGACATGGAGGTCAGGGAGAACCGCGACAAAGTGGACAGCGCGCTCCGGTCGGCACTGGCCAGGGACAAGACGCGGACCCAGGTCTTCGACATCTCGGAGCTCGGCCTGGTGGAGATGACCCGCAAGCGGGTGTCGGAGGGGTTGATCGAATCGCTCTCGACGACCTGTGAGATCTGCGGGGGGCGCGGCATCGTCCTCGAGGACCCGGAGCTGTAGACTCTCCTCCCTATGTATGCCGTCATCAAGACCGGGGGAAAGCAGGAGAGAGTCGCCGAGGGCCAGGAGCTCCAGGTCGAGCTCGTCGGTGAGGGGCCTGGCGCCGAGGTCACCTTCCAGCCTGTGCTGGTGGTGGACGGCGACCGGGTGCTCGCGACCCCCGAGCAGCTGGCCGGCTCGTCGGTGACCGCCACCGTGGTGGGGGAGGAGCTCGGGAAGAAGATCCGCGGCTTCACCTACAAGAACAAGTCGCGCCAGTCCACGCGGTGGGGCCATCGCCAGCGCTACTCGACGATCGCCATCACCTCGATCACCGCCTGATCGAGCACGAGCGAGCACCAACAACAGCGAGCACCGGGACACAAGGAGCAGTCGGCATGTCGAAGACCAAGGGCGGGGGTTCGACCCGCAACGGGCGGGACTCGAACGCCCAGCGGCTGGGGGTCAAGCAGTTCGGCGGGACCACGGTCCGCGCCGGCGCCATCCTCATCCGCCAACGCGGCACCAAGTTCCACCCGGGTGCGAACGTCGGCCGGGGCGGCGACGACACGCTCTTCGCCCTCACAGACGGGACGGTGCGCTTCACCAGTCGCAAAGGGCGAAAGCTGGTCGACGTCGTCGTCGACTGATCCGGCCGTGCCGAGCCGGACCCTCGTGCTCGAGGGGTGCGTCAACTTCCGCGATCTCGGCGGGTACGCGACCCGCGACGGTCGCGAGATCGGGTGGCGCCGCCTGTTCCGGGCCGACGGCCTGAACCGGCTCAGCGAAGCCGACCGGTCGCTCCTCGCCGAGCTCGGGCTGGCCACGGTCATCGATCTGCGGACGGTCGACGAGGCCGAACAGCGGGGACGGTTCCCGGTCGACGAGGTCCCCGTGCGCTATGTGGACCTCCCGCTCACCGACGTACTGCCCACATCCGAGGAGCTCCCCGAGTGGGCGGAGGTCTCCTACGTGGCGTCCCGCTACGGCCGGATGGTCGAAGAAGGCGGGCCGGTGCTCACCCGGGCCATCGAGGTGCTCGCCTCGACCGGCTCGCTGCCCGCCGTCGTCCACTGCAGTGCCGGCAAGGACCGGACCGGGGTGCTCTCGGCGCTCGTGCTGGCCTTCCTCGACGTGCCCGACGAGACGATCGTCGAGGACTACGCGCTGAGCGCCGCCGCCATGGACCGTCTCCTCGAACGGTTGAAGGCCGAGTACCCCGACTCGGTCGAAGAGGTCGAGCGGTTCGCTCCGGCCATCCTCCACGTGGTCCCCGAGACGATGGAGGAGTTCCTCGAGTCGATCCGCACGGTGTACGGGAGCTACCAAGGGCTTGCGGCGGCACTCGGGGTGACCGAGGCGGTCGCGAGATTGCGCGACCATCTTCTCGTCGCGGCCTGAGGCTCGGATCCCGGAGGGAAGCCCCTGGTCGGACGGGCCGAGATCGGGCACGTCGGTAGGATCGTGGGCATGTCCGGCTTCGTCGACGAGGCCCAGGTGCACGTGAAAGCCGGCGACGGCGGCGCCGGCGCGGTCTCGTTCCGGCGCGAGGCCCACGTGAGCAGGGGCGGTCCTGACGGCGGCGACGGCGGAGACGGCGGATCGGTCTGGCTGATCGCGACCACCAACCAGTCCTCGTTGCTCGGCTTCCGCGACCATCCGCACCGGCGCGCCGGTGACGGGGGACACGGCGGTGGGAAGAAACGCCACGGCGCCCGCGGTGCCGGTCTCGAGGTCCCCGTGCCGGTCGGGACCCGGGCCCGCCGCGCGGACGGAACCATGCTGGCGGACCTGGCCCGCGCCGGCGATCGATGGCTCGCCGGCGAGGGTGGACGCGGGGGAGGGGCAACGCCCGGTTCCTCACCAACCGCCGGCGCGCCCCGGCCTTCGCCGAACAGGGCGAGCGAGGCCACGAGGAGTGGTACGACCTCGAGCTCGCCCTGGTGGCCGACGTCGCGCTGATCGGCTTCCCCAATGTGGGCAAGAGCACCCTCATCTCGCGGATCTCCGCGGCGAGACCGGCGATCGCGGACTACCCCTTCACCACCCTCGTGCCCCATCTCGGGGTGGTACGGGCCGGGGAGTCGGACTTCACGGTTGCCGACATCCCCGGGCTGGTCGAGGGAGCGGCCGCGGGCAAGGGCCTCGGGCATCGCTTCCTGCGGCACATCACCCGCGCCCGGGTGATGGCCGTGCTGGTCGACCTCGACCCGGCAGCAACGTCGCCGCCTTCGGAGCAGCACCGGGTGCTCCTCGACGAGCTCTCGCGCTACCGCCCCGAACTGCTCGACCGTCCCCGCCTGGTCGTCGGGTCGAAGGCCGATCTCGCCCCGCCCGGCGAGCGGGTCGACGGTGTCACAGTCGACCTCGAGCTCTCCTCGGTGACCGGACTCGGCATCGACCAGCTGGTCCGGCGGCTCGCCGCGCTCGTCGACGGGGCACGGGCGACCGAGCCGGCGGTCGACCACGCGGTCGTGGTCCATCACCGTCCGGTGCCGGACGGGTTCGAGGTGGAGCGGACCGGAGAGGCCTCGTTCGTGGTGACCGGGAGGTCCGCCGAGCGCGCGGTGGCCCTCAACGACGTGACCACCGACGAGGCAGCGGCCGTGGTCCAGGGCCGGCTCCGCCGGATCGGCGTGGACCGCGCGCTCGCCCGCGCCGGTGCCCGCGACGGCGACCTCGTGCAGATCGGGGCGCTCGCCTTCGAGTGGTACCCCGACCAGCCGGTTGGCGGCGGGACCCCGGCCCGCAGGCGCCGACGCCGGTGACCACCACCGCCACCGGGGCCGTCGACCGCCCGGGCCGAACCCTCGTCGTCAAAGTCGGGTCGTCCTCGGTGACCACCGCGTCCGGCAGTGTGGACCACGCCGCGATCGACAAGGTGGCGGCCGAGGTGGCGGACGTCCGCGCCGGGGGCGACCGGGTCGTCGTGGTGAGCTCCGGTGCGATCGCGGCGGGCTGGTCGAGCCTCGCGGCGGAGCGCCCGCGCCCGACCGACCTCGCCACTCTGCAGGCGGTCGCCGCAGTCGGTCAGCACCGTCTGATGCAGGTGTGGAGCGACGCGTTGGGGCGGCTCGGGCTCGTGGCCGGCCAGGTGCTCCTCGCGCCGCTCGACTTCGTGCACCGCAGCCAGTACCTCCACGCGAGAGGGACGCTCACCCGCCTGCTCGAGCTCGGCGTCGTACCGGTGGTGAACGAGAACGACGCGGTCGCCGACGAGGAGATCCGCTTCGGCGACAACGACCGACTCGCCGCACTGGTCGCGCATCTGGTCGGTGCCGGCTTGCTCGTGCTCCTGACCGACACCGCCGGATTGCTGACCGAGGACCCCGGCCTCTCGGGATCGGGGTCGTTGATCGAGGAGGTGGTCGAGATCGACCACGAGCTCGAGCAAATCGCCGGCGGCCCGGGAACCGTGGTCGGCAGCGGCGGGATGGGCTCCAAGTTGGCGGCCGCCAAGATCGCGGTGTGGTCCGGCGTCGAGGCGGTCATCGCGGACGCCGCGCGTCCGGGCGTGCTCGACGCGGTGGCCCGCGCGGTGCCGGGCGTCGGGACGCGGTTCCGGCCGCGCGAGCGGCGACTGCCGGCGCGAAAGCTCTGGATCGCGTTCGCGATCGGATCGTCGGGGACGATCGAGGTGGACGAGGGGGCGCGTCACGCGCTGGTCGTCGGCGGGCGTTCGCTGCTGCCCGCCGGGGTGGTGGCGACGAGCGGCGAGTACGGGGTCGACGACGCGGTCGAGATCGCGGGACCCGGCGGAAAGGTCTTCGCGAAGGGACTGGTTCGCCACCCCGCCGCGGTGGTCACCGCCTGGGCGGGGCACCGTTCCGAACAGCTGCCCGACGACCTGCCGCCGGTGGTCGTGCACCGCGACGACATGGTCGTCCTCGCCTGACCCGAACCGTCGGGAACGCGCCGCGCACCGTGCCGGCCGCCCCGCATCGCCGGGAATTCCCCGGCCACTACGCTGAGACGGTGCCGACCAGCCCCCCGCCCGCCTTGGAGGAGCTTGCCCGCCGCGTGAAAAAGGCGAGCACCGAACTTGCCGCGGCACCCTCGGCTGCCCGGGCGGACGCGTTGGTACGAGCCGCCGACCTCCTCGAGCACCGGGGGGCGGAGATCCTCTCTGCGAACGCCGGGGACCTGCAGCGGGCCCGAGACGCCGGCGCGGACGCCACGTCGCTCGACCGGCTCCGGCTCGACGCGGCACGGGTGGCCGAGATGGCCGGCGGCCTTCGGGCGGTGGCCGGGCTGCCCGACCCGGTCGGCGAAGTCGTCGACGGATGGGTGCGACCGAACGGACTCCGTGTCGAGCGGGTGCGTGTCCCCCTCGGCGTGATCGGGATCATCTACGAGAACCGGCCGAACGTGACGAGCGACGCCGCCGGCCTCTGTCTGAAGTCGGGCAACGCGGTCCTGCTGCGCGGCTCGTCGTCCGCGCTCGCGTCCAACGTGGTGATCGCCGAGACGATGCGTGACGGGCTCGACAAGGCGGGACTGCCGGTCGGGGCGATCGGCCTGGTCGAGGACACCAGCCACGAATCGGCGGTCTCCTTCATGCAGCTCGACGGCGTGATCGACTGCCTGATCCACGCGGGGGGCCCGCGCTGGTGGCCACCGTGCAGGAGCACGCGACCGTCCCCTACGTGCTCGACGGTGCCGGCAACTGCCACGTCTACGTCGACGCCGCGGCCGATCTGGGCATGGCAGAGGCCATCGTGGTCAATGCCAAGACCCAGCGCCCGGGCGTCTGCAACGCCGCCGAGACCTTGCTCGTGCACCGTGCGGTGGCCGACGACTTCGTGCCTCGGGTCGTCAGGGCGTTGGCCGGGGTCGACCTGGTGGGCGACGCGGCTGCGCGCGCGCTCGACCGGAGCATCGGGGAGGCGACCGAGGAGGACTTCGCCAGCGAGTTCCTCGGGATGAAGATGTCGGTCGCGGTGGTCGATGACCTCGACGCCGCGATGGCCCACATCGCCCGCTTCTCCACCGGCCACTCCGAGGCGATCGTGACGACCGACCTCCGGAGCGCCACCCGCTTCGTGAGCGAGGTCGACGCCGCCGCCGTCGTGGTCAACGCTTCCACGCGGCTCGTCGACGGAGAGGAGCTCGGACTCGGCGCGGAGATCGGGATCTCGACCCAGAAGCTGCACGCCAGGGGCCCGATGGGCCTGCGCGAGCTCACCTCGGTCAAGTTCGTGCTCACCGGCGACGGGCAGGTGCGCTCGTGAACCGACCGGCCGGCGAGTCCGGGGGCGCGACCCGGTCCGAGCAGATCACCTCCGGCTACCCGGTCGCCGAGGAGCCGCGGTTCGGCTCGATCGGGGAGGTGCGCGAGGGCCTCGCCGCGGTGGACTACCTGGCCGACGACGGCATCGCCGGGGTCGTCTTCCTGGCCGACCGTTTGGCCAAGCCGGTCCTCGTCGAGGGGCCCGCGGGCACCGGCAAGACCGAGCTCGCCAAATCGGTCGCGCGGCTGACCGCAAGCCGGCTGATCCGCCTCCAGTGCTACGAGGGGCTCGACGAGTCGAAGGCACTCTACGAGTGGAATTACAAGAAGCAGCTGCTTCGGATCCAGGCCGACTCGGACCGTTCGTGGGACCAGCTCGAAGACGACATCTTCGCCGAGGAGTTCCTCCTCACACGCCCGCTGCTCGAGGCGATCCGCTCGACCGAGCCGGTGGTGCTGTTGGTGGACGAGGTCGACCGTGTGGAGCTCGAGACCGAGGCCCTGCTGCTCGAGATCCTCTCGGAGTACCAGGTCTCCATCCCCGAGCTCGGTACGGTGCGCGCGACGAGGATCCCACTCGTCTTCCTCACCTCGAACAACACCCGTGAGCTCTCCGAGGCGCTGAAGCGACGGTGCCTCTACCTGCACATCGACTACCCCCAGCTCGACCGCGAACGGGCGATCATCGAGACGCGCGTCCCCGGCATCAGCCAGGCGCTCGCCGACCAGGTCGCGCGGATCGTCCGGTCGATCCGCACCCTCGACCTGAAGAAGAGCCCGTCGGTGTCCGAGACCATCGACTGGGCGCGCACCCTGGTTGTGCTCGGTGTGGAGTCGATCGACGCCGAGCGGGCCCGCGACACGCTGCACATCCTGTTGAAGTACCAGTCGGACATCGACAGGGCGGCGAAGGAGCTCGCCGGGGCAGAGCTCCCCGACTGAGCGCGAGCGGTGCTCGACCTGCTGACCGGCTTCGTCACCGAATTGCGTGCGGCCGGTATCCCGGTGTCGCTGACCGAGCATCTCGACGCCGCCGAGGCCCTCCGGCACATCCCCCTCGAGGACCGCGAGGCGATCAAGTACACCCTCGGGGCGAGCCTGGTGAAGACGTCCTCGCACTGGCGGGCCTACGAGACCACCTTCGAGATCTACTTCTCGCTACGAGGTCCCGAGTACCGCATCGACCAGGAGCCCGAGGAGACCGGCGACGAGGAGGGCACCGCCGCGACCGAGGCACGGATCGGCGAGCAGCCCGGTGCAGGCCGAGGCGGGCCCCAGGAGGGCATGACCGCTCAGGAGCTCGCCGACCTGCTCTACAAGGCGCTGCTCGGTGGGAACGCGGCGATGGCGGCCGCAGTGGCACGCCAGGCGGTGTCGCGCTACGCGGGCATGGAGGCCGGCCGGCCCGTCGGCGGCACGTACTACCTCTATCGGACGCTCCGTAACCTCGACCTCGACGCGGTGCTCGAGCGGCTCCTCGGCGAGGCGCGCGAGGCTGCGTCGTCACTCAACGAGGGCGCGCCCGGCGGCGACGGCGCGTCTTCGGTCAGCCTCACGCCCCTCGAGGAGCGCCTGCTGCGCGACGAGTACCAGGCCCGGATCGAGCAGCTGCGCCAGGAGATCGAGAACGAGATCCGGCGGCGCCTGGTCGCCGACCGCGGCAGCGAGGCGCTCGCCCGCTCGCTGCGCAAACCGTTGCCCGAGGACGTCGACATGATGCACGCGACCCGCGAGGAGCTGGTGGCGATGCGGAAGTCGCTCCAGCCGCTGTCGCGCAAGTTGGCGGTCCGCCTCGCGCGCAAGCGGCGCCACGGCCGCAAGGGCCCGCTCGACTTCCGGTCGACGATGCGGCACTCCCTCTCGACCGGTGGGGTGCCGGTCGACCCCAAGTTCCGCTACCCGCGGCCCTCGAAGCCCGAGATCGTGGTGATCGCCGACATCTCCGGCTCGGTGGCCTCCTTCGCCCGGTTCACCCTCCACCTGGTGCACGCCATCAGCACCCAGTTCTCGAAGGTGCGGAGCTTCGTCTTCATCGACGGGATCGACGAGGTGACCAGGTTCTTCGAAGGGACCGACGACCCGGCGGACGCAGTCCACCGGATCAACACCGAGGCCGACGTCGTCTGGGTGGACGGGCACTCGGATTACGGCCACACGCTCACGGTCTTCTGGGAGCGGTGGGGCGAGGAGATGACCCCGAAGACGAGCGTGCTCTTGCTCGGGGACGCGCGCAACAACTACCACGCGCCCCAGGCATGGGTGGTGAAGGAGCTCCAGTCCCGCGCACGCCATGTCTACTGGCTGAACCCGGAGCCGGAGACCTACTGGAACTCCGGGGACTCGATCGTCGGCGAGTATGCCCGGCACTGCGACGCGGTCGTCGAGTGCCGCACCCTCCGCCAGCTCGAGCGGTTCGTGGGCGAGCTCACGTGAGCGAGGGGCACGCCGGATTCGACAGGTTGTCGGGAGCGACGCAAGGCCCGACCGGACGACGCCCACCGGCGGGAATTCGGACGGTGTCGCCCGAGGCGGTCGGGTCGACCCGGATCGTCCTCGTCCGTCACGGCGAGGCGGTTTGCAACGTCTCGGGGGTGTGTGGCGGACCAAAGGGGTGCGGCGGCCTGACCGACCTCGGGCGCGACCAGGTGGCGTCACTCCGCCGGCGGTTGTGCACCACCCGCGAGTTGGCGGGGGCGTCGGCCTTCTACGCGAGCGTGCTCCCGAGGGCGATCGAGACTGCCCTCGGCATCGCCGCCGGGGTCTCCGACGGGGCCGGTGTCCCACCTGCGCTCGTGACCGAATGCGATCTCTGCGAGCTGCATCCCGGTGAGGCGGACGGCCTCGGCTGGGAGGAGTTCAGCGCTGCCTTCGGCAGCCCCGACTGGGACATCGATCCTTCGCGTCCGATCGCGCCGGGCGGCGAGAGCTGGACCGGGTTCGTCCGCCGGGTGGCCGACGTGCTCGACCGTGTGGTGGCCCGTCATCCCGGCGAGCTGGTGCTCGTCGCGACCCACGCCGGGGTGGTCGAGGCGTCACTGCTCGCCAAGATGCCGGTCGACCGCGGACTGGACGGCGCCCGCCTGCAGCTACGGACGGCGCACACCTCGCTCACCACCTGGGAGGTCGACGCCGGAGTGTGGCGGCTGCTCGCCTACAACGACGCCGCGCACCTGGCGGGTACCGGCATAGGGGAGCGAGGAGCGCCCCGCGGCGCGGCTCAGCAGGCGTAGTCGTTGTCGAAGGCGGTGTCCATCCCGCCTAGCTGCAAGGGGGGGATCAACGACGGGGAGCTGTACTGGACGATCTGGACCGGCCCCGCCGGCAATTGCGCACCGGGGAATTGACTTCGGATGTTAGCGCAGGTGGCCGCGGGGTTGACTCCCCAATAGGCCGCCCAGTACGCGACGGCGGGCTGGTAGTTGCCCACGATCCCGTTCCAGACGCCGGGGCTCGCGTAGATGCCCACGTTGTTCAGCCCCTTGGATTGGAGTCCCTCGATCGCGCCCTGCACGAGCGAGGCGTTCGCCGCCGTGTCGCCCTGCCACGAGGGGATCCCCGGGAGGGAGTAGTTCTCCACGTCGAGCCACCAGGCCACCTGGGTGTTCACGCCGGCGTCCTGTGCATTCTGGTAGGCGTTTTGCGCGGTCAGGAACCCGAACTGGCAGGCGGAGGGCACAGCCATCGAGTTGCAGTCCGGGTCGGCGTCGATGCCCGACGTCCAGAAGGTGAGGAAGATGTAGAGGTTGAGGCCGGCCCCGGCCCAGCCGGCCTCACCGGCGAGGCACGGATTGGCCGCGCCCATCGACTCGCCCACCACCTGCACGATTCCGATGGTGTGGGGTGGTGGCGGGAAGCCACCGCACTGGAAGTTCGAGACGTCGTAGCCGAACGAGCCCGACGGGTACGGCGACGCGGCGAAGTGGTCGTTGCCGGGCGCCTCGGCCATGCCCACCACCGGCCGGGCGAGCACCTGGGGTGCCGAGCCCCAGTAGGTCGCATCGCCGTAGGCGGTGACCCCGCCGTTGTCGTTGGTGAACCAGTAACCCCTCCCGTCGCTGGTGGAGGCCATCGCCGCCACCGCCCGGCTGAGGGGCACGCTGCCGAGCGACCCGAAGAACCCCGCGTCACCGAAGGCGAAGACGCCGCCGTCGGACGCGGTGAACCAGTACCCGCGCCCGCTCGGGCTGGCGGTCATCCCGACGATCGGCCGGTTGAGGGAGAGGCTTCCGGTCGACCCGAAGAACCCGGCATCACCGAAGGCGAAGATCCCGCCGTCCGCGGCGACCAGCCAGTAGCCCTTGCCGTCCGGGGTCGCGGCCATCCCGACCACCGGCCGGTTGAGCATCTGTCCGCCCATCGAGCCGTAGTACTTCGCGCCACCGAAGGCGAAGATCCCTCCGTCGGACGCGACGAGCCAGTAGCCGCCTCCGTTCGGGAGCGCGGCCATGCCGACAACCGGCCGGTTGAGCACGAGCGAACCGGTCGAGCCGTAGAAGCCGGCATGGCCGAACGAGAATATCCCGCCGTCGGCGGCGACCAGCCAGTAACCGGCTCCACCGGCGGCGCCGGCCATGCCGACGATCGGACGGTTCAGCGGCTGACCGCCCATCGAGCCGTAGAACGGCGTACCGCCGAAGCTGAAGACGCCACCGTCGGACGCGACGAGCCAGTAGGCGGAAACCGTGGACGCGTGACCCGAAGGTGCTGCCGCGGCCTCGGGCGCGTTGTCGAGGAGTGGCGTCGTGACGAGGAGGCCGGCGATGGCCGCGCAGGCGAGCGCGGCGCCCAGCGCGACCCTCCCCGCGTGGCGTACGACGCGTCGTGGTCCGCGGCGCATCGAGTGACGTGGCGTGGAAGGGCGATGGGACGGGTGTTCGACCATGACCGAAGAACCTTTCGGGCTCGGGGAGCTCGTGCGCGCTCCGCACGCACCGCACAGACGCGGGACGAGCTGGTGGGCCGCGACCGGTGGCGACCGATCGGAACCCGGTTATTCTTCACGTCAGTCGAACCGGGGGTCAAGGTCCCAGCCAGCTGGTACCGGGGAAGGCTCCGCGCCGCGACCCGGCGCGGCTCCCGGTCAGGCGCGCAGCAGCTCTGCCACCCGGAACGCCAAGTCGAGCGCCTGGCGCCCATTGAGCCGTGGGTCGCAGGCGGTGGTGTACCGCTCGTGGAGCTGGCCCTCCACGATGTCCTCCACTCCGCCGAGACACTCGGTCACGTCGTCGCCGGTCAGCTCCACGTGGAGGCCGCCCGGCCAGGTGCCGACTTCGCGGTGCGCGCGGAAGAACGCGGTGAGCTCGCCGACAATGTCGTCGAAGCGACGCGTCTTGCGGCCTCCGTCCGAGGTGAAGGTGTTGCCGTGCATCGGGTCGCACACCCACACGACCGGGTGGCCCTCCTCGCGCACTGCGCGCAGCAGCGGCGGAAGGACCGTGCCGGCCGCCTCGACGCCGAGTCGTGTAATCAGTGTGAGCCGTCCCGCGATCCGCTCGGGATCGAGCCGCTCGCACAGCGCGAGGACCTCGTCCGGCGTCGCCGACGGTCCGATCTTGCATCCCACCGGGTTGTGGACGCCGGCGAGGAACTCGCAGTGCGCGCCGTCGCGCTGGCGAGTCCGCTCGCCCACCCAGAGCATGTGCGCGGAGCAGTCGTACCAGTCGCCGGTCAACGAGTCCCGGCGGGTCAATGCCTCTTCGTACTCCAGGATCAACGCTTCGTGACTCGTCCAGAAGTCGACTTGGTGGAGCGAGTCCTCCGAGAGGAGGTCGATGCCGCAGGCGGCCATGAACCGGAGCGCGCGGTCGATGCCCTCGGCGATGTCCTCGAACCGCTGGCCCTCGCGGGAAGACGCCACGAACTCCTGGTTCCAGCCGTGGACCTGGCTCAGGTCGGCGAAGCCGCCCTTGGTGAACGCCCGCAACAGATTGAGCGTGGACACCGACTGGTGGTACGCGCTCACCAACCGCGAGGGATCGGGCACGCGGGCGTCGGCTTCCGGCGCGTCGTCGTTGACCATGTGGCCGCGGAAGGACTCGAGCACCTGGCCGCCGACCTCCTCGGTCGGGGAGCTCCGGGGCTTGGCGAACTGGCCGGCGATCCGGCCGACCTTGACCACCGGCACGCCGGCCCCGTAGGTGAGCACGACGGCCATCTGGAGGATCAACTTGAGCTTGTCCCTGATCGCGTCGGCGCTGAACTCGGAGAACGACTCTGCGCAGTCCCCGGCTTGGAGCACGAAGGCCTGACCGCTCGCCGCGTCGGCGAGGGCCGAGGTCAGATGGCGGGCCTCACCCGCGAACACCAGTGGCGGAAGCCCGGCGAGCTGGGCATGGACGCGCTTGAGCTCGCGCTCGTCGGGCCAGACGGGTTGCTGGGCGGCCGGTCGCGACCGCCAGGAGTCGGGCGCCCACGCAGCGTCTGGAGGGGGTGTCGCCACCGCTACAGCGTACGACCTCGGGCCCTAGGCTCGTGCCATGTTGCCGTCGGGGATGCGCTGAGGCGCGAGTGCCTCCATTCCGTTTCGGAGTCCAGCTGTCACGGGCGCCGTCGGGGCGCGCGTGGCGCGATCTCGCACGGCGGATCGAAGAGCTCGGCTACTCGACGCTGTTCGTGCCCGACCACTTCGAGGACCAGTTCGGTCCTCTGGTCGCGCTGACCGTGGCCGCGGAGGCCACCTCGACGTTGCGGGTGGGCTCGCTCGTCTTCGGCAACGACTACCGCCACCCGGTCGTCCTGGCGAAGGAGATCGCCACGCTCGATCTCCTCTCGGAGGGACGAGTGGAGTTCGGCCTCGGCGCGGGGTGGATGACCACCGACTACGAACAGGCCGGGATCGACGTGGATCCACCGTCGGTGCGGATCGACCGGATGGCCGAGAGCCTCGAGGTGATGAAGGCCCTCTGGTCGACGGGCGGGTGCACCTTCGCCGGCAAGCACTACCGCATCGACGGCGCGATCGGCGAGCCGCGACCCTACCGGCAGCCGCACCCGTCGATCGTGGTCGGAGGCGGAGGGCCACGGGTGCTCGCTCTGGCCGCGCGCGAGGCCGACATCGTCGGTGTGAACCCGAGCCTCGCCGCCGGTGTCGTCGGCCCCGAGGTCCTCGCGACCACCACACCGGCCGCCTACGACCAGCGCCTCGAGTGGGTTCGCACCGCGGCCGGCGATCGCTTCGACGACCTAGAGCTCCAGTGTCTGACCTTCGTCGTCCAGATCGTCGCCGACCGCGACCAAGCCGTCGCGCGCCTGGCCCACGCACTCTCGGTCCCCGCCGAGCACGTCGCGGGCTCGCCCATCGCGCTGATCGGCACGACCGAGCAGATCGCGGAGACGCTGCGCGAGCGCCGCGAGCGATTCGGTTTCTCCTACGTCGTGGTGCACGAAGCGGAGATGGAGGCGCTCGCGCCGGTGGTGGCGGAGCTGACCGGGACCTGAGGTGGGTCCTCGGCACGAGCGCGTCGGGCTCTTCGGCGGGACCTTCGACCCGATCCACCGAGCGCACCTCTCCGTCGCGGAGTCGGCACGTGCCGCGCTGGGGCTCGACCGGGTGCTCTTGGTGGTGGCCAACCAGCCCTGGCAGAAGGAGGACGGCCCGGTCGCGCAAGCCGAGGATCGCTACGCGATGGTCGCGGCCGCAGCCCGGGAGTGGCCAGGCCTCGAAGCGTCGCGGATCGAGATCGAGCGTGGGGGGCCTTCCTACACCGTCGACACGGTGCGCGAGCTGAAGGCCCGCGATCCCGACGTCGACCTGGTCCTCATCGTCGGCTCCGACGTGGCCGCGCAGCTCCCTACGTGGAAGGAGGAGCCGGTCCTTCGCGAACTGGTGACCCTGGCGGTGGTGGGCCGCCCGGGCGCCGAGTCACCGGCGCCCGCCGGCTGGCGGGTGGTCGAGGTCCCAGTCGCCCCGTTCGACGTCTCGAGCACCGAGCTCCGGAGGCGCCTCGGCGCAGGTCAGCCGGTGGAGGACCTGGTCCCCGATGCCGTGATCCGTTGCATCGAGCACCGCGGTCTGTACGCTACGAGGAGATGATCGTCGGGATGAGGCCACCCGCATCAGGCCCGGGGACACCCGCATCCGATCCCGATCCGGCATCCGATCCCCATTCGGCCGAACGGCCTCTTCCGTCGGAGCCCGACGGGACCCGCCGCACGTTGAGAGCGGCCCGACGCCGCCGTCGCCAGCTGACCCTGGTCTGCGCGCTGGCCATCGCGGTGTGCCTGGCGCTCACCGTCCTCGTCGTCGACCTCGCCCGTGACCGCGCCCCCTCGTCGACCGCGGGTGCACCGCTCCTCGTCGCCGCAACGGGAGGCCCGATGGTGCTCTCCGCCGTTTCTCCCACACCGAACACCCCGAACACCCCGGACGCCGCGGCGTCCGAAGGAGGTATCCGTTGATCTCGACCAGCTCGACCCCGACCGTCGACGACGCCGCCCGAGGGCTGCCTGCAGGATGTGTGGCCGCCGCCCGGGCGGCCGGCGCGAAGTCGGGTGAGGACACGGTCGTCCTCGCGATGGGCGAGCTGCTCGGCCTCACCGACGCCTTCGTGATCACGAGCGGTCGGAACCCGCGGCAGGTGCGGACCATCGTCGAGGAGGTCGAGCGCCAGGTGAAGGCGGACGCGGCGGTGTCGCCGCTCCGGATCGAGGGCGCCGCGGACGCCCGTTGGGTACTCATGGACTACGGGGACTTCCTGGTGCACGTGTTCTTGGAGGAGGCCCGCGAGTTCTACGACCTCGAACATCTCTGGAGCGCGGCGCCGCGCATCCCCTGGGACGGCGCGCCGGGCTGAGCGCCCGGGGAAGTTCAGGAAAGAGGGGCCACTGGTGCGTAGAGGGTCCGGTTGACCGGGCCCGACGCCTGGACTCCGCTGGCAGTCGGGACCTCGATGGGCTGACCGGCGATCTGGAAGGCGACGCCGGAGATCCCCGGCTGCTGCGTGGCGGTGAAGACCACCTGGGCGACTGCGAGGGTCTGGTCGGGACCGACCACCTGGACCGGGTTGCTCGCGAAGTCGACGGTCGCGATCCCGTTGGAGACCGTGGCGGTCACCTGGGGATGTGTGCTGGTCAGGAACGTCTGGAGCCCCGCCGCCGACTCGGCCGCCGTCGGTCCGTCGAGGAGGGCGGCGAGGATCTGGGTGAGGTTCGCCGGCACCGGGACGTCGCGGGTGACCTGCTGCAGGTGCGCTCCGCCGACCGCGAGGAAGATGGTCTCGGTCACTCCGACCGCTGGTGGTGGCGCGACGGTGGTCGACGGCGAGGGGTTGAGGAGGTGGAAGGGCACGTCCACCTTGGCGATCACCGTCGGGGCACCACCGCTCGGGATCCCGCACGCCGCCGACGCGGCGGTCAGCGCCAGCAGGGCGCCGACCGCCACTCGGAGAGCCACACTCGGCCTCACGACGCCACCTCCTCGGTCGGGCCCGCGCCGTCCTCGACCACCTCTCTCCCGCCCTCCGCCCCGTGTGCCTCGAGAGGCAGCTCGACGACGAACCGGTTGCCGCGGCCGGGCGCGTCCTCGCTCCAGACCTTGCCGCCGTGAAGCCGCACGTGCTCGGCGACGAGGGAGAGCCCGAGGCCGGTCCCGTGGCCGGACTCACGTTGGCCGGCCCGGCTCCCCCGGTAGAAGCGTTCGAACAAGTGCTGGCGCTCGAGCGGCGGGATGGTCGGGCCCCGGTCCTCGACGACCACCCGGATGGCGCTCGGTTCCTCGCCGGTGCCGTCGGCGGCGGGCCAGCGCTCGACGACCACCCGGCTCACACCCCCTGCGTAGAGGGTGGCGTTGTCGACCAGGTTGGTCATCACCCGTTCGAATCGCCGCTTGTCGACCCGCAGCCGGAGGCCGTCCACCCCGGGGCCCACCTCGACCGGGAAGGGAGCGACCCGAGGCCGGTCGTCGCCGGCCGCGGGCGCCGAGGCCGAAGACGAGGGCGTGACCGCTCGGACGACCAGCTCGCGCGGATCGACCTCTTCGAGGGAGAGTTCGGCCGAACCGGCGTCGAAGCGGGAGATCTCGAGCAGCTCGTCCACCATCCTCGTGAAGCGGCGGAGGTCCGCGTCGAGGAGGTCGAGGGCGCTCTGGGCCCTCTCGTCGAGCTCGCCACGGTGGGCTTCGAGGACCCCGACGGTCGCCGAGAGGGTCGTGAGCGGTGAGCGGAGCTCGTGGCTCACGTCGGACGTGAAGCGGGCTTCGCGCTCGATGCGGTCCTGGAGATTTGCGGTCATCCGGTTGAAAGCCGCGGCCAGCTCCTCGAGGTCGACGTCGTCTCCCGCGTCGACGCGGGTGTCGAGCTGACCGCCGGCGATCGCGACGGCCGCGTCGGTGATGTCGGTGAGTGGGCGCAGCGCTCGAGAGCTCGCCCACCGTCCGAGCGCCGCCCCGGCGAGCGTGGTCACGAGCGCCGCCGCGGTCAATGCGAAGGCCAGGTCACGGAGCGTTCCGGCGAGCTCGGCCAGCGAGAAGACCTCGAAGTAGGTCGAGCGCACCGCGGGGAGCGGCACGCCGATCACCAGTTCAGGAGTGCCGGCGAGGACGAAGAACTGGGAGGCCGGGGCGCCCGAGAGCACCCGTCCCCGCTCCGCTGCGGGGATCGCACTCTGTCCGACCGAGATCGACGTCGCGTACCACTGCCCGCCGGTGTAGAGCACCGACAAGGAACCGGGCAGGGTGTCGACCGAGCCGATCAACTCGCTGACCTCGGTGCCCGGGGCGCGCAGCGCGCTCTGCACGAGCGAGGCGTTGGCGAACGCCTGCCGCTGCACGGCGGACTCGCGGTCGCTGAGCAACGTCTGGCGCGCGGTGAAATAGGTGATACCGGCCATGAGGGTCGAGAGCACGAACGCCCCGATGGTGAAGGCGGCGGTGACTCGCGCCCGCATGCCGAGCCGGCGCGACAGCCGGGTCCGCTGTCGGCGCGTCCGGCCTCGAGTGAACAGAGAGAGTCCGCGGTGCGGTTGGTCCTCGCGCGCGGCGGGCTCCTCTTCCCGAGGCATTGTCACACCGCCAGCTTGTAGCCCATCCCCCGTACGGTGAGGATGAACTGGGGGTTGGCCGGGTCAGGTTCGACCTTCGTGCGGAGCCGGCGCACGTGGACGTCGACCAGGCGGCCGTCACCGAAGTAGTCGTAGCCCCAGACTCGCTCGAGGAGGTGCTCACGGCTCAGCACCTTGCCGGGGTGGTCGGCGAGCTCACAGAGGAGCCGGAACTCGGTGCGAGTGCAGTGGACCTCCTCGCCACCGCGGCGGACGACGCCGGCATCTGGCTCGATCTCCACGTCTCCGAAGCTGAGCGAAGCGGGGCCGGAGTCGTCGGAGCGCGATCTCCGCAACAACGCCCGGATGCGGGCCGCCAGCTCCTTTGCGACGAACGGCTTGGTCACGTAGTCGTCTGCGCCGGCCTCCAGCCCCGCGACGACGTCGTGGGTGTCGGTGCGGGCCGTGACCATGATGACCGGGACGGTGCTGTGGCGCCGGAGGTTCCGGCAGGTCTCGAACCCGTCCATCCCCGGAAGCATCAGGTCGAGGAGCACCACGTCCATGGGCGCGCCGGCCACCTGGTCGACGGCTTCCTCCCCGGTGCTCGCCTCGTCGACCGCGTAGCCCTCGTCCTCGAGGGCAAGTCGCATCGAGGAACGGATCCGCTCGTCGTCCTCGACGATCAGAATGCGGCTCATCGACCGATTTTCCCATGGCCGCCCGCGAACCGCGCGAGCGGCCGGTCCGGGTCAGGAATTCAGCCAGATCTGGGAGCACCACACCGCGCCGGTGATGAAGCCGAAGGCCGGCTGACCGGCCGGGGTGGTGGGGTTGTTGAAGTTCTGCACCTTGGGCTGCGCCCCGATCGACCACACCGCGCGATCGGTCCAGATGTAGGGGATGTCGGAACCGATGAGCTTGTTCACCTGCTGGTAGGCGGCGACTCTGGCCGACTGCTGTGCCGACTGGCGTCCCTGGAGGAGCGCGGTCTCCATCCCCGGGTCGGTGTTGCGGGCCATGTTGATGGAGAACACCGAGTTGATCTGCGTGGGGCTCCAGAAGATGTAGTTGAGGTCCGGGTTGATGGCCCCGAACTGCCTCCATACCTGGGCCTGGAATTTGCCGAGGAGCGCGGTGTTGATGATCTGGGCCTGCTCGATCGGGCTGAGGCTGACGGTCATCCCGACGTTCTGGAACTGCTGCTGGAGGTACTCCGCGATCTTTGTGGTGGTCGGGTCCGGCACGTGGTTGAGGGTGAAGGTGACCGGATGGCCGGTCTCCGAGGCGACCTGCTGTACGAGTTGCTTTGCCTTCGTCGGGTCGTACGAGGGATATCCGTTGTCGGCGAGGTAGTAGGGGGAGCCTTGGACGAAGGGCCCGTTCGAGGTCGGGTTGACGCCGGAGTCGATCACCTGGACGTACTGGGCCGAGTCGACGGCCATCGCCGCGGCCTGCCGGACTTTCAGGTTGTTGAACGGTGCCTCCGAGAGGTTGAGCAGGACGCAGCCCATGTCCGGTTCGCCGGCGACCTTGGACGAGTCGTCGATGTAACCGAGGGAGCTGTCGGCTCGCAGGCTCTTCGTCACGTCGGAGGTCGAGGTGTGGATGATGTCGACGCTGCCGGACATGAGACTTGCCAGCAGCTGGTTGCTGTCGGGAATCGGCTTGTAGGTGATCGAGTCGAGATAGGGGAGCCCCGACCGCCAGTAGTGAGGGTTCTTGGTGGCGGTGAAGTGGTCGTTCGGGGTCCAGCTCTGGAAGACGAAGGGCCCGGTGCCGATCGGGTTGGTCTGGCTCCCCGTGCTCAGCCAGTTGGGCTCGGCGATGAACGCCAGCTGGCCGCCGATGCCGCCCGCCAGGTAGTAGTCGAACGGGACCCACGCCGACTTCATGTTGACGGTCAACACGAGCGGGCTGGTGACGTTGACCGAGTCGATGGTGGTGACGGCAGGGCCGGTGAGGCCCGACGCCTTCTGCTGTTGGAGGTTCGCCGCGACGGCAGCGGCGTCACACGGCGCGTTGTTGTGGAACATCAGGTTCGGCCGCATGGTGATGGTCCACTGCGTGTAGTCGGCGTTCGGGGTGATCGACTGCGCCAGGTAGGGCTGGACCGATCCGTCGGCGGCCAGGATGGCGAGGGGATCGAAGACCGTGCGCGCATAGAGGATGCCGGTGGTGTCGAACGTGCCCTGGGTGGTGCTGAAGCCCTTCTCCTCGGCCTCGGTGCCGAAGATGAGCGTGCCGCCCGGCTTCGGTGTCGCGGTCGAGACACCGTTCGGGTGGGTACCGGTACCGGTGCCCGACGCTCCCGAGTTCGAGCCCGAGCTGCAGGCCGCGAGCAGGCCGCCCGAGGAGCCGATGGCCGCGAGGCCGACGCCGGTGGCGGCCCCACGGGCCAAGAACGAGCGGCGGTCGATTCGATCAGACATGTTCCCCCTTAGGACCGGCCCGTCGACCTCCGTCGCCGGGGCTCGTGCCAACTCGTCGCCGGTTGCCGTCCCTTGGTGACCGGATGGTCCGCTCGAACGGCACGACCTGCCACATGATCCCCTGACGTTAGCTCTCGCGTGCTGGCCGCGGGAGGGACGCGGCACCGTCCGCGGACGGATGCCCGACCATCGGGGTTCGCACCGATACTGTTCTTCCGTGAGCTGGGAACTCGATGCGTTCCGCCGGTCGGTCGGAGGGCTGTCAGCAGCATCGGTGCGTGCATACGAAGGCGACGTGCGCCGCTTCGCGGAGTGGGCCGGTCGCGGCGGGGCCTCCGGGCCCGGCGACGTCGACCGCCTGACCCTGCGGCGGTACCTCGCGTTCCTTTCGACGAGGCGGTATTCCAAAGCGACGATCTCGCGGACGGCGGCCTCCTTGCGGTCGTACTTCCAGTGGTGCGCCCGGCGGGGTCTCGTCGTGTCCGATCCGTCCTCGAGGCTCACCGCCCCCTCACCCGACTCGCGCTTGCCCCGGGTACTCGGACACGGAGATCTCGACCGGATGCTCGACGGTCCGCCCCTCGGTCGGCAGGTGGCACCCGCCCTGGATCTCCGCGACAGCGCCGTGCTCGAGCTCCTCTACGGGGCCGGCATCCGGGTCGCCGAGCTCTGCTCGCTCGACGTCGGGGACGTCGAGCTCGACCGGCGGGTGGTGACCGTCGTGGGCAAGGGCTCACGGCAGCGTCAAGTGCTCATCCACCAGCGGTGCGCCGAGGCGATCACGGCCTGGACGAAGGGCCCCCGGGGGGCCCTCGCGAGCGGCGAGCCTCCCGAAGAGGAGCGGAAGGCCCTCTTCTTCAACCGCCGGGGCCGGCGGATCGGCCCCCGTGACGTGCGCCGCATCCTCGACCGCCGCTCGCCGGTGCCCACCCACCCCCACGCCCTGCGCCACAGCTTCGCCACCCACCTGCTCGATGGGGGTGCCGACCTGCGTGTCGTCCAGGAACTGCTGGGTCACACCAGTTTGCAGACCACGCAGGTCTACACTCATGTGAGCAAGGAACGCCTGCTGACGGTGTACTCGGGGACTCATCCACGAGCGTAAGGGGACCATGGCGACGGGCGCGGAGACGGCGGGACACGGCATCGACAGGCTGTGGACCGAGTACAAGAAGACGGGGGCACGCGAGCTTCGCGATCAGCTCATCGTCCATTACGCACCGGTGGTGAAGTACGTCGCGGGTCGCGTCTCGGTCGGCCTCCCGAGGCACGTCGACGAGGCGGACCTCGCGAGCTACGGCATCATCGGCCTCATCGACGCGATCGAGAGGTTCGAGCCCCTCCGGAACATCAAGTTCGAGACGTACGCGATCCCCCGGATCAAGGGAGCGATCATCGACGAGCTCCGTTCGATCGACTGGGTGCCTCGCTCGGTGCGGGCGAAAGCGCGGGCGGTGGAGCAGTCGTACTCGAAGCTCGAGGCGACCCTCCACCGCACACCGACGGACACCGAGGTCGCGGCGGACCTCGACATGACCGACGCCGAGTTCCAGACCGCGCTGCGCAAGATCTCCTTCGTCGGTGTCGTGGCCCTCGACGAGGTGTTCCGCGGCGGCGAGCGCTCCGACCGATCGACCCTCGGCGAGACGCTGCCCGACAGCACGGCCGGCCCCGGCGAGGCGTTCGAGGTCAAGGAGACCAAGGACGCGCTGATCAGGGCCGTCAGCCAGATGGGCGACCGCGAGAAGACCGTCCTCACCCTCTACTACTACGAAGGTCTCACCCTGGCCGAGATCGGCGACATCCTCGGTGTCACCGAGAGCCGGGTCTGCCAGATCCACACCAAGGCCGTCCTCCAGCTCCGGGCCAAGCTGGCGGACCGACCGGAGGGCTCGGGCCGGCGGGCACCTGGAGCGAAGTCCCCGGCGGTGGCGGGGGCGGGCGCCGGGGACACGAAGCGGG
Organism: uncultured Acidimicrobiaceae bacterium; assembly: GCA_963769905.1. GTDB lineage: Bacteria > Actinomycetota > Acidimicrobiia > Acidimicrobiales > RAAP-2 > Bog-756. Next base: position 897,214 of record CAVYNG010000002.1, read on the forward strand.
TGTCGTCCTCGGCGGGATAGGGCTCTCGTCTCGGTCCTCCGCTCGGAGCCCCGGTCCTCGCCGCGGGCAGTCGGAGGGTGGAGCCGCTCCCACGTCCGCACTACGATGTCGTGGCTCCTCTGTCCGGAGGAGTCACGAGCTGGAACCGATCACGCACCCGGTCGCGTCCACGGTCGCCCCGTTCGCGGGGTGCAGCCACCGGGGTCGAACAACCGTCGAAGGAGTCCCCTCAATGGCCGTCGTCACCATGAAGCAGCTGCTCGGGGCAGGTGTCCACTTCGGGCACCAGACCAGGCGCTGGAACCCCAAGATGCGCAGGTTCATCCTCGGGGAGCGGAACGGCATCTACCTGATCGATCTCCGCCAGACCATGACGGGCATCGAGGAGTCCTACAGCTTCGTCCGCGACCTGGTGGCCGGGGGCGGAACGATCCTCTTCGTGGGTACGAAGAAGCAGACCCAGGGCCCGGTCGCCACCTACGCCGAGGCCTGTGGGATGCCCTACGTGAACGAGCGATGGCTCGGAGGGATGCTCACCAACTTCGAGACCGTCTCGGCCCGGGTCACCCGGATGAAGGAATTCGAGGCCATGCAGAAGGCGGGCGACTTCGATGCCATGCCGAAGAAGGAGGCCCTTCGCCACACGCGGGAGCTCGAGAAGCTCCAGCGGAACCTCGGGGGCATCCGGGCTCTGGACAAGCTCCCCGACGCCATTTTCGTGATCGACACCAAGAAGGAGCACATCGCCGTCACCGAGGCCAACAAGCTCGGTTTGCCCGTCGTCGCGGTGGTCGACACCAACTGCGATCCCGATCTGATCACCTATGTGATCCCCGGCAACGACGATGCGATTCGCTCGGGGACTCTGCTCTGCAGGGTGATCGCCGACGCGGTCGTCGAGGGCCGGTTCATCGCCGACCAGCGACCGCCCGCGCCCCCGGCGGGATCCCCCGCTCCGGTCACGACACCTCCGGCCGGCCCCGCGACGAGCGCGTCGGCCTCTCCAGCTGCCTCGGCGCCCCCCGGCGCGGACGCAGCTGCTTCTCCAAGTCCTTCGGCCGAACCGGCCGGCGCGACCGTCGCCACGGCGCCGGCGCCACCGCCTGCTGCGACCGAGTCGACCCCGGCACCCGCCGCACCGCCCGAATCCACGGACACGGATGCGGGGCCGTCGGAGTCCGCGGGCACGGAGCAGGGAGTCTGAGGTGCCGGCTTTCTCCGCCAAGGATGTCCAGCGGCTCCGTCAGCTGACCGGCGTCGGCATGCTCGACGCGAAGCGCGGTCTCGAGGAGAGCGACGGGGACATGGACAAGGCCGTCGTGTGGCTGCGCGAGCAAGGGCTGGCGAGCACCGCGAAGCGCGCCGATCGCGAGGCGTCCGAGGGTGCGGTGGCGATCGGGCGCTCGGGGAACGCAGCCGCCATCGTGCAGCTGCGTTCGGAGACCGACTTCGTGGCGAAGTCCGATCAGTTCGTCGAGATGGTCACTTCGCTCGCCGATCTCGTCGCGGTCGAGGGGGAGTCTGCTATCGAAGAGCGTTCGGAGGACCTCGAGCGGATGAAGGCGACGCTCCAGGAGAACATCTCGGTCGGGACGGTGGTGAGGATCGAGGCGGCGGCCGACGGGGTGGTCGACTCGTATCTGCACATGCAATCCGGGCGAGGGGTCAACGCGGTCGTCGTCGCGCTTTCGGGCGGCAGCCAGGAGCTGGCCCACGACATCGCCGCGCACATCGCCTTCGCTCGCCCGAGCTACATCTCGCGCGAGGAGGTGCCCGAGGCGGACGTTGCCGCCGAGCGCGAGACCGTCGAGCGGATCGCCCGGAACGAGGGCAAGCCGGATGCCGCACTCGGAAAGATCGTCGAGGGCCGCCTGAACGGCTGGTACAAGGAGCGGGTCCTCCTCGACCAGGCCTTCATCAAGGACGAGAAGAAGACCATCGCCACACTCCTCGGGCCGGCCACCGTCACCCGGTTCGCCCAGGTCATCGTCGGCGACTAGGCAGGCTGAGGAAGCGGTGGGCCGGCAGCAGCGCATCGTTTTGAAGATGTCGGGTGAGGCGCTCGCCTCGACGGCCTCGGACGAGACCATTGACGCCTCGACGGTCGAGCAGCTCGCCGGTGAGGTCGCCCGATCCCTCCAGGAGCTCGATCTCGAGCTTGCGATCATGGTCGGTGGCGGCAACATCTGGAGAGGGACGACCGGTGCGGGCGCGGGAATGGACCGGGCCACCTCCGACACCATGGGGATGCTCGCCACGGTCATCAACGCCCTCGCGCTGCAGGACGCGCTCGAGCATCACGGGCAGCCGACCCGCGTCCTCACCGCCGTACAGATGGCAGAGGTGGCCGAGCCCTACATCCGACGCCGGGCCATCCGTCACCTCGAGAAGGGGAGGGTGGTGGTCTTCGCCGCCGGGATGGGCAACCCCTACTTCACGACCGATACCTCGGCGGCCCTGCGCGCCGCAGAGATCGAGGCGGAGCTGCTCTGCAAGGGCACCCATGGTGTCGACGGCGTCTACTCGGCGGACCCACGGGTCGATCCGACGGCCACGCGCTACGACGAGCTCACGTTCATGGAGGTGGTGGCGAAGGATCTCCGGGTGATGGACCTGACCGCGATCACCTTCTGCAAGGACAACGGCCTGCCGATCAGGGTCTTCGACCTCATGGCGCCAGGCAACATCTACAAGGCGCTCGCCGGCGAGCACATCGGCACGCTGGTGCGGTGAAGTCGCTGGTGGAGGGTCGGTCACCTGCTGGCTACGCTGGGTCGGCAGTGATCGCGCTCACCGACGGGACCGTCGTTGCCGCAGGGGCCACCTGATGGACGAGGAGCTGGTTGCCCTCGTCGTCAACGATGCCAAGGAGCACATGACAAAGGCCGTCGACCACGCGCAGGCGGAGTTCGGCGCCATCCGGACGGGCCGGGCGACGCCGGCGCTCGTCGAGCACTTGAAGGTCGACTACTACGGCGCGGAGACGGAGCTGCGTCAGATCGCCGGTTTTTCGGTACCCGAAGCGCGGCTCCTCGTCGTCTCGCCGTACGACAAGGGGTCGCTCCCGGCCGTCGAGAAGGCGTTGCAGAGCTCCGACCTCGGTATCACGCCCTCGAACGACGGATCGGTGATCCGCCTGACGTTCCCGGTCCCGACCGAGCAACGCCGCAAAGAACTGGTCAAAGTGGTGAAGCAGAAGGCCGAGGACGGCCGGGTCACGGTTCGCAACATCCGGCGCTCCACGCGCCACGAGCTCGAGTCCATCCAAAAGGAGGGCGATCTCTCGGGTGACGAGCTCGAACGGGTGGAGAAGGACATGGACAAGATCACCCACGAGCACGTCGCAGCGATCGATCGGTTGCTCGCCAACAAGGAGCAGGAGCTCCTCGAGATCTGATGTCGGCCGACCCGCGTCGGGACGGCCGCGAGAGGAACAGCTGACGTGGACAACGGTCCGGACCAACCCGAGGAGGACGACGTCACCCGTGTCGACCTACCGGTGACGCGCCCCGAGCCGTCCGGACCGGTGCGCATCGCCGGGGCCGAGCTGGCCGGTGAGGCGACGACCGAGCTTCCGATCGTGAAGCGCTCGAGCGACGAGGACGCACCGGCAGAGGAGGCGCTCGACGAGCGGAGCGAGGAACCCGCCCACGAGCGGGAGGCCCCGGCCGCCGGAGGTCAGGCCACCTTCGACCAGCCGAGTGTGCGGGTCACCGACGAGCCCGGCGACGTGGGTGTCGACGAGACGGCCGTCCATCCGCTGGAACCCGGGCAGACCGCGACCCCGGCCGCCGCAGTCTCCTCGACCGAGCTGCCGCACTGGACGGAGCCCCCGACCGGCGAGGTGCCCGAGGTGCTCTCCCGCGGACCGGGCAGTGAGCGGCCGGGCGCGGGAATCATCTCTCCGAGCTGGCGGGAGGAAGACGCCGACTGGGTCGCGCACGAGGTGGACTTCGAGCCGTCGATCTTCGGGGGCGACGAGCACGCGGCGCTCGGCTCGCTGGACGAGACCGATCGGGTCGAGGAACGTCGTCCTTGGGAATTCGACCTGCATTCACAGCCCGAAGGACCTGCACCCGTTCGGCCTCTCGAGGAGACGGGCGCCCCGACCGAGGGGATCGTCGGTATCGCGGCATCGAGCGCCTACGCCGGCGCCGATCCGACCGGCGAACAGCCGGTGGCGGCTGCGGTCGACGGCGACCCGGCCGCAGGTACCGAGTGGGAGCCACCCTCCGCCGAGTCGGCGAGCGATCGCGAGGGTGGGACGGACGAAGAGCTCTTCGAGACCGGCGCGCGGCCGAGCGGGACCAAGCGGTCCGGGCGCGCCCGCCGATCGGTCCTGCGGCCCGGGCGCCTGCGGGCGAAGCGTCCCGACGACGTCGACGTCGCCGAGGCACCGCTCGCGGCGGAGCCGCCCGGGGCGGCGGTGACCGAGGTCCCCGGAGCAGGGCGCAAGCGGGTCGGACTCGCGGGTCTGGCCGCGGCCGACCGGACCGCGGAGGCTGAGCGCGAAGCAGCCGAGGTCGACGAGGCGGCCAGCGCGACCGCCACAGCATGGACCGACACCGACATCGGCGCCGCTGCTGCAACGCCCGCGACGCGTGCCCCGCGGCGAAGGGGGGTGCCGCGGGAGAGGGACGCGACGCTCGAGCCGGAGACGGAGCCGGCCGGGACCGGTGGGGGCCCACCTGCTCCACGCCGATCACGGCGTCCGTCGGGGGAGCGAACCCCAACGCCGGCCGCACCGGCCGGCGGTCTCGCGCTGCGGATCGGGACCGGCATTGCGGTGGCGGTCGTTGCTTTGATCGCGTTCGAGCTCGGCACGGTCACCTCGCTCGTGCTCTGCGTGGTCGTCGTGACCTTTGCAGCAGGCGAGTGCTTCGGCGTCCTCCGTAGAGCGGGTTACCACCCGGCGACCCTGCTCGGTCTGGTGGGGACCATCTCGTTGATGGTCGGCGCCTACACCAAGGGGGTAGCGGCGCTTCCGTTGATCCTCGTCCTCATCACCGTCTTCACGCTGCTCTGGTACGTCTTCGGCATCGAGCGGGGCTCACCGGTCGCGGGCACCGCGGCCACTCTGTTCACTATCGGATGGGTGTCGCTGCTCGGCTCCTTCGCCGGACTTCTGCTCGCGCCGTCGCTCTTCCCGAATCGCCATGGGATCGCCTTCCTCGTCGGCGCGGTCGTCGCGACGGTGGCGAACGACGTCGGCGCGCTGGTCGTCGGCCGGTGGATCGGGCGGCGCCCGCTCGCACCGACGATCAGCCCGAACAAGACCTGGGAGGGGGTGCTCGGCGGCGCGGCCTTCACCGTCGTGATCTCGGCCGTCGTGGTCGGGAACATCCATCCGTGGACGACCGGGCGTGCCGCCCTGCTCGGCCTCGTCGTCGCCGTGGTCGCGCCGATTGGTGACCTCTGCGAGTCGCTGCTCAAGCGGGACCTCCGGTTGAAGGACATGGGTCGTCTCCTGCCTGGTCATGGCGGGGTGCTCGACCGGGTCGACGCACTGCTGTTCGTGCTCCCGGCCACCTACTACCTGGTGCGTGCGCTGAACCTGGCCTGATCTTCGGGCAGGCTAGAGGGATGACCGGCTCGGCCCACGCTCACCCGGAGCGGCTCCCAGGTGGCGGACGCCCCCGAAGCGACCGGCCCGTGCCCGCGCAGAGGGTGACGGTCAGTCTGGTGGGATCGACCGGCTCGATCGGGACCCAGGCGATCGAAGTGATCGAAGCGTGCCCCGAGGACTTCGAGGTGGTCGCCCTCGGCGCGGCACGCTCGGCCGACGTGCTGGTGTCCCAGGCCGAGCGGCTCTCGCCTCGTGTGGTCGCCATCGGCGAGGAAGCGCTCGCGCCCGACCTCGCCCGGCGACTCCCCCGCGGAGTGGAGATCGTCACGGGCGCCGACGGGCTCGCCGCGATCGCGGCACTCGGCGAGGTGGTCGTGAACGGAGTGGTCGGGTTCGCCGGCCTTCCGGTCACACTTGCGGCGCTCGAAGCCGGTCGTCGACTGGCGCTCGCGAACAAGGAGTCGCTGATCGCCGGCGCGCCAGTGGTCCAGCGTGCCCGGAGGACGCCGGGCGCCGAAATCATCCCGGTCGACTCCGAGCACTGCGCACTCCACCAGTGCCTGCGGGCGGGAGCCAAGGGTGAAGTGCGGGGGCTCGTCCTCACCGCCTCCGGCGGGCCCTTCCGAGGCAGGCGGCGCGAGGAGCTCGCGTCGATCGACGTGGGGGAGGCGCTCGCACACCCGACCTGGTCGATGGGCCCGAAGATCACCGTCGATTCGTCGACCTTGATGAACAAGGGGCTCGAGGTCATCGAGGCCCACGAGCTCTTCGGGATCCCCTACGAGGCGATCGACGTCGTGGTCCACCCGCAGTCGATCGTCCACTCGATGGTCGAATTCGTCGACGGCGCGGTCATCGCGCAGCTCTCGCTCCCCGACATGCGCCTGCCGATCGGATACGCACTGTCCTACCCGTCGCGGCTCCCCGTCGAGTTCGGCGCGATCGACTGGGCCCGCGGCGCCACCCTCGAGTTCGAAGAGCCCGACCGCACGCTCTTCCCCTGCCTCGACCTCGCCTACCAAGCCGCTCGGACCGGCGATCTCGCCCCGGCCTGGCTCAACGCGGCGAACGAGGTGGCCGTCGACGCCTTCCTCAAGCAGCGGATCCGGTGGACCGATATCGCAGACGTGGTCGCAAGGACCCTCGACCGCTATGCCGCACCGGGTGCCGGTCCCGCACCGAGAGCGGGTTCTGCACCGGGAGCGGGTTCTGCGCGCACCGTCGACGAGGTGCTCGAGGCGGACGCGACGGCACGACGCACGGCCGAGCAGGTGGTCCTCGGTCTCGGGGCGGCGGCATGACCGCGGTGGACACCCGCACCGGGCTCGTACCGGCCGTCTCCGATCCGAGGCCCGCTGGCTCTCGACGTGGCCGTTCCTCCCGGCGCTCGCTCGTCGAGCTCCTGGTGGTGATCGTGTTCCTTGTCGCGCTGAGCGTGGCGACCGGCCACCTGGATCTCTTCTCGGTGATCGTGTCCCTGGTGGCGATCGTGATGCTGCACGAACTCGGACACTTCGTGGCGGCCAAGGCCAGCGGCATGAAGGTGACCGAGTACTTCGTCGGGTTCGGACCGCGCATCTGGTCGTTCCGCCGGGGGGAGACCGAGTACGGGGTCAAGGCGCTCCCGTTCGGCGGCTACGTGAAGATCCCCGGCATGACCAACCTCGACGAGGTCGACCCCGCCGACGAGCCCCGCACCTATCGTCAGCAGTCCTTCGGGGCGCGCATCGCCGTTTCGTTCGCCGGGCCCGCGATGAACTTCCTGCTGGCGATCGTATTGACCTGGGGTCTCGTGACCTTCGTCGGGGTGCCGAACTCGAATCAGGTCGAATTCCAGGGTCTCAACACGGTGGGAGGCAAAGCGAGTCCCGCCCAATTGGCGGGCGTACGCCCCGGTGACATCGTCGTCTCGGTCGACGGCAAGGCCGTCGGCGGGAATGAATCGGTGGTCACCCACGCGGTCCAGCGCCACCCCGGCGTCCCGCTCACCCTGGTGCTCGAACGGAACGGTCAACGCAAGACCCTCACCGTGACCCCGGCAAACGGCCGCGTCGCCCACGAGCAGGGCGCCGACGCTCCATCGGGCTCCGCTCCCTTCGGCGTCATCGGCGTGACGTTCGGCGAGCCGCTGCAGCGGGAGAACCCTCTCCGCGCGCTCGGACGGGTGCCGGTCGATCTCTGGAACGTGACATCCTCATCGGTCGTGGGTCTCGGCCACATCGTGTCACCGAGCGGCATCTCCCAGAGGTTCCATGAGGTCTCGAGCGCGAGTGCGGCGAACCAGGCGGCCGCCAACGGCACCCGCGCCTACTCGATCGTGGGCATCGTGAACGTGGCGAACAGCGCGGCCGAGGCCGGCATCGCGGTCCTCATCTCCCTTCTGATCCTCCTCAACGTCTTCCTGGGTGTGATCAACCTCTTCCCGATGCTTCCGCTCGACGGCGGCCACATCGCCATCGCGGTCTACGAGCGCATCCGCACCGGCCGCCGACGCGTCGCCTACCACGCCGACGCGGCCAAGCTGTTGCCGCTGACATGGGCGACGCTGATGCTGATCGGGATCATCGTGTTGCCGGCGCTGCTCACCGACATCCTGCACCCGGCGGCAAACCCCTTCGGCTGACCGCGGACGACGCCGCGGGACCGCCCCGGAGGGCGCGGGCCCTACCATGGACGGCGTGGGACGTATGGGGGCGCTGAGCGCCCGACGACCGACCAGGCAGATCCATGTGGGCGACGTGGCGGTCGGCGGTGGCGCGCCGGTCACCGTGCAGTCGATGACCACCACCAAGACCGCCGATGCCGATGGGACGCTCTCCCAGATCTACGCACTCGCCGCGAGCGGGGCGGATCTCGTGCGGTGCACCTGCAACGAGGAGGCGGCCGCCGAGGGACTCGCCCGGATCGTGCCGCGCTCCCCGGTTCCGATCATCGCCGACATCCACTTCCACCACGAGATGGCGCTCGCCGCGCTCGAGGCAGGCGTGCAAGGACTCCGGCTCAATCCGGGGAACCTGCGCAAGGAGGCGGAGATCAAGCAGGTGGCGGCCGAGGCGAAGGATCGGGGCGTGCCCATCCGGATCGGGGTCAACGCAGGCTCGCTCCACCCGGATCTCTACAAACGCTTTGGGGGCGCCACTCCGGAGGCGCTGGTCGAGTCGGCGCGGATCGAGCTCGCGTTTTTCGCCGACGTCGGCTTCGAGGACGTCAAGATCTCGGTGAAGGCATCCTCGGTGCCCCTGATGATCGAGGCCTACCGGATGGCCTCGGAGACGTTCGACCACCCCCTCCACCTCGGCGTGACCGAGGCCGGACCACCACCGTCCGGTCTGCTGAAGGGCACCGCGGGGATTGCAACCCTGCTCGCCGAGGGCATCGGTGACACCATCCGGTACTCGTTGACCGCCGACCCGGTCGAGGAGGCGAGGGCCGGGCGCCAGTTGCTCGAGTCGCTCGGTCTGCGCGAACGCAAGGGGCTCGACCTCATCGCCTGCCCGAGCTGCGGCCGCGCCGAAATCGACGTCATCGAGGTGGCCCGTGCCGCGCAGAAGGCGCTCGAGGATCGCGACCTTCCGATCCAGGTGGCGGTCATGGGGTGCGTGGTCAACGGCCCCGGGGAGGCGCGCGAGGCCGACCTCGGGATCGCGGCAGGCCGGCGCCGCGGTCACCTGTTCATCAAGGGGAAGATCGTGCGAGTGGTCCCCGAAGACGAAATGGTCGAGGCATTGGTCACCGAAGCAGAGCGACTGGTGGCCGACGGCGTCGCCGCGCGCCTCGCCGCAGCCGACGACAGCGCGGAGGCCGAAGCGGAGGCCGACCGGCGTGCCCTGCTCGACGTACAGGGTGACGCCAATGCCTCCGAGGCCAAGGTCGAGCTGATCAGGAAGCGGTTCGGCGCGGAGGAGTCGACGGAGGACTGATCGCCCGGGCGGGTCGGGGAGCGACGCGCCACGGTGTCTGGTTCGGGGAGGACGCGAGGGCCGCCGATAGGATCGGGCGCCATGCGGATGTCGCGGCTCCTTCTTCGGACTCTTCGTGAGGCACCTGCCGACGCGGAAGTCGCAAGCCATCGACTGTTGGTGCGTGCCGGCTACATCCGCCGGCTGGCATCCGGGGTCTACACCTTCTTGCCGCTCGGGTTCCGGGTGTTGCAGCGGATCGAGTCGGTGATCCGCCAGGAGCTCGACCGCGCGGGCTGCCAGGAGCTGCTCCTGCCAGCACTCCACCCCCTCGAGCTGTGGGAGGAGAGCGGCCGCGCCGCGCTTTTCGGCAACGACGCACTGCCGGCGATGACCGTCGACGCACGCGGCGGCACCTTCGTGCTCGGACCCACCCACGAAGAGGTGGTGACGGTGACCGTCGGTGCGGAGGTCGACTCCTACCGGCAACTGCCGGTCACCGTCTATCAGATCCAGGTCAAGTTCCGCGACGAAGCGAGACCCCGTTTCGGGCTATTGCGCACTCGCGAGCTGATCATGGCCGACGCCTACTCCTTCGATGCGGACCCGGCCGGTATGCGGACCTCCTACCAGTCGGTGTTCGACGCCTACCTGCGGATCTTCGGGCGGCTGTCACTCGAGGTCGTGCCGGTCGAGGCGTCCGCTGGCGCGATCGGCGGGGACGTCAACCACGAGTTCATGGTGCCGTCCTCGGTCGGCGAGGACCACTTCGTCTCCTGCGCGGGTTGCGGCTACGCCGCCAACGTGGAAGCGGCGACGAAGGGGACCGAGGGGTGGCACGCCGCCCCTCCGGCGGGTGCGGACGGTGCCGGGCCGATGGTCGAGCACCACACTCCGGCGCGTCCGGGGATCGACGAGGTGGTGGACTTCTTCGCCGACCGCGGGGTGACCGCCGCCGATCTGCTCAAGTCGATGGCAGTCCTCGACGACGAGGGACGACCCGCCGTAGTGCTCGTGCCGGGAGACCGCGAGGTGCGCCTTCCCGCCGGTTGGCGGTTCTTCGACGACGAGGACTTCGCCGCCCATCCGACCCTGGTGCGTGGTTACGTCGGGCCGTCCGGCCGGCAGGCCGAGGGGATCCGGGTGGTCGCCGATTTCGCGGTCGCGGGCGCCGGACCCTGGATCACGGGAGCCAACCGGACCGATCACCATGTGAGCGGTGCCGTCCGTGGCCGCGACTTCGAGGTGGACGAGTGGGGGTCCTACGCGGAGGTGGTCGAGGGCGATCCCTGCCCCCGTTGCGGGGAGCCGGTCTCGCTCGTCCGATCTGTGGAGGCCGCGCACACCTTCCAGCTCGGGCGGAAGTACTCCGAGGTCATGACCGGCGGGGGCTTCGTGACCGAGGATGGGGGCGAGGCGAACTTCGCGATGGGCTGCTACGGCATGGGTGTGAGCCGGCTCCTCTCGGTGCTCGCGGAAGTGCATCACGACGAAAAGGGACTTGCCTGGCCGGCCGAGGTCGCTCCGTTCCGGGTGCACCTGCTCGCGCTCGGTGCCGACCGCTCCGCCGACGTGGCCGAGGCGGCCGACCGGCTGTACGACCGACTGATGGACGCGGGGGTCGAGGTGCTCTTCGACGACCGTGAGATGTCACCGGGCGTCAAGTTCGCCGACGCCGACCTGCTCGGCATCCCGACCCGTCTGGTGGTCGGCGCGAAGGGCCTGTCGCGCGGAGTGGTCGAGTCGCGCGCCCGGGCCGGCGGCGAAGAGCGCGAGCTCGGGATCGAGGCGACCGTGTCGGAGCTCCTCGGAGAGCCGGCGGGCTGAGCGCAGGGGCGCGGACGGCGCCGCGAGCCGGCGAAACGGCACGTCACGCCGTTTCCCCGTCGGGGGCCCGCTGCTATACTCTCTGGCCTGCCGTTCGGTTGGAGTGGATGACGCTGGACAAGCGTGGGCGGACAGCCCACGCTTTTGTTTTGGCCGTGGACGCCCCGACCGGTGTGACAGGGAAAGCAGGATCGACCAGGTACGACAGCAGGTTCCCGGACCGACCGGAACGGGATCCCGAGCACAGAAGGGAGGCGCACCGATGACCGACGATCTCGTCTCCGTGCTCGAACCGGTGATCCACGCCGCCCACCTGGAGTTGGTGGATGTCGAGCTGAGATCGGGCGTGCTGCTCGTCACAGTGGACAAGGAAGGCGGCGTCGACCTCGACGCACTGAGCGAGGCGACGAGAGCGGCCTCCCTGGCTCTCGACGAGGCCGACCCGATCCGAGGCCGGTACTCGCTCGAGGTGTCGAGCCCCGGAGTGGAACGCACGTTGCGGACCCCCGCGCACTTCGCCCGTGCGATCGGGGAGACGGTCTCGGTGAAGACCCGCCCCCAGGTCCCCGGCGATCGCCGGCTCCGTGGCGCCCTGGTCGGCGCGGACGATCGCGGCTTCGAGATCGAGGTCGACGACCCGACGCCGGGCCGGGTGCACCTTTCCTACTCGGACGTGGACAAGGTGCGCACGATGTTCAGCTGGGGCGGGAAACCGCGCCCGGGACACGGGACACGGACGACGGAGACGAAGGAATCGCGGACGAGGAAGCGGGTTGTGAACGGATGAGCAAGACGAACTTCGAATTCCTCGACGCGCTGAGCCAGATCGCCCGCGACAAGGGGATCTCGGTCGAGACGCTCCTCGACGCGCTCGCGAACGCGCTGGTCGCCGCCTACAAGCGGCGACCCGACGCGGCCGAGGAGGCGGTGGTGACCATCGACGCCGAGTCGGGAGAGATCAGGGTCTACGGCCAAGAGCTCGACGACGATGGCAACGTGGTGCGCGAGTGGGACGACACGCCCGATGACTTCGGGCGCATCGCGGCCCAGACCGCCAAGCAGGTGATCCTCCAGCGCATCCGCGAGGTGGAGCGCGATCTCAAGTACGAGGAGTACGCGGGCCGGGAAGGCGACATCGTCACCGGCATCGTGCAGCAGACCGACAACCGCTACACCCTCCTCGACCTCGGCAAGGTCGAGGCGCTCCTGCCTCAGGCCGAACAGGTCTCCTACGAGCGCTACGAGCACGGCGCGCGGCTCAAGGCCTACATCGTGGAAGTCCGGAAGACGACCAAGGGTCCACAGATCGTGGTCAGCCGGAGCCATCCCGGTCTCATCAAGCGGCTCTTCGAGCTCGAGGTGCCCGAGATCTCCTCGGGCGCGGTCGAGATCAAGGCGGCCGCCCGCGAGCCCGGGCACCGGACCAAGATCGCAGTGTGGTCGAACGACCCGAACGTGGATCCGGTCGGCGCGTGCGTCGGCGCCCGCGGCTCGCGGGTGAGGATGGTCACCAACGAGCTGCGTGGCGAGCGGGTCGATGTCGTACCCTTCTCGGACGATCCGGTCGACCTCATCCAGTCCGCGCTCGCCCCGGCGCGGGTGCGTGAGGTCCGCCTCGACGACGAGACCGGCACCGCGACGGTGATCGTGAGCGACTACCAGCTCTCCCTCGCAATCGGCAAGGAAGGACAGAACGCACGACTCGCGGCGCGCCTCACCGGCTGGCGTATCGACATCAAGAGCGAGACCCAGCTCGCCGAGGAAGAGGCGGGCTACAGCGGCGAGGAGTGGGCCGAGGGCGAGTGGGTCCAGAACGAAGCCGGCGAGATGGTCTGGCAGCCCGCCGAGGGTGGGACCGCGGTCTCGGCGAGCGAGTGGTCCCAAGGCGTCGACGCCGCCGAAGCGGATGCCGAGCCGCCGTCGGGCGAAGCGGTCGCAAGTGAGGCAGCCGAGGGTGCGGACCGGGCCGAGGGGGCCGACGGTGACGGCGGTGGTGCGGTCGAGGAAGTGGTGGTCACCGCCAGCGTGGCCGCCTCCGATGCGCCGGAAGCCGAGTCGGAGGAGCGGTCGGAGGAGGGTCCGGCATAACCCCACGACGGACCTGCGTCGGGTGCCGGCGCATCGCTCCGACCGATCTGCTGGTACGGCTGGTGCGCACGAAGGCCGGGCGTTTGGAGATCGGCCAGAACCGGCCCGGACGTGGTGCCTGGCTCTGTCGAGATTCGCCGTCCTGTGTCGAGACGGCGATCCGCCGGAAGGCGTTCGACCGGGCATTGCGATGTCGAGTGGGAGAGACCGAGGTCGCCGAGCTGCGCAGCGTGCTGCTCGACGGACGAGGAACAGGCATGGGCCCCCGGGGCCCGGTGCCGTGATGTGCGAGGATAGAGGGTCGCCTGCGCTTGGTCCGCGGGCGAACGTGTCAGCAGAAGGGCTGTAGAGAGCGTTGCCGAAGAAGATCCGGGTCTACGAGCTTGCCCATGAGCTCGGCCTGACGAACAAAGAGGCGCTCGACCTCTGCCTGTCCCTCGGGATGGGAGTCAAGAGCCACTCGTCGTCCATCGAGGACGCGCAGGCCGACCGCGCCCGTCGCAAGGCCGACCGCGAGGGTCTGCGTCGGCCGGTCCAACCAGAGGAACCGGCTCCCACCAAGAAGGCCGCCGCCAAAAAGGCGCCGGCGAAGAAGGCAGCCCCTCGGACCACCGCCGAGGAGGGGCCCGCGGACGCGACGGCGGTCGAGTCGCCGCCCCTCGCGCCGGCCGCCGCGGCGCCGGTGGCACCGGCGCCGCCAGCCGCGGAACCCGGGGCTCCGACTGCCCCTGCACGGACCGGTTCACGCCTCGTCACCAGCCGGCCCGCGTCCGAGCAGCCGACCACTCCGCCACCAGCGCCGCGCCCGCCGGCCGTGCCGCCGCGTCCTCCATCTGTGCCGCCTGCGGCTCCGGGCCCGACCACGCCGCGGCGGCCCGCGGTTCCTGCCGCCTCCGCGGCCCAGGCACCGACCGCGCCCCGTCCTGCGCCGACCGCGCCCCGTCCTGCGCCGACCGCGCCCCGTCCTGCCCCGCCCGGCCCGAGCGGGAGCGCGCCCCGTCCTGCCCGGCCCGGCCCGGGCGCGAGCGCGCCACCCCCGTCTGCACCGCGACGGCCGCCGACCAGTTCGTCGGGTCGGGCGATCCCACCTCCACCGGGCGGTCCGCCGCGCTCGGTCACCGGCAAGCCGATCCCGCCTCCACCAGGGGCCGGAGGCCGACGGCCTCCACCCCCCGCGGGCTCAAGGACGGGGACCGCGGGCGGGTACGGCTCGCGCCCCGGCGTGAGCGGCGGCCGGCCGGCGCCCCGTACCGGCGCGGGAGGCTACGGCAGCCGTGGCGGTCCGAGCGGAGGGTATGCGGGCCGCGGCGGTGCACCAGGAGGCCCCGGCGCCGGCGGACCGGGTGGCCGCGGGGGGCCAGGGGTCGGCCGCGGGCGCCCCAACCAGCGCAGACCGCGTCGGCGTCGCCGCAACCTCGAAGAGCTCGAGCCCACCCAGCTCACCGCGTACATGCCGTCGACGGCTCCGGTTCCCGACACCGAGGTGATCATCGAGCGCGGTTCGACCGCCCGCGATCTCGGCCCGAAGCTCAACCGTTCGGCAGGCGACGTGATCCGCTTCCTCTTGCTCCAGGGCGAGATGGTCACCGCCACCCAGTCGCTCACCGACGACATGATCGATCTCTTCGCCGCTGAGCTCGGCGCGGAGGTGCGCCTGGTCGACCCCGGCGAGGAGCGGGAGGCGGAGCTGCTCGCCAAGTTCTTCGAGGACGACGAGGAGGAGGTGGCCGAGTCCGAGCTCCGGCCGCGTCCGCCGGTGGTGACCGTGATGGGCCACGTCGACCATGGCAAGACGCTCCTGCTCGACCGCATACGGTCGGCCAACGTGGCGGCCGGCGAAGCCGGCGGCATCACTCAGCATGTGGCCGCCTACCAGGTCGAGTGGCAGGGGCATCCGATCACCTTCATCGACACGCCCGGTCACGAGGCCTTCACCGCGATGCGGGCGCGCGGCGCGGACGTGACCGACATCGTCGTGTTGGTCGTGGCCGCCGACGACGGGGTGATGCCCCAAACCGTCGAGGCCATCGACCACGCGAAGGCGGCCGACGTGCCGATCGTGGTCGCACTCAACAAGATCGATCGCGAGGAGGCCGACACCAACCGGGTGCTCCAGCAGCTCTCCGAGCACGGCCTGGTGCCCGAGGCTTGGGGAGGCGACACCATCTCGGTGGAGATCTCGGCGCTGCAGAGCGTCGGGATCGACGAGCTCCTCGAGCAGATCGTCCTGGTCGCAGAGGTCGAGGAGCTGCGGGCCACGCCCGAGGGCCGCGCCCGAGGGGTGGTCCTCGAGGCCGAGCTCGAGATCGGCCGCGGTCCGGTGGCCTCGCTCATCGTCCAGTCCGGCACCCTCCGGGTCGGAGACCCGATCGTCGCCGGCGCCGCATGGGGGAAGGTCAAGGCTCTCGTCGACGACCATGGCGAGCAGATCAAGGAGGCTCCCCCCTCGACGCCGGTGCAGGTGCTCGGGTTCTCCGAGCCTCCCGAGGCGGGGGACGAGTTCCGGGTGGCACCTGAGCTCGCGCAGGCCCGCACGATCGGCGAGGCCCGCGCCCACCGTTATCGGGTCGCGGGTCACGTTCCCCCGGCGACCTCTGCGCTCGGAGGTGCGAAGCTCGAGGACCTCTTCGAGCAGATCCAGCGCGGTGAGACCGCCACGTTGAACCTCATCTTGAAGGCTGACGTCCGCGGCTCGCTCGAGGCGGTCACTGAGAGCCTGCGCAAGCTCGAACGAGACGACGTGAAGCTCAGTTTCGTGCACCGAGGCGTCGGCGGGATCACCGAGTACGACGTCCAGCTCGCCCAGGCGTCGAACGCGACGATCATCGGGTTCAACGTTCGGCCCGACCGCCGCGCGCGCGAGATGGCGGCGAAAGCACGCGTCGAGGTCCGCACCTACGAGATCATCTACAAGCTCCTCGAAGACCTCGAGGCTGCCATGCTCGGCATGCTCTCTCCGGTGGTCGAAGAGGTGGTCACTGGCGAGGCCGAGGTCCGGCAGGTCTTCCGGGTGCCGCGTATCGGCGCGGTGGCAGGCTGCTTCGTACGAGACGGCGTGATCACCCGTGGCTCGAAGGTCCGCTTCCTCCGCGAGGGCGCGGTCATCTGGAAGGGCGCCATTTCCTCTCTCCGAAGGTTCAAGGACGATGTCCGCGAGGTGCAGGCGGGCTTCGAATGCGGAATCGGACTCTCCGACTACCAGGACCTGAAGGAAGGCGACGTGATCGAGACCTTCGACGAGCGGGAGATCCCGCGCACCTGAGACTCCTGCGGGCCCCGATGGAGGCCCGGATCCGGTGTCGAGGAAGCGGAGGAAGTGTGGTCAGTCGCCGGCACGATCAAAGAGGGGTCGCACCCTTCCCGCGATCGCTTCGGGTCAATCAGGTTCTGCGCGAGGTCGTAGCGGAAGAGATCGAGCGCCTCGCCGACGCCGACGAGCGGTTGCGCCTCGTGACGGTGACCGCCGTCGACATCGCTCCCGATCTCCGGCGGGCCACGGTCTATTTGAGCTCGCTCTCCGACGACGCGGCCGCGGCACTCGCAGAGCGCAGGGTCCAGCTTCAGCGGCTCGTCGCACGCGAGATCCGTCTGAAGCGCACGCCTCACCTCGGATTCGCCGTCGACCCGGCTGTGGTGGCGGGCTCGCGCATCGACGAAGCGTTGCGCCGGATCCACGAGCACGAGCACGACCCGGCATCCGGAGGGAGCACCGGCGGGGGATCTGACGAGCAGTGACCGTCGCAGACCAGGTGAGCGGCCTCATCGTCGTCGACAAGGAGGCCGGGTGGACCTCTCACGACGTGGTCGCGAAGTGTCGGCGTATCTTCGGCCAGCGCCGCGTGGGCCACGCCGGCACGCTCGACCCGGACGCGACGGGCGTGCTCTTGGTCGGCCTCGGACGGGCCACCCGTCTGGTCCGCTTTCTCACCGCGCTCGAGAAGTCCTATGTCGGCGAGGTCGTCCTCGGAACTGCAACGTCGACGCTCGACGCCTCGGGTGAGGTCACCGGCACCTGGGAGATGGAAGACGTTCCGCTCGCGGCGGTGCGGTCGGCGGCCGCATCACTCACCGGCGAGATCGAGCAGGTACCTCCCATGGTCTCCGCCGTCAAACTCGGAGGACGCCGACTGCACGAACTCGCCCGTGAGGGCATCGAGGTCGAGCGTGCACCACGCCCGGTCACCGTCTCTCGGTTCGACGTCGCACCCGGCTCGCGGCCGGGGACCTTCCGGATCGAGGTGGACTGCTCGTCGGGTACCTACGTGCGGGTGCTCGCCGCCGATGTCGGGACGGCACTGGGCGGCGGTGCACACCTGCGCAACCTGCGACGCACCCGCATCGGGTCGTTCCGTCTCGCCGACGCGCATCTCGTCGACGACCTCGAGCCCGACCACGTGCTCAGCCCCGCCGAGGCGCTCCGCGATCTCGACCAGGTGGTCGTCCCGCGCGACGCCGAGAGCCAGGTCGCCCGAGGCCTGCCGCTCGACCGGGTACCGCTCGGGATCACCGGGGAGGGGCCCTGGGGGCTGATCGACGCGCACCGCCGGCTGCTCGCCGTGTACGAGGCCACCGATACCGACCGCATTCGGCCGGCGGTGGTCGTTCCTGCCGGAAGGTGAGCAGCACCCGCAACGCCTTGACCCGAGTGACTCGGAAGTAACCTTCTCTCCGATGGAGCGAGTGACCGACGTCTCGAGCTGCGTGCCACCTCCGGGCGGCTCGGCGGTCACCATCGGGGCCTACGACGGGGTCCACCTCGGTCATCGCGCGCTCCTCGCCGAGCTGCAGACCCTGGCGGTCGAGGAAGGGCTGGCGACGGTGGTGGTCACCTTCGACCGTCATCCGGCCACGGTCGTGCGCCCGGCGTCGGCTCCGAAGCTGCTGTGCGACCTCGAGCAGAAGCTCGAGCTGCTCGAGGAGGTCGGGGTGGACCGGACCGTGGTGATCACCTTCGACGAGGAGCGGGCGAACGAGACCGCGGAGGAGTTCGTGTCCGAGGTGCTCGTCGCCGGGCTCGGGGCGCGCCTTGTCGTCGTCGGCGAGGACTTCCACTTCGGCCACGGGCGCAAGGGCAACGTCGAACTGCTGAGACGGATGGGGGACGAGGCGGGGTTCGAGGTCGACGGGATCGCCCTCCGAGCGGACGTCGGCCGGGCGGGGACTCCGATCGAGCCGATCTCCTCGACTCGGGTGCGCACCCTCATCGGGGAGGGCCGGGTCGAAGAGGCTGCCGACCTATTGGGCGCGCGCACCAGGTCCGGGGCCGAGTGGTGCGCGGTGACCGGCGTGGGGGAGCCGAGCTCGGCTTTCCGACCGCCAACGTCGACGTGCCGGAGATGATCTGCCTGCCGGCGGCCGGTATCTACGCGGGGTGGTACGAGCGCCCGGCCGACGGGACCCGTTGGGAGGCAGCTATCTCGGTCGGTCGCCGACCAACCTTCTACGGAAGCGACGCCCCACTGCTGGTCGAGGCGTTCCTGCTCGACTTCTCGGGCGACCTCTACGGAGAGGAGGCGCGGGTGTCCTTCGTGGCCCGGCTCCGCGACGAGATCGCGTTCGACACCACCGAGGCACTCGTCGAGCAGATGAACCGCGACGTGGCGACCACCCGTACGAGGCTCACCCGAC
The DNA here is from genome assembly GCA_963769905.1 of uncultured Acidimicrobiaceae bacterium. Taxonomy (GTDB): domain Bacteria; phylum Actinomycetota; class Acidimicrobiia; order Acidimicrobiales; family RAAP-2; genus Bog-756. The sequence goes on from CAVYNG010000002.1 coordinate 916,222, forward strand.
AGACCTGAGGGCGGCGTGCCGGACGGCGCGGTCAGCTCGTCGGACCGTCGCCGAGCAGCTCGGAGCGCAGTTCGCGTTTGAGGGCCTTGCCCGCCGGATTCCGCGGGATCTCCTCGCTCCGGAACCAGAATCGCGAGGGGACGTTGAACGCGGCAAGTCGCTCTCCGACGAACCGGGCGAGCTCGTCGGCGCTCACCTCTTCGCCGGGGCGGAGCACCACCACGGCGCCGACCTCCTCGCCGAGGACCGGGTGGGGCACTCCGATCACCGCGCAGTCGGCGACAGCGGGATGCTCGAACAGCGCGGCCTCGACCTCGACGCAGTAGACGTTCTCGCCGCCACGGATGATCACGTCCTTCGCACGGTCCACGATGTGGACGAACCCCTCCTCGTCGATCCTCGCGACGTCGCCGGTATGGAGCCAGCCCCGGGTGAAGGTCGCGGCCGTCTCGGTCGGGCGGTGCCAGTAGCCGCGCACGACGTTCGGCCCTTTGATCCAGAGTTCGCCGATCCGCGCCGGATCGAGGTCCTCGTCAGGAGGTTCGTCGCCGTCGTAGCCGTCGACAACCACCGCGACCTGACAGACCGGGGCCGGCGGTCCCACGCTGTCGGGCTTGCGGACGTAGTCGTCCCCGAGGTTCATCGTGGTCATCGCCGACGTCTCGGTGAGCCCGTAGCCGTTGGCGGGAGCTCCCCCGGGGAAGTGCTCCTTGATCCGGCGCACGAGATCGGGGGGTGCGGGCGCACCACCGTAGGAAATAGAGCGGACCGAAGACGTGTCGCGGCTCGCGAAGTTCGGTGAGTCGAGGACCTGCATGACCATTGCCGGCACGCCGCCGAAGATGGTGATGTGCTCCCGCTCGATCAGCTCGAGGGCCCGCTCAGGATCGAAGTGGTGCATCATGACCAGTTTCCCTCCCGCCGCGGTGTTCGAGACGAGGATCGCATGGCAGCCGGTCGCGTGGAACAGCGGCACCGACAGGAGGTTGGCGTTCTGGATGTCTCCGGTCGCGTCGGCGACGTCAGCCTTGCGCCGCATCGAGCCAAGTGTCGAGACGAAGAAGAGGTTCATCAGGTTGGAGATGCTGTTGCGGTGGGTGCCGACGGCTCCCTTGGGCCGACCAGTGGTCCCCGAGGTGTAGAAGAGGGTGGCGTCGTCCTCGGGGTCGATCGCGACGTCGGGGAGAGTCGCCTCGAGGTCCACCGGGCCGACCGCCCCGGCGAAAGGGACGACGGGCAGGGGCGCCAAACCCTGCCGCTCGACCGACTCGCCGGCCGGCGTGCGCCGGTGGCCGTCCTCACCCGGCTCCTCGGAGGTGACCACCATTGCCGAGAGGTCGCTCGCGTCGCCCAGATGGGAGAGGATCCGGCGACGTCGTTCCTCGTCGGCCACCACCAGAGCGGTCCCCGAGTCGCGCAGACCGTAGGCGAGCTCGGGCCCCGTCCACCAGGCGTTCAACGGGACAGCGATCGCCCCGACTGCGATCGCGGCCCAGAAGGCGATGATCCACTCGGGAAGGTTGCGCATGGCGATGGCCACCCGGTCGCCCTTTCGGATCCCGAACCGGTCGACGAATTGGTGGGCGAGTGCTGCCACCTGCGCAAAGTGCTCTCCGAAGGTCATCCGCTCGTCCTCGTAGACGAGGAAGTCCTTCTCGCCGTGGAGCACCGACAGCTCGAGAATCGTGCGCAGCGTGGTCGGCGCGTTCTTCCAGGTTCTGGTCGGCACACCCCGGATGGTGACCTCCTCGATCTCGAAGGTCCCCCCGGGTGCGGTCAGGGATGCCGTTGCTTCGGAAAGCGTGGGGACCGGGGTCGGTTCCTCGGCGGGACCGGGGTGCTCGTCGGCCGTCGTGGCCATGGTCTGTCCTTCCTGTCTGAGTCGGTCTGTCCTGGAACGGGAGGTCCGGGAGCGGGGTGCTGGGCTTCCGTGCGGCTGGGGGCTGTCGTCGAATGGAGTCTGCCGGAGAGTTTGTCAGCGTCAAACTTTCCCGAATACGGGTTCGAGGACAGCCGACGGTGACTCCGTAGAGCCATAACGGTGCTGAACTGGACTTTTCTCCCTGACGACCGAGCCGGCTCGCCAGCCGAGGACTGAAGCGATCGGTCCCGGTCGGTCAGGGCCCGGGGTCGGGAGGCGACGGAGGTGATGGAGGCGACGGAGCTGAGGTCTCCGGTTCCCTGAACACCGCGGTCCGGTAGTGGGCGAGCTCCGCCACGCTCTCCCGGATGTCGTCCATGGCCCGGTGCCCGCCCGCCTTGTGCGGCGCCGATTTCGCGGCACGAGGAAACCACCTCGCGGCAAGCTCCTTGATAGTCGAGACGTCGACCGAGCGATAGTGGAGGTAGTCGTCGACGGTCGGGAGCTGGGCCGCGAGAAACCGGCGGTCGGTGCCGATCGAGTTGCCCGCCAGCGGAACGGTGCGGGCTTGGGGAACGTGACGCCGGATGAACTCGAGGGTGGCGGTCCCGGCCTCCTCGAGGCCGAGGGTGGAGGACGCCACCTCTTCCAGGAGACCGCTGCGCGTGTGCATCTCGCGGACGAACTCGTCCATGGCGGCAAGCTGCTCGTCGGTCGCGGTTACGACCAGATCGGGGCCCTCCTCGATGACGACGAGGTCGTCGTCGGTGACGAGCGTTGCGACCTCGAGGATCACGTGGCGCCCGACGTCGAGGCCGGTCATCTCGAGGTCCATCCACACCAGCACGCGGAAACGCTACCGGCTGGCGCGGGAGCGGCCAAGGGTTCCGGTCGTGGTCGCGGACTCGGCACGTGCGGGCAGGGAGCGATAGCGTCCGAAGCGCCCGTGCGGACGGTCAGGGCGGAGGGAGGACGAAGGTGGCGATGACAGCGCGGAGCACCGCCCATCGGGTAGCGGGTGCCGATCGAGACCCAGGCGGCGCGCCCCTCGCCGTGCCGGTTGTTCGGCTGGACCCCGATCTCCCGCTCCCGCGGTACGCACGCTCCGGTGACGCGGGCGCGGACCTCACATCCAGGATCGACGTCACCCTGCCGGCCGCGGGTGGCAGAGCGGCGGTTCCGACCGGAATCGCGGTGGCCATTCCCGAGGGCTTCGCCGGGTTCGTGCTGCCGCGTAGCGGTCTCGCGCTGCGCCACGGTGTCACCTGCCTCAACACGCCGGGTCTGATCGACTCGGGCTACCGCGACGAGATCGCGGTCCTTTTGGTCAATACCGACCCCGAGGACGACTACCAGGTGCGGTGTGGCGACCGGATCGCCCAGCTGGTGATCGAGCGGGTGGAGGAAGCGAGTTTCACCGAGGTCGACCGGCTGCCCCCGAGCGAACGAGGCCTCGACGGCTTCGGATCCACCGGCCGCTAGCGGTGGAGCGTCTGAGCGGACTGGACGGCTTCTTCTCGTCGTTCGAGTCGCCGACCACACATCTCCACATCGTCGCCGCTCTCGTGTTCGACGCCGAGCACACTCGCGGTGGAGTGACGTTCCGTCGGATCCGCAACGTGCTGGCCGAACGGATCGACCTCGTTCCTCCGTTCCGGATGCGGCTGCTCGAGGTGCCCTTCGGGGTGGACCATCCCTCCTGGGTCGAGGACATGAGGTTCGACCTCGACTATCACGTGCGTCGCGCCGCGGTCCCCAGCCCGGGCGGCCGGGACGAGCTGGCCGCCTTCGTCGCCGACGTCGCGTCGCGACCGCTCGACCGCCGCCGGCCCTTGTGGGAGTTCCATGTCGTAGAAGGACTCGAACGCGGGCGGATCGCGCTGGTGACCAAGGTGCACCACTCGATCATCGACGGCGTCTCGGGCGCGGAGCTGGTGGCGGCGCTCTTCGATCTGTCGCCCGACCCGTCGCCGCGCCCGCTCTTCGGAGGTCTGAGGGCGTCGCAACCTCACTCCCCGGACTCTGCTGCGGGCCCCGAGGAGGAGGCCGACGGACCGGTTGCTGACGATGAACCCGCACCGAGGGGGACAGGAGCGCTGCCGAGCGAGCTCGCCCGGTGGCGCCAGACCATTGCTTCGCTCCCCGGACAGATCGACGCGGTCCGGCGGGCCTTCACCGGTACCGTGCACTCGGCGCGGAACCTCGGACCGCTTCGCCGCGAGCAGCACGGAGCGGTGCCGCCGCCCTTCCGCGCACCGAGAACCTCGATCAACCGAGCGATCTCGCCGCATCGGCGGACCGCGTTCGCCGAACTGCCGCTCGCGGACATCCGCCGGGTGTGCGAGGTCCTCGGTGGAACGACGAACGACGTCGTGCTCGCCTGTGCGGCCGGCACCCTCCGGGAGTTCTTCGCCGGTCGCAAGGAACAGGTGGAGGGGCCGCTCGTCGCGATGGTGCCGGTTTCGGTTCGGGCGGAGAGCGAGCAAGGAACGCTTGGCAACCGGATCAGCGCAACACTGGTCTCGCTCGCGACCGACCTCGACCGCCCGGCAGCACGGCTCGAGGCCATCCGCACCGGTATGCACGCGTCGAAGGAGCAGTGCGAGACGGTCGGTTCGGACGTTTTCTCCACCTGGTCGGAGGCCGCCGTGCCGGCCGTTGCCTCGCGGCTGTCGCGTCTCCTCACCAACCTCCGTGTGTTCGATCGGGTGAGACCACCCTTCAACGTCATCGTCTCCAACGTTCCCGGTCCCGCCTTTCCGCTGTATCTCGCAGGTGCGCGTCTGATCGGGATCTACCCCTTCGGGCCGATCGTGGAAGGTGTCGGAGTGAACGTCACCGTCTTCTCCTACCTCGACTCTGTCCACGTCGGCGTGCTTGCCTGTTGGGATCTCGTCGCGGAGGTCGGAGCAATCGCCAAGTCCATGCAGGTGTGCTTGGACGAGTTGGTCGCCGAGGCGAACCGACGGGGTCGGCCGGTCCCCTGGTGGCACTCCGAGCTCCCCGCTTGACGGCGCCACGCCCCCGAGGTCGCCGACGCGGCGACTGCTAGGGTGTGCGTCTCACGCGGACGTGGCTCAGTTGGTAGAGCATCACCTTGCCAAGGTGAGGGTCGCGGGTTCGAATCCCGTCGTCCGCTCTCGACGAAGATCCTGGTGAGAGTATACGAATCGATGGGGATTCGGGCTTGACCACCACGGGAGATGTGGTCGCTGTCCGCGGATTGTCCGCGGGAGATTCGACGAGGGAATCTCGGTAGACCGAATCGAGGCCGTCAGCGATGGCTTGAGGCGCCGCGGGGAAGAGATGGCCGTAGCGGTCTGATGTGACTCGGATCGAACTGTGACCGAGGTGTTCCTTCACCGCCTCCATGTGTCGCCCGTTGTCGATGAGGAAGGCTGCGCAGGTATGACGGAGATCGTGGAATCGGAGATCTTGCGGTAACGCGTCGTCACCTTGCCCGGGCGCTGTCGACTTCGCTCGGGACGCTGCGACAGCTGGCCGGTAGAGACGCCGGCAGAAGTTGCGATGGCAAACCGTTCCGCCTTCTCCCGCCGTAAAGACGAGCCCGTCCCGTGAGTACTTGGCGATCGTTGGAGTGGCTGACGCCGATCGCGAGAATGACCACGAGGGCAATCGTCCCGATCGTCGAGATAACGCCGAGTATGCCCCCGGCCATCGCCAGTCCCTTCCCGCGCTCTCGACCTTCGCTCTCATCGATCTGCTTCCGGGCTACTCCACTGAAGATGCATGCCAGTATCGAGCCGACGAAAGGGATGACAGGAACCAGGGCAAGGACGAACGACGCGATTGCCAACCCGTTCGTCTTGGACTGCACGACATACACGACCTGCGGCTGGGCGAGCGGGGCAGTTGCACCCGGCGCGACCACGGGAGGAAGCAGCGCGGTGGCCGTCTGCGAAGAAGGAACCGATTCCCGGAGACTTGCCGCGGACCCAGATGTACGCACCTGGCCACTCCACGCGCTTCCGTCCCAGAACAACTGACGCGTTGGGTCGGCAGGGTCTGGGTACCAACCCGCTGGTGCCATTGGCGTAGTCGGTAGGGCTTCAGGTCCATCAGGCACGGACAGCGGGCCATCCGTGACAAACCCCCGCGGCATCTTGCGACTCCTGACCGCCGTCGCGCGCCAAGGCCGTGGGCTCGCCCTGTGAGAACAACCGCTCCTCGTGTCGTCCAGAAGGGTCCGGTTGCCACCCCCGAAGGTCCTCCACCCCGCCAGCTCCTTGTCCGTTGAGACATCGTGCTACTCATCAGTATGTAGACCAAAAAGTAGCATTGCCTCATCTTGCAGGCATGCCCGAAGGCGACTTGCAGCGGAGGTTGGGTGAGAACCTTCGGTCCTACCGAGAGGCGCGCGACGTCAGCCAAGAGGCATTCGCGGAGGAGCTGGGTGTACATCGCACCTACATGGGCGCTATCGAGCGCGGCGAGCGCAACCTCACCTTGAAGTCGGTCGAGCGGATCGCGGACTGTCTGGGCATCGACCGGTGGAGCTACTCCAATCCAGAGGAAGAAGGTCGCGGACGTAGGAGTCCGCCCTGGGCCGCGGTACATCGCTGGCCTGATCGCACCGGGTGCTGCGGTTGGTTCCACGTCGATCGACCCCGGGTCTGTCGCTGGATTCGGTCTGCCGAGATACAGCGCATAACCAGCGTTCTGACGTATCGAACCGGGTCCTCTGAGCGTGCGATGGCTCGTTCATGTGCCGCCTGAACAACTGCGTTCCCAATCTTCGTTCGGAATAGACGATGACGAGCCGCCGGGCCTCGGGCAGCGCGAGTTCTAGGCCTTGTAAGCACCGCACCGATCGGGGAGAGCGGAGTCCATGTCACAGAGACGGCGGGAACGGACGACAACCCATAAAGGTCGGCGTCGGCTGCTGGTGGGGGTGGTCGCGGCCACCCTCATCTGTGGGTTGTTGACCGCGGCCATCCAGACCGCACACGCCACGATGATCGGCATCACCGAGTCGAGGTCTGTTCAGGTGGACCAGTTACTGGCACCTTCTCCTACTCGGTGGACGGATCAACCCACTCCGGTCTCTGTAACCACGGGCACCTGTAAGGGTGTCGCCGTGAAGCCCGGCAGCAACAGCGTGAAGGAGTTGGGTGATACCTCAGGGCTCACGCGGCTCGGGAAGATTCAGATCACTCCGGTGGCGTCGAGCGTCATCAACCTGGCGACGAGAACGGCAACAGTCTTCGTCCCGAGTGGCGGGGACGTCATCACTCGGTTCGTCAACGAGCCAGCAACTGGGCAGTTCAAGATCTGCGAGGTGGCCGGTGACCCGCCGATCCTCGGCCAGTCCTTCGGCTTCACGGAGTCGGCGAACGGCACCACCATTGGTCCGACGAGTGTGGTCGCTGGCACGCTCAACCCACTCAACTGCACCGACGTAGCCAGCTATCAGATCGGTACCGCGGTAAACGTGGCACAGCAGCCTCAGCAGCCAGGGCAGCCCTTGGGCGATTGTATTGCCGGGATATACACGAGCAACATCACAGTCGTTGGTGGGACCGCCACCAACGTCGACCTGAGCGCGGGGACGGTGACTGCGACGGTCACGGGTGCGGTCACTGAGGTGATCTACACCAATATCCCGTTGGTTGCTCCGTGCGGGGGCGGCATCGAGGTCTGCGTGAACGCGGGTGACGCGTCCGTGCCAGTGGGTACCTGGACCTTCACGATCACGCCCTACGGCAGCAATACTCCGACAGGGTGGGTCAGTGCCCTCGCCGGTCAGTGCAGTGGCGACATTCAGCTCAACGCCGGGCAGTACACCGTCGCCGAGTCGTTCTCCCCGCCGGACTACGTGAGTTCGATCGCTACCGTGCCCTCGGGTGCCCTCCTCGCGTCGGACGCTGCCGAAGGCACCGCGACGTTCGCGGTGGCGGCCAACAACAACACGACGGCCATCTTCACCAACGACACGCTGAGTGGGTAGTTCGTCAGTGCCTGGGTGACGGCACGCTTCCGCCAGTGAAGGTCGAGTGTCACTTACCGAATCAGGCACGTATGGGCTATCTAGCGGTGGCGTTCCGCAGTAGCGGGATTCGTCGCTTGCCGTCCCGCTCTGTTTCGAGCACTGACTTCATTCTCGACGCGGTCGCAGGGTCGCCGGTGGCTCGGTTCTGGCGCTCCTCCGGGTCGGTGGTCAGGTTGTGCAACTCCCAGTCGGGATCGGCGGCCGGACCTTGGAACGGGTTTGGCGCAACACCTTGGGCTGCGTACCAGTCGTCCAGGCGGTCGTAGTAATGGTTGAGCTTCCAGAGCTCAGGCGCGCCCCCGTCACCGGTGGGCAGGGTGGCCAGCACTGACTCGATGTTGGTGGGCGGCGCGACGGGGTCGAACGCGGCGCCAGTCAGGATGTTCACCTGGGTCACACCTCTGGTCACGTCGTCCTCCGTCATGAAATAGATGGGTGAAGACGGTGTCGAGGCATCCGCTTGTCCCCGGATGATGGGGCTGAGGTCGCGGCCCGGCAGCGGTTGGGCCTCGTCATGGTGGGTGGCGACACCGGCTGCCGCCTGCTCGGGGTCGATCCCGGCCAGGCCCAGCAGCGTCGGGATGAGGTCGACGTGACTGGTCGGCGCCGTGACACCTTCCGGTTTCGGGTCGACTCCGGGTCCGGCGACCAGCAGGGGAACGCGGGTGGCCTCGTCGAACGCGTTGCACCACTTCTGGATCAGACCGCCATGGGCCCCGAGGAGGTCACCGTGGTCCGAGGTGAACACAACGACCGTGTCGTCGGCCATGCCGCTCTGGTCGAGCGCCTCGAGGATTCTGCCGATGGCCCTGTCGACCAGCTTGAGGAGGTAGTAGTAGAGCCGCCGGTACCCGAGATCGGTGGCGGTCTCGAAGATCATCTTGGGCCAGATCGCCTTGAATGCCTCCTGGCACGCCGGCCGACCAGTGAACGAGTCCCCCTGGGACGGGGGCTCGGCCACGTCGGGCACGGAGTCGTCAGGTGGTCCGAAGTGGAGCATCTGTTCCCACCCGAAACCCGAGAAGGCGATGTCGTGCGGGTTCACGAACGATGCCACCGTCAGCCACGGACCTTCCGATCGAGACGCGGCCAAGTCGGCGAAGAGATCCACAACCTGTTCCGCGAAGACTCCGTCGCGGACGGTGCCGCAGTCCGACTTGTCGGCGCCATGAGGCTCGCGTCCGATCCATCCTGAGAACCCGAACAGGTCGAGCCGGTCGGCCTTCTGGTAGGCCTCAACTGCATCGGGAATCAGGTTGCCGTTGTCATCCGAGGCTTTCAGTCCTTCGTGCGAACCCGGGATAGTGAGATCGGCGAATGAGACGTGCCACTTGCCCCGGTAGTGGGTCCGATACCCGCCTGCTCGGAACCAGTCGCCGAGGGTCGGCACCGAGTTCGGGTCAAGCCACCGCATCCCGGGATCCGTGTTTTGTTTGGCGACGCCGTCCGTGGCCGTCACCCCGTGGAGCGAGGGGTACTGACCGGTGAACAGCGTGGCTCGGCTGGGTACACAAGCGGTGGAGCCGGCGTAATGCCGGTGGAACTCCAGACCCCGCTTTCGGATCGACTCCCGAGCGGTGAGTTGGTCCTTGCGGAAGGTCTTGACGGCTTCGGTTTCGTAGGGCGGCGGATATCGCTCCTCATCGGTCATGATGAACAGGATGTTGGGGGAGGTCATGGCCAAACAGTAGACACGAGGTCGGATCGGCCGCTCACTGGCGCGCCTTGGTCACTTCAGAATGTTCACGGCTCTCGCTCCGACCAGCAGTGCAACGATGAGCGAGATCGAGGCGCACTGAGGAACCCTGCCCCTAAACGCCGGGACCGGGTCGGTTATGGACGCTGTTCCCCCGCCTCCTTGGAGGGTCAGAGATCGAGCTTGCCCTTCGCGACGCAGATCACCAGGTGAGCCTCCAGGACTGCATCTCGAGTAGCAGTCGACACGCCAGGGTCCGCTTCGGCTGCCGCCTTGGCGCTGTCGCCTGCTTGCTCAAGCTCAATCACGGCCACACGTTCGTCGGGGGTCGTGGTTGCCTTGTCCGCCTTCTTGGCGAACTCTTTGACCACCGCGACAAGTACCGGTGAAGCTCCCTCGTCACTCTCTACCGCGTGCCGCGCCCAGTCGACCTTGACGCGAGCTGAGTTGAGCCGCTCGGCCATTGTCGTCACAGGAGAAGGCTACGCCATGTGCGGCCGCGAGGCCTCAGACCGTCGGCCGGACGATCTCAATGAGGATCCCCTGAACTCGTACCGGGAACGGGTCAGCTATTGAACGTCGTTGAACGGCACATTGCGGATGGCTATCCCCGCTGCTCCCAGAGCTCTCGATAGGGGTGGTCGGGGCAGCGGTAGAGGTCGTGACGGTCGACATACGTCCAGCCCGCGTTGCGAGCGACGATCCGAAGTGGCCTTGGATCATCGGACGGAATCTGAAGCTCCTTCCAGCACCCCCACAAATCGCAGATGAGGACACGCCGTAGGTCGTCGAAGCCCACAGGTAATGGTTGCCGACCACAGGACGAATCCGATAGTGCCGAAAAGTCACTTTTTTTCTTCAAAGGCGATCCAACCGGTGTCGAGCAAGGCTGCCCCAGATCAATGACACTGGGCTGAGGGTCCACGGCGTGTTCAAGGGGTGAGCGCAATTAGTTCGGCGAGCTTCTCCGATGGTTTCAGATATCCAAGGGTCATGCGAGGTCGGTCATTGAGGCTTCGAGCAAACTCGGCCAGGGCTTCTTCGCTGTGGACTGACAGATCGGTGCCCTTTGGCATGTATTGGCGCAGCAGTCCATTCGTGTTTTCGTTCGATCCGCGTTGCCAGGGCGAGTGGGGATCGCAAAAGTAGACGGGGATGTCGGTCTCGGTGGTGAAATCGACATGCCGGCCCATCTCGCCCCCTTGGTCCCAGGTAATGGTCTTGACCAACTTGGAGGGCAGGGTGCCAATCGCCTTTTTCATGGCCTCTTTGACTGACAAGGCATCCTTGCCGGCGCCAAGGTGCAGAAGCAGTGTGTAGCGAGTGGAGCGCTCCACCAGGGTGCCAACTGCCGAGAGGTTGTCCTTGCCCATGATCAAATCGCCCTCCCAGTGGCCAGGCACCGCCCGGTCGGCCACTTCGGCTGGACGTTCAGAGATCATCACCATGTTGGGCATCCGAAAGTTCACCTTGCTTCTGCTGCCCTGAGGTCGTCGGATGGCTCGCCCACTTCGGAGGCACCGAGTCAGCTCTCGACGCAGCTCACCTCGAGCCTGGACGAAAAGGGACTGGTAGATCGTTTCGTGACTCACCTGCATCATGGGATCGTCCGCGAAGTCGATCCGCAAGCGGCGAGAGATCTCCTGGGGCGACCACAACCCTTTGAGCCCGGCCGTGACCTCGGACAAGAGCTGCGGGCAGGACGCCAGCTTGGTGGGCTTGGGACGCCGGCAACGCTGTTCGGCCCTCAGGTAGCTCGACCAGGCCCGGTAGTCATCACGGCCGCCGTTAGCTGCCACCTCTCGGCTGACCGTGGACGGCGCCTTGTTGATCCGCCGGGCAATAGCGGTGAAGGACTCGCCCTTGACCAAGCCGATCGTGATCTCTTCGCGGTCGGCAATGGTCAAACTGCCTCGCCGTGGAGTCCAAGAAGCGGGTCGAGCACGTCGACCGCCCCGGCCCTCACCGATAAACCATGCCGACGTGAAGGAGCATCCCACCGCCCGGGCCGCCTTCTGCCAGGTCATCCCTTCTCCACGCAGTCGCCTGACCATATGTTGCTGCTCTTGAGTTAAAGCAGGACGTGCAGGGCGCACAAGCAACCTCCTCGATTCGTCCCGACAAGTGTCGGTGACTCACCGAGATCGTGCGCTCACCCCTTGAACACGCCCACCGCTCCGGCATTGGCCCTCAATAAGTTCGAGAACACAGCCAGAGGAACGGCACGCCCCGTCTCGAAAAAGAGGGTGATTGGTCCGGGTTGCAGCCACAACTCGGACCGCCCGTCACTCCGATCCGGAACGGCCGTGCCATCCCTCACCAGTTAACGAGAGAAGGGATGGCCATGACCATCGTAGAAGCTGCGCGGGGCGTCACCGGTGGTGTCGATACGCCCTCGACGTGAACGTCGCCGCCGCGATCGATCCATCGGTGGTTGTTCGGCACCGAAGCCTTTCCCACCACACCCGCGGGTTACCAGGCGCTGCTGTCCTGGCTCCGGTCCTTCGGGGAAGTGAGAAAGGTCGGCGTCGAGGGCACCGGCTCCTACGGGGCGGGACTCTCCAAGTACTTGCATGCCGCAGGCGTCGCGGTGATCGAGGTGAACCGGCCCAACCGGGAGGAGCGGCGCCGCAGTGGCAAGTCCGATCCCCTTGACGCCATCGAGGCGGCCCGGGCGGCCCTCGGCGGCAAGGCGAAGAGCATCGCGAAGTCGAAGAACGGGGCCGTCGAGGGGATCCGAGCCCTCGTCGTCGCCAAGCGCTCGGCGAGAGTGGCCCGCACCGCAGCGCTCGTCCAGATGCGCCATCTGGTCGTCACCGCGCCCGATCAGCTGCGCAGCCGCCTGCGGAACTTGACCGTGTATGCCCTAGTCACCGAGGCGGCACGGCTGCGCCCGGCACGTCGCGACGATCTCGTCTTGAGCGCCACCAAGGTCTCGTTGTGCTCCCTCGCCGGTCGGATCCAAAGCCTCGAGGACGAGCTGGGCGACCTCGACGCACGGATCGAAGCGCTCCTCGTCGAACACTGTCCCGAGCTCCTCGCGCGCTTCGGCGTGGGGCCCGACACCGCAGCGGCTCTCGTGCTCTGTGCCGGCGACAACCCCGAGCGTCTCCACTCCGAGCCCGCGTGGGCCCACCTGTGCGGGGTGTCGCCCATCCCGGCGGGCTCGGGGAAGACCTCCGGGCACGTCCGACGCGATTCCGCCGGCGACCGCCAGGCCAACGCGGCGCTCTGGCGCATCGTCATGGTGCGCATCGCCCACCATCCCGAGACGAAGGCCTACTTCGCCCGCAAGGTGCAAGAGGGCCGCTCCAAGCACGAAATCATTCGGCTCTTGAAGCGCTACGTCGCCCGCGAGCTCTATCGCCACCTGCCTCGCGGCTGAAGACCGTGACCAGGGGTCTGGCTCACCCCATATCTGTCGCCTGCTCGACGGGCTGACTTTCCGGCGACCCGCCGACCCCTGGTCCGGAAACAATTGCAACCCGTGGCTTCATAGGAGCTTGTCCTCGAGGCCGAGTGACTCATCATTGATCTGCCCGCTCGGTTGCACCCCGAAGACCAAATTCCGTCTTGACAAGTGATAGGAGCGTCGCCATCAGGAGGGGGTCGGTTATCGAGCGTGGCTGAACCGCACTCCTCTGGGTGTCTACGGCCCTGCCAAGCCGACGGCCTCTAACTCGGGGGGGTCTGCTGCTCGTCACCTGTTGCTTGGCTATGTGCATATGGGGTTCAGTTCGTCGACCTAGCCAGGTCCCACGGTCCTGAGCGAAGCGGAAGTAGTTTTTGGCTGTGGCACGCGAGACTCGAGGTGCGGCACCGTGAGTTTCAACCACAACATCGACGACGTCGTCCAGGTCGTCGAGGGCGTTGGTGTGGCCATCCTGCTACTGGGCGGGCTAGGCACCCTGATTCACTCTGGCATGCTCTACTTGATCCCGGCTCGCCGTGCTCGCGCGTATTACTACTTCAGGAAGCATCTTGGTCGAGTCATCCTGCTGGGCCTGGAAGTCCTTATCATCGCCGACATCATCAGAACGGTCATAGTTGACCAGACTCCGGAGAGTGTGGCGGTGCTCGCCACAATCGTGGTGGTCAGGATCGTGCTCAGCTGGTCGCTCGATGTCGAGATTGATGGTGTCTGGCCCTGGAAGAAGCATCAGGCCCTCGCGGCTGCCCTTGACGGAAGCAATGCTGGCCCTGGAGATACACGCCAAGACGCTTGATCGGAGTCCAATGTCGGGCGGACGGGGTATCCCCCAACGCCGGGAGCGGGTCGGTTATCAACTGTGGCTGAACGGCACGAGTGGGACACGCCTGCGACCCGAAAGAGGTTGCCCATTGCCGGTGATCGGGGTCCTTGGCGGCATCGGCCGAGTCAGTTGGCCCGAGCGAGGGCGAACCGCTGCCCCGTGAGCGGATCACGTCGGCCTCAGCAGCGGTAGAGGCGTTCCGCGTTGGATGCGAAGAGTTTCTCCCGGCTCGTTCCGTCGAGATCGGCGGTCAAGGCGGAGTAGATCGAGTAGAGATCGTCGAAGCTTCCGTTGGCACCGTCGGGCGGGAAGTTGCTGGCGAAGAAGCAGCGGTCGACGCCGAAGGTCTCGAGGCAGTGCTCGATCCACGGGTTGAAGGTTTCCACTCCCATCGTTCCGAAGCCCGTGGAGAGACCGGACAGCTTGCAGTGGACGGCTGGCCCGAGCGCCGCGAGGCTCGCAATCCCGGACTTCCACAGGGCGAGCTCCTCGTCCGAGCCGGAGTGCGGCCACCCGGCGTGCTCGACGACCACCGTCAGGTCGGTCCACCCGCCGAGCGTCGCCGCCCAACCCTCGATCTGGTCCGGTCGGGCCAGCATCTCGAGCACCAGCCCACGGTTGCGTAGCCCATCGAGGATCTCGGGGCTCGGCACCATATCCGTGCTACCACCCATCGGACGAACGCCGCGAAAACGGGACGCGGCCATCTGCGCGTCGAGTTGTTGGAGGGCCTCGACGACCGGCACCTTGAGGGAGACGCCGCCGATGATCGCATCGGGATGCCCTGTCGCCTCGGCCTCCTCCTCGCGCTCGATGGTTTCGGCGACGAAATCCGTCCCTGCGGCGACGTGCACGAACTTCTGCACGTTCCATTTCGCCGCTTCCGTGAAATAGGTCTTCTGGTCGAAGTAACGGGCCCAGCCCGAGATGTCGCCCATCTTCAGGTCTCGGAGACCCGTCAGATAGGGATACATATCGGTGCGGTCCGGGTCCCACAGGTGGACATGGGCATCGACGATCCGGTCGATCTCGGCAGCCATCGAGTCCTCCTTCGTCACGAACCTGAGCCCGGCCGGTCGCCTTCGCGGGTCAGCTCACGCCGCCGGCGACGACGCTGCGCATCGCGCTGTCGAGCCACTCGGGGATCGCCGGTCCACCGAATGCCAGCGTCGTGGCAGGACTCGGGTGACTCCGCAGCCCGAACCACCCGGACCCTGCCACCAGTTCGGCGCCCGACAGGGTGGAGACTTCGCCGCTCCGCACGAGGTGGGTGACCAGCTCTGCGACGGGCCGCCGTTCACGTTGCTCTCCGGTCTCCACACTGATCGCGAACGCATCGACCCGGTCCGATGTCGCGGTGTGGGCCGAGCGGGCCAGCTGGGTGGCGGCCTGAGCCCTGCTCCGACCCGCGGAGAAGGTCGCATCGGTGAGCGTCACCAATCGGACCGGCCGAGAATCCTCGGCCGAGTAGTCCGACACCGCACGCGCCCACGCCGCGTCGGTGCGGATGGCCTCGGTGATCCCCACGTGCTCGTCGAGCACGTGTCGCCAGTCGCGTCCGGACGTCCTTGCATCCGCACGCCCGCGACCGTCGCTCAAGGCGACCACCACCGCGTCGACGGGACCGGCGTCCCGCGCCGCCACCGAGAGCAGTCGGGCAGCTGCCTCGAATTCACCGGGGATCTCGTTCGAGACAGGCCAGTCGTCGGACACTGCCCCGACGCCCAGACATTTCACCCCCTGCGAGATGAGGGCCTCGCCGAGCACCGCCCCCCACGCCGGGTCGTCGGTCACCACCACGCACGTTCCGACGCCTGAGCCATCCGAGCCGGATGGCGGCACGGTTTCGTCGAACACCCCGGGAAACCGCGGATTGCTGCCTCCGTTGGTGGCCTGGGCTGCCTCGGCGGTGACGAACGCCTTCGGGACGACCGCTTCGAGCGCGTGCGGGAGAGACCTCACGTCTCGGGTCCGGCAAACTTCGAGCAGGCGAGGAGGGGTGATCAGCGCGAGCTCCGATCCGCCCGAGAAGATCACCTCCCCCGTGCACCACGAGAACGCCTCGCTGGCCAGATACGCACCGACCGGGCCGAGATGCTCCGGCGGCGGCATCGACCCGAGGCCGAGGCCACCGGTCCGCGAGTCACGTCCCTGGCGACGGGATCCAGCGGCCGGTGGCGGCATCGCCGCGGTGACCATCCGGGTGGCGGCGATCGGGGAGAGCGCGTTGACGCTCACTCCTGATGGTGCTCTCTTCCCGATCTGCCACGTGAGCGCCGCGACCGCACGCTTCGCGCAGCCGTACGCCCCGGTATTCGCCGGGCGCCACCCCGATCCCGAGGTGACGCCGAGGATCCGGCCGTGTCCGGCCTCGGCCATGAGCGGGAGTGCCGCGCCGAGGACGTTGAGATAGCCGTCCAGATGGACGGCGAGCACCGCGGCCCAGTCGTCCTCGCTGCCGGAACCAAAGTCGGTCGGGCGGGAGATGCCGGCAACGTTCACCACCGCGTCCACCGAGCCGAATTCCTTTGCCAACTCGGTGAACAGGTGCTCGACAGCCTCCCGGTCGGTGACCGAGTTGTTCGAGGCCCGAGCCGTCCCCCCGGCATCGATGATCCGTTGGGCCGTCGTCGGTCCCTGGTCGCCGACCCGGCTCGACCCGTCGACCGAAACGACCGGATCCAAGGTGACCACGTACGCGCCACTGCGGCCGAACTCTTCTGCGATCGCGGCGCCGATCCCTGCAGCGCCGCCGGTCACGACGACGACCGGCTGGCGGCCTTCACCCGACGGCGGCAATGTTCCTCCTCACCATTCCAGAATGCAGCCGAGAGTGCAGCCGCTCACTTCAGAGCGCTGCCGTCGATTGGTCGAGCTCCAATCCGGCGAAGTCGCCCCGTTCGCGCCACTCCGCGAGCATCGCGACCCAGCCGAAGAGGTCACCGCGACCGCCACCCCAGGCACCGCTCCGGGGGCTGATGTCCTTCGGGTGGCCTTCGAGGTTGAGCCGGGACGGCGTGCACGCCTCCATGACCGCGCTGGCGTCCTTGTAGGAACCGACGATCTCCTCCACGTACTCCTTCTCGGCCTCTGCACTCACGTCGAAGACCCGGATGCCCTGTTCCTCGAGCAACTTGACGGTTCCCGCGATGTGCACCGCACCTTCTTCGACGATGACCGTGTTATTGACGCTGATGACGGCTTGCTGGCCGGGTGCAGGCATGATGAAGAGGTTCGGGAACCCTCTCGTCACCATCCCGTGCAAGGTGGCGGCTCCGGCCGCCCATTTCTCGGCGAGCCGCACACCGCCGCGGCCGACGATCTCGTGGCCGGCCCGCCGGGGGAACGGCGTCAACTCCCCCTCGAAGCCCGTGGCATAGATGAGGCAGTCGAGCTCGTACTCCTCCCCGTTGCAGAGGAGACCGCGCTCGGTCACCTTTTCGATGCCGGAGGGACAGTCGACCAGGGTCACGTTGCGCAGGTTGAAGGCGGGAAGGTACTCGTCGTGGAAGCAGGGCCGCTTGCAGAGGTAGCGGTAGTAGGGCTTCAGGATCTCGGCGACCCGGGGATCCGACACGGTCGCTTCGATGCGCGACCGGTGCTCCTCCATGATGGCAAAGTCCTCCTCCTCGGCCCGAAGGACGAACTCCTGCATCGAGGCGCCCGGCTCCCTCCGCGGGTTCCACACCCTTGCCATGTGATGGGTCCACCCGTCGTCGACGAGGTTGATCTCTTCCGGGCGCCCGTCGAGGATGGCGTGGAAGTTGTACATGCGCTCCCGCTGCCACCCGGGACGGAGACTCGCGGCGAAGTCGTCGGGCGTGAGCCGGTTGTCACGGACGCCCACGGCTGAGGGCGTGCGCTGGAAGACATAGAGGTGCTTGGAGGACTCCGCAAGAGGCATCACGCACTGGATCGCGCTCGCACCCGTGCCGACGACGGCGACCACCTTGTCGCCGAGCTTGTCGAGCTTCCCCTGGAGGCTTCCCCCGGTGTAGTCGTAGTCCCAGCGCGCGGTGTGGAACGACTTGCCTTGGAACAGCTCCATGCCCGGTATGTCCGGCAGCTTCATCAGGTTCAGGATCCCGACCGCCATGACAACGTACCGGGCTCTGATCTCGTCGCCGCGGTCGGTCCGGAGGACCCACCTTCCACTGCTCTCCTCCCACTCCGTCGCGGTGACGCCGGTGTGGAACAGCGCGTCGTCGACCAGGTCGTATTTGTCTGCGATCCTCTGGAGGTGCTCGAGGATCTCGTCACCGAAGGCGAAGCGCCGCTTCGGGACGTAATTCATGTCCTCGAGCATCGGCATGTAGATGTAGGACTCCACGTCGCACATCACTCCGGGGTACCGGTTCCAATACCAGGTACCGCCGACCCCGCCTGCCTGGTCGATCAGCCGGATTTGGGGTACTCCGGCCCTTCGCAGCTCGGCGCCCGCCACGAGGCCTGCGATGCCGGCCCCGATGATGGCCACGTCGACCTCGTCGGAAACGGGCTCCCGGTGGTCGAAGGGGGTGAACGGGTCCTCGCGGTACCTGGCGAAGAGGGCGTCGCCGGTCAGGTCCCGGATGGCTGATCGCCCCTCGACCAACCGCTTGTCGCGCTCCTCCCGGTACTTGGCGTGGACTTTGTCCGGGTCGAAGTGTGGCGAACTGTCGGTCTTCACGAAGGCAACGCTATATAAAAATCAGCGACACCGTTCCCGCTCGTCCTCGTCCGAGCAGTGCTCGCCACCCGACCTTGAGGACGAAGTTTTCGGCGATCTTCGTCCCCATTCTCGTCGGAGCAGGATTGCGCGGTGGTCTCCGGCCCGGCGAACAGGGTGGCCGCGTGCGGGACGCCGATCCTCGCGGTCGTGGCGGTGGCGCCTCGGTAAATCGTGCGAGAGTCGACCGCCTCGGCTGGGGACTGCAGCAGCCGCGTGACTACATCATCGTCGCGGTATCTTTGCCGGCGGCCGAGGGCAGCGCCGGGCGGATCATTGCCTGCAAGGTGTAGGAGGCGGCCAGCGTGCCGTCCCGGGTGAAGACCTTCCCGTCACCGAGGGCGAGTCCGCGACCGGCCCACACGGCGGTGGTGCTGTAGAGGAGCCACTCGTCGAGCGGTGCGTCGTCCTCGAAGGCGAGCGCGATGGCGACAGGAGCAGTCGAGAGGCTCATGTGTGCCTGGGCCTCGCCGAAACCCCGATGTGGCCGCATCGCGGCCGCGATCGTCCAGTGGGTGGTTGGCTGGGCGAGAAGGGCGTTCCGCATGAGTGGTTCCTTTGGATTCTCCCGATGTCGCATCCAGACATGGAGGACCGCCGGCCCGAGTCGCTCGGGGTCCGGGTTGTACGCGCCGTCGACGATGCGGATGTCGCGGCCGGTCACCCTCATGTCGTAGGGCTCGGCCGACTCGGGTCCTGGCACGTCGGGCATCGGGGCGGTGTGCCGGATGACGTCCGGAGCACCTGTGTCCGCGAGCACGAGCGACTCGGCCACCAACTTGTCTCCCTGAGTGGATCGAACCGCGAGGGTCGAGAAGGTGCGACCCTTCCGCGACGGGTCGACCTGCAACATCACCGGGCCGTCGAACCCCGCGGCGCGGACGAAGTTCATCGATGCCCAGGTCACCCGCTGGTCCGGCACGGTTCGGCCTGCGGCGACGATGGCCTGCGCGAGGAGCTGGCCCCCTTCGACCACGTTGCGGGTCTGCTCGTGATAGCCGACCGCGACGAACCCCCCGGCGCCGTCCGGGTGTGGCTCGATGACCCTGAGGAGATCGGTCTCGTCCCCCCAAACCGGGAACCGGTTGAGCGACGTCGCCGAGTCCGGCCAGGAGGACGCGACTTCGACGACGGTCTTCTCGTGATACACGCCCAGATAGCCTTCGATCCCGGCCACCTCCTCGAACGGGTGAGGATAGGTCCAGAAGAGGTTGTCGACGGTCGGGTCGCCCTTGGTGAAGGACCAGTAAGAGGCTTGACCCTTGAAAGGACAGACCGAGTGGTGATCGGTGGGTTCGAGCAGATCGAGGCGGACGTCGCCCTCCGGAAAGTAGAGCCGTTCGACGTGGTCCGTCTCGATCAGTCGGAGCGCCGACTCGCTCTCGGCCACTACGACGCCGCCGACGAGCACACGCGCCGTGCCGATGCACGGAACAAGATCGATCCGGTAGTCGGGGTACTTGGACCAAGCGGACTCGACATCGCTCATTGCCTCCAGATTCTAGTGGTCGGACCACAAGGCTCAG
The DNA here is from genome assembly GCA_963769905.1 of uncultured Acidimicrobiaceae bacterium. Classification (GTDB taxonomy): domain Bacteria; phylum Actinomycetota; class Acidimicrobiia; order Acidimicrobiales; family RAAP-2; genus Bog-756. Next base: position 936,276 of record CAVYNG010000002.1, read on the forward strand.
CGGGCGAGATCGGGATGCGTTCCGAGGATCGCATCGATCGCCGAGCGCAGCTGCGGGATCAGCTCGTCTTCGAACCAGGGGTTCTGCCGAAGCCAGCCGTTGTTCCGCCAACTCGGGTGCGGAAGGGGGACGATCACCGGCCACCGCTGTCTCCATGACGCGACCGCTTCGGTGACCGTCCTCGCGTCCTCGAGGTGGTATCGATGGGCGTACTGCCCGACCAGCAGGGTCATTCGTAGTTTGGGGAGCGATCGGATCAGGCGCTCGTGCCAGGTCGGGGCGCACTCGGGGCGCGGCGGAAGGTCGCCGCTCGGACCGGTCCCCGGGAAGCAGAGCCCCATCGGCACGATCGCCACCCGGTGTGCGTCGTAGAACACCTCGTCGCTCATGCCGAGCCAGCCTCGAAGCCTTTTGCCGCTCGGGTCGGCGAAGGGTCTTCCCGCCTCGTGGGCCCTTCGTCCCGGTGCCTGTCCCACGATCAGGATTTCGGCACTGCGATCGAGCTGGACGATCGGGCGCGGTGCGTAGGGGAGTGCGGCGGCGCACAGAGTGCAGGACTGCACGTCCGAGAGCAGCTCGTTGAACGAGGAGGGGGACACGACGGAAGATTCGACCGAGGAGGCGGAACGGGGGCAGGTCGTCTGATCAGAGTATCGAGCCCCCGCCTCCGCCACGCCGGCGGCCGGGCAGACGCGAGTTAGGCCGCGAGAGAAGCGTGCTCTTTTCACCTCGATGGGCCAGACTCTCGGCCGTGGCCGGGGCGCGTGTCGCGAGCGAGGACCGTCGACCCGGTCGTTGTCTGCCGGGGTGGTGTGCGATCGCGCTGCTCGGCTGCGCGCTCGCCTCCTGCGGTGGGTCGCCTGCCTCGTCGCCCTCGCAATCTGCCAGTCCGGCGAACGGCCCGATCGGGCCGTTGCGCGCACCAGGTGGTCCATTCCTCGTCGACCAGGAGGGACGGACGGTCATCGTGCACGGGGTGAACCTCGTCTACAAGGTCCCGCCCTACGAGGTCGAGGTCACCGGTAGCGGTCCGAACGTCCTGACACCGCCCGAGGCGCAACGTATCGCCGCGCTCGGGTTCGACGTGGTCCGGCTGGGCGTCACCTGGAAAGGGCTCGAGCCCGGAACCGACCCCTCCAACGACGCGTCGATCTGCACGCCGGGTTCGCCGGGCGCCTCCGGGGCGGGCCAGTTCGACTCGTCGGCGTTCGACGCCTACCTGAGGCGTCTCGACGGGACGATCACGCTCCTCGCCCGCTACGGCATCTACTCGCTGATCGACATGCACCAGGATGTCTACAACGAGGCCTTTGCCGGCGAGGGCGCGCCGAATTGGGCGGTCTGCACCGACGGCATCGTCCCCCATCCCCAGCGCGGGGTGGCCAACTGGAGCGTCAACTACTCGGGGCCGGGCGTCGCAGAGGCGTACAGCCACTTCTGGAACAACGACGTGGTCGGCAACCTGCAGGGCCAGCTCGATACGGTCTGGACTGGGATCGCTGCCCACTACCGCGGGAATCCCTGGGTGATCGGGTACGACCCGTTCAACGAGCCCTACGGGTCGGAGCTCGCGACGCAGCCGAACAGTCCGACGTTCGACGCCGAGCTCGAATGTTTCTACACCGGACGGGCAGACCCCGGGCTCGACCAGGACGGCAAGCAGGTGACCTGCCCGGCCGACGACCCGGCGGAGGGTCTGATCCCTCGCATCGAAGCCGCCGATCCGACCCACCTTGTCGCCTACGAGGGGAATTACGGCACCGACTCGGGCGTACCGAACCACATCGGGGCCATGGACTTCCCGAACCTCGTGCTGAACTTCCACGACTACTGCTTCCTGCACGTCCCGAACGGACCCGAACCTCCTGACTTCGCCTCCGTCTGCGGTCCTCTCGAGAACTACGTCTTCGCCCAGCACGCAGAGGAGCTGGCGAACGACGCCTCATCGGCCCAGCCGCGAGGTCCCGCGGAGCTGTTGACCGAATTCGGCGCCACGACGGACACCGCCGACCTCGCTCGCATCACCGCGGACGCGGACCAGAACCTGGTGGGCTGGACCTACTGGCAGTGGATCAACTACGACGATCCGACCGGTTCGCACTCCTCCGCACTCTGGCCGCCACGCGCCGCCACTGCCTCGCAGTTGTCGGTGCTCTCACGAACCTATGCCACCGCCGTCTCCGGTGTTCCGACGGCGATGTCCTTCGATCCGACGACCGGTGCGTTCAGACTGCAGTACCGCGCGGACAAGGCGGTGAAGGCTCCCACGGTGATCGTCGTCCCGGTGTCGACGCACTATCGGAACGGCTACTGCGCGCGGGTGTCAGGGGGCAGGGTCACCTCGGGACCCGATGCGTCCCGGCTCGACGTGGCGAACGGCTCGGCGGCGACCGTGAACCTGACGCTCTCAGCCGGGCGGTGCTGAGCCCGCTGACGGTTGCGACCCTCAGTTCCAGTGCACGCCCACGAGGACGATGTCGTCGGAAGACCCCTGCGGGACGAGCTCGGCCAGCAGATGGTCGAGTAGCGGTTCCAAGGGGCCGCCACTCGCGGTCGCCTCGCAGAGCCGTTCGAGTCCGTTGTCGATCGATTCGCCCCGCCGCTCGACCAGCCCGTCCGTGTAGGCGATGAGGGTGGAACCCTCCGCGATGGGCACGCACACCGGGTCGTAGCGAGTGTGTTGGACACCGATGGGTGGACCGGTCTCGGTCTCGAGGAGCTCTGCCCGGCCATCGACCGCGAGCACCGGGTTCGGATGGCCGGCGTTTGCCAGGGTGAGAGTCCTCGACGTGTGGTCGAGCAGGCCGCAGAGCACGGTCGCGAAGTGGCCGGTGTCACCGATGCGGCTCAGTCGGCTGATCCGGTTCATCACGTCGCCCGGTTCGGGGTTCTCAGCGGCGTATGCCTTGATCGCGAATCGGAGCTCGGCCATGAGCGACGCGGCCGTCAGCCCCCGTCCGGACACGTCGCCCACCGCGAAGAAGAACCTGCCCTCTCCCACATCGGTCACGTTGTACCAGTCACCGCCGATCTCCATTCCCTCGATACCGGGCACGTAGCGGACCGCCAGGTCGAGGTCTTCGGGGCGGGGGAGGGACCGCGGGAGAAGGGAGCGTTGCAGAGTCTCGGCGGTACTCCTCTGCGCCTGGAACAAGAGGCGGTTCTCGATGGCGAGGTCTTCGGCTCGCCGTCGCCGGCGGACGAGGTGCTCGCTCATCACCGCCACCAGTGCGGTGAAGAGGATCCCGATGGCTGCGATCAGCCATGGCAGCCAGCCCGCGAGGGTACCGGCGAGCGACACGCGTGGCGACATCACCAGAGTGAGAACGAAGTTGCTGCCGAATGGCACTTTCACGATCGAGGTCGGACCCGAGAGGGGCAGCTGGACCGGAGTGGCGGCGAGGAGCGCAGCGTCGGTTTGCTGAGACCCGAGGTAGAGCGCGTAGTTGAGATCCGAGAGCGGCGAGCTCGTCTGGATCGTGAGTCGACGATTGGAGGGCAGCACGCTCTCCGCATAGACGACGAAGGTCCCACCTCGACCCTGCTGTGCCAGCGCGTAACCGAGCCGCAACTGATGTTCCGAGATGAGATTGGTCACGACGAACGACTTGGATCGTGCCGCCTCTCCGAAGACAGCAGCTGTTCGACTCGGTGAATCTCCGATGAGCGGTCGCGATCCCTTGTCGGCGACGAGCACCGGCGGCGAGGCCACACGCCAGAGCGAGACGGTGTTCCACCCGGTGGATTTGGAGACGTACGCGCTGACGAAGTTCTTGAAGCTCGACGCGTTGCCGTTGGTTGCGACGGCCTCTTCCGCCGCAGTTTCGAGTCGGCTCTGCACCGTCGAGGCTCCGGAGGTGAGCGCACTTCCGGTGAGCTGCGTGTCGAGCGTCAGCAGGCGCTGTTCGGTCCGGTCGTAGTTGATCTTCGAGGTGACTACGAGCGCGGCAGTGACGATCAGGCCCCCGACGAGGATCCCGATGGTCAGAGCGTGCACACGACGGCGGACTCCCCGCGGAGCGAAGGAGCGCCGAGGACCGGCTTGCTGTTCGCCGCGCTGTTCGTCCATCGACGACGGCATCGGTTGTGACTGTAGGTCAGACCGCCCCGGATGGTGTCCCGGAAGCTCGTGATCCGACCCCTCCACCTGGGCGACCTGCGAGGAGAACTCCCGACCACGAGATGGGGTTTGACCAGCGCGTTCGCGGGGGAGGAGTACCTCTGTGGACTGGCAGAAGGGACGAGGAGTCCTCGGCGACGAGAGTCCCGTGCTGCACGGGAGTACCCCCGGAGCGTGGACCGCCCGGCCGCAATGTCATGACGCGGGGTTGCAGTTCTTGCGGATCGGCGCGCATGATGCCAGTGCACGCGTTCGGCGCCACGGCTCCGTCGCTCCACCAGGCGTGTGGTCGAAGGGGTCTCGTTGTTCCGGGCCGCGCGGCCACGAATCGGTCCGACTCGGCAGGGGAGGCCACGAGGAGCGGTTCGGTCGACGACGAAGCAGGAGGTGAGAGCGTTGAGAAGCCGACGATCCATGCGACGAGCCGTCAGTGATCTGGTGGAAGACCTCGGGGCCACGCACAATGCCATCGCGGATTCCCTCGTCAAGCATGGGGTCAGAGGAATTCCGGGAAGTCACGAGCAGTGCGCGCTGGCGCGCTACCTGCGGGCTGTTGTCAGCGCCGACCCGGAGGCGGTTACGGTTTCGGTCCCCGGACCGACGGTCCACGTCCAACTGAGCAAGGGTCGGCCCTCGGTCAGGGTCCGTCTCTCGTCGGAGGTTCGGGCGTTCGTCCAAGCATTCGACGCCGGACTCTTCCCCGATCTCGTCGAGCATCCTTTGCCGCTGACGTACCAGAAGGACACGCTCGAACCCTCGGCCTGAACCGAGCGGGGGCTTCGCCGAGGATCAGCCCTTGAGGCCGAAGGTCTGCTCGAGGCCGGTGATCTGGACGATCCGGCCGACCATGGGCGTCGGATTTCGGATCTGGACGCTGCCGATCCGGTTGTGCAGCCGCACGAGGACCGCGATCCCGCTGCTGTCGATGAACGACAGCGACGCCAGGTCGAGGACGACCCGCTCCGCATCGCTGCCGACGAGGTCGTCGATCTTGGATTGCAGGACGGCGGCGTTGGAAAGGTCGACCTCGCCGCTGAGCGCGATCACCGGAGCTCCCGACTCGTCCGATCCCTTCGCCGCTACCTCGATCTTGGGGTGGGGGCGCAGGCTCAAGGCTTCCCGCGTCGGCTGATCACGGACGCTCGTCCTTCTGTCGACCGGATGAATGAATGACCTGATGAGCATAGCCAGAGCCCGTCAGGTTGGCTCCCTCGGGCGGAGATGGCACCTCCAAGCCGTCGGATACGATTCACTCGCGGCAGCGTCAGGGCGGCACCGGGTGAGGAGGAGCAGCGTTCCTCGATCCAGAAGTCAGTGGTATGGAGTCTCAGATCACCCGGGTTGATCCGGAATGGCCTCCGGAGGACATCCGACGCATCGTGGACGCGTTGGCGGACGGGATCCTGATCGTCGGGCCAAGCAGCGTCATCCTCTACCTCAATCCCGCCGCCGAGCAGTTGCTCGAGGTCGCGCACGGAGAGCTCGCCGGTCAGCCCCTTTCGCGGGTCGTACCTCCGGGAAAGACTGAATGGCTGGCGCACGTCGAGCACGTGGTCGCCGGGGAGTCGAACGAGCTCCTCGGGCTGCGACACGACGTGCTGCTGCAATCGGGCAAGGGCAACGACGTGGCGGCCGAGCTGGTCATGAGCGTCGCCACGAGCCGTATGGGTCAGTCCGTACTCATCGGGGTCATCCGATCGAACGAGCGGGTGCAGAGGTTGACCGGGTTCACCGAACAACTGCTCGACATCCTCAACGCGTCCTCGAGCGCGGCACCCGCGGAACAGCTCCTGTCTTCACTCTGCCGCCGTCTCGGATGGGACGCAGGTGCGCTGTGGGGCCTCGAGCCCGACGGCTCGCTGATCTGCCGTGGGGTGTGGACGACGCCCGAATACCCCGCGTCGCACTACGTCGACGAAAAGCGTCGGAACCCGACCTTCGACGTCGGAGGGTTGGCACAGCTGGTCGTCGAGAGGGATGCCCCTGTTTGGTTCACCGATCTCCCAAACCACGAGCGGTTCTCGAGCCAAGCGATGCTCAAGGATGGACTGGTGAGCGCGTGTGCGTTCCCGATCCGCTACGCGGGACAGTGCCTCGGTGCGGTGAAGATGTTGAGCCGCACCAGGCGACAGCCCGATACGGAGCTCATCGAGCTGGTGGGTGCGATCAGCGGCGCGGTTGGCGCGATCCTCCACGCGCTCGAACAGGCAGCCGAGCGTGACGCGGTGGTCACCACGCTGGAACTGACCCGGCGACGACTCGAGTTCATGCTCAGGGCGAATCGAGTCATGTCCGAGGCGACGGGGTTCGCTCAGACCCTCGATCGGCTCGCCGAGGTCGCGGTGCCCGCACTGGGCGACCTCTGCCTGATCGACGTCGTCGACGAGGACGGACGGATCCGTCGCCTCTCTTCCCGGCACGCAAATCCCTCGAAGCAGCATCTCGCCGACGAACTGAAGAGCCGTTACCCGCCCGATCCGGAGGGTCACCACCCGAGCGCTGAGGTGATGGTCACTGCGATCTCACGGTGGTCGCCCCACATGTCGGACGAGTTCCTTCGAGCGACCACGCAGGACGACCGGCACCTCCAGATCCTGAAGGACCTGTCGTTCACCTCGTACATGACCGTTCCTCTCCTCGTCGGCGAACAGGTGAGAGGAACCGTCACGCTCGTCTCGGCGGGATCCGGACGCCGCTACTCGGAGCGTGACCTCGAAGGAGTCGAGGAGCTCGCAGAGCAGATCGCCGGCGTCGTCGAGCACGCTCGTCTCTACGATTCGGAGCGGCGGATCTCTCACACACTCCAACAGAGCCTTCTTCCGGAACGACTCCCGGACGTCGAAGGCCTGTCGCTCGCTGCCCGCTATCTGCCCGCCGACGACGACGTGGAGGTCGGTGGCGACTGGTACGACGTCATCCGGCTCGGGCCCGGCCGCGCCGGATTGGTGGTCGGAGATGTCCAGGGCCACGACATGGTGGCGGCCTCGGTCATGGGACAACTTCGGCCCGGGTTGTCCCTGCTGTTGACCGAAGGCGCCCGTCCCGCGGAGGCACTGAGCCGGCTCAATGCGTTCATGGTCCGGTCGAACGTCTCTCACATCGCGACGGTCCTCGTCGCGGAGCTCGACTTGTCGACGGGACAGCTTGTGGTGGCATCCGCAGGACACCCTGCGCCCGTCGTGATCGGCCCTGACGGAGCTCGGAGTCTGACCGTCTCGCCGAGCCCGCCACTCGGTGTCAGCGGGGCCGTCTTCAACGAAGAGGCCATTTCCATCGGGGATGACGCGGTCCTGTTCTTCACCGACGGTCTCGTCGAACGGAGAGACCGCGATCCCGACGAAGGCCTGAAGGCCTTGCTCGACGCCGCCGAGCGGTCCCCGCACAGAGAGGCAGCCGAGCTCATCGACGGTGTGACGGCGCAGTTGGTGACCGACGAGCCGCGCGCGGACGACGTTGCCATTCTGGCAGTCCAGCGCACCGTCGACCGCACCCTTTGATGCCGACCGTCATGGACGAACTCGCGCAGTCGTCAGGCCGATCGTGTTCCGGCACCGCCAAAAGACCAGCATGCTGCTCTGCCCTTCCATGCACTTGTTGTCGCCGTGCTCTGCTGGACGGCAGAGCTCCGCCCTCCGGCAAGCCGCTCCTTCGGACCGAGCGAGCCGGTCGTGACTGCGGAGACGACCTCGCGACTTGTGATCAGGCCCCGTTGAGCGAGGTTTGTCGTTCGACGGGTGCAGGTGTGCGCACCGCCAGCCGGCACCACACGCGCTTCCCCTCTCCCAGCTGGAGGACGCCCCAGTCGTCAGCCAGTTGCTCGACGATGTTGAGACCTCTTCCGCGCTCGGCATCTGCATCGACGTGACGAGCAACCGGCTGTCCCGGACCGAAGTCGACGACCTCGATCATCAGGCCATCTGCATCGAAGCGGACAGTGAGCACGATAGGAGGGCGTCCGTGGCGTATCGCATTGGTGACGAGCTCGTCCGTCAGGAGAATCGCGGAATCGACGAACTCCGGCGGGCACGAAGCAACGATGCGGCGCACAACGCTTCGGCTGAGTCCCACAGACTCGACAGCGTTGGAAAGGGAACACTCCACTTCGTGCATCCCTGTTCACTTTACCCAAAGGTTCCAAATTGCATGGGTTTCGCAAAGCGAAAGGGTGTCCGCCCCTGCGCCCACGCTGCAGGCCGTCTCCGAACAGGACCGGCAACCCGGTGAGATGCAGCCGTGAGCAGGAAGCTGTTTGGAGTCGCCTTCGATGGGAATCTGCTCCCTTTTGGAAGGAGTCTGATGTCGGGCAGTGCCGGAGAGGTCGTGGCGGACACCGAAGACGTCGTGGCGGACGTGCAGAGGGACCACCGGTCGCTCGTGTCGGAGCTGTACGGGATCGCTCGGCTCGGTCCTTCGGACCAGGCCAGCCACTTCTGGGGGACGGCGGACCGTCTGGTGCGTCGGGAGCTTGCCATGGAGCTCACGGTGTATCCAGCGATCGGTGAGCTGCCCGAGGCGGCCACCCTCACTCGCGAGCTCCTCCACGAGCAAGGGTCGATTCTCGGACGCCTCTTCGAACTGGAACAGGACACCCCTCAGCGGGGCAGGCCGTTCGAGCTCGAGGTGTCCCGGATGCGGGTCGCCGTCGCCGATCACATCGGACACGAGGAAGCAGAGGTGGTCCCGTTGCTGATCGGCTCCTTCACGTTGAAGCGGCGTTCAGCGATGGGCCCTCGGTACCGTGCCGTCCGCGACTTCGAACCAGCCGTCACCGAGCAGGAACCTCCGCCGACCCGGACCATCGTCGGACGACTCGCCGCACTCGCCGAGTGGATCCGTGACTCGGCCTCGGGCAACGGGCTCACGGTCGGGCGATCTGGGTCGGCGTCGTCCGAACCGCTTTCGCGCCCATCCGCCGAGTCTTTCTGACTCCCTAAATCGGGCGGCCTATTCGGGGTACCGATCGCGCCAGCCCGGTTCTCCGATCGTGTGGCGGCGCTCGTCGTCGTCTTCTTCGTCCTCCCCGTCGACGGGGAGTTCCTGCTCGAGAACGTCGGCCTCTGGCTCCTCCGGCCGTGACACGTGCATCGGCGGATCATCGGGCGACTTCGGTTCTTGTTGCTCTTGGAGATCGGCGGCGGGCACCGGCTCAACCGTCATGCCTCCGTTCTACCCAACTCTCGGTCGTCCGGCACCTGTCCAGGTCATGGCGCGGCAGAGTCGAGCCGGTCGACCGAGACGGCGTCGCGATCGAGTTTCCGAAGTGTCGAGGTCGGGTAATTGTGTGAACCGACGCTCTGTAGTCGAGGCGACGTCACGTTGATGGCGTCGGCGAAAGGAGCCGAGATGACACTCGCGATCGATCATGCTGGCACCACAACCCGCGAGCGGCGCAGGCGTGCGGCAGGGGAGGTGAAGTGGCAGACGAGGTCCTTCCGCCTCTTCGTCGCCGGGTTCATGGCGCTGCTTGCGGGCGCCTGGGGAGGGATCGTCCCGTTCGTGGGTCCGACCTTCGGATTCAGCGCAGACGGTAGTGGTTCGTGGTACTGGGATCTCAGTCACGCGCTGCTCGCCCTCATCCCCGGTGCGGTCGGATGTCTGGTCGGGTTTTCTCTGATGGGCTATTCGATCTCGAGGAGCCGGTCCTTTCTCGGTCTGGGGTTGATCGGCCTGCTCGCGGCGGCGAGTGGCGCCTGGTTCGTGATTGGCCCGTTTGCATGGCCGGTCCTCTACAGCACGAAGGCGTACTTCGTGACGGCGACCCCGTTGCGTGAACTGGCCTACCTGGTCGGGTACGCGCTCGGGCCCGGCCTGATCCTGGCGATCGTGGGCGGCGTCGCCTGGGGTTCGGAGACGGCGAGGGCTGTCGCCGCTTACGAGGTCGAGGCCGCCCACGAGATCGCTCCCGCCCGGGTCGGCGCGACGGCCCCGGTGGCCGCCGACGCACCCGAGTCGGTTGCCGTTCGAGAACCGCTCCTGTCTCGGGATCCCATTGCGGTTCCGGAGGCAGCTCCTGGCGCCGCTTCGGCGCGGCACGGCATGGACCAGCGGAACCGAATCGACGAGGTGCCGCCCGCCGAGAGTGGCGAGGATCCCGCGGCGCCGCCGAACGAGGACTCAGGCGGCGCTACCATGCCAGCGTGACCGACGGGCATGGGCAAACCGAGTCGGGCGAGGACACTGCTCCGGACGGAGAAGACGAGGAGCTCGACGAAGAGATCGCCGAGTCGTTTCCAGCGAGCGACCCGCTCTCGCACTGGTCCGGCACAAGCGGGGAGGGCCCCACCGTGGGCGGTCGGAACGGAACCGCCACGCGCTTCACCAGCGACTAGAAGTTCCGAGGCTCGATCGCGCCCTTCTCTGCCCGGACGCGACAGAACCCCCGGGGCGGAGGGTCGGGGGTCCTGTCTCTTACTACGAGGCGCCTGGGACTAGCACCTTGCCGACTGCTACCCGGCCCCGGCATTCCTCAAACACCGGCGCGAATTCGAAGGGCCTGGGGCCGAATCCGAAGGAGCGTGGGGCCGCGGGGCGAACCGGTGGAGCGTCGGGCTGGTCCGGTGGAGCGTCGAACGTATGTTCGTCTATCGTGGATACAGCATGGAGGTTCTGCAGGGCTCGCTGTTCGCGGCGGGGGACGACATCGGTCCGGGACCGGTGACACCCCGCCGCCGGGTCGATCTCGGCCGAGGTGCCTGGTTCGAGGTCGTCGAGGGATGGATGCGGGGAGCCGACGCGCTCTTCGACAGACTGGCGCACTCGGCTCCCTGGCGCGAGGAGCGACGTTGGATGTACCAGCGGATGGTCGACGTGCCACGTCTGGTGGCGTTCTATGGCGAGGGTGAGGAGCTGCCAGAACCACCCTTGCAGGCGGCCCTCGACCTCTTGCGAGACCACTATGCCGAAGAGGGTGGCCGCGCGCTGGCAACGGTCGGGCTGTGCCTCTACCGCAACGCTCGCGACAGTGTCGCATGGCACGGGGACCGGATCGGTCGAGACAGCGGCGACGACACCCTGGTCGGCATCGTGTCGCTGGGCGCCCCCCGGCGCTTTCTCCTGCGCCCGAAGGGCGGTGGGAGTTCGGTTCAGTTGAAGCCGAGCGCGGGCGACCTTCTCGTCCTCGGCGGATCGTGCCAGCGGACCTGGGAGCACAGTGTCCCGAAATCGGCGCACGCAGTCGGGCCGCGCATCAGTGTGCAGTACCGACCCCCGGGAGATGGCTGAAGGCGCCAGCACGTGTGCACGGGGCCGCGCCCCAACCCGATCGGTACACGGTTTGGAGCGGAGCGGGGCGGGTATCTAGCTCGGAAGCTCGCACAGCGGTTCGCGCTCTCGAGGTCGAGTCGGCGGGTTGCCGTAGCATGCAGGGCGAGGCGCGAGCCCACGAGGAATCAACAAGGAACAACCAGGAAATAACAACAAGGAAAGACGTGTCGACTGACGTGACAGACAATCTGCGAGACGAGATGGCGGTGGTCAGCGCGACCGGCGAGATCGACCTGGCGACGTCGCCGGCGCTGCGGAGCCGCCTCCAGGATGCGATCGGCAGACGCCGCGTGGTCATCGTCGATCTGAGCGAGGTGACCTTCATCGACTCGACCGGCCTCGGCGTCCTGATCGGCGGCCTCCGACGGGTGAACGAGGCAGAAGGCGAGATGCGGATCGTCGTCGCCGACCCGCGCGTGCTCAAGATCTTCGAGATCACCGGCCTGACCGAACTCTTCTCGATCCATCCGAGCCTGGCCGAAGCCACGTCGGCATGATGCCGGTCGACCCGACTGCCTCGCGGAGCGTAGGCAAGTGAGGGACAAAGAGTCCGTCGAGCTCTCGATCCCGGTGGAGGCCGATCTGTTGGTCCTCGCTCGTTTCACCGCGGCGACGATCGCGTCACGAGCCGGCTTCGATCTCGAGGAGATCGACGATCTTCGCCTCGCGGTGGATGAGCTCTGCGTGTCACTCATCGGGGACACGGAGGGGGACCACGGTCGCCTGACCCTCGCGCTCCAGCGCGACGAAGACCTCGTCGAGATCTCGTGCCAGTTCAGCTCCAACAGCGGAGCGTCCCGAGGCTCCCCTCGTATCGACCCGTCGGAGGGACTCTCGGACCGGATCCTCGACGCGCTGGTCGACGAGCACGGTCAACGTCGGGAAGGGGATCACGAGCAGGCTTGGTTGCGCAAACGGCGGGTTCGGCAGTAAGGACCCATGGGCGGCTCCGGACAGCCGAGCGAAGGAACCCGAGCGAAGTTCGTCGAATTCGCGATCTCGCGTGACGCGCGGGTCCGCGACGAGCTCGTCGAAGCGCACCTCGGCCTCGCCGTACAGCTTGCTCGTCGGTTCTCCCACCGCGGTGAATCCCAGGACGACCTGGTCCAGGTCGCCTCGATCGCACTCATCAAAGCCGTCGACCGGTTCGATCCTGACCGCGAGGTGGAGTTCAGTACGTTCGCAACTCGCACGATCATCGGCGAACTGAAGCGGCACTTCCGCGACAAAGGATGGGCGATCAGAGCTCCGAGGCGGGTCCAGGAGCTCTATCTCGAGCTAGGACACATCGTCGAGTCCCTGGCCCAGGAGCTCGGTCGGCCGCCGACGGTCGCCGAGATGGCAGAGGCCGCGCAGTGTGACGCCGACGCAGTCCTCGAGGCGCTGGAGGCCGGCCAGAGCTACCGGACCTCGTCCATCGACGCACCCGACGGGCAAGAGGGCACGTTGATCGATCGGCTCGGTGAGACCGATCCAGGCTACGGCGGCACCGAGGACCGGATGCTGCTCGCGATCGCGTTGTCCAAGCTGCCCCCACGCGAACAGCAGATCCTCGAGCTCCGCTTCGTCCAGGGGCTCACCCAGTCGCAGATCGCCGCTCGCATCGGGGTCAGCCAGATGCATGTGTCGCGTCTGCTCGCGGCGAGTGTGACCAAGCTGCGCCAGTCGTTCAACGTCGAGACCTGATCACGCCGTCAGGCGCCCGGATCACCCGTCGGGCCCAACCGTCGCGGTCTACGCTCCTGCCCCGTGACGGATCGAGGGCGACGACGGATAGCCGGGCGGGCCTCGCCAGTCGTCACGGGCTTCCTCCTGCTCTGCGCGGGAGCGGCCTGCACGTCAGCCTCGGCGGGGAGGGGTGGATCCGAATCGGTCTCGCACCCATCGGGGCAACACGGTGTCGGGGTCATGACCGAGACCTTCGTCGACCCGCACCGGGTGACCCCGGCATGGGGCTCGAATCCGCAGTTGACCTCGCGCACCCTGGTGACCACCGTTTACTACCCGTCCGCGGGTCCTCGATCGGCCGCGCCCGAGCAGGACGCACCTCCCGACCGCGCCGGCCCGCGGTACCCCCTCGTCGTCTTCGCACACGGCCTCGGTGGCGCACCGCAGGACTATGCGGCTCTGCTCTCGAGCTGGGCCTCGGCCGGGTATGTCGTCGCCGCGCCCCGATTCCCTCTCTCGAGTAGTGCCACCCCAGGTGGGCCCGACGGCGGGGACATCGTGAACCAGCCGGCCGACATGAGCTTCGTGATCGACTCGGTGCTCGGGCTCGACGCACAGCGCTCTGGCACGCTTTCCGGCCTCGTCGATACAGCGGAGATCGGCGCGGCGGGACACTCGAATGGTGCCATCACGGTTCTCGGCCTGGTCGCGAACACCTGTTGCCGCGATCCCCGGGTGAAGGCCGCCGTCGTGATGGCAGGGACGACCGAGGGCTTCGGTTCGGGGACCTACGACTTCAACGGTGCACCGCCGCTCCTTCTCGTGCACGGCACCGCGGACCAACTGGTTCCCTACCGGAGCGCACTTCTCGTCTTCGACCAGGCCAGAGGGCCCAAGGGACTCCTCACCATCCGTGGTGGATCCCACGAGTCGGCGGCAGGGAGCACAGCGGCGTCGGGCGCCGCGGTGCTGCGGACGACCACCGACTTCTTCGACGCGTACCTCGGCCATGATCCGGCCGCCGCTGCCAGGATCGGCATGGACGGCACCGGCCCGGACACGACCGTCCGCTTCGTTGCGACCGTCGGCTCGCAGTTCCGCCTTCCGGTTCCTGCCGCGCCCGTCGTCCATCTCCACGCGTCGGTGACCCCGGACACGGGGCTCGGTGCCGGACAGACGGTCACGGTCCGATGGAGCGGCTACACGGCGGGGAAGGTGGTCAACGTGCTCGAGTGCTCGCAGATCGACATCGCGACGGCCAACTCGTCGGGCTGCGATTTCTCCACCGGCAAGATCCTCCATCCCGACCCGACGGGATCGGGCTCGCTCACCATGCAGATCGTCGAGGGAAGCGTGGGGAACGGGTCATGTGACGCGAGCCACGCCTGCTCGATCATCGTCAACAACTCGAGCTCCACCGACCCGTCGCAGACTCAGGTGCTACCGATATCCTTCGCTCCGTGACGGTGCGCGTCGCGAGATACCGCCTTCGGCGATGGTGGAGCGTGTCGTGAGGACGCGGGCCGCCGTGCTCTGGGAGCCGGGCCGGGTGTGGGAGATCGAAGACGTCGAGCTCGACCCACCGAAGTCGCACGAGGTACAGGTCCGCATGGCGGCATCCGGCCTCTGTCATTCCGACGAGCACTTCCTCACGGGCGACATGCCGTTCCTCGGTTCGATGATCGGTGGGCACGAAGGCGCCGGCGTCGTCGAGGCCATCGGCGAGGGGGTGACGACCGTCGCGCCGGGTGATCACGTCGTCGCGAGCTTCCTCCCACCGTGCGGCCATTGTCCCTCTTGTGTCGAGGGCCACCAGGGGCTCTGCGACCGTGGCATGTACATCGCCGACGGCTGGCAGGTGTCCGACCGGACGGCCCGACACCACGCACGCGGTCAGGACCTCCGCATCTTCTGCATGCTCGGGACCTTTGCCCGTCACACCGTCGGCCATGAGCGGTCGTTCATCAAGATCGACGACGACCTCCCGCTCGACCTCGCCTGCCTGGTGGCTTGCGGGGTGAGCACGGGATGGGGCTCGGCGGTCCACCGGGCCCGAGTCGAGCCGGGTCACGACGTCGCGGTGCTCGGCGTCGGTGGCGTGGGCTCCGCGGCCGTGCAGGGAGCCCGCCTGGCGGGTGCACGGAGGATCGTCGCGGTCGATCCCGTGGCGTTCAAACGGGAACAGGCGCTGCGGTTCGGCGCGACCCACGTCGCGGCTGGCGTCGGTGAAGCGTTTCCGCTGGTCCAGGAGCTCACGCAGGGCCGGATGTGCCACCGGGTGGTCTGCACGATGTCGGTGGGGCGGGGCGAGCTCCTCGCATCGGTGATGGCGCTCGTCGCAAAACGCGGGCGGGTGGTGGTCACCAACGTCCACCCGTGGACCGAGACGGACGTCACCATGAGCCTGCTCGACCTCATGGTGATGGAGAAGGAGCTCGTGGGATCCATCTTCGGCTCTTCCCGACCCGAGCTCGATGTACCGAATTTGCTCGGTCTCTACCGCGACGGCCTCCTCGACCTCGCCGGCATGGTGACCAAGCGTTACTCGCTCGAGCAGATCAACGACGGCTACGAGGACCTGCGCCAAGGCCGGATCATCCGGGGGATCCTCGTCTTCGACTGAGTTGCCGGCTGCGCGGCGACGCCCGGGGTACGGGGGCGGCTCATGGAGCGTCGGTTCCGTCGAGGAGAGCAGCACCAGCCCTCCCTTTCGCGCTCGAATGCTCAGCTCTTCGAGTGCATTGGAGACTGGCGCCTGGGAGAGCTCCCTTTGATATCTGCGGCGGAACTCGGCGAAGCGTCGGGGATCGTGCCCGTACCACTTCCGGAGCTCGGTGCTCGGCGCGACGTCCTTGGCCCAGGTGTCGAAGGGCGCAGCGGAGCGGGCGAGGCCGCGGGGCCAAAGGCGATCGCCCGACTGCGATGTCGTGGAGGATGGCTGGCCGCACCGGGGAAGGTTGTCCCCGCACCCCGCCGGTCGAGCCGTCCAGGTCGACCACCGGCGAGTGAAGCGCGAGCGGCTCCTCAGTCCTTCTTGACCTTGCGGACGGCCCCGTACCCGCCGGAGATGGCCTGCATGATGACGGCCTCGAAGTCCTTGTCGGTCAGGACACGCGGGGTGCCGAGCGACGACGCCCTCCAGTAGAGCTCGGCCAGCCACTCGAGGAGCTCGAGGCGCTCGACCGCCTCGTTCATCGTGTTCCCGTAGGCGATCGATCCGTGGTTCTGCATCATCGCCGCGTTGCGGCCTTCGAGTGCCTTGACCACGTTGTCGGCGAGCTCCTTGGAACCGAACGTCGCGTACGGCGCGGTGCGCGGTGCCCCGCCGAGGCTGAGACAGCTGTAGTGCAGCGGTGGGAGCTCCTCGTGGCTGCAGGACAGTGCCGTCGAAGCCATGGCGTGTGCGTGGGTGATGGCCTTTGCGGGTGTTGCCGCATAGATGCCGGTGTGGAGCGGAACCTCGGAGGTGGGTGCCAGCTCGCCGTCGACGAACTCGCCGTTGAGGTCGATCACGGTGACCATCTCCGCGGTGACGGTCGCGAGGTCGGATCCGGTGGGAGTGACCGCGATCAGGTCGTCGCGGCGGGCGGAGATGTTTCCCGCGGTCCCGATCACGAGTCCGGCCTCCGCGAGATGGCGGCTCGCGCTCGCCACGGCCTCGCGTTCGTCGGCCAAGAGCAGATCGGCCATTTCCTCGCTCCCTTCAGGGTCCAGTCCTCGAACCTCGGTTGCTGCGGTGGCAAACGTACCTGGGCCGACAGGTCAGGTGCGAACCGGTGATTGCGCCGGTGAGTTCAGGCGTCGCGACATGGTGATCGAGAGGTGAGATATGAACTGGGAGGTGAGCACCGAGGTAACGAGGCCAAGAGTGACCGTCGAACATCTCGGTCCGGCGGGCAGCCCGGTCGCGGTCGATGCGGCAGGTCGTCGGTGGTGAACACCGAGCCCCAACTGCAGTACAAGTCCTCGATCGGTCGCTGGGTGATCGCCGCGACGGTGCTCGGTTCCGGGATGGCCTCGATCGATGCCACGGTGGTCGGCATCGCCCTCCCCACCATTGGAAGGGAGTTCCACGCGTCACTCGGCGGACTGCAGTGGGTCGTGAACGGGTACACGCTCACTCTCTCCGCGCTCCTGTTGGTCGGTGGCTCGCTCGGCGATCACTACGGCCGGCGCCGGATCTTCATCATCGGGGTCGCCTGGTTCACCGTGTCGTCGGCTGCTTGTGCGCTGGCCCCGGCGACCGCAGTGCTCGTCGCACTCCGGATCCTCCAAGGAGTGGGGGCTGCCCTGCTCACGCCGGGGAGCCTGGCGATCCTCCAGGCCTCTTTCGTGGAACGGGATCGGGGACGGGCGATCGGGGCCTGGACCGGACTCGGAGGCGTCGCATCGGCGATCGGGCCGTTCATCGGCGGCTATCTGATCGCGGCGGCCTCCTGGCGGTGGATCTTCTTCATCAACCTCCCGATCGGTGTCGCAGTGCTGCTCATGTCCGCACGCCACGTGCCAGAGAGCCGCGATCCGGATGCCCGGGGGAGGATCGATCTCGAGGGGGCGGCCCTCGCCTTCCTCGCGCTCGCCGGCATCACCTTCGGTCTGGTCGCCGGTCCCGCAATGGGTTGGACCCGACCCGTCGTACTCCTCGGGCTCGTAGGGGGCACGGTCGCGTTAGCTGCGTTCTTCCTCGTCGAGCACAACTCGTCCGCTCCGATGCTGCCGCTCGAGCTCTTCCGTCTGCAGCAGTTCAGTGTGACCAACGCGGTCACCTTCGTCGTGTACGCGGCTCTCGGAGGAGCGCTCTTCCTCCTCCCGGTCTTCCTCCAGGTCGTGGGCCACTACTCCCCGCTCGAGTCGGGGGTCGCACTGCTGCCGATCACTGTCGTGATGCTCCTTCTCTCCGCCCGGTCGGGTCGGCTCGCCACCCGCATCGGCCCGCGTCTCCAGATGAGCGTGGGGCCGATGATCGTCGGGGCCGGCCTCGTGCTCTTGTCGCGCGCGGCTGCTGACACGTCGTACCTCACCGGTGTGCTGCCCGCTGCGCTCGTGTTCGCGCTCGGCCTGGCCGTCACGGTGGCGCCTCTCACCGCGACTGCTCTCGCGTCGGTGCCCGGCGAGCACTCCGGCCTGGCCTCCGCGGTGAACAACGACGTGGCCCGTATCGGGGGTCTCCTCGCGGTCGCCCTCCTGCCCGTGGTCGCCGGCATCACCGGGTCGGAATACCTCCATCCGGCCCAGCTCGCGCACGGGTTCCGCACCGCCACGATCGTCGCCGGCCTTTCCTGTGTTGGTGCGGGCGTCCTCGCTGCCGCCGGGATCCGGAACCCGGCGCGCCCCCGAGAGGGGTGGAGCCGGCAGAAACTCCCGCACCGGCACCGCTCGTCCACTGTGCGCTCGACGCCCCACCCCTCGTGACCCGCCGGTCCGCTTGACCGGAGCGAAGGTCGCGTCGTCCCGGGCACGGTCGTCGTCGGCCGTGCCGATGAGAGCGGGTCGGTCAGTCGAACGAGCAGGTGGTGTAGCGGTCGATGGTCGGACCGGCCCAACGTGCGACTTCGGCCCGGCTCGCCGAGGCCATCGGCTCGAGTCGCATGACGTACCGGGTCCACGCGATGCCGAGGAGTTGAGACGAAACTAGCGAGCGCCGCCTGGCGAGGATCTCCTCTGAGTCACCGGCCACGCCATGGAGACCGACGCGCTCGATGACGAACTGACGCACGTTGGCGGCAACCTCGGGGGAGGCTGCCATCGCCTGCGCGAGTCCGGGGAAGCTCGACGACCCGGTCCCGCCCTCCCGTTCCCACTGCGAGAGGAAACGTTCGACCAGACGTTCCCCGCTGAAGGGACCGGTGGTGACCTCGGCGGCGATCACCTTCGGATCGGCGGGGAGCTCCATCGTCTCGGCGAAGAGCGCCGCCTTGTCCGCGAAATAGTGGTGGACGAGGGCCGGGTCCACTTTGGCCTGCCTCGCGATGGACCGGATGCTCGTCTTCGCGTAGCCGTCCTCGGCGAAGGCAATCCGGGCAGCCTCGACGATCTCGGCACGGGTGTCCGCGCCGCCGGGTCGCCGGCCGCGCCCGACCATCATCGGCTCGGACCCAGCGCAGAGGGGCTTCCCTTCCGTCCCCGTTCCGTGTTAAAACTCATCAATGGTGAATTATAGCTCCCCGGACTCGGCCCGCTCGGATCCCCCGTCCCGGAAGACCTCCCCGGAGGCCTCAGGCCTCGGGAGACTCGCCAGCTGGTGTGTCGAACACCGTCGGCGGGTGCTGCTGCTCTGGATCGCTGCGATCGTGGGGGTGACCATCGTCGCCCAGTCGATGGGCAGCCGTTTCCAGTCGTCGTTCGAGTCGGGGAATTCGGCCTCGCAGCAGGTGCAGAACCTCCTCGCGGCCCGTTTCCCGCAGGCCGCCGGCACGAGTGCCGACGTCGTGATCTCCACCAGTGGACCGGTCACCTCTCCTGCAAACCGGGCGAGGACCGACGCGATGGATGCGAGGCTCGCCACGCTGGCCCATGTGACCCGGGTGGAGGGTCCGTTCGCCTCGGGTTCGCACCAGATCTCGTCCGACGGGCACATCGCGTTCGCGGTGGTCCAGTTCGATCAGGACGACTCCACGGTCCCGAACGCTGCGGTCCGCGCGGTGGTCGATACCGCGCAGTCGTTCGGCAGGCCCGGGTATCAGGTCGCGCTCGGCGGTGGACCGATCAGCAAGGTCATCACGGCTTCCCCCGGCCCGAGCGAAGGCGCAGGGATCCTCAGTGCCATGATCATCATGCTCGTCGCGTTCGGGTCGGTCGTCGCGATGGGATTGCCGATCCTCACCGCGCTCTGCGGCATCGCGCTCGGCTTCGCGCTCGAGGACTTGGCGAGCCACATGCTGAACGTCCCGATCTTCGCGCCGGAAATGCTTGCGATGATCGGCCTCGGGGTCGGCATCGACTACGCACTGTTCATCGTCACCCGGTATCGGCAGGGGCTGTTCGAAGGCCGGGACCCGCGACATGCGACGGCGACGTCGCTCGCGACCTCCGGGCGGGCGGTGCTCTTCGCGGGGAGCACCGTGGTCATCTCGCTGATCGGCCTCTTCGTGCTCCAGCTTCCCTTCCTGCAGGGCCTCGCAGTCGGGACGATCGCAGCGGTGGTGCTGGTGATGGTGGCCGCCTTGACCATCCTCCCGGCCATGCTCGGCTACGCCGGCCGGGCCATCGACCGCATGCACGTGCCGAAGCTGCTGCAGACCGGCGCGAAACCGGCACCCGACAGCTTCTGGTTCCGGTGGAGCCGGCTGATCCAGCGCAGGGCGTGGCTCTCCGCGATCCTCGCCTTGGCCGTGCTGGTCACGCTCGCAGTGCCACTGTTTTCGATGCGGATGGCCTTCACCGACTCCGGCAACGACCCGACGTCGCTCACCACTCGGCAGGCCTACGACCTTTTGGCACAGGGGTTCGGACCCGGTTTCAACGGTCCTCTCGTCGTGGCGACACCGCTCGCGAGACCCGCCCAAGCCGACGGACTCGCAAAGCTCGACACCGCCTTGCGCAGGACACCGGGTATCGCCTTGGCGACGCCGATCCAGGTGAGCGCCGACAAGAGCGCGGCGGTCATCGTGGCCTACCCCACCACCGCACCGCAGTCGGCGCAGACCTCCGCGTTGGTCACGCACCTTCGCTCGGCGGTCATTCCGGAGGCGACCACGGGGAGCGGCCTGCACGTCCTCGTCGGTGGCGAGACCGCGGCGAGTGTGGACGCGTCGAACTACCTTGCGCATCGCCTGTTCTGGGTGATCGGCGCGGTGGTGGTGCTCGCCTTCCTGCTCCTGATGGCCGTCTTCCGCTCCGTCGTGATCCCGCTCAAGGCCGCGATCATGAACCTGCTGTCGGTGGGTGCCGCCTACGGCGTGCTGGTGGCCGTCTTCCAGTGGGGATGGGCGGGTTCGGTGGTCGGCATCGGACGGACGGGGCCGATCGACCCCTGGATCCCGCTGATGATGTTCACCATCCTCTTCGGTCTGTCCATGGACTACGAGGTCTTCCTCCTCAGCCGAATCCGCGAGGAGTGGCGGCGAAGCGGGGACAATTCGGCGTCGGTGGCCGACGGGCTGGCCAACACCGGCCGGGTGATCACGGCCGCGGCCGCGATCATGATCTGTGTGTTCGGCTCCTTCGTGATCGGCGACCCTCTCCGCGTGCTCAAGGTCTTCGGATTCGGTCTCGCGGTTTCGATCCTGATCGACGCGAGCCTTGTGCGTCTGGTGCTCGTCCCGTCGGTGATGGAGCTGCTCGGGCGAGCCAACTGGTACATCCCGCGTTGGCTTGACCGGGTGGTGCCCCACCTCGGCATGGAGGTCGACGCCGATCCCCTCGACGCAGGGGTGCCGTCCCGCCCGGCCGATACGCAGCGCCCGACGGTCGGCGCGGGGACCGGGCCCACCGCTCGCTGAGCGCGGGGTCCGACCCGCCCGGTCCGAGCGATCCGACCTGGCCTCAGGTGCCGGCCAGCTTGGAGACGACCGGAGCGAGCTGCTCCCAGCTGTCGGCCTCGATCGACCAGTAGGAGATGCCGTACTCCTCGCGGCGCCAGCGGAGTTCCTCGGCCATTTCGTCGAGGCTCCCGATGAGTGCCAGAGGGATGTGGAGTGCGTCCTTTGTCTCGATCCCGAAGTGAGGTGCCATCGCCTCGACGATCGACGACGCGTCGTCGGTGATCATGACGAAGCCGATCAACGAGTTGAGCTCGAGCGAATCGAATCGTGCTCCGGCCGCCTCCTTTACCCAGGCAATCTTCTCGCGGGTGCGTTCGGGAGTTGCGTTCGGTGCCGTCTCAGGACCGCCCGTCCCATCTCGCAGATTCACGTTGATGCTCACGATGTCCGCGTGGCGCGCGGCAAAAGACAGGATGCGCTTCCCTCCTCCGCCGATGATCAAGGGTGGACCGGGTTGCTGGACCGGTCGTGGAAGGAGCATGTGCTCGTGCACCTGGTAGTGCTCGCCCTCGAAGCTGAAGGGCTCGTCGGAGCGGAGCAGGCCGCTCAGGACGGCGACCGCCTCCTCGAAGCGATCGACGCGGACTCTCGGCGAGTCGTAGGTGATGCCGGACTCCTGGTAATCGGTCCGCATCCAGCCCGCCCCGAGGCTGAGCTCGAAGCGGCCTCCGCTCAACACGTCGAGGGTGGCGGCCTCCTTTGCGAGGACGAGTGGATGCCGGTAGTCGTTGCCGAACACGAGCGACCCCATCCGCAAGGTGGTGGTCGCGGCGGCGACTGCAGCCAGTGCGGGTACAGGGGCCAGCTGGTCACCGAAGTGGTCGGGCATCAGCAGTGCCGAGTAGCCGAGATCCTCGGCCCTTCTCGCCTGCTCGGCCCAGGAGCGGGCCGTGCCGTCGGGTGCTCGGCTCAACTGAGCGGCGAATCGGAATCTGCGGTCGTGCGCCATCCCGCCATCCTGGCCGATCCCCGGCCGCGTTGCCGGTCCGCCGTCAACAGGACGTCGTGAACTCGAGACGCACCTGCATCGAGCCGAGCACCGAGATGCCCTGCCGAACACCGCTGACCGACCACTCCTTGATCACGAGCGCTTGCCCCGTGCGAGTACCGGCCGGAGCGAGTGCGGCGGCAACCGGGCGGGGGAGATACCCGACTCGCCTGCCAGCCCCGATCACCGCGAGCGCATAGCGGTCCTGTTGGTTGGCCGGCTCGGGCTTGATCTGGACGTATCGGCCGGCACAGAAGGCGTCGAGCGAGAGAACGTCGTCGTGGAAGGCCACCCCGGTGACCCGAGTGTGGAAGACGCCCGGAAGGACGAGTGCTTCGTCGTCCTCGCACAACTTCCGGTGCCGGTCCTGATCGAGGAAGGCCGTGAAGCCCAACCCGACGAGGCAGCCGTCCGGACCTTCGACGGTGGAATGGTCGCCTTCGAGGTACACCGGAAGGCGGACGCCGTCGCCCGCTCGTCTCCTACGTTCTGCCATCGGCCTCCGTCCGGGTCCCGCTGTGGCATCGACGCGTGACCAGGGGATCTTGAGTCCGCCGGCCCCGGCCGGTCGTGGCACAGATCCTTCCTGTCGTGTCTACTTGGCCACGATGGACACCGACGAGATGGTCGCACTCGGGCTCTACGACCCGGGGCGGGGCGACCCTCCTCGTCGTCGCGAGCTCGTCCAACTGCTGGTCGATTGCGGTGCCACCGTCGAGGAGCTGCTCGCCTACCGCGACATGCTCCCCGCGCTCGCAGGGGTGCTCGCCTTTCGGGGCCCTGGCGCGATGACCCTCGCCGAGGCCGCGGACCGATCGGGACTCGGCGTCGACCGGGTCCGCTCGCTGCTGCGCGCTTCGGGCCTGCCCGATCCCGATCCCGATACGGAGGTGATCACCGAGGGCTTCGTCGCGTTCGCCTCCCGAACCGAGGAGGTGGCGGCCATCTTCGGCGAGGAGACGGTTCCCCAGATCCTGCGCGTCATCGGGGCGGCGGTGTCCCGCTTGGCGGACGCGCTGATCTCCGCATTCCTCGTGTACGTCGAGCCGGCGGCCAGGCGCAAGGATCCGTCCGGACTCGAGGTCGCGCGGGCCAACATCGAGGCCGCGCAGCTGCTGCCGATGGTCGCACCGGTCGTCGACGCGCTGTTGCGCCAGCATCTCATCGCCGCCCAGCGCTCCACCGCCGAGGATGCCGATCTGGTCGGCTACGAGACCCAGGATCTGCTGGTCGGCTTCGTCGACCTGGTCGGCTCGACCGAGCTCGGAGAAAGGGTCGGCTTCCGCGAGCTCGGCGACGTGCTCACCACGTTCGAGCTGATGGCCTCCGAGACGGTGACCGGCGCCGGCGGCCGGATCGTCAAGCTGCTCGGTGACGAAGTCCTCTTCACCGTCCCGGATGTCGGATCGGGGGTGGGAATCGGCCTCGACCTCGCCGCCTCGTTCGCGGTGCATCCCACGGTGCCGCCGGCACGGGTGGGCCTCGCTTACGGACGTGTGATGCGGCGCGACGGGGACGTCTTCGGTCCGGTGGTGAACCTCGCGTCCCGGGTGGTCGACGAGGCGGGAGCGGCGGAGGTGCTGGCGACCGCCGCGGTGGTAAGCCTCGCCGGTTGTGCCTCTGAGCCCGCGGGCCGTCGCCGCGTGAAGGGCGTCGAGGGGGACGTCGAGCTCCGGCGCGTCCTCGGTCGCTGAGCGGACCGCGGTCAGCCGAGGGTCGGCAGGACTCGGTCGTGGAGGAAGGCGAGCACCGCGTCGGCGAAGGCGTCGTTCCGGTCACCCGCGATCATGTGCGCCGCCCCCGCGACGTCGACGACGGTCGCGTCGGGGATGCGGGCGAGCAGATCGTCGACGCCGGCCTGGTCCACCACGTCGCTCAGGGCGCCGCGGACCAGCATGGTGGGCACGTGGATGTTCCTCGTCGCCCAGTCGAGGAGCCCCGAGAACTGCTCCGGCACTACTTCGGTGCGTTCCTGAGTGATGAATTTCGGGTCCCAGTGCCAGTACCAGCGGCCGTCGCGCTCGCGGAGCACCTTCTTCAGCCCCTCGGGATTGAAGCCCCGCTTGCGTTGTGGGGTGTACGCGGCGATGGCGGCCGCCGCGTCCTCGAGGGTGTCGAAGCCCCCGAAGCCGGACTGCATGAACCGGGTGATCCGTTGGATTCCCTCCTGGTTGGTCTTCGGGGTGATGTCGACGAGCACCAGCCCGCACGAGACGGTCCGGTCGCTCGTGCCTTCGGCCAGCATGGCCGCCATGCCCCCGAGCGAGGCCCCGACCAGTACCGGTGGCCGGCCCAGCTGGTCGACTACCGCGACGCAGTCGGCACAGAACGCGGTGAACGAGTAGTCGCCGTTCGGCGCCCAGTCACTCATCCCGTGGCCGCGGAGATCGAGGGTGACGGTCCGCCAACCCTCTCCGGCCACCGCTTCGGCCGCCGGTCCCCAGGCTTGGCGGGTCTGCCCGCCGCCGTGGAGGAAGAGCACCGGCGGGGCAGCCGGATCGCCCCGCACGTCCGCGACGAGGCGCAACCCTTCGAATCCCTCGAAGGTCACCGTCTCGACGTCCACGCACCCCATCGTCACACAAGCGCTGCGCAACTGCGACTTCGCCGTCCTGGTGAGGGCCGCGTCGGTCCGCGATAGCGTGGCGCCGT
Organism: uncultured Acidimicrobiaceae bacterium; assembly: GCA_963769905.1. Classification (GTDB taxonomy): domain Bacteria; phylum Actinomycetota; class Acidimicrobiia; order Acidimicrobiales; family RAAP-2; genus Bog-756. The sequence continues at coordinate 961,450 of CAVYNG010000002.1, forward strand.
CGGCGGCGAGGATCGGAGGTGGTCGATGGGCAATCCGACGGATGCCGAGCGGGTGGTGCGTGATCTCTGCAGCGGTTTCGCGAAGCACGACGCCGAGTCGCTCCGGCAGTACTTCACCGACGACGTGGTGTACCACAACATCCCCATGGACCCCGCAATCGGGATCGATGCCACCATCGAGTTCATCGCGGGGTTCTTCGGGATGTGCGACAGCATGGACATCGACATGCTCCATCTCGCAGCCCGCGACGACGTGGTGCTGACCGAGCGGATCGACACCTTCAAGGTCGGCGACAAGGTGGCGGCGTTACCCGTCATGGGCACCTTCGAAGTGCTCGACGGCAAGATCCGTGCGTGGCGCGACTACTTCGACCTCGCCCAGATCACGACGATGCTGTCCGGCGAGGCCTGAGGGAGCGGAGGGCTCACTCGGCCTGCAGGCCGCGCCTCGCGAAGCGGAGCGCGCCCACCACAGCGCACACGGCACCGACACCGACACCGACGAGTGCGGCGCCGGCCGACCAGGCCGGCTGGGCCAGTGCCGATCCCATCTCCGAGCCTTTGTGCTTGGTCAGCGAACCGTCCTCGACCCATGACCCCGGACCCCCTTGCGCCTTGCCCCGGCGCTTCGTCCGGCTGCGGCCGCGCCGAGTCCCCTACAATCGGCGATTCATCCACCTGGGCGCGCTCTTCTGTCCGCTCTGCCGGCGGGCCGTCGGCCCGGGGTGAGGGAATGACCACCACCGGGGTCCCGCCTGCGCCCGCCCGCGCGCGCCCGGAGCCGAGCTCGGGCACGCCACACAAGGACCGGGCCGCCGCGCCGGCCCGCCGAGACCGGGCTGCACGGCACCGGGCCACCCTTCTCGCCGCGGTCGGCTACCTCGGCCTCGCGATCGGTCTCTGGTCGCACGTCTGGACATCGCATCCCGCGTCGACGACGACCTGCGGCTGCGGTGACAGTTCGCTGTTCACCTGGTTCCTCGCTTGGCCGGCCACCGCCCTCGCCCACGGCCTCGACCCGTTCTTCACGACCGCGATGGGCTACCCGCACGGAGTGAACCTGCTCGCCAACACGAGCGAGCCGGCCCTCGGTCTCCTCCTCGCACCGGTGACGTGGCTCTTCGGGCCGATCGTCACCTTGAACGTGGCGCTCACCCTCGCGCCGGCACTCTCGGCACTCGCCACGTTCGTCCTCCTCCGGCGGTGGGTGCGCTGGGCGCCGGCGGCGTTCGCGGGCGGGCTGCTCTACGGGTTCTCACCCTTCGTCCTGGTCGCGCTCGCCGACGCCCACCTGATGCTCGCCATGGCAGCCGTGCCGCCGCTCGTCGTGGCCTGTCTCGACGAGGTGCTGTTCCGCCAGCGCGCCCGGCCGGCCAGGGCCGGTGTGCTGCTCGGTCTCCTCGTCACACTCCAGTTCTTCGTCGGGACCGAGGTCCTCGCGATGATGCTCGTCCTCGGCACGCTCTGGCTCGGCGTGGTGGTCGTCGTCACAGCGCTCGCGTGGCCCGGTGTCCTGCGCCGCCACCTCCGGTATGCCTCGACCGCGCTCGGTTCCGCCGCGGTGACCGCCGGTGTCCTGCTCGCCTACCCGGTGTGGTTCGCGCTGGCAGGTCCGGGCCACCTGTCGGGCCTCGTATGGCCTGGCCTCCACGTCGCACGGGCCGGGAACGGTCTCGGCGACTACCTCCTCCCGGCACCGCCGATCGCCACCGGGTTCTTCGGACCCGCGATGAGCCGGATCATCGGGGGCGCCCAGGGCCCGATCCTCTCTTCGCAGTACCTCGGGTTCGGGATCCTCGCCGTGGTCGCCGGTGGGCTGGTCGTCTGGCGTCGCGACCGGCGACTCTGGGCGTTCGCCTCGCTCGCGGCGGTGTCGGTGGTGCTCTCGCTCGGAGTGCGCGACGGCCCGTGGTCACCGTGGGCGCTCTTCGCGCGCCTTCCCCTGCTCGACAACGTCTCGCCCAGCCGCTTCGCGCTCCTCACCGATCTCGCCGTCGCGGCGCTCGTCGCGCTCGTCGTCCAGCATGTCTACGACGCGGTTCGAGCCTCGGCCGCGCGGGTCCGCCCCGCTCACGGCCGCGTCCGAGAGCGCACCCCGGCTTTCGTCGCGGGCTTGGCGGTCGCGGCGGTTGCGATCGTGCCTCCGGCCGCCTACCTCGCGACGAGCATCCCGATCACCACCCAGCCGGTGCTCGTTCCCAGCTGGTTCCGGGCGGTCGGGCCCCACCTCGACCCGAACCAGGTGGTCCTGGTCCTGCCCGCACCCTTCGGAGGGACCCAGAGCGCGATGACCTGGCAGGCGGTCGACCGGATGCATTTCTCGATGGCCGGGCAGGGGGGCCCGGGGGGAGTCCTCGAGCGCGCCGGCGGGGCCCACGCAGGTCAACAGGAGCTCGCGGAGACCTCGTTCTACTTCGGCAACGGCACGGTGACCCCAGCGGGTGTCGCCGCGGTGAGGACCGCACTCGCCTCGTGGCGAGTGACGACGGTGGTCGTTCCCGATCAACCGGAACTTCCCGCGTACGAACGGATCCGGTCGGTGACCGTGGCCGCGACACTCATGACCGCGGCCACCCGCGAGCCGCCGGAGCTCCGCTCCGGCGCCTGGGTCTGGACAAGTGTGCGCACCGCGGTCGCGACGTCGTCGGCCGTTTCCCCGCTGATCGCCCGCTGTACCCTCCACATCTCGTACCGAGGGGCCCCTGCGGTCCGGTCTGCCACCTCCTGCGCACTGGCATCCCTCCGGCAGTGAACGGCACGCGTCCGACTCGCCCCCTGCGTCGGCGGGTGGCGGTGGTCGCGGTCGGCGTCGCGGTCGCGGTGGGCGGGGCGATCGTGCTCACCCAGTTGGTGAGGACCGGGGGTCGGACCTCTCCGCGCGCGGCAGTGCCGACGACGGAGCGCGCCGCCGCGAGCAAGCCGGCACCGGTCACGACGACGACCACTACGACGACGCCGGCGACCACTACGACCGACCCTGGTGCGCTGCCGCAGACCAGGGCGCTCCCGACCACGACGACACCGGGCTTCCCTACTCGCATGGCCGCGCTCTGGAGCGGTGTGACGACCGGCATCTCTGTCGACGCCTTGCCTGCCTTCTTCCCCGAGGCCGCCTACGTCCAGCTGAAGGACGTCGGCGACCCGCAGGGCGACTTCACGAACCGGCTCGAAGAGGAGTACGAGGAGGACGTCGCGGCCGCGCACCAGCTCCTCGGAGCCGACGCCGCGGCGGCGCGCTACCTCGGTGTGGACGTCGACGAGGCGTACGCGCATTGGGTCCCGCCGGGAGTCTGCGACAACGGGATCGGCTACTACGAGGTGCCGAACTCCCGCGTGGTCTATTCGGTCGGCGGCCAGCTCGGGTCCTTCGGGATCGCGTCGATGATCTCGTGGCGAGGCGAGTGGTATGTCGTGCACCTGGGCGCGATTTTGCGTTCGGGTGCCGGGGGGACGGTCGACAGCCCGCAAACGGGACCCGGCGTCCCCACCTACTCGTCGACGTGCTGAGCGGCCGGGCGACGGCCGGTCCTAGTCTCGGTCCATGGCGACCGAGACCCAGCGCGGCCGAGCCGATCTGGCCCGGTGGGTCGACTCACGGCCAGGCAACTACTACCTCGCGTCGCCCAACCTGCAGTCGGTCCTCACCCACCGGGCCGGACCGGTTCGCGCCGAGGTTGCCACGCCCTCCCTCCGCGAGTTCGGACAGGCGATGGCCGAGGTCGTCGAGCCGGCGGTCGCGACCCTCGAGCGTCACCGCGAGTTCCCCGCCCACGTGCCCTTCGACCCGATCGGCAGGCCGATCGAGGCGATCGAGTTCCACCCCGACCATCGACGCGCGGGGCGGGCGGTCTGGGGCTCGGGCCTGCTGGCGGTCAACCGGCAAGGGCGGGGCGCGTTCGAGCAGGCGGCACTCTTCTACCTCTTGTCGCTGGCCGGCGAGGGTGGGCACAGCTGCCCGGCCGTCTGCACCGCGGGACTTGCGCGGGCGATCGAACGGCGTGGCTCCACTGCGATGCAGGAGCAGTACCTCCCCGGGCTCTTCGAGGTGGACTACGACCGCAGCCTGCGGGGATCACAATTCCTCACCGAGGTCCAGGGTGGTTCCGATGTCGGTGCGAACGTGGCGCGGGCGGTGCCGGACGCGGTGGATTCCTCCGCATGGCGCATCACCGGCGAGAAGTGGTTCTGCTCGGTCGCGGACGCCGAGCTGTTTGCAGTCACCGCACGCCCGGAGGGAGCCGAAGGAGGGACCCGCGGTCTCGGGTGCTTCCTCGTCCCTCGCCAACTCGACGGTGCGAGTCCGAATGGCTTCCGCATCCGCCGATTGAAGGACAAGCTCGGCACCCGCTGTCTCGCGTCCGCGGAGATCGACTTCGACGGCGCCCTCGCCTGGCCGATCGGCCCGGTCGCCGACGGGTTCCACGTCGCGGTCGAGGAGTTCCTCAACACCTCGCGATGGCTCAATGCAGTCGGGTCGACCGGGCTGATGCGGCGGGCGTATCTCGAAGCCTCCTCGTTCGCCCGGTACCGGTGCGCATTCGACCGACCGATCGCCTCCTTTTCTGCGGTCCGCCAGCAGCTGGCCACCATGAAGACCGAGGAGCACGCGGCACTCGCTTCTACGTTTGCGCTCACCGGTCTCCTCGACCGCGTCGATCGAGGAGACGCCACCGAAACGGAAAGCGCCGCCTACCGCGTGCTGGTCAACGCCAACAAGTTCGTCACCTCCATCGTCGCGACCGACGTCGTGCACCGCGGGATCGAAGTACTGGGCGGCAACGGCACCATCGAGACCTTCTCGCCACTCCCGCGCCTCTACCGCGACGCGATCGTGTACGAGAGCTGGGAGGGGACTCACAACGTGCTCTGCGCGCAGGTACAGCGCGACGCGGTGCGCCACGGAGTGCTCGACCCCTTCGTCGCGTGGATTCGCGACGAGCTGTCCGCAGCGCCCTCGGAGGACGCGGACCGGGTCGGGGCCGCCCTGGAGGCGCTCGACGACCCGATTCGGCGCGCCCTCGCCGATCCGGTGTGGGGAGCCGCCCACTTCCGTGCGCAGCTCGAACGGCTGACACGGGCGGCGCAGGCGGCGTGCCTGCTCGCCGAGGCCGCCGCGGGCGGCAACGCGGAGAAGCCGGCGGTCGCCTCCTACTTCGTCCGCCGTCACCTCGCTACCGACATCGAACCGGAGGCCGATCCCGGCTGGAGCGATCTCGTCGACGCGGTGCTCGGCGACGACCTCGGCTGAACGGTCGCGACGGTGCATCCCGCCTGCCGGTGGCCGACGCCGCAGCGGCCGGTCTGATGCCGCACCTCGTCGCCGCGCCCGACAAGTTCCGGGGGAGCGCCACCGCGAGCGAGGTCGCCCACGCGATCGCGCGGGGGTCGGTGTCCGCCGGATGGAGCGCCGTCGAGCTGCCGCTCTCCGACGGGGGAGAAGGGCTGCTCGACGCGCTGGCCGCCCCGGACACCCGCCTCGCGCGACCGAGGTGACCGGACCCGACAGGCGGGAGGTCCGCGCGTCGTGGGAGCTCGCGGGGAACCGGGCGATCATCGAGATGGCCCAGGCCTCCGGACTCGCCCTCGCGGGTGGCGCGTCCGGCAACGACCCGGTCGGCGCCACCACTCGTGGCACCGGCGAGCTGATCGTTGCCGCGGCGCGCGCGGTGGGCAGCGGGGGGACGGTGGTGGTCGGGCTCGGGGGGTCGGCGACGACCGACGGCGGGGTCGGGGCGCTCGAAGCGGTGGAGGAGGCCGGCGGACTGGGCGGGGTCACGGTGGTCGGCGCATGCGACGTGACGACCAGGTTCCTCGACGCAGCCGCGCGGTTCGGTCCTCAGAAGGGAGCCGATGGAGAACAAGTCGCACTCCTCGGCGATCGCCTGGTCTCGCTCGCGGAGCGCTATCGCGCGGAGTACGGAGTGGACGTGTGCGAGGTCGCCGGGTCCGGCGCAGCCGGGGGGCTCGGGGGAGCGATCCTGGCGATGGGAGGAGAGCTGCGATCGGGATACGCGCTCGTCGCGGAGCTGGTCGGGCTCCGGTCTGCCATCGCGGGTGCGGATCTGGTGGTGACCGGCGAGGGACGGCTCGACGGGCCCTCGTTCGAGGGCAAGGTCGTCGGCGGCGTCCTCGCGGACTCGACGGACCTCGGAGTGCCGGTGGTCGCGATCGTGGGGCAGGCGTCTGCCGACGCGGCTGCCATCGCACGCACAAAGACTGCGGAGCTCGTCGTGCTCTCCGAGCGCTTCGGATTGAGTCGTGCGATGGGAGACGCCGCGGCCTGCGTGGAAGAGGTCGCCGGCGAGCTGCTCCCGCTCAGGTCTACCGAGTGAAGCGGCAGCCCACAATGGTCGCGGTGCGTACGCCCTGCTAAGGTCGAAGACACAACAAAGCGGGTTCTGGGGAAGCCGGTCGAATTCCGGCACTGGTCCGCAACCGTGGGTGGTGGGCAAAGGCCCATCACGAGTCGGGATGCCGGAGCACCGCTCGTTGAGCGCCTACCGTCGAGAACTGCGGCAAGGGCTCGGTCACCCACGGGCCCGCGGGGTCCGTGCGGCTGGGTCGTTGCCCGGAAACGAGGAACGACCCATGCACGTCAAGCGCCTCCTAGCGTCCACACTGCTGGGTGCGTGCGTCGCCACTGCCGTCGCGGCACCGCCGGCAGCCGAAGCAGCGCCCCCGAGCCACCATTCGATGGCACCGTCGCCACTCGCGAGGGCCGACTCGGCCCAGCTCGGTGCCGGCTGGCTGGCCGGCCAGCTCACCCCCGGCGGGTACCTCCCGTCGGAGACCACGCCGGGACAGCCCGACCTGATCGCGACCGCCAACGCGGTGCTCGCATTCGCCAGCGCCGGCATGCGGTCTCCGGCGAGCCGAGCACTCGCCTACCTCCAAGGACACGTCGACCAGTACGTCGCGGTGGACGGCGCGGACGGACCGGGTCAACTCGCGGTCTTGATCCTCGGCGCGCACGCCCTTGGGGTCGATCCGCGCGCCTTCGGCGGGAGCGATCTGGTGTCCCGACTGCTCGCGACGCAACGGACCTCGGGTCCGGACCTCGGGCTCTTCGGCGTGCAGGCTCCGACCTTCGACGGCGCGTACCGGCAGGGGCTCGCCCTTTCCGCACTTGCCGGCGAGGGAGTCCTCGGGACGGCTCCGGTTCGGAACGCGGAGACATGGCTCACCGGACAGCAGTGCCCCGACGGGGGGTGGACGAGCTACATCACCGTGAGCAATCCCTGCAACGGAAGTCCTGCCTCCTTCGAGGGCCCCGACACCAACTCGACCGCGCTGGCGGTCGTCGGCCTCGAGGCACAGGGCGCACTCTCCAACCCGGCCGCCTCTGCAGCGCTCGGCTTCATCGTCGGAGCGGAGGACGCCGACGCCGGCTGGGGGTTCTTCCCCAACGCGCCCGGGGCACCCGGTTCGACCGACCCCGACTCGACAGCCCTCGTCATCCAGGCCGTGCTCGCGCTCGGGCGATCGCCTGAGGAGGCTCCCTTCCTGGTCGGCGGATCGAACCCCTACGCCACGCTGCTCGCTTTCCAGCTCTCGGCGGGATCAGGTCGTGGAGCGTTCACCTTCCCCGGGACGCCGGGGCCCGACACCCTTGCCACCTATCAGGCGGTCCCTGCGGCCGCTGGGGTGGCCGTCCCGTTCGCCTCGACCGCGATCAGTGCACACGTCTCCGACGGCCCGACGACGTCCTCCTTCACCGCCTCGGTCACGGCGTCGTTCGGGACACCGGGGGGGACGGTGACGTTCTCGATCGGTGGCGCGGCACTCTGCACCGGGGCGGTCATGAGTGGGCAGTCGGTCTGCAACGCCCTCTCCCCGGTGAAGGGTGCCGTGGTCACCGCGACCTACACGGGTGAGCCCTTCTTCGGGGTCTCGAGCGTGATCGCCTCACAGGGCTACTGGCTGGTCGCGGCCGACGGCGGGATCTTCGCCTACGGCGACGCCGCGTTCGCCGGCTCCCACGGCGGTTCGCCGCTCAACGCGCCGATCGTCGGGATGGCCGCGAGCGCGGACGGCGGCGGCTACTGGCTGGTCGCGGCCGACGGAGGGATCTTCGCCTACGGCGACGCCGCGTTCGCCGGCTCCCACGGCGGTTCGCCGCTCAACGCGCCGATCGTCGGGATGGCCGCGGGCGCGGACGGCGGCGGCTACTGGCTGGTCGCGGCCGACGGAGGGGTGTTCGCCTACGGCGACGCCGCGTTCGCCGGCTCCCACGGCGGTTCGCCGCTCAACGCGCCGATCGTCGGGATGGCCGCGAGCGCGGACGGCCGCGGCTACTGGCTGGTCGCGGCCGACGGCGGGATCTTCGCCTACGGCGACGCCGCGTTCGCCGGCTCCCACGGCGGTTCGCCGCTCAACGCGCCGATCGTCGGGATGGCCGCGAGCGCGGACGGCCGCGGCTACTGGCTGGTCGCGGCCGACGGAGGGGTGTTCGCCTACGGCGACGCCGCGTTCGCCGGCTCCCACGGCGGTTCGCCGCTCAACGCGCCGATCGTCGGGATGGCCGCGAGCGCGGACGGCCGCGGCTACTGGCTGGTCGCGGCCGACGGAGGGGTGTTCGCCTACGGCGACGCCGCGTTCGCCGGCTCCCACGGCGGTTCGCCGCTCAACGCGCCGATCGTCGGGATGGCCGCGAACGCCGGTCCGCTCTCCTGAACGGCGAGTGGCAATGTTGAGCCGGGTCCGCGCGCGGCTCCTGACGTCCGCGCTGATAGTTGGTGCCGCGTCGGCAGCACTGTCACTGGCCGGCCCCGACGCGCTGATCCCCTTCAAGGACGCGGCCGCGGCCGCGGCGACCGTCGGCGTGGCCTTCGTGGTCGACAGCGGCTCGGGAGCACCGGTGGTCGGCTGTGTCCGCGTGCCTGCGAGCGACAACGGGTACGCATCGCTCGCCGCGTTCACCGGACAGGAGCATCTCGCCGCTCCGATCTACAACTCGAGCGGACTCTTGTGTTCGATCGGCGGGATCCCCGCGAGCGGCTGCGGCCAACAGGTGGGGAGTGGCTACGACTACTGGTCGTACTGGCACGGTGCGACCGGAACCTGGGTCTACTCAGAGGTCGGTGCGTTCGCTGCCGTGCAGCCAGGCGACGTCGAAGGCTGGCGCTACGAGAACCCCGGGCACGCGAACCCGAACGACCCGCCGCCCGCCTCGGCACCGGACTACGCGGCGATCTGCACGACTGCATCGTTGCCGGCCTCCTCCGGCCCTTCGGCGAGCTCGCCAACCACCCCGTCGGGCTCGAGTGGTCCGTCGGGTCGCGGCACCGATTCGGGCAGCTCGACCCCGACCGGCACGCCCGCGGGTCCGACGGTCACGACCGTGACCACGGCCGCATCGGCCGCGCACCCGACGGGGACGAGCGGCGGTCGTCCGAACCCGGCCACGCCGGGAGGGGTGACCGGTGGCTCGTCGACCACGACCGCGCCGGCCTCGACCTCCGCGGGTCGGGCCGCGGCGCTCGGCGCACCGCGGGCTCCGGTGGGCCATGACGGCAGCGGGGGGTCGGCCGCACCCCTCCTGATCGGCGGGGTTCTCGTCGCTGCTCTCGCCGCCGCGGCCGGGTGGCGCTGGCGACGGCGTCCGAACGCACCATGAGGAGCCCGGCGCGGCGCCGTCCGCTCCACCCCGCGGCATGGTGGCTTTGGGCGGCCTGCCTGGGCGGTGCCGCCAGCCGGACGACCAATCCGATCCTGCTCGCGCTGATCGCCGCGGTCGTCGCGTTCGTGGTCGCGGCCCGGCGGACCTCGGCCGAGTGGTCGCGGTCGCTGGCGGTCTTCGTCCGCCTCGGCCTGGTGGTGATCGTGATCCGCATCGTGCTCCAGATCGTGTTCGGCTATCGCCTCCCCGGTCACGTGATCGTGACGCTGCCGGAGGTGCCGCTGCCCTCCTGGGCGGAGGGAGTGAGCATCGGTGGCCCGGTCACCGTCGAGGCTGTGCTCGGGGCCGCAGTCGAAGGGATGCGGCTCGCAGTTATCCTCGTGTGCTTCGGGGCGGCCAACTCGCTGGCCAACCCGTACCGGTTGCTCCGCTGCCTGCCTGCCGTGCTCTACGAGGCCGGTGTCGCGGTGACGGTGTCCCTCGCGTTCGTGCCGGAGGTGGTGATCGCCCTCGCCGCGGTGCGCGACGCCCGTCGGCTCCGGGGTCGCCCGGTGCGCGGAGTGGCGGGACTGCGCGGGATGGCGGTCCCCGTGCTCGAGACCGCCCTCGACCGTTCGCTACAGCTCGCCGCTTCCATGGACGCAAGGGGGTACGGGCGAAGATCCGCGGTGCCCCGGCGGACGCGACGTCTGCAGGGGGGTGCCGTCGGCGTCGGCCTGCTCGCCGTGGTGGTCGGGATCTACGGGGCGCTCGACCCCGGGTCTCTTCCGGTCGGCGGCATCCCGTTCCTTGTCGTCGGCGCGGTACTCGTCGCGGCGGCGATGGCCCTCGGGGGTAAGCGCTCGGTCCGGACGCGCTACCGGCCGGACGTCTGGCGCGGCGCCGAGTGGGCGGTGGTCGCGTCGGGTGCAGTGGCCCTCGCGAGCTTTGTCGTCGCCGGGGTGGTCGATCCCACGGCGCTGCGACTGGTCCTCTACCCCCTCAGCGTCCCCGCGCTCCCGCTCCTCGCGACCCTCGGCATCCTGGTCGCGCTGCTGCCCGCTTTCGTGGCCCCCACCGCCAAGTCCGCGAGGCCGGCCCGCTCCGTCGAGGTCCCACCCATCGCGGAGCGGCCTGTCGTCGAGGCGGCGAGAGGGGCGCTGCGGTGATCGAGTTCTCGAACGTCACCTTCTCCTATCCGGACGTACCCGTTCCCGTGCTCCGCGGATGCGACCTCCGGATCGACGAAGGCGAGCTCTGTCTGGTGGTCGGTCCCACCGGTTCGGGCAAGTCGACCCTTCTCCGCGCGATCAACGGACTCGTGCCGCACTTCACCGGTGGCCGGCTCGCCGGCGAGGTCCGGGTAGGAGGACGGTCGACTCGCACCTTCCCTCCTCGTGAGCTCGCCGACCTGGTCGGCGTGGTGGGCCAGAACCCGTCTGCGAGCTTCGTGAGCGACGTCGTCGAGGACGAGCTGGCCTACACGATGGAGAACCTCGGCATCGCGCCGAGCGCGATGCGACGGCGGGTCGAGGACACCCTCGATCTGCTCGGTCTGCACGAGCTCCGCCAGCGCCCACTCGCGACCCTCTCGGGCGGACAGCAGCAGCGGGTCGCGATCGGCGCGGTGCTCACCGCATCACCTCGGGTGCTGGTCCTCGACGAGCCGACCTCGGCGCTCGACCCGGCGGCGGCCGAGGAAGTCCTCGCCGCGCTGACCCGTCTGGTGCACGACCTCGGGATGACCGTCGTCCTCGCCGAGCACCGGCTCGAGCGGGTGGTCCCTTTTGCAGACCGGACGGTGCTCGTGCCGGGCGGGGGTGCACCACTGGTGACCGGTTCCACCGAGGAGGTGCTCTCCTCGTCCCCCGTGGCACCGCCGATCGTGGAACTCGGCCGGCTTGCCGGATGGGATCCGGTGCCCCTCAGCGTGCGCGACGCGCGCCGAGTGGCGACGGGGCTCCGGCAGCGGCTGAGTGCGCTCGCGCCACCGCGTGGTCAGGACGCCACGGGAGGATCGGCGGCACCGGTTGCGGTCGTCGACCGGGTGAGCGTCGACTATGGCGAAGTGCGCGCGCTCGAAGAGATCAGCCTCGAGCTCCGCGCCGGCGAAATCGTGGCGGTCATGGGGCGGAACGGCTCTGGCAAGTCCACTCTTCTCGCTCGGCTCGCAGGGCTGCAGGGCCCGACTCGCGGCAGCGTGCGCGTGCAGGGGGAGCGACCCACCGACCTGCCACCGCGCACGCTCATCACCCGCGTCGGTCTCGTCCCCCAGGACGCCGGCGCCCTTCTCTACGGCGACTCGGTCGCGGAGGAGTGCGCGAGCGCCGACCGCGAGACCGGGCTGGTCCCGGGCACCACCGCGGCCAAGCTCGCGGCGATCCTGCCCGGCACCGACCCCGAGCGCCACCCTCGCGACCTCTCGGAGGGCCAACGCCTCGCGCTGGCACTGGCTGTCGTGCTCGCGCCCGCGCCGCCGCTCGTCCTCCTCGACGAACCGACCAGAGGTCTCGACTATCCGAGCAAGCACCGCCTGGTCTCGTTGGTCCGCGCGCTCGCCGACAAAGGGGACTGCGTCGTGCTCGCGACCCACGACGTGGAGCTGGTCGCGCAGGTGGCCACCCGTGCGGTGGTCCTCGCCGAGGGAGAGGTCGTCGCCGACGGACCCGCGCGAGAAGTGGTGTGCCATACGCCCGTCTTCGCGCCACAAGTGGCCAAGGTGATGGCACCCGACGAGTGGCTGACCGTCGACGAGGTCGCGCAGGCGATCGGGGAGCACGAGCGTGTCGGCTGAGCGTGGCCACACCACCGCCATCCGGTTCCGGCCGCGGTCCGCTCTGGTGCTCGCGGTTGCCTCACTCGTCGGCCTGGTCGGGTTCGGCTGGCCGTTGCTGCTCCACGCGCACTCGGGGGCCAACAGCGCCCACGCCGGCGACGCCCCCTGGCTGTTCGTCGCGATCCTCCCGCTCCTCCTCGCGGTGGTGCTCGGCGAGCTGGCCGAGGGGACCCTCGACGCGAAGGCGATCGCGATGCTCGGGATCCTTGCGGCGTGCGGCTCCGCGCTCCGGGTGCCGAGCCCCGGTGTCGCAGGGTTCGAACCGGTCTTCTTCCTCCTGATCCCGTCGGGGCGGGTGCTCGGGCGCGGATTCGGCTTCGTGCTCGGGGCGGTGACCATCGCCGCGTCGGCGCTGGTGACGGGCGGGGTGGGCCCGTGGCTCCCCTTCCAGATGTTCGGTGCGGCGTGGATGGGCTTCGGAGCGGGGTGCTTGCCGCCGGCGAGAGGAAAGGCGGAGCTCGCGATGCTCGCCACCTACGCGGCGGCCTCCTCGATCGCCTACGGGACCTTGCTCAACCTCTGGTTCTGGCCCTTCGGGGCGGGGACCTCGACGAGCTTCTCGTTCGTACCGGGGGCCGGCTTCCTGCACAACCTGCACAGCTTCTTCCTGTTCGACCTCACCACCTCACTCGGCTTCGACATCCCCCGCGCGGTCACCAACTCGGTGCTCGTGCTGCTGCTCGGTCGGCCGGTGATGGCCGCCCTTCGGAGGGCCAACCGCCGCGCCGCGTTCGAGGCGCCGGTGGTGTTCGAGGGAGCGTCCGGCCCGAGCTGACCGCGACGCGCGGTGGCCGCAGGCCCCGCCGGTGTCAGACTGTCGGCGTGTACCGGAGGGGTACGGCGAGCTGCCGCGCGACCCCGCCACTTCGGGCGCCTGGCGGTGTGCGCGGCCGCGCTCTCTCTCTGCGCTTCCTGTACGACCGCGTCCGCCCGATCCCACCGTGCCCACGGAGGATCCGACCGGCCTGCGCCGACCACCTCGACGACGACCACGACGACCGAACCGCCGCTCCCGGTGGCACCGGTGCAGTGGACCCCCTGCGGCGACCTCCAGTGCGGCTCGGTGACCGTCCCTCTCGACTACGCCCGCCCCGAGGGTGCGACCATTCAGATCTCGGTCGCCCGTCATCCAGCCGAGATCGCCTCCGAGCGGATCGGGTCGCTCGTGATCAACCCTGGCGGACCGGGTGGCTCGGGCATCGACGACCTCCCGAACGAGCTCTCCGTTTTCACCGCGGGCGTGCTCGACCGGTTCGACATCGTCTCCTTCGACCCGCGCGGGGTCGAGCGGTCGTCGCCGGTCACCTGCTCGACCGGTCCGAGCCCCGGTCCGGTCGGACAGCTCGTCGACCCGGTGCCGACCACCCTCGCGGCCCAGCTGACACTCCTCCACAACGACCAGGAGTTCGCGGCCGCTTGCGAGCATCTGAGCGGTACGGTCCTGCCCTACGTCGGAACCGTCGACGCAGCGCGCGACCTCGACCGCATCCGCGCCGCGCTCGGCGACCCACAGCTCACCTTCATCGGGCACTCCTACGGGACCCTGCTCGGCGCGACCTATGCAGAGCTCTTCCCGACCCGCGTGCGTGCAATGGTGCTCGACGGTGCGATCGACCCGGCATTGAGCGCAACCGCCTACGCCGTGCAGCAGGCCGAGAGCTTCGAAGCGGAGCTCAACTCGTTCTTCACATGGTGTGCGGGGAACTCGAGCTGCCCGTGGCGGCCGACGGGCGACCCGACCGCCGCGCTGCTCGCACTGATCCAGTCCAGCCGCACCCGGCCCTTCACCTCGGGGAGCGGCGCCGCCGGACCCGGCGAGATCTACGACGCGCTCCTCGCCGGGCTCGGCTCGCAATCGTCGTGGCCGACGCTCGGCGGCGCGCTCGCCGAGGCGACGGCGGGTGACGGGTCCGAGGTGACCGCGATGACCGACCGGTACGAGACCGGTGGCTCGACCAACGGGGCCGACGCCGAACAGGCGATCGACTGCCTCGACCATCCGGTCGACCGGACGCCTTCGGCCTATCCCGCTCTCGCGGCAGCGGCCGAGTCGGCCGCGCCGGTGTTCGGTCCGCTGCTCACCTGGGGTCTACTCGGGTGCGCGACCTGGCCCGCGCTCCCGACCCGGACCCCCGGGCGGGCATCCGATCCGGGCGCGCCGCCGATCCTGGTGGTGGGCACCACCGGTGACCCGGTGACTCCGTACTCGTGGGCGGTCGCGCTGGCACACGAGCTCACCGGTGGTGCGCTCCTCACCTGGCAGGGTCAGAGCCACGTGGCCTACTTCTACAGTCCGTGCGTCCGTGCCGCGGTCGAGGGTTACCTGATCGGAGGCATTTTGCCCGCGGCGGGCGCCACGTGCACCGACTGACCCGCGGTCCCCTCGGGCCGTCACGGCGATGAGGATCGCGGTGCGGGTCCGGCCCCGATCGGTGCGCACCGAAGTGGGTGGCCGCCACGCGGACGCGCTGGTGGTGCGGGTGCACGAGCCTGCCGCCGAGGGGCGGGCGAACGAAGCGGCGGTCCGGGCACTCGCCACGTCGTTCGGCGTTTCCCGGCAGGCGGTCCGGATCGTCTCCGGCGCGACGGCTCGATGGAAGGTCGTCGAGATCGACGGGGACGAGCGGGTGCTCGGGAAGAGGATGGCGGTGCTGCTCGGAAAGGACGACCCCTGAGACCCACCGCCTTGACCGCGGCGGGCGAAGGCAGGAAGCTGAGCGCGTCGGGCGACCTGGGGAGCATGACGTGGGCAACTGGAGCAGGAACGAGATCGAAACGGCATTCGCCGAGTACCAGCGACAAGCAGCGGCGGCAGGTGCGACCGGCGAGTGGCGCGGCTGGGCTGACATGTTCACCGACGACGCCACCTACATCGAGCACCACTACGGCACTTTCAGCGGGAAGCAGGCCATCTACGAGTGGATCAGCGCCACCATGGAGGAGTACCCCGGCCGCGACATGCCCGAGTTCCCCATCGAGTGGTACGTGATCGACGAGGAGCGCGGCTGGGTGGTCTGCCAGGTCTGGAACCGGATGCGTGATCCGGGAGACGGAAGCATCCACCAGGAGTACAACTTCACCCTCCTCAAGTACGCAGGGGACGGCAAGTGGTCCTACGAGGAGGACATCTACAACCCGCTTCGGTTCGGCGCCATGTTGGCGGGGTGGGAGTACGCCCGCGACGCGGCCGCCGCGGGGTCGTCTCCGACCTGAACATCCGCTTGTACGCCGCACTACGGTTGGACCGTGGAGCGCCGGAGACTCGGAAGGACCGGTCACCACTCCTCGGCTGCGATCCTCGGCGGCGCGGCGTTCTGGGGCACCGACCCGGAGGTGACCGCGGACGCCTTCCACGCCGCCCTCGCCGCGGGAGTCAACCACCTCGATGTCGCACCTCAGTACGGGCGCGCCCAGGAGCTGCTCGGTCCACTCGTCCCTTCGGTGCGCGACGACCTCTTCGTGGCCTGCAAGACGCTCCGTCGTGACGCAGACGGCGTGCGCGAGCAACTCGACGAGTCGCTGCGCCTACTCGGCTGCGAGCAGTTCGACCTGTACCAGCTGCACGCGGTGACCGACGTCGATGAGCTCGACGCGCGACGTGAGGCGGTCGGCGCGGTCCTCGAGGCGCGCGACGAGGGGCGATGTCGCTTCGCGGGGATCACCGGACACGGGCTCGGCACGCCGGCGGCCCAGCTCGA
This sequence comes from uncultured Acidimicrobiaceae bacterium, assembly GCA_963769905.1. Lineage (GTDB taxonomy): Bacteria > Actinomycetota > Acidimicrobiia > Acidimicrobiales > RAAP-2 > Bog-756. The sequence continues at coordinate 977,582 of CAVYNG010000002.1, forward strand.
GGCCGTCCGTCGCTACGACCTCGACACGGTGATGTTCCCGGTCAATCCGCAGTTGTGGTCCGACCTCTCGTACCGTCGCGACGCCGAGGCGCTGCTCGAGGTCGCGGAGGAGCGCGATCTCGGCGTGATGGCCATCAAGGCGGTCGCCGCACGACCCTGGTCCGGCCGGAACCCGACCACCACCACCTGGTACGAGCCGTATACGTCCCGCGAGGAAGTCGGGCGCGGCCTGGCCTTCGCGCTGTCCACACCCGGTGTGCAGGCACTGTGCACGCCGAGCGACCTCGCATTGGTCTCCCTCGTGCTCGATCTCCTCGGGACCGACCAGGCCGTCCAGCTGAGTGCGGAGGAGCGGGACGCCGCCTCTGCCGCGACCCGCCACGAACCCTCGATCTTCCCGATGCCGGCGGCCTGACCCGCCGGGCTCGCTACCGGTACACGAGCACCGGTGCGGCCGCGTGGGTTACGCAGTGCAGGGACACCGAGCCGATGAGCACACCCGACACCTCACCGTGGCCTCGGCTGCTGACCACCAGCAGATCCGCGTGCCGTGACGCTTCGACCAGCACCACTGCCGGATGGCCCTTGACCGTACGCGCGTGTAAGCGGACGTCGGGGAACTCGCGGGTGAGCGCGCCGGCGATGTCGTCGAGCATCGCCTGCATGTCGGCACCGGGGTCGTAGTCGTCCGGCAGTGGCATGGCGGGCCCCCAGCTGATCGGCCACTGCCACGCGGTGACCAACTCGATCGCGGACCCGTCGATCCGTGCCTGCCGGCATGCCCAGCGGGCGGCCGCGATCGACGAGTCGGACCCGTCGATCCCGACGACGATGATCCCGGTCGGTTCACCCTCAGTTCGCGCCATGGCGTACCTCCACGTTCAGGCGGCTCCGTCCAGCAGCGCGCGCCGCTCCCGATCCGACGCCTGGACCTGCTCGATCCCCGGGCCCCCCGAGGTGGGCCGCTCGCAGGCTTGGTTGGCGCCGATCAACGCGCCGAGCGTCGCCGACACCGAGGAGCGGACGGCTCCGAGGTCGTAACCGCCCTCGAGGAAGAGGGCGAGCCGCCCGGGCCGCGGCGCGTAGCCGGCCACGACACGTGCGAACTCGGCGAAGTCGCCGGCGGAGAGCGCGAGCTCGGCCAACGGATCGGCGCGGTGCGCGTCGTAGCCCGCCGACACGAGTACCCAGGTGGGCGCGAATCGCTCGACCGCCGGCGCGACCCGCGAGATCGAAGGCCGTCCGTACGACGTCGCCGGTGGCTCCCGGTGGGACGGGCACGTTGAGCGTCGACCCGAGGGCCGCCGGGCCGCCGACCTCGGAGGCCGCACCGGTCCCTGGGTAGCAGGGCGATTGGTGCACCGAGACGTAGAGGACGTCCGGCTCGTCCCAGAACAAGTCCTGGGTGCCGTTGCCGTGGTGCACGTCCCAGTCCACGATGAGCACTCGTTCACCCGCGTCGCGGAGCTTGGCCGCGGCCACCGCCACGTTGTTGAGCAGGCAGAACCCCATCGGACGCGCGGCGAGTGCGTGGTGGCCCGGTGGGCGCACCGGGACGAATGCGACCCCGCCACGTGTCTCGAGCTCCTCGAGCGCGGTGAGCCCGGCCCCGGCCGCGAGGAGTGCGGCGTTCCACGAGTCCGTGACGGCGTAGGTGTCGGCGTCCAGGGCACCGCCGCCTTGCGCGCAGAAGCGCTCCAGCCGCTCGAGATAGCCGACATCGTGGATCGGCGTCAGGTCTTCGGTGGTCGCCTTGCGCGGCTCCACGGTCACCAAATCGCTGCCGAGGTGGAGGTCGTCCACGCCTGCCATCACCGCGTCGATGCGTGCCGGCCGTTCCGGATGGCCCGGACGGGTGTGGGTTTTCGCACCGGCCGGGCCGATCACCACCAGCACGATGGGCTCGGCATCACGGAGTCTCGCGCTGGACCGACAACCAGTCGCGTGCTTCGAGGTAGGGTGAGAACGCCTCGACGATGGCGTCGACGTCGGCGCGGGTCTTCGGCCGCTGCAGCTCGTAGAGATGGGGGAACTCGAGCCAGCCTGTGACGAGCTCCCAGAGCCGGAGCGCGGCCGGGCCAGTCGGAGGGTTCACCAGCACCGGCCCGAAGAGAGCTGGGCCGCCGTCGAAGACAAGGGTCGGGACGCCGAAGCCGCCCTTCGACACCACCAGCTGGTGCTCGGCGAGCACCTCCTCACCGGTGCTGGGGTCGGCGATGGCGGCCGTCACCGTGCGAGGGTCGAGACCCATCTCGGCCACCAGAGCCTCGGCGACATCGGGGCGATGGGGTTTGCGACCCTCGACGTGGAGCGCGCGCCCCGCGGTCGCGTACCACTGGTCGAGGAGATCCATGCTCGAGCGGCGCAGGTAGGCCCCGATCCGCATCATCGACCAGCCGTAGGTCCATTCGCGCTCCCAGGGGTGCTTCTTTCCTTCCTGGCGGTTGATCTCCTCCAGGCTGAAGAAGCGCCACCGGACCTCCACTCCCGCGGTGTCGCGCACCTCTCTCATCCACAACGAGGTCTGGTACGCGTACGGACACATGATGTCGAAATGGAAGTCGACCGCGGAGGGACTGGCCATGCTCAGAAGTGCCCGAGCACCGGATGGGGGACATAGAGCTCCTCGAGACGAGCGACCTCTTCGTCACCGAGCTCGAGCTCCTCGGCCGCCAGTGCGTCCGCCAGATGTTGCGGCTTGGTCGCGCCGACGATTGGGGCGGTGACACCGGGACGACCCAGTAGCCAGGCGAGCGCGACCTGCGCCGGCGGCACCCCGAGGCCGGACGCGACTTCCGCGAGGCGTTCGACGACGTCGAAGTCGGTGGGCTGTGCGTAGAGGTAGTCGGTGAACCCGTCGGTGTCGGAGCGGGTGGTGAGCCGGTCGCCGGTGCGGGTGCGGTTCCCCGCGAGGACCCCACGCGCCAGGGGACTCCAAGGGATGACCCCGACGCCCTGGTCGATGCAGTAGGGGATCATCTCCCGTTCCTCCTCCCGGTAGAGGAGGTTGTAGTGGGGTTGCATCGAGACGAACCGGGTCCACTGTTCCAGATCGGCCACGTGCTGGGCCTGCGCGAACTGCCACACGAACATGCTGCTCGCGCCGATGTAGCGCGCCTTGCCCATCCGGACGACGTCGTGGAGGGCTTCCATCGTCTCGCCGATGGGCGTGCGCGGGTCCCAGCGGTGGATCTGGTAGAGGTCGACGTAGTCCATGTCGAGTCTCGCCAAGGAAGCGTCGATCGCGGAGAGGATGTGCTTGCGGGAGAGACCGCCACCGTTCTCGCCCGGTGTCATCGGCATGAAGACCTTGGTCGCGACCACCATCTCGTCGCGCCCGAGGAACTTCGGGAGGAGGCGGCCCGTCGCGACCTCGCTCGCGCCCTTGGAGTAGGTGTCGGCCGTGTCGAAGAAGGTGATCCCTCCCTCGACCGCCGCCCGGACGATCGGTTCGGCATGAGCCTCGTCGAGGGCCCAGGGCCTCTCGCTGTCGTTGCCGAAGCTCATCATGCCGAGGCAGACCCGCGACACCCGCAGTCCGCTCTTGCCCAGGTTCACGTAGTGCATCGCCACCCCCTGGCTCTGTTCGCCCTGCCGTGTCGACCCCCTGCGCCCTCAACCTAGGGCACCGGGAGCCTCGACCGGTCCGGTGTGGAGACCGAGGCCGCAGCCGACGGCTGCCGCCCGGTCGGGAGGGGCACAGGGATCGGGGAGGGAGCTGACCCGTTGATCGTGTCGTCTTTGGCGTCTTAAGGAGACCCACAGCTGGCACTCGCCCGACGTCAACGTTGACCGGTTTTGCTGTCTGGTCGAGTCCGAGTCGGCGTCGGTGCCCCGCGAGGCGGTGGAACGACCCGGGCGTGCGAGACGGAAGGGGAACGAGCGAGGTTCGGGTTGCGCGCTGAGCACAGGAAATGGTCTGCACGGAGATGGGTGATCATCGGCGCGATCGTCCTCGTGCTCGCCGGCGCGGGCGTCGGCACGTGGCTCGCCACCGAGAGCTCGGGCGCGGCGACCGGTATCACCACCTCGACCACTCTTCAGACGGTCTCGACCGGGACCATCTCCCAGAGCGTCTCGTCGTCGGGCACCATCGAACCGGCCAACCAGGCGAATCTCGATTTCGCGGTGTCCGGTCGGGTGACCGCGGTGGACGTGAACACCGGGCAGACCGTCGCCGCTGGTCAGACGCTCGCCACCGTCGACGACACGTCGCTGTCGGCCTCGCTCGCGGTCGCGCAGGCAACGCTCGCGAACGACCAGACCCAGCTCTCGACCGACCAGGCGAACGGTGCGTCCTCCGCACAGCTCGCGTCCGACTCGGCCAACGTCGCCTCCGCCCAGTCACAGGTGGCGAGCGCGCAGAGCTCCCTCGCCGACGCGACCCTCGTGTCGACGATCGCCGGGACGGTCGCCGCAGTGAACCTCACGGTCGGGCAGCAGGTCAGCGGCACCTCGTCTTCGTCCTCTTCGTCCTCGTCCGGCGGGGGTGGCGGGTCGACGGGCAACGGCTCGGGATCGGGTGGCAACGGCGGCTCGGCCAGTGGGGCGGGCTCTTCCTCTTCCTCGTCCTCGTCTTCTTCATCGTCGTCCTCGTCGTCGTCGGCACAGATCGTCGTCGTCTCGACCGGGGCCTACGTCGTGGACTCCACCGTCAACAGCACCCAGGTGGGCGAGGTCCAGGTCGGCGATCAGGCGACGGTGACAATTTCGGGATCGTCCTCGCCGATCTACGGCACGGTCGGTTCGATTGGGCTGCTCGCCTCCATCAGCTCGGGTGTGTCGACCTTCCCGGTGGTCGTCGACGTGACCGGGAGCCCACCGGGCCTCTACGGAGGTTCGAGTGCGAACGTCTCGATCGTCGTGAAGCAACTCCAGGACGTGATCGTCGTGCCGTCGAGCGCGATCTCCTACAGCGGGGGCGCGACGACGGTGAGCCTCGACTCGAACGGGCGGAAGGTCAGCCAGCCGGTCGCCCTCGGCATCTCCTCGGGAGGGCAGACCCAGATCACGAGCGGGCTGTCGGTCGGTGACCGCATCTATGTGACCCAGATCAGCTTCCGCGGACCGCTCTCCAGCGGATCGTCCGGGACGAGTATCTTCCGCGGTGGTGGTGCCGGCGGCGGTGGTGGTGCCGGCGGCGGTGGCGGTGCCGGCGGCGGCGGTGGCTTCGGCGGTGCCGGTGGCGGTGGCGGCTTCACACCGGGCGGGGGGTTCGGAGGATGACCCAGTCCTCCGACCGGGACCCGCCACGCCCTGACACGACCGCCGAGCTCCGCCTCCGCGACACCGACCGGCATCCGAGGTTCACCCCTCCGGTCATCGAGGTCGACGAGGTGTGGAAGACCTACCGGTCCGGCACGCTCGAGGTGGACGCGCTGCGCGGCGTGTCCTTCGAGATCCGCAACGGCGAGTACGTCGCGATCATGGGCCCGTCCGGCTCGGGGAAGTCGACGCTCATGCACATCCTCGGCTGCCTCGACGTCCCGACGTCGGGAACGTTCCACCTCGCCGACGAGGACGTGAGCGCGATGTCCGAGGAGGAGCTCGCGCACGTACGGAACCGGAGGATCGGCTTCGTCTTCCAGCAGTTCAACCTGCTGGCCTCCCTCAATGCGTGGCGGAATGTCGAGCTCCCGCTGGTCTATGCCGGGGTCGAGCGGGCGGAGCGACGTCAGCGTGCACTCGACGCGCTCGACCGGGTGGGACTCGCCAGCCGGGTGGAGCACCGGCCCGGCGAGCTCTCCGGAGGTCAGCAGCAGCGAGTGGCCATGGCTCGGGCGGTGGTGACCGACCCGGCGCTGCTTCTCGCGGATGAACCGACCGGCAACCTGGACTCGGTTTCCGCTCGCGAGGTGCTCGACCTGCTCGCCGAGCTGAACGAATCCGGTCGCACCGTCGTGCTGATCACCCACGAGGCAGATGTCGCCGGCGCGGCCGACCGGGTCCTGCGGATCCGCGACGGGCAGATCGTCGACGGTGCATCGACAGCAGGGCCGGTGCGGTGAACGTCGTCGAGACCTTCCGGACCGGTTTCGAGGCGGTCGTCTCGCATCGGCTGCGATCGGGGCTCACCGTCCTCGGAATCATGATCGGCATCGCCGCAGTGATCCTCACCGTCGGGCTCGGCGAAGGCGCCCAACGGCAGGTGACCTCGCAGATCTCGGCACTCGGTTCGAACCTGCTGACCGTGACCCCGGGGAGCTCGACGTCGAGCACCGGCATCCGCGGAGGGTTCGGGACCGCGTCGACCCTCACCCTCGGCGACGCGTCGGCGCTGTCCTCGAGAGTGGTCGCGCCCGACGTCGCGGCGGTGGCTCCCGCCACGAGCGTGTCGGAGACCGTGGTCGCCGGCTCGACCAACTGGACGACGACGGTGGTCGGCACCGAGCCGTCGTGGCTGGCTGTCCGGGGACGCTCGATGACCGAAGGTCGGTTCATCGCGGCCGTCGACCTCGCCGACCGCAGCGACGTGGTGGTCCTCGGGTCGACCACCGCCGAGGAGCTCTTCGGACCTCGCGACCCGGTCGGACAGACCGTCGACGTCGCCGGCGTGCCGATGTCGGTCATCGGGGTGCTCGACACCGTGGGCTCGACCGGTTCGTCGACCACCGCCAATCCGGACGACCAGGCGATCATCCCGATCACCACCGCGTCCACCCAGATCTTCGGCGGCGCGAGCCGCAACTCGGTCAGCCAGATCCTGCTCGAGGCGACCTCCTCCTCGACACTTTCGGCTGCCTACCAGGAGGCCGATGCCGAGCTGCTCAGCCTCCACGGCATCACGACGGCCACCCAGGCCGACTTCACCATCACCAGCGAGGCACAGCTGCTCTCGACCGCGACCTCGGTCGACCGGACCCTCACGGTCCTGCTCGGGGGTATCGCCGCGATTTCGTTGCTCGTGGGCGGCATCGGGGTGATGAACATCATGCTGGTGTCGGTCACCGAACGGATTCGTGAGATCGGGCTCCGAAAGGCACTCGGCGCGACCCCGCGAGTGATCCGCCGCCAGTTCCTGGTCGAAGCATCGATCCTCGGATCGGTGGGAGGCCTGCTCGGCGCGGGGCTGGGGCTGATCGGGGCGGTCGTCCTCCCACACTTCATCTCCGACCCGATCGCGGTGTCGCCGGCCGCGACAACCGGCGCGATCGTCATCGCGATCGCGATCGGGATCGGCTTCGGGGTCTATCCCGCCGGCCGAGCCGCCCGGCTCGCGCCGATCGACGCGCTTCGGAGCGAGTAGCCCGTGACCGAGACGCCTGCCGACCTCGCACCATCCGCCGAGGAAGAAGACAACAAGGAAGAGGAAATGACCAACCATCCGAATGCAGCCGAGTCGACGAGCCGGGTAGCCGTTCAGGGTGCCGGACGTCACGTCCGGTCCCGCCGGGTGCTCGCACTCGCCTCGCTCGGGGCGCTCGCAGCGCTCCTCGCAGCCTGCGGGTCGTCCTCGTCGGCGTCGCCGACCTCGAGCACGTCCGGCGCGGCGAACAGGGGCGCCGGCTCCGGCTCGCCGAGGCAGTTCCCCGGTGCCTCGGGAACCATCGCCGCGGTGAACGGAGCCTCCGTCGAGGTGCAGAACCCCTCGACGGGGCAGACGACGGTCAGCTACACCCCGAGCACCACCTTCCGCCAGATCGTCCCCGCCACCGCCGGATCGGTGACGGTCGGTTCCTGCGTCTCGGCGTTCGGCAAGCCGACCTCCGGATCGTCGTCGACCACCAACGCCTTCGGGGAGCCGATCACCGCGACGACGGTCTCGGTGACCCAGCCGGTGTCGGGCAGCTGCACCGCCGGTCCCGGCGGTGGGTTCTCCGCCGGAGGGTCGCCCCCTGGCGGGGGGACGTTCCCGCGCCGCGGCTCGACCACCAACGGGTCCGGCACGCGGCCATCGGGCGCCAACCGCTTCCGCAACGGCCAGTTCGGTGCCGCCAGCGGCCAGGTCACGGCCGTCAACGGCTCCTCCGCGACGGTCGAGGAGACGAATCCGCGCACCAAGAGCACCAGCTCGGTCGTGGTGACCCTGGCGTCGACGACGACGTACACCTCGAGCCAGTCGGCGTCGCCGTCGGCGCTCGTCGTCGGGCAGTGCGCCCGTGCGGTGGGCACCGCGAACACGACCGGGGCGGTCACCGCCCAGTCGATCACCGTCTCCTCGCCGGGGTCGAACGGGTGCAGCGCCGGGTTCGGCGGGTTCCGGGGAGGCACCGGGGGATCCGGGGGAGCGGTCACGAGCGGTGCATGACCCGGCGCGCCAGCTGGCGCCCGACGTCGGCGATCCGGCCTCGACGGGCCGGCTCGCGCCGCAATCGCCGGTCGAGCACGCCACGCCGCGGTTGTCGTCGAGGCCGCGCCGGCTCCCGTGGGTCACGCCATTCCGTGTCGCCGTCGTCCTGATCGTGGCCGCGGGGGTCATCCTCACCGTCGTGATCACCGGGGGTTCGGGACCGATCTACCGGACCGCAGTGGTCGGCACCGGGACGGCGGTGGCGACGCTCGACTCGGTGGCAGCGGTGACGCCGGTGAACAAGGCCGACCTGAGATTCGACGTGTCGGGGACGGTCGGCGCGGTCGACGTCGCGGTCGGGCAGAAGGTGAGTGCCGGGCAGGTGCTGGCCTCTCTCGATACCACCGAGCTCGACTCGGGAGTCGTCTCCGCGCAGGCGTCCCTTGCGTCCGCGCAGCTCACCCTCGCCAAGGACCAGGCGAGCCAGACCGCGGGTAGCTCGTCCACGAGCTCGCCCACCACTAAAGCGACGGCGAGCGGCACACCGGCTGCCTCCTCCTCTTCTGCGTCCCCCTCGGGCGGGCACGGAGCGAGCGACCAGCAGATCCAGAACCTCCAGGCGACGCTCCTCGCGGACCAACGGCAGCAGGACGAGGATGCTGCGGCGGCCGAGGCGGCCCTGCGCACGGCGACCACCGCGTGCCAGTCGTCGACCTCGGCGGCGAGCGCGGCCGCCGCGACACCTTCGTTCCACCCACCGCCCACCTCGCCGCCGACATCGTCGCCGCCCGGCTCGGGTGGCTCGGGAACGGCCCTCACCTGTTCGGCCGCGCTCGCCCAGGCTTCTGCAGCCCAATCGCGGCTGTCGACCGACATCAAGACGGTCGACAAGGACGAGAGCGCGCTCAACGCGGCCCTCGAGTCGTCGTCCGGTTCGGGCGGAACCGCGGCATCGGGTTCGGGGGGGGCGAACGGCGGGCACGGCGGGTCCTCGTCGACCACAGGGGCGACGGCGACGACGGGTGCCGCGGCCACGGCCGCGACGACGGCGACGAGCGACGCCTCCGAATCCCCCTCGGGTGCGGCCTCGAACGGGGCGGGCTCGGACGGCTCGAAGGCGAAGCCCGCCACGGCCGGCCAGCTCGCCGTCGACCAGGCCTCGATCGACGCGGCCCAGGCCAACCTCGACAGCGCACAAGCAGCACTCGGGGACGCCAACCTCGTGAGCACCATCGCAGGGACCGTCGCCTCGGTGTCGGTCGCCCCGGGAGGATCGGTGTCCTCCGCGTCGGGGTCCACCTCTCCCGACATCGTGGTGATCGGATCCGGAAACTCGTACCAGGCGGTGGCCGACGTACCGGTCACCCGGATCGGAGCGGTCTCGGTCGGGCAGCGCGCGGTGGTCACGCCCGACTCGACCGATGCCGCCGTGGACGGGACGGTGACCGCGATCGGGGTGCTCGGCACCTCCCAGTCGACGACCACCACCTACCCGGTCACCGTCTCACTCGACTCACCTGACCTCGGGCAGCTCTCCGGGGCTGGGGCAGAGGTCTCCATCGTCACCCAGACCTCTCGCGACGACGCGGTCACCGTTCCGTCGTCCGCCGTGCGGACAGTCGGTTCGAGACACCTGGTGACCGTGCTCGGGTCGGACGGGACGACGAAGTCGGTCGCGGTGGCGGTCGGCACGGTGGGTGACGTGCTCACCGAGGTGACCTCGGGTCTCACCAAGGGCGAGAAAGTGGTCCTCGCCGACTACGGTGCGCCGGTGCCCTCCTCGTCGGCCACCACCGGGCGGTTCGGCCTCGGGGGCGGTGGGCTCGGAGGCGGGACCTTCGGTGGGGCAGGTGGTCTCGGACGGGCGGGCCGGAGCGCCACTGTCTCGTCCGGCTGACCCGAGCCCGCAGGCGGGGGCCTTCCCGCCCCGCATCGGCCACCGACCCACGAAGCCATGGCAGCATCGTTGTCATGGCTTTGCTGGTGGTCCGCCATGCCCACGCCGGCCGCCGCAGCCAGTACCGGGGCGACGATCGCGAGCGACCCCTCTCGGCCCGCGGGCGGGCACAGGCATCAGCGCTCGTCGACCTGCTCCGGCCCTACCGGCCCCAGGCCATCGTCTCGAGCCCCTTCGTCCGGTGCGTGGAGACGGTGCACCCGTTGGCCGACGCGCTCGCGCTCACGGTCGAGACGACCGACGAGCTCGCAGAGGGTCGCGAGACCGACGCGCTCGAGCTCATGGGCCGACTCTCGGGAGAGACCGCCGTCCTCTGCACCCATGGCGACGTCGCCGTCGCGATCCTCGACGCTCTCGGAGGCCACAGTGACTCGGTCCGAGAGCCGCGTCTCCAAAAGGGTGAGGTCTGGGTCGTCGAATCGGAGGGTTCGAGGCTGGTGATCGCCGACCACATCCGCCAGCCTGCGGCCCGCAGCGGCTCATCACGCCGGAGCCCGCCCCCGGTACGCTGAGTCGTCCATGAACGACGGCGACCGCTTCGACCCGCGAGGTTTCGACGCGTTCCGCGTGATCGACCGCACGTTCGACAAGGATTCGCGGACGGTCACGCTCGAGTACGGGCTCGACGGCGCGGAGCGATTCGTCGAGACGGTGACCTTCGAGACCCCGACCCTCTCGAGCAGCCTCGCCGACGCAGCAGGGTTCGAGCGCGCCTTGCTCCACCTGCACGTGGCCGCCGGCACGAGCTACTACAAGACGGCGGCACCGCCGGTCGTGTCGGTCGAGGGAGCTTCACTGACCGCAGGCGAGATCGCCTTCCATCACCACCTCTACGACCAGGGCTTGCGCGAGTTCGCGGTCAGAAACGGGCTGCCGGTGCCGCGAGCGGTCTCGATCGGTGCGGAGCTCGCCCGGCCCGATGCCGGACCACCGCGGTCAAAGAGGACGGATCGTGGGCTCGTCGTCCCGATCGGGGGAGGGAAGGACTCGGTCGTGCTCGCCCACGCGGTGCGCCACCTCGAGCCGAGGCTCCTCGCGGTCAATCCGCATCCGGTGGTGATCGAGCTCGCGGCCGAGCTCGGGCTCGAGATGATCGTCGTTCGCCGGCGGCTGTCGCCGCGGCTCGCGGCGCTGAACCGGATCGGCGCGCGCAACGGCCACGTTCCGATCACGGGGATCATCTCGCTGATCGCGGTGGCCGGTAGCTTCCTCTACGGCTACGACGCCATCGCGATGGCGATCGAACGTTCTGCGAGCGAGGAGACTCGTTTCGTCGACGGGGTGCCGGTCAACCACCAGTATTCGAAGAGCCTGGAATTCGAGCACCTCCTCCAGGACCTGGTCGCCCGCTCGATCGACCCCGGGCTGACCTACGGTTCGGCGCTCCGCCGCTACTCCGAGCTGAACATCGCACGCGCCTTCGCACGCCTGGCCGAGCTCCACACGACGTTCTGCAGCTGCAACCAGGCGTTCCGGCAATCCGCCCTCCCCGACGACCGCTGGTGCGGGGAGTGCGCGAAGTGCCGCTTCGTGGCCTTGATGCTGGCTCCTTTCCTGTCCCGCCGGTCGCTCGGCGAGATCATCGGCCGGGACCTCTTCGACGACCCGGGCCAGGTGGCCGGGTTCGGCGACCTGATGAGCGCCGCGGACAAGCCATTCGAGTGCGTCGGCGAACGGCGCGAGTCGGCGGCCGCGTTCTCGCTGCTGGCCCGGCTTCCGGAGTGGCGCGACTCGGTGGTGGTCGCCACGCTCGCCCCGCGCGCGGCAGAACTGGTGGGGGACGACGACGTCACCGACGTGCTCGAGCCGGCGGCCGGACCTTCGTACCCGGTCGCCGCGGTGGCGGCGGCGGTCGACGAGGCGCTCGCCGGAAGGTGACACTCGACGAGCTCGCCGCGCACCGGGTCGCGGTCTGGGGTCTGGGGCAGGAGGGGCGGGGCATCGCCCGTCTCCTCGCCGACCGGGGCGTGCCGGTCGTGCTGGTCGACGACCGCGCGGGCACCGGCGAACAATTGGCGACCGAGCTCGGTGTACCGGCGAGGACGGTCACGCCCGACGGCCTCGCCGACGCGGGCGTCGAGGTGGTCGTGCGCTCGCCGGGGGTCAGTCGTTACCGGCCCGAGCTCGTGGACGCCGAGCGCGCGGGCGCCGAGGTGACCACCGCGATGGCGATCTGGCTCGAGGACTTCGCCGACGCGCGGGTGCTCGCGGTCACCGGCACCAAGGGAAAGAGCACCACCGCCGCTCTCGCCGCTTCGATCCTTCGAGCGAGTGGCACCGACGCGGCGCTCATCGGCAACATCGGAGTTCCGGTCACCGACACCTACGGACGAGCGAGAACCGGCGTCTACGTCGTCGAGGTGTCCTCCTATCAGGCGGCGGATGTGTCGGTCTCACCGGGTGTGTGCGTGCTGACCAGCCTTGCGCCGGACCACCTCGACTGGCACCACGGTCTCGAGTCCTACTACCGCGACAAGCTCCGGCTCGTCGAGGCCGGACCGCTCGGTGAACTCGCGGTCAACGCGGCGAGCGGTGAGGCCGTGCGTAGGACCGCCGGCCATCCGCGTCGCACGCTCTTCGGTCCGTCAGGTCGGGTGCGCCTCGGTCCCGCGGGCCTCGTCGAGATCGACGGCGAGCCGGTCGTCGACAGTGCTCGTCTCCGGGTGCCGGGTACCCACAACCGCTGGAACCTCTGCGGCGCGGTGACCGGGGTTCTACTGCTCGAAGGGGAGCCACCTGCTCCCGCTGCCGTCGAGGCGGCCGTCGACGGATTCGAAGGACTCCCCTCGAGGTGCGCCACGATCGGGGAGCGGGACTCGCTGACCTATGTCGACGACGCGCTCGCCTCCAATCCGTTCGCGACCGCCGCCTCGATCGAGGCCTTCGCCGGGCGCGATCTCACGTTGATCGTGGGTGGGGCGGACCGCGGCGTCGCGCCGTCCGAGCTGGTCGAGGCCCTCCATGCACACCGTCCGGTACCGCGAGTGGTGGTGCTCCCGCCCGACCCGGCCCGAGTGGTGGACGCGCTGCGCATCGGAGAGCGAGACGACAGACCGGTCGTCGAGGTCCACGTCGCAGACGATCTCGCCGGGGCCGTGGTGTTCGCGGCGGCCTCGACACCGAATGGGGGTGTCGTGCTCTTCTCGCCCGCCGCGCCGACCCCCGAGGGCGAGGGTGGCTTTGCCGCGCGCAGCCTCCGCTTCCGCGAGGCAGCCGGGATCGCGGACCCTCGCTGAGGCTGCGACGGGAGCGTCCGTCGGTGGCCGCCGCGGGTGGGCGCGCCTAGGTTGAGGCGATGATCCGTTACGACGTGGGCGAGGACGGTGTCGCCCGGCTGGTGCTCGACCGGCCCGACGCGAAGAACGCGCTCACCCCGCAGATGAGGGACGAGATCGTGCAGCGGGTCCGCGAAGCGCGGGCCGACGCGGGCGTTCGCGCGCTTCTGATCAGCGGGGTCGGCGACGCGTTCTGCGCGGGGATGGACCTGCGCCAGTCGACGGTCGCCGGATCCGGCGAGGCCGAATTCGACCCGCGGAGCACGAGCGAGGCTCTCCGCTCCGGCGTGCAGGCGTTCATCCGCGAGCTCTGGGAGCTCGACAAGCCCACCGTCGCCGCGGTCAACGGGACCGCGGTCGGACCCGGCGCACATCTCGCGCTGGCGTGTGACTTCGTGCTCGTCTGCGACCGCACCCGTTTCGTCTGGTCGTTCGCCAAGTGGGGACTGGTCGTCGACGCCGGTGGCGCATACCTGCTTCCGCGGCTCGTCGGTCTCCCACGTGCCAAGGCAATGGTGCTTCTCGGCGAGGGTGCGAGCGGCGAGGAGGCAGTCACCCTCGGTCTCGCCTACCGGTACCTGGCGACGGTCGAGGAGCTCGACCGCGAGGCTGGTGAGCTCGCAGGCCGGCTCGCCGCGGGGCCGACCCGCTCTATGGGGCTCTCGAAACAGCTGCTCAACGCGACCTTCGAGACCGGGCTTTCCGCATCGCTCGATCGGGAGGCCCAAGCCCAGGCGATGGCCGCGGTCTCACCGGAGATGGCAGAGGGCATGGCCGCGTTCGCCGCAAAGCGACCACCCGACTTCAAAAACGCCCGCTGACCGCCTCGGCGGAGGTGACAGGCCGAGGTCCCGCGGTAACCTCCTCACCGAATCGTGTTCTCGAGGTGGCCGGCCGACCATGGTGACCATGGTGTGCGTGCGGCCCGTCCGTGGGGTCGAGCATGGAAGCCGAAGATCTGGCCGGAGCGTTCATGGATCCGGCGGTGGCCGCCGAGCCGCAGCCCTTCTACCGCGAAGCGCGAGCCTTCGGGGCGGTTGTGCCCGGTACGTTCGGTCAACAAATCATGCGTCGCAGCGCAGTCGAGTACGCGCTCGGTCACCCGGAGGAGTTCTCCTCGGGAATGGACGCGGTCGACCTCGGGCAGTCGGTGCCACTCATCCCCCTGCAGGTGGATCCGCCCGATCATCGCAAGTACCGCCGGCTGCTCGATCCGCTCTTCGCCCCTCGGCACATGAACGTGCTCGAGCCGGACATCACCCGATGGATCAACGAGCGCATCGACACCTTCATCGACGACGGGTGCTGCGATTTCGCCGCCGACTTCGCGGTGCCGCTGCCGTCGTCGGTCTTCCTGCGGCTGGTCGGGCTGCCGCTCTCCGAGCTGGAAATGTTCCTCGAGATGAAAGACGGCATCCTGCGTCCCGTCGGCAACGACCTCGACGAGATCAAGGCCAGCCAGCAGGTTGCCGCGCGCCGGGTCGAGGAGTATTTCGCCGAGCAGATCGCGGACCGTCAGAAGCACCGCCGTGACGACCTGCTCAGCATGTTCCTCGACGCGGAGGTCGACTCCGAGCGCCTCACCGTCGACGAGATCCTCGGCATCTGCTTCCTCTTCATCATCGCGGGGCTCGACACGGTGACCGACTCCCTCGAGTGCTTCATGGCACGGCTCGCCCAGCATCCCGAAGAGCGTCGCCAGATCGTCGACGACCCCGAGATCATCCCGACCGCGGTCGAGGAGCTGTTGCGCTGGGAGACTCCGGTCACCACGGTCGCGCGGGTCGCCACGGCCGACCTCGAGCTCGAGGGGTGCCCGATCCACAAGGGCGAGTCCATCGGCGTGATGATCGGCTCTGCCAACACCGACGAGCAGGGGATGGACGGCGCCGACGAGGTCGACCTCACCCGCGGTGTCAACCGGCACCTCGCATTCGGCGGCGGGATCCACCGCTGTCTCGGGTCGAACCTGGCAAGAGTCGAACTGCGCACCGCCATGCGCGAGTGGCACCGGCGCATTCCCGAGTACTCGCTCGAGCCGGGCGCCGAACTCGTCTACCAGATGGGGCTCCGCCAGATCGACACGCTGCCGCTGGTGTTCAACGGGGCGCCGTGAGCGCCCTTCCCCGATCGACGGGAGTCGCCACCGGTCACGGTCCACGGGACTGAGCGTGGACTTCGTTCTCAACGACGAACAGCAGCTGCTGCGCGAGACGACGGCCAAATTCCTCGACGACACCTGTCCGGTCGCCGAGGTCCGCCGGCTCGCAGAGGAGGAGGCCGCGGGATTCGACCGCGGGTGGTGGCGCAAGGGTGCAGAGCTCGGTTGGGTCTCGATGCTCGTGCCCGAGGACCTGGGTGGCGGGTGTGTGTCGGGCGGTCCGCTCGCCGACCTCTCGCTGGTGGCCGAGGAGATGGGGAGGCGGGTGTCACCCGGGCCGCTCGTCCCGACCAACGTGGTGGCCGCCGCGATCGCCCGGTCTGGCTCTGCGGTGCACATCAAGCAGCTGGCCGGGCTGGTGGGCGGTGAGACCGTCGCCACCTGGTGGCCCGGGCCGGCCCTCTCCGGCTTCGGCGCGAGGAGGGGTCAGACGGCCGAGGTGCGGGCGGTCCGCGGCGGCGACGGCTACGTGCTCGACGGCCGGACCGGACCGGTCGAGGCCGCGGAGGAGGCGGACCACTTGCTCGTCGTGGCTCGTTCGGGCGAGCGGCTCGTGCAGTTCCTGGTGCCGTCCGGTACCCCGGGGTTGTCCACGCGCCCCGCCGGGAGCATCGACCTGGTGCGCCGCTTCGCGGTCCTCTCCTTCGACCAGGTCGAGCTCGGACCCGACGCGCTCGTCGGCGAGGCCGACAGCACCGAGGCCGACATCGAGCGCCAGCTGCAGGACGTGGCCGTGCTGCAGTGCGCGGAGATGGCCGGCGCTGCCGCACGGGTCTTCGAGTTCACCGTCGAGTATGCCGAGCAGCGCTACTCCTTCGGAAGGCCGCTCGTCTCCTACCAGGCGCTGAAGCACCGCTTCGCCGACATGAAGATGTGGCTCGAGGCGAGCCACGCGACGAGCTCGGCTGCAGCCAGAGCCGTCGACTCGGGCTCCGACCACGCCGCCGAACTGATCAGCGTGGCCAAGGCCTACGTCGGCGACCGCGCACCGGCGATCCTGCAGGACTGCGTCCAGCTGCACGGGGGCATCGGCGTGACCTGGGAGCACGACCTCCACCTCTACCTCCGGCGGGTGATCCAGGACCGTTCGCTCTTCGGGACTCCTGGTGACCACCGCGAGCGGGTCGCCGCGATCGTGGGGCTCTGACCATGGCAGAGCCGGTGGACAACGAGGACGTGGAGAGCTTCCGACTCCGGGCGCGCGGTTGGCTGGCCGAGCACATGCCGCTCCTGCCCGAGGGCGTCGAGAACCGCTATCTCCAGCAAGAGGACGAGATGGGAGAGCGGGCGAGAGGACTGCAGCGAGCGCTGTTCGACGGCGGTTTCGCGGGGATCTGCTTCCCGGTCGAGTACGGCGGGCTCGGCCTGACGAGAGCCCACCAGCGCGCGTTCACCCAGGAGTCGCTCGGGTACCAGATGCCCACGCTGTTCAACGTCCCGACCCTGTCGATCCTCGCACCGACCCTCCTCGATTTCGGTACCGAGGAGCAGAAGCGCCGCCACATCCCGGCCATCCTGTGTGGGGAGGAGCTGTGGGTGCAGTTCCTCTCCGAACCGAGCGGAGGGTCGGACCTCGCCGGGCTCGTCACCACCGCGACCAGGGACGGTGACGTCTTCGTCCTGAACGGATCGAAGATCTGGAGCTCGGGCGCGTTCCGTTCCGACTACTCCCTCTGCCTCGCGCGCACCGATCCGCACGTGCGGAAGCACCAAGGCCTGACCATGTTCATCGTGAAGATCCACCAGCCGGGCATCGAGGTCCAGCGGATCAAGATGGTGAGCGGCGCCTCGGAGTTCTGCCAGGAGTACTTCGACGACGTGGCGATCCCGGTCGAGGACGTCGTCGGCGAGGTGAACGACGGATGGACCGTCGCCTCGCGTCTGCTGTACCACGAGCGGGACGCGGTAGGAGGTGGCTCGCCGTACGTGAGCGGTGCGGTCGCCGGGGGCGCGGAACGCGCGAACCAGCGCTACGAGTACGCCGAGCTGGCCCGGACGGTCGGACGCTCGAAGGACCCGATCGCCCGACAGCTGGTCGCAGAAGCTCGCATCGGGGATCGCGTCTTCCAGCAGCTCACCGAGCGGGTGGCCGCCGGCATCCGCACCGGTGCCCTGCCCGAGACCGCGGGAGCGATCACCCGGTTGTTCGCCGCGACCAACTCGGAGCGGCGCTTCGACACCGGCTTCGAGCTGGTCGGGGCCGCGGCGGGCGCCTGGGAGGAGGACGACCCTGCCGAGCGGTTCGGCACGCTCTATCTCACCCGGCAGGTGAACAGCCTCGGTGGCGGCAGCAGCGAGATGGCCCGCAACATCATCAGCGAGCGCGTTCTCGGCATGCCGCGGGAGTATGCGCCCGACCGCGAGCGGCCCTTCGACGAGGTCCGCCACAACGTCGCGACGCCTCGTCACGACTGAGTGTCGTCGCGGCTGGCCTCCGGTCGGGTCAGGCTGCCTCTTCGATCCTCATCAGCTGGCCCAAGTTGCCGCCCATGATCTTCGCCACCACGTCGTGGGGGAGCGAGGAGAGCTCGTCGACGAAACTGATCGGGTCGGACATCCCCTCCGGGTGTGGGAAGTCGCTCCCGAACAGCACCCGGTCCGGGCCGAGGATCCCGACCAGCCCTACCGGATCCTCTTCGTGGAACGGGTGCACGTAGATGCTGCGCTTGAAGACCTCGATCGGGTCCTCCTCGAATGAGTGCGGCGCGGCCGCATAGGCGTGCTCCATGTCTCGGAGCAGCGGTCGCACCCAGTTGCTGCCGTTCTCGACCGGAGCGAATCGCAGATCGGGGAAGCGGGTGCAGAGCCCGTGGCCGATGAGCGACGCGATGGTGTCGGTGATCGGGCGGCTCTGGTGCCCGACGATGGTCATGAAACCGGAGACGCCCTTGAACGGCAGCATCTCGCCGTCGGCGATGCCCTCCCACTCGTTCATGTAGCGCTGATAGCCGGAGTCGGACGCGTGCATGCCGACCGGGATCCCCGCGTCGGAGACGGCTTCCCAGAAGGGGTCGAACTCGGGGAGCGCCATCGACCGCGGCCCCATGAAGCCCGGCACCGGCGCGGGCCGGATCAGCACGATGCGGGCGCCGCGCTCGAGCACCCACTCGAGCTCCTTCATCGCTTCGTCGAGGATCCCGAGGTGGATGACCGGGGTCGGGAAGATGCGGTTCTCGTAGTTAAACGTCCAGTGCTCGTGCATCCACTGGTTGAGCGCGTGGATCACCACGTGAGTGGCGGGCGGGTCACCCCGCAGGCGCTCCTCGAGAAGGCTGGCGAGCGTCGGCCACATGAGGGCCCGGTCGATGCCCAGCTCGTTCATGAGCTGGAGCCGCGGCTCGGGATCGTGGAAGGCCGGGAGGGCGCGGATCGGCTTCCCCAAGATCTCGCGACGCGATTTGCCGTCGGGGTTGCCGTGCTTGAAGTACTCCTCCTGCGCCCCGGGTGCGGCGACCACTTCGAAGGTCGGGTTGGGGATGTACTCGCTGATCAGTCCCTTGACCGCGATCTTCGTGCGGCCGTCCACCTCCACGTAGCGGATCAGGCCCGAGTACCTCTCGGGGAGGAATTTGGTGAAGGCCTCGGTGGTCTCGTACATGTGGTTGTCGGCGTCGAATACCGGGAAGTCCAGCTTCCGCGAGGCCATGGTGACCCTCCTTGTCTCTTGCGCTCGTCGGCCCGCTCACGAGCGGGCCGATCCCGGCCCGCCATGCGCGGCACCGTGCGCCCCCTCGACGACTCAACGCTAACAGTCCTGTCCGGAGGACGAAAACGAGCGCCGCGCTACCATGCGGCGGTGCAGGTGATCGTGGATCGGGACCTCTGCGAGTCGAACGCGCTCTGCATGGAAGCGGCACCCGAGGTCTTCCGCATCGGCGAGGACGACGTGTTGGAGGTCCTCGACGCTTCGCCGGACGAGTCGCTGCGCCCCAAGGTGGAGGCCGCCGTCCGCGCCTGCCCGAAGATGGCCCTCTCGCTCGCCGACTGATGGCCGCCGAGATGGTCGCCCAGGCGACGGCATGAGCGCGACGCCACCGCCCGGCGACGGCGTCCCCTACGGCACCCGGATCGACCAGATGGCCGCCGAGCACGGCGACTCGACCGCCGTCATCTTTGCGAGTGAGGACGGCGCGGAGCAAACGGTGAGCTGGCGGGAGATCGCCCTTCGGTCGAACCAGCTCGCCCATGTCTTCGCCGCGCGAGGGCTCGGAGTCGGGGACCACCTCGCGGTCTGCCTCCGCAATTCGCCCGAGCACCTGTTCGCCTCGTTCGCCGGCTGGAAGGTCGGAGCCACCGTGGTCCCCATGCGCTGGGACCTCCCCGACTGGGAGCTCGGGCGGCTCCACGCGGTCCTCCAGCCGACCGTGGTCGTCGACGGCACCAACCTCGACGGCCTCCTCGGCGAAGCTCGCGCCGCACCCGAGGATCCGCTCCCAGAGGTGGTGTCCCCACGCGGCTGGGGAGTGTGCAGTTCCGGTTCGACCGGGGCACCGAAGGTGATCGTGCAGAAGAACCCGGCTCTTTTCTTCCCGTCTCTCAGCCCCACTTCGTCGGTCGTCGCGTCGTTCGGTCCGATGGACCCCGAGCAGCGGGTCCTCTGCCCCGCGCCGCTGTACCACACCAACGGGATCACCGCCTTCCGCAACCTGCTCACCGGCGATCCGATCGTGCTCATGGAACGATTCGGCGCCGAGCTCGCGATCGACCTCGTCGAGCGGCACCGCGTCACCGGGTTCATCGCCGCGACGCCGATGCTCCAGCGCATGGCGCACGTCGTCGGCATCGGGGACCGGGACCTCTCGAGCCTCAGCTGGGTCCAGCAGGGTGCGGCGGCCCTCCCGATCTGGCTCGGCCGATTCTGGATCGAGCTCGTCGGACCGGAGCACTTCTTCATGTCCTACGGGGCGTCGGAGACCATCGGCATCGTCGTCTGCCGGGGCGACCAGTGGCTCGCCCACCCGGGGACCCTGGGGAAGGGGCTCAACGACACCGAGATCCGGGTCCTCGGCCCCGACGGCGAGCAGCTGCCTCCCGGTGAGATCGGCAGCATCTACCTCCGCACCGCGACCGGGCCGCTCGCCGCCTACCTCGGGAACGACGTGGCGCCGATGGAGTCGACCGCCGACGGCTTCACCTCGGTCGGCGACATGGGCTGGCTCGACGAGGACGGCTTCCTCTTCATGGCCGACCGACGGGTCGACATGATCGTGACCGGCGGGGTCAACGTCTTCCCCGCCGAGGTCGAGGCGGCCTTGAGCGGGCACCCGGGCATCGCCGACGTGGTGGTGGTCGGGCTGCGCGACCCGTCGTGGGGCCGTCGTGTGCACGCGATCGTCCAGCGCGGCGACCCAGCGCTCGCGACCGAGGACGTCGTCGCGTTCGCGAAGGAACGGCTCGCGCCGTACAAGGTGCCGAAGACCGTCGAGTTCGTGGCGTCCATCCCCCGCACCGAGGCGATGAAGTTCAACCGTGCGGCACTCGTTGCCGAACGGGACGAGCCGGCGGTCGCCGAGGGCGCGCCACTCGGTACCACCTGATCGGGGTCCGCGCCGCCCACGGGGGGTGCAGGCGAGGTATAGCGTGGCCGGGCCGGTCGGCGTCTGTCCGCGAGGGACCCGGAGCGGCGAACCGGACGCAAGGGGAGTGAGCGAGTCATGCCCGAAGGCACACACGACGGCAGGTACGTGAGCTACGAGGAGCTCGACGGGGGTGCGATCGTCCGCATCATGCTCAACCGGCCCGACACGCGGAATGCGCAGAACCGGGGCCTGCTGGTCGAGCTCGACGAGGCCTTCCATCGGGCCGAGGAGGACGACGCGGTCCGGGTGGTGATCCTCGGCGGCGTCGGTCCGCTGTTCTCGTCCGGTCACGACATGGGCTCGAAGGAGGCCAGGGCGGAGTGGTCGCCGGGTCCCGACCAGCATCCTTCCGCGACGATGAACGGCGCCACCCGCAAGGGCGCCGAGTCCCGCATGCTCCAGGAGTGGCACTACTACTTCCACAACACGATGCGCTGGCGGAACCTCCGCAAGATCACCGTCGCCCAGGTGCAGGGGACCGTCTATGCCGCAGGGCTCATGCTGATGTGGGCCTGCGACCTGATCGTGGCGGCCGACAACGTCTACTTCGCCGATGTCGTCGGGACACGGCTCGGCATGTGCGGCGTCGAGTACTTCGGTCATCCGTGGGAATTCGGACCGCGCCGGACGAAAGAGCTGATGCTGACCGGCGACGCCATCGACGTGCACGAGGCCCACCGGCTCGGCATGGTCTCCAAGGTCTTTCCGGTCGACGAGCTCGGCGACCGCACGCTCGAGTACGCACGGCGCATCGCGCAGCTGCCGACGATGACCGCGCTCTTGATCAAGGAATCGGTCAACCAGACGGTGGACAACATGGGCTTCTACAACTCGCTGCAGTCCTGCTTCACCCTCCACCAGCTCAATCATTCCCACTGGGCGGAGATCCACGAGAGCAAGTACCCCGTCGCCGAGGTCGACGACGGAATCCCGAGTTGGCGCGATGCGCCGCCGGTACGGCTTGCGGTGGAGGACGCGGTGGAGGGGCCCGTTCCCGCGAAGTGAGCTGCCCCGCACGGGACCTCTTCACGTGAAGCTTCGAGCCTCTTACCGTCAACCCGGCGCCGCGCGCTACCGGAGGCCGGGCGCCGCCTGGGACGTTCCGCTCCTCGACGAGCTCCTCTCCCCGCCGCTGCCGTCGGTGCGTCCGGCTGTGGTCGACGGCGAGGAGCGGTTCGACGCAGGCGAGCTCGAGCGGCGGATCGCGGCCGTGGCCGGCGGTCTCGCCGCCCGAGGGGTGCGGCGAGGCTCGGTCGTCGCCTGGCAGTTGCCCAACTGGTGGGAAGCGGTCGTCCTCTACCGGGCTTGCTGGCGCTGTGGCGCGGTGGCCGCACCGGTCCATCACCAGGTCGGCGCGGCGGAGGTGGAGCGCATGCTTCCCGACCTCGAGCCGGTGGTTGCATTCGGCACGCCCGGACTCCCACTCGAAGGCCTTGCCCCGGTGGTCGGGGTCCGCGGAGGCGACGGCGGCTTCGACGAGCTCCTTTCGGAGACGCCCCTCGAGCAGAGTGCGGCCCGCGCCTCGGACATCGCGGTGGTGCTCTTCACCTCGGGTTCGACCGGTCGCCCGAAGGGCGTGCTCCACACCCATCGCGGCCTCGCCTACAAGGCGCGGAGCATGGTGCGCGCGCACGGCTTGACGACGGACGACGTCGCGCTCGATGCCCTCGCCGCTCGCGCACGTGTCGGGACTGCTCAACTCCGTCCTCGTCCCCGGCACCGCGGGGATGAAGGTGGTGCTCATGGAGAAGTGGAACCCCGAACGAGGCGTGGCGCTGGCCGGCGAGCACGGAGTCAGCTTCATGATCGGTCCTCCCACCCTGTTCCTCGGGATGATGGACGTGCCAGGCTACGAGTCCTGCGTCGAGCGGCTTCGCATCGTGTCCTGCGGTTCGACGGGGGTGACGCCGGAATTCGTGGACATGGCGAGGAAGGGACTCGGTGCGCTGGTGAAGCGGACCTACGGGTCGACGGAGGCCCCGACCGTGACCACCAGCGGCTGGCAGGATCCGCCGGAACGGGCGAGAGACACCGACGGCCACTCCGTCGGGGACGTGGAGATCAAGGTGGTCGATCCGAGCGGCCGCCGGGTGCGCCCCGGCCGCCGCGGCGAGGTGTTGGTACGCGGTCCGGAGCTGTTCGTCGGCTATGCCGAGGAGTCGGACACCGACGCGGCGGTCCGGCGGGGTTGGTTCGCAACCGGCGACCTCGGGACCCTCGACGACGAGGGGTGGCTGACCATCGTCGGGCGCTTGAAGGAGCTGATCATCCGCGGTGGCGAGAACATCGCCTCTGCCGAGGTCGAGCGCCTGCTCGAGCAACACCCCGACGTTCGCCAGGCAGTGGTGGTGGGGTGCCCGGACCGCCGACTCGGCGAGCGGGTAGCCGCGTTCGTGGTCGGCGGCCCGAACATCGACGTCGAAGAGTGCGGACGATGGTTCGCGTCCCTCGGAGTGGCCAAGTTCAAGACGCCCGAGGTGGTGGTCCTCGTCGACGAGGTCCCGCTGCTCGGGGTGGGCAAGCCCGACCGGTCCCTCCTCCGTGAGCGGGCCGCCGAATTGGCCGGGAACTGAGGAGGCAGCAATGGGATCGGGCATCGTCTCGTGGGGTGTCTACCTGCCGTACTGGCGACTCGAGCGCAGCCGCATCGCCGAGGCGACACGGTCGGCCGCCGGGAGGGGAAGGCGCGCGGTGGCGTCGTACGACGAGGACACCACCTCGATGGGAGTGGAGGCCGCGCGCCGCGCGCTCGCGGCCCCCGGCACCCCCGACCCGGTGAGCCTCTACTTCTCGACCCCTGCGCCGGCGTATCTCGACAAGACCAACGCGGCGACCATCCACGCGGCCCTCGGTCTCCCCATGGACCGCGGTGCCTACGATCTCGGCGGCTCGCCGCGCTCTGGTTGGGCCGCGGCGTCGCTCGCGGCCGTCGCCGGCGCGCAGGCCCCGACCATGGCGATCCTCTCGGACCTGCGGACCGGCCTGCCGGGCAGCTCGGACGAGAGCCAAGGCGGTGACGGCGCGGTCGCGTTCGTCTTCGCGCCCGAAGGCGGCGTGGCGGAAGTGCTCGGTCGCGCGTCGGCGACCGACGAGTTCCTCGACCGCTGGCGGGTCCCCGGCGAGACGGGCTCGCGCCAGTGGGAGGACCGCTTCGGCGAGGAGGCGTACCTCCCTCTCGTCCGCGGCGCGTTCGAACGGGCGCTCACCCAGGCGGGACTCACCACCGACGACGTCGACCATCTGGTGGTCGCCGGCCTCCACGCTCGGGCGGTCGCAACGCTCAAGCGAACGCTCGGTGTCGAGCCGGAGAGAGTGGTCGCGGACCACGCAGAGCTGGTCGGCAACCTCGGTGCGGCCGCGGCCGCGCTCGGCCTTGCCGACGTGCTCGAGCGGGCGGCGCCGGGCGAGGTCGTCGCGCTGGTGTCGGTCGCGGACGGTGCCGACGTGCTCGTGCTGTGCACCACCGACGCACTGCCCGCGGCCCGGGCGTCGCGTCGTGACGCGTCGCTGACCGCGGTCGCCGCGCAGGTCGAGGGAGGGAGGTCCGACCTCCCGTACGTGACCTTTCTCACCTGGCGGGGCGTCCTACGGCGGGAGCCCCCGCGGCGCCCCGATCCCGAGCGTCCCGACGCACCTGCGATGTGGCGTTCCGAGGGATGGAAGTTCGGGTTCCGTGCGAGCCGCTGCGAGGTGTGCGGGTTCCGCCACCTGCCCCCGACTCGGGTGTGCCTCTCGTGCCACTCGGTCGACCAGATGGTGCCCGAGCGCATGGCCGATCTGCGCGGCACGGTGGCCACCTACACGGTGGACCGGCTCGCCTTCAGCCTCTCGCCCCCTATCGTGGGAGCGGTCATCGACTTCGACGGCGGTGGCCGATATCGGGGAGAGATGACTGACGTGGATCCGGATGCAGTCGCGGTCGGTACCAGGGTCGAGATGACCTTTCGGCGCCTTTACAGTGCCGAGGGTGTACACAATTATTTCTGGAAGGCTCGGCCGGTGACCGACGAGGGCGCCGGCGACTCTTCCTCGAAGACCGTTGCGGGCGCGACCACCGCGCCCGCCGAGGGAGGTCACTGACATGGGCAGCAGGGGGATCCGTGACCGAGTGGCGATCGTCGGCATGGGCTGCACGCCCTTCGGCGAGCTCTGGGACAAGGGAACCGGCGACCTGTTGACCGACGCGGCGCTCGACGCCGTGGGGTCCGCCGGAGTGCCCTTCGACTCGATCGATGCGTTCTGGCTGGGCACGATGAGCTCGGGCCGGTCCGGTCTCACCCTCTCCCAGCCGCTGAAGATCGGGTACAAGCCGGTCTCACGGGTCGAGAACTTCTGTGCGACCGGCTCGGAGGCGTTCCGGAACGCGTGCTACGCGGTGGCATCGGGTGCCTACGACCTGGTGCTCGCGATCGGGGTGGAGAAGCTCAAGGATTCGGGCTACTCCGGCCTCACCGGCGTGAGGCTGGTCGGCGACGGGACGAACGCGGCGCTGAGCTCGCCGGCGGCCTTCTCCTTCCTCGTGCCCGCCTACTGCCACAAGTACGGGGTGGACCCCGAAGAGATGGGTCAGGTGCTCAACCGGATCGCCTGGAAGAACCATCGCAACGGCGCGGTCAACCCGAGGGCGCAGTTCCAAAAGGAAGTCTCCCTCGAGAAGATCGCAGCCGCTCCGCGGGTCGCCGGCCAACTCGGCGTCTTCGACTGCAGCGGGGTGAGCGACGGCTCGGCGGCGGCGGTGCTCTGCCGTGCCGAGGACGCCCACCGCTACACCGACTCGCCCCTCTACGTGAAGGGGCTGGCGATGGTGGTCGGGCCGGCCGCCGGTGCGATCGACCCGGACTACGACTACACCAGTTTCGAGGAAGTGGTCCGCTCTGCCGAGGACGCCTATGCGCAGGCCGGGATCACCGACCCTCGTGCACAGCTCGCGATGGCCGAAGTGCACGACTGCTTCACCCCGACCGAGCTCGTGCTCATGGAGGATCTGGGCTTTGCCGAGCGTGGTTCCGCCTGGAAGGAAGTCATGGCCGGTACGTTCGATCGCGACGGCGAGCTCCCGGTCAATCCCGACGGTGGTCTCAAGAGCTTCGGGCACCCGATCGGCGCCACCGGACTTCGCATGCTGTACGAGTGCTGGCTCCAGCTCCGCCGCGAGGCGCCACCCGAACGCCAGATCGCGTCGGTGGTGGAGAGTGGCAGGACACTCGGGCTGACCCACAATCTCGGCGGCGCTCCCGGAGAGTGCGTGAGCTTCGTGGGTGTGGTGGGGACCGAGCCGTCCGCGTGATCCAGTCGCGTATCGGGGGGCCACGTTGAACGACGACGGGTGCGATCCCTCGGCCGAGAGCGAAGACCAGACTGCGCTTCGGCTCCTCGCCCGCGAGGTGGCCGCCCGCGAGGTGGCGCCGAGGGCAGCCGCTCACGACGAGTCAGGCGACGTGCCCCGCGAAGCCATCTCCGCGCTGGCTGGCGCAGATCTCTTCGCGGTGACCATCGGCGAGAAGTGGGGCGGGCTCGGCATGGGGGACACCGAGGCGGCCATCGTCCTCGAGGAGATCGCGCGCTACGACGTGTCCGCGGCGATCTGCTGCCAGCTCGCCTTCAACGGTCCGCCCCGGGGCATCGAGCATCTGGGCCCACCCGCGATGAAGGACCGGTGGCTTCCGGAGGTCGCCCGGGGCGAGGCGATCATCAGCATCGGTATCACCGAGCCCGACGCCGGGTCCGCCGTCCAGAACATGCGTTCCTCGCTGGCCGAGGATGGTCCGTCGCGCTGGCGCCTCAACGGGTACAAGAACTACTCGACCCTCGGGCACGCGGCGGCAGCCGTCCTCGTCTGGTGCCGGTGGCCGGGGGGAGACGGCGCGAAGGGGGTCGGTGCGGTGATCGTGCCGACCGACCGCGAAGGGGTCGTGCTGACCGGTCGTCACCGGGGTATGGGGATCCACGCCGCCACCGAGTCGGAGTTCGCGTTCGACGGGGTTCCGATCACCGAGGACGACATCCTGCTCGCCGGGGATCCCTCCTCGAACACCTCGTTCAAGGTGTTGCTCTCACACCTGAACCACGAGCGGTGCGGGAACGCGGCGATGTGCATCGGTGCCGCGCAGGGTGCGCTCGAGCGTTCGACGGCGTACATGAACGAGCGGGTGGTGGGGGGCCGGCCGATCGCCGACCTCCAGGGGCTGCAGTGGAAGCTCGCCGACATGGCGGTCGCGCTCGAAGGCGCGCGCCTCTTGCTCGGCCGCGCGGTGCGGTCGGCGGGAACCGGCGGCACCCCACCGGCGCTCGAGACGGCGATGGCCAAGACCGCGGCCAACCAGGCGGCCAAGTTCGTCTGCGACGAGGCGATCCAGATCCACGGCGGCTACGGCTACAGCCGCGAGTACCCCCTCGAACGCGCTTACCGCGACATCAGGGGGCTGTGCATCGGTGCCGGCACCATCGAGGCGCAGCGCAACTACATCGGCTCCTCGGTCGCGGCAGGCAAGACCACCTCGTCGCCGGGTTGGGTGGCTCCGAACTTCTAGCGCGAACCGGGGCGAACTCATGACGGACGTTCCCGAGACCTCTTACGCAAGGTGCGATGGCATCCACGTCGCGTACCGGGTCTCGGGAGATGGTCCCCTCAACGTCGTGGTCGTAAACGGATTCGTGTCCAATATCGATCTGATCTGGGACCTGCACATCGGGGCCCGGATTGCCGCACTGGCCGGGCCCGGCGAAGTGCTGGTCTCGCGCACGGTGACCGATCTGGTCGCGGGTTCCGGCATCCGCTTCGAGGACCGGGGAGATCACGAACTGAATGGGGTTCCCGGGACCTGGCAACTCCTCGCGGCGAGGGCTGGCTCGGCCGCTGGCTAGGCCGCGTCTCTCATTCGAGTCCGCACCGAGCACCCTTCCGAGGGACGTTGCCTACCATGAGGACATGCCTTCCGAACCCGTTGCCCCCCTGGCCCCTCCGTCTCCTCTCGTCGTCCGATGAAGATCGGGATCGCCCTCGGCGGCGTGCGTTCGCGCCTCTGGGCGCCGGTGACCGAGGAGGCGGACCGCCTCGGGTACGAGTCCGTCTGGATGCCCGAGCACCTGGTGTTGCCGGTCGGCATGGAGGGCAGCCCGTACCACGGCGCAGGGCATCCGCCGGTCCCACCCGAGATCCCGGTGTTCGACCCGTTCACCTACCTCGGTTACCTGGCCGGACGGACCGAGCAGATCCGCTTCGGGACCCACATCTACAACATCGGCCTGCGTCATCCCTTCGTCGTCGCCCGTGCGGTGACCACCCTCGATGTGGTGTCGGGCGGCAGGGTGGAGTTCGGGATCGGAGCGAGCTGGCTCGAGGAGGAGTGGGATGCGACGGGGCTCGACTTCTCCACCCGGGGGCGACGGGTCGACGAGTCGATCGACGTCTGCCGCCGGCTCTGGACGGAGGAAGTCGTCGAGCACCACGGCGAGTTCTTCGATTTCGACCCGGTCAAGTTCGAGCCCAAGCCGAAGCAGAAGCCCTACCCTCCGATCCACGTCGGCGGCGACGGGTCGGCCGCCATGCGCCGCGCCTCCGCCGTCGGCGACGGCTGGATCCCGATGAACCACAGTCGCGACCAGATCGCTGAAGGCGCGGCCAAGGTGCAGCAGCTCCGTCGTCACGCGGGACGCGACGGGCGTACCACCATCACCTTCGGTTCAGCCGCCCCGGGGGAGGACGAGCTGGCCGCGCTCACAGAGATGGGCATCGATCGCGTCCTCGTGCGCCCGTGGGCCGACGGGGGAGACCCGGTCGAATCGCTCCGGCACTACGCCGACCTGGTCGCTTCCTCGCTCCGCTGATTTCTCGGGCGACCATGCCGGCCGGTGCGAATCCGGCGTCGGAGGGGCCCTGGTGTACCGTGAGGCGCCGCGGCGAAGAGGGCGTCCGCCCGGACGCGGCCAGCGACAACGAGGAGGGCCCGTGGATTCCGGCGGTGCTGCCAACAGCTCGCTGCCGGAATTCCGGCGAGCGTTGATCGGGTGGCTCGACGAGCACCTGACCCCCGAACTGGTCGGCGCGGCACGGCACGGACTCGACGATCCCGACCACCTCGAGATGCTCCGGGCCTGGAACCGGGTCCTCGCCGATGCTCGATGGGCGGCTCCGGCCTGGCCCGCCGAGCACGGCGGACGCCAGGCGACGGTCGACCAACAGCTCGCGTACCTCGAGGTCATGGCCGAGAAGGGCGCACCCGGCCCGATCAACGTGATCGGTGTCGCCAACATCGCGCCGGCGATCCTCGAGTTCGGCACCCAACTCCAGAAGGATCGCTTCATCGCGCCGCTCCTGCGCGGTGACGAGATCTGGTGCCAGGGGATGTCCGAGCCCGACGCGGGCTCCGACCTCGCGTCGCTGCGCACGACCGCGCGCTTGGAGGGCGACGAGTTCGTCGTGGACGGGCAGAAGACCTGGAACAGCCTCGGTCACCTGGCCGACTGGTGCCAGCTCTACGTGCGCACCGACCCGGACGCACAACGGCACGCCGGCATCAGCTGCCTGCTCGTCGACATGCGCACCCCGGGCATCGAGGTCATGCCGGTGCGCACGATGGCGGGGGACCGGACCTTCTCGGAGCTCTTCTTCACGCAGGCGCGGGTGCCGTCGTCCGCGCTGCTCGGATCGCTCAACGAGGGGTGGCGGGTCGCGATGACCACCCTCAGCTACGAGCGCGCCGGGGTCGCCAAGTTCCACCTGGCACTGAGCGAGCGTTTCACCGAGCTGCTCGAGGCGACCCGCAAGGCCGGTGCGACGGTGACGCCCTACTACCGCGACCAACTCGCGCGTCTCTACAGCTCGATCGCGTGCCTCCGGTGGTCCACCAGTCGCGAGCTCGAGGCGGTCGGGCACGGCGGGCGCCCCTCTCCGGCCATGGGGTCGATGACCAAACTCCTCTGGTCCCAGATCAGCCAGCAGCTCGCCGGCGTCGCGGTCGGCGTCCTCGGGCCCGGAGCACTCGGACCTCCCTGGTCCACGTCACTGCTCACCTCGGTCTCGTCGTCGATCGCCGGTGGCACGAGCGAGATCAATCGCAACATCGTGGCCGAGCACGGTCTCGGGTTGCCTCGGTGAGCTGCTGCAGTCGTACGCCGGCGCAGTACCGCGTGTCCGACGAGGATGGCAGGCTGGTGCCTGGTTCGTGAGGACGCGATGATCGAAGACGCCGAAACGACCGACCGCTCAGGAGGACGACCATGACCACGACGGCCGAACCCACCGCCATCACCGGCGAGGCCCGGATGCTGATCGACGGGCAGCTCGTGGAGGCCGCATCGGGTAAGCGGTTCGACAACCTCAACCCGGCGACCGAGGAGGTCCTCGGGACGACCGCGGACGCAGGTCACGAGGACATGGATCGCGCGATCGCCGCGGCTCGCCGGGCGTCGGACACGACGGCCTGGTCCACCGACCGGGAGCTGCGCAAGCGGTGCCTCTTCCAGCTGCAGGAGGCGCTCGAGGCCGAGAAGGAGGAGCTGCGTGCCGAGCTGGTCGCCGAGGTCGGCTGCCCGGTGCTGCTCACCTGGGGTCCGCAGCTCGACGCGCCACTGTCGGAGGGCTTGACCTGGCCGGCCAAGTTCATCGACGAGTTCGCCTGGGAGCGCGACCTGCCCGAGGGCCACGCGTTCGGCATGAGGAGCTGGCGCAAGGTGGTGAAGGAGGCGACCGGCGTGGTCGGGGCGATCGTCCCGTGGAACTACCCCTTCGAGGTGACCATCAACAAGATCGGCCAGGCGCTCGCCACCGGCAACACGGTGATCCTGAAGCCCGCGCCCGACACGCCCTGGAACGCCACCCGCATCGGGCGTCTGGTGGCCGAGCGGACCGACTTCCCCGACGGTGTATTCCAGGTGGTGCCGACCACCGACAACGGCGTCGCCGAGGACCTGGTCACCGATCCGCGGGTCGACCTGATCTCCTTCACCGGTTCGACCGCGGTCGGGCGACGGATCATGGAGAAGGGCGCCCCGACCCTCAAGCGGCTCTTCCTCGAACTGGGTGGCAAGTCGGCCGACGTGGTGCTCGAGGACGCCGACCTCGCGGCCAAGCTCTCCACCGCCTGGACCGTCTGCATCCACGGCGGGCAGGGCTGTGTGATGCTGACCCGGCTCCTCCTGCCGCGCTCGCGCTACGAGGAGGGGATCGCGCTGATGGAGGAGGGGTTCCGCACCGTGCCCTACGGCGACCCGACCGATCCCTCCAACTTCCAGGGCCCCCAGATCAACGCGTCCCAGCGGGACAAGATCCTCCGCTACATCGCGAGCGCCAAGGACGAGGGTGCGCGGGTCGTCACGGGCGGCAAGAAGCCGGCCCATCTCGACAAGGGCTTCTACGTCGAGCCGACACTCATCGCCGACGTCGACAACTCGATGACGGTTGCCCGCGAGGAGATCTTCGGTCCGGTCCTCGTGGTGATCCCCTTCGAGGACGACGACGACGCGGTGCGCATCGCGAACGAGTCGAACTACGGCCTCGGCTGCGGCGTGACCTCCGGGTCCGAGGAGCGCGCCATCGCGGTGGCGCGGCGCATCCGAGCGGGTACCGCCGGGGTCAACGGCGGGATCTGGTATGGGGCCGACGCGCCCTTCGGGGGTTACAAGGCGAGCGGCATCGGCCGGCAGAATGGCCTCGAGGGCTTCGAGCAGTATCTCGAGACGAAGACCATCGCCGGCGGCCTGCCGCCGCTCGAGGGCTGACCTTCAGCGGAGGCGCCAGTCGATCCGCTTGCCGGTCGAGAACCGCTCCTGGCCTTCGGCGAGCAGCGAGCGGTCGGTGCCGATGTTGGTGAACAAGAAGGCGTGGTCGAGCGCCTGGCGGCGGGTCAGCTCGAGCCCGGTCCAGATGGCGCGCAGCGTGCCGGTCACCGCGAGCGCCGGTTGGTCGGCGATCGCCCGTGCCGCCCAATCCGCGCGTTCGCGGAGCTCCTCGGCCGGGACCACCTCGGAGACGAAGCCGATCTCGTAGGCCCGTTGTGCGGACATCCGCTCGTGGGCCCCGAGCAGCGAGAGGCGCATCACCTCTTGGAAGGGCATCTTGTGCAGGAGGAAGATCGGCTCGAAGGCGGCCGGCATCCCGTAGGTCACGTGCGGGTCGAAGAAGGTGGCGTGGTCGGCGGCGATGATGAAGTCCACCTCGCCGAGCATGTAGAACGCCCCCCCGCAGGCCATCCCGTTCACCGCGGCGATGACCGGCTTCCAGAGGTCGTTGGTCTTCGGACAGACGCTCTTACCCGGGTCGTCGAAGTCCCAGGGCGTGTGGTAGCCGGGGAGCTTGCCGGGGGGCAGGTCCTCGATCGAGCCGATGCTCTCGCGGTCGAGCCCGGTGCTGAAGGCCTTGTCGCCCGCTCCGGTGAGCACGATGCAGCGGACGTCGTCGTCCCTGCGGAGCCGGAACCACAGCTCGCGCAGCTCGCGCTGCATGGTCGTGTCGAATGCGTTCAAGGCGTCGGGACGGTTGAGGGTCACCCATGCCACGCCGTCGGATTCGTCGTACAGGAGGGATTCGAGCTCGGGCACCGCGGCCATGGTAACGACGGGCCGCGGCTCAGGAGCAGTGGCCGGCCGGCGGCGGCACGTCGAGGCTCGGGTTGCGATCGAAGAACCCGACCGGGAAGAGGTGGAAGCCGCAGTACTCGACCGGCATCACCGGCCAGTCCTCCGGCCGCGGTACGTGCGTCACGCCGAAGGTGTGCCAGGCGACCAGCTCGGTCCCGACCAGTGACCGGTCGGCATCGGTCCAGCCGGGGAGACCGTCGCCGCCCGCGTGCTGGTTGGGGTAGTCGCCGGCCGCCCGGCGCTCGTCGGCCGAGTACGGGGTCACCCACAGATTGTGGCGGGCGAACCCCGCGCGCTGCGCGACGCTCGAGTTCGCGGCGGCGAGCAGGGTCGGCGTCGGACCGGGTACCAGCCGGTAGGCAACCGGCCGACCGAGACCGTTCACCGACGTGGGGTTCACGAACCGCCAATGGCGGCCGGTCGCGGCGTCGATGTCGCGGCGCGCGGCCAGCTCGGATTCGAGACGTTCGGTGCGGAGACCGAAGGCGTTCCCGAGGGGGTTGCCCTCGCCGCGCGCTTCGCGCTCGACACACACCTCGTGGACCTCGTTGACCGGTCCGTCGACGGCGAGGTCGAGCCGCGCACAGAACAGGTGCTGGTGGAGGGGGGCCGCGAGGCCGGGCGCGATCACCGAGCCGTGGGTCGGCTCCGCGTCGGGCGGGATCGCCTGGGTGGACATGACGCCGGTGAGCTTGACCTCGTGCTGGATGGTGCCGTCGAGGTAGAAGTACCAGTAGAAGCCGTACTCGTAGTTGCCGACCGTGGCGATGGAGGAGACCACCAGCCTGCGCGAGCGGCGCACCTCGGTGCGACCTGCGTGCTGGTCCTGGTGCTTCCAGAGGATGCCGTAGTCCTCCTCGTGGATGCAGACGGCGTTCTTCAGGACGTACGGCCGTCCGTGCTCGCTGCAGAGGACCGCGTCGAGGTAGGTGATCTCCCCGAGGCAGTCACAGCCGAGCTCGAGGGAGTTGGCCATCCTGCCGAGCCCCCACTCGCCCACGTCGAAGGCGTTCTTCCAGCTGTGCATCGGGTCGGGGTCCCCGTAGGGGACCACCATCTCGCAGATCGAGGCGCGATGGAGGATCGGACGGATCCCGCCACCGCCGTCGTAGCCGACGGTGTGGAGCACCAGGCCCTCGAGGGGGTGCATCGAGATGCGCATCGACCAGCGCTGCCAGGTGAGCAGGTTCGACTGGAGGGTGAAGCTCGCACCCTGCTGCTGGGTGATCTCGAGCGGGCGGAGGTCTTCGCGCAGGGGTCGGTTGTCCTCGGGGAGGTAGCTCCCACGACCCTCGGGCAAGGGCACCACTCCGAAGTCCTGGAGCTCGACGACTTCCCCGCGTGCGGCGTCCACTGTGGCGAGGATGCCTTCGATCGGTCGCGCGTAGCCGTTGTCGGTCGGCTCCTCGCGGTAGTAGGCGAGGCACCGCATGATCCGGCGCCCTTCCTCGAGCGCGATGGCGAAGTTGCCGGCCGGCCAGGGGTCGACCTGGACCTTGTCGAGGTCGGTGATCCCGCGGCGGGCGAGTGCGGCGCGCCACCCGGAGTGCTCGCGCAGTGCGTCCGTCGTGCGCACCGCGTCGTCGAAGAGCAGCGCGGGCCGCATACCTTCGCGGGGCATCCAGTCGAGCACCTCACCACCCGGCACACCCACCACCGCCTCGGTCACCGAGGACTCCGCGCCGGGGACGACGACCAGGCGCACACGCCGATCGGGGGGCATACCGCTCCGATGAGTCGCGACGGCGGTCTTGGTCGGTTCCTCCAGCGCGACCGCAGAGAACAGCGCGCCCTCGTCGAGGCGCCCATGTCTGCGCGCCGCGTCGACCGCGATGCGGATCTCCTCGGCGGTGATCGCCTCGAGTGGGTGCGTGGGTGTCACGACGGTCTCGATCGGCGCACCCTACCCGGCCTCGGACGGGAGGGCCGTCCTGGCGGTAGTCTCCTCACGATGAACGAGCGGGCACCGACCCGGGTGCGGGGGGTGACGGGACACGCGCGCCGCTCGCCCGATCGGCCGGCGATCGCCTTCGGCGAGGTGGTGCGCACCTACGGCGAGCTCGACGAACGCGCCCGGCGGCTTGCTTCCGTGCTCGACGGGCAGGGCGCCGGTCCGGGCCGCCCGGTCGCCGGGGTGTTGCCGAACGGCATGGAGCTCTTCGAGGTGGTGACCGCGGCCGCGATGCTCGGCGCCCCCTATCTGCCGGTCAACTGGCACCTCCGCTCGGCCGAGCTGGCCTACATCCTCGCCGACGCCGAGGTGGCGGTCGCCGTCGGCGGCGTCGGGTTCGACGACGAGTTGCTCGCGTCACTCGCCGAGTACCCGGCCTCGGTCCTGCGGGTCGGTGCCGGCTACGAGCAGGCGATCGCCGAGGCGACCCCTCTTCCGGACGGCGACAGCCGGTCCGGTCCCGAGCTCCTCTTCTACACCTCCGGCACCACCGCCCGACCGAAGGGAGTGGTCCACGCCGGCATCTCCGACGACGCGGGGAGAGCACGCGGCATGGAGGGGCAGGTCGCGCTCTGGGGTTGGACTCCCGACGACGTCTACGTGATGACCGGTCCCGCCTACCACGCCGCCCACCTCGGCTGGGCGCTCACCTCGCTCTACGTCGGAGCCCTCACCGTGGTCACCGAGAGCTTCGACGCTCGCGGCTGGCTCGAGGAGGTGAGCCGCCGGCGGGGGACGAGGACCTTCATGGTCCCGGCCCACTTCATCCGGATCCTCGAGCTCCCCGACGACGTCCGATCATCGATCGACACTTCGAGCCTCTCGCTCGTGGTGCACGCGGGCGCGCCGTGCCCGGTGCAGGTGAAGTACCGGATGATCGATGCCTTCCCCCACACCGAGATCCACGAGCTCTACGGCGCGAGCGAGGGCGGGGCGACCAGGATCTCGCCGAAGGAGTGGCTCGAACGCCCCGGGAGCGTCGGGACACCCTGGCCGGGGGTGGACATCCGCATCCTCGACGAGGCGGGTGGCCCGGTGCCGACCGGCGAGCCCGGTCTCATCTACATCCGCCCGGCCGGACCACAGAAGTTCCACTATCGCAACGACGACGAGTCGACCACCAACGCCTGGCACGAGGACGCCTTCACCGTCGGCGACGTCGGCTTCCTCGACGCGGAGGGCTATCTGACCATCACCGACCGGGTGTCGGACCTCGTCCTGTGGGGCGGCGTCAACATCGCGCCGCGGGAGATCGAAGAGGTCCTCTTCACCCATCCGGCGGTGGTCGACTGCGCGGTCTTCGGCATCCCCGACGAGCGCGACGGCGAGCGGTTGAAGGCGATGGTGCAGCTGCGCGAGAAGGTGAGCGCCGACGAGCTGGCCGGCCACGTCGCGGCGACGCTCGCCAAGTACAAGGTGCCCCGCGAGTGGGAGATCGTCGACGAGCTCCCGCGCGACGCGAACGGCAAGGTCCGCAAGCGTCAGCTACGCGAAGCTCACCTGCGCGACGCCGATCTGGTGTCCGGGAGGTAGGGGAGCGTGCTCAGGATCGTGATCGACCAGGACAAGTGCGTCGGGACCGGCAATTGCGTCTACTGGGCGCCGGCCACCTTCGATCTCGACGACGAGGGGCAGTCGATGGTGCTCGACCGGCCGGGCGACGACGAGAAACGCATCCGGGTCGCCGCGGAGGGCTGCCCGATGCGGGCCATCTCCGTCGAGGTGGTCGACGAGCCGGCCGACCAGCCGGCCGCCGAGCGCGCCTGAGGGACTCGCGGTGCCCATCGCCCTGACCGAGGAGCACGAGGAGCAACGTCGTATCGCCGAGCGGTGGCTCGCGGCGCACTGCCCGCCGAGCGTGCCGCGTGCGCTGCTCGACGTCGAGACCGAGGAGCTCCAGCCGGTCTGGAAGGAGCTGGCCGCGCAGGGTTGGACGGGCATCCACCTCCCCGAGGAGCTCGGGGGTCAGGGATTCGGCCTCTTCGAGCTCGCGGTCCTCCTCGAGGAGTCCGGCTACTCCCTCCTGCCGGGCCCCTTCCTGTCCACGGTGCTCGCGTCGGCCGCGGCAGCCGAGGGGCTCGACGGCGACGCGGCCCGCGCGGTGGTGCCGCCGCTCGCCGAGGGGAGTGCGACCGCGGGCGTGTTCCTCGGTCCGGGAGGGCTCGACGCGGTCGATGACGACGGTGCAGGCGGGCTGGTGGTCTCCGGCACCCTCCGGCCGGTCCTCGGTGCGATGGTCGCCACGACGCTGCTCGTCCCGGTTCGGGTGAAGGACGGGAGCGAGCTCTGGTGCCTGCTCGAGGTCGCCGGGCCCGCCGAGCCCGCGGGAGAACTGACGGTGACCGCCTTGCCGAGCCTCGACCCGACCCGCCGGGTCGGGGAAGTCGTGGCGGACAGGCTGTTGGTGGACGGGAACCACCAGCTGCGCGCCCTCCCCGTCAACCGGGTGCGACAACTCGCCCTCGCGCTCGCGGCGGCCGAGCACGCCGGCGGAGCACGCTGGTGCCTCGAGACGGCGACCGAGTACGCGAAGGTGCGCCGGCAATTCGGGCGCCCGATCGGGCAGTTCCAGGCCATCAAGCACCGGCTCGCGGACATGGCGGTGCGGGTGGAGCAGCTCGCGGCGGTGGCCTGGGACGCGGCGGTCGCCGTCGACACCGGCCACGGTGAAGAGGCCGACCTCGCGGCCGCGACCGCCGCGGTGCTCGCACTCGACGGCTACGCAGAGGGCGCGAAGGAGTGCATCCAGGTGCTGGGCGGCATCGGGTTCACCTGGGAGCACGACGCCCATCTCCACCTGAAGCGTGCGATGGCCGACCGCCAGCTGCTCGGCGATCCCGACTCGATGTGCCTCGAGGTCACTGCGCTCGCCGGAGGCGGGACCCGCCGGACGCTCACCGCCGAGCTGCCCGACCTCGCCGACGAAGTCCGCAGAGAGCTCGCGCCGGTCGTCGAGCAGCTGGGCGCGACCCCGGAGCGGGATCGGCGGCGCGCGATGGTCGAGGCGGGACTGGTCGCGCCGCACTGGCCGCGTCCGTGGGGGCGGGACGCCGGCGCGGTCGAGCAAGTGGTGATCGACGAGCTCTTCGCCGACGCAGGGCTCTCTCGCCCGCACCTCGGGATCGGGGCCTGGGCGTTGCCCCCGATCATCGCGAACGGTACCCCCGAGCAACACGAGCGGTGGGTGCGGCCGACCCTTCTCGGCGAGCTCGCCTGGTGCCAGTTGTTCTCCGAGCCCGGGGCGGGGTCCGACCTCG
The DNA here is from genome assembly GCA_963769905.1 of uncultured Acidimicrobiaceae bacterium. Taxonomy (GTDB): domain Bacteria; phylum Actinomycetota; class Acidimicrobiia; order Acidimicrobiales; family RAAP-2; genus Bog-756. The sequence goes on from CAVYNG010000002.1 coordinate 1,015,569, forward strand.
CAGGCCTCTCGACGCGTGCGGAGCGCGGCCAGGACGGCTGGTTGCTCACCGGTCAAAAGGTGTGGACGTCGATGGCTCGCCAGGCCGACCGGGGCATCTGTCTGGCGCGGACCGATCCCGACGCGCCGAAGCACCGCGGCATCACCTATTTCATCGTGGACATGCACACAGAAGGGCTCGACATCCGGCCGCTGCGCGAGCTCACCGGCGCGGCGATGTTCAACGAGGTCTTCCTCGACTCGGTGTTCGTGCCCGACGACTGCGTGATCGGCGAGGTCAACGAAGGGTGGGGCCTGGCCAGGGTCACGCTCGCCAACGAACGGGTGAACATGTCGAGCGGGTCGACCTTCGGGATCGGGGTCGAGTCCCTGATCCGCCTCGCCGACCGGCTCGGTGACGATCTCCCGACCGCGATGATCGACCGGCTCGGGCGCTTGCTGATCGAGGCCCAGTCCCTGCAGCTCATGACCCACCGCTCGACGCTCCGGTCACTGGCGGGGACCGACCCGGGTTCGGGGGCGAGCCTCCGCAAGCTGCTCGGCGCGGAGCACGAGCAGCGCGTGCAGGAGCTCGGGCTCGCCATGATCGGACCCGAGGGAGCCACTCTCGACGGACGTGCGGCGCGCTGGGGGCTGGGGTTTCTCGCCACCCGCTGTCTCACCATCGCCGGCGGCACGAGCGAGGTGCAGCGCAACGTCATCGCCGAGCGCATCCTCGGGCTCCCCCGCGATCCCGAGCCGGGCCAGTAGGGCCCCGGCTCCTCCTCAGACCACTCCGGCTTCGCCGAGGCGGTCGAGCTCGTCGGGCGTGACACCGACCAGGTCGCACCAGACCTCGCGGTTGTGCGCGCCGAGCTCGGGCGCACCGGTCGGCACCGGCGCCGTTCGGCCTGCGAAGCGCGGGAAGGGCGCCTGCTGGCGGAGCGGACCGATCACCGGGTCCTCGACCGTCACCAGGTCGCGGCGGGCGGCCATGTGCGGGTCGGCGAAGATGTCCGCCGCGGTATAGGCGGTGCCGACCGGCACTCCGTGCTCGACGCAGGCCGCCTCGATCTCGGCCGAGCCGAGTCCGGCCGCCCAGGCGGCCACCACGTCGTTGATCTCCTGGCCGCGTTCCACCCGCGCCGAGAGGGTCGCGTAGCGCGGGTCCTCGATGAGCTCGGGGCGTCCCATCGCGCGGCAGAGGCGCCCGAAGTTGGCATCCGAGCCGCCCACGATGCAGACGTAGGCGCCGTCCGCGGCGCGGTAGTTGTCGAGCGGCGCCGAGTTGGCCATGCGGTTGCCCTCGCGGGTCCGGACCTTCCCGGTGGAGTCGTAGGCGGCGAGGGTCCATTCGAGCACCCGGAGGATCGAGCCGTAGAGCGCGGCGTCCACGACGCTCGGGGCGGACGGCGGTGATGCAGTGCGCCGCTCGAAGAGTCCGGCGACCGCGGCGAGCGCGGCGAAGACCCCGGTGAGGTAGTCCGCGATGGTCACGCCCGGCCGGACCGGCGGGCGGTCTCGCTCGCCGGTCAGCTGGAGGAGTCCCCCGTAGGCGATGCCGAGGCGATCGAGGCCCGGTCGCTGCGAGTACGGTCCGTCCTGACCGAAGGCGCTGATCCGCACGTAGACGAGCTCGGCGCCGAGGTCGCCGGGGCCGAGTCCCCACTCCTCCATGGTTCCCGGGCGGAAGTTCTCGCAGAGCACGTCGGAGGTGGCGGCGAGCCGCCGGAACAGGCTCTGGCCTTCCTCTTTGCGGAGGTCACAGGTGACGCTCCTCCGCCCGCGGCCCTCGACCGCCCAGAAGAGCGAGTAGCCGGGCCCCTCGCGGGTCGGGGCGAAGGGGCCGATCGTGCGCATGAAGTCCCCGGTGCCGGGTTGCTCGACCTTGATCACCTCCGCGCCGAGCTCGCCGAGGAGGCCCGCGCAGAACGGTGCCGAGATGCGGGTGCCCACGTCGAGCACGCGGGTGCCCGACAGCGGGCCGGCGCCCGCGCCGTCTCCGGCTGCTGCGGTGCTCAACCTTCGGGCCGGTCCCCACGGTCGCGGTCGGAGAAGACCTCCTTCATCGAGCTGCGGGTGCGCCGCTCGGCGAGCGCGCTGCGGGCGGTCTCCGTGTTGTGCATCCAGTGGTGGGCCATGAAGTGGTACTTCCAGGAGGCGGACTTGCCCATCAGCTCACCGGTGTGGTTGAGGGTGTCCTTCACCACCTGGGCGGTGGCCGGAGGGACGAGCGCGATCCGCTCTGCGAGCTCGCGGGTTCGCTCGGCGAGCTCGGCGCGGGGGACCACCCGATTGGCCAGCCCGAGACGCCACGCCTCCTGCGCGTCGATGGTGTCCCCGGTGAGCAAGAACTCCTTCGCCTTGCGGATGCCGAGCTCCCAGGGCTCGACGAGCAGCTCCACTCCGGCTCCGGTCATCCGGAGCACCGGGTTGGAGAAGCGCGCATCGTCGGCCGCCACGATGAGGTCGCACATGCAGGCCAACATCAAGCCGGCGGCCACGCAGCTCCCCTGCACCGCGGCGATGGTCGGCTTGCGGAAGTCGTGGATCCGCTTGCAGCGGTCGTAGTACATGACCTTCTCGTGGTAGAGCTTCCCCTCGGGCGTCTCGCGCATCAGCACCCACTCGTCGGCCCCGTCCTGACCCACCAGCGCCTTCAGGTCGTGGCCGGAGGAGAAGTGCTTGCCCTCACCCGCGAGGACCACCACCCGGACCGTGTCGTCGGCATCGGCCTCGTCGAAGGCGGCGTCGATCTCGTCGATGAGCCTGCTGTCCTGTGCGTTGGCGACCTCGGGGCGGTTCATGGTGACCGTCGCGACCGGACCGTCCACCTCGTAGCGGATCGCTTCGTACCCCACGGCCTGCTCCTTCCTCGCCTTCCTCGGCACTCGGTGCGGTCAGTCCTTCGGCAGCCCGAGCACCCGCTCGCCGACCAGGGTCCGATGGACCTCGTTGGTGCCGGCGAAGATCGAGGAGGCTTGATAGTAGAGCCACGACCGCTGCCAGAGACCGTCCCCCGGGTTGCCCGAGGCCCCCTGCCAGAGCGGCGATGCCGGTCCGAGCACCTCGAGCGCCGTCTCGTGCAAGCGCTTCGACATCTCGCTCCAGTACAGCTTGAGCGCGCTGCCCTCGGGGCCGGGCGGCTCGCCGCGCTCGAGGCGGGTGAGGGTGCGCCAGTTGTGCAGTTGGAACAGCTTGACCTCGATGTAGGCCTCGGCCACCCGCTGGCGGACCTCCCAGTCGTCGAAGCCGCGCGGCGCCGCGTCCGCGAGCTCGAGCAGCTCGGCGAGGAGCTGGCAGTGGATGCCGAGCTGGCGCGGGTTGACCCCGCGCTCGTGGGCGAGGGTCGAGTTGGCGACCCGCCAACCGTCACCCGCCTCCCCGATCAGGGCCGCGTCGGGGACGAAGACGCCGTCGAGGACTACCTCGTTGAACTCGGCATCGCCGGTGATCTGCACGAGGGGGCGGACCTCGACACCCTCGGCGTGCATGTCGACCGCCAGGCACGAGAGCCCGAGCTGCCGCCTGGGTGCGTCCGGGTCGCTGCGGGCGAGGCAGAGGCCCCAGTCGGCGAACTGGGCGTAGGACGTCCACACCTTGTGGCCGGTGAGCCGGAATCCGCCGTCGACCTTCTCGGCCCGGGTGGTGAGCGACGCGAGGTCGCTGCCGGCCTCCGGCTCGCTGAACAACTGGCACCAGAGCTCCTCGGCCGGGAGCACCGGCGGCAACCACCGCTCCTGCTGCTCGGGTGTGCCGTGGGCGAAGAGGGTGGGGGCGACCAGGTTGATCGCGATGCGCCCGACCAGCTCTGGGGCACGGGCCCGCGCCATCTCCTCGGTGACGAGAAAGTGCTCGGTCGGCCCGAGGCCCCGGCCGCCGAGCTCGGTCGGCCAGGTCACTCCCACCCAGCGGTCGGCAGCCAGCTTCGCCTGCCACTGGCGGCCGAAGACGACCACCTCGGCGAGGTCGGGGGAGCGCGGTGGGGGCTCGGTGTAGGCCCAGGGCAGGTTGGCGACCAGCCAGTCGTGCAGCTCCTCGCGGAGGCGTCGCTGGTCGGCGGTCATCTGCAGATCCATCGTGGTCAGCTTGACACAGGCCCGCGGCGGGCACGGTCTGGCCCGGGCCCCGGTGGCGCGCTCGGATCGTAAGCTTCGCCGCCATGGAGTTCGAGCTCTCTGCCGACCAGCGCGCGCTCGCAGAGGCCGCGGCCGACCTGCTCGAGGGAATGGCCGCGGGCGAGCGGGTCCGCGCGGTCGTCGGGCCGGGGACGGACGGGGACGGAGCCCCCCGAGCTGCTGTCGAGCCCTTCGACCGCGAGCTCTGGCAGGCGATGGCCGAGCAGGGCTGGCTGGGAGTCGAACTGCCCGAGGAAGCCGGCGGCCTCGGTTTGGGCATGGTCGAAGTCGCGGTGCTCTGCGAGCAGCTCGCACGGCGGGTGGCACCGGCTCCCTTCGTCCCGACCGTGCTCTGCCTCGGGGCGCTCGAGACGGCTCGGCGCGACGACGAGCTCCCCTCTCGAGTGCGCGAGGAGCTGGCCAGCTGGATCGCCGCCCTGTCGGAAGGCCGTTCCATCGGCTGTGTGGCCTGGGCGGACGGCTCCACCACCGCTCGATCCGAGGGAGACCGGTGGCTGCTCGATGGACGGCCCGAGCCGGTCCAGTACGCGTCGGTGGCGGACCTCGCCGTCGTGGCCACCGACGACGGGGTCTACGCACTCCCTCTCGGTGACGCGGAGCGGCCGCCGTCGCAGCCGTCGATGGACCGGACCCGCCCGCTCGCCTGGCTGCCGCTCGACGCGACGCCCGCCTGGCGGATCGGTGGCCTCGGGGCCGCGTCCCTCGTACTCGATCGCGCGGCGACCGCCGCGTCAGCACAGCTGCTCGGCGCGTCCGAGCGCGCGCTCGAGATGAGCGTCGAGTACGCGAAGGTGCGGCGCCAGTTCGGGCATCCGATCGGCAGCTTCCAGGCGGTCAAGCATCGTCTTGCGGACGCGCTCGTCGACGTCGAGGCCATGCGGTCGAGCGCGTACTACGCGGCCTGGTGCCTCGGGTCGGGAGATCCCGACGCCTCGTTGGCGGCTTCGATGGCCAAGGCGTGGTGCTCGGATGCCTCGCGGCGGGTGATGGCCACCGCGATGCAAGTGCACGGAGGGATCGGCTTCACCTGGGAGTACGACCTCCATCTCTACCTGAAGCGCGCACAGCTCGACGCGAGCACCAACGGCAGCGCCGCATTCCACCGCGACCGGATCGCCGGGCTGCTCGCGTCCGACCTCGCGGCCGGCCGCAGCCCCATCTGAGCGTCTCGCACGAACTGGTACTCTGGCGCCGCGTCCGCCCGGTGCGTGCGGTCAACGTCGAGCAGAAAGGGCGGATGTGGCCTGGGACTTCTCCACGGAACCGGAGTTCCGAGCGCAGTTGGACTGGATGGACGGGTTCGTCAGGGAAGAGATCGAGCCGATCGACGTGCTGTGGGGCTCGAAGACCTACCATCCGCTCGACGACGGGCTGCGCGCCATCGTCGATCCCCTCAAACAGCAGGTCCGTGAGCGCAAGCTCTGGGCGTGCCATCTCGGCCCCGAGCTCGGCGGCGAGGGCTACGGGCAGGTCAAGCTCGCACTGATGAACGAGATCCTCGGCCGCTCCCAGTGGGCGCCGATCATCTTCGGAACCCAGGCACCCGACACCGGCAACGCGGAGATCATCGCCCACTACGGCACCGACGAGCAGAAGGAGCGTTACCTGCGCCCGTTGCTCGAAGGCGAGATCTTCTCGTGCTACTCGATGACCGAGCCGCAGGGAGGTTCGGACCCCTCGCTCTTCGAGACGGCTGCCGTCCGCGACGGTGACCAATGGGTGATCAACGGCTGGAAGTTCTTCTCGTCGAACGCGCGCACCGCCAGCTTCCTCATCGTGATGGCCCTCACCGACACGGAGACCGACGTCTACCACGGCATGTCGATGTTCCTGGTGCCCTCCGACACACCCGGCGTGAAGATCGTCCGCAACATCGGGTTGATGGGAGAGCGAGTCCCCGGATCGGGGATGCATGCGCTCATCCACTACGACGAGGTCCGGGTCCCGGCCGAGAGCCTCCTCGGCGGTGAGGGCCAGGCGTTCGCCATCGCCCAGACCCGGCTCGGCGGAGGGCGGGTCCACCACGCAATGCGCACGGTGGGAATGGCCGGCAAGGTCCTCGACATGCTCGGTGAGCGCGCGGTGAGTCGAAAGACCCGCGACGGCCTGCTCTCCGACAAGCAGAGCGTGCGCGCCTACCTCGCCGACTCCTACATCCAGCTGACCCAGTTCCGGCTGTTCGTGATGTACGTGGCGTGGTGCATCGACTCCGGTGCGGACCCGAAGGGGATCCGGAGGGACATCGCGGCGATCAAGGTGCTCACCCCGCAGGTCATCCACGACATCACCCAGCGGGCGATCCAGGTGCACGGGGCGCTCGGGGTCTCCGACGAGATGCCCCTCGCCAGCGCGTGGACGGCCTCGGCGGTGATGGGGCTCGTGGACGGGCCGACCGAGGTGCATCGCGAGACGGTGGCCCGGCAGGTGCTGAAGCAGTACCGGCCCGCCGAAGGTCGCTGGCCGAGCCAGCACCTCCCGACCCGGATCACCGAGGCCCGCGCCAAGTTCGCCGACCACCCCGACGCGCTGAAGAGCGCGGCCGGCGAGGACCTCGCGCTGGCTGTGGAGCACGAGGTGGGCAACTGGTGAGCACCGTCGAGGACGAGGTCGGGGAGCCGCACTCGCGGATCGACGAGACCCGGCTCGGGCAGTGGATGGACCGCGAAGGCCTGCCCGGTGAGGGCGAACCGATGACCGTCCGCTTCATCACCGGCGGGGCCTCGAACGACCTCTTCGAGATCACCCGAGGAGGACAGCGCTTCGCGCTGCGCCGGCCGCCGGAACCGATCCCCGAGGGCCGCAACCAGACCATGCTCCGCGAGTTCCGGCTCCTCTCGGCGCTCCGCGACACCGACGTCCCGCACGCGCGGGTGGTCGGGGGATGCGACGACACGAGCGTGCTCGGCGGATGCTTCTACTTGATGGAGTTCATCGACGGCTGGTCGCCCATCCAGGAGGGCACCACCTGGCCGGAGCCCTTCGGCGGCGACCTCGAGGCGCGCCGCGGCCTCGCGTTCGAGCTGGTCGAGGGGATCGCCCGGCTCTCGAGGGTCGACTGGCAGAGGAAGAGCCTCGAGGGGTTCGGCCGGCCCGAAGGCTTCCACGAACGCCAGGTCGACCGCTGGCTCTCCCATCTCGCCGCGGTGCAGTTCCGGCCCCTCCCCGGCATCGAGGAGGCAGCCGTTTGGCTGAGGGCCCATCGGCCGCGCAGCTACCGGCCCGGCATCATGCACGGCGACTACCAGTTCGCCAACGTGATGTACCGGCACGGCGCGCCGGCTCGCCTCGCGGCCATCGTCGACTGGGAGATGGCGACGGTCGGGGACCCAATGCTCGACCTCGGCTGGGTGGTCAACGGGTGGCCCGAGGACACCTCGGGCCCGGGTGAGGGGACGGTCAGCTATGTGGACTACACCGGCATGCCCTCGGCCGGCGAGCTGCTCGCCTACTACGAGGACCGGAGCGGGCGCCCGGTCGACGAGATCGACTACTACGTGATCCTCGCGCGGTTCAAACTGGCCATCGTCCTCGAAGCCGGGTACGCGCGGGTGGTCGCCGGCACGGCCGACAACCCGAAGATGGAGGCCTTCGGCGACGTGGTGCTCGAGATGGCCCGCAAGGCCGCCGAGCTCGCGTCCACGACCGACCTCCGGTGAGCGGTTGAGCGACCCTCCATCCGGCGGCGAGGTCGCCGAGCGCTTCTCCCTCTCGGGTCGGGTCGCGCTGATCACCGGCGGGAGCCGGGGGCTCGGCCGTCAGATGGCGCTGGGCTTCGCCGAGGCGGGGGCGGACCTGATCGTCGCGAGCCGGAAGATCGACGCCTGTCGCGCGGTGGCGCGCGAGGTCGAGTCGAGAGGGCGCCGCGCGGTCGCGCTCCAAGTCAACATGAGCCACTGGGACGCGCTCGATCATCTGGTGGACGAGGCCTACGCCACCTTCGGACGGGTCGACGTGCTGGTGAACAACGCCGGGATGTCGCCGCTCTACCCGGACCTCACCGGGGTGAGCGAAGCCCTTTGGGACAAGGTGGTCGGGGTCAACCTGAAGGGCCCGTTCCGCCTCACCGCGCTCGTCGGGCCGCGCATGGTCGAGGCGGGCCGCGGGTCGATCGTCAACATCTCGACGACCGGATCGATCCGGCCGGCGCCCGACATGTTGCCCTACGACGCGGCGAAGGCGGGTCTGAACGCGCTCACTGTCGGTTTCGCACACGCGTACGGACCGACGGTGCGGGTCAACTGCATCATGGCCGGACCCTTCCTCACCGACGTGACGGCACACTGGGATCTCGAGGCCTTCGAGGCCGAGGCGAAACGTCGCTTCGCGCTCGGACGCGCCGGGCAGCCGGACGAGATCGTCGGCGCCGCCCTCTACTTCGCCTCCGACGCCTCGAGCTACACCACCGGCTCGGTCCTGCGGGTCGACGGCGGGATCCCCTGACGGTCCCCGCCGCCGCCTTGTTCAGCGGGGGACGCCCCCCGGCACGGTCACCGTGTCAGTGTCCTTCCCCGAACGGAGGACCGCACCCGGTGTCGCCCCGGTGAACTGGCCTCCGCGCACCACCTCGGTGCCGTTGACCAGCACGTGCTCGATACCCTCGGCCTCCGCGTAGAGCCGGCCGGCGCCGCCGGGCAGGTCGTCGCGAGTGCGCTCGGCGAGGTGTCCGATCCGCTCGGGGTCGATCACGACCAGGTCGGCGAACCATCCCTGCTCGACCCTTCCCCTGCCGCGCAGGCCGTAGAGGCGGGCCGGGACGTCGGTCAGTTCGTGGATCGCCGACTCCCAGCTCAGCAGCTTGCGCTTGCGCACCCCTTCGCCGAGCATCGAAGTCGAGTAGATCGCGCCGCACATCATGTCGAGGTGGGCGCCCGCGTCCGACCCGCCCACGACGGTGCGCGGGTCCTCCCACACCTTGGCGCGGAGCTCCCAGTCGGCCTCCGACTCGGGGATCGGTGGACGGAGCCCCGTCCGCAAGTCGTCAGCGAGCACGATCTCCACCAGCGTGTCGAACGGCTCCTGCCCGCGTTCCGCTGCGATCTCGCCGACGGTGCGCCCGTCCAACCCTTTGTTCTCCGGCGAGAACGTCTCGTCGACGACCAGGTTCTGCCAGTGGGCCAGCGCGGCGAGGATGCCCGCCTCCTTCGAGTGGGATGCCTCGTCGAGCTTGCGACGCACTTCCGGGTCGCGCAGCCGGGCCATCCGCTCGGGGATGGGAAGCCCGAAGATCTCCCGCCAGCCGGGCAGCCCGTCGATGACCGTTCCGTTCTCGAAGGAGAGCCGGATCTTCATGGTGTGCGGGAGGGTGAGCGCGACCACCTTCGCGCCGCGCTCGGCGGCCACGGTCGACGCATGCAGCTGGCGTTCGGCGGCGGCCGGGTTGAGCGAGGACACCCCGAGCACGTTCCAGTTGGCCGGGCGGTTGGCGAGGAGGGAGAGCGTGGCCATCAGGTCGACCTCCTCCTCGGAGAAGCCGTTGAGGCACCCGGGCAGGATGAGCTCGAGCGTGGTCCCCTCGTGTGGCGCGAGCGACGCAGCGAGCGCCTCGAGCTCCGCCCGGCTCGCCGAGCGCGAGGGGACCGGCTCGCCATCCCCGTCGTTGTGGGTGTGGGCCTGCGAGGTGGACAGACCGAGGGCACCCTCCTCGTAGGAGCGTTCGGCGAGCGCGGCCATCGCCGCGATCTGCTGGTCGGTGGCGGCTTCGCCCACCGCCGAGTCGCCCATCACCGCACGTCGGAGCGCGGAGTGGCCGACCAAGAAGCCGGCGTTGGGGGTGATCGCGCCGTCGAGACGACCGAGCCAATCCCCGAAGGAGCGCCACGACCAGTCGAGGACTTCGAGTGCGGCGAGCGGCATCCCCTCCACCCGGGCCATCATCCGGGCGAGGTAGTCCGAGTTCTCGGGGCCGGCCGGGGCGAGCGAGAACCCGCAGTTGCCCCCGATGACCGTCGTCACCCCGTGCAGCGGCGACGGGCTTGCGGTCGGGTCCCAGGAGAGTTGTGCGTCGTAGTGGGTGTGCAGGTCGACGAAGCCGGGGGTCACCAGCAGTCCGTCCGCTTCGATGGTCGAGGACGCGGGTTCGTCGATCTCGCCGATCGCGACCACCGTGCCGTCGCGCACCCCGACGTCCACGCGACGCGACGGTCCACCGGTCCCGTCCACCACGGTCCCGCCGCGGATGATCAGGTCGAGCATCGTGCCACCTCTCCGACAGCGCATCCCCCGTGGCTGCCTTTGGTCGGATGCTAGCGTGCCCCTCCGATGGCTGAGGTGGCCGAGCGAGCGGGGAATGCCCGGAGCCCGGCATTGCTCCCGGACCCCGAGCCGAGGCCGATCCGGGTGCCGATCGTCTCGGTGGACGATCACCTGATCGAACCGCCGGACCTCTTCGAAGGGCGGATGCCGGCGCACCTCGCCGCGCGCGCACCTCGGATCGTCGAGAAGGACGACGGTTCCCAGTTCTGGCTCTACGAGGACCGCCAGTACCCGAACGTCGGGCTCAACGCAGTCATCGGGAGACCGAAGGAGGATTGGAGCATGGACCCGGCCCGCTTCGAGGACATGCGGCCCGGCTGCTACGACATCGAGGCGCGTGTCGCCGACATGGACATCAACGGGGTGTGGGCCTCGGTCTGCTTCCCGTCCCTCGTGGCGGGCTTCTGCGGTTCGGTGTTCCTGCGCTCCGACGACCCCGAGCTCGGTCTCGCGTGTCTCCGCGCGTGGAACGACTGGCATCTCGAGGTCTGGGCCGGAACGCATCCCGAGCGGATCATCCCCCTCCAGCTCCCGTGGTTGGCCGACGTCGAACTGGCCGCCGAGGAGATCCGCCGCAACGCCGCGCGGGGCTTCAAGGCGGTGAGCTTTCCCGAGTTCCCCGCCCAGCTCGGCGTGCCCGCGATCTTCACCGACCACTGGGACCCCTTCTTCGCCGCGTGCGAGGAGACCTCGACGGTGGTCTGCCTCCACACCGGCTCGTCCGCGTGGGCACCCCTTCCCTCTCCGGCGCCCCCCTTCGAGGTCCTGCCGACCCTCTTTCCGGTCAACGCGCTCATCGCCGCGGCCGAGTGGCTCTGGTCGGGGGTTCCCCTTCGCTTCCCGCGCCTCGACGTCGCCCTCTCGGAGGGGGGCATGGGGTGGGTCCCGATGCTGGCCGACCGGGTGGACTACGTCCTGTCCCACTCCGCCTCGGGGACCGAGTCGGTCGCCTGGCCCTCGGACCTCCTCCCGAGCGAGGTGCTCCGGCGCAACTTCTGGTTCTGCTCGATCGACGATCCCTCGATCGTCGAGCTGCGCGGGGTGATCGGGGTGGACCACATCATGGTCGAGAGCGACTACCCGCACGCCGACTCCACCTGGCCGGACACCCAGGAGGTCCTCGCCTCGACCTTCGCCGCGCTCGACGACGCGGAGCTGAGGATGGTGGCGGGCGGCAATGCGGCCCGCCTGTTCCGCCACCCGCTCCCGCCGTGCGACGATTGGAGGGTCGCGCCGGGCAGTGCCTGAGCGCGCGCCGGACCCTCCTGCTCAGGGCTTGGTGGTGATCTCCTTGCCCTCCGGTGAGAGGACGTACCAGAGGCCGCCGAGATTGTTCAGTCCTTGGCCGGTCGCCTGACCCGGCTGGGAGTCGCCGACCCAGGTGTAGAGGGGCCACTTGTTGTAGGTGATCTGGACGGTGCCGTCGGTGCGATGGGTGGTCCCGAGGAGGGCGGCGTTCACACCGGGGCCCGCGACCGGCTTGGACACGCCGCTCGGGAGCAGCAGCGGCGGCCAACCCTGCGCACACGAGCCGTAGCAGGTCGACATCCCCGACTGCTTGTCGGGGACGAAGAGGTACAGGGTGTTGCCCGGCCCGTTGACCAGCACGGTGCCGAGCCCCGACACGGTCCCGGTGTGCACCTCGTAGAAGGCCGGTGTACCGCCCGTCGTGGTGGTCGCGCCGGCGGCCGTGGTGGTGGTCGTGCTGCCGGCACCGGTGGTCGTCGTCGACGCGGTCCCCGACGAGCCGCAGCCGGCCAGGAGGGCCACGGCGCATCCGGCGAAGAGCAGCATCGGCGCTCGCCGCACCATCCGGCTCGACCTGCCGGTCGAGACGTCACCGGTCTCGACGTCGTGCCGCCGCGAGTTCATCGCGGCGTCGGCTCGCTGCCGGATTCCTGCTGGAGCTCGACGGTGTTGCCGGCGGGATCGCACAACCAGACCTGCTCGGTCGTCCCCTGGAAGGCCCGCACCCACTCGACTCCGATCTCGTCGAGCTCGGCGACTGCGGCCCCGAGATCGCTCACCGCGAAGCACACGTGGTGTCCCGTCGGTCGGATCGGGCCCTCGCCGGCCGGGGCGTCGACCAGATGGAGCTGGGTGTCGCCCGCCGCGAACCAGTGACCGCCCACGCCCGGGATCGTCGGGCGCACCTCTTCGGGCACACCGAGGAGGTCGCGGTAGAAGGCCACGGTCGGGTCGAGCCGGCCTTCGACGTTGAGGCTGTGATGGAGGACGCGGGTGACCTTCACCCTCGCTGCCTTTCGGCCACGACGTCGCCGGTCACCCGGGCCAGCCGTTCGGGACGACCGCTCCCGAGATCGTGCGCGGATCGACCGCCTGTCCGGAGTTCCCCGCCTGGTAGACCGCGAAGCAAAGTTGCAGCGCCTTGATCGCGTCGGTCGCGCTCATCTCGGCGGGGACGCCATCCACCATGGCGTCGACGAAGTGCATCGACGAGCGGCGGAAACCCTCGGCCCAGTTCGCCTCGATCCCGGTGAACGAGGTGGTGGTCTGGGTGTCGTGCGCACCGTCGTAGAGGACGACCGCGGGGAGGTCGAGCATCTCGCCGGTGCACCGGGTGACCCACAGGAACCCACGATCACCCTGCACCTCGAAGAACTCGTCGGCACCGTAGAAGGAGCTGCGCATCCACATCTGCGGCGCGTAGGAGACCTCCATCATCCCGAGGAGGCCCGGGTCCTCGTACTCGAAGATCACCGCGCACGGCTCGAAGAAGAAGTCGCGCCGGCGGACGACCGCCTGCACCGACACGATGTCCTGGTCGAAGAGCCAGAGGGCGACCGCGTACTTGTGGATCATGTCGTCGAAGAGGTGGCCGCCCGGGCTCATCTTGTTGAGGCGCCAGACGTACCCGTCGGCGTTGAGGCCGGCCTGGAACGCCGAGTCGGTCTGGCCCACCACCGTCTTGATCCGCACGGCGGTGGGTTTGCCGATCGCGCCCTCTGCGATCAGGCGCTTGGCCAGCACGAGCGGCGGGTAGTGGCGGAAGCACTCGCTAACTCGGAGGATGGTGCCCGCGGCCTCGGCCGCGGCTGCCATGGCACGGCCCTCGTCGACCGAATTGGCGAGCGGCTTCTGGCAGGAGACGTGCTTGCCCGCCTGTGCGGCGGCGATCACGTGGTCGTGGTGGAGGTTGGTCGGGGTGAGGATCTCGACGGCGTCGATGGAGGGATCGCCGAGGAGGTCCTCGAGCGAGGTGTACGCGGACGGGGCACCCCAGGCCGCGGCCATCTCCTCTGCCCGTCCCTCGTGGGGGTCGCAGACCGCTGCCACCTTGCACCGGTCGTCCTCGAGGTAGCCGGTGACGTTGAGCGACGCGATGTTGCCCGCTCCCACGATGCCGATCCTCGGTCCTTCGATCGTCCGTGCCACGGGCGACACGCTAGCCCGGACCGCCGTGTTCGTACCGGGGGTCAGGACGCGCCCGGGTAGCCACCACCCCCGTAGCGGCGGTCGAGCTCGTCGTAGTCGACGACCCATCTGCTGCGGGGGAGCTCGTCGGCGAAGGCGATCTCGCTCGGCTTCTTGTAGGAGGCGATGCGCGACCGGCAGTGCTCGACGAGTTCCTCCTCGGTGACCGTCGCGCCCTCCTCGAGGACCACCACCGCGAGCACCCGCTGGGTCCAGCGACGGTCGGGGACTCCGATGATCGCGGCCTCCCTGACCGCGGGATGCTGCGCGAGGCACCCTTCGACCTCTGCGGGGTAGATGTTCTCCGCGGCCGACTTCACGATCCGGGTGAGTGGCGCGACGAAGGTCAGCGAGCCGTCGGCGTGTCGCCGGCCGAGGTCGCCGGTGTGCCACCAGCCACCCCGGAACCGCTCCTCGTTGAGCTCGGGCCGGGCGTGGTACCCGTTGGTGACGATCGGGCCTCTCGCGACGATCTCGCCGGTCTCGCCGACGGGGACGTCGACCCCTTCGGGGTCGACGATCCGCATCTCGACCCACGGTGAGGGCCGGCCGCTCGTCCCTTCGGTCCCCACCCCGAGCGCGTTGAAGGTCAGCATGCCGGTGACCTCGGTCTGGCCGTAGCCGGCGGGGTGGGTCCCCCAGGGGCTGTCGTCGACGGTGATCATCTCGTTCCACGCGGGTCTCCCGCCGAAGGTGCGGAAGCTGCTCAGGTCGTAGCGCTTGTCGGCGTTCACCTCGATGATCTGCTCAGCTGTCGGGCCCATCACGAAGCCGTAGTTGCAGCGCTCCGACTCGATGATCCGGCAGAGCTCTTCGGCGTCGACCCGGCGTGCCAGCACGTTGGTCCCGCCCATCTGGAACGTCGCGAAGGTGGTCATCAAGGTCGCCATGTGGAACATCGGCCCGGAGTTCAAGTACACCGTGTCGCCGTTCACCCGCTGGACCATCGCCACCATCAGGGCCTGGGCGATGACCGCTCGGTGCGAGATGAGCGCACCGTTCGGGGTGCCGCCGAAGGCCCCGGTGTAGAGCTGGAGCACCGGGTCCGAGGGGGAGACCGAGCCGGCCCTGTCCGGGTCGCCCGGGCCGCCGGCCGCGAGGAAGGCTTCGTAGGTCCCCTCCCCGGAGGGGGCGTCGTGCTGGAGCCAGCGGGCGGTTCCGCCCCATCTCGAACGGGCCTCTGCGACGGTGGCCCCGATCTCTTCCTCCTGCCAGACGACCACCGCGGGTTGCGCGTCGTCGAGGAGGGTGACCATCTCGTCGGCGCTCTGGCGCCAGTTGGCCGGCACCGCGACCGCGCCGACCTTGGCACAGGCGAGCCACGTCTCGATCAGCCGGTGGCAGTTCTGCCCGAGCCAGAGCACGCGCGACCCGTGGTCGACCCCCGCTCCGAGCAGCGCGCGGGCGAGCTGTTCGGTCCGCTCGTCGAGCTCGGGATAGGTCGCGCGGAAGGTGCCGCAGACCGCGGCGGTCCCCTCCGGCCGGCTCCGTCGGTGCTCGGCCAGGACCTCGCCGAGGGTCAGTGCGTGGAGGTCGTTCGACACCTGCTCGTCCCTCCTCGGCGTCGGATCATCCGCTGGCCGGCCGCGGCGCAGGCCCCTTCCCGCCGCCGCGCTCCGTGTCGGAGGGGAGCTGGTCGCGCAGGCGGTCCTTCACCACCTTGCCGGTCGCGTTGCGCGGCAGGTCGTCGACGAACTCCCACCGACGCGGGACCTTGTACTGGGCGAGGCGTTCGAGGGTATGGGCGCGCAGGTCCTCGGCGGTGGCCGTCTCGCCCGAACCGAGCGCGACGAAGGCCACCAGGTCCTCGCCGAGGACCGGATGCGGGACCCCGATGACCGCAGCCTCGAGGACCGCCGGATGGGTCTCGATCGCGTGCTCCACGTCGTTCGGGAAGATGTTGTTGCCGCCTCGGATGATCACGTCCTTGCTGCGACCGACGATGTAGAGGTAGCCGTCTTCGTCGACCCGCCCGAGGTCGCCGGTCACCAGCCAGCCGTCGACCCAGGTGTTCGCGGTGGCATCGGGGTCGCCGTAGTACTCGCGAGGTCGGCCCGGGATGCGGAGGAGCACGCTGCCCACCTCGCCGGCCGCCACCTCGGTGCCGTCGGAGTCGACCAGGCGGACCTCGGCGGGCGGGACCAGCTTGCCCACCGATCCGGGACGCCTGACCGCTTCCCCCGGTGGCATGACGCAGTACACGGAGCCTGCCTCGGTCATGCCGTAGTTGTTGGAGACGGTCGCAGTCGGCATGCGCTCCTGCAGGCGCTCGAGCACGAACGGCGCGAGCGGCGCGCTCCCGACCGAGCAGATCTGCACCGACGAGAGATCGGTGGTCTCGAAGTCGGGGTGGTCGAGGAGCAGGAGTGCCATGGCCGGCACGAGGAAGACTGCCACCGGGCGCTCGGTCGCGACGGTCTCGAGCCAGGGGCCCGCGTCGAATCTCGCTTGGTAGACCCCTTTCATCCCGAGCTTCATCGGGGTGTAGACGAACGAGAGACCGGCGAAGGTGTAGGGCGGGCTCGCGTGCAACCAGCCGCCGCCGTTGAAGGCCGGCTGGCCGAACGGCACGAGGGAGAGGTTGTCGTGCCGGACCGCGACCCCCTTCGGATGTCCGGTCGTGCCCGAGGTGTAGAGGACGTCGGCGAGGTCGCTGCCGACGCGCGGCACCTGGAAGTAGGCGGCTTCCTCCCTTGCGATCGCCGACCAGGTCGTCGACACGCTCCCCGGTGGGGGCGCGTCCTCTTCCTCTTCGGCGGCCGGAACACCGACCATGACCGCGGGGCGCTCGTCCTCGTAGCGGGGGAGCAGGGAGTGCTCGGCGATCGCGCCCGCCGCTCCGCAGTGCACGAGCATGCGGGCGACCTCGGGCCGGGTGAGCTGTGGGTTGAGGGGGACCGCTGCCGCGCCGGCGCGGTGGATGGCCGCGTAGGAGACGATCCACCGCAGGAAGTTGGGCGGCTGGAGATGGATGGCGACCCGATCGCCCGGAGCGATGCCGTGCTGCACGAGACCCCGGGCCACCCGGGTGGCGGCGGCGTCCCACTCGGCAAAGGTGAGCGCGGAGCCGCCCACCACCTGGTACCCGATCTCGTCGCCATAGGCCATCGCCATCGCGTGCAGCGGTTCGGAGGCGATTTGGGCCACGGTGGTCTCCGGTCCTCTCGCTCTTGCTCAGCTCTTCTTGCCGAGAAGCGGGTGGGACGGCATGCCGACCGGTTGGAGATGCTGGCCGAGCACTTCGTGGAAGTGGTCGGCCACTTCGGCCGGCGTCCATCCTCCTTCACGCCACATGGTGGCGACCTGTCGCGGAGTCTGGAAGACCGTGTACCCGTAGCCGGTGCGACCGAAGACCTGCCCGTTCACGTCCGCTGCCGCTTCCGACGCGAGATAGGCGACGAGCGGAGCATTGAGTGCAGGGTCCTGATCGGGCGCGACCTCGACCTCTTCGGCCGATCCCTGGGTCATCCTGGTGGCGCCCGCAGGGGCCATCGCGTTGACGGTGATCCCGTACCGCCCGAGCTCGAGCGCCCAGACGAAGGTCATACCCATGATCGCGGCCTTGGCCGCTCCGTAGTTGGTCTGCCCGAAATTGCCGCGGAGCCCGGCCGAGGAGGTGATGTTCACGATGCGCCCGTAGCCGGCTTCTTTCATGTGGGGGGCCGCGTGCCGTGCGGTGTTGAACGTCCCCTTCTCGTGGACGGCGACCACCGCGTCGAAGTCGGCTTCGTCCATCTTGACCAAGGTGCGGTCGCGGACGATGCCCGCGTTGTTGACCAGGATGTCGATCTGGCCGAACGACCCGACGGCGGTGTCGATGATCCTTCCGGCGCCCTCGAAATCGTCGACCCGATCACGGCTCGGGACGGCGGAACCGCCGCGCTGGGCGATGTCGGCGCACACCGCCGCAGCCGGGTCCTCCTCGGTGCCCTCGCCGGCGAGTGACACGCCGATGTCGTTGACCACGACGCTCGCCCCTTCTTCTGCGAGGCAGCACGCGATCGCTCTGCCGATGCCCCGTCCCGCGCCGGTCACCACCGCAACCCGTCCGTCGAGCAATCCCATCGCAGCACTGTAGGCGAACGCGGCAAGGCGAATCGCGGGCCCGACGGTTCCGCACCGCGCCGAGCGCGCCGGTACCATCTGCGGGTCGCGCGAGGACTCGACCTCGCGCAGGAGCGGAGGATCCCTCGCATGCCCCGAGCCGTCACCGTCGCACCACACCCTTCGAGCGACGTCGCAGCGGGCGGTGCCGGCGGGGGCGAGCAGGGATGACCGCGGGCGAGTCCGTGCCGGGCGGTGGCAAGATCCGCGCCCGTCTCGCCGAGCTCGGGCTGACGCTGTACGGCCCCCACCCGCCGCACGATCCGCTGGACGCGGTGGTGGTGCACCAGGGGATCGCACGGACCTCGGGCCAGCTCCCGAGGATCGACGGCCGACTGACCTGCGTCGGCACACTCGGGACGACGGTGACCGCCGAGGAGGGCGCGGCGGCGGCCGCGGTGTGTGCACTCAACGGGTTGGCGGTCCTCGAGTCGGCGCTCGGCACGCTCGATCGGGTGGCGCGGGTCCTCACCGTCACCGGTTTCGTCGCCTCCGCTCCCGACTTCCACCGCCAGCCCGATGTCGTCGACGGGGCCAGCCGCATCCTGTTCGACGTCTTCGGTGACGCGGGACGGCACACCCGCTCGGCCATCGGGGTGGCGGCCCTTCCCCGCGGGGGTGCGGTGGAGATCGAGCTCACCGTCGCGCTCGACGGTTGACCACGGGCGCCGAGGACACGAGGAGGCAGAGCATGGACAGCCAGACCATGGCCGGGGCGTTCGCCGATCTCGGCGCGGCCACCCTCGGGGAGTGCGGGGCGGCCGCGCTGCCGCCGAGGGTGAGAGCTGCCTGGTCAGGCGCGACGTTGGCCGCGCCCGCGTTCCCCGTGCGGTGCACGGCCGGCGACAATCTCGCCATCCACGTGGGGGTGGCGACGGCCCCGGCCGGCTCCGCTCTCGTCGTCGACGTCGGCGACGTCGCCGAGCGCGGTTACTGGGGCGAGGTTCTCACGACCGCGGCGCTGGCCAGGGGAGTGACCGGCTTGGTCATCGACGGCGGCGTCCGCGACGTCGATGCCCTGCAACGCCTTGGGTTTCCGGCGTTCTCGAGCACCGTCGCTCTCCGCGGGGCGACCAAACGTGAACGAGGGACGGCCGGCCTGGCCACGGTGGTGGCCGGCGTGCGAGTGGCACTCGGCGACTGGGTGGTGGCCGACGCGGACGGCGTGGTGATCGTGCCCGGGGGCGCGCTCGAAGAGGTGCTGCGCGCCGGGCGGGCGCGGGCCGCCGCCGAGGACGGTTACTTCGCGTCGTTGCGAGCGGGTCAGACGACCGTCGACCTGCTCGGCCTCGACGACTCGCTCGTCCAGCGCCCCGGTCCGACCGATGCCGGCTGAGGGCGGGCGCCGGCCGAGGCGTCAGTTGTTGGTGTAGTCGATCGCGCCGGCGCCCTTGACGCCGATGGCGAAGCAGAAGCAGTGGATCGACGCGTTGTCCGAGATCGGCCGGAGGCTGTGCACGGCATCCGGTGGGATGTGGACGAGATCCCCTTGCGCGATGGTCCGGTCCTCTCCCTCGATGGTCATGATCCCCCGTCCGCGGAGCACGTAGTAGAACTCGTGGGTCGGGTGCGAGTGCGGGTTGACGTAGCCACCCCCGGCAACCTCGAACTCGTTGACCAGCTCGAGGAAGCCGCCGTCGGTCATCTCCCTCATCTCCTGCGACTCCACCATCCACCACACGGGCACCGTGCCCTTGTGCTCGACGATGGGGGCGACGTCTTCGATGTTGCGCACGTCCATCTGTGGGCTCCTCCTCGGCTGCATCGGCTGGCGGCCGCGATGCTACGTTGCGTAGCGACACTAGGGCGACACGGAGCGTGGAGCATGGGTGGGAACATCCGACAGATCAAACCGCTCCCGCTGACCCGCGAAGAGTGGGAACCTTTCGGTTGGCTGCCGCTGTCGGACACCGACCCTCGGGACGGGCTGCAGACACTCGAGTACGCGTGGGCCGACCCCCACCTGAACGTCATCGGTCACCGTCGCGACGAGGTGCCGGCCATCCCCGGCGGCCTCCGGTGCGAGATGCTCTTTCGCCACGCGACCCACACGCAGGCGCTGATGCCCCTCGATGTCACCGCGGTGATCGTCGTCGCACCTCCCGGCCTCGAGATCGCCTCCCCGGAGGACGCGGACCGGGCGAGGGCGTTCCTCTTGGAGCCCCTCTCCTCGATCGTGTTGCACCGGAGCACCTGGCATTGGGGCCCCTTCCCGGTCGAGGCGGAGTCGGTCGCGCTCTTCAACGTGCAGGGACGGAGGTACGCGGAGGACAACGAGATGACCGACCTCGCGGCGATCGGAGCCGCAGTCGACGTCCTCGTCGGCTGATCGGGTGACCGAGGTCGGCGCGTCGCTCGCCGACGCGGTCGAGCGCCACGTGCGGCCGGGCGACTCGGTCCACGTCATGCTGGGCCACAGCCGCTGGACGGCCGCCGCGCGGGAGCTCGCCCGGCAGCAATGGGGGAGCGATCCCGCACTCACCCTGGTGATGACCAGCCTCGGCGCGCTCGGCGCGCTGTTCTTCCGCGGCGGGCTGGTGCGCAAGGTGGTGACCGCCTACTCCGGGAACAGCTTCCCCTCCTACTCGCCGAACCCGATCTTCCAGAAGGCGTACGAGTCGGGTGAGGTCGAGGTCGAGCACTGGTCGATCCTGACGCTCGCCCAGCGGATGGAAGCTGCAGCGCGAGGACTGCCGGCGGTCGTCACCGGGTCGGTGTCCGGCTCCGACCTCGAGCGCAATTCCGGATTCGCGAAAGTCGACTCGCCCTTCGGCGCGCTCGGCGTGGTGAGCCCGCTCGCGCCCGATGTCGCGCTCTGCCACGCGGCGGTCGCCGACCGAGAAGGGAACCTCGCCGTCTCCGAGCCGCTGCTCGAGGGAGTCTGGGGGGCGTGGGCCGCCCGCCGCGGCGTCGTCGCGACCGTCGAGCGGATCGTCGACGACCTGTCGGGGCTCGGCTACCGGGTGAAGGTCCCGGCCCACCGGGTCCTCGCAGTCGTCGAGGCGCCTTTCGGCGCGCACCCCGGCGGCTGCTTCGCGCCCGGGCTGCCGGCAGACGGATACGGCGAGGACATCCCGTTCTGGATCGATGCGGCGTCGGCCGCCCGCGACGATTTCGACGGGTGGGCGCGCCGCCACCTGCTCGAGCCACCCGACCACGCGTCCTACCTCTCGCTTCTCGGGGGCGAGCGGCTCGAGGGTCTCCGTCGTCTGTCGGACCCCGAGTCGTGGCGGCGCGACGACGAGAAGTACCCGCTCCCCGGGGACGAGCCGGTGAGCGACTGGGAGGTGGCCGCGTGCTTCGGCGCGCGCGAGCTGCAGGCACTGGTGGCGGAACATCGTGCGGATGCGGTGCTGGCGGGGGCGGGGGTCGCGAACCTGGCCGCGTGGGTCGCGGTCGGCCGCGAGCGTGCCGCCGGCCGGCCGGTCTGCCTCACCGCCGAACTCGGCCTCTGGGACTACACCCCGACACCGGCCGATCCCTACATCTTCAACCACCGGGTCTTCCCGGGGACCGCGATGCTCGCAGACGCCTCGACGGTCCTCGGGATGGTGGTCGGAGGACCCGGAACGACGACGATCGCATGCCTCGGTGCCGCGGAGGTCGACCGGAACGGCAACGTCAACTCGACTGCGCTCGGGGACGGGAGGTTCCTCGTCGGTTCGGGAGGGGGCAACGACGTGATGAGCCGGGCCGAGGCCTGCGCGGTGGTCACCCTCGGCAGGCCGCGGCGCCTGCCCGAGACCGTTGCCTACGTGACCGGGCCAGGCGAGCGGGTGGCGAGTGTCGTGACCGATCGCGGGGTGCTGAGGAAACTCGACGGGAGACTGAGAGTTGCCGCCGTGCCGGCGGGGGACAGTCCGCTCGCCGAGCGGGTCCGGGCGATGGTCGCCTCCTGTGGTTGGGAGCCCGACGTCGCCCCGGACGTGGCCGAGCTCGAGCCGGTCAGCCCGTCCGAGGTGCGCGAGTTGCGCAACTTCGACCGCCGGCGCCAGTTCTTGGCGTGAACGCCGGCGGGGCGAGCGGTCCGGTGAAGCATTGGGTTCTCCACCGGGCAGCATAAGGTTCTCCGATCGGACAGCGTGTCCACGGAGCGTTCGGAGATCACGGCGACGTCGCGGTCGGACACGGTCTGGACGCAGTCCGCGGTCGATTATCAGGTGTTGACCGACCGGACCTGGGGGAACGACGAGCCTATGGTTGACATCTGTAGCATCAGTGCCATAAGAACGTGCCCGACATTCGGTCGGTGAGGGGGAGTTCGCTCCGACCACGACCCGGGTCGATCGATCCGGCACAGAGAAAAGGGTGGTCATGGGGAGACGCCGGGGGAGCTGGGCAGTGCCAGGTGCGCTGGCACTTGGGGTCGCACTCGTCCTTGCAGGATGCTCGAACAGTTCGGGCACCCCGACGACGACCACCACGACGGGCTCGTCGACTTCGACGACCTCGGGTTCGGCATCGTCCACGCCGGGGTCGACCATCAACGTCGGCGCGATCTCGACCTTGTCGGGGGCGATCGCCTCGGACTTCAATGGGTTGGCCCCCGGCGTCAAGGCATACTTCAACTACGTCAACACGACGCAAGGCGGGGCCGACGGGCACAAGCTTTCTCTGGCGTACAACCTCGACGACGGTGCCAACCCGACCCAGTTCAACCAGCTCGCGCACACCCTGATCGACCAGGACCACGTCTTCGCGGTGATGGTGGCGTCGTTCTTCTTCTCGCCGAACTACTTCGTCGAGACGAAGACCCCGACCTACGGCTACAACGTGAGCGGGAATTGGTCGCCTTCCCCCAACCTCTTCGCCGCCGGTGGCTCAGTGCAGGACTACTCGACAGCGATCGGCACCTACGCGTACGCCATGCAGCAGAGCCATTCGAAGTCGGCCGCAGTGATCAGCTACGGGCCGTCGATCTCCTCGTCGTACAATGCCTGCTCGGCCGCAGCGTCGGGTCTGAAGGCGGCCGGCTACAACGTCAGCTACGAGGACTACGGGGCGCAGCTCGGCGGTAGCTACTCCTCCGCGGTCCAGCGCATGCAGCAGGCCGGCTCCGACTTCGTCCTCAGCTGCATGCAGGAGTCGGACAACATCACGATGTCTCGGGACATCCAGCAGTACGGGCTCAAGATCAACCAGCTCTGGCTCAACGGCTACGACCGCTCCCTGCTGAACCAGTACAGCAGTCTGATGAAGGGTGTCTACCTCAACATCAATGGCGCCGTCCCCTACGAGGCCGCAGGAGGGAAGTACGGCAACACCTATCCGGGCATGAAGACCTACATCGCCCAGATGAACAGCAGCGCACCGAGCTTCACCTACAACGGCACGGCGCTCCTCGGCTGGCAGGCGGCGGCGCTGCTCGTGCAAGGTCTCGACAAACTGGCGAGCAGCCACCTGCCTCTCACCCAGGCCAACCTGGTCAGCGTCACCAACACGATCAACGACGACAACGGGGCGGAGACCGCGACGGTGACCAAGTGGACCAGCGCGCACACGGTCGCGGTCCCTCCGTACTGCAGCGCATTCGTACAGGTCAAGGGCACCCAATTCGTGCCGGTCTTCGGCAAGGGCAACCAGGTCTTCGTCTGCCACGGCACCAAGAACAGTCCGCAGCTGGTCACCCCGACGCCCGGCACTCCGGGAACATGAGCGGTCCCGCCGCCGGTTTCCGGTAGGCGTCGGGGGGCAGCACAGTGGAGCACTTCCTCGGCTTCGCCATTCCCGGTATCCCCTTCGGGTGCACCTACGCCATGGTGGCGGTGGGGCTCGTCCTCACCTACCAGGCGACCGGGGTTTTCAACTTCGCCTTCGGTGCACAGGCGTTCGTCTCCGCCTTCATCTTCACGCTCCTCGTCCAGAACGAGAACCTGCCGATCTGGGCGGCGTTCATCGTCTCGGTCGTCGTGATCGCACCTGGCCTCGGGTTGGTCTTCGACCGTTTCCTCTTCAGGAGGATCCCCAACTCCAACACGATGGCCAAGCTGGTCACCGGGATCACCTTGTTTGTCGGGATCCCCGCGCTCATGCCGGTGATCTTCGGGACCACCAACCAGTACAACCCGCCGTCGGTACTCTTCAACCCCGACATCGTCTACTTCCACATCGCCGGGAGCCCGGTCAACGGCATCGACCTCTCGACGGTCGTGGCAACCGCGGTGGTCCTCTCTGCGCTGGTCGTGTTGATGCGGCTCACCCCGCTCGGCCTGCAGATGCGGGGCGCGGTCGAAAGCCGACGGCTGGTCCAACTCGACGGGATCAACTCCGGGCGAGTGATCGCCTCGGCCTGGGCGATCTCGAGCTTCATGGCCGGTTTGGCCGGCGTACTTCTCGCACCCCTCTACGGACAGCTCCAGGCTGACGACTACGCGACCCTCGTCGTCGCCGCCTTTGCCGCAGCCGCCTGGGGCGTCCTGCGCTCGATGCCGATCGCGGCCCTGGTGGGGATCCTGATGGGAGTGCTCGCAACGGTGCTCCAGGGGTACCTTCCTGCCTCGAGTGTCTGGTCGTCGGCCGTGTTCACCTCGCTGCCCTTCGTCGTACTGGTGGCGGCACTCCTCCTCGTACCGGGCCTCCGCAAACTCGACGAGACCAAGGACCCGCTCGCCTCGGTCGACCCGCCGCCGCCACCGACGACGGCGAAGCTGCGCGCGCCGCAAATGGACCGGATCATCCGAGGCGCGTGGTACGTGCTCCTCGGCGCGTTCATCGTCTCGATGCTCACCTGGATGCCGACGACGTGGGAGAACGTCTTCAACTCGGGGATCGCCTTCTCGACGATCTTCCTGTCGATCACTCTGATCACCGGCATGGGCGGCCAGCTGTCTCTCTGCCAGGCGACGCTGGCAGGCGTCGGGGCCTTCACCGCGGCTCAGCTCGCCAACCACCTGGGTTTCAGCCTGCTGGTCGGCGGTCTCGTCGGTGCGGCCGCGGCCGCGGTGGTGGCGATCGTGCTCGCGCTGCTGTCGGTTCGATTGC
Source organism: uncultured Acidimicrobiaceae bacterium (assembly GCA_963769905.1). Lineage (GTDB taxonomy): Bacteria > Actinomycetota > Acidimicrobiia > Acidimicrobiales > RAAP-2 > Bog-756. The sequence continues at coordinate 1,040,458 of CAVYNG010000002.1, forward strand.
GCGGGCTCGGACTCGCCCTCATGACCATCGCCGCCGCGCTCTTCTTCGACTTCGCCGTCTTCCCCCAGATCACCAACAGCAACGGTGCGCCTCTGAGCGTCCAGTCGAAGTGGGTCGGCCTCGGCATCCTCAACCCCAACGGGCACGCGTACTTCGTGATGGCGATGGTGGTCATGGTCGTCTGCATCTTCGGGGTCTTGCTCCTGCGCAGGGGCACCTACGGACGGTTCCTCACCGCGATGCGCGGCAGCGAGACCGCTGCAGCGGGTCTCGGCATCAACCTCACCTGGCAGCGGGTCATGATCTTCGGAATCTCCGGCGTGGTGGCCGGAATCGGCGGCACGCTGCTCTCGATCCAGCAGCAGTCCGTCAACACCGCCGAGTTCAACTATCAGATCTCCCTCGCCTTCGTGGTGATCGTGGTCACGACCGGGGTCAGCACGATCGAGGGTGCGCTGCAGGCCGGATTCGGGTTTGTGGTGATCCAGCAGCTGCTGACCTACCTGCCGGCACGCTTCGGCGGCAACAGCCTCACCTTCGTGCTGTTCGCATTCGGTGCTCTGACCTACGCCGCCCACCCCGAAGGCGTCCTGGAATTCCAGAAGCGACGCTGGACGCTCCGGTTCGAGCGCCTGTTCTTCCGACGTGAGGATGAGGCCACCACCTTCCACACCGGAACCCTCGGGGGTTACGACGACGAGGCCGCACCGGTACAACCGGAGCCCCTGCCGGTGGTGAGCGACAGATGACCCAGGTGAACAACGGCTCGGTCGCCCTGGTGGCCGAACTCGAAGGGCCGCTCCTCAGGGTGACCAGTGTCTCCAAGACCTTCGGGGGCATCGCGGCGGTGAGCGCGGTCAGCCTCGAGGTGGCTTCCGGTGAGAGCGTCGGTCTGGTCGGTCCCAACGGTGCGGGCAAGACCACTCTTTTCAATTGCATCTGCGGCCAGCTCCGTCCCGAGCGGGGGAGCGTCGAGCTCTCGGGCTCCGAGCTCCTCGGGATTCCGACCTACAAGCGGGCCCGACACGGGATCGGCCGTACCTACCAGCGGGTCGAGATCTTTCCCGACATGACGGTAGAGGAGCACCTGCTCGTGGCCCTCCGCGCCGCCGAGCGCCGCACTCAGCTCTGGCGGGATCTCTGCAACCTCAGCGCTCCCACCCCCGCCGAACGGGCGCGAGTGGAATCGGTGCTGGAGCTCATCGGCATCCAACATCAGGCGGGAACGCCGGTGTCGGCGCTCGGACTCGGCTCCTGCCGGCTGGTCGAGCTCGGGCGGGCGCTCGTGTCCGAGCCGGTGCTGCTGCTCGCCGACGAGCCGTCCTCGGGTCTCGACATCCGTGAGACCCACGACCTCGCACAGGTCCTCCGAAAGCTGCAGCGGGAGCGGGGCATGGCGATGCTCCTCGTCGAGCACGACCTCGGTATGGTCGGTGAGGTGGTGGACCGAACGATCGTGATGAACCTCGGCGAGGTGATCGCCGTCGGCTCGTTCGACGAGGTGATGGCCGACGCGGACGTCCGTCGTGCCTATCTGGGGGTGGAGGCGTGAGCCCGTCCGGAACCGGGCCGGCGACGGGCACGGTCGACGACGCGGTCCGGACCGGCCTGGCCGCACTCGAGTTGGAGCACGTGTGCGCGAGCTACGGACCCTACCGGGCCCTGTTCGACGTGAGCTTCGAGGTGCCCGAGGCGGGGATCACCGCGCTCATCGGTTCGAACGGTGCCGGCAAGTCGACGGTCGCCCGCGTGGTGACCGGCCTGCTGGCCACGACCGCCGGTAGCCTCCGGTTGAGCGGCCGCGGGATCACCGGACTGCCCGCGTACAAGATCGCCAGGGCGGGTGCCGCCCACGTGCCCGAGGGCCGCGGCGTCTTTGCCAACCTGACCGTCGAGGAGAACCTCAAGCTGGCTTTCCGCCAACGCGGAGGTCGTCGCTCGGTGCCGGACTCCCTGGAGAGGGCCTACGAGGCGTTCCCCATCCTCGGGTCCCGCCGCCGGCAGGCGGGCGGCACGCTCTCCGGCGGCGAACAGCGGATCCTCTCGCTGGCGAAGGTGCTCATCGTCCCGCCTCGGCTTCTCGTCGCAGACGAGATCTCGCTCGGGCTCGCGCCAGTGATGATCGACGCGGTCTACGACGGACTGCGGCGGATCAACGGCGCGGGCACCGCGCTCTTGATCGTCGAGCAGCAGGTCGATCGGGTGCTCGATATCGCCGCGACCGCGGTGGTGCTCGAGCACGGGGCGGTCGCCTACCGCGGACCGGCGAGCGGCGCGATGGCGGCTGTCGAGAAGGTGCTGGCGGCAAGGGGCGAGCGGGAGACGATGCTCGTCCCTTCGGCGAACGGTTCGGCTCCGGCGAGTGGGGGGCCGAACAACGACGCGACGAGCGGTCACGAGAAGCGGCCGAGCCAGGATGGGGACGAGCGCGCCGACGAACCCGGCGCGCCAGGAGAGGAGACCAGGTGAGTGGGACCGAGCGCGACGCCGTGGTGGTCGACACGGTACGGACGACGATGGGAAAGCGCGGCGGGGCGCTCGCCAACTGGCATCCGACCGACCTGCTCGGGTTCGCGCTGACCACCTTGCTCGATCGGACCGGGGTCGATCCCGGCCGCATCGACGACGTGGTGGGCGGTTGCGTGACCCAGGTGGGCGAGCAGAGCACGAACGTCACCCGCAACGCGTGGGTGGCGGCGGGACTTCCCCAGAGCGTCCCCGCCACGACCGTCGACCGCCAGTGCGGCTCCTCGCAGCAGGCCATGCATTTCGCGGCCGCCGGTGTGAAGGCGGGCCACTACGACCTGGTCATCGCCTGCGGGGTCGAGTCGATGAGCCGAGTGCCCCTCGCGTCGAACGCACGTGGTGGGACCGGGCCGTTCTCCCCTTCTTTCCTCGAGCAGATCGACGGACGGCTCTGGATGCAGTTCCGAGTCGCCCAGGTGCTCGCCGACCGCTGGGGGATCAGCCGGACCCAGATGGACCAGTTCTCGCTCGAGAGCCACCGTCGCGCGGCGGCCGCGTGGGACAGTGGGCACTTCAAGGCGGAAACGATCCCGGTACCGCTCAAAGACGAAGAGGGATCATTGACCGGAGGCGTGCTCGAAGAGGACGAAGGTCTCCGGCGCAACGGCTCGATGGAGTCGCTCGCCGCGCTGCCGCCGGCCCAGAACTGGGAACCGGACACCGCGCCGGACATCACTGCGGGCAACTCCTCGCAGATGACCGATGGTGCCGCCGCGATGCTGATTGCAGAGCGTTCGGTGGCCGAGCAGCTCGGGCTCGGGATGCGGGCGAGGTTCGCCCATGCCACGGTCGCCGCCGAGGACGCAGCGATCGTGCTGTCGGCGCCGGTACCTGCGACCGAGCGTCTGCTCCAGCGGTCGGGGATGACGGTCGACCAGTTCGAGGCGATCGAGTGCAACGAGGCGTTCGCCACCATCCCGTTGATGTGGAACCGAGCCTTCCGCGCCGATCCCGAGCGCCTCAACCCGGTCGGTGGGGCGATCGCCATCGGGCACCCTCTGGGCGCGAGCGGCGTCCGTCTCGCGACGACGTTGCTGAACCAACTCGACGCGATCGGAGGTCGCTTCGGCTTCCAGACGATGTGCGAAGGCGGCGGCCAGGCCAATGCCACCGTGTTCGAGCGCCTCGGCTGAACCGACCGGAACACCCTCGTGACCGGTGTCTGGGAGAGCCAGGCGGTTCCGCGCCTCACGAACCTCCTGCTCGCCTCCCGCGAGGTCGGCCGCCATCGCAGCGAGGCGGTCCGTGGCCTCGCCGGGACGGTCCTCGAGATCGGGTTCGGCTCGGGCCTGAACGTACCCTTCTATCCTTCCGAGGTCGAGCAAGTCCTCGCGGTGGAGCCCTCGAGCGTGGGCCGGAAGCTGGCATCGAGACGAGTGGCTGCGGCCATGACGCCGATCCGGCACGTCGGACTCGACGGACAGGACCTCGCACTCGAGGACGGGAGCGTCGATGCGGTCCTTTCCACCTTCACCCTCTGCACCATCCCCGACGCATCCGCCGCACTCGGTGAGCTGCGTCGGGTGCTCCGCCCCGGGGGAGCGCTCCACGTCCTCGAGCACGGCTTGGCTCCGGACCCGGCGGTCGCCGCCCGCCAGCACCGGCTGAACGGGATGCAACAGAGACTTTTCGGAGGGTGCAATCTCGATCGTCCGATGGACCGGATCGTCGACGCGGCCGGGTTCGACGTCGACCAGCTCGAGAACGACTGGATGCCCGGACCTTCGTTCCTCAAGCCGTGGAACTACCTCTACATCGGGGCGGCGCGTCGCTCCGGGTGAGGCACCGCCGGGCGGCCGCGGACGAGACGACGTGGCGGCGAGCGCGCTATTCGCTGCCGACCAGGTACGACGGGCGGCGCTTCTCCGGTACCTCGCGCAATGGCGCACCTATCCCACCGGGGGTACTCTGCGCCCCGTCGGCGCTTTCGATCGGTGGTCGGCGGTGGTTCGAGGGAGGTCAGCAGTGGGCGGTGCCACGGTAGGTCCGAAATGTCCGAGCTGTGGGTCCTCGGACGCTCCGACGCTCATCGTCCGAGGCAACGGGCAGCACGGGAACGCCGACCAGAGCGTGGTGTGGCGATGCCGGCTCTGCCGGCATGAATGGTCAGAGCGTCCCTCGGGCGAGCGCCAAGCCTCCTAGAGGAAGCGGTTCGGCATACCCCAGGGCGCTCAGGTGGGAGAGGGCTCGAGCTCGGCGAGCTTCGGCACGACCCGGTCACCGAGCTCGGCGACCCACGAGGCGGGATCGTGTCCCGGGGGGATCAACTCGACCAGTTCGACGCCGAGGCGCGCGCACTCCTCCATGCTCGCGAGAAACGCGTCGACGTCGGTCAGGGGGTCGGAGAAGCCGAGGATCGTCTTCTTGATGCTCGCCGGGTCGCGGCCCTCCGACTCGCAGTGCTGCCTGAGCACGTCGAGCTTGTGGGCGACCACCGCTGGTTCGGGGGCGAACAGATTGCACGCGTCCGCATAGCGGGCGACGAGGCGAAGAGTCTTCCGCTCGCCGCTGCCACCGACCAGGATCGGGGGGCGTGGCTGCCGGACAGGTGCCGGACGGCAGACGGTCTCGGCCAGCTGGTAGTGACGACCCTCGAAGGGACCGTCGTCGTCGCTCCACATCTGCAGACAGATCTGCAGCGCCTCCTCGAGCCGTTCGAACCGCTCACTGACCGGCGGAAAAGGAACACCGAGGCCCAGGTGTTCGCGCTCGTACCACGCGGCTCCGATCCCGAGCTGAGCTCTCCCGCCGGACACCACGTCGAGAGTGGTCACGATCTTCGCGAGCAGTCCCGGATGGCGGTAGGTGACACCGGTGACCAGCGTGCCGAGCGTGATCCGTCGGGTGCGGCCGGCGAGGAAGGCGAGCCCGGTGTAGCCCTCGAGCATCGGATCGGTGGCGGACGCCCGCCACTCCATCTGGAACCAGTGGTCCATGAGGGTGAAGGTCGCGCACCCCGCCTCGTCGGCCGCCTCGGCGGTGTCCGAGAGGATCGGCCCGATCCGTTCGGATCCGCCCGGAAACGTGAAGTTCACGAAGTGGATTCCGAGTTCCATCTGCGACCTCCCGGACGGCGACGCCCCGAGCGTAGGCCGAGAACCTCACCGCCGGTGCAGGTCCCCGCGCTCAGAGCACGCCGAGGACCATCAGGCTGGCGGCCGCGTCGAGGTCGCCGTCGACGGCGAGCTGTTGCGAGATGAAGGCGTCGGCGCCGGAGAGCTCTCCGTTCACGATCTTGGTGAAGTCCTCCGCACTCGCCCGCACCGTGGCGGCGGCGTCCGAGGTCGGTTCGTCGAGTGGCCTGGTCCCGACCGAGCCGTCGTGCACCTCGAGGAGCCATGTGCCGCCCCCATCGCCGCTCAGCACGAACTGCACGTCGAGGTCGAGCCCGACCGCGGCGTCGGTGTCCACCTTGGCCGGGAGGACCTCCTCGAAGAAGTGCGCCGGTCCGTCGACTTCGAGAGTGGGGCGTGCCGCGCGTACCCGCTCGCCCGGCATGACCGCCGCCTCCATCGCCTCGATCGACTCGGCGAGGATCTCGACGATGCGGTCGGCCGTCTCACGGTCGATGGTGAGCGGCGGCGCGAGGCCGACGACTTCGAGGCCCATGGCCCTGCAGTAGAGCCCCCGTTCCCACGCCTCGTGCTCGACCATCTCGCAGGCCTGGTGCGGGTTGGCGAAGCCGCGGCCGGTCGTCGAGTCGGCGACGAGCTCGATGCCCACCATCAGCCCGAGGCCGCGGACCTGACCGACGGTCTCGAACCGCTCGAGCTCGTGCACCCGCTCGAGCAGGTAGGAGCCAACTTCCGCTGCGTTGGCGACCAGACCCTCCTCCTCGATGATGGTGAGGTTGGCGAGGGCGGCCGCACACGCGGCGGGGTGGCCCATGTAGGTGAACCCGTGGCTGAAGGGCATGCGCTCGGGGAGCCGCTCACTGATCGTGCCCCAGACCTTGTCGGAGACGACCGAGGCCCCGAGGGGCTGATAGCCGCTGGTGAGCCCCTTGGCCAGGGTCACGATGTCGGGCCGTATGCCGTAGTGCTCGAAACCGAAGCGAGTACCGGTGCGGCCGAAACCGCAGACCACCTCGTCGGCGATGAAGAGGATGTCGTGACGGTCGCAGATCCGGCGGATCTCCTCGAAGTACCCCGGCGGTGGCGGGATGATCCCGCCGGCCCCGATCACCGGCTCGGCGATGAAGGCGCCGACTTCGTCGGGACCCACCTCTTCCACGTAGCTCTCGAGGGTCCGCGCACACGCGAGGCCGCAGGAGGGATAGGTGAGGCCGAGCTCGCAGCGGTAGCAGTAGGGGGCGGGGATGTGGGCGAAGCCCTCGGCCTCGGGGCCGAAGTTCCAGTGCATCGGCATGATGCCGGTCGCGGACATGGTGGCGATGGTCAGGCCGTGGTAGCCGTGGTGCCGGGCCACGATGGTCTTTCGCCGCTCCTCACCGCGCAGCGCCCAGTACATGCGCACCAGCTTGAAATTGGTCTCGTTCGCCTCCGAGCCACCGGAGGCGAACATCACGTGCTCGAGGCCGAGCCCCGGGGGGAATTGTGAGGCGATACGCTCCGCGAGCTCGATCGCCTTCGGATGCGACTGCCCGTGGAACGTCGTGAAGTAGTCGAGCGTGGCGAGCTGCGCGCTCACCGCGTCGATGATCGGGCGCCGCGCGTGCCCGACCGCCACGCACCACAGGCCGGCGAAGCCGTCGATGATCCGGCGGCCTCGGTCGTCGGTCAGCCACCAGCCGTCTGCCTCGACCACGATGCGGGGTCCGACGGTGGTCATCTCGCGGGGCGACGTGACCGGGTGGATGAGGTGCGCGGCGTCGCGCCGCCCGAGCTCGGAAAGAGTCATGGCCGCAGCTCCTTTGATCGACCGCGATATTTCGAGGCGCCCACCGCACCGCTCGACTCGACAGCCGGGTGGAGGGACTCGATGAGGTGTTCGATCACCGCGACCGTCGGCTCTCGCTCGCCGGTCCTCAGGACGTGCAGGGTCGCTTCGACCCACGCGCCGACCAGCACGCGTGCGAGCGCCTCCGAGTCGAGCGGCACGATCTCGCCGCGGGCGATGGCCGCCGCGAGGACACCCTGGACGAGCTCGAGCGCGGTCTCCTGGTCGCGGCGCCCGCCTTCGTCGAGGGCGGGGATGGTCCAGGCGTCTCGGAGGAAGAAGCGCGCCGTACCGAGCGTCGGGAGCGCCCGCAGGAAGGCGTCGAACGCGCGCCGCATGTTGGCCACGACGTCCCCCTCGGGGTCGAACTCGGCGAGGGCCGCCTCGGTGAGACGCTCGTAGAGCTCGTGCTGGAGGTCGCGCCCGAGGTCGTCCTTGTCGGCGAACCAGTAGTAGACCGCCCCCTTGGTCACCCCCGCGGCATCGGCGATCTCCTCCATGGTGACCGCCGCGAAGCCGCGCTCCGCGAAGAGCTCGAGCGCGACGGCCATGATCCGGTCGCGGGTCTCCATCCCCTTGGGGTTACGGCGTGCCATCAGGTTCCTTTCGACTGCATCCGCACGAACTCCGCCGCACCGGCGAGGAATCCCGCGGGATCCTGTGCCTTGCCGGATGCGAACTCTGCGAAGTACTCGGGCACGTAGACCGACAGCGCGTCCGCTTCGACGCCCGCGAGGATCGCCCGGACCGCCTCGTCGACCGTGATGGCCTCCACACCGCCGGTGAAGGGGTCGTTGTCCGGGAGGGTGAACAGCTCGGTGTCGACCACGCCCGGGTAGACGACGGTGATGGTGACACCGGTGTCCCAGAGGTCGACGACCATGGTCTCGGAGAACACCGCCAGCGCGGCCTTCGAAGCGCTGTACGCGGCCTCGCCGGGGGAGCTCAGGGGGGCAGCGACCGAAGAGACGTTGACCACCCGTCCCGAGCCGCGCTCGAGCATCTGGGGCAGCAGAGCGAGCGTGAGACGCACCGGCGAGAAGTAGTTGATCGCCATCACCGCCTCGACGGTCGCCGGGTCGAGCTTCGTCACGTGGCGTCGCTTGGGGATGCCGGCGTTGTTGACCAAGACGTCGATCCCCCCGAATTCGTTGCACGCCTCCTCGGCGAGGCGGTCGACCGCGGCGGGATCGGAAAGGTCGGCGACCCACATCGCCGAGCCGGGCGCGCGAGCCCGGCAGCGCTCGAGAACCGCGGCCAGACGATCGCGCCGACGGGCCGCGATCCCGACGGTGGCGCCTGCCTCGGCGAACGCCTCGGCCAGCCCTGCGCCGATGCCGGACGAAGCGCCGGTCACGAGGACCCGCGCTCCTTCGAAGGTTTGGGCCACCGTTGCCTCCCGTGCTCGCGGACCCGCGCCGGGTCGCCGCCGAGGATCATAAACTGACGTTTCGTAGGGAAACAATACGGATCCCCTGTCGCCGCCCGGCCGCTCGGCGCACCCGTGCTGGACCAAGATCTGGAGTGATGTCCGACGACACCTGGGCTCCGATTGTCGACCGATTCGTCGACGGTCACTACGGCAGCCTCCGTGGGCGCGTTCGCACCTACCTCATCGATCAACATCTCCGCGAGCACTTGCCACCCCCGCCGGTGCGGCTGGTCGACGTCGGCGGTGGAGCCGGTCATCAAGCGCTGCCTCTGGCTCGAAGGGGCTACGACGTCACGATCGTCGATCCGTCGGCCGCGATGCTCGAACGCGCCAGGGCGAGACTGGCGGACGAGTCATCGGAGGTGGCGCAAAGGGTGGTGCTCGTTCGGGCGAGCGCCGAGGAGGCGACTCGTATGGTCGGCAGCGGCGGCTTCGGCGGCGTCCTCTGCCACGGGGTGATCATGTACGTCGAGGAACAGCGTCCCTTCGTGGAGGCCCTGGCCGAGCTCGCTCAGCCGGGTGCGGTGGTGTCGGTCGTCGCGAAGAACGCGGAGGTGCTTGCGTCGGGGCCGGCTCTCGAGGGCGATTGGGCTTCGGCGCTCGCGGCCTTCGAGACCGATCGGCAGATCAACGGCCTCGGGCTCGAAACCCGGGGCCATTCGCTCGAGGGGCTCTCCCGACTGTTGGCCGACGCGGGAATCGATCGGGTCGCCTGGTACGGGGTGCGGCTCTTCACCGACGGATGGACTCGGGAGGCCTCGCCCACCGACCCCGAAGCGAGCGTGCTGGCCGTCGAGCTCGAGGCGAGCCGGCGCGACCCGTACCGCAGCATGAGCAGGTTGTTGCACTTCGTCGGCGTCCGCTGCTGACGGCGTCGCCGCACTGTCGGGCTACGCCGCGGCACCGACCCCGAGGAGGCGCGCGGTGTTCGCCCCCATCACCTTGCGGACGTCCTCGTCCGCCAGTCCCTTCAGCTCGTCGACGAAGGAGATCGGGTCGGCCATCCCCTCCGGGTGCGGGAAGTCGGACCCGAAGAGGACGTGGTCCACCCCGAGGAGCTCGACGAGTCCGAGGACGTCCTCTTCGTGGTAGGGGTGGACGTAGACGTTCCGCTTGAACGCGACGACCGGGTCCTCCGGGCACTCCTGGGGCATCATCCGATAGGTCTCCTCCAGCTTGTGGAGGAGCGGGCGGACGAAGCTGCTCCCGTTCTCCACCGACAGGACCCGCAGCTCGGGGAAGCGGCTGAAGGCCCCATGGAGGGTCAAGGCGGTGAAGGTGTCGGTGATCGACCGATACTGCATCGACGCGAAACGGAACGGCGTCGGGCGGAAGGGTTGGAATTCCATACCTCCCTCCCAGTCGTCCGCATAGCGCGCGTACCCGCTGTCGGAGGCGTGCATGGAGACGGGGATCCCCTTGTCGACGACGGCTTCCCAGAACGGGTCGAACAGCGGGAGACCGGGTGAAGTGGTTCGGCCCGATGCCAGTGGCACCGGTGCCGGCCGGACGAGCACCGTCTTCGCGCCCCGCTCGAGGCACCACTCGAGCTCCTCGATCGCCTTGTCCACGATCGGGAGGGTGATCACCGGGGTCGGGAAGATACGGTCTTCGTAGTCGAAGGTCCACGTTTCGAGCATCCACTCGTTGAGGGCGTGGATGACCGCGTGGATCGCCTCCACGTCGTCTCGGAGACGTTCTTCGACCAGGCTGGCGAGGGTCGGGAACATGAGCGCTCGGTCGACACCGAGCTCGTCCATGAGCTCGAGGCGGGCACCCGGCTCGCGAAAGGCGGGGAGGCACTTGATCGGGTCACCGAGGATCTCGCGGATGCTCTTTCCGGCCGGGTTGCCGTGCTTGAAGTACTCCTCCTGTGCCCCGGGGCGCGCCACCACGTCGAACGTCGGGTTGGGGATGTAGTCGCTGATCAGTCCCTTGACCACGACCTTGGTCCGGCCCCGGATCTCGACGTAGTCGATCAGCCCGTCGTACTTCTTCGGCAGGAATTTGGTGAGCGCCTCGCGCGTCTCGTACATGTGGTTGTCGGCATCGAAGACTTCGAAGTCCAAGGACCGTGACGGCACTGTCAACCTCCCGATCGTCCCTGTCTCGTGACCATAAACAATATCGACATCGCTCTCAATGCAGCCCCTGAACCCGCCACGACGTCGTTCAACCGACCGGTGTGAACTCGAGGTGGAGGCTCTCGAGACCTCGCAGCATCCAAGTGGGCGAGTACTCGAAGCTTCGGCTGCCGACCGGGCCGTGGTAGGACTCCGCGATCCGGATGTCGTCGGTCCGGTCCAGCAGGCGCTGGATGGACACATTGGCCTCGGCGCGGGCGAGCGGAGCGCCCGCGCAGGTGTGGATGCCGTGGCCGAACGCGATGTGCTGGCGGCCGTTCTCACGGTCGAGGCGGAGCTCCGCCGGGCACGTGAACTCGCCAGGGTCGTGGTTCGCCGCACCCGGCAGGACCATGACGGTGCTGCCGGCCGGGATGTCGGTCCCACCGACGGTGGTCGGCACCCGCGAGAGCCGGAAGGTGCCTTTGATCGGGCTCTCGAGCCGGAGCGCCTCCTCGATGAAGACAGGCACCAAGTTACGGTCGTCGCGGATCATCCGCTGGAGGTCGGGGCGGTCTCCGAGGATCTGCAGCGACGTGCTGAGCAGCCGCGCGGTGGTCTCTTGGCCTGCTGCGAAGAGATTGGCCGCGATGCGCATCACGTCGTCGACCGGCGGCAGCGAGCCGTCCGGGAAGGTGGCGGTGGCGAGGCCGGTCATGACGTCGTCGCGGGGATCTGCGCGTCGGTCCTCGATGTAGGTGGTGAACTTCTCGTACAGATACTCGAGCGGCTTGTGACTCATCTTGAGCTCCTGGCGCATGAGGTGATCCACGAAGTCGTCGTGATCCGCCTCCGGCACGCCGAGCAGGTCGGCGACCACGAGGAGCGTGTAGGGACCTGCGTACTCGCCGACGAACTCGCACTCGCCCCGTGAATGGAACGTGTCGATCCGGCGATCGGCGAGCTGTTGGAGGAAGGCCTCGTTCTCCTTCAAGCGTTTCGGGGTGATCAACCGCATGAGCAACCCGCGGTGCGCGGTGTGCTTGGGAGGATCGAAGGTGGGTAACTGATCGCTGAAGGGGAGCTCGTCGCGGTAGGTCTCGATGATCTGAGTGACGTCGTCGCCTTCGAGGGGAACCGGAAAGCGGGCGAAGGGGCCGATGGCCGAATTGCAGTTCGAGAACGTCGTCTGGTCGTGATAGACGGCGATCGCCTCGTCGTAACCGGTCACCATGAACACGCCGCGGAACGGCTCCTTGGCAACGGGAGAGCGCTCACGAAGGTGGTCCCAGTACGGGTAGGGGTCGTCATTCAGGGCGTCCGTCTTGAAGTAGTCGACGGAGTCCGGATCCGCGTCGTTCACGTTCTCTCCCACTGGGACGCTCGGTACTGCTCGCTCGTGACCGCCACGGCTATCTTCGGACGAACGGGTCGGGCGAGAAGGAGCAGTGGCCGATGGGCAACGAACTCATGGGGAAGGTCGCGATCGTCACCGGGGGCGCGAGCGGGATCGGGCGAGCCACTGCCGAGTTGTTCGCGCGCGAAGGAGCGAAAGTCGTCGTCGCGGACGTGGATACCGAAAGAGGAGAGGAGCTCGCGGGCCGCCTCGGCGCTGCCGTTGCGTTCCGGCGGACCGACGTCTCCGACCCCCAGCAGGTGGAGGGTCTCGTCGAGTTCGCCGTCGGCACGTTCGGCGGCCTGCAGGTGATGTGCAACAACGCGGGGATCTCGAGCTCGTTCCGTCGCTTCCTGCGGGACGACCTCTCCGACCTCCATCACGTGATGGCGGTCAACCTCTACGGCGTGATCTTCGGCAGTCAGTACGCCGCACGCCACATGGCCGAGCACGGTGGCGGCTCGATCGTGAACACGTCCTCGATCGGCGCCCTCTCGGGAGGCGGCCCTCCGATCGCCTACCGCACCTCGAAGGCGGCGATCATCCAGTTCAGCCGCTCGATCGCCGTCGACCTGGCCGAATACGGCATCCGGGTCAATTGCATCGCTCCTGGTCACATCCCGACGGAGATCACCGGTTACGACCTCGGCTCGGTGATCCGGGTCCACCAGCCGCTCCAGCGTCAGGGGACCTCCGAGGACGTCGCGAACGCCATCCTCTTCCTGGCCGGCGGACGTGCCGCGCAGATCACCGGCACCCTCCTCCCCGTCGACGGTGGGTCGACGGCCGGCCCTCCGCTGAACCAGCTGAAGGTGTTGCGGGCCGGAATGACCGCGCTCGACCAAGCCTGAGCGATCGTGCGCGTCGCCCGGGACGGACATCAGGTCCTGGGTCGTCATCCCGGACCCCGACCGTCTCGGACCGCGTCCTCGACCAGCCCGATGACCCAGGCGATGCCACGGATGGCCCGTTTCTGGTCGACCTGCCAGTCGACCACCAGTCGTTCGTAGGCCGCCACGCTCCAGAGCACATCGAACATCGCAGCGGCGACCGTCTGGTCCTCGGGCGACCACTGGTGAGCATGTGCCGCGATGGCACTCAGCAGCGCGTCGCGCTGGCGCTGGTTCGCCTCCGCGAGCGTCGGATCGAGCGGTGCTCGGGGTTCGACGGGATACGACGACACGTGGTCGAAGATGCGAGACGCGATGTTCGCGATGTCGTCGAGCGCCATCCCGGCCAGGTCGATGCCCGCATCTTCCTCCTCGCGCTGCATTACCGCGTCGCGGAGTCCCCGTTCGTTCCCGAAGTAGCGGTACACGGTCCGCTCGTTGACGCGGGCGCGATCGGCGACAGCCCGCACGGTCAGGCCCTTCCAGTCGCGAATGGACGATCGGTGGAGGAGCTCGCAGCCTGCCGACACGATCCGGTCCCGTGTCCCTGCCGCCTGCTGGCGCCGTCGTGCTCCGTTGTAGGGCCGCCGCAACGGCCCCTCGGCAGTCCGCTCCGACACCTCGGACTTCGTGACGCCGGGTCTTTTGCGCCTCGGGCTCGTCGGCACCGCGTCCTCAGGGCGAGTGCACCGGGAGGATCTCCCAGCCCCGCACGGTCGAGGTGGGTGAGAGCTTTGCGTTGTGAAGGTCGACCTCCCACTCGGGGAAGCGGCTCAGCAGCTCGTCGAGGACGATGCGACCCTCGAGCCGGGCCAGCGCGGCGCCCATGCAGAAGTGGATGCCGTACCCGAAGGTCAACTGTCGCTCGAACTCGCGGTGGATGTCGAAGCGATCCCCGTCGGGGAATCGCCGGTCGTCGCGGTTGGCGGAGGCGTTCAGGAAGACCATGACGCTGCCCTCGGGCACGGTCTGGTCATGCACCTCGACGTCGCTGGCGACATAGCGCGCGACGTGCGGAGCAGGTGACTCGTAGCGAAGGATCTCCTCGATGGCATTGGGGACGAGTGATCGGTCCTCGAAGAGCTCGCGCCGTTGGTCTGGGTGGTCGGCCAGCACCTTTCCCGTCCACCCGATCAGCCGGTTGGTGGTCTCGTTGCCTGCACCTGCGATCACGTTCACGAAGGTCAGGAGTTCGTTGCGGGTCAGTCGACGGACCGTTCCGTTCTCGTCTTCGAACTCGGCCTCCAAGAGCTCGGTCATCAGGTCGTCGGAGGGATGGTCGGCTCGCCACTCGATGTACTCGGCGAACATCTCCCCGGTGACGATCTCGCCGGTGACCTGCATGGGCCTTCCCTCCTCCGTCCGGAGGCTGGCGTCGACCTGGTCGCGGATCGCGACCTGGTCGCCCTCGGGGATCCCGAGGAGCATGCCGATGGTCTGCATGGGCACGAGTGCTCCCAGATCGGCGATGAGGTCGAACCCCGTCGCTCCGACGAGCGGGTCGAGGCAGCGTCCGCAGAACTCCCGAACCTTGGCCTCGAGCTCGGCCACCCGCCTGGTGGTGAAGGCCCGTGAGACCAGGCGGCGATGGACGCTGTGGACGGGTGGGTCCTCGAAGATGAGCACGCCAGGTGGCATCGCGATGTTCGCCCGGATGACCTCGAGGATCGCCCCGCGTCCGGAGATGTAGGTCTGAGGATCGAGCAGCCCCCGTTCGACATCGTCGAACCGGCTGACCGCGTAGAAGTCGTGCACGTCGTTGAAGTAGAGAGGCGCCTCCTCCCGCAGGCGGCGATAGACGGGGTACGGGTCGGCGTTGATCTCGACGTCGTACATGTCGTAGTAGACGTCGCTCCGGCTGGTCACGGTCACGGAGCTACCTCCTCGGGACTTTCGTGTCGCACTCTGACACGAAGGCTATAGTCGGTCAAGTGCCGCCGGTCGACGAACCTCGGGATCCTTCGAGGCCGGGTGTTCGCGACGCTCGACCCCGGCGAGTGGATCGACTGGACGAAGATGGAGCGTTTCCCGCCTCTGCCGGCAGCGGCCGGCGAGGAGCAAGGGGGTGGACGTCGTGAAGACGCGTGCTGCGGTGTTGTGGGGCAGGGGACAGGACTGGCAGATCGAGGAGATCGACCTCGATCCGCCGGCGGCCCAAGAGGTGCTCGTCAAATGGGGGGCTGCCGGACTGTGCCACTCGGACCAGCACCTTCGGGCGAGCGACCTCGGAGCAACCGAGCGGCCGCCCGAGATCCGCGAGCGACCGCGACCCGGCGGATTGTTCCCGATCGTCGGCGGGCACGAGGGTGGCGGCGTGGTCGAAGAGGTCGGCCCGGACGTGCACACCCTCGGGGTGGGCGACCATGTCGCGGCGAGCTTCTTCCCGATCTGTGGCCGGTGCAAGATGTGCATCACCGGCCACTCCAATCTCTGTGACCTCGGCGCCGCGACCTTCGCGCCCGGGCAGATCTCGGACGGTGCCGTTCGCTACCACCTCGACGGGCAGGACCTGAACGTGATGGCCAAGCTGGGCACCTTCGCCGAGCACAGCGTCGCCCACGAGGCGTCGTTGGTGAAGGTGGAGCCCGACGCTCCGTTTCCTGCGGTGGCCCTGGTGTCCTGCGGGGTGACCACCGGCTGGGGCTCGGCCGTCTATCGGGGCGAGGTCCGACCGGGCGACACCGTCGTCGTCGTCGGTGTCGGCGGTGTCGGCACGAGTGCGGTGCAAGGTGCGCGGATGGTCGGGGCCAAGAACATCGTCGCCGTCGATCCGGTCGAGTTCAAGCAGAAGTCCGCACTCGACTTCGGCGCCACCCACACCGCGGGTTCGATGGAAGAGGCCCTTCCGATGGTCACCGACCTCACACGAGGGCAGATGGCCGACGTGGTCGTCCTCGCACCGAGTGTGATGTTCGGGGACCTGATGGAGGACGCGCTCTCGCTCACCGGAAAGGGCGGGACCTGCGTCGTGACCGGCGTGGCGCCGCAAGGACAGAAGGAAGCGAGCGTCAACCTCTTCGAACTGGCGATGTTCCAGAAAGAGGTGAGAGGCGTGGTCTTCGGTGCGGCCAACCCACGCTTCGACATCCCGAACCTCTTGTCCCTGTACAAGGCCGGCCAGCTCAAGCTCGACGAGATGATCACCAAGACCTATCGGCTCGACCAGATCAACGAGGGCTATCAGGACATGCTCGACGGCGTGAACGTCCGTGGCGTCATCGACTTCGAGTGACCGAGTGGGCGCGTCGTCCGAAACGCGGGGGTCGACGGTGCAGGTGAACCTCGACGTCGACCCGCTCGATCTTGTCGAGCCTGCGCGATTCGCCCGCAACGGCTACCCGCACGACGTCTGGACGAAGCTGCGGGCCGAGGCCCCGGTCGCCTACCTCGAACCCCCCGGCCATCCCGCGTTCTGGGCGGTCACCAAGCACGCCGACATCGTCGAGGTGGCCACCCAGCCCCAGATCTTCTCGAACGCGAAAGGGATCACCCTCGACCTCGACCTGAGCGGATTCGACCAGATCGTCGAGATGATCGTGTACCTCGACCCCCCGCGGCACGGTCCGATGCGGAAGGTCGCCGTCCGGAAGTTCGTGAAGAGCGCGGTGCGAGCCAGGATCGAGGAGATCGAGCGGATCGCGACCGAGATCGTCGACCAGGCGTCGACCCGAGGCGAGATCGCCGAAGGCGACTTCGTCGACCAGTTCGCGGGTCCCTTTCCCATGGCGGTGATCTCGTGGGTCCTCGGTGTGCCGCGGGCCGACTGGCAGCGCCACTTCGACTGGACCAACGAGATCATCGGGAAGGACGACCCCGAGTACCGCCGGCCGGGCGAGAGTCCCGAAGAGACGTCGGCGCGGGCCCGCGGGGAGCTCCACCGCTACTTCAAGCAGATGATCGAGGAGCGTCGTGCGGATCCGAAGGACGACCTGGTGACCGAGCTGATACAGAGCGAGATCGAGGGGGTGCCGCTCACCCGCCAACAGCTGCTGGCCTACTGCGAGCTCCTCGTCGAGGCGGGCAACCAGACGACCCGGGACGCGATCGCCGGCGGCATGCAGGCCTTCTGCGAGCACCCGGCCCAATGGGAGCAGCTGCGGGTCAGCCCCGAGCTGCTGCCCGGAGCGGTCGAGGAGATCCTTCGTTGGGTCAGCCCGATCAGTCACTTCGTACGGACGGCGACCGAGGACTACGAGCTGCGCGGCCAGAAGATCCGTGCCGGCGACAAGGTGGCCCTCTACTGGGCATCCGCCAACCGCGACGAAGAGGTGTACGAAGATCCGTTCGAGTTCCGGATCGACCGCCCTCCCTCCCAGTCGCTGGTGTTCGGGTTCGGGCCCCATCTCTGCATGGGTTCCCATGTCGCGCGCGCAGAGCTGGAGATCATGTTCGGCCGGTTGGCGTCACGCATGGAATGGTTCGAGCAGGCCGGTCCGGTGGAGCGCCTCAACTCGGCGGTCAACGGAGCGATCAAGCACCTGCCGCTCCGGTACCGGTTGCGGTAGAGCCAGCATCGACGGAGTCGGAAGGGAGAGTGAGGACGAATGGACGATTCGAGGATCTACTCCTGCGACGACCACCTGGACCTCTATGCGGTCCCACCGGATCTGTGGGAGTCCCGTTTGCCGAAGGACATCGTCGATCGAGGCCCGCGGGTGGTCGTCCGCGACGGCGACCGAAGGTGGATCTGCAACGACCGTCTGGTCGGTCGGAGCGGGCAGCCGAACGGCACCAACGTCTACAACGCCCTGAGCGCGGTCGGGCGTGCGGGTCTCGAAGACGACGGATTTCGGGTCAGCGATCCGAAGCTCCGCCTCGCGGACATGGATCTCGACGGGGTGTGGGCCTCGGTCATCTACGGGCCCGTTCCGCTGACGCTTGCGATCCCCGAACCGGAGCTGCAGGACGTGTGCTACGCGGCGTGGAACGACTGGGCCGTCGAGGAGTTCAACGCCGCCGCACCCGACCGGCTCTGCATCCTCCCCTTCCTGCCGAGTCATTCGCCCGAGGCGGCCGTCGCCGAGCTCGAGCGCTCTGCCGAGAGAGGGCATCGCGGTGCGATCATCGACGTCTTCGAATTCGACGCCGGCGATCCGGCCTGGGAGGCGCTTTGGGCGGCCGCCGAGCAGACGGGCCTGCCACTCAGCTTCCACATCAAGGCGGGCGCGTCGAACCGGCTCAGCTACCGCATCGGGAAGTGGCAGTCGGCCGCGTTCGCCTCTCTGCTCCCGCTGCAGCTCGACGAGGCCTTGGCGATCATGATCTTTTCGGGGGCACTCGAGCGGCATCCGGGTCTCCGGCTGGTGCTCGCCGAGGCGGGCATCGGCTGGCTCCCCTACTTCTTGACCCGTATGGACCTCGAGTGGCGGAACCTCCGCGAGCGGATCGACTACGCACCGAGCGTGCCGCCTTCGGAGCTCTTTCGCCGGCAGGTCATCGCCACCTTCGAGGAGGAGGAGCATGCCGCTCGGTCCATCCCCGACATCGGCGCCGACTCGTGCATGTGGGCCTCGGACTACCCGCACACCGACAGCACGTTCCCGGAGTCGCGCCGCGCCATCGAGGAGACGTTGGGCACCCTCTCGACGGAGGACCGCCACAAGATCACCGCACGAAACTGCGCCGAGCTCTATCGATTCGACGATGTCGCCTGACGAGAAGGAGCACACCCATGCCGGCTGACCTGGTGATCCGGGGGGGCACCGTCGTCGACGGGAGCGGAGGACCCGGCCGGGCCGCCGACGTGGCGGTCACGGGGGACCGGATCGAGGCGATCGGGGAGGGGCTCGACGCCAAGGCCGAGCTCGACGGGTCCGGATGCGTGGTCGCACCCGGCTTCATCGACATCCACACCCACTACGACGCGCAGGTCTTCTGGGACCCGGATCTCAAGCCCTCCTCGTACCACGGGGTCACCACCGTCATCGCAGGCAACTGCGGCTTCACCATCGCACCGTGCCGCCCGGAGCATCACGACGCCATCGTGCACACCCTCGAGAACGTGGAGGGGATGGACGCTGCGTCGCTGGGCGCGGGGATCGCCTGGGAGTTCGAGACCTTCCCTGAGTACCTCGACGCGGTCGGGCGTCGGGGTACCGCGGTCAACTTCACGACCTACATCGGGCACAGCGCGCTGCGCCTGTTCGTGATGGGCGATGCGGCCTACGAGCGTGCCGCGACCCCCGACGAGATCGACCGGATGTGCCAATTCGTCGGAGAAGCGATCGACTACGGCGCGGCCGGGTTCTCGACCAGCTTCTCGTTCGCCCATCGGGGGGTCGACGGCAAGCCGGTCCCCAGCAGGTTCGCCCAGATGGACGAGGTCGAGGCGCTGTTCACGGCGGCGGGAAAGGCGGGCAAGGGAGTCGTGCTCACCACGCCGGGGTGGCAGTGCGAGTACGCCGACGTCTTCACCTGGCAGCCCAAGATCGGCCGGCCCTTCACCTGTCCGCTCTTCTCCTCGGCGGGCGGCAAGCACCTCGAGGTCATCCAACTCCACCGGGATGCGCTGTCCCACGGGGCGAACGTGTGGCCCCAGGTGACGCCACGCCCACTGACCATGCAGTTCACCCTCGCCGATGCGTACAACCTCAATGTGGGCGAGGTCTTCGCCGAGCTGATGAAGGTCGGTCGCGAGGTCCGAAAGGCCGCGTTCCGCGACCCGGAGTGGCGGGCGCGGGCCTTCGACGACCTGCAGCACCACTCGACCGGGATGGCTCCGCGCTGGGAAACCTACGAAGTCTCCGAGTCGGAGCAATTCCCCGAGTTGCTCGGTCGGCGGGTGACCGACATCGCACGTGAGCGAAACTGCACCCCGCTGGACGTGATGTGTGAGCTGTCCCTGGCCGAGGACCTTCGAACGCGCTTTCGCGCCTACATCGCCAACGACGACCTCGACGCGGTGGCGGGCCTCCTCACCGAGGAGCACGTCGTGCTCGGTCTGACCGACGCGGGGGCGCACGTGGACCAGCTCTGCGACGCCCCGCAGCCGACGGACCTGCTCGGGAAGTGGGTCCGTGACCGCCAGGTCATGGCGCTCGAGCGCGCGGTGAGGAAGCTCACCGGCGAGGCGGCCGACATGTTCGGTCTCGACCGGCGCGGCTACCTGCGCGAGGGCTACTTCGCCGATGTCTGCGTCTTCGATCCGGCGACCGTCGACACCGGTCCGATGCGCCGGCTGCGCGACCTTCCGGCCGACGGGGAGCGCCTCACCTTCGAGGAGCCGCGTGGCGTGCGCCACGTCCTGGTCAACGGGGAGCCCATCCGGAGGGACGAGGTGCAACTCGACCTCGACCGGCGACCCGGCATGCGCCCGGTGCTGACCTGAATGTCGCAGCTGCGCTCAGCGTACGTGTCGGAAGAAGCGGCGGAGGTCGTCGACGAAGAGATCCGGTTGCTCCATGGCCGCGAAGTGGCCGCCGCGGTCGATCACCGCCCAGTGGACCACGCGGTACTGAGCTTCGACCCACGACCGCGGCCAGCGGAGCACCTCCTTCGGGTACCGCCCGACACCGGTCGGGACGTCGATGAACGGCAAGGTGCCCGAAACCTGCGCGCTGTGCCGGCTCTCCCAGTAGAGGCGCGCGGAGGACGCGATGGTCTGCGTCACCCAGTAGAGCATCACGTTGGTGATCAGCTGGTCGCGGGTGAAGCAGTTCTCCGGATCGCCGCCGCAGTCGCTCCAGGCCCGGAACTTCTCGACGATCCACCCGAGGAGGCCGGCCGGCGTGTCGTTCAGCGCGGCGCCGATCGTCTGGGGCTTGGTTCCGTGCTCGTTCGCGTACCCGGACTCCTCCTTCACGAATTGGCGCATCGCGGCCAGGTCGGCTTGCTCCTCCTCGGTGAGCGCTTCGAGCTCCTTCGGCTGGACACCGATCGGCATGTTGAGGTGGATGCCGGCGCAGTGCTCCGGGTCGAGCAGCCCGATCCTCGTCGTCACCTGGGCGCCCCAATCGCCACCTTGGGCGCCGTAGCGCATGTAGCCCAGCCGTCTCATCAGCTCGGCGAATGCTCGAGCGATGCGCACCTCGTCCCAGCCGGTCGATCGGGTGGGTTCGGAGAATCCGTAGCCGGGCAGCGAAGGAGCGACGACGTGAAAGGCGTCGTCGGGCTCGCCGCCAAAGTGCTCCGGATCCGTGAGCCGCGGGATGACGTCCTGGAACTCGACGATCGAGCCTGGCCAGCCGTGGGTGAGCAGAAGCGGAAGGGCGTCCGGGTGTCGGGACCGTGCGTGGACGAAGTGGATCGACTGGCCGTCGATGATGGTGCGGAAGTGGTCGAGTTCGTTGAGCCTTGCTTCTTCCGCGCGCCAGTCATACCCGTCCCGCCAGTACTCGACGAGTCGGCGGAGGTACTCGATCGGGATGCCGTACTCCCAGCCGGTGCCCACGATCTGGTCGGGGAAGCGGGTCCGGGAGAGCCGGTCGCGCAGGTCCTCGAGGACCGAATCGTCGACGCGGATGTGGAACGGTTCGAGCTCGGACGTCACCGGTCAACCTCCTCGCGGCGGGACATCGCAGCCGGCGCCGCAAAGGGTACGTCATCGTCGGCTGCGACCAAGCGGTTTCTCGCGCGAGCGCGACGAGCCGGGCGCGTCGCCGACACGGGTGGCCTTCGGAAGGAGGCTGTTAGCCTTGCTCGGTGTTCGAGGAGGCCGATGAGGTGAGCTCGGGCGACGACGAAGTGGTGGTCGACCGCGAGGCCTGCATGGGTTCGGGGAACTGTGCGTTCTGGGCTCCCGGAGTCTTCGACCTGGACGACGAGGGTGTCGCTGTCGTATGTGGGGATCCGGCCGGACGCGAGGAAGAGGTGCGGCGTGCGGTGATGAACTGCCCGACCTCGGCCATCTCGATCCGTAGGGTGGCTCCTCGATGACACCGGACGCAGGAGAGCCGTAGGGCGGGAGACGAGCGTGGGAACCTACAATCACACCGGACAGATCGTGACCGATCTGGAGTACTCGAAACGCTTCTACCAAGAGGTCCTCGGTTTCCAGTTCTGGTACGAGATCTCGCCCCCCGACGATCTGACCGCCCAGCTGTGTTCGCTCGAGCCACCGCTCGGAGTGACCGCCTCCTACCTGGCCCTCGACGGATTCGTCCTCGAGTTGATGCATTACTCTTCGCCCGGTGCGACCGCCCCCTTCCGCCCCCGTACGATGAACGAGCCGGGACTCACGCACCTCTCCATATCGGTCGACGACGTGCGCGGCACGGCCGACAAGGCTGTCGAGTACGGCGGCACGATCGTGGAGAAGAGCGACATCGGAGTGGCGCTCTTCATCCGCGACCCGGACGGGCAGCTGATCGAGCTCTTACCGGTCAGCTACCGCGACCACCTTCCTCCGAAGCCAACGAAGGGATGAGAGATGACCACCACAGCTGAGACCGCCGTACCACTGCGGCACGCGGACCGGTTCTTCGTCGGAGGGGAGTGGGTGGCTCCTTCGTCCGCGGCGACCATCGAGGTGATCGACTCGAGCACGGAGCAGGTGTACTTCCGGGTGCCCGAGGCGCAGGCGGCCGACATCGACCGCGCGGTCGCCGCGGCGCGCCACGCCTTCGACCAAGGTCCGTGGCCCGGTATGACCCACAGCGAACGGGCGGACTTCCTTCGGGGGCTGGCCGCGGGCCTTCGCGACCGGGCCGAGGACATCGGCCAGATCTGGCCCCGCGAGTCCGGCGCCCTCCAGGTGGTCGCGCGCTACGGGGCGGCCGGCATCGCCGGAGTGTTCGACGACTACGCCGACCTCGCCGAGCGGTTCCCGTTCGAAGAACGCGCGAAGCCGTCCGCGGGCGAGTTCGGCCTGCTGGTCCGCGAGCCGGTGGGGGTGGTCGGCGCGATCATCCCGTGGAACGCGCCGATCGGGTTGATCACCTACAAGATCGCTCCGGCCCTCCTCGCCGGGTGCACCGTCGTGCTCAAGTGCTCACCCGAGGCGCCCGGTGACGCCTATGTCGTGGCAGAGATCGCCGAGGCGATCGGGTTGCCCGCGGGCGTGCTGAACGTCGTGACCGCCGATCGGGAGGTCTCCGAGCTGCTGGTCCGCGATCCCCGTGTCGACAAGATCACCTTCACCGGCTCGACCGCGGCCGGTCGCCGGATCGCCTCGATCTGCGGTGAGCGCATCGCGCGGTGCACCCTCGAGCTCGGTGGGAAGTCCGCCGCGGTGATCCTCGACGACATGGACCTCGACGAGGCCGCGACCACGCTGGCCAGGGCCGAATGCATGCTGACGGGGCAAGTCTGTTCCTCGCTGACCCGCATCGTGGTCTCCCGGTCCCGCCACGACCAGCTGGTCGACGCGCTGGCCGGAACCTTCTCCGCGGTGCGAGTGGGTGACCCCTTCGACCCGGCCACCCAGATGGGACCCCTCGTCTCGGGCCGTCAGCGCAAGCGGGTCGAGGGCTACATCGCCAAGGGAAGGGAACAGGGCGCCGACCTGGTCACCGGCGGCGGGCGGCCGAAGGACCTCGACCGCGGCTACTACGTCGAGCCCACGGTGTTCGCCAACGTGGACAACTCGTCGGTGATCGCCCAGGAGGAGATCTTCGGCCCGGTGCTGTCGGTCATCCCCGCCGACGACGAGGACCATGCGGTGACCATCGCCAACGACACCATCTACGGGCTCAACGCCTCCGTGTTCACCCACGACGTCGACCGCGCCCGGCAGGTGGCCGGACGGCTCCGCTCCGGCACGGTCGGCCACAACGCGTTCCGCACCGACTTCGGCATCGCCTTCGGTGGCTTCAAGCAGTCCGGCATCGGGCGCGAAGGAGGCGTCGAAGGTCTTCTCCCGTTTCTCGAGACGAAGACGGTCGTCCTCGAGGGCGTGCCCGCCGAGTACCGCTGAGCCACCGCTCAACTCGCGGACGATCGGAAAGGCACAGAGCTTGAGCGACGCACCTCGATTCGAACTGAGCGAGATGTCGTTGTCCGGATCGACGGCGATACTGACACTCGCTGGCGACAAAGTCCACTCGCTCGGCAAGGGCCTGTTGGACGAGATCGTGACCTTCGCCACCTTCTGCGAGGAGGATCCGGGCGTGAGCGCGCTCGTGCTCACCGGCCGGGGTGAGATCTTCTCGGCGGGACTGAACGTCAACGAGGTCCTCGCCCAGTCCTCCGACTCGGTCCTCGACGCCTTCCAGGCGGCGCTGTTGGCGATCTTCGAGTCCCCACTGCCGACGGTGGCGGCGGTCAACGGCGCGGCGATCGCGGGGGGCTGTCTCCTCGCCTGCGCCTGCGACCGACGGCTCATCGCGGAGGAGGCACGGATCGGCGTCACCGAGCTCCGGGTGGGCGTCGCCTTCCCGGTGCTCACCGTCGAACTACTGCGGCACGTCTGTGGTCATGGGGCCGAGGAGGTGATCTTCGGTGCGGAGCTCCTCGGCGCAGAGGAGGCGTGTGCGGTCGGGATCGCCCACCAGCGCGTCCCGCGAGGCGAGCTCCACGCGACCGCGATCGCCGCAGGGGAGCAGCTCGCCTCACTCGACGGGCGCGCCTACGCGCTCGCCAAGGCGACGGTACGTCGGGACGTGCTCACCTCGGCGCGTGACGATCGTGGCCGGACGCTCGACCGCGAGGTGCGGGCGCACTGGCAGGACGACGCGACGCGGGCAAACCTCGAGCGACTGGTCGCACCGAAGCGATGACGGGACCGACCGCATGGACCTGAACCCCTCCGAGGAACAACAGCAACTCGTCGACACCTTCGGGGCGTTCTATGCCAAGGAGTGCCCCCCGGAGCGGGTGCGGGCTGCCGAGCCCTCCGGGCACGACCCGGAACTGTGGACGCGGCTCCGCGAAATGGGTGCACTGGACATGGCGGTCGACGAGGCGTCGGGGGGCTGGGGTGCCTCGTTGCTCGACCTGGCGCTCGTGGCCGAACAACACGGTCGCCATCTCGCACCCGCGCCGCTGATCGACGCGCAGGTGGCGGCGCGCCTGCTGGCTCGCGCCAATGGGGAGGCGGCGGCCGACACGCTCGGTCGGGTCCTGCGGGAGGACCGGTTGATCACTCTGGCGCTCCATCCGTCGAGGGACGGCCTCTTGACGATGGTTCCCGCCGGAGCGGTCGCCGACGAGGTGGTCTTTCTGGACGGGGATCGCCTTCGGTGCATGGTGCTGGCCGACGGCCGTGCCCCTGTGGCGAACATCGCATCGATGCCGGTCGCGGACCTGGCGGTCGATCCCGCCGCCCTCGAGCTGACGTCGGGAGAGCGGGCGGTCTTGCTGTTCGAACGCGCACGCGACGAATGGCTGGCCCTGATGGCCAACGCGCTGGTCGGGATCGGCACCCGCTCCCTCGAGATGGGCGTCGCGTACGCCAAGGAGCGATACGCCTTCAGCGTCCCGATCGGTTCGTTCCAGGCGGTTGCGCACGGATTGGCCGACGCGGCGACCGCGGTCGACGGTGGCACCCTCCTCGCCCGCGAGGCGGCCTGGGCGGCCGACGAGGATGCGGAGCGTTCCACCGAGCTCGCCTGCTTCGCCTGCGCATTCTGTGCAGAAGCGGCGCGCGAGGCGAGCGCTCGCAGTCTTCACTATCACGGCGGCTACGGTTTCATGCTCGAGTTCGACGTGCAGCTGTACTTCCGGAGAGCGAGCGGATGGCCCGCGGTGTTCGGTGAGCCTTCCTCGGTCTACGCGAGGGGAGAGGCCGATCGACTCTCACCCGCGAGAAGGAGTGGGTGACGATGGACTTCCGACTGGGTGAGCGCAGTGATGCCTTCCGCGACGAAGCCTGGCGGTTCCTCGACGAGCACCTCACCGACGAGGTTCGCGAGCGGATCCATACGACGGGCGTGTACCACAACCGCGATTTCCACCGGGCCCGAGCCGAGCACGGGCTCCTCGCTCCCGGATGGCCGAAGGAGTTCGGCGGCCAGGGTCGTGACCCGCTCGAGGTGTTGGCGTTCGGCGAGGCGTTCCAGAACGCGGGGGCCCCGACGTACGCAGTGGGAACCACCCTGATGGTCGCCAACATCATCCGACACGTCGGGAACGAAGCGCAGAAGCGGGAGATCCTCCCGCGAGCACTCAGCGGGGAGATCCTCATCGTGCTCGGCTTCACCGAGCCGGAATCGGGTTCCGACGTCGCCGCGGCGCAGACGCGCGCCGTGCGGGACGGGGACGAGTGGGTGATCAACGGACAGAAGATGTTCACCACCAACGCGCAGGAGGCGGACTACGTCTTCCTGCTGACGCGAACCAATCCGGACGTGTCGAAGCACAAGGGTCTCACCACCTTCCTCGTACCGTTGCGACAGCCGGGGGTGGAGATCCAGCCCGTGTACACCGTCTCCGGCGAGCGGACCAACCTGACCTTCTACACCGACGTGCGGGTCGACGACTCGCTCCGGATCGGGCAGGTCGACGGAGGCTGGGACGTGATGACCGTCAGCCTCACCTTCGAGCGCTCCGGGCCGCAGGGAGGCCACTCGGTCCGACTGCTCCACGCCATCGAAGCATGGGCTTCCTCGTCGGCCGACGAGGAGGGGCGCCTGCGGGCCGAGGACCCCGACCTGCAGGCGAGGCTCGGCCGGGCCGCCGCCGAGACCGAGGTCGCCGTCCTTTTGGCTCGCCGGTGTGCCTGGATCGAGCACTCGGGTGGTCTCCCGGGCGTCGAAGGGTCCATGGCCAAGCTGTTCGCCTCGGAGGCGCTGACCCGCCAGGCGGCCGACTTCGTCGACCTGCTCGGTCCCGATGGCGTCCGAAGCTCCGACGACCCGAGGTCGGTCGAGGGCGGTCTCGCCGAATACTTCCACCGGTTCGCGCTCGGTACGACGATCTACGGGGGCACGAGCGAGATCCAGCGGAATGTCATCGCACAGCGAGGGCTCGGTCTTCCGCGATCTTCCTGAGCTGCGGGCCGCTCGGTGCCATGCGACGGCTTCGGCACCAGTCACCTAGTTGTGGAGCACCTTCCACCACCAACCGGGGTCGGCGAGGGGGTGGACCAGCCGCACCGGCACTGTTTCGGTCTGGGTCCCCAATGTGAACCGGATCGCGCCCGCCGACGCGCCAGCGGTCTCCGCGCCGGGCGGTGCCATGGTGGAGACCACCCGCTCCCCTGGGACACCGAGGAGCCAGGCGCCGTGCGCGGCCACCACCGGCACCAGCCACTCCGCCCCTCCCGACTCGGTACTGGCGGTACCCACCTTCTGTCCGGTAGCCACGACCGGGACCGGCACGACCTCCGCAACCGAGGTGTCGAGCAGGTGCTCGACGAGTGGCTCGGTGTAGAGGAGCGGGTACTGCGCCTCGAGAGCGCTGTAGGGCGCGGTCGTCGTGCTGGTGGTCGGAGCAGCCGTCGTCGAGGCGGTGGCGGCCGGGGGAGGGGCCGGAGCGGGTTCCCGCTCGCCGAGGGCCGAGGCCAGCACCACTACCGAGCGCCCGTCGACGAACCGGAAACCGGCCAGCACCATGCAGCCGGAGGCCTGTGACGTGTAGCCGGACTTCACGCCGACGATCCCGTCCGTGCCGATCGCCGAAACGATGTTGGGGGCCGGCCCCACTCCGGGCAGGTTCACCGCGGGCATCGCGACCACGCTGGCGAACGTCGGGATGGCCATACCCGCCGCCGCGATGCGCAAGGTGTCTGCCGCCGTCGACACCGACTGAGGGTCGAAGCCGCTGGCGTCCACGTAGTGGGAGTGGAGGGCGCCGAGCGAGGTGGCCAGAGCGTTCATCTTCGCCACGAAGGCCTGCTGCGAGCCGGCATCCCAGACCGCGAGTGTGTAGGCCGCGTCGTCGGCGGACCGGACGAGCAGGGCCTCGAGTAGCTGCAGCTGGGTGAGCGTCTCCCCGGCCAGGAGCGGGATGTTGGTCTCGTCGTTGGCGAGGTCCACGTTGAACTGGGCCGCCTCGCCCGGCGTGACGGTAACGGTGGGACCGCTGCTGCCGAGGGCCATCGGGTGGTCGCGCAGTACGACCAACGCGGTGGTCATCTTGGTCAGGGATGCGATGGGCACGGGCTGTTCCGGTCCGGACTGTTTCGTGTAGCCGAGCGCCGGGATGGCCACTGCGCTCTGGCCGCCGGGCGGCCACGGGAGGGCCGGTTGAGATCCAGGCACCATCGAGGAGGTGAGCCGGCCGGCCGCAACCGTCGGTTGGGGCACCGGGCGGGCGATCCGCTGGGCCGCCACAAGACCTACGGAGGCCACGACCACGATGAGCAGTCCCACCGACGACCAGACGATGATCGGGTGCTTGCGTCGCCGAGCAGTCTGTGGCGCCCGAGATGGGGAGTCGGCGGCTACCTCCGATGCCGCGACTCGTGCGAGCGTCGCGGAGGGCTCGACTGCGGCGCGGGGACCCGCCACGCTGGACGGCTCAGCCATCTCCGACCGATCGGGTGCGGGAGGGACCAATGCGGTTTCGTCGAGGGAGGGCACCGGGTCGGGTGCCACCGGTACTGGGGTGGCCTCACTTCCCGGTCCTGCGGTCCGGGAATCTGAGAGGTCGTTCTCGTCCGGCCGGTCGGGACTCGTGCTGCTGGGCTCGCAGTCGCTCACGGAGCTTCCGGATCCTTGGCTCTCTGTTCTGGCTGTCGGCCCCCAGCCCGTGGTGCATCCCGCGGGCACGATCCGGCCTCGTCGGAGGCGGACACGGGCTGGTTTCTCTGAAAGCCTAGGTGACACACCCACTCGAGTCGGATTCGTCGAGTACGTCGATCAGCCACCCGGGACCGGCCACCTCCGCTCCGAGGGCCTTGGCTCGCTCGCGCAGCGCACGATCGGCTGACACCAAGGTCACTTGGCTGGTGGCATCGTCGATGACGGCAACAAGGGTGTCGTCACCACTCCCGGGCGCATGAACGACCGTGACGCCGTCGGCGGTCCCCGGGTCGACCCCACCGCGAGCAGCGCCTTCGAGTACCACGACGACGGGCGTGGCGAGCCGACCGGCTCCCGCGGCAGCGCGAACTCGCTCCACGAATGTCCGTGCCGCTCCGGGTCGATCCCGCCACCAGCCGGTCGGGCGAGATCCGACGACGTTCGCGGCATCGATCACGAGCATCAAACCAGTCTGATCGACCAGGCGATGTGGGGCGCTCCGAGCCCGACGGCCATCTGTTCGGGCGACAGGTCCGATCGAGCCTCAGGCAGTCAGATACCGAGCGAAGCGGCACGCAGCTGGGCTGCGAGCTCTGGGTCGCCGCTGATCTCGACCCTGGCTGCCGCCTGGCGACCGGCGCCGAACATGGTGAGCTCGCCCGGGTCGCCGGACACGGTGAGGCGCGGCCCGGTGCCGCGCTCTTTGTCCGCCCGTCCCGGCGAGGTGATCACGACCGTGGCAGGGATTCTCTTCGCCATCCCGCCGGGACCGACGCGCGCCCAGAGCGCATCGGCCAACTCGGGGGAGATCAGGCGCGGTTCCCAGCCGTCCTGCGCGCGGCGCACGTCCTCCACGTGGATGAAGAACTCGACCGTG
This sequence comes from uncultured Acidimicrobiaceae bacterium, assembly GCA_963769905.1. GTDB lineage: Bacteria > Actinomycetota > Acidimicrobiia > Acidimicrobiales > RAAP-2 > Bog-756. The sequence continues at coordinate 1,070,101 of CAVYNG010000002.1, forward strand.
TTCATCGGCCCATCGAATGGACGGAGCAAGAACGGCGGTCCGCCCCGTACCGTGTCGACGAGCTTCTCCCACGGCGTGCCATCCCGGACTGCGCAACGTACCTTTTCCGTGTAGTTGGCCAGCGGGTGCCAGACGAGTCCGGGACCGCTGTCGGGTCGCCGTTCACGGACAACGAGGTGCGCTGCCAGATCAGCGGTGGACCAGCCCTCACACAAGGTGGGCGCGCTCGAACCTCGCTCGACGAAGAGGTCGCAAAGGGCCTTGCGTTCCTGCTGGGCAAGGCTCGGTGGCGCCACGAGCGGATTCTAAAGAATGGGGGAGCACGGGTGCGTAGAGTTCAACGCGCATCGACCTCGGACACCGTAGGCATCCCATCGGCCACGTGAAGCGATGGCCCCGAGCCGGCGGCCGGGGACACAATAGGATCGTTGTCCGCCCGAAGCGCTGGAGATCTGCTGGATGACCCTGCCCCTGCGTCGTGCCCTTCTGTTGATCGACTTCCAACACGACTTTCTCGCCGACGATGGGCGTCTCCCCGTGGATCGGAGTCAGGTTCAGCCCGTAGTGGAGTCAGCCCGTGCTGCGATCGAGAGAGCGCATGGTGTCGGAGACCTGATCGTCAGGGCCGGCAACGAGTTCGGACCAACGACTTCGTCGGGAACGCATTTCGCCACCACGCCGCGATAGCTGGTTCACGGGGCGCCGATTGGGATCCACGTGTCGACGCGGGGGATTCGGTCTATCTGGCCAAGTGGAAGCGGAGTGCCTTCTGCAATCCCGAACCGTTTCGGCTCCTGAAGGACGCCCAGATCGAGCAAGTCTGCCTCGCCGGACTGTTTGCACGAGCCTGTGTGACGGCGACCGCAAAAGAGGCGCTGGCTCGGGGGTTCCTGGCGCAGCTGCTTGTCGACGCCATCGCGTGCAAGTCCAGCGCGTCCCGGTCGTCCGCGCTGGCGCGGCTGGCTCGCTGTCGGATACAACTCGTTGCGGATGGCCACGAGCCCTGAATCTGGTGCCCGAGGGGCTGACTCCAGCCGGCGGGACGGGGATTCCCAAGTTGTTCAACGGCGCCGGAGTTGCCAGGCAAGATCGGCAATCCTCAACTGGCGATGAGCGAGGTCTGGTCATTGGGCCTTGCCCCAAGGACCATCCCGTAGGAACTTTGGAAGAATGAGAGGAATGAAGGGGCCCGTTCAGACCGTTCTGCGCAGACTGACGCGTGTGACACGGCCACTCGCGATGCGATCCGCCGGGACCGAGAGATCCAGCACATCGATCGTCCGTCACGTCGGACGCCGTTCGGGTCGAACCTACGAAACCCCGGTCGTCGCGGTCGAGCACGACGACGGCTTTCTGATCGCCCTCCCCTATGGCGAGCGCACGGATTGGATGAAGAACGTTCTCGCCGGCGGGAAGGCAACCGTCGTGACCCATGGGCGAACGTATGGAGTCGATCAGCCCCAAGTCATCCCGATGGAGGAGGCGACACGGTATTTCGGTCCGAAGGAGCAGAAGCTGCACCGGCGTTTCGGCGTGGGCACCTGCCTCCGGGTCCATCGCATCGAGACCTAGAGCCAACTGGCACCGGCGGCACCGATTCACCGGGTCCAGAGGTGCCCGGCCGTACCGACCAGCCGCGATCGATCACGCGACCCACTCCCGCCACGCGTTCGCGGTAACCCTCTTGTGGCCGACACTTGCGGGTCCACGAAATGTGAACCCGCTCATCATCCGAGAAACTCCTTGATCTTCGACGACCAGTTGGCGGCATCTGTGAACACGAACGCGTGCCCCGCGTCCGGGTACACCACCAGCGTCGAGTGGGCAATCATCGTATGCAGGGTGTAGGCATTCCCCACCGGGGTTAACTCGTCATCGCGACCATCGCCGATGAGGGTCGGGAGCTTGATGGTGTCGACTCTCATGCCAGCCGGGTCCTGACCCAGCGCCCAGTTCAAGTCAGCCTGGGCCTGCGCACTCGTCACTGTCGGCGATGCGGTGTAAGTGTGCGGGTAGTCGATCATCTGAGTGTTGTAGACGGGAATTTCTTTCCACTGATCTGGCGGAAACTCTGTTTCCTCTCCCTCGATACCGCTCTTCGGGTTGAGGAGACTCGTAATGGCCGAGCCCGACGGGATGGTCCACTTGCCGTTGCCGGGATAGGTGGCGTCGAGGATCAGCTTGCTCACGTCCGTCGGATGCAGGACGGCGAGGGCTTGGGCAACCATTCCGCCCAGCGACCAGCCAAGTACGTAGGTCTCTCCAAGATGAGACGCGTGAATGAACGCGTCGGTCTGATCGGCCATGGCCGAAATGGCGAGTGTCCCCGGTACTGGGCTGATGCCGGGTAGGGAAGAAGTCTTCCCGACGCCGGCATTATCGAAGGTGATGACGCGGTATTTCTGAGCAAGAGAGTCAACGAACTGCGCAGGCCACTCGTCCATGCTGCCGCCGGTGCCCATGATCATCAGGAGTGTCGGCCCGCGGCCGACACTCCGGTACCCCACGGTGCCATCGCTGGTGCGAACCGCCCGCACTGGAGTAGCCGCGACCGAAGAGGCAGAAGGTGGGGAGGCGGCTGACGACGACTTGGGAGTGGAACTACCGCAGGCGGCAGCCAGGAGAGCCACGAATACGAGCACGAAACAGAGCTTCCGGATCGGCACGGTCTCATGATAAGTGGGTCAGCGTATAGGCGACCTCGTGATCTGAGTGATCCGCGCCAGTTCAGAGGTCGACGATTGACGGACGCGCGTTCCGTGAGACCTGCGGCGGATCGGTTGGGGATGCAACGGGCACCATGCACAGATGTAGGGTCAGTCGGGTGGAGTTAGAGGCTTTGGGTGAGTCCCCCGTCGATTATGTAATCGGCGCCGGTGACATTGGCGCTTCTATCGCTCACTAGAGAGACGATGAGGTCGGCTACTTCTTGTGGCGTGGTGAACCTGCCGGTGGCGGTGTCGCGTACTGCGCTCTGTTCGTAGTCGGCAGCAGCTTCGATCATGCCGGGCAGCGCTGCACGGGCGGTCCGAACGGCGGCCATGAGTGTGAGGTTGAGTGAGTTAGCCCATTGGTCGTCGGTCACGGATCCCGATCCGCCCGTCCGGGGGGTTACTGCGCCGGCGTTGTTGATGAGAATGTCGATAGGTCCTTTATCGAGGGCGGTCTGGATGAGCTGGCTCGGGCCGACGACCGATGCCAGGTCTACTTGAACATCTGATAGGCACACTGTCAGGCCGATTCCTCTGCTTGCGCCCGTCACTACGGCCCGCTTTCCAGCCAGCCCGAGATCCACCGTGGTGCTCCCTTCAGTGATCGGTCAGGTCAGCGCCCATTGTTGCCGAGCCATTCGAGAACCGCCGCAGCGACGTCTTTCCGGCCGCTATCGATTGTGAGCGAATGGCCACGTCCGTCGAAAATCCGGTCCCGGCGTGTGGAGGCGTTTGCTCGGTGTCCCTTCCGGCAGGTCCAGGTCAGGGTCAGGTTGTGGGCTGGGGGGAGTGCGGGCTGTTCAGAAGGCAACCAGGTCAGCGAGGTGGGCGAGCGAGTTGCCCAGATGGTCCGGAGGGAACGGCGGGAAACCGATGTGCTCGCGGATGGGGTCCGGGACTGCCGACCAGTCATAGGAGAGCGTGACTGTGGTGTTCGAGGGTCCAGCCGGCGTGAGGTCGTAGCGCCAGGTCCAGCCGCCGAAGTCCAGAGCACCGTCGCCGACGGCATAACCTGGCTTCCACGAAATGGTGCTCGGCCGGTCGAACTTCTGGACCTGGTTGGCCATCTGGTAGTTGCCGTCTGGGTGGTCCGGGTGGTACATGGACATCCGGAAAATCTGCCCTGCGGCGCTCAATGGCTTGCTGTCGAGGCTTTCGCGGACCCAGCCGGTGCCATCGATCGCGGCGTGGTTCGCCGGATCGGCAAGGACTGCGAAGATGGCCTCCGCCGGAGCCCTGATGACCGTGGTGGCGCTGACGCTATCGTCGGCCATGTAGCTACCTCCTCAGGAGCTGAGCTTGTCACCGGTTCTGACGTCCGCCAGGTCCGGAACTAATCGCTGGCGTTGCCACCGCCCAGCCGACGGCCACCCGCCAGTTGATGCGAAAGGAAGAGGACCTATGCCCGACGACGACTCAGGTGCCTCGATCGACGACCGTCACCTCCTATTGGTCGGAGCCGGGCGCGGTCTTGGACTGGCGATCGCACGTCGCTTCGGCGTCGGAGGATACGGAGTAACCCTGGTCGCTCGCAATACGGACGGCCTCGACGAGCTTGCCGACAATTTGGCTGACACCGGTGCCGAAATCGCCACGATCTCAGCGGATGCCAGCGATCCCGAAGGCCTGCGTGACCGTATGAGTGCCCTGTACCGCAGGCACGGTGCACCAGGGCTGATCGGCTACAACGCGGTCATGGGAGCTCCGTGCTGTTGCGCTCATAAACACGGACGTCATGCCCGATTCGCGGCGCGCGAGGCAGTCAGGCCTCGAGCCGCGTTCACGATCCCGACATGAGTGAAGGCTTGGGGAAAGTTACCGAGCAGGCGTCGGCGGACCGGGTCGTACTCCTCGGAGATGAGTCCGACGTCGTTCACCAGGGCGATAACCCGTCGGAAGACGGCCGTTGCATCTTCGAGCCGGCCCATCAGCCGTAGGCAGCCGATGAGCCAGAGGGTGCACGGGAGGAACATTCCTTCGCGGCCCGGCAAACCATCCACCCCTGATTCATTCGCGTAGCGGACGACGAACCCGTCGATCATGAGGTGCTCTTGGATGGCATCGACGGTCCGGACGACTCGTTCGTCGTCGGCGGAGAGGAACCCAACGAGTGGCATCATCAGCAGGCTGGCATCGAGTTCGACGGCGCCGTAGTACTGGGTGAACGCCCCGACGTCGGCGTTCCACCCCTTCTCGCAAACCTCGGCGTGGATCGCATCCCGGACGACACGCCACTCCTCGGCCGGTCCCTCCAGTCCGTGCACTTCGACACCGCGGACGGCTCGGTCGAAGGCAACCCAGGTCATGACCTTGGAATGTGTGAACGGCCGACGAGGACCACGGACTTCCCAGATTCCGTCGTCCGGATCGGACCAATGGTCGACGAGGAAGCCCATGATCGCCACCTGGATCCGCCAGATGACCTCGTGAACGGCGATGCCGTGGGAGCGAGCGCGGTCGATTGAGTCCATGAGCTCCCCATAGACATCGAGTTGAAACTGACCGGATGCGGCGTTTCCTATCCGCACCGGCGAAGATCCCTCGTAGCCGGGGAGCCAGCCGACTTCCTGCTCGGTCAGACGACGTTCACCGGCTGGTCCGTACATGATCTGCAATTGCTTGGGATCGCCGGCGGCCACGCGCCCCAGCCATGCCAGCCAGCTCTCCGCTTCTCCAAGCAGACCCGATCCGAGGAGGGACTCGAGGGTCAACGCCGCATCGCGGACCCAGCAATAGCGGTAGTCCCAGTTGCGCACGCCCCCGAGCGATTCTGGGAGCGATGTCGTCGGGGCCGCGACGATGCCCCCGGTGGGACCGTAGGTCAGCCCCTTCAAGGTAATGAGCGACCGTAAGGCAAGGTCTTCCCATTCGCCGTGCACCGGCAGAACCCCTGCACACCAATCGTCCCAGAACTTGATGGTCTCCTCGAGCGCCCGTGCGGTGTCAAGCACGAAAGGTGGATCCTCGTGGGACTGGTACCAGGCAAGGACAAAAGCCACCTCCTCCCCGGCATGGACCGTGAACTTGCCCTCGTGGCGCATTTTGAGGCCGTCGAGCTCGATGGGGGAGTCGAAAACGAGGGCATTCGGCCCGGCGATGGCGGTGAGACCGCGGTCCGTGCGTCGAACCCATGGAACGTCGTAGCCATACTCGAAGCGCATCACCAACTCGGTCCGCATCTGCACGTCGCCTTCGACGCCCCGGACGATCCGGACGACTCTCGGATGATGATGCCGGGGAGGCATGAAGTCGATGAGCTGCACGACCCCGCTCGCAGTCGTGATCTCGGTCTCGAGCACCATCGATCTACTCCGATAGCGGCGAAGGTGAGACGTAACCTCGTCGTCAGCGACGATCTGCCAGCGGCCGTGGTTGTTCTCTCCGAGCAGTTTTGTGAAGCAACTCCCTGAGTCGAAGCGCGGAAGGCAAAGCCAATCGATGGAACCGTCTCGCCCGACGAGCGCAGCGGTCTCGGTGTCGCCGATCATCGCGTAGTCCTCGATGGCTTGTGTCATGGCCTCCAACCTTAGGTACGGCTGATCCCGAAAGTCACGGGTGCGAATCTTCGCCTTGCTCGATTGAAGCTGGACACCAGGTCGCGACGCGTCGGCTGGTCCCGCCCCGTGTGCGGCTCGGGGAGCTTCACTGGTTCGGTTGGACGAAGAGGCCCGTAGCGTGATTCCGTTGGGGGCGAGACCCGAGGTGCGGGCCGCTCGGGTGCGTCGGTCCAGGGCTTGGGTCAGGTCAGGTCAGGTCAGCTGCTCGTTATTCGTCCTTTATCGTCGCGGTCCTACCGCCCTCAGCCGACCGGCTTGAGTGTCATGGCCGACGTTGTGGTGTTGATCCAGAGATCTGCCTGGACAAATGGCCCACTGCGATCGAGGCGGCCGCACCAGTGTTCGATAGGGAACCGCAGCGCCTCCCATGAGTCTCAACCTGGCACTTGTGACGCACTCTGAACCAGGTCGGTCAGTCGTGCTTGGACCCAGACCGCGCCCCGTCGTCCATTGCGCCAGCCGGTCGGGTCCATCGTGAACTCACCGGACTACTGGAGCGATCTGTCCTCGTGCAGGGCCACCAGCAGCAACCAAGCTCCAGAAATCAAGAGAGCCAAAGAGATGATCAATCCGACCGCTGCGACATAGAGACCAGCCACAGAGCCGAGGATCAGGACAACAGCCCCTCCGATCTCAGCGACGTAGCAGGTGACGCCCCCGGCAAGCCGGTCGGGACGAAGTTCCGACTTGCTACCGCCCCGCTTGGCGGCCTGCCCGTAATTGCGGACGTAGATCAGGGCGGCTGCGGTCGCGACCACTAACCACTCGGTGCCCACAGCCTGGTGGCCTTGCCCACCCATTAGGGCGAGGGCACAGATCATGAACGCCGCGGTGAACCCGGTGAGCATGTTGATCGGGCGGTACCTATGCGTCGCGTTGTGCACTACGACATCGAGATTGATCGACATGGCGACGAAGACCAGCCCGGCCAAAGCCGCCGCACCACCTCCGGTCACCAGGAAGAAGTCGTGCCACTCGGCAGGGTTGTAGACGTCCGTCGCGATCATCGCCATCGTCGAACCACCGGCTTGGAGGCATCAGCCTATGGGGCCGGCGTGACAACAGTCTCGCGGCACGCACGAACCGCGGCGGACAAAGCGGCGCGACCCCCGCCCCCGCGGCGCGGGTCCCGTGATACAACGCGGGAGACGAGGGCGAGGGCGGAAAGCAAGCGCCACGGGAGCCCCCTGACCGGGTACCCAAGATCGCCGAGAGCCCGGCGAATGTCGATCCTGGCCAAAGGCACCTCGGCGGGTACCGCCTGCGCCCACAACCCCTTCGTGGTCTACGCCGTTGTGCTCCCTTGGGCGTGAACCAGTCCAGGGGCGGCAGCCAAGGGTGGCGGATCGTACGACTCTTTTCCAGCGTCTCTCACGAGTTTCGTGGGCACGCCGTCGACCGAGATGTAACGCTCCTCGTGCATCCCGAAGGGGTCTCGATGCCAACCCCAGACAAGGGCTCCGTCGCCGTTCATCGTAGGCAGTTTACCTGACGTTCACCTTCGTGTCACGCTTTGTTTACCTTGCGGCGGCGGTTATCGAGCGTGGTCCGGGTCCGACAACACTGACCCGTAGCCCCAGTGTGCCGTCCGAACGACCTCGTAGACGGCCTTGGCCAGGTCAGGAGGATCTTCCTCGGGGAAGGACATCGCGCCGCCATCGAACGAGATCAGGTATCGCGTCATCTCACGACTCCGCGTTTCCGGCGACCCTTCACGACGGGACTGCGAGCTCCCCGATCAGCGAATGGACGGGGAGTCCGTCGACCACGGTGGCCGCGACCCTCGGTCGTTCGAGCAGCGAGTCCCAGCCGTCGTTGAGGACCACCAGGTCGGCTGGAGATCCCGGCTGCAACACGGTCTGGAGCGGTGTTCCCCGGCGATCGGGGGTGAAGAGGTCGAGCGCCGTCTCGGGCTCGACCCCCTCTGCGGTGTTCACCGTCCGGCCCGAGCTTGTTCGGCGCTGCACCGCCGCGGCGATGGTGAGCCAGGGATCGAGGGGCCCGTACGGCGCGTCCGAGCTCAGCCGTACCGGAATGCCCGCCGCGAGGAATGACGCGAGGCGGTGGAGATCGCCCTCCTCGGAAGGCTCGATCTCGGCGAGGTATCGGTCTCCTCGGGTCGCAACCAGCCCCGGTTGAACGGTCACGCTGACCCCGCTTTCGGCGAGCAGACCGACGACGTCCTCGCCCACCAGCGAAGCGTGCTCCACTCGATCGGTCCGGCTCAGTCCGGACACGAGGGCCAGCACCACACTCGCCGAGTCGAGGCAATGGACGGCGACCGGTCGACCTCGCGCGTGGGCTTCCCTGACCCGGGTGGAGAGTTCGTCGGAAGAGGGGAGCTGTGTCTCGTCGAGCACGATCTTCACGGGACCGAGCTCGACCCCGTCGACCGCTCGTATCTCCGGGCCCGCTGTCATCGCGGTGAGCTTCTGGGGAAGACCGGTTTGGGCGAGGATCTCGAGCTCCTCGACGCCGTTGGTGACCGTTGCGTCGGTGACCGCGACGACCCCACGCTCGGCCAGCCAGTGACCGACCCTGAGCACATCGGGCGGTCGGCTCGGGATGCGGGCCCGGAGCCAGGCGTCGAGCCGGTAGAGCACTCCGGTCGCCCGTCGTGTCCCGTCCAGAGAGATCCCGGCGGGCCATTCAGTGGGGTTCGCCGGCAAGACCTGCTCGAGGCCGGCCGAGTCGAGGGCCCAGAGCATGCCGGTCCTGTCCTGTATCCGGAGAGGCCCGGCCGCGCTCTCGTCGAGGCGGTGCCGGTCGAGAGGACCGCTCGTCGTCATGTCGTAGCCGAAGCCCCGGATCCACCCCTCGGGTTGGCGCACCCGCGCGGACCCGAGCGCCGGGGCGAGCCCGCCCGCGGCTGCGAGCGCGTCGGGGGAGCAGTCGAGCGAGTCCCACGCGGCGGCCTGGGACATCAGGTGGAGATGATGGTCGGCGAGCCCGGGGAGTGTAGGACGACCCTCGAGATCCACCACGTGCTGGATCGGGTCGCGGGCGCGAGCCGCATCGACCAACCGGCCGTCTTGGACGACGATGTCGACTTCGATGCCGGGCGCGGTCGAGGCCCGTCGCAGGAGCCAGGCCGTCATCGGTCGAGATCGGCCCGGTTCAGGGCCGGGTCAGACCGGCACCCCGACCTTCATCACGCGTGCGAGGTTACCGCCCATGATGCCCGCCACCTCTTCGTCTGAGAGCGACTTCGGAAGGTAGTCGGCGAAGCGGCGAGGCTCGGCGAGACCCTCCGGGTGCGGCCAGTCGGAGCCGAAGACCAGATGGTCTGCGCCCATCGCGTCGATCACCTCGTCGAAATCGTCCTCGTGGAACGGGCTGATCCAGCAGTTGCGCTTGAACGCGTCGACCGGGTCCTCGACGAACAGCTGCGGCATCTTCTTGTAGGTCGCCTGGAGATCTTCGAGGAGCGGCACTACCCACTCGCTTCCGTTCTCCACGAAGACGATCCGGAGGTCGGGAAACCGCGAGAGAAGACCATGACAGGTCATCGAGGCCGCCGCGTCGAGTGCCGGCCGATGGGAGAGCAGCATCATCTTGAACGGCTCGAGCTGGAACGGGAGGTACTCGGTCGGGCCCGTCCATTCGCCCATGAGTCGCGAGTATCCGCTGTCCGAGGCGTGCATCGAGACCGGGATGTCCGCCTCGACCACTTTCTCCCAGAAGGGATCGAAGTAGGGCATTGCGAAGGAACGGGCGCCGCCCGGGACGGGCACCGGGGCCGGGCGGATGAGAACGGTCTTGGCTCCGCGCTCGAGGCACCACTCGAGCTCGGCGATCGCCTTGTCGACCAGGGGAAGGGTGACGACCGGTGTGGAGAAGATCCGGTCCTTGTAATTGAACGTCCACGTCTCGTGCATCCACTCGTTGAGGGCGTGGATGGCCGCGTGAGTCAGCTCGGCGTCGTCGCGCATGCGCTCCTCGAGCAGGCTGGCGAGCGTGGGGAACATGAGGGTCTGGTCGAGGCCGAGCTCGTCCATCAGCTCGAGCCGGGGCTCGGGCTCGCGGAACGCGGGGATCGCGCGCATCGGCTCGCCGATGAGCTCGCGGTAGGACTTGCCCTCGGGATTGCCGTTGCGGAAGTACTCCTCTTGAGCTCCGGGACGGGCCACCACGTCGAAGGTCGGGTTCGGGATGTAGTCGCTGATCATCCCGCCGACGACGATCTTGGTCCTGCCTTCGATCTCCACGTACTTGATCGCGCCCGTGTACTCCTTGGGGAGGTGGCGGGTGAACGCGTCGCGAGTCTCGTAGAGGTGGTTGTCGGCGTCGAAGGTACGGAGGTCACGCAGAACGGACATACCGTCAGGGTAAGAGTTTTTGACAACGACGTCAATATCAGGTCGCTGGTGAGCAAAAGATCCTGGTCGACGTCGGGCGAAGTTCGCCCTGAGGTAGGGATCCCGGCGCGAGAGGAGGTTCGGGCTCGACGGGGCCGGTGGGCGTCGATGGCAGTGCGGCCGCCGGGGTGTGCAGGTCAGAGCGCCGGTTCGACCACCGCGTCGAGGGAGGCAGCACCGGCGTCAGGGACCCGCGGCTGCCGCCAGACCTCCACCGGGAAGGACACAGTGCAGAGCGCGCAGAACAACCACATGAGGCGCTTGTCCTCCTCGCTCATGCTCCGGTCGTAGGGGACTGCTTCGAGGTGCTCGCGTGCCTCGTCGAGGAAGGGGAAGGCCGCGTCGTAGAAGGTCTGGAGCTCCTCGATGGTGCTGTGGACGCGCTTGTCGTAGGCGGCGCGCTCGCCGCGTGCGGCCCAGTCGGCGAAGGGCTCCAGCGCGGCGAACTGCTCGGGGAAGGTCGCCATGGTCAGGCCAGTCCCATGATCGAAACGGGGCTGTCCGGGTGCTGGCTCAGGTAGTCGGCGACGTAGTCGGCCGTCGTCTGATGGAGGTGGCGCAGGAGGATCTCCTGATCGTTGAGCGGGAACTCCTTGACGACCCGCGACTCGAGCATGGTCTGGGTCGCCTCGAGCGTGTTGGCGTCCTGGAGTCCGTACTCCTTGAACGAGACGACGGCGAGCTCCTGTTGCACCCGCTCCCAAGCGTTGCGCGGTGGCACGAAGTAGCAGGTTCCTTCGAAGATGTGCGTGTGGTACGAGGTGGGCCAGTAGTGGTAGGTCAGCACCCAGTTCGGCTTCCAGATGAGGATCATCCAGTTGGGGTAGAAGAGATACGAGTCGAGGCCCCAGGCCCTGCTCCTCGCCGGGTTGAGCCCAGTGGGAAGATCGATGTCGATGGGCGGGTCCCACGGGCCGAACAAGCCGCTCCGCACCTTCCGCTCGATCGGTTTGACCATCATCTCGTCCTTCGGCGGTGCCATGCCGCCCCACGAGGAGACGAGACCGTGCGGGCCGTCGATGGCGTAGTAGAGAGCCTCGTAGCCGGCACTCTGCAACTTGTGCGATTCCTCCTGCACCGACTGCTTCGCGTGCAACACAGGAGCGTGGTAGAACTCGGTGAAGGCGTCGATGTAGAGCTTCCAGTTGCTCCCGACCTCTGCCCGGTACTTGTACACCTGGGTCATCTCGTGGAACGGGTACCCCTCGATGCCGGCCGCGAAGCTACCCAGGTACTCCTTCAACGGCTGGGGGGTTCCCTCTCGATCGAGGTTGACGAAGATCCAGCCCTCCCAGGTCTCGCAGTGCACGGGGACAAGCCCGTAGTCCCCCTTGTCGAGGCCGAAGAACTCCGACTCCTGCTGGACGAAGGTGCACGCCCCTTCCAGGTCGTATCGCCAGCCGTGGTACTTGCAGGTGAACTGCCGGCAGACTCCGGAGGTCTCGTCTTGGGGGAAGTCTTGCCAGACCAGCTTGTTCCCTCGGTGCCGGCAGATGTTGTAGAACGCGCGGACGTCGGTCTCAGAGGACCTCACGACGACGATCGAGGTGTCGAGGACCTGGATCTCCTTGGTGAAATAGGAGCCGCGACGGGGGATCTGCTCGACACGCCCGACGTTGAGCCAGGTCTTGGCGAAGACGGCCTGCCGCTCGAGCTCGTAGTAGCCGGGCGAGATCGAGTCCTCGTAGTCCGTCGGGCTCGTCTTCAACTGGGGGTAGTGCGCGGTCCAGCTGCCTTCCTCCGGCTTTGTGAAGTGGGCCATCGATCTCCTCTGACGGGCGTGCCCCTCCCACGGAAGTCTACGCTAGGTCTCAAAAGTTGGGAAGGGGAATCTCTAACTTGAGAATATCATTTCCGTGAGCGGTCCACCGACCGACTTCTGGACGGTGATCTCGACGGCGAGGACGATCCGACGGTTCACCGACCAACCGGTCGACGACGCACTGCTCGCCCGGTGCCTCGAGGCCGCGACCTGGGCGCCGAACGGCGCCAACGCGCAGGAATGGCGATTCGTCGTCCTTCGTTCCGAGGAGGTACGGGCCGCCGTGAGGGATGCCGCCGCGCAGGCCTTGAAGATCATCGAACCGGTCTACGGGATGGCGCGCCCGGCGGAAGGCGACGACAGCCGCCGGGCACGATCCAACCGCGCCACCTACGAGCTGCACGATCGAGCAGGTGAATTCACCTCGGTCTTGTTCGCGCAGCAGCGGTTCCCATCTGCGTCCGAGCTGCTTCTCGGAGGTTCGATCTTCCCGGCGATGCAGAACTTCCTGCTGGCAGCCCGCGCGCTCGGGCTGGGGGCGTGTCCCACCAGTTGGGCCTCGTACGGCGGGGAGGCGTTGATCCGTGAGGCGGTCGGGGTCCCCGAGGACTGGATGATCGCAGGGCACGTGGTCGTGGGTTGGCCGCGGGGCCGGCACGGCCCGCTTCGTCGCCGACCGCTCGGCGACGTCGTGTTCATCGACCGTTGGGAGACTCCGGCATCGAGCATCGTGGGCGAGGACCCGGGTGTCGATCGGTCAAGTGGCTCGAACGCACACGATCAGAAGAAGGAGAACGATGAGTGAACACCCTTCGAGAGTCGGCATCGTCACCGGTGCTGCATCGGGCATCGGTCTCGGCATCGCGGAGCGTCTGGCGCGCGACGGCATCAAGGTCGCGCTGTTCGACCTGAACGCCGCAGAGGCGGAGTCCGAGGCGGAGCGGATCCGAGGCGAGGGACACGAGGCCATGGCGGTCCGGGTCGACGTGGCCGACCGAGCCGCCGTCGAGAGCGGCGTCGACGAGGTACGGGCGCAGTGGGGGCCGGTGACGATTCTCGTGAACAACGCCGGCAAGGAGGGCTTCCGGCGGTTCCTCGACATCTCTCCCGACGAGTTCGAATCGCTGCTCCGGATCAATCTGGTCGGCACCTTCCACTGCTGTCAGGTGGTCCTGCCCGACATGATCGAGGCCGGCTGGGGACGGATCGTGAACATCTCCTCGTCGAGCACCCAGAGCGGTCAGCCGCTCATGGCCCACTACGTCGCGTCCAAGTCGGGAATGGTCGGACTGACCAAGTCGCTGGCGCTCGAGTTCGGACCTTCCGGAATCACCGTCAACACCATCCCGCCCGGCTTCATCGACACGCCGATGACCCGTCGCAACGACGAGAAGGGCCGCCTCGGCCCCGGCGGCATGCAGGAAGCGGTGGCCCGGACACCGGTCCGGCGCGCCGGACTCCCCGCGGACATCGCCGCCGCGTGCTCGTTCCTCGTATCGGACGACGCGGGTTACGTCACCGGCCAGATCATCGGAGTCAACGGAGGCCGTAACACCTGAGAGCCGCGATCGACGCCGGTCGATCGAGCAGATGGTGTCCTCTGGTTGCGCTGGAGTGTGCGCGCACCTTTCACGCCGGCCTCGTTCTGATGACCCCGATTGCTCATTGCGGACCAATGATTAGGTGCGCTAGCTTGCCGCCCGAGCCGGGGTGCAGGGCACCAGGTAAAGGGGGAGACCATGCGGTGCAAAGCCGGGTTCTTGCTCGCCATCGTGGCGAGCCTGTCCGTCATCGCGGCGGGATGCAGTTCTTCGGGCAACGCCACCACCCAGGACAGCTCGGGTAGCGGACAGAGTGGCACCACCTACACCATCGGGATCCTCACCGATGTCACCGGTCCGGGCGCCTCGGCCGACGCCTCGGCCGTGCAAGGCGTGGAGGCAGGAATCGCCGCTGCCCGTCAGCAGGGGTACCACTTCAAGTACGTGGTGGGGGACACTCAGACCTCGACGACCGGCGCGCTGACGGCGGCCCAGAAGCTGGTCGAGGAGGACCACGCCCTGGCGGTGGTCGCGATCTCCGGCATCACGTTCACCGCGGCACCGTTCCTCACCTCGCAAGGGGTCCCTGTGGTCGGCTCTCCCCAGGACGGCAACGAGTGGCTCGCCAGCAAGAACATGTTCCCCGTCTTCGGATGGAACGACCCGACCAAGGTCGCGACGACATTCGGGAACTTCCTGAAGAAGCAAGGAGTGACTAACGTCGGTACCCTGGGCTACGGAGTCGAGCCCCTCTCGGCCGCAGCGCCGAAACAGTACGCGGCCTCGGCCGAGGCCGTTGGCATCAAAGCCGGTTACGTGAACTCGGGCTTTCCCTACGGGAGTACCAACGTGCAGCCGGTCGCGCTGGCGATGAAGAGTGCCGGTGTCGACGGTGCGGTCACCGCGGTCGAGCCCAATACCGGCCTGGCGCTCGTGACCTCGCTCCGACAGAGCGGAGCCGATCCCAAAGTGGCGCTGATGGCGACCGGTTACGGCGGTGATCTCACCCAGGCCGGACCGGGTGCCCTGCAGAGCGCGCAGAACGTCTACTTCTACCTGGTGTTCGAACCGGTGGCGATGCACACACCGGCCACCGTCAAGTTCCAGAACGCACTGCGAAGCATCGGCGTCAACGGCACCCCGACCTTCGGCGAGTACCAGGGGTATGCGTCGGTCAACGCGATCGTCCGCGGGCTCCAAGCCGGCGGCCCGAACCCGACGCAGGCCTCCTTGATCCACGGTCTTTCCAGTGTGACCAACTACGACGCCGACGGTTTGCTCGACGGACATACCGTCGACTTCGCAGCCCGGAAGGCGGAGGTCTTCGGGCCCGACAACTGTCTCTACATGACCAAGCTGGTCGGAGCCACGTTCCAGTTGGTAGCGGGCGCCGACCCCGTTTGTGGAACCGAAGTACCCGGCAAGACGATTCCGCTCAGCTCTTCTTGAACTCCGGGAGGAAAGAGGGCCCCTTGTTGCCACCGGACGCTTCCCATGTCCATCAGGCCCGGCGGTCGGCCGGATCGGCTCCCGGTTCGTTTCGGCGGTGCACCCCGTCCCCGATACGCTTTTCACCTGTTGAGGCCGGTGGCAACTGACGGAGCCCGAAGGGCAGAGATCCTCGAGACCGCAGCGACGCTGTTCGCATCGTCGGGCCTGCGAACCTCGCTGAAGGAGATTGCCGACGAGTGCGGCATCCTCCCGGGGAGCCTGTATCACCACTTCGACTCCAAGGAAGCGATCATCATCGAACTGGTCGAGCGCTATCGCGACGACTTGGATCAGGTGGCTGAACAGGCAGTCGAGGACCTTCACCCATCCTCCTCTCGCTCTGTCGAGGTACGGATCACGGAGTTCGGGCGGGCGATCGCCGAATGCGGGGTCCGCCATCGCGCGGCACTGCTGCTCACGCTGTACGAGCCCCCGGCAGTCCTCGGAGACGATCTCGCAAAGCTGGCCCTGCAGGCTCCGACCGCCGTCGAGGCGGCAATGCTCCAGATCCTTCGTGAAGGGCGTGCATCCCGAAGCATTCGATCCGACATCGATCTCGGACTCCTGGCCGACCGTCTCTGTCAGGGCATGCTGCACGTCGGTGTGGGGGTCTCCCACCTGACGCCGGGAGCCGAACACGTCCCCGAGCTCCGGATGGGGATCCTTCTCCACGGCATCGGCGTGCGGGCGCCCTCGAATGCCGAGCTCGATCGTTCGGTCGCGCTGGAGGCGGCACGAGACGTGATCGACACCTGGGAGGACGAAGAGGAAAAGGACGACGGTCGGACCGGCGACCTCAAGGCAACTGCACGGGCCGAGTTCGGCCGGCGAGGGTACGAGTCCACCACGATGCGAGACATCGCCGCTGCGGCAGGTCTCAGCACCGGGACGGTCTACCGATCCTTCGGTTCGAAGGAGGAGCTCCTGATGTCGATCATGGGCTCGTACTCGGAGAACTTGAAGACCTCGTGGGCTGCCGTGTTGGGCAGCGAGTCGTCGCCGACCGAGAAGCTCGATGCACTGATGTGGGTGAACATCCAGGTCCTCGACAGGTTCAGTGACGAGTTCAAGATCCAGCTGGCCTGGCTCCGGCAATCGCCGCCGAGTACTCCCAATCTGGACTTCTCGTTTCGCGCGCACCTTCGCCAGATCAGGACACTTCTCGCGAACGGGTCGCAGACGGGTGAACTCCGCCTCGAGGGTGCGACGGCAGACGTGAGAGCTCGAGCCGTCTTCGAAGCCGTGATGATGTCTCCGAACATCATCCGAGCTGCCGGCACCCGAGGCGCGCATGGACTCGCCCGTGACACCGTGCTGCGAGGCGCGCTGTCGCGGCCGCGAGCCCGACGGTGAAGATCGCAGGCATGCTTCGCTCCCCACGGTCTGATCGCCGCGATGTCGTCGCCCAGTTGGGCGTGGAGCGGGTGCGGGGGAGCGGGGATCCAACAGAGAAGGCCACCGAGGGACTCGGTCGTTACGACCTCTTGGCATCTGCCATCGCGGGACAGCCGGTTGGGGTTGCGTCGGTCGGGGTGGACGAGCCGGCTTGGACCGACGGCGCCACTGTGTTCATCGACGCGGGAGGGAGTCCGCGTAGCCAGGTCGCTTCACTCACCGTGCAGGCGTCGCTGCTCGGGGCCGGCAGCCTCGACGCTGCCGTCCTTGCTCCGCTCGTCCGACGTCCGGCGCTGGCACGCCGGTACCTGGCGATCGAGGGCCACCGCGCTTTGAGCGCGGGAGAGCATCTGTTGCCGCGCTCGGTGCGGGCGCTCATCGACCCTTCGGTCGCACGCCGGACCAATTCGCCTTCGCAGTCGTTGGGGATCGCCAGGAGCCGCGAGGACATCGGCGACCCGCCCGCCGTCTTCGGAACGATCCGTCCGCGGCGAGTCGAGATGACATTCGCTCGCCTGGGAGAGCAGGATTCGGTGTCGCGACACGTTCCACGCCGGGGCGGGGACGTGCAGCTCGGCGCAGACGACGTCGGCGACGACGACAGCTGCCCGGATGTCGACGTCTTCTCGAGCCCCATCGGGGGTGGCGGTGGTATCGGCAAGTGGCTGAAGAGACTCTTCAGCGAGGGACGCTCGCCGGGCGGAGGTCCGCCGGGTGCCGATTCGCCGACTCGCTGGAGCCGCGGCGGTGATCGGGTTGCGCGCACAGTGGCGCTCTCGACGGCGCCGATTCCAGAAGTCGCCGCCTTGGTCGAGCGGCAGGACGCCACCTATCCCGAGTGGGACGTGCACAAGAAACAGTACAAACCGGACTGGTGCACGGTGGTCGAGGTCCAGCCGACACTGACCGAGCTCGCTCCATTCGCGCTTCCCGACACCCATGCGTTGCGCCGGCCGCTGGCGCCTCTGGGCATCGATCTCGAGCGCCATCGCCGCCAGATGCAGGGCGATGACATCGACGTCGATGCCGCGGTCGAGGCCCGCGTGGAGCTGAGGGCCGGGTCGGCGCCCGACGAAGCGGTCTACATCGACAGTCTGCGACGACGGCGGGACCTCTCGGTGCTGCTGTTGCTCGACATCTCCGGATCCGCCGGTGAACCCAGTGCCACCGGCGTGCCGGTGCACGAACACCAACGCGGGGTGGCCGCCGCGCTCACGGTGGCTCTCCACGATCTGGGGGATCGGGTTGCGCTCTACGGGTTCCGCTCGCAAGGGAGGAGCGCCGTACAGATCGTGCCGGTCAAGTGCTTCGGCGACGACCCCGATGCGCTGGTGATGGAGCGTCTCGGAGGATTGGTCCCCGGCGCGTACACGCGCCTCGGGGCGGCCATCCGTCACGGCACCACGGTCCTCGAAAGAGAAGGCGGCACCTCGAGGCGGCTGCTGGTGGTGTTGTCCGACGGACTGGCCTACGACCACGGCTACGAGCGCGCCTACGGGGAGGCCGACTCGCGCCGGGCCCTTGCGGAGGCTCGCCGCCAAGGGATCGGGACCTTGTGTCTGAGCGTCGGTGCCGGAACCGATGTCGAGGTGCTGCGACGCATCTTCGGGGTGGCGGCGCACGCGTCACTGTCGCGGATCGAACAACTCCCCGCGGTGGTCGGGCCCCTGTTCCGTGCGGCCCTTCGGTCGGCCGAGCTCCAGCGGAGAGCCTCGCAGAGACGACAACGTACAAAGGAGCGCCTCGACGTCGAAGAGAAGACGACATGACGGGAGGAACACGGCCGTACTACGTCCCCGTCGGCAACGAGGAGCAACTCTTCAAGGCCGCGTTCCACCAGGGCCTCTCTGTCCTCCTCAAGGGACCCACGGGCTGCGGCAAGACCCGGTTCGTCGAAACGATGGCCTTCGACCTCGCTCGGCCGCTCATCACGGTTGCCTGTCACGACGACCTGACGACCGCCGATCTCGTGGGGCGATTTCTCCTGAGGGGAGATGAGACGGAGTGGATTGACGGGCCACTCACCCGGGCGGTGCGTGACGGCGCGATCTGCTACCTCGACGAGATCGTGGAGGCTCGCCAGGACACCACGGTGGTGCTCCATCCGTTGGCCGACCATCGACGCCAGCTGCCGATCGATCGACTGGGGATCACCCTCGAGGCGCCACCGGGGTTCTGCTTGGTCGTCTCCTACAACCCTGGGTACCAGAGCGTGCTGAAGGACCTGAAGGACTCGACCCGCCAACGCATGGTCGCCATCGAGCTCGACTTTCCACCACCAGACGTGGAGGAGAAGGTGGTTGCACACGAGGCCGGTGTGGAACAACAGACCGCCGCGCAGCTCGTGGAGCTCGCTCAGGCCATCCGCCGACTCGAATCCGCTGGCTTGCGAGAGGTGGCTTCTACTCGGGTCCTCATCGCAGCGGGAAAATTGGTCCTGGAGGGTCTCACCGTTCGGAAGGCGGCACGCGCTGCGGTGGCCGGTCCACTCACCGACGATCCTCGAGTCACCGCCGGCTTGTTCGAGATGATCGACGCGTATCTCACCGACCCATCGGCATGATGGATCCGATTGACGGACCCTCGGGCGGCTCACTAGGTTCCCGATCGGAACAAAGATCAGGTTAGTGGCATCAGGTGCGCGCCGCGGGGCGCCGAAGGGGGAGCGAGTGTCCTACGAGAGCGATGCCGAGCCGATCAAGCTCGGATATCTCTTCGACTTCAAACTTCCGGACGGGTATCCGGAGGAAGGGCGTCGGGATCTGGTCTTGCCCTTCGAGCTGGTGTTCGAACAAGGACTGCAACGCGGGCTGATCGATCGTCGGGTCGAGATCGTCTTTCGTGAGGTCGAGGGCCTGCCGAAAGGGACGATCAAAGCCGTCATCGGGGCGTTCGGTGAACTCGTCGACGAAGGATGCCTCGCCGTCTTCGGACCGGCGATCACCGACAACTGCGTCCCGACCCGCGAAGCGATCGAAGAGCGGTTCCATGTGCCGGCGATCAGCGTGACCGGAACCGACGATTGGCTGGGCGAATGGACGTTTTCGCTCTCGATGGGTTCGATGACCGACGAGCCCATCTTCTGGGCAGATCTCCTCGAGCGCGGCGGTCACACCGAGGTCGGTGTGCTCATCGAGCAGTCGCTCGTCGGTGAGACCTATGTCAGGAATTTTCGGAAGGCCTGCAGCGCAAAAGGCATCCGGATCGTGGCGGAGGAGTGGATCCCCCAGACCGCGCAGGACATCAGTCAGCCGGTCCGCCGGGTCTACGAGGCCAAGGCGGCCGCCCTGGTCCACTGTGGCTTCGGCTTCGGGATCGCCCGCGTGAACCCCGCCCTTGCCCAGATCAACTGGGATCCACCTCGATTCACGGGTACGGCGTTCCAGAACGCGTGGCTTCACCAGGTCATGTGGGACGCAATCCTCGGATGGACCGGTCTCGATCAATACGACGAGGGGAACGTCGTCGGTCAGCGGTTCCTCGACGAGTACGAGACCGCATACGGGCGGCGTCCCGAGTACTGCGTACCCCTGGTGAACCGTGATCTCGCGACGCTGCTGCTCCATGCCTTCGCCGATGCGCATCCACTGACACCTCGGGGGGTGAAGGAGGCTCTCGAACGGGTGAAGATGCTCCCCGCGGCGGCCGGAGCGCCAGGGACGCGCCTCTCCTTCGGCAAGTGGACCCGGAGGGGTTGGATGGGCGCCGGCTACCTGGTCGCTCGGCAACTCGAGCCGGAGTTCGGCAAGTCCCGCCTGGTCGGTCGCTTCGGAGAGGTCTGACAGGGTGGTCACCCAGCTCAGTCAGCAGGAAGCTTCCGAGCGCCCGCTCCCGCCCGCGGCGACCCACGAGACGTCGGAGCGATCGAGGATCGCCTTGGTCGTCGCTTTGTGCGCCCTTGCGGTGTGCTTGATCTTCGTCGCCCACAACGCGCGGCACGGCGCGGTGGCACCGCGTATCCAGAATCCGGCGGCGCATTCCGCGGTGAGCCCGGCGACGCCGCTGTTCGGCTGGACCCACTGGCTCGGGTTCCTGCAGTACGGCACGCTCGCCGGCATGGTGCTGATCGTCGTGGCGTTCGCCGTGGCCTGGTGGCGATTCCCGAAGCACCCGATCTTGCTCATGGCCATCGCCTGCACGACGCTCGTCGTGCAGGACCCGATCATGAACTGGGCGCCCTACGCGGTCTACAACCCGGGGCTGTGGCATTGGCCGGAGACCTGGCCGCTCGTCTCCATCTCGCCGACGGTCGAGCCGTTCATCGTCCTTGGCTACGTGACCTTCTACCTGGTGCCGGGCCTCGTCGGCATCTGGGTCCTCCGCCGGATTCAGCGCCGGCGTCCCGTGACGTCGTTCGTGTGGCGGCACCCGCTGATCAGCCTCAGCCTCCTCATCTACCTCATCGGCTTCGTCTACGACGCCATCCAAGAGATCATCCTGGTGCGGACTCAGCTCTACACCTACTCGCAGGTGATCCCCTTCGGCTCGGTGTTTACCGGCAAGCCCTATCAGTTCCCGCTGCTCTGGGAGTCGTCTCTTGTGACCGCCGTGATGATCCCAGCCGGAGTGCTCCTCTACCGCGACGACACCGGTCGCACCGTCGCCGAGAAGCTGGCCCAGCGGGTCCGCGCCTTCCGCGGGTACCCGGCACTCGGCTCGTTCCTCGTGATGTTCCTCATCCTCAACGCCTGTTACCTGTTCCTCTACGGCGGCAGCTTCGCCGTCATCCGGGCAAGCGGCGCCGCCACGTCGGTGGCCTGCCCCTATCCGTTCCCGACCGCGAAGGTCTACGACCCCCAGGGCGACTACGAGAAGGCGGGCCAACCAGGTCCCTACTCGGCCGGCATCTGGGACGGCTGGGAGACCGGCCAGTCGGGGCGCCCGGACGTGGGTGCACCTGCGTCCGATGGGCGCTGCAGCCCGAAGAGTGGCTAGAACAGGGACCAGCACCAACCGAGGAGGCAACTCAACGTGTCCGAAACACCGAACGTCCGCTTCGAGACGAGGATGCTGATCGACGGAAAGCTGGTCGACGGCGAAGCAGGGACCTTTCCCAACATCAATCCCGCCACCGAAGAGGTGCTGGGCGAAGCCCCCGATGCCTCGAAGGCCGACATGCACCGGGCCATCGACGCGGCACGGCGGGCGTTCGACGAGACGGACTGGTCGACCAACCGCGCCTTTCGCAAGCAATGCCTCGAACAGTTCCACCAGGCACTGGAGTCCGAGCAGGAGGAACTGCGCGAAGAGCTGATCCTCGAAGTGGGCTGTCCGCGCATGGTGACACACGGCCCGCAGCTCGACGCGCCCCTGTCGGGCGGACTGACCTATCCGGCCAAGCTGATCGAGGAGTACCCGTGGGAGACGGACCTCGGAGAGGTCCTGTCAGAGCTGACCGGCCAACTCACCACGCGCAGGGTGTGGCGCGAACCCGTCGGCGTCGTCGGTGCCATCGTCCCGTGGAACTTTCCCTTCGAGGTCGCGATCAACAAGCTCGGCCAGGCGCTCGCGACGGGCAACACCGTCGTATTGAAGCCGGCACCCGACACCCCCTTCAACGCGACCCGTCTCGGCAGGTTGATCGCCGAATGCACCGACATCCCTGCGGGCGTCGTCAACGTCGTGACGTCGTCGGACCATCTAGTGGGCGAGGAGTTGACGCTCTCTCCCAAAGTCGACCTGATCTCGTTCACCGGATCGACCGCCGTGGGCAGGCGCATCATGGAGAAAGGCGCGGCGACGATGAAGCGCCTTTTCCTCGAACTCGGTGGCAAGTCGGCCACCATCGTCCTCGAGGACGCCGACCTCGACCTGTCGTGCATGATCGGCATTGCGCCGTGCATGCACGCCGGCCAGGGTTGTGCCATTCCGACGCGGATGCTCCTGCCGCGCTCGCGGTACGACCAGGGTGTCGAGATCTTGAAGGCGATGTACGAGAGCATCGTGCCCGGCGATCCACAGCAGTCTGATGTCCTGTGCGGCCCGGTGATCTCGGAGAAGCAGCGTGGCCGTGTCCTCGGCTACATCCAGAAAGGCATCGACGAGGGCGCGACACTCCTCGTCGGTGGGACCGATGCGCCGCCCGGCCTCGACCGAGGCTTCTATGTGACGCCGACGTTGTTCACCGACGTCGACAACTCCATGACCATCGCCCAGGAAGAGATCTTCGGCCCGGTCCTCGTCGTCATCCCGTTCGACGACGAGGAGGACGCCGTCCGGATCGCCAACGACAGCCCCTACGGGTTGGCCGGAAACGTCATGGCCGGTTCTCTCGAGGGTGCACTTGCCGTCGCCCATCGCCTCCGGGCGGGGTTCGTCGGGGTGAACGGCGGCGCCCCGTACTTCGCAGACGTGCCGTTCGGGGGGTACAAGGCGAGTGGGATCGGCCGCCAGAACGGCTACGCCGGGTTCGAGCAGTACCTGGAGGTCAAGTCGGTCGCCTGGCCGGCGGGCTGAGCAGCCCTCCGGGCGAAGCGCGGGGCGATTCAGGGATTGAGTTGCCCGGTCGGCCGGATGACCAGCTCGTTGATGCAGAGGCCTTCCGGCCGGCTGATCATGAAGACGATGGAGTCGGCGAGCGCCGTCGGTGAGGCCGGTCCGCTGTCTCCGGCGAACCAGGGGATGTAGTCGGGCGGGATGTCACCGTCGAAGACCATGCCTTCGAGAGTGAGACCCTCGGTCTCGAACATCCCCGGCATGACGCAGCTCACGTTCACGCCGACCGGAGCGAGCTCGAGGCGGAGGGCGTCGAAGGCAGCTCGCTGACCGCGCTTGGAAGCTGCATAGATGCCGGTGCCGGGCATCGGAGTGATGGATCCGGTCGAGCCCACGAGCACCACATCCCGTCGACCGGCCGACGGGAAGTGGCCGACCGCGTACTGCACGGTGGCGAGGGGACTGGTGAGGTTCAGGTCGAAGAGCTCCCGCCAGCGCTCCGGAGTTCCGGTCATGATGGTCCCGACCATCGATTTGCCGGCCACCGCGATGACCCCGTCCAGACCGCCGAGGGAACTGGCCGCTTCAGCGATCGCAGTTTCGAGCGCGCCGAGATCGGTGACGTCACACGGCACGGCCACTGCTCGATCGCCGAGCTCTCCGTGCAGGTCGTCCAGACGCTCCTTGCGCCTTGCCATCATCGCCACCGATCCGCCGCACTCGACGACCGAGCGGCAGGTCGCTGCACCGATCCCGCTCGAGGCGCCGGTGACGAGGACACGCCGCCCGGCGAGGTCAACGGTAAGACTCATCGATCTCCCTTCCCAACGGGAGCGAGAGCCTAACATTTGTTCGACGCGAACCTCCTTGGGAGTCGGCCGACGCTTCGAGCCTCTTTCTCGCTCCGCTGCGCGGGCGATTTGATTGACGCGCCAAGGGTGACTGGGTAGCTTGCTTGTGAACGAATATTTGGTTATGGCTCGTGGAGGGGTGCATGGAATCGTCGACGCAGGCCCCGGCGGATGTGGCCGGCAGTGCAGAAGACCACAACGAGGACGACGAGTTCGGGCTCTTCGACGACGCGGTCGCCGGAGACCTGCGGGACCCCTATCCGGAGCTGGCACGGGCACGCCGTGAGCACCCGGTCCAGCGTCTCGACGATTCGCTCATGCCGCACGACGAGGCCCAGCCGGTGTACTTCGTCTACGGCCATGAGGACGTCAACCAAGTGCTCCGAGACCCCGAGACGTTCTCCTCGGCGCACATCATCGACCTGATCATGGGGCCGGTGATGGGGGAGCACATCATCCTCGGGATGGACGATCCGAAACATCGGCGCTATCGGGCCCTCGTTTCGACGGCCTTCCGGCAGAAGGTCCTCTCCCGCTGGGAGAGCGAGCTCGTCGAGGGGGTCGCCAACGGTTTGATCGATCAATTCGTCGATCGGGGCTCTGCAGAGCTGGTCAGGGAATTCACCTTTCCCTACCCGACCCAGATCATCTCGGGATTGCTGGGACTGCCTCGAGAGGACTACAAGAGGTTCCAGCGTTGGTCCATCGCGATCCTCAGCTTCCTCTCGAAGCAGGACGAGGCGATCGCAGCCTCCGAGGAGGTCAAGGAGTACGTGGCCAAGGTCCTCGAGGAGCGGCGGCGTGAACCGCGAGAAGACATCATCAGTGATCTGGCCCTTGCCGAATTGGACGGAGAACACCTCAGTGACGACGAGATTTTTTCCTTCGTGCGTCTCCTGCTACCGGCCGGTATCGAGACGACGTTCCGTTCGACCGGCAACCTCCTGCTGACCCTGCTGTCGCACCCCGATCAGCTCGAGGCGGTCCGGGCGGACCGAAGCCTGATCCCCCAGGCCATCGAGGAGGCGCTGCGCTTCGAGACTCCGTTGCTGAACATCACCCGACTTGCCACGAGGGAGACCGAAGTCGGGGGAGTGCCCATCCCCCGCGGGTCGACGGTCATGATCATGCTTGCGGCGGCCAACCGCGACGAGACCCGCTATCCCGATCCCGACCGCTTCGACATCTTCCGCAGCGACCCGAAGCCGCACATCTCCTTCGGCCATGGTCCCCACGTATGCCTCGGGATGCACCTGGCCCGCATGGAGACGCGGGTGGCCCTCGGTCTCCTGCTCGATCGCCTGCCCGATCTGCGTCTCGACCCAGAGGGAGACGATCCGCACATCCGAGGGCAGGTCTTCCGATCCCCGACCGCGATACCGGTGCTGTTCGGCTGACCCGTACGCAGATCGAAGCTGCCGTGAGGAGCAGACAATGAACATCGCCGATCTCATCCTCGTCTCCGTCGACGACCACGTGGTCGAGCCTCCCGGCATGTTCGACGGACACCTTCCGGCCAGATACAAGGACCAGGCTCCCCGGGTCATCACCAAACCTGACGGCACCGATGCGTGGGTGTTCGAGGGCCAGGAGGCAACCAACGTCGGTCTCAACGCCGTTGCCGGCCGTCCGCCCGACGAGTACGGCGTCGAGCCGACGCGCTTCAGCGAGATGCGTCCCGGCTGCTTCGACATCCACGAGCGGATCCGCGACATGAACGTCAACGGGGTCCTGGCGTCGATGAACTTTCCTTCCTACCCACAGTTCTGCGGGCAGTACTTCGCACGGGCCGAGGACAAGGACCTTGCCCTGGCCGTGCTGCGGGCCTACAACGACTGGCACATCGACGAGTGGTGCGGCACCTATCCCGGTCGGATGATCCCGCTCGCACTCCCACCCATCTGGGACGTGGAGCGGATGGCCGACGAGGTCCGTCGAGTCGCCAAGAAGGGTTGTCACGCGGTGACGTTCTCGGAGAACCCGGAGAAGCTGGGGTACCCGTCCATTCACAACGAGCACTGGGACCCGTTCTGGAAGGCCTGCAGCGATGAGCAGACGATCGTCTGTCTGCACATCGGGTCGTCCTCGCAGGTCGTGGTGACTTCGATCGAAGCGCCCGTCGACACCCTGATCACCTTGCAGCCGATCAATATCGTCCAGGCGGCCGCCGATCTCGTCTGGTCGCCGCTGATGAGGAAATTCCCCGAGCTCACCTTCGCCCTGAGCGAGGGGGGCATCGGGTGGATCCCCTACTTCCTCGAGCGCATCGACAACGTCTACCGGCATCACCGAGCCTGGACCCACCAGAACTTCGGCGACAAGCTGCCGAGCGAGGTGTTCCTCGAACGGGTGGTGACCTGTTTCATCGACGACGCCTTCGGCGTCGAGTGCCGGAGCAAGCTCAATATCGACATGATCACGTGGGAGTGCGACTATCCCCATTCGGACTCCACGTGGCCGATCGCGCCGGAGACACTTGGTGGCTACCTCGACGGCGTGTCAGAGGAACAGGTGGCGAAGATCACCCACCAGAACGCACTGCGTCTCTTCTCGTTCGACGCGTTCGCCCACGTGCCGAAGGAACGGGCAACCGTCGGAGCACTCCGGGCGGAGGCCGGTGACGTGAACCTCGGCTACCGATCCTCGGCTCGCCTGAAGAAGGAGGGTGCGGAGACGGTCAGCGTCTTGAACCTGGTGTCGAACATCCCCTCTGCGGGCTAGATGATCGACCTCCGCGGTCAAGCCGTCGTCGTGACCGGGGCAGGACGAGGGCTCGGTCGGCTCTATGCCTTGGACTTGGCTCGACGTGGCGCTTCGGTCGTGGTCAATGACCTCGGCGGGACCATGCAAGGCCTCGGCTCCGACTCCGGCGTCGCGGACCAGGTGGTGAAGGAGATCGAAGCCAACGGAGGCGTCGCGGTCGCCTCCCACGAAACGGTGGCGACGCCGGAGGGTGGAGAGGCAATCGTCGAGACCGCGCTCGACCACTACGGGCGCCTCGATGCGGTCGTCAGCAACGCCGGGATCTTCCAGACGACACCGTTCGAGCAGTTGGCGGCCGAGGATTGGCGTCGGATGCTGAGCGTCCACCTCGACGGTGCGTTCTACCTGAGCCAGCCGGCATTCAAGGTGATGAAGTCGCAGGGCTACGGCCGATTCGTCTTCGTCGCCTCGTCCGCGGGGCTCTTCGGGCAGCTCGAGACGGCGCACTATGCCGCTGCCAAGGCGGGCATCGTGGGGTTGACCAACGTGATCGCGCTGGAGGGTGCCGAACACGGGATCTCCGCCAACGCCGTCCTTCCCTTCGGGTACTCGCGGATGGTCGCCGAGACGGTGGGCGAACTGGGGGAGTCGCCCGAGGTGGCGGGATTCCTGAGCGCCATCGACCCCGAGCTCGTCGTGCCGATGGTCGTGTTTCTCGCCAGCCGAGCTTGCCAGTTCACCCATCGCAACTACTCGGTCGGCGCCGGCCGGTACTCGCGGGTGTTCGTCGGGCTCGGCGCCGGCTGGTTCGCGGAGGGGCGAGCCAAGCCGAGCGCAGAAGAGATCGATGCCAACCTCGACGCCGTCTCGGCAACGGAGCCGTTCACGGTCCCTCTGTCCATCTACGACGAGGTGGCGGAGATCCTGGGCCGGCCGGGACGCTCCGAGTAGGAGTAGGCCGCCCTCTCCCACGCCCGTAGCTGCGAGAACGTCCCTATCGGTATTGTAGAGTCGCCTTATTCACCTCGCTCTGTCGTCGCAGTGCTGAAGGAGCGAAGCATGCCCCGGCCGCCCGAACCGCAACCGCCCCTCCACGTCAAGAGCGCCCGCCTGCTCGACGTGGAAAAGGGCACGCTCCTCGAACCGGGAGCGCTCCTGATCGAGGGGGAGCGGATCGTCGAGGTGGCGCCGACCTCGGTGCCGAAGGACTCGGTGACCCTCGAGCTCGGCGACCTCACGCTCATGCCGGGCCTCATGGACATGGAGGTCAACCTGCTCCTCGGAGGCCCCGATCACACCAGTCCGCTCAACCCCGTCCAGGACGATCCCGCAGTCCGGACACTGCGGGCGGTCGCCAACGCGCGGCGCACACTTCGGGCGGGCTTCACGACGGTGCGGAACCTGGGGCTGTTCGTCCAGACCGGTGGCATCCTCCTCGACGTGGCCCTGAAGAAGGCGATCGACCTCGGCTGGATCGACGGTCCACGGGTGGTTCCCGCCGGCCACGCCATCACTCCGACCGGGGGTCATCTCGACCCGACGATGTTCCAGGCGCTCGCTCCCCACGTCATGCCTCTGACGGTCGAGGAGGGCATCGCCAACGGGGTGAGCGAAGTGCGCCGGGCGGTCCGGTACCAGATCAAGTACGGGGCGGAGCTGATCAAGGTGTGCGCGTCGGGCGGCATCATGTCGCACACCGGCCCGCCCGGGGCGCAGCAGTACTCCGACGAGGAGCTTCGGGCGGTCGTCGACGAGGCTCACCGTCGTGGGCTCAAGGTGGCGGCCCACGCCCACGGCGACGACGGCATCCGCGCGGCGATCGAGGCGGGTATCGACTGCATCGAGCACGGTTCCCTGATGAGCGACGAGACGCTCGCGCTTCTCGTCGAACGGGGCACCTTCCTCGTGCCGACGACCTACCTCGCCGACGGCATGGACGTCTCCCGCGCGGCGCCGGCTCTGCAGAAGAAGGCAGCGGAAGTCTTCCCTCGTGCCAAGGAGACGATCCGCAAAGCCGTCGCGAGAGGCGCTCGCATCGCTTGTGGGACCGACGCCCCGGCGATACCGCACGGGCGGAACGCGAAGGAGCTGATCGCCCTCGTCGACCGTGGCATGTCACCACTCGACGCGATCCGGTCGGCGACGACCGTTGCCGCCGAGTTGATCGACGCCGACGACCGCGGCCGTCTCTCCCCCGGCCTGCTCGCGGACGTCATCGGCGTGGCAGGCGACCCGCTGACGGACATCGGCGTGACCGAGGACGTGCGGTTCGTGATGAAGGGCGGTCAGGTCTACCGCCACGACGGCGCGCCCGGACACTGAGCCCGCCGATGGAGCTCGACGCCTACCGGGCGTCCCTCGACCGGTGGCTCGACGATCACGCGGACGTGCTGGCACCCGGCTACGACGGTCTCGGGTCCCTCGACCAGCAGGTCGCCCATCTCGGGAAGGTGAAGCAACTCACCTACGACGCGGACTGGATGCGATGGGGCTGGCCGGAGCGGGTTGGTGGTCTCGGAGGGTCTCCGCTCCTTCGCGCCTACCTCGCAGAGGCCCTGACGGCTCGCGACCTCGTCGAGCCGGGGATCTACTCGCTCACCGAGGTGCTGGCGCCGACGATGATCGACTACGCGGCCCCGGAGCTGGCCTCCGAGATGGTGCCGCGCCTCTTGCGCGGGGAGGAGACCTGGTGCCAGGGGTTCTCCGAACCAGGAACCGGAAGCAACCTCGCGTCCCTCTCGTGCCGGGCAGAGCGCGCCGAGGAGTGCTGGCGAGTGAGCGGGCAGAAGCTCTGGACGAGTCTGGCCCAGTATGCAGAGCGGTGCGTGCTCCTCACGAGGACCGGACCGCTCGATTCCGCGCACCGCGGGATCACAGCGCTCTTCGTCGACATGGACACTCCCGGCATCACGGTGCGGCCTCTGCAGACCATGCACGGGGTCGAGGAGTTCTGCGAGGTGTTCTTCGACGACGTCGCGGTCCCCTTCGAACGGACACTGGGCGAGGTCGGCCAGGGGTGGGCGGTGGCGATGGACCTCCTCCCCTTCGAGCGCAGCACGGCGCTGTGGCAGAAGTGTGCCTTCCTCCATCGGCGGCTCGAGCAGCTGCTGACGGACGCATCGGGCGGCACGCTCGGTCCCGAAGAGGTGGGAGCGGTCTTCGCACAGCTGTTCGCCCTGAGAGCGCGCTCGCGGGCGACGCTCCACCGCCTGGCAGCGGGCGGGCGCCTCGGACCGGAGACCTCGGTCGACAAGGTCCTGGTCGCGACCGCCGAACAGGCGGTCTTCGATCTCGCCACCGACGGGCTCGCCCCCGAGGTGTGGACGAGCGAGGACCCCTCGAGCCGGCAGTGGCGCACCGAATTCCTCTTCTCCCGCGCCGCGACCATCTACGGGGGTTCCATCGAGATCCAGCGCAACATCGTCGCCCGACGCCTGCTCGACCTCGGAGCCGAGCCGTGATGGACGACGACGAGCTCGCCGTCTTCCGGGAGGGTCTTCGGCATGCCACCGTCACGTGCTCGGGGGACACGCTCGACGCCGCCGTGGAGGAGCTCGGGTGGCGCGACGCGCTGGCCGTCGATCGGCGTGTCGCGGTCTCGACACTCTTCGAGCTGCTCGGCCGAGCCGACGCCACCTCGTCCGCGCTCGACCTCGTCGTCGGCGACGCGCTCGGGCTGTTGTCGGACCGCACGGCAGGAGTGGTCCTGCCGTCGCTCGGATCGTGCACACCGCCCGGCGATCTGGAAGGGGAGCGTGTCGTGGTCCGCGGCCTCGGCAGTGCGGGCTTGCGTAGCCGGGATCGGGCGGCGATCGTCTCGCGGATGCGTGGCGAGGATGTGCTCGTGACCATCGACACCCGTGAGCTGGAGCTCCGACCGGTGGCAGGCCTCGATCCCGCGATGGGTCTGGTGGAGGTGACCGCCTCTCGGGTGGGAGCCGAAGACACGTCCGCGTGCGGGTCGGGGCTTTGGGAGGACGCGATGGCGGCCGGGCAGCTCGCGCTCTCGCACCAGCTCCTCGGCGCGTCGAGAGCGATGCTCGAGTTGGCGAGCGACCACGCTCGCGAGCGCGTCCAGTTCGGTCGGCCGATCGCTGCATTCCAGGCTGTGCGGCACCGCCTTGCCGACAGCCTGGTCGCCGTCGAAGCCGCCGACGCAGCACTCTCCTCCGCATGGGACGACGGCTCGGTGCTGACCGCGGGGCTGGCCAAGGCGATCACCGGCCGGAGCACCCGCACGGTCGCCCGCCACTGTCAACAGGTGCTGGCGGGCATGGGCTTCACCACCGAGCACCCCTTCCACCGCTACCTCCGCCGGACGATCCTCCTCGACCAGATCCTCGGTGACCGCCGCTCCTTGCTCCGGGCGATCGGGGAGGAGCTGCTCTCGACCCGGGAGCTGCCCTCGCTGCTGCCGCTCTGAGCCCACTCGGTCAGAGAGAGCTCGCCAGCGAGGCCAGCAGCTCCTTCGTGCGAGCGGCCGACGCGACGCGCTCGTCCCGGCTCTCGCCGATCGGCACCACCCGAGCCGAGACATCGGTGGCGCCGGCCTCGCCGAAGGCGCGCAGCCGCTTCTCGACCGCCCCCTCGGTGCCCGCGGCAAGGATGTCGCCGACGTTGCGGGCGTCACCGGTGTCGAGCAGCCGCTGGTAGTTGGGGGAGATCTCCGCTTCGGCCAGGATGCGGTTGGCCCGGTCGACGGCACGCTCCACCTCATCCTCTCGGCAGAGGCACACCGGGACCCCGGCAACGATGCGGGGCGCGCCCCGTCCGGCCGCGTCTGCCGCGCGGCTGATCTGTGGGAAGACGTGCGACGCGATCGCCTTCTCGTCGGCCATCCAGAGGATGGTGCCCGCGGCCCGCTCGCCGGCGAGCCGCAGCATCTTCGGGCCGAGTGCGGCGACGAGCACCGGGGTCGGGGCGAGGTCGGTGATGTCGAGCGGATTGTGGATCCGGAAGCGCCCGTTTTCGACGTCGACCGGGCCGGGGCCCGCCAAGGCCACATCGAGGACGTCGAGATACGCGCCCAAGGTGTCGGCGGGATGTTCGTAGGGCAGACCGAGCATCTCGTCGATGATCCAGTGGTGCGACACGCCGAGGCCGAGGGAAAGCCGCCCCTCGCAGACTGCCTGGACCGACAGCGCCTGCTGGGCCAGCGCGATCGGATGGCGGGGTTGGATCGGCACGACCGCCGTTCCGATCTCGATCCGCGAAGTTGCAGCTCCGACCACGGCGGCCGCGGTCAGCGCGTCGAACTCGTCGGGGATCTGGGGGACCCAGACCGAGGCGAGCCCCGCGTCGTCGGCCCACCGGGCGTCCTCGCTCATCCGCTCGACCTTGGTGCGGTAGCGGCCTCGCTCGGGTCCGATCATCAAGCCGATGCGCATCTCGCTCCTCCAGCTTGCCCGCGCGGGGCCGGTGGCGACCCGTTGCAGCGGAACTGCCGCTCTCCTAAGGTGGTAATACCATACTCGTGCAGCGGGAGCCCTATTTGTGAGCGATCTCGACGCCCCCGACTTCTTCAGCGACCGGTCCCTCGTCGCCGATCCGTACCCCTACTTCGACCGCCTTCGCGAGCGCGGTCCGGTGCAACGGGAACCACATCACGACGTGGTGATGGTGACCGGGTACGACGCGGCGATGGAGGTGTACCACGACGTCGAGCGGTTCTCGTCGTGCAACTCGGTGAGCGGACCATTTCCGGGCTTTCCGGTGCCACTGGTCGGCGACGATCTCACCGAACTCATCGAGGCCCACCGCGACGAGCTGCCGATGAGCGACCAGCTGCCCACCCTCGACCCGCCGCAGCACACCGACCATCGGGCGCTGCTCGGGCGCATGCTGACGCCGAGGCGTCTGAAGGAGAACGAGGACTTCATGTGGCGACTGGCCGATCGCCAGATCGACGAATTCCTCTCGAGCGGGGAGTGCGAGTTCGTCGGCGAATACGCGAGCCCCTTCACCCTCCTCGTCATCGCCGACCTGCTCGGGGTGCCGGAGCACGACCACGAGCAATTCCGTGTTCAGTGGTCGGGGCGGGGGAAGACCATGGGAAGCACCGGGCACGACCCCCTCGCACCCAACCCGCTCGAATTCCTCTACGGCGCGTTCACCGGGTACATCGAAGACCGGCGGCGTGAACCTCGCGACGACGTGCTGACCGGACTCGCGACAGCGACGTTCCACGACGGGCGGACTCCGGAGGTCATCGACGTCGTCCGCATCGCGGTCAACCTGTTCGCAGCAGGGCAGGAGACGACGGTCCGGCTGCTCGCCGCTGCGCTCTGGGTCATCGCCGAGCACCCCGACCTCCAGGCCACCCTCAGGACAGAGCGCGATCGGATCCCGAACTTCGTCGAGGAGACTCTCCGGACGGAGAGCCCGGTCAAGGGTGACTTCCGGCTCGCACGCATGCCGACGACGGTTGCCGACGTCGACATCCCCGCCGGGACGACGGTGATGGTGCTGAACGGGGCGGCCAATCGCGATCCGGAGCGGTTCGAGAACCCGGATGAGTTCGCGGTCGACCGGGTGAACGCGCGCCAGCACGTGGCCTTCGGTCACGGCGTGCACACCTGCCCGGGTGCCTCGCTGGCGCGCGCCGAGGCCCGGATCAGCCTCGAGCGCCTGCTCGACCGAACCCACGACATCCGGATTTCGGAGTCGGAGCACGGGCCACCGGGTGACCGCCGCTACCGCTACGTCCCCACCTTCATGCTGCGTGGTCTGACCCATCTCCACCTGGTGTTCGACCCGGTCGGCTGAAGCTCCCCGACGCAGGCGACCGTCAGGAGGTCGGCAGCCCGAGGATGCGGGTGGCGATCAGGTTGCGCTGGATCTGGGACGTCCCGCCCATCACACTCTGGGCACGGCTGTAGAGATAAGCCTTGAGCCAGGTGTCGTCGCCACCTCGGTGCGCGGCACCCCCGATCGACAGCGCGGCGTGACCGACGCTCTGTTCGGCCGCCGTCATCAGCAACTTGTCGACCGAGCCCTCCGGGCCGTGCGCGATCCGGTCGAGCCGGTCGGAGAGGCGCCGCCTCACGTGGAGCCGGAGCATCTCGGTCTCCACGATCGCCCATGCGAGATCCCGGCACTGCTCGTGCCCGAAGGACCCTCGGTCCGCGCGCACCCTATCGGTCAAATCGTTGACCAGCTTCTGGTAGCGCGCCACGTAGCCGAGCTCGCCCGGCTCCCGCTCGTGGCTGACGACGGTCATCGCGAGCGCCCATCCCTCGCCGGGATCACCGATCATCTGGTCGGCCGGAACGCGCGCTCCGTCGAAGACGACCTCGCCGAACTCCTTGGTGATCCCGTTGATCATCCGCAGCGGTCGCTGCTCGATGCCGGACTGGCCCATCGGGACGGCGAACGCCGAGATCCCCTTGTGCTTCTGGACGTCGGGGTCGGTACGCGCGAGCAGGAGGCACCACTCGGCGTCGTCGGAGTAGCTGGTCCACACCTTGTGGCCGCTCAGCACGTAGTCGCCGCCGTCCCGCTCCGCCCGGGTCCGCAAGGACGCGAGGTCCGAGCCGGCCTCGGGCTCGCTGAACCCCTGGCACCAACGGTCGCGACCGTTGACGATCCCCGGCAGGAACCGCTGCCGGATCTCCGGACTCCCGTGCTCGAGGATCCCCTGGACCAGATAGCCGACGCTCGGGCGGGGAGGAGCGCCGGCCGCGGCGAGCTCCTCGTCGAGGATCACGTCGTAGACGGGAGCCAGCTCGTGTCCGCCGACGCTCTTCGGCCACGACAGGCCGAAGAAGCCGGCGTCGTAGAGCGACCGGTGCCACGCCGCCTGACCCTTCCAATAGTCGTCGTCGGTCGACGAGGCCGGGAGGCCCGGGTTGTTGGTGCCGAGCCACCCTCGCAGGCGAAGTCGGAACTCGGCCTCCTCGGGAGCGTCATCGAAGTCCATCGTCGGCTCCGATCCCGTGATGCTCGAGCACGCGTGCGAGATTCTCGCCCACCCCGCCGAGCAGATGGTTCGAGAGGAGGGCCCGCCGCAGATAGACGTGGGCGAGGCATTCCCAGGTGTTCCCGATCCCGCCGTGCACCTGGATGGCGGTCTCGCAGACGCTGAGCGCGGAGCGCGCGCAGTAGGCCTTGGCAAGGGCCGCGGCAGCCAGCGCATCGGAGGGCTCGAGGGCGTCGACGCTCCAGGCAGCGTGCATCGCGACGCTGCGCGACCCCTCCATCGCGACGAACGCGTCGGCCAGCAGGTGCTGAACGGCTTGGAAGGAGCCGACCGGTACGCCGTACTGCCGTCGCAGCGTCGCGTGCTCACAGGCGAGACCGATCGCGCCACGCATGACACCGACCAGGTCCGCGCAGGAGAGCGCCAGTCCGAGTGCGCTCCAGCGGGCCAACTGATCGGCGGTGAGCGGACCCGCGCCGATCGTCGTGGCTCCACCCAGGTCGTCGAGCGCGACCGAGGGACGGGTGAGATCGACGCCGACCGTCGTTCCCACCAGGTCCACCGATCCGACCATGTCGGCATCGACGAGCAGCGCGCCCACCGCTCCAGCCGTGTCGATGGCCACGGCCCCCGCGGCGGTGACTGCCGGTGCGCCGAGATCGGCGGCGAGGGCCACCGTCTCGCGGCACGTCGCGGTCGGTGCGCCCGCCAGCCGGCGCAGTTCGGCCGCGAGTGTCGGTCCGATGAACGCGGCGTCCGCGAGGCCGCGGGCGAGCTCCTCGGCGACGATCGCCACCTCCACCGCGGAGGCCCACGGGTGCCCGTCGTCCCCGGAGGTACGCAGCTCCCGCCACTCCGAGCCGGCGATCGCCGCGTCGAGCTTGGCGACGCGCTCGTCGTCGTCGAGCTCGCCGACCGCGCGCGGCCCGAGACGATCGACCACTTTGGCCACCGCGGCGCGCAAGGCCTGCTGTTCGGGCGAAAGGCGGACGTCCATCGGCGCTCCGTCGTTCCTCAGGCTTCCGGAGCGGCCGCGTGCAGTGGGCTCACGAGGTGACCCGTGTCCGGAGCTCGTCCTTCACCACCTTGCCCGTCGCGTTGAGCGGCAGAGCGTCGAGGATCTCGACCCGGCGGGGGACCTTGTAATTGGCCATGTTGGCGCGTGCCCACTCGACGAGGTCGGAGCCACTGATCGTCGCTTCGGGCCGGAGGACCACGAAGGCCATGCCGACCTCGCCGAGGCGGGTGTCGGGGATCCCGAGCACGGCGGCCTGCTGGATGTCGGGGTGCCGGAGCAGGATGTTCTCGATCTCGGCGGGATAGGCGTTGAAACCGCCCACGATGAACATGTCTTTCGACCGTCCGACAATGCGCAGGCACCCACCCCCGGTGAGCACGCCGAGGTCGCCGGTCGAGAGCCACCCCTCCGGCGAGAGGGCCTCGGTCGTGGCGCCCGGATCGTCGAGATAGCCGAGCATGACGCTCGGACCATGCAACAGGATCTCCCCGGCCTCGCCGGTCGGGACGTCGTGGCCCTTGTCGTCGACGATCCTCATCTCGAAGCCCGGCCGAGGCCGTCCGACCGTCGTCGCGATCGTCTCGAAGTCGTCACCCGGCCCGGTGGAGGATGCGGTGCCCGCCTCGGTCAATCCGTAGCCCGCCACGACGACCGAGAACGGGAGGTCCTCGTGGATGCGGCGGATGAGCTCGACGGGGATGTCGGCGCCGCCGATCGTGGTGACCCGGAGGCTCGAGATGTCGTGCGCGGCGCGGCCGGGGTGGTCGAGGATCGTCTGGTGAAGCGTCGGCGTACCGGGGAGCACCGTGATCCGTTCCGCAGCGACCCGGGCGAGGACACGGTCGACGTCGAGCACGGCCTCGGGCAGCATCGTCGCACCCGCCGATACCGACGCAAGGATGCCCGCCTTGAGGCCGAACATGTGGAAGTAGGGGTTGATCATCAGGTAGCGGTCGCCCTCGGCGAGCCCGGTCATCGCAACCCAGTCGGTCGCGACCTGGAGGGTGCGCCCGTGGGTCTGGACGACTCCTTTCGGACGGCCTGTCGTCCCCGAGGTGAAGAGGATGTCCGACGGGTCGTCCCTCCGGAGGGCGCCCGCGCGGCGCTCGAGTTCCTCTCGGGCTTCGGAGACGGCGTGCGCGACGAAGGCGTCCCAACCGATGCTCTTCGCCCGCCCGCTCGCCGGCACCGGGCCGCCGGCGACGACGATCATCCCGAGATCGGGCAGCGGGACGCCGGCGTCCCCGAGAAGGGCGACGTAGTCGGTGTCGAGGAAGTCGGTGACGGTGACCAGCACCTTCGCCCCACTCCGGCCCAGGATGTCGGCCGCCTCGGCGCCTTTGAACCTGGTGTTGACCGGCACGAGGACCGCTCCGGCCCCAAAGACACCGAGCGCCGCCACGATCCACTCGGCAGTGTTGGGCATCCAGATGCCCACGCGGTCGCCGGGCTCGAGACCGGTCGCGGCCAATGCGGCCCCGAACGTGCGAGCGGACTCGCGGAGCTCGCCGAAGGTGAGCTCGGTGCCGCCGTCGATCACCGCGGTTCGGTCGCC
Organism: uncultured Acidimicrobiaceae bacterium; assembly: GCA_963769905.1. Taxonomy (GTDB): domain Bacteria; phylum Actinomycetota; class Acidimicrobiia; order Acidimicrobiales; family RAAP-2; genus Bog-756. The sequence continues at coordinate 1,107,396 of CAVYNG010000002.1, forward strand.
GAACCTGGATGCCGCCTCGGTGAGCAGCGAGGGGATGGTGTCAGCCGTGAGAACCACGCTTTCAGATTATAAGAAGTCTCTTCTTGTATTCTCGGCGAGGCTCGCGTATCACTGGTCGAGGCGGCATTCCGGCCGAAGAGCGCCGCCGACTGCCGGAGGGGCGACCGAGAAGCCGAGACGACCAAGGAGAATCCATGCCACGCCCGCCGCTCCCCTACGAATTCCTTCCTCCGGTGCCCTCGCTCGCCGTCACCAGCGACGACATCGCCGACGGGCAGGAGCTCCCCCACGCATTCCGTGCGGACATCATGGGGATGACCGGTGACAACCTCTCGCCCCATCTGGCGTGGGCCGGTGCTCCGTCCGAGACGCAGTCCTTCGCGGTCACCTGCTTCGACCCCGACGCCCCGACCGGCAGCGGGTTCTGGCACTGGGTGCTCTTCGACCTCCCTGCATCGGCACACGAGCTTCCCCGCGGTGCGGGGAGCCGCTCGATGGAAGGACTCCCTTCTGACGCGATCCACGCGCGCAACGACACGGGTGCGCTCGGTTACATCGGAGCCGCTCCGCCCGATGGTCACGGCGAGCACCGCTACGTGTTCGCGGTCCACGCCGTGGGCATCCCGAAGCTGGGACTCGACGAGACGGCGACGCCCGCCTATGTCGGGTTCACTCTGACCTTCAACACCCTGGCGCGGGGTCTGCTCACGGCGCTCTTCAGTCGCTGATCCCTTCTTCCTCCGGCGTCCTGGCGACGATCTCGTCGGTGTGCTCGTGCAGATGCGGCGGCGGTCGGTATTCGGGGCGCTCGCCGTCGAAGTGGATCGGGCTCCCGATCATCTGCAGGGGTCCGTCGACGGTCTCGACCGAAACGACCATCCCGCGCGAGCGGACGAGGTCGCCGTCGAGCGCCTCGGGGAGCTCCTCGACCCGGCCCACCGCGATCCCGAGCGGGCGCAGTCGCGCCTCCCACTCGGCCGCGGAGGCCTCTTCGAGGACGGCTCCGAGTGCCGCCAGCAACGCTTCACGGTTGTCGAACCGCGCCCGCAGGGTGGCAAAGCGCGGGTCGTCGGCCCATCCGGGCCGACCGATCTCGCCGCAGAGCCGGCGCCAGTGATCGTCGCGGGTCACGAACAGCGCCAGATAGCCGGAACTCGTCCTGAACAGCTGGGCCGGCACGTAGAAGGCGTGCGCGCCGAGCCGGCTGCGGCCGGGGTGCTCTCCTCCGTTCAGATAGGCGGCGGCCTTGTAGTTGAGCTGCGAGAGCATCACGTCGAGGAGCGACACGTCGACCTGTCCTCCGGTGCCCTCGAGGACCTTGGCGACCAGCCCGAGGGCGGCCATGATCCCCGCCGAGTTGTCCACCGCGGAGTACCCGGCGAGGGTCGGTGGACCGCCGGGCTCGCCGGTCATCGCCGCCACTCCCGTGCGGGCTTGGACCACGTAGTCGAAGGAAGGCCACTCGGCGGCCGGCCCGTCGAGTCCGTAGCCGGTGAGAGCCACGCACACGATCCTCGGGTTGTAGCGGCGCAGCGCGTCGTAGTGGAGTCCGAGCTTTCGGATCGCCGATGGCCGCAGGTTGACCAGCAGCGCGTGCGCGGTAGCTGCGAGGGCGCCGAGTTGCGCCTGGCCCTCGTCGGTGGTGAGGTCGATGGAGACGCTCCGCTTGTTGCGGTTCAAGCTGGCGAAGTAGACGTTGTGCCCGCCGATCACCTGTGAGCCGACCTGGCGGGAGAGGTCGCCACCGGCCGATTCGATCTTGATGACGTCGGCGCCGAGGTCGGCGAGGAGCATCCCAGCGAAGGGACCGGAGAGGATGTGCCCGACCTCGAGAACCCGGATGCCCGCGAGCGGGCCCCGACGGTCCGGAGCGCGATCAGCCATCGCGCTTGGTCATGGCGACATCTGGCGTGCACCCGACAGGGCCCGCATGCTCTCGACCATCGCGTCGAGGGACGTCCCGGTCGGGTAGACGGCTGCCGCCCCCGCGGCCTCGAGGCGCGGGACGTCGCGGCGGGGAACCGTCCCCCCGACGACGAGCACGATGTCATCGGCACCGGCCGCGCGCAGGGCCTTCGCCGTCTTGTCGGTCAGTGCCACGTGCGCCCCGCTCAGGATGCTCAGCCCGACGATCCCGACGTCCTCTTGCACCGCGACGGACGCGATGACCTCGGGCCTCTGGCGGATGCCGAGATAGACGACTTCGAACCCGGCGTCGCGCAACGTGCGGGCGACGAGCTTGGCCCCGCGGTCGTGACCGTCGAGCCCGGGCTTGGCTACGAGCACTCTCACCGGCATCAGCGGACGACCGTCATCGCGTCACCATCGGCTTCAGAACACCACCGGTTGCTGGAACTCCCCCCACTGTTCCTTCAGCACCTCCACCATCTCGCCGACCGTGCAGTACGCCTGCGCACAATCGACGAGATGCGGCATCAGGTTCTCGGCGTCTGCCGCAGCCGCGGAGGAGAGGGCGGCAAGGGTCGCCTGCACGTCGGATGCCGATCGAGTCCGTTTGACCTCCGCCAGCCGTTCGAGCTGTCGGACCCGCCCCTTCTCGTCGAGCTCGTACCCTTCGACGTCGGGCGGCTCCTCGTCGGTCTCGAACCGGTTGACTCCGACCACCGCCCGCTCGCCGGAGCTCACCGCCCGCTCGACGCGGTGGGCCTCCTCGGCGATCAGGCTCTGCAGGTAACCGTCTTCGATGGCCCGGACCATCCCGCCCCGGTGTTCGAGGTCGTCCATGATCTCCTCGACGCGGGCCTCCATCTCGTCGGTGAGTGCCTCGACGTAGTAGGAGCCGCCGAGCGGGTCGGCGACCCGTGCGACGCCGGTTTCGTCGGCGAGGACCTGTTGGGTGCGGAGGGCGAGGGTGGCCGAGTCCTCGGTCGGGATCGCGAAGGGCTCGTCCCAGGCGGCCGTGAACATGGACTGGACGCCGCCGAGCACCGAGGCGAGGGCCTCGTAGGCGACCCGCACGATGTTGTTGTGTGCCTGGGGGGCATAGAGCGACGCCCCGCCGGCGACGCAGCCGACCCTGAACATGCAAGACCGGTCGTCCTTCGCACCGAACCGCTCGCGCACGATGCGGGCCCACCGCCTCCTGCCGGCGCGGTACTTGGCGATCTCCTCGAAGAAGTCGCCGTGCGTGTAGAAGAAGAACGAGACCTGCGGTGCGAACTGGTCGATGGTCATCCGTCCCCGACCGAGGACCTCCTCGCAGTAGGTGATGCCGTCCATCAGGGTGAAGGCCATCTCCTGTGCGGCATTCGCACCCGCGTCGCGGAAGTGGGCACCCGCGACGGAGATCGCGTTGAAGCGAGGGACCTCCTCGGTGCAGAACTCGATGGTGTCGGCGATCAGCCGGAGGGAAGGTCGCGGCGGCCAGATCCACGTACCGCGGCTCACGTATTCCTTCAGGATGTCGTTCTGGATGGTGCCGCGGAGCTTCGAGCGGGGGACCCCCTGCTTCTCGCCGACCGCCACGTAGAAGGCCAGGATGATCGCGGCGGTGCCGTTGATGGTGAAGCTGGTGCTGACCTCGTCGAGCGGGATCCGATCGAAGAGGATCTCGGCGTCGGCGAGGGTGTCGATCGCGACGCCGACCCGTCCGACCTCCTCTTCCACGTCGGCGTGGTCGGAGTCGTACCCGCACTGGGTCGGCAGGTCGAAGGCCACCGACAGCCCGGTCGCGCCCTGGCCGAGCAGGTACCGGTAGCGCTCGTTCGACTCCTCGGGGGTGCCGAAGCCCGAGTACTGGCGAATGGTCCACATCCGGCCGCGGTACCCGTCGGGGAAGTTGCCCCTCGTGAACGGGAAGACACCCGGCGGTGGGATCGACTCGGCCGGGGGAAGATCCGCCGGACCGTAACTCGCGTGCAACGGGATGCCCGCCTGCGAGTGGACGCTTTCGTCCATGTTCGGAAGCCTATCGGAAATCCACCTTGCGCTTTCTGAAAACCAGAACTGACAATTGAAAGAGCGCTATTATCACACCGCGGTGGCCCCCGAACGTGACTCCGAGCAGCGTTCCGCCGGCGGTGTGCGTCTCGAGATCGACGGAGGGGTCGCCATCGTGACCATCGATCGGCCCGAAGTGCGCAATGCGATCGGAATCGCCACCGTCGAGGAAATCGACGCGGCGCTCGACGAGGTGTCCGGGTCGGCCGCCGCGGTCCTCGTCCTGCGAGGAAGTGGGGATCGCGCCTTCGTGTCGGGAGGGGACCTGAAGGAGCTCGATACGATCCGCACCCACGAGGACGCGGTCACCATGGCCCGTCGGGTACGACGGGTGCTCGACCGTGTGTCCGCATTTCCGGTGCCCGTCGTCGCGGCACTCAACGGGCATGCGCTCGGCGGGGGGGCCGAGGTGGCCATTGCCGCCGATATCCGCATCGCGGCCGACGACGTGACCATCGGGTTCAATCAGGTTTGGCTCGGAATCATGCCTGCATGGGGAGGGGCCGAGCGGCTCGCCCAGGCCATCGGGAGAGGCCGGGCGATGCTCGCGATCGTCACCGGGGAGGTCTACGACGCGCCGAATGCCGAGCGCCTCGGGCTGGTCGACGTGGTGGTCCCCCGCTCGACCTTCGAGGACGACTGGAGGGCACTCGTCCGACGGATCGCCGAAACAGCTCCGGGTACGTCGCGCGCGGTCAAGTCGGTGATCGACGCCGCTGCCCCGTCGGTCCACCGGCACCTCGAGGACGACTCCACCGACGCCTTCGCGCAGCTGTGGGTCGCGGAGACACACTGGGCCGCGGTCGACGCGCTGACCGAGCGCCGGAAGCAGACCTGAGCGACCGCGGGATCAGCCCGGGTCGGCCAGCGGATCGTGCCGGTGACCCGAGTCGAACCCGCCATGCTTGCGGAGGAACGTCGTGGAACGGCGACGGATCCGCCAGCCCTCGGGGGTGCGCACGTACTCGTCGTTGTACCAACCGAGCCGCATGGCGTGGGTCTGCTGGTCCACGAACACGAAGTGCTGAACTCCGGTCGCCCGATCGCCCTCGACGTCGACCACCGGCATGTTCCCGATGAACTGGCCACGAGGTGCGGCCGCCAGCAGCTCCGGGAACCGATCCAGGGTGTAGGCCGTGCCGAAGGCGTGGTACTCGGCGTCGGGGGCGAAGACCTCCAGCCACCTGTCCGGGACGAACTGGCTGGTGAACTTCATGTAGCGCGAGCAGAGCTCGTGCAGCTCGACGAGATCGGCGATGCGGTCAGAGGGATCGGGCATGGGGCGGTGTCAGAGCTCCTCGTAGACGACGTGCACCGAGGGACTGGCTGGAACCGACTGGCAGGTGAGCACCCAGCCTTCCGCCACCTCCTCGTCGGTCAGTGCGTTGTTCGCGCGCATCGACACCTCACCCTCGACGAGCTTGGCCATACAGGTGGCACAGTTTCCCGCCTCGCAGGAGAACGGCGGCGCCAATCCCATCTGGCGTGCCGTCTGGAGGATCGTCGTGCCCGGCCGGTGCTCGGCGGACTGGGTCTGGCCGTCGAGACCGATCGTCACCTGGGAAGCCTCCGACGAAGGCGGCGTGGCCTCGGGGCCCACCTCCGGCTCGGGAGGTGTGAAGCGCTCGATGTGGATCCGTTCCGCGTCGACGCCGGCCGCGGTGAGTGCGCGCTCGACGATCTCCATGAACGGCTCCGGTCCGCAGACGAAGTACTCGGCATCGGACTGGGCCTCCCCGGCGAACTGCCGCGCGGCCTCGTCGTCGACGAAGCCCGTCTCGACGTCGAGGTGGTGCTCCAAATGCAGGCGCCGGGGATGCTCCTCGGCCAGCCGGGTGAGCTCCTCGTCGAAGATGACCGCGTCACGGTCGCGATTGGCGTAGAGCAGTCGTACCGGCCGGGAGCTGCTCGCGAGCGCGGTCTTCAGGATCGAGTACACCGGCGTGATCCCGCTGCCGGCCGCGAACGCGACCACCTCGCCACCTCCGGTACCGAGGCAGAACACGCCGGCGGGGCAGGTGGTCTCGATGACGTCGCCGGGAGTCAGTGAGTCGATCATCCAGTTGGAGACCGCGCCACCGGGCACCCGCTTCACGGTCACCGAGAATTCGTCGTCGACGGCGGGGGACGAGGACATCGAGTAGGAGCGGATGTGCGGTTGCCCGTCGATCCGGGTTCGGAACGTGCAGAACTGGCCGGCGCGATAGGCGAACGCGTCTTCGAGCTCGGGGGGTACCTCGAGTACGAAGGAGCTGGCCTCGGCGGTCTCGCGCACCACACGTCCGATGCGCAGCGGGTGGAACCGGTGGTCCCGCCCGGGCGCGGTCTCCCGCGCCGTCGACCCGGCGATCGCCATGGGCCCTATGATAATGGGGTTCTCGAAATCGGGTAGCGCCGCTCACGGCTCGCGGTCGGTATCGTGCCGCCGGAAGGAGGCATGGTGAACACCCAACCCAGCGTGGTCGGAGCGCGATGGCGGCTGCGCTCGGTCCCCCTGAACCTGGTGCGTCGCTACCGCGAGAACGGGTGGTGGACCGACGCCAGCCTGGGGTCGATGGTGGCCGACGGCCTCGCGGCCGTCGGGGGCGCCTCGTTCGAGGTGCGGTCGGAGGTCCATCCCTGGCGGGGCACCTTGGGCGAAGTCGATCGGGCGGCGCGCTCGCTGGCGTCCTCTCTGGCCGCGAGGGGGGTCGGCCCCGGGAGCGTGGTGCTCTTCCAGCTGCCCAACTGGGTCGAGGCGGGGATCGCGTTCTGGGGGGCCGCCTACCTCGGTGCGACCGTCGTCCCGATCGTCCACTTCTACGGACCGAAAGAAGTCGACTACATCCTCCGCGCCGCCACGCCCGACGTCGTCGTGACCGCGGACCGCTTCGGCCACGCCGACTATCTCGCGACCTACGACGCCCTGCTCGGGAGCGTCGGGGATCCGCTGTGGTTGGTGGCGGGGGAGACCCCGTCGCCGGAGCTTCCGAAGAGGGCGCAGCCGTTTGCGAGCATGCTCGAATCCGACCCCTTGCGCGAACCGGCCAGGGTCGACCCGGACGCACCTGCGGTGGTCGGCTTCACCTCGGGCACCACCCGCGATCCAAAGGGGGTCGTCCACTCGCATCGGACCATGGGGTTCGAGGCGCGCCAGCTCCATCTCATGTACCCGGGAACCGGTCCACCCCAGATCATCGGCGCACCGGTCGGCCACTTCATCGGGATGTTGAACGCGTTCTTGATCACGCTCTTCGAGGACAAGGCGGTGAACCTGATCGACGTGTGGGACCCGGGCGAGATCCTTCGCCTCATGCGCACCGAGCGGCTCGGGGTCGGGGGAGGGGCGACCTACTTCCTCTCCAGCCTCCTGGATCACGCCGATTTTACCGACGAGCATCTCGAGCTGCTGCCCTACGCCGGCCTCGGCGGCGCACCGGTGCCCCGGGCGTTCACCGAACGCGGCAGACGTCTCGGCATCAAGATGTGGCGTTCGTACGGGAGCACCGAGCATCCTTCCATCACCGGCTGCTTCATCGACGATCCCGAGGAGAAGCGACTGGCGACCGACGGGCATCCGCTCCCGGGCGTCGAGCTGCGACTCGACCACGACGGCCAGATCCTGAGCCGCGGCCCCGATTGCTTCCTCGGCTACACCGATCCCGCCCTCACCGAAGCGGTGTTCGACCACGACGGCTGGTACCGCACGGGCGACGTGGGCGTGCTCGACGCCGACGGCTACCTGACCATCACCGACCGGATCTCCGACGTCATCATCCGCGGCGGGGAGAACATCAGCGCGCAGGAGGTCGAGGAGCTCCTTGCGAGGCTCGATGCGATCGCAGAGGTCGGCGTGGTCGCTGCGCCGGACGACCGGCTGGGGGAGCACGCGGCGGCCGTCGTCCGGATCCGGCCCGGGCTGGGAGCCCCGACCCTCGAGGACCTACGGACCCACCTCGCGGCCGCGGGACTGGCCCGACAGAAGTGGCCCGAGTCGCTGCACGTGGTGGACGACTTCCCGCGGACCCCGTCCGGGAAGATCCAGAAGTTCCGGTTGCGCGCCGGTCTCCGCGAGGGGACGCTCGGGACGGTCGCCCCATGAGCGACGACCCGGTCCGGATCCCTCCACTGCCCCCGGAGGAGTGGCCCGACTCCATGAAGGCCGCTCTGGCTGCGCTCGTACCGCCCGAGCCCCGCCATCCGTTCCCCGCGCGCCGCGACGACCGGCCGAAGGGGATCAACGTCCTCGGCACCCTGGCCCGCTACCCCGCGCTCACCCGCGCCTACCACACCTTCAACGGCCACGTGCAGTTCGCGACCACCCTCTCTGCGCGCCAGCGAGAGCTCCTCGTTCTCAGGGTCGCCACGCGACGGGGATGCGAGTACGAGTGGGCTCAGCACACCGTGCTCGCCGGCGATGCGGGGCTGTCCACCGAGGAGATCGCCCGTGTCGCCGAGAGCCCCGACGCACCGGAGTGGTCGACGCTCGAGCGCGCGATGCTCGCCGCCGTCGACGAGCTGATCGCAGATGCCACGGTGTCCGACACCACGTGGAGCGCGCTTGCGGCCGAGCTCGACGAGCAACAGCTGATGGACCTGGTCTTCACCGTGGGTGCCTACGAGGTGCTGGCGATGGCACTGCGGTCATTCGGCGTCGAGCTGGACGGCGACCTTCGGCGCTGACCGCCTCCGGACGGAAACGAACCTCTCACCGTTGATAGGCGGGTTCGCGAACTTCATCCACTAGCATTCTTCGCATGGCCACCGAAGAGGTCGCAGCGACCGCCACCGATTCCACCAGCGCCAGCTGGCGCGAGCAGGCGGTGGCTCGCTCGCTCGACTCCGCCCGGTTACGCGCCGAGAGTCGGGTGCAGCGCTTCATCGACGCCGCCTTCGACCTCCTGAGCGGGAGTGCGCCGGGGGAGGACTTTACGGTCCAGGAGGTGGTCGAGAAATCGGGCCAGTCCTTGCGGAGCTTCTACCAGTACTTCGGAGGCAAGCAGGAGCTACTGCTCGCGCTGTTCGAGGAGTCGGTCCGACTGACTGCCGACGAGCTGCGCGATCGCATCCGGGGCGAGAAGGACCCCCTCGCGCGCCTCCACTCCTTCGTGGTCGAGTACTACAACCTCTGCCGTCCGAAGGTCAGCACGAGGGGCAAGAAGAACGTGCCGCTCGCCCTGGCGGAGTTCGCCCAGCACCTGATGACCGCCAGCGCGCAGGACGCCACCCGCGCGTTCTCCCCGCTGGTGTCGCTGTTCGCCGAGGTCTTCGACGACGCGGTTGCCGCCGGTGCGGTCCGAAAGGACCTCGACCGTCATCGGGTAGCCGGCATCCTTCTCGAGATGATCATGTTCAACAGCTTCTCCTCGACGATCGGCGGACTGGCCGGCGAGCCGGCCCTCGGCGAATCCGGCGAGGAGCTGTGGGACCTGATCCTCAATGGGATCAGCTGAGCCGATAGCTCAGCCGGGGCGATTCGGTCCTCACGACCGGCCCGACCCCGGGCGTCGCTCGAGGTTTGCCCGCAGTTCCTGCGAGTCGAACGAGCGGTGCTCCGCGGCGAGTGCGAAGTCGAGCGTCGAGAGGACGGCCCGCTCGAGGTGCAGGTTGAGGATGCGTTTGGTGTCCTCTGCCGCTCCCTGTGGGAGCTGGGCGATGCGCCGTGCGCAGGCGAGCGCCTGCTCGAGGACCTCTCCGTCGGCACAGACGTGGTTCGCGAGCCCAATCTCCGCGGCTCGCTGCGCAGGGATACGCTCGCCGGTCAGCGCGTACTCCTTGGCCAACTGCAGGCTGGTGAGGAGCGGCCAGGTCACCGGGCCGCCGTCCGCGGCCACCAGGCCGAGCAGGACGTGAGGGTCGGCGAGATACGCGCTGTCCGCCATGTAGACGATGTCGGACAGCGCCACCAAGCTGCAGCCGAGGCCAACCGCCGGTCCGTTGACCGCGGCGACGACCGGCACCCGACACCGCACCATGTTGACGACGATCCGTCGACCGTCCTCGAGTGTCTCGTGGCGGAGCCGGGTGTCGGAGGCGAGGGCGCCGAGGTAGTCGAAGTCACCACCTGCGGAGAAGGCGCGCCCGTTGCCGGTGAGCACGACGGCCCGCGCGTCGCCGTCGGCGTCGATCTGTGGGAACAGGTCGGCGAGTGCCTTGTGCAACTCGTGGTTGGTGGCATTGAGCTGCTCGGGCCGGTTGAGCCGGACGACGCGGACCGGACCGTCCACGTCCACCTGGATCACCGAGGGCAGGTCGTACACGCTCATCATCGAGGCCGCGAGCGCCCGCGGCCCATGGGGTCGGGGAGGCCCTTTTTCATCTCACTGCTGTCGTGATGCGCGCTGGTGTACATTGCCCAACCGGGATGGAAACGACGTTACTGATTCGGAGAATACCATTTCGCCTCAGAGTGGGTCGGGCTGAAGAGTGAAAGCTCCGGGGCGCCCGGGTCTCAGCGCGCTGGCCGAACTGAAAGTGGTGGAGCTCGGGGTGTGGGTGGCGGCTCCGGGCGCGGCCGCGCTGTTGGCCGACTGGGGCGCCGACGTGGTGAAGATCGAATCGCCGCACGGCGATCCGATGCGCTTCGTCTTCGAGTCGCTCGGCATCGGGGCGGACGTCGCCAACCCTGCCTTCGCGCTGGACAACAGAGGCAAGCGCAGCGTCGCCCTCGACCTGAGGGAGCCGGTCGATCGGCAGCATATGGAGGATCTCCTCGGGTGGGCGGACGTGTTCATCAGCAATCTCCGGCTGGACGCCCTCGACCGTCTCGACCTCGAGCCGTCGTCCACCGTCGCCCGCCACCCACACCTTGTCTACTGCTCGGTGAGTGGATTCGGGCTCCGAGGGGACGACCGGAACCGACCGATCTACGACATCGGCGCGTTCTGGGCTCGGTCGGGTCTTTCGGTGCAGATGGCCGACACCGAGGGCGTGCCGCTGAACGCACGTGGCGGCATCGGCGATCACATCACCGCGCTGGCCGCGGTATCCGGGACGCTCGCGGCGGTGCTCGAACAGCGCGAGACCGGTCAGGGTCAAGTCGTCGAGGTCTCTCTCCTCCGGACCGGGGCCTACGTGCTCGGCTGGGACCTCGGCCTGCAGATGACCCTCGGGAAGGTCGCTCGCTCCGAACCGCGGGAAGCGAACCAGGCTCCCTTGATGAACCCCTACCGCGCGGGTGACGGTCGTTGGTTCTTCTTCACCGGATTGGAGATCGAGCGCCACATCCCGAGCGTCTGCCGCGCGCTCGGTCGACCGGACCTCCTGGAGGACCCGCGTTTCGAGTCCGCGTCATCGATGAGGAGGAACCGTTCGGAGGTGATCGCACTGCTCGACGAGATCATCGCAACTCGGTCGCTCGAGGAATGGGCCGAGCGTTTCGACCGCGAAAGTGTCTGGTGGGCGCCCGCGCAGACACCGGCCGAGGTGGTCGCCGATCCGCAGCTCCTCGCCAACGAGGGCTTCGTCGAGATCGAGACCAGCCCCGGAATCTCCCAGCGATCGGTCAACGGTCCGGTCACCTTCTCGGGCGCGGGTAGGCCGGCAGTCGGCCCGGTTCCCACCCTCGGACAGCACACCGACGAGGTGATCGGGCAAGTCGAAGGTCGAGGGGAGGCCGGTCGCCCAGCCGGCGGCCCGCGGCCGGAGTAGACGCCCTGGACGCCACCGTGTGCGGTGTCGCCGAACGAACGAATCCCCTTCGAGTCAAGGGGCTCCGCGGAGGCGGGGCCGAAGGCCGGCAGAACCGGGCGACCTGGGCGAGATGGTGCTCAGTCCGAGCGCTAGCTGACTCACCGGCCGAAGACAGCTGCAGCTCCTTCGGTCGTTCGTCCCCGGTTCACTTCACCGTGGTGCTGTGGGGACTCGCGCTGGCGGCGAGGTTACCCAGACGTGGGGCCTGACGGGCGCGCCATCATCGTCCGATCGGCATCGTCGGGTCGAGATCAGCAGGCGCTGCCCGCGAAAGCACGGTGACGGCCACGGCCATTGCACAGAACGCCGCGGCCGCGACGACTCGCTGAGCCGTGCTGGTCGTGAACCGCTCGTCGAAGATCCAGACGCTCAGCACGATGGCGACGGCCGGGTCGACGACGACCAGCAGCGGTTGCGACACACTCAAGGGGCCGACCTGTAAGGCAGCCTGTTGGAGCACCGAGCCCACGACTCCTGAGGCGAGCAAGGCGTAGATGGGCCAGTGGCCAAACATCCCCACCAGGCCGAATGCAGTGAGCGCGTCGGTGGCCGCCTTGATCAATGCCGCCATGAGGGCCCACGTGATCGAAGCCGCGGTCGCGTAGAGCGCGGCCCGACGCACGGCCGAACCCCGGTGCGCCATGACCGCCAACGCAGCGATCGCTCCACCGAACACGGTCAGCGCAGATACCCATGCGACCGCGTCTGGGTGCTGGCGGCCACCATGGGGTTCAGCAGCGGTGAGAAAGACGGTGAGAGCCGCACAGGTGGCGAATGCAGCTGTCCACGCCGTCTTCGCGATTTCCTGATGGACCCAGAACTGGCGCAGGACGAGGGCGAATACCAACTCGGTCACGAGAAGCGGCTGGACGATCGAGAGCGGTCCGGCATGGAGGGCGACGGCCTGGAAGGCGAAGCCCGCTGCAGCCGCGGCCCAGCCGAGGAGCCACAGGGGTTGGCGAATCAGGAACGACACGAGCTTCCAGCCACGGTCCTTCGCGGTCAACCCTGTGCTGGCGGCGTGCTGAGTCATCAGGTGCACCGCGTTGGCCAAGGCGGCGGCCAGGGCGAAGCTGATCGTCGCGATCACGTCGTTGATTCTGGCCTACCCCCGAGCGCCGGATCAGCCAACCACTCGGGTACCGCTGACCGGTACGACCGGTCCCGAAGTCTCAGCAGTGCTCCGGGCCCGAGGTGATACTTGGCGGATATGTCGGATCTGTGGCAACAGGCCGGTCAGGCCTCGCAGAGGTTCGCGGCACATGCTCTGGAATATGACCGCTATCGACCTCGATATCCAGAGCAGGTGTTCGACGACATCGTAGAAATCGCGGGACTCTCGGTGGGAGCAAAGGCGATCGAGATCGGAGCTGGGACAGGAATCGCCACGGTTCCGCTCGTGCGCCGAGGACTCGTCGTTACTGCTATCGAACCCGCCGTCGAGATGGCCGCGGTCGCAAAAGCAAAGCTGACCGATCGTGCTCAGGTCCTCGTCGGCCGCCTCGAGGATTACGAAAGGCAAGAGCCGGTCCAGCTGGTGGCATCCTTCAATGCCTGGCACTGGGTGGAGCCGGCCGTCGCGGTTGATCGTGTGGCCGACCTCCTCGAACCAGGTGGCTTTCTCGCTCTCGTCTGGACCGAGGTGCTCTCGTGGGGCCAAGACCCGTTCGAGGCACGGCTCGCAGAACTGTGCGGCTCGGTTTGGCCGAAACGCCTCGATCAGCTTGACGGCTCCCTCCAGCCGATTGGTGACGATCCTCGGTTCGACGAGTTCCGCCTTCGTCGTCACCGTTTTGAGCGAAGACTCGACGCTGCGGACTTCGTTGCGGTCACGAAGACCTACGGGGGTGATCGAACAGCGGAGCAGTACAACGCCATCGAGCGGGTGATCGAAGACCTCGGAGGATGGATCAACAAAATGGAAGAGGCTGTACTCCACATCTCCAGACGCCAGTAGCAACCAGTAGGTCGCCGGCTGCCCCCAATCGCCGCCTGGATGCGGCACCCCGCAGCCCAACGGCATCGGGCCTGTCTGCTCGCGAGATTCGGCGAGCCGATCGCTACACGACAGGTGGGCTTGTCGAACCGCGGCCCCCCGCCCCCGAGTTCGCTGTCGAGAGTCTCCTGTGGCTCGCGCATTGCCTGCGCGTAGAGTGTCCTCCTTCGTCTCTGATCAGGTTCGGGAGTAGGTCTGAATCACGACGCCGTCAGGGCCAACCGGGCTGGTCTCGACCAACCGGAACGTCAGCCGGTCGATGCCATCGGGGAACAGGCGCCGACCCCGGCCGAGCACGGTCGGGAACACCATGAGCCGAAGCTCGTCGACGAGATCGTTGGCAAGCAGTGTCCCCACCAAGGTGCCGCTGCCAGCGACGAGGATGGGACCCTGGGTCTCCTCCTTCAGCCGAGCGATCTCCTCGGCAACGTTGGCCGAGATCACCGTGGTGTTCTCCCACGTCGGATCCCTCAGCGTGGTCGAGGCCACGTATTTTCGCCCTCGGTTGATCTTGTCGGCGAAGTCGCCTTCCCGACTCGGCCATGCCTTGGAGAACCCGTCGTAGGTGATACGCCCCAACAACTGGATCTCCGCGGTCATCAGCTCGTCGAGCTTGTACTGATCGCCATCCGTACCCCGGTCGTACTCGAATGTCCATCCGCCGTGCTCGTAGCTCTCGGCCCCGCCGGGATCTTCGAAGACCCCGTCGATGGACACGAATTCGGTCACCACCAGCTGTCCCATCTGGACTCCTCTCCCAACTCTCCATTCCGACGCTCTTCTCACCGAAAACTCATCGCAACTGCCGTGATGATCGTGCCGACGGTCGCGAGCTGCCGTCGCCTCGCCCATCTACGACTTCAGGCTGCCCCGCGAGAGACGGCCAGGGGTGTGCCGGGCCACCGGATCGGCAACCGGCCTCGATCCCGGCGGGTCCGACTCTGGTGCCATCGAGCTCGCAAAACCGGTTAGTCAGGCGACCGTGCCGGCTTCGACGAAGCGGCAGGCACCGAGCCGGCGGGAAGTGTGCCGGCGTGATCCTGGCCCGGGCCGTCGCGGGCCACAAGAAGCGCCGAGTAGCCGAGTACCGTCCAGATCGCGATGATCCACCATGCCATCAGGGCTGGAAACTCCGAAACGCGGTGCACCGAGGTCTCGAGCCACAGCCGCAGTGTCGACGGTCCGCCACGACTCTCGAGATAGGCACCGACGACGACGCCCAGCCCGATCCCAAGGGCCCCCCAGGCCCAGAAGTCACTACCGATGCCGGTGGCCTTTCGGATCCCCGACAGCATCAACCATCCCGCTGCCGAAACTCCGAGGGCGAGTGGAAGAACATAGAGGTGAACGTCGATCGCGTCATAAATCGGGGCCAATCGGTTGGGAACCGTCGCCAGTTGGGGCGACACGAGGTCGAATCCGCCGTTCGTCCCGATCACCTTGAGCAGCAGCGGCCAGGCGAAGAGTGCGAGGAGTCCAACTGTGGCAAGAGCCAAGGTCACTGCGCGCCTTTGGACACCGGTCGTCGCTCCCCGGTGCACCCAGACCCACCTCACTGCGACCAGGACCAAGATGGCGGCGGCGGTGACGGACCCCTCGATCTTTGTTTCACCTGCCACTGCAAGAAGAACCGCGGCAGCCCCGAGCGTCCACCGGTTCAGAGGAAGCAGCAAGCCGAAGACGACCGCACCGACTGCGGAGACGGACCAGAGGGGGTCCGCGTAGCCGTTCGTTCCGAATGGCTCGATGACGCCGTAGGCCGTAAAGATCAGCAGAATCGTCACCAGGAGACTTGCCAGCCACGAGGAATTGCCACAGAGCCACCGGTCGCGCGCACTCACCAGGGTCGGCACCCGCGTCGAGGACCTTCGCGTGGCCAAGAAACCGACCTCGATGACCGCCCAAACAGACGCAAACAGAGCAAAGGCGTTCACGATACCGACGACGATCTGGGCGGAACGCGCCGAGTGGGAACCCCCGATCCACCAAGTGAGGGCGACCGTCGAACTGATGAGTGGTGGGTAACCGCCGTGAGCAAACGGACCGACATTGTGGAGGTTCGTCGATGCCTGGCTGTGGCTGTCGAGCAACCAGCCCGCTCGGAGAAACCAGATCAGACGTGCATCGAAACCGATTGATGGCGAGATCAACGCTCGCAGACATACCACCAAAGCACCGACGAGGACGGCTGCGCAGACCAACCGAGCACGGGTCTCGTGGTGGGAAGAGCCACGGCGTTGCCGCCGGGTTCTGTCATCCGCCTCCTCTTCAGACGGTCGCCACCTCACTGACGTTCGCGTGGCGACCACCCCACAGATCACCGCAAGAAAGATGCTCGTCGCCACGTACCAGCCGATGAAAGGCCTGCCAAAAGCAAAGAAACAGACAGCAGCCACGGCAGTTTCGACGCACCCGATCAAAATTGCAATCGGGAGCAGGAGCACCTGCCTTCCGACCATCAGAGAGGCCGGTGCCAGACCCGAGAGCCCGAGGACCAAGAGGGTGACGATCGATGTCGCGACGGGATTCACAACTGGGATACAGGGAGCGGATGAGTCGCCGGGACCGAGGCACCGGAGCCTGTGCGAACACGGAGGCGACCCCCAGGGTCGCGGTACTCCTCTTCCACCCTCACCCCATGACAACTCTTACGACCGAACCCTGCAACCAGGTTGAGAGACGGTACGGAGGGACGCGGCGGGACGAACGTCAGCCAGTCTCCGTCAGCCTGAAGGATGGTTCCGACGACTGCGAAGCTACGTGATGCGATCGCGACCTCAGAGCCGGGTGACACGAGGCTTCGGGTTTGGATCTTCAGACAGTCAAAATACGACTGGTCCAAGTTCGATGCGGAGATCTCCGGTCGCGAGTCAGCCGTGCCGACTTCGGCGTTTCCCCTGTGGGCCCCGAAACACAACGCCAACCCGCAAACCAGCGCGACGAGGGCTGCTGCAATGGCTTGCCACCGGCTGACCGCTGCTGGTGGGCTACCTGCCACTCTGGGAATTCGTCAGGTTCGGCAAGCCTGGAGAGTCATCACGGCGAAACAGCAGGCCGGACGGGCGTGCTCCTTGGGCGATCTCGATGGCCGAACCCTGGTGAAACGACACTAGGCGTCGAGCTCGCGAGCGCGGGCGAGAAGTCCTCTCGCGATCACCAGGCGTTGGATCTCGTTGGTACCTTCGCCGATGACCATCAACGGAGCGTCGCGGTAATAACGCTCGACGGGAAGGTCGGTCGTGTACCCGACGCCGCCGTGGATCCGCATCGACTCGGTGGCGAGCTCGAGCGCGGTCTCGCTCGCGAACAGTTTGGCCATCCCGGCCTCGACGTCGCAGCGGGCACCTCTGGCCTTGCGCTCGGCCGCGCTCTGCGTCAAGAGGCGCGCCGCCTCGAGCCGTGTCCCCATGTCGGCGAGCTTCAGCTGGATCGCCTGGTGCTCGGCGATGGGCTTTCCGAACGTGGTCCTCGCTTGCGCGTACTCGAGAGCGGCGTCGAAGGCGGCTCGGGCCACCCCGACCGCCCGCGCCGCGATGTTGATCCGGCCGACTTCGAGCACGCCGAGTATCTGAGGAAGCCCTCGGCCGGCCTCCCCGACCAGGTTCCTTGCCGGGATCCGATGGTCGACGTACGACATCTCGACCGTCTCCACGCCCCGGTAGCCGAGCTTGCCGATGTGCCGGCTCACCGAGATGCCCTCGAAGGAGGGCCCGGGTTCCTTTTCGACGATGAATGCGCTGATCCCCTCGTCGGTGCGTGCGGCCAGTGCCACGAGAGCGGACCGCTCACCGTTGGTCACCCAGGCCTTGGTCCCGTTGACCACGTACTCGTCGCCGTCGCGCGCTGCCCGGCAGGTGAGGCTGCGTGTGTCGCTGCCGGCATCGGGCTCGGAGAGGGAGAGTGCGCCGCGCCTGTCGCCGGTGGCCATCGTGGGCAGCCAGCGCCGCCTCTGTTCCTCGTCGCCGTGCGCCAACAGCAGGGTCGCGACCATGGTGTGGGTATTGACGATGCCGGTGAGGCTCATCCACCCATAGGCCAATTCCTCGATGACCCTGACGTAGGTCAGGAGGTCGAGACCGAGACCGCCGTAGGTCTCCGGAATGGTCACACCGAAGAGCCCGAGCTTCCGCATCTGTCCCACGATCGCGTCGGGGAAACGGTCGTCGCGCTCGAGGTCGCCGACGACCGGCTGGACCTCCTTGGCCACGAAACGCCTTACCGTCTCGACGATCTCGCGCCGCACCTCGGGATCGGTGCCTGCGACGACGGCGTTGTGGTCGCTCGCCACGAGCGAAGACCCTACACGAAGCCCCGTTGATCACCTTCTCGTTTTCGAGAACAATGTTTCCGATGGAGGGAGTCCCATGAACGCCGAGCCTCTGCATCGAGGGCTCGAGGCCGCTTCGGACCGCTACGGCGATCACCCGGCGATCCTCGCGGGTGACGAGATGTGGTCGTTCGCCGTCCTCGATGGACTCGCCAATTCGTTCGCCCGGTCCCTTTCCGCGGCGGGTGTGACGGCGGGGGACCGCGTGGCGGTGATGACCACCAACCGACCCGAGTTCGTGGTCGCTGTCCACGCCATGAGCAAGCTCGGGGCGGCTTCGGTCCTTCTCAGCCCGGCATGGAAGTCACGAGAAGTGGGGCACGCTCTCGACCTGACCGCACCCGTCCATGCGGTGGCCGACGGGGCAGGGGTGCAGATACTGGCCGAGCTCCTCGGGGAGGAGCGGGTGACCGATCTCGACGACGGTCGAGCCCTCACCGAGGCACTCGGTCACAGCCGCTCGAGGCCGCCGGCGGTCGACGTGCGCCCCGCGGGCGAGGCGCTGCTCGTCTTCAGTTCCGGCACGACGGGACTCCCCAAGGCGGTCCGGCACACCCACTCCTCGATCGGCTGTGCCACCTCACACTGGTGCCGCGCACTGGGTCTCGGTCCGACCGACCGCTTCCAGGTGGCGACACCCCCGTCGCACATCCTCGGGCTCCTCAACCTCCTCGCAGCGACCTCTGCCGGTGCCTCGGTCCGGCTGCATCGACGCTTCGACCTCGACGAGGTGCTCCACCGGATCGCCGCGGAGAACATGACCCTCGAGATGGCGGTCGCTCCGATCGCGCTCGCCATGGCCAACCATCCGGACCTCGAACGGTTCGACCTCTCCTCTCTGCGCTACATCATGTGGGGCGCGACCCCCGTCACCGAGAGCGTGGCCCGGCGGGTCACCGAGCGAACCGGGGTCCGATGGTTGCCTGCGTACGGCGCGAGTGAGCTCCCGGTCATTTCTGCCAACCCGGTCGAGGAGCCCGACCGGTGGAGGCTCGACTCGGCGGGACTGCCTCCGGTCGGTGTCGAGCTGCGAGTGGCCGACCTCGACAGCGGTGAAGCGCTCGAGCCGGGAGGCGTCGGCGAGATCCAGGCGCGGAGTGCCTCGGTGATGGCCGGGTACCTGCCGGCCGCGGCGAACGCCGATGCGTTCGCCCATGGTTGGTACCGGACCGGTGACGTCGGTTGGCTCGAGCCCGAGGGGTGGGTCCATCTCACCGATCGGTCGAAGGAGATGATCAAGGTGAGCGGGTTCCAGGTCGCCCCTGCCGAGATCGAGGCCGTCCTGCACGGTCATCCTTCGGTGATCGACTGTGCGGTGTTCGGGGTGCCCGACGAGCGGACCGGCGAGGTTCCCGTGGCGGCCGTGCAGCTCGATCCCGACCGGCCGGCATCGGCCGAGGAGCTGCAACGGCTGGTCGCAGATTCGCTCGCGACGTACAAGCGGCTTGCCCACGTGGTGACCGTCGACGCCGTCCCGCGCCTGCCGTCGGGCAAGGTGCTGCGCCGCACGCTCCGCGAGGAGTGGACGCCGAAAGTCGGAGCGACCTGAATCCGGTCCCCGAGTGTGCAGGGACCGGTGGAGGCTAACGGCCGCGCGGGACGTCGCGAAAGGGGACGTCGCGGTCGATCGCCTGCTCGCGTGGCATGCCGAGCACCCGCTCGGCGATGACGTTCCGGGCCATCTCGGTGGTCCCGCCGCCGATACAGGTCGTCTGGCGCATGAGGAATTCCGCGCCCGGTTCTGCGAAGACTTCGTCTCCGTCGCTCCACGCGATGCCGGCCGAGCCCGCCACGTCGAACTGGATGGAGATGACCCGGGTGGTGACCGACGCCTTGAACAGGCGGGCGACGGCCGAGGACTGGTCGGACATCACGCCCGAGACGACCCCTTCGGAGATCCTCCTTGCGAGGTGTTCGCCGACCGTCTCGAGGGTCCGGGCTTCGCCGATCAGCTCGAGAGTCGAGGGGTCGTCGGTGCGGCCGGCCGCCCGGGCCGCCTCCACGATCGCCGGTGTGCCGTAGCGCCCCTGCGAGGTACCCACCGGGTCGGTGACGTAGGGCGAGTTGTACAGCATCCGCTCGTGGAACATCCACCTGGTGGCGACGGTCCAGCCGTCGTCGACCTCACCCACGCGTTCGGCGTCCGGGACGATCACGTCGGTCAGGAACTCCTGGCAGAACTCCTTCGACCCGTTGAGCATCTCGATCCGGTGGATCTCGACGCCGGGCTGGTGGATGGGGAGCATGAACACCGTGAGCCCGCGGTGCTTGGGGACGTCCCAGTTGGTGCGCGCGAGACACAGCGCCCAGTCCGACCACCAGGCGCCGGTGGTCCAGATCTTCGAGCCGTTGAGGATCCAGACGTCGCCGTCGCGCACCGCGGAGGTCAGCGCGCCGGCCAGGTCCGAACCTCCGCTCGGCTCGGAGAGGAACTGCGCCCAGATCTCCTCACCCTTCAAGATCCGCGGGATGTGAAGCCGCTTCTGCTGCTCGGTCCCGAAGTCGAGGAGGACGGCCAAGCAGGGCGTGAAAGTCGGCACCTGCACGCGGATCGGGTACTCGTAGCCTCCGAGCTCTTCGTTCAGCACTCGCTGGTGGGAAGGGGTGAGGCCCCGGCCCCCGTACTCCTCCGGGATGCAGATCCCGGCCAGCCCGGCGTCGAAGAGCATCCGCTGGAGCTCCCGGTCGTGCGCGACCGCGGCGAGCTCCACGTCGTCCTCGTGCCGGCTGATCACGTGCCCGACGACCTCGCCCGGGTCGAGTGGACGGAGATTGTCGCGGATCCACGATCGCGTGCGCGAGCGGAACCGGTCGAGGTTCTCGGTCGGTTCGGCGCTCATGCATCCCCCATGTCGTGGACGACTGCCGCCCCGATGCGTCGCCGGTGCTCCGCCGGCGTGCCGTAGAGCACCCGGTTCAAGGTGACCCGACGAAGGTAGAGGTGGAGGTCGAGCTCGAAGGTCAGACCGATCCCACCGTGGAGCTGGACGCATTCCTGCAGCAGGTTGGTGCCGTGCTCCCCGACGAACGCCTTGGCCGCACCGACCAGTTCTCCGGCGTGCGGGGATCCGGCTTGGACGGCTGCCGCAACCCCGTCGGCGATCGCATGGCTCGCTTCGAGCCATGCCTTCATCTCGGCGAAGCGGTGCTTCAACGCCTGGTAGGACGCGATCGGTCGCCCGAAGGTGTAGCGGTCGAACGCCCACTGCACGGTCATGTCGAATGCGGTCTGCATGGCACCGACGGTCTCGCTGGTGAGGATCACCACAGCCAGCTGGAGCTGCCGCTCGACGGCGCTCGACGCGCGACCGAGCTCACCCACCACCGCCTCGCGTGGGACCCGGACGTCGTCGAAGGTGACCGCCGACAACCGGCGGGTCAGGTCGACGCTCTGCAGCGGGACGACCGAGACACCGGGAGCATGGGCCGGCACGAGGACCTGGGTCAGTCCCTCGCCGGTGCGTCCGGTGACGAGCAGCTGGTGGGCTTGCTCGCCGAACTCGACCGGTCGCTTGGCGCCGTTCAACACCAGTTCGGAGCCCTCGGCCCGTATCTCGAGCGTCACCGACCCGAGCTGGTCGTGAGGAGGCGGTTCGCGGTCGCACCAGGTTGCGATCACCTCTCCGGAGAGGAGGCCGTCGAGGACGGCGGACTGCGCGCTCGGTGCCTCCTTCGTCGAGCGCGGCGGCCACCAGGTTGGTGGCGAGGAAAGGTCCGGGCGCGGCCCGTCGTCCGAACTCGTAGGCGAGCAGACTCAGGTCGACCACACCCTCCCCGCTCACGCTGCCGCCCCCGCGTTCCTCGCCGACGAGAAGCGAGGTCCACCCGAGCTCTGCGCCACGGCGCCAGTACCGCTCGTCGAATCCCGCCGGGTCGTGGCGGAGATGGCGGATCTCGGCGACCGGAGCCTGCTCGTCGAGGAACTTGGCGGTGGTCTCGCGGAGGAAATCCTGGTCGGGGCTGAGCGTCAACAGCACGGTCGCGCGCTCCTCAGAGACCGGACTTCGGATCGAGTGAGCCCTCGATCCGGCGCGCCATGCTGTCCTGCGCAAAGGTCGAGACCAACCCGCCCTCGCGGGTGAAGACCGCGCCCCTGCCGAAGATGCGTCCCCGCCCCGCATAGGAGCCTTCGTGCGCAACGAGCAACCACCCGCCGACGTCGACATCGTCGTGGAAGTGCGCGGTGTGGGAGATCACACCGGTCGAGATCGTCTGGTGGGCGTCGCGAACGCTGACCACGTCCGAGTGGGGTCGGAGGGCGGCGCCGATGATCAGCCCCGGCTGGGACCAGGCGACGATCGCCTGGTTGGCCGACACGGACTCGGGGGTCGCGGCGGCTCGGAACCAGACATAGCTCACCGGCGAGCCGTCCGCGGCGACTGCGTCGGGGAGGTCGACGAGCCGGGCATCCGCATCGGGGAAGACCACACCCGCGTTGGCCGGTTCGCATTCGTCGGGGCCCGGTACCTCGGGCATCGGCGGCGCATGACGGACGAGATCGGGTGCGGGCGCGTTGGAAAGGACGAGGCCGCGAGAGAGGAGCCGGTCGCCCTGAAGGACGCTGATGGTCGAACTGGCCCATGCGCGACCCGAGTGCATGGTGTCCACCTCCAGTTCGAGCGGTCCGGAGCTGTACCGGCCTGCCCTGGCGAAGATGGCGTGGACCGAGGTCACTTCCTTCTCACCTCCGAGTGTAGCTTCGGAGGCCATGATCATCTGGGCGAGGATCTGCCCGCTGAAGACCACGTCGCGACCCTCGGGGTCCTTCTCCGGGTGGTTCGCGACGAACCGTCCCGGACCCGCCTCCTTCATCTTCAGCACGGCTGGAAGGTCAGCCATCACGCTCTCTTCTCGTGCAGGCGCGCCACGTTCGAAGGCGATCGCGGCGACTCGGGTATCGGCAACAAAGGGAGGCGGCCGGCGCGCCGGCTCAGAAGACGCCGATGCCGGCGGCTTCGTTGCGCTTGCGCCACTCGGCCCTCGGCATCCGAGTCGTGTCCACGTCGACGGCGAGTGCCCGGAGTGCGCCGACGGACGCCTGTTCCTTCGGGATCTGGACGAACGGGTCCCAGTCGAAGAAGCGGGTCGCGTTCTGCCAGGTGATCTTGTCGATCTCCTCGCCGGTGCACGAGGCCTGGTCGAACTCGTTCCAGGCGAACTCCGGTGAGTCCGGCCAGGTCGTGTCGGTGTGGGGATAGTCGCATTCCCAGGCGATCACGTCCATACCGATCTCGTGGCGGAGCTTCAGCCCAGAGGGGTCGGTGATGTAGCAGGCGAGGAAGTGCTCGCGGAAGACGTCCGAAGGCAGTTTGCCTTCACCGAAGCTGTTGTCGATCCATGCCTGGTTCTGGAAGTGGCGATCGATGCGGTCCAGATAGAAGGGAATCCATCCGATCCCGCCCTCCGACAGCGCGACCCGTAGACCCGGGAAACGCCGCAGGGTGGGACCGAAGAGCAAGTCTTGGGCGGTGAGCATCGTGAGTTGCGACGGGATCACGATCATGTGGTCGACCGGCGCCTCGGGTGCGAGCTGGACGATGTCCCAGGCTCCGCCGATGTGGAGCGACAGCACCATGTTCTCGTCGACGAGGGCTTGCAGCATCGGGTCCCAATGGCCCGACAGGAAGCTCGGCCAACCCTGCGAGTGGGGTGCCTCGAGGAAGCTGATCGAGCGGAATCCTCTCTTCGACAAGCGCTTGACCTCCTTCACCGCGAGGTCGACGTCCCACATGGGGAGGATGCCGAGAGGGATGAAGCGTCCCGGGTAGGCACCGCACCACTCCTCGACGTGCCAGTCGTTGTAGGCCTGGAGCATCACGAGCGACAGCTCTTTGTCGATGGCCTCGGTGAAGGTCCGGGCGTTGAACCCTGCCATCGTGGGGAAGCACATCGACGCGAGGACGCCGTTGGCATTCATGTCACGTACGCGGTCGTGGACGTCGAAACAGCCGGGGCGCAGCTCGGTGAAGGCACCGGGGTGGAAGCCCCACTCCTCGCGAGGCCAGCCGACGGTGGCCGACATCCCGAACCTCGTCGACGTCTTCTGACCCTGGAAGACCCACTCGTCGATGCCTTCGTCGTTGCGGACCACCTTCGGCACCTCGTCGAGCCACCTCGCCGGGACGTGGTTCTTGTACATGTCCGGCGGCTCGATCACGTGGTCGTCGATGCTGACCAGGATCATGTCGTCCTTGTTCATGGGTGCTCCTTCTCGGCCGTCAGGACGTGAACACGGGCAGAGTCTCCCAGCCGCGCACCGTGGAGGTGCGCGCCTGCACGGCGTGCTCCCAGTCGACCTCCCATTCGGGGAAGCGTTGCAACACCTCGTCGAGCGCCACCCTTCCCTCGAGCCGGGCCAGGGCGGCACCGAGGCAGAGGTGGATCCCGTAGCCGAAGCTCAGGTGCCGGCCGACCTCCCGGTGGATGTCGAAGCGGTCCGCATCCTCGAAATGCCGTTCGTCGCGGTTGGCCGAGCCGTTCAGCAACAACATCACGCTGCCTTCGGGAACCGTGCGACCGTAGTACTCGACGTCACGGGCGACAAAGCGCGCCTGAACCGGTGAGGGTGCCTCGTAGCGGAGGATCTCCTCGATCGCCCCGGGGATGAGAGAGCGATCGGCTGCGAGCTCCCTTCGCTGGTCCGGATGCTCGGCGAGGAGCTTGCCCGTCCACCCGATCAGTCTGGTGGTGGTCTCGTTTCCTGCGCCGGCGAGCATGCCGACGTAGGTGAGGACCTCTTGGCGGGTCAGCCGGCGGGTCATCCCGTTCTCGTCCTCGAACTCGACGGTCAGCAGTTGCGTCATCACGTCGTCGGAGGGGTTGTCCGCTCGCCAGTCGATGTACTGGGCGAACATCTCGTGCTCGCTGATGTCCGGTGGCACCGACGGGACCTCGCCATCGCCCATCTTCAGACCTTCGTCGATGTGGTCGCGGATGGCCTCCTGGTCCTCTTCGGGGATTCCGAGGAGGTAGCCGATCGTCCGCATCGGCATCTGCGCCCCGATGTCGCGGATGAAGTCGAAACTGCCGCTTCCCACCAGCGGATCGAGGCTCCGAGCACAGAACTCCCGCACCTTCGGCTCGAGCCCGTTCATCTTCCGCGGCGTGAACACCCGGGAGAGCAGGGCCCGGTGCAAGTGGTGGATCGGGGGGTCCTCGAAGATCATCATTCCGGGGAAGATGGGCGTGTCGAGCGGCTGGTCGATGCACGACCTGATGATCTCGAGCACCGACCCCTTGCCCGACCGGTAGTTCTCCCAGTCGAGGAGGCCCTTTTCCACGTCATCGAAACGACTCAGCGCGTGGAAGTCGTACTTCTCGTTGTAATAGAGAGGTGCCCGGTCGCGGAGCCGCCTCCACACCGGGTAGGGATCGGCATCGATCTCGAAGTCGTAGGGGTCGTAGTAGACGTCGCTGTCACTCGTCACGGTCACGTCGCGCGTTCCCCTTCGATCGATCGGTCCCGCTGCCGGCCGCTCTCGACATCCCGCTCTGGGTCGGCGGTTCTGGCTGCGCCCTCTGCTCACGCGAACTTACCTGATATTGACGTCGTCATCAAAACCTGAGAATCTTCCGAACATGGTGCGACAACACGACAATTGCGCGAGCACGCGGCCATGAACCTCGCCGGTCGTTCGGCCGTCGTCACCGGGGGAGCCGGCGGTCTCGGATCTGCCACCGTGCGCCGGCTGGTCGGAAGTGGCATGGCGGTCGCGGTGTTCGACCGCGACACCGATCGGGCGGGGGCGCTGGCCAAGGAGCTCGGTGACGCCGCCGTCGCGGTCGGGGGCGATGTCGAGGACGACGACGACGTCACCGCGGCGATCGACGCGGCCTACTCGATGGGAACGCTGTCGTTGCTGGTCAACGTGGCCGGCGGCGGCGTGGGCGGCGGTCGCACCGTCGCCCGCGACGGCTCGCCACACGACAAGGCGGCGTTCGTCGGGACGATGGCGATGAACGCCTTCGGCACCTTCAACACGACGCGGCTCGCGGCCGCGGCCATGGGGAAGAACACTCCCGACGAGGAGGGTGAGCGGGGGGTCGTGGTCAATACGGCGTCCATCGCAGGGATGGAGGGGCAGATCGGCCAGCTCGCCTACGGCTCGGCAAAGGCGGCCATCTTGGGGATGACCCTGCCGATGGCTCGCGACCTGGCCCCGCTCGGGATCCGGGTGTGCGCCATCGCGCCGGGGACGATGGGGACGCCCGCGATGCTCCGTGTGCCCGAGGAGGCGAGAGCGGAGATCGAGAAGAACATCATGTTCCCGAAGCGGATGGGGAAGCCCGAGGAGTTCGCCCTGCTCGTCGAGTCGATCGCGCAGAACCCCTACCTGAACGGGGAGAACATCCGCCTCGACGGGGCGTTGCGCTTCCCCCCGAAGTAGGGGCGAGGACGGCTGCGAGAGGACGAAGGAGCGGTATGAGGCCTCTTCCCGAGCTGACGCCGGCCACCGAGTGGTTCTGGAAGTCCGGCGAAGACGGGGTGCTGCGCATCCAGGGCTGCGCGGACTGCGGACGGCTCGTCCATCCACCGGTGCCGATCTGTCCCTACTGCCGGAGCCGCTCGTCGAAGCCCACCCCAGTGTCCGGCCGGGCCACCGTCGTCGGTTGCACGGTCAACGTGCAGAGATGGCTGCCGGAGATGGCGAGCCCCTATCCCGTCGCCAACGTGGCCCTCTCGGAGGACCCGAGCGTCCACCTCACCACCAACATCGTCGGTTGCGAGCCAGAAGAGGTCCGGATCGGGCAGGAGGTCGCGGTCCGATTCGAGCAGAACGAGGACGTCTGGGTCCCCCTGTTCGAGCCGACCGGCGCGACCGATCCGGTCGAGCGGGTCGTCGAGCCGGTCCGCCCGCGCCCGCGCCCGCCGATCGGGACCGAGCGGTTCGAGCACCGGAGCATCCTGTCGGGGATCGGGCGATCCACCTTCGGACGCCGGTTGATGGTGAACCCTCTTTCCTTGACGATCGATGCCTGTCTGGAAGCGGTCGCCGACGCTGGGCTCCGGCTCGAGGACATCGACGGGCTCTCGACCTATCCCGGCGCGGCAGGCTTCGGGATGAGCGAGGGGGGTGTGACCGCGGTGGAAGAGGCGCTTCGGATCCATCCGACGTGGATCAACGGCGGCGGCGACCTTCCCGGGCCGGGCGGCTCGGTGATCGCTGCGATGCTGGCGGTCGCCGGCGGGCTCTGCCGTCACGTCCTCTGCTTCCGGACCGTGTGGGAGTCGAGCTTCGCGGCCCTCGGTCTGCGCCCTCCCGGGGGGCGCGTGTCGGGGATGCGGGAGTGGAACGCGCCGTTCGGGGCGATGTCCGCCGCGAATTGGATCGCCATCAACGCGAGCCAGTACTTCCACCGCTACGGTGCCGGCCGCGAGATGCTCGGGCTGATCGCGGTCAACGGTCGGGCGAATGCGGCACGGAACCCTGTCGCCATCTATCGGGACCCGATGACGATGGACGACTACTTCTCCGCGCGCATGATCACCACTCCCTTCGGCCTCTACGACTGTGACGTGCCGTGCGACGGCTCTGTCGCCGTGGTGGTGTCCGATGCGTCGGTGGCCCCCGATCTTCCGAAACGGGCAGTGCGGATCGACGCGGTCGGGACCCAGATCCTCGAACGCGTCTCGTGGGACCAGGGGACGTTGACCCACGAGCCCCAGGTGATCGGTCAGTCGGCGCATCTGTGGTCGCGGACCACGCTTCGACCCGAGGACGTCGACGTCGCGCTCGTCTACGACGGCTTCACCTTCAACGCGATCTCCTGGCTCGAAGCCCTCGGCTTCTGCGGGTTCGGCGAAGCCCAGGAATGGCTCGACGGCGGAAAGCGGATCGCGCTCGACGGCGAGCTTCCGGTCAATCCCCACGGAGGTCAGCTGTCGGAAGGGCGGACCCACGGCTTCGGGTTCCTCTACGAGGCGGTCGCGCAACTCCGTCACCAGGCGGGTGAGCGCCAGGTACGTGATGCCGCGACCGCGGTCGTCACGAGCGGAGGGGGTACTCCTTCGGGTGTCCTCCTCCTCCGTCGGGACGGGTCATGAGGCGGTCGTGCGTGACCGAACGGAGGGAGAGGTCGTGTCATTGACTGCACCGCTCGAGGGTGACAAGCCCAACGGCCCGCGCTCGAAGAAAGGAGTCCAGACCCGCGCCCGACTGGTGGCGGCGGCGAAGGAGGTGTTCGAGGAGAACGGCTTCCTCGACGCACGCATCTCGGACATTGCCGAGCGCGCCGGGCTCTCCCACGGCTCCTTCTACCACTACTTCGAATCGAAAGAGGAGATCTTTCGCGAGGTGGCCGCAACCGTCGACGAGCTGCTCGCGGCACCGCAGCGCACTGTGGTCCTCGACCCTGCTTCTCGTGCAGCCCCGCAAGATCGCATCCACGAGGCGATGCGGCGCTACCTCGAGAGTTATCGGGAGGAGGCGAAGATCGTCGGGGTGATCGAACAGGTCTCGCGCTACGACGAGGAAGTGGGCGCCCTTCGTCTCGCCCGGCACCGGCGGTACGTGCAGGAGATGGCCGGGTCGATCCGCCAGCTGCAGCTCCGAGGCCGAGCGGATCCCCGGATCGCCCCGGAGATCGTCGCGGCCGCGCTCGGCGCCTTGACCACGCGCTTCGCCGAGACGTGGCTGGTCGAAGGTGCGGTCGAGTGCAGTTTCGACGACGCCGTCGAGCAGATGACGCTGCTGTTCGTCAACGCGCTGGGACTGAGTGACGGCGCAGAGCCGCCGGGACTGAGTGACCGCGCAGAGCCGCCGGAGGACCGAACGAAGTAGAACTGCGCCTCGCGCCGCTCAGGCGGCGAGCACACCGAGCACGCGATCGGTGTCGGCCCCGAGCGGGCGTGCCAGGGCTTCGCCAAACCGGGCGCAGGGTCTCGCCACCGGCTCGCCCTCGTAGAACCACTGACCGTCGCGCCGTGTCGCAAGGGCGGCGAGGTCCGGTGAGGGCCCGGTCGCGGCCGCGGCACCGGCCAGCGAGGCGTCCACGAACCATCGACCCCCCTGCGCAAGGCAGTCGAGGGTTCGCGCGGCCGCTTCGAGTCCACACAATGGATCCGCGATCGCGTCGCCGGCGAACCGGGGCGAGCCGTCGGCGGGGTGCCACGCGACCAGGCCCGTCGCGGCTGCCACGTCGTCGCCGTAGCCCACCCGATTCGACGACCAGCCGTACGCGGTGACGGCCGTCCATACCTTGTCGCTCGCGGTGGAGAGGACGTCGTCCACCGAGACCCCGAGCTGCTCGAAGGCTCGCGCTCGGGCCGAGGTGACGACGACGTCGGCCGCTCCGAGCAGCTCCCCGAGCCGTGCTGTTCCCGTGGGAGACCGGAGATCGAGTGCCACGCTCGACTTGTCGGCATTGAGCAGGTCGTAGAAGGCACGATGCCCCTTCCGCGCACCGTCGGGACGGGCGGGGTCCTCGACCTTGATCACCTCTGCGCCTGCGCGCTGGAGGAGATGGGTGCAGAGCGGTCCGGCCCAGAGCGCGGACAGGTCGACCACGAGAGGCCTGGTTGAGGGACGGCCGCCCCGGCGCGGTGCCCCGGTCGTCGCCAGCGCGCCCGTGCTGCGTCCGACCGCGCTGACGCACGCACCGAGCAGGGTTGCACGCTCCTCGATCTCGAGCGCGGGGTGACGCGACGTCTCGAGTCCGAGCTTCGTCCAGGCGTCGTCGAGGTCCGAGGCCTCGACCCCCAAGAGAGCCGGCAGCGATCCGAGATCCTCGTCGCGGGCGAGGCTGAACGCGACCCACCCGTCTTGCGCCGGGAGCAGGCGCGATCGCCCTCCGCAGGAACGCTGTCCTCCGCGCCCGAGGCCCCGGAGTGCGGCGCGTTCGGTCAGCAGTGAAGCGTCCAGGCCGAAGCGCCAGGCTCGTTCGTCGAGCGTCGCTCCCGCGTCCCATCCGATGGCGAGCGGCGGACCACCGGGGTCGCCGGTCAGATGCATGGCGCCAGACGTCGCCCATGTCGGGACGGCCGTCGGTGAGCCCCTGTTCACAGCCGGACTCTATCGTTGAGCCCGTGAAGGTCTCGGACCTCCGACTTCTGCTCGAGGTGCCCCCCGACGACCTGGTGGAATCGACCTCGGTGCTGCAATCGGCCGAACCCGTCGTCCTCGACACTCGAGAACAGCTCGACGAGGAATCCGCCACGCGTCTCTCGAGGATCCTCCGACGGCTCGCCGCGCCGACCGTGTTGATCGGAACGCCTGGTGTGCCGCCGCACTTGGCGGAGGCGGTCGACGTGTGTCTGACCTCGGTCGGCGACCCGCCGCGTCCGTGGGTATCCGCCGAGGTCGGCGAGCTGGACGACGCGGTACGGTGCCAACCGCTGGCGGCCCTCGCACTGGTGGTTCTGCTCCGCAGCACCGAGAACGTCGACACGTGGAGCGCGGTCGCGATGGAGTCTGCGAGCTACTCGACGCTCCTCGGGAGCGCTTCGTTCGCGGACTGGCTGGCTGGCCGAGGCCCCGGGCGGCCCAAACCGACCGAGCGACCTCCGCTCGTCGTCGAGCGCCGCGGCGATGTCCTTCGACTGATCCTCGATCGTCCCGAGGCGCGCAACGCCATCGACTCGGCGATGCGCGACGAGCTGGCCGAGGCACTCCACCTCGCGGCAAGCGATCATCGGCTGACGGTGGAGATCGAGGGGAACGGGCCCTGCTTCTCGGCGGGCGGGGATCTCGAGGAATTCGGAACCGTCGGAGATCCCGCGACCGCTCATGCCGTGCGCCTCACGCGCCATCCCGGTCTGGCCCTCGACGCGGTCGCGAGACGTGCCACCTGCCGGCTTCACGGTCCCTGCGCGGGCGCCGGCGTCGAGATCCCGGCATTCGCCGGATCGGTCGTCGCCGAGGCGGGCACGACCTTCACGTTGCCCGAGGTCTCGATGGGTCTCGTTCCGGGCGCCGGAGGCACCGTGTCCATCCCCCGCCGGATCGGTCGCCAACGCACGGGATGGCTGGCGCTCACCGGTGCGACCCTCGACGACCGGACCGCGCGGGACTGGGGGCTGATCGACGAAGTGGTCAGTCCGACGACGGGAGGGGCTTCGCGCTCTTGAGCAGGAGTGGCCGGTCGCCGATGCCCAGCCCACCCGCGCCCGCCTTGGTACAGAGCACCTCGAGGGTGTCGTCGTCGTCCACATAGCGCTTCCCGAGTGCGACCGATCCCTCCGGCGTGGAGGCCCCGTCCGACCGCGACCCCTCACCTGATCCCTCGACCATCGGGACGCCTCCGCACCGGAGGTCCACCTCGCCGGGAGGGGCCTTGATCACGATCACCTCGGCCTCGCTTGCCGCGCTCCGCAGCCGGGTTCCGGCCTTCAGCTGCACTCTTCGACCCCTTCGTTCCCGGACGCGACGGTCCATCCCGGTCGCGACGCCCTGGATTGTCTCACGCGCCCGAGCTCGGCCTGGGCGCGACGGTCACCGAGTGCAGCGAGACGCTCGCGCCGCCCTGGAGGACCGAGTCCACGACCGAGGTGAGATCCTCCACGTCGACGAACGCGCCCGCGAGGAGGTTGCGGTTCTGCCAGACGGAGTGGAACGTCGCCATGAGCTCGGGATCCCATCCGTCGGCGAACCCGGTGACCGAGTCGCCCTCACCGCCCACGCAGTCGCCGACCACCACCCGGGTGAAGCCGATCTCGGGATGCTCGGAACGCCACGCTTCGACCAGCTTGTCGAGTGCGGCCTTGCTCACCGCGTAGGCACCGAGGCCCGGCCACGGAGGGGTCAGCGACGCGCTGACCGACGACAGATAGACCGCGACGCCTCTCGAGGCGGCGAGGTGGGGGAGGGCGGCCGCGGTGACCGTCGCCGCGCCGATCACGTTCGTGTCGAAGACCCCTCTCCAGGTGGCGGGGTCGGTGTCGGCGAGTGACGTGAGCGGTCCGATGGCCGGCGTGTAGACCAGCCCGTCGATCCCGCCGAGAGCGGCGGCGGCGTCGGTGATCGCCGCGCGGGTGGACTCGGTGTCGGTGACGTCGCACGCGAAGGCGAACGTTCCGGGTCCGGCCTCCTTCGCGGCGTCCTCCAGGCGGTTGGCCCGGCGCGCCATCAGTGCGACGGCGGCGCCGCGCCGGGCGAGCCCCACCCCGATGCAGCGTCCGAGTCCGCTCGACGCTCCGACCACCACCACTCGCATCTTCGTTCTCCTTCGCCCTCACACTGTAGGGACCAGTATTGTGCTCGACGTCGATGTCACCATAGGGTCCGGCCGGAGGCCGAGGGACCCGCTTGGGGGCCGGGAGCTTCGGAGGCGCCATGACCGCAGTGATGGAGGGAGTCCGCATCCTCGAGGTCGCAGAGCAGACCTTCGTGCCTGCCGCGTCCGCGCTGTTGGCCGACTGGGGTGCCGACGTGGTCAAGGTGGAGCACGTCGAGCGGGGCGACGCCATGCGTGGACTGGCGGCGACCGGAGTGCTCAACATCCCCTCCGACGTCCACGTGCTGATGGAGCACTCCAACCGGGGCAAGCGCAGCATCGGGCTCGATCTCACCTCGGACGAGGGCCGCGAGATCCTCTACAAGATTGCCGAGACCTCGGATGTCTTCCTCACCAACAAGCTGTCGGGCGTGCGGAAGAAGCTGCACATCGAGGTGGAGGACCTCCGAGCTCACAACCCAGAGATCATCTACGTGCGGGGCAGCGGGCAGGGGGAGCGCGGTCCCGACGCGGACAAGGGGAGCTACGACTCGCTGGCCTTCTGGGCGCGGGCAGGTGTCGCGATGGGCGTCAAGCGAGCCGATCAGGACGACGTCCCCGGACCGCCGGGACCGGGATTCGGGGACTCGATCGGGGCGATGACCATCGCCGGAGGCATCATGGGCGCGCTGTACCACCGGGAGCGCACCGGCGAGGCCACGGTCGTCGACGTCTCGCTGTTCGGGACCGGCCTCTGGTCGCAGGGCCAGACCATCGCGCTCTCGCTCCTGCTGGGCGCGCCCTTCTCGGCGCCTCCTCCTCAGCGCCAGCGGGCCAACCCTTTGACCGGCAACTACGTGACCAAGGACGGCCACTTCCTGTCCTTGACCTGCCTTCAAGCGGGCAAGTACTGGCCGGGCATGTGCGAGGTGATCGGCCGGCCCGAGCTCGCGACCGACCCGCGCTTCGCCGACCACGAGTCGCTCATCGCCAACGGCGGAGAGGCGATCGACATCCTGCGCGAGGCGTTCGGCCAGCGCACCCTCGAAGAGTGGCGTGAGCGCCTCGCGGACTTCACCGGTCAGTGGGCCGTGGTGCAGGACACCGTCGAGGTCGCCTCGGACCCCCAAGCACTCGCCAACGGCTACGTCCAGGAGTGCCATACCGAAAACGGCACTCCCTTCCGCCTGATCGCCGCGCCGGTGCAGTTCGACGAGGAGCCCGCTCGTCCACGTCGGGCACCGGACTTCAACGAGCACGGCGACGAGATACTCGCCGAGATCGGAGTCGACGCCGACGCCGCGCTGGACCTGAAGGTCCGCGGCGTGGTCGCCTGAGAACCACGGTCGCCAGAACCAACGAGGAGAGAACATGCCCGGACAAAACCTGTTCAACGCCTTTCGCTACGACGGGAAGCACGCAGTCGTGGTGGGAGCTGCCACCGGAATGGGTGCTGCGACCGCGCAGCTGGCGCTCGACGCTGGTGCGCAGGTCACTGCGATGGACCGTGCCGACATCGCCGTGTCCGGGGTCAAGGCGATTCACCTCGACCTCGCCGAGCGGTCGTCGATCGACGCGGCGATGGATCAGATCGACGGTCCCGTCGACGCCCTGTTCTCCTGCGCCGGCGTCGCGGACGGCACACCCGGCATCGAGAAGATCAACTTCATCGGCCATCGCCACATGATCGACACCCTGCGCGCGAAGGGGGCCCTCCGCCGGGGTTCTGCGATCGGCTTCATCTCCTCCGCGGCAGGCCTCGGATGGCAGAACAATCTCCCACTCCTCAAGGACTATCTCGACACGCCTGACTTCGACAGTGCGGCGCGCTGGATCGAGGAGCACGGTCACGCGGACTACATGTTCTCCAAGATGACCATCTGTGCGTACGTGTCCCGCCAGGCATTCGGACTCCTGAAGGACGGGATCCGGATCAACGCGATCTGTCCGGGCCCGACCGACACCCCGCTCGCCCAGGCGAACAAGGAGATGTGGCTGGGTTTCGGGGCCGACTACCGCGAGGAGCTCGGCATCGAGGCGTCGAGTCCGCTCGAGCAGGCCTACCCGCTGGTCTTCCTCTGCAGCGACGCGGCGAGTGGCATCACCGGCACCGTCCTCACCACCGACGCCGGCTACCTCGGCTCCGGGGTCACGGAGTCCTACCCGCCGGCGGCGCCTGCCGCGCAATTCCTTCTCGACATGACCCTCTGACACCTTCCACCTGACCTCTTTCCTCTCTGTCCGCGGGATTACGCTGTCGCGGTTCACCGAGAAGTGAGTGGAGACTCACTTGTGTCCTCACGACGGGTTTCGGGCGCGTTTTGACGCTGACATCGAGATTGGTACTGTGAGCGCCGGTCGGCGACCTGGCTCCACTGCCGGGGTGCGCTGCGAGGCGACGACGAGGGGGAGCGAGGGGGAGATGGTCGAAGAGGATCAGACGCTTCCCTTCGCAGGAGAGGCCACGGCTCGGTCAGCCGCAGGATCGGCGGGATGCTCCAGTACATCCTGATCGGGCTCGCCCTCGGTTCGATCTACGCGATCGCATCGGCGGGACTGGTCGTCACCTACGTCTCGTCGGGCGTGCTCAACTTCGCCTTCGGGTCGATGGCCTACGTCATCGCCCGCTTCTACTACTGGCTCAACTCCCAGCATGGATGGGCCACCTGGACGTCGGGCCTGATGGCGCTCCTGGTGATGGCACCGCTGATGGGCGTGTTGCTGTACGCCGCACTCTTCCGGTTCCTGCGGGGACAGTCGACGCTCGTGAAGGTGGTCGCCACGATCGGGCTCTCGGTGGCCCTGCCACCGATCGCCGACCTCTGCTTCGGAACCCAGACCATCACCTCCGCTCCCGGTCTCGCACTCTCCACCGACCAGCCGTTTCACTTCCTCGGCACTCCGGTCACCACCGATCAGGTCATCACCTACGGGTTCTTGATCTTCCTGCTGATCGCCGGCACGGCGGTCCTGCGGCTCACCGACGTCGGACTGTGGGTCCGCGCGACCGTCGACTCGGAGGCGATGGCGTCTCTCTCCGGAGTGAACCCCGGACGGGTGGCGCTCGGGGTGTGGGCGGTCAGTTCGATGCTCGCCGGGGTGGCCGGCATCCTGGTGGCCCCGACCAACGGCCTCACCACGGTCGGCATGACCACCCTGATGGCCGCCGCCTTCGCGGCCGTGGTCAGCGCGCGTCTTCGCTCCCTCAGCGGGGCAGTGGCCATCTCGCTGGCCATGGGTGTGGTCACCGACGTGATCCAGAAGTACCTCCCACCCAACAGCTCGTTCACCGCCGCGGTCATCCCGAGCATTCCCTTCGCGTTCATCCTGGTGTTCCTGGTCTTTCACGCCTTCCGTCCCAGCGCGGCGATGCACGACCAAGCGAGTGCGGGAGGCCCGCTCGATCAGGCCATCCGTCCCGCGGCCGAAGACCCCGGCAATGTGGCTGCCGAGGCGCTCAACCGCGCCGGAAAGGGAGCCGCGGTCGGTGCTGTCCCACTGATCGCCGTCGCGCTGATGCCTCTGCTCTTCCATTCGGCCGCGTACTGGCTCGGACTGGTCGCGTTGGGCCTCTGCTACGCCATCACCTTCCTCACCTTCACCGTAGTCACCGGCGAGGGCGGCATGCTCTGGCTCAGCCAGACCATCTTCGCCGGTGCCGGCGCGCTTGCCGCCGCCCAGTTCGTCACCGTCTGGCACGTCCCGGTACTTCTCGCACTGGTGCTCGGCGGACTGATCGCCGCGGTCGCAGGCGCGGTTATCGGCATACTCACCATCCGCCTCGGGGACCTTTATGTCGCCCTGGTGACCCTGAGCTTCGGGCTTCTCATCGAGACGCTGGTGTTCACGAGGAACCGCTTCCTGCAGGACGGCGTCGGGGTGGTGATCAACCGGCCGAGTTTCGCGAGCGGCAACATGGCGTTCTCGTACCTGGCGCTTGCGGTGTTCCTGGTCTTCGCGCTGCTCATCTGGAACCTACGCCGCTCGACCAGTGGGTTGGCACTACGAGCGGTGCGCGACAGCGAGCCCGCGTCGCGCACCCTCGGCCTCAGCGTGCTGCAGGTCAAAGTCATCGTCGGATCGCTCGGCGCGTTCGTCGCCGCAGTGGGCGGTGGCTTCCTCGCTCTGTACGCGGGGGTTGCACAGCCTCAGTCCTACGAGACCTTCGCCGGCCTGGTCTGGCTGGCCGTCGTGGTGACCATGGGCGTCCGCTCGATCACCGCAGCCGCGCTGAGCGGCTTGGCGTTCGCCCTCTTGCCCGGCGTGATCCAGACCTACCTCCCGAGCCGGTGGTGGGAGTTGCCGGCGCTGTTGTTCGGGTTGGGAGCGATCAGCGTGGCCCGTCATCCCGAAGGCGTCGTCCTCCACTTCGGCAGGCAACTCAGGTCCCTTCCTGCTCGCGTCGCCGCCGTGCACCGGCACGGCGGCGAGGTCGGCACCGCGACGGTGGAAGAGATGCGAATGGACGAGCAGAACGGCGTGGTCCCGGTCGGGGTGACCACCGACCCGTCCGGCACGAGAGGGGCGGCCCTGCGATGACCGACGTGCCCGCGGACACCGCCCTGCCCGGCCCCGACACACCGGCGTCGGCGATCGCCGGCGTCCCGCGACTCGCGTGCGAGGACGTCACCGTCCTCTTCGGTGGCCTGGCCGCGATCGACGATGTCTCTCTTGACGTGCCTCCCGCGGAGATCGTCGGGTTGGTGGGTCCGAACGGCGCGGGGAAGAGCACCCTGTTCGGTGTCCTTTCGGGTCTCCTGCGGCCGGTGCGGGGGAAGGTCGCACTCGACGGCGTCGACGTCACCCACGCGCGTCCTCAGCTCCGTGCGGCGCACGGGCTCGGGCGCACCTTCCAGCATCCGGAACTCTTCAGCGGGTTGACCGTCCGCGAACACCTGGTCCTCGCGTACCGGGTCAAGCACGCGAGGCGCCGCACCTGGTCGGACCTCTTCACCGTCGGAAGCCTGCGCCTGACCGACCCGGCTGAGCGGAGCACGGTCGACGAGTTGATCGACCTGCTCGGCCTGGGCCCGATCGCCCGGCGCCCGGCGCTCGGGCTCCCGCTCGGGTCGGCCCGGCTCCTCGAGCTGGGCCGTGCGCTCGCGGCCTCGCCGACCGTGCTGCTGCTGGACGAGCCTTCCTCGGGTCTCGACTCCACAGAGACCGAGCAATTCGAGCAGACCTTGCGCCAGGTCAACCGGGAGCGGGCGATCTCGGTCCTGCTAGTGGAGCACGATGTCGACCTGGTCATGCGGCTTTGCAGCACCATCCACGTCCTCGACTTCGGTCTCCTGATCGCGACCGGCACGCCGGAGCGGATCCACTCCGACCCAACCGTGCGGGCCGCTTACCTGGGCGAGCACCTCTCGGACGACGGAGCGGCACCAACCGAGCGAGCGGACCACGTGGCCGGCGAGAGTCCGTCGGCAGTCGCGGCAAGCGGCGGCGCAGCCGGGGAAGGGGCCGAGGACCCGGCCGGTCCATCTCGGTCGTTGAGCGTGGAGAACCTCTGCGTGCACTACGGCGAGGCCACCGCGTTGACCCGGGTGTCGTTCGAAGTCGGGGCGGGCAAGGCCGTGGCCGTCCTCGGTGCGAACGGTGCCGGCAAGAGCAGCTTGGCCCGCGCGGTGGCCGGCCTGGTGCGCCCGAGCGAAGGCCGGATCGCTCTCGGTGCCGACGAGATCAGCGGAGCACCCGCGTACCGGATTCGACGGGCCGGAGTGGTCTACCTGCCAGAGACCAGAGGCATCTTTCGCACCCTCACCGTCATGGACAACCTCCGGATGGCCGCACGCCCTCTTCCCGACCGCCGCTTGCGCAAAGCCGCGGTCGAGCGGTCGCTCGAGCTGTTCCCTGCGCTTGCCGAGCGTCGGCGGCTGCCGGCGCGCCTCCTCTCGGGGGGGGAGCAGCAGATGCTCTCGCTGGCCCGCGCGCTCGCGGTCTTCCCAAAGGTGTTGGTCGCCGACGAGCTGTCCCTCGGTCTCGCGCCCACCATCGTCGACATCGTCTTCGACGGACTGGCCCGCGCCAGGGAGGCGGGGGTGACGCTCATCATGATCGAGCAGTACGTGCATCGCGCGCTCGACTTCGCGGACGAGTGCCTCGTGCTCCAGCGAGGGGAGCTGGTCTGGAGCGGGCCAGCCGACGATGCACACGACGAGGTGCTTCGCCACTACCTGGGTGATGCCATGGTCGTGGCGGGTTGAAGGATCGGAGAACAACGGTGCCGATTCGTCTCGAGACGACATCGTGCTCCCCGAAGAAGTGGATCACCCAATAGTGTGCCCCGGGCACAACGACGATCGGAGAACCGAACTCACATGATGCGGACCAACGAGAGCAAGAAGATCCGGAACATGAAGTGGCTGGTGGCAGTCGCCGTCATCGCGGTCCTCGCCGCGGCGTGCAGTTCGAACTCCTCGTCGTCGACCACCACGACAGGGAGCAGCTCGGGGAACGGCGGCGGTAACAAGACCTACACGATCGGCGTCCTCACCGACCTGACCGGGCCCGCCGCGTCCGGGAACAAGACCAGCCCGATGGGTGTCCAGGCCGGGACCATACTGGCCAAGAGGGACGGCTACACCATCAAGTACGTCGTCGCCGACACGACCACGTCGCCCTCGACCGCCCTGACCGCGGCGCAGCAGTTGGTCGAACAGGACCACGTGTCCGCGGTCCTCGCCGTCTCGTCGCTGACCTTCAGCGCCGCGCCGTGGCTCACTTCCCAGGGGATCCCGGTGGTGGGCGTCGCCGAAGACGGCCCCGAGTGGATCACCTCCAAGAACATGTTCTCCTCGTTCGGACCGACCGACACGACGAAGGTCACCACGACGCCCGGGCAATTCTTCAAGATGGAGGGCGTCACCAACGTCGGCACCCTCGGCTACAGCGTGTCGCCCTCGTCCGCCGAGTCCGCGCTCTCTGCGGCCCAGTCGTCTGAGGCCGCCGGGCTGAAAGCCGGATACGTCAATGCGCAATTCCCATTCGGGAGCACCAACGTCGAGCCGGTCGCACTGGCGATGAAGTCGGCCGGCGTGAACGGGATGGAGCCGTCCACCGATCCCAATACCGGTTTCGCGTTGATCACCGCCCTCCGGCAAGCCGGGGACAACCCCAAGGTCGCGCTGCTGCCCACCGGCTACGGCGGTGATCTCCAACAGGCGGGGCCGAACGCGCTCCAAGAAGCCCAGAACGTCTACTTCCTTTCGTCGTGGGAGCCCGTCGAGATGCACACCGCCGCCACCGAGCAGTTTCAGAGCGACCTGAAGGCGGTGGGTATCACCCACGACCCGACATACGCCGAGTACGCGGCCTACACGGCGGTGGCGCTCTTCGTCCAGGGTCTCCAAGGTGCGGGGTCGAACCCGACCTCGGCCGATCTCATCAAGTCCCTGGGCAACATCCATGACTTCACCAGCGCCGGACTGTTCGGGAGCCACAAGCTGGACATGAGCCAGCGCACCAACGTCGGCACCGGGGTCGACAACTGCTACTGGATCACGAAACTGTCCGGATCGACCTTCCAGCTCGTCGCCAATGCCGACCCGATTTGCGGGACCGTCATTCCGGGTAAGACGGTCTCCGCCTCGTCCTGACCACCGACTGGTGTCGGCGCCCGGGCCCCTGGAGGGGTCCGGGCGCCTCGCCGAGCAGTGCCCAGCCGGCGACAGCTGTGTGACGATGCGAGGAACCGGACGCCGATGAACCGCCCATGAACACCGCGCTGTTGCTGGAGATGGCTGCAGAAGGCATGCCCGATCGCACCGCGGTCGGCTCGCTCGCAGAGGGGATCACCTTCGGCGAGCTTCTCGACCGCGCGGGTCGTGCGGCCGCGCTGATCGCCGCGTCGGAATCCGAACGGGTCGGCTTCGTCGGTGCCAATTCGGAGGTCCTACCGGTGCTGGTGTTCGCCACCGCGATCGCCGGCGTCCCCTTCGCCCCGCTCAACTACCGACTCACCGACGAGCGGCTGCGGGCCGTGGCGTCGAGGATCGCGCCCGCGCTGGTCGTGGCCGACCGCGCAGGCGAGCGGATCCACGGGATCGAGGGCGTGGAGGTGCTCGACCGGCGGACGTTCGAGGAGAGGCTGGCCGACTCGACGCCCGCCACAGGCAGCGCTGCCCTCCCCGACGAACCCGCCGTCTGGTTGTTCACCAGCGGCACCACCGGGGAGCCCAAGGCGGCGATCCTCCGGCACCGCCACCTGGCCTCCTACGTCCTCACCACGCTCGAGTTCATGGGCGCCGGCCCGGAGGAAGCCACGCTGGTGAGCGTGCCCCCGTACCACATCGCCGGGCTCGCGGCGATCCTCTCGAGCACGTATGTCGGACGACGCGTCGTCTACCTCCCGCAGTTCGAGCCGAAGGAGTGGGTCGAGGTGGCCCGTCGCGAGGACGTCACCCACGCGATGGTGGTTCCCACCATGCTGGGCCGGATCCTCGATGTCGTCGAGGCGTCGGGATCGGAGCTCCCTCACCTCACCCACCTCTCCTATGGCGGAGGACGGATGCCGATGGCGGTGGTGGAGCGAGCGATGGATCTTCTCCCCGGTGTGGGGTTCGTCAACGCGTACGGCCTCACCGAGACGAGCTCCACCATGGCGGTACTCGACCCCGAGGACCACCGGGTCGCCTTTGCGAGCGAGGACCCCGAGGTGAGAGGTCGGCTCGGCTCGGTCGGACGGCCGCTCCCGACGATCGAGCTCGAGATCCGTGACCCCGAGGGGACCACACTTCCGCCGGGACAGAGCGGCGAGATCTTCGTCCGGGGCGAGCAGATCGCCGGAGAGTACGAGGGGCGCAGCGCGCTAGGCCAGGACGGGTGGTTCGGGACGAACGACGCGGGCCACCTCGACGCCGAGGGATTCCTGTTCGTCGAGGGACGCCTCGACGACGTGATCGTGCGTGGCGGCGAGAACATCTCGCCCGGCGAGATCGAGTCGGTCCTCCTCGAGCATCCGGCCGTGCGCGACGTGGCGGTGGTCGGCATCCCGGACGACGAATGGGGGGAGTGCCCTGCGGCGGCGGTCGTCCTCGAACCGCATGCGGAGGTATCCCCGAGCGAGCTGCACCAATGGGTTCGTGAGCGTTTGCGTTCGACCCGGGCGCCGGTGGTTGTGGCGGTGCACGACGAACTCCCGCACAACGAGACCGGGAAGCTGCTGAGGCGGGTGTTGCGGGACGAGCTCGCGCACGAGCCGCGGCTTGCCGTGTGACCAGAGGAGGCACCGTGCTGTTCGGCCTGAGGTTCGACTTCCGTAATCCGACTTTCGCCGGAACGACGATGGCCGACCGGTATGCGGCCGCGCTCGAGATGGCCGAGTGGGCCGACCGCGTGGGTTGCGCGAGCATCGCGGTCTGCGAGCACCACGGTTCCGACGACGGGTACCTGCCCAGCCCGGTGCCGATCGTCGCCGCGATGGCGGCCCGGACCGAACGGGTTCCGTTCACCATCGCCGCGCTGATCGCCCCGTTCAACGACCCGCTCCGTGTCGCCGAGGATCTCCTCGTCCTCGACCACCTGACCCGCGGGCGGGTGGAGATCATCGTGGCCGGCGGGTACGCCGAGCGGGAGTTCGAGATGTTCGGTGTGGCGACGAAGGAGCGTCCTCGCCGGGTGACCGAGATGGTGACCACACTGAAGTCGGCGTTCACCGGTGAGCCGTTCGAATTCCGTGGCCGGACCGTGCAGGTCACGCCGGGACCGTTCCGCTCGGGCGGGCTGCGGGTGACGATGGGGGGCAGCAGCGAGCCGGCCGCCCGTCGCGCCGCACGGATCGCCGATGGCTTCGTGCCTTCCGACCCTGTCGTCTGGGACTTCTACCGCGACGAGATGATCAAGCTGGGCCGGGGCGACCCAGGACCCTGGGTTCTTGGCGACACGAGGATCGTCGCCCTGGCCGATGACCCCGAGCAACGGTGGGATCGGCTCGCCCCGTTCTTCCTTCACGAGAACAACGCGTACGGTGCCTGGCGCCCGGAGGAGGCCGTCGAAACCGGCTACGCCGAGGTTGCCGACGCCGAGACACTGAGGGCGACCGGGCGCTACCGAGTGCTCCGGCCCGACCAATTCGTCGCAGAGCTGAAGGAGTCACCGCTCCCGTTCACCGTCCTCAATCCGCTCTGCGGAGGGATTCCCCCCGAGCTCGCGTGGGAGAGTCTGCGACTGTTCGAGCACGAGGTGCTCCCGGCCTTCGCGTGAGGTCCGTCGCCCGCCCACTGCGCGAGAAGGAAGTACAGGCTATGCCTCGTCGGCGAAGAGTCGATCGATGGCGGGTTCGTCGTTGTAGAAGATCTCGATCTCGCGAATCTTGCCCTTCGCGACGGTGACGACCCAGACGAGTCGCGGTTCGATGTTCATTCCTTCTCGCTGCAGGTGGATGGAGGCCAAACCGGCGACGTAGTCGACCCCTGCCATCCAGTCCTCCCACTTGAGGACGTCGACCGGGCTCTCCAAGAGTGCGAGGAAATCTCGAATGTGGCGCACGACGGCCTCTGCGCCGACGAAGACGCCGGCAGGTTTGCGGAATCCCGGGACGCGGTAGACGACCTGGTCGTCGAGGAGCTCGCTCGCTCGTGCGACGTCGCCGCTGAAGTAGCGCTGGAAGAACTCTTGTGCGACCTGGATCCTCGAATCCTCTGCCATTCGATCCTTCCTCCTTCTCTCATCTCCCGCGATCGTCGGCGGCCACGTCCGGCGGGATCCAAGACGGCGGTCGCTTCTCCATGAAGGCGCGCATCCCCTCGCGGGGCTCGGGCGAGTGTTCGAGGTCCCAGAACATCGTCCGGTAGTCGACCAGCCCGTAGCGCTCGTTGAGCATGCGCTTCACCTGCCCCCGCGCGGCGGGCGCGGTCCGCAGCACCTGGTGGGCGGCCTCGAGCGCGGCGGGGAGGAGGTCCTCGTGGGGGACGACCCGCGAGACGAGCCCGATGCGCTGTGCCTCCTCCGCGCCGAACCTCCGGGCGGAGAAGAGCAGGTCGCGCGCCACGGCGATCCCGACGTGGGCGGGTAGGGCCGCCGCGTAGGTCGCGTCGGTGATCCCCCGGAGGAGCTCGGGGACCCGGAAGGTCGCCCGGTCGCTCACGACCGCGATGTCGGCCATCATCGCGACAAGGAGGCCTCCGGCCTGGCAGATGCCGTTGACTGCCGCGACGACCGGGGCGTTGCTGTCGCGGATGGCGAGGAAGGGGAGCACATCCTCGCCGATGGCATCGGGGATGGACTCACCCGGCTCGGAGCGTCCGCCGAGGTCGCCGCCCGGCGAGAAGACATCGCCGACACCGGTGATCACCAGGGAAGCGAGGTTCGGGTCCGAATTGACCAGCCGCACCGCCCGCTTGAGCCCGAAGTACATGGCGGGAGTGAACGCGTTCCTCGCGTCGGGTCGGTCGATGGTGCACCAGGCGACCGAACCCTCGGTCTCCAGCCGGAGACACGGAGTGCCGAGGTCGTGGCTCATCGCGCCGCCCGTCGGGCTCTGTCCGACTCGGTCAGGCGTTCTTCCAAGCGGGGGCGCGCTTCTCGGCGAAGGCCCTCGGACCCTCGATTGCGTCCTCGCTCGAGAAGACTTCCTTCGAGATCGCGGTCTCGATGCGGTAGGCGTCCTTCATGTCCACCGCGAGGCCCCGCAGCACCGATTCCTTGGTCTTGCGGACCGCGAAGGGGCCGTTGGCGGCGATCCGCCGCGCGTAGTCGTAGGCGCGGTCCATCAACTGGGCCGGTGGGCAGACCTCGTTGACCAGACCCATGTGGAAGACGCGCTCGGCGGACACGCGATCCGCGCACAGCAGCAGCTCCATCGCGGCGGGGAAGGGGACTTGGCGGGGCAGCCGCACCGTGGTGCCGCCGCCCGCGAAGAGGCCCCGCTTGGGCTCCATCACCCCGAAGGTCGCGGTGTCGGCCGCCACCCGGAGGTCGCACCCGCCGAGCATCTCCATGCCGCCGGCGACGCAGGTCCCGTTGACCGCCGCGACGATCGGCTTGTAGAGCTCGACGTTGCGGAGCACCGCCTTCACCCCGTCGTCGAGCCGGTAGCCGTCGATCTCGGCCACCCCGTCCTCTTGCATCTGGACCTGCAACTTGGTGACCTGGGGGATGTAGGTCTTCAAGTCGGCCCCGACGCAGAAGTCCGGACCGACCCCGGTGACGACGGCAACCCAGGCATCGTCCTCGTCGCCGAACCGCTCCCAGGCCCCCCGCAACTGCGCGAAGTGCTCCATGTCCAGCGAATTGCGGGCTTCGGGCCGGTCGATGGTGATCAGGACGATGTGGTCGTCCTGCTGCTCGTAGTGGATGGGCATCGTCGAGGGCGTGGCTGCGCCTACGCGTCGTCGTCGCTCGAGCTGAAGGCCCGGCTCACCACCCCGAGGTCCACGAGCCCCTCGACGCGGTCGCGCTTGTGCTTGAGCCGCGAGACCTGCGCGGTGTCGACGTCGGTCGCCTCGGCCCGCAGCGCGGCCACCGTGCACTTCTCTCTCGGGCGCAACGAGTAGGGGTCGTAGCGGAAGTGACGCATGGCGTTGGCGTGGGTGATCTTGTCGATCTGCGCGTCGTCCACGTCGGCGAGGTACTTCATCGCGGCTTCCGGCGACTGGGGCCAGGTCGAGTCGGAGTGCGGATAGTCGCACTCCCAGGTGATGTTGTCGACGTTGAGGAAGTCGCGGCTGGCGATCCCGAAGGCATCGTCGATGAAGCAGGTGATGATCCGCTCCTTGAACAGCTGGCTCGGGAGCATGTCGCCGAAGTCCTGTCCGGTCCATGCGTGATGGTGCTGGTACACGTAGTCGATGCGCTCGAGAGCGTAGGGGATCCATCCGATGCCGCCTTCGGAGAGCGCGATGCGGAGGTCCTGGTACTTGC
Source organism: uncultured Acidimicrobiaceae bacterium (assembly GCA_963769905.1). Lineage (GTDB taxonomy): Bacteria > Actinomycetota > Acidimicrobiia > Acidimicrobiales > RAAP-2 > Bog-756. Next base: position 1,152,362 of record CAVYNG010000002.1, read on the forward strand.
GCAGCACCGGCGACCAGATCAGGTCGGCCGCCGCTTGGACCATGTTCATCGGCTGGAGGCTGATCATCACGTCGATGGGGGCGTCCATCGAGGTGATCACCAGCTCGGAGGAGGACCCGAGGTGCATGCAGACGACCGTTCCCTCGTCCGAGCACGCGCTCCAGAAGGGATCCCAGTGGTCGGTGTGGATCGACGGCCAGCCGAGCTTGGAGGGGTTCTCCGAAAACGTGACCGCGTGGCATCCGAGCCCGGCCATGCGGCGGACCTCTGCCGCAGCGAGCTCGGGGTCCCACAACACCGGAATCGAGAGGGGGATGAAGCGGCCGGGCTCGGCGCCGCACCAGCCGTCGACGTGCCAGTCGTTGTAGGCCTTCACCATGGCGAGGGCCTCCTCGGCGTCGCTCGCGGCGGCACGGGCGAAGAGCTGACCGCAGAACTGGGGGAACGAGGGGAAGCACATCGAGCCGAGCACCCCGTTCGCGCTCATGTCGCGAACCCGCTCGTGCACGTCGTAGCAACCGGGCCGCATCTCGTCGAGGGAGGTCGGTTCGATGCCGTACTCGTCGGGCGGGCGTCCGACCACGGCGTTCAGACCCACGTTCGGGATCTCGCTGTCGCGGTAGCGCCACACGTCGGTGCCGTCGTCCTTGCGCACAAGAGTCGGCGCGCGGTCCTGGTACCGGGCGGGCAGGCGGCCGTCGAACATGCCGGGCGGTTCGACCACGTGGTCGTCGACGCTGACCAGAATGAGATCCTCGGTCCTCACTGCCTCACCTCTCGGTCCATCTCGGAGTCCTTGCCGATGATACGCCGCCGGTGCCCGCGCCGTGCCCGGCGACGCCGCCGGTCATCGACCGGCGGTCGTGGCGCCCTTCTCGCCGGTGGCGAGGCTCACCTGTTCGCCGGCGAGCTCGACCCCGTCGGGGACCGCCTCTTCGAGACGTGCGTAACAACGCGATCCGTCGGGCAGGTCGCAGATCAAGGCGGTCCAGTCGGGGCCTTCCCTTCCGTACGTGGTCGAGAAGGTCGCGATCCGTGCGAGGCCTTCGGGGTGGGTGGTCACCGGTACCTCGGGTGGAGTCGTCGTGGTGCGAGCGACCGACGTCGCGCCCGGCGTCGTCGACCAGAGTGACGCCGCGTGGCCGGCCATGTGCATGCTCACCCCGGTCACCAGTCCGAACGAGCCGGGATCGTGGCGGAGCACCTCGGTCATCGCGGCGAGGGCGTGGGTCGTGTAGTTGCTGCCCGGACCGCCGTGGTACGGCAGCCCACCGGTCACCGTGAGCGGGCGCGGCTCGCGGAGGCCCAGCGCGTCGGAGGCGAACGCCAGGGAGCTGCCGAAGCACGAGTAGAGGTCGAGATGGTCCACGCCGTCGGTGGTCCTGCCGCCGAGCGCGGCGCGGGTCGCCGCCTCCATCGCCGGCGCGTGCCAGAGCTCCGGCCGCGCCGCCATCCCGAACGGTTCGTCCGCCGAGCCGAAGCCGCGCAGGTAGACCCGGCGGTCGGCGGGCACCCCGAGTGCATCGGCGCGGGCATGGGTGGCCAGCAGAACCGTGGCGGCCATGTCGACGTCCATGAACGCGGTCATCAGCTTGGTGTACGGGGTGGCCACCATACGATTGGCGGCAGTCACCTCGACGATCTCCGGGGCGTCGTGCCGGACCGGGAACCAGGCGTGCCCGGGCTGCGCCGCGGCCACCTCGGAGAGAGGGGCCAGCAGCTGACCGAGCTCCTTTCGGTGCTCGTCGAGGTCGCGGCCGAGGTGGACGCGCCGTGCCGTGTCGAGGAGGGCGAAGGTCAGGTAGGCCTGGAAGATGCCGTTGGCCGCCTCGGCGCGGTCGATGGTGATGGGGAAGCGCCCGGCCTTCTCGGGCGGGTACGACCAGGCGGGATCCGCCAGGCGCTTCCGGGTGGCGAGCGCCTCGCCCCCGATGACCAGCGCCAGGTCGAGATCCCCCGTCGCCATCGACGTCGCCGCGTCGGCGACGAGGGTGAGGGGCACCGAGCCGCCGATCCCCGAGTAACGGCGGTGTGCCGGGTCGGCGCCGAGCCTTTCGGCGAGGCGGAGGCACGCGTCGTCGTACTCCCACGCCTGGCAGTAGACGACCTGGACGCTCTCGAGATCGCGGAGCGCGCCGGGAGCTCCGGCGTCGGCAGCCGCTTCGCGGGCGACCTGCTCCCACATGTCGAGCGGCTCGGGTGCGGGCTGGTCCCGCCAGGTGCGCCGTGCCGCGCCGACGATGCAGACGGCTCTCGGATCGATCGGCACCTCAGGAGAGTCGGGCCTGGCCGGGGAGCTTGATGGCCCGGTCGGCGATGATGTTCTTCTGCACCTCGGTCGAGCCGCCTCCGATGGTGCTGTACCGCTGGAAGGCGTAGAGGCGGGTCCACTTGCCTCGGTCGACCGAGTCGGGACCGCCCCGGGCGAGAAGGCCGGCCGGCCCGAGCAGGTCGACTGCCAACGCGGCGAGGGTCTGGGCGAGGGTCGACCACTGGAGCTTGGCGAAGGGCACCTCGGGCCAGTTCTTCTCACCCTTGATGATCTTGCTCAACGCGCGCGAGCGCGAGAAGCCGGGCAAGCTCGATTTCGGTCCAGGCATGCGCGAGCCGGTCGCGGAGTGCGGGGTCTTCGAGCGCTCCCGGGTTGACCGAGCGGGCAGCAGTGACCATCGCCCGCAAGTCGGCCGCCAAAATCGAGATCTGTCCGGCGATGCCCACCCGCTCGTTGGCGAGGGTGCCCATCGCCACCATCCACCCCTCGCCCTCACCGCCGAGCCGGCTGTCGATTGGCAGTGACGCATCGCTGAAGAACACCTCGTTGAACATCTCCTCGCCGGACATGTCGCGGATCGGTCTCGTCTCGATCCCCGGCGTCTGCATGTCGACGATGAAAGCGGTGATCCCCTCGTGCTTGGCCCCACGTTCGATGGCGGTCGGGTCGGTGCGGAGCAGAAAGAGGCCCCAACGGGCGAGGTGCGCGGTCGAGATCCAGATCTTCTGCCCGTTGACGACGTAGTGATCTCCGTCGCGGATCGCGGTGGTTCGAAGATTGGCGAGGTCGTTGCCGGCGTCGGGCTCCGAGAAGCCCTGGCACCAGTGCTCGTTGGCCTCGAGTATCGAGGGGAGCCAGCGCGCCTTTTGCTCCTCGGTGCCCCAGGCGATGAGCATCGGACCGATCTGCCAGAGACCGTTCGGGTTGAACAGTCCCGGTGTGCGGTACTCGGCCATCACCTCCGAGTAGATGATCCGCTGCATCGCGGTGGCCGCACGGCCGCCGTACTCGACCGGCCAGTGGACCGCGGCCCATCGTCCGGTGTGCAGCAGCCGCTGCCAGGCCGCGCGGCGCTGCGTCGACTTCTCGCCGGTGATCGAGGCCTCGTCCGAGAGCTCCTCGCTCGCGAGGAAAGGCGGCAGTTGCTCGTCGAGCCAGGCGCGCAGTTCGTCGCGAAAGGCTTCGTCTTCGGAGGCAAGTGCGAAATCCACGACTCCGGAGGCTAGTGCGAGCGGCGTCTACACTGTCGCCGACATCGGGGACCGACGTTCCGGGGGTACGCAGTGGACTTCACATTCGACGCGGAACAACTCGCGCTCCAAGACGTCGCGCGCCAGGCGATGGGCGACGTCACCGGCGACACCCTGCGGGCACTCGCCGACGACCCGGTGGGGTTCTCGCCCGAGCTGTGGGAGCGCCTGGTCGCCCTCGGCTGGACCGGGATGCTCGTGCCGGGCGAAGGTGCCGGGCTGCTCGAGATGTGCATCGTGCTCGAGCAGATGGGCAGGGTGCCGCTGCCGGGCCCGTTCTTCTCCTCTTCGGTCATGGCCACCCGAGCCGCGGCGGCCCTCGGTGTCGACGACCTCCTGGCGGGGTCGGCGTCGGGAGGCCGACGGGGGACGGTCGCGTTGCACGAAGAGGGCAACGGCCACCCCCTCGGGACCGTGCGCGCCCGGGCCCGCCGCAAGGGTGCCGGATGGGTGGTGACCGGTACCAAGCCGATCGTCGTGGACGGGCACAACGCCGACTGGGCCATCGTGGTGGCGCTCGCCGAGGAGGGCGTCCGCTCGTTCCTGCTCGAGGCCCCGCGGGGCGAGGTCGTCCCGTCGCTCGACCCGACCCGCAAGCTCGCTCGTCTGGTCCTCGACGAGGAGCCGGCCGAGCCGATCGGCCCTTCGGGGGACCAGGCGGCCCTCTGGCGCGAAGTCCTCGACGACGTCGCCGTCGGACTGGCGGCGGAGCTGGTCGGTGTGTCGGACCGGGCGCTCGAGGAAGCTGTCGAGTACGCGAAGGCGCGGGTGGTGTTCGACCGCCCGATCGCCTCCTTCCAGTCGGTCAAACACCGGATCGTCGACATGTACCACTCCCTCGAGATGGCGCGGGCCGGGGTGCACTTCGCGGCGTGGGCCGCCGACACCGACGCGCCCGAGCGCGCGAGGGCGGCTGCGATGGCGGCCGGCTATGCCACCGAGGCCGCGGTGCGGGTGACCGGAGACAACATCCAGGTCCACGGGGGCGTGGGCTTCACCTGGGCCAACGACGCGCACTTCCTCTTCAAGCGCGCGAAGCAGAACGAGGTCCTCATGGGCGGTTCCGGCCAGCAGTTCGAGCACCTGGCCGGCATGCTGGTCGACCGGGTCTGAGATGACCGAGGGGTCGGCGGCGGCGCCTCCGCCCGCCGGATCGGCACCCGCCGACGGCGGCCTCGGGTTCCATCTTTTTCTTCCGCAGATGCGACTCGATCCGGCCGCGCTCGTGGCGCGGGCCCGATCGGCGGAGGCAGCCGGTTTCGCCGGTATGGCGCTCATGGACCACCTCGCTCCGCCCGGCGCGACCGACCAGCCGATGTACGAGGCCTTCACCGCGGCCACCTGGCTGGCAGCGGTCACCGACCGGTTGCGCCTCGGCCACCTGGTCCTCTGCGACGCCATGCGGCACCCGGCCGTACTCGCCCGGCAAGCGGTGACCCTCGACCACCTCTCGGGAGGTCGTTTCGAGCTCGGCATCGGCTCGGGATCCGTGCCCGGTGAGCTCGACGCGTTCGGTGTCGGGGACCCCGGGGGCCGCGAGCGGCTCGAGCGGCTGCGCGAGACCCTCGAGCTGATCACTGCGTTCTGGACCGGAGAGCCTGTCCACCACCGGGGCCGTCACTTCGTGGTCGACAACGCGCGCCAGCTACCGGTTCCGCTCGGTCGGATCCCGATCCTCGTCGGGGGTACCGGCCCGAGGACCATGGAGCTCGTCGCCCGATTCGCCGACTGGTGGAACGTGCCGTTCAATCAGCTGGAGCTGCTCGACGAGAAGCGCGGACACGCGGGCACGGCACAGGTGTCGGTGCAGTTGCTCGTGAGCCTCGTCACCGACGAGGGTCGGCGCGAGGAGGTCCTCGAGACCGCCGCACGCCGCTTCGGCCGGATGGGCGAGGCCGGACACCTCGCCGGTGCCGCTCAGGAGCTCGTCCCGAAACTTGCTGCGTTGCGCGAACAGGGCGTCGAGAGGGTCTACGCGTGGTTCACCGATTTCGCGCACCCGGACACGCTCGAGGCGTTCGGCCGTGACGTGATCGGCGCGATGCGCTGAGGGCTGGGGCGCGGTCCACGCGCTCGAACCCGAATTGCCATGACGATGGATCGGGCCAATGGACGCGGTCGAAGCGATCAAGCAACTGAAGGCCGGTACGACGATCAGGGACCGGCGAGACGGTCCCGTGGATCCGTTCGATCTCCGGTCGGTCACGGGTGGCCGCCGGAATCGCGGGAGTGGGGGCCACTACACTTCGCCGATGCGATCCGAAGGAACCGGAATGCAGGTTCCCGTGTTCTCGATTTCAGTGGCAGGCAACGTTGCCAGCCACCACACGGTGGGGGGAGTGTGAGCAGGGCATCCCAGCAGGTCATCGTCGAACCGGGCGATCCGCCCCGGCTCGAGTACGCGGCCGATGCGAGCACCGCGACGGACGGTGGCGACGGACGCGCAGAGGGCATCGGGCCCCGCAGATGGCCGGCCACGGTCTGCCTTGCGCTCTACGCCCTCATGTCCTTCTGGCTGTTCGGCTTCGGCACCTCCCTCGGTCCGGGCGTCATGACCGGGGGTCGGCAGGCAGATCAGATCGCCGAGGTCTGGTGGCTCAGTTGGGCGCAGTATGCGCTTGCCCACGGCCACAGCTTGTTCTTCACCAACTGGCAGAACTATCCGGTCGGCTACAACTTCAGCGTCAATGGCTCCTTCCTCGCGCTCGGCGTCGTGTTCTCGCCCGTCACGACGATCTTCGGCCCGATCGTCACCTGGAACCTTCTCCTCCGGCTTGCGCTGATCGCGTCGGCCTTCTCGATGTGCCTGGTGCTCCGGCGCTGGACGAGCTGGTGGCCGGCAGCGTTCATCGGGGGAGTCATCTACGCCTTCAGCGGATACATGACTTTCTACGCAAGCGGCTACCTCTTTCTCACCTTTGTTCCGATCCCCCCGCTGATCTTTCTGCTCCTGAACGAGATCCTCCTCCGCCAGACCTGGCGCCCGGCGCGGACCGGTGCTCTGCTCGGAGTCCTCTGCGCTGTCCAGTACCTCATCTTCCCGGAACTCCTGGCCAGCTCGGTCCTCCTCGGAGTTCTCGCGTGCCTTCTCTACGCCGCCTTCAACCGCCGTGCGGTCGCCGCCGGTGCCGCCTACATCAAGCGCGCGGCGCTGTGGACCGTCGCCATCGGTGCCGCCACTCTCGGGTTCCCTTTGCTGTTCACTTTCTTCGGCACTCAGCACTCCAAGGGAGCCGTGGGGTCTCCGGCCAACTTGGAGACCTTCCACGGCGACCTGCTGGGAACGGTGATACCGAGCCGGTTGCAGCACGTCTCGAGCTCTGCGTACCACGTCCTGTCGTCCCAGGTGCTCACTCCGAGCATGTATCTCGGAATCCCCCTCTTCGTCGTCGTGGTCGCTACGGTGGTGCTGCTCCGGCACCGTGGCATCGTCGTCCTCGCGGCCTCGATGATGGGGATTTCGCTCGTCCTGTCGCTCGGAACCGTGCTCTACGTGGGCGGCCACGACACACACGTACCGCTCCCTCTCCAGGTCCTGAGCATCTTCCCTGTCACCGAAGGCTTTCAGTCCACCCGGTTCGCGCTCTACACCGCTTTGTTCGGGGCGGCGATCGTCGCCATCGGGGTCGACGAGCTCCACAGGCGCCTCGAATGGTCCGGCGCGCGGCGGGTCTCCGGTCTGCCGCGCGCGCTTGCCATCGCGGCGCCCCTCGTTCTCGCAGCGATCGTGGCGTTCCCACTGCTTCCCTCACGTACCGAGCCCTCTGCGGCCACTGATGAGTCACCCTTCTTCACGACCCGTGAAGCCTCGGCGATTCCAAGCCAGAGTGCGGTCGTCTCCTATCCATGGCCGAACGCACCGTATGCCCCTGGCCCCGACGGCACATTCGTCAACGACCTGGGTCCGATCAACGACGTACTCCTCGACCAGGCGATCGTCGGCATGAGATTCAAATTGATCGGTGGCTACGGCTGGAGGCCCACGGCCGGCGAGTACGACTCGCCCCGGCCTTCCCGACTCGAACCGAGCTCCGTCCAGGTGTTGTTCAACACCGCGTTCACCGGCACCGCCTCGAAGGATCAGAAACGGGCGCTGGGTGGCGCCAACTTGGTGTCGGACGTCCGGCTGTTCCTTCGACGCTATGACGTCAGCACTGTCGTCGTTCTTCCCTTCGGCGCCGACCCTGCCAAGGTCCTCACCGTGGTCGAGGCGGCAATCGGGACACCTGCACATCTCAAAGGCGCGACCGTGTGGTTCGGGGTGCAGCGACGCTTGCAGACGCCCGCGCCGGGGTGACATCTCGACACGAGGACCGGCGCTCAGTTGCCTCGGGTGCAGGCAGTCGGGCGGCGCCGAACGCGACGAGCAGCGCGGTCGTCGACCGGAAGCCATCGATCTGATGTGCAGGTCCTGGCCCTACTCCACCGCGAGCTGCACGGTCGAACACCGTGGACCTCACTTCGCGGTCCAGGGCGCGCCTCACGCGCTCGCAAATGACCGTTTCGGACCGTCCTCCCCGAGGCGCTCGGGCAACGAGGCTCAGAGGGCGTCGACGACGCGGGTTGCCTTGTAGCCTGCGCGGGGGAGCGCGTTGCGCGGCAGGGGTGTCACCGAGGCGTCCACGCCGAGGCTCTCCTTGATCCCGGCGACCAGCCGCAACGCGACCGCGTCGCCGGCGCCCGGCTCCTCGCTCGCGACCTCCACCTCGATGACGAGCGGGGCGGGGCCGCCGTCGGGACGGAGGACCCGATACTCGAGGGAGGGCTGGGTGACCATCTCCTCGCCGCGTAGACACAATTCGAGCTCGTTCAGCTGGAAGCGGGTGCCCTGGCAGCTCAAGAGGTCCTTGAAGCGACCGCCCCAGAGCCCCCGGATCGAGGTCTCGCCGCACGGGCAGGGCTCGCGGTGGATCGCGCAGGCCTCCTCGAGGTCGTAGCGCAGCAGTCCGTTGTCGCGGTCGAGAGTGGTGACGGTCAGGTTGCCCCACTCGCCGTCGGGCACTTCATCGCCCGTGGCGGGGTCGACCGCCTGGACGACCGCCCAGTCCTCGTGGATGTGCGCCCCCGGCGACTGGCCGCAGGGACCGCCCACGTACGCGTAGCACTCGGCGCCCGCAGTCAAAAGCGGCATGCCGCCGCGCCCCATCCCGAAGCCGATCGGCGCCTTCAGCCCTGTGAGACCCGCGTCCTCGAGTGGGATGCCGAGAGCGGTCGCCACCTCGACGAACCGTCCGGTGGCGAATCCCATGAAGGGGATGTCGGGGGTCACCCGCGTCCAGAACCGCACCGCCTGCTCGGCGAGCTCGTCGGTGTCCGGTGGGGGCACCCAGATCGAGAGAAGCCCGAAGTACTCGTAGGTCTGCTGGAGCATGATCCCGCCGCCGTAGAGATACGCGGGGTGGGCGTGGGTCACGACGGTCCCCGGCCGATAGCCCATGCGCCACCAGTTGCGAGCCGCCGACTCGTACTCGATCCAGAGGTCGTGGCGCGTCCACACGGTGATGGTCGGGTGCCCGGTGGTTCCCGTCGAGGTCCCGAGCCGCACTCCTCGACGCGGGTCGGTGAAGCGGTAGGTGCCCCACGGGGGTGCCGCGGCCTCCGAGTCGCGCAGATCCTGCTTGACGGTGAGAGGGATCGACGCGAGGTCCTCGATGCCGGTGACGTCGGCGGCGGTCGAGACGCCGGCAGCGCGCAGCTTCTCGCGGAAGAGGTCGACCGGTTGGTCAAGAATGCGCCCGACCATCGAGCGCAGCCGCTCGTCCTGCAGCGCCCGCCGCCGATCGGGGTCCATTGCCTGCTTGTCCGGGTCCCACAGCACCTGGTCGCTCGGGCGCGGCAATGGCCCGATGGTGCCCGGACCGAACGGCGGTGTGGAAACGTCAGCCATCGGGCCATGGTATCGACGGGGGTCAGCCAGCGCCCCCTTGCGGCCCGACGACATGCTCGACGATGGCCGCGATCTCCTCCGCGCGGGCACGGAACTCGGTGGCGACGTCCCCGTCCTTTCCGGCGACCGGATCGAGCACGCCGGTGACGTGTTCGAGCAACAGTCCGACGAGCAGCGTGCGCAGCATCCGCGCGAGGGCCTCCTGCCCGCCGGGTGGGCTGACCGGTGGCACCCGCTCGGCAAGCCACCGCTCGAGGAGCTCCTGGGTCGCGGCGAACAGGTCGGTCCCGACCGCGTAGGCGGTCTGATCGCCACGCATCACCTCGCCGAGCATCAACCGGATGAAGTCCTCCACCTCGAGCATCGACTGGAGGATGTCGTCGAGGAGGTCCGCAAGCCGCGGAAAGGGATCCTGGCGCAGCGACGGCTGTGACGCGGGGGAGAGGCTCCCGACCAGTCCGCGTTCCTCGAGGACCGCCACGAGCAGCTCCCGCTTGGAGGGGAAGTAGTGGTACAGGGAGGCCACGTTGAGGCCGGTGGCCGCGGCGAGGTTGCGCATCGACGTGCCATCGACCCCCTGCTGGGACATGAGGGTGAGCGCGGTGTTCAAGATGTGCTGGCGCTGGGTGGAGCCGTTCGGGCGGGCCGCCGGTTCGCTCGCGGAGGAGGTCACGGCTCCATTGTGGACCAGGGGCCGGAGCCGGACACGGCCGCGCCCCTCCGAACGGACGTTCGGTGGAGCCAAACGAACGTTTGAACTACATTGGTGGAAGGCCGCTCCAGTCGGGGCGCCAGGACGAGGGGAGCAGGTCGATGACCACCGATTCGAAGAGCGCGCTCGACGCCGAAGCGGCGCCGATCCCGTTCGACCCGTTCGAACTGCAGGACACCGTCTCGGGCAACATCCGCGACCCCTACCCGCGCTTCGCCGAGCTGCGCCGGGAGTCGCCGGTCCAAGTCGGTCCGATCGACCTCGGTGAGGAGATGCCCGAACTCGAGCCCGACCGGACCAAGCCGCAGCCGGTCACCGTCTTCGGGTTCGACGAGGCGGTCGAGGTGCTTCGGGACAGCGGGACCTACTCCTCGACGGTCTACGCGGGCGTCATGGGCGAGGTGATGGGCCGGACCATCCTGCAGATGGACGAACCCGAGCACCGACTGCACCGGGCGCTCGTGTCGCCGACGTTCCGCTCGAAGGTGCTCGAGCGATGGGAGGGCGACCTCGTCCAGCGAGTGGTGAACGAGCTGGTGGACTTGTTCGCCGCAGAGGGGCGCGCGGACCTGGTGAGGGAGCTCACGTTCAATTTCCCCGTGCAGGTCATCGCGCAGATCCTTGGTCTTCCCCGATCCGACTTCCCCACGTTCCAGCGGTGGGCGGTCGAGATCACCAGTGTCACCGCCAACTGGGAGCGCGGGATGGCCGCGTCGGCCGCGCTGCGCGACTACTTCGCCGAGATCCTGGCCGAACGACGGCGTCGGCCGGCCGAGGACCTGATCAGCGATCTCGCACAGGTGGAGGTCGAGGGTCGCAAGCTCGACGACGAGGAGATCTACTCCTTCCTGCGGCTGCTGCTCCCGGCAGGTGTCGAGACGACCTACCGTGCGTCCGGAAGCATGCTGTACGGACTCCTGACCAACCCCGATCAGTACCGGGCGGTGCGCGAGGACCGCTCCCTGATTCCCGTCGCGTTCGAGGAGACGATCCGTTGGGAGCCGCCGGTGACCGTGATCCTGCGGCAGGCGACACGCGACACGGAGCTGGGCGGTGTCGCCGTCGAGAAGGGAGCCGACGTCGGACTGCTCCTCGGATCGGCCAACCGGGACGAGCGGAAATACGAGCACCCCGACCAATTCGACATCTTCCGCGAGTCCCGCCAGAGCCTCGGCTTCGGCTTCGGCGTCCACGTCTGCCTCGGCATGCACCTTGCCCGCATGGAGACGAGGGTCGCGATCGACACGCTCTTCGACCGGCTCCCCGACATGGAGCTCGCACCGGAACCCGGCCAGGACGTGCACATCAGGGGGATGGCCTTCCGCTCGCCGATCGCGCTGCCGGTCGAGTTCAGCGCCGTCTGACCCTTCTCGCAACCTCGGGCGCGGAGTACGCCCTGCGGTGATCGTCCCGACGAACTCCAGGTGGCTGGAGGAGTACGCCTCGAGTACGAACGGCTGGCTGGATCCGATCGCGGTATCCGGCCTGTCCGGATCGTCGAGGGCCAATCTCCCCGAGGGATCGAGCACCAATGCCCGCAACGAGAGGGTTCACGGTCACCTGCACCGTCGGGTGAACGGTCCCGCTCAGCGGAAGGAAGTTCGTGTAATTCCACGTGGCCATCTCCTGTGACGAATGCCTAACGCCACGAAGGGAGGCCCGGACTGAGAAGCGCAGAGGGAAGCAGTTCGTCCGGTTGGTTGGCGCAGCTGACAGATTGGAATGTGAACTCGGAGACGCCACGCGACGTGGACTTCGACGACCGGGAAGGCGCTTTCGGGGCACTGGTACCATCGGGCGCGTGGGTGCGGATGTGTCGGTCGACCTGTATCTGGATCTGCTCGCACGGACCCTGACCCGATCTCTGTTCGAAGACAACGACCGGATCGTCGGTGTCCCCACGTCTCGTCCGGGGGAGCAGGAGTCCGCTTTGCTGAGGGTGGCCGATCACCTCGCACCGCTCTTGCAGAGGGCGAACCTCGAACTGGTCCAGAAGCGACCCTTCGACGAGACGGCTCGCGCGACCGGTCGCGACTGGCCGGCAAGGGCCGAGACGATGGTCGGGCTTCAGCGGCTCGCCAATGCCCGGTTCTGCATCGAAAGCGTCCTTGCCGACGGAGTCTCCGGCGACATCGTCGAGACCGGAGTGTGGCGAGGGGGCATGTCGATCTTCATGAAGGGCGTCCTCGAGGCGCACGGGGACACCGAGCGCACGGTGTGGCTCGCCGACTCTTTCGAAGGCCTTCCACCTCCGGACCCGGTCCGTTTCCCGATCGACCGGCACCTCGACCTGACTGTGCACGAAGTTCTCTCGGTGGGCGTCGAGCAGGTCCGAAAGAACTTCGAGCGTTATGGACTGCTGGACGATCGCGTCCAGTTCATCGTCGGGTGGTTCAAGGAGACGTTGCACAGTGCGCCAATCGACGAGATCGCGGTCCTCCGGCTGGATGGCGATCTCTACGAATCGACGATCCAGGCGCTCGAGCCGCTCTATCCGAAGCTCGCGCCAAAGGGCTACTGCATCATCGACGACTACGGGACGATCGCTCCGTGCGCTGCCGCGGTCACGGACTTTCGGAAAGCCCACGATATCGACGACGAGATCGTCGACATCGACGGCGCGGGCGTCTACTGGCGCAAGACGTCACCGAACCGAGGCGAACCCGGTCCGTCGTAGGTGACGTCGTGAGCACGTCGGCGCTTCGTCGACGGGATTGATCGCGCCTATGGTGACCCGGTGCCGATCTGGTTGACCGAGGACGAGTACCGCACGCTCATCGCGGCCTGTGACCGGATCGTTCCCGCGAGCCCGTCGGGCCCTGGGGCGGTGGCCGGCGGTGCGCCCGAGTACATCGACGGTCTGCTCGGCGCGTTCAGCTTCGATCCCCCCCGGATCTGGGCCGGTGGACCGAGCTCGGGGCGTCACGGGGGCGCGGAGGGGTTCGCTCACTTCCACCGTCTCGGCCCGCTCGACGAACTCGCGTGGCGGATGCGGATCGAGGGATCGAAGGGCCTCGCCGAGCGCGAGTTCAACGGTCCGGTGATCGGTCTCCAGCAGCGCTACCGGGAAGGCCTCGCCCAGCTCGGCGACGACTACTGCGAGCTCGGCCCGTTCGAGCAGGAAGCGCGTCTCCGGTCGATGTCCGATTTCGCCATCCTGCTCTTCCACCACGTCTGCGAGGGGATGTACGGCGCTCCCGAGTACGGCGGGAATCCCGACGGGACGGTCTGGCGTTCGATCGGCTTCGCCGGCGACACCCAGCCCCGGGGCTGGACCGACGCGGAGGTATCGAGTCCGTGACGCTCGACGCGGTGATCGTCGGCTCGGGACCGGGCGGCGCGACCGTCGCCGACGTCCTCACCTCCGCAGGGTGGTCGGTGTCGATCGTGGAGAAGGGGCGCAATCACCTGCTCGACCCCGAGGACCTGACCCGTCCTGCGTACGACTACTCCAACGACGAGATCAAATTTCTCGACCGCCACTTTCTCGGTCCTGATCCGCTCGTCGAGCCGCGGACCTTCCGCACCGACGAGTCCGAGGGTGAGCGGATCCACGTCGGCGAGGTGAACACCATCCCTTCGACGGTCGGAGGTGGGGGCACCCACGCCGACGGCAAGGTGCCCCGGTTCTTGCCCGACGACTTCCGCCTGCTGTCGCTGCTCGGCCCCCAACCCGATGCGGAGGTCGCCGACTGGCCGCTCGGCTACGACGAGCTCGAGCCGTACTACGCGGAGGTCGAGCGCCTGATCGGAGTCGCCGGCGAGGCGGGAGCCAACCCGTTCGCCGGCCGACGCTCGGGCCCCTATCCGATGCCCCCCGGTGCCCCCATGTACGGGGCGACCCTCTCAGCCGCCGCAGCCGAGCGACTCGGGTACCACCCCTACGCGGCTCCGACGGCGGCGAACAGCGTGCCCTACGACGGACGGCCCGCGTGCAACAACTGCGGGTTCTGTGCGTTCTTCGGCTGCCCCATCCACGCCAAGGGGGACCCGATCGCCATGCTCCAACGCGCGATGGCGAGCGGACGCGCGGAGCTGCTCAGCGAGACCTTCGTGTCGCGGATCGTCGTCGAGGGGCGGCGCGCCACCGGGGTCGAGCTCGTCGAGCGCGACGGCACGGTCCGGGTGCTCGGGGCTCGCCACGTCGTGATCGCCTGCGGCGCGGTCGAGACGCCGAGGCTGCTCTTGCTGTCGGGGTTCGCCCACGACCTGATCGGTCGTCACCTCATGGTCCACTTCCAGACAATTGCGGCGGGCACCGTGCCCTTTGCCACCCACGCCGAGCGCGGTCGCTCGGTCACCCACGTGCACGACGACATGATCGCCGGCGACGACCAGACGAAGGCCGCCGCGGCCGAGGCCGGGCTCCCCTGGTTGCGCGGGGGGATGGTCGAGCACGCGGGGCCTGCCCATCCGGTCATGGAGGCCAAGCACTATCCCTGGGGGGAGCAGCATTCGCGGCTCATGGAGGACTCGCCGATCCGCAAGCGGTTGTGGGCCTTCACCATGCAGGGGGAGGACCTTCCGTACGTGCACAACCGGGTCGACCTCGACCCACAGATCAAAGATGCGCGCGGGTTCCCGGTCGCACGGATCACCTACAAGCCCGGCCGACACGAGCTGGCTGCATCGACTCACTATCGCCCGAGACTCCGGGCGATCCTCGAGGAGATGGGGGCGGTCTGGACGATGGCCACGACTTCGCCGGGTCGCGGCAATGCGGGCTTCACCCCCGACGCCGTGCCCGAGAGCCGGCACGTGATGGGGACCACCCGGATGGGCACCGATCCCGCCACGTCGGTGGTCGACCCGACCGGACGGCTGCACGGTCTCGACAACCTGGTAATCGCCGACTCCTCGGTCTTCGTGACCGCATCGGGCTACGGGCCGACCCTCACCCTCGCGGCACTGGCCGCGCGGGCCGCCCGCCTGATGCTCTGATCGCCTTCGCGCTCAGCCCGTGCCGCGGGTGAGGAGGAGGGACCCGGCGATCGGGCCGCCGCCGTTCGCGACGGCGGCCACCTCGGGAAGCGAACCGCCGCGACGCAACACCTGACGTGGCCCGCCCTCGCCACGCAGCTGGACGCACGCCTCGTGGATGAGGCCGAAGCCGTGCAGGCGCCCGCCCGAGAGCTGGCCGCCCGCGGTGTTGAGCGGGAGCACGCCGTCGCGGGCGATGGCGGTTCCGCCGGCGACGAAGGGGCCGCTCTCACCGCGTCCGCAGAAACCGAGCGCCTCGAGCCACACCATGGCCAGGATGGAGAACCCGTCGTAGAGCTGGGCGACGTCGACGTCGGTCGGCCGTAGGTCGGTCCGCTCCCACATCGAGGCGCCTGCGTCGCGCGCGGCCATCGAGGTCGGATCGTCGAATTGGTCCCAGCTCGGACGGCCTCGCAGCGCGGTGCCGACTGCGTTCACGTGGCACGCCGGATGCGGGGTGTCGGCCGCGAAGTCGCGGTGGGAGACGACGAAGGCGGTCGAGCCGTCGCACGGCGCATCGCAGTCGTAGAGGCAGAGCGGCGTCGAGATCATCCGGGCGTCGAGGTACTCGTCGAGGCCGAGCGGCTCGCGGTAGACCGCCAACGGGTTGTGGGCCGCATTGGCCCGCCCGTTGAGGGCGATCTGGGCGAGCTGCTCGCGGGTCAGGCCGAATTCGTACACCCGCCGAGCCGCGACGAGCGCGACCCAGTTGGCTGCCGAGACCGCCCCGAAGGGGAGTGACCACTGGAGGAAGCCGGAAAAGCGCGGCACGCCGCCCCTGCCCCCTCCGCCGCCGCCGATGCCCTGGCGCCCGCCGGCGCCCTGAGCGGTCGACTCGGTGACGGTCCGGTAGACGAGGACGTGCCGGGCAAGCCCGGCGCCCACCGCCAGGCACGCCGCGATCACCGCGCGCATCTGCGCGGGACCTTCGCCGCCTCCGTCGTGCCAGTTGAGCCGGAGCCGCATCGCGTCTTGGACCTCCGGGGTCGTCGGACCGGCGAACCCGGCGGTGCCGGCTCCCATTCCCGGATAGGTGGCCAGCCCGTCGATGTCGTCGCGACCGATTCCGGCGTCCTCCATCGCGGCGAGACAGGCCTCGACGGTGAGGTCGAGCTCGCTCCGCCCGAGTCGCCGGCCGATTGCGGACTGCCCGATTCCCGAGATGATCGCCGAGCGCTCGAGGGGGACCTCGGGAGGTGTCACCCGGCACCTCCGCCGACCGGCCGGAAGAGCGGGAGGAAGACGTCCTCGTGTTCCTCGAAGACGACCTCGACGGGCATCCCCACCTCGACGTCCTCGACCGCGACCTCCACCAGGTTGGTGATCAGCCGGACGCTCTCGTCCTCGTCGATCGCGACGAGCCCGATGAGGTAGGGCTCGCTGCCGGGGATCCACTGCTGCACGTTGCAGGTGCAGGCGACCACCGTGGCGCGGCCGCTCACCACTTCGGGGGAGAGCTCCGACGAGAGGCACGCCGGGCAGCGTGGCGCGGGTGGGTGGACGAAGGAGTCGCACTCCTGACAGCGCAGGAATCGCAGGCGCCCGTCCGCGCCGCTCGTCCAGAAGAAGCGGTTGTCGCGGTCGAGCCGGGGGAGCAGCCGGAGGGAAGGTCCCCGGGCAGGGATACCCTGCACACCAGCGGTCATCGGCGCCTCAGGACATCGGGGTTCACCACGTGGAGCGGCTGCGCGCCTGCGAGCAGCCGGCACAGGTCCTCTGCGATGGTGGCGGTGTGGTTGGCCTCGGTGTCGTAGGTGGCGCCACCGATGTGGGGGGTGAGCACGACCGAGTCGAAGCCGGTGAGCGGGTGGTCGGTGGCGAGGAACTCGCCTTCGAAGTGGTCGAGGCCGGCCGCCGACACCTTTCCCGAGCCGAGGGCCGCGACCAGCGCGTCGGTGTCGTGGAGGGCGGCGCGCGCGCTGTTCAGGTAGACGACGCCGTCGCGCATGGCCGCGAACTGCTGCTCGCCGATCATCCCCTTCGTCTCCTCGGTCACCGGGGCGTGCATCGACACCATGTCGGAGCGCTCGAGCAGCTCCTCGAGGGAGACGGTCGGCTCGTCCGCGTAGGGGTCGAAGGCGATGACCTCCATGCCGAGACCTCGCAGACGCCATCTGGCGGCACGTCCGACCGCCCCGAGGCCGATCAGACCTGCGGTCTTGCCGGCCAGCTCCCATGCACGGAAGCGCTGGTAGGGGATGCTGCCGTCCTTGTAGATCTCGCCCCTTCGGACGTCCGCGTCGGCGACGAGGATCCCGCGGGTGGCGGCGAAGAGGAGGCCGATGGTGAGCTCTGCGACCGCGTCCGCGTTGCGACCTGGTGCACGGAGCACCGGGACGCCCGCCTCGGTCGCGGCGTCGACGTCGACGTTGTTGGGGTCCCCGCGGCAGCTGCAGACCGCGAGCAGGTCCAACTCGAACAGTGGCCCCGCACAGCGGTCGCTCTCGACGATCGCGATCGACGCGCCCTCGGCTGCCATCCGCTCGGCGAGCTGCTCCGCGTTGTAGATGCGCAGGCTCGGCTGATCGAGCCACGAGTCGAGGGTGAGTTCGGCGAGCTCGTGCAGCAAGGTGAGTCCCGGACCGCGCACCGCGGCGGTCACCAGCGCCTTCGGTCGGTCGGGCAATCTCGGCGTCTCCTCGCTCGGGCTCGCGGTGGTCCCCGAGGGTGACACCGGCGGTTCTCGTCCATAATGGCGTCTCATGACCCGGTTGTCAGGTCCGTGAGCCGCCCGAAAGGAAAGGACTGCACCATCGGAGTCGACGTGGGCACCACCGCAGTGAAGGCGGTGGCGGTCGACGGCCGGGGCGCGGTGGTGGCTCGAGCGCGAGTGCCTCACCGGGTGGGGACGCCTTCGGTGAATTTCCTCGAGCACCAGGCCGGACGCGCGTGGCGGAACGGTCCCCGCAAGGCGTTCGCCGCCGTCACCGCGGAGCTCGACGGTGAAGCGGCCGCGTTCGAGGTGACGTCGATGGTGCCGTCGATCACCGCGGTCGACCGGCGCGGCGTCCCGTTGCTCCCGGGCCTCCTCTACGGTGACGCCAGGGCACGAGACGACGCGACAACCCGCGGACCCGACGAATTCGGAGGCGAGCGGGACGAGGGCCGGCGGATGCTCGAGTGGGCGGTGGGCCAGCGTCCCGCTGCCGAGGGGTACTGGCCGTGCCAGGCGGTCGCGACCTACGCGTTGGCCGGCGTACCGGCGGTCGACACTGCCACCGCGACCTCTTTCGGCGGGCTCTACGTCCGGAACCGATGGGATCCTGCGGCACTCGACGCGCTCGGAGTCCGCGAGGAGCAGCTGTCGGTGGTGGTGCCGATGGGCACGCCGGCGGGGACGGTCAGGGGTGCACCGACCCTCGCGGGAGGCGGGTCGGTCGACGCGTTCTGCGAGCAGATCGTGGCCGGGGCGAACCGTCCGGGCGACGTGCTCGCGATCTTCGGCGCGACCCTCGTGGTCTGGGTGGTCTGCGACGAGTGGATCGAGAAGCCGGGGCTCATCTCCTTCCCGAGCACCGAGCCGGGGCAGGTGCTCGTCGGTGGGGCGAGCAACGCCGGCGCCCTCTTCGCCGACTGGGCGCGCTCGTTGCTCGGTGGCGGTCGGCGACGTCGGCGTGTGGAGGACGGACCCGACGAGCGCACCGGCGACCCCGATCGGGTCCCGGTGTGGCTGCCCTACCTCCGGGGGGAGAGGACGCCGTTCCACGATCCGATGCTGCGAGCGAGCGTGCACGGGCTCGACATCACGCAGGGACCGGAGGCGCTGTTGCGTGCCGCGCACGAAGCGAGCGGTTTCGTGATCCGGCGCATCGTGGAGCGCTCCGGTGTGCGCGCCACCCGCATCGTCGCGACCGGTGGTGGCTCACGGTCGGTCCCCTGGATGCAGGCGGTCGCCGATGCGTCCGGCCTGCCGGTGGAGACCGTCGCCGTGTCCGAGGGAGCGGCCCTCGGAGCCGCCTTCGTGGCGAGGATGGTCGCCGGTCTGGAGACCGACTTCGCCGCGGTGGGATCCTGGGCCCGGACCGGGGGGAGGATCGACCCCGACCCGACCTGGGCGGAGGCCGCCTCGGCGCGGTTTGCCCGCTTCGAGGCGATCGGCCCTGGGACCTGAACGGGGCCCCCGCGCGAGCGACCGGGGCTCAGGAGCGCGAGGCGTCCGCGCCGGCGGCTTTGGTCTCCCCCATCGCGCGCATGGCGACGAGGAACCCGTCGAAGTCCTTCATCTTCATCTCGACCACCGCGCGCATGTCGGGCAGGTAGTGCTCGAACTTGTCGCTCGTGAGGGAGGTGACGATGCCGTCCGCGACCTCGTCGGCCGGGACCAGTGGACCGGTGTAGTCGGGTGGGTCGTTGCCGGGTTGGTCCCAGATCTCGGTGTCGATGGCACCCGGGAGGACGAGCCGGACCGACACGCCCGAGCCGAGCAGATCGGCGGCGAGCGACTCGCTCCACCCGGCGAGCGCGAACTTCGACGCGCTGTAGGCCGCCTCGTTCACGATGCCCAGCCGGCCACCGAGGCTCGAGACGTTGACGATGGTACCGGTACCGCGTTCGAGCATGCGGGGCAGGAGCGCGAGGGTGATCGCGACCGGTGAGAAGTAATTGACCGCCATCACCCGTTCGACCTCGTCCATGGTGAGCCGGGCCGCCGAGCGGCGCATGGGGATCCCGGCGTTGTTGACGATCGCGTCGAGCGGGCCGAGCTGGTCCCAGATCTCGAGCGCGAGCTCCGCTGCACGCGGGGAATCCGAGAGGTCGGCCGCCCACGCACGAGAGTTCGGCGCGCCCGGCCGGCAGTCCGCGAGCACCTCCTCGAGCCGGTCGGCGCGCCGAGCCACCAGGGCGACCGTCGCGCCCGCCGCCGCGAGTCGGCGGGCGGTCGCCGCACCGATGCCCGAGGAGGCCCCGGTGACCATCACCACCTCCGGGCGCGATCGGGAGCCGTCCTCGGAGCCCTCGGGGTTCACGCCGGCACCGGATCGGAAGCGCCCAACAACGGAAGGCCCTCCCACCCCCTCGGCGGGGGTGCGAGACGCCAGTACTGCTCGGGCACGTTGGCGTCGAGCCGCTCGGCGAGGAGGTGTTCGCGCGAGAGCGGCCCGATCTGACTCGGATAGCAGGCGATCGCGGCGCGCTTCGCGTCCATGTCCGGCTCGGTCGGGACGACCGACGGTGTGGGCCACAAGTCGGCCTGGAAGAGCCTCGACACCCGCCAGGCGAGCATTCCGGGAATGTGCTTGTACCCGTGGTCCTCGTAGCAGAACCAGCTCGTGCCCCCACCCATCGTTGCCCGGGCGAGCAGGCCCGCGTCGTGGGTGGCCATGTGGTCGGGATGGGCGAGTCCCATCGGCAAGAAGACCGCGGTGGGATGGGCGGCTTCGATCGCCTGCTGCAGAGCGGGTGCGATGTCGCGAGGTGCTGCCTTCTCGTCGTCGCTCAGGTACTGGCCGTCGACGAAGTCGAGCCAGACCGGGGTGGCGCCCATCGAGGCCATGGCCTTGCGATCCTCCTCGTGGCGGATCCCGACGACGTCGTCACCGCGGGCGAAGCCGCCGGCCGCGTCCCACTCGGTCACCTCCTCGGGGTAGGCGGCCGGGCGTCCGGCGTGCACGGTGATCACCGTGCTGCCCGGGTAGGTGACCAGCAGATGGGCGGCACCGAGTGCCGCGTCGTCGAGGTGGGGCGAGACGACGACGATCGACTCGAGGACCGAGTCGTCGAGCTTCCCCCAGAGCTCCTTGCCGTCCATCACCGAAGCGTAACGGCTGCCGCCGCCCTCAACCGAGGGCGCGCCGGATGAAACCGACCATCCCGATGGCGGTCAGGACGAGGAGGAAGCCGATGCTCGCCACGAAGCAGATCCACGTCGGGATGTGCGGCACGCTGGGCACCATCAGGCCCCGGAGCCCCTCGCTCACGTAGGTCATCGGGTTGCAGGCCGACACCACTTGGAACCACCGGATCGAGCCGAGCGACGGCCACGGGTACTGGCACGAACCGGTGAAGATGAGCGGGGTGAGCACCAGCGCGAAGGTCACGTTGATCCGGTTGGGGGGGACGAAGGTGCCGAGGATGAGGCCCATCGCGGCCCCGAGCAGTGCCCCGAGCACCGTCAGCACGACGACGCCCGCCGCGGCGCCCGCCTGCCAGGGAATGGACCCGAGGATCCACACCCCGATCGGGAACATCACCGCCGCGGCGACGCACCCCCGCATGGCCGCGAACACCACCTTCTCGACGGCCACCGCGCCGATGGGCAAGGGTGCGAGCAGGCGGTCCTCGATCTCGTTGCTGTAGGAGAACTCGATGACGAGGGGGAGCGCAGTCGACTGGAGGCCGGTGAGCACCCCGGCGAGGGCCACGAGACCGGGGAAGAGGACCTGCTCGTAGCCGGGTCGCGCGTAACCGAGCTCGGTGAGGACCTTGCCGAACACGAAGAGGAGGAAGAGCGGCTGGAGGATGACCTGGGCGAGGAAGACCGGGAATTCGCGCCCGGTGACGAAGAGG
Source organism: uncultured Acidimicrobiaceae bacterium (assembly GCA_963769905.1). Taxonomy (GTDB): domain Bacteria; phylum Actinomycetota; class Acidimicrobiia; order Acidimicrobiales; family RAAP-2; genus Bog-756. The sequence goes on from CAVYNG010000002.1 coordinate 1,173,970, forward strand.
TCGCGCCGGAGGATCGCGAGCGCGGTCTGCCACGTCCCATGGCGCGGGCGCCACCGGCGGGGCCTTTCGGTGGCGGGCCGCTCGGCCACCACGGTCATCGCAGGGCCCTCCCGGTCAGGTGGATGAAGACGTCTTCGAGGTTCGGCTCGCCGAGCCGCACGTCGGTCAACTTCGACGCCGCGGCGACGATCGCTTGTGCGACCGGCGCCACGAAGGGGGCCGCCTCGCCTTCGACGTAGACACGGAACCGCCAGCCGGTGCCGGTCGGGTCCTCGAGCTGCTCGACCTGTCGCACCCGATCCAGCGCGCCGAGCGACTTGGCGAGCGCCGCGGCCTCGGCGCCGGGCCCGGGCTCGACGGTGCAGTCGAGCGTGCGATCGCTCGGCATACCGCGCACCAACGCCGACGGCGTGTCGAGTGCGAGCACGGTGCCGTGGTCGATGATCGCCACCCGGTCGCTCAGGGTGGCCGCCTCCTCCATGTCGTGGGTGGTGATCACGACGGTGGTGCCGTCGTCGCGCAGCTCGCCGACCTTCTCCCAGAGGAAGAGGCGCGCGGCGGGGTCGAGACCGGTCGAGGGTTCGTCGAGGAAGAGCACCGCGGGCGCGTGCATGAGGGCACGGGCGATCATCATCCGCTGGATCTGGCCGCCCGAGAAGTCGTCCGGCTTGCCTCCCGGCCGGTCCGCGAGACCGAACTGCTCGAGCAGCTCGTCGGCGAGGCGGTTGCGCTGCGGCCTCGGGACGCCGTGGTAGCTGGCGTGGAACAGGAGGTTCTGGCGGACCGAGAGCGAACGGTCGAGGTTGTTCTGCTGGGGGACCACTCCGAGGACGCGACGCCGCGCCGACCGGGTCGGTGACCACGTCCACGCCTGCCACCCGCGCGCTCCCGCGGGTCGGACGGATCCGGGTGGTCAGGATGCCGATGGTCGTCGTCTTGCCGGCGCCGTTCGGTCCGAGGAACCCGAACACCTCCCCTCGGTGGACCTCGAAGCTCACCCCGGCGAGGGAGTCCTTTTGCGCCTTGGGGTAGCGCTTCACCAGACCGGCCACCTCGACGGCGAGCGGATCGGGGCTCTGGGTGTTCGGCTCTCTGTGCAATTGGCTCAACTGGCGTGCGGGGGGCGGGCAGCCTCTTCGCGGTCGGTCCTTCCGTGAGCCGGTGCCGACGTGTGCCCCGGCGACGACGATACGCTCCACGCGGCACACGGCGCATCCCGCGGACCGCGGGGTGCGGATCGGGGCGCACGGAAGGAGGGTCGTGACCGCCCATCGACGGCGCCGCGGCGTGCGAAGCCGATGAGCGGGTCTTCCCGCTGGAACCCGTTCGCGGGGCTGGTGCGCTCGTGGGGACACTTCGTGCGCCGGCCGAGGCGCACCCAGATCCGCACTGTCGTGTTGATCGGCGCCGTCGTTGCCGGGGTGGCCGTGTGGTTGGCGACCTCGCCGTCGAGCACGCCCTCGGGCTCCGCGACGACTGCGCCGTCGACGACCAACGCCGCCTCCGGCGGCCCGACCCCGGTCAGCGCCGCGAGCACGTCGACCCGCGGGATCGACGGGGACTCGATCAACGTCGTCTTCCCGGTCGTCTCGCTCAACTCGCTCGCCGGCCAGGAAGGGTTCGCGGCCGACCCCGAGTACGGCGAACAGACCAAGGCGATCCAGTTCTACGTCAAGCAGGTCAACGACAGCGGTGGGATCAACGGGCGCCGCATCAACCCGATCATCGTCAACTTCGACCCGACCAGCGAGACCGCCATGCGCGCGCTCTGCAAGACGTGGACCGAGGGGACGCCGGCGGCCTTCGCGGTGATCGACGGCCTCGGTGCCTGGAACGGCGACAACCAGCTCTGCATCACCCAGGAGGGCCAGACCCCCTTCATCGGCGCGTGGACGACGGTGACCAACTGGACCAACCAGGGTTCGCCCTACCTGTGGTGGACCGGGCCGGACCAGTCGGTCATCCTCCAGGCGGTGGTCGACTGGGGGCTGAGCGCGCACCTGCTCGGCGAGTCACAGGTCGTCGGGGTGATCGCCGGCGACCGCGCCTCGGACCAGCTGGCCCTCAACGACTATCTCCTCCCGGACCTCCGCCGGGCTGGTGTCTCGCCGGTGGTCGAGACCATCGCCTCGGACCCGACGGAGTCGGCGACGACCAATTCGCAAGCGCCGCTCGTCATCCAGCAGCTGCGCAGCGCGCACGTGGACTCGGTCATCCCGCTGATCCCCTTCAACGTCTTCTACCCGGTGCTGCAGGCGGAGACCTCGCAGCAGTACTTCCCTCGCCTCTTGCTCAGCGACTACGAGGAGAGCATCGAGTCCGCGCTCGGGCTCATCCCGATCCCCTACGAGAAGGCCCTCGACGGCCAGGAGGGCCTCACCACCCAGACCCTCGGCGGCTCGACCACGCCGTCGAACTACACGGGTCCGAAGGGCTACGACCCAGGGGTGAAGGCGTGCTGGACCCCCTGGCACAAGGCGTACCCGCAGATCCCCTCCGGCGCCACCACCGACTACCTCGAGCAGCAGGGCCCGGTCGTCAGCTGGTGCGAGGCGATCACTCTGTTCGCGCAGGCCGCCCGCAACGCGGGACCGGACCTCGACCGGCGCACGTTCGTCACCGCGCTCTCGAAGGTCACCGACTTCCCCGGAACCTCCACGCCGATCCTCAGCTACGGACCCGACAAGCGGTACGGGCCGACGCTCTACAAGATCGTCCGCCTCCACAACAACGTCCCCCCGAGCTCGCAGTGCCAGCTCACCTCGCAGGGCAAGGCGCAGGGCACCTGTTGGGTCAACGTGACGCCGTTCACCCCGCTGCCGACCGACAGCGGCTGAGCGGCGCCATCCCCCGACTCGGGATCAGCCTTCGGTCACCCAGCCCAGACCGCCGTCGAGATGACGGAGGTAGGCGGGGGTCTCCCAGGCCAGCGGGAAGTGGCCGAGCGAGGTGGAGAACACCCGCCCCGTGCCTTCGGTGAAGCACCACGACAACGGGTACTCGCCCGAGACCGGGCTGACCTCGGCGTCGAGGTCCTCGGGATACGCGCGCAGCAAGACCTGGGCATCGGGCCGGAGCGCGCGGAAGGTGTAGATCTCGTCGTGCCATCGCCAGCCCTCCGGCAGGTGGGCGACCGCCGGGTGCGAGGGCGCCACCTTCTCCAGCCGCACCGACTGGGTCCAGGGATGGCCGTCGAACCGGGCGCCGACGAGCAGGCCGTACTCGTCCCACGCGTGGCACGAGTCGGTCGCCGAATGGATCGCGAGGACCGACGTCCGTCCCGAGCGGACCGCGTCGAGGATCGACGTTCGCTGGGACTGCGACCACGGCGTCTCGCCGATGGTGAACAGCGCGAGGACCCGTGCGCGCTCGAGCAGAGAGGAATCGAGCGTGCGGACGTCGCTCGTCCGCTCGAACTCCATCCCGCGTGCCTCGGCGAGCTCGGCCAGTGCGGTGGACGACTGGTCGAGCACGCCGTGGACGCCGGCCGGGCCGTCGAGGTAGGGAGCCACCTGGGTGACGTACAACAGAGTGGACGCCGGCATCGGCGCATCGTACCGGCGGGTCGGGCGCGGTCGCCTCGGATCGCGACTCGGTGTCCGGTGGGAGGCACTGGATAGAGTGCTCCCATGCCAGGTGCAGGTCCATCCCGTCGAAGGGGGAGTTGAGCGGCGTGCAGGTGACCATCGTCGGCGGCGGCAGCTACCAGTGGACGCCCGAGCTCCTCGCCGACCTGCTCGGCACCGAGTCGCTGCACGGAGCTCGGGTCGTCCTCGAGGACATCGATCCCGAGCCGCTCTCGAAGATGGAGGCACTTGCCCGAAAGCTCGACGAGGCGATCGGCGCAGGTATCTCGGTCACCACGACGACCGACCAGCGTCGGGCGCTCGAGGGAGCCGACTTCGTCATCGTGACCATCTCGACCGGTGGCTTCGCCTCGATGGCGGTCGACATCGACGTCCCCGCTCGTCACGGCATCCGTCAGTCGGTCGGTGACAGCGTGGGTCCGGGAGGCATCAACCGCTCGCTGCGCAACGTGCCCGTCCTGGCCGGCATCGCGCAGGACATGGCCGAGGTCTGCGCGGACGCCTGGATGCTCAACATCACCAATCCGATGAGCTGCCTCACCCGGGCGGTCTGTCGCGAATCGCCGGTCAAGGCGGTCGGCCTCTGCCACGAGGTGGGGAACTGGTGCCTCGACCTCGCCATCGCCCTCGGGAAGCCGGCCGAGGCGATCCGGCCGGTGGTGGCAGGGGTCAACCATCTGCCGGTGGTGACCGAGCTCGACGTCGACGGGGAGGACGGATTCGTGATCCTCGCCGAGATGGTGGAGGAGGCGGGTGGGTTGGGTGCGCTCGCCCCCGCAGCGGACCGCCCGGTGGCCGAGGAGTTCTCGCCGCTCGACTTCGTGCAGCGGCACGCACTCGCCCTCACCATGCTCGACCGCTGGGGCGGGTTGCCCGCAGCCGGCGACCGCCATGTCGCGGAGTTCGTCCCGTGGGTGCTCACCGAGCAGTCGGGGTGGGGGTCGGCGTTCAACATCGAGCTCACCACCATCGCACGGCGTGAGGAGCATCAGCTCGGCTACATCGCCGACGTCGACGCCTGGCTCGCCGGGACGAAGCAGCTCCAGACCTGGCAGTCGGGAGAGCTCCCCGGACCGGTCATCGACTCGCTGGTCACCGGGAACGCACGCGAGCTACCGGTGAACATCCCGAACGACGGGCAGGTGCCCGACGTGGACGAGGAGGTCGTCGTCGAGTCGATCTGCGTCGTGGACGACAAGGGTGTCCGGGGGCGCGATGTCGCGCGGCTGCCACGGCCGTTCGCGGAGCTCCTCCGCCGCCAGGTCGCGGTGCAGGAGATGACGGTTGCTGCCGCACTCGCCGGCGACCATGCGCTCGCGACCGCGGCCTTCCTTCTCGATCCCCTCGCGGGTCGGGGCGACCTCGGCGAGACCGAGGCGATGGTCGAGGAGCTGCTGGCGGGGACCGCCCGGTGGCTCCCGCGGTTCGATCGGTGACCGGCTCGGCGGACCGCCGAGGGAGGAGGACCAAGATGGAGATCGGCTTCGTCGGCCTCGGTGCGATGGGACTGCCGATGACCCGCCATCTGGTCGAGGCCGGTCACCGGGTGACCGTCGCCTCGCGCAGCAGGGGACCGATCGACCGGGCGGTGTCGTTCGGTGCGATCGACGGTGGCTCGACGGTGGCGGTGGCCGGGGCCGCAGAGATCGTCGTGTTGTGTGTGCCGAGCTCGCCGCAGGTGGACGAGGTGGTCGGGGCGATGCTGCCTGCGCTCGGGGCCGGCAAGATCGTCGTCGACTGCTCGACCATCGACCCCGAGGTCGAGCGTGCGCAGCACGAGCGGGTGCGGGCAACCGGGGCCGGTTTTCTCGACGCACCGCTGTCGGGGGGCACGGCCGGGGCGGAGGCGGGGACGCTGACCGTGATGGTCGGAGGTGAGGAGACGACGCTCGAGGCGGCCCGGTGCGCACTGGAGGCATTCGCCGCGCGGATCGTCCACGTGGGCGGCGCCGGCATGGGCCAGGTCGTCAAGCTCTGCAACAACCTGATCTACGCGGCCCAGATGCTGGCGACCGCGGAGGCGACCGCGCTCGCGGTCAAGTCGGGCGTCGACCTCGCCAAGTTCCACGAAGTGTTGGTGCACTCGACCGGTGACTGTGTCGCGGTGAGGACCCGGCTTCCGGTCGCCGGCGTCGTACCGGAGAGCCCGGCGTCGAACGGGTGGCAGCCGGGTTTCATGACCGAGCTGATGGCGAAGGACCTCGACCTCGCGTTGGCATACGGCGCGGGCGCGGGGGTCCCGCTCGTCACGACCGCCGCCGCACGGCAGGCGCTGACCGCTGCGGTGGTCGCCGGATTCGGCCGAGAGGACTTCTCTTCGGTGGCGAAGATCGTCTTCGAGCTGTCCGGGGTCGCGTGAGTGGTGACCTGACCGACCGGTCCGCCCGGCTCTCCACGCCGGCACTCGTCCTCGCGGCCGACCACCGAGCCCGCGGTGTGGTCACCATCGAACGGTACGAGGAGTACCTCGTCGCGCTCACCGCGGCGCTCCCGCACTGTGACGGGATCCTGGCCAGCACTGAACCGCTGCGGAGCCTCCGCTCGTCGGGCGCCATCGCCCCGGGGCAGCGGACCTACCTGTCGATCAACCGCACCGGACTCGCCGGGTCGGTCTTCGAGCTCGACGACCGGCTGGTGGCGACCGTCGCGGGCGCGGCCTCCGAGGGTTGGACCGGGGTGAAGATCATGACGCGGGTCGCGATGGACGACCAGCGCGGGGCCGAGGCCATCGAGCTGCTCGGGCAGGTCCTCGAGGAGTCACGTGCGGCCGGACTCGAGGCGCTGGTCGAAGCCGTGGTCTGGCGTGGGGGCCGGATGTCGAAGCTCACCGCGGACATCGTGCTGGCCGCGGTGATCGCCCACGACCTCGGGGCTCCTCTGCTCAAGGTGCCGGTCCCCGAGGCCCCGCCAGGCGACGAACGCTCCGCCGCCATCGCGCGGGTGGTGGCGAGCGTCGGGGTGCCGGTCCTCTTCCTCGGCGGGCCTCACCGCCCACAGGGAGCCGAGGAGACGCTCGAGGAGGCGGAAGACGTGATGGCCGGGGGAGGTGCAGGTCTCGCGATCGGCAGGGCGGTGCTGAACGACGAGGATCCTTCGGCGATGGCCGCGTCGCTCGCGGCCATCGTGCACCGCTCGTGATCCTCACGATCGACCTCGGCACCAGCGTCATCAAGGCGGCGGCATGGGGCGAGCAGGGCATCGTCGCGCTCGCGTCGGTCCCGCTCGAGACCACGCACCCCGAACCCGGCCGCGCCGAACAGGACCCCGCCGCGTGGTGGTCGTCGGTCGTGGACGCGTGCGAGCGCGTCGGTCGCGAGCTGGCCGGCGGGCTGACCACCGTCGAGGTGGTGGGTCTGACCGGCGCGCGCCAGACCTTCTCGCTGTTCGACGCCGGTGGCCGCGCCCTCGTGCCGGGCATCCTGTGGTCGGACCGGCGGGCGGGCGACGAGGCAGCGCGCCTCGCACGCTCGCGTGGTGTGGATCCGGCCGACGCGAGCGCACCGGGCGGGCCGCTCGATGCGGCGTCGGTGGCCGCGAAGATCGCGTGGCTGTCGAGCCGGTTTCCGGCAGCGCTGACCGCTGCCGCGTGGGTGCTCACACCGCGCGATCTCGTGGTGTGGCGCCTCACCGGTGAGGTGGCGACCGACACCACGATGGCCTCGCGGGCCGGGCTCCACGACGCGAGCGGTGAGGTGATCGGCGAACTCGCGGGCGAGCTGGCCGACCGGCTGCCGCCTGCCGCACCACCGGACGCCGTCGTCGGACGGGTGCGCGGGACCGTCGCGCAGCGTCTCGGGGTCCCTCCGGGGACACCGGTCGTGGTCGGTGCCGGCGACCGCGCGTGCGAAGTTCTCGGCACCGGCGCGACCGAGACGGCGCCGTTGGTCAGCTGGGGCACGACCGCCAACGTGTCGATTCCGGTGCGCGACCCGAGCCGACCGGATCCTCCCCCCGGCGTGGTGGCGTCGCGTGCGGCCGACGGCGGATGGCTGCTCGAAGCGGGGATGTCGGCGGCCGGCTCCTTCCTCCAATGGTTGGCGCGGCTCACCGGCATCTCTCCCCTCGAGCTCACCGCACTGGCCGCCGAGAGCCCACCCGGTGCCCGCGGGGTGGTGGCGACCCCGTGGCTCGAGGGCGCCCGAGCCCCGTGGTGGCGACCCTCGGCCGCCGCCTGTCTCGCGGGCATCTCTTCGGCCCACGGGACAGCCGACCTCGCCCGCGCGGTCTTCGAGGCCGTCGGGTGGGAGGTCCGGCGTTGTCTGGTTGCGCTGGCGGGGCGGCTGCCCCCGGGCCCGCCACCCAGCGAGCTCGCACTCGGTGGCGCGGGGACCGACTTCGCGGTGTGGGCCGAGGTGGTCACCGGTGTCACCGGTCTTCCCGCGAGCCGGCGGCGATCGGGACAGGCGGCCTCGGCGGGCGCCGCGCTGCTCGCCGCGAGGGGGGCGGGGCTCGGGTGGGACCTGGACGTCTTCGACCCCGAGGATGCGCGGACCGAACCGGACCCGGATGCGGTGATTCGCTACGCGGACCTCGCCGACCGGGCGGACCGCCTGGCGCAAGCCCTCGTCGGGCTCGACGCGCCCGCCGCCGACGTCACATCGGTCGCACGCGGCTCCGGCGGCACCCGCCCCCGGCGTCAGCCGCAGGGTTAGGGTGAGGGCCCGATGCCCGACCAGGTGCTGTTCGACTTCGCAGTCCCGGACGAACTGCTGAAGGAAGTCGTCGCAAAGAGCAAGACGACCGAAGCGATCGCGGACCTCGACGTGATGCCGGGGACGGGCGAGGGAAAGCCCCCTCCGCTGCGCGGGATCCTGCAGCATTACGGCACGGCCCCGCTGGTGCTGCTCACCATCGCGGCCCTGATCCCGGGCAGCTTCGGCAACGGGATCATCCTGATCGGCAACAACCTCGAGCACTCGTTCCACCTGCACGACGCGGCTCTCGGCGCGGTGGCCTTCGTCGCGCAGGTTGCCCAGCTGCTCTGGGCGGTCCCGCTCGCGCTCTGGGCCGACCGGGGCAGCCGCAAGGTGGTGGCCGGCGTCGCCCTTCTCGTGTTCTCGGTCTTCGCGCCGCTGATGGCGCTCGCACCCAACGTGTGGGCGTTCACCTTCCTCTACCTGGTCGCCTCGATCGGCTTCGGGGTGAACAACACGGTGCACAACTCGTACCTCTCCGACGCCTACCCGACCGAGGGGAGAGGCAGGGTCTTCAGCTGGCACAACCTTTCCGACCCGCTTTCCCAGACCGTCGGGATCCTCATCTTCGGCTGGGTCGTCACCATCTCCCACAACTGGCGGTACGGGTGCCTGATCGCCCTCGCCGGAATCCCGGTCGGTCTCGCGTTGTTCACGCTCCGCGAGCCCGACAAGGGTGCCAACGAGTCCACCCACATCCTCAAGGCGTCCGGGATGGACCTGCAGGCGCAACAGGGCGAGGCGCCGCGGGTCCTGCTCGGATCGGCGATCACCCGGCTGCTGCGGATCCGCTCGATCTACTACGAGTTGGTGGCCGTCGCGATCATCGGCTTCGCCGGTACCGGCGGCCCGCTGTTCGGGAACCTCTACTTCGTCCGCCGGTGGGGGCTCGACACCGCGCAGCGCAGCGAGGTCTATTCGATCATCGGCCTCGCCGCGTTCCTCGGGCTACCGGTCGCCTACGTGCTCGGCGACCGCTACTTCCGGCGCGCGCCGGAGCGACCGCTGGTCATCGCCGGCATCTGCATCACCGCGTACGGCGGGCTGTTCGTCGCTTCGCTCTACATGCCCTATCTGTGGATGGTGGTCACACTCCAGTTCCTGGCAAATGCCGCGGTCTCCCCGCTCGCCATCTGCATCTTCCTCACTCTCGCGGCAACAGCACCCCCGGAGATGCGGACCATCTGCTTCGCGATGTTCGGTGTGTACGCGCTGGTGTTCGGCGGGTTCACCGGGGCGGTCCTCCTCGGCGCGGTCAGCGACGCGGTCGGGTATCTGCACGGACCGACCGTCGCGCTGACCCTCATCGGCCCGGTCTGCGCGATCGGGGGGCTTCTGCTGGTGATCGGGTCGCGCTACGTGAAGCGGGACATCACCATGGTGATCGAGGACGTCCTCGAGCGCTACGCCGAGGGTCGTCGCCGCCAAGCCGGCGGGGAGGTGCCGGCGCTCCAGGTGCACAACCTCGACTTCTTCTACGGCACCAACCAGGTTCTCTTCGACATCAACCTCGAGATCGCCGAGGGCGAGGTCGTCGCCTTGCTCGGCACCAACGGGGCCGGCAAGTCCACGCTGCTCCGGGCGGTGTCGGGGCTCGACCACCCACATCGGGGTGTCATCCGCATCTTCGGGGTCAACTGCACCTACCTCGAGCCGGAGCAGATCATCGGCCAGGGGGTGTCGCTCCTGGTCGGTGGCAAGATGACCTTCCCCGGGCTCACCGTCCGGGACAACCTGCTGGTCGGTGCCCACAGCCTCCGCGGCCGGGGGGGCGAGGCCCGCTCCGCGATGGACCAGGCAATCGAGCGGTTCCCCGAGCTCGCGCCGAGGCTCCACCAGGCCGCGGGCACCCTCTCGGGTGGCGAGCAGCAGATGCTCGCGTTGGCGAGAGTGATGCTGACCCGGCCGCGCCTGCTCCTCGTCGACGAGTTGGCGCTCGGCCTCGCACCGATGGCCGTCGATCGTCTGATGGGGATCGTGCGAGAGGTCAACGAGCAGGGCACGACCGTGGTGCTCGTCGAGCAGAGCGTCAACCGGGCGATGAGCCTCGCGCGCCGTGCCGTCTTCCTCGAGCGCGGCGAGATCCGCTTCGACGGTCTCGCCACCGACCTGGTCGAGCGGACCGATCTGCTCCGTCCGGTCTTCCTCGGCGCCGCCGCGTCGGGGCTCGGCTGAGAGGGTTCCGGTGTCGGTCCCGAGCTTCGTGCTCGTCCAGGGTGCGATTACCGGGCTGGGCTACGGACTGCTCGCGATGGGACTGGTGCTCATCTACCGGACCAACCGGGTCCTCAACTTCGCGCAGGGTCAGCTCGGCGTGGTGGCGGCGGTCTTCCTGGTCAAGTGCTTCTACGACTTCGGGTTCAATTACTGGTTCTCGCTGCTCCTCGCGGTCGGGCTGGCCGCCGCGGTGGGAGCGCTCAGCGAGCTCGTGCTGCGGCGCCTCTTCGATCGGCCGAGGGTCCTGGTAATGGTCGCCACGATCGGGCTCAGCCAGGTCCTCTTCGTCCTCACCGCGCTGCCGTTCCTCCGGCCACAGAATCTGTTCAAACCCTTCCCGGTGCCGGTGCATCTCACCTTCCACGTCGGCACCTACCTGTTCACGCCCGGCCAGGTCCTCACCCTCATCGTGGCGCCGATCGTCGCGGTGTCCCTGGCTGCGTTCGTCAAGTGGTCCCGCTGGGGACTCAACATGCGTGCGATGGCCGAGAACTCGGAGTCCGCACGCCTGTCGGGGGTATGGGTTCGCCGCACCTCGACGGTCTCGTGGACGCTGGCCGGCGTCCTCTCCGCGTTCGCCGCGATCCTCGCGTCGCCCGGCCAGGCCTCGGCCCTCACCGACGTGCTGAGCCCGGAGCTGCTTCTGCTCGCCCTCACCGCGGCCATGGTGGGAGCGATGGTCAGCCTGCCGGTCGCCTTCGTCGCCGCGATCGGGGTCGGTGTCGTGCAGGAGATCCTCGTCTGGAACCTCGCGACCACCGCGCAGGTGGACCTCGTGCTGTTCCTCATCGTCTCGGTGGTGCTGCTGGTGCGCATCGCCGCGCTCCAGACCGGGGGGCGGCGCGAGGAGCGGTCCAGTTGGCTGGAGAGCACGAGGAGTCGCCTCCGCGACGAGGACCCCCTGCGCCGGCGCGTCGGTGGGACCGGTGTGGCGCTGGTGGTGGTCGCGGCCGCGCTGGCGCCCTTCGTGATCAGCACCGGGCGCTCGTTCCTGATGTCCCAGATCTGCATCTACGCGGTCATCGCCCTCTCGCTCACCGTGTTGACCGGGTGGGCAGGCCAGGTCTCCCTCGGCCAGTTCGGCCTGGTCGCAGTCGGCGCGCTGATGGCGGCGCATCTCGGTTCGAGCGTTCCGCTGATCCTGCTGTTGCCGTTCGCGGGCGCGGTGACCGCGGTGATCGCGGTGGTCATCGGTCTCCCCGCGCTACGCGTGCGGGGGCTCTACCTGGCGGTGAGCACCCTCGCGTTCAGCCTTTGGCTGATGGGCCCGGTGCTCGCCACCACCTGCTGGAACGTGCCGCTGGTCGACAAGCGAGTGTGCACCGGGCTTCCCAACCCGCAGTCGACGCTGATCGCGCGGCCGAGCATCTTCGGCATCGACCTCGGATCGGAGCGGGCCTTCGCCTGGTTCTCGCTGGTGGTGCTGGTTCTCTCCGCGCTGATGGTCCGCCTTTGGCGCGATCGTGGCGTCGCGCGCCGGCTCATGTCGGTCCGTGACAACGAATGGGGAGCAGGGGCGACGGGGATCCCCCTTGCGCGCACCAAGCTGCTGGCGTTCGCGCTGTCGGGATTCATCGCGGGCTACGCGGGCGTCTGCCTCGCGTTCGCGCTCGAGCGCTTCTCGACGACCACGTTCGCTCCCACCTACTCGCTGCTGGTCGTCTCGATGGTGGTCATCGGTGGCCTCGACTCCATCCCGGGTGCGGTGCTCGGTGCGCTCTACCTGGTCGGGATCCCGGCCATCTTCGGCACCACCTCGACCATTCAATTCCTCACGAGCGGGCTCGGGCTCCTCGCCTTCATCCTCTACCTCCCCGGAGGCCTCGCCGAGGTCATGCACCAACTCGGTGACCTGGTGACCGAGGGGATCAGTCGTCTGCGGCGGCGTGGTGAGCCACCCGTCCGCGGTGCGGTGGTTCCGGCCAGACCGGTCGCGGCAGGAGAGCCGGTCGGGTGAGCGCCCACGACGCCGCTCCTGGGGACGGGCCGGCCCGCCTCGACGTCGAGGGCGTGGTCGTCGACTACGGAGGCGTGCGGGCCCTCGACGGCGCCGGCCTTGTGGCGGAGCCCGGGTCGATCTTGGGGCTGATCGGGCCAAACGGCTCGGGGAAGACCACCTTGCTCGACGTGATCTCCGGGCTGGTGCGGCCCGACGCGGGCTCGGCGCGCCTCGACGGTGAGAGCCTCGTCGAGTACCTGCCCGAGGAGCGGACCTCGCTCGGGATCGTGCGCTCCTTCCAGGACTGCCGCCTCTTCCCGCAGCTCACCGTCGAGGAGGTCTTGCTGGTCACCGAGGACGCCCGCCAGCCGGTGGGGGTCCTCACCTCGACCTTGCAGATGCCATGGGCGCGCCGCGCCGAGCGCCGAAAGCGCGCCGCGGTCGACCAGCTGATGCACTCGTTCGGCATCGAGCGCTTCCGCCGTCATCGCGTCGTCGAGCTCTCGACGGGTACCCGACGGGTGGTCGACCTGGCGTCCATCGTCCTCGCCGAGCCGCGGCTCCTTCTTCTCGACGAGCCCACCGCGGGGATCGCCCAGCGCGAGGCCGAGGCGTTCGTGCCGCTGCTCCGGCGGCTGCACGAGGTGGCCGACACGACGATCGTCCTCGTCGAGCACGACGTCCCGCTGGTCTTCGCGCTCTGCGACACGGTGGTGATGATGGAGACGGGCCGGGTCGTCTCGACCGGCACGCCCGACCAGGTCCGACGCGACCCGCGGGCCCTGGCCGCGTACCTCGGCGCGAGCGAGGAGGCGTTGGCGGTGTCGGGCACCGTTCCGACCCGGGCGGGCGCACCCGACGGGGACGGCGACCACCCGTCGGTCGGCCCAGGCGTGTAGGCGGCCGCGGGGCGCTCGGCGGTGGCAGGGGTTCAGGCCGGCGGCATGGCGGGACCGTAAGGGACGTCGCCCCGCAGCGTCACCCGGTGTCCGACCCGGGTGGCCTCGCCGTAGTCGTCGAGCGCGTAGTGGAGGGTCGCCCGGTTGTCCCAGAACGCGACCGAGCCCGGCTGCCACCGGAACCGGCAGGTCAGCTCCGGCTGCTGGCAGTGCCGGTAGAGCATGTCGAGGATCGCCGCCGACTCCAGCTCCGAGAGGCCAAGGATGGTCTGGGTGAAGTGCGGGTTGACGAAGAGACCGTTGCGGCCGTTCTCCGGATGGGTGCGGACCACGGGATGGATGGCGGGGAGGAGCTTCTCGTGCCGCTCACCGTGCCACTCGTAGCCGCCCTTTGCATCGACCTCCGCGGCGAACCACGGATCGAAGTGGACCGCGATCAGGGTGTCGCACATCGCACGGACCGGCTCCGACAGCCTGTCGTACGCGTCCTGCAGGCTCGCCCACATGGTGTCGCCGCCGACAGAGGGCACCGTCATCAGGTAGAGGATCGACCCGAACGCGGGTTCCTGGAGGAAGGTGACGTCGGTGTGCCACCAGTTGGCGCGGTCCCCGCGGCCGTCGATGGACAACACCTCGGCGTGCTCGTCGATGGCCGCGATCACCGGGTGGCCCTCGGTGACCACCCCGAACTGGCGGGCGAAGTCCGCCTGCTGTGTGGGAGTCAGCTCCTGGTCGCGGAAGAAGACGACGTGATGGGTGTTGAGTGCCAGGCGCACCGCGGCGACGGTCGGTTCGCCGAGCGGACGCGAGAGATCGAGCCCGTGGATTTCGGCGCCGATCAGTGGCGAAAGCGGGCGGACGTCGATCTCGGTGGCGATGGCCATGGTCCCAGTGTGCCGCACGACTGTTGGCTGCTCAACCGTCGCCTGGTCGCGCACGGTGTGGCAGCGTGGGCGGGCCGCAGGACGGCTGCGCCGGCGGCTCAAAGGGGACACGCGATGACCGACAGGACGGCAGTGGAGACCGACGTGACGCCCGAGGTCCGGTCGCGCAACTTCTCTCCGTGGTTCCAGGTGGTGACGCGCTTGATGGCGACCGAGGAGTCCGACCCCTTCCCCGACGACGACCCCTCGGCCTGGGGACCCTGGCGTGCACGCTGCCGGGCCCGGCTCGAGGGCCTGCTCGCGCCGTGGCCCGAGCGCGTGCCGCTCGAGCTCGAGGTCACCGAGGAGGTGTCGTGCGAGGGGTACCGGAGGTCGCGCGTCGTCTTCGACACCGAGGGCACCATGTCGGTGCCGGCGTACCTGCTGGTGCCCGAAGGTCGGGTGGTCCCCGGCAGCGCGGTGCTGGCCGTGCACGGCCACGGACCGGGAAAGTCGCGGGTGTGCGGGCTCGACCCGGAAGCGGCCCCGGGGGAGGACTACGCGGCCGAGCTCGCGCGCCGCGGCCATGTGGTGCTCGCCCCCGACCTGAGGTGCTTCGGCGAGCGCGCCGACTGGAACCCGCCCGATCACTACGGATGCGACACCAACCTGGTCCACCAGTTCATGGGTGGCTGGACCCCGCTGACCCAGAACCTCTGGGATCTGGCCCGATGCCTCGACGTGCTGGCCGATCACCCCTTGGTGGACGGCTCGCGGCTCGGCGCCGCCGGCTTCTCCTACGGCGCGACGGCCACCCTCTTCCTCGCGGCCATCGACTCGCGTGTCGCCGCTGCGGTGGTGAGCGGCTACTTCTCGTCGTGGTCGGAGTCGCACAAGGTGCCCTGGAACATGTGCGGCTCCCAGGTCCTCTTCGGGATGCTCGGGAAGCTGGAGCACGCCGACCTCGGCGCGTTGATCGCGCCGCGGCCGTTCCTCGTCGTGAGCGGGCGTGAGGACCTCTTGTTCCCTGTCGCCGCCGCGGAGGAGTCGGTCCGGCGTCTCGCAAAGGTCTACGAGGCGGCCTCAGCGAGGGATCGGCTGGCGCACGACGTGTTCGAAGGCGAGCACCAGTGGCACGGCGCGGTGGCCTACCCGTTCCTCGACCGCTGGCTCGGGCCGGGCGACTGAGCGCGCACCTCCGACAAGAGCGCCGCCGAGTCGCCGTCGAGGAAGACCGTTGCGCGCGGGGTGCGTTGCAGGATCGAGGCAGGGCACCCGGTGGTGACCGGACCTTCGAGCGCGGCCCGTACCGGCCGTGCCTTGCGTGCCTCGGGAACGATCGCCAGCACCCGGCCCGCGCGCAGCAACGCGGGGATGGTGACGGTCAGCGCACTCTCGGGGACGTCGGACTCGGTCGGGAAGTGACCCTCGCCGACCTGCTGGAGGCGGCAGGCCCGGTCGAGCACGACCTCTTTGACGTCGAGCGGGTCATCGAAGTCCGCGGTCGGCGGGTCGTTGAACGCGAGATGGCCGTTCTCCCCGATCCCGAGGCAGCACAGGTCGAGGGGGTGCCGTGCCAGGAGATCGGCGTAGCGGGCGCACTCGTGATCGGGATCCGCCAGGCCGTCGAGATAGTGGGCGGCACGCGGATGTGCGGGTGCCACGATGCGCTCACGAATCCACCGCTGGAAGCTCGCGGGATGGTCCTCGCCGATCCCCACGTACTCGTCCATGTGGAAGACGACCACGTCGTTCCACGGCACGTCCGGCGTTTCCCCGACGAGCGCGCCGACGAAGTCCAGCTGCGAGTTCCCGGTTGCGAACATCGCGTGGGCGACACCGGACCTCGCAACCGACGAACGGAGGATCGCCGCGGCAGCGTCGGCTGCGGCGCGGGCCATCGACGCAGAGTCGGGCGCGACGGCCACGTCCACGCTTTCCCCGCCGGCGTCGGGTCGGGCCACGGGCGCACTGTAGGTCACCGACCCCCGGGCGAGTTCTCATCGTCGGGCATCGGATCGCAGGGTTCCGCAGGCCCGCGCTAGGTTGCGGGCCTGCGACCGGCACCCGCCAGCCGGCCCGACGACAGGGGAGGAGCCCCAGGTGGCAGACGACGAAGTCCTCGGCACGATCATCGGAAAGCCGACCGGAACCAAGGTGGTCACGGTCGAGCGGGGGAAGCTCGCCGAGTTCGCGACCGCGGTGAAGGACGAGAGCCCGATCTACCGCGATCCGAGGGCGGCCGCCGAGGCAGGACTCGCGGGGATCCCCGCTCCTCCCACCTATCCCTTCGTCATGGAGAACTTCGGGGCCTACCCGGAGCTGCAGACGACCGACGCGCCGCAGGGGAACCCGATGGCGGAGGTGCTCGGCCCGCTGATGTCGAAGGGCGGCATCATCCTCCACGGCGAGCAGGAGTTCACCTACCGCCGCCCGGTCTTCGCTGGGGACGTGCTGGTCGGCGAGGGGAAGGTCGTCGACGCCTACCGCAAGGAGTCGAAGGGTCGGACCATGACCTTCGTCGTCGTGGAGACCGCCTGGCGGGAGCAGGAGAGCGGCGAGCCGGTGTGCACGTCGCGCATGAACATCATCCATCGCGCCTGATGGCCGCCGCCGCGGAGGCCGACCGGGACGAGGTCCTGCGGCAGCTCGACGACGGGGTGTGCTGGATCACCCTGAACCGGCCCGAGGCGGGCAATGCGATCAACGCGGCGATGCGGAACCGGATGGTGGAGTGGCTGGAGGAGGCCTCCGCCGACCTCGCGGTGAGAGCAGTGGTCCTGACCGGTGCCGGCGAGAAAGGTTTCTGCACCGGTGCCGACCTGCGCTCACAGGAGCCGGGGCCGCCCCGACCGGAGGGCGCTCCCGACCGGGCGGTCGGAGAAGCCGCGCGGCTCATCCGCACCGGCTGGCAACGTCTCGTCGCGGCCGTCCTCGACTGCGAGAAACCGGTGATCGCCGCGGTCAACGCCACTGCGGCCGGTGGCGGGATGCATCTCGCCCTCGCCTGCGACCTCGTGCTCGCGGCGGAGGAGGCCACCTTCATCGAGGTCTTCGTGCGCCGAGGTATCGCGCCGGACGCCGGAGGCGCGTACCTGCTTCCGCGCCTGATCGGCCAGCAGCGGGCGAAGGAGCTCTTCTTCTTCGGCGACGATCTGCCTGCCCGCGAGGCGGAGCGACTGGGTCTCGTCAACCGCGTGGTGCCTCGAGCCGAGCTGCGCGCGCTCGCCGCCGAGTGGGCGGCTCGTCTGGCAGACGGCCCGACTCGCGCGATCGCGGCAGCCAAGTACCTCACCAACCGCTCCCTCGAGACGGACCGGGCGACCGCGCTGTGGGACGAAGCGATCGCCCAGGAGCTCGTCGTCGGCACCGACGATTGCCGCGAGGGCCTTCGCGCGTTCGCGGAGCGGCGCGAGCCGACCTTCCGGGGTTGGTAGCGGACGCACGGAGGGCGCGCTCGAGGCTCGCACGCGGTCCGAGATGCTAGAAACACAGCCGTGAAATCGACCTGGTTGACCACTGCGGAGTGGCTGGCGGTACTGCGGATCGGCCTCGGCCTCTGGTGGATCGAGAGCTTCCGTCACAAGGACAAGGCCGCCTGGCTGACCCGCGGCGCCGGTATCGCATGGGGCGGGTCGGTCGCCGAGAAGCACAAGTGGCCCTTCGTGAAGACGAGCTTCGACCGGTTCGTGAAGCCAAATCCGAAGCCGATGGCCTACGTCGTCGTCTTCGGCGAGCTCGCGGTCGGCCTCGGTTTGGCGCTCGGCTTCCTCACGCCGATCGCAGCCTTCGCGAGCATCCTCTTGAACCTGATGTACTTCGTCCTGATGATCACCGACTGGGCAGAGCAGGGTCAGAACCTGATGATGGCCTTGATCGCCGTGGTCGTGCTCGGCACCCACGCCTGGGACATCTGGTCGATCGACCACCTGCTGCACCTCTTCGGGGCCTGAGCGTGCCGATCGGGATCCGCGACGAGCACGAGGCGCTCCGCCTCTCGCTACGAGGCTGGTGCGACTCGCGGTGTCCGCCGGCGGTGACCCGCGAGGCACTCGATGCCCCGACCGATCGGCTCCCGCCGTTCTGGGGCGACCTCGCCGCGCACGGCACGCTCGGGATCCACCTGCCCGAAGAATTCGGCGGGCAGGGCGCCGGTTTGGTCGAGCTGGCGGTGGTCGCGGAAGAGCTCGGGCGGGCGGCCGCGCCGGGCCCCTGGGCGACGACCGTCGTCGTCGGCGCGATCCTCGCCGAGCACGGCGCGCCCTCCAAGGAATTCCTGCCGGGCCTCGTCGACGGTACGACGCCGGCGTCGCTCGTCTACCCGGTCGCGTCGGCCGACGGGGGTGCCGTGGCGCCGCCCGGCCTGGTCGGCACCCGCCGGCCCGACGGCACCATGCTCGTCGAGGGGACGGTCCAGCCGGTGGTGAACGGCACCGTGGTCAGCTTCACCCTGGCGCCGGTGCGCACCGAGGGCTCGACGGTCTGGGCGCTGCTCGAGACGGGCGACGTCGCGGCCAACGAAGCGCTGCCGAGCTTCGACCCGGCTCGACCGTCGGCCTCGTGGAGGCTCGAGGGTGCCATGGTCCCTCCGGCGCGGATCCTGACCGGTGCGACGACCGAGCGGATCCGCGACCTCGCGTTGCTCGTCGCGTCGGCCGAAGCGGTCGGCGGCGCACGTTGGTGCCTCGACACCGCTGCGGAGCATGCCCGCAATCGTCATCAATTCGGCAGGCCGATCGGCCAGTTCCAAGGCGTGAAGCATCGCCTGGCGGACATGCTGGTCCGGGTCGAGCAGTCGGTGGCGGCGACGTGGGACGCGGCCACGTCGAGCGACGAGGTGTCCGGTGAGCAAGTCGACCGCGACCGGGCGGCGGCCCACCTTTCGGTGCAGCTGGCCGCTTGCTCGGCACTCGACGGCTACGTCGGAGCCGCCAACGGCACGATCCAGGTGCTCGGCGGGATGGGCTTCACCTGGGAGCACGACGCGCACATCCACCTCCGGCGGGCCACGACGCTGCGACAGCTGGTGGGTGGCACGGCGCCCTTGCGCGCCGAGGCGGCGCGGCTCGCCCTTTCGGGGACACGCCGACAGCTGCGCGTCGAGCTCCCCTCCGAGGCCGAGGATCTCCACGATCAGCTCAGCCCTGCCGTGCGTGCGATCGCCGCGATGGACGACCCAGCCGAGCAGCGACGGGCGCTCGCGGAGGAAGGCTTCCTCGCGCCCCACTGGCCGGCACCCTGGGGGCGGGACGCCGAACCGGTCGAGCAACTGGTGATCGATCGCGTGTGCCACGAGGCGAAGCTGCGCCGGCCGAACCTCGCGGTCGCCGCGTGGGCGCTTCCGACGATCATCGCCCACGGCACGCCCGAGCAGCGGGAGCGCTGGGTGGGGCCGACGCTCCGTGGTGAGGTCGTCTGGTGCCAGCTCTTCAGCGAACCCGGCGCGGGCTCCGACCTGGCGTCACTCGCCACCCGTGCGACACGGGTGGAAGGGGGATGGTCGCTCGACGGGCAGAAGGTGTGGACGTCGGTGGCGGCGCGTGCCGACATGGGGATCTGCCTCGCCCGCACCGACCCGGACGTCCCGAAGCACCGAGGCATCACCTACTTCCTCGTCGACATGCGCTCCGAGGGGATCACGGTCCGGCCGCTGCGCGAGATCACCGGCGCCGCGCTGTTCAACGAGGTGTTCTTCGACGGCTGCTTCGTGCCCGACGAGTGCGTGGTCGGCGAGGCGAACGGAGGCTGGCCGCTCGCCCGCACCACACTTGCGAACGAGCGGGTCTCACTGTCGTCGGACAGTGCGTTGGGCGGAGCGCTCGAGGAGGTACTCGCCCTGGTCGGCTCCCGTCCCGAGCTCGCCGACCCGGTCACCCTCGACCGCCTGGGTGCGCTGATCACCGAGGCGCAGTCGCTCGCGCAGCTCGGCCTGCGGGCCACCATCCGCTCGGTGAGCCGTTTGGAGCCGGGCCCCGAATCGAGCATCCGCAAGCTGGCGGGTGCCGAATTCGACCAGCGCGTGCACGAGTTCGGACTGGACCTCCTCGGACCCGAGGGAGTGCGCGTCGACGGCGCGGCAGCGAGCTGGGCGCACGCCGTGCTCCAGAGCAAGTGCCTGACCATCGCCGGAGGGACGAGCGAGGTGCAGCGGAACGTGATCGGGGAGCGCCTGCTCGGACTCCCTCGGGATCCGGAGCCGGGCCGATGACCCTCCGGGGCTCCACCTTCCGCTGTGGGAGAATCGTACGACGCCCGAGCACGACGACGGAGGTCCGAATCGATGGGTGACGCCGCGCTGTACTTCGAGGACGTAGCCGTTGGGGACGAGGCCCCGGTCAGGTCGCACGTGCTGAACCGCACCGACCTGGTCATGTACGCGGGTGCGTCGGGCGACTTCAACCCCATGCACCACGACGAGGTCAAGGCGGTCGCCGCGGGGCAGCCGAGCGTGTTCGGGCACGGGATGTTCTCGATGGGACTCCTCGGTTCGGCCCTTACCGACTACGTGGGCGTCGGGAACGTGCGCAGGTTCCAGGTCCGCTTCGCGAAACAGACCTGGCCGGACGAGGATCTGCGCACCAAGGTCGTGGTGACCGGCAAGCGGGTCGAAGGGGTCGACCATCTGGTCGACCTCGACGTCCGCCTCGCCAACGCGGCGGGTGAGGAGAAGGTGGTCGGCGAGGCGACCGCGGTCGTCCCGAACCGCGCCTGAGAAGGCGGACCCGTTCGGCCGCGCCCGGCGTGACGGGGAGCCCCTCGAGCGGGCTGGCCTCCTAGAAGAAGCTGAACTTCGGGATCCCCGAGGAGATCCCCTTGAACAGATCGCCCTTGACCGAAGCCAGCTCGGTGGGGGTCCACATCGAGTCGCGGCGGATCTCCCCGATCGGGTGGAAGCCGCCCATCACCCACACGTTGCCGCCGAAGACGACGAAGTTCTGGCCGGTCACGTCGGAGGCCTCGTCGGAGGCGAGGAAGGTCACCAGCTGGGCGACGTTGCGGGGGTCCCATTCGTCGAACCCCTCGCCGGCCTTGGCCATCTCCCCGAAGAGGTTCTCGGTCATCCGGGTCCGGGCCCGCGGGGAGATCGAGTTGACCGTGACGCCGTAGCGCTCGAGCTCCCTCGCCAGCACCCAGGTCATCGACGCGATGCCCGCCTTTGCAGCCGAGTAGTTGGCCTGGCCCGCGTTCCCGTAGAGACCGGCCTCCGAGGCGGTGTTGACGATGTGCGCGCTGACCGTCTCGCCGGCCTTCGAACGCCCCCGCCAGTAGATCGCGGCGTGGTGCGAAGGAGCGAAGTGACCCTTCAGGTGCACGCGGATGACGTCGTCCCAGTCGGACTCGTCCATGTTGAAGCTCATCTTGTCCCGCAGGATGCCGGCATTGTTCACCAGGATGTCCAGTGATCCGAACGTGTCCACTGCCTGGTCGACGAGGTCCTTGGCGCCCTGCCACGAGCTCACGTCGGAGGCGTTGACCGCGCCGTCGCTGCCGGACTTCTTGATCAGTTCGACGACTTCTTCCGCGGGGTGCTTGTCGCCTCCCTCACCGGAGACGGACGCACCCACGTCGTTGACGATCACCTTGGCGCCCTCCGACGCGAGCAGGAGCGCCTCTTCGCGCCCGATCCCGCGGCCAGCGCCGGTGACGATCGCCACCTTGCCGTCGAGCAGTCCCATGTCGTCCTCCTGTGTCGTGATCCGGTGCCGCCCACGGCTCTGGCCGAGGCGGAACCGGGGAAGCATGGCCGATGCGCGGCCCTCCCGCAAGATCGGAGGGACCGAAAGGCCGATGGTAGGTTCACCGACATCGGCCGAGTGCGAACGGGGACGGCGTGAGCGGATGGGACCAGGCTGAGCCCGGCGCGCACGGACGTTCCGGCGGCGTCCGGCTGGACAAGGTCTCGCCACAGCTCCGGCGCATCGATCGCAAAGTGCGGCGTGAGGTCAACCGGCTCGCCGGCCTGACCTACTCGCAGTTGGCGCCGCGGGAAGCGGTGCGCATGGCCTACAACGTGCTGCTCCGCCGCGAGCCGGACGAGCCGGCCTGGACCCAGCAGGCCGAGGCCATAGCGTCGGGCGCACTCTCCCACGACGACGTCGTCGACCGCATCCGCTGCTCGAGCGAATTCCGGACCCAGGTGCCGGTCGGCGAGGCGAACCTGCACAGTTCTCTGCACGCCAGCCGTGCGGAGTTCATCATCGGGCTCCCGCCCGCAAGACGGATCGTCGACCTCGGCGGCGGTCACACCATCGACCCACGCGGTGCGCTGGTCGTCCTCGGGTATCCCTACGAGTTCGACGAGCTCGTCGTCGTCGACCTCCCACCTGACGATCGACACCCTCTCTACCGGTCCGAGCGTTTCGGGCCGGAGGAGACGGCCCGCGGCCGGGTCCGCTACGAGTACCGCTCGATGGCCGATCTCTCCTTCGCGGCCGACGGGTCGGTGGACCTGGTCTACAGCGGCCAGTCGATCGAGCACGTCACCGAGGCCGACGGTGACGTCGTCCTCGCGGAGGCCGCAAGGGTCCTCGCGCCGGGCGGCCACCTGGCGATCGACACGCCGAACGGCCGTCTCTGCCGACTGCAGCAACCCGACTTCATCGACCCCGACCACAAGGTCGAGTACACGCTTCCCGAGTTGCGCGAGAAGCTGCTCGGGGCTGGCTTCGAGGTCTTGACCGAGCGGGGCCTCAACTGGGGCGGTGCCCACCCGGACCGGTTCGATCCCGCGGCACTCGCGCGCAACCACGGCATCTACCACGACGCGGACAACTGCTACCTGCTCGCCGTCCTGGTGAGGAAGCCGCGCTGAGGCGAACGGGGGGATCCACCTGGTGCCCGCTCCGGAGCCGGTGACCGAAGCGGCGGACCGACCGCCCAGCTCGCTGCGATCGGGCGTCGCAGGCTGGTTCCGTGCGAAGGATCCGGGTCTCGGCGCCACCAAGCGATCGGTGCGGGCCGCGGTGGTGGTGCCCGGCATCTTCGCGATCACCCATGTGGCGTTCGCCGATCCGCAGGTCAGCCTCTTCGCGTCATTCGGCTCCTTCGCCCTCATGCTGTTCGTCGACTTCGGAGGCCCGCCACGGACCCGGCTCGTTTCCTACCTGGCGCTGTTCGCCACCGGCATGGTGTTCGTGACGATCGGGACCGCGGCGTCGGCACACGCCGCGGCGGCGGTGGCCACCATGGCGGTGGTGGGGTTCGTGGTCCTCTTCGCCGGGGTCGTCGTCCCACAGGCCGCAGTCGCCTCGACGGCCGCACTGTTGACATTCGTCCTGCCGGTGGCGGTCGCGGCCCCGGTGAGCGAGATCGGGCCGCGGCTCGGAGGCTTCGCCCTCGCCGGCGCCGCGGCGATTCCCGTGTGCCTGCTCCTCTGGCCCGGCCACTGGCACGACCGGTTGCGCGGCCATCTGTCGGACACCCTCTCCGCGGTGGCGCGCCTCGCCGGGTCCCACTTTGGCGGGAGCCGGGACCCGGCGGCAAAGGAGGCCATGGACACCGAGCTCACCGAATTGGAGCGGGTCTTCGCCGCGACCCCTTACCCTCCGACCGGTGCGTCCGGCGGTGCGGTCGCGTTGGCGAAGCTGGTCGGACGCACCGAGTGGGTGGCGCAGAACGCGGTGTTGGAGGAGCGGGACGAGAAGGAGCTCGAGCACGGCCCGGTCCGGCGAATCCTCGGCCGCGTGGCGGAGAGTCTGCAGCTGAGCGCTCGCCTGGTGCGCGAAGGCTGGGTGCACGGTGACGAGGACACGCCCCTCGACGAGCAGGTACGGGTTTCGGCCGAACGACTCGAGGCCTCGGTCCACCGCGAGCTCGACGCCGAGGTGTCGAGGATGGTCGGGTCCGGGGAAGGGCTCGAGACCGACCGCCGCGGTGCGGCAAAAGGGGACGGGGCCGAGGGCCGGGTCGAGACCTTGCTCGATCCGACCTTCCATGCCCGCGCACTCGGTGCCGCCACCACCATGGTCGCCGACGCCGCGCTCGAGGCCGCGGGCGAGAAGCCAGTCGGCATGCTCGAGCCGGCCGAGGGGGACGGCCGCCCGAAGGCGATCGTCTGGTCGCGCGTCGCGAGCCATCTGTCCTTCCAATCGGTCTGGTTCCGTAATTCGGTCCGTGGCGCCGCCGGACTCGCGCTTGCGGTGGCCGTCGCCGAGCTCACCGAGGTCGAGCACGCGTTCTGGGTGGTGCTCGGGACCCTCGCAGTACTCCGCTCGAACGCGCTCGGCACCGGCTCCACGGCCCTGCGGGCGATCGGGGGAACCGCGGTCGGCTTCGTGATCGGCTCCGCGCTCCTGGTCGGCATCGGGACGCACTCGGCCGCACTGTGGGTGCTGCTCCCCATCGCGGTCCTGGTTTCGGGGATGGCACCGTCGATGATCTCGTTCGCAGCCGGGCAGGCCGGCTTCACCGTGATGGTGGTGATCCTCTTCAACCTCATCGAGCCCTCCGGGTGGCGGGTCGGCCTGACCCGCATCGAGGACGTCACGATCGGTTGTGCGGTGAGCATCGTGGTCGGCCTGCTCTTCTGGCCGCGGGGCGCGACGGCCGCCCTCGGCCGCGCGCTGGCCGACGCTTTCGTGGCCGACTCGGGCTACCTCTCGGACGCGGTGAGCCGCATTTCCACCTCGGATCGCGAGGTGGACACCGGTCCCGCCTACCGGGCGGCCCATCGCTCCTATCTGCGTGCCGACGACGCGTTCCGCCAATTCCTCGGCGAGCGCGGTGCGAAGGTGGTGCCGATCGAGACCGTGGCGAGACTGGTCACCGGTGCCAACCGGATCCGGCTGGGTGCGTACACCCTGGCGAGCCTGCCGCCGCAGACGCTCGATCCTGGCCGTGCCGAGCTCGAGTCGGTGGCCGTCGCAGGCGAGGTGCTCCGCCAGGCGTACGACGCCAATCACCGGTGGTACGAGGGGTTCGGCGCGCTGCTCGCCGGTCGGCGAGACCAGCTGGAACCCGCGGAGGAGCACGACCGAACGCTCCACCACGTCCTGCAGGAGGCTCTCGACGACGCGCGGGCCCGGCGACGAGGCGACCGGTTGCGGGTGGTGCTCCGCATGCTCTGGGCCGACGAGCTGCTCGAGTCCCAACGCGGCGTACAGGCCGAACTCGCAGCTGCGGCCGAACTCTTCGTGACGCGAAGCCGCCACGGCGGCCTCGTCTGAAGGGCGTGCGGGTGGGGAGACTCGAACTCCCACCCCCGAAGGGACCGGGTCCTAAACCCGGCGCGTCTGCCAGTTCCGCCACACCCGCGCCTCCACCGATGCTAATTCCCCGGTCGCGACAGACCGTGTCCCGAAGTGCGCCAGACACGGGGTCGAAGAGGTGCCTCGCTATAGTCACGCTGTGCCGCCCACGCAGTCCTCGACGCCCCCGGCCGCCGCGGCGGAGCGGAAGGAACCAGAAGGCGAGCAGCTCGACGGAGCAGGGCGGGTCGACTACCTGAACCAGGTGATGGCCGAGATCGATGCCGAAGTGCGCCGCCGGCGCGCGTCGGGTGATCTGCCGGCGGGCCTTGAGCGCGAGCTCGACGAATTGTTCCTCGAGTTCTCGCCGGTCGGGCTCCAGGGAAAGGCGCGTCTGCGGGAGACTCTGGCACTGGTCGACGGGTCGGCCTACGTCGACACCGCGGTGCCGACCGCTTCGGAGAAGGCACTCGGCGGTGCCTTCAAACGCACGATCAGAAAGGCACTCGGCTGGTACATCGGATTCATCGTCCACCAGATCGTCAAGTTCGCCTGGGCGGTCTCTCGGATGTTCCACGTGCTGGTGGACCACGTCGAGGATCTCGAGGCGGCAGTCGAGTCCCAGCGGACGCCGGAGCTGCCGGCGAGCGCGGTCCCACGGGTCGACTCCGGCGCGCAGTGGTGGTGCCCGGTCGCGGTGGCCGCTCTGGACGGAGTCGGTGGACGCGTCCTCCATGCGGAGTGTGGCACCGGCAGCCTTCTCGACGCACTGCTCGCCATCGGGGTCGACGCCTATGGAGTGGATCCGAACGAGTCCGACGTCGAGATCGGTGCCGAACGCGGGCTCGACGTGCGGGCCGAGAGCGTCCTCGACCACCTCGCGGTGGTCGCGGACGAGGCGCTCGCCGGCCTGGTGCTCAGCGGTTCGGTCCAGTGGCTCGACCCGGGTGAGCGCGAACGGCTGGTCGACCTCTTGTCGTCACGCCTCGCCCTCGACGGGGTGCTCGTGGTGCATTCGACCACCCCGCACGCGTGGGCGCGCGACACCAGTCACGTGCTGACCGACCTCGCGCCCGGACGACCACTGCACCCCGAAACCTGGGTGCATCTCCTCACCGAGCGTGGATTCGCATACGCGAAGGTGACTTTCGGCGGCGAGGAGAGTCGGCTCGAGCGGGTCGCCGAGGGTGGCGAGCAGGCAACCGCGATGAACGCGGCGATCGACGCGGTCAACGCCTTGCTGCTCGGCCCCGCCGAGTACGTCCTGGTCGCCGTCCGGGAGCGGTGACCGCGGTCCACCAGTTCGTCCCGGCCCTCCTGCCACGGGACGCGACCGGCGATCACACCTTGGCCCTCCGAGAGGCACTCCGGGCCGCGGGATGGTCCTCGGACATCTACGTCGAAGCCGCGCACGACGACCTCTGGAGCGAGGCGCTCTACTTCGAGCGCTATCCAGAGCGCGCACGTCCCGACGACATCTTGCTCTACCAGCTGAGCACCGCCTCGCCCGTCGCCGAATTCCTCCTCGGACGGGAGGAGACCCTGGTCCTCGACTACCACAACGTCACCCCTGCCTCCTTCTACGAGGGATGGGAGGACCACACGCGTCGGAAGGTCGCGCTCGCCCGCGAGCAGGCCGCGGCCCTGGCGTCCCGCGCCGCGCTCGGGATCGCGGACTCTGCCTTCAACGCGGCGGAGCTCGAGGGCATGGGATGCCGGGCGACCGCAGTGGTCCCGATCATCGTCGACACCGAGGGCATGAGCGGACCGGCCGACGAGTCGGAGCGCGCGCGTCTCGCGAGGGCGCACGGGACGTCGACAGTCCTCTTGTTCGTCGGCCGGCTCTCGCCGAACAAGGCACAGCATGACCTCGTCGAGACCTTGCTGCTCTACCGGCGCTGGTTCGACCCCGGAGCTCGGCTCCACCTGGTCGGGCCCTCGGTGACTCCGTCGTACGCGCGGGCGGTCTTCGAGTTCGCGGCGGAGCTCGGCCTCGCGGACGCGATCCGCCACGGCGAAGATCTCACACACCCCGAGCTCACTGCGTGGTACGCCGACGCCGACGTGTTCGTCTGCCTGTCGGAGCACGAAGGGTTCTGCATCCCGCTGCTCGAGGCGATGGCCTCCGGGATCCCCGTCGTGGCCTATGGGGCCGGTGCCGTACCGGAGACCCTCGGGGACGCAGGTCTCCTGCTCGGCTCCAAACGGCCGAGCGTGGTCGCGACGGCCGTCGCCCGGGTGGCGCAGGACCCTTCGCTCGCGGGTTCCCTGTCGTCGGCCGGCCGGCGGCGGCTCGCGGCGTTCTCTCCGGAGTCGACTCGCGCGCGTTTCGTCGAGGTGCTCGGGGTTCTCGATGGCGCCCGCCAGGGGGTCGTATGAAGCTGACCTTCGTGACCCCCCGGTACGGGACCGGGGTCATCGGCGGCGCCGAGACCGCGGCGCGCATGCTCGCCGAACGACTCTGCCGTCGCCCCGGCTGGACGGTCGATGTGCTCACCAGCTGCGCGGTGGACCACCTGACGTGGGAGAACGTCGAGCCGGCCGGTACCTCCACGCTCAACGGTGTCACCGTGCACCGCTTTGCGACCGTGAGCCGCCGCCTGCTCGAGTACTTCGAGCTCGACGGTCGCCTGCGGGTCTCACCGACCAGCGCGTCGCTCGAGGAGGGCCGACGGTGGATCGCGCTCAACGGTCCGCTGTGCCCGGAACTCGTCGATGCGGCTGCCGGCACTCGCTCGGACGCGTTGGCGTGCTACCCCTACCTCTTCGCGACCACCGTCGACAGCATCGCGGTGTCGCCGGTACCGACGTTGCTCCACCCCGCGGCCCACGACGAACCAGCGCTCTACCTGCGAGCGTTCCATCGCAGTTTCCAAGACGTCGACGGGTTCGTGTACCACACGCGTGCGGAGCGCGATCTGATGGAGCACGTCTTTCAGGTCGGGGCACGCCCGCAGCTCGTGCTCGGCCTCGGCGTCGACCAGCCTGCCGGCTCCGGTCGGTCCGGACACGACGTGCTCGGCCTCGGGGACCGGCCCTACCTCTGCTATCTGGGCCGGGTCGACGAGCACAAGGGCTGCGGGATGCTGGCCGACTACTTCGCGGCCTACAAGGAGCGCCACCCCGGCGACCTAGCCCTCGCGTTCGTCGGCCCGGTGTCCGACGCGGCGCCGGACCATCCCGACATGGTGGTCACCGGGACGGTGTCCGAGGCGGACAAATGGGACATCCTCGCCGGAGCCTGCGCCATGGTGACGCCCTCGGCCTACGAGTCCTTCTCGCTGGTGCTGCTCGAGGCGTGGACCGTCGACGTGCCGGTCCTGGTGAATGCCGCGTGCGCCGCGACCATGGAACACGTCCGGCGATCGGGCGGCGGCCTCTGGTTCGACTCCTTCCGCTCCTTCGAGGTGGCGGTCGACCGGTTGACCTCCGACGAGACCCTGCGGCGCCGGCTGGCCGCGGCCGGGCACCGGTACACCTCGCGCCACTACCGTTGGCCGGCGATCATCGATCGCTACGGCGCTTTCGTGGAAGAGGTGGTCGCGCGCGGGCATCGTGTGCCGCTGCGCTCGGAACGTCTGGTGGTGCCGGTCGGCGGTGCCGAGTACGTCCGGAGGAGGTGAATGGCGACGTCTGGCGACTCGAGCGAGGGAGACGAAGGCGGTGTGAAGGAACCGACCGATCGCGAGCGCCCGGAGGAAGAGGAGGACCTCGGGCCCGACGAGCGCGAGCTCCTTGCCGCGTTCGACCGGCTGAGCCCGCAGGGCTCGCTGCAGTGGGGCTTCGACGACGCCCTGCGCCGGGTCGACCAGCCCGACATCGCCTCCGCGGCCGGCGCGGCTCCCTGGCACGGACTCCCTCCCGACCTCTGGGACCGGGGGCGATCGGCGAAGGTCGGCAAACGGTTCGTCGGTGACGTGGCGGGCGTGCTGGCGGATCTGCTCGCCTCGGACGCCCGCGCCGCGGCCGACGCGGCGGTCGCCGCAGTCAACGGCGACCGCTTCATCGCGACCTGGGACGCGCTCCGCTACCTGGCCGCGAGGGTCGAAGCGCTCGAGGCGCGCACCGACCCGATGGGGACGACGGCCGCGCTCGACCTTCCGGTACCGGATCTGACCGAATGGTCTCTGTCGGTCGGGTCGTGGTGCCGGCCGGCCCGGGGACGCACCACGATCGTCGCCGGCGAGCTGTGCGACGGCTCGGTGCTCGAGGCCCTCGCGGGAGCGGGGCGTACGGTGAGCGGCGTCGAACCGCGGGCCGCGTCGGTCTGGCGTGCCTTGGACGCGGCGCGGGTGGGGCGGAACGCACCCGACCTGGTGATCGACGAGGTCGCGGACCACCTCGCCTCCCTTCCCGACCGATCGGTTGCCGCGGTGGTACTCGCCGGTTGCGTCGACCGACTCGATCTCCCGGGGAAGGCGGGCCTGCTCGACGAGTCGGTTCGGGTGCTGGCCACCGGAGGATCGGTGGTCGTGCTCACCACCGACCAGGACGCCTTCGACCGTGCTCTCCCTCCGACGACACGCGACCTCCTGCCCGGCCGGCCGTTCCACCCCGAGACCTGGCTCCTGCTCTTGGATCGCGCGGGGGCGACGGAGGTCACCTGGCACCGGCCCGAGCGGTGCAGCGTGCACGCGGTGGTGGCGAGGTTCGAGCGGTGAGCCGGACGGGTGGCATCCACCAGTTCGTCCCGATGCTCCATCGCTACGACGCGGTGGGGGAGCACGCGCGGCGGGTGCGCGACCTCCTCGTCGAGGCAGGGATCCCGTCGCGCATCTACGTCGAGATCCCCGACCCGGCGACCGCCGAGGAGACCGCCCCCTACCTGCGCTACGAGGCCGACACAGCCGAAGGCGACGTCCTCGTGTACCAATTCGCGACCCGTTCGGCCATCGCCGGCTGGCTCGCCACCCGGGCCGAGCCGGTGGTGGTCAACTACCACAGCATCACCCCGCCCGAGTATTTCGGCCGGTGGAACGACCGGATCACGAGGCTGCAGGTGGGGGCCCTCTCCGAGTTGGCTCTGCTCGCCCCGAGAGCGGCCCTCGGTGTCGCCGTCTCCAACTTCGACGCGGCCGAGCTGCGCGCCGCGGGTTGCACACGGGTCGAGGTGATACCGGTGGCCAACGTGCGGGTGCCGCCGGTCGAGCCGGACCCCGCTCTGGTCGAAGAGGTGCGCGGCGCCCACCCGGGACCGGGGGCGCGATGGCTCTCGGTCGGGCGACTCGCCCCGAACAAGGCGCATCACCGGACGATCGCCGCGCTGTTCGTGACCCGGGCGACCACCGATCCCGCCGCGACCCTCACCCTGGTCGGGTCGCCGACCGAACCCTCCTATGCGGCGGCCCTCGCCCGGTACGCGGCGCAGCTCGGGCTCGGCCACGCGGTCGACTTCGTCTCGGGCATCGACGAGGAGCGGCTCGCCGCCCACTACCGCGCCGCCCACGTCCTCGTCATGCTCTCCGAGCACGAGGGGTACGGCGTCCCCCTGGTCGAGGCGATGGGACAAGGTTTGCCGATCGTCGTGGCCGACGAGGGCGCGGTGCGCGAGGTGGTCGGCGACGCGGCGGTCGTCCTCGCTTCGACCGGACCGCGGCACGTGGCAACCTCGGTCTCACGACTGCTCGGGGATGCGCCGGCGCGCGCCCGGCTGGCCGCGGCGGGCCGTGCCCGCTTCGACGAGCTCGAGCTGGCCGACGCGGGAGAACGGCTGGTCGCGGCGGTTCGCGCCCTCGGATCGCCGGTCTCCGTCACCGGGTAATCCACCCTGGCGTTGCGTCACCTCGCAGGCCCGACCAAGTAGGCTCCCGGCCATGGACGACTTGCGTCGGATGGGCGCGCACGCACCAATCACCACCTCCGCACAACTGAGCCCCGAGGTCGGCCCGAGCTCGGACATCTTCCAGCGCCTGTTGAAGGAGCGGATCGTGTTCATCGGCTCGGCGATCGACCAGAACACGGCCAACCTGGTCTGCTCCCAGCTGATCCTCCTCGAGGCCGAGAACACCGAGCGTGACATCGCGGTCTACATCAACTCGCCGGGCGGCTCGGTCACCGACGGGCTGGCCATCTACGACACCATGCAGTACGTGCGCTGCGACGTCCGTACCATCTGTGTGGGTCTGGCCGCCTCGATGGGCCAGTTCCTGCTCTGCGCGGGGACGCCCGGCAAACGCTTCGCCCTCCCGCACAGCCGCATCCTGATGCACCAGCCGTCGGGGCAGATGCAGGGCCAGGCATCCGACATCGCCATCCAGGCCGAGCAGATCATCTACTTGAAGCGGATGATGGCCGAACGGATCGCCTTCCACACCGGCCAGACCGTCGAGCGCATCGAGGCCGACTCCGATCGAGACCGGTGGTTCACCGCCGAGGAAGCCCGTGAGTACGGCTTCATCGACGAAGTGATCCAGAAGGACGCGATGCAGGTCCCGTCGGCCGGGTCGGGGGCCGCCAACTCGTGAGCATCGGCGTCGAGAAGCCTCGATCGGCGGAGCCGGAGCGCCCTTCGACGATCGGCGGGAGCACCCGGTTCATGCCGGGCCAGAGCCACGACCGGATCACCGTCGTCAACGGAAAGGTCCAGCTCGGACAGAGGTTGAAGGACCTCTGGATCAATCGTGACCTGCTGATACTGCTGGTCCGGAGTGAGCTCAAGGTCAAGTACAAGGGCTCGGTGCTCGGCTACGCCTGGTCGATGCTCAACCCAGCCCTGGTGCTCGCCATCTACTACGTGGTGTTCAAGATCATCGCCCGCAACCACCAGCCGAACTTCGCCATCTGGCTCTTCGCCGGCCTGATCGCCTGGAACCTGTTCAACGGTTCGGCGATGGGAGCCACAGGAGTCGTGGTCGGCAAGGCGGGCATCGTGAAGAAGGTGGCCTTCCCGCGCGAGCTGCTGGCCCTCTCGGTCGTGGGAGTCAACATCGTGCTCTTCGCCATCCAGGTGGTGGTGCTCGTCCTCGCTCTGCTCCTCTTCGGGATCAAACCGGATTTCACCTTCGTGGCCATCCTTCCGCTCGCTCTGGTGGCTCTCCTGGTCTTCACCGGGGCACTCTCCATCTTCCTCTCGGCGGTCAACGTCTATCTGCGCGACACCCAGCACCTGACCGAAGTGCTGCTGATGGCGTGGTTCTGGTTCACCGCCATCGTCTACACCTACGGGACGATCTTCCTGTCCGGCCACAACAAGGACCACCCTTCGTTGAATTGGCTGCAGTACGTGTACCTGGTCAATCCGCTCACTCCGATCGTGATGACGTTCCAACGTGCCATCTACGGGATCACTCAGTACACGTATCTACAGCCCGGCTCTCCGCCCGGGACCAAGCCGACCGTGTACCACGTCCTCCCTACCTGGGGCGTGGGCACGTATGCCGGGATGATGGGTGCCGTGCTCGGCTTCGGGATCGTGCTGTTTCTGCTCGCGCTGGTGGTCTTCGGGCGGCTCGAGGGCAACTTCGCCGAGGAACTCTGACCGATGGGTGTCGCCATCGAGGTGCAGGGAATCTCCAAGCAGTTCCGCCTCTACAACGAGAAGCACACGTCGTTGAAGGAGCGGGTCATCCATGGCGGCAAGATGCCCTACGTCCCGTTCTGGGCGTTGCGCGACGTGAACGTCGAGATCAACCAAGGCGAGACCTTCGGGATCCTCGGCCGCAACGGCTCCGGCAAGTCCACCCTCCTCAAGTGCATCGCGGGGATCCTCAAGCCGACCTCGGGCGAGATTCGGGTCCGCGGCAGTCTCGCCGCGATGCTCGAGCTCGGCGCCGGGTTCCAACCGGACCTCTCCGGACGCGACAACATCTTTCTCAACGGATCGCTGCTCGGGCTGCCGCGGGCAGAGATCGAGAAGCGCTTCGACGACATCGTGGCCTTCGCCGAGCTCGAGGACTTCATCGACAACCAGGTCAAGTTCTACTCCTCGGGCATGTATGTGCGCCTCGGGTTCGCCGTCGCGGTGAACGTCGAGCCCGACGTCCTTCTCGTCGACGAGGTACTGGCCGTCGGGGACGCCGCGTTCCAGCGCAAGTGTCTCGATCACGTGAAGAGGTTCCAGCGGGAGGGGCGGACAATCGTCGTGGTCAGCCACGGTGCCGACACCATCCGCCAGAACTGCGGGCGGGCGATGGTCATCAACCACGGTGAAGTCATTTCAGTCGACGAGCCGGGCGAAGCCATCAGGGTGTACCTCGCCGATCTGCTGGGCGTCGGAACGGGCGGCGCCGCGAAGTCCGGTCAGCCCAGTGGCAATGCGCTGGTGATCGGCACGGTGCGGGCCGAGCACGGCGGCGACGGCGCGCGCGCCCACATGTACCCGGGGGAGTCGCTCACCGTGATCGTGGACCTCGACAGCCTGGCTGCGGTGGACGATGCGATGGCCACCATCGCGATCTACGACGACAAGAACGAGGTGGTCTTCGCCTCCGACCCCGACGATCCGGCCTGCGCGATGGAGGTGCCCGAAGGAGGCGGCACCTTGCGCTTCCACTTTCCCGAGGTTCCGCTGCTGGACGGCACCTACTCGGTCAGTGTCGGGGTCCGCAGCGCGATGACGACGACCATCTTCGATTGGCAGGACCAGGTCACCAAGTTCGAGGTGGCCAACCCCGGACGCTCCACCGGACGGGTGCGGCTCCCTCTCGACGTGAGCTTCCGCCGGCGCTCGACCGGCCTGACCGGCGAGGTGCCGGCGGTGAGCGCCTTCGGCCCGCTCGCCGGCTGGGAAGAAAGCGCTTCGTGACCGTCGGGCGCATCGACCAGGTCATCCCCACACTCGCCAGCCGCGACGCCATCGGAGGCCACGTCGTCCGGCTCCGCGACCTGCTCCGGTCTCGCGGCTACCGCTCGGACATCTTCTACGGCAACGCGAGCGCGGACCGCCTCGACCACGGCTTGCCGGTGAGCAGGATCGGCGACCGGCCTTCTGCGGATCGTGTCCTCCTCTATCAATTGTCGATCGGGAGCGGAGTGGCGGACATCTTCCGCGAGCGTGACGAGCGCAAGTTCGTGAACTACCACAACATCACTCCGGCGGACCTGCTCGAGGCATGGGTGCCCGAGGTCGGCGAGGAGGTCCGCTGGGGGCGCTCCCAGCTGCGCGACCTCGCACCGGTCACCGAGTTCGCCATCGCCGACTCGCACTTCAACGAGCTCGAGCTGCAGGCGGCGGGATATCGATCGACTGCCACCGTGCCGCTCCTGATCGACCTCGACAGCTTCGCCGGCTCGCCGGACCCCGCGACCGCGGACCGGCTCGAGCGTGACAAGTCCTCGGGGGGGATCGACCTGCTCTTCGTCGGAAAGGTCTCGCCGCACAAGGGACAGCACGACCTGGTCAAGGCCCTCGCGGCCTACCGCCGGGTCTACGACCCCCACGCCCGGCTGCGCCTGGTCGGCGGTGCGATCAGCGAGGGGTACCAGACCGCGCTCGAACGATTCGCCGACGAGCTCGGTCTGCTCGATGCGATCGACATCGCCGGCTCGGTGAGTCACGAGGAACTGATCGCCTACTACGCCGCCTCGGACGCGTTCGTCTGCCTCTCCAACCACGAGGGGTTCTGTGTCCCGCTGCTCGAGGCGATGTACCACCAGCTGCCGATCGTCGCGCACACCACCACCGCGGTCCCCGAGACGATCCAAGGCGCCGGCCTGGTCCTTCCCGACAAGGACCCCGCGCGGGTGGCCGCGGCCCTCCACCGGGTCGTCGTCGACGAGCGGCTCCGGGCGGCACTGGCCCGGGCTGCCTCCGAGCGGGTGGCCTCCTTCGCCCTGCCACGCGTGCAGCAGGGGTTCGCCTCCGCGCTCGAGGGCGCGCTCGCCGCGTGAGGTCGACGGCGGACGGCCGTCGCCCGACTCGATGAAACTGACCTTCGTCCTGCCCCGCTACGGACCGTCCATCGTCGGTGGCGCAGAGACGGCGGCCCGTCTCTTGGCCGAGCACCTCGCCGCCCGGGACGGATGGGAGGTCGAGGTGCTCACCAGCTGCGCGGACGACTTCGTGACCTGGGCCGACGTCCATCCTGCCGGTGAGGAGCAGATCGGCGGCGTCTCGGTGGTGCGGTTCGCGTCCGAGCGCGGTCGCGATCCGTCGTTCCACCCGTTCTCGGCGGGCCTGCTCTCGGCGCCCGAGCGCGCGACCCTGTGGGAAGCCGAGCAATGGATCGATCTCCAGGGCCCGGTCGTCCCCGCCATGGTCGAGGCGGCGGTCTCGACCGACGCCGACGTACTCGTCTTCTATCCGTATCTCTACTACCCGACGGTGCGGGTGATCGACCAGGTGAAGCAGCCGACCATCCTCCACCCCGCGGCCCACGACGAGCCCGCTCTCCGCCTCCCGGTCTTCCCGAGGGTGTTCGCCGCCGCGCACGGACTGGTCTTCCAGACCGAGGCCGAGCGCGATCTGGTGGAGGGGCTCTTCCCGGTGGCGACCCACCGCCAGATCCTGCTCGGGCTCGGAGTGGACGACCCCGACTGCCGACCCGGACGTGGGGCAGCCGCTTCGGGCTCCGCTCACGCCGGGGACCCTCCCTACCTGCTCTGCCTCGGGCGGGTGGAATCGAAGAAGGGGACCTCGTTGCTCGCGTCGTTGTTCGCCCGGTACAAGGAACGTCGAGGCGGACCACTCAGGCTGGTGCTCGCCGGTCCGATCGTCGAGGCACCCGAGGTGCACCCCGACGTCGACCTGGTCGGACCGGTGCCCGAGGACGAGAAGTGGGCCCTCCTCGAGGGCGCGGTCGCCCTCGTCGCGCCGTCGCCCTGGGAGGCGTTCTCACTGGTGGTGGCCGAAGCCTGGAGCGCCCGCACCCCGGTGATGGTCAACGCCCAGTGCGCGGCCACCGTCGAGCACTGTCGCCGGTCGGGCGGCGGATTGCTCTTCGGCGGCTACGGCGAGTTCGAGGTCGGGGTGGACCTGCTGTCGGCGAACGCCGGGGCACGGCGGTCGCTCGGAGAACGGGGACGCGCCTACGTCGACCGACGGTTCCGGTGGCCGCTCGTCGTCGACCGGTATGCGGCCTTCGTCGAGGCGGTGGTCGGCGCCGCCTAGGGGATGATCCCGGTGCCGAGCGGGCGCGGACCGGCCGTCGAGACGATCTGTACCCCGAGCAGGGAGACGCCGGGAAGGATCTTGAACACGCGGTAGCCACCGATGGGCCGGGGGGTGGCGACCGGCAGCGCGTCTCCTTCCGCTGCGAGCGACGAGACCCCGTCGAGCGCGGGCGATGCGACGAGGAACACCGATCCGGCCGGTCCGACCGCGACCGTGTGGCCCGACGCGTAGTAGAGCGAGCCGTGCAGCTCGTTGTACTGGACGCTCCCCGGCGCGACCAGCGCGACGCGGTCTGCGGGCAGTGCCCAACCCGCGTTGCGGTAGATCGCGTCGCCACCGTCGACGGTGTCGAAGACGATCACGTCCGAGGTGCGGTCGACCGCCGGACCGAGCCCGATCAGGGCCGCGTCGATCGCGTCGGCCGAACGGATGGCGGAGCGGGTATCGGCGTAAGGGGCCTGGTAGCGGGGCTGGACCAGCCACAGAGCACCCGAGCTCCGCACCCAGGTCGCCGGCAGCACGTCGTCACCTGCGAGGAACCGCTGCGCGCCGAGCACGACGACGACCGCTACGCCGAGCGAGGCGACCGCCAGCCAGGGGAGCGAGACCCGGCGTCGTCGTACCGTCCGCCGAGCCCCGCGCCGGCGGTGCGTGTCGGGCAAGGTTCCGGTGAGGGCGCCGAGCGGGAGCAACAACGCGATCACCGCTGCCGGAAGGTAGGCGAGGAGGTAACCCCCCTTGGCGAATTGCACGAGGGCGACGAGGAGGATCGGCGGCACGAGCGCGGCGCCGAGGACGGCGGCTCTCGACTGGTACCAGGGTCGCGGTCCGTCCGCTTCTTCGTCCGAGGTCGTGGCACCCGCTCCGGCGGGCGATCGGACGGCCCGGACCGCGAGCACGACACCGGCGAGCACCGCCAGCAGCGCGAGCGGTGCGAGCGCGACCGCCGTGTACCCGGCGAACGTGCCGAGATTGGTCGCGCCGTTCGGTGCATGGTCGAGGACCGAGGTGGCCTGTGCCGCGCCGGTGGCTTCGATGCGGGTGGCGTGCACCCACGTGGCAAAGCCGCCGGGCTGGGTCGCCACCATCGGGACGAACCAGATCGCGACCGAGACGAGAGCCGCGCCGACGGTCGCGGCGAGAAGGCGCCAGGTCCGCGTCGAGGACACCACCGGCACGAGCGCGAGGAGCGCGAACGACTGCACGATCGACTGCCGGAACCCGGCGAGCAGCCCGACGGCGGCGACAGCCGCGACGCCGTGCCAGCTGGCGGGCCGCGCCCGCCAGGCGAGCACGATCAGCAAGGAGCAGGCGAGAAGATCGAAGGAATAGGTCGCGACGACCGATCCGCTGAACCAGGCGAACGGCGAGGTGGCGACGACCGCGCCGGCCGCCAGGCCGACCCACGGCCCCCCGAGGTCACGGCCCGCCACCACGGTGAGCCCGGCGGCGGCGCCCGATGCGAGCGCCGCCACCACCACGAGGGCGCGCACCGTTCCGAGGCCGGTGAGGTGGGAGAGCGCCCGTCCGGACTCGACATAGAGCCAGTACCCGGGCGGCTGCGGCTGACCGTGGGTCACGTCGAAGTGGCCGGTCGCCAGGGCGTACTGGGCCGAGTCCCAGTCGGTCGGCCCGGTCGCCGCGGTGAGCAGGCGGAGCACCAAGGCGACCACGCCCACAGCGCTCGGAGCGACCCACGGCCTCGCTCGCGCCCGGTGCCGGGAGGTGACCTCTGTCCGGGTCGCCGCTGCATCGGGGCTGGCCACCAGCACCGTGGACCGGTCGAGTGCCATGGCTCAGGGTACCGGGGCCGGTCGGTGACGGAGCCGCATACCGGGTCGCGCCCGACCGGCGCGGCCTGGCGTCGGGCCGGTTCCCATCCGGGGTTCAGTTCCTCGGATCTGACGCCGATAGGCAAGTGGATCGGCGTCGTTCCCTGCCGCGGGGTTTCGGGACGCGTCGAGAACGATCGGGACCGGTGCCGCGCCGGGCAGGAGGGGGTTGTTCGATGACTGACGCACGAGTACGGGGCACGAGGGCCGCAACAAGACCGTGGCACCGCGCGCTCACGATCTGCGGCGCCGCCGCGCTTTCGGGTATCGCCGCCCTCGCGGTGACCCCGGTTCCGGCAGCGGCGGGGCCGGTCGTCCCGCACGCCGGGCTCGGGATCTCCCTCGCCTGGCAGCAGGTGTTGCCCGACGGCGGAGCGCCCATCGGCCAGAGCTCGCCGTCGGAGGCGACCCTCGACGGAAGCGGTCCTGCGGTCGTGGTCGGCGACCGCGCCGGCAACGTGTGGGCGTTCCATCTCTCCAACGGCTCCGGCGTGGCCGGCTGGCCCGCGCACACCGGCGCGCCGGTCGACTCGACCCCGTCGGTGACCCCCGACGGTCGCGGTACCGACGACGTCTTCGTCGGAGCGGGCAACGCGGCGGCGCCGAACGTCGGCGGCTACTACGCGTTCAACAACGCCGCCGGCCAGATCTGGGGGCGCAACGCAACCGACCCGAACGGCAACCACGGGGTCCAGGCGTCGATGGCCGTGGGTTCACTGAACGGTGCGGACGCGGTGGTCGCGCCCTCCCTCGGTCAGGACCAGTACGCCTTCAACGCGGCGAACGGCGCGGTGCTGCCGGGATGGCCGTTCTTCACGGCCGACAGCAGCTTCTCGACGCCCTCCCTCGCCGACCTGTACGGAAACGGGCAGACCGATGTGGTCGAGGGCGGTGAC
Organism: uncultured Acidimicrobiaceae bacterium; assembly: GCA_963769905.1. Classification (GTDB taxonomy): domain Bacteria; phylum Actinomycetota; class Acidimicrobiia; order Acidimicrobiales; family RAAP-2; genus Bog-756. The sequence goes on from CAVYNG010000002.1 coordinate 1,213,133, forward strand.
TCGACTGCGGGCATCGCGTTCGGCCAGACCTACTCCAACGGCGGCCACGTCCGAGTGCTCGGCCCGGGGGGCAATCTGATCTGCGACCACGACACCAACCAGACCGTGGACTCGTCGCCCGCGGTCGGCAATTTCCTCGCGGGCGGCCAGACGGGGATCGCGGTGGGGACCGGTTCGTACTACCCGGGCGCGCCGGACACCAACACGCTCCTCGCGCTGAACGGCGGGTGCGGCGTCGTCTGGCAGGCCAACCTCGGCGGCGTGACGACCGACAGCCCCGCCATCGGCGACCTCGAGGGTGACGGCAACGTCGAGGTGGTCGAAGGCGCCAACACCGGTTCGGGCGGCTTGGTCTGGGCGCTCAACGGTTCGAACGGGACCGCGATGCCCGGGTGGCCCCAGGCGGTCGCCGGCCAGATCATCGGGGGGATCACCACCGCCGACCTGAGCGGTGGTGGCTACAACGACCTCCTGGTCCCGACGACCTCCGGCCTCGCCATCTTCGACGGGCGGAGCGCGCAGCTGGTCGCGGTCCTCGGCGCGGGCGCCATCGGGCTGCAGAGCTCTCCGATGGTGACCGTCGACCCGAACGGCACCATCGGCATCACCATCGCCGGTTACGACGCCGGCAATGCCGGCATCATCCAGCACTACGAAGTGGCCGGCTCGGCCGGTCGCTCGCTCGGCAAGCGATCCTGGCCGATGTTCCACCAGAACCCGCAGCTGACCGGTTGGCTCAACCAGCCGGCTCCGGGCCACCTCAACCAGCCGATCGTCGGGATGGCCTCGACGGCCAACGGCCGTGGGTATTGGAACGTCGCGTCGGACGGCGGGCTGTTCGCGTTCGGCAACGCCGCGTTCTACGGGTCGATGGGCGGCCAACCGCTCAACCGTCCCATCGTCGGCATGGCGAGCACCCGCGACGGCCACGGCTACTGGGAAGTGGCCTCCGACGGAGGCCTGTTCGCGTTCGGCGACGCCGGGTTCTACGGCTCGACCGGATCGCTGGTACTCAACAGGCCGGTCGTCGGCATGGCCTCCACACCGGACGGGCGCGGCTACTGGTTGGTCGCGGCCGACGGCGGACTGTTCGCGTTCGGCGACGCCGGGTTCTACGGCTCGACCGGATCGCTGGTGCTCAACCAGCCCGTCGTCGGCATGACCGCCACGCCGGACGGGCGCGGCTACTGGCTGGTCGCGGCGGACGGCGGCCTCTTCGCATTCGGCGACGCCGCGTTCTACGGGTCGATGGGCGGCCAACCGCTCAACCGCCCGGTGGTCGGGATCGCGTCGAACGGCGCCCAGGGCTACTGGCTGGTCGCCTCCGACGGGGGGATCTTCTCCTTCGGCAACGCACCCTTCTACGGGTCGACCGGCTCGCTCGCACTGGTGCAGCCGGTGGTCGGCATGGCACCAGGCCGACGGGGCGCCGGCTACTGGATGGTCGCGGCCGACGGCGGCATGTTCGCCTTCAACGTCGGCTTCTACGGATCGGTCCCGCAACTGTTCTCGGACGCGATCGGCTCCGACTGAGCTCCTCTCCGAGGAAAGCGATCGAGTAGACGGCTCGCGGGTCGAGCAGGGCTCGGTCCACCAACGCGGGCGTCGTTCCCGCTACCGTGACGCGGCGAGGTGCACGTCGTCGAGGACCGATGTTGAGAGTCGCGACACGCCACCGGGCCGCCCGCTCGGCGGTGGCGATGGTGGTGTTCGTGTCGTTCTGCGCGACCGGCATCCTCGCGGTGGCGGACACGGCGTCGGCCTATCCGTCGTCGACGGTCTCGCTCACCGGTCACGGCTTCGGCCACGGTCACGGCATGGGCCAGTGGGGGGCCCTCGGTTACGCACTCGCCGGTACCGGCTACCAGGGCATCCTCGACCACTACTACGGGGGAACCTCGCCGGCGTCGCTCTCGGCCGGTCAGGAGTCGCACCTGGTGCGCGTCGCCCTCACCGAGAACGACGGCAACACGGTGATCGTCACCTCCGGCACCCCGTTCTCCGTCGCCGGCACCTCGATCTCGGTGGGCGCGGGCCAGGCCGTGCTGCTCGGACCGCTCGGCGGGGGTGAGTGGACGGTCGCGGTGGGCCCGGGATGCGGTGGTCCCTGGACAGCCCGGGCCACTCGTTCCGACCCGACCGTGCAGCCGAGCTCGAACCCCGGCCTCGGCGATCCGCAGACCGCGTCGAAGGCCCTCCAGCTCTGTCAGATCGGCGGCAACCTCACCGTCCGCGGCTCGATCGAGGCGATCTACAACTCGGCCGGCGCTCCCCGCACGGTGAACATCGTCGCGCTCGAGCAGTACGTCGCGGGCGTGGTCCCGAACGAGTCGTCGGCGGGGTGGGGGAGCCTCGGGGGACCCGGGCCGCAGGGGCAGCCTTCCGGATTCCAGGAACTCGAAGCCCAGGCGGTCGCCGCGCGGTCCTACGTGATGGCCGGGCTCGGGTCGTACGGCGGATACGCCGACATCTGCGATCTCGCCTGCCAGGCCTACCGGGGCACCGAGAACGAGACCGCGATCAGCGATCTCGCAGTGACCGACACCGCAGGGGGGGTCATGGAGTTCCCCGGCGGCGCGGTGGCCTCGACCCAGTACTCGGCCTCGACCGGTGGCTACAGCGCGCCGGGGGCGTTTCCGGCCGTGGTCGACGCCGGGGACTCGGTCTGCGTGCCGGGGGCGTGCAACCCCGATCACACCTGGTCGGCGTCGATCCCGGTGTCGAGCGTCGAGGCGGCGTGGCCTCAGCTCGGGAGCTTGCAGGCGATCGAGGTGACCGCTCGGAACGGGTACGGGGAGTGGGGCGGCCGGGTCTCCGCGATGTCCCTTCTCGGATCGGCCTCGAACGTCTCGCTGAGCGGCGACGCATTCGCCGCGGCGCTCGGTCTCAAGTCGGACTGGTTCACGGTCGGGACCACCCTCACCGGACCGGGCGTCGGGATGGCCCCGACGCCGGACGGCCGCGGCTACTGGGTGGTCGGCGCGAACGGATCGCTCTTCGGCTTCGGTGACGCGACCTTCGAGGGATCGGCGGACGGCCTCGCCCTCAACAAGCCGGTGGTCGGGATGGCCGCCACCCACGACGGTCACGGCTACTGGCTGGTCGCCTCCGACGGCGGGATCTTCGGCTACGGCGACGCGGCCTTCCACGGCTCGGCCGGCAACCTGGTGCTCAACAAGCCGGTCGTGGGAATGGCCGCAACGTCGGACGGCAAGGGCTACTGGCTGGTCGCCGCGGACGGCGGCATCTTCAGCTACGGCGACGCGCACTTCTTCGGCTCGACCGGCAACCTCGTCCTCGACCAACCGGTGGTCGGCATGGCCCCGACCGGCGACGGGAAGGGTTACTGGCTGGTGGCCGCCGACGGAGGTGTCTTCGCGTTCGGCGACGCAACCTTCTCGGGCTCGATGGGAGGGCGGCCGCTCAACCGTCCCGTCGTCGGGATGTCGGCCGTCCCCGGCGGCGACGGCTACCGGCTGGTCGCTTCCGACGGCGGGATCTTCTCCTTCGGGCGGGCACTGTTCTACGGGTCGACCGGCTCGCTGCATCTCGTCCGGCCGGTCGTCGGGATGGCCGGGACCGCTGACGGCAGGGGGTACTGGATGGTCGCAGCCGACGGCGGGATCTTCGCGTTCGGCGACGCGGGCTTCTACGGCTCTGCCGCGGGCTGAGCCGTCGGTCCGGTCCTCCGGAGCGGGGGGTAGCGGCGCAGCCGCCCGATCCGTCCCAGCCGACCCACGTTGACACCGACGTCGGCGGCCTCGAGCATCGACAGGTCGCCGCGGCTGTTGCCGTAGGCCCAGAGTCCCGGCGAGGAGGTCGCCGACCGCTCGATCCAACGCTGGAGGCGCCGGACCTTCTCCTTTCCTCGGCAGTTGATCCCGTCGTACCCGCCGGTGAGGCGCCCGTCGTCCCCGACCGCGAGCCGGGTCGCGAGGACCGCGTCGGTGCCGAGTCGCCGGCCGACGAGGCTGACGTAGACCTCGGGAGAGGCCGAGACGAAGAGCACCGCGTCCCCGCGCCCACGGTGCCACTCGAGGCGTGCGGCGATCTCGGGGCGGACTCGGCGGACGAGCCGCTCCGTGTAGGCGTGTGCGATGCGGTCGAGATGTCCGGGCTCGACCCCGGCGAGGACCCGTTCGAAGAGGTGCTCCTTCGTGCGGTCGGCGGTCTCTCCACCCACCACCGCGGCGTGCACCAGCCGGGGAAGGAGTCCGGTTGCCGCCAGCACCGCACGACGCCGTCCCCGCACCGCGCAGAGGAAGCCGAAGACACTCCCGCCGCGGATCACCGTTCCGTCGAAGTCGAAGGCAGCCACATCGGGCATCGGCTCGGCCCGGTCAGGCAGAGGTGCTCGCGGCCGGGGGATCGAGGGTGGCTCCGGCCCGGCCGGCCCCATCGGCGAAACGGCGGGCGCCGGCGACCGCCTCCGCGGAACCCAGGCTCGCGATGCCGTATCGGTACTCGAGCGCGAGGGCGTCTTCGGCGGTGAGTCCCCACTGGCCGATCGCAGAGAGCCGGTCGTTGCGGAGGCACTCCTGGGGCAGCGCGGCGAGCTCGCCCCCCCACTCGACGGCCGCTTCGAGGGCGGACCCGGGCGGCACCACGCGGTTGGCGAGGCCCATGGCGAGTGCCTCGTCCGCGCCCACCTCTCGTCCGCTGAGAATCAGATCGAGGGCCCGCCCGTGTCCGACGAGCCGAGGGAGCCGGACGGTGCCCCCGTCCACGAGCGGCACGCCGAACCGGCGGCAGAACACGCCGAGCACCGCGTCGGCGGCGAGAACACGGAGATCGCACCAGACCGCGAGCTCGAGACCACCGGCCACCGCGAAGCCCTCGACGGCCGCGATCACCGGCTTGGTGAGGACCATCCGTGTCGGGCCCATCGGCCCGGGCCCGACCTCTGTGACCCGGTTGCCCTCCCCGGTCGCGATCGCCTTCAGGTCCGCGCCGGCGCAGAAGGTGCCGCCGTTGCCGGTGAGCACCGCCACCGAGGACGACGGGTCCTCGTCGAAGCGCCGGAAGGCATCGAGGAGCGCGTCGGCCGTGGGCCGGTCGACCGCGTTGCGCCGCTCCGGCCGGTCGATGGCGACGACGGTGACCGGCCCCTCGGATCGGACCTCGACGGTGGCGGACATCTCCACAGCATGCTGGACGCGTGGCGTTCGCGGCCAGCGCGGATCGGACTCCGACGGCGGCAACTCGCCTCGTCACCAATACTCGACCTACTCGGTCGACTATTGCCGACGAGGCGACTAACCTGAGCGTGCAGCGGGACCCGGCTGGCGGGCCCGGTGCAGTCCCCACCCATCGCGATCGATCAAAAGGAGCAGCACATGGCTATCCGACTGGGCGACGAAGCCCCCGACTTCACTGCTGAGACCACCGAGGGCACCATCAACTTCCACGAGTACCTCGGGGACAGCTGGGGCGTCCTGTTCTCGCACCCGAAGGACTTCACGCCGGTGTGCACGACCGAGCTCGGCGCCTTCTCCAAGGCCAAGGGCGAGTTCGACAAGCGCAACACCAAGCTGATCGGGCTCTCGGTGGACGACGTGTCCTCCCACGGGAAGTGGGCCGGCGACATCAAGGAGACCCAGGGCCAGGCCCTCAACTTCCCCCTCATCGGCGACGAGGACCGCAAGGTCGCCGATCTCTACGACATGATCCACCCGAACGCCAGCGACACCACGACCGTGCGCTCGGTGTTCATCATCGGGCCGGACAAGAAGGTCAAGCTCACCCTCACCTATCCCGCCTCGACCGGACGCAATGTGGCCGAGGTGCTGCGGGTCCTCGACTCGCTGCAGCTCACCGCCGACTACAAGGTGGCGACGCCGGTCGACTGGAAGGAGGGCGAGGACGTGATCATCGTCCCTGCGGTCTCCGACGAGGAGGCGAAGGAGCGGTTCCCGAAGGGGTTCAAGGCACTCAAGCCGTATCTGCGGGTCACGCCTCAGCCGAACAAGTAGTCGGGCGGATCGCGGTCCGACGAGGTCGACTGCTACCATTGGCGCGCCGGCGTGCACCGTCCGCCGGCGGCACTTGAGTCATCCGAGGTCCATTCCCCCATGCCAGACAAGCAGGCCACCATCACGGAGTACCGCCTCCACGAGACGGACACCGGATCGCCGGAGGTGCAGATCGCACTTCTGAGCGAGCGCATCGTGCACTTGACCGAGCATCTGAAGGTGCACAAGGGCGATCACCACACCCGGCGTGGCCTGCTCAAGCTCATCGGTCGGCGCCGACGCCTGCTGGACTACGTGAGGGACAACGACGTCGAGCGTTACCGCGAGATCATCGGTCGCCTCGGCCTCCGCCGGTAGGCGGACTGCACCACCACCGCCCGGCCCCGGCCGGGCGGTCGCACATTCGCCCACCGGCGACGGGCCCGGCGGGCGGCGGGACGGCACGGTGCCGGCCCGCAGGACGGCCCACCGCCGCGGCGGCGGGTCCCGAACGAAAAAAGAAAACGGGCTCCATCGAGGTCAGTCACCAGTTGCCGACCCCCCGGCCCTGACCGGGTGATCGACAACTGGGAACTGGCTGGGGAGTCCCCGAGCCAGTAAGGAGCGTCATGTCAGACGCCATCTCCGTGTCCGAGCCGATCAGCGGCAGCGAGCGGACACTCACATTCGAGGCGGGCAAGCTCGCCCAGTTGGCCGACGGCGCGGTCGTCGGCAGGATCGGCGACACCATCGTGTTGACCACCGCGACGGCGGCCCGGTCGGTGCGCGAGGGTGCCGACTTCTTCCCCCTCACCGTCGACATCGAGGAGCGGACCTACGCGGCCGGGAAGATCCCCGGGTCCTTCTTCCGGCGCGAGGGCAAGTCCTCCGACCAGGCGATCCTCACCGACCGGCTGATCGACCGGCCGCTGCGCCCGTCGTTCCCGAAGGGATTCCGCAACGAGGTGCACATCGTCGGGACGGTCCTCGGCGCGGACCAGGTCAACCCGCACGACGTGCTCGCCATCAACACTGCGTCGGCCGCCCTGATGATCTCGGGGATCCCCTTCGACGGCCCGATCGGCGCGGTCCGGGTCGCCTATTCCACCGGAGGGGAGTGGATCCCGCACCCGAGTTTCGAGGAGGGAGACGAGTCCACCTTCGAGCTGGTGGTCGCCGGGCGGGCGCTCACCGACGAGGACGACGCCGAGATCGCGATCATGATGGTGGAGGCCGGCGGGACCGAACGTTCCTTCCAGTACTACGGGGAGGGTGCGCCGAAGGTCACCGAAGAGGTACTGGCCGAGGGACTCGAGGCGTCGAAGCGCTGGATCCGCGAGTCGATCCTCCTCCAGCGCCAACTTCTGGAGGCCTTCGTCGCGAACAGGGGACCGATCGCGCCCATCGAGTTCCCGGTGCTCGCCGACTACGAGGACGATGTCTGGGCCCGGGTGGAGCAAGCCGGGAGCGGACTGCTCGCCTCCGCCAACACGATCACCCCGAAGGCGGAGCGAAACGCGGCGCTGACCGAGGCGACGACGGCGATCGTCACCGAGCTCGCCGACGAGTTCCCCGAGCGCGAGGGTGAGATCAAGGCCGCGATCCGCAGCCTCACCAAGCAGCTGGTTCGGAAGCGGATCGTCGAAGACGGCCTGCGGATCGACGGGCGCGGTGTCACCGACATCCGTCCGCTCAGCGCCGAGGTCGACTTCCTCCCCACGGCGCACGGCTCCGCATTGTTCCAGCGCGGCGAGACCCAGGTGCTGAACGTGACCACCCTCGGCATGCCGCGGATGGCCCAGCAGCTCGACACCATCACGCCGGACACGTCCAAGCGCTACATCCACCACTACAACTTCCCGCCTTACTCGACCGGCGAGACGGGATTCATGCGCGGTCCGAAGCGGAGGGAGATCGGCCACGGCCTGCTCGCCGAGCGGGCGCTGCTGCCGGTGGTCCCCTACGAGGAGGACTTCCCCTACACGCTCCGGCTCGTCTCCGACGTGCTCCAGTCGAACGGGTCGACCTCGATGGCGTCGGTCTGCGGTTCGAGCCTGTCGATGATGGCGGCGGGAGTGCCGCTCAAGTCGCCGGTCGCCGGCATCGCGATGGGGCTCGTCCACGACGGCGGGGCGTACGTGACGCTGACCGACATCCTCGGAGCCGAGGACGCCTTCGGCGACATGGACTTCAAGGTCGCCGGGACGAGAGAGGTGGTCACCGCCCTCCAGCTCGACACCAAGATCGACGGCCTTCCGCTCGACGTGCTCACCAAGGCGCTCCTCCAGGCGAAGGATGCCCGCCTGGTGATCCTCGACGTGATGGCGGCCGCGATCCCCGAGCCGCGAGCCGAGGTCGCCGAGTCGGCGCCGAAGATCGTGTCCTTCGAGATCCCGATCGACAAGATCGGCGAGGTCATCGGTCCGAAGGGCAAGGTGATCAACGCGCTCCAAATGGAGACCGGTGCGGACATCGCAGTGGACGACGACGGGATGGTCGGCACGGTGACCATCGGCGCGAAGGATGGGGGAGCGGTCGAGGAGGCACGCCGCCGGATCGGGACGATCCTCGACCCGCCGCTCGCCGAAGTCGGTGCCACCTACGAGGGGAAGGTGGTGAACATCACCAAGTTCGGTGCGTTCGTGAACATCCTTCCCGGTCGTGACGGCTTGCTCCACATCTCGAAGATCGGTCGCGGCAAGCGCGTCGAGCGGGTGGAAGACGTCTTCGCGCTGGGCCAGCCGGTCGAGGTGCGGGTCGATGACATCGACCCGCAGGGAAAGGTCTCCCTCTCGCTGGTCGGAGAGGAGCCCGCCTCGGACTCGAGCGACCGGGGTGCTCGGCCCGGCCGCGAGGACGGCGGGCGGGGATCGTCCGGCCGGAGTGCGAAGTCGGAGCCTCAAAACGGTGGGCCGGCCGGGGCCGTCTCCTTCGAGGACGTCTTCGAGGAGGAGCTGGTCCAGGAGTTCGGCGATCTCGGCCCGGCAGCCGAGAGCCACGAACGGCCGTCCGGAGGTGGCGGGGGCCGGGGTGGTCGTCGGCGCCGTTGAGCGCCTCGAGCTGGGGATCGCCGGGGGAACCATCCGGCGAGCGACCGAGGTCGGAGGTCGAGCACGCCCCGAGTGGCCGGTGATCACCACCGAACGTTTGCCCTCCGGACTGTCGCTCGTGACCGAGCGCATGGAAGACGCGAGGTCGGTGGCGATCGGGTTCTGGGTCCGCACCGGGTCGCGTGACGAGGACCCGGCTCAGGCCGGCGCGTCGCACGTGCTCGAGCACCTGCTCTTCAAGGGCACCGCGGAGCGGTCGCCGTCGGCCATCGCGGAGGCGGTGGACGAAGTGGGCGGTGACTTCAACGCGTTCACTACGAAGGAGTACACCTCTTTCTACATCCGCCTGCTCGCCGAGCACCTCGAACTCGGGCTCGACGTGCTGTCGGACATCATGTGGCGCCCGGCCCTGCGTGCATCGGACCTGGATGCCGAGCGCCAGGTCATCCTCGACGAGATCCTGATGCACGCCGACGAGCCCTCGGAGGAGGCGTCGGAGCAGAGCTCTGCCGCGCTGTTCCCCGACCATCCGCTCGGACGCGAGGTGCTCGGCAGCGAGGAGTCGGTCGGCTCGATGTCGGCGGAGGGCGTGCGTGAATTCTTCTGTGAGCACTACCGCCCGGGCAACATGGTCGCCGCCGCGGCAGGCGACCTCGACCACGAGACGGTCGCGGTCGGCCTCGAGGCGCGCTTCGGTGGTCGCTCCGGCGGTGGTGCTCCCCGGCGACGGGCACCCGACGACCGGGTCGATCCGGTGCGGGTGACCCGAAGGGCCAGCGAACAGGCGCACCTCGTCCTCGCCGCCCGCTCGGTCCACCGTTCGGACCCCAGGCGCTACGCGTACGCGGTGCTCAACCACGTCCTCGGCGGGGGTCTGTCGAGCCGTCTGTTCCAGGAGATCCGGGAGCGCCGCGGTCTTGCGTACTCGGTCTGGTCGGACCGGGTGGCCTACGACGACACCGGAGCGGTGAGCGTGGGGGTCGGGACCGCGCCCGAGCACGTGGGCGAGGTCATCGACATCATCACCGCAGAGCTCGGCGGGCTCGGTGCAGACGGCATCACCGAGCGCGAGCTCGCGATCGCCAAGGGGAACCTCCGCGCCGACACGCTGCTCGCGTGCGAGGACTCGGGTGCGAGGATGAGCCGGATCGGCGCCGGCCTCCTCCTCCACCGCGAGGTGCTCTCGGTCGACGACGTCCTTGCACGGATCGAAGCGGTCACTCGTGAAGAGGTGCACGAGGCTGCCGGTGCACTCGCGAACACCCCGTGGACCCTTTCGGCGGTCGGTCCGTTCGATCCCTCGGACTTCGATGCCCAGGTGGTCCGTCCGGGCTGAGCGCTCCGTGGCGCGACCGGGGACACGAGGACACGACCCCGCGAGCGGACCACAGTAGGGTGCCCCGTGTGCGGATCGGGGTGCTCGGCGCGGGAGGCCGGATGGGCCGCGAGGTCTGCCGCGCGGTGCTCGCCCGGCCTGGCCTCGAGCTGGCCGCGGCGGTCGATCCGGCCTGTCGTGGCGCGGAGGTGACGCAGCTGATCGGCGCCGATGCCGGGCCGCTCGAGGTGGCGGGCGAGCTCGACCAGCTGACCGCTGCCGGCGTGGAGGTCGCGGTCGACTTCACCCGGATCGAGGCGGCACGGGTCAACCTGCCGTTCTGCGCCGATGCGGGCATCCACGCGGTGGTCGGCACCACCGGGCTGACGGCCGAGGACCTCGACGACCTCGAGCACCGCTTCGCCGGGGCCGGGCGCGCACCCAACTGCATCGTCGCACCCAACTTCGCGGTCGGAGCGGTGCTGATGACCCGCTTCGCCGAGCTCGCGGCTCCTTGGTTCTCGGGGGCGGAGATCATCGAGCTCCACCGTGAAGGGAAGCTCGACGCTCCCTCGGGCACCGCCATGCGCACGGCTGAACGCATCGCGGGGGCCCTCCAGGCAACCACCCGCGAAGGTGCCGCCCGCGACGTGGCCGGCGCCGGCGGTTACCCCTCTGACCGCACCGTCCACCGTCTGGTCGAGGGCGCGCGTGGCGGTGCGGGTCCCGGTGGGGTCCGGCTGCACTCGGTGCGCCTGCCGGGATACGTGGCCCACCAAGAGGTGATCTTCGGCGCCGAGGGCCAGACCCTGACCATCCGCCACGATTCGACCGACCGGGTCTCGTTCATGGCCGGCGTGATGCTCGCCGTCGAGTCGGTCCCGACCCGCCCGGGTCTCACCGTCGGACTCGAGCCTCTGCTCGGCTTCTAGTCGGCAGCTAGCGGTGGCGACCCGCCAGGAGATCATCGAGGCGACCTATGCGTGCGTGGCCCGATGGGGCCTGTCCAAGACGACCGTCGAGGACGCGGCCCGCGAGGCCGGTGTCTCGCGGGCGACCGTGTACCGCAACTTCCCCGGGGGGCGCGAAGAGCTCATCGACGCCGTGGTGGCGTGGGCGACGCTCGAGTTCTTCCTCAGGCTCTACGAGCAGGTCCGCGACGCGTCCACCCTCGAGGAGGTGATGGAGCGGGGGATCGTGTTCGCGCACCGGGCCATCGTCGAGCACGAGGTCCTCCAGCTCGTCCTGCGGACCGAACCGGAGAAGCTGCTGCCCGCTCTCACCGTCGAGAGCAACCGGATCCGCGACGGAATCGCCGCGTTCTTGGTGCCCTACCTCGAGCAGCGGGGCGTCTCCGAGGGGGTCGAGCTCGACCAGGCCTCCGACTTCCTCGCCCGGATGCTCCTGTCCTATATGGGCCAACCGGGACGATGGGACCTCGAAGATCCCGCCCAGGTGGCTCGCCTGGTCCGCGCCGAGCTACTCGCCGGGGTGGTGTCGGACCCCGAGGCACCTCCGGGCACCCACCGGCGATTTCGTTGACAGTGAGACACATTTCGACGTACTGTTTCAAACGTGCCCGCACCGGGGGGAACGTTGGTGGCCGAAGCAGTCGGCCAGGCACCCGAGCGCCTTTTGCGCCGGCAACCGCCGCCCGCTCCCTCGCTGCGCATCCGGGTGATCGAAGCCGCCGTGGTGTGCCTCGCTCGACACGGGACCCTGAAGACCACCGTCGACGACGTCGCACGTCAGGCGGGTGTGTCCCGGGCGACGGTGTACCGGGCCTTCCCGGGTGGTCGCGACGAGGTGCTGCACGCGGTCGTCGACACCGAGGCCGCGCGTCTGTTCGCCGCGGTGGGAGCGAAGCTGGCAGGGGAACAGGACCTTTCCGCGGCACTCGTCGCCGGCATCGTGGAGGCCACCACCCGGATTGGTGAGCACCCGGCGGTCCGCTACCTGGTGGTGCACGAGCCGGGCACGATCCTCGGGCACCTCGCGTTCGACGAAGCGGACCGCCTGCTCGCGACCTCGTCGCGGCTCATCGCGCCCTTCCTCACGCGGTGGATGAGCCCCGAGGAGGCCGAGCGGCTCGCAGAGTGGGCGACGAGGATCGTCCTCTCCTACGCGATCTCCCCCAGCACCGGCACCGATCTGACCGATCCGGCGGCCGCCACCCGGCTGGTCGAGACCTTCGTGATGCCGGGGATCGGCGCCCTCAACGCGGGCACGGCCGACCCGGCACCGGTCGTCCGCCGCAGGCACCCGAGTTCGACGAGCAATGGACACCACACTTCGCGTTCCAAAGGGAGACGGAGATGACCACTGAGATGAGCGACACCAAGGCCCTCATCGGCCGGACCGAGATCAACGACTTCGAGGCCATCCTCTCGGTCGTGGGCACCGAGGAGACCGACGGCCGCCACCCGGTCGGCTCGGAGTACGACTCGGTCTTCACGTGGGACTACGAGAAGGGGTTACGGCCCAAGCTCACCAAGCTCTACGAGAAGGCGAAGAGCGCCCAATGGAACGCCGAAACCGACCTGCCGTGGGAGACCGAGGTCGACCAGGAGCGTCTGGTGCGCGAGGAGGCGGAGGCCAACGGCGGGTACGGGGCCGGCTTCGACCTCACCGGCACGCCGGTCGAGAAATGGGGCGACAAGGAGTGGTTGACCTTCGGCGTCGAGAGCCAGAACTGGACCCTCTCGCAGTTCCTCCACGGTGAGCAGGGAGCCTTGATCTGCACCGCGAAGATCGTCGAGTCGGTGCCCTGGATCGACGCCAAGTACTACGCGTCGACACAGGTGATGGACGAGGCGCGCCACGTGGAGGTGTTCGCCAAGTACCTCGACGAGAAGCTCTCCGGGCACTACCCGATCAACGCGCACCTCCGGATGCTGCTCGACGACATCATCGCCGACTCGCGCTGGGACCTGACCTACCTCGGGATGCAGATCATGGTCGAAGGCCTCGCGCTGGCCGCGTTCGGGCTCATGCAGCAGATGACCCAGGACCCGCTGCTCCGGCAGCTCCTGAAGTACGTGATGGCAGACGAAGCCCGCCACGTCGCCTTCGGGGTGCTGAGCTTGCAGGAGTACTACCAGGGGCTCAGTGCGGCCGAACTGCGCGAGCGCCAGGAGTTCGCCTTCGAGGCCGCGGTGCGGATGCGCGACCGGTTCTTGCAGCAGGAGGTCTGGGATCGGATGGGGATCGACCCAAAGGCGATCGTCCCGATCGTCTACCAGGCTCCCGAGCGGGCCGAATTCCAGGCGCTGCTGTTCTCGAAGATCGTTCCCAACTGCAAGAAGCTCGGGCTGCTCGACGCCGCGGACGGGTGGCTGCGAACCAAGTTCACCGAGCTCGGAGTGATCGAGTTCGAGTCGGCCACCGACACCTCCGAGGAGTACGAGGACCTCGCGGCGGCGACGCCGGGCGGCCGAGCCTCCGCCTGATCTCGGCACCGGACCGCCGGCCGCGCCCTCGGGGTGCCGGCGCAGCTCCTGGTAGCCTGCGACGCGTGGAGCGCTCCCCGCAATCGGCGCGCCGGAACGGAGCCTGAGGTGCCTCGCTTCGGCTCGGTCGTCACCGCGATGGTCACGCCGTTCGCGGAGGACGGCACGGTCGACCACCCAGTGGCTGGCGATCTCGCGCGCCATCTGGTCGCGAACGGCAGTGACGGTCTGGTCGTCGCCGGCACCACCGGTGAGGGACCGGTGCTGTCGGACGAGGAGAGGGTCGAGCTCTTCCGGACCGTCATCGGGGCAGTCGACGTACCGGTCATCGCGTCGACCGGGACCAACGACACCGCCCACTCGGTCATGCTGACCGAGGAAGCTGCGGCCTGTGGCGCGGACGGCGTCCTCGTGGTCACCCCCTACTACAACCGGCCGTCGAAGGAAGGGCTTGCGGCGCACTTCCGGACCGTCGCCGACTCGACCGACCTCCCGGTCGTCCTCTACGACATCCCGATCCGCTCCGGACGACGCATCGGCACCGACCTCATGATCGAGCTCGCTCGCGAGGTACCGACGATCGTCGCGGTGAAGGACGCGACCGGTGACCTGCCGGCGGCTGCAGTCGTGGTGGCGGAGGCTCCCGAGGACTTCGAGGTGTACTCCGGCGACGACGCGCTGACCCTTCCGTTCCTCTCGATCGGAGCGGTCGGGGTGATCAGTGTCGCCTCGCACTGGGCCGGTCGGCTCCTCGCGGAGATGGTCGACTCGTACCGTGCCGGCGACGTCGACCGCGCCGCCGCGCTCAATCGGCGGCTCGGCGAGTCCTACCGCTTCGAGTCGAGCGAGGAGTACCCGAACCCGCTGCCGGCAAAGGCCGCCTGCCGGGCACTCGGGCTCGCGGTCGGGCAGTGCCGGCTGCCGAACGCTCTCGCACCGGCGGACCTCGACGAGCTGGCCCGTTCCATCGTCGCCCGGTGGGGCGGCGCCGACGCGACGCAGCGGTCGGTTGCCTGATCGACGCCCGGGCCGCAGGCGAGCCGGCGCCGGGGGATCCCCCGACGGGACCGGCAGCCGACCGGTCCGGGTGGTCTTTCTCGGCGGACTCGGCGAGATCGGGCGGAATTGCGCGTGTTTCGAGATCGACGGACGGATCCTCGTTCTCGACGTCGGGATCATGTTCCCCGACCCGGACATGCCCGGCGTGGACCTCGTCCTCCCCGACTTCACCTACCTGAGGGAGAACGCCTCGCGGGTCGACGGCATCATCCTCACCCACGGGCACGAGGACCACACCGGCGGGCTCGCGTACCTGCTGCGCGACTTCTCGGTCCCGATCTACGGTTCCGAGCTGACGCTCGCGCTGGCCCGCAACCGGGTGGACGAGGCGGGGCTGACCGAACGCGCGCAGTTCGTCCCGGTCCGGGACGGCGAACGCCGCAGGATCGGACCGTGCGACGTCGAGTTCATCCCGGTCACCCACTCGGTGCCCCACGCCTTCGCCACCGCCTTCCACACCCCGCAGGGCGTGATCCTCCACTCCGGCGACTTCAAGATCGATCTCCACCCCGTCGACGATCGGAGGACCGACCTGGCGCGGATGGGCGCCCTCGCGGCCGACCAGGGGATCCGCCTCCTCCTCTCCGACTCGACCAACGCGGAGGAGCCGGGCTTCACGCCGTCGGAGTCGACGGTGGGCTCGACACTGGAGAAGGTCTTCCTCGCCCGACCGGACCGGCGGTTGATCGTGACCTGTTTCGCAAGTCACATCCACCGCATCCAGCAGGTCGCCGATGCGGCCATCGCGGGCGGCAGGGTCGTCGCGACCCTCGGACGTTCGATGGAGAAGAACGTGGCGCTCGCGCGCCGCCTCGGCGTACTGCACATCCCCGATGCATCGATCGTGGAGATCGAGGACATCGACGACCTCGACCCGGGGAAAGTGTGCGTGCTCTCGACCGGATCGCAGGGAGAGCCGATGTCGGCCCTGGCACGGCTCGCCTCCGGGGAGAACCGGTCGCTCCGTCTCACCGAAGGGGACGTCGTGGTGATCAGCGCGCATCCGATCCCCGGCAACGAGTGGTCGGTCGGGAGGGTGATCGACGGCCTGCACCGGAGGGGGGTCGAGGTCATCCACTCCGGGGTGGAGGCCGTCCACGTGAGCGGCCACGCCCGCCAGGGCGAGCTCGCCATGCTCCTCTCGGTCACCCGGCCCGAGTTCTTCATCCCGGTCCACGGCGAGTACCGCCACATGGCCAACCACGTGCGGCTGGCCGCCACCATGGGCATCGGCGGCGAGCGCGCACTGCTGTGCGAGGACGGGGACGCGGTGCGGCTCGACCAGTCGGGTCTGCAGCGTGACGGGACGGTGCCCGGCGGCTACCTCTTCGTGGACGGCAGCACTGTCGGCGACGTCGGTCACGGCGTGCTTCGCGACCGCATGGTGCTGGCCGAGGAGGGGGTGGTGATGGCGGTCGCCACCGTCGACCTGAAGCGCGAGGAGGTGGTCGGTGTCCCCCAGATCGTGACCCGCGGCTGGACCACCGACCGCGAGACCGAGGCGCTCATCGACGAGGCACGCGCGGAGGTGACCAAGGCACTGGAGCTGGCGCTGTCGGCCGGCAACAGCGACCACGAGACCCTCAACCGGGTGGCGCGCAAGGCGGTCGGCAAGCTGGTGGGCGAGCGCACCCGCCAGCGGCCCATGATCGTCCCGGTGATCGTGACGGTGTGACCGGCGCGTCGGGCCGGTGTCCCCCTGGGACCGATGCCCGACGGGTACCCTGGTGAGCACTGTGACGACCGCCACCACGCGACGGGCGCGTCGGCGCGGGACGTCGCGCTCGCGCGGACGGCCGGCGTCTCGTTCGCGACCGCGCACCGGTCGCGCAGTCCGCCCGGCGCAACGCCGCCGTCGCGATCGGCGACAAGGACCACGACCGTTCGGCTCGATGGGCGCCGTCGTCGCCGGGCACGCCACCGACCTCTGGGGAGTGGCGGCGGTCACCCTTGGGATCCTGGCCGCGCTCGCCTTCTACGCGGGATCCCTCGGACCGGCCGGGCGGGACACCCGCCACGCGATCGGCGACCTCCTGGGCTGGGGCCGTTTCTTGGTGCCGCTCGCGCTGGTCGCGGTCGGTGTGCGACTGCTGATGGGGCGAGCCGAGGAGCGCGACGAGGGGGAAGTGGCTCGCGACCCGGCACGGGTGGTCGTCGGTGCAACCCTCACCTTGCTCGCGGTGACCGGCCTCGCCGCGCTCGCCGGCGGTTCACCTCCTCTGCGGGCACCGGAGTCCGCGCTCGCCGGCGCGGGCGGATGGGTGGGCGCGGGCATCGGGAATCCGCTCGGCGCCGGCCTCGGTGGATTCGGGGCGGCGACCGTGCTGGTCGCCGTGGTGGTCGTGGCGCTCGTCCTGTTCACCGGCGTCTCGGTGCGGACCGCGGCCGGTGGTGTGGCCGGAGCCGCACGCTGGGCGGCGACGGTGGCATCAGGCGGCCCCGGTCGGAGGGGCGACCAGGGTGTCGGCGAGGACGACGAGCCGACCGACCCGTTCGGACGGGCGGTCGCCGGCCGGGGCGGCGCCGAGGAACCCTTCGAGGAGCCCGAGGAGGAGATCTCGGGCCCCGGCGGATCGGACCAGCTGGATGGGTCGATCGACGAAAAGGTTGACAGCGACAAACTTGTCGCGGAGGACCCCGGCGCGGAGGACCACGGCCAGGGGGCCGAGGTCGCTGAGGGCCCCGGCTCGACAGCCCCGCTCGAGATGCGCCTCGGGCCTGCGCTCGGCGAGTGGCGCCTGCCGCCGGCGGACGTGCTGAAGCGGGCGAAGCCGCAGGCGGTCGACGAACACGAGGTCGACGAGGCGGGCGCCGCCCTCGTCGCCGCGCTCGACGCGCACGGCGTGACCACACGCCTGGTCGGGCGCACCGTCGGCCCCTCGGTCACCCGCTACGAGCTCGAGCTCGGGGCCGGGGTGAAGGTGTCGCGGGTCACCTCGTTGTCGAAGGACATCGCCTACGCCATGGCCTCCCCGGACGTGCGCATCCTCGCCCCCATCCCGGGGAAGTCGGCGATCGGGGTGGAGGTCCCCAACCGGCACCGACAGCTGGTCGCCCTCGGGGACGTGCTCGCCTCCCCCGAGGCCAAGCGGGCGGTCCACCCTCTCGAGGTGCCCCTCGGGCGCGACATCGCGGGGCGCCCCGCGATGGTCAACCTTGCCGAGATGCCCCACATGCTGGTCTCGGGTGCGACGGGCTCGGGGAAGTCGTCCTGTATCAATTCGGTGCTGACCTCGATCCTCGCCCGCGCCACCCCCGACCAGATCCGGCTCATCCTGGTGGATCCGAAGCGGGTCGAGCTCGGGCAGTACAACGACCTGCCGCACCTGCTCACCCAGGTGGTCGTCGACCCGAAGAAGGCGGCCAACGCGCTGAGCTGGGCGGTGACCGAGATGGAGCGCCGCTACGACCTGCTGGCCGAGGTCGGGATGCGGGACATCACCGGCTACAACACCGGCGTCGACAACGGCGACCTCGCAGAGCTCGAAGAGGCCTACCGCTACCGGACCGCCGGCACCGACGAGGCCCTCGACGACGACTCGACGCGCTACCAGCGTCTGCCGTTCATCCTGATCGTCGTCGACGAGCTGAACGACCTGATGATGGTGGCCGCGCGTGACGTCGAGGACTCGGTGTGCCGTCTCGCGCAGATGGCCCGCGCGGTCGGGATCCATCTGGTGCTCGCCACCCAACGCCCCTCGGTCGACGTGATCACCGGGGTGATCAAGGCAAACATCCCTTCGCGTCTGGCCTTCTCGGTCTCGTCGCTCGCGGACAGCCGGGTGATCCTCGACCAGCCGGGAGCGGAGCGTCTGATCGGGATGGGGGACATGCTCCTCTTGTCGGCCTCGTCGTCCAACCCGCAACGCCTTCAGGGACCGTGGGTCAGCGAGGAGGAGATCCGGGCAGTCGCCGCACACTGGAAGCGTCAGCGACCGATGGAGATCGTGGCCGGCATCGACGAGGTGGTGGGCGGTGGCGCACCGACCGGCGGCGGCGACGACGGCGACGACGAACTCCTCCAACAGGCGATGGAGCTCGTCGTCCGCTCCCAGCTGGGGTCGACGTCGATGTTGCAACGCCGCCTACGTGTCGGCTTTGCACGCGCCGGCCGGCTCATGGACCTGATGGAACGTCGCGGAGTGGTGGGTCCGTCCGAAGGCTCGAAGGCGCGCGCCGTCCTCATGACGGCCGAGGAGCTGGACGCCCGCTGAGCACGTGAGCACCACGGAGCACAGGGGCAGCGCGCCGCCGGCGCAGGGGTCGGGTGTGGAGCTCGCACCCCGTCCCGTGCACAGCCGCGGACGCCGCGTGCTCGTCGTGACCGGGATCGGGCTGGTGGTGGTGGCGGTGGTCGCCGCCGCCGCCGTCGCCGCCGAGCGCATCAACCAGCCCCTCGGTGCGACGACCCTCCATGCCGGACTCGCTCCCTCCTCGGTGGTGGTCGGCGAGCCGTCTGCGCTGCCGTGGCCGGCGACCGGGCAGGGCGCGATCGCGGTCCCGGCGATCGGTCACACCGACCAGTCCGGGCCCGAGCAGCCGGTGCCGATCGCCTCGTTGACCAAGCTGGCGACCGCGGTGGTCGTCCTGCACGACCATCCGATCGCACCGGGGGCCGACGGACCACCGATCACCGTCACAGCGGCCGATGCGGCGGAGTACGAGGTCGAGTTGCACCTCGACGAGTCCACCCTCGAGATCCAGGCGGGCGAGGTGCTGACCGAGCGCCAGATGCTCGAGGCGCTCCTCGTCGTGTCGTCGAACGACATCGCCTACAGCCTGGCCGTCTGGGACGCGGGGACCGAGAGCGCCTTCGTCGTGAAGATGAACGCGCTCGCCGCATCACTCGGCGCGACCTCGAGCCACTTCGTGGACGCGAGTGGCTACGACCCCGCCTCTCGGTCGACCGCTGCGGACTGCCTGCGGATCGCCGCCGAGGGCATGCGCGACCCGACGTTCGCCGCGGTGGTGGCGATGCCCTCGGTCACCCTCCCGTTGGTCGGCACGGTGCACAACGTCGTCTCGGAGGTGGGGAACGACGGCGTCGTGGGTATCAAGTCGGGTTACACCTCGCAGGCAGGAGGCTGCCTCGTGCTGGCGGGTGTCCGCACGGTCGACGGGAGGCCGGTGACCGTCCTCATCGCCGTGCTCGGACAGCCGGTGCCGCCGCCGGTCCCCACTTCGACGACCACCTCGACGTCGACCACCGCGCCACCCCCTGCCACCGCGCCATCCGGGCCGACCACCACGACGACACTCCCTCCGGGCGAGTTCACCGTGCCCGACCCCTTCCGCTACACGAGGCCGGTGGCCGATGCCCTGCTCGCCGCGACCGCGGCCGGCGTGGTGCCGGTCACCGTGTCGAACGCCGGGGCCGCGGTCGGCTCGGCCAGCACCTCGTGGGGAGGCCGGACCTACCGGGTGCCGGTGGTCACCGCGCACACTGCGTGGCTCTTCGGCTGGCCGGGCCAGCAAGTGGACTCCGCCACCGAGCTCCGACCGGTCGCGCCGGGCAGTCAGAAGGGGAGCACCGTCGGCTCGGCGCTCTTCGCGCTCGGGACCCAGATCCAGGTGGTCCCGCTCGACCTCGCGACCACCGTGCCGGAGCCCTCGCTCTGGTGGCGCCTCGTCCATCGGGTCTGAACGAGACCCTCGGATCCGAGCGCCTTTCGGCGCGCGGTCACGCCCCCTGGTGCCGCTCACGAGTACCGTGTCGGTGTGCGTGCACGGGCACCGGCCTCGGCGGCGAATCTCGGGCCCGGCTTCGACACGCTCGCCATCGCGCTCGACCGTCACGTCGAGGTCGAGGTGGAGCCGGCCGCCCGCCTGGTAGTCCGCTCGGAGGGCGAGGGAGCCGGGCTCTCCGACGATCCCTCCCATCTCGCGGCGAGGGTCGCGATCGACGTGGCCGGTACCGATCGTCTGGCGATCACCGTGCGATCGCAGATCCCGATCGGGCGGGGGCTCGGATCATCCGCGGCCCTGGCGGTTGCCGCGGCGGCCGCGGCAGGAGCCCGCGACCCGTTGGCGGTGGGTGCCGCGGTCGACGGTCACCCCGACAACGCAGCGGCCTCCGTGGTCGGCGGGCTGGTCGCGGCGGCCCGGATCCGGGGCGGCGTCCACGCGGTCCGGCTCCAGCTCGACGTGTCCCTCGGCTTCGTCGTCATCGTCCCCGACGTGACGCTCTCGACGGCCCGGGCCCGCCAGGTGCTACCGGTCGAGGTGAGTCGTGAGAACGCTGCGTTCAACCTGTCGCGGCTCGCCTTGCTCATCGCCGGGCTCGCCGACGGCCGGGTCCTCGTCGCAGAGGCGACCGAGGACCGTCTCCACCAGGACTACCGGAGCCCGCTCTTCCCGGCCGCGCCGAAGCTGATGGCCGCGCTCACCGCGGGCGGAGCCCTCGCCGCGTGCTGGTCGGGTGCGGGCCCCTCGTTGCTCGGCATCTGTCGCGGCGTCGACGCGCCACAGGTGCAGTCCGCAGCCGAGACGGCACTCGCCGAAGCCGAGCTCCCGGGCGAGGTCCTCGTCCTCCACCCGGATCTGCACGGATTGATCGTGGACGACGCGACGGTCGGTCTCTACGACTTCGACACCGACCGTTTGGCCTGAGCCGGTGGCGACCCGTCCGTCGAGGGAGCTTCGCGCCGTGGACAACCCCCACCCGGGCCGCGACTACGAGGTGGTGTGCGAGACCCCCGAGTTCACCTGCCTGTGCCCGCTCACCGGTCAGCCCGACTTCGCGACGGTTCGGATCGCGTACGTGCCCGACCGTTCGATCGTCGAGCTCAAGTCGCTCAAGCTCTACCTGTGGAGCTATCGGGACGAGTGCGGCTTCCACGAGGACATGGCCAATCGCATCCTCGACGATCTGGTCGCTGCCGTCGCGCCGCGCCGGATGACGGTCACCACCGACTGGTTGGTCCGGGGTGGGATCCACACCGTCGTCGAGGCGAAACATCCCTGATCCCCTCCGGACCGGGTCCCGGCGGACTGGTCGTATTGTGTTGCGATGACCGGGCTGCCACGTACCGACGCGGGCAACGAGGAGATGGCGTCCTCCGACGCGACGCGGGCGGGCCGGCGCTTCTACGTGAAGACCTTCGGCTGCCAGATGAACGTGCACGACTCGGAGCGGCTCGCGGGCGTGCTGGTCGCGGCCGGGATGCAACCGTCGACCGACCTCGAGAGCGCGGACGTGGTGGTCCTCAACACCTGCTGCATCCGTGAGAACGCGGACAACCGCTTCTACGGCCACCTCGGAAACCTGAAGGTCCTCCGCGAACAACGTCCGCATCTCCAGATCGCCGTGGGGGGCTGTCTGGCACAGATGGAAGGCGAGCGCCTGCTCGAGCACGCCCCCCATGTCGACGTGGTCTTCGGCACCCACAACCTTGCCCGCGCCCCGGAGTTGCTGGCGCGGGCCGCCGTGTCCGGGCCGGTGGTCGAGGTGTCCGACGCCCCGGAGCGATCGGACCCCTGGTCGGCCGAGCAGCAGCAGGTCGCGTTCGGTGCGGTCCGCGACCTTCCGCACGCGGCGTGGGTCACCATCCAGACCGGCTGCGACAACTCCTGCGCCTTCTGCATCGTGCCTTCCGTCCGCGGGCCCGAGGTGTCGCGCCCGATGGCGGACCTCGTGGCCGAGGTCACCGCGCTCGTCCGGCGCGGGGTGAGCGAGGTCACCCTCCTCGGCCAGAACGTCAACTCCTACGGTCGGGATCTCACCCGACGGCGCCCGCTCTTCGCCGACCTGTTGCGCGCGATCGGCGCCATCGAGGGCATCCGGAGGGTGCGGTTCACCAGTCCGCACCCGAAGGACCTCCGGCCCGAGACGATCGCCGCGATGGCCGAGACCGAGGCCGTCTGCAACCACCTGCATCTTCCCTTGCAGTCCGGCAGCGACCGGGTGCTCGCGGCGATGCGGCGGGGCTACACATCCGAGCGGTATCTCCGGCGCCTGGCCGATGCACGGGCGGCGATCCCCGATCTGGCGGTGACCACCGACGTGATCGTCGGCTTTCCCGGTGAGGACGAGGACGACTTCGAGCGGACGCTGGAGGTGGTCGCAGACGCCGGCTACGACAGCGCCTACACGTTCGTGTTCTCGCCGCGGCCCGGGACGCGCGCCGCCGCGATGGCCGACCGCTTCGTTCCCGCAGCAGTCGTGGCCGAGCGGTTCGAACGGTTGCGCTCGGTCGTCGAGCGCGCCGCGGTGCGCCGCCACCGGGACCGTGTCGGCCGTGTCGAGGAGGTCGTGGTCGACGGGGCTTCCAAGCGTGACCCGGCCATGTCCTCGGGCCGGACGACGCAGAACAAGCTGGTCCATTTCCCCGACGCCGCTCCTCCGGTCGCCGTCGGCTCGTTCGCACGCGTGGCGGTGAAGGGGAGCGGTTCGCACCATCTCCTCGGGGAGCTCGTCGAGGTGACCGCGCGTCCGGCGCACCGGCTCCGCATCCCGGTCTCCGCCGGTTGATCCGGCCGTGACCAACCGGGGCGCTCCACCGGCGGTGGCGCTGGTCGGCCCCACCGCCACCGGGAAGTCGGAGCTCGCGGTCGCGCTCGCCGAAGCGTCTGCCCGGTCGGTTGGGACGGACGGTCTCCGCGAGACCCACGGGATCGAACTCGTCTCGGTCGACTCGATGGCGGTCTACCGCGGGATGGACATCGGGACGGCAAAGCCCACTGCGGCGGTGCGGGCGCGGGTCCGCGTCCACCTGGTGGACTTGGTCGACCCCTCGGAGGAATTCACGGTGCGCGACTTTCAGCTCGCCGCCCGCGAGGTCCTGGCCGGCATCCGGGCGCGAGGCGCGGCGGCGCTCCTCGTCGGCGGGACCGGGCTCTACCTCCGCTCGATCACCGACGACCTCCACTTCCCCGGCCGCTTCCCGGAGTGCTCGGCGGTCCTCGAGAGAGAGATCGACGCAGGCGGACCGGCGGGGAGCAGCGGCGAGCGGGCCGTCCTGGCCCGGCTGCACGACCGGTTGTCGGAGGTCGACCCGGTCGGTGCGGCCCGGATCGCGCCGACCAATCGCCGCCGGCTGGTCCGGGCGCTCGAGGTCTCGATCGGCTCGGGGCGCCCCTTCTCCTCGTTCGGCCCCGGCCTCGAGCGCTATCCGCCGACGGCGGTCGTGCTGCTCGGACTCGACCGCGAGCCTGCCGTTCTCGACGAGCGGATCGCGATGCGCTTCGAGCGCCTGATGGATGCCGGCCTGCTCGAAGAGGTCCGCCGCCTGGCGCGCGCACCGGTGGGTCTCTCGCGGACGGCGCGCCAGGCGCTCGGCTACCGCGAGCTCCTCTCTCACCTGGAAGAAGGCGTGCCGCTCGAGACCGCGGTCGCCGAGGCCGTGCGGCGCACCCGCGCGTTCGCACGGCGCCAGCGGTCGTGGTTCCGGCGTGATCCCCGTATCGTGTGGGTGGACCCTGACGACGATCTGCTTCGTGTGGTCGCGGCGCGGCTCGACGCCGCCCCGATCACCGCCGGGGTGGGAGACTGACGCGACGACGATGAACCCGAAGACGAGTGCGACCACCCTCCGGCTCAGCAAGCACCACGGGGCCGGCAACGACTTCCTGGTCCTCGTCGATCGCGAGGGGACCTCACCGATCGACGCCGGACTGGCGCGTGCGCTGTGCGACCGGCGCTACGGCATCGGCGCCGACGGAATCATCCGGGTGTCCGCGGGCAGAAACGGTGCCGACCTCGCGATGGAGCTGCGCAACGCGGACGGTGGCGAAGCCGAGATGAGCGGGAACGGGGTGCGCTGCCTCGCCCAGGCCGCGGTCGACGCAGGGCTGGTCGAGGGACCCGCCTTCACCGTCGAGACGGCAGCGGGGGTGCGCGAGGTCGAGTACCACGACGGCAGTGCGGCCACGGCCTCGGTCGACATGGGTGCGGTGCTGCTCGGGGACGAATCACCGGTCGGTGCCGGCGAGCACCGTGCCCTCGCAGTCGACGTGGGCAATCCCCATCTGGTCCTCCGTGTCGACGACCCGTCGCGGACCGACGTCGAAGGGACCGGCCGGCGGCTGCAAGCGCGCGCTCGAAACGGGGTCAACGTCGAGTTCGTCGCGGCCGGCCCCGGTCCGGACGCGGTGACGTTGCGGGTGTGGGAGCGAGGTGCCGGTGAGACGCTTGCCTGTGGCACCGGAAGCGTGGCGGCCGCCGCGGCGATGCGGCACTGGGGCGAGGTGGGTGACCGGGTGGAGGTGCACAGCCCCGGCGGCGACCTGACCGTGCTCCTCGACGGTGACCGGGCCCGGTTGAGCGGGCCGGTCCGCAAGGTGGCCGAGCTGGACGTCGACCCGCGCTCGGTGCTCGCGGCGGCTCGAGCGTGACGCCACCCGAGTCGGCTTTCACCGACACGCTGATCTCGCGTGCGGTCCGCGAGCGAATCGTGCTGGTCGGCGTGGCTCGTCCGCCTGCCACGCTCGCCGAGACCGAGGCGAGCCTCGACGAGCTCGAGCGCCTCGTCGAGACCGCCGGCGCCGTGGTGGCCGAGCGGGTCCTCCAGCGGCGGGACACCCCCGACCCGGCCACCTTTCTCGGCCGTGGCAAGACCCAGGTACTGGCCGAGATCTGCCTCGCGGTCGACGCGGACACCGTTGTCTTCGACGACGACCTGACTCCGGCGCAGCAGCGCAACCTCGAACAGATCCTCGGGCGGACCGCGATCGACCGGACCGCGGTGATCCTCGACATCTTCGCCCAGAACGCGAGGAGTCCCGAAGGCAGATCGCAGGTGGAGCTCGCGCTGCTCCGCTACCGGCTGCCCCGCCTTCGGGGACGAGGGCGCTCCCTCAGCCAGCAAGCCGGTGGTATCGGCACCAGAGGTCCCGGCGAGACGATCCTCGAGGTCGACCGACGACGTCTTCTCCAGCGGATCGGTCGGCTCGAGAGCGAGCTGCGCCGGCTCGACCGCACCCGGCATACCCAACGGCGCAGCCGCAACCGCTCGCGGCAACGCTCGGTCTCCCTGGTCGGTTACACCAACGCGGGCAAGTCGACCTTGTTGAACCGTCTGTGTCGCGCGGACGTGCTCGTCGAGAACCGGTTGTTCTCGACGCTCGACCCCCGCACTCGCCAGCTCGAGCTCGCCGGCGGGGAGACGGTGCTCGTGACCGACACGGTCGGTTTCGTCCGCAAGCTCCCTCACCAGGTGGTCGAGGCGTTCCGCTCGACCCTCGAGGTCGTCGGCGAGTCCGACCTGCTCGTGCACGTGGTCGACGGCTCGGCATCCGACCTCGAGGGCCAGGTGGACGCGGTGCGGACCGTCCTCGCCGAGATCGGAGCCGCGGACCGACCCGAGCTGATGGTGGTCAACAAGGCCGACGCGCTCGAGGCGTCCGACGACTGCGGGGCGGAGGTCCGCAAGCTGATGGAGGCACACGAGGGCGCCGTGCTGGTGTCGGCCGCGACGGGCGAGGGGATCGACTCGCTGCTGGTCGCGCTCGGAGACCGCCTGCGCGTGGGTGATCGGGTGGTCGAGCTGGTCGTCCCCTGGGCGCGGGGCGACGTACTGGCCGCGCTCCACCGCGAGGGCGGGATCGTGGGAGAGGTGGCCTGCGAGGAGGCGACCCGGGTCCAGGTAGTGCTCGACGACGTCGGCCGCTCGCGCTTCGCCGAATTCGTCGCCTCGTGACCGCGTCCGCGGCCGGCGCCGCGCAGGGCTTCACTCCTCCGCCCTACCCCTACGACCAGCTCGACGGGTTGCGGGAGGACGCGGTCGAGCGGTTCGGGCTCGCCGGCCGAGGATCGACCGGTGAGGGCCCCGCAGGGATCGTGGACTGTTCGATCGGCACCCCGTGCGACCCACCCCTCGACGCGGTGGTGAAGGCGATGGCCACCTCGGGTGCCGAGCGCGGGTACCCGTACTCGATCGGCTCGCCGGAGTATCGACGCGCGGCGGCCGGGTACCTGTCCCGTCGTTTCGGTGTCGACATCGACCCCGAGCACGAGGTCGCCGCGTGCGTCGGGACGAAGGAGTTCGTCGCCTCGGTAGCGCACTATCTCCACCTGCGTGATCCCGAGCGCGACACGGTCCTCTACCCGGCCACGTCGTACCCGACGTATGCGATCGGTGCGCTTCTCGCGGGCTGCCGCGCGGTCGCGGTCCCCGAGCGGCCCGGCGGTGGGCTCGACCTCGGGTCGGTGAGGGCAGAGGACATGGCACGCGCCCTTTTGGTATGGGTCAACTCTCCTTCGAACCCGACCGGGCGCCTCACCGACCTCGACGAGGTGGCGGCCTGGGGTCGCGCCGGCGGCGTCGCCGTCTTCTCGGACGAGTGCTACGCGGAATTCACCTGGACCGGCCCACCCCGCACCGTCCTGTCGAGTGGGACGCGGGGGCTGGTCGCAGTGCACTCGCTCTCCAAGCGTTCGAATCTCGCAGGAGTGCGAGCGGGTTTCTTCGCAGGCGACCCCGATCTGGTCGGCTACCTGCTCGACGTGCGACGCCACGCCGGGCTGATGGTCCCCGGCCCGGTGCAGGCCGGCGCGGTCGTGGCGCTCGAGGACGATGCACACGTCGATCTCCAGCGGGATCGGTACCGCGAGCGGCTCGAGTACCTGTGGGGGGTGCTCCGCCGTCGCGAGATCGACGTCGAGCTCCCCGAAGGCGGCTTCTACCTCTGGATGCGCGTGCCGCCCGAGATCGGCGGCGACGGCTGGACCCTCGCAGCGGTGCTCGCCCGAGAGGCGGGCTTGTTGGTGAGTCCCGGAAGCCTCTACGGGCCGGACGTCGAGCCCTACGCCCGCGCCGCGGTGGTGCAGCCGATGGAGCGACTGATGCTGGTCGAGGAACGGCTCGCGAGCGCCGGGTCGCTCCTCGACGCCCTTGCCGATGCAACGCCGGCAGTCGGAAGAGGGATGCGGGCGAGACAGGGCTAACGTCGCGGCCCATGTCGGACCTCCGCGAACAGATCGAGGCACTGTGGGGCCGCGCCGGAGAGCTCGGCGCCGGCGATGCCGAAGCGCTGAGTGTCGTGACCGAGGCGATCGACCTCCTCGACCGAGGCGAGGCACGAGTCGCCGAGGTCGACACCTCGACCGACCAGGTGGTGGTCCACCAGTGGCTCAAGCAGGCGATCCTCCTCCTGTTCCGGCTGCGCTCGATGGAGACCGTCGAGGTCGGACCTTTCGAGTTCGCGGACAAGCTCCCGCTCAAGCACGACTATGCGGGATCAGGGGTGCGCGTCGTGCCCGGCGCGTCGGCTCGATGGGGGGCCTACCTCGGTCCGGGTGTGATCTGCATGCCGAGCTACGTCAACATCGGGGCGAGGGTGGGGGCCGGATCGATGGTCGACACCTGGGCCACCGTCGGGTCGTGCGCGCAGATCGGTGAGCGGGTCCATCTCTCCGGCGGCGTCGGCATCGGGGGTGTGCTCGAGCCGGCGCAGGCGGCGCCGGTGGTGATCGAGGACGAGGTCATGATCGGGAGCCGCTGCATGATCACTCAGGGAGCCCGGGTCAGCCGGGGCTCGGTGGTCGGAGAGGGCACGATCCTCAACCCGTCCATTCCGGTCATCGATGCCGAGAGCGGCGAAGAGCTGAGTCGCGGCCACGTGCCGGCCTGGTCGGTTGCCGTGTCGGCCTCGCGTCGCCGGGAGTTCGCCGGCGGCGAGTTCTTCCTCCCGTGCGTGCTGGTGATCAAGCGGTTGACCGAGGGCCAGCGGCACGACAAGGCGCAATTGAACGAGGTGCTGCGGGAGCACGGGGTCTCCGTGTGACCGACGGATCCGAGGGCGGCCTGCTCGACCTGGCCGCCGCGCTCGTCGCGATCCCGTCGGTGAGCCATCACGAGGAGGCGATGGCCGACGCGGTGGAAGCGGCGCTTCGCCTCTGTCCTTGGCTGACCGTCGAGCGCATCGCGGAAAACGTGGTCGCGCGTACCGACCTCGGCCGGGCGACGAGGGTGATCCTCGCGGGTCACCTCGACACGGTTCCCCCCTCGGCCGGCGAGGAACCGCACATGGTCGGCTCCACTCTGTACGGGGTCGGCTCGGTCGACATGAAGGGCGGCCTCGCGGTCCTCTTGCACCTCGCGGGCAGCGTGCCGGAGCCGACTGCGGACGTGACCTGGTGCTTCTACTCCGGCGAGGAGGTGGAGCGGCGCTTCAACGGGCTCGGTCATCTCTTCGAGTCGCGCCCCGAGCTGCTCGACGGCGACGTGGCGATCCTCGCGGAACCGACCGGGGGCGTGCTCGAAGCAGGGTGCCAGGGAACCCTCCGGGTGCGCGTCACCCTCGACGGGGTCCGCGCCCACACCGCGCGGCCCTTCGCCGGACGAAACGCCATCCACCGCCTCGCCCCGGTGCTGGACACGGTCGCCGGGTACCGGGGCCGCCGACCCGTCCTCGACGGATGCGAGTTCGCCGAACAGCTCCAGGCCGTCGAGGTGGCGGGCGGAGTCGCCGCGAACGTGGTGCCGGACTCGGCGTCGCTGTTGGTCAACCACCGGTTCGCGCCGGACCGGACCGTCCGCGAAGCGAAAACCGCGCTCGAGGCGCTGCTCGCCGGCGATCTCGAGTCCGGCGACCGGTGGGAGGTGGTCGACGAAGCCCCGGGGGCACCTCCGGCCCTCGACCACCCGGTGCTCGTCAGCCTGGTGGAGGCGACGGGTGTCCCACCGCGGGCGAAGGTCGGCTGGACCGACGTCGCCACCTTCTGGTCGCACGGGATCCCGTCGGCCAACTTCGGCCCCGGGGACCCGCTCGCCGCGCACACACCCGGCGAACACGTGAGCGCGGACGAGCTCGGCCACGCGGCGGCGGTACTCGAGCGCCTGCTCCGAGAGCCGCGCTGAGCCCTGGTGCCCGGGGAGGGCGGCGTCCGACGGGGAGCTCGGACGCGCCGTGCTCAGAGCCGACGGAGGACGGTGACCACCTTGCCGAAGACGGTGACCTCGGTGGATTCGAACTCCATCGGGGAGAGACGCTCGTTCGCCGGGGTGAGCACGACGCTGGTGCCGCGGGTGGAGAACCGCTTGACCGTCGCCTCCTCGTCGGGGATCCCCGCCACGACGATGTCACCCGGCTCGGCGCTCGGCTGCTGGCGGACGACCACGTAGTCGCCGTCGACGATGCCGGCGTCGACCATCGAGTCACCGCGGACCCGCAACATGAACAGCGTCCCCGAACCGGTGAAGTCCTCGGGGAGCGGGAGGAACTCCTCGACGTTCTCCTCGGCGAGCACTCCGGTGCCGGCCGCGACGTCGCCGACCAGGGGCACGTGGCGGACCGGCCGGGCGTCCATGATCACCTTCGAGGTCGGGTCGTAGCAGACCTCGATCGCCCGCGGCTTGGTCGGATCGCGCCGCAGGTACCCCTCGCGCTGGAGGACCGCCAGGTGGGCGTGGACCGTCGAAGAGGAGGTGAGCCCGACCGACTCACCGATCTCGCGGACCGACGGGGGGTACCCCCGGTCGCGGACCGACTCGGAGATGCAGTCGAGGATCTGCTTGCGCTTGGTGCTGAGGACCTGGGCCATGGCTCGCGTCGACCTCCTCGGTCCGCCCGGTGGCGAACGTCTGTTTGCACGACGGTATCGCCCGGGGGGAGTAAAGGCAAACACCCGTTCGGAAAAACGGTTGACAGCGAACACGTGTTCGTGGTCTGATGACGATATGGCGAACAGAGGTTCGATCGACGGACACTCCACGGTGTCCGATCTGCCCGGTGGTGGCGGCGTGCCCGGCGAGCGATGCGGGCGCCGGGTCACGACGGCGAGTCGGAGCCCACGGTGACCACCGCCTTGGTGAGCGCACCGTGGCCGGCCGTGGCCGAGCCGGACCGGTCGGGCCGGCCCGTGCTGAGAGTGGTGGAGGGTGCCGGCCCCGGGGCAACCCCCTTCCGGCGTCGTCGGCTGCTGATCGCGATCATCGTCACACTCGCCGTCGCACTTGCTCTTCCGCTGAGCGGAACCGGTGGTCGCTCCCACACCACCGGTTCCGCTCCGGCGGGGAACGGTCATCGGGTCGAGTACACGGTGCGCCGAGGTGACACCCTCTGGAGCATCGCCGAACGCGTGGATCCGAGCGGCGATCCCCGTCCGCTCGTCGACGAGCTGGCCGCGCAGACCGGGTCCGACACGGTGGTGCCCGGTCAACGCATCGCGCTTCCCTGACGGGTTCCGACAGATCCGGAGGCGGCGCCCTCGGATGTTCCCGGCGGCTCTCCGATGAAGCGGGACGGTAGCCTCGGCCACGTGCGTTGTCCCTGGTGCCTGGCCGACGACGACCGTGTCGTCGACTCGAGGGTCGTGGAGGACGCTGCTGCGATCCGACGGCGCCGCGAGTGCGCCGGTTGCGGCCACCGCTACACGACCTTCGAGCGCATCGACGAGGTTCCCCTCATGGTGATCAAGCGCTCCGGTGAGCGCCAGCCCTTCGAGCGCGGCAAGGTCATCGACGGGCTCCGGGCCGCGACGAAGAACCGGCCTGTGACCGAGGAACAGCTCGACGTGGTCGCACGCGGTGTGGAGGACGCGTTGCGAGAGGAGGGAGGGGAGCCGACGTCCGAGCAGGTCGGTCTCGCGGTGCTCGAGAGGCTGCGCGAGGTGGACGAGGTCGCCTACCTCCGCTTCGCGAGCGTCTACAAGGGCTTCGAGGGGGCGGACGACTTCCGGCGCGAAGCCGGGCTGCTCACGAAGGCCACCGCGCCGAAGCGTTCCGAGGGGTAGCCGGTGGGCGAGCTCCTGGTCGACGTGCCGCGCCGGGCGCTCGCCGTCTACGCGCACCCCGACGATCCCGACGTCTCGTGTGGCGGGACCCTCGCGGCGTGGGCGGAGGCCGGGTGCGAGGTCCACGCTCTCGTGTGCACGGACGGCGGGAAAGGGACCACCGACCCGGACGCCGACCCGGTCGAGCTTGCCGCCCGCCGGGCGGTCGAGGCCGGCGAGGCTGCGGCGCGGATCGGCCTCGCGGGCCAGGAGTTCCTCGGCTATCCGGACGGGGAGCTCTCCGACGACGACGAGTTCCGCGAGGCGGTGGTCGAAGCGGTCCGCCGCCTCCGGCCCGAGACGGTGCTCTGCCCCGATCCGACCGCAGTGTTCTTCGGACAGGAGTACTTCAACCACCGAGACCATCGGGTGTGCGGCATGGTCGCGCTCGACGCCGTCTCGCCCGCGGCCGCGCTCCCGCGGTACTTCCCCCA
Organism: uncultured Acidimicrobiaceae bacterium; assembly: GCA_963769905.1. GTDB lineage: Bacteria > Actinomycetota > Acidimicrobiia > Acidimicrobiales > RAAP-2 > Bog-756. Next base: position 1,245,102 of record CAVYNG010000002.1, read on the forward strand.
GGCAGGAGCTGCCCACCAGGTCGCGACGGTCCTGCTCTCGGGGACCCTCGAGCCCGACGTGTGGGTCGACATCTCGGCGACGCTCGCGCGGAAGGGCGAGGCCGTCGGCTGCCATCGCAGCCAGTTCCCCGACGGGGTCGAGTGGGCCGCGACCGCGGTCACCCTCTCCGCCGAGGACGCAGGACGGGCGGCCGGCGTCCTCTACGCGGAGGGCTTCCGGAGGCTTCGGCTCGGTGGCTGACGAGGCCGGGTGGGACCGGATCGTCCTCCACGTCGACATGGACGCGTTCTTCGCGTCGGTCGAGGTTCTGGACGACCCGTCGTTGGCGGGTCTGCCGGTGATCGTCGGCGGGAGCGGCGGGCGCGGGGTGGTCGCGGCGTGCACCTACGAGGCACGCCGGTTCGGCGTCCACTCGGCGATGCCGTCCTCGGTCGCGCGCCGGCTCTGCCCGAAGGCGGTCTTCCTCGACGGGCGGTACCACCGCTACGTCGAGGAGAGCCGCAAGCTGCACGCGATCCTCGAGTCGGTCACGCCGCTGGTGGAGGGGATCTCGATCGACGAGGCGTTCCTCGACGTGACCGGCGCGCAAGCCCTCCTCGGCGACGGCGAGTGCATCGGGATCGACCTTCGGGCGCGCATCGGCGAGGAGCTCGGACTGGCCTGCTCGGTCGGCGTCGGCCGCACCAAGCTGGTGGCGAAGCTGGCGTCGAAGGCGGCGAAGCCGGTCGCGTCCCGCTCGGGGATCACGCGTGGACGAGGGGTCGTCGTGGTCCCCCCCGCCGAGGAGCTCGGATTCCTCCATGCGAGACCGGTGCGCGCCATCTCGGGAGTGGGCCCGGCGACCGGGAGGAGGCTGGACGAGCTCGGCGTCCAGACGGTGGGCGACCTCGCGGCCCTTCCGGTCCAGACCCTCGAGCGGGCGGTCGGTGCGTCCGCCGGTGCGCACCTCGCCGCGCTCGCCCGCGGTGACGACCCACGCCCGGTCGTCACCGACCAGGTGCCGAAGTCGATCGGTCACGAGGAGACGTTTCCGAGTGACCTCTGGGATCGCGGGCGCCTCCACGCGCACCTGGTTCGCCTGGCAGATGCGTCGGCCTCCGCGATGAGGAGGGCCGGACTCGCCGCCAGGACCGTCACGGTCAAGATCAAGCTCGCCGACTTCTCGCTGTACACCCGCTCGTTCACACTTGCCACGCCCGTCGACGCCACCCAGTCGGTGGTGGCGGTGGCCGCCGCGCTCCTCGACTCGGTCGAGCCCGAACAGGGCATCCGTCTGCTCGGCGTGAGCCTCTCGGGGTTCGCGGTCCCCGGTGAGGCGGTGCAGCTGAGCCTCGACCTCGGTGCGGGCGTCGCGCCGCGAGCGGACGGCGCAGCGATCGCCGCGGGCGGCGGGGAGGCCGAACGCCTGCAGGAGGTCTGGGCCTCGGTCAGCGCGGCGGTCGACGCGATCCGGGATCGGTATGGTCTGGCATCGGTTGGGCCGGCCTCGCTGGTTGGGGCCGGGGGTCCGGGAGCCCGCCGACGGGGGGAGGCCCAATGGGGTCCGCCGGCGCCGCCGGTCCCAGGCGGTGATGCAGGAGCGGCCACCTTGTAAGATGTCGCCGGTGCGTGATCAAGTCTGCCCCGCTCGCGGCCGATGGTTGGGACGTGGCGTGTTATCGGGGAAGGGTCGCGCGAGGATGACCGCGGTCCACGCAGCACTGGACGACGGGTGGAGGGGACGGACCGTTGCCGCTCTCTGAGCACGAACAGCGCATCCTGCATGAGCTGGAGCAGTCCCTCTACCAGGAGGATCCCGATTTCGCGGAGCGGGTTCGCTCGGAGACCGTCTACCGGCACGCAGGTCGGTACTGCATCTGGTCTGCGCTGGTGTTCGTCGCGGCACTGATCTTCATGTTCTTCACCTTCTCGTCGCACGTGGTGCTCGGCTTCGTCGGCGTCGTGGTGATGTTCCTCTCGGGCGTGGTGTTCGCTAACAACGCGCGCCGGATGGGCAAGGCGGGGATCGACGACATCTCGCGGTCGCTGCACAGCCGCAATCTGGGCGGCTCGGTCCACGATCCACGGGAGTGGATCCGCGGGCGCTTCCACCGCGACGACTGAGCATCAGAGCGCAGGCCGATGCCCGCCCGGGGTGGTACCGGAACCGCCTCGGACGACGTTCCGGACCAGGTGGTCCGGGGACCCGTCGTGCTGGCGGTCGACGTCGGCGGCACCAAGATGGAGGCCGGGGTGGTCGACGGGGCGGGACGGATCACCTCGGACGTCCGGGTGTCGACCCCTGCGACGTCGGACCCCGACGAGGTCTTCGAGACGCTCTGCTCGGCGGTCGACGCCACGCGAGGTGCTGCGCCGGCGACGCCGCTGATCTGTGGAGTGGGCTGCGGCGGTCCCATGGCTTTGCACGGCGAGACGGTGAGCCCCCTCAACATCCCGGCATGGCGTCACTTCCCGCTTCGTGAGCGGCTCGCAGACCGGGCTGGGATGCGGGTGGTCGTCGACAACGACGCGAAGGCCCTCGCACTCGGTGAGGGCTGGCTCGGTGCCGCTCGTGGGGCCACCGACTATCTGGCGATGGTGGTCTCGACGGGTATCGGCGCAGGCATCGTGCTCGATGGCCGGCTGCTGGAGGGGCATACCGGCAATGCGGGCCACATCGGTCACGTGGTCGTCGTGCCGGACGGCCGACCTTGTCGGTGCGGCGGGCGAGGCTGCCTCGAAGCCGAGGCATCGGGCCTCGCGATCGCGGAGCGGACCGGGCGGCCCCCTTCGGAAGCGACCGAGGAGGTCCGGAGGTCGGTGGGCGCGCTGGTCGGCCGTGCGGTCGGCTCGGTCGCAAACCTTCTGGACCTCGAGCTCGCGTTGGTGGCCGGTTCGGTGGCGCTCGGGTTCGGTGACGCCTTCTTCGAAGCCGCGCAGGAAGAGATCGTGCGCCGATGCGGTCTCGAGTTCTCGCGGGGCACGCGCATCGTCCCGGCAGGTCTCGGTTCGACGGGGCCGCTGCTCGGTGCAGCCGCCCTCGGACGGAGGGCGCTCGCCGGCATGGAGGGAGGAGCGATCCGGTGACCGACGGTGACGACGGGAGGAACGGCGATTCGGCGGGCGCGGTGGCGCGCGCACTGCTCGCCCGCCCCGACTTGTGGTGGACCGCGATGGGAGTCCTCTGGCACCTGACACCGTCGCGATGGTGGCGCGCCGGCTCCCACCTCCCGCTGCCGCACCGCGCGTGGTGGCGCTTCCGGATGGTCACCGCGTACGGGCGCCCTGACGCCCGTCCACGCTCCCGCGACGTGATCGCGTACCTCGAGTGGTGCCGGTCGACCGGACCGCGCGGCCACCGCCCGCGGCACCGACCGGGCACGGAGACGCCTGAGCGCCTCGACGTGCGGCAGTCGGGCTAATTTCCGGTCCCATGGATCGACGGTCGAAGGGCGCCGCGCGGAAGGGCGCCTCGAACGGCCCAGGGGGCGGCGGAGGCGATCCCGTACGCTCGCCGGTCAGCGCGGCGCGCCGGGCACTGGTGCTCAACGCCACCTTCGAGCCGCTCGGCATCGTGTCGTCGCGCCGGGCGGTGTTGCTGGTACTCGATACCAAGGCGGAGCTCGTGCACACGACCGAGCGGTTCTTCCGCTCGGAACGTTTCAGCCTGCCCGAGCCATCGGTGGTTCGCCTGGTGCGCTACGTCCAGGTGCCGCGGCACTACCGGGTGGCGGTCAACCGGCGCACTGTCTTCGCGCGGGACGGCGCGCGGTGCCAGTATTGCGGCTCGGCCGCCGAGAACCTCGACCACGTGATCCCGAGGAGCCGGGGCGGGCTCCACACGTGGGAGAACGTGGTCGCCGCGTGCCGTCGATGCAACACCCGCAAGGAGGACCGGCTGCCGCACGAGGTCGGGATGGTCCTCCGCGCCACGCCGGCAGCGCCCAGACATCGCGTGCAGTTGCTCGCGCTCTGCGGAGGGGCCAGCGCGGAGTGGCATCCCTACCTCGGTGTGGCGGTTCCCGAACCCGACGCGCTGACGGCCTGACCGGACGTGGTACGGGCGGTACACGCCCGTCGTGCGCTGCGGAGTGTGAGTTGACCTGGCGGGAGTGGAGGATCGAGGTGCGTGCGGAGCCCGCGGGGGACCTTCACGCCTCGTGGCCGTCGGTCGAGGCGGAACCCGGCTCGCGGGCGGCCGCGGTGTGCGAGCCGGAAGGTCCCTGTGCGGTGCTCGGCTCGACGCAACGCGACGAGGTGGCAGATCCCGTCCAGCGCGCGACGGAAGGACGTCGCACTCGCGCGAAGGCGGACCGGTGGGGGTGCGGTCTACGTCGACCGTGACGACCCGGTGTGGATCGATCTGTGGCTCCCTGCCGGTGACCGGCTCGCGGTCTCCGACATCGGGCGGTCGTTCGACTGGCTCGGGGACGCGTGGGTGACGGCTCTCGGCGCGCTCGGCGTCTCCGGCCTGTCGTGTCGTCGGGACGGGATGCCTGCTGCGACGCACTGGTCGTCGCTGGTCTGCTTCGCAGGAATCGGACGGGGAGAGGTGGTCGACGCGGAGGGGAGAAAGGTGGTCGGCCTCGCCCAGCGCAGGACTCGTCTCGGTTCCTGGTACCAGGCCGCCTGTCTGTTGCGGTGGGACCCGGGTCCGTTGGTCGAGTCACTCGCCTTGTCGCCGGCCGATCGCGCCCGCGCGCGGCACGAGCTCGCACCGGTCGCGATCGGTGTCGGCGATCTGGTCGGCGCCGTCCTGACCGGCGCGAGCGGCCGCGCCGCGGTCACCACCTCGCTGCTCGACTCGCTTCCCTGAGAGGCCGCCGCCCCGCGCGGCTCGGACACCCGTCCCACACCCGTCGGCACCGTCCCTTCCTTCTTTCGCACCGCTCCTCTCGGAGCTCCGCGCTCGCGCCGCCGTCGCTGCCGCGGGTGGTCGTGGTGACCGCGGCGGCGTCCCCGTGCTCGCGATGGATCGCAGTGGTTGACGAGTGGGGGACTGGGGCGTAGAGTGGTGGAAAGTGGTGTGAAAGGGAGGGGACCGAAGGGGTCCCGGGCACTGCGGGGAGCACAGTGGGAGCACACACCGGTGGCACGGTTCTTCGGCAGGTACGAGCACTCGCTCGACGACAAGGGAAGGGTCATCCTCCCGTCGAAGTTCCGCGGGCCGTTCGAGCACGGGGGCTATCTGACCGCGTATCAGGATGGGTGCTTGTCCCTGTGGACTCCCGAGGAATTCGAGGTGCAGATGCAGGAGATGCAGGAGCGCGCGAGGGAGGGGAGGAGCGACCGGAACCTGGTGCGACTCTGGGCATCGACCTCCCACGAGCTGGAGATCGACCGACAGGGACGGATGGCGATTCCCGCACGCCTGCGCGAGTACGCCGGCCTCGAGGGCGACGTCCTGGTGCTCGGCGCGATCGATCGGGTCGAACTGTGGAACCGCGAGGCGTGGGAGGAGAAGGTCCTACCCGAGGAGGAACGGCTGAACCAGGGCGTCGACGCGTGAACCACGTCGCGCACCTCCACGTGGTGCGCGACGAGACCGCCGACGCCGATGGTCTCTCCGAGCGAATGAGCGAAAGGAGCACGCGAAACGACACGACCACCGAGCGCCATCCCCACCTGGCAGACCCGTCGAACCACGGGGTCCGATCCCTGCACCCGAGCGGGTCCGGACGGCCCACCCCTTACCAGTCGGGACTGGCCGCAGTTGCCCGTCACGACGTGCACATCGAACGAGTCTGGCCCATGTGCAGTCCCTCGACCGGAGCGCTGGAAGAATCCTCCTCCGCCCACTTCCAGGTTGATCGTCGCGGCACTCCACCCGCAGAGATCTCGCCGGTCGGGGGACTGCAGATGAGCCAGGCATTCACCCACCAGCCGGTCATGGTGGCCGAAGTCGCCGATCTGTTCGGCGCGGTCCCGACCGGGCTCGTCGTCGACGCCACCATCGGCGGCGGTGGTCATGCGGCCGCACTCCTCGCGGCACATCCGGGTGTGCACGTGCTCGGGATCGATCGCGACCCTGCGGCGGTGCGAGCCGCGACCACCGCAGTGCAACCGTACGGGCCGAGAGCGACCATCCGCCGCGGACGCTTCGACGAGCTGGAGACGATCGTGCGTCAGTTCCAGGCGGAGCTCGGGACACCGCACGAGGAACTCGGGCTGGCCGGGGCCTTGTTCGACCTCGGTGTCAGCTCGCCTCAGCTCGACGAGACCGGTCGGGGTTTCTCCTATCGGACCGATGCGCCCCTCGATATGCGGATGGACCCGTCGGAGGGACCGACCGCCGCCGATATCGTCAACGAGTACGACGAGAGCTCGCTCGTCGCGCTGTTCGCGGCCAACGGAGAGGGACGGCTCGCCCGGCGGATCGCCCGGGCGATCGTGCGCGCACGGCCGATCCTGACGACCGGCCGGCTCGCCGAGGTGGTGAGTGGCGCAGTGCCTGCCCCCGCGCGGCGTTCCGGGCACCCGGCCCGGCGGGTCTTCCAGGCGATCCGGATCGAGGTCAACGAGGAGCTCGACCAGGTCGAGGCCGGCGTGGACCAGGCGCTCGGCCTCTTGCGCCCCGGCGGCCGCTGCGTGGTGATCTCCTACCACTCGGGGGAGGACCGCCTGGTCAAGAGCGCGTTCAACCGTGCGGCCACCGGGAACTGCGAGTGCCCGCCGGGTCTTCCGTGCGTCTGTGGAGCCGACCCCGAGTACCGGCTCCTGTTCCGGGGGGCACGGCGTCCGACGGGCGCCGAGGTCGAGCGAAACCGCCGCGCCGAGGCAGCTCGGCTCCGCGTCGTCGAACGCCTCAAGGGCTCGCCGTCCGGGTCGCGCACCGACGGCGAGGTGGCGTGACACCGTCTGCCACCGGCACGGCACGGCCTTCGCCCTCTCGTGGAGCGCCGCGGCAGAGTCCCACTGCCGCTCGCCGCGCGACGCTCCGCGTCGTCGACCCCTCGTCGCGCCGGCGGCGACGCCGGTTCCCGAAGCGGCCGGCAACGTGGGTGTCGATCGCGCTGGTCGCGGGAAGCCTGCTCGCGGTCGTCACCGCTGACGACTTCGTCACTCAGGGACAGATCCGGCTCTCGACGATCGAGAACCAGGTCGCGTCGGCCACCGCCACGGAGAAGAGCGAACAGGTGACCGTCGCGCAGCTCGCTGCTCCGACCCGTGTGGTCCGGATGGCCGAGACGCAGGACGGCTACATCGCGCCATCGCAGGTCTTCGACCTCCCGGAGGTGTCGCTCGACGTGCCGTTGCCGGCTCCCCAGACCGGTCCACCCGCGTCGCCCACCCGGCGGTGAGCCCCTCGATCCTGCTGGGGCGTCGCACGCGCGCGATGCGCTTGGTGCTGATCGCAATCTTCCTCGCGCTGGTGGTCCGTCTCGTGGCGGTCCAGGACTTCTCGCACCAGCACTATGCCGCGCTCTCGAGGTCGGAGCTGACCCAGCGGGTGTCGGTTCCCGCGGTCCGTGGTGGCATCTACGACCGCAACGGTGAGGTGTTGGCCGAGTCGGTGACCAAGCAGACGGTGGTCGCGGACCCGCTGCTGATCACCTCCCCGGCTCCGATCGCGAGCGCACTCTCGCCGCTGCTCGGCGTCCCCGCCGACCAGCTGCGCGCGGAGCTCACCGAGCGTTCCGGCTTCGTCTATCTCGCGCACCGGGTCTCCGACCAGGTCGCGGCTGCCGTGACCAAGCTCCACTTGCCGGGCATCAACCTCGTTCCCGAGTCGCAGCGAGTCGAGCCTGACGGTCTGCTGGCCGAACCGGTCGTGGGGACGGTCGGCTACGAGGGCGGAGGGAGCTCTGGCCTCGAGTACCAGTACCAGTCGGCGCTCGCCGGACGAGCGGGGTCGGAGGACCTCCTGCAGGCACCCGATGGGGTCGCCCTCACCGGCACAACCAGCGACCAGGTCGCCTCGCACCCTGGCAGCGGCCTCGAGCTGACCCTCGACGAATCGATCGAGTATGTCGCCGAACAGGCACTCGGCGCCGAGATCGCCGCGTCGCACGCGACGGGTGGGACGGCGGTGGTGATGGATGTGAAGACCGGCGACGTGCTGGCCATGGCCGACCTCACCGCCGCCAAGCCGGGGACCGGTCCCACCTCACCGTCGGGGACGTCGGGTCCCACGCTGGTCTCGTCGGCGGACACCCTGCCACCCGGTGTGGAGGAGGCTCCGTCGAACTCGGCGGTGACCCAGGTCTACGAGCCGGGCTCGGTGTTCAAGCTGGTCACCTTCTCGGCGGCGTTGGCCGCCGGGGTGATCACCCCCAATCAGGTCTTGTCGGTCCCCGGCTCGCTTCCGATGGGCAAGTACACCTTCCACGACGCGGAGTCCCACGGGACCGAGGCGCTCAGCGCGACCCAGATCCTCGCCCAGTCCTCCAACATCGGGACCATCGAGGTGGCGAAGGGACTCGGTGAGGACCGATTGCTCGCGCAGATCGCGAACCTCGGGTTCGGCCGGTCGAGCGGCCTCGGCTTCCCCGGTGAGTCCGACGGTCTCGTACCGGGCGCCACCGCATGGACGGGTACCTCGATCGGCTCGACACCGATCGGGCAGGACGACGCGGTGACCGCGCAGCAGATCCTCGACGCGTACAACTCGGTCGCCAACGGAGGCGTCTTCGTGCAGCCACGCCTCGTGCGCGCGACCGTGACCTCCTCCGGCTCGGTCACCGCGGCGACGCCGTCGCCCTCCCGGCGGGTCATCGACCCGTCGACCGATGCCGAGCTGGTCTCCATGCTCGAATCGGTGGTCGCCTCCGGCACCGGTACCAGCGCCGCCATCGACGGGTACACCGTCGCCGGAAAGACCGGCACCGCGCAGATCCCCGATCCCAACCACCTCGGTTACATCCCGGGGGCCTATGTGGGAACCTTCGCCGGTTTCGCGCCGGCGGAGCACCCGGTGTTGTCGGCGGTGGTCGTCCTCGACCACCCGACACCGATCTACGGTGGGGCGGTCGCGGCGCCGGTCTTCTCGACCGTCATGGCGTACGCCCTGCACCACTACGGCATCCCGACCACCACCGCGGCGACGGCCTCGGCGTCGACGACGGCGGTCGGAAGTACCGGTACCATCACCGTGCCGGCCGGAGCCGTCACCGAAGGACCGTAGATGCCCCTGGTCCGGAGCCGGCCGAACCGACGCCGATTCCCGGAGCCCTGGATCACCGCCCTGTGCACATGACCGACCTGCTTCACGACGTCGACGTGGTCCGCCTTCGCGGTGACCCGGCGGCGACCGAGGTCGAGTCGGTCGAGTTCGACAGCCGGGCGGTCCGACCCGGTTCGCTCTTCTGCTGCGTGCCGGGAGGGCGGACCGACGGTCATCTCCACGCGGACGACGCGGTCCGCCGGGGCGCGGTCGCGCTGGTCTGCGAGCGTGAGCTCGACCTGCCGGTGCCCGAGGCAATCGTCCGTCCCGGAGAGGTCCGCGCGGCAATGGCAGAGATCGCGGCCGCGTTCCACGGTCATCCGGCGCGCGAGCTGCTCACCGTCGGTGTGACGGGCACCAACGGCAAGACGACCGTGACGCATCTCTTGCGAGCGGTCCTCGAGCACGCGGGAATCTCGACCGGTGTCATCGGCACCCTCGACGGCGAACGGACGACGCCGGAGGCACCGGTCCTCCAGGCCGCCCTCGCCGACTTCCGCGACCGCGGGACCAAGGCGGTGGCGCTCGAGGTCTCCTCCCACGCCCTGAGCCAGCACCGAGTCGACGCGATGACCTTCGACGTGGCCGCTTTCACCAATCTGAGCCGAGAACACCTCGACCATCACGGCACGATGGAGGAGTACTACCGGACCAAGGCGAGGCTCTTCGAGGCGGGGCGCACCGAGGTCGCAGTGGTCGACACCGACGATCCGTGGGGCCGACGCCTCGCCGGCGAGCTCCAAGGCCGCAACGTGGTCAGCGTCGGGCGCTCGGAGGCCAGCCGGATCACCTACTCGCTCGGCTCCACCTCCTTCTGTTGGAGAGGACGGACGGTGAGGATGGCCTTGCGGGGCGCCTTCAACGTGGACAATGCACTGGTTGCCGCGGGTGTGGCTCTCTCGCTCGGCCTCGACGAGGACGCGATCGCCGAGGGACTCCGTCGCGCCGACCCGGTGCCGGGCCGGATGGAGCTGATCGCTTCCGACGCTCCGTTCGCGGTGGTCGTCGACTACGCGCATACCCCGGCCGGGCTGGAGACCGCGCTCGGGGCGGCCCGGACCCTCGCAGGGGCCGCGAGAGTGATCTGTGTGTTCGGCTGCGGTGGTGACCGCGACCCGGGCAAACGCCCGGAGATGGGTGCGATCGCGTCGCGCGACGCGGATGTGGTGGTGGTGACCTCGGACAACCCCCGCTCGGAGGACCCTCGATCGATCATCGACGCCGTCGTCGCGGGGATGGGCGGTGGGGCGCAGGTGGAGGTCGAGGTGGACCACGCGGAGGCCATCCGTAGTGCCGTCTCGGCGGCGCAGGCCGGGGACGTGGTGCTCGTCGCGGGCAAGGGACACGAGACCACCCAGACGATCGCCGACGAGGTGCGGCCCTTCGACGATCGCGTGGAAGCCATCAGGACGATTCGCGAGCGCTTCGACGGTCCCGAGTCGTGATCTCCCTGATGACCGCAGGGGGCGTCGCCCTTTGGGTGGCGGTCCTCTCGACGCCGGTGCTCATCCGGTGGCTGGTGAAGAACGGCATCGGTCAGCACATCCGCGACGACGGTCCCCGCGTGCACATCGCCAAGGCCGGTACCCCGACCATGGGCGGGATCGCCATCGTGGTCGCGGTGGTCGCCGGCTACTTCGCCGCGCACGCGGTACCAGGAGTGACCTTCTCGCGCTCGGGCGACTTGATTCTCCTGACCGTGATCGGAGCCGCGCTCATCGGATTCGCCGACGACTGGATCAAGGTGCGCCACCGCCGGAGCCTCGGGCTCAACAAGCGGGCCAAGTTCGGCGCGCAGATCGGGCTCGGCCTCCTGTTCGCGCTCCTCGCGGTGTACTGGGCGCACGCGTCGACGGCACTCTCTTTCACCCGGTACGACTCCATCGGCTACGACATGGGAACCGGTCTGTGGGTGGTGTGGGCGACGGTGCTGATCGCGGCCTCGGCGAACGCGGTGAACCTGACCGACGGATTGGACGGTCTCGCCGCCGGTTCGGCGACGTTCTGCTTCGCCTGTCTCGCCATCATCGGGTACTGGCAGTACCGGCACTTCGCCATCTACCGGGTGGCGGACGCGCTCGACCTCGCCCTTGCGGCGGTGGCACTCGCCGGAGCGTGCCTCGGGTTCCTCTGGTGGAACGCGGCGCCGGCGAAGATCTTCATGGGGGACACCGGTTCGCTCTCCATCGGGTCGGGGCTGGCCGCGCTCTGTCTCTTGATGAACCTGGATCTGCTGCTCGCGGTGATCGGCGGGCTCTTCGTCATCGTGACGCTCTCGGTGGTCGTCCAGGTGGTCAGCTTCCGTGTCTTCCATCGCAGGGTCTTTCTGATGGCGCCGCTCCATCACCACTTCGAGCTGCTCGGCTGGCCCGAGACGACGGTCATCGTGCGGTTCTGGATCCTCGCCGGATTGTTCGCCGCGCTCGGCCTCGGGATCTTCTACGGGGATTTCCTCACGGTGGGGAAGGTGTGACGGGCATGTTCCACCACTTGTCGCTCACCGTGGACGAAGCTGTACGGGTGGACGCCCACCGAGCAGGCGCTCCCGCGGTGGCCGTCCGGCGGATTCGGCGGGGAGCTGACCGTGGCTGACCGCGCGGCCGCCACCCGTGAACGGCACCCGTCGAGTCCCGCACCGTCCGCCCGGGTGCGGCCGATCCGACCCGTCGCGGTGCCGGCCCGGTCCGCGCGGGTTGTCCTCCGCCAGGTGCCGACGGCCCGCGCGATCTCCTTGCTGGTCGGCGTGTTGTGCGTGCTCGGACTGGTCATGGTCGGCTCCGCCTCGCCGGTCATCTCTCTCTCGCTCTACGGCTCCCCGTGGGCGATCCTGGTCCGCCAGGTGATGTGGTTGGGGATCGGCACCGCGGTGCTCCTCCTCGTCGCCCGGTTCGACTACCGGAAGTGGCGAGCGTTCCGGTTGCCGTTGCTCGTCGTCACCATCGGCCTCCTCGTCGCGGTACTGATGCCGCATCTCGGTGTCACCTCCGGCGGCTCTTCACGCTGGATCGGCTTCGGGCAGCTGACACTGCAGCCCTCCGAGTTGATGAAGCTCGCGATGGCCGTGTTCGCCGCGGATCTGCTCGCCCGCCGGGTCGACCGGCTCGCCGAGCCGCGCAAGGTGATCGCGCCCGTGCTCGTCGTCCTCGGGTTCTCGGCCCTGCTCATCCTCAAGCAGCCCGACATGGGGACCGCACTCGTCCTCGGGAGCATCGCGCTGGCGATCTTGTTCATGGGCGGGGTCCCCATGCGCCCGATCCTCAAGGTGCTGGCCGCCTCCGCGGGTCTCGCACTGGTGATCGGGCTGGTCGATCCCTATCGGCGGGATCGGATCCTCTCGTTCCTCAATCCCGGCGCCCACCAGTCCGGGTCGGGCTACCAGGTCTGGCAGTCACTCATCGGACTCGGCTCGGGACATCTGTTCGGTCTCGGGCTCGGGGGCGGGCGCCAGAAGTGGGGACTCCTGCCGAACGCCCACACCGACTTCATCTTCTCGGTCGTGGGGGAGGAGCTAGGTCTGGTGGGCGCGGTGGCGCTCCTCGCTCTGTTCTTCGCGCTGGCGTGGCTCGGGTTCCGCGCTGCCACCCGGGCACCGGACCGATTCGGCAGCCTGCTGGCGGTCGGTGTCACGGTGTGGATCACCAGCCAGGCGGTCATCAACGTCGGCGCGGTCGTCGGGGTGCTGCCGGTGACCGGGATCCCACTCCCGTTCGTCTCCTACGGTGGATCCTCGCTCGTCATCACCATGGCTGCCGTCGGCATCCTCATCAACATCGCCTCGCGCGAGCGGGTGGCGCGGACCGACCGGCCGCGCCGGCGCCGACCCTCCCACGCGTGAGCGAGGAGCGCTACGCGCTGGTGGCGGGCGGCGGGACCGCGGGCCACCTCCAGCCGGCCCTCGCGATCGCCGAGGCGTTGGTCGAGTCCGGCCATCCCCGCGAGACGATCGAGTTCGTGGGGTCGGCCCGCGGCCAGGACCGGACCACCCTCTCCGGCAGGGGCTTCCCGTCGGTGCTCCTCCCCGGCCGCGGACTGGTGCGCAGCCTCAAACCGAAGCACCTGCTGGCGAATGCGCAGGCCGTCGCCGGACTACTCGCCGGCGCGCTCTTCGCGTACCGGTTGGTCGCCCGCACCCGACCACGGGTGGTGGTGTCGGTGGGCGGCTATGCGAGCGTCGGGCCTGCGCTGGCGGCGGTCGTCCGCGGCGTGCCACTGGTACTGGTGAACGTCGACGCGGTCCCCGGCGCGGCGAACCGGCTCTTCGCCAGGGCCGCACGAGCCTGCGCGGTCGGATGGGACGGGACGCCGCTTCCGCGTGCCACCCGTACCGGCACCCCGGTTCGCCCCGAGATCACCCGGGTCGGCCGATCGCCGGCAGACCGGCGAAGGGCGCGCCGGGCGCTCGGCGTTCCCGAGGATCGCACGACCGTCGTGGTCGTCGGCGGCTCGCTCGGCGCGCGGTCGCTCAACGAGGCGACGGTCGGGCTTGCCGAACGCTGGAGGGACCGGGACGACCTGTCGATCTTCCACATCGTCGGTCGCCGCGACTGGGATCGTCACCGGTCGGGCTCCGCCGGCCCCACCGAGGAGGTGCCCTCGGATCGGGGCGGCCTCTTCGTCCGGCGAGTGCCCTACGAGGAGCGCATGGAGGTGGTCTACGCGGCGGCGGACGTCGCGGTGTGTCGGGCCGGCGCGATGACAGTCGCCGAGCTGGCCGTCACGGGTGTCCCGTCGGTGCTCGTCCCGCTCCCTGGTGCACCCGGGGACCATCAGGGTGCGAACGCCCGGGTGCTCGCCGAGGCCGGGGGCGCGGTGGTGGTGACCGACGACACCTGTACCGCGGCGACGCTCGCGGCGCAGGTCGATCTGCTGCTCACCCGGCCCGGCGCCCTCGAGGCGATGGAGCGCGCGGTGTGCGCACTCGGTCGACCGGAAGCGGCAGCCGACGCGGCGCGGCTGGTGGAGACCGCGGCTCGGGCGCCGGCCGCCGCGCAAGACCGGTGAGTGCGAGCGCGACGCGCACGGCCTGGGATCCTTCGGTGCCCTCGACCGTGCACGTGGTGGGCATCGGGGGCGCGGGCATGAGCGCGATCGCGACCGTGCTGAAGGCGATGGGCCACACGGTGACCGGAAGCGACCTGAAGGAATCGGCGGTCACCGAACGCCTGGCCACCCTCGGGATCCCGGTCTCGATCGGTCACGAGGCAGCCAATGTGGGGTCAGCGGGTGTCGTGACCGTCTCGACCGCGGTGTCCCGATCCAACCCGGAGGTGGAGGAGGCCCACCGCCGGGGAGTGGCCGTGCTCCCGCGTGCAGACGTGCTGGCCGCGATCGCCTCGTTGCGGCAGTGCGTCGCGATCGCCGGCACCCACGGGAAGACGACGACCGCCTCGATGCTCGCGCTGGCCCTCGTCGAGGCGGGTGCGCATCCGTCCTTCCTCATCGGCGGGGACGTCAACGAGATCGGGACCAACGCCGTGTGGGACTCGGGGGAGTGGATCGTGGTCGAGGCCGACGAGAGCGACGGCACCTTTCTCTCGCTGACACCGGACATCGCGGTGGTGACCAGTATCGAGCCGGACCACCTCGACCACTACGGCTCCTTCGCCGCTCTCCGGGAGGCCTTCGACCGCTTCGTCTCCTCGGCCCGGCTCCACCGTGTGGTCGGAGGTGACGATCCGGAGGCCGCCGAAGTCGGCAGGGTCTACGGCGCCGACACGGTGGGAACCGACGAGACGTGCCGTTACCGGATGACCGAGGTCTCGCTCGCGCGGAGCTCGGTCTCCTTTCAGCTGCTCGGTCCCGACGGGCAGGCGGTCGGTCCGGTGTCCATCCCGGTCCCCGGGCTCCACAACGCGCACAACGGCGCGCTGGCGGTCGTGGCAGCGCTCGCCGTCGGTGCCTCCTTCGAGGCGGCCGCAGGCGCGCTCGCTCGCTTCGCCGGAGTCGCGCGCCGATTCGAATTCCGCGGGAGCGCGCGCGGCGTCACCTTCGTCGACGACTATGCGCACCTGCCGAGCGAGGTGAGAGCGGCACTGTCGGCGGTGCTCGACGGCGGCTGGGATCGGGTGGTCGCGGTCTTCCAGCCCCACCGGTACACGAGGACCGCCGAGCTGTGGGAGGAGTTCGGCCCGGCGTTCCGCGGGGCCGACATCGTCGTGGTCACCGATGTCTACGGTGCCGGTGAGGCGCCGAAGCCGGGCATCACCGGTCAGCTCGTCGCCGACTCGGTCCGGCGCGCGCTCCCGGGAATCCCCGCCTACTACGCCGCAGGGCGCGACGAGCTGCGCCGCACGGTCGGCGCGCTCCTCGAGCCCGGTGACCTCTGCTGCACCTTGGGCGCCGGCGACCTGACCTCGCTACCCGACGAGTTGATGGAGGCGCCGAGCTGGTGAGGGAACGATGACCCGCCACGGCGACCTGGGTGCGGTCGAGCGCGCGCTCGGTCCACTCGTGCGGCGCGGCCAATCGCTCGGCGCGCTCACCACCTACCGGGTCGGGGGCGAGGCATCCCTCTTCGCCGAATGCGACGACGAGGAGCAGTTGCTCGCGATCGGACGGGCGCTCGTTGGTCGGGAGGTACCGGTGCTGGTGATCGGGAGGGGCTCGAACCTGCTCGTGGCGGATGCGGGTTTTCGCGGGCTCGCCATCTCCCTCGGGCCGGGATTCGACTCGCTGCAGATCGAGGGCACCGACGTCGTGGCGGGCGGTGCGCTCAGCCTGCCGGTCCTCGCTCGCCGGACCGCAGCCGCAGGGTTGCACGGGCTCGAGTGGGGGGTCGGAGTGCCGGGGTCGGTCGGCGGTGCGATCCGGATGAACGCGGGGGGCCACGGCTCGGACACCGCGGCGACCCTCCTCCGCTACCGCTACGTCGACCTGCACGGAGGAGGTGTGCAGGAGGCAGACGCCGGGCGTCTGCACTTCGCCTACCGGCACTCCGATGTGTCGGCCACCGAGGTGGTGACCGCCGGCACCTACCGACTCGAGCGCGGCGATCCAGCCGAAGCAGCCGCCACCATCGCGGAGATCGTCCGGTGGCGACGGGCCAATCAACCCGGCGGGTCGAACGCCGGGTCTGTGTTCACCAACCCGGACGGGGACTCGGCCGGGCGTCTCGTCGAGTCCTGCGGGCTGAAGGGCCGCCGGGTCGGCACGGCCGAGGTCTCCCACCGACACGCCAATTTCATCCAGTCCGACGCAGACGGGTCCGCCGACGACGTGGCCCGGCTCATCGAGCTGGTCCGCACCACCGTCGCGGCGATCACCGGTGTCGTGCTCGAGACGGAGGTCTGCATGGTCGGTTTCGCCGAGTCGGAGCGCGCGCTCCGATGAGCCCGGTGGCGGTGCGACCGCCGAGCGAGAAGCGGGGCACGATCGACCCGCGCATCCGTCAGCGCCGCGTCGAAGTGGCACGCCGACGGGGTCGGCGCCGGCTGCGCTGGATCGCCGCGGCGCTCGCGGCGGTGATCCTGGCCGCCGTCGGCCTGGCGGTGCTCCATACCCCCTGGTTCAGCGCGCGGGTGGTCACCGTCAAGGGTTCCCATCCTCACACCAGCACCGCCGCCATCCTCGGGGCGGCCGGCCTCGGCGGGCATCCGCCGCTCGTGTCGGTCGACCCGGGTGCCACAGCAGCACGCGTCGAGGCGCTCCCGTTCGTCGCGAGCGCGGCGATCCAGCGCCGATGGCCCGACCACGTGGTCATCACGGTGAAGGAGCGGACTCCGGTCGTGCAGATGGCCGGCCCGCCTTCCCATTGGTCGACGCTCGATGGCGAGGGTCGGACGCTCGAGGTGAGGCCGGCGCCGACGCCGTCCTTGGCGGTGCTGATCGTGCACGCCCCGTGGGGTCCCGTCCCGCCGGGCGCGGTAGGCGGCACCCTCCCCGCGGCCGCCGAGCCCGGTCTCACCGTCGCGCGCACGCTGCCCGGTGCCTTCGTCGCCCAGGTCGTCTCGGTGACGGTCGCTCCAGACGGGACGGTGTCCCTCGCGCTCGACTCGGGCATCACCGTGCGGATCGGCACGGCCACCGACCTCGGCGCGAAGTACGAGGACGTGGCCGCGATCATCGCGCATGCCTCACTGCGAGGTGCCACCGCGATCGACGTGACGGTCCCGCAGTCGCCGACGGTCACCGGCTGACCTCGGAATGGTCGAACGGATGGGGAACGGGCGCGCGAAGAGACTGGAAACCGAGTCTCGCCAGGGCCTCTCGGGCCGTTCTCCAGTGCTTGACCAGGGAGAGGGCTCACCGTATCGTGGAGCCCAACTCGCCGGTTGGAACGGTTTCAACCTGTGGTCGAGGGTAAGGGATTGCATGACCGTTCCGGCTCAGAACAACTACTTCGCCGTGATCAAAGTGGTCGGGGTCGGCGGCGGCGGGGTGAACGCGGTAAATCGAATGATCGAGGCCGGACTCCGTGGCGTCGAATTCATCGCCACCAACACCGACGCACAGGCGTTGCTGATGAGCGATGCCGACCTGAAGCTCGACATCGGCCGGCAGCTGACACGCGGTCTCGGAGCGGGGAGCGATCCCGAAGTCGGGCGTCTCGCGGCAGAGGAGCATCGAGCGGAGATCGAAGAGGCACTGAAAGGTGCCGACATGGTGTTCATCACCGCCGGCAAGGGCGGCGGCACCGGGACCGGTGCCGCACCGGTCGTCGCGGAGATCGCCAAGGGGCTCGGCGCCCTCACCATCGGGGTGGTCACCAGACCCTTCACCTTCGAAGGACGCCGCCGTTCGGTCCAGGCGGAGCAGGGCATCCAGGCGCTGAAGGACAAGGTCGACACCCTGATCATCATCCCGAACGACCGGCTGCTCACCGTGTCCAACGAGAAGACCTCCATGGTCAACGCCTTCAAGATGGCCGACGAGGTGCTGATGCAGGGGGTGCAGGGCATCACCAGCCTGATCACCGTCCCCGGTCTGATCAACACCGACTTCGCGGACGTCAAGATGATCATGTCCAACGCGGGGACCGCCATCATGGGGATCGGAGCGGCGACCGGCGAGGGGCGGTCGGTGAACGCGGCGCGGGCAGCCATCACCAGCCCACTCCTCGAGGCGTCGATCGAAGGGGCCCGCGGCATCCTGCTGAACATCGCCGGGGGGCCCGACCTCGGGCTCTTCGAGGTCAACGAAGCAGCAGAGATCATCCACGGGGTCGCGCATCCCGACGCCAACATCATCTTCGGCAGCGTGATCGACGACACCATGGGAGAAGAAGTGCGGGTGACGGTCATCGCGGCCGGCTTCGAACGCTGGGAAGCGCAGTCGCGCGGCGCGACGATGCACGTGGAGCCGACCGGGCGGGACGAGTCCCGCAGCCGAGTGCTCGGGGTGGAGTCCGCCCACGAGGACATCTTCGCGGCCCCGACGGACGACGACCTCGACCTCGGCGACGACGAGTTCGACGTCCCGTCCTTCCTTCGCTGACCCCACCGTTCTCGCGAGCGCTCGGCGCCGGCATCCACGCCGCCTGGAGCGATGCATCGTGGGGTGACCTGCGACCGGGTTCCGAAGACGAGGGAGCGGCGCTCGCGGCCGCGATGTCGGCGTGCTCGCCGGGGGGCGGGGAGTGCGAGGTTCGCTGGGTCGAGCAGGTGCACGGCAGCGTGGTCGCGCTCGTCACCGCGGAGCCCGTCGGCCGGCCGGGCGGGACGCGGGCTCGCTGCGCGGGCCGCGCCGACGCACTGGTCGCCTCGTCCCCGGCGATCGGGTTGGCGGTGCTCGTCGCCGACTGCGCGCCGGTCGCTCTCGCCAGCCCCGAAGGGGTGTTCGCCGCGGTGCACGCCGGGTGGAAGGGGGTGTGCACGGGCGTCGTCGAGCACGCGGTGGGGGCGATGCGCGAGCTCGGCGCGAGCACGGTCACCGGAGTGCGCGGCCCGTGCATCCGCGCGTGCTGCTACGAGTTCTCCGAGACGGATCTCGACGGGGTCGTCGGGCTCTACGGGCCGCTCGTCCGCGGTCGTACCGGGGACGGTGCTCCCGCCCTCGACCTCCCTGCGGCGGTCTCGGCGGCGCTCGCCGCGGCGGGAGCCACCGAGCGTCACGGAGTGGACGAGTGCACCGGGTGCGGGAGCGGGTACTTCTCGCACCGTGCCCGCCGAGACACCGGCCGGCAGGTCCTCCTCGTCTGGCGGACCAACCGGTCGAGCCCGGGGTGAACGCGGCCGGGGCGTCCGAGGGCTTCGCGGAGCGCCTGGCAGAGGTGCGAGAGCGGATGGACCGGACCGCTGCGGACCCGGGATCCGTGCGGCTGGTGGCCGTGACCAAGGGATTCGGCGCGGAGGCGGTACGCACAGCGTTCCGCTCGGGGCTGGTCGACGTGGGGGAGAACTACGCGGACGAGCTCCTCGCCAAGGCGCGCGAGATCGCTGCGTCGGACTCTTCGCGGGGGGAGCCGGAGCCCGTCTGGCACTACCTCGGCGCGGTGCAGCGCAACAAGGTGGCACGGCTCGCCCCGATCGTCGGATGCTGGCAGTCGCTCTCGCGGCTCGAGGAGGGCCGGGCCATCGCCCGCCGTCGATCCGGCGCGACCGTCCTCGTGCAGATCGACATCGCCGGCCTTCCCGGCCGCGGCGGTTGCGAGCCCGAGCGGGCGCCCGAGCTGGTCGCGGCTCTACGGGCGGAGGATCTCGACGTCGCCGGGCTGATGGCGGTGGGCGTGCCCGGTCCGCCCGAGGCGTCGCGTGCCGGCTTCCGGCTGGTGTCCTCGCTCGCCGACCGCCTCGACCTCCCGGTCCGGTCGATGGGCATGTCCGACGACCTCGAGGTGGCGCTCTCGGAGGGATCGACCATGGTGCGCATCGGGCGGGCCCTCTTCGGCGATCGACCGAAGGGGGACGGCCGTTGAGCTGGGAGGTCGCGACGGTCCACCGAGGCCCCGTCGACTCGCGCCGCGGCGCGCCCGGCGTACCACCTGCCCTCGGGGCCAGGCACTACGCTGTTCGAAGGAGGACGCGATGCCCGCTTCGTTCATGAAGAAGACAATGGCCTACCTGGGGCTCGTCGACGACGACTACGACGACTACGACGACTACGAGTCGCGTTCGGCCGCCACCGGTCGTGTGAGCCAGCGGACGGCGGTCCCCGAGGAGATCGACCAACCTCCCGCGCCACCCCAGCCGAGTCCACGGATCCGGACCCTCACCCGCGACGAGGCGAACGGCACGGCGGCGGCGAACCCGGTGAGCCCACGGGCTGCCGTACCGACCTCGTCCGTCCGGCCGATCTCGCACGACTCGTCGGGGGCGCGTGTGCACATCGTGGCGCCGGGACGCTTCGCCGACGCCCAGGAGATCGCCAACCGGCTGATGAGCAATCAACCGGTCATCGTGAACATGCAGAGCGCCGACCGCGACCTCCAGAGGCGGATGATCGATTTCTGCAGCGGAGCGACCTACGCACTCTCGGGGGGGATGGAAAGGGTCGCCGACGAGGTGTTCCTCCTCACTCCGTCGAACGTGAAGGTCTCCGACGAGGAACGCCAGCGCCTGGCGGACCGCGGCCTGGTGAATCCCTGAGCCAGACGGACCAGCTCGATCGCCCCATGGATCAGGGGAGTGAGGCCTGTTGATCGCCATCATCGTCGTCGTCCTCAACCTCTATCTCCTGGTGCTGCTCGGGTACGTGATCCTGAGCTTCGTGACCGCGTACGCCCATCTCGAGTTCGACTCTCCCGTCTACAAGGTCCAGAGGGTGTTCAGCGCACTGTGCGATCCCGTGCTGAACCCCATCCGGCGGGTGATCCCGCCGGCGCGGATCGGGAACGTCGGCCTCGACGTGTCGGTGCTGGTCCTGTTCTTGGTCATCGACCTGATCCTCATCCCGATCCTCACCCGCTGAGGTCCGCCGGGGGGGTTCGAGCACGTGGGCGGAGACCGGGTCGGTCCCTGGAACTCGCCGGATGCGCCGCTAGCATGGCCCCCCATGGACTCCTCCCAATCTGCACTCGATTCCCTCCGAACGGTCGAGTTCCGTGAGACGCTCAAGGGCTACCACCGGGACGACGTCGACGAGTATCTCGAAAGGGCGGCCATCGAAGCCGAGGGGCTGCAGGAGCAGCTGCGCCAGAGCGGAGAACGGCTCCGACAGGCGGCGGAGCGGATCGCCGACCTCGAGGTACAGGCCGAGAACCCCCCGGTGCCCGAAAGCGCGGAGCCGTCCGTCGCGGACGACCGTTTGCAGAGGACCCTGCTCCTCGCACAGAAGTTCGTCGACGAGACGAAGGCGGACTCCGAGGCACGGGCCGCGCAGATGCTCGCCGACGCGGACGCAAAGGCGCGTCTCGTGACCGAGCAGGCCGAGGCTCAGGCGACCCAGATCGCGGCCGAATCCGAACAGCGACTCCGCGAGGAGATCGGCCGCCTCGAGGGGACGCGGAGCAAGCTGTCGCACGAGGTCGAGGTCATGTCCCGGCATCTCGAGAACGAGCGCAACCGCCTCCGGACCGCCCTCGGCGACATCTTGAAGTGGGTCGACGACAACGTCCGCCCCGGCTCCGCCGGCATCGATCTCCGTGGGCGTGGCGACGCGCCCACCGGGTCACCGCCGCCGTCCCCGGGGAGGTCCGAACAGCCGGCCGCCTCCCGCCCGGCTGACTCAGGAGCCGGGCGAGCCACGAGCGCCCGGAGCGGACCGACCGGTGCGATGAGCGAGAGCCCGCCGGGGGTGATCACCCGCACCGCCACCACGGACGCGCCGCTGCCCCTCTGAGATCCGCGTCGGCCCCGGCGGCGTGTCGCCGGTTGGCGTACGGGCCGCGCCTTTGCACCGGTATGGTCCCTTCGACCGTGGTCCCCCGGATTGCCGCATCGACCGGGGCACGGTATGGTCACCCGCCCACCGAATGGCGGGGTGGACATCTGGCACCTGTCTCCGGCGGTGCCGTGCCGGGGTCGGGTCCCCGAAGGAGGTCGAGTTGACGGCTGTGAAGAAGGCGGCGCCTTCGCCGAAGAAGGGCGGAACCGCCAAGCGAGCCGCGCCGGCTTCCCGGAAGACCTCCGCCGAACGTGCGAAACGGGCCCCGACGAAGAAGACGAAAAAGGGCGCACCGGCGGCGCGAACCGGATCAGCGAAGAAGGCGACGAGCGGGGTGAAGAAGCCGGTCCGGCCCTCGAAGACCGCCACCTCCCGGGCCAAGGCGCCGAAGAAGCCGGTGGCTGCGGCGAAGCGTTCGGCGCCGGCTCCGAAGGGACCGGCGCGCTCGGCGAAAAAGCCCGCGCCCACGACGAAGGCGACCGGCTCGACCAAGGCGGGCGCCGAGCGGGCTACCCCGCGCGTGGCGAAGAAGCCACCGTCGGCCGGCCCGTACGCCAAGGAGGAGAAGTTCCTCGAGGAGCAGGCGACGCTCCTGCGTGCGGAGCGGGCGATCTACGAGGGACAGGCCCAGGACCTGCGCGCCGAGGCCGACTCACTCGCCCTCGAGCGCGAGCCCGGCGACGTGCAATTCGACGAGGAGTCCGGCGAGGGTGGCACCGTCACGGTGGACCGCGAACGGAACCTCGCGCTCTCGGCGCAGGCGGGAGCTGCCGTGGAGGAGATCGACGACGCGTTGCGCAAGATCGAGCGGAAGACGTACGGAACCTGCGAGCGTTGCCACCAGGCGATCCCGAAGGCGCGCCTGCGGGCGCTTCCGTACGCCAGGTTGTGCGTGGCATGCAAGAGCGGTGGCCTCTCACGACGCTGACGCGTGAGCCGCCGACCGGCCGCGGCCGCTCGAGCCCACGCTCGAGCCTCTACCGGCTGGGGACGGCGGCGGGTGTGGCCGCCGGTGTCGTCCTCGTCGACCAGCTGACCAAGTGGTGGGCGGTGACCCGCCTGTCGGAAGGGCAGATCCACGTGATCGGCAAGCTCGACCTCGAGCTCACCCGAAACACGGGATCCTCGTTCAGTCTGCTGCAGGGGTCCACGGACTTCCTGATCGCGGTCGTGGTGGTCGCGACGGCGGTGCTCGGTGTGCTGGCGTGGCGATCGGTGACCGTCGGGCGCGCGGCGCTCTACGGTCTCATCCTCGGAGGCGCGCTCGGCAACCTGACGGATCGTCTGTTCCGGGGCGGAGCGGTGGTCGATTTCGTCGCGGTCCACTTCTGGCCGACGTTCAACGTGGCCGACGCCTGCATCGTCGTCGGCTGTGGGCTCCTGGTCGTCTCGCTGTTGCGCGGCGCGCGGCCTGGATGACCGCCCTCGTGGTGACCGTCCCGGACTCGCTCGGGGGGATCAGGGTCGACCGTGCAGTCGCGCTGCTGGCCGACCTCCCGAGGACCGCGGTCGAGGCGCTCGTGGCGGACGGACGGGTCGTGGTCGACGGGCGGGTCGTGCGCCGGCGCAGCACGCTCGTCCGTCCCGGCCAGGAGCTCCGGGTCGAGCGACCCGAGGTGTCGGTCGTGCTGCCGCAGGCAGACCAATCGGTGGAGTTCACCGTGGTCGAGGCCGACGACGAGGTGATCGTGGTCGACAAACCCGCGGGACTGGTCGTCCATCCGGGAGCCGGGCACCCCGACGGCACGCTCGTCAACGGGCTTCTCGCCCGCTTCCCCGATCTGGCCCAGCTGGCGGAGCAAACGGAACAGCAGACGGAACACGGCTCGGACCCGCGTCGCCCGGGGATCGTGCACCGGCTCGACCGCGGGACGTCCGGCTTGCTGGTGGTCGCACGGACCCCGCGGGCGTATCGCTCGCTGGTCGCCCAGCTCCGTGCTCGCACGGTCACTCGGACCTACGCGGCTCTGGTGCGTGGCGAAGTCGAAGGCGTCTCCGGTGTCGTCGAAGCACCCATCGGCCGCTCGGCCGCGGCGCCGACCCGGATGGCGATCTCGCGGAGCGGCAAGCCGGCCCTCACCCGCTACCGGGTGGAACGCCGCTTCGACCCACCCCCGACCACCCTGTTGTCGGTCGAGCTCGACACCGGCCGGACCCACCAGATCCGGGTCCACCTCGCCGCGGTCGGCCATCCGGTCCTCGGGGACCCCGTCTACGGCCGGCGCGGACCGGGGCCGCCGGTGCCACTCGACCGGCCTTTTCTCCACGCGGAGCAGCTGACCTTCGAGCACCCGGTTTCGGGAGAACGGCGCTCGTGGCGTTCGCCGCTCCCGGACGATCTCGCCGGGGTGCTCGGCGCATTGGGCGACTGAACGCCCCCTCTGTCGAGGACGCCCGTCGGGGCGCGCCCGGCGCTCAGGCCGCCTGGTGGACCCCTTCGAGCACATTGCTGTCGGCGAGTGCCTCGAGTGCCTCCGCCTCGGCCTGACGCACCTTGCGTACTCCGACGCCGAGCCGCTCGGCCGTCGTCTGCAAGGAGGCGGGATCACTGCCGCCGAAGCCGAAGCGGTGCCGGATCACCTGTCGTTGGAGGTCGGTCAGACCGTCCACCGCCTCACGCACGAGATCGAGGGTGAGGTCGTTTGCGACTCCCTCCTCGAACTCGCTGAGATCGGTCGAGACCAGGTCGCCGAGGGTCGCGGTCGAATCGGCCGTCGCCGGCTGATCGAGGCTCGCCACCACCCGCGCGGCGCGTGCCAAGTCGGCGCGCATCTCGGCGTTGGTGTTGGTGGCGTCGTCGAGCTCCTCGTCGGTCGGTGGGCGCTGGAGCTGATGCGTCAGCTCCCACTGCGCGGCATCCACTTGCTGGTTCCGCTCGGCCACCTCCATCGGGAGACGGATGGTCCGGCCGTGCTGCTGCACGGCGCGCTGCAGCGCCTGGCGGATCCACCACGTCGCGTAGGTGGAGAAACGGAAACCTCGCTCCCAGTCGAACTTGTCGACCGCCCGCATCAGCCCGAACGTTCCTTCCTGGATGAGATCGGAGAGATCGACGCCACGGTCCTGGTAGCGACGCGCCCAGTGGACGACCAGCCGCAGGTTGGACGCGACCATCTCGCGGCGAGCCTCCTCGTCGCCGCCCGCGACCCGCTTGGCCATCTCGGTCTGCGCCTCGTGGTCGGGAAGCGGGTGGTGATCGAGATCGCGCAGGAACAAGCCGAGGCTGTCGGCGTCCGCGCTCCTGCTCCGCGTGCCACGTGCCGCCGGCCGGGGAGCGGTCTCGCGGGGCTTTTCGCGGTCGGCTCTCCGCCCGCGTCCTGCCGAGGCCTTGTTCTCCCTGGTCACGGTGTCAGTCGCCATTCCACTCCTATTCTTCCCAGAGTCGACGCCGTTGATAACGTCCGTCATCCATATAACGTTCGCCGGCGGCTCGACATTCCACGTCAGGGCGCGAAAAGGGCTTGCCACGGACCGGACCGGGATGCTCGGCTGTCCGGCCATGGATCCCGGCCCTCCACGGTGTGTGCTCGTCCGGCACGGCGACACGGCCTGGAGCCGTTCCGGCCGGCACACCGGACGCACCGACCTGCCACTCTTGGCCGAGGGCGAGGAGCAGGTCCTGGCACAACGGCCACGGCTCGAGGCGTATTCCTTCTCCCTGGTCCTCACGAGCCCGCTCTCCAGGGCCCGGCGGACCTGCGAGCTGGCCGGGCTGGGCGAGTCGTTCGTGGTCGACCCCGACCTGCTCGAGTGGGACTACGGCGCCTACGAGGGCCGGCGCACCGCCGACATCCGCGAGGAGCGTCCCGGGTGGAACCTCTTCGACGACGGCGCCGCCGGTGGGGAGCGGGCCGCCGAGGTCGCCGCACGGGTCGATCGGGTCATCGCCCGGGTCCGCGCGGTCCCGGGCGACGTGGCCTGTGTGGCCCATGCGCACGTCCTGCGGGTCCTCGCGGCCCGGTGGCTCGGTCTCGAGGCGACCGGCGGGCGCTACTTCGTGCTCGGCCCGGCCGCGGTCAGCGTCCTCGGCTGGGAGCGCGAACAGCCGGTGGTCCGGCAGTGGAACGAGCTCCCCGATCGCTGAGTCCGGACCGGCGGTTCAGCCGGGGAGCGCGGAAGAGGGCGTCGGGTCCACCACGTAGCCCGGCGTGGCCACCCCGGTCGGCGTGCCCGGGTCCGCGAGGGCCGGCCCGGAGACCAGCCCGCAGGGAATGACGCCTGCCCAGATCGGGAGGGCCAGATCGGCCGCGTCATCGAGCGGCCCGCCGGTTCGGACCTTTGCGGACGCCTCGCTGATCGGGAGCCGCACCACCGCCGTCGACCGCAGCTCGTTCTCGGTGGGTGGCCGGGCGTCGGCACTTCGCCCGGGTGCCATGTGGTCGACGATCGCCATCAGGGCCGCGAGCTTCTCCTCGGGGTCGACGACGGACGATCCGGCGCCGAAGAGGACGACCGACCGGTAGTTCATCGAGTGGTGGAAGGCGGATCGGGCGAGGACGATGCCGTCGAGGATGGTGACCGTCACGCAGATCGGCGCACCCGAGCCCGCGGTCTTCAGCATGCGGTTGGCTGCGGCGCCGTGGAGATAGACGAGGTCGCGGTCGCGTGCGAACGCGGTGGGGAGCACCACCGTCGATCCCCCCTCCGGAAAGCCCACGTGGCAGACGAGTGCCTCGTCGAGAATGGCGTCGACGGTGCGGCGGTCGTAGGTGCCGCGCTCCTTCTTTCGGCGGAAGGTGGTGCGCGGCGAGCGGACGACGGTCGGGGAGCGTTCTTCACCCATCCGGTAATTATCGTCCAGCGGTCCCGCGTCCGGGCCGACCGTCGACCTCCCCGATCTCGGGACCCCTCAGCCGGCGCTCCCGCGGACCACAGGCACCTTGCCGCGGGCCCGGGCGACCATGTCGGCGAGAGTGAACGAGTCGAGATGGATGCGCATGTGCTCGCCCACGTCGGCCCAGACCGCCAAGAGGATGCACTGCCCCTCGTGGTCACAGGCCCCGTTCTCGTGCGGCAGCCCGAAGTCGCCGGCCGCGATCGGCCCGTCGACGGCGGAGACGATCTGGGAGAGCGTGATCTCCTCGGGCGGTCGGGCCAGCACGTAGCCGCCTCCCACTCCGCGTTTGGAACGAACCAGCCCGGCGCCCTTCAGCGCGAGGAGGATCTGTTCGAGGTAGGGCTGCGGCAGCCCGGTGCGGTCGGCGATGTCCCTGACCGCGGTCGGGCCTTCGCCGTCGGCATGCAATGCCAGCGACAAGAGCGCCCTGCTCGCGTAGTCCCCTCGGGTCGAGACCTTCACCGGTCACATGCTATTGCGCGGCCGCGGCCCGCACGGCTGACCGACACGCGCTGAGGTGGTGGAGGAGCGCTCAGCGACCGCCGAGCTTGCCGCCGGCGAGGTCCTCTGCCATCGCCCACCCGAAGGTCACGAGGCGCCCGCCCGACGAGGTGTCGACCTCGGCGAAGAAGGCCTGCACCGAGGGGGCCGGGACGGACTTCGGACTCGCGAAGTCGAAGCCGCCGCTCTCCGCGCCGTCTCCTGCGACGACGAAGGTCCGGTCGTCGATCCGCCCTTCTGCACCGAAGCGCTTCGCTAGGCGGCGGCCCCAGGCCCGTTCTTCGCCGCTCGCCTTGTGCTCGGGCCCGGGTACGACGTCGGTCAGCCCGGAAAAGGCACGGAAGCCGTCGGCGGCGAGGAGGCGGGTGCCGACCAGGACGTCCTCGTCGGGGAACGCGAGCAGCGCACGGCGGTACTTGTCGCCCATCATGGCTCGGAGCACGGTGTCGGCCCGGGAGGTCCGGTCGATCGAGGCCAGCCCGATCAGGAGGGACGGGGTCCCCCCGATGCGCTCCAGTGTGGAGAACGAGTAACCGCGCAGCTTCGAGCCTTCGCGGGCCCGGGTGACGAGCACCCACTCCTCACGCTGTTTCGAGAGGAATCCGACGTCGAAGCGGGGCTCCCGTTCGGCGCACAGATCGGCCATCTCGGCCAGCTCGGCGTCACTGATCGACGTGCAATCCTTGGTCTCCACCTGGATGGACATTGCCGTTTCCGTACTCCTCGGTCTCCGAGCGGCGCCAGCCGCCGGCTCCGGTCTGCCGTGGGACCCGAGGACCGTCCTGCCGGCGGCGAGACGGTTTCGAGGGCATCCACGCCAGGAGCCGTCCAACGATTTTACGGGATTTGGAGGACCCTGTCGTATCCGGCCTCGTGGGCGGGCCTCTTGGCTCAGGCCTGGATGGCGTTCTGGCCGAGCAGGACCCGGAGTTCGCCGACCAGACCCCGGCGGCTGTCCACGTTGAACTCCGAGGGCAGCCGGATCACCTTGTCACCGACGTGGAGGTAGACCGGCGAACCGCCAGGGTGCTCGGTGAGGAGGCGTTTGAGCCCGTCGACCTTGCGATCGGTGAGGGCGTGGACCGGCAGGGTGATACGCAGCTCCCCGATACCGTCGGGGGCGAGCTCGGGGCGCTGGACCTCCATGCAGACCAGCTTGAGTCGATCGTCACGAAGATCCACCCGGGACTTGAGCACCACGATCGAGTCGTCGTCGAGGAGGGCGCCGTACTCGGCCATCGTCCTCGGGAAGACGAACACCTCGACCGAGGCCTCGAGATCTTCGAGGACGAAGGTCGCCATCAACTCCCCCTTCTTGGTGTAGCGCCTGCTCAAATCGGTGACGACGCCGCCGACCATGCGGACCTGGCCCTCGTTCCCGAGGCCACCCGGCCCGGCCGGCGACTCGAAGTCGACGTCGCGCAGCTCGGCGAGCGTGCAGTCGACGAGCCGCGAGAGCGAGCCCTCGTGACCCATGAGGGGATGGTCGCTCAGGTAGAGGCCGAGCATCTCCTTCTCGAAGGCCAGGCGTTGCGACTTGGAGAACTCGGTGTCGGGGATGTCCACGCGGGTGTCGCCGAAACCCGCCGCCCCGCCGGTGGTCTCCGGCTCGAGGGCGGCGAAGAGCGAGACCACTCCGGCGTCCTGCTCGCGCCGGCGCTCGAGGGTCCGGTCGACGATCTCCTCGAAGACCAGGCAGAGTCCCATCCGCGGATGGCCGACGGAGTCGAACCCCCCGCCTTTGATCAACGACTCGATCGTGCGCTTGTTGAGGACCTGGGGGTCGACCCGCTGGCAGAAGTCGTAGAAGTCGGCGAAGGGACCGTTGCGCTCCCGTTCCGCCACGATCAGCGAGACGAGGCCTTCGCCGACGTTGCGCACCGCGGAGAGCCCGAAGGTGATGGCGCGGGCGCCCTTCTCCCGGCCGCCCGCTGCGTCCTCCCCTTCGGCCGTTGCGGCGAACTCCGATTTCGACCGGTTGACGTCGGGGACGAGCACCGGGATGCCGATCGAGCGGCACTCGGCGAGGTAGACCGCCGTCTTGTCCTTGTTGTCCTTGACCGAGGTGAGGAGGCTGGCGAGGTACTCGACCGGGTAGTGGGCCTTGAGCCACGCCGTCTGGTAGGCCACCAGTCCGTAGCCGTAGGAGTGGGACTTGTTGAAGGCATAGTCGGCGAAGGGCTCGATGATGTCGAAGAGCCGCGTCCCGAGGTCTTCCCCGTACCCGGTGGTGACGCAGCCCGCTACGAACTTCTCGCGCTCGGCCGCGATCAGCGCCCGGTTCTTCTTGCCGCACGCCTTTCGGAGGTTGTCGGCCTCTTCGAGCGTGTACCCGGCGAAACGCTGCGCCACCCGCATCACCGACTCCTGGTAGAGCATCAGGCCGTAGGTGTCGCCGAGGATCGGCTCGAGATCCGGGTGGAGGTAGGTCAGTTCCTTCCGACCGTTCTTCAGCTCGGGGTAGTCGCGATGCATGTTGGCGGCCATCGGCCCGGGTCGGTAGAGGGCGACCAGCGCGGCGACGTCGTCGAAACTGGTCGGGGCCAGCGAGTGGAGCGTCTGGCGCATGGCCCCGCCCTCCAGCTGGAAGACGCCCACCGATTCGGCCCTTCGGAGCATGGCCAGGGTCGCTTCGTCGTCGAGGGGGATGGTGTCGATGTCCGGTCGCTCACCGGTCGTCTCCTCGATCAGGTCGAGCGCTCGCTCGATGACCGAGAGGTTGCGGAGGCCGAGGAAGTCCATCTTGAGCAGCCCGAGTTCCTCGACTGCGTGCATCTCGTACTGGGTGACGATCGGTGCGTCCTCGGGATCGCTCCCGTCGGGCTTGCGCTGGATCGGGAGGTATTCGGTCAGGGGCTCGTCGGTGATGACCACCGCGGCGGCGTGGATGCCGTCCTGACGCCGGAGCCCTTCGAGCCCCTTGGCCACGTCGATCACCCGCTTGGCCTCGGGATCGGACTCGTACATGGAACGGAGCTCGGCGGCGCCGCCGAAGCCGTCCTCGTGCCCCTCGGCCTTGACCAGGCAGGCGGCCAGGGGGGTGTCACGACCCATGAGGAGGGGAGGCATCGCCTTGGCGATCCGGTCGCCCACCCCGTAGGGGTAACCGAGCACGCGCGCCGCGTCGCGCACCGCCGCCCGGGCCTTGATGGTGGAGAAGGTCACGATCTGCGCGACGTGGTCGGAGCCGTAGCGCTCGGCCGCGTACCGGATCATCTCGCCCCGGTACCGTTCGTCGAAGTCCATGTCGATGTCGGGCATCTGTCGGCGACCCGGGTTCAAGAAGCGCTCGAAGAGGAGGTCGTAGCGGATCGGATCGATGTCGACGATCCGCAGGCAGAAGGCGACGCAGCACCCCGCGGCCGATCCTCTCCCCGGACCGACCCGGATCCGTCGCGAGCGGGCAAAGCGGATCAGGTCCCAGACCACGAGGAAGTAGGCGGCGAAGCCCATGTCCGAGATGACGCGGAGCTCGTAGTCGATCCGCGAGCGGACCTCCTCGGGCACCGGGTCCCCGTATCGCTCCTTCGCGCCCTCGAGGGTGAGGTGACGCAGGTAACTCGCGGCGCGCTCCTCGTAGGTCTCGCCCTCGAATCCCGGGGGGACCGGGAAACGGGGGAGGCTCGGCCGACCGAAATCGATCTGCACGCACGCGCGCTCGGCGATGAGCAAGGTGTTGTCACAGGCCTCAGGGAGCTCGGCGAACAGGTGGCGCATCTCCGCCGAGCTCTTCAGGTAGTGCTCCTCCCCCTGGAACTTGAAGCGGTTGGGGTCTTCGATGAGCGCGCCGGTCTGGACGCAGAGGAGAGCATCGTGAGCCACGTGGTCGGATCGGTGGGTGTAGTGGCTGTCGTTGGTGGCGAGGAGTGGAGCGCCGATCCGCCTCGCGATCTCGACGAGCGCGGGGTTCGTCTTGTGCTGCTCGGGGAGACCGTGGTCCTGGAGCTCGACGAAGAGGTTCTCCTTTCCGAAGATGTCCTGGAGCCGCGCGGCCATGGCTTCGGCTTTCATGCGGTCATCGTTGAGGAGCGCTTGGAGGACGAGTCCGCCGAGACAGCCGGTGGTCGCGATCAATCCGTTGCCGTGGCGCTCGAGGAGCTCCCAGTCGACCCTCGGCTTGTAGTAGTAGCCCTCCAGATACGCCGCGGACGACAGCTTCAACAGGTTGTGGTAGCCGTCGGTCGTCTCGGCGAGAAGGGTGAGGTGGTAGTAGAGCTTCTCGCCGCCACCGACATCCCCGCCGGTGTCGTCGACCTTGCCGCGGCGCACCGGGCGTTCGTGCCTCGACTCTGCGGCCATGTAGGCCTCGGTGCCGATCACCGGGGTGATGCCTGCCTTGCGGCACTCGGCATAGAAATCGAGGACGCCGTACATGTTGCCGTGGTCGGTGATGCCGAGCGCGGGCTGACCGTCGTCGAGCGCCGCCTGCACCAGGTCGCCGACCCGGGCTGCACCGTCGAGCATCGAGAACTCGGTGTGGGTGTGGAGGTGTGCGAACGACGGAGATCCCAAGGGGCCGATGCCTTTCCTCTCCTCCTCCGGCCGGACGACGGCAGCCTCCGCCCCGGCGAGTTACAGCGATGTCATTCCGACCCTAGCGCGCCGCAGTGCCGGGAGGGGTGGTCGTCGGGGCGATCCGGAGGGTCGGTTCGGGTGCCGGGGATCGACGCCCCGCGTGAGGTCAGAGGTAGGTGCCCGGCCTCCCGACGGACGACTCGTCCGAGGGGGTCAGCGAACGCTGGCGCATCTCGTCGAGCTGCGCCCGGGCGGCGACCTGTTGGGCGACCAAGGTGGCCTGGATCCCGTGGAAGAGCCCTTCGAGCCAGCCGACCAGCTGGGCGTGGGCGACCCGCAGCTCCGATTCTGAGGGGACCGGCGAGTCGAAGGGGATCGAGACCCGGTCGAGCTCCGCGGCGAGATCGGGAGAGAGCCCGTCGGCCAGCTCGCGGATCGACTGCTCGTAGATCTCACGGAGCCGTGCGCGGCTCGTCTCGTCGAGGGGGGCCTGTCGCACCTCCTCCAGCAGCTGCTTGACCATGGAGCCGATCCTGAGCAGCTTCGCCGGCCGGTTGATCGATTCGGTTTCGGCGAGCTCGCCCTCACGCGAGGGCTGCGCCTCTCCGCCCGCAACCGTTCCTTCCACCACCTCGGGCCGGATCGGCGTCTCGTCGCCGAGCACGCTGTTCGGTGTGTCGTCTGCCATCAGAGCCTCTCTCCTCCGAGCGCGACCAGGGGGACGAGCATCTCGGCGCCGGTCAGCGAACCGTGCCGGGACTGGAGCCGGCTCTCCCCGGTGTCGGCGGGGTCGACGAAGGCGATCGGGGTGAACGGTACCAGTGCCACGTCGCCGAGCCGCGGGAGCAAGCCGTCGCGCAGCGGTCCGCCGAGCCACCCCGCGTCGATGAGTTCGTCGCGGTGCAACACCCACGTCGACGCCCCGTAGCGTTCGAGAGCCATCGCACGGAGATCCTCGTCGGCACCCTCGTGCGCGTGCAACCAGCGGAAGCGTCCTTCCCCCGACATGAACCGGACCGCCGCCATGAGTTCGCGGCCGAGCAACTCGAGGTTCGGCCCGATGTCGAGCTGGCCGTGGTCGGCCGTGACCAGAAGGACCGCACCCGGGGGCAACTCGGCGACCAGGTCGGCGACCAGCCGGTCGACCGCGCGGAGCTCCCCGTCGTAGAGCTCCCCGAGACCGCTCGAGTGCGCCACTTTGTCGATCCCGTCGTAGTACGCGTAGACGAAGGGCTCGCCGGCGCGCAGGAGGTCGCCGACCGCGATCGGCAGCGAGGAGAGCACCCGGTAGCCGTGCAGCGGTGAGCCGCCGAGGTGGGCCGCGGTGAAGCCGGTGCCGCCGAACTCGTGCTTGGACACCACGGGCACCCGACCGCCGAACTCGCCGAAGGGCACGTAAGGCTGGTACTCGCGAGCCGGCACCCTTTGGCGCGCGTCGTCGGCCCGGCCGCTCCCGACCGTCCAGCGCAGCACGTTCAGGATCTCCTCGCCGATGGCGATCCGGTAGCCGAGGATCCCGTGCTCGCAAGGACGACGCCCGGTGGTGATCGAGGTCAGCGCGGTCGCGGTCGTGGTCGGCGCGACCGAGGTGATCGGCCGGTCGATGCCCTCGGCGGTCACCAGGGTGGGCGCGAGCGCCGGGCGCTCGCGCAGCTGCTCCCAACCGAGCCCGTCGAGAACGAGGAGGACCACCTGGGCGGCCTGGCGCGCAGACGGCGGCAGCCATTCCGGTGCGTCGGCGCCGTCGCGGGTGCCGAGGAGGGCCGGCACCAGGTTGGCGATGCAGGGGCCGGAGTACTCGGGGAGGATCGGAGCCGCGGTGCCCGACGACGAGGAAGGGGCGCTCACGCCACCGAGACTAGGCGAGGGCCTGGCGACTCAGCTCCACGCGAGGAGCGCCCGGACCGTCTTGTAGCAGTGCCCGTCGCGCGGGGTGCTGACCGCCGCCACCAGGTAGTGGGGCTTGAAGCCGAGGGCGGACGCGAGGTCCTTCCCGTGCAGCCGGTCACGGCGGGCCGCGTCGAGGGCGCGTGCCGCGCGCGGATCCTCGACCGGCAGCCAATTGTCGCTCCGACCCCAGCCGAATCGCGCCCACACCGAGCGGTCGCCGATGCGCCGGAACAGGACCGGGCCCTTGGTGGGCACCACCAGCGCGAGCGATGGCCGGAACCCCCGGAATTCCCAGTAGGGGGCCGAGGCTCCGGGGAATCCGAGCACATGCTCCTCGACCGGCGCAGCCACCTGGTGGAGGAGCTTGCGGACCCTCCGGCCGTGCAACGTGCCGAGGTGGCGCGGGAGGCCGTTGGCGCTGACCGCCTCCGGCTGTGCGAGGTCGTCTCGCTCCGGCTCGTCGGCGAGGAGGACCTCGACCACGTCGAAGGGCGCGAGATCCGGTTCGTGGTCGACCGGCCACTCCACCCGCACCCGCACCAGTGCTCCCGAGGCGAGGTCGACGCCGGTGGTGTCCTCGAAGTGGCTCGCGAGCACGAGAAGGGTCAGTGAGGAGCCACCTCGTACCTCGAGGCGGCTCTGGCGCTTGACACCGCGGGCGACGTCGCGGGCCGTGCCACCCCGCGGCGTGCGCGTGGAGCGCACGCTCACATGGACATCGCGGCGAGCTCGACCTCGAGCCCTCGCGGATCGGTGACCGGCAGACGGCAGACCTGTTCGCGGCAGACGTAGGCCGCATCCGCCTCTCGGTCCTGCCATAACGGGGAGTCGGTCCGCTCGCCCCAGGCGACCACCGCGCCGGGCAGCCACCGGCTGCGCACGACGCGGAGCAGGTCGGGGCGCTCGCCGGCAATGACCACCTCGACGAGGCCGTGTGCGAAGAGGTCGGCGGTGAGCGTGGTGTGCGCGAACGCGGTCGGGTGACCCAGGAACAGGTCGCCGAGGAGATCGACGACCCGCCGGGACTCGGTGGTGAAGCGCTCGTCGCCGGTCAGGCCACCGAGGCGGGCGAGCGAGCTCGCGGCGACGGCATTCGCCGAAGGTGTCGCGCCGTCGAAGATGTCCTTGGTGCGGACGATGAGCTGCTCCGCGTCGCGGCCGGTGGTGAAGAACCCCCCTTCGTCGGCGTCGCCGAAAAGGTCGAGGAGGGCGTCGGCGGTCTCGATCGCCCGCTCGGTCCACCGGGCGCGCCCGGTCAGTTCACCGAGTCTGGTGAAGCAGTCCACCAGCCACGCGTAGTCGCTCGCATAGGCGAGGTGGCGCGCGTCGCTGCCGGACTGCCAGCTCCTCATCCAGCGCCCGTCGGACCGGCGCAGGCGGTCGCAGAGGAAGTCGCCGATCGAGGCAGCGGCCTCCGCCCAGGCGGCCTCTCCGGTGGCCGCGGCCGCCTCGGACAGGGCGGACCCGTACATCGCGTTCCACTCGGTGAGCACCTTGTCGTCGAGGCCGGGGCGGATCCGGTGGCGCCGGGCTTCCTCGAGGACGCGCCGTCCCGCCTCGATCTCCTCGGATCCGGCGAGCGGCTCACCGAGAGGTCGCCGGAGGACGAAACGGCCTTCGAAGTTCGGGACACCTCCGACCCCGAAGAACGCGGCGACCCGGTCGGCACTCTCGGCGGAGAAGCCGCCCGCGCGCAACGCTTCGGAGAGTTCCATCGGCGTCCAGACGTAGAACGCACCCTCGCTCCCCTCGGAATCGGCGTCCTCCGCCGAGCAGACGCCCCCAGCTTCGAGGGTGAGGTCGCGCGCCACGTACCGGACGATCCCCTCGACCACCGCGAGGTAGTCGGCGCGTCCGGTCACCTGCCAAGCGTGGAGGTAGCAGCGCAACAGACCGGCCTGGTCGTAGAGCATCTTCTCGAAATGGGGCACCAGCCACTCGGTGTCGGTCGAGTACCGGGCGAACCCGCCGCCGAGATGGTCGTGGATGCCTCCGGCGGCCATGGCGTCGAGGGTGCGCACCGCCATCGTCTGCGACCCCGAGGAGGACGTCCGAGCCCGTGCCGCGTCGAGGAGCACCAGATCGACGAGCGTGGGCTGGGGGAACTTCGGGGCAGGGGAGAAGCCGCCCCACTCCGGGTCGAAACGCCCGGCGAGATCCTCGACGGCAGCGGCGAGGACGTCGGGTGGTGGTTCGAAGGACCCGGACTCCCCGACGAGTGGCCGGCCCGCGGCTCGTGCGGGCAGCGCGGTCCGGGACTCGATCACCCGAAAGATCTCGTCCGCCTGCTCTTCGACGTCGCGCCGACGCGCCGCCCAGGCGTCGGCGAGGGTGGCGAGCACCGTCCGGAAGGCGGGGGTGCCGTGACGGTCGACCGGTGGGAAGTAAGTCCCTCCGTAGAAGGGACGCCGGTCGGGGGTGAGGAACACGCTCATCGGCCATCCGCCCGACCCGGTGACGGCCTGGACCGCCTCCATGTAGACCGCGTCCACGTCGGGCCGCTCCTCGCGGTCGACTTTGATGCTCACGAACGAGGTGTTGAGCACGGTTGCGATCTCTTCGTCCTCGAAGGACTCGTGGGCCATCACGTGACACCAGTGGCAGGCGGAGTAGCCGATGGAAAGGAAGACCGGCCGGTCCTCGAGCGCGGCGCGAGCGAAGGCTTCGTCGCCCCATGCGTACCAGTCCACCGGGTTGTCGGCGTGCTGGCGCAGATAGGGGGACGTCTCGTGCGCGAGGCGGTTCACGCGCCCGATGCTAGGGGCTTCGTCTGCGTCGCCTCTTCCGCAGCGCCCGCGCCGAGACGGCACCTAGCCTTGCCGGCCATGGAGATCCGACTGGACGGCAGGACGGCCCTGGTGACCGGGGGATCGCGCGGGATCGGCCGGGCCATCGCGCTCACCTTCGCGCAGGCGGGTGCCGCGGTGATGCTCGCGTCGCGCAAGGCCGACGCACTGGCGGCGGCGTCGGCCGCGATCGAAACCGAGGTCGGCGTCGGCGGGCAGGTGGACTGGCGCGTCGCCCATGCCGGCGACCCCGCGCAGGCTCGCGAATGTGTCGAGGCCACCGTCGAGCGGTTCGGGTCGATCGACATCCTGGTCAACAACGCTGCGACCAATCCGTACTACGGGCCGATCATCGAGCTCGACCGGGCGCGGGCGGTCAAGACGGTCGAGGTGAACCAGATCGGGTACCTCGACTGGGCACGTGCGGCCTGGGAGGCGGGCATGGCCGAGAGGGGCGGGGCGATCCTCAACATGGCGTCGGTCGGTGGGCTCTCGGTCGAATCGGGCATCGGCTGGTACAACGTGACCAAGGCGGCGGTCATCCACCTGACCGAGCAGCTGGCCGGCGAGCTCGGCCCCGCGGTGCGGGTCAACGCCCTCGCCCCGGGCCTCGTCACGACCGAATTCGCCCGCGCGCTGTGGGAGACCGCCGGGGAGGCGATCGCGCGGCGGCTCCCGCTCCGCCGCCTGGGCACGCCCCAGGACGTCGCCAACTGCGCGCTCTTCCTCTGTTCGGACGCGGCGTCGTGGGTGACCGGCGAGACGCTCGTGGTGGACGGCGGGTCGCGCTGTGTCCCGAGCGGCGGTGTCACCCGCTGAGCGCGATTCGGCGCACCTTCCCGATGGCGGTCACCGGGAGGTCCTGTACCACGACGAGCTCGCGTGGCGCCGCCCAGGGTGCCAGCTGCGCCGCGACCAGCTCGCGGAGCTCGGCGAGCCCCGGGGGCCGGGTCGAGTCGGTCGGCACCACCCAGGCGACCACCCGCTCGCCCCACTCGGGATCCGGACGCTTTCCGACGGCCGCGGCAGCCACGGCGGGATGACCGGAGAGCACCCTCTCGACCGGTCCCGGCCACACATTCTCGCCGCCGGTGACGATCACCTCGGCCATCCGCCCGTGGACAGTGAGCGTCCCATCGGGAGCGAGCACGCCCGCGTCCCCGGTCGGCAGCCAACCGTCGGGCCCGCGCGGGTCGGTGCCGTCGCGATAGCACCGCAAGAGCATCGGCCCGCGCACGAACACCTCCGCGGTGGCGCCGGTTCCCCCCTCGCCCACGCGCACGTCGACGCCGTCGAGCGGGCGGCCGTCGTAGACGACACCGGAACCCGTCTCGGTCATGCCGTAGGTGGTGACCACGTTGCCGGGGAGCCCTGTCGGCGGGGCACTGCCGCCGAGGAGCACTTTCCGGTAGCCGGACGCGTCGAGGCGCGAGAGCGCGGTGGCCACCAGCGCGACGAGGGTCGCGCCCGCGTCGGCGAGCTGCTCGACCTGCTCCGCGTCGAAGCGTTCGAGCACGGTGCACGGCGTGCCGGTGCAGAGCGAGCGGACCACGACCGCGAGCCCCCCGATGTGGGCGAGTGGGAGGCAGGCGACCCACCGGTCCCTCGAGGGGTCGACGCCGAGGCGTTCGGAGGAGGCCCATGCCGATGCGGCGAGGGAGGGATGGGTCAGCACGACACCCTTCGGCGCACCGGTGCTCCCGCTGGTCGCGACGACGAGGGCGTCTCCTTCCTCTGTCGGCACCCCGCCGTCGAGACCGACCGTGCCCGAAGAGGTCACCACCCGCGACGGCCCGAGCGCGCCGAAGAGCGCCGCGACGGCCGGTGCGGGCAGTCGCTGGTCGACCGGGAATACCGCGTCACCGGCGTCCCATGCCGCGCGCAGGGCGTTCACGAACTCCGGACCGGGAGCCAGGTCGAGCGCTGCCAGCTCCGGCATGCGGTTAGCCTAGGCGACCGTCCGAGCGGCGACTCTAGGAGTAGATGGTCGAATGGTTGCACCGCAAGGGGCGGAGCGTGGCTCGACGGGAACGGCCTCGGGCGCGGAGACCGTGATAACGGGGCCGCCGGTCGACACGGTCGAAGGCTTCCGGGGCCTGCCGCTCCCGGCCTGGGAGCGTTGCGGTGCCTACCGGGACATCCGTCTCGACGTCGCCGAGGGGATCGCCAAGGTGACCATCTCCCGGCCCGAGGTCCGCAACGCCTTCCGACCGCAGACCCTCTTCGAGCTCGCCGACGCGTTCGCGCTGGCTCGCGACGACTCGGCGGTCGGGGTGGTGATCCTGACCGGCGAAGGACCTGACGCCTTCTGCGCGGGCGGCGACCAGGCGGTGCGCGGTGACGACGGCTACCTCGGGGACGACGCGGTCGCGCGCCAGGGGATCGGGCGCCTCAACGTGCTCGACCTGCAGATCCAGATCCGGCGCTTCCCGAAGCCGGTGGTCGCGATGGTGGCCGGCTATGCGATCGGTGGAGGACACGTGCTCCACCTGGTGTGCGACCTCACCATCGCGGCCGACAACGCGCGCTTCGGCCAGACCGGTCCCCGCGTGGGCAGCTTCGACGGAGGGTACGGTGCCAGCCTGCTCGCCCGCACTGTCGGCCTGAAGCGCGCGAAGGAAGTGTGGTTCCTCTGCCGCCAATACGACGCGACGACCGCGCTCGAGTGGGGGCTGGTCAACGCGGTGGTGCCGCTCGCCGAACTGGAGCACGAGACGGTTGCCTGGTGCCGGCAGATGCTCTCGCTCTCGCCCCTCGCCCTCCGCATGCTGAAGGGCGGCATGCACGCGGCCGACGACGGCCTCGCCGGGCTGCAGCAGTTCGCCGGTGACGCGACCATGCTCTTCTACATGAGCGAGGAGGGCCAGGAGGGGCGGAACGCCTTCCAGGAGCGCCGTCCGCCCGACTTCGGACGTTTCCCGCGCCGACCGTGAGCTGGGCGGAGGCCTGGTGGCCGTCGCGGTGAGGCCCGGCTCCGCCGCACCGCTCGCTCCGGGCCGGGTGCGACGCTTCGTACTCGGTGCACGGCCGCGCACGCTGCCCGCGGCAATCGTGCCGGTGCTGGTGGGAACGGCGGCCGCGTCGCGCTACCCCTCGGACCCGAGAGGCCCGATGCCGAGGATCGACCCGTGGTGGTGCGCGCTCCTCGCTCTGGTGGTCGCGCTCGCGCTCCAGATCGGGACCAACTTCGCCAACGACTACTCGGACGGGATCCGCGGCACCGACGAGGTGCGGGTCGGTCCGGTGCGTCTCGTCGCGTCGCGTCTGGCCGAGCCGGAGGCGGTCCGGAGAGCGGCCCTCCTCGCCTACGGTGTCGCCGGCACCGCCGGGGTGGTCCTCGCCTGGGCCACCTCGTGGTGGCTGGTGCCGGTCGGGCTCGCGTCGATTCTCGCCGGCTGGTTCTACACCGGCGGTCCGCGCCCCTACGGCTACGCGGGGTTCGGAGAATTGTTCGTCTTCGTGTTCTTCGGGCTGGTCGCGACCGCCGGGACCTTCTACGTCCAGACGCTCCAGCTCGGCGTGCCTGTCGTCTGGTGCGCGGCGGTGCTGGTCGGGCTGCTCGCGACCGCGCTGCTGCTCGCCAACAACCTGCGCGACATCGCCTCCGACGCAGCGAGCGGGAAACGCACGCTGGCGGTCCGCCTCGGACGTCGCCGCGCCGGGCACGCGTATCTCTTCTGCATCGGCGCCCCCTTCGTCGGGGCGGTCGGGTGGTCGCTCGGCGCGCTCGCCTGGCCGGGAGCGCCCGACCACCGGCTCGCACTGCTCCTCACTCTCCTCGCGCTGCCGGCCGCGGTCGCGCCGGCTCGCCGGGTGATCAGCGGTGACGAGGGTGGCGCGCTGGTGCCGGTGCTGGCGGCGACCGGCCGCCTCCAGCTGGTCTTCGGAGTGCTGCTCGCCGCGTCCTTGTCGTGGTGGTTCTCCTGAGCCGCGGGGCTCAGCCGCGCGCACCGGCGGTACCGACGGTGAAGGAACGCACGAGGCCGGCGACCGCGGTGGGCGCTTCGAGGTGGGGCGCATGACCCGCCCCGGCGACGATCGCCGTCGAGGCGTTCCCCCCGATGGCCCGGGCCATCCGGCGCGCCAGTTCGGTGAACTTCTCGTCGAGCTCGCCGCTCAACAGCAAGACGGGCATCTCGAGCTCCCCGAGCCGGTCCCAGAGCGGCCGTTGCGTGCCGGTGCCCGCGCGTCGCAGACTCGCCGCGAGGCCCGCTGCCGAATTGCGCGCCCGCTCGGGCAGCGCAGCGGCATCCTCGTCGATGCCCGCGAACATCGGTTGTGCGAGCCACTGCTCGAGGAACGCGTCGACCGTCGTGGTCGGCGTGCCGCCGGACGCCGGCGCGAGCTCCTCGGCCAGCACCTCGTCGGCCCGACGGCGGGCGCGGCGCTCGTTGGGGTCGTCGATGCCCGCGGTGCCCGAGACGAGGATCAGCGACACCATCGCCTCGGGGTGGGCGAGCGCCGCGTGGAGGCAGTACCGGGCCCCCATCGAGTAGCCGAGGTAGGAGCCGTGTCCTCCGGCTCGCACCAGAAGCTCGGCGCCGGCCGGGAGGTCGGCGTCGACCCGCGCCGAGCCCCCGTGTCCGGGAAGGTCGATGAGTACCAATCGGTGATCGGTGGCCAGGTCCGCTGCCAGGGTTCCCCAGCAGCGACCAGTCTGGGTGAAGCCGTGTGCGAAGACGAGCGGGTGCCCGCTCCCGACCACCTCGGTGTGCAGGGGGAGCGTGGGCGGGGCACTCCCCACCTGCATGGCGCCGTCGTCTTCTCGCATGGGAGCTCGCAGTGAGCGTACCGACGGAGGGCCGCGAGGCCGCAGACCGGCAGGCCGCGTACGCCGCGACCCTGGCCGACGAGTGGGCGCGCAACGGGGTGGCCCACGCGGTGGTCTGCCCGGGTTCGCGCTCCGCGCCGCTCGCGCTGGCGCTCGTCGCAGAGCCGCGGATCGCGGTCCACGTCCGCCTCGACGAGCGCTCGGCGGCATTCACCGCACTCGGGATCGGGCTCGCCACTGGCCGTCCCGCGGCGGTGGCGACCACCAGCGGGACCGCCGCGGCGGGGCTGCACGCCGCGGCGGTCGAGGCCGACCTCGCCGGGGTGCCCCTGCTCCTCTGCACCGCCGACCGTCCGCCGGAGCTGCACGGCGTCGGCGCGCCCCAGACGATCGACCAGACCGACCTGTTCGCCTCGTCCCTCCGCTGGCGATACGACCCTGGCGTCGCCGACGGGTCGTCACGCACCTGGTGGCGCTCGGTGGCGTCACGCAGTGTCATCGAGGCGCTGTTCGGTCCGCGGGGTCCGGGTCCCGTCCACCTCAACCTCGCCTTCCGCGAGCCGCTGGTCGGTGACGCCCGCCTCGGCGGCGGGATCGAGCCCGGCCGGTCCTCCGGGGATCCGTGGCACCTCGCGCCCGCAACCCCGAACCCGCCCTCGGAGGAGATGCTGGCGGCGGTCGTCGGAGGAGGGGACGCTCTGCCTGCCCGCGGGCTGATCGTCGCCGGGTCGGGGTGCGGGCCGCCAGAGCCGGTCCTTGCCCTCTCCCGCGCGCTCCGGTGGCCGGTCCTCGCCGATCCGTGCTCGGGACTGCGCGTCCCCGAGGACGGCGTCGTCGCCATGGCCGACCCGCTGCTTCGCACCGCCTCGTTCGCCCGGGGGCACCGCCCCGACACGGTCCTCCGTCTCGGCCGTCCCTGGGCCTCGAAGACCGTCGAGTCCTACCTGTCCGACGCGGCACGCACCGGAGCCCGTGTCGTCGTGGTCGACCGGAACGGTTCCTTTCGGGATCCCGAGCGGGTCGCTGCCGCCTTCCTCCGTTGCGACCCGACCGAGCTCTGCCGCGATCTCCTCGAATGGACCGGTCGCGGTCGCCGGCGGCCGGGGCCAATCGCGCGCGTGGAAGCCGAGTGGTGGGAGGACTGGGTGAGCGCCGACGCTCGGGCGATCGGTGCGCTCGCCGAGTCGGTGCCCGAAGGGCTCGACGAGCCGACGCTCGCGCGTCGGCTCTTCGCCGCTCTTCCCGCAGAGGCGACCTTGGTGGTCGCCTCCTCGATGCCGGTCCGTGACCTCGAGTCGTTCGCGGTTCCCCGCCGGTCACCGCCGAGGGTCGTCGCCAATCGCGGCGCCAACGGGATCGACGGGGTCGTCTCGACCGCCCTCGGGGTGGCGATCGGTTCGGCGCGGCCGACTGTGGCCCTGGTCGGCGACCTCGCGTTCCTCCACGACGTCACTGCGTTGCTCGGTCAGAAGGCGCCGCCGGTGCCGCTGACCGTCGTCGTCGCGGACAACCGCGGAGGCGGCATCTTCTCCTTCCTCGAGCAGGCGGCCCGCCTCGACGAGCCCACCTTCGAGTTGCTCTTCGGTACCCCTCTGCCACAGGACCCGGCGTCGGTCGCCTCCGGCTTCGGGTGGCCGGTCGACCGGATCGACGCGGAAGGAGGAGAACGCTTCGAAGCGGTCCTCGCCGCGCGGCTCACCGGCGGCTCGCCCTCGGTGATCAGTGTCCGGCTGCCCGAGCGCGCGTCGAACGTCGAGCGTCACCGCGCGCGGTTCGAGGCGGTAGCGGCCGCGGTGGAGGGAGTGACCGCTCAGCAGGGCCGCGGATCGTAGGGCGGGATCGACGGCGCCGACGACGATCCCGACGGCGATCCGGCAGACGACGATCCCGACGAGGTGGCCGGCGCGCCGCTGGACGTGGCCGGCGCGGTCGTCGTGGTGACCGGCAGCGAGACGGGAGCGCCGCCGGAATTCAACGGAGGGGTGACGATGGTGGGGCGGGTGCCTCCGCCGACGAACTGGTCGAGCAGCTGAGCGGCCTGGTCG
The DNA here is from genome assembly GCA_963769905.1 of uncultured Acidimicrobiaceae bacterium. Classification (GTDB taxonomy): domain Bacteria; phylum Actinomycetota; class Acidimicrobiia; order Acidimicrobiales; family RAAP-2; genus Bog-756. Next base: position 1,288,349 of record CAVYNG010000002.1, read on the forward strand.
GGCTCCACCACCTCCACCGAACCCGCCGAGGAGCTCGCTCCGGTGGTGGGCAAGGTGTATGCGGCGAGCTGCGAACCGGAAAAGGCGTGGTAGTGCTCGGCGAGGGAGAGCATGTCGTTCGCCGTGAGACCGTCGTCCTTGCTGAAGTCGTGGACCAACGAGGTGAACAGGGAGTTGAGGCGGAACGGGTCGTAGGTGGACTTGGCCTTGTTCAACGCGGCGGAGATGATCAGGTTCTGACGCTCGATCCGTCCGAGATCTCCGGTCGGGTCCGCGATCCACCGGCCGTCGACTTCGTACTCGAAGTAGCGCGATCGAGAGAGGGCCAGCGCCTCCGCACCGGTCAGGACCTGGCAGCCGGTCGTCGAGACGGCGAGGCCGGAGTTGTTGTTGCAGACGCCGGTCGAGCAGTCCTGGTCGCGCACCGGGTAGGGAAAGTCCATCGAGATCCCGCCGAGCGCGTCCACGGCGTTCTGCAGGCCGAAGAAGCTCACCACGATGTAGTGGCTGATCGGGATGCCGAAGGTGTTCTGGATGGTCTTGATCAGCGCATCGGGCCCCGCGCCGAACGCCGCATTGATCTTGTTGGCGCTGGAGAGCTCGCTCGACGCGGGCATGCCGGAGAGGGTCACGAAGGTGTCCCGCGGGATCGAGAGCGACGAGGCCGATCCTGCCGACGGGTCGACCCGGATGATCTTGATGGTGTCGCTCCGCTGGCCGCCGGCACTGGTCGCGCTCCCGAAGTGCAGTGCTTCGGCAGGGGTCTCGCCCGCGCGGCTGTCGGAGCCGATCACCAGCACGTAGTAGGGCTGGCCGCTCGGGACCGACACACACGCCGAGCACGGGCTCGACGCGACCTTCCCCCACTCGTAGCGGAAGTAGCCGTATCCGAGCGCGACCACGAGGACCAACAGCGCGGTCACCAGCACCGCCACCCGGAGCACCCGTTCGCGGGGTCGCCGGCGGCGCCGGCCGCCACGCCGGAGGTCGCGTGAGGACGGGACCGGGAGGTCGCCGCCGAGGATCGGCCCGGGGAACTCGCGGTCCGCCCCGGGGGCTCGTGGGGTCATGCGACGCAATTCTCGCAGTCGCGGTGTCGCGGGTGGTGTCAGGCGATGTGTGCAGGCACGATCAAGAAGTGGCCGGCAGCCACGATCCGTGGAGGCCGAAGGGCACCCGGGCGGGGAGCTCGACGGTCGCCACCGGCGGGCCGCCGAAGGACGTCGCGTCGAGGACGACGAGGTCGCTCGCGTCGCGGGACGCGTCGTAGACGACCGAGAGGACCCATCCTTCGTCTTCGTTGCGCCCGTCGGCGGCGCGCACGAAGACCGCCTCTCCGGCCGCGCGGTGGGGTCCGGGGTCGAAGCGGGTGGTCTCGTCGCGTGCGAAGTCGTACTTGACGAGTCCTCCGAACGAGGGAGCGAAGGCGCGGTCCCCGAGGAGCGTGCAGTACCCGTAGCGGTGCACCCGCCCGCTCACCGCCTCGTCGATCCGCGGGAGCTCGGCCGGCACGTCGTCGAGCAGTTCCTGCTTGACACGATCGGCTCCCAGGTCGACCGTCCAGCGGGTGAGGGCGGGGAGGCAGGAGCTGATCGGACCGCCCGGTGGCGTGTCGAAGGCGCGCTCGTACCGGAGCACGTCGAGGACGACCGCGTCGCCGTCGTCGTAGGCGTTGAGCACGTGGAACACGAAACTCGGGTCCATGCCGACCCACCGCACCAGAGGCTCGCGTGCCCCGCGATCCATCACTCCGACACGGGCGCCTGCGTCGGGCATCCAGCGATACGGGACCGAGCGCCCACTCGAGGCGAGGTCGAGGTCGAAGACGATCGGCAGGTCGAGGAAGACCACTCGGCGCTCGGTGACCGCGAAGTCGTGCATCATCGTGGCGCGGGGGAGCTCGATCTCCTCGGTGCGGGTGAGGCGCCCTCCCGAGTCGGCCACGTGGTAGCGGAGGAACGGGGGGCCGAACACGTCGATCCCGAAGAAGTGGAGCTCACCGGTCGCGGGGTCCACCTTCGGATGCGCGGTCATCGGCGAGGCGAGCTGGCCGTCGAAGTCCTCGACACGGGCTCGCTCGAGGTCGGGGGAGACGGCGTGCGGGAACCCCGACTCGGCGAGCGCGAGGATCGTCCCGGCGAAGCGCACCACGTGGGTGTTGGCCGGTCCGTCGATCGGCTCGGCCGGCCCCTTCGGAGGCTGGGTGCCGACCTTGGCGGCCAGCGCACGGGTTCGAACGAAGCGGTTACGGTACCCGGTGGCATGGCCGTCGGCGAAGGTGACCGCGTGCACCATGCCGTCGCCCCGGAACCAGTGGTACTCGTCTTCGTCCTCGGGGACGACGACCGGGTTCGGGCCGTTGCGCAGGAGCGCTCCTTCGAGGTCGGGGGGGATCGCTCCGCTGGTCGGGAGCCGACGGTCGACGGTCCGCTCCTCGAGCACCGGTGCGAAGTTTCCTTGCAGGTACGGGTTGGGCATGGACCTTCCCACGGCGCGCCACCCGGCCGGCCGGCGGAAGCCAGATCGTAGCGCCCGTCCTCTCGGTGCTCGCGTGGCAGGCTGATGCGATGGTCACGCTCGTGGAGGATCTCCGGTTTCGCGGACTCGTCCACCAGATGACCGACCCCGCGGTCGGCGAGCACCTCGACGGCGACTCGCTCACTGCCTACAGCGGGTTCGACCCCACTGCCGACAGTCTGCACGTCGGCCATCTCCTCCAGTTGTGCAACCTCCGCCGCCTCCAGCTCGCGGGACACCGCCCGATCGCGGTGGCCGGCGGCGCGACGGGCTTGATCGGTGACCCCGGAGGGAAGTCCGAGGAGCGGTCGCTCCTCTCCCCGGAGGAGCTGCGGAGGAACACCGAAGGCATCCACGCCCAGTTGCGGCGGTTCCTCGAGCTGGACCGGGCCGAGGATGGGACGACCGCCGTCCTCGTCGACAACTCGGAGTGGCTCGGCTCTCTCTCGCTGCTCGAGTTCCTGAGGGAGGTCGGCAAGCACTTCACCGTCGGACAGATGACGGCCAAGGATTCGGTGCGCTCGAGGCTGGCACGACCCGAGCAGGGCATCTCGTACACCGAATTCAGCTACATGCTCCTCCAGGCGTACGACTTCCTCCACCTCTTCGACACCTTCGGATGCCGGCTCCAACTCGGTGGCAGCGACCAGTGGGGCAACATCACCATGGGAATCGACCTGATCAAGAGGCTCCGGAGGGTCGAGGCGTGGGGGCTGACCACCCCGCTCGTGGTCAAGGCCGACGGCACCAAGTTCGGGAAGACCGAGAGCGGGTCGGTCTGGCTGGATCCGGCCCGGACCAGCCCGTACCAGCTCTACCAGTTCTTCCTCAGGTCCGAGGACGAGGTGGTCGGGACCTACCTCCGCTACTTCACCTTTCTCCCCCACGCAGCGATCACCGAACTCGATCGGGCGACAGCGGAACATCCCGAGCGCCGGGAGGCCCAGCGTGCGCTCGCCCGGCAGGTGTGCACCCTCGTGCACGGTCCGGAGGAGACCCGACGAGCCGAGGAGGCCGCGGCAGCGCTCTTCGGTGAAGGGGTGACCCTCCTCGACGAGCGCTCACTCCTCGACGTGTTCGCCGAGGCGCCCTCCACCGCGGTCGCGCGCGGTCTCCTCGACGACGGGGGCGTGGCCCTGATCGACCTTCTGGCCGAAGCCGGGGTCCTCCCGTCGAAGAGCCGGGCGCGCTCGACGGTCGAGCAAGGGGGGATCTACGTGAACAACCGCCGCGAGATCGACGTGGAGCGCTCCATCCGCGCGGACGACCTGATCGCGGGCAGGTATCTCGTGCTCCGGCGCGGGAAGCGCGACTACCACCTGGTGAGCTTCGCCTGAGCGGGCTCACCTCGTGCGGGCTGCGCGGCGATCACCACCCCCGACCCGGGTCGTACACTGAGCCCGATGACGGGTACTGGGGCGAGCGATCGCGACACGTCCTCCGTGCGGCTCACCACCGGGCTGCCCGAGACGGTCCTCGCGGCGGAGCCGCAGGCGGTCAGCGACGGACTCACCGCCTCCGAGGCGCTCTCGGGCGAGGAGCAACGGCAGGCGGTGTCCGAGGTGGTGAGGGCGCACCCAGCCTCCTCGACGGCGTGGGCCGCGCTCGGCTCGCTCGCCCGAGACGACGTGGAGGCCTACGCGTGCTTCCGGGTCGGCTACCACCGCGGGCTCGATGCACTCCGGCGGGTCGGGTGGAAGGGATCGGGTCTCGTGCGCTTCGAGCACCCCTCCAACCGCGGCTTCCTCCGCTGCGTGAACGGCCTGAGTGCGTCCGCCGGTGCGATCGGCGAGGTCGACGAGGAGGAGCGGAGCGCGCAGTTCCTGCGCCAGCTCGACCCGACCTGGGATCCCGGCCGGACCGACTTCCCGAGGTGACCCGCGGCCGCCACGGTCGCCGCGGACCTGTGGTCGTCTCGGTGGTCCTCCTCGCTCTGCTGCTCGCCGCGTGCGCGGGCCAGGAGCAGAGCGGCCCGCCGGCCGCGCGGGTTACCACCTGGGTGGCAGGTTCCGGCGGCGGCTCGGCGATCGGCACCCTCCGGGCCGACGTCGCCAACGTCGACTACGTGCTCTCCCGGCACGAGTCGGCCGGTCCGATCCGCACGGCCTGCGCGCTGCTCACCGACGACGCGGAGACCGCCATCGGGGATCTGCCGACGCCCGACGGCACGCTCACCGCCGACCTCGACACCGCCTACACCGATGCAGCGGCCGCCGGGGACGACTGCTACAACGGTGCCTCGGGCAACCAATCGCTGCTCGAGCGCTCCACGCGCGAGCGGACCAAGCTCGCCCCGCTGCTCTCCACCGCGATCGACCGGATCGTGGCGGTCACCGGCCGTCCGCCCTCGACGTCCACCACCGCACCGGCGGGCAACCTCGACCCGTTCGGCGGCTGAGCGTGCCCCTTCCCGAGTCCGGAGTCGGGCCGATCCCGGAGGGACGGGATCCCGACGAGTACGAGCGACTGCGCCGGCGGGTGCTCTGGTCGATGCCCACCGGGTTGTTCGTCGTCGGCAGCCGTCTCGAGGACCGGAGGAACCTGATGACCGCCAACTGGGTCATGCAGGTGGCGACTGTTCCGAAACTGGTCGCGGTCGCGATCGAAGCGGGCTCGGTCACTCGTGAGCTCGTCGAACGCGGCAACTGCTTCGCGGTGAGCATCCTCCCGAAGGAAGCTCGGAGCGTGGTTCGCCGATTCGTCAAGCCGGTCACTGCGGCCGAGATCGGCGACGACGGCGCAGTCGTGTCGATGGCCGGGGAGCCGGTGCGCGAGGTGACCGGTGGTCTCCCCTGCGTGGCGTCCGCGCTCGGATGGCTGTCGTGCGAGGTTCGCCACCTCCTCGAGTGGGACGCTTCGGGGAACTCGCCGGCGAGCCATGTCCTGGTAGTGGGCGAGGTGGTCGACGCGGGCGAGTGGCGGGAGACGGCCGGGCCGGCCGCCGCGCTGGCGATGAGCGACACCCGTATGAACTACGGAGGATGACCGGCGTCAGCCCTCGGCCGGTGGCGAGCTCGCCCGGAGGTCGATGCGCAGGGTGAGGATCCCGTCGACCAGTTCGGCGTCCGCGTCACCGATCATCGCGAAGTCCATGTAGTCGTTGTTTGCCTGCTCGATGAAGCGCTTGCGCTCGGGCCCCTCGACCGGGGGCAACGACCGCGCTCGGACGGCCTCGGCGCGGTCCCGGAACCGGACGACCATGGCCTGCGTATCGAATCGGTCTGACATGCTGCGATGGTACCGGCGCCGGCGACGCGCGCCGCCTGCCGACCGCCAGGACTACACTGATCTGCGTTGGTCTCGACGGGCCCCCGGCACCCTTGAAGCGGGGGCATGCCACCTTCAGTCGGCAAGGAGTTGTTTCCGTGAAGAAGGGACGTCATCGCCGCTTCGAGGAAGCGCGCAGCCTGAAGCGTTCGGTCGCCACGGCCTCGAGGCGCTGCCCCGAGTGCAGCGCCGAACCCGAAGACGAGCATGCGACGTGGTGTCGCGCGACCGAGGACGACTTCGACGAGATCCTCGGAAACACCCCGCACGAGGCGTCGAGCGCCGAGGACGATCCTCTGGCCGAGTAGCCCCGCGGAGCGGGGACCGGGCGACCGGATCTCGCGTCAGCGTCGCACGACGGGGTGGGGGAGCGGCGTCACCGAGCCGGCACGCGTCCGACGTCCTTCGAGGTAGGCCGCAAGCATCTTGTAGACCTTCTTGCTCGACATGGTCTCGAGCTCGCGTCGCATCTCGACGTAGACGGGATCTCGACCCACGAACGCGGCGGGGTCCTCGGTGCACCACCAGTGGAAGTCTTCGCCGCCCTTCCCCCAGTGCCGACGGTCCCACTGACGGACCACCGAGGTCACCCGGCCGTCCGGAGAAGTCTCGTCCTCGCGCCGGAGCGGCAGCTGCCAGCACACCTCCGGTTTGAACTCGACGTGGCTCTTCCCCTCCGCGAGGGCGGCGAGGTGGAGCGCGCAGCCCGCACCGGCAGGGAAGCCCGGCCGGTTGAGGAAGATGCACGCGTCGTCGACGATGCGGGTGCCGAGCTCACCGCCAGGCAGCTTCTTCACCACGCCGCCCCGGCGCCCTTTCCGGTGGAACTGCCAGATGTCGGGAGTGAGCTTGGCCGCCGCCCGCTCGACGGTGCGCGCATCCTTCTTGCCGGTGAAGTGCGCCCCGTACGAGCAGCACCCCTGCTCCAGCTCGGGCGCCGGCCCGGTGAGCACCCCCTGGCAGCCCTGCCCGTAGATGCAGGTCCAGGAGCTGGTCAGGAAGGTGACGTCGAAGAGCCAGATTCGCTCCTCGTCCGGGTCGTCGAAGCTGACCCATTCGTGGGCATCAGCGGGCACGCGCTCGTGGGGTCGTGGCACGCACTTATGATGGCAGGCATGAGCACCGCTGGCGACGACCTCGATCACGACGGCATCCGCCCGGTGGTGACCCTCACCGAGGCCGCCCGGTCGACGGTGCTCGACGTGCTCTCCCGCGAGGCCGACTCGGCGTCGCTCGCGCTGTGGATCGAGGTCAGCGGCGAACGCAACGGGGCGTACGCCTACGACATGTACTTCCAGGCGCTCGCGGACGCGGGAGCTGCCGACGTGCTCCAGCACGACGACGAGCTCCCCGTCGTGATACCGGCGACCAGTGTGGACCGAATGCGTGGCGCGACGCTCGACGAAGCCGACGAGGCCGGCGGCGAGGGCGGACTGGTGATCGTCAACCCGAATACGCCGCCGTCGGTCGCGCCCGGGGCGGCGCCGCCCGCGGTCGACCTCTCCGATCCACTCGCCCAACGAGTCGTGGCGGTCCTCGACGAGCAGGTGAACCCTTCGATCGCCGCGCACGGTGGGCGCGCCGACCTGGTCGCGGTCGAGAGCGGATCGGTCTACCTCCGACTGAGCGGTGGTTGCCAGGGATGCGGGATGGCGAAGGCCACCCTCTCTCAGGGAATCGAAGTCATCCTCCGCGAAGCCATCCCGGAAATCGCAGAGATCGTCGACGTGACCGATCACGCCGACGGTACGAACCCCTACTACGAGCCGGCGAGCGGCTGATCGCCCGTACCGTTCCGTCCGGTACGACACGTCCGACCCCCGCGCTGCGCGGGAATACCCTTCGTGGACAACCCGGTCCGGTACCGTGCGGGTGTGGACGTGCTCCTCGTCGCCGGGACGGCACTGGTCGGCGTCGCGGCAGGAGCTGCGCTCGACCCGGTGGGACAGCAACTGGCCGACGCGAGCGCCGCGGCCGAAGCGGCGCGCCGAACCGCGGAGAGCACGCCCGACGAGAGCCCGCGCGCGGTCGCCGACGCACCCGTCGGGACCCGGCTGGGCCACTTGCTGCCGTCCGGGAGATCCCCGGGTCGCACCGCGAGCGCGGCACTCGCGACCGGGGTGCTTTTCGGCGCCGCCGCAGCCCACTTCGGATGGCACCTCATCCTGGTTCCCTACTGCGTCTTCTTCGCGATGCTGGTGACGATCTCGATCACCGACCTCAGCCACCGACTGGTCCCGCGACACCTGGTCTACGGGGGCATGGCGTTGATCGTCCCGCTGCTCGTCGTGACCGCGGGCTTGGCGGGGACATGGCACGACCTGGTCGGATCGATCGTCTCCGGGGCATGTGCGTTCGGCCTCTTCTTCGTCGTCTGGTGGTTCGTGCCCCGCGGCATGGGATTCGGCGACGTGCGCCTCGCGGGCGCGATCGGCTTCACCGTCGGGTACCTCAGCTTCCTCCACGCGTACGTCGCCTTCCTCGTCGGGTTCGTGGTGGGGACGATCTTCGGTCTGGCCGTCATGGTGGTCTCGGCGTCGGGACGCAAGACTCGGATCCCGTTCGCGCCCTCCCTGGCGGTCGGTGCGGTCATCGCCGTCCTCTGGGGCGGCCACCTCGCGCACGGCCTGTTCCACTCGGGGTCGTGAGCGGGTCGTCGGGGCTGCCACGCGCAGGCTCCCGGTTAGATTTGCCTGGATGCTGCGATTCCTGACCGCCGGCGAGTCCCACGGGCGTGCGCTCGTGGTCGTCGTGGAAGGCCTCCCAGCCGGCCTGCCGGTGACCGTGGGGGACTTCGAGCGCGAGCTCGCCCGGCGGCGGCTCGGGTTCGGTCGTGGGCCGCGGATGCGCTTCGAGGCGGATCAATTGACCATCCTCGGCGGCGTCCGGCACGGCCGCACCCTCGGTTCACCGGTCGCGATCGAGATCGCGAACACCGAGTGGCCGAAGTGGGAAGAGGAGATGTCGCCCGCACCGGGCAGTCCGGCCAAGGTGCTCACCCAACCGCGGCCGGGGCACGCCGACCTGGCCGGGATGCTGAAGTACGGGTTCGCCGATGCTCGTGACGTGCTCGAACGCGCGTCGGCTCGCGAGACCGCCGCGCGGGTCGCCGCGGGAACCCTCGCCAAGCGGCTCCTCGGAGAGATCGGCATCGCGGTGATCAGCCACACGGTCCAGCTCGGGGCCGCCTGCGCGCCGACCGAGCCGTTGCCCGAAGTCGCGGACCTGCCCCGGATCGACGACTCGCCGGTGCGATGTGCGGACCCCGGAGCCGAGGCGGAGATGGTGGCGGAGGTCAAGGCGGCCGCCAAGGCCGGCGACTCACTCGGCGGCGCGACCCAGGTCGTCGCCTACGGCGTGCCGGTCGGGCTCGGGAGCTATGTGCACTGGGATCGCCGGCTCGACGGCGCGCTGGCCGGTGCGTTGATGAGCATCCAGGCGGTCAAGGCGGTCGAGCTGGGGGAGGGGTCGGAGCTCGCCGGCCGAAGGGGCTCGGAGGGCCACGACGCGATCCGGCTCGCCGACGCCGACGACGAGGCCGCCACTTCGCTCGGGGGCGGCTACGCGCGGGACACCCATCGCGCCGGCGGAGTCGAAGGCGGGATCTCGACGGGCTCGCCGATCGTGGCGCGGGTCACCATGAAACCGCTCGCCACGCTCAACCGCCCGACACTCGGCACCGTGGACATGGCCACCGGGGAGTCGACGGTCTCGTTCAAGGAGCGGACCGACGTGACGGCGGTTCCGGCGATGGGTGTAGTGGCGGAGACGATGGCAGCGCTCGTGCTGGCACGAGAGGCCCTCCGCAAGTTCGGGGGTGACTCCCTCGCGGAGTTCCGCCGCAATCATGACGCGTACCTCGCCGAGCTCGGCGAGACGCCCTCGGCGGCCGAGCTGCCGGCGAGTGATGGCTGAACGACTCGTCCTGATCGGGATGATGGGCGCCGGCAAGACGACGGTCGGGCGGCTCTGCGCCGAACGACTCGCTTGGGAGTACCTCGACTCCGACGCGCAGGTGGTCGCGGGGACGGGGCGCACGGTCCCCGAGCTCTTCGCCGACGAGGGTGAGGAAGTGTTCCGCGCCCACGAGACCCGCGTCCTCCAAGAGGCCTTGAGCGGTGAGGAGCCGGTGGTGGTCTCCGCCGCCGGCGGCGTCGTGCTCTCGGAGGACAATCGCGCGCTCTTGCGCGAGGCGGCGATGGTGGTCTGGCTGCGGGCGGACGTGGGCACCCTGGCCGGCCGGGTGGGGGAGGGTGCGGGTCGACCGTTGCTCGACACCGATCCGGCCACGTCGCTCGCGGCACTCGACGAGGTCCGCCGTCCCCTGTACGCGTCCGTCGCGCACGCGGTGGTGGACGTCGACGAGCTCTCACCCGACGAAGTGGTGGATCGGGTGATGGCCGAGGTCGAGCGCGCGTCCGGAGGCCGGCGGTGAGGACGGTCGGAGTCGAGCTCGGGGAGCGGCGCTACGAGGTCGTGATCGGCGAAGGTGCGGCCGAGCTGCTCGCCGGTGTGGTGTCCGCCGCCGTACCGAGTGCAGCCCGTGCCGCGGTGGTGACCCAGGCGGGGATCGGCTTCGCGGTCGACCCCGGACTCCCCTGCGAGGAGCTCGTGGTCCCCGACGGCGAGGCGGCCAAGTCGCTTGCGCAGGTCGAACTGCTCTGTCGCGCGTTCGCCCGCGCCGGGCTGAGCCGCTCGGACGTGGTCGTCGCCGTCGGCGGTGGGGTGGTGACCGACCTCGCCGGCTTCGCGGCCGCGAGCTACCTCCGCGGGATCGCCTACGTGAACGTGGCGACCTCGCTGCTCGCCCAGGTCGACGCTGCGATCGGCGGGAAGACCGGCGTGAACCTCCCCGAAGGAAAGAACCTGGTCGGTGCCTTCTGGCAGCCCCGAGCGGTCCTGTGCGACACCGCGGCACTCGCGACGCTGCCGCCTCGCGAGTGGTCCTCCGGCAGGGGCGAGATCGCCAAGTACGCACTCATCGAAGACGGCGGGCGCTCCCGAGGCGCCGGGTCCTTCCACGAGCTGCCTCTCGACGAGCAGATCGCCCGGTGCACGTCGCTCAAGGCGGTGGTGGTTGCCGCCGACGAGCGCGAGGGCGAGGGAAGGATGATCCTCAACTACGGGCACACCCTCGCCCACGCCCTCGAGGCCTCCGCCTTCGGCGCGGTGGACGGCGTCGACCTGCGCCACGGAGAGGCGGTCGCGGTGGGACTGGTCTTCGCCGCGCGGCTCGCGAGGAGGCTCGGCCGGATCGACGACGCGCGCGTCGAGCTGCATCGCCGGGTGGTCTCGTCCTTCGACCTCTCGCCCATGCTGCCCACCGGTACCGACCCCGAGGCAATCGTCTCGTTCATGACACGGGACAAGAAGGCTCGTCACGACCTCACCTTCGTCCTCGACGGGCCCGACGGCGTGGAGGTGGTGCGCGGCGTCGACGAGGACGACGTGATGGCTACCCTTGCCGAGATGGAACACCGTGCGGAAGTGGGATCGGGATGAGCGGCGCACGGACCATCGTGCTCCTCTCGGGCCCGAACCTCGACCTGCTCGGGGAACGCGAGCCCGAGATCTACGGCAGCCAGACGTTGAAGGACCACGTCGCCGCGGCCACCGCGGCCGCTGCCGACCACGGGTATGCAGTCGAGCACGTCCAGTCGAACCACGAAGGTGACCTGATCGAAGCGGTGCACGCGGCGCGCGGATCGGCGGACGCGATCATCGTGAACGCGGGCGCCCTCTCCCACACCTCGTGGTCCCTCCACGACGCCCTTGCCGCCTTCGACGGTGTGGTGGTCGAGCTCCACCTGTCCAACCCCGCAGCCCGCGAGCCGTTCCGCCACACCTCGACCATCGCACCGGTGGCCGACGGATGTGTGGCCGGCTTCGGCGGACTCGGGTACCCGCTCGCCGTCCAGGCGGTGGTCTCGTTGCTCGCCGGAGACGAGTGACCCCCGGCTCCGCCCCCGGTCTGCCACCGCTCGAAGTGAATGGGCGGATCGCTCGCCTCCGGCGAGCCCTCGCGGACGCCGGCGAGGGGGGCGAGCGGATCGACGCCCTGTTGGTCACCAACCCGGTCAACATCCGGTGGCTCACCGGGTTCTCCGGTTCCGCCGGCGTATTGCTCGTGCTGCCGACGGAGGCCCTCCTCACCACCGACGGCCGGTACCGGTCGCAATCGACCGAACAGCTGGCATCTGCCGGCGTCGACCGCGAGGTCGAGGTGGCGGTCGGAGGGGTCGCCTCCCAGCGCGAGGCGGTGGTCGCGGCAGCATCCGGGGTGGCGACGCTCGGTCTCGAGGCCGATCACGTGACCTGGTCCGCGCAGCGGGTCTGGGCCGAGCTCCTTCCGGCGGTCCACGTCGAGCCGACCCGCGGAACGGTCGAGCGGCTGCGCGCGGTCAAGGACCCGGGGGAGCTCGCCCGTATGGCACGCGCCGCGTCTATCGCCGACGACGCGCTCGGCGCAGTCCTCCCGCTGCTCGCCGGGGCCGGAGGTCCCCGCGGGACGATCACCGAAGCGCACTTCGCAGCCGAGCTGGACCACGCCATGCGCGAGCGCGGCGCCGAGGAGCGTGCGTTCGAGACGATCGTCGCCGCCGGCGAGGACTCGGCCAAACCGCACGCCCGCCCGAGCGACCGTCCGATCCGGACCGGTGACGCGGTCGTGGTCGACTTCGGTGCGGTGTTCGACGGGTACCGCTCGGACATGACCCGGACCTTCTGGATCGGGGGCGAGCCGCCCGGTGAGATGGGGCGGGTCTTCGAAGTGGTCGCCGAGGCGCAACGTGCGGGCGTCGCGTCGGTGAGGGCCGGCATCGCTGCGGGTGCCGTCGACGAGGTGTGCCGCGATCTGATCGCGGCAGCCGGTTGGGCCGAGCGCTTCGAGCACGGAACCGGGCACGGCGTCGGCCTCGACATCCACGAAGCGCCGTCGGTGGCTCCCGGGTCGACTGCTATCCTCGAATCCGGCACCGTGGTCACCGTGGAGCCGGGTGTGTACCTTCCCGGGGTTGGCGGGGTTCGCATCGAGGACACCCTGGCCGTGACCGAGGACGGGTCCCGGTCGCTCACCACGTTCCCGAAGGAAGTCGCGCTCTGATGTCAGTGTCCACCAACGATCTCCGCAACGGCATGACCCTCGATCTTCCCGAGGGTCTGTTCAACGTCGTCGAGTTCCAGCACGTGAAGCCGGGCAAGGGCGGCGCGTTCGTCCGTACCAAGCTGAAGAACCAGCGAACCGGCGCGGTCATCGAGCGCACCTACCGGGCGGACGAGAAGCTCGAGCAGGCCATCATCGACAAGCGGGAGATGCAATTCCTCTACCGCGACAGCAGCTCCTACGTGTTCATGGACACGACCAGCTACGAGCAGCTCCAGGTGGAGACCACCCAGTTGGGCGATGCCGCGAACTACCTGAAGGAGGGTGACGACGCCGTGCTCCAATTCTTCGGGTCGGAGATCGTCGGCGTCGACCTCCCCGCCGCGGTCGAGCTCACCGTCGCGGAGACCGAGCCCGGGCTCCAGGGCGACCGGGTGTCGGGTGCCCGCAAGCCGGCCACCGTCGAGACGGGTCTCGTCCTGCAGGTGCCCCTGTTCGTGAACCCCGGCGAGAGGATCAAGGTGGACACCCGGACCGGCGAGTACCTGACCCGGGCCTGACGGCCGCGCCGCGACGGTCGCACGCCCTCATGGACGCGCCAACCCGTCACCAGGCCCGCGAGCGCGCGCTCGAGTTGCTCTACGAGGCAGACCTGAAGGGTGAGGAACCGAGCCGGGTGGTCGATGCCCTCGCTGTCCCTCCCGACCCGTTCACCGGGCGGCTGGTGCGCGCGGTGACCTCGCGCCGGAAGGAGATCGACCAGTTGATCGACGGCACCTCGATCGGGTGGGACCTCGAGCGCATGGCGGTGGTCGACCGCAACGTGCTGCGCATTGCGGTCGCCGAGCTCCTCGAGTGCGACGACGTGCCGACCGCAGTGGTGCTCGACGAGGCGGTCGCGCTGGCGTCGGCCTACTCGACCGACGCTTCGGGGCGCTTCGTGAACGGGGTGCTCGCGACCCTCGCCGCGCAGGTGCGCGGCTGAGGCGAGCGAAGATGACCAGCGACGCAGTGGACGCGCCGCTCGAGGCAGCCGAGGAAACTGCCGCGCGGTCGGGCCTCGGCGCGATCGATCCCCATCTGCGCCGGCTCGCGCTGGTCGTCGTGATCGGGACGATCATGTCGATCCTCGACACCACCATCGTGAACGTGGCGATCGCCACGCTGGCCCGCGACTTCCGGGCCCCTCTCTCCACGGTCCAATGGGTGAGCACCGGGTACCTGCTCGCGCTGGCGGCGGTCATCCCGCTGACCGGGTGGGCCGTCGAGCACTTCGGTGCCAAGCGCATGTGGATCGCGTCGCTCAGCGTGTTCCTCCTCGGCTCGGCGCTGTCCGGAGCCGCCTGGTCGGTCCAGAGCCTGATCGTCTTCCGGGTCCTGCAGGGTCTCGGTGGCGGGATGATCATGCCGATCGGCCAGTCGATCGTCGCGTCCGCGGCCGGCCCCCAGCGGATGGGTCGAGTGATGAGCCTGCTCGGCGTCCCGATGCTGCTCGGACCCATCCTCGGCCCGGTGATCGGCGGGCTGATCCTCGACACGGTGTCGTGGCGGTGGATCTTCTACGTCAACGTGCCGATCGGCATCGTGGCGATCGCCCTCGCCCTCAGGTTCCTCCCCGAGCACCGGAACACCGGCGCGGTCCACCGGCTCGACGTGACCGGGTTCGTGCTGCTCTCGCCCGGGCTCGCCCTGATCGTCTACGGGCTGGCCCAAGCCGGGCAGGGGTCGCCGGTGAGCGTGCTGCTCCCCATCGCGTCGGGCGCGGCCTTGGTGGTGGCCTTCGTCCTCCATTCGCTGCGGTCGCGGATACCGCCGCTCATCGACGTGACGCTCTTCGCCAATCGATCCTTCTCGGCCGCGTCGGCGACGACCTTCCTCTTCGGCGCGGCGCTCTTCGGTGGAATGTTGCTGCTTCCCCTCTACTATCAGGTGGTCCGCGGACAGAGCGCGCTCGCTGCCGGGCTGTTGATGGCGCCCCAGGGGATCGGCGCGGCGCTGGTGATGCCGCTCGCCGGTCGGCTCACCGACACCTACGGCGCCCGGCGGGTCGTGCCGGGCGGTCTGGTGATCGCGTCCGCGGGCACCTTCGCGTACACCCAGCTCGGCGCGCACACCAGCTTCACGCTGCTCGCGCTGTCGCTCTTCGTGCGCGGGATCGGCTTCGGGTTCGTGATGATGCCGGCCATTTCGGCCGCGTACGAGACGCTCTCGCACGACCAGGTCCCCCGGGCGTCGACCGCGGTGAACATCGTCCAGCGGGTGGGCGGGTCGATCGGGACCGCGCTGGTCGCGGTGGTGCTCGAGCACCAGATCGCCGTACAGGTCAGGGGGGTGACCGGCGGTCTCTCGGCCATCACGACCGGCTCGGTCGCCCAAAGAGTCCGGATCGCCCAGCCGCTCGCGTCGGCCTTTGCCAACACCTTCTGGTGGACGCTCGCGATGACCGTGGTCGCGTTGGTGCCCGCGTTGTTGCTCCGCGGACGGCGGACCGGACCGGTCCCGAGGCCGGTCGCCGCGGTCGAGGCGGTCGAGGCCTGACTGCATCGGCGCATCGCGCGTGTAGAGTCGAGGCCTGACCGTGAAGCGGGTCCCGTGAGGCCCGAACGGACAGGAGGACCAGGTGGCCGAACGCGAGCGCAGACACACCCGTCCGCGGGGTGCGGTGTTCGTTCCTCGAGTCCAGGTCATGTCGGCGGACGACGTTCGGCGGGCGATCACCCGGATGGCCCACGAGATCGCCGAGCGCAACGGCGGACTCGACCGGGTGGTGCTGGTCGGCCTCCAGACCGGCGGGGTGGCGATCGCGCACCGGCTGGCGGAGACCCTCGCCGACATCGAGAACGTGATCATCCCGGTCGGCACCCTCGACGTGGCCTTCTACCGCGACGACATCGGACTGCGACCGGTGCTGCCCGAGGCGGCGACCGACATCGCCTTCGACCTGACCGGCACCACCGTGGTGCTGGTCGACGACGTGCTCTTCACCGGGCGGACCATCCGGGCTGCCCTCAACGCGCTCGGTGAGTACGGGAGGGCCCAAGTGGTCGAACTCGCGGTGATGGTCGACCGCGGCCACCGCGAGCTCCCGATCCGGGCCGACTACGTGGGGAAGAACCTCCCCACCAGCCGCGACGAGATGGTCGACGTGACCGAGGAAGGCGTGTCGCTCGGAGAGCTGGTCGGCAAGTGAGCCCTTTCCCCCGTCACCTCCTCAGCATGGAGGACCTGGACCGCGAGGAGATCGGTGAGGTTCTTCGGGTGGCGGATTCGTTCGCCGAGGTGGCCCGCCGGACCAATCCGAAGGTGCCCACTCTCCGGGGCCGGACCGTGGCGACCCTCTTCTTCGAGGAGTCCACCCGGACCCGGATGTCCTTCGAGACCGCGGCGAAGCGGATGTCGGCCGACGTCCTCTCGTTCTCCGCCGCCTCGTCCTCCTTGAAGAAGAAGGAGTCGCTCCGCGACACGGTCGAGACGATCGAGGCGATCGGCATCGACTCGGTCATCATCCGTCACCGGTCCTCGGGCGTGCCCCAGCGGGTGGCGGGCTGGGTCGAGCACTGCGCGGTGGTCAACGCGGGCGACGGCTGGCACCAGCATCCCACCCAGGCCCTGGTGGACCTCTACACGGTGCGGCAGTGCCTCGGCGGCGGGGACGAGGGACTCGACCGGATCAAGGGACTGCAGGTGCTGATCGTCGGCGACGTGCGGCACAGCCGGGTGGCCCGGTCCCAGATCGACGGGTACGCCTCGCTCGGAGCCGAGGTCACGCTCGTCGCGCCGCCGACCCTGCTGCCGCCCTCGCTCGAAGGCTGGCGGATCGCACATGTCGGCCACGATCTCGACCGCGCTCTCCCCGAGGCGCAGGTGGTCTCGCTCCTGCGCGTGCAGGAGGAGCGGGGGAGTGGTGAGTTCGTGCCGACGCTTCGCGAGTACACCGCCGGGTACGGCCTCACCGCGCGCCGCGCCCGGCTGCTCCGGCCGGACGCCTTGGTGCTGCACCCGGGCCCGATGGTCCGCGGGGTCGAGATCGCCTCGGAGGTGGCCGAGCTGCCGGCGGCCCACATCGCCGACCAGGTGCGAAACGGCGTGGCGCTCCGGATGGCCGTCCTCTTCCTCCTGCTCGGCCAGGGTCCTCTCGAGGGCGCGGCACATGGCTGAGCGCGGCGCGGGAACCGTGGTGATCCGGGGCGGCACGGTCGTCGACCGCGACGGCGAGCGACGGGCCGACGTGGCCGTGGTCGGGGACCGCATCGTCGAGGTCGCCGACGGCCTCGAGGCGCCTCGCGGCGCCCGTCTCCTCGACGGGGGCGGGTGCGTGGTGGCCTCGGGCCTGGTCGACCTCCACACCCATCTGCGCGAGCCGGGGGACGAGGAGGCCGAAACGGTCGAGTCCGGCACCCGGGCGGCCGCGCTCGGTGGCTTCACCGCGGTGGTGGCCATGCCCAACACCGACCCGCCGCTCGATTCGGCCGAGGCGGTGCGCACCGTGCGTGAGCTCGCGGCGACCGCCACCGCCGAGGTCGCGGTCGCAGGAGCGATCACCGTCGGCCGCCGCGGCGAGAAGTTGGCGCCGATCGGCGAGCTCGCCGCGCTCGGGGTGCGGCTCTTCACCGACGACGGCGCCGGGGTGCAGTCCGCCGGCCTCATGCGCCGGGCACTCGAATACGCGCGCGGGCTGGAGGTCACCCTCGCCGAGCACTGCGAGGAGGCGTCGCTCGCGTGCGGGGGTGCGATGCACGAGGGCGCCTGGTCGAGCAGGCTCGGTCTCCCCGGAGTGCCCGCCGCGGCCGAGGAGGTGATGGTCGCCCGAGACATCGCGCTCGCCTCGGCCGCCGGAGCGCGCATCCATTTCCTCCACCTCTCGACCGCCCGCTCGGTGGAGCTCGTCCGTCGGGCGAAGGCCGACGGGGTCGCGGTGACTGCGGAGGCCGCTCCGCACCACTTCACGCTCACCGAGGACCGGATCGCCGGCTACGACCCGGTCTACAAGGTGAACCCGCCGCTGCGGACCCCGGCCGACGTGGAGGCGGTCAAGGCCGGGCTCGCCGACGGCACCATCGACGCGATCGCGACCGACCACGCGCCTCACCCGCCGGAACGCAAGGACGTCCCCTTCGACGAGGCGGCGCCCGGAATGCTCGGCCTCGAGACAGCGCTCGCCTTGTCGCTCGGCGCGCTCGATCTGCCGATCGGGCACCTCCTCTCGCTGCTCAGCTGGCGACCCGCTGCCCTCGCCGGGCTCGATCCGGGAAGCGGCGGCGACCAGGGAGGCCCGGTCGCGGCCGGTGCCGCGGCCAACCTCTGCGTCATCGACCGGTCAGCCGCCTGGACGGTCGACGCCTCGACCCTCGCCAGCCGGAGCCGCAACACGCCCTACGCGGGCACGCGGTTGACCGGGCGGGTGCGCCACACCTTGTTCCGGGGCGAACCGGTGGTCGTCGACGCCGAGGCGCAACGGTGAGCGCGGGAATCCTCGGGACGGCCCGCAGCGAGGCGCTCCTCGTGCTCGGTGACGGCGAGACCTTCGAGGGGGAGGCGATCGGCGCACTCGCAGAGGACGGGGTGGCGACCGGTGAAGCCGTCTTCAACACCGTGCTGTCGGGGTACCAGGAGGTGATCACCGACCCGTCGTACGCGGGGCAGGTCATCGCGTTCACCTACCCCCACATCGGGAACTACGGGGTCAACCCCACCGACGACGAGGCGCCGCGTCCCCACTGCAAGGGGATCATCGTCCGTGATCTCGCCGATCGACCGAGCAGCTGGCGCTCGACGGGGAGCCTCGAGGAGTTCCTCGTGCGCCACTCGATCCCGGGTATGACCGGAGTGGACACGCGGCGCCTCACCCGCCACCTGCGCGACCAGGGTGCGATGCCGTGTGCCTTCGGCACCGCGCCCGAAGCGGTGCTCACCGCGGCGGCGGCCGCGGCGAAGCCGACCGACGGCGTCGACCTGGTGAGCGGCGTGACCGCCACGACCAGCTCGGTACGCGGGAGCGGTCCGTACCGGATCGTGGCCTACGACTTCGGCATCAAAGAGGCGATGGTGCGCCAGCTCGCCGCGCTGGCGACGGTCTCGATCGTGCCGGCGAGCACCACGGCGGACGAGGTGCTCGGCTTCGAGCCCGACGGGATCTTCCTCTCGAACGGGCCGGGCGATCCGGCCGCGCTCTCCGGGGTCGTCGACCAGATCGGTGGCCTCGTCGCCGACGGGTCGGTCGCGATCTTCGGCATCTGCCTCGGGCACCAGTTGCTCGCCACGGCACTCGGCGCGCGCACCTACAAGCTTCCCTTCGGCCACCACGGGGGAAACCACCCGGTGCAGCGCCTGGCGACGGGCCAGGTCGAGATCACCTCCCAGAACCACAACTACGCGGTCGCCACCGATCCGTCCTCCTCCCTCGAGGTGACCCACGTCAATCTCAACGACGGGGTGGTCGAAGGGCTGCGGAGCAGGGACGTACCGGCGTTCTCGGTGCAGTACCACCCCGAGGCCGGCCCCGGACCCCACGACGCCCGCTATCTGTTCGGGGAGTTCCGCGCGCTCATGGACGCGACCGGTAGCCCGGCCCGACGCGGCCGGACCGGCTGATGCCGCGTTCGCGACGACCTCGAGTCGATCCTCGTCATCGGTTCCGGCCCGATCGTCATCGGCCAGGCGTGCGAGTTCGACTACTCGGGGACCCAGGCGTGCCGGGTGCTCGCCGAGGAAGGCTTCCGGGTGGTCCTCGCCAACTCCAACCCCGCGACGATCATGACCGACCCGGGGATGGCCGACCGCACCTACGTGGAGCCGCTCGACCCGGACGTGCTCGCCGCGATCATCGAGCGTGAGCGCCCTGACGCGCTGCTCCCGACGCTCGGAGGCCAGACCGCGCTCAACTTGACCATGGCACTGGCCGAGCGGGGGATCCTCGACGAGCTCGGGGTCGAGGTGATCGGCGCGAATGCCGAAGCGATCGCGACCGCCGAGAACCGGGAACGGTTCAAGTCGGCGATGGAGGAGATCGGGCTCTCGGTCCCCGCCGCCGGCTTCGCCCACTCGCTCGAGGAGGCGCTCGCGGTCGGCGCGTCGATCGGGTTCCCGGTGATGGTGCGCCCGAGCTTCATCCTCGGGGGGGCGGGTACCGGCATCGCCGCCGACGGGGACCATCTCGCCCACCTCGCAGCGGAGGCGCTGTACGCCTCGCCGATCTCCGAGGTCCTCGTCGAGCAGTCCATCGCCGGCCAGAAGGAGTTCGAGCTCGAGGTGATGCGTGACCACGCGGACAACTGCGTCGTCATCTGCTCGATCGAGAACATCGACCCGATGGGCGTCCACACCGGCGACTCGATCACGGTCGCACCCGCGCAGACGCTGACCGACGTCGAGTACCAGGCGATGCGCGACGCGTCCTTCGCCTGCATCCGGCGGGTCGGGGTCGAGACGGGAGGGTCCAACGTGCAGTTCGCGGTGGATCCGGCCGACGGGCACCAGATGATCATCGAGATGAACCCGCGTGTCTCACGGTCCTCCGCGCTCGCCTCGAAGGCCACCGGCTTCCCGATCGCGAAGATCGCGGCCCGCCTCGCGGTGGGCTACCGGCTCGACGAGATCACCAACGACATCACCGGCGCCACCCCCGCCTCCTTCGAGCCGACGATCGACTACGTGGTGACCAAGATCCCTCGGTGGGCCTTCGAGAAGCTCCCCGGCGCGACCGATCGGCTGGGGACGCGGATGCAGTCGGTGGGGGAGGTGATGGGGATCGGCCGGACCTTCCCCGAGTCGCTCCAGAAGGCCGTGCGCTCGCTCGAGCAGGGACGCGACGGGCTCAACGCGGATTTCGCCGAGGAGCGCACGGAGGGCGCGTCGACCGAGGAACTGCTCGAGCGGGTGGTCATACCGACACCCGAGCGTCTCTTCGCGCTCGAGACCCTCCTCCGCCGCGGTGAACCCGTCGACCGGCTCGCCGCCTCGACCGGCATCGATCCGTGGTTCGTCTCGGAGATCGCACGGATCGCCACCGCGCGGATGGCGCTCGACCTGCAAGTGACACTCGGTGTGACTCCCGAGGACCTCGACCGGCGCTCGTGGCGGAACCTCAAGCGGCTCGGCTTCTCCGACCGGCAGCTCGCCCATCTCTTCGGGGACGGCACGACCGAACACGCGATCCGGTCGAGACGTCTCGCGGTCGCAGGTACGGCCACCTTCAAGACGGTCGACACCTGCGGCGCCGAATTCGAGGCCCGGACCCCGTACCACTACTCGACCGCCGAAGACGAGGACGAGATTCGTTCCTCGTCGCGGCCGAGGGTGATCATCCTCGGCTCGGGTCCCAATCGGATCGGCCAGGGGATCGAGTTCGACTACTGCTGCGTGCACGCGTCGCTCGCCCTCCGCGACGCGGGCTACGAGACGGTGATGCTCAACTGCAATCCCGAGACCGTCTCCACCGACTACGACACCTCGGACCGGCTCTACTTCGAGCCGTTGACCGACGAGGACCTGGCCAACGTCATCGACGCCGAACAGGCTGCGTCGGAGGGCGACGGACGGCTGGTCGGCGTGGTCGTCAGCCTCGGTGGACAGACCCCGCTCAAGCTGGCGGGCGCGCTCCCCGAGGGTCTCGTCCTCGGTACCCCGCCCTCGTCGATCGACCTCGCAGAGGACCGCGCGCGGTGGAACGCCCTCTGCGGGCGGCTCGGCATCCTCCAGCCGCCGGGAGGGACCGCGCTCTCCCCGGACCAGGCGCTCGCGGTGGCCCGCTCGGTCGGCTACCCGGTGCTCGTCCGCCCGTCGTACGTGCTCGGCGGCCGCGCGATGGAGATCGTCTACGACGACGATCGCCTCCTCGAGGTCGTCGCGGCGATGACCGGCGCCGGCGGGGCCCTCGGCCGCGAGGGAGGGGTCACCGCCGAGCGCCCGCTGCTGGTCGACCGGTTCCTCGAGGACGCGGTCGAAGTCGACGTCGACGCGGTGCGCGACGCGAGCGGCGAGGTGCTGATCGGCGGAGTGATGGAGCACGTCGAAGAGGCCGGGGTCCACTCGGGCGACTCGGCGTGCGCCCTCCCTCCCCAGACGCTGCCGCACCAGGTCGTCGCCGACATCGAGCGGATCACCCGCGAGATCGCCGAGGCCCTCCAGGTGCGCGGGCTCTGCAACGTGCAGTTCGCGGTCAAGGACCAGCGGGTCTACGTGCTGGAGGCCAACCCGCGGGCCAGCCGGACGGTGCCTTTCGTAGCCAAGGCGACCGGGGTGGCCCTCGCCATGGTGGCCGCCCGGGTGATGGTCGGCGCCACGCTTGCCGAGTTGCGCGAGGAGGGCCTGCTCGCCCCCCCGGTGACCGGCCACGTCTCGGTCAAGGAAGCGGTCCTTCCCTTCAACCGCTTTCCCGGGGTCGACACCATCCTCGGACCGGAGATGCGCTCGACCGGGGAGGTGATGGGGATCGGCGCCACCTTCGGCCTCGCGTTCGCCAAGAGCCAGATGGCCGCCGGCAACCGACTTCCAATCGACGGGACGGTCTTCCTCTCGCTCGCCGACCGCGACAAGCCGGGCGGGCTCGAGGCGGCACGCCAGTTCGCCGCGCTCGGCTTCGACCTGGCCGCGACCTCAGGCACTGCCTCGTGGCTCGAGACGAACGGGCTCGAGGTCTCGGCGGTCGTGGCCAAGGTCGGGGACCAACAGACCGGGGTGGTCGACGCGGTCGACCTGATCGCGAGCGGCAAGGTCCAGCTCGTGGTCAACACTCCTCGGGGACGCGGACCGCGCGCGGACGGCGACCACATCCGCGCCGCCGCGGTCGCCCATCAGGTTCCCTGTCTCACCACGGTGGCGGCGGCGAGGGCAGCCGCGGCCGGCATCGCGGACTGGCTGGCGCACCCGCTCACGGTCCGCTCGCTCCAGGAGTACCACCGCCGGTGACGCGCTCGGCGCCGGCCGGCACCTCGAACGCCGCCCACCGGGTCCGGCGCGCATGGAGGGCCGCAACCCGTGGCGAGGTCGACCTCGCGGTCGACGTCGGATCGCTCCGGCTGGGCAATCCCGTGATGACCGCGTCCGGGACCGCCGGCCACGCCGACGAGCTCGAGGCGTACTTCCCCCTCTCGGTGCTCGGCGCCGTCGTGGTCAAGTCCCTCTCGGTCGAGCCGTGGCCGGGGAACCCCGCTCCGCGGGTGCATCAGACCCCGGCCGGCATGCTCAACAGCGTGGGTCTGCAGGGACCGGGGCTCGAGGTCTGGCTCCGTGACGACCTTCCGCGTCTCGTCGCGGCCGGTGCGCGCACCGTGGTGAGCATCTGGGGCCGCACCGTCGAGGAGTTCGCCGCGGCGGCGTCCGCCGTCGCAGGCGCAGACGGGCTGACCGCGGTGGAGATCAACGTAAGTTGCCCGAACCTCGAGGACGGGCGCAGGATGTTCGCGCACTCGGCGAGCGCCACCGGGCGGGTGGTGGCGGCGGTCGGTGAGCACTGCCCGCACCTGCCCCGTTGGGCCAAGCTCAGCCCCAATGCCGCCGACCTGCCGGAGGTCGCCGGCGCTGCGCTCGAGGCGGGGGCCGAGGCGGTCACCCTGGTGAACACCGCGCTCGGGATGGCCATCGACGTCGAGGAACGACGGCCTCTTCTCGGATCGGGTGGTGCCGGGGGAGGCCTGTCGGGACCGGCGATCCACCCGGTCGCGGTTCGGGCCGTCTACGACGTGCGCACCGCCTTGCCCGACGCGGCGATCATCGGGGTCGGGGGCGTCATGGAGGGGAGGGACGTGGTCGAATTGCTGATGGCCGGTGCCAACGCGGTGCAGGTCGGCACCGCGACCTTCCGCGATCCCCGGGCCCCCTCCCGGGTGCTCGGCGAGCTGGAGAGCTGGTGCGACCGTCACGGGGTCCGCGCCGCCCGCGAGCTGACCGGTGCCGGCCGTGGGTGATCGAACCCGAGGAGGGTTCGCCGCACGGGTGGCGGCGGCAGTCGGCGCTACCGGCCCGCTCTGTGCGGGGATCGACCCGTCCTCCGCGCTCCTCGACCGGTGGGGTCTGCCCGATGATCCGAGCGGCCTCCGCGAGTTCGCTTCGCGCTGCGTCGAGGCGTTCGCCGGGGCGGTCCCGGTCGTCAAGCCGCAGGTCGCCTTCTTCGAGCGCTTCGGGGCGGCCGGCATGGCCGCCCTCGAGCGGCTGCTCGAGTGGGCACGCGACGCAGACCTGCTGGTGATCGCCGACGCGAAGCGCGCCGACATCGCGAACACGATGGACGCCTACGCCACGGCCTGGCTCGACCCGGCGAGCCCGCTGTCGGCCGACGCGGTGACCGCAGTGCCCTACCTGGGCCTCGCCGCGCTCGAGCCGATGATCGACACGGCCGCGCGCCACGAGCGCGGGGTGCTGGTGGTGGTGCGCAGCTCGAACCAGGAGGGGCGCGTGGTCCAAGAGGCGCGGACCGGGTCGGGTACCGGCCCCTCGGTCGAGGACCTGCTGCTCAGCGAGATCGCGACCTCGAACCACGGCCCGGGCGCGCGCCCGGGCACGGTCGGTGCGGTCATCGGGGCCACCCTCCCGTCGACCTCCTTCTCGCTCGCGAGCCTCGGCGGGGTGGTGCTCGCCCCGGGCGTCGGCGCGCAGGGCGCCACCGCCGCCGACGTCGCCGCGCACTTCGCCGGCTGTGTCCCCGGGACGCTGCTCCCGAGCGTTTCGCGCTCGCTCCTGCTGGCGGGACCCGACGTGGCGAGCCTCGCCGCAGCCACCCGCCGCGCGGTCGATGAGATGGCCGACGCCTTGGGCGCGGCTGGCTGAGCCGCGTCGGAGACGGGCGCGGACCACCGGCACGTCGCTACGGTGCACGCATGGAGGACGACGCCCCGGGCTCCCTCGCGTTTCCCGACGGGTTCCTCTGGGGGACGGCCGGCGCCGCCCATCAGATCGAAGGGGGGAACACCAACAACGACTGGTGGGAGTTCGAGCACGCGGCCGACTCGCGCTGTGCGGAATCGAGCGGCGACGCCTGCGACTCGTACCACCGCTGGCGCGAGGACGTCGACCGGGTCGCGGGCATGGGCCTCGGCGCCTACCGCTTCTCGCTCGAGTGGAGCCGGATCGAGCCTGCCGAAGGCGAGTTCTCGGTGGCCGCGCTCGACCACTACCGGCGGCTCTGCGCGGGATGTCACGAGCGAGGGATCGTCCCGGTGGTGACCTTCCATCACTTCACCAGCCCGAGGTGGTTCGCGGCCCGCGGCGCGTTCGAGGCGCTCGACGCACCCGACCGCTTCGCCCGATTCGTCGAGCGGTCGGTCGCCCACTTCGGTGATCTGATCGGATGGGCGTGCACCATCAACGAGCCGAACGTGGTCGGGGCGATGGGCTACACGGTCGGCGACTATCCGCCCGGAGTGAAAGACGACCTGCCCCGCCATCTCGCGGTGAACCAGGCCATGGTGCGCGCGCACCGGCTGGCGGTCGAGGCGGTGCGCTCCGGACCCGGCCCCTCCCCGGTCGGACTCACCCTCTCGATGGCCGAGATGGTGGCCGACGAGGGCGGGGAGGTGGTGCGGGACGCCGCGGAGGAGATCCTCGAGGACACCTTCCTCCGGGCGACCGAGGGTGACGACTTCGTGGGGGTGCAGGCGTACACCCGGATGCACTTCGGTCCCGACGGGCCCGCCCCCGACGACCCTTCGGTGCCCCAGACCCAGCTCGGCACCGAGTACTGGCCGGCGGCGGTCGCCCACTGCGTGCGACGGGGAGCGTCGGTGACCGGCCTGCCGGTGCTCGTGACCGAGAGTGGCATCGGGACCGAGGACGACACCGAGCGGATCGCCTACCTCGACGCCGCGCTGCGCGGTGTGCACGGCTGCATCGCGGACGGCGTCGAGGTCCGCGGGTACTTCGTGTGGAGCCTCCTCGACAACTTCGAGTGGAACCTCGGATTCGGGCCGAAATTCGGTCTGCACTCGGTCGACCGGACCACCTTCGAGCGCACCGCGAAGCCGAGCGCGCGGTGGTTCTCGTCGGTCGCCCGCGCCAACCGCCTGGACTCGGCGGGGTGAAACCCGGGGGGACCAAGGGGAGCGCCTGGTGGAGGTGATCGTCCTCGGCAGCGGCAGCCCGCTGCCCGACCCGGCGCGGGCGGGTCCCTCGACACTGGTGCGTACCGCGGTCGGTGACCTCCTGGTCGACTGCGGGCGCGGCGTGCTCCTCCGCGCGGCAGCCGTCGGGTCGGGTGCGGGCGCCTTCCGAGCGGTCCTCCTCACCCACTTGCACAGCGATCACATCTGCGACCTGAACGACATCGTCACCACCCGATGGGTGACCTCGCTCCAGCCCTCGCCGCTGCAGGTGATCGGACCGGTCGGGACCGAGCAGTTGATGCGCGCGACCCTGGGGATGCTCGAACCCGATATCGGCTACCGGCTGGCCCACCATGCCGATCTCACCTGGCGCCCGGAGACCGCGATCCGAGAGGTCGAGCGAGAACTCGCATTCGAAGCGGACGGAGTGCGGGTGACCACGGCCCCGACCGACCACGCACCGGTTCGCCCGACCGTCGCCTACCGCGTCGACGACGGCGGCCACTCGGTGGTGGTGGCGGGGGACACCGTGCCCTGCCCGGGGCTGGACGAGCTGAGTGCAGGGGCCGACGTCCTCGTCCACACGGTCGTGCGCCGGGACCTGATCGAAGCGATCGGTTTGCCCCGTCTGCTCGACGTGCTCGACTACCACTCCTCGGTCGCCGACGCCGCGCGGACCGCGGCCCGGGCCGGGGTCGGGACCCTGGTGCTCACCCACCTCGTCCCGGCCCCCCTTCCTGGGACCGAGGACGAGTGGCGGGCCCAGGCGGCAGAGCACTACGGAGGCGAGGTGGTGGTCGCAGCCGATCTGACGAGGGTGCCGGCCGGGGGCTGACCGGTCAGCGATCGGCGCTCGGGAGGTCCTCTGCGAATTCGATGAACGGTGCCGGCGGCAGGAACCGCTCGGGGACCTCGGTCCCTTGCCCGTAGAAGTCGACGTCGAAGACGTTCGCGGTACCCGGGGCCTCGACGGTGCCGCTCAGTCCCGCATCCTCGCCGCGAAGGAACGCGGTGCGCCCGTCGATCGCGCCCGCGACGAGAGAGTGGTAGGTGGCGAGCTCGATCCGGGTCACCAGGCTGTAGACGCAGCCGTCGGGTGCGCCGCCCACGTTCCGTCCGAGCATGCAGTGATGACGGCCGTCGTCGATCGCATAGACCGCGTCGTCGCCGGCGCCGATGCGCGCACGGATCCGCTGGGGGTGCCCGAAGGGGTGGAACCACTGCTCGCGCCGGCGGTCCTTCATCGCCCAGAGGGGGCTCGGCGGCACGATCCGCTCAGGCTCGTGCTCCTCGAGGGGCGTCGCGTCGGCCGGGGCGGTCACCGGGAACGAGGTGCCGGGCCGCTCGGCGGTGAAGGGAAGCTGACCGTCGTCCCCCGGGGCGGCCGCCTCCTCTGCCGCCTCGCCGGCACCCGCGCCGGCCGGGTTCGCGTTCTCGTCACCCACTGCCCGCTCCTCTCGACGTTCTCTGGCGCACCAGCCTCGCACCAAACGGCCACCATGGTGCCACGTGACCGCGTGCCGCGGTCGGGTGGCGCTCGCTCAGGAGGCGGTCGGGAACCAGCCGCGCACCCGGGCCGCGGCGGCTCGATCGCGGTCTCGAAGCGCGCGACGTCCCGCCGGCCAGTCGACCCACGCGAAGCGGAGCGCGTCACCCGGTCGCAGGCGGCCGAGGAGGGGAAGGTCGGCCGCGATCACGCAGGCGGCGATCGGATACCCCCCCACCGTCGCGTGGTCGGGCATCAGGACGATCGGACGGCCGTCCGGCGGGACCTGGATCGCACCGTCCACCATCCCGACCGAGGCCGGAAGCGCAGGCGGTGTGAGGCGCCGCGCGCCGCCCTCGAGCCGAAGGCCGACACGGTTGGAGTCGGCACCGACCGTCCAGGCGCCCTCCACCAGCGCGTCGAGCTCCTCGGCGGCGAAGTCATGGGGTCCGGGGACGAGACGGAGCGCGGCCGGCCCGGCCGGTTCGGTCGTCCCTCCGTCGGGGGTCAGGAACCCGCGGGGTCGGACCGGTGGTCCGAGGCCGAGGCGGTCACCCACCTGCAGTGGACCCGGACCGAGCCCCGAGAGGAGGTCCGACGCGCGCGAACCGACCACCACCGGGGTGTCGAAACCCCCGGCGACCCCGAGGTAGGCGCGGAGCACCTGGTGCACCGCTCCGACGCGCACCTGCTGTCCCGCCCGGACCGGCACGACCGCGTCGGCCGCCACCGCGAAGCCGTCGACGGCGATCTCGGCCGAGCCCGGACCGGAAGCGACCACGGCCAGGTGGGTGTCGCAGGAGACCCGGAGCACCGGCCCGACCGCGGTGATCTCGAGGGCCGGCGCGTCTGCCGGGTTGCCGAGTAACCGGTTGACGAGTCCCATCGCCTCGCTGTCGCAGGGGCCCGCCCGCGGGATGCCGGCTCCCCCGAGGGAGCGCCGTCCGCCGTCCTCGACCAGGCTCAAGAGGCCGGGCTCGACCACCTCGGCGAAGCGGGGCCCCGCCCGGAGCGGCTCGCGTACCGGCGCGCTCGGACCCGGCCACCGGTCGCTCGGACCCGCGACGGTGAAGCGGACCGCGTCGCCGGCCCGGAGGCGCGCGTAGGGCGGGACGCCCGGGTCGAAGAGAGAAGTCGACGTATGCCCGAGGAGCCTCCAGCCCCCCGGGCACACGCTCGGGTAGACCGAGGCGAACCCGCCGCCCACCGCGACCGAGCCCGCCGGCACCGTAGGGCGCGGGGTCTCGCGGCGCGAGATGGCTGCGAGCTGGTCCGGGAGGCCGACCAGATACGGGAAGCCGGGTGCGAACCCGACGAAGGCAACCTCGAGGTCGACCGCGGTGAGCAGCGCGACGATCTCCGAGGTGGTGGTCCCCGCGTCTCGGGCGACCGTCGCGAGATCGGCTCCGTCGAAGACCGTCGGCACCTCGAGGCGGGCCGATTTCGACGGTGCCGCCCGCGCCCGGCCATCGACGCTGTTGCCGGGGGCGGTGACGGTGGTGGTGTCGGTGGACGCGGTGTCGGTGGACGCGTCGAGCCCCCCCACCCACTCTGCGACGAAATCGACGTCGTCGTGAGGGTCGAAGACCACGACGACGGACGCGAGGCCGACGATCACCTCCTCGATCGTCGCCGGCGCGCGACCGTCGTCGCGACTCTGCTCGATCGCGCGGGCGACTCGATGCGCGCTGCGGGTGTCGGACGTCTCGACGAGGAGAGCGCGGTCGCCGTACCGGGTCACGCGGGCGAGCACGGTGCTCCGCCATCGGATGGCGACGGGTCGACGAACGACCGCACGGTCACTCGGGCGCCGGCCAACGCGGCGCGCACCGCGAGGGCGGTCGCGGCCGCGTGGGGAGAGTCACCGTGGATGCAGAGCGTCTCGGCCGCGACGCGGGTCCACTCGCCGGTGACCGACTCGACCCCGCCGTGGCGGACCAAGGAGACCGCGCGCCGGCTCACCTCGCCCGCGTCGGTGAGGACCGACCCCTCGACGCTGCGGTCGACCAGTGTGCCGTCGAGGCGGTACGCGCGGTCGGGAAAGCCCTCGTGCACCACCCGCAGGCCCGCACGCCGGGCGGGCTCGACCACCACCGCGCTCTGCTCGGCCACGAGTACGCCAATGGCCTGGCCGGACGCCGCTTCGCACACCGCGGCCGCCACCAGCGGATCCGCGCCCATCTGGTGGTAGAGCGCGCCATGAGGCTTCAGGTAGGCGACCCGGCCCCCGACCGAGTCGGCGGCCTCCGCCAGCGCGGTGCACTGCTCCGTGAGGTCCTCCACCAGCTGGGCCGGATCCACCTCGACGACTCGGCGGCCGAAGTGCTCGCGGTCGCGATAGGAGACGTGGGCGCCGATGGTCACGCCGCGCTCGACGCACGCGCGCGCGGTGTCGCGCATCACCGAAGGGCCACCCGCATGGAATCCACAGGCGACGCTCACGCTCGTGACCGCGTCGAGGACCGCCGCATCGCTCGGGGTCAGATGGTCGCCCTCGGCCAGATCCGCGTTGAGGTCGATTGCGGGCACCGCCCCATTATCCAGCCGATCGATGTGCGCGCGATCACGACGTCCGCTCCGGGTGGGAGCGGCCCCAGATGCGCTGCTCGTCACGCCGCGAACCAGGGTACCGCGGCCCCTCGCCAGCATGACCGGGGCCTGGCGAGGCGCTATGGTCTCGACCATGCCGCAACCGCCCGCACTCACGCCCGAACAGCGCCAGGCTGCCCTGGCGAAGGCAGCCAAGGTCCGCCGTGAGCGGGCTGAGGTCAAAGAGAAGCTCAAGTTGGGTTCGATCAACCTGTCAGAGCTCCTGTCGATGGCAGACTCCAACGAGACGGTGGGGAAGATGAAGGTGCTCTCGGTTCTCGAGTCGCTTCCCGGTCTCGGAAAGGTCAAGGCGCGCCGCCTGATGGACACCGTCGGGATCAGCGAGAGCCGTCGCCTGCAGGGTCTCGGCAGCAACCAACGCGAGGCACTCCTGCGCGAAACCGCGCGCTGAACACCGCGCGCGCGACCTCGGCGCGCCCCGTGTACGACTCGTCGGTCTTCGTTCTCTTCGGGCCCGGTGGGGCAGGCAAGGGGACAGTGGCCGCGCGACTGGTCGAGAGGGATCCTCGTCTCTGGCTGAGCCGTTCGTGGACGACCCGGGCCCGCCGGCCCGGCGAGGCCGAGGACGCGTACGTGTTCGTCGATCGTGCGACGTTCGAGTCGAGGGCGACCGCGGGCGGGTTCCTCGAGTGGGCGGAATACCTCGGCAACCTCTACGGCACCCCGGGCGGGGACGCACCGGCGGGACGAGACCTGTTGCTCGAGATCGACCTGCAAGGGGCCGAACAGGTGCGCCGCCTCCGTCCGGACGCGACGTTGATCCTGCTCCAGCCGCCCTCGCCGGAAGTCCAGGCCGAACGCCTGCGTGCCCGCGGCGACGACGAATCCCACATCGCGGAGCGCCTGCGCGCCGGAGCGGAGGAGCTTCGCCGCGGCAAGTCGATCGCTCACGCGGTCGTCGTCAACCACGACGTCGACCAGGCCACCGACGAGGTAGCCGGTATAGTGGAGCGCTTCCGGGCAGGGTGATGGTCACTCCGGCCCCTCGCCCGATCTCGCCGAAGGATCGTGATGGCTCAGAACCAGACGACGCTGATGGACCCACCCATCGAGGGGCTCCTCGACAAGGTGGACTCGAAGTTCACACTGGTCGCACTCGCCTCGAGGCGGGCCCGTCAGGTGAACAGCTACTACAACTCGCTCGGTGAGGGACTCGGCGTGGTGGTACCGCCGCAGGTCGCCTCTGCGTCCGGCAAGCCACTCTCGATCGCGTTCGAAGAGGTGGCGGCGGGCAAGGCGACGTACTCGCGACCCGACCCCGAGGAGATCGCGGCCGAGGAGGCCGCCGCGCTCGCGCTGCTCGAGGGCGAGCAGGACGCCGAGGCGGTCGTGCTTCCCGACGAGGCCGAGTAGGCCCGAACCGGGCCGGTCGGTGGGGAGCGGCGCGAGCCGTAGGCGAAGGGGGGACGAGTTCGAGTGACCGAGCACCCAACTCGCTCGTCACCGGTCGTCGTGCTCGGTGTCTCGGCGGGCATCGCTGGCTACAAGGCGGTCGAGGTCTGTCGTCGTCTGGTCGATGCCGGTGTGCACGTGGCACCGGTGCTGACCGAGTCGGCCACCCGGTTCGTCGGCCGGGTCACGTTCGACGCGCTTGCCTCGGAACCGGCGCAGATGAGCCTCTGGGACGAGCGCTCACCGATGCCGCACACCGACCTGGCGGCACGCGCCGACCTGGTGCTCGTCGCGCCCGCGACTGCGGATCTGCTCGCACGTTACGCCGGAGGATTCGCCGACGACCTCCTCACCGCCACCCTGCTCGCCACGACGGCGCCCGTCGTGGTCTGTCCTGCCATGCACACCGAGATGTGGGAACACCCTGCGGTACGCCACAATCTCTCGGTGCTCACCTCGCGCGGGGTGCGGGTGGTCCCGCCCGCATCGGGGCGACTGGCCGGTGG
The DNA here is from genome assembly GCA_963769905.1 of uncultured Acidimicrobiaceae bacterium. Classification (GTDB taxonomy): domain Bacteria; phylum Actinomycetota; class Acidimicrobiia; order Acidimicrobiales; family RAAP-2; genus Bog-756. Next base: position 1,320,263 of record CAVYNG010000002.1, read on the forward strand.
TGACGTCGGCGTCGGACGGCTCGCCGAGCCGTCCGTCATCGTCGACGAGGTCCTCGGGCAACTGGACGCGGCGAGCCCAGCCGCCGACCTCTCGGGGGTGAAGGTGGTGGTCACGGCCGGAGGCACCCGCGAGCCGATCGATCCGGTCCGCTACCTGACCAATCGCTCCTCGGGCAAGCAGGGCCACGCGGTCGCCGACGCCGCGGCGCGACGCGGCGCGAAGGTGGTGCTCGTCACGACCACGTCCCGCCCGGTGGCGCCCGGAGTGGTGGCCGAACGGGTGGAGACCGCCGCCGACATGGAGGCAGCCGTCCTCGCGCGGGCGGCCACTGCGCAGGTGGTGGTCATGGCGGCGGCAGTCGCCGACTTCCGGCCGAAGGCGCCCCACGCTTCCAAGCTCTCGAAGTCGGAGGGTGTGCCCGAGCTCCTCCTCGAGGCGACGCCCGACATCCTCGGAGAGCTCGGTCGTCGACGGTCGACCGGGCAGGTGCTGGTGGGATTCGCCGCGGAGACCGAGCGGGTGGCCGAGCGGGCGCGTGCGAAGTTGCGCGGCAAACGAGTGGACCTGATCGTCGCCAACGACGTGTCGGCGCCCGGAGTCGGATTCGACCACGACACCAACGAGGTGACCATCTTCTGGGCCGACGGGGAGAACCGCGTGCCGCTGGCCACGAAGGAGGTGGTGGCCGATGCCATCTTGGATAGGGTGTGCGCGCTGCTGGCCGCCCGCCCGAAGCGATAGGGGCCGATCGACGGCCGCCGACAAGGACGCGAAGACCAAGAAGGAGCCGAGGCACCCGTGAGCACCCGATACACCTTTACCTCCGAGTCGGTGACCGAGGGCCATCCCGACAAGATGGCCGACCAGATCTCCGACACGGTGCTCGACGCGATGCTCGCGGACGACCCCGACAGTCGCGTCGCCTGCGAGACACTGCTGACCACCGGCCTCGTGCTCGTGGCGGGCGAGATCACCACGACCACCTACGTGGACATCCCCAAGCTGGTCCGCCAGACGGTGCGTGACATCGGCTACGACGACGACGCGTACGGGATCGACGGGAACACCTGCGGGGTCATCGTGTCGATCGACGAGCAGTCGCCCGACATCGGTCAAGGCGTCGACAACGCGTTCGAGGTGCGCGCCGGCACCGGGGGGGAGGACGTGCTCAACGCGCAGGGAGCCGGCGACCAGGGGATGATGTTCGGTTACGCGTGCGACGAGACACCCGATCTCATGCCGCTTCCGGTGTGGTTGGCGCACCGGCTCGCGCAGCGCCTCTCGCAGGTCCGCCGTGTGGGGGTTCTGCCCTACCTGCGCCCCGACGGCAAGACCCAGGTGAGCGTCACCTACGAGGACGGCCGTCCGGTCGCGCTCGAGACCGTGCTCATCTCCACACAGCACGATCCCGGAGTGGACCTCGAGACCCTCCTCCTGCCGGACCTGCGGGACAACGTGATCAACCCGTTGCTCCCGCCGGAACTCGACACGAGCGGCTTACGAGTGCTCGCCAACCCGACCGGCGTCTTCGAATTAGGGGGTCCCCACGCCGACACCGGCCTCACCGGCCGCAAGATCATCGTGGACACCTACGGAGGGATGGCCCGCCACGGCGGCGGCGCATTCTCGGGCAAGGATCCCTCGAAGGTCGACCGATCCGCGGCGTACGCGGCGCGGTGGGTCGCGAAGAACGTGGTGGCGGCGGGCGCTGCGACCCGGTGCGAGGTCCAGGTGGCCTATGCGATCGGGGTGGCGCGTCCGGTGTCGGTGCTCGTCGAGACCTTCGGCACCGAGCAGTGCGACCCTGCCCGCATCGCAGCGGGGATCGACGAGCTGTTCGACCTCCGGCCTGCGGCCATCGTCCGGGATCTCGACCTGAAGCGCCCGATCTACAGGAAGACCGCGGCCTACGGCCACTTCGGCCGCTCCGAGAAGGAGTTCACCTGGGAGGACACCGCCCGGTCCGACGAGCTGAAGCAGGCGCTCGGACTCTGACCGGGCCGCACCGGCCGACCGGGGACACCGCTGCCGGCCCGGATCCCGGGTCGGGGCGCCTGGTCCGGGTGGTCCCCGACGTCGCGGCGATCAGCCGTCGCTTCGACTACGTGGTGCCCCCCTCCTGGTCGGCCGACCTCGGGGTCGGAAGCCGGGTGCGGATCGACCTGCACGGGCGGCGTGTGGGCGCATGGGTGGTGGAAGTCGACGTCGCACCGACCCCGGGCGTCGAGGCGAAGCCGGTCGCAGCCTCGAGCGGCCTCGGCCCCCCGCCGCCGGTCGTCGCGCTCGCCGAGTGGGCGTCCTGGCGCTGGGCGGGCCCGGTTTCCTCCTTTCTCGGGAGCGCGTCGCCTCCCCGCGTGGTCCGCGCGCTCCTGCCCGTGCGCGAGGCCGGCCACGAGCGACCCCCCTCGCCGGGAGGTGGCGCCGTCGCTCTGGTGGAAGCGGTGCTCGCGGCACCCGGGCCGGCGGTCCTCCGCCTCGCGCCGGCACTCGACGCCAACCTGATCGTGCTCGAGCTGCTCCATCGGCTCGGTCCCGGTGACGTCCTCGTGCTCGCCCCCTCGCGGCGACGGGCCGAGCAGGTCGCGGCGCGCCTTGCGGCCGCGGGGTGCCCGGTGGCGCTGCTGCCCGAGGCATGGGCGTCGGCGGCGGCCGGCGGTGTGGTCGCCGTCGGGACCCGCGCCGCGGCCTGGGCGCCACTGCCCCGGCTTGCCGCCGCGGTGGTGCTCGACGCGCACGACGAGTCGTACCGTGAGCAGAGGGCACCCACCTGGTCGGCTGTCGACGTGGTGGGCGAGCGCGGCCGCCGCGACTCGGCACCGGTATTGCTCGTCTCCGCGTGCCCGCCGGTGGTGATGATCGAGGCGGCCACAGTGGTCACCACCCCGCGGCCTCTCGAGCGGCGCGGATGGCCGACCGTCGAGGTGGTGGACCGCACCGGTGACGATCCTCGGACCGGACTCTTCTCGGAGCGGCTGGTCACTTCGGCGCGCTCGGTCCTCGGACAGCCGGACGGCCGGGTGGTGTGCGTCCTCAACCGAACCGGCCGCGTGCGAATCCTCGCCTGCGCCGAGTGCGGCGCGCTGGCGCGCTGTGAGGTGTGCGGCGGCGCAGTCGCGCAGGCGGAAGCCGGAGGGCCACTCGTCTGTGGGCGCTGCGGAGCCTCCCGGCCACCTCTCTGTGCGGCGTGCGACTCGGCGCGCCTCAAGGTGGTGAGGATGGGGGTGTCGCGGGCCGCGGAGGAGCTCGGTGCCCTGCTCGGCGCCGACGCGGTCGAGGTGACATCGGAGCGCACGCCTGCCGAGCTCGGCGCCGGGTTGGTGGTCGGGACCGAGGCGGCGCTCCACCGGGTGGCACGCGCCGACCTGGTGGTGTTCCTCGACATCGACCAGCACTTGCTCGCACCCCGGTTCGTCGCAGGGGAGCAGACCCTCGCGCTGCTGGCGAGGGCCGCGCGCCTGGTGGGAGGACGCGACGGCGACGGGCGCCTGCTCGTCCAGACCCGTCTCCCCGAGCACGAGGTGCTCCTCGCCGCGGCCCGTTCCGACCCTGCGCTCGTCGCCACGCCCGAGCGTGCGCTCCGTCGGACGCTCGGGCTGCCGCCCTTCGGAGCCCTCGCCACCCTCCGCGGTCCGGGTGCTCAAGTCTACGCAGAGGGGCTCATGTCCTGCGCCGGGGTGGGCGTGTCGCCGGGCGCCGACGATCGATGGGTCCTCCGCGCCGCCGACCACCGGGTGTTGTGCGACGCGTTGGCCGCCGAGGTGCGACCGGCCGAGCGTCTCCGTGTCGAGGTGGATCCGGTCGACGTCTGAGCGCACGGAGGCCCTTCGACACCGGGCCGGGGGTAGGCGCCCCTACACTGGGAACATGTCCGCCTATACGGTGCGCGTCTACGGCGACCCCGTCTTGAAGCAAGTCGCCCGCGAGGTCGACGAGGTCGACGGGTCGCTCGTCCGGCTCGTCGACGACATGGTCGAAACCATGTACACGTCGGAGGGCGCGGGGCTCGCGGCCACCCAGGTGGGCATCCAGAAGCGGCTCTTCGTCTACGACGTCGGCGAGGGCCCGAAGGCGGTGGTCAATCCCACCATCGTCGAGTCGGGCGGGGAGTGGTACCACGAGGAAGGGTGTCTCTCGATCCCGGGCCTACGGCTCGGCATCGTCCGTCCCGACCAGGTGCACCTCCGTGGTCTCGACCTCGACGGCGAGGAGCTCTCCCTCGAGGCGGACGAGTTCCTCGGACGCGTCTTCCAGCACGAGGTCGACCATCTCGACGGCGTGCTGATGATCGAGCGGCTCGAGGAGGAGATGCGGCGGCAGGCGCTGCGGGTGTTGCGCGACCGGGCGCTCGGGCTCGATACCTCGGCCATGGAGGCGACGTTGGTCGCCACGGGCGACCAACGCGAGGTCTGACCTCCGTCACGTCGGGTTGCAGCCCCGAGGCGACCCGGTAGTCTCGCCGGCCGTGGCGCACATGGTGTACCTCGGGACACCGGAGGCCGCGGTGGCGCCGCTGCGAACGCTGGTCGCCGCCGGCCACGACATCGTGCTCGTCGTCACCCGACCCGACGCCCGACGCGGGCGGGGGGCAGAGATCGGCGCGAGTCCGGTCAAGGTTGCGGCGATCGAGCTCGGACTGCCGGTGACCAGCTCGCTCGACGAGGTCGCGGCAACAGGAGCCGAGCTCGGCGTGGTGGTGGCCTTCGGCCGGATCATCCCGAGCGCGCTGCTCGAACGTGTCCCGATGGTCAACGTGCACTTCTCGCTGCTCCCACGCTGGCGGGGCGCGGCACCGGTCGAGCGGGCGATCCTCGAGGGCGACGCGGAGACCGGGGTGTGCCTGATGCAGGTAGCGCCGGGGCTCGACACCGGCGGCATCTATGCGTCGGTGGCCACCGCCATCGGCGAGGAGGAGTCGGCCGCGGCGCTCCGCGCACGGTTGGTGGTCCTTGCGTGCCGGCTGCTCGAGGAGCACCTCGCGGACGGGCTGGCCGGTCTTCCCCCGCCGCGTGACCAGTCGGGGACACCCTCCTACGCAGAGAAGATCGAACCCGCGGAGCTCGAGCTTCACTGGGAGGAACCCGCACTCCAGATCCGGCGGGTGGTCCGGCTCGGACGAGCCTGGACCACCTTCCGCGGAAAGCGCCTGCGCATCCTCGAGGCCGCGTCCGCTGACCCCTCGCTCGAAGGCGACGGAGTCCCGCTCGCGGTGGGCACGCTCGCCGGGTGCGAGGTGGTCGCCGGCGGGGGCAGCCGCGTGCACCTGGTGACCGTGCAGTCCGCCGGGCGGCGCCCGGCCGGGGCTTCGGAGTGGCTGCACGGGGTCCACCCGGCCCCCGGTGAGCGTCTCGGGACCTGAAGGAACCGGCCGGTAGGCTCAGAGCCGATGTCGCGCGCGCGCTTCGAACACGACCTGCGGGTCGCGCCCTCGATCCTCTCGGCCGACTTCGGCAGCCTCGCCGAGGCGATCGGAACGGTGGCGGCGGGCAGCGACTGGCTGCACGTCGACGTGATGGACGGCCACTTCGTGCCCAATCTCACCGTCGGGCCGCCGGTCGTCGCGTCGCTGCGGCGGCACTCTGATCTCTTCTTCGACACCCATCTGATGATCACCGAGCCGGACCGCTACCTCGAGGCGTTCCGCGACGCCGGCGCGGACGGTTGCACCGTCCACGTCGAGGTGGGGGAGACCGAGGCACTGGTGAAGCAGATGCGCGACCTCGGACTCCGCGTCGGGCTGGCGGCCAATCCGGACACGCCCTTCGAGGCGATCGAGCCCTACCTCGGGATGGTCGACCTGGTGCTCTGCATGACCGTCTTCCCCGGTTTTGCCGGCCAGGAGTTCATCGCCGAGGTCCTCCCGAAGGTCCGGCGGGTGCGACAGGCTGCCGAGCAGGCCGAGTTCGCCGTCGACGTCGAGGTGGACGGTGGCATCGACCGCCGGACGGTGGTCGAGGCGGCCCGGGCGGGCGCCAACGTGTTCGTTGCCGGCTCGGCCATCTTCGGGCACCCGCACCCGCTCGAAGAGGTCGCCGCGATCCGCGAGGCCGCGGCGGGCGGAGCGACGGGCGTGCGACCCTGAGCGACCTGACCCACACGGAGGGCGAAAGGGACCTCGCGTGGATGCGACTGGCACTCGCGGCCGCCGAGGGAGTTCGCGGCCGGACCTCCCCGAACCCCTGGGTCGGCGCAGTGGTGGCCATCGGGGAGGGAACCTCTTTCCGCGGCGCCACGGCACCACCGGGCGGCCCGCACGCGGAGGTCGCCGCGCTTCGCGCCGCCGGGGAACGCGCGCGCGGCGCCACGCTCTACGTGACGCTCGAGCCGTGTGCCCACCACGGTCGGACCCCTCCCTGCCTCGACGCGATCACGGCGGCGGGGATCCGCCGGGTGGTGGTCGCGATCGAGGATCCCGACCCCCAGGTGCAAGGGGCCGGCATCGCCGCTCTGCGCGCGGCCGGCGTCGACGTCGAGGTGGGGGTCGGGGCCGAGGAGGTCGAGGAGCAGCTGGCCGCGTACCGCCGTCACCGCACGACGGGCCGCCCGTGGGTCGTCCTCAAATTGGCGGCGACCCTCGACGGAGGTTCGGCCGCGCCGGACGGGACGAGTCGTTGGATCACCGGCGAAGCGGCGCGACTCGACGCGCACCGGCTCCGCGCCCGTTCGGATGCCGTACTGGTCGGCGCCGGCACGGTCCGAGCCGACGACCCGCGGCTGACGGTCCGGCTGCCGGCCGATGACCCGCTCTACCGCGGTCCGGAGGCGCAGCCGCTGCGGGTCGTGCTCGGCACCCCTCCTCCCGGCGCGGCCGTCGAACCCGCGCTCGCCCTCGGCGGCGACCTCGGGGCTGTCCTCGACGAGCTCGGCGCGCGGGGGGTCCTCCAGGTCCTCGTGGAGGGCGGCCCGCGGGTGGCGCACGAGTTCCATACGGCGGGGCTGGTCGACCGTTACGTCCTCTACCTGGCCCCGGCTCTCTTCGGGGGGAGCGACGCCGTTCCCCTCTTCGACGGGCCCGGCGCGGCGACGATGGCCGACCTCTGGCGTGGACGGCTGCGGTCGCTGACTAGCCTTGACGGCGACGTACGGCTCGAATTGTCCGCTCCGGGAGGTGACGCGGTCGGGCCGGCACAGAATTGACTAAGGCAACGCCCACGGCGCTGCCGACATAGGGAGAAGTGGCTCGGCCCGGGACGCCGCACCAGGCCTCAGCAGAGCACAGAGGGAGACAGGGGTTCGATGCCCTTTTCATCGGTAGAGGATGCCATCGAGGCGGTCGGGCGCGGCGAGATCGTCGTGGTCGTGGACGACGAGGACCGCGAGAACGAGGGCGACCTGATCATGGCTGCCGACGCGGTCACGGCCGAGAAGATCGCCTTCTTCCTCGCCCACACCTCGGGGTTGATCTGTGTACCGCTCACTCCCGAGCGGGTCGAGCACCTCGATCTCCCTCTGATGGTCTCCGCCAACACCGAGGTACAGCGGACCGCGTTCACCGTCAGCGTGGACTACCGCCACGGGACCTCGACCGGCATCTCTGCGGCGGACCGGTCGGCGACGATCAAGGCCCTCGTGGACCCGCACACCCGGCCCGGCGACCTCAACCGGCCCGGGCACATCTTCCCTCTGCGGTACCGGGCCGGCGGCGTGCTCAAGCGGGCGGGGCACACCGAGGCCGCGGTCGACCTTGCGCGCGCGGCGGGGATGTCGCCGGCCGGCGTCCTCTGCGAAGTGGTGAGTGAGGACAAGACGGGCATGGCTCGCCTGCCCGAGCTCGAGGAGTTCGCGTCCAAGCACGGACTGCACCTCATCTCGATCGCCGACCTCATCCGGTACCGCCGGCGAAAGGACAAGCTGGTGCGCCGGATCGCGCATGCCGCGCTCCCGACCGAATTCGGCGAGTTCCAGGTCTACGCGTACGAATCGGTGCTCGACGGAGAGCATCACGTGGCAATGGTCATGGGCGATGTCGACGGTGCGCAGAACACCCTCGTCCGCGTGCACAGCGAGTGCCTCACCGGCGACGTCTTCTCGTCGCTCCGTTGCGATTGCGGCCCCCAACTGCAAGGAGCGCTCGCGACGATCGCCGAGCACGGGAGCGGCGTGCTCGTCTACCTCCGTGGCCACGAAGGACGCGGGATCGGATTGGCCCACAAGTTGCGCGCGTACCGCCTCCAGGAGGAAGGCCTCGACACGGTCGACGCCAACCTCGAGCTCGGTCTGCCGGCCGACTCCCGTGAGTACGGGATCGGCGCGCAGATCCTGGTCGACCTCGGGGTCACCACAATGCGGCTCATGACCAACAACCCGACCAAGTACGGAGGCCTCGAGGGCTTCGGGCTCGACATCGTCGAGAGGGTGAGCATCCAACCGACCCCCACGCCCGAGAACATCGAGTACCTGCGGACCAAACGCGAGCGAATGGGGCACCTCCTCGAAGGCCTCGATGACGTCCTCTGAGGAGACGCGGCTGCCGGCCGACGCGAAAGCACGGGCCTCCGCGCGGGTGGGGAGGACACTCGACGGAGCCGCGGGAGACGGTCGACGGCTCCGGATCGGGTTCGCCTGTGCCGAGTTCAACGGCGCGGTCACCGACCGTCTGCTCACCGGCGCACTCGACGCGCTGGAGGGAGCCGGTCACGATCCCGGCGGATCGGTGGTGGTCTGGGTCCCAGGCGCCTTCGAGCTGCCGCTCGTCGCCCAGGGCCTGGCTCGTTCGGATGCCGTCGACGCGGTGGTCTGCCTCGGCGCAGTGATCCGCGGCGAGACGGGGCACTACGAGTTCGTGGCGGGGGAGTGCGCAGCGGGGCTCCAGCGCGTGCAGCTCGACACCGGGGTGCCCGTCGCGTTCGGGGTGCTGACCACCGACACGGTCGAACAGGCACTCGCGCGCTCGGAGTCCGGCGCGGCCAACAAGGGAGCGGAAGCCGTGCGGACGGTCGTCGAGGTCGCGGCCGTCCTGGCCGGTGTGTCCGCGCTGCCGTCTGGTCCCGCGGTCGGTTTCGCGGCAGGCAGGACCTGATCGTGCTCCGCCTCGTGCTGCCCAAAGGCTCTTTGGAGCGCGCGACCCTCGAGCTGTTCGCCGCGGCGGACCTGGCGGTGAACCGCTCGTCGGAAGTCGACTACCGGGCCTCGATCGACGACCCGCGCATTGACGACGTGCGGATCCTCCGGCCCCAGGAGATCCCGTTGTACGTGGGCGACGGACTGTTCGACCTCGGCATCACCGGTCGCGACTGGGTGGAGGAACGGGGGAGCGACGTGACCTCGCTCGGTGTGCTGCCCTACTCGAAATCGACGGCCAGCCCGATCCGGGTGGTGCTCGCGGTCCCGATCGACTCACCGGTGTCGACGGTGAGCGACCTCGCCACCTCGGCCACCGGTGCGGCAGGCGCCCTCCGCGTCTCGACCGAGTACCCCGAGCTCACCCGCCGGTTCTTCGAGGACCACGGGGTGCTCGCCGACGTGGTCCTCTCCTACGGCGCGACCGAGGCCAAGGTCCCCGACATCGCGGACTGCGTCGTCGAGATCACCGAGACCGGTCGTGCGCTGCGGGCAGCAGGACTCAAGATCGTCGAGACGCTGCTCGTCTCCCACACCGAGCTCATCGCAAACCCCAAGGCGGCGTCCGATCCGGAGAAGCGCCATGCCATGGAGCAGCTGCTCACCCTCCTGCAGGGCGCGCTCGAGGCGCGAGAGAAGGTGCTGGTGAAGCTCAACGTCACCCCGATCCAGCTGCCGGAGGTCATCGCGCTGCTCCCGTCCCTCCGGGCGCCGACGGTCTCGGAGCTGTTCGGCGGCGGCGGCTTCGCAGTCGAGACGGTCGTCCCGAAGTCGGAGATCAACGTGCTGATCCCCGCCTTGAAGGACAAAGGCGCCACCGACATCATCGAGCTCGCCCTCTCGAAGATCGTGCATTGAGGGAGCGCCGGTGACCGACGCAGCGTGGGGGATGCCCGGCGACCTCGTCCCCGTCGAGAGCGAGGTGTTCATCGGCGACGTCGCCGAGTTCGACGAGGCGCGGGGCATCGGTTCGGTCGAGTTCGGCCCCGGTCGGCTCCTCCCGTTCCACTGCACCGCGATCACCGATGGCTCGCGCCGGATCGCGCCGGGAACCGTGGTCGCCTTCCAAGTAGTCGCCGGGCGGCTCGGGCGGCTCGAGGCACGCTCGATCCGCCCCCTCCCCGGGGTGGTGCCGGGCGCGACCCTCGCCCAGACGGTGCCCGAAGCGTGGGGCGACGAAGAAGCAGGATTCGACGCCGACCCGGTCGGGGCCGGACAGCGTCACTCGGTGGAGGAGCCGGGGCTGCCCGAGACCGGAGGTTGGCCGGTCGGTCCGGCGGACGCCACCCCGCCGTCGGGAACCCCCCGGGTGGATCCATCCCCTGAGACGGTGCCCGAGCGTCCGGTGCCGTCCGAGCCCGGCGTTCCCCAGCCGCTGCCGGGACTCTCCGGTGATCCATTCGGCTCGGGTCCGCCCGACGACGTCGAGCCGGCCGCCTGGTCGGGTTCGTCGACCGCCCGGCCCGCCGGCTGAGCGTCGGTCGACGGGTCGTCTGCTCGGGCGGCTGCCTCGCCGGCGTCTGTATCTTCCGTATCTTCGTCTTCTGTATCTTCGTCCTCGTCCGCGTAGGGATTTCCGAGGACGTCGCGCGCCAGGTCGACGACGACCGCGCTGTCGGCGTCCTCCTCGGTCACGACCCCGAGGAGGGGGGCCGCGAGCAGACCGGTCACGATGCCGGTGTTGGCCATCGACTCGGCCTGCACGACGCTCCACTCCCAGAGCCGTGCGACCATGTCCGGGCTCGAGGCCTGTCGCTTCGGGATCTTGAGCCAGCAGTTGACCGCGGCGTGGGCGAGTCCGGTCGCCGCGGGGAACAGCCAGATCAGCCGGTAGTTCCCGGTCGCGTCGACCACGGCGGCCGCCACGTACGCGAGCAGCACGCTGCAGAGGTTGAACGGCGACACCAGCACCCCGAGCCGCTCGCCGAGGCCACCGGCGCGCGGAAGCAGCCGCAGGAGCAACGGCGCGAGGACGATGATGTACGCCCCGACGAACGGCGCGCCGATGTAGGCGAGAACGACTGCCTGCCAGATATGGGTGTCGAAGTACTGGATGCCGGCGAGGAGGGCGCCGACCAAAGGAGCGCCGACCGCCAGCTGCATCGGGGTGAGCCATCGGCTGAGGGGGATCCCGAGGGCGATCCCTATGAAGAAGACCGGCAGGCCGGTGGCGAGGCCGGCGATGGTCTGTGCGCTGGCACCCGCGTGCAGGACCCGCTGGAAGAAGAGGATGGCCACGTACGCAGTCGAGCCGACCCCCGACCAGAAGAGCAGCGAGCCGGCGACGAGCACCTTCGCGTTCGGACCTGCCAGGATGTCGCGCAATTCCTCACGCGCGGGGCGGGCTCGCCGCCCGCGGTCGGCCTCGGCACCTCGCCGTGCGGCCGGGGCTTCTCGGACGAGGAGCAGCACGGTGATCCCGACCGCGACCATGATCGCCGCGGCCACCTGGAACGGGAGGTTCCAGGTGGAGGGTTGGTTCTGATTCCAGGTGGTGATGACGGTGCCCTTGATCCCGAGGCTGGCGACGGTCCCGAGCACGGTGGTGAGGAGGAGCGCCTTGATCCACCGGCTGCGCCCGAAGACCTCCGGGACCACCGCCACGTTGGTGAGGGTGAACACCGACGCAGCCTGGCTGGCGAGCACGATGAAGAGGACGAGCGGCCAGTAGCCGTGCACCACCGTGAACATCCAGGTGCACACACCCATGCCGACGAGGCTCGCGCCCATGTAGGGCGTGCGCCGGCCGACACGGGTGCGCGTGCGGTCGCTCAGACGTCCTGCGACCGGATAGGTCAGCCAGCTGAGCAGCCGGCTGGCCGTCAAGGCGAAGGTCACCGCCAGCGCGCCGGACGCGCGGTGCTGCACGTAGAGGGTGATGAGCACTCCGGAGACCGCAAGATTGGCGCGTGGACCGACCAGACCGATGGAGAGTCCGATGAAGCTGCGGAGTCGCGACGCGTCGATCGAGCGGTCCGGCGGGGAGAGATCGCTCGGGTCGGTGGACGGCACCGGCAGCGGCGCCGGAGCGGGCCCGGGCCGTCCCTGCTCGTCGTCGGGCCGGGTCACCCCTCGGTGTCTTCGGCCCCGGAGCTGCCCGCCTGCGGGGCGGAGCCGCCGTTCGCGCCCGTCGCCGCCGCGGACTCCGTTCCGGCCTGGCGGGCCGCGTCGATCTGCACGTAGGCCAGCCTGAGCTGGCTCAGCCCGTCCTTCAAGGACGGTTCCGCGTCGCCGAGCCGTCCCTCGAGCCCGACGAGAAGGCACCCGAGCGCGTCGATCGCGAGCTGGGCCCGGTCGAGGAGTGGCGGTTGCTGGGACAGGTAGACCGCGGCGAGCTCGAAGAGGCCGTAGCAGTGGTTGGCGACCACGGCCTCGACGGGCGAGCGGGCGAGCTCGGCTCGCATCGCCTCGACCTGTGCGGCGAGGTCTTCGTCCTCCCCGGTAGGCGTACCGCCGCCACTGCTCGTTCGCCCCTCACCCCCCGACTCTGCTGGCGGCCCGACCGGCCGCTCGCCGTCGGGTGTCCATAGTGAGCTCACGACTGGTAGCCTAAAGCAACTGGTAGACGAGGAAGCGGGGTCTCGCGGATGCAAGCCCCCCACCCGGCCACGTTGCGGGAGCAAGTGTGCGCCGGGTTCACGGGACCGGCGGTCGGCGGAAGCCGAAACGGTCGGGGTGGCTCCGCTCCTTGTTCGTCCGCCACGGCGGGTCCGTGGCAACAAGCACAGGGAGAAGTCGCATAGCAGCCACCATCACCACCAACGAGCCTCGTATCAACGACCGGATCCGTGCGCGCGAAGTGCGCCTGGTCGATCCTGACGGCGAGCAACTCGGCATCAAACCGCTGCCGGAGGCGCTCGCCATCGCCGCTCAGCTCGATCTGGACCTCGTGGAAGTCGCGCCTGGAGCAAACCCGCCAGTGTGTCGGATCATGGACTACGGGAAGTTCAAGTTCGATGCGGCGCAGCGGGCAAAGGAATCGAGGCGCAAGACGGTCCACGTCGGGATCAAGGAGATGAAGTACCGGCCGAAGATCGGACCCGGTGACTTCGAGACGAAGACTCGGCAGGTGGCCAAGTTCCTCGAGGAAGGTCACAAGGTCAAGATCACGATCATGTTCCGTGGTCGCGAGGTCTTCCATCCCGAGCTCGGCAAGAAGATCCTCGATCGGATCGCCGACCAGGTGGACGGCCTCGGCAAGCCCGAGGCGGTGCCCCGGCTCGACGGTCGGAACATGGTGATGGTGCTGGCACCCGACAAGAGAGCGAAGCAGTCGGCTGCGTCGAAGGCAGCAACGGCGGAGCCACCGAGTCCGAACGGGGCGGGGGCGCCACCGGAGCAGGCCGAGACAGGCCACACCGGTGGCGACGAGACCGCAGCAGCGGAGGTCGCGCCGGGCACGACCGGCGAAGGGGAAGGTTGAGAGTATGCCGAAGATGAAGACCGACAGCGGGGCCCGCAAGCGGATCAAGGTGACCGGGTCGGGCAGGCTCCGCCGGCGCAAGGCGTTCCGCTCACACCTTCTCGAGCACAAGACGAGCGCCCGCAAGCGCCGCTTGGGTCGCGAGACCGACTTCGCCACGGGCGACGCCCGCCAGGTGAAGCGAATGCTCGGCCGGTAGACCGGGCCCGGTCGCACACCGCCCGACCGGTCGCCGCACAGTCCCTGGTCGGACCGAGGAGGTCCGTGCACCACGGGCTGCGTGCCGTTCCGGCACCGTCCATCAGAAACCTCACACCAAGGAGTCGTCCCATGGCCCGAGTCAAAGGCGCCGTCCACGCGAAGAAGCACCACCGCGCCGTTCTCGAGCAGGCGCAGGGTTACTACGGGAACAAGAGCCGATCCTTCCGAGCTGCGAACGAACAGCTCATGCACTCGAAGCAGTACGCCTTCCGCGACCGACGAGCCCGCAAAGGGGACTTCCGCCAATTGTGGATCCAGCGGATCAACGCCGCGGCGCGGCTCAACGGGACGAGCTACAGCCGATTCATCGCCGGCCTCCACCGTGCCGAGGTCGACGTCGACCGCAAGGTCCTCGCCGATCTCGCGGTCTCCGAGCCCGACGCCTTCGCGAGCCTGGTCCGGGTCGCGAACGACGCGCTGGCCGCTCCGGCGACCGACGGCGGGGAGCGCTCCTGACCGAAACCGGCCTGGCCTTCACCCACCAGCGCGTCCGGCGGGTCCGACAGCTCCTCGCCAAGCGCGCACTTCGGCGGAAGGAGCACGCGGTGGTGCTGGAGGGGGCGGAGCTGCTTGCCGCCGCGCTCGACGCGCAGGTCCCGGTCGAGTCCGCCTATGTGGCGCCCAGAGGGCGCGGCGATCCTGCGGTCGCACGCGTCCTCGAGCGGCTCTACGCGCGTGGAGGGCGTGTCTTCGACCTGGGGCCCGGGGTGATCGAACGGGTCGCGGACACCGTGACGCCCCAACCGATCGTCTCGGTGGTCGCCTTCGAGCCTTCGGCACTCGAATCCGTCGAGGAGGCGGCAGCGCTCATGGTCTGCGTCGACGTCCGCGACCCTGGCAACCTCGGGACCATGATCCGTACGGCGGAGTGCGCGGGGGTCGACGGAGTGGTCTGTTGCGAGGGCACCGTCGACCCGACCAATCCGAAGTGCCTGCGTGCCTCGGCCGGCTCGGTCTTCCGAGTGCCGGTGGTCACTGCAGGGAGTCCCGACGAGGTGCTCGGCCGCCTCGGCGCGTCCGGATTGGCCCGGGTCGGGACCGTCGCGCGGGGGGACCGACTACGCGGTCTTCGACTTTCGGAGACGAATTGCCCTCACCTTCGGGAACGAGTCCTCGGGCCTCGGTCAAGAGGTGTCGCCACTGATCGACGCGTGGGTGTCGATCCCGATGGCCGGAGGAGCCGATTCACTCAACGTGAGCGTGTCCGCCGCGGTCATCTGCTTCGAGCGGCTGCGGCAGCACCGCCTTTCGGAGGATTCGGCCTCGCGCTCTACGATGCCCGCCATGGAGACCCCCGACGACCGCCGCGTGCGCGAGGGAGAGGGACCGACTTGACCGGGACAGTGGACGTCGATGCCCTGGTCGACCAGGCGCGGGCCGCGGTCGCCGCCGCGACCACGACCGAAGAGATCCGCACGGTGGCGGCGGCGGTCGCCGGGAAGAAGTCGGCTCTTTCGGCTGCCTACCGGACCCTCGGAGGACTCGACGACGAGGGCCGCCGCGCGCTCGGCGCGCGTCTGCATGCGGCCCGGGCCGCGATCGACGAGCTCGTCGAGCGCCGGCGCGAGGAGATCCGATTCGAGGAGCTCGCTCTCGAGATGGCCGAGGCCCGGGCCGACCTGACCGAGTTCGTTCCCGGGTCGGTGAGAGAGCCGCCGGCCCGCGGCCACCTCCATCTGGTGACCCAGACTCGCGACGAGCTCGAGGACGTGTTCGTCGGGATGGGCTTCGAGGTGGCGGAGGGCCCCGAGATCGAATCCGACTGGTTCAACTTCGGCGCGCTCAACATCCCACCCGCGCATCCCGCGCGGGGGATGTGGGACACGTTCTACCTCGATCTCGGTGAACCGGAGACGACGCTGCTGCGGACCCATACCTCTCCGGTGCAGGTGCATCTGATGGAGGATGCGGTCGTCTCGGGAGGGCTTCCGATCCATGCGGTGATGCCGGGCCGGTGCTACCGACGCGACACCCCCGACGCGCGCCATCTCCCCGTCTTCCACCAGATCGAGGGGTTGGTGGTCGACCACGGGATCACCTTTGCCGATCTCGCCGGTACCATCGAGGTGTTCACCACCGCCTACTTCGGGCCCGACATCCACTCGCGCCTCCGCCCGGCCTACTTCCCGTTCACCGAACCGTCGGCCGAGTTCGAGGTCACCTGCACCATCTGCCGCGGTGACGGCTGTCGGACCTGTTCGTCGGTCGGGTGGATCGAGCTCGGCGGCTGCGGCATGGTCGACCCTGCCGTCTTCGCCGCGGTGGGCATCGACTCGGAGGAGTGGACCGGCTTCGCTTTCGGGTTCGGGATCGACCGGTGCGCGCAGATGCGTCACCAGATCTCGGACATGCGATTCCTCATCGAGAACGACCTCCGGTTCGTCCGGCAGTTCTGATGGACGGTTCCTGAGAGGTACTCGTGCGCGTCCCGCTCTCGTGGTTGACCGACTTCGCGCCCTTCGAGGGCGTACCGGCCGAACTGGCCGCGACCCTCGACGACCTCGGACTGGTCGTCGAGGCGATCGAGAAGGTCGGGGAGGGGCTCGACGGTCTGGTGGTCGCGCGGGTGGAGGAGATCGCCGCGATTCCGGGCGCCGACCGGATCCGGCGGGTCGTGGTGGACGACGGCACCGCGACCACCGAAGTGGTGTGCGGCGCGACCAACTTCGAGCAGGGCGACCTGGTGGTGCTCGCCCCGGTCGGCTCGGTCCTTCCCGGCGGGCTGGAGATCCGCAAGGTCACGATGAAAGGCGTCGCTTCGAACGGCATGCTCTGCTCCGGTCGGGAGCTCGGGCTCTCCGACGACCAGGAGGGGATCCTCGTCCTCGACGGCGTCGAAGGAGCCGTGCCCGGCGCGCTGCTCACCTTGGCGCTCGGGATCGAACCCGATGTGGTGTTCGATCTCGAGGTCGGGGCCAACCGACCCGACGCCTGGAGCATTGCCGGGGTCGCCCGTGATCTCGCGGCACGGCTCGGCCTCCCCTTCGCCGTGCCCGATCTCCCGGGCCCGGTGTCGGATGCACCCGAGCTGGCGGTCGGTCCGCCGGTCGAGTCGGTCGCCTCGTTGCACGTCGAGGACACCGAGCTCTGCCCGCGGTTCACCGTGCGGGTCCTGAGCGGGGTCGAGGTCGCCGAGTCCCCGCGCTGGCTCGCACGACGACTGACCCTCGCCGGCATGCGGCCGATCAACAACGTGGTGGACGCCTCCAACTACGTGATGCTCGAGCTCGGCCAACCCTCCCACCCCTACGACCTCGATCGCCTCCCCGGCAACGGGCTCGTCGTGCGCCGCGCGTCGCCGGGGGAGACGGTGACCACCCTCGACGGCGAGGTCCGCACGCTCGGCCGACCGGGGCCGGGACTCGGCGACACCGGCGAGGACTGCCTCATCTGCGACGCCGAGGGCGAGCCGGTGGGCATCGCAGGGGTGATGGGTGGTGCCTCGTCGGAGATCGGCGCCGCCACCTCGCGGGTGCTGCTCGAGACCGCCTACTTCGTGCCGATGGCCATCGCCCGGACCTCCAAGCGCCTCGGTGTCCGCAGCGAGGCGTCGGCGAGGTTCGAGCGCGGCTGCGACCCCGAGATGATCGACCCTGCTGCCGAGCGGATCTGCCGGTTGATCGCACTGACCTCGGGGCGGTCGACGACCCTCGCGGCCGGCGTCCTCGACGAGCGTCACGGGGAGCCGGAGCCGATCGAGGTGACCGTGCGGCCCGCGCGGATCAGCGCCCTGATCGGCTCGGAGTTCGACGCCGAGACCGTCACCCGTCTGCTCGCACCGCTCGGCTTTGCGGTCGCGCCCTCGCCCGACGGCGAGGACGGGGCGCTCCGGGTGACCGTCCCGACCTTCCGACCCGACGTCCGGCCCGGCGAGATGGGCGAGGCGGACATCGCGGAGGAGGTCGCGCGTGCCTTCGGCTACGCGAGGCTCGAGCGACGGACTCCGGCCTGGCCCGAGCCGGGCGGGCTGACCACCTACCAGCGCGAACGTCGCCGAGTGCGCGAGGTGCTCTGCGGGCAGGGCGCGGACGAGGCCTGGACCACCGCGTTCCTCTCGGAGTCCGAGCAGCTCGACGCGGGGTTCGACCCCCCCTACGTCGAGGTCACCAACCCCCTCGTCGACGCGGAACGGTACCTGCGTACGTCGATGGCACCCGGACTGCTGAGGGCGGTGCGGTACAACGTGGAGCGGCGCCAGGACTCGGTGCGCTTCTTCGAGATCGGCAGCGTGTTCCGGCGTGTGCCGGGTGTCGACGCCTCCGCAGGGCTGGCGGCGGTCGAGTCCAGCGAGCGGCTGAGCGCGGTGTTCGCCTGGGAGGGTGACGACGCCTGGGCCGCGGTCGCCGCCTGGCGCATCCTTGCCGAGGCGTTGCGGCTGGCCGACTGGGCGCTCTGGGACACGACCCACGCGGGGTCCGAGGCGAGAGTCCTGCACGACCATCGTTCCGCCGCGCCGGTGAGTCTGGTCACCGCTCCGGACGGCGGCGAGCACCCGACCCATCTCGGAGTGCTCGGCGAGCTCGACCCGACTTTCGTCGCGAACCACGGTCTCCTCGACCCGCACGGCCGACCGCGCCGGATCGGCTGGCTCGACCTCGACCTCGGGGTCCTCCTCGACCGGTCGCGGGTCCGCCGTCGATCCGAGGAGGCGCACCCGGTGAGCCGCTTCCCCTCCTCCGACGTCGACCTCGCGCTGGTCGTCGCCGAGTCGATCCCGGCCGGCGCGCTCGAGCGCACGTTGCGCGTGGCGGGTGGGGAGCTGCTCGAGTCCGTCGAGCTCTTCGACGTCTACCGCGGGGACTCGGTACCGGAAGGATCGCGAAGCCTCGCCTTCCACCTGCGGTTCTGTGCAACCGATCGGACGCTCACCGATGCAGAGGTCGGCGAGTTGCGGTCCGCCTGTATCGACGCAGCGGCCGCGCGCCACCACGCACTGCTTCGCTGAGCGTACGGTGCCGAGGCGAGCGGAGCGAGCACGGAAGGGGCGAACGAGGAACGCTCGCCGGCCGGCTCCCGACGCATTTGCATAAAGATGCGATAGTGCGCATATACTTGCGGCCATGAGGGCCGAGCGATGAAAGTGGGCGTGATGGGCGCGTCCGGGTACGCGGGCGTGGAGCTCCTGCGGCTCTGCGCGGCCCATCCCGAGTTCGAGGTCGCGGTTGCGACCGCCGGCTCCCACGCGGGGGCGCGGGTGGCGGCCCACACGCCCTCCCTCGCGGCTGCGTACCCTTCCCTCGCCTACGCACCGGCTGACCCGTCCGCCCTCGACGGGGTCGACGTGGCTTTCCTCGCGCTCCCGCACGGCGAGTCCCAGCGTCTCGTCCCCGGGCTCGTCGACCGGGTGGGGGTGGTCGTCGACCTGGCCGCCGACTTCCGGCTGCGGGATCCCGCCCTCTACCCGACCTGGTACGGCGAGCCACACGCCGCACCCGAGCTGCTCGACACCTTCGTCACCGGCCTGCCGGAGCTCGGCCGGGCGGCGTTGGCCGGCGCGCGGCGGATCGCAGTGCCGGGTTGCTACCCGACTGCGGCGATCCTCGCCCTCGCCCCGCTGGTCGAGGCAGGACTGGTCGCGACCGGATCGTCGGCACCGCCGCTCGTCGTGGACGCCGCGAGCGGGACCTCGGGGGCCGGACGGGCGCCACGCGACCACCTGCATTTCGCAGCAGTGGACGAGGACTTCACCGCCTATTCCCTCCTCGATCACCGGCACACGCCCGAGATGGAGCAGGGGCTCGGGGCGCAGGTGCTGTTCACGCCACACCTCGCCCCGATGGTACGGGGCATCCTCGCCACCTGCTACGCGCGTCCGGCGGAGGATGACTCGACGCAGCTCACGACCGACTCGGCTCTCGGCGTCGCGGCGGAGCGCTACGCAGGCGAGCCCTTCGTGATCGTCTCGCCCGAGCCGCCTTCCACCAAGGCGACGAGTGGCTCGAACTGCGCCAGGGTCACCGTGCGGGTCGATCCGCGCACGGGCTGGATCGTGGCGCTCTGCGCCATCGACAACCTGGTCAAAGGCGCCGCCGGGCAGGCCCTGCAGTGCGCCAACCTCGCGCTCGGCCTCCCCGAAGACACCGGGCTTCCGCTCGCAGGGATCTACCCGTGAGCATCACCACACCGCGCGGCTTCGTCGCCTCCGGTTTCGCGGCGGGCATCAAGCCGTCCCGGGCCCTCGACCTTGCTCTCGTCGCGACCGAAGACGGGCGTGCCGTCCCGACCGCCGCTACCTTCACCACCAACCAGGCGGCCGCCGCGCCGGTGCTCGTGAGCCGCGAACACCTCGCCGCAGCCAGAGGACGCTCGGTCGCGGTGGTCGTGAACAGCGGAAACGCCAATGCGGCAACCGGTGCCGAGGGGCGGGCCGACGCGGAGCGCATGTGCCGCCTGGTGGGCGCCGGCATCGGCGCCGATGCCCACGAGGTGCTGGTGTGTTCGACCGGCCTGATCGGGATCCGGCTCCCCATGGGGGTGATCGAGTCGGGGATCGAGGCGCTGGTCGAGGCGCGGGCCGCTTCGGCGGAGGCGGCGTCCCGGGCGGCGACCGGCATGCTGACCACCGATTCCGGAACGAAGGAGGTGCTCGTCGAGAGCTCGGCGTTCACGGTCGCCGGAATGGCCAAGGGGGCCGCGATGCTCGCGCCGAACATGGCGACGATGCTCGCGATCGTGACCACCGACGCCGCGGTCGAGCCGGAACCGTTGAGCGAGCTCCTGCGGATTGCGGTGCGCGACTCGTTCAACGCCATGACCGTCGACGGTTGCACGTCGACCAACGACACCGTCGTGCTGATGGCGTCGGGCCGCGCCGGGTCGACCGACCCGAACACCGTCGAGGACGCGGTTCTCGAGGCATGTGCCGACCTGGCCCGACAGATGGCGGCCGACGCCGAGGGCGGCTCCAAGGTCGTACGGGTACGAGTCACCGGTGCGCGCTCGGACGACGAAGCGCTCCGCGCCGCGCGAAAGGTCGCCGACTCGCCGCTCGTCAAGTGCTCTCTCAACGGTGAGGATCCCTATTGGGGTCGAGTGGCGAGCGAACTGGGTTCGGCCGGGGTCGGCTTCGAGATGGACCGGCTGGAGATCGCCTACGGGGGTGTCGCGGTCTGCCGGGGTGGCGTTGCGGCCGATCACGACGCGGAGGCCGTCGCACGCCACCTCGCGGGTGCCGCGGTCGAACTGCACTGCCATCTGGGCGTGGCCGACGGGACCGGCACGGTGACCGGGGTCGACCTCGGTTACGGCTACATCGACGAGAACCGGACCACCTCGTGAACGTCCGACCCGCAGCCCTGCCGCTGCTCGCACCGGGCGAAAAGGCGTCGGTCCTCGTCGAGGCGCTCCCGTACATCCGGCGCTTCTCCGGCAAGGTCGTGGTCGTCAAGTACGGCGGCAACGTCCTTTCGTCCGCGCCCGACGGTCCCGACCCCGACGACGCCGGTGCACTGGTGTCCTTCGCCGAGGACATCGTCCTCATGCGCTCCGTCGGCATGCTCCCGGTCGTCGTCCACGGCGGCGGCCCCCAGATCGGCGCTCTCATGGAGCGAGTCGGCAAGGAGGTCGAGTTCCTCGACGGGCACCGGGTCACCGACGCCGAGACCATCGACCTGGTCCGGATGGTGTTGGTCGGCAAGGTCAACCGGGACATCGTGAGCTCGATCAACGTCCACGGGGCGCTCGCAGTGGGCCTGTCGGGGGAGGACGCCAACCTGATCACCGCCGCCCCGCGCTCGGAGGCCCTCGGTTACGTGGGTGACGTCACCGCGGTGGATCCGGTCATCGTGCAGCAGCTGCTCGCCCAAGGGCTGATCCCGGTGGTCGCGACCATCGGCTCGGACCGCGCGGGTCAGGCCTTCAACATCAACGCCGACACGGCAGCCGGTGCGCTCGCGGCCGCACTCGAGGCCGAGAAGCTGGTCTTCCTCACCGACGTCGCCGGGCTCCGCTCCGTGCCCGACGACCCGGGCACCCTGATGCATCGTGCGACGGTCGACGACCTCGACCGGATGGTGGTGACCGGTGCGGCGACCGGAGGGATGATCCCCAAGGTGCAGGCGTGCGCCCGGGCGGTGCGCCAAGGGGTGGGCCACGCGCACATCCTCGACGGTCGCACACCGCACGCCCTCCTGCTCGAAGTCTTCACCGACGAGGGGATCGGCACCATGGTCGGAGTCGAGCCGTGACCGGTCCGATCGACCGCTCCGCGCTCATGCAGACCTATGCCGAGCCGCCGGTGACTTTCGTCCGGGGCGAAGGCAGCGCGCTCTTCGACGCGTCGGGGAAGCGCTATCTCGACTTCCTCTCCGGGCTGGCCGTCACCTCGCTCGGCCACGCGCACCCTGTGGTGGCAGACGCGATCGGGCGCCAGGCGCGGACGCTCTCCCACGTCTCCAACCTCTTCGGCAACGACCTCGCACCCGCGGTGGCCGCAACCCTCGACCGGCTCATCGGCGGGGGTACCGAGCGCGCGGGAGGCCAGGTGTTCTTCGCCAACTCGGGAGCGGAGGCCAACGAGTGTGCGATCAAACTGGCACGCCGGTGGGCGGGGCCCGGTCGTTTCGCGGTGGTGAGCACCTGGGACGCATTTCACGGCCGGACGATGGCGACCCTCGCGGCGACCGGACAGATCGCCAAGCAGCAACCGTTCCTGCCGATGCCTGACGGGTTCGACCATGTCCCCTACGACGACATCGGGGCGCTCTCTGCGGCCTGTGATCCCGCACGGGTCGCGGCGGTGCTGCTCGAGCCGGTCCTCGGTGAAGCTGGAGTGGTGGTGCCCTCCTCGGACTACCTCGGCGCGGTGCGCGAGCTCTGCACCGACCGCGGAGTGCTCCTGATGGTCGACGAGGTCCAGACCGGTCTCGGTCGCACCGGACAGTGGTTCGGCTTCCAGCATCTCGGTGTCCAACCCGACGTGGTGACCATGGCCAAGGCCCTCGGGAACGGCACGCCGGTCGGCGCCTGCTGGGCACGCGCCGAGGTAGCCGCTGCATTCGGGCCGGGAGACCACGGCAGCACCTTCGGCGGGCAACCGCTCGCGATGTCGGCGGCCCAGGCGACCCTGGCGGTGATGGAAGCGGAAGAGGTCCCCGCCCGCGCCCGGACGGCAGGCGCGCGCCTGGCTGTCGCGCTCGGGGCCCTGCCGGGTGTCGTGTCGGTGCGCGGGGAGGGATTGCTGTTGGCTGCCGCCCTCGAGGAAGAAGTCGCACCGGCGGCCTGTCGAGCCGCGCTCGACGCAGGGCTGGTCCTGAATGCGCCTCGTCCGGACACACTCCGCTTCGCGCCCTCGCTGTTGGTGACCGACGAGGAGATCGACGAAGCCGTCGGCATCCTCGGGATCGTGCTCGCGGACCGGGTGCCGGTGTGAGCCGCGCAGCGGGCGCGACCCGCCACCTACTGGACATCGACGACCTGGGCACCGACGGGCTCGACACGGTGCTCGCTCTCGCCGAGTCCGCCACCGAGAGCCTCGCCGGCTCCCTCGAGGGTTGCGGCGTGGCGCTCCTGTTCGAGAAGGCGTCGAATCGCACCCGCAACAGCACCGAGATGGCGGTGGTCGCCCTCGGTGGCCACCCGGTCTACATGCGGGGAGACGAGGTCGGACTCGACGTGCGCGAGCCGGCCCCCGACGTGGCGCGCACCCTCGCCTGCTACCACGCGATCCTCTGCGCGCGGGTCGTCGAGCACACCTCGCTCGAGCGCATGGCCGCCGCGCTCGACGACGCGTCGATCGCGGTACCGGTGATCAACCTGCTGTCGGACCGCGCACATCCGTGCCAGGCGGTTGCCGACCTGTTGACCCTGCGGCAGGTGTTCGGTGCCGGCTCGCTCGCCGGACGCTCGATCGCCTACGTCGGCGACGCCAACAACGTCTGGCGCTCACTGGCGCTCGCTGCTTCGATGCTCGGGATCCCGACCCGGGTGGCCTCCCCGCCGGGATACGGGCCCACCCCTGCGGACGTCGAGCGGGTGCGCCGCCTCGGTGGCGAGGTGCTGGTGACCACCGATCCGGTCGAGGCCGCCGAAGGCGTGCACGCCCTCTACACCGACGTGTGGACCTCGATGGGCCAGGAGCGCGAGGCCGAAGTGCGCCGGCGGGACTTCGCCGGCTACACGGTGGACGAGAAGCTGCTGGCACGCGCCTCGCAGGACGCGGTCGTGCTCCACTGCCTCCCGGCCCACCGCGGCGAGGAGGTCACCGCCGGGGTGATCGACGGAGCCCAGAGCGTGGTCTGGCTGCAGGCCGCCAACCGCATGGCCGCGATGAGGGGGGTGCTGGCCTGGGCGGCTGGCGTGGACCCGCCGAAGACGTCGAAGGTGCGTTCGTGACCAAACAGCAGCGGCAGCACCGGATCTCGCGATTGCTCGAGAACGAGGCGGTCGGCAGTCAGGCGCACCTGGTCGAGCTCCTCGCGGCGGACGGCATCGACGCGACGCAGACGACCGTCTCGAGGGATCTCGAAGAGCTCGGCGCCCTCAAGGTTCGACTTCCCGGCGGCGCGACCGCGTATGCACTGCCCGAGCTACCGTCCCAGCAGGTGGCGCCCGAGGACCATCTTCGACGGGTGCTCGGCGAGTGGGTCGTCGAAGTGGCCCGATCGGTCAATCTGGTGGTCCTCCGCACCCCGCCCGGTTCTGCCCATGTCGTAGGCTCGGCTCTCGACCGAAGCGGGTTTCCCGGCGTCATCGGGACGGTGGCCGGCGACGACACGGTGCTGGTGGTCGCGTCGGAGAAGCCGGGCGGCGCGGTGGTGGCCGACCGTCTCGCCGAGGTGGCCGGCCTCGATCCCCCGGGCCAGCCGAGGGGGGGACCGGAGCCCCGCTCGCGAAGCAACCAAGGTCGTCACGCGCAAGGGGTGGATCATGAAGCAGCGAACCGTGCTTGCCTACAGCGGTGGACTCGACACGTCGGTGGCCGTCCGCTGGCTGACGGAGAACCTCGGAGTCGAAGTCATCGCGGTCGCGGTCGACGTCGGACAGGCCGCGAGCGCGGGTGGTGAGGACTGGGAGGCGATCCGCGCCCGCGCCCTCGCGGCAGGCGCCGTCGAGGCGATCGTCGTGGACGCACGGGCCGAGATGGCAGAGGAGTTCTGCATGCCTGCGCTCCAGGCGAATGCCGCCTACGAAGGGAAGTACCCGCTCGTGTCCGCGCTCTCCCGTCCCGTGATCGTCCGTCACCTGGTGGCGGAGGCGCGTCGCCACCAGGCGGGAGCGGTCGCCCACGGCTGCACCGGAAAAGGGAACGACCAGGTGCGCTTCGAGGTCGGCACGAGGGCCCTCGCGCCCGATCTCGACGTCGTCGCTCCCGCCCGGGTCTGGGGGCTTTCGAGGGAGGACGCGATCGAGTACGCGGCCAAGTGGGAGATCCCGTTGTCGGTGACCAAGGAGAAGCTCTACTCGATCGACGAGAACCTTTGGGGAAGGGCCATCGAGTGCGGCGACATCGAAGACCCGTGGAGCCCCCCGCCCGAGGACGTCTTCACCATGACCCGCCCGACGGCCGACACGCCCGAGGAGCTCGTGGTCGGTTTCGAGGGCGGCGTTCCCGTCTCGCTCGAGGGACGAGACCTCGCCCCCGAGCCGCTGATCGAAGAGGTCAACCGGGCGGTCGGCTCCCACGGGTTCGGCCGGCTCGACATGGTGGAGAACCGCCGTGTCGGGATCAAGAGCCGTGAGGTCTACGAGTGTCCCGGCGCGCTCGCCCTGCTCATCGCCCACCGCGACCTCGAGGACCTGACCCTCGAGCGCGATCTGCACCACGAGAAGGCTCGCCTCGAGCCGCGCTGGTCCGAGCTCGTCTACGACGGCATGTGGTTCTCACCCTTGAAGCAGGCGCTCGATGCCTTCATCGCGGACTCGCAACGGAACGTGTCCGGCGAGGTGCGGCTGCGGATCGACAGCGGCCGGTGTTGGGTGGTCGGGCGGCGGAGCCCGATGAGCCTCTACGACCACGGGCTCGCCACCTACGACGACACCGACACCTTCCGGCATCAGGACGCCGAAGGATTCGTACGACTCTGGGGACTGGGCGTCGCGACCTGGTCGGCGGTGCGAGCGCGCGCCGAAGGTGGCGACCCATCGACTCCGGCGGACCGATGACACTCTGGAAGGGCCGCCTGAGCGGCGGGACCGCGGACGTGGTCATGGAGTACTCGGTCTCGCTCCACTACGACCGACGACTCGCACGCGACGATCTCGACGGGTCGAGGGCGCACGTGCGCGGTCTCGGGCGGGGAGGGCTGCTCACGCCGAGCGAGGTCGAGGAGCTCCTTGCCGCGCTCGACCAAGTCGAGCGCGAGCTCGAGTCCGACTCGTTCGAGTTCGTGGCCGGGGACGAGGACATCCACACCGCGGTCGAGCGGCGCACCACCGAGATCGCCGGCGAGGTGGGCGCGAAGCTCCACACCGGCCGAAGCCGCAACGACCAGGTCGCGACCGATCTGCGTCTCTACGTCACTCGCGAGCTCGCCGCGGTCGCGCAGGAGGTCATCGCGCTCCAAGAGGTGCTGCTCGCCCGGGCGAAGGAATCCGGTGACGTCTACCTGCCCGGCTACACCCACCTCCAGCGCGCGCAGCCGGTCCTGCTCTCGCACCATCTCCTCGCCCACGGATGGGCATTCGCCCGCGACGTGGACCGGCTGCTCGACACGCTGGACCGGATCGACGTCTCGCCGCTCGGCGCGGGCGCACTGGCCGGCTCCTCGCTGCCCCTCGATCCCGACGGGGTCGCGGACGATCTCGGTTTCGCCTCGCGCTTCGAGAACTCGATGGACGCGGTGTCCGACCGCGACTTCGTCGCCGAAGCCCTCTTCGACCTCGCGCTCCTCGGTGTCCATCTGTCCCGCATCGGCGAGGAGCTGGTGATCTGGTCGACCGAGGAGTTCGGCTTCGCGGTCTTCGACGACGTCTTCGCCACCGGGAGCTCGATGCTCCCGCAGAAGAAGAACCCCGACGTCGCCGAGTTGGCACGCGGGAAGTCGGGACGGCTCATCGGCAACCTGACCGGGCTCCTCGCCACCTTGAAGGGACTGCCGCTCTCGTACAACCGCGACCTGCAGGAGGACAAGGAGCCGCTCTTCGATTCGATGGACCAGACCCACCTCGCCCTCGCCGCCCTGACCGGGGTGATCGAGACGGTCCATTTCGACGTGGACCGCATGCAGGAGGCGGCCAACGGCTCGGCGGTCGCAGCAGTCGATCTCGCGGAGTGGCTCGTCGAGCAGGGGATGCCCTTCCGGGAGGCCCACGGGGTGGTCGGGGGGTTGGTGCGGGACTCGATCGAGCGGCACGTGCCCCTCGCCGAGTTGGTCGAGGCCCATCCGGCGCTCGGGATCGAGGCGGTGTCGTTGCTCGAACCGGGTGTCGCGGTGACCCGCCGCACCAGCCCGGGGAGTGCGGGGCCGCTGGCGGTCAAGATCCAGCTCGAGCAATTCGTGCACCGGCTCGAGTCGGACCGGAGCCGGATTCCCGCATCCGGCTGAGGCCACCCTCGGCAGGCCACGTGCGAAGCTGGCACGGTGCTCGAGCTGGTGGTGATCGGGTTCTTCGGCGGTGTCGTCGCCGGCATCTCGCCGTGCATCCTTCCCGTTCTGCCGGTCGTGCTGGCGGCGGGCGTGGCGGAGCCCGCCGAGCCCGCTCGAGTCGAGCCGCCGGCGGATCTCGTACCCTCGCGGGAACCCGAGCCGGTCGGGGCCGTTGCGGTCGCCTCGCCGGGCGTCGTCCCGCCGCGGATGAGCGCCGAGGCCGGCGCCGCCTCCCCCCGACCGGAAGCCCCCGCGCGAGTGCGTCCTTCCGAGGCCCCGGGCCGCCGACGTGCTCTCGCCGTCGTGGCCGGCCTCGCACTGAGCTTCGGACTCTTCACCCTGCTCGGGACCTGGTTGCTCGACGCATTGCACCTGCCCTTCGACACCCTCCGCTGGATCGGCCTCGCCGTGGTCGGCTTGGTCGGCGTCGGCCTCTTGGTCCCTGCGGTCGGCGTGGTCCTCGAGCGTCCTTTCGCTCGCCTCGGCGTCGGGAGCCCGCGCTCGGATCGCGGGGGCTTCGTCCTCGGAGCGAGTCTCGGGCTCGTCTTCGTCCCCTGCGCCGGTCCGGTGCTCGCCGCGATCAGCGCGGTCGGGGCCGAGCGACGCTTCGGGCTCTCCGCGGTGGTGCTGACCACGGCCTTCGCGGCGGGTGTCGCCGTGCCGCTCGGCGTGTTCGCGCTTGCCGGTCGAAACCTCGTCCTCCGGATCGGCGCCGTCCGCCGCCATGGGGCGTCGGTACGCCGTGTCGCCGGCGCGGTGCTGGTGGCGACCGCGCTGATCCTCGCTTTCAACCTGACCGACGGGCTGCAGCGCGCGGTGCCCGGGTACACCGATGCGCTGCAGAA
This sequence comes from uncultured Acidimicrobiaceae bacterium, assembly GCA_963769905.1. Taxonomy (GTDB): domain Bacteria; phylum Actinomycetota; class Acidimicrobiia; order Acidimicrobiales; family RAAP-2; genus Bog-756. The sequence goes on from CAVYNG010000002.1 coordinate 1,348,376, forward strand.
CCACATCGAGACCGGTCCCTCGGCGAAGCAGGCCCTCGCCGGGGTGACCGGGGCGTCCACGTCGGGGCAGCTCGCCACGTGTCCCGCCGACAGTCCCGCGCTCGTGCAGTGCGGCAAGGCACCCGCGTTCACCGGCATCAGCCACTGGCTGAACACCCCTGGCGGGCGGGCCCTTTCGCTCGCCGGCCTCAAGGGCAAGGTGGTGCTCGTCGACTTCTGGACGTACTCGTGCATCAATTGCCAGCGGACGCTGCCTCACCTCGAGGCCTGGTCTCGCGCCTACGCAGGCGACGGTTTCACCATCGTCGGCGTCCACACTCCGGAATTCGCGTTCGAACACGTGGCGTCGAACGTGTCGACCGCCGCGGCCCAGCTCGGCGTCCACTACCCGGTGGCGATCGACGACCAGTACGCGACCTGGAACGCCTACGAGAACCAGTACTGGCCGGCCGAGTACCTGATCGACGCCACCGGCACGGTGCGGCACATCGACGACGGCGAAGGGAACTACGCGCAGTCAGAGGCCTTCATCCGACAGCTCCTCCACGCAGCCAACCCGCACCTGGTGCTGCCTCGCCCGACCGAGGTGACCGACCTCACCCCGACCGAACCGACCACACCCGAGTCCTACCTCGGCTACCAGCGTGCCCAATTCGTGGCCGGCGAGACGGTGCAGGAGGACCAGATGAACCTCTACCAGGCGCCGGGCCAGGTTCCCCAGGACATGTACGCCTATTCGGGCAACTGGTCGGTCGGGAGTGAGTTCGCGACTTCCGGGCCCGGCGCGCAGCTCCTGCTCCAGTTCGGGGCGAAAGACGTGTTCCTGGTCCTCGGCGGCAACGGCACGATCGGGGTGTCGGTGAACGGCCGACACACGCGTACCGTGGTGGTGTCGGGCGTCCCGCGCCTGTACCAGCTGGTCGGCCCGGGTCCCTACCAGCAAGCCCTGCTCACGCTCACCGTCTCGTCCGGCGTCCGGGCCTACGATTTCACCTTCGGTTGACGGGCGCCCCACGCCGGCTGGGTGAACGGAAGATGAACGGAATCGGCCACCGGGACGTAGACAGGGGTACGGGCGACAGGGGATCGACCCCGAGGCGCCCGGAAGGACGGTGGCGATGAACGAGGAACTCGAGGTGGAGACCGTGGAGCGTCGCCCGACCCCGGGCCGGGCACGGCACGGACGGTGGGTCTCGGTCGCGGTGCTCGGGGCGGTGCTCTTGACCGCGGCCGCCTGCAGTTCGGGGTCGTCCTCGCCTTCGACCACCTCGAGCAACCGGGGGTCGACCAGTACACCGACCACCTCGGGCGGCTCGACGACGTCGAGTTCCTCCTCGCTGGCGGTGAACGTCGCTCATGTCGGATCGAGCGGTCTGGTGCTCGTCGACCGCGCCGGTCTCACGCTCTACCGCTACACGCCCGACGGAAGCGGCAAGTCGAACTGCAACGCGGGCTGTGCGACCGTGTGGCCGCCGCTCACCGTTCCGGCCGGCACCACCAAGGTGGCCGGCTCGACCGCGCTCGCGAGCGGATCGCTCGCGACGATCACCCGCTCGGACGGCACTCTGCAGGTCACCTACAAGGGCATGCCGCTCTACACCTACAGCGGTGACATGGCCGCGGGC
>CAVYNG010000002.1:1355000-2479286 GCA_963769905.1 uncultured Acidimicrobiaceae bacterium
ACAGTGTCGTATCACGCTCGGGAGTCCGGGACGGGAGTGGTAGGGGAGCGTCGATCCCGCTGAGAAGCGACGGTGTGAACCGTCGTGGAGCGCGGTCGAGTGAGAATGTTGGTATGAGTAGCGAGAGAGGGGTGAGAAACCCCTCCGCCGTAAGCCCAAGGGTTCCTGGGGAAGGCTAATCCTCCCAGGGTAAGTCGGGAGCTAAGGCGAGGCCGAGAGGCGTAGTCGATGCACAACTGGTTGATATTCCAGTACTTCCGTGTCCGCGCCCATTCCAGATCCGGTGTCCTAAGGGGCTGTCCCTTCGGGGGCGAACCGACCGACCCGGACGAGGAAAGCGAAGGAGGGACGCAGGAGGGTAGGTGAGCCCAGGCGTTGGTTGTCCTGGGGTAAGCGTGTAGGAGGAGGTCCAGGCAAATCCGGGCCTCGCACACTCCGAGACGCGATGCCGAGCCACACCAGGTGAAGTCACTAATCCCATGCTGCCGAGAAAAGCTTCTAGCGAGCTGACACGGAACCCGTACCCCAAACCGACACAGGTGGGCGGGTAGAGAATACCAAGGCGATCGGGAGAACTGTGGTTAAGGAACTCGGCAAAATACCTCCGTAACTTCGGGAGAAGGAGGGCCCCAATAGGGTGACGGACTACGCGTCCCGAGTCTGAAGGGGCCGCAGAGAATAGGGGAAAGCGACTGTTTACTAAAAACACAGGAGCGTGCGAAGTCGTAAGACGATGTATACGCTCTGACGCCTGCCCGGTGCCGGAAGGTTACGGGGAAGGGTTAGCCCTCGGGCGAAGCTCTGAACCTAAGCCCCGGTAAACGGCGGCCGTAACTATAACGGTTAGTACTTCAACCTGGCCGTTATAAAACCCCGCTATATGCTGGAACATCCGAGTATCCGGCGGTACTCGTCCCTGTGACATCCTCTCAGTAGGGTGCCGCAGGGGCAGTGAAAATCCGTCCGGTGCGGACAATCAGCAGGAAACTGCCAGTCGGCAGGATCCTCAGAGACTGCACGCGAGGCGCCTCGCACCCTTCTGTCGCGAACTTCGCGTTCGCAGCAGATTGACGAGGTGAAGATACAGTCCGACCCTCATGGCGACATGAGGAGCCAGGCAGAAATGACCTGGCCGCTCGAGCCGCGACTCAGCCATGGGTCCGGCCCCGAGTAGTAACAAAAGTGCCTAAGGTAGGGATGCCCTCTCACGTGCGAGAGGGTGCTGCCCCTCATACCGGCGACGGTATGTGAGCAGTCGGCTATATGCTGGAAAATCCGGTGGATCCTCCACTACTCGTCGTCCAGATCTTGGCGTTGCAGCGCGTCTGTACCGTCGGGAGATGGATGGCAGTGAAAATGTGAGAGGTGCGGACAATCAGCAGGAAAGACTCTGGATCCACGGATGGGTGGTTGGTTTTGTCGACGGAGAGGGCTGTTTCAGCTGCGTTTCAGCTGCGCTCTCCGTCATCGAGACGATGAACCAACGCAAACCATCCGAATTCCTGAGAATCCTCAGAGACCATACGCCGACCATCTCGCCGTAACGCGGTGAGATGAAGAGATGGTCCGAACCCTGTGGCGACGCAGGGAGGCCGGCGGAAACGACCGGTCCGCCAAATAGCGAATAGTGCAATGCTGTTTGGTTGTAACAGTCCGAGCGAAATTCCTTGTCGGGTAAGTTCCGACCTGCACGAATGGCGTAACGACTTTCCTACTGTCTCAACCACAGACCCGGCGAAATTGAAGTACGAGTAAAGATGCTCGTTAGCTGCATCAGGACGGAAAGACCCCGTGGACCTTTACTACAGCTTGCTGTTGAGTTTTAGTACATATTGTGTAGGATAGGTGGGAGACTTTGAAGCGGTGGCGCCAGCTACCGTGGAGTCATCCTTGAAATACCACCCTTTATGTGCCGGAACCCTAACCTCGGTCCGTGATCCGGATCAGGGACAGCGTCAGGTGGGTAGTTTGACTGGGGCGGTCGCCTCCTAAAACGTAACGGAGGCGCCCAAAGGTTTCCTCAGGCTGGTTGGCAATCAGCCGTCGAGTGCAATGGCACAAGGGAGCTTGACTGCGAGACCTACAAGTCGAGCAGGTGCGAAAGCAGGGCATAGTGATCCAGCGGTTGCTTGTGGAAGCGCCGTTGCTCAACGGATAAAAGGTACCCCGGGGATAACAGGCTCATCTTCCCCAAGAGTCCATATCGACGGGAAGGTTTGGCACCTCGATGTCGGCTCGTCGCATCCTGGGGCTGAAGCCGGTCCCAAGGGTTGGGCTGTTCGCCCATTAAAGCGGTACGCGAGCTGGGTTTAGAACGTCGTGAGACAGTTCGGTCCCTATCCGATGCAGCCGTAGGAGATTTGAGGAAGGCTATCCCTAGTACGAGAGGACCGGGATGGACGAAGCTCTCGTGTGTCAGTTGTCCTGCCAAGGGCACTGCTGATTTGCGACCTTCGGGTGGGATAAGCGCTGAAAGCATCTAAGCGCGAAGCTCGTTCCAAGATGAAATCTCCCACAGGGACAACCTGGTAAGGCCCGTGGCCAGACGACCACGTTGATAGGCCGGAAGTGTACGTGCGGCAACGCATTCAGCTGACCGGTACTAATCGGCCGAGGGCTTGGGAACTTGCTCGTGCTCGCTATGGAACGCTCAGGGTGACCGCTGGTCATACCTGGCTCGCACCCGACCAGCCGGCGATGGTGCGAGCGAAGAGCGCACGATTTCCGGTGGCCATAGCGGCGGAGAGACACCCGTTCCCATTCCGAACACGGAAGTTAAGCCCGCCTGCGCCGATGGTACTTGGGGGGTAGCCCCCTGGGAGAGTAGGACGCCGCCGGGATTTCTCTCGATGATGCCCCCGCCATGGCGGGGGCATCATCGCGGCGGGACCCCCGCAACTCGAACAGACCGTCGACCAGTGGTTCAGAGTCGATCAGTTCAGAACAGCCCCGCGCCGAGCGTCCCTCCCGGGCGGACCCCCGGTGGACAGGCGAAAACTCCACTGGTCGTGTGCACCAGGTACTGGCTGAGTGCGTCGTTGTCGGACAGGCGCTGCTGGATGGGTACGAACTGGACCCGCGGATCCTTCTGGAAGCAGACGAAAAAGAGACCGGCATCGAGCTCGCCGGTGAGGGGGTCGACACCGTCCGCGAAGCTGTAGCCGCGACGCAGGATGGCTTGGCCGTCGTTGGTGGCCGGCGCCGCGGCCCGGATGTGGGCGCTGTCCGGAATCACCGGCTGCCCCTCCGAAGTGAGCGCACCGAGGTCGACAGGGTCGTCCTCGTGTGTTGCACCGAGTGGCGCCCCCGACGTCTTCATCCGACCGATCGTCCGCTGCTGGTGGTCCACCGTGGTGCGGTCCCATTGCTCGAGGTGGATCCGGATCCGCCGACCGACGAGGTAGGTGCCGCCGACCATCCACGGTTGGTCGTTCTTTCCGTCCACCCAGACGAACCGACGCATCGCGGCATCGTCGCTCGGATCGAGGTTGGAGGTCCCGTCGTGGAACCCGAGCAGGTTGCGCGGGGTCGGCTGTCCGGAGCCCGGCGAGGCCGTTGGCCCGAAGCCGACCTGCAGCAAGCGGACGGTGGCCGCGCCGAGCGCCAGCCGGGTGAGGTTGTGCACCGCGTGGAAGGCCACCTGGGTGTCGTCTGCGCACGCCTGCACGCAGAGGTCGCCGCCGCTCGTGCTCTGGTCGAGGTCGTCGCCGGCGAAGACCGGCAAGTCGGCGAGCGCGCCCGGACGTCTCGAGGTGAGCCCGAAACGCCCGTCGAAGAGGCTCCGCCCGAACCCTACGGTGAGGGTGAGCCGTGCGGGACCGAGACCGAGAGCCTCACCGGTATCGACCGGGGGAGCGAACGTCCCTCCGGTCCCCGCGAGCTGCTCCCCCGCGGTGAGTCGGGCCGCTGCGTCGGTCCATTCTGCGAGAAGGGCGGCCAGGCCGGCCGCGTCCGGAGCGGTGACGTCGTAGGTGGCGAAGACGAGCCGAGCCTGCTCGGGGGTCACGATGCCGGCCTGGTGCGCGCCGTGGAACGGGACGGTCGAAGAAGGGGAAGAAGAGGCGGCCGTTCCGGCTGTGGCGACAGCGGCCGCCGCCGCCGGCGAGGCCGTGCCCGCGAGCAGGGCAGCCGACGCCAGCCCAGAGCCTGCAAGCAGCTGCCGGCGCGAGATCGAGGTGGCACGAGGGGCTTCCGCGGTCGCCTCGGAGTCGGATCGCCGCGATGGCCGTTTCGTGGTCATGACGGATAGGCCGCTGGCTGTCGCGTCCCGAAGGGCGCGAACGCTGCCGCCAGGTCGGAAAGGCCGGCGGCCGCGGCGTCCACTTGCTGGGTGAGCAAGTGCTGCGCCGCCCAGCCGATCGCGGAGTCGTCGACCGCGGTGGGTGGTCCGAGGTCGGCGACCTCGGCGACCAGTGTGGCGAATTCGCTCCGCACCGAAGCGGTCAGTGTCGGCGCGACCACCGCACCGAGCGGGGCGATCGCGTCGAAGGCCGAGTTCGCGGCGGACACGGTCGCGGCGAGGTCGACCGCGTCGTCACGGGAGTACAGCTCCTCGCGTCCGGGGATCGCCCAGTCGGCGGCCCAGCCGAGCTCGGCGACCGCCGTCGTGCCGATCGCCTCGGGGTCGAGCTCGTCGCGGGAGAGGAGGTACTGGGCGACGGGTGCCTGACCGGCGAGGGCCGCGACGTCCGCTCGAGGGTCCCCCGTCGAGGTCCAGAGATCGCGCTCGACCGCATGCAGACCGCCGAAGGTCTGCCCCGGACCGACGTTCGGGGCGAGCTCGTCGAGGGTCGAGGCGTTCACCGAGTTGTCCTGTTCGAGTAGGCGGAAGTGGTCGTAGTCCCCCTGGGCAGCGAGCTCCGCCGAACGTGCGCCGGCGAGATCGCCTCGGTCGACCGCGGACTGGAGCGAGACGACGTCGGTGGCGAAGGAAGCCGCCGAGCTGACGATCTGATCGTGGAAGATCTGTTTTGCCTGGGCGATCGCCGCGGCCGACGGCGTGACGGCGTCGGTGCGTCCGCGCGCAGCACCCGAGCTCGGGTGGGCGGCGCTGGCAGAAACGCCGCACGAAGTGGCGACAAGCGCGGCGAGGAGCACGACGATGCCACGCACTCGGCGCGCTCCGTCCTTCGGTGTCGCGTCGGTCGGGTCCATTCCGGGCGTCCCGGTCCGCGGTGTATTCGTCGGCTGCACGTTCGGGACCAGGGTAGAAGACGTCCCGTCGTGTGCGGCGGCGCGCGGGACGCGTGCAGCGGCGCGCCGAGGAGCGCGGGTTCCGACGAGACCCCTGGAAGTAGTGTGAAGGGCATGGCACCCCGCACGCCCTCTGGTTCGCCGCGCCCGCGCCGGCCGCAGGGGAAACAGGGAACTCACGGACAGGGGAGCCGGCAGGAACGGCCGCCGCGACCGGGAGCTCGATCTGGAGGACGGGAGGGACCGCGCAGCGGACGACCGGGCCCACAAGGGCACCGTGGATCGGCGGGCGGAGGTTCGCCCAGTGCCCGGCCGACCGACGCGAGCGGCACGAGGGGGTCGACTCCCAGAGGGAAGGGTTCGGCCGGCCCTGCCCGCCGGTCGGCAGGTGCACCGCGTGGCGCGTCATCGAAGACGTGGCCGCCGGAGAGCGGTGGTCGGACGTCCGATGCCGGTCGTCGCTCGCCGCGTGGCCAAACGGACCGGCCTGAGCGCCCCGGGAAGGGAGCGGGCCACCGGAGCGCGCCGGGCCACCGGAACGCCCCCCGCCCCCGAAGCGCCCCGCGAGCCCGGAACGCGCCAGGTGCACCGACCCGGCGCGAGTCGAGTCGCGACCCGATCGCGAGAGCGGGCTGGGGCAGCGTCGCCCGCCGCGGCGCCCGTGTCGTGCGAGAGGGGCCCGCGAGCTCGCGACCCGATGCGGCCCGTGACGACCGCCGTCGCGAAGGGACCGAGGAGTTCGTCCCCGAGCGCTGGGTGCGGAGCGACCGCGCTCCGGCCGGTGCCCGCCGCGAGCCCACCACCTTTCGACCGCCGGCGCACCGGTCGCATCCGCCGACCACCGTTCCCCCCGACGTGCTCGGGGAGTTGGCGTCGGCCGCGGGTCCCGACTGGAGCCACCTGCGCGAGCGGGTCACCGAGCGGATGGCTGCCGCGACGGGCGCGTACCAGCGGGGCCGCTACCGCGACGCGTCGAGGATGCTGAAGACCGTGGTCGACGCGGTCCCCGACGCACCCTCCCCCGCGAGCTGCTCGGCCTCAGCCAGTACCACCAGGGGTACTGGAGAGCCGCCCTCCCGAACCTCGAGGCCTTCGCCCGGTTGTCCGGCTCGGTCGACCAGCACCCGGTCCGGATGGACTGCCAACGCGCCATAGGCCGGCACCGCCGCGTCGAGGACCTCTACGACGAGTTGCGCAGAGGATCTCCGGATCCGGAGATCCTCGCCGAGGGCCGGCTTGTGCTCGCAGGGGACCGCGCGGACCGCGGCGATCTCGCCGGTGCGATCGCGCTCCTGACCGGTGCGGGCGCCGCCCGGCCGGTCCGCAACCCGGCAGAGCGCCACCTGCGGCAGTGGTACGTCCTCGCCGATCTGATGGAGCGCTCGGGTGAGCTCGCCCGGGCGCGCGAGCTGTTCCAGCGGATCTTCGTCACCGACCCCGACGCCTACGACGTGCGGGACCGGCTCGACGCGCTCGGCCATCCGATCCGGCATCGGTCGTCGTCGAAGCGTCCCCGCGGCGGCCGTTAGGCTTCCTCGCATGGATCTCGAACGGCTGCTCGGCGGCGAGGCGGACTCGCTGCTGAACCACGACGCGAAGGCCTTCCCGGCGGAGCTGCTGCACCTCCCCGGCCCCGACCATCTCGACCGGGTCTTCACCGACTCGGACCGGACCGCATCGGTGCTGCGCAACCTCGGGACCGTCTACAACACCGGACGGCTCGCCGGCACCGGCTATCTCTCGATCCTCCCGGTCGACCAGGGGATCGAGCACTCGGCGGCGGCGAGCTTCTCCAAGTACCCGGCCTACTTCGACCCGGCGAAGCTCTGCGACCTCGCCATCGCGGCCGATTGCAGCGCGATCGCAACCACGCTCGGCAGCCTCGGGATCATCTCGCGGCGGTACGTCCACCGCATCCCCTTCATCGTGAAGCTGAACCACAACGACTTCCTCAACTATCCGAACACCTACGACCAGGTGATGTTCGCGAGCGTTCGCCAAGCGTCCGACCTCGGAGCGGTAGGAGTCGGCGCGACGGTCTACTACGGCTCCGACGGGGCGGACCGCCAGATCGTCGAGGTTTCGAAGGCATTCGCGGAGGCACACCGGCTCGGGATGTTCACGGTGCTCTGGTGCTACCTGCGCAACGCGGCCTTCAAGCAGGGTGACACCGACTACCACCTCTCGGCGGACTTGACCGGGCAGGCCAACCACCTCGGGGTCACCATCGAGGCGGACATCATCAAGCAAAAGCAGCCGGAGAACAACGGCGGCTACAACGCGCTCTCCTTCGGCAGGACCGACCCGCTCGTCTACAGCCAGCTGACGACCGACCACCCGATCGACCTGACCCGTTGGCAGGTGGTGAATTGCTACGCAGGCCGCATTCCGCTCATCAACTCCGGTGGGGAGTCGAAGGGCGCAGACGATCTCGCCGCCGCGGTCCGGACCGCAGTGATCAACAAGCGGGCGGGTGGGACGGGCCTCATCGTGGGCCGGAAATCCTTCTCGCGTCCGACCGACGAGGGCGCGGCACTGATCCACGCGGTCCAGGACGTCTACCTCGACCCGGCGGTGACGATCGCCTGAACGGGGCGCCGGCCCAGGGGAGCCTGCGATCGGGCCGGGTCGGGCGGTAGACTCCACCGAGGACGCAATTCGACATGTCCCGGCGCCCACGGGAGCGCCGGCAGTCGCGACCGGCACCGAGGCGCTCCCCGGCGTTCGGGCGCGGACCAGCGGTACGAAGAGGAGCAGGGTGTCCGACACCAGGACCGAGCACAAACCCCAGCAGGTACTGCATCGCGTGGTCATCCGTTTCGCCGGCGATTCCGGTGACGGGATGCAACTGACCGGAGACCGGTTCACCACCACCTCGGCCCTCCTCGGCAACGACCTCGCCACCTTCCCCGACTTCCCGGCCGAGATCCGTGCGCCTGCGGGGACCCTGGCCGGCGTCTCGGCCTTCCAGATCCACATCTCGGATCACGTCATCTCGACCCCCGGCGACTCACCCAACGTGCTCGTCGCGATGAACCCGGCGGCGCTCAAGGCCAACCTGGCCAGCCTGCCGAAGGGCGCCACCATCATCGTGAACGTCGACGCCTTCGAGGAGCGCAACCTGGCGAAGGCCGGCTACGACACCAATCCGCTCGAGGACGGCTCCCTTGCGGCCTACACCGTCTACGAGGTCCCGATGACCTCGATCACCACGGAGGTCTCGAAGGACGCGGGTGTCAAGCCGCGGGACGCCGAGCGTTCGAAGAATTTCTTCGCCCTCGGGCTGGTGAGCTGGCTCTACACACGGCCGATCGACTCGACCATCGGCTGGATCGAGCAGAAGTTCGCCGACAAGCCGATGGTGCTCGAGGCGAACGTGCGGGCTTTCAAGGCCGGCTACCACTTCGGCGAGACCGCCGAGCTCTTCGAGTCCTCCTACGAGGTCAAGCCCGCGGTCCTCGAAGCGGGCGAGTACGTGAACATCACCGGGAACACCGCGACCGCCTGGGGCCTCATCGCCGCATCGGTACGCAGCGGGCTCCCGCTCTTCCTCGGCACTTACCCGATCACCCCTGCGTCGGACATCCTGCACGAGCTCTCGAAGCACAAGCAGTTCGGCGTTCGCACGTTCCAGGCCGAGGACGAGATCTCCGGCATCGGAGCGGCACTCGGCGCCGCATTCGGCGGTGGGCTGGGCGTCACCACGACGTCGGGACCGGGTGTCGACCTGAAGTCGGAGATGATGGGACTCGCCATCAGCCTCGAGCTGCCGCTCGTGGTCATCGACATCCAGCGCGGCGGCCCGTCGACCGGACTGCCGACGAAGACCGAGCAGGCCGACCTCCTCCACGCCATGTACGGGCGGCACGGCGAGGCGCCCCTGCCGATCGTCGCGGCCAAGTCCCCGTCGCACTGCTTCTACGCGGTCCAAGAGGCCGCCCGGATCGCGGTCACCTATCGCACTCCGGTGATCCTGCTGTCGGACGGCTATCTGGCGAACGGCGCCGAGCCCTGGAAGCTCCCCGACATCGACGACCTCCCGCACATCGACCCGGCGTTCGCCACCGAGCCGAACCACACCGAAGAGGACGGCACGGAGGTCTTCTGGCCCTACGTCCGCGACGACGCGACGCTTGCGAGGCCCTGGGCCCCGCCCGGCGTCGCCGGGCTCGAGCACCGGATCGGGGGACTCGAGAAGTCCGACGGTTCGGGCAACGTGGCCTACGACGGCCCGAACCACGAGCGGATGACCCGCCTGCGTGCCGCCAAGGTGGCCGGCATCGCACGCGACATCCCGCTGACCGAGCTCGACGACGAGGACGGCGCGGAGGTGCTGGTGATCGGGTGGGGTTCGACCTACGGCGCGATCGCCGCCGGCGTCGAGCGGGTGAGGGCCCGCGGGCTGAAGGCCGCACAGGCGCACCTCGTCCACCTCAATCCCTTCCCTTCCGACCTCGGCGACGTCCTCCGCCGGTACCGGCGGGTGCTCGTTCCCGAGGTCAACATGGGACAACTGAGCCGCCTGTTGCGTGCCGAGTTCCTGGTGGACGCGGTCTCGTTCACCCAGATCCAGGGCATCCCCTTCCGTGCGGCGGCGATGGAGAGCGCGATCGTCGGCCAGATCGAATCGCTCGGCACGCTCTCCGACGGAGACGGGGCCCGTCGTGACGGGGCGGTGGCCCGATGACCGACTTGGCCGACACCAGCGCGGGAGCGGTGCCCGTCCCGGTCACCTCGCGCAAGGACTGGACGTCCGACCAGGAGGTCCGCTGGTGCCCCGGGTGTGGCGACTACTCGATCCTCGCTGCGGTGCAGATGCTGATGCCCGAGCTCGGGGTCCGGCGCGAGAACACGGTCTTCCTCTCGGGGATCGGCTGCGCGGCGCGCCTCCCGTACTACATGAACACCTACGGGATGCACTCGATCCACGGCCGCGCTCCGGCGATCGCGACGGGGCTCGCGACCACCCGTCAGGATCTCGACGTCTGGGTGGTGACCGGTGACGGCGATGCGCTCTCGATCGGCGGGAACCACCTGATCCATGCGCTCCGCCGGAACGTCAACCTGACCATCTTGCTCTTCAACAACCAGATCTACGGGCTGACCAAGGGCCAGTACTCGCCGACCTCGGAAGTGGCGAAGGTCACCAAGTCGACCCCCTTCGGCTCCCTCGAGCAGCCCTTCAACCCCTTGAGCCTCGCACTCGGCGCGGAGGCGACCTTCGTGGCGAGGACCCACGACATGGACCGGAAGCACATGATGGAGACCTTCCGGCGTGCGCATGCCCACCGTGGCGCCTCGTTCGTCGAGATCTACCAGAACTGCAACGTGTTCAACGACGGTGCGTTCGAGGAGATCACCGGCAAGGAGCACCGGTCGGACATGCTGATCCCGCTGGTGCACGGCGAACCGATCCGTTTCGGCGCCGAGGGCGAGCACGGCGTCGTGCTGCACCGCGACGGCTCGGTCGAGGTCGCCGCGGTGGACGACGTCGGTGAGTCGGCGCTGCTGGTGCACGACGAGCACCGCGAGAACCCCGGACTCGCGTTCCAGCTGAGCCGGTTGTCGAGGGGCCCCTACGAGCCGACACCGATCGGCGTCTTCCGTGACGTGGAGCGACCGGACTACGGAGCGCAGATGGCGCAGCAGATCGAGAGCGCGACGGAGCGCCGGGGTCCGGGCGACCTGGACGCGCTGCTCCGTTCGGGGTCGACCTGGACGGTCGACGGGGACGGGCCGGGCGACCACGTCGAGGAGTGAGCGCCGGCTCGGGAACGGCCGGCGGGGCGTTCGTCGCGATGCTCCGCGGCATCAACCTCGGGAACCACAACCGGATGAAGATGGAGGACCTTCGGTCCCTTGTCAGCGCTCTCGGCTACGAGGAGCCGTGCACCTACCTCCAGAGCGGGAACGTGGTCTTCTATGGCCGAGGCCGGGCCGAGTCGGCTGCAGAGGCCCTCGAGGACGCGATCAACCGTGAGCTCGGTCTGGCCGTACCGGTGGTGGTGAGGAGCGGCCGCCAGCTGCACCGGGTGGTCGAGGGCAACCCGATGGTCGCCCGCGGTGAGGACACGACGAAGCTCCACGTGACCTTCCTCGCCCACCGACCACCGGCCGCTCGGCTGCGAGGAATGGACGCCGGGCGAGTCCGTGCCGGCAAGGACCGGTTCGAAGTGGTGGGCGCCGAGGTCTTCCTCATGTGCCCTTCGGGGTACGGCACGACCTCCTACGACAACGCCTTCTTCGAGCGGCACCTCGGAACCGTCGCCACCACCCGGAACTGGCGCACGGTCTGCGCGCTCTCCGAGATGGCGGGCTGAGCGCACCTGCCAAGCGGCCCTGGGGCGGTCAGGAGGAGCCCGACGAGCTTCGGCCGCCGGCTGCCGAGTAGGTGGCGAAGTCGCCGTCGCCGTTGATCACCATGCAGAAGCGATCGCTCGAGCACGACACCGTGGTCGGGTCGCCGGTGTAGTCGGTTGCCGCAGGGACGACCCGGGCCGGCGACGACCATCCGCTGCCGTCCCACTGGAGGACCGAGCCGTGTTCGTCGGCTGCCATGCAGAAGGTCGCGGTGGGGCAGGAGATCGAGTCGAGTCCGCCCTCGGGATCGATGCTCTGGGGTGGGGTCCACGGCTGTCCCGGCTCGTCGACCCAGAGTTCGGTGCCGCTCACGATGGCGCAGAGCGTCGTGCTCGGGCACACGATCGCAGCCGCCTGGGGCGTCCCGCCCGATCCGGCCGGGACCGACGTCGTCCACGGGGTCGCCTCCTGCGACCAGGCCGTCCCGTCCCAGTCGAGCACCGTCGTCCCGACCACGGCCCGGCACATCGAGGAGGTGGGGCAGGTGATCCCGACGAGGCCGCCCTCGTAGAGCGCGACCCCTTCGGTACCGAAGGCGCCCGCGTCGACCCAGCTCCCCGCGACAAGAGACTCGGCATGACCGGTGTTGTCCACCGCCGCGCAGAACGTGGGTCCCGAGCAGGTCACCGCGGCGTCGCGCGACCCGGGATGTCCAGAGCCCGGATCCACGGGATTGCCCTGCAGGAGCGCAGAAGCGGTGGGCAGGGGTGAGGGAGGTGCCCAGTTGGTCCCGTCACCACTGCTCACCTGGTCCGACCCGTCGACGATCACGCAGAGCGGGCCGTCGGTGCAGGCGATGGCCGGCAGCAGTGGCGCGGTCGGCTGCCCGATCGCGGGTGCCGGGTAGTACACCGACGGATCGGACCATGCGGCGCCGTCCCACGAGACGGTGACGCCCGAGCCGGTGGTCCCGAGGGCGTCGGCGTCGCCGGCACCGCCTCCGGCCGCGATGCAGAAGGTGTCGGAGATGCACGACACCGAGGAGAATCCACCGCCCGGCGGCAAGGCGGTGAGGGGGGCGCTCCACCCCGGCACCGGCGTGACCGGCGACGGTGACGTCGTCGGCACCGGGGAGGGGGCCGTCGTGGCCGATGGCGTCGAGGAGGGTGGTGCCGCGTCCGGCGCCGGGTTGCGCGGATGGAGGATGACCGCGCGGGTGGGGGAGGGAGACGAGCAGGCGGTCACGAGCAGAGCCACGAGTGCGCCCGACACGCCCGCCAGCCGCTGGGTGGTCGTCCGCCGCACGGTCACTCCTGTCCGCCACCCATGTCCGAGCAGGCAGAGTAGCGGCCGGCCCGGGCCGACTGGGGTCACTGCCGCCTGCGGCTACCCCGCGGGGTCGAGCGGCCGGAACACCATGCCGGTCCGGGGCTTCGGTCGGAAGTAGGTGGTCTTCGGGGGCATCCGCCGCCCTGTGTGGGCCCACTCGGCGATCTTCTCGACCGATACCGGTCGGAGGAGCACGGCGGCCTGTGCCTCCTCCGTCTCGACCGCGCCGACCGCGTCCTGCCAGGAGTTGCGGAACGAGAGCTCGTGATCGGGCAGTTCGGCGATGACCAGCGCCACCATCGACGAGTCGAGATCGGCGCCCGCCGCCTCGGGCGTGCCGTCCTTCGGACTGAGCAGGAAGGCCCCCGACGGGAGCACGAGGGCGAGCGACTCGGACTCGCCGAGCGCGGCCACGGTGCGGTCGTTGCACTCGCCCGCTCGGGTGACGTCGAACCAGGAGGAGAAGGCGTCCGCCAGGTCGAGCCCGTCGGGGAGGTCCGAGAGGACCCGGTGGATCGGGCCGACCTCGAGCTGGTCGATGCTGAGCTCGACGACGAAGGCCATCACCCCGTCGGCGCCGACGGTCCCTGCGGACTGTCCGCCCTGGTAGGTGCGCGAGGTCTCGTAGCGGTGATGTCCGTCCGCGATCACGACCGGTGCCGCGGCGATCGCGGCCTTGACCGCGTCGATGGTCGCCGGGTCGTCGATCACCCACAGCTCGTGGTGCACCTTGTCGTCGTCGGTCCCCTCGAGATCGGGTGGTCGGGTCTGCAGGAAGTGCTGGGTCAGACCGCTCTGGAGGGAGAGGCCCCAGATCGGGGAAGTGTTCACCCGGGTGGCGGCCAACAGGTCGAGCCGGTCGCTCTTGGCCTTCGGGAGCGTCTGCTCGTGCGGCAGGATCGCGGCGGTACTGGTTTCGTCGATCCCGAGTGCCCCGATCACTCCGTTGGTCGAGTGGCCCTCGGGCGAGGTCATCCGATAGGCGTAGAAGGAAGGCACCGCATCGCGGACCAGGATCCCGTCGTCGCGCCACTCCGCGAGCAGCCGCGCCGCGTTGGCGTAACGGTCGAGGCCCGAACGCGCGTCCGGCTCGGGGAGCTCGACCCGCACCGAGTTGGCACTGTGCCGGTCGGCGAGCTGAGCGCGTTCCGCGGGTGCGATGACGTCGTAGGGCGGGGCGATCACCGTCGAGAGGTCGACCCGGGACGCGTCGTAGCGGAGACCGCAGAACGGTTCGAAGCGAGGCATGGGGCACTGCGTAGCACATCGTCGGAGCGGAACCGGTCGGCAGTCCGCCTCGTTCGTCGGTACTGCGAGGAAGGGCTGGTCACACTCGTCGGTTCCCGACCGGTCCTGCCGACCAGGCGGCAGGTGGCTTCGTCCCGCCGCGAGGTCGGCGACGGCCTCCGCACCGGTGGCTTCGAGGTGGAGCGTCCGACTCGACGTGCGGTCGGTCATCCTTCCGTCGTCGGAGCCGGACCTCGTGGTGCGAGGGACGCACTCCGACGGTGACCGATGCCGGTGACCTCGCTCGTGATCCACACCGCGAGCGCGGCCGCGGCATAGACGATGCCGAGCACCGCGACCGCGGGCCAGCCGCCCGAGCCGTAGGCGAGGCCGGTCGTCGCCGAGCCGATCGCCCCGCCGAGGAAGTAGGTCACCATGTAGCCCGTGTTGAGCCGCGAGCGGGCCGACGGATCGATCGCGAAGATCAGTTGCTGGTTCTGGATATGGACGGCCTGGATGCCGAGGTCGGCGACGAGGATGGCGATCACCAGTGCCCACAGTTGGTGCGCGCCGATCCCGAGGAGCACCATCGCCGCGAGGACCGCGCAGAGGGAGCCGCCCGAGACCGCCCGCTCGTAGCCGAGGTCGGCGAGACGTCCGCTGGAGGTGGCGGCGAGCGCCCCGGCAGCGCCGAGGAGTCCGAAGAGCCCGATCACTCCAACCCCGTAGTGGTACGGCGGGCCCGCGAGCAGGAAGGCAAGGCTCGTCCAGATCACGTTGAAGGTTGCGAACGCGAGGCCTCCGATGGCCGCGCGGAGGCGGAGGACCGGTTCGTCGCGCATCAGCCGCACCACCGAGCCGAGCAGCTGGGAGTAGGCCATGTGCTCGCGGGGCCGCTCGCCGGGGAGCCGGCGGGCGAGGATCACCGCGAGGACCACCACCACCCCTCCGGCGACCAGGTACACCGCGCGCCACCCCACCGCCTGCGCGACGAGCCCGGAGA
Source organism: uncultured Acidimicrobiaceae bacterium (assembly GCA_963769905.1). GTDB lineage: Bacteria > Actinomycetota > Acidimicrobiia > Acidimicrobiales > RAAP-2 > Bog-756. The sequence goes on from CAVYNG010000002.1 coordinate 1,370,053, forward strand.
AGGTTCGGGCGAGCAGGATCCCGATCAGCAGTCCGCTCATGACCGTCCCGACCACCCGGCCGCGCCGGTCGTCGGAGGCCAAGGAAGCCGCGAAGGGCACGAGGATCTGGGCGGCCACCGAACAGAGCCCGGCGATCCCGACGGTGGCGAGGAGCACCCCGAGGTCGGGGGCGAGCGCCGACGCGAACAAGGCGGCAGCCGCCAGGATGAGGAGCGCCGGCACCAGGCGGCGCCGGACCAGGATGTCGCCGAGCGGCACCACCAGCGCGAGGCCGAGGCCGTAGCCCAGCTGGGCAGAGGTCACGACGAGTGCGGTTTGCCCCGAACCCGAGTGCAGGTCGTCGGCGATCTGGGGGAGGAGTGGCTGGGCGTAGTAGAGGTTGGCGGCGGAGACACCGCAGGCCACGGCGAACAGCGCGACTCGGCCCGGGGGCATCGCGGTGGTCTCCGTCACCTGGTTCATCGTGCGTCGCGACCGTCTCCGGGCTCGAAGTGACACCGCTCGTGGACCTTCGGTGGACAGCGTAGGTCCGGGGCATTTCGCCCCGAAACCCGATGCGGCCCGACTCCGGGCACAGGACGGCTCGTAGACTTCGGTCCCGTGGACGGTCACAGCGCGGGTACGAGAGGTGAGGTGACCGCTGCACCGGTTCCCATGCCGGCCGCGCTCCCCTCCGGGGAGGACCTCGATCGCGTCCTCACCGTCCCGAACCTGGTGACGCTGGTGCGCCTTCTCTGCATTCCGCTCTTCCTCTGGCTGCTCTTCGGTGCGCACCGTCAGGGGGCGTCGGCCTTCCTGCTCGGCGCCCTCGGGGCGACTGATTGGGTCGACGGCTTCGTCGCACGGCGCTACCACCAGGTGTCGACGCTCGGAAAGGTGATCGATCCGGTCGCCGACCGATTGCTGGTGATCACGTCGGTGATCGCGATCACCGTCTACGGCGCGGTCCCCGCGTGGTTCGGCGCCGCGACACTCGCCCGCGAGGTGCTCGTGTCGGGCGCGGTGATCCTTCTCGCGTCGCTCGGCGCGGCGCGCCTGGACGTCATCTGGGTGGGCAAGGCGGGTACGTTCGCGCTGATGTGCGCGTATCCCGCATTCCTCCTCGGTGACGGCACCGCGAGCTGGCAGCTGCCGATTCGCGCGTTCGCCTGGTTCGCGGGGATCGCGGGTCTGACCCTGGCATGGATCGCGGCGTTCTCCTATGTCCCGGTCGCACGCCAGGCACTCGCCGCCGGCCGGCAGGGACGGAGCGAGGAGCCAGGCCGGTGAAGGCGGTGATCATGGCCGGAGGCGAGGGGACCCGGCTGCGTCCACTCACCTCCAATCAGCCCAAACCCATGCTCCCGATGGCCAATATCCCGATGATGGAGCACGTGGTCAACCTCCTCCGCCAACACGGGTTCGAAGACGTGGTCGTGACGGTCGCCTTCATGGCCAACGCCATCCGGACCTACTTCGGTGACGGATCGGAGTTCGGGGTGCGAATGGTCTACGCGACCGAACCCACCCCTCTCGGGACGGCCGGCTCGGTGCGCAACGCCCGCGACGAGCTCGACGAGCGGTTCCTCGTGATCTCCGGTGACGTCCTCACCGACCTGGACCTGACCGGCCTCGTCGAATTCCACGCCGATCGAGGGGGCCTCGCCACACTCGCGCTGAAGGCGGTCGAGAACCCGCTCGAATTCGGGATCGTGATCACCCGCGGCGACGGATCGATCGAGCGCTTCCTCGAGAAGCCGACGTGGGGACAGGTCTTCAGCGACACCATCAACACCGGCATCTACGTGCTCGAACCCGAGATCTTCGACTTCATCCCCGAGGGGCGACCGGTCGACTTCTCCGGCGACTCGTTCCCGGCGGCGCTCGCGGCGGGGGACCGGTTGTTCGGTTATGTCGCCGAGGGCTACTGGGAGGACGTGGGCACCCTCGAGGCCTATCTCAAGGTTCACCAGGACATCCTCGACCAACGGGTGCACGTCGACATCCAGGGGTTCCAGCTCCGCCCCGGCGTGTGGGTCGGCAAGGGCGCGGAGATCGACCCGAGTGCCGAACTCCGAGGCCCTGCGGTGGTGGGCGACAACTGTGTGATCGGACCCGGGGCGCGTCTCGGGGAGTACTGCACCCTCGGCCGCAACCTCCGGATCGGCGACACCGTCGTCGTCGAGCGAAGTGTGCTCCACGACAACACGTATCTGGGCTCGGGCGTCCGGCTCGAAGGCAGCGTCCTCGGTCGTGGGTCGGACCTCCGGGAAGGGGTGCGCTGCGAGGAGGGCGTCGTCCTCGGCGACGAGTGCTTCGTCGGGGCCCACGCGGAGATCAAGGCGGGGGTCAAGATCTACCCGTTCAAGACGGTCGAGGCCGGGGCCATCGTCAATTCGTCGATCGTCTGGGAGTCGCGGGGCGCGCGCATGCTCTTCGGACGCGAGGGCGTGCAGGGCCTCGCGAACGTGGACATCAGTCCGGAATTGGCGGTGCGACTCTCGATGGCCTGGGCGTCGACGTTCGAGAAGGGCGCGACGATCACCGCCTCGCGTGACACCAGCCGCGCCGCACGGGTGCTCAAGCGCGCGGTGATGGTCGGCTGCAACGCGGCGGGCGTCAACGTGGACGACCTCGAGGCGGCCACTGTGCCGGTCACGCGCTTTCAGATCTTGTCTTCCGCGAGCAAGGCCGGGGTGACGGTGCGCCTGGCCCCCGACGATCCGCAGTCGGTCGTGCTGCGCTTCTTCGACAGCGAGGGCATCGACGTCGACGAGGCGACACAACGCAAGATCGAGCGGGTCTACCACCGCGAGGACTTCCGGAGGGTCCTCGCCCGCGAGATCGGTGACATCGGGTTCCCGCCCCGCTCGCTCGAGTACTACACCGCGGCACTGATCAACTCGGTCGATCTGGCGAGCGCGCGGCAGGCGGACCTCAAACTGGTGCTCGACTACTCCTTCGGTACCACCAGCTTCGTGATGCCCAACCTCTTGGCCAAGCTCGAAGCGGAGGTGTTGGCGGTCAACCCGTATGCCAACACCGCGAGCGTGTTGACCTTCGACCTCCAGGCCAGCGCCGCGCGTGTCGCCGAGTTGGTGAGGGCCTCCGGTGCCGATCTCGGCGCGGTCTTCGATCCGGGAGGGGAGTACGTGTCCATCGTCGACGACCGCGGGCACGCGCTCTCGAACGACGAGGCGCTGCTCGTGATCCTGACCTTGGTCACCGATGCCCAGCCCGGCGCACGGGTCGCGCTGCCGGTCGCGGCGAGCTGCGCGGCCGAGGAGATCTGCCGCAAGGCGGGCGCGGAGATCGTCTGGACGAAGCTGTCGGCGTCGCACCTGATGGAGGTCGCCCGTTCCGAGAAGGTCACCCTCGCGGCGAGCCAGTCCGGAGGGTTCATCTTCCCCCAGTTCCTCCCCGCGTTCGACGGGGCCGCGACCATGGTCAACCTGGTGGCGATGCTCACCGCGACCGGGAGAGCCCTCTCGGAGCTGGTCGCCGAGCTGCCGTCGGTGCACATCGCACACCAGGCCGTGCACACGCCGTGGGAGCAGAAGGGCATGGTCATGAGGACGCTGGTCGAGCGGACCCACGGGCGGGAGCTGGTGCTGGTCGACGGTGTCAAGGTCCTCGAAGAGGACGGGTGGGCCCTGGTGCTCCCGGATCCCGAGGAGCCGATCACCCACGTCTGGGCGGAGGCTCCGAGCGACGCCCAGGCCGGCGCCCGGGTCCAGGAGTACGCGGTCCGGCTCGAACAGCTTCTCCGCTGAGCCCGCGGCCCGTTCGCCGTGACCGCCGGGACCGGCACCGCAGGTGGGCTCTCGGGTAGGGTCCGCAGCCATGAACGTGCCGGACGATCTGCGCTATTCGACCGATCACGAGTGGGCCCGACCGGTGGGAGATCGCGTGAAGGTCGGCATCACCGACTACGCGCAGGACGCGCTCGGGGACGTGGTGTTCGTGGAGTTGCCGACACCGGGCACCGCAGTCGACGCCGGCGGCGTGCTCGGCGAGGTCGAGTCGACCAAGTCGGTCTCCGAGATCTACGCGCCGGTCGGTGGCGAGGTGGTGGCGGTCAACACGGGCCTCGCCGACGCGCCGGAGACGCTCAATGCGGATCCCTACGGCGAGGGGTGGATCTGCGAGATCTTGCCCTCGGACCCGGCGGCACTCGACACGCTGCTCGACCCGGCCGGTTACCGGCAACTGACCGACGGGTGACTGCCGCAGCGCACGGGGCCAGCGAGCCAGAAGATGGGAGCGGCTACCGTAGTCGGGGTGTTCTGTCACAACTGCGGTCATCGGAATCCGCGGGGCGTCAACTTCTGCTCGTCGTGCGGTACCGCCCTGGTGACCTCCCCACTGGACACATCGGTCGCCGTCCACCCGGTCGACGACACGACCGACGAGGAGGTCGAAGCCCCGACCGGGCTCATCGAGCTCCCGCGGGGCGTGCGGATGCTCGTCGTGAAACGCGGTTCCGACGAGGGGGTGCGGTTCGTGCTCGACTCGGACGTGACCAGCGCGGGCCGTCATCCCGAAAGCGACATCTTCCTCGACGACATCACGGTGTCGCGCCGCCACGCCGAGTTCGTGACCCGCGACCAGATCACCACGGTGCGGGACGTGGGATCGCTCAACGGGACCTACGTGAACCGCGAGCGGATCGAGGAGGCTCAGCTGAAGAGCGGGGACGAAGTGCAGATCGGCAAGTTCAAGCTGCTCTTCCTGGTGGCGGCGGGCGAATGAGACGAGGACCGGTGGGTCGCCTCGGCGCTCGGAGCGAACGGTGAGCTCGAGGTCGTACCTCTCGATCGGGGACGTGCTCACCCTCCTCCGCCAGGAGTTTCCCGACGTCACCATCTCGAAGATCCGCTTTTTGGAGAGCCAAGGCCTGGTCAATCCCGAGCGGACGCCCTCGGGCTATCGGAAGTTCTACGAGCAGGACGTGGAGCGTCTCCGGTGGGTGCTCCGCCAACAGCGCGAGAACTTCCTTCCGCTCAAGGTGATCAAAGACCGGTTGGACGACGACGCGAACGGGGCCGGCGACGAGGAAGTGGTGCCTGCGCGGCACGAGTCGCAAGCCACGGCCGCCGACAAGGAACCCGCGTGGCGTTCCGGCTCGGCCGGTCGCGGCGAGCCGGTCCTCGTGGGCCAGCGCTCCGCGTCGCAAGCCGGCGCGAGCGGGACTGCGACTCCCGCGGCCGGAGCGACGACTCGGGCCGGCACGGCGCTGCCGGGGATCGAGGGTGTCGGCAGCGCCTCTCGGAGCACCGGCGTCCCGGCAGCTTCTCGTGCCGAGCCGCCAGCGGTCGGTGCGGCGCGGTCGGCTGTCGGAGAGCGTGTGCCGCCGCAGCAGCCGTCGGAAACTCCGCCCCCTCCCGCAACGGAGACGGCGACCGCGAAACGCCCGGCGTCACGCTCCTCTCGGACCGGCACCGACCCGACGCCCGCCGGGGACACCGCCACCCGGCGCTCGGGCGGGGGACCCACGGGTGCCGCGCCCGCAGAGGGAAGCCCGCCCGGAGCAGCACCCCGTTCCGACGTCGGTGCAGCGAGCCTCTCACTCGAGGAGCTCTCCGCGGCATGCGGACTCGACGAGGACGTGCTCCGCGAGCTCCAGGAGTACGGACTGCTCACCGCGACGCCGGTTGCCGGGCTCGACTACTTCGACCAGGACGCGCTCGCGGTCGCGACGGCGGCTGCCGCGCTGGCCCGGTTCGGGGTCGAGCCGCGCCACCTGCGGCTCTACAAGAACGCCGCCGATCGGGAGGCCGGATTCGTGGAGCAGATCGTGCTGCCGCTGGTCAGGCAGCGGAATCCCGACGCACGAGCCAGGGCGCACCAGACGGCCGACGAGCTTGCCGGCTTGGGCCAGCAGATGCGTGCCTCGCTCCTACGGGTCGCGCTTCGAGGGCTCCTCGACGGGTGAATCACCCGGTAGCTGGCAGTCCGCGCCGGCGGCTCTGCAGCCGCCGTTCGACCGCGGACCACCGCCGGATCGCTGTACGCACACCTTCGTGCGCCGAGTAAGTTTGGACCATGGTCGAGGTGCGGCTGAGGGCGGTGCGGGTGGACCTCCAGTCCAATACGCCGGTCCTCCTCCTCCAGGAGTCGGACGGGCTCGGTCGAACACTTCCCATCTTCATCGGTGCGCCGGAGGCGACCGCGATTGCGTTCGCGCTCCAGGGCATGGACACCCCTCGCCCGATGACCCACGACCTCATCCGCGACCTGCTCGAGGCACTCGACGCCGATGTGGTCCGTGTGGTGGTCACCGAGCTCAAGTCCGCGACCTACTTCGCGGAGATCGTGCTGCGCGCCGGTGACCGTGAGCTCGCGGTCTCGTCTCGTCCCTCGGACGCAGTGGCTGTGGCGGTCCGAACGGCCACCCCGCTCTTCGTCGCCGACGACCTCATGGACGCCGAGGGCATCATGCTCGCGGTCGACGAGGAGGAGGACGAGGAACCGGGTGCCGACGAGGAGCCGACCAACCCGGAGGAACTGGTGGGCGAATTCCGGAATTTCCTCGACTCGATCCGACCCGAGGACTTCTCGCCCTGAGGCCCCGCGACCTCCCCCCTCGTCGCACTGCTGCGTGAGCGGATCGAGCCGACCCGGCGTGCGCCGGTTGCCGGGTCTCCGCGGTCGACCGGCCGCACCGGTCCTCTCACTGCTCGTCGCGGGTGCAGCACTCGCGGCGTGCTCAAGCGGGACGACCTCGTCGACGACCACGAGCGGGGCACCGGGGTCCTCGTCGACGAGCCGGCAGGCCGCCACCACGACGACCGCAGCTGTGTCGCGTTCAACCGCGACGACGACCGGGCCCGGCCCGTCCAGGTGTCCGACCGCCGACCTGGTCGGCTCGATCGTGGGCAGCTCGGGTGCCGCCGGCACCATCGAGGTCACCCTCGCACTCCGCAGCACCGCCGCCGCGACCTGCATCCTCGGCGGCTACCCGGGCCTCCAGTTGCTCGGGTCGGGTGGCACCGACCTCCCGACGACGGTCGTCCGCAAGGGTTCCTACCCCTTCACCGCGATGGCGCCGACGACCGTGCGTCTCTCGACAGGCCAGTCGGTGGAGTTCAACATCGGGTACTCCGACGTCCCGATCGGCAGCGAGACCTCGTGTCCGACCTCGACAGCGCTCGAGATCACACCCCCGGACGCATTCGACCACCTGACGATTGCGGCTTCCCTGGCCCCGTGCGCACACGGCACGCTGGTCGCGTCGCCGGTCTTCGCGGGGACCCAGTCGACCACCGAGTCGACCGCTCCGCCGGCTTGAGGGCTCCGACTCGCCGGCAGTGTCAGGCCGACGGCGAGACGAGGATCCTGCCCCGTACGGAGCCGTCGAGGATCGCGCTGAGCGCGGATCGGAGATCCTCGAGGCGGACCTCGCGTTCGACGACGTCGTCGAGGGCCGGGCGTGGAAATCGTGCCGCGATCTCGCGCCAGACGCCGCGGCGTACCGAGAGCGGGGTCCGGACGGTGTCCACGCCGAGCAGCGAGACGTTGCGCACGACGAAGGGGTACACGGTGGTCTCGAGGGTGCTCCCGGCGGTCAGGCCGCTCGCCGCGACCGCGCCGCCGTACCGGGTGCACCGAAGGACCGCGGCGAGGGTGGCACCCCCTACACAGTCCACCGCCCCGGCCCACCGTTCGGGGCCGAGTGTCCGCCCGGTGTCGCCGGCCACCTCGTCGCGCCCGATGACCTGCGAGGCGCCGAGTCGGTAGAGGTAGGCGTGCTCGGCGGTCTTGCCCGTGCTGGCGACCACCTCGTAGCCGCGTGCGGCGCACAGCAGCACCGCCATGCTCCCGACCCCGCCCGACGCACCGGTGACGAGGAGCGGTCCGTCGCCGGCACGGATCCCGAGCGCTTCGAGCCGGTCGAGCGAGAGGGCGGCGGTGAACCCGGCGGTCCCGACGACGGCCGCATGGCGAGCGCTCAAGCCGTGGGGAAGCGGGACGACCCAGTTCGCCGGCACCCGCGCGAACTCGGCAAAGCCGCCGTGATGGGCGACCCCGAGGTCGTACCCGTGGACGATGACCTGCGCACCCGTCTCGACGGCCGGGTCGTCCGAGGCGGTGACCGTGCCGACCAGGTCGACCCCGGGGACGAGCGGCGAGACGCGAGCCACCCGATTGCCGGGTTGGGTGGTCATCGCGTCCTTGTAATTGACCGACGACCACTCGACCCGGACGGTCACCTCGCCGGAGGGGAGATCGCCCGGTCCGAGACCCCGGACGGCCGTCTCGACCGCGTCGTCGGAACGGCTCACGACGAAGGCCCGGAACTCGTCGGCCGTACCGGGAGGACCGCCGGCCGTGGTTCGAGGGGCCTCTTGCGCGCTGCCCATTCCGGTACCGTAGCGAGCCGATGAGCGGCGACGAGGAAACCGCCTTCGGACGGTGGCCTTCGCCGTGGACCGCCGCGGAGGTGGCCGCCGCCCGGATCTCGCGGAGCGGCCTGGCCGTCGCCGGCGACACCGTGTATTGGTGCGAGAGCCGCCCGGGGGAGAGCGGCCGGCAGGTGGTCGTCGGATCGAGGAACCGTGGAAGACCGATGGACCTCTCGCCACCGGGGGTGAGCGTCCGCAGCAGGGTCCACGAGTACGGAGGAGGAGCGGCCGCCATCGCGGGGTCGACGCTCTACTACGTCGACCAAGCCGATCAGCGCTGGTACCGGAGACCGCTCGAGCCGAACGCCGGCGCGCCCGTCCCCCTCACCACCGAGGGCGAATCGGGGCACCGCCGCTATGCGGACGGACGGGTGACACCGAGCGGACGGTGGCTGATCAGCGTGGAGGAGCTCCTCCTCGACGGAGCGACGTCGCACGCGCTGGTGGCGGTGGCGACGGACGGCTCGCGGCGAGTCGAGATCCTCGACGAGAGCTCGGACTTCGTGGCAGCGCCGAGGATCTCTCCGGACGGGTCGCGGTTGGCCTGGACGAGCTGGGACCATCCGTCGATGCCCTGGGACCGGTCCGAGCTACGCGTCGCCTCGGTCGAGGAGACAGCCGACACCGTCACCTTGCGGTCGACGGCGACGGTGGCGGGTGGGCCGCGCCGCTCGGTGGGCCAGCCCCGGTGGTGTGCCGACGGCGCGCTCGTCTTCGTGGACGACACGAGCGGGTGGTGGCTGCCGACCCGGCTGGCTCCGGGCGAGAGCGAACCCGTCGCACTGGTGCACCTCGAGGCAGAGTTCCACGCGCCGGACTGGGTACTCGGCCAGAGCACCATCGCGGAGCTCCCCGGGGGGGCGCTCCTCTGCCGCGTGCACCGCTCGGGATCCGACTCGCTGGTGCGCCTCGATCCCGGCCGTCGCGGACCGGACGCGTCCGGGTGGGTCCTCACGACCGTCGAACAACCATGCCTCTCGATCGCCGGGGTGGCCGCGGCTGGCGACGGCGCCCGGGCCTACCTGCTCGGCACCACCTCGTCCGAGGCACACGCGGTGCTCGAGCTCTCCCTCGTGGCGACCGCCCCCTCGAGACGGATCTCTGCGGCGTCCGGCCGGCCGCACGATCCGGCCGAGATCTCGGTCTCGAAGCCCTTCGTCGCAGGGAGCGGCCCCGCGTCCGTACCGGGTCAGTTCTTCGCCCCACGGTCACCTGGGGTCGAGTCGCGCCGCCCGCCGCCGCTCGTGGTGTTCTGCCACGGCGGACCGACCGGCTCCTTCGACCCGGGGTTCGACCCGGTGGTGCAGTTCTTCGCGAGCCGGGGTCTCGCGGTCGCCGGCGTCGACTACCGCGGGAGCAGCGGGTACGGCCGCGCCTACCGCGAGCGTCTCGCCGGCGAGTGGGGTGTGGCCGACGTCGACGACTGTGCGACCTTCGCGCTCGCGCTCGCCGGCGAGGGGCTCGTCGACGGAGATCGCATGGCGATCCGCGGGACGAGTGCCGGCGGCTTGACCGCCCTCGGCGCGCTCGTCCGCACCGACCTGTTCCGCGGCGCTGCCTCGTGGTACGGGGTGACCGACCTCGAGTCGCTCGCCGCCGACACCCACGACTTCGAGTCTCACTACCTCGATGGGTTGGTCGGCCAGTGGCCCGCGGCGAGAACTCGGTACGAGGAACGCTCGCCGATCCATCACGCCGACCACATCAGCGGGGAGGTCCTGTTGCTGCAGGGCGCCGATGATCCGGTGGTACCTCCCGACCAGTCGGTGCGCTTCGCCGAGGCGCTCCGCGCGCACGGCGTCGAGTGCCGGTTGGTGGTGTTCGAACGCGAGTCGCACGGGTTCCGCTCGGCGGCGACGATCGAAGCCGCGCTGAGCGAAGAACTCGAGTTCTACCTGGGGTTGTTCGACGGGTGAAGAGCCGTCAACCTGGACTTACGCGGTGGTAGCCTCGGTCGTGCCGAACGATGGCCGGCCGATCCTGCCGACCCCGCGGCAACGGGGCGGACCGCCCAGCCGGAGGAGCCCCGAACGGTGAACCTGCACGACCACGGGGTGATCCGCGACGCGGCGCGGCGTGTCCGGCAGGCATTGGCGCGTCTCTCCCCCGAGTGGAGGGACGTGGTGCTCTACGGCGCGTCCGCGGTCTTCGCGACGGTCACCGCCATCGCGGTCGGGATCCCGCTCTACCGCCAATGGGGACAGATGGCGGCCGGCCCCTACGCGGTCGCCACGGCACTCGTCGCCTGGGCCGCATGGCGCTGGTCGGCATCGAGGTCCGGGACCGAGGACGGCCCCTCCGAGCGCGCCCGGCGACGCTCCCGCGCCGTCAGGATCGTGGCGTTCTTCGTCGTCCTGTTCGGAGCGACCCTGATCCCTCTGTCGGTCGAAGTGGTCTGGCGATCGCAGGGCAACGCCACCGAGCACGTCCAGCCCGAGGTGGTGGTCGTCGAGCGCGCCGGTGCGCGGGTGGCCCACGGCAAGGCGCCCTATCAGGTGGTCGACCGCAACGGTCACATCCTGATCCACCAGAACGACGTCCCGGTCTACGAGCTGTACTACCCCTATCTGCCGGGCATGGTCCTCTTCGGCCTCTCGAGCGGGAGCACGGTCGAGGCGAGTCTCACCGATGCACGCATCCAATTCCTCGTGTTCACCGTCCTCGTCGCGATCCTCGCCCTGAGCCGTCTTCGCCCGTCGACCGATGCGCGCACCAGGGCGTTCCAGGTGCTCACCGTGCTGCCGACCGCGGCCTTGCCCTTCGCGACCGGCGGTGACGACATGCCCGTCGTGGCGCTGATGCTGCTCGGACTCGTCGCGCTACAGCGGCGAAGGCCGGTGCTGGCCGGACTCGCGCTCGGTGCCGCGTCGTCCCTCAAGTTCACCGCGTGGCCACTCGTCGTGTTCGCGGTCTGGGCCGCCTACGACCGCAGTTCTCGGCGCGCCATCGGTCGGTACGCGGCCGGCGTGGTCGCGGTGGTCGGAACCGTCGTGCTGCCGGTCGCGCTCTCCAACCTGTCGGCGTTCGTCGACAACGTGGTCCGTTTCCCCCTCGGGTTGGCCGGTGTCTCCTCACCGGCAGCGAGCGCGCTGCCGGGTCACATCCTCGTGTCGGTGTTCCCCGGGGTCCACCGCCCCTATCTGGTCGCGGTCGGATTGATCGGCGGCGCCGTGCTCGTCCGTCACCTCATGCGACACCCTCCGCGCGACCCGGCGGGCGTGGCGGCGCTGACCGGGTGGGTGATGCTCGTGGCCATCCTGCTCGCCCCGGCCACCCGGGTCGGCTACCTCCTCTATCCGATCAACCTGTTCGTCTGGGCCTGGATGCTCGGGCGGGCCGACGTTCCCGCGGTCGGTAGGAAGGCTGCGCCCGACGGCGGCGCGGCGGGCGCGCGGTCCCGCGACGGCAGTGCTCAGTTCTCATCGTCGGGGAGCTGGAACAGCTCGAGCGAGTACGGCGTCACCCCGGCGGAGGTGGTCGGGGAGACCACCACGCCCACTTCCCAGTAGAACCCGTCACCGCTCCCACGCTTCGCCAGCACCTCCGTGCCGCTCCCGCTGCGAGTGCCGGCGCCGAGGTAGATCACCTGCCACCCGAGCTTCGGGAGGAGCGTGTGGAAGGTGTCGATCGCCTCGGACGACGACAGCGTGCCGGTGGTGAAGGACACGGTGCGGTCGAATTGGCTCTGCCCCTGGTCGCTGTTCACGGTGCTTCGGACCGTGCTGCCGGCGGGGACTGCCAGGTTGCCGAGGATGTCGGCCGGAGGCTCGCCGGAGCCGACGATCGAGTGGAGGGAGGACGTCGCCGGAGTGAGCGGCACCGCCGTGCCGTCGGGGATGGTGACCGTGCGCAAGCTCTCTGTGGGCGAGGAGCCGGTGACGAGCGCGGAGGCGAGCACTCCGGCCAGCAGGATGAAAACGGCGATGCCGAGGATCACGAGCGCCGGACCCCGCGGGGAGACCCGTTGGTAGGTGCGGTGTTCGGGGTCGACCGGCTCGGCGTCCGGCGGCGGCGCGTCGGTGAGCTCCGGTGTGGCACCGATCATGACCACGACATGTTACCGGGCCCCGCGAGGCCCCTTCGGGCCGGGCTCCTCGTCGCTACACTCCGAGAGCCCGGCCGAGGCGGGCCACCGCGGAGGGAGGAACGATGGGGGTCGGTCAGGGAGGTCGCGGGTTCGAATCGGGTTCGACGGGCAAGGTGGTCAGCCGCAGGGCCTTCCTCGGCTCCGCGGCGGCAGGTGCGGCCGGCGTGGCGCTGGCTGCCTGCGGCGGTGGATCGTCCTCGTCGTCGACGACGACGCGGTCGTCTCCTTCGACGACCAATGTCCGCGTGGCGGGAATGCCGCCCAACCCGAAGGCGCCGGTCGGTTCGGACCAGCTCCCGCAGGTCGACCACATCGTCGTGGTCATGATGGAGAACCACTCCTTCGACAACGTCCTCGGAGCGCTCGGCAGGGGAGACGTGCTCGCGCGCACCGCCGCGGGGATCCCCGACGCGACCAACCCCGACGGTCAGGGGCAGCTCGTCCGCTCCTTCCGCATGCCGACACCCTGCCAGCTCCAGGCGAAGCCGTCCCAGGCCTGGAACGACTCCCACACCCAGTTCTCGGGCGGCACCAACCAGGGGTTCGTCGTGAGCAACTCGGGACCGGTCGCCATGGGGTACTTCACTCCCGCGGACCTTCCGTTCACCAATTCGCTCGCCGCGACCTACCCGATCGCCGACCGCTACTTCTGCTCGGTGCTCGCGCAGACCTACCCGAACCGCCGCTACCTGATGGCCGCCACCTCGCTCGGGCAGGTGAACGATTCGTACACGACCGAGCTTCCCCCGAACGGGACCATCTTCGACTCCTTCGACCGCCACGGGATCTCCTGGAAGAACTACTACACGAACCTCCCCTCCTCGTGGTCGTTCCTCGGGCTCGCCACCCAGGCGTCGAACAAGGCGGGCCTCGCGCACATCTCGGACTTCTACACCGACTGCGCGGCCGGAAATCTGCCTGCGTTCTCGCTGGTCGACCCCGATTTCAACATGTCCTCCGAGGAGAACCCGCAGGACGTGCAGTACGGCGACGTGTTCCTCGCCAAGGTGGTCGACGCGGTGACGTCGGGCCCCAGGTGGTCGAAGACGTTGCTCGTCTGGAACTACGACGAGCACGGCGGGTACTACGACCACGTGCCGCCTCCTCGGGCTGTCACCCCCGACGACATCGCCCCGATCCTCACGCCCGGCGACGTCCCCGGGGCGTTCGACCGGCTCGGGTTCCGTGTTCCCGCCGGCGTGGTGAGCCCGTACGCACGGGCGAACCATGTCTCGCACACCGTCTACGACCACACCTCGGTCCTCCGCACCGTCGAGGTCAAGTGGAACCTCCCCGCCCTCACCCGACGCGACGCGGCGGCGAACGACTTGCTCGACATGGTCGACTTCGCGTCGCCGCCGGCCTTCTTGCACCCGCCGCAGCTCCATGCCCCGGCAGACCCGGCAGTCGAGGCCTCGTGTCTCGTCAAGGGTGCGGGGACCATCCCGCCACCGAGCGCGGTGATCTCGGCCGGTTGACTCGACGCAAGCGACCCTCTTGGCCAGGTATTCCGCGCGGACGGGAGACGGATCATCACCGTCCGTGAAACAATTTACGGGTTGTTTACAAATGTCGGTCCATCGCGCACAATGACTGGGCACTGACGGGCGCAAGCACCGTCAAGAGGAGGGGTACCCGGTCCGCTCGAGCGGACCGGATCCTGCGAAATCGGGGGGGTAGTGGCCGGGTCGGAAGACCCGGCCACTGTCATTCCGCAGACGAAATTCGTCCTGTTCGGCGGCTGGTCTTCGGCACCGAGTTCGGCGGCGCCGGATCACCGAGGGACCACCCGAACGGATCGAGCGGACCGTGACCTCCGCCGAGACGCCAGCCGGACGCGCCCTCGAGCGCGCGCCGGACGAACTCCTTCGCGCCGGCCACCGCCTCGAGCGGGTCGGCGCCGCGGGCGAGCAGCGCGGCGATGGCCGCCGACAGCGTGCAACCGGTTCCGTGGGTGTTGGCCGTCTCGACATGGGGACCCTCGAGCACGGTCCACTCTCCCGCTTCGCCGCTTTCCCCGCCGAGGAGGACGTCCGGAACGAGGGATGGCGACGCGGCGTCCGACGTCTGGTCGACCCCGGGGAGGTGGCCGCCCTTCACCAGCACCCAGTCCGCGCCCATGCGGTGGATCCGGACCGCGAGCTCTGCCATCTGCTCGATGTCGCGGACTCCCTCCGGGTCCTCGCCGACGAGCACCGCGGCCTCCCGGAGATTCGGCGTGACCATCAGTGCGTGCGGGACCAGTTCGCACCGGTAGGCCTCGACGGCCTCCTCGGTCACGAGGGTCCTGCCGGTCGACGCCACGAGCACCGGGTCCACGACGAGCCGGGGGAGCGACCCTGCCCGCGCTCGCATGGCGACGACGCGGACCACCTCGGGCGTGCCGAGGAGGCCGGTCTTGACCGCGGCGAGCGGGAAGTCGTCGAGGAGCGTCCCGATCTGCCCGTCGACCACGTCGGGAGGGACCGGGTGCACCGCGACGACCGACTCGGTGTTCTGCGCGGTCACCGCGGTGATCGCGGTCACTCCGAAGACGCCGAGCGCGCTCATCGCCTTGAGATCGGCCTGGATGCCGGCGCCCGCACCCGAATCGGAGCCGGCGATGGTCAGCGCGACGGGCGGACCGGCACCTTCGGTCACGTGCCGATCATTCCGGCGAAGCCGCTCGAGGGCCGGGCGTGGAACCGCGGGGTGATCCTGCCGGCCTCCCACGCGGCACGTCCCGCACGGACTGCGTCCCTCATCGCGAGGGCCATCAGCGCCGGGCGCTCGGCGCGGGTGACCGAGGAGGCCACCAAGACCGCGTCGCAACCGAGCTCCATCGCGAGGCATGCGTCCGAGGCCGTACCCACCCCGGCGTCGAGCACCACCGGAACTCCGGCCTGGTCGGTGACCAGCGCGATGTTGTGAGGGTTGAGGATCCCGAGCCCACTGCCGATCGGTGCGCCGAGCGGCATGACCGCGGCGCAGCCTGCCTGTTCGAGGCGGCGGGCGAGGACGGGGTCGTCGGTGCAGTAGGGGAGGACCACGAATCCGTCGTCGACGAGTTGTTCGGCGGCGGACAGCAGTTCCACCGGGTCGGGGAGGAGGGTGCGGTCGTCGCCGATGACTTCGAGCTTCACCCAATCGGTCTCGAAGGCCTCGCGGGCGAGCTGCGCGGTCAG
This sequence comes from uncultured Acidimicrobiaceae bacterium, assembly GCA_963769905.1. Lineage (GTDB taxonomy): Bacteria > Actinomycetota > Acidimicrobiia > Acidimicrobiales > RAAP-2 > Bog-756. The sequence continues at coordinate 1,385,689 of CAVYNG010000002.1, forward strand.
GACGGCCTCGGCCGCAGTCAGGCAGCCCGCGGTATTGGGCAGCACCTGGATCCCGAGTCCGTGGAGGAGGTCGACGAGCGAGTGCCGGGTCGTGGGATCGATACGGCGCACGGCGACCGTGGCGAGCGATGTCTCCGAGGCCACGAGCGCCTCTCGGAGCGCATCGGGACTGGACATCCCGCCGGTGCCGAGCAGGAGGCGCGAGGGGATCACCGTGCCACCGAGGGTCAAGCCCGCTGTCGTCGTGCCCGACCGCGAGGCGGAGGCAGAGGAAGAGGCGGTTTCGGTGGCCATCGCGACCACGGTACCGCCGGCTGCAACCCGGGCCGCTACCCCCCTGCCGCGGCGGTCACGATCTCGACGACGTCCCCGTCGCCGACACGGGTATCCTCCCAGGCGCTCTTCGGGACGACATCGCCGTTGACGGCGACCGCGACACCCCGCGGGGAGGCGCACCACTGATCGACCAGGCGGCCGAGCGTCGTGGAGGGTGACGTCTCGTGGGCTGCGCCGTTGACCGTGATCGAGGTCATCGGCTCTCTGCCGGACCACTCCCGACGCCGGAGTTGCCGTGCGAACCGCGGGCCGCGAACCGGTCGGGCACGAAGGGCGCAAAGAGAGGATCGAGTCGGTCGCGCACGCCGCGCCGGCCCCCGGGCAGAAGGTCGACGATCCGCTCGGCGGTGAGGGGCGCGAGCAGGATCCCGTGTCGGAAGTGGCCGGTCGCCACCAGCAGGCCGTCGAGCTCGGTCTCGCCGACGAGGGGACCGTTGTCGGGCGAACCCGGGCGGAGGCCGGTGGTCGTCTCGAGGAGTTCGTATTCGTCGACCACCGGCGCGACCCGGCGGGCGGAGTCGAGCAGCTCGACCACCGGGCCGGCCTGGACCGTCAGGTCGAAGCCCTTCTCCTCGACGGTCGCGCCCACGACGAGCGTGCCGTCGGTGCGCGGCACGAGATAGCAGGAGCGGCCATGCACGAGCCCGCGGACGGTTCGCCGGAGCCGTGGGCTCGCACCGGCGGCGAGCCGCAGCGTGAGGCCCTTCACCGGGCGGACCGGGGGCCGAAGGTCTTCGGGGAGACCCGCGATCGTGCCCGAGCGGCTCCCCGCGCAGAGGACGACGGTCCCCGCCGCGAGATTCCCGCCCGATGAGAGGCGGACCCCGGTCACGCGGCCGGACCCGGTGCGGACTCGGGATACCTCGTCAGCGAGCAGCGAGACACCGCTCGCCGCACCGGCCGCTACGAGCGCGCGGGCGACGGCCCGGTTGTCGACCTGGTGGTCGTCACCGAGCTCGGCACCGCCGCAGACCCCTGCTGCGAGGAGCGGTTCGGCGGCGCGGCACTCCGCTGCCGAGAGTCGCCTGGCGCAGAGGCCGAGCCCGTCCTGGAAGCGGAGGAGCTGGTCGGTCGCGGCCCGGTCGGAAGGGTCGGCGGCGACCAGCAAGGTCCCGCTCGCGGTGTAGTGGACCGGCCGTCCCGAGGCCACCTCGAGCTCGCGAGCGAAGCTCGGCCAGGCGCGTGCGCCGGCGAGGTTGAGCGCCACGAGCGCCTCCTCCCCGAAGTGCGCCTCCGAGACCGGTGCCAGCATGCCGGCTGCCGCCCAGGTCGCGCCGCGACCGGGTTCGGGGTCGACGAGGGTCACCGACCGCCCGGCGGTGGCCGCCCTCCACGCGATCGACAGGCCGATGACCCCGGCTCCCACCACGACGACCTCATCGGGTGCGTCCGACGCCACGTGTCCATCGTAGGGGTCTGCCGCGGCCGGAACGCGTGCCCGACGAGGGTCTTTCGGGGCTCGAGCGCACGCCTGGGAAGGCCCGATCGGGCGAAACCCGGGTGTACACTTGTCGGACCGCGCAGGGCCAGCGTCGTCCCAGCCGGGTGGATCCCTTCTCCCGTTGGAGCGACTCGAAATGACCACCGATGACGGCACCCTGAGGGACGGTCGCCACCCCATGGCGCGTGCTTCTCGGGCACCGTCGGCGGCCGACTCTCCGAGGCGGGCTCCGACCGAGGGGCTCTACGACCCTCGTTTCGAGCACGACGCCTGCGGCGTCGCCTTCGTCGCCGACCTCCGGGGCCGACGCTCACACGAGCTGGTGCTCGAGGCGATCTCCGCGCTCGAGCACCTCGCGCACCGAGGGGCCACCGGCAGCGAGGAGGACAGCGGGGACGGCGCGGGCATCCTCCTGCAGGTCCCGCACGATTTCTACGCCGGTGAGGTGCAATTCGACCTGCCCGGACCCGGCAGGTACGCGACCGGCCTCGTCTTCCTCTCACGGGATCCGCAGACCGCGGCGACCGCGCGTACCGCGGTCGAGAAGCTCGCCGACGACGAGGGCCTGGTCGTCCTCGGATGGCGGGCGCTTCCGATCGACGACTCCTCGCTCGGCTCCGTCTCGAACGCGGCGCGTCCTGGGATGCACCAGATCTTCGTCGGCCCGAAGCCCGAGGTGTCGATCACCGGTCCCGATCCCGCGCTCGCGGTCGACCGCCTGGCCTTCGTGCTGCGCAAGCGCGCCGAGCACCAGGTCGAGGAGTGCTACTTCGCGTCACTCTCCGCGAGGACCATCACCTACAAGGGGATGCTCACGTCCCACCAGCTGGCCCGGTTCTTCCCGGACCTCTCCGACGAGCGCCTGGAGAGCGGCCTCGCCCTCGTCCACTCACGCTTCTCGACCAACACCTTTCCCTCGTGGCCGCTCGCGCACCCCTACCGGTACCTCGCCCACAACGGCGAGATCAACACCCTGGCGGGCAACCGGAACTGGATGCGCGCGAGAGAGGCGCTCCTGCGCACCGACCTCATCACCGGTCTGTCGCGCACCTATCCGATCGTGACCCCCGGGGCCAGCGACTCCGCCTCCTTCGACGAGGTCCTCGAGCTCCTCCACCTCGGGGGAAGGCCCATCCATCACGCGGTTCTGATGATGATCCCCGAGGCCTGGGAGAACCACCGCACCATGGATCCGGCCCGTCGTGCCTTCTACCGGTACCACGCGGCCCTGATGGAGCCGTGGGACGGCCCGGCCGCCGTCGCCTTCACCGACGGGACGGTCATCGGGGCGGTCCTCGACCGCAACGGACTGCGCCCGGCCCGCTACTGGGTGACCGACGACGGCCTGGTCGTCCTCGCGAGCGAGGTCGGGGTGCTCGACATCGAACCGCACAAGGTGGTGCGAAAGGGTCGGCTCCAACCCGGCCGCATGTTCCTCGTCGACACCGCGCAGGGCCGCATCGTCGACGACGACGAGATCAAGGCGACCCTCGCGGCCGAGCGTCCCTACGGGCGGTGGCTCGACGAGGGTCAGATCAACCTCGACGACCTCCCGCCCCGGACCATGCTGACTCCTCAGCACGCCTCGGTGATCGGGCGCCAGCGGCTCTTCGGCTACACCAACGAGGAGCTGCGTCTCATCCTCGAGCCGATGGCGCGCACCGGAGGGGAACCGCTCGGCTCGATGGGGACCGACGCGGCGATCGCGGTGCTCTCGGAGCGACCCCGGCTCCTCTACGACTACTTCACTCAGCTCTTCGCCCAGGTGACCAACCCGCCGCTGGACGCGATCCGCGAGGAGCTGGTGACCTCGCTCCAGTCGACCCTCGGGCCCGAGTCCAACCTGCTCGAAGCGACGCCGGCGTCCTGCCGCCAGATCATCCTCCCCATGCCGGTGATCGACAACGACGACCTGGCCAAGCTCCTCTACGTCAACGAGGACGGCAGCACACCCGGCTTCCGGGCGTTCGCGATCGACGGTCTCTTCGCGGTCGACGGCGGAGGGGAGGCGCTCCGTGCGGCCCTCGAAGACGTGCGCAGCCGGGTCAGCGCGGCCATCGCCGAGGGGGCCGACGTGATCGTGCTGTCGGACCGCAATTCGACGGCGGAGTTCGCGCCGATCCCCTCCCTCCTGCTCGTCGCCGCGGTCCACCATCACCTGGTCCGCGAGCGCACCCGCACCCAGGTGGGTCTCGTCGTCGAGTCGGGTGACGCGCGCGAGGTCCACCACATGGCCCTGCTCAAGGGGTTCGGCGCGGCGGCGATCAACCCCTACCTGGCCTTCGAGACGATCGACGACATGATCGCCTCGGGTCTCCTGTCGGGGGTGACTCCTCGCCAGGCCCAGCGGAACTACATCAAGGCAGCCTCCAAGGGGATCATCAAGGTGATGTCCAAGATGGGCATCTCGACGGTCGCCTCCTACACGGGCGCCCAGGTCTTCGAGGCGGTCGGCCTCGCGCCGGAGGTCATCGACGAGTATTTCACCGGGACCGTGTCGCGCATCGGCGGCGTCGGGCTCGACGTCCTCGCGACCGAAGTGGCCCTGCGCCACCGCGCCGCCAACTTCGACCGTCCGGGCGAGCTCGCCCACCGTGAGCGCGAGGTCGGCGGCGAGTACCAGTGGCGTCGCGAGGGCGAGATCCACCTGTTCAACCCACGCACGGTCTTCAAGCTGCAGCACGCGACGCGGGCGAAGCGCTACGATGTCTTCAAGGAGTACACGAAGGCGGTGGACGACCAGTCGCGGACGCTCGCCACACTCCGGGGCCTCATGCGCCTCAGGACCGGAGTGCTCGAGCCGGTCTCGATCGACGAGGTCGAGTCGCCCTCGTCGATCATCTCCCGGTTCTCGACCGGGGCGATGTCCTACGGCTCGATCTCCGCGGAGGCCCACGAGACCCTCGCCATCGCGATGAACCGTCTCGGCGGGCGCTCCAACACCGGGGAGGGCGGGGAAGACCCGCGCCGCTATACGCCCGACGCAAACGGCGACCTCCGTCGCAGTGCCATCAAACAGGTGGCCTCGGCCCGGTTCGGGGTCACCTCCGAGTACCTGGTGAACTCCGACGACATCCAGATCAAGATCGCCCAGGGTGCGAAGCCCGGGGAGGGTGGCCAGCTCCCCGGCCAGAAGGTGTATCCCTGGATCGCGGAGACCCGTCTGTCGACCCCGGGGGTCGGGCTGATCTCGCCTCCGCCCCACCACGACATCTACTCGATCGAGGACATCGCACAGCTCATCCACGACTTGAAGTCCGCCAACCCCCGGGCGCGCGTGCACGTGAAGCTGGTGGCGGAGGTCGGCGTCGGGACCGTCGCGGCCGGGGTCGCCAAGGCCCATTCCGACGTGGTGCTGATCTCCGGCCACGACGGGGGGACCGGAGCGGCGCCGCTCACCTCTCAGAAGCATGCCGGGATCCCCTGGGAGCTCGGACTCGCCGAGACCCAGCAGACCCTGGTCGTGAACGATCTGCGGGACCGGATCGTCGTCCAGGTCGACGGGCAGATGAAGACCGGCCGCGACGTGGTCATCGGCGCGCTCCTCGGTGCGGAGGAGTTCGGGTTCGCCACCGCACCCCTCGTGGTCTCCGGCTGCATCATGATGCGGGTCTGCCACCTCGATACCTGCCCGGTCGGGATCGCGACGCAGAACCCGACGCTCCGGGCGCGCTTCAACGGGACCCCCGAGTTCGTCGAGACCTTCTTCGAGTACATCGCCGAGGAGGTGCGTGAGCACCTCGCGGCGCTCGGGCTCCGCTCCATCGACGAGGCGGTCGGACGAGTCGACCTGCTCGACACGACGACAGCCGTCGACCACTGGAAGGCCGCCGGCCTCGATCTGGCGCCGATCCTCGTCGAGCCGGAGCAACGTCCCGGCTCTGCGCGCCGGTGCGTGAACGAACAGGACCACGGTCTCGACCGAGCCCTCGACCACGCGTTCCTCGGCGAGTGCCGACCGGCCATCGAGGAGGGCACACCGGTGCGGGCGCAGCTCCGCATCCGCAACGTCGACCGGACCGTCGGCACTCTGCTCGGCCACGAGATCACCCGGCGCCACGGCGGCGCCGGGCTGCCGGACGGGACGATCGACCTGACCTTCACCGGCTCGGCCGGCCAGAGCTTCGGTGCGTTCGTCCCGCGGGGGGTGACCCTCCGCCTGCACGGGGATGCGAACGACTACTTGGGCAAGGGGCTCTCCGGTGGGCGGATCGTCGTCCGTCCACCCGACGGCTCTCCCTTCGCGGCGGAGGAGAACATCGTGGCGGGCAACGTGGTCCTCTACGGCGCGACGGCCGGGGACGTCTTCCTGCGCGGGCAGGTGGGCGAGCGATTCTGCGTGCGCAACTCCGGAGCCGTCGCAGTCGTCGAAGGCGTGGGCGACCATGCATGCGAGTACATGACCGGTGGCAGGGTGGTCGTGCTCGGTCCGACCGGCCGGAACTTCGGCGCCGGGATGTCGGGCGGGATCGCCTTCGTGTGGGATCCCGGCGGGCAACTCGCCGGCACCTACAACGGGGAGATGGTCGATCTCGAGCCACTCTCGCCGACGGATCGCATCTGGCTCGAGGACCGGGTGACCATCCACCGCGACGAGACCGGCTCGGCCGTGGCCGGCCGGCTCCTCGCCAACTGGATCGTCGCCGCGGAACAATTCGTGACGGTGATGCCGAAGGACTACCGCCGGGTCCTCGCGGCGACCGAGCGTGCGGTTGCCGAGGGGCGCTCGGTCGACGAGGCGGTGATGGAGGCGGCCCATGGCTGACCTCACCGGGTTCCTCAAGCACCGGCGTGCCCTTCCGCCGCGTCGGCCCGTGCCCATCCGCCTGCGCGACTGGAAGGAGGTCTACGAGCCCTTCCCGGTCGAGGCCGCCGAGAAGCAAGCCGCGCGTTGCATGGACTGCGGGATCCCCTTCTGCCACGAAGGGTGTCCCCTCGGAAATCTCATCCCCGAGTGGAACGACCTCGTCTACCAGAGCGACTGGTCGGAGGCGATCGAGCGGCTCCACGCGACGAACAACTTTCCCGAGTTCACCGGGCGCCTCTGCCCGGCGCCCTGCGAAGGTGCGTGCGTGCTCGGGATCAACGACGACCCGGTGACCATCGAGCGCATCGAGTACGAGATCGTCGAGCGGGCCTGGAGCGAGGGCTGGGTCGAGCCGGTCACGCGGGTGCCCCCGACGGGCAAGCAGGTCGCCGTGGTCGGGTCGGGTCCCGCGGGGTTGGCTGCCGCCCAGCAGCTCCGGCGCGCCGGCCACCGTGTAGTGGTCTTCGAGCGGGCCGAGAAGCCGGGGGGCCTGCTCCGTTACGGGATCCCGGAGTTCAAGATGGAAAAGGCCGTGCTCGATCGACGCCTGGGCCAGCTCGAAGCCGAGGGCGTCGAGTTCCGCTGCAGCGTGTCGGTCGGCCCGAGCGCGCCGGGGTGCGCGGTGCCCTGGCGGCGGATGCCAAGGTGATCACCGCGGCCTCCCTCGTCGACGAATTCGACGCGCTGATGCTGGCCGGCGGCGCCACACTCCCACGGGACCTTCCGGTGCCCGGGCGCGAACTCGAAGGCATCCATCCGGCGATGGACTACCTCAAACCCTCGAACATGGTCCGTGAAGGACTGCTCGCCTCGCCGCCGATCTCGGCGGCCGGGAAGCACGTGGTCATCATCGGCGGGGGGGACACCGGGGCCGACTGTCTCGGCACCGTGCATCGCCAAGGTGCGCGCAGCGTGCACCAGCTCGAGATCCTGCCCGTCCCTCCCGACGAGCGGACCCTCGACAATCCGTGGCCGACCTGGCCGCTCATCTTGCGCACCTCGGCCGCGCACGAAGAGGGCGGCGAGCGGGTCTTCTCGGTCACGACCGCCGAGTTCGTCGACGACGGGAGCGGCCACGTGGCCGCGCTCCGCTGCCGGCAGGTCGAGACGGAGACCGGGGACGACGGCCGTTCGCGATTCGTGGACATCGAAGGATCGGACTTCGAGCTTCCCTGCCAGCTCGTCCTTCTCGCACTGGGCTTCCTCGGTGCCGAGCGGGAGGGCCCGGTGGCCGAGCTCGGTCTCGAGCTCGATTCGCGGGGGAACGTGGCGGCCGGCGCCAACTGGTCGACGAGCGTGGACGGCGTCTTCGTCTGCGGTGACATGACCCGTGGCCAGAGCCTCATCGTGTGGGCGATTGCCGAAGGCCGCTCCGCTGCGGCCGCCGCCGACCGGTACCTGATGGGGACCACCTCGCTTCCCGCGCCGCTGGTGCCGGGGCAGCTCGCGCTCCGCTGACCAGGGGGCGCAGACGATGGGTGATCTCGGCACCGACACCGCGGTCCGAGAGCGCGGCGAGGGAAGCTACGAGGCCGACCTCAACCCCGACTGGGAGATCTGGGGTCCGATGGGGGGCTACGTCGCGGCCTGCGCGCTGCGGGCCGCCGGGGCCGCGAGTGGCCACCCCCGCCCTGCGGCCTTCTCGTGCCACTACCTCGGGGTCGCCGGGTTCGCCCCGGTCGAGATGGTCGTCGAGCCGCGCCGGGTCGGCCGCAACGCGAGCTCCCACCGGGTCGAGGTGACCCAGGCAGGACGGCCGATCCTCGACGCGATGGTCTGGAGCGTGGGGGAGGGAACCGACGGGCTCTTCCACGACGAGACCGTCCCACCCGACGTGCCCGGCCCGGAGGATCTGGCGACCCTCGAGGAGCTCCTCCCCGGACCTCCACGGGTCGCCTACCCGTTCTGGCAGAACCTCGAGTCGAAGCCGATCGACTTCGAGGCCGAGTGGCCCCCGACGGATCCGCGGCCGGCGCGCTGGCGCGAGTGGTTGCGCTTCACCCCGACCGCCACCTTCGACGATGCCTGGATCGATGCCGCCCGCAGCGTCATCCTGGTCGATCTGCCGAGCTGGCCCTCCGCCCACCGACCGCATGCGTGGAGCAATCCCCGGTTCATCGCGCCGAGCCTCGACCTGCATGTCTCGTTCCAGTCGCCCACCACCGATCAGGAGTGGCTCCTCTGCGACGGCGAGGCACCACTCTCCACCTCGGGCCTGTTCGCCTGGCGGGCACAGATCTGGTCACCGGGCGGTCGGCTGCACGCGAGCGGCGGCGGGCAGTGCCTCTACCGTCGACTTCCCGACTGAGCCGCTCGGAGCGCGAGAACTGTCAGCGCGAGGCGATCTCGAGGAGCGCTCCGGCGACGAACTCCGGCCGGGTGATCATGAGGTCGTGACCGGTGTCGACGTGCCAGAGTCGCCGTTCGGCACGCGCCGTCTCGATCATGTCCTTGTCACGGGTGGGGATCGTCGACTCGCAGACGATGTGGTACTGCGGGATCGCCCATAGGGCGTCCTCGTTCGCGAGGCGGAGCTTCTGTTCGAAGCACTTCCACGGATGACCGGTGAGCCGGGCGTCCGCCCACGCCCGGTCCTCGGCGTCGTCGACGCCGTAGAAGGCAGCGGCGCCCGCAGCCGGCAGCAGCACCAGTTCGACGCCCTCGACCACCTTGCCGGTTGGACGGGTCACCTCGATCACCGGGCCTGCGACGTCGACCAGCGACTGACCGTTCCTCGGGTTGGCAGCGTCCAGGTAGACGAGCTTCCCGACCCGGTCGGCGGCGCGGTCCGCGACGCCGGTGACCACCATGCCTCCATAGCTGTGGCCGACGAGGATCACCTCTCGCAGGTCCCAGTAGTAGAGGAGCTTCGCGACGTCGTCGACGTGGAACTCGAGGTCGACGTCGGGCGAGAGCGACGACGACAGCTCGGCCAGCCCGGTCAAGGACGGCGCGAACACCTCGTGCCCCTTGTCCTCCAAGAGCCGCTTGACCTTGGCGTAACACCATCCCCCGTGCCCGCCGCCATGTACCAGCACGTATGACGCCATCTTTCGGGTCCCCTTCAGTCGGAGGCCGGTGGTCCCGACGACTGGGCCGGCGCCGATCAGAAGGGGAGTGCGCCGGCCTGCACCGTGGCCAACTCGTCGAAGAGCGCACGGCACGAGGCTTCGTCACGCGGTGAGAGCGGATCGCGGAGCACCGCCTCGAACGCCGGGGCGGGATCACCGGTGAGTGCCGCCTTGACCACCAGGTCCTGGAGCTCGATCTGGGTCTTCATGAATTCGGCGAGCGGCTCGAGGATCGGCGGCATCTGTTCGGGGACGATCCCGTCGGCACCCGCGGTCGCCGGTACCTCGACGATCGCCCCCTCGGGCAGGTTCGGCACCGCGCCGTGGTTGGGGACGTTGACCGCGTTGATGCGTCGCTCGGTACCCGACCAGAGGGCGCCGACGACCGGGAAGACCTCCTCCGCGGAGCGGCCGGCACGGTGCATCGGGACGTGCGACTCGCCGCTCCCGTAGCGGTTGACCAGTTTCCCCACACGGGCCATGAGGTCGCGGTGGTAGTAGACGGGCACCGGGTGCCATCCGGCCATCTCCCGCGCGAAGGGGACGTACTCACCGATGTGGCTGTCGACCGAGCAGGGGAGGACTCCGTACTCGCGGAACATGTGGGCGACGAGCGGTGCGTACATCTGTTCGACCGCGATCTGCACCCACGGAAGCTTCACCAGCTGCCTGGCCGCCGCGGTGACCGGCGGTGGGAAGTCGAAGAAGCGCCTCTCCCAGATCCGCCGCAGCCTCGGGTAGAGGTCCTCGCCGGTGTCGGAGCGGCGGATGTCGGTGAAGAAGGTGAAGTGGTTGATGCCGGAGGCCTTGGCGGCGATCTTGGACTTGGGGAGCCGCAGCAGTCCGGCGATCCGTGCGACGCCGCCGGCGAACTCGTGGCACATCCCGACGTTCTTGACGGTGGTACCGGTGTTGATCGCGAGAGTGACCCGGCTGAGCGGGTTGGTGAGGTTGACGAGGAAGGTGTCGGGGCAGTACTTGGCGATGTCGTCGCAGACGCCGAGGATGGTCTTGATCGAACGCAGGGAGTGGAAGACCGCGCCGGGCCCCCCGTTCTCCCCGGTGATCTGCGTCGAGCCGTGGCGGCAGGGGATCTCGTAGTCCTCGACCCAGTGCGGCCACCGCTCGATCTCGGCGCTGGTGAGGCAGAAGTCGGCGCCGGTGAGCGCCTCGGCAGGATCGAGGGAGCTCTCGATCCGGATCGGGCTGCCGTTGCGCTGGTTCACCCGGTCGGCAAAGCGCCGGGCGACCGCGAGACGCTCGGGGTCCACGTCGTGCAGCATCATCGTCGCGCCACGCACCCGGCGGGTGTTGATCGCGTCGAGGACCATCACCGGTCCGAACGACATCCCGCCTGCCCCGACGAGGCAGATCTTCGGTCCCGCTGCTTCGGCCATGCTCGTTCCTTCCGTGACCGGGTGAGTCCCGAGCGATCGTACCGGCACGAGTGGTTGTGGCGGGGACCTGAAGGGCGACCGCCTCAGCCGGGCACCGGGCCGGGGATCTCGCCGGGGACGTAGCTCGGGGTGAGGAGCGCCGAGGCGACCAGTGCATCGTCGCGACCACCGTCGTGGAGCCGCACCTCGACGACCCCTTGTCGTCGGCCGGAGTGGAGCACGGTCGCCTCGGCGAGGAGGGGTCCGGCGGTCGCTCCCGAGAGGTAGCTCAGCGCGACGCTCGACGTGACCACCGGCCGCTGTCCGGCCCGGACCGCCGCGTACGCGCCGGCCCGGTCGGCGAGTGCGGCCACGAGGCCGCCGTGCGCCGATCCGGTCGGTCCGCACATCGAGTCGACGATGTCGAGCTCGACCACGTGGCGGCCGTCGAGGTCGTCGCTGCGGTGCGGCAGGTCGTCGAGGAGCGGGCATCCCATCGACATGGGCCGACATGGTAGGCGTAGAGTGCTCCGGCAATGACGCTCGAGCGTGACGCGGTGCTGCTCGACGGCCGCGTCGCGGTGGTCACCGGCGGCGGGTCCGGTATCGGCCGCGGCATCGCGGCCGGTTTCGCCGCCTTCGGCGCCAAGGTGGTGATCTGGGAGCGCGACGCCTCGAGCTGCGCGGAGGCGGCGGCAGAGGTCGGTGCGACCGGAATGACCGTCGACGTGCGCGAGCCCGAGCAGGTCGACGAGGCGCTCGCCCGGACCGTCGGCGAGGCCGGGCCGGTGCGGATCCTCGTCAACAACGCGGGCGGCGTCTTCGCGGTCCCGTTCCTCGAGAGCCGTGAGAAGGGATGGGACGCCCTCTACCGGGCCAATCTGCGCCACGTATTGCTCTGCACCCACCGGGTCGCGAAGTCGATGGCGGCAGCCGAGACCGGGGGGAGCATCATCAGCGTGACCTCGATCGAGGGGTCACGGGCCGCACCCGGCTACGCGGCGTACGCCGCGGCGAAGGCGGGCGTCGTCAACTTCACCAAGACGGTCGCGCTCGAGTTCGCACCGCTCGGCATCCGGGTCAACGCCTTGGCCCCGGACATCACCCTCACCGAGGGGCTGGTGTCGGTCGCGCCACCCGCCTCGCTGGGGCGCTTCGGGCACGTCGTGCCCATGGGCCGCGCCGGCCACGTGGACGAGATGGCGGGCGCCGCCGTCTTCCTCGCCTCGGACCTGTCGAGCTATGTGACCGGCCAAACCCTCCACGTGGACGGGGGTTCGCAGGCGGCAGGCGGGTGGTACCACCACCCCGAAACGGGCGAGTACCTCCTCGGACCACCCTGAGCCGGACATGCGCCCCCGGAAGGGGCGACCGGTCGCCCGACCACTCAGTGTGAGGGGTCGGCGGGGTTTCACCAGGGCATCCGCGCGAGACCACCGCACCGGGTGGTGCCGATTACCACCACGGCGAGGGCATCGCTACATTGCGCCGGTCTGATCGCAGGCGTAACCCGCCGGCCTGCCCCCACCGAGGCAGAGATCGATCCACACGATTCCCTTTCTCGGTGATCCGCGCGGCCCGGCGCACGAGGAGCCCTTCAACGCACATACCCGTCTTTCACCCGGACGTAACCCGCTAGCACACCCGGCTTGTTGAGCGAGGCCGTACCACCCTTCCCGGTGCTCGGCTGGGGCGTTGAATGCATCGATGTGGGGTCCACCCAACCAAAAGAGAGTCGTACCGCGCGCCGCGCGGTCTGACCGACCAAGGAAAGGTCACCCACAGTGCCTCCCATTCGTTCGTCGCGCCGCGTGCGCGTCGCTGACTCGTCCCTCGTCCTTCATGCCCGCCGCCACTCGGCGCGCTGGCTCACTCGACGCTTCGCCGCGTTGTGCGCGGTCCTCGCGGTACCGCTCGGCCTCTTCGGAACGGCTCCCGCTGCGTCGGCCGCCCTGCCGACCGGCGCCGGCATGGTCCTCAACGCACCGATCGTCGCCGCGACGACCACTCCCGACGCCGGCGGTTACTGGGAAGTCGCCGCCGACGGCGGCATCTTCGCCTTCGGCGACGCCGGCTTCTACGGCTCGACCGGGTCGCTGCACTTGAACAAGCCGATCGTCGGCGTGGTGTCCACGTCCGACGGGCGTGGTTACTGGGAAGTCGCCGCCGACGGCGGCATCTTCGCCTTCGGCGATGCCGGCTTCTACGGCTCGACCGGGTCCCTCGTCCTCGACCAGCCGATCGTCGGTATCGCCCCCACCTCGGACGGACACGGCTACTGGCTCACGGCCGCCGACGGCGGCATCTTCGCCTTCGGCGACGCAGAGTTCCACGGCGCGGCGAGCGGGATGTCCCCGACCAGTGCGATCATCGGTGCCGCGCCGACCGCCGACGGTGACGGCTACTGGATCGCCGCCGCCGACGGTTCGGTCTACGCATTCGGCGACGCCCGCTTCGACGGGAACGCGCCTGTTGGTCACCCGGTGATCGCCATCTCGTCGCACGGCAACGGCTACCGTCTCGCAGCCGCCGACGGCGGTGTGTTCGCCTTCGGCGCGGCACGCTTCGACGGTTCGCTCGGCGGGCGCTCGCTCGACGAGCCGGTGATCGGCCTCGCATCGGGTCCGGACGGGTACCTCCTCGTCGCCTCCGACGGCGGGGTCTTCACCTTCGGTGCCTTGGAGTACCAGGGCTCCCTCGCCGGGAGCACGGTCTACAGTCCTCCGCCCGTCTTCCTCGTTCCCGCCATCGATCTGGTCACGCCCTACCAGGTCTCGGCTTGGGAAAAGGTCAACTACTGCGAGGAGGGCGGCAACTGGCACTCCGACGGCCCCCTCTTCAGCGGGGGACTCGGGTTCACCCACTCCAACTGGAACCAGTTCAACACGTTCGGCTTCCCGTCGGACGCGGCCTCCGCGACGCCAGAGCAGCAGATCCGAGTGGCGGTTGCATTCGCCACCTACTACTGGGGAAACCCCAACGCGGCTCCGGACCAGAACGGCTGCAGCGGAGGGTACTGAGCGATCCACCGTGCCATGCCGGCGGCTCCGCCGGTGTGGCACGGTGTGACCGGTGGCGCCCTACGACCGGATCGCTCGCTTCTACGACGCAGTGATGGACGACCCCGCGCCACGCGCGGAGTGGGTCGTGCGCTGCATCGAGCGGTACCGGCCAGAGGCGAACTCGCTCCTCGAGCTCGGGTGTGGGACCGGATCGATCCTCGCCCGGCTCGGGGAGGTCTCCTCCCTCACCGGTCTCGACCGGTCGCCGGTGATGCTCGCCGTCGCGGGGGAGAAGGTCCCGCGAGCTCGACTCGTCGAGGGCGACATGAGCTCGTTCGCCCTCGGTGAGCGGTTCGACGTGGTGATCAGCGTCTTCGACTCGATCAACCACCTCCTCGACTTCGATGCCTGGTGCGCGACCTTCGACGCAGTCCATGCACATCTCGCCGACGGTGGACTGTTCGTCCTCGACGTGAACACGATGGGCGAGCTGCGGCGGCTCGGAGCCGACGAACCATGGGTGTTCGACTTCGAGGGCGGCACGATGATCATGGACGTGACCTATGCCGAGGACGGCGTCGAGGCGGGCATCTCCGAATGGGACATCCGGATCTTCGAGCAGGTGGGCGCCGGCTCTGACGCCTACACCCTCCATCGCGAACAGATCGGTGAGCTCGCGGTGAGCCTGACCCGCCTCAAGGCGGCGCTCGCCGAGCGCTTCGAGCTCCTCGAGGAGAGGACCAAGGAGGACGAGGTACCGACCGACCAGTCGGTCAAGGCATACCTCGCCTACCGCCGGGCTCCCTCGCGGTTCCCTCGGGCCTGAGCGCGAAGGGGGACCCCAGCGGCCGTCGCCGGCTCAGTCCTCCTGGCGCGGCACGACCGCGGCGTCGGAGCCCGGGACGAAGAGGTCCTCGTGGCCGGTGTCGCCCCAACGGACCACATAGGGCGGTTCGCCGTTCGAGTGGCGCACCTCGAGCACCTCGCAGGCCCGGTCCGGCTGTCCCGCCCGTCGCCCACCGATCACGATCCGGTCACCGACCTTCGCGCGCATGGCGCCTCCTTCACCGGTCCCGTTTGGCACTCACCATGCTCCTCCTGCGGCCATCCGGGTGCAAGGGCCGGGCGTGAGGTGCTCTCAGGCCGGCCTCGTCGCGCCGATCAGGTCCGGCCAGCCCGCGTCGTCGAGCCTCACCACGGCGCCGGTGTGGGGTGCGTCGATCATCTCCCCTGCGCCGACGTAGAGGCCGACGTGCTCCACTCCTGAGGGATCGCTCCCGAAGAAGACCAAGTCGCCCGGGAGGACGTTCGCGCCCGGCGGCACCGGTGGACCGGCATCGAACTGGTCCTGCGCGGTGCGCGGGAGCGCCAACCCCGCCGACTGGTAGGCAGCCTGGGTGAGCCCCGAGCAGTCGAACCCACCGGGTCCGGTCCCACCCCATCGGTAGGGCTGCCCGAGCTCCCCGGCCGCGAAGGTCAGCGCCGCGACCGCCATGGCCGTGACCCCGGGATCGGTGCCGATCGCGAGCGCCAAGGTGAGCACGTCGTCCACGTACCTCGTCGAGTGGTTGTAGGCGCGCACCGCCTCCGGCAGCGAGCCGGGCGACCCGGCCCCGTCGGCGCAGAGCATGCGCGCCGCGGTGTAGACCGCGTCGACCGGGTCGTAAGGAGACGGTGGCCGGGCTCCTCCGGGGCCGACCGTCGCGTAGGCGGCGAAGGTCGCAGGCTCGAATTGCATCGGGCCCTCGGCACCGGCGCCATTCGAGCCGGACCGGACCCCCGGTGCGGTCGATTGGCCGTTGCCGGACTCGATCGTGCCGATCGCCGCGAGGACCGCCCAGGGGAGCCCCGGGCAGGTGAGCGCGGCTTGCTGGTAGAGCGTCGTCCACGCCCCGGGCACTGCGCCGGCTGCCCCGGCGCCCGTCGACCCGCCGCTCGCCGAAGGGTCCGCGGGAGCCGAGACCGCCGCGACCAGCGTGCCGAGAAGTGCCCCGAGTGCGACCGCGATCGCGACCGCTGCGGTCAGGAGCTTGCCCACCCTGCGCACCTCTTTGCCCTTGTCCGGACGAAAGTGAGCACCGCGCTCAGAGGTGTGCGGTCCGCGTCACCGAGGACGATCGTCGCGGACCTGCGCCGGTGCTCCAGTGCATCACGCTGCCGAGTGCCGCGCAAGGCCTGTCCTCGCTCCGAGGCGGCTCGGTATGCTCGTTCAGCCGCGATTGCGGATGATGCTCACCGGCGGGAACGGGGGAGACCGATCGTGCTCAGTACCATGCAGGACGGACCGCTCCTCGTGAGCGGGATCCTCCGTCACGGACAGCAGGTCTACGGCGACAGCCAGGTGATCACGGTCACCACGCCCACCGGTGAGGGGATCGAGGAGAGCTTCGCCGAGGTGGCCGAGCGCGCCGAGCGCCTGGCGAAGGCGCTGTCGCGCCTCGGGATCGGGGACTCCGACCGGGTGGGGACCTTCCTCTGGAACAACCAGAGCCACCTCGAGGCCTACTTCGCGGTTCCGGCGATGGGCGCGGTGCTGCACACACTCAATCTCCGGCTCCCGCCCGAGCAGCTCGCCTACGTGATCAACCACGCCGAGGACCAGGTGATCCTCGTCGACGGCACGCTCGCCCCACTGCTCGCCAGGGTGCGCGACCAGCTCTCGACGGTGAAGCAGCTGGTGATGGTCGGCCCGGGTGACGACAGCGGACTCGGCGAGGTGCTCTCCTACGACGAGCTGCTCGCGGCAGAGGAGCCCGGCTACGAGTGGCCGGATCTCGACGAGCGTGACGCCGCATCGATGTGTTACACGTCGGGGACGACCGGCGACCCGAAGGGGGTCGTCTACTCCCACCGTTCGACCTACTTGCACGCGATGGCGCTGAGCTCGGGTGCTTCGCTCGGGACCACCCAGTACGACCGGATCCTCCTGATCGTGCCCATGTTCCACGTGAACGCCTGGGGCGCGCCCTACGCTGCCTTCCTCTGCGGCACCGATCTGCTGATGCCCCAGATGTTCCTGCAGGCCGAGCCGCTTACCGCGATCATCGCCCGCCATCGCCCGACGTTCTCGGCGGGTGTGCCGACCATCTGGAGCGACGTGCTGCGCTACGCGCGCGGTCACGACGTCGACCTCTCCTCGCTGCGCCAGATCACCGCAGGAGGCGCCGCGGTGCCCCGCCAGCTCATCGAGGGCTTCCGCGACGAGCTCGGTATCGAGCTGGTGCAGGGCTGGGGGATGACCGAGACCAGCCCGATGTGCGCGCTCGCCTTGCCGCCCAAGGGCACCCCTCCCGACGAGGAGATCGGGTGGCGCTCGAAGACCGGGCGGGTCGTGCCCGGCGTCGAGGTGCGGGTGGTGGCCGAGGACGGTTCGATCCTGGCGAACGACGGGGTCTCGATCGGCGAGTTCGAGGTCCGCGGGCCGTGGATCACCGGCTCCTACTTCAAGGATCCCGCGCCCGACCGCTTCCACGACGGGTGGCTGCGAACCGGGGACATCGGGACTCTCGACGGGCGCGGGTTCATGCAGATCAGCGACCGCACCAAGGACGTGATCAAGTCGGGCGGCGAATGGATCTCCTCGGTCGAGCTGGAGAACCATGTCATGGCCCATCCGGAGGTGCTCGAAGCCGCGGTGATCGCCGTACCCGACGAGCGCTGGAGCGAGCGGCCGCTCGTGGCGGTGGTCCTGGTGGAGGAGTCGACCGTTTCGGCCGACGAGCTGGTCGCGTTCCTCACCGAGCGGGTGACCCGATGGTGGCTCCCCGAGCGATGGGTCTTCATCGCGGAGGTCCCGAAGACGAGCGTCGGCAAGTTCGACAAGAAGGTCCTGCGGGCGCGCCACGCGGAAGGGGGCCTCGAGGTGGTCGAGGTCGTGGTGTCGACGGGTCGCTGAGGATGGGCGCCGACCTCGCAGACCTGGCCGGGCGGCTGGAGGGCATCGCCGAGGAGCTCTCCGAGCTCGCCCTCGATCGCCTCCGTTCGGCAGCCTCCTCGGTGCGCGACGGGGGGACACCCGACCCGCGGCTCACTGCCGAGGAGAAGCGGATCACCAGGGCCCGCCGGGCGGTCGAGAAGGCCGCGGTCCTGTTGGGCGAGCGGCCCGCCGCCGAGGACGGTCCCTGAGGGGACGGAACCCGGAGGACGAGTCAGCCGACGACGGTGACCGCGAGGACCACCGGCGGAAGCGCGACGTGGTTGCCCGTCTCGAGCCGGACGTCGAGGTCGTAGGTACCGGCGGTGGCTGCGGTCACCGTCAGCGTCTCGGTCGGACCGCCACCCGTGGCACAGGCTGCGGCTGCGCCGAACTGCCCGCCTGCCGGTGACACGGTGAGGCCGGTGCCCGAGGCCGTCCAGTCGACCGCCGCGCCGGAGGTCCCTGCGCGGTCGATGCCCAATTGCACGGTCGTGGGCCGGCCGGCGGTGACCGTGACCGCGCCGGCGGGGGAGGAGTCGCCGACAGCGGGGAGACGCTCCGAAGAGAACGACGGCGGTGCCTTCCCCGGTGCCGCGGCCCAGCTGGTGTCGGGGTGCGCCGAGAGGGCGAACGTCATGGTGCCGCCGCTCTTCAGGATCGAGCCCGGTACCCACGGGCTCACCCAGTCGCCGTTCGCACCTCGGGACGAGCCGGCGGACTTCGATCCGCAGGGTGCCGCCGAGACCGCCGGCTGGACGCCGCTTACCCGGAGCCGCTGCACGTACGGTGTCGCCGCGGACGCGCCCGCCGCTTGCTCGACGAGGGTCTTGCCGTCGGGGAGCGTGACCACGGTGTCGGGGAAGAGCGGGCTCGCCAGCGCGAGATCGGACGACCCGGGGGTGACCGGATAGAGGCCGACGGCGGCCCACACGTACCACGACGAGAGCGCGCCGAGGTCGTCGTTGCCGGGCTCGTCGACCGGAGCGTCGGCGTACTGGGTGTTGACGATCGCCCGGACCACCCCTTGCGAGCGCGAGGGAGCGCCGAAGTAGTCGTACTCCCACGGGGTCCAGAGGCTCGGCTCGTTGCCCGACCAGTCGTAGGGCTGGTAGCGGGAGGCGTCGAGCTGGGTGAAGAAGGAGTCGAGCGCCGCGGTGGCCGCCGCATCCCCGCCCATCAGCGCGGCGAGACCCGCGAGGTCTTGGGGGACCGACCAGGTGTACTGGATCGCGTTCCCCTCCTCGAAGCCGACCTCGCCGCCCGGTTCGAATTGTGAGGTCTGGAACGCCGGACCGGCCGGGAAGGCCCCGTCCGCGTTGCGAGCCCCGAGGTAGCCGGTCGCCGGGTCGAAGAGGTACTCCCAGTTGTGGGCCCGTGCCGCCATCGACAGCTCGAGGCGGTGCTGGCCGAGCGCGCCGGCGAGCTGGGCGATGGAGAAGTCGTCGATCGCGTACTCGAGGGTCGCCGACGCGCCGTCCGAGTAGGTGATCGACCCGAGGTCGAGGGAGCCCGCGTCGACGTAGTGCTGGCTCGAGTACTGGTCGAGATACTGGCGTTCGATCTCGAGCCCGTGGTTCTGCTCGGTGACGGTCGCGCCTTTGACCATCGCGGCGAGCGCCGCCTTCGCGTCGAAGTTGCGCACCCCGAATGCGTAGGCGGCTGCGATGATCGGGTCGGCCGAATCACCGTTCATCTGGTCGGCGTCGCCGTCGGGGATGGCCAACTTGGGCAGCCAGCCTCCTTGCCCGGCGTCGTCGACGAGCGACTGGACCATGTCGCCGACCCGGCCCGGGGCGAGCAAGGAGAGGAGCTCGATCTCCGAGCGGTAGATGTCCCACTCCGAGAAGTTGGCGTACACCAGGCGGTTGCCGGCCGAGTGCACCCGGCCGTCGTCGCCGCGGTAGGCGCCCGAGTGGTCGCTCATCACGCTCGGGAAGAGGAGCGAGTGGTAGAGCGCGGTGTAGAAGGTCCGCTTCTCCGCAGGCGTCCCGCCGCCGACCCGGATCCTGGCGAGGAGAGCGTCCCACCGCTGGTGCCGCGTTTCCCTCGACCTGGTGGAGGGACCACCCTGGATCCTCGGCAGCGAGATTGCCAAGCGCGCCGGCGGTGCCCACGTAGGAGACACCCACCTTCATGAGGACGACCGGGTCCGAGGTGGTGTCGAAGCTCACCCACGCGCCGCAGGCGTTGCCGGTGCAGCTGGTCGAGCCGGCGGTGGCCGCCGATCCCTCCCAGCTCCCGTGCCCGGCGAAGGGCCGATCGAACTTCGCCGCGAAGTAGAGCGTGTAGTTGGTGCCGGTGCCGCAGAACTGACCGGCCGTGACCTTCCCGGTGAGCTCGTCGGTCCCGACGACGCGCACCTGCGACGACACGATGGGGTTGGTCCCGCCGGCCACCTTGAAGAGGACGTCGGCCTCGGTGGTGCGCGGAAAGGTGATCTGCGACAGCCCGGTCCGGGTGGTCGCCGCGAGCTCGGTGGTCACCCCGGCCGCGGTGACCCGGTAGCGACCGGGTGAGGCCTGCTCCTCGGCGTGGGAGAACGGCGCGGTGGTGGCCTCCGGGTCGGCACCGACCGGCCCGACGGTCGGCAGGATCGGGACGTCGCCGTAGCCCGTGCAACCGGTGCCGCTCAGGTTGGTGAGCCCGAAGCCGGCGATCCGGCCGTCGGAGTAGGAGTACCCACCGCCCGCGCCGGCCTGGTTGGGCACGGTCTCCGGGCTCCACTGGATCATCCCGAAGGGGAGGTCGGCCCCGGGGAACTCGCCGATCGCGCCCGCTCCGGCGCTCGAGCCGGTGCCGTCGAGAGGGTCGACGAGCGAGGCGGGGTCCGCCACGAGCGTCGAGTGGGCCGTCGTCGACGCGACGGCGACCGGCTGGTGCACCAGGAGGTACCCGGCGAGCACGACCACCGCGAGGAGCGCCACCGGTGCCCGGCCGGGTCGGCGGAGCCCGGGCGCTCGTGTCATGCGGGGACCGTAGCGGAACCGCCGCCGGGCCGGGACGCGGTCAGCGACCGAGGCGGTTCACGGCGTCGATCAACTGGCGGAGCCGGCCGTAGTGGACCTTGTCGAAGCGGAAGGCGATGCGCGCGAGGTCGAGCTCGTCGACGTCGTTTCGTTCGGGCGGCAGCGGCTTGGTGTGCCGGATGACCCCGGAAGCGACGATGTCCGCGAAGCGGCGGTTGAGGTCGGCGAGCTCGGAGCGGGTCGGTGCGGTCACCATCCGCACGACGAGCAGGTCGCCGACCCAGCGGCACGAGCGGTAATTGCGATAGAAGCCGAGCAGCTCGTCGCGGGCGCTCGTGACGTCGTCGGTGATGGCGAAGAACGCGCGGTCGTCGTCGGAGACCAGTCCCCGCGGCTCGACCTCGTCGTTGAGAAAGCGTGTCCACCCCTCCCAGTAGGTCCCGCCCGGGACGTCGAGCATCACGACCGGTGCCGGCTCCGCCTTGCCGGTCTGGAGCAGGGTGAGCAACTCGTAGCCTTCGTCGAGAGTCCCGAAGCCGCCGGGGAGGACGACGTAGCCGTCGGATTCCTTGATCAGCATGAGCTTGCGGGTGAAGAAGTACCGCATCTCGACGAGCTTCGGATCCTGGGCGATGAAGGGGTTCGCCCCCTGCTCTTGGGGGAGTCGGATGTTGACGCCGATGGAGCACTCGCGGCCCGCACCTTCCATGCCTGCGGCCATGATGCCGGGGCCCGCGCCGGTCACCACCATCCAGCCGGCTCCGGCCATCGCGGCTGCGAGGTCACGGGCCTGGTCGTAAGCGGGGTGGTCGGCCTCGGTACGCGCGGAGCCGAAGATGGTCACCTTCAACCGCCGCCGGTAGGGGCGGAAGATACGGAAGGCCTCCGCCATCTCGGCGAGAGCGGAGTCGGCGAGCTTCAGGTCGATCACCTCGGTGCCCTCGCCGGCGAGGCCGGCCGCGGTCGCGAGCATCGACCGATAGAGGCGGCGCTGGGCCGGCGATGCCGCGGCTGCCTCCAGGTTGGCCGCCAGTCTCTCGGTCACCTCGCCGAGGGCTTTGCGTTCCGCCTCGATCGCCTCGAAGGAGCGGTTCGCGGGCACGTTGGGTCGGTCGCGCTCCGGCCCGCCCGGCGGCATCACCATCTCAGGGAGTGGCTGCGAGTGCCCGCCCGCCCGTGGCGGTGACCCTGCCGTAGAGGGTCGTCCGCTGGGCGAGGGTACGCCCCATCGGCTCGACGATCGCCGCGAACGCGGCGGCGTCCATCATCTGCCCGTGTTCGGCGCCCGCGGCTCGAGAGATGTTCTCGTCGATCAGAGTCCCTCCGAGGTCGTTGACCCCGGCCCGGAGGAGCTGGCGGACCCCGGCGGCTCCGAGCTTGACCCAACTGGCCTGGATGTTGTCGATCGTCCCGCGGTAGGCGATGCGTCCGACCGCGTGCATGAGGAGCGCCTCGCGGAACGTCGGGCCGCGGCGCGAGCCCTTGCGCAGATAGATCGGCGCGGCCATGTGCACGAAGGGCAGTGGGACGAATTCGGTGAACCCGCCGGTTTCCTTCTGGAGCTCCCGGGTCCGGAGGAGGTGTCGGGCCCACGACCGGGGCTGCTCGACCGCACCGAACATGATGGTGACGTTCGATCGGAGCCCGACCTGGTGCGCCGTCCGGTGGGCCTCGAGCCATTCGTCGGTCGTGATCTTGTCCGGGCAGAGCACCTCGCGCACCGGATCGTCGAGGATCTCGGCTGCGGTACCCGGCAGCGTCTTCAAGCCGGCGTCGCGCAGGAGCCGCAGGTACTCGGCGAGGCTGATGCCCGAGCGACGCGCCCCCTCGGTGACCTCGAGGGCGGTGAAGGCGTGGATGTGGATGGAGGGAGAGGCCTCGCGCACCGCCGCGATCACGTCGAGGTAGTAGCCGCCGTCGAAGGAGGGATGGATCCCTCCTTGCAGACAGACCTCGGTGGCACCGAGCTCCTCTGCCTCCCGCACTCGCTCGGTGATGTCACCGAGCTCGAGGAGATAGGGGGCACCGCGGAGGTTGAGCGAGAGGGGTCCCTTGGAGAAGGCACAGAAGCGGCACTTGAAGGTGCATACATTGGTGTAGTTGATGTTGCGGTTGGCGACGTAGGTGACCTCGTCGCCGACCCGCTCGGCTCGGATCCGGTCGGCCATCTCGGCCACTTCGACCACCTCGCGACCCCGGGCAGAGAAGAGCGTGACCAGTTCGTCCTCGCCGAGCTCGTCGCCCTCTTCCACCCGGAGGAGCACGTCGGCGACCGCGCCGGTCCGGACCCGGCGTGTGGGTCGAGGGCCGGAGGGAACCGGGCCGAGGAGTTCCGGTGGGACCGCGTCGGCCCCCGAGCTCCACGGATGGTCGCGGGCGAGGCCTTCGGCGTCGGAGGCGTCGAGGACCGGGAAGCGCATGTTCTCGTCGAGCCAGCGAGCAGCATCGAGCGCGAACTCGGGGTAGAGGGTGAGGCGGGGTGCGAGGACG
This sequence comes from uncultured Acidimicrobiaceae bacterium, assembly GCA_963769905.1. Lineage (GTDB taxonomy): Bacteria > Actinomycetota > Acidimicrobiia > Acidimicrobiales > RAAP-2 > Bog-756. The sequence continues at coordinate 1,409,094 of CAVYNG010000002.1, forward strand.
TGCCCCGACGCCTCGGTGGCCGCACGGAGGTCGTCGAGCGCCGGCCAGGCGCGCTCGGGGTTCACGTGGTCGAGGGTGACCGGCGAGACGCCCCCCCAGTCGTCGATCCCCGACGCGATCAGCGCGCCGAGGTCGTCGGAGAGGTTGGGTGGTGCCTGCAGGTGGATCTCGGGCGGAAGCATGGTGCGCGCCACCGCCACCGTCCAGAGGAACTCGTCGCTCGGGCAGGGCGGCGAGCCGTGCATCGCGGTGTCGGGTTTCGGGAGGAAGTTCTGGACGATCACCTCCTGGACGTGGCCGTGTCGTCGGTGGCTCTCGGCGATGGCCCGCAGGGTCTCGATGCGATCGGCACGCGATTCGCCGATGCCCACCAGCAGCCCGGTGGTGAAGGGGACGCCCACCTCGCCCGCGGCTTCGAGGGTCGCAAGACGCCGCTCGGGCGTCTTGTCCGGTGCGTGGCGGTGCGCGGCCAGGTCCGGGGTGAGCGACTCGAGCATCATCCCCTGGCTGGCGGACACCTCGCGCAGGCGGGCCAGGTCCTCTCTGTCGAGCGCGCCGGCATTGGCGTGGGGGAGGAGACCGGTCTCCTCGACCACCGCACGGCAGGCGGCCACCAGGTAGTCCACCGTCGACTGGTAGCCCTGCTCGTCCAGCCAGTGCCGAGCCAGCGGGTAGCGGTCCTCGGGCCCCTCCCCGAGGGTGAAGAGCGCCTCGTGGCAACCTGCCCGCATTCCCGCGCGGGCGATGTCGAGGACTTCGTCCACGCAGAGATAGGGGGTGCGCAACCGAGCCGGAGGCTTGGCGAACGTGCAGTAGCCACAGCGGTCGCGACAGAGCATGGTGAGCGGGACGAAGACCTTCGGGGAGAAGGTGATCCGGTTGCCCCACGCGCCGTCGCGGATACGACGAGCACTCTCCTGGATCGAGGCGAGGTCGGAGCCGAGCAGCTCGTCGCGGGGCATCCGCGACACCTTACCGGAGGCCCCCCGCTCCTCGGCCGTGGACATCGAGGTCAGTGCCCGGGCAACGCGGTGTCGCCCACAGCCGCCGCATCGACCAACCAGAGCACGTCCTCCGCGGTGACCCGTCCTGCCGGAAGGTCCTCGCCGGCGACCACGCGGCGGAGCGCATCTCGCTTCGTCGCGCCCGACACCGTGAAGACGACCAGTCGGCCGCGCGCGATCGCCGGGAGGGTGAGGGTGATGCGGTCGTGCGGGTTGGTCTCGTTCGGGTCGCGGTTCGGGGCGACCAGAGGACCGGGCTCCCCGATCTCCAACGCGGCCGAACGCGGGAAGAGCGAGGCGCAGTGACCATCGGGACCGAGGCCGAGGTGGACGAAGTCGAGGCGGTCGAGTGCCGCGACCTCACGGTCGTACACCGAGGCGGCCTCGTCGGGGGATCCGCCCCGGTACATCGGGTGATCGGAGCGCACCGGCCCCACCGCGCCGAGAAGGGAGTCGACGCCGAGGCGGTGGTTGGAGTCGGGGCTGTCGAGCGGCACGCAGCGCTCGTCGCCCCAGTAGACGTCGACCGAGGACCACGGTGCGGTGGGCACCCCGTCCCGGCCCGGTCCTGTCCGCGCGGCGAGGGCGCGGTAACACGCCTCGGCGGTCGGGCCGCCGGAGAGGAACAGGTTCATGCCCTCGGGTGCGGTCGCGGAGAGCCGCTCCGCCACCAGCTCGGCGAACGCGTCGGGGACCGAGTCGACCTGCCGGAACGTGCCCTGCACGGTTCCTACTGGGGAGCCGGAGAGATCCGGCCGAGCCGGGAAGGGTCGAGGTCGAGCACCGGGTTGCGCCACTCGTCTCCGCTGCGCTCGACCAGCAGGTCCGCCATGTGGGGTCCCCAGGTGCCGGCCGGGTAGAAGTGCATCGCGCCACCCGTCTCCGACCAGGCCTTCAGGTAGGGGTCGACGATCTCCCAGGCCTGGAGGACCTCGTCCGAGCGGATGAAGAGGGTCGCGTCGCCGACCATCGCGTCGTGGATCAGACGCTCGTAGCCGTCCGCGGCCTCGGATCCGGCGAACGCCTCGGCGTAGCGGAAGTCCATCGCCACCGAGCGCACGTGGAACTTCTCACCGGGCACCTTCGCTCCGAATTCGAGACTGATCCCCTCGTCGGGCTGGATCCGGAGGATCAGCGCGTTCGGGCGCAGGTCGCGAGCACCCTGCTGGTCGAAGAGCAGGAAAGGAACGCGGTGGAAGGTGAGGGCGACCTCGGTCACCCGTCCCGGCAGCCGCTTGCCGGTCCGGACGAAGATCGGGACTCCCGCCCATCGCCAGTTCTCGACGCGGAGTCGGAGCGCGACGAAGGTCTCGGTCTGGCTGTCGGGCGCGACGTCCTCCTCTTGCCGATAGCCGACGACCGGCTCCCCGTCGATGGTCCCCGCGGTGTACTGGCCACGCACCGCCTTGTCGACCGCCTCGTCGGGAGTCGGGATGTCGATCGCTTGGAGCAGCTTGACCTTCTCGTCGCGGATCCGGTCGGCCTCGCTGCTCGTCGGCGACTCCATCATGGTCAACGCGAGGACTTGCATCACGTGGTTCTGGACGATGTCGCGGAGGGCGCCGGCGGTCTCGTAGAACCCGCCGCGATGCTCGACGCCGAGGCTCTCGGCGACGGTCACCTGCACCTGCTCGACGTAGCGGCGGTTCCAGATGGGTTCGAAGATCGCGTTGGCGAAGCGCAGCGCGAGCAGGTTCTGCACCGTCTCCTTCCCCATGTAGTGGTCGATTCGATAGATCTGGTGCTCGTCGAACCCGGTGTGCATCTGCTGGTCGAGGGCGATGGCGCTCTGCAGGTCGTGGCCGAATGGCTTCTCCACCACCACCCGGGTGAACCCACCCTCGATGGGCGCCGCGCACCCGTGCTCACCGAGCGCCTCCGCCACCAGACCGAACACGCTCGGGATGGTGGCGAGGTAGTAGATGCGGTTCCCCCCGGTCTGGTCGATCTCGTCGGCCTCGTCGAGGATCACCTTCAGCTGGGCGAAGGTGTCGGGAGCGTGGTACTCGCCCGACACGTACCGGAACCGCTTGGTGAGCTCCTTCCACTTGGCTCCGCCCTCCGGCGTGGCGTCGGCGACCTTCTTCCGGAACTCGTCGTCGCTCCACTGGGTACGGGCTACGCCGGTGAGGGTGAAGCCGGCGTCGAGCACACCGTGGTCGGCGAGGCGGGCGAGCGCCGGCAGGATCTTCCGATGGGTGAGGTCACCCGACGCGCCGAAGATGACCATGGCCACCGGGGGCGCCTTGGAGAGCGGTGGTGTCGGGCGGCTCGGTCGGGTGTGGCCCTGCGGCGGGGCGCTCATCGCGGGGTGGAGGTCTCGCCCCCGAGAGTGCCTTCGGAGGTGGTGAAGGCGTGACCGCCGAATTGGTTGCGCAGCGCGGCAATCAGGCGGAGCCCGAAGGCGTCCTTCTTCATCGAGGCGAACCGCGCGAAGAGCGCAGAGGAGATGGCCGGGGCGGACACGCCACGGTCGATGGCCTCGATCGCGGTCCAGCGCCCCTCGCCCGAGTCGATCACGACGGCCTCGATCTGGTCGAAGCCCGAGCCGGGCCGCAGCGCCCGCTCGGTGAGCTCGAGGAGCCAGCTCCGCACGACCGAGCCATAGCGCCAGATGGCGGCGATCTCGTGGAGGTCGAGGTCGAACTCGTGCGCCTCGGACATGATCTCGAATCCCTCCGCGTAGGCCTCCATCAGGCCGTACTCGATGCCGTTGTGCACCATCTTCACGAAATGGCCGGCTCCCGGAGGTCCGACGTGGGCGTAGCCGCCCTCCGGCGCCAGGGCGAGGAAGATCGGCTCGGCGATCGCCACTGCCTCCTTGGTGCCGCCCACCATCAGGCAGTAACCCTCGGTCAGGCCCCAGATGCCACCCGAGGTGCCGGCATCGACCAGGGCGATGCCGGCGGAGGCGAGCTGCTCCACCAGTGGAGCGGTCTCCTTGTAATTGGAGTTGCCCCCGTCGATCACCACGTCGCCGCGCTCGAAGAGGCCCGCCAACGTGGTGATCGTGGTGTTGGTCGCCTCCCCGGCCGGCACCATCACCCACGCCACCCGCGGAGCCTCGAGCTTGGAGGCCAGCTCCTCCAGGGTCGCCACTGGCTCGGCGTCGAACGCGGCCACGGCGTCGCGTGCCTTGTCGGAGAGGTCGAAGGCGACCACCTGATGCCCGTGCTCGACGAGCCGTTGGGTCATGTTCGCGCCCATCTTGCCAAGACCGACCATCCCGACCTTCATGGCGTACCTCCTCTCGGTGGGGTGCCGGCCTAACCGCGGGCCAGCGCACCCGCCTTGTCGGACAGGGACTTCATGAGCTCGTCGAAGGAGGCGCGGAACGAGGCGACCCCCTCCTTCTCGAGCACCTCGGCCACGTCGGCCATGTCGATACCGGCCGCGGCGAGCCGGTCGAGGTGCGCGCTCGCCTGGTCGACTCCGCTGTCGACGGTGCGCGCGACCGTGCCGTGATCGAGGAAGTCGGCGATCGTCCCGTCGGGCATGGTGTTCACGGTGTCGGGTCCGATGAGCGTGTCGACGTAGGCGAGGTCCGGATAGGCGGGATTCTTGGTGGAGGTCGAGGCCCACAGGGGGCGCTGGACCCTCGCGCCACGTGCCGCCAAGGCATCCCAACGCGGCCCGGAGAAGCGTTCCACGAAGAGCGCGTAGGCCAACTTGGCCTGTGCCACTGCCGCCTTTCCTCGCAGGTCGAGGAGGCCGGCGTCGGAGGAGGACGCCGCGTCGAGGCGTCGGTCCACCTCGGTGTCGACTCTGCTGACGAAGAAGGACGCGACGCTCGCCACCGGGGAGAGGTCCGTCGCACCGGCGGCGACCAGTTGCTCGAGCCCGGAGAGGTACGCCTCGACGACCTCGTCGTAGCGGGCGATGCTGAACACGAGCGTGACGTTGATGCTCTTCCCCTCGCCGATCATCTGGCGGATCGCCGGTACTCCTTCGGCCGTGGCGGGGATCTTGACGAAGAGATTCGGCCGGTCGATCCTCGCGTGCAGCGAGCGGGCCTCCTCGACGGTGCCGGCGGTGTCGTGCGCGAGTCCGGGAGCAACCTCGACCGAGACGAACCCGTCGCCGCCGCCGGAGGAGTCGTAGAGGGGTCGCAGGAGCGCGAGCGCGGCGGTGACGTCGTCGATCACCAGGTCCCAGTAGACGTCCTCGATGGACACCGACCCTGCGAGCCTGCGGAACTCGTCGTCGTAGGTGTCCTGACCGGAGATCGCCTTGGCGAAGATGGTGGGATTCGAGGTCACGCCGCGGATGCCCTTGGCCACCAGATCGGCGAGGGTCCCGTCCTCCAGCCAGTCGCGCCGCAGGTTGTCGAGCCATGGGCTCTGGCCCTGGCGCTCGTAGAGATCGTGCAACTTGGTCACGGCGCTCCTTTCGTCGAAGCTCCGACGGGCCGGTCTGCCGCTCGCGCGGTCGGGCCTCGCCGGCTCACCGGGTGGTCATCGCGGGTGCTCGGCGAGCAGGGTGCGCGCCCGCTCCACGACGTGACCCGGGTCGAAGCCGAATTCGTCCAATACCCGCTCACCGGGCGCGGACGCACCGAAGTGGTCGATGCCGACGCTCGCGTCCGCGTAGCGCTCCCACCCGAACGCGGTGGCCGCCTCGACCGAGAGCCGCGGCACGCCGGCGGGGAGGACCCGTTCCCGGTAGGAGGGAGCCTGCTCCGCGAACAACTCCCACGAGGGAAAGGACACGACCCGTACCGGGGTGCCGGTCGCTTCGAGCAGGTCGGCCGCCTCGAGACAGACGTGGACCTCGCTGCCGGTGCCGACGAGCACGAGCTCGGGGTCACGCCCCTCCGGGTCGCGGAGCACGTAGGCCCCTCGGGGAACCCCTTCCGCGGCTCGCTCGACGGTCTCCTCGAGGACCGGGATGGACTGGCGGGAGAGGATCAGGGCCGTCGGCCCCTCGTGGTCGACGGCGATGCGCCACGCCTGGGCGGTCTCGTTCGCGTCGGCCGGCCGGATGACCCGCAAGTTGGGCATGGCCCGCACCGCGGCGAGCTGCTCGATCGGCTGGTGGGTCGGTCCGTCCTGGCCGAGGCCGATCGAGTCGTGTGTCCACGAGTAGACGACGTGCACGTTGGAGACGGCCGCCACACGCACCGCGCCGCGCATGTAGTCCGAGAAGACGAAGAAGGTGCCACCGACCGGGAGGATCCCTCCGTGCGCGGCCATCCCGGTCATCACCGCGGCCATCGCGTGCTCGCGGATGCCGTAGTGGACGAGGTCGCCGCCCGGCTCCGAGGCCGACTGGGCGATCGCGCCGTCCATCGCCATCCCGGTGTTGCCGGTCAAGTCCGCGCTGCCCGGCATGAGACCAGGGATGACCTCGCCGGTCGCGTCGAGACAGGCCTTCACCGCGCGGCGGGTGGCGAGCGGCCCGTCGTCGGGACCGAAAGTGGGCAGCTTCGCCTCCCAACCGGGCAAGCCGTGGCCGGCTTGGGCGGCGCGCCAGCGGGCCTTGTCGCCGGTCCAGCGCGAGAAGCGCTCGACCCACTCGGCATGGACTCGCTGACCGCGCGGGATGCAGGTCCGGTAGAGCTCGAGCACCTCGTCGGGCACCCAGAAGGTCTCGCCGGGCGGGAGACCGAGGATCGCCTTGGTCTCCCGGATCTCCTCTTCGGGAAAAGGGTCCCCGTGCGCCTTGGCGGTGTCGGTCAGGTGGGGCGACGGATAGCCGATGTGGCTCCGGAGGATGATCAACGAGGGCCGGTCGTCGACCGCCTTGGCCCGGTCGAGCGCCCCCTCGAGCGCCGCGAGGTCGTTGGCGGACTCCCCGAGGTCCTCGACCGACCAGCCGTAGGCGGTGAAGCGCCCCGCCACGTCGTCGGAGTAGGCCAGCTCGGTCGGGCCGTCGATGGTGATGTGGTTGTTGTCGTAGACGTAGACCAGACGGCCGAGACCGAGGTGCCCGGCGAGGGACGCGGCCTCGTGGGAGATCCCCTCCTCGAGGCAGCCGTCCCCTGCGATCGCATAGGTGTGGTGGTCGCACACCTCCGGCGAGAAGTTGGTGCGCAACCACCGCTCGGCGATCCCCATCCCGACCCCGTCCGCGAACCCCTGTCCGAGGGGACCGGTGGTGACCTCGACCCCGAAGGTCTGGTGGAGCTCGGGATGCCCGGGCGTCTTCGATCCCCACTGGCGGAACGCGCGGAGGTCGTCGAGCGTGAGCCCGTAGCCGGTGAGGTACAGCATGGAGTAGAGCAGGATCGAGGCGTGGCCGTTCGACAGCACGAACCGGTCGCGGTCGGGCCAGAGCGGGTCGGACGGATCGTGGTGCATGACCCGGGTGAACAGCACGTGGGCGAGAGGGGCGAGCGCCATCGCGGTGCCGGGGTGGCCCGAATCGGCCGCCCGTGGGGCATCCATCGCCAGGCCTCGGACGACGTTGATGCCGAGCTGCTCGAGATCGGAGGGGGCTTCCGCCGCGGCGGAGGACGAGGGCGACTCGCTCATCGCGGAAACCCTATCGGTCGAAGCCGGCGGCGGTGACACCGCCGGCGCGCTCAACGTTCGCGGAACAGGGCGATCGAGGAGGAGAAGCTGTGAAGGAAATTGCTCCCACCGACCGGCCCGATCTCACCGGCTGCGAAGAAGCCCCCGAGTGGCGCGGTACCCACCTCGCGCTCGAAGGTGAGGACGTCGTGGTGTGCAGTGTCGAACATCCTCGAGCCCCGCCCGTTGCACGAGAACATCAGCGCCGCGGACGCCTGACGCCCGCGGAGCAGGATCTCGAGATCGCGATGGGCCGAGTGCGCGTCGCGCAGGTGGAAGCGGATGGTGGCGCCGAGCGGCACCCGGTCGTTGACCGCGACGGCTCCGCTCGACCGGTCGACGCCGACCACGTTGCGCACAAGGAAGTCGGCGGGCCCCGGCTCGCTGATCCGATCGTCGACGAGCCGGCCGACGAAGAGACCGTTCGCCTCGATGCCCGCGACGTCGAGCGGCTCGAGGCTGTCCTTGATCTCGTCGACCATGCGCTCCATGGCCGGCTTCCCCGCGATCTCGTAGATGATGTTGCGGTCCGATCGGGTGACGGTGAGCAGCCGTCCGTAGGGCCGGCAACCCTGGGAGAGCACCGTCTCGACCGTGACTCCGGAGCCGATGAGGACCGCGGTGGCACCCTTCGCGACCACGCGGTCTCCGACGACCAGCCGGCTCGCACCCGGCCCGCGCCCGGCCGAAGCGTTGCCACCGACGACCGGCACGCCCGGCAGTCGTTCCGCGAACCAGGCGAGGAACTCCTCGGTGGGGAAGGTGAACGGGTCGCCGATGAGGACCAGCGCGCGCGGCTCGAGACCGATCTGGTCCGGCCAGCCCTCGAAGTGCCATTCGTCGTCGGAGAGGCGGACCGCGGTCAGGGACAGCTGGAGGAGCGGCCCGACACGTCCGGCCCAGACGCTGAGCGCCGGCGTCTCTTCGACCTCGGCGCCCCGCCCGAGGACGGACTCGGCCGCGCACCCGACGATCGCGAGCGGATGGAGGACGGCCTCGAGTGTCGCCGCGATGTCCTCGAGCGCGCCGGCGTGCGGCCGGGTCGCGTTGACCACGACCAGATCGGGTCGGTCGCCGATCGACTCGAGTACCGAACCGGCGACCTCGCCCGTCGCCTGGGCGGCGATCGGGTGCTCGGACAGTGCGCTGGCGAAGGCCGGCTCGGCCATCCCACCAGTAGACCACCACTCCCGACGGGCGACCGGAGGTAGCGTCGGACCATGGCCGAGCGGCGGATCCAGGTCCCCGCCAATTGCGAGCTCACCCTCGGCATGCGGTGTGTGGACAAGTCGGTGCCGGGTCGCACGGTCTGGCAGATGCGGGCGGACGAGCGCTTCGCGAACCCGACCGGCATCGTCCAAGGGGGGTTCGTCGGCGCGATGGCAGATTCCGCGATGGGCTCGGCGGTGATCACCTCGGCGAGTGCGACGAAGCGCCGTGTGTTCGCGGTCAACCTCGAGATGAAGACGACGTTCTTGGCGGTCGCCCGCGTCGGCACCCTGCTCGAATGCACGGCTTCGGTACTCTCGGGCGGATCGCGGGTCGCCTTCGCCGAGGCGGAGGTCGTCGACGACGGGGGGGCGATCGTGGCGCGTGCCAGTTCCACCTACCTGTTGACCGATCGAGAGTGAGCGCTCCTCCCGGCAGGGCTGCCTATAGTTGTGCGGTTCGATCGTCACCGACGGTTGCGATCGGCCCGGACCGCTCGACCGGTCGCCGTCCGGGCAGACGGGTGCTCGAGAAAGGCGAAGGAGGATCGTGACACCAGCCCGCAGTGGCCGCGCGAAAGGACTCGCCGGGCTTCGAGCGACGGGCGGCGAGACCGTCCAGCTGGTCCTCGACTACGTCAAGCAGGAGACCCTCGACCCGCTCAAGGGACTGGGACGGTTCCTCCTCTTCGGCGTGGCCGGCTCGGTCTGCCTCTCGCTCGGGTTGGTCGTGCTCGCGATCGCCTTGCTGCGAGTGCTCCAGGGCGAGACCGGTACCACCTTCGCCGGCAACCTTTCCTGGGTCCCCTACCTGATCTGCACCTTCGCGGTGGTGGGGGTGGCCGCGCTCGCGGTGTGGTCGATCAGCCGGGGTCAGGGCCGCCCGTCGCGCAACGAGGAGGGCGAGGCATGACCACCCAGCAGGGGCCGATCACCCGCGACCAGATCGAGGCCAAGTTCCGTGAGCTGACCGGTGATGTCGACGAAGAGCTCACGTCCGCCCGTTCGCAGGCGGTCACCGTGGCGCTCGCGGTCGGCGTCGCCCTCGTCGCGGTGATCTTCCTCGTCGGCCGGCGCAGCGGTCGCCGGCGATCGGCGGTGGTCGAGGTCCGACGGATCTGATCCGTGGAATCGATCCTGCACTTTCTCCAAGTGAAGGCCTTCGGCCGCGGGCTGCGCGGCTACCACACCGCGTGGATCGTCGTCGGTGTGGCCATCTGGATGCTCAACCGCGCCCGCAACCAGAACGACGTGATCTACCGCACGCGGCTCAAACCGGGCGAGCGTCTGCTCATCCGGACCGGGGCGACGCCCTCCTCCGACTCCGACGGCAGCTGACCGGGTGGGTGGCGCCGAGGAGCGGAGCTTCCTCGCCGACGGCGACCGAGTGCTGCTGATCGACGCCAAGGACCGGCGCTACCTGCTCACGCTCCGCGCCACCACGTCGTTCCACACCCACGCCGGGATCATCCGCCACGACGACCTGATCGGACGCCCGGAGGGATCCTCGGTCGCCGCCAGCACCGGACGGCAATTCGTTGCGGTCCGGCCGACTCTCTCGGACGTGATCTTGAAGATGCCGAGGGGGGCGCAGGTCATCTACCCGAAGGATCTCGGGTCGATCCTGATGGAAGCCGACGTCGGGCCGGGCATGCGTGTGCTCGAGTCGGGCGTCGGGTCGGGCGCCCTCTCGATGGCGCTGCTGCGGGCGGGCGCGGAGGTTCTCGGTTACGAGCTGCGAGAGGACTTCGCCGCGCGCGCACGCCGCAACGTGGCAGACCTGCTCGGCGAGGGCGCCCCGTACCGGGTGGAGATCCGCGACGTCTACGACGGGATCGCGGCTCGAGGCCTCGACCGGATCCTCCTCGACGTCCCCGAGCCGTGGCGGGTGCTCGGTCATGCGGCCGCGGCGATGCGGTCGGGTGGGATCCTCTGCGTCTACCTGCCGACCATCAACCAGACGTCCGAGCTGCGTTCGGCGCTCGAGCTCAGCGCGTTCGGGCTTCCCCGCACGCTCGAGGTCCTCCAGCGCACCTGGCACATCGAACCGCGCTCGGTGCGTCCGGACCATCGGATGGTCGGGCACACCGGGTTCCTGACGACGGCCCGGCTGCTCCTGCGGGAGAGCGAGGCACCACGCGGCCGATGACCGGAGGAAGAGCGGACCGGTGGGTCAGCCCTGTTCGATGAAGATGCATTCGCCGGGACACTCCTCGGCGGCCTCGACGGCGGCGTCCTCCAAATCCTCGGGGACCGCGGCCATCCCCGCCGAGCCGCCCGGTTCGTTGCGGACGTCGGAGCCTTCTTTCACATAGGCGAGTCCGTCATCGAGCAGCGTGAAGACAGCGGGCGCGATTTCCTCACAGAGTCCGTCGCCGGTGCAGAGATCCTGGTCGATCCAGACCTTCATCAGTGATGTGACTCCTACGTTCGGTGCGGGCCCCCAGACGGCGCGTGCCGCTGCCGAGGGGTTCGTCCTCGGCCGGGACCGGTGCCGTCTCGGCCTCCCATCGTACCCGCGCGAGCCGCGAGACTAGCTGACGGTGTGTCAGATCGGCGAGCGCGGCCGGTCCGCGCCCTTCGGTGATGTGGCGCATCGTCGGCAAGGCGCCGGTGTAGGGTCGCCACAGAGGTCACCGAATGCGAGGGAGGTGGTCGCGACGGCTGAGCACGACGAACGGGACGGGCCACGGTCGGGGCGCGGTGCCGAAGTGGATCTCGAGTCGTTGAGGATCCGGGTGCACGCGGCGGAGGAAGAGGTCACCATCCTGCGCCGGCGTCTGCAGGAGAGCCCGCGTCGGGTCCAGGCGCTCGAGGAGAAGCTGCTCGAGACCAAGGGACAGCTGGCCCAGGCGATCTCACAGAACGAGAAGCTCACCTTCACCCTCCAGACCGCGAAGGAGCATGTGGCGAACCTCCGCGAGGAGGTGGAGAAGCTCACCCAGCCGCCTGCGGCCTACGGCACCTTCCTCGGGTCCAACGACGACGGCACCGTCGACGTCTTCTCGGGCGGGCGCAAGATGCGGGTGGCGCTCCACCCCGACATCGACCTCGACCACTTGGAGCGCGGCAACGAGGTCGTCCTCAACGAGTCGCTGAACGTCATTCTGGCCCGGAAGGGCGAGGGCTCCGGCGAGGTCGTCGTCCTGAAGGAGCTGCTCGACGAAGGCGCACGCGCCATCGTCTTCGGCCGTGCCGACGAGGAGCGGGTGGCGGAGCTCGCCGACTCCCTCCTCGGTGTCCGGCTCCGGGCAGGTGACACCGTCCTGATGGAGTCGCGCACCGGACTGCTCACCGAGAAGCTCGACCGTCCCGAGGTCGAAGAGCTCGTCCTCGAGGAGGTCCCCGACGTCACCTATGCGGACGTCGGCGGTCTCGACGAGCAGATCGAGGCCATCACCGACGCGGTCGAGCTGCCGTACCTCCACCGGGAGCTCTACACCGAGCACCGGCTCCCGGCCCCGAAAGGGATCCTCCTCTACGGCCCGCCAGGGTGTGGGAAGACCCTCATCGCCAAGGCGGTGGCCAACTCGCTGGCGAAGAAGGTCGCCGAAGTCACCGGCAACACCAACGCTCGCAGCTACTTCCTCAACATCAAGGGCCCGGAGCTCCTCAACAAGTACGTCGGCGAGACCGAACGTCAGATCCGGCTCGTCTTCCAACGCGCGCGAGAGAAGTCCGAGGAAGGCGTGCCGGTCATCGTCTTCTTCGACGAGATGGACTCCTTGTTCCGCACCCGTGGGACCGGCATCAGCTCGGACATGGAGTCGACCATCGTCCCCCAGCTGCTCGCCGAGATCGACGGTGTCGAGACGTTGCGGGACGTGATCGTGATCGGGGCCTCGAACCGCGAGGACCTGATCGACCCGGCGATCCTGCGCCCCGGACGCCTCGACGTGAAGATCCGGATCGAGCGCCCGAACGAGACCGCGGCCGCGCAGATCTTCGCCCGCTACCTGACGCCGGACCTCCCGCTCGACGTGGGCGAGGTGCGGACCTTGGGCGGCGGCGACCCGGCCAAGGCCACCCAGGCGATGATCGAGTCCACCGTGTCGGAGATGTACCGCGAAGGGGACGAGAACCGCTTCCTCGAGGTCACCTATCAGAACGGCGACAAGGAGACGCTCTACTACCGCGACTTCTCGTCGGGTGCGATGATCGAGAACATCGTCCGGCGCGCCAAGAAGCTCGCGATCAAACGGGCCATCGCGGACGAGGGCAGGGGCATCCGGACCGAGGATCTGCTCGACTCGATCCGCCAGGAGTACAAGGAAAACGAGGATCTTCCCAACACCACCAACCCCGACGACTGGGCGAAGATCTCGGGGAAGAAGGGGGAGCGGATCGTCTACATCCGCACCCTCGTCAACGACGAGGACGAGACCAAGGGCGGGCGCTCCATCGAACGGGTGGGCACCGGTCAGTATCTCTGAGCAAAGTCCGGGATAGGGTCGGCTGCATGGCCATCCCCAAGGTCTGCGGTATCGAGACCGAGTACGGCATCCAGGTCGTGAACGGCGACCCCAACCCGATTGCGGCCTCTTCGGTATTGATCAACGCCTACGCGCGCGACGTGGCGCGCCAGCAGACCGGCTGGGACTTCGAGGACGAGGCACCGGGCAACGATGCCCGCGGGTTCGCCCGGGAGGGGTCGATGCCGCCGCAGGTCGAGACCCACCTGGTCAACACCGTCCTGACCAACGGTGCCCGGTACTACGTGGACCACGCCCACCCCGAGTTCTCCACGCCGGAATGTCGCGACGCCCTGGAGTGCGTCCGCTACGACCGTGCCGGCGAGGTGGTCCTCACCCGTTCCATGGAGGCTGCGGACCAGTCCTCGCGCGACGGCTCACACGTCGTCGTGTACAAGAACAACTCCGACGGCAAGGGCAACTCCTACGGCACCCACGAGAATTACCTGATGGACCGGGCGGTCGCGTTCACCCGCATCGTGACCGGGATCACCCCTCACCTGGTGACCCGCCAGATCTTCGCCGGGGCGGGGAAGGTCGGCACCGAGACCGCCTCCCACGAGAGCGGCTCCGTCGACTTCCAGATCTCCCAGCGCGCGGAGTTCTTCGAGGAGCAGGTCGGCCTCGAGACGACCTTGAAACGCCCGATCGTCAACACCCGCGACGAACCACACGCCGACCCGCACCGCTACCGCCGACTGCACGTGATCGTCGGGGACGCCAATCTGGCAGAGGTCGCGACCTTTCTCAAGGTCGGTACCACCTCGGTCGTGTTGGCGATGATCGAAGACGACATCTCGGGCGACCGGAGCCTGGTGCTCGCCGATCCGGTCGCCGCGATGCATCAGGTGGCGCTCGACCGCTCGATGACCAAGCCGCTGGCGATGGCCGACGGCACCACGGCGACTGCGCTCGCCATCCAGTGGGAGCTCTTCTCCCTCGCGCGCAAGTACGCAGACGACCAGGGGCTCGAGTGCCTGGGTGAGCCCGGTGTCGGCGAGACCGTGCTCGCGCGTTGGGAGAGCGTGCTCCACGGCCTCGAGACCGACCCGATGTCGCTCGCGCGCCAGCTGGACTGGGTGGCCAAGCTGCAGTTGATCGAGGCCTACCGCGACCGCCACGGATGCGAGTGGGGCGACCATCGTCTGGCGGCCCTCGATCTGCAATATCACGACCTGCGCCCGTCGCGCTCGCTCTTCGCCCGTCTGGACACCGAGCGCCTGATCGATCCGGCCGATGTCACCGCTGCCGTCGCCGACCCGCCCCGTGACACTCGCGCCTGGTTCCGAGGAGAGTGCCTGAAGAAGTGGCCGGGCGCGGTGGCCACCGCCAACTGGGACTCCCTCGTGTTCGACCTCGGAGTGGACCCCCTGCGCCGCGTCCCTATGATGGATCCACTGAAGGGCACGGCCGAACATGTCGAAGAACTGTTGCAGGAGTGTGCGAGCCCGTCCGAGCTTCTGGACCGGCTGAGCAGCTAGGGAGAGTAGGGATGGCAGAACGCGAGCAGAAAAGGAAGAGCGCGCCTGAGCGGTCCGACGACGTCGTCGAGGAGGTCCCCGCGACCTCCGCGACGGGCGAGAAGCTGAAGGCCGAGCTCGACGACCTCCTCGACGAGATCGACGAGGTGCTCGAGGACAACGCCGAGGAGTTCGTGCGCAACTACGTGCAAAAGGGCGGCGAGTAGCCCAGGTGTCCCTGCCGTTCTTCCCGACGACGGAGGACCCGGGGCCCGACTTCGCTGCTCTCGTCCGGCGGCTTCAGGTGGCGGCTCCCGAGGTCGCGCCCGCGTCCGCGCCGGCCGCGGGCGGGTTCGCCCCGTTCGTCACCGGATCGACCGGTGAGCGCATCGCGCACGGCACGACGGTCGCCGCGCTCCGCTTCGCGGACGGCGTCGTGATGGCTGGTGACCGTCGGGCCACCGAAGGGAACTCCATCGCGCATCGGTCGATGGAGAAGGTGTTCCCCGCCGACCGCTACTCGGCGGTGGCGATCGCAGGTGCGGCAGGACCCGCGGTGGAGATGGTGCGACTGTTCCAGACCCAGCTCGAGCACTACGAGAAGGTCGAAGGCGTGGTGCTCAGTCTGGAGGGGAAGGCCAACCAGTTGAGCCAGATGGTGCGCGAGCACCTGCCCATGGCCCTGCAGGGTCTCGCGGTGGTACCGCTGTTCGCCGGGTTCGACCTCGCCCGCGGCACAGGCCGCATCTTCACCTACGACGTGACCGGCGGCCACTACGAGGAGACCGAGTTCAACGCGACCGGATCGGGCGGGCGGGACGCCCGTACGACCATCAAGCTCGGCTACCGGGTCGGGCTCGCTCGAGACGAGGCGGTCGAGTTGGCGATCGAGGCGCTCTACGAGGCCGCCGACGAGGACGCGGCGACGGGAGGCCCCGACCTGGTCCGCGGCATCTATCCGCTGGTCGCGACCGTGACCTCCGAGGGGTTCGTCTCGGTCTCCGAGGACGAGGTGGCCGAGCGGTTCGCGGCGCTCATCGACCGTCGCCGATCGGAGGGTCGCCAGCCATGACGATGCCCTACTACGTGGCGCCCGAACAGGTCATGAAGGACCGTGCCGAGTATGCCCAGAAGGGCATCGCCCGCGGGCGCTCCCTCGTCGCCACCACCTACGAACTCGGGATCGCGATCGTGGCGGACAATCCGTCGCGCTCGCTTCACAAGATCAGCGAGATCTACGACCGGATCGCGTTCGCCGGCGTGGGCAAGTACAACGAGTTCGACCAACTCCGGGTGTCGGGGATCCGCCACGCCGACACCAAGGGGTACGCCTACAGCCGTGAGGACGTCGAAGCCCGTTCGCTCGCCAATCTCTACGCGCAGTACCTCGGGCAGGTCTTCACCCACGAGCTGAAGCCTCTCGAGGTCGAGATCCTCGTCGCCGAGCTCGGGAACGGGATGCGCGGCCCGCAGCTGTACCACATCGCCTACGAGGGGACCATCACCGACGAAGACCGCTACGCGGTGCTCGGCGGGGAGACCGAAGCGATCGCGCAACGCCTGGACGGGCAGTGGTCCGAGCAGTGGCCGCTCGCGGAGGCGCTCAGCGCCGCGGTCGGGGCGCTGGCCGGGCCGGACCGGACCCTCGGTCCGGGCGAGCTCGAGGTCGCCGTCCTCGCCGAGGACACCGGGCGACGTGCCTTCCGCCGTGTGATGAGCAGCGAGCTCGAGACCCTGCTCGGCTGAGGCGCCTACCGGCACTCAGGCCGGTTCCGGCCGCAGCCGCGTTTCCCACGGTACCGTGGGACCAATGGACAAGCGCATCTACGGCCTCGAGAACGAGTACGGCGTGACCTGCACGCTCCGCGGGCAGCGGCGTCTCAGCCCCGACGAGGTCGCGCGCTACCTGTTCCGCCGGGTCGTCAGCTGGGGCCGGTCGTCGAACGTCTTCCTCGAGAACGGTGCGCGTCTCTACCTCGACGTCGGGAGCCACCCCGAATACGCGACGCCCGAGTGCGACGACGTCGCCGAGCTGGTCGCGCACGACAAGGCAGGGGAGTGGATCCTCTCCTCGCTGGTGGAAGGTGCCGAGGCCCGGCTCCGCGAGGAGGGCATCCGGGGGGACATCTACCTCTTCAAGAACAACACCGACTCCGCGGGCAACTCCTACGGCTGCCACGAGAACTACCTCACCAGCCGCCGCGACGACTTCGCCCACTACACCGAGGTCCTGATTCCCTTCTTGGTCAGCCGCCAGGCCTTCGCCGGGGCGGGAAAGGTCCTCCAGACGGCCCGGGGGGCGGTCTTCTGCCTCAGCCAACGGGCCGAGCACATCTGGGAGGGCGTCTCCTCGGCCACCACCCGCAGCCGGCCGATCATCAACACCCGCGACGAGCCCCACGCGGACGCGGAGAAGTACCGCCGGCTCCACGTCATCGTGGGCGACTCCAACATGAGCGAGTACGCCACTTTCCTGAAGGTCGGAGCCACCAGCATCGTGCTGCGGATGCTCGAGGACCCCTCGACGGTGATGCGCGACCTGACCCTCGAGAACCCCATTCGGGCGATCCGCGAGATCAGCCACGACATCACCTGCCGGCGCCCGGTCCGACTGGCCAACGGCCGCGAGATGAGCGCCCTCGACATCCAGGGCGAGTACCTGCAGCGAGCGATCCGCTACCGCGACCGCCAGGGGCTCTCGCCCCAGGAGGACCGGGCGCTCGACATGTGGGAGCACTGCCTGAAGGGCCTCGAGGCCGACCCGCTCTCGCTGCACCGCGAGTGCGACTGGGTGGCGAAGTACCGGCTCATCGACCACTACCGGGCCCGGCACCGCCTCTCGCTCCACAACCCGACCGTGTCCTATCTCGACCTGCAGTACCACGACGTGGACCGCACCCGCGGCCTCTACTACCGGCTCCAGCACCACGACCAGCTGGACCGGATCTGCGACGACGCCGAGATCGTCACCGCGATGTCGACGCCTCCGCAGACCACACGGGCGCGCCTGCGAGGCGAGTTCGTGAAGAAGGCCAAGGAGCGCCGCCGCGACTTCACCGTCGACTGGGTCCACCTCAAGCTCAACGACCAGGCTCAGCGCACGGTGCTGTTGAAGGACCCCTTCAAGTCCAGGGAAGAGCGGGTCGAGAAGCTCATCGCCGGGCTCTGAGACCTCGCCGCGGCGCGGGTCGGACGGCGGACGGAGTGGGATAGCCTCAGCGGCCGGTGGGCCCTGACCGCATCCACGCCGCCGCCGAGGTTGCGCAACGGGGCGGATCGGGAGCCGTCGGGCCACCGCAGCCGGTGCCGTCGATCCCCATCCCGGTGCCGTCGATCCCGGTCCCGGCCTCGTCCACCGAGGTCGTCGCGCCGGCCCGGTCGGGGCGATGGCTCGCCCAATGGCTGGCCGTCGTCGTGCTCGCACTCGTGCTCGCGGTCGGCATCCGCGCCTACGCGGTCCAGCTGTTCTACATCCCCTCCGGCTCCATGCTGCCGACCCTCCAGATCGGGGATCGGATCGTCGTCGACAAGCTCGCCTACCGCTTCGAACCGATCCGGCGCGGCGACGTGGTGGTCTTCTCCCGCCCGCCGCTCGAGCAGGCCACGTACCAGGATCTGGTCAAGCGGGTGATCGGGCTCCCCGGGGACACCCTCTCGCTGGTGGGGGGAAAGGTGTACGTCGACGAGCGGCTCCTCGTGGAGCCGTGGCTCGCGCCGCGGCCACCCCCGACCACGCCGAGCCCGCTCGCCGCGTCCTTCAGCCTCGCCCATTCCTTCACGGTCCCGCCCGGTGAGTACTTCGTCATGGGCGACGACCGGACCGATTCCGCGGACAGCCGGTACTTCGGCCCGATCCCGCGCCACCTGATCCTCGGCAAGATGGCCTTCGTGATCTGGCCGGTCGACGACGGGGGTTGGCTGGTCGTCCTGTCGGCTGCCGCGGTGGTGCTGGTGGCCGGGCTCGCCGTGGTCAACCGCCCTCGCGGTGCCGCCCCTGTTCACCAGGGGGCATAGACCCTCTTCACCGTGCGTCACCGGGCCGAGGCGGATCGAGAGCGCCCCGGTCGGGTGGTCCGGACGCCGTACACTCTCGGACGTGCCGTTCCTCAGCCCCGCCAAGGTGCTGGTGATCCTCGTCGTCGTCCTGGTCGTGCTCGGACCGGACAAGCTCCCGAGGGTGGCAAGGCAGATCGGCGGGCTCTGGGGGGACTTCCGAAAGCTCCGCCAACGGCTCGAGTCCGAGGTGAGGGGAACCTTTCCCGAGATGCCCTCCACCGAAAAGATCACCCAGGTCGTGCGATCGCCGATCTCGTTCCTCGACACACTGGCCGACGAGCACGCGAGCGAGCGGGCAGCTGACACCAACGGAAACGGAGCAGAGCCGCCCGACCTCGACGGCTCCGGGTCGCGCGCCTCACCCGGCACCGATCGACCGGGCACCGATCTGCCCGAGGCCGATCCCTCGCCGGGTGGGAGTGCCGGCATCGCACCTTCGGCTCCCGAGCACTCGGTGGTGCACCAGGTCCGGCGAACCGGACCGGTACTGCCCGACGACCCGGGCATGAACTGAGCCCGCCGCCCGTGCCAAGTACGCGGCGTTCCCGCCGCCCCCTGAGGCCATGGCCATCTCCCTGAAGCGACGGAGCGAGGCCAAGCCCGGGCCCAACTCGATGACCCTGGTCGAGCACCTGAGCGAGCTCCGCCGACGGGTGCTCGTCTGCGCGGCGGCGTTCCTCGTCGGGGGCACGGTGTGCTTCCTCGTCTACAACTCGATCCTCAGCTTCTTGAAGCAGCCCTACTGCCAGGTCGCGCCCGGCCACTGCGGCTTCTACATCACCGGACCGCTCGACGGGCTCGCGCTGCGGGTCAAGATCGCCGCCTACGCCGGGGCGTTCCTCGCGTCCCCGATCCTGCTCTGGGAGTTCTGGCGGTTCATCACGCCCGGGCTCCATCCGAAGGAGAAGAAGTACGCGATCCCGTTCGTCGTCGCGTCGATCACCCTCTTCGCCCTCGGTTGCCTGGTGGCCTTCGTCACCTTCCCCCACGCCCTCCGCTGGCTCGACAGCATCGGTGGTCCGAGCCTGACCGAGATCTACGACCCGACCAAGTACCTAAGCCTCATCGTGCTCTTGATGACCGTCTTCGGGCTGATGTTCGAATTCCCGGTCGTGCTCGTCTCCCTCGAGGTCGCGGGGGTACTGACCCCCCAGAAGCTCTCGTCGTGGAGACGGTGGGCGATCGTGCTGATCGTGGTGGTGGCCGGCGTGGTGACCCCGAGCTCGGATCCCTTCTCGATGATCGCCCTCGCCGTGCCGCTGTATCTCTTCTACGAGTTGTCGATCGTGATCGGCAAGGTCATCAGGCGATGACCCAGCGCGCCCGGGGACCCGCCCGGGGCGCCCCGCGACGACCGGCCGACGAGGTGCGAGCCCGCTTCGAGGAGGAGCTCGGGTACGTCCTCGACCTCTTTCAGGTGGAGGCGATGGACGCCCTCGACCGCGGCGAGTCGGTGCTGGTGTCGGCACCGACCGGCTCGGGCAAGACGCTCGTCGCCGACTACGCCGCGGCCCGGGCCCTCGCCGCCGAGGGAAAGACCTTCTACACCACTCCGATCAAGGCGCTCTCCAACCAGAAGTTCGCCGAGCTCGCGGCCCGGTACGGCCGGGATCGGGTGGGGCTGCTCACCGGTGACGTCTCTCATCAACCTGCGGCGCCGATCGTGGTGATGACGACCGAGGTCCTCCGCAACATGCTCTTCTCGCGCTCGAGCCTGCTCACCGGCCTCGGCGTGGTCGTCCTCGACGAGGTCCACTACCTCGAGGACCCCTATCGCGGCTCGGTCTGGGAGGAAGTGCTGGTGCTCACGCCCCCGGACGTGATGTTCGTCAGCCTCTCGGCGACCGTCTCCAACGCGGTCGATTTCGGTGCCTGGCTCGCCTCGGTGCGAGGAAGGACCGCGGTGGTCCTCGAGACCCATCGTCCGGTGACACTCCATCACCACTTCGCGCTCTCCGAGCGGGGCCGTGACGGGCTGCGGGTGATCCCGCTCCTCCGGAAAGGCGCACCGAACCCGGACGGGCTCGCGCTCGACCAGCGTCGGACACGCAACCCACGGCACCGACTCCGCACGCCGCGGCGGGTCGAGGTGGTCGAGTACCTCGCGTCGGCGGGCATGCTGCCGGCGATCTCGTTCATCTTCTCGAGGGCCGCGTGCGACGACGCAACCCGTCAGTGCGTCGATGACGGGATCCGGCTGACCACCGCAGAAGAACGCCGGCGCATTCGGCTCCTGACCGAGGAAGCGGTGGAACGGCTGACCGACGACGACCTCCGCACCCTCGGGTACGGACCTTTCTCCGCGGCGCTCGAGGCGGGCGTTGCACCGCATCACGCGGGACTGGTTCCCGCGTTCCGCCAGGCTGTCGAACGCTGCTTCACCGAAGGGCTGCTGAAGGTGGTCTTCGCCACCGAAACGCTCGCGCTCGGCATCAACATGCCCGCGAGGACGGTGGTGGTGGAACGGTTCGCCAAGTTCCGGGGCGCCGACACCACGACGCTCACATCGGGCGAGTACCGCCAGTTGACCGGACGTGCCGGCAGGCGGGGCATCGACACGGTGGGGCACGCCTTCGTCCTCTGGTCGAGCGGGACCACGTTCCGTCAGGTGGCGAGCATCGCGACCGCGCCGCCGCCCGATCTCGTGTCGTCGTTCCATCCCACCTACAACCTCGCGGTCAACCTGGTTCGCCGCTGGACCCGCGAGGAAGCACACGGGCTCCTCGCGGCGTCCTACGGGCAGTGGCAGGCGCCGCCCGGGTCCGAGTCGCTCGCCGCGCAGCTGGATCGCCGCCTCGCGATCCTCGGGGACCGCGGCTTCGTCGACGGATGGCATCTCACCGCGGCCGGGCACAGCCTCGCCGGCATCTACCACGAGTCGGACCTCCTGGTGGCCGAAGCGCTGCGGCGGGGGCTCTTCGATGGTGTCGATCCGGCGTCCCTCGCGGCGCTGGCCTCGGCGGTCGTCTTCGAGGCGCGGCGAAAAGGGGAGGAGGGGAAGACACCGCGAGAGGCGGACGTGCTGAAGCGGCTCGCCGAGCTCGACGCGGTGGCTGCCGAGCTGCGCGCGGACGAGCGCCAGGTCGGGGTGCGGCGGACCCGGAAACCCGACCCGGGCCTGTCCCGAGCGGTGATCGGATGGGTGCGCGGCGCCACCCTCGACTCGGTGCTGCGCGACGCCGAGGTGGCCCCGGGCGACTTCGTCCGCAACGTCCGGCAGCTGATCGATCTGGTCCGCCAGATCGCCCAGGTGGCCGAGCTGGCGTCCACCCGCCGGAACGCCGACCTCGCGGTGGCACTGCTCCGCCGCGGCGTCGTCGGGGCGGGCGAACCGTCCCCCGGGGGGTCCGCCACCGACACGGCACCCCCGTCGTAGTGTGAGCCGGGCATGTTCCCCTATGCCGTCGAGACCTTCAGCGCCGAGGAGCAAGACGTCCTCCGCCGGTACGTCACGAACCTCGACCGGCCGGTGTTCGCCCTGGTCAACCTGCCAGAGGTGGTCAAAGGCGCCTTGTTCGCCCGCTACTCGCGCTCGTCGAAGAGCCTCCGGCGGCTGTTCATCGACGAGTTCGTCGACGAGCTCGACATCAGCGGGGACGCCACGGTCGACGCGACTGTCGGGATGCGCCGCGCGGTCGAGCTCTACGAGCGCGTGTTCAACGAGTACGGGGACGACTCGGTGGCCCAGCTCGGTGGTGTGCATCTGGCGTGCGAGCAGTGCTCGAACCTCTTGACCAAGGTGCTCGAGTGGGGCCGGCTCATGGCCTACCTCGAACAGTCGACCCGGTACATCGCCTACAACAACCGCCTCGACACCGGGCACTACCGCTACTACCGCGATCCCGCGGTCCTCGAGTCGCCGCTCGGGGCCCGCTACGTGGGCGGGTTGGACCGGATGTTCGACACCTACGGCGAGCTCCTCGAGGAGTCCCAGGGGTTCTTGTCGTTCCGCCACCCGCGCGCTCCCGGCGACAGCGACTTCGTCCACCGTCGCGCGGTGAAGGCGAAGGCGCTCGACGCGCTGCGCGGCCTCCTCCCGGCGGGATCCCTTTCCAACGTCGGCATCTTCGGGACCGGACAGTCCTACGAGCTGTTGCTCCTTCGCATGAGGGCTCATCCGCTGCCCGAGGCGCGCATCTATGCAGAGATGATGCTCGAGGAGTTGCGCAAGGTGATCCCCTCGTTCCTGCAGCGGGTGGACCGACCCGAGCGCGGCGGGGCATGGTCGTCCTATCTCGAGCAGACCCGCACCGACACCGCTCGTCTGGTCGGCGACCTCTTCCCGGACTTGGTCGCTCCACCGGACCGGCCGGCCAGTGGTCCTTCGGGCCGGCCCTCGGTCGCGTTGATCGACTTCGATCCGGAAGGTGAAGAGAAGGTCCTTCGCGCGATCTGCGCCCCGCTGGTCGGCTATTCCGAGGACGAAATCGCAGGTAGAGTGGCACGTCTCGGGGCAGAGGAGCGGCGGGCGCTGCTCGCGGCCTATGTCGGCGATCGCGCCAACCGGCGACATCGGCCCGGTCGAGCGTTCGAGCGCACCGCGTACCGGTTCGAAGTGGTCACCGACTACGGGGCGTTCCGCGATCTCCAGCGCCACCGCATGCTGACCATCGAGTGGCAGCCACTCGGCGCCGCGCTCGGCTACGACGTTCCCGATGTCGTCGAGGAGGCAGGCCTCACACCGCGGTACGTCGCTTCGATCGAACGCTCGCGCGAGCTGTACGATGCGTTACGACCACACTTTCCGCTTCAGGCTGCCTATGCGCTCGCGCTGGCGTTCCGAGTGCGCTACTCGATGCAGATGAACGCGCGCGAGGCGATGCACCTGATCGAGTTGCGCTCGGGTTCGCAGGGTCACCCGACCTACCGATGGGTGGCACAGGAGATGCATCGGCAGATCGCGGAGCGCGCGGGGCACCGGCTGCTCGCGGAGGCGATGTCCCATGTCGACACCGACGCGGTCGAGCTCGGGCGCATCGGCGCGGAGCGGCGCGCCGATGCGCGCCGGAACTCGATGTCGGCAGCGGGAAATCCCGTACGATCCTGACCAGGGCGGTTGTGCGAAGCTCCTGGTGGTCAACGGTGTTTCGCACTTGACGGGGCACCTCCTCGATGACCTATCGTGCGCCGAGTCCCAGTCGCCCCAAAGGGCGGACCGCCCCGGTCGGATCGGGCGGAACGCTTGAGGGGGGGACGCTGTGAGAGGCGGAGGAGGCCCAGGGGTTCGAGTAGAAAACGCTCACCCGAGACCGGCGGCGCACACCGGAGGTAACGGGGGAGTGGGTCCAAAGGCCCCTGGGTCCGACCCGCCTGGCGGGCGACGGCCCTCTCGGAGCGGCAGCTCCTGATACCCGCCCCTCGTCGGTGACCGACGGTCGTACGGTCCGCGACGGGCTCCCGCTAGGGTGCGCGGCGGCAGATGCCGTGCGTGAGGCGGTCCGACGGGGCATGAACTGTTCGCGACGCGCAGCGTCTATGCTCCCGCCCAATTCACCACTGAGGGACCGAGATGGCACAGGAACTCGACGAAGTCGAAGGGCCCGACGAGCTCATCGAAGGCGATCTCGACGAGCTGCCGGAGGACGACGACCTGATCGCGGACGATGCGCTCGCCCTTCCCGACGAGGAGGACGAGGACGAGGTCGCCGACGTCGAGGCGGACGAGGAGGACGCCCTCCCGGACCTCGAGGCGGCGCCGGCGGCGAAAGTCGGGACCGGTGACGAGACCGAAGAGGACGAGGAAGAGGAGCCGGACGACGAGGACGTCGAGGCGAGCCTCGACACGATCCTGAAGGAACGCCTGGTCGTCGAGGAGGTCGAGGACGACGAGGAGGCACCCGAGCCCGAGGACCGGAGCGGCGAAGCCCTCGAGCGGGTCCTGCCGAAGCAGCCCGGAGAGTTCGTCTGCCGCTCGTGCTTCCTCGTGAAGCATCCGAACCAGCTCGCGGACCGCAAGAAGATGCTCTGCCGCGACTGCGTCTAGGGGGCCGGGGATGCCGCCATCCCGCGACGAGCGAGCGGGGGAGACCGGGCTCAACGAGCGCCTGTTGGACCTGTTGGTCTTCGTGCCGGCGGGCATCGTGGCGACGGCGCTCGACGAGCTCCCGAAATTTGCCGCGCGGGGGAGAGAGCAGCTCGGCGTCCACGTGTCCTCGGCGCGGGCGGTCGGGAAGTACGCCGTCGGTGCCGGCCGGCGTCGGCTGCGGCCCGGCGCGGCGCGGCTCTTCACCGGTGAGCCGCCCCGGCCCGGTCCGCGCACGATGGTCCGACCCGCTCCGGGGGACGTCGCCTCGAGTGCCCGGCCTGGCCCGGACAGCGCCCGACCGTGGTCCAACGGGCACGTGCCGTCGGCCGCGAACCTTTCGATCCCGGGCTTCGACACCCTCTCCGCCTCCCAGGTCGTCCAGCGACTCGACGGGCTGACTCGCGAGGAGCTGGTGTCGGTGCGCACCTACGAGAGCGCGACCCGCGGGCGTCGGACGATTCTCAACCGAGTCGATCAGCTGCTCGACGAGCGGTCCTGACCGGAGCCCGCCCATCTGCGCAGAACGGAGAGTCCCGGCGGGAGAGGTACGGGTCGCCTCGGTCGACGATCTCCCCGGGCTCCGTGCGCTCCTCGGCGCGTTCGTCGACGAGCTCGCGCCCCGGCGCGGTGCCTCGTTGCTCCTCGAGCCGGGCATCGAGTCCGCCTCGCAACTGGCCACGGGGGATTCCCTGACCGCGGTGCTCGAGGATCCGAAGCGTTGGGTTGCGGTGGCCGGCACCGCCGGAGCGCCGGTCGCCTTCGTCCTGTGCCGCCTCGGGACGAGCGAGGCCGGTGCGCCGCGAGGGGTGATCGAGGGCTGCTACGTCGAGCCCGGCTCGCGGGGGAAGGGCTTCGGGGAGTTGCTGATGGCGGATGCGATCGCCTGGTTCACGGCACGTGGCTGCGACGGCATCGACGGCACCGCGTTCCCGGGTGACCGCCAGGCGAAGAGCTTCTTCGAGGCGGCCGGGTTCAAGGCGCGCATGCTGGTCATGCACCGCGGCCTCGAGTGAAGGCTCAAGAGGCGCGTCGGCCCTGTCCGGTGCGGGCCGCCACCGGCCGGCGTGGCCCTGGCGGCGGTGGGATCGGGATGCCGAGGAGCCGGGCCAGCTCCGGCACGTAGCCGGATGCCTTGCGGACCTCCGCGAGCACGCTCTCGTCGGCGCCGGCCGGGATGCCGGCGGGCTTGACCGACCGGCGCACGGGCGAGTCGACGACGACCTCCAGCAGCGCGACCCACTGCTCGACCGGGGTATCGGTGCCCATGGCCGCACCGGCGGCGTCCGCCAGCCGGACCGCGAGCTCGGCCGGGATGCGGGCTGCCGGCTCGGGCGGCTTGACCGACGTCCTGACCGCCTCGACCACGCGGCCCTCGTCGAGGGCGGTGGTGATCCGTTCGATCCACCGTCTGCGTAGGGCGGTCACCCGCTCGTCGAGGGCGCTCCGCAAGGCCTTGACGAGCTCGGTGCCCTCCTCGTCGAGGGTCACGGTGGAGGCCGAGGCCACGATCGAGCGCAGCTCGCGGAGGGGCACGTCCTTGCCGACGGCCCGCGCCGCCGATGCACGGTCCTTCCAGGCGGCCAGATTGACGACCGGCCGCAGCTCCTCGGCGAGGGCGAGGAGGGGTCCGGGCGTGACCTCGGGACGTCCCTCGGCCCTGGCGCGTGCGTTCTGCTCCTCGATCGCCTGGCGCACCGCCGGGATGCCGCCACGGAGCAGCTGCTCGGCAACCGGGAGCTGCTCGGGCTTGAGCTCGGCGAGTGCCGCGTTCCGGTAGGTCGTCGAGGGCGCGGGACGCCGGGTGCGGCCACGTGGCGCCGATTCACGGGCGTCGGGACGCGCGGGCCCGGCCCGACGGCCCCGGTCGCGGTCGCTGTCGCGAGCGCCGCCCGCCTCCTTCCGACTGCCGCCTTCACGGTCGGGACGAGCCTCTCCGTCGCGGCGAGGCCGGCGGCTCCCTTTGGCGCTCTCTCTCTGGCCGTCTCTCCGGCCATCGCTGCGACCGTTTCTCCGGCCGTCGCCGCGGCCCTCTCTCTGGCCGTCGCCGGCGCCGTCGCGACGTCGGCGGGACGACGGTGCGAGTACCACGTTGACATCGGGGCCGCGCGCGGGGGATCCGAGCACCTCGATCCGCTCCGTCGTGCGACCGTCCGACTTGGTCTTCAGCGGAAGGAGCGCGGTCACCGTCGTTCCGTCGAGCGTCGTCTCCACTTCGGCGCGGAGCACCGTGCCGACGACCGCTGCGGCAGGGACGAGTGTGGCGTCGACGGTGCCCCTCGGTTGCTTCGCGCCCGGGCGCGCCAGGTCCAGGTGGCGTCAGACGCCCGACTGGTCAGCTCGACCTCGATCCGGTGGGCCATTCCGAGGCGACAGGCTACTGCCGCCGGCGCCACGGCCGTGGAGGCACCGCATTCCGTGCAGGCGTGGACTCCCGGGGTGGTAAGAAGCCCCTAAGAAAGGCGGGGTGGAAGATCGTGCGCGCGAGCACGTCCTACGATGGGCAGCGGGGCCAGTTTGTCTCCCGACCCGGTCCGCGGTCGGTACGGACGGCGACACCGGGGGATGTTGCGACGGTCGAGGAGACAGAGATGGACCAATCCGCAGGTGACACGCCGCAGCGACCCGGAGAACGCGGGCCGTCCGACGATGCCGCGGACACCGCAACGGTCACCGATCCCGGATCGTCCGACTTCCTTCCGGTCGACTGGCGCGAGCCGGTGCACGATGGGGAGGGGATCCCCGCCGGTTTCGGAGCGTCGTCCGACGGCGGGACCTCGCCGAACGGGTTCAGATGGTCGCCCGATCTGTTGCCGCCGCGCCGCCGGGAGAAGGCGCCGCGCGAGGACCGGCGCATCGGTGGATGGCTGTGGCCGGTCGTCGCCCTGGTGGCGGCAGTGCTCGGCGCGATCATCGGGGGCGGGATCGTCGCGGCGTCGAACTCACCGAGCGCAGTCACCGCGGTCAAGGAGATCGCAGCGGGACCGGCATTGCTGAACGGAACGACCGACATCGAGACGGTCATCGCCAAGGTCCTGCCGTCGGTGGTCTCGATCGACGCCACTTCGGGAGCCTCGGCGCTCGGGAACGAGGATCAAGGGACCGGGATGATCATCACGCCGGGCGGTGAGGTGATCACCAACAACCATGTCATCGCCGGCGCCACCACCATCACGGTCACTCTGTGGGGTGCGACCAAACCGATGCCGGCGACACTCGTCGACACCGATCCGACCAACGACGTCGCACTGCTCCAGATCACCGGCGCCGCGAACTTGCCGGTCGTCTCCTATGGCGACTCGGACGACGTCCAAGTGGGAGACGGCGTCGTCGCGATCGGCAACGCACTCGGCCTTTCTGCCGGTTCGCCGACGGTCACCCAGGGGATCATCTCGGCGACCGGCCGCACCGTGCCGGCGAGCGATCCGAGCGGAACGGTGACCGAGACCCTCACCAACATGTTCCAGACCGACGCGGCGATCAATCCGGGCAATTCCGGCGGACCTCTCGTCGACAGTTCAGGCAAGGTCATCGGCATGAACACCGCGGTCGCCTCGAGCGGCGCCTCCCAGGCCCAGAACATCGGGTTCGCCATTCCCTCCAACAAGATCTCGCAGCTGCTGCCGAAGCTCCGAGCCAAGTCGATCAGCAATGCCACCCAGAACGGTGCGGGGTACCTCGGGGTCTACATCGAGACGCTCACGTCGGAACTGCGCTCCGCGTACAATTTCGTCCCCACCCAAGGAGCGGTGGTCACCGAGGTCACGAGCGGCTCGCCTGCCGACACCGCCGGGATCCAACAGGGCGACGTGATCGTCTCGATCGACGGTCACCCGGTCACCAGCGCGGATCAGTTGTCCACCACCATCCAGGCCGGCGCCCCCGGTAAGTCGGTCACCATCGGTCTGTACCGGGGGTCGACCCAGCTGACGGTCAACGCCACCCTGGGGGCGAGCCCGCCGGCGTCGTCGAGCGGGTGACAGGCGCCCAGCCGGCGGAACGCCGCTCCGGAGGGCGCGCCTACGGTGGACGGGTCCGCAGCAGGCTGCGATCGACGGAGGTCGGGACGTGACAGGCGCCCAGGTGGTCGGGTCCGGTTGGATCGAGTCACTCGCCGCACCTCGGCGTGAGCCGGCCCCCGACGGCACCCCGCCCGGTACGGACGAGCTGCGCCGGATCCTGGAAGCCGCGACCACGGTGCCCGACCACGGTGGCCTCCGCCCGTGGCGGTTCGCCGTCGTCGCAGCCGGGGGACGCGACCAGCTTGGCGATGCCTTGGTCGCCGGGCTCCACGAGCTTCGGGGTGAGGACCTCCCGGACGCGATGGTCGACAAGATGCGCCAGAAGGCCTTCAAGGCTCCGTGCACGGTCGCGGTGGTCGCCTCGCCGGACCCGGGCTCGAACGTGCCGGTGTGGGAGCAGGTGGCGTCTGCGTCGTGCACCGGGTACGCGCTGGTCCTCGGTGCCACCGCGCTCGGGTTCGGAGCCGTCTGGAAGAGCGCGGCGGTCCTCGAGTCGAAGCCGGTACGGCGCCTGTTCAGCCTCGGCCGCCACGAGCAGCTGCTCGGATGGGTCAACATCGGATCTCCCGCGCCGGTGGGGGAGAGGCGCGCCGCACGTCAACCCGAACCGGTCGACCTGGCCGACGTGGTGACGGTCATCGGCGAGTGAACTGACCCGCGACGGGGAGGCCTGCGAGGAACTCCCGGCGGCACGCCCGAGGCGAAGCGGTCAGAATCCCCAGTGGGCGAGCGGAGGGCCGAGGCCCGCTTCCCGCGCGCAGCCACCGCAGAGATCCATGCGTCGTGCGCCGGGCCGATCCGATGCAGCGACCCGCCGCCACCCGTAGCGCCGCGCTTCCTCGAGGCACGCCGACTCGGACCAACGCGGCGAGGTGCGTGCGCCGCACCTGCCACACGTCCGAAAGTAGATCTCGTCGTCGAAGTCGACCAGATCGTCGTCGAGACGGCCAAGATCGTCGAACATCGGGTCGTCGGGCAGGTCGTCCATGGATCGCGCTCCTCTTGCGAGACTACCGCTCGGCAAGCGGCCACCCGGCGGGCGTCGCGGTCGTTCGGGACCCGCAGGGAGCTCGAAACAAACTCTGGTCGGGCGGCCCTACACTCCTGGCGTGTCGAAGAAACGTGACGGTGTGATCCGTGCGATCGAGCGACTCCTCGAAGCCGACCAGGTGGTCCGACACGAGCTGGTCGTCTCCGAGCGCGTGCTCAAACGGGGCATCACGCGCCTCAAGGCGGGGGAGGAGATCGGGTCGGCCCTCGCGGCCACCCAGGCCGCCGACCGCCGTCAAGGCGTCAACGATGCACTCGAAAGCCTGCAACTCGCTCGTCACGACCTCCGGATCGCGGTCCTCTCCGCCGGTCTCGAGGAAGGGATGAGCCTCAGCGAGGTCGCACGCGGGTTCGGGATCTCGCGACAGCTCGTCCAGCGTCTCGCGAAGGAGAACCATCTGCTTCCATGAGACTCGGCTCACCCCGATCCGTCCGGGAGGGGCGGCCGTCCTCAGGACGCGGGCTGTGGAAGATAGGTTCGACTGTGTCGAGCGTGCCGGTCGACGCGATGACGCTCGCTGATGCGGCGGAGTTCGTCGAGTAGGTCAACGTGATCGTCACTCATCTCGACCGAGCGCGCAAGCAGTGCGAACCGCACCGGTCGGCGACGGCGACGGTGGAGGCGCGGGATCTCGAGAGGCGCAGGGCAGTGCGTGCTCATCCCGCAGTACTTCGGCCAGCCGGCACCGACTCTTGAGGGAAGATTCCCTTTCTTGCTCTTGGCCGACTCAAGACCGCACTCTGCCGTTGGCGGCTTCCTGCACGATCCTCATGGTTTCGACCAGCCGGGAGAGCCGACTCCTTGTCACCTCACGCCGGTCCGGATCCGCGGAGGACCGGACTTCGTCCTGCAACTCTCGGGCCACTCCGTAGAGAGCGGCCACGATCTCTTCAGCCTGGTCGACTGGGATACGGAGCCAGACCATCTCCTCGTCGCCCATGGCGCCCCCTGACCTTCCGGTTCCCGCCGGTGCGCACTGACTCCGGCTCCGGATATCCCCGCTGATCAGCCTATTTCTCCGTATGCACCAACACCCATTCCAGAGCCTCGCGTTCGTACCGGTTTCGCAGGTCGGTGATCCGCGGCTCCCGGCAGATGCGATCCTGCCGATCCGCACGGAAGAGGGTGCTGGCCCCGATCGGGAAGTGAGAGCGCGGATTGCCCGGCAATCACCCGATCGCACTGTGCAGGTCTGAACCGCCGATAATGTATATTATGTCAAGTCACGCATAGGTAAACCCGAGGTCGATCCACGTGCGCGGTACCCCGATCGCTCGACCGAGGCCCGCTAGCGTTGACGGCTCGCGCCGGAAGGTCGCGAGGTGCAGGCGTGGACTCCGCAGATCTCGAGCGATTCGTCGAAGCACAGGCAGGTGTCTACGAACGCGCACTGAAGGAGTTGCGGGACGGTCGCAAGCGGACCCACTGGATGTGGTTCGTCTTTCCTCAGCTCCGGGGACTCGGCCGGAGCGCCGTGGCCCACCGGTACGGCCTCGCCTCGCTGGACGAAGCGGCCGGGTACCTCGCCCATCCGGTGCTCGGTCCACGGCTGCGGGAGTGCACCGCCGCGGTGAACACCCTGCAGGGCAAGACGGTGGAAGAGATCTTCGGCTTTCCCGACGACCTCAAGTTCCACTCCTCGATGACGCTGTTCCACCTCGCGGACCCGGGCGAGGCGAGCTTCGAGGAAGCGCTCGGCAAGTACTTCGACGGGCGGGCGGACCAAGGGACCCTCGAGCTCCTCGGGAGGGCGTGAGCTCCGACGCTCGCCGGCAGACCGGCTCAGAGCAGCTCGAAGGCCGCAGGATCGGGGGCCTTCATCACCTCACGGAAATGGGCGAACGTCCACGGCCAGACCATCGGGAGGCCCCGGTCGTCGAGGTACCAGCTGCGACACCCGGTCACCCAGACGGTGTTCCGCGAGGCGTCGTCGCGGGCACGCTCGAAGTCGGCGAGCGCGTCGTGGGTCGCGGAGACCTGACGGCACTCCCCCGAGCGCACCAGCTCGACCAGTTGGAGGATGTAGGCGAGCTGGAGCTCGGCCACCTCGATGAGGGAGTAATTGCCGACCGGGCCGTTCGGCCCGTTGAGCATGTAGAAGTTGGGGAAGTCGGGGATCGAGATGGACAGGTAGGCCGCGGGCCGGGGGTCCCAGGCCTCCTCGAGCGCGACGCCCCCGCGACCGAGGACCTCCATCGGTCGCATGAAGGCGTCGACCTTGAAGCCGGTCGCGAGGACCAGGACGTCGAGCTCGTGGAGCCGGCCGTCCTTCGTGCGGACGCCCGTGGGCTCGATTCGGTCGATGCCCTCGGTGACCAGCTCCGCGTTGGGACGCTGGATCGCGTCGTAGAAGTCGGGTGAGATGACGAGGCGCTTGCACGCCGCCCGGTAGGGAGGACGAAGGCGCTCTCGGAGCTCGGGGTCGGGCACGCTGTCCTCCAGGTTCTGGAGGCAGAGCCGCTCGATGAACTTGAGGGCGTCGGAGTCCGCGTCGACCACCGCGTGCCCGAAGTGGTCGAACATGTCCTTCGTCTGCTGACGCGCGTCGCGGAGCGCTCGAGCATCGGTCCGGAACTCACCCCGCTCTTCGGCGGTGTAGGGCGGGTTCTCCTGAGGCATGATCCACTGCGCGGTCCGTTGGAACAGGGAGAGCTTCTCGACCCGGTCGACGACGCCAGAGGTGATCTGTACGGCCGTCGAGCCGGTGCCGACGACGCCGACGCGTGCACCGTCGAGCCTGGCGGAGTGGTCCCAGCGCGCGCTGTGGAACATCGATCCCTCGAAGGTCCCGAGGCCCTCGACGTCGGGGTACTTCGGGTGGTGGAGAACCCCGGTGGCGGCGATGACCACGTCCACCTCGTCCCGATGGCCGGCCGCGGTGGTGAGTCGCCATCGGCCGTCGGCGAACTCGCAACGGGTCACCTCGTCCCCGAAGCGGATGCGTGGCACGACGCCGTACTCCTCGGCGACTCGCTCGAAGTAGGCCTCGATCTCTTCACCCGGCGAGAAGCGATGGCTCCATTCGGGCCAGAGGGCGAACGAGTAGGAGTAGAGGTGCGAAGGCACATCGCAGGAGAGACCCGGATAGGTGTTCTCGCGCCAGGTGCCTCCGACCCGGTCCCCCTTCTCGTAGACCGTGAAGTCGGTCAGACCCGACTCACTCAGCTTGATCGCGGTGAGGATCCCCGCCATCCCGGCGCCGATGACCGCACAGCGCAGCGGCCGGGGCTCCCCCTCCATGACCGTTCAGTTGAGCACACTTCGCTGGCGAAGCGGACCTCGGCGCGGGCTTGCTCGGCACGCGGAAAGGGTCGCTGCCACACTGTGCCGGTGCGGGAATGGATCGAGGGGTCGCCCTACAGCCGGGCACTCGGTGTCGAGGAGAACTCGAACCCGGGTCGCGCCCGGCACGACGGAAGCGCCGCCTCGCTCGGTCTGATCCGGATCGTCACGTGACGACCATCGAACAGGCCACCGTCGCGGTCCTCCGCGAGCCGCGTCAGTTGGAAGTGCGCCGGCTCGCGATCCCCGAGATCGGCGACGACGAGGGTCTCCTGCGCATCGAGGCCTGCGGCCTCTGCGGGACCGACCACGAGGAGTACACCGGCCATCTGCGCGCGCCCTTCGAGTTCGTGCCCGGCCACGAGGTGGTCGGGGTGGTCGAACAGGCCGGGCCGGCGGCCCTCGAGCGCTGGGGGGTCCGCATCGGGGACCGGGTCGCGGTCGAGGTGTTCCTCTCGTGCCGGAAGTGTGAGCCCTGTCGGTCCGGCACCTATCGCCTCTGTGAGCGGCACGGGGTGGCCCACACCATCGGCTTCGTCGACGTGGCCACCTCGCCTGGTCTCTGGGGCGGGTACGCGACGCACCTCTACCTCTCACCGGACTCACTCCTCCTTCCGGTTCCCGACGGGCTCGACCCGGTCCTCGCGACCGCCTTCAACCCGCTCGGCGCCGGGCTCCGCTGGGCCGCAGAGCTCGCGGGGACCGGCCCCGGCGACGTCGTCGCGGTCCTCGGTCCGGGGATCAGAGGGCTCTCCTGCTGCGCGGCGGCCAAGGCGGCGGGCGCGGCGTTCGTGATGGTCACCGGTGCCGGTCCGCGGGACGCGGGGCGTCTCGCCCTCGCCCAAGGGTTCGGCGCGGACCTCGCCGTCGACGTCTCGGCCGACGATCCCGCGCGGTCGCTGCGCAAGGCGACCGGGCGCCTGGCCGACGTAGTGGTCGACGTGACCGCCAAGGCACCGAACGCTCCGGGCCAGGCGCTGCAGATGGTCCGCTCCGGTGGGACCGTCGTCCTCGCCGGCACGCGCGGCGGGACCGCGTCGACTCCGGGATTCGATCCGGACCTCATCGTGTACAAGGAGATCCGGGTGCTCGGCGCCCTCGGCGTCGACACTCCGTCGTACCGCTCGGCACTCGAGCTGTTGGCGTCCGCTGCCTATCCCTTCGGCGCGCTCCCCGCCGGGTCGCCGGCTTCGAAGAGCTCGGTCCACTGCTCGCGACCCTGGCAGGCGAGGCCGACGGCGAGCTCCCGGTGCACGCGGTGTTCGCGCCGGGTGCCTGAAGGGGTCGACCGGTCCGCCTGACGCATCGGTGAGGGCCGTGGGAACGGGGAGAAGCCCGACGTTCCTGCTTCAGACCGTGATCTGGTTCCTCGCCGACGGCGACGACCTCGGCTTCTCACTGAACGAGTCCCGCCAGAAAGTCGAGAACCTCCGGCGAAATCCGGTATGCACGGTCGTCCTGCTCGATCTTGCGAACCCCTACCGCTACGAGCTGCGCGCCAAGTTGCTGCCCGACGGCGACTACCGCTTCGCGGACCGTTTGGCGGCGAAGTACGGCGGTGACCTCCGTGCGCTCGACCAACCCGGCGACACGCGGGTGCACCTCAAGTTCCACCCCACCCGGATCAACACCGTCGACATGAGCGGTGGCCGACAGTCGGCCGGCAACCCTCCGGTGAGTAAGATCGGGCGTGCGAGACGGTCACCCTTGCCGGTGCCGGAACCGAGGAGGAACCATGGCAGAGGTTGTGAAGCCCACGCGAGACAAGGCCTTCGGCTCCCTCGAGGAGGAGCGGCTCCACCGGAAGCAGCGCCTCGCGGCGGCTTTCCGGCTCTTCTCGGTGCTCGGGTTCGACGAGGGTGTCGCCGGTCACATCACTGCGCGTGACCCCGAGCGGCTCGATCACTTCTGGGTCAATCCCTTCGGGGTCCACTTCGGTCACATCCGGGTGTCGGACCTGATCCTCGTCAACGACAAGGGTGACGTCGTCGAGGGTGACAGCCCGGTCAACAAGGCCGCCTTCGTGATCCACTCGCAGGTCCACGCGGCACGACCCGACGTGGTCGCCGCCGCGCACGCGCACTCGATCTACGGGAAGACCTGGTCGGCCATGGGTCGCACCCTCGAGCCGATCACCCAGGACGCCTGTGCGTTCTTCGAGGACCACAGCCTCTTCGACGACTACACCGGAGTGGTCCTCGACCTCGAGGAGGGAAAGCGCCTCGCCCACGCGCTCGGCGACAACAAGGCGGTCATCCTGCGCAACCACGGGTTGCTCACGGTCGGGCACTCGGTCGACGAGGCGGCATGGTGGTTCATCACGATGGAGACCTCCTGCCACGCCCAGCTGATGGCGTCGGCCGCGGGGACCCCGGTACAGATCGCGGAGGAGAACGCCCGGCTGACCGCGGGTCAGGTCGGCTCCCACCTCGCCGGTTGGTACAGCTTCCAGCCGCTCTTCGAGCGGATGGTGCGCGAGCAGCCCGACTTCCTCGAGTAGTCCTCCCGGCCCGCCGATCCCGACGGCGCCGGCGGTCACTCCCGAGCGTCGAAAGTCGGGACCAGGTTGCGGGCCGCTCGCGCCTCGTCGACCCGCCGGACCGGGGTCCGGTGCGGGAACTCCGCCATCCAGCCGCTCTCCTCGGTGGTCGCCTCGTGGGCGATGCGTTCGAAGGATCGAGCGAGCGCCTCGAGGGTCTGCGGGCTCTCGGTCTCGGTCGGCTCGATCATCAGGGCCTCTTCCACGATGAGCGGGAAGTAGATCGTCGGAGCGTGGAAGCCCTCCTCGAGGAGGCGCTTCGCGACGTCGAGCGCACGGACACCGCTCTTCTGCTTGAGAGAACGGGCCGACAGCACGGTCTCGTGCATGCACGGGCGGTCGAACGGGACGTCGAAGACGCCGCTCAGGCGATGGCGGATCCAATTGGCGTTCAAGACCGCGATCTGAGCGATCTCTCTCAGGCCGTCCCCGCCGCAGGCCAGGATGTAGGTGAGGGCTCGGGCCAGCACCAGTGCGTTTCCGTGCCAGGTGTGCACCCTGCCGATCGAACGTGTCGGAACGGTCCAGTCGAACCTGGGGGCCTCCTCGCTCCCGCCGACCCGGCTCGGGCGCGGGCCCGGCAGGAAGGGCACGAGACGCTCCGCGACCGCGACCGGGCCTGCCCCGGGTCCTCCCCCGCCGTGCGGCGTGGCGAAGGTCTTGTGCAGGTTCATGTGCACGATGTCGAAGCCCATGTCGCCGGGGCGCACCACGCCGAGGATGGCGTTCAGGTTGGCGCCGTCGTAGTACAGCAGCCCTCCTACCTCGTGGACGGCCGCGGCGATCGCGGCGATGTCCTCCTCGAAGAGCCCGAGTGTGTTCGGGTTGGTGAGCATGATGCCGGCGACGTCCTGGTCGAGGACGCCGAGCAGCGCGTCCATGTCGACGCAGCCACGGTCGTCGCTCGGCACGGTGAGCACTTCGTACCCGCCGAGGGTCACCGAGGCCGGGTTGGTCCCGTGCGCCGAGTCCGGGATGATCACCTTGTGCCGGACCGATCCCTGCGCGTCGTGCCAGGCTCGCATGAGGAGCAGTCCGGTCAGCTCCCCCGCCGCACCCGCGGCCGGCTGGAGGGTGGCGGCCGCCATCCCGGTGATCTCGCAGAGCGCCTCCTCGAGCTCGACGAGGAGGGCGAGCCAGCCCTGGGTGAGCGACGCAGGGGCCGCGGGGTGCACCCCTGCGAGTCCGGGCAGACGGGCCACCTCGTCGCAGACCTTCGGGTTGTACTTCATGGTGCACGAGCCGAGGGGGTAGGCCCCGAGGTCGACCGAGAACTGCCGGTGGGAGAGGCGGGTGAAGTGCCCGACCAGATCGCGCTCGGAGACCTCCGCGAGCGCGACCGGCGCGGCGCGGCGGTGCGCCTCGGGGACGAGCGCCTCGTCGGGCAGCGGAGGAAGACCGGTGGTGCGGAACGAGCAGGCGGTGCGCCCGGGCCGGGAGAGCTCGAAGAGGGTCGGCTCCGCGTCGCGGCCCATGATCGGGGCGCTCGACGCCTTGCCGCCGGGTGCGCCGCCCTCGGGCGGAGCGGGAGAGGTTGCCATCAGCTCACCGCCTTGCTGAGGGCGGTGGTGAACGCGTCGATCTCTTCCCGGGTGCGTCGTTCGGTGACCGCGACGAGCAGGCCGAATTCGCCCCCCTCGACATCGTCCTCGAGCGAGATCCCCGCGAGGAATCCCTCGTCGGCCATGCGCTCGATGACGGTCGAGGCCGGGAGCGGGAGCCGTACGGCGAACTCTCGGAGCACCGGAGCGCTCGCGAACGGGGCGAGGCGGTCCGACGCGAGAAGCTGGTCGCGGGCGTAGCGGGTCCCTTGCGCGCAGCGTCGGGCCACCTCGGCCAGTCCCGAAGTGCCCAACCACCCGAGCTGGACGGCCGCGGTGACCGCCATCAGGGTCTGGTTGGTGCACACGTTGGAGGTCGCCTTCTCTCGCCGGATGTCCTGCTCGCGTGCGCGGAGGGTCGTCACGTACGCGCGCCGGTCCTCGACGTCGACGGTCTCCCCGACCAGGCGGCCCGGAAGCCGGCGGACGTGCCCGCGCTCGCAGGCGAAGAGGCCGAGGTAGGGACCGCCGAAACCGAGGGAGGTCCCGAAGACCTGCCCCTCCCCCACCATGATGTCCGCTCCCCACTCCCCGGCCGACTTGAGGAGCCCGGCGGCGATCGGGTCGGCACCGACCACGAGCAGCGCCCCGGTCCGGTCGCAGAGACGACGGGCCGCGGCGAGGTCCTCGAGACAGCCGAGGTAGTTCGGGTAGGCGATCATCACGACGCCAGGAGCCTCGTCGCCGCCGTCGGGGTCGGGCCAGGCGGTGGTCCCGTCGGACAGGTGGGCGGTCACCAGCCGGTGGCCGGTCCCCACCGCGAAGGTCGCGAGCATCTGGCGCCAGTGCGGGTGGACGCCCTCGGAGAGCCACACGGTCTGACGCCCGGTGGCCGCGGTCCCGAGGTTGACCGCCTCGACCGCGGCGCTCCCGCCGTCGTAGAGGGAAGCGTTGGCGACCGGGAGCCCGGCGAGTCGGGCGATCATCGTCTGGAACTCGAAGACCGCCTGCAGGACGCCCTGGGCGACCTCGGGCTGGTAGGGCGTGTAGGACGTCACGAACTCCGAGCGCCCGGCGAGCGCGCGGGTAACCGGAGGGATCTCGTGGTCGTAGGCGCCGCCGCCCGCAAAGCAGACCAGCCGGTCGGAACGTGCGCGGTTGGCGTCGGCGAGGCGCTCCATCTGGGCGAGGACGTCGGGCTCACCGACGCCGTCGGCCAGCTCGAGGGCGCGTTGCAGCCTGATCGCCGCCGGTACGGCCTCGAAGAGCTCATCGAGCGAGGTCAGCCCGAGGAAGGCGAGCATGCTCGCCACTTCCTCGTCGGTGTGGGGGACGTAGTTGCCCACTCGGTCTCTCCTCGGTTCCCGTAGGTGGTCGCCGCGTTACTCGACGGCCGCCGAGGCGAACTGGCCGGCGCGGACGAACGGCGTGGGCACGACGGTCGCCGCCAGGGTCCGTCCTCGCTGGTCGATCTCGACCTTCGACCCCTCTTCGGGGTCGAAGTGGGCCGCGAGGAAGGCGAGTGCGATCCCGTGTCCGAGCATCGGAGAGTAGTTGCCGCTCGTCACCGTCCCGACCGTCTTACCGCCGCGCTTGACCTCGGATCCCGCTCGGGGCGGCTGACGCCCCTCGCTGGCGAGACCCGATAGCCGCCTGGTCACCCCGCGGTCGCGTTCGGCCTCGACCGCGGCGCGGCCGCGGAAGGCGGGCTTCTCCCACCCGACGACCCATCCGAGCCCGGCCTGCAGCGGAGTGATGCCCGGGCCCAGTTCGTGACCGTGCAAGGGCAAAGCGGCCTCGAGACGGAGGGTGTCGCGGGCACCGAGGCCGGCCGGCCGGATCCCCGCTCCGAGCAGCGCAGACCAGAGCTCGCCCGCTGCCTCGGCCGGCACCGCACACTCGACACCGTCCTCGCCGGTGTAGCCGGTTCCGGCGGCGAGACACGGCGTGTTGCGCCAGACGAAGGGGGTGACGTGGAACCTCCCCACCTCGGCGGCCTCGGGTGCCACCTGTGCCAGGCGAGCCCGGGCGCTCGGGCCCTGGACGGCAAGCACGCAACGGTCCCCCGTCGTGTCCGCGCCCCCGGTCGCCTCGCGCACACGAGCGGTGTTCGACGCGTTCGGCATCACGTCGAAACGATCCTCCTCGAGCCACCAGACGATGACGTCGTCGAGGACCGATCCGTCTTCCTCGTCGAGCAGGTGGGAGTACTGGGCCCGACCGGGTCCGACCTTCCGGAGGTCGTTGGTGAGTGCGACCTGGAGCTGCTCGAAGCTCCCCGGACCGGCCAGACTCACCGTTCCGAGGTGGCTCACGTCGAAGACCACGGCGTCCTCGCGGCAGGCGCGGTGTTCGGCGAGCGTCCCCTCGGGGTAGGACAGCGGCATCTCCCAGCCCCCGAACTCGACCAGCTTCGCGCCGAGCTCGCGATGCGCTTCGATCAGTGCGGTGTGCCGGAGCGCTCCGCCGTCGCGACCGGGCGCTCCACTCGGGGGCCTGGTGGCGTCGTTCACGCCGAAAGGATAGTGGTGCGTGCGGTCAGGCGGAGCGGGCGATGTCGGCCCGTCCGGGCGGGTCCCCGGCGAGGCCGTACTTCGCCAGCAGAGCGAGGGTGTCCCGCTGGTAGAGGACGGTCACCCTCACTTCCGGGTAGAGCTCACCGAGCCGACGGATCTTGCCGTTCTTCTTCGTGACCAGACGTTGGTTGAGTGTGGTCAGTTCGACGAACAACCCGGGACTCGGGAGCCAGAAGTCGGGGCGGAAGGCCGCAGATGGCCGGCCCGAGCGGTCCCACTCGAGGACGAACTCGACCGGTTCGTACTCCCACACGACATTGTAGAAATCGAGGATGCGCGCGAACCGCTCCTCGCTCTCGTGGGCGAACGGCGCGGCAACGGCTTCCGACTTCCGCTTCGAGAGCGAGAGCTGAGAACTCAACGCTCGGCGGCCTCCGACGACGCGCGGTACCGGGCAGCCGGGTGCCGGGCCGGCTCGGACGGCGGGGCACCGTCGATCTCGACGATCGCCGCGTCGAGCTCCGAGACCACGCCCGCGAGCGGGAGCACGTTGAAGACCCCTTGCCCGCCGGCGAGCAGGTCGACGAGCTCGCCGTCGGAGCGGGCGAGGATCGATCGGCTGTCGGCGAGGACGAGCTGCGCGGAGGCCAGGTCCTCTCCGAGGTCGCCGCGCAGGCACTCGACCGCCTGGCGCGCCTGGCGGAGTTTGAGCCCTGCGTCCAGCAGACGCTTGATCACCTTGAGCTCGAGGACGTCGCCGTACGAGTAACGCCGCTGACTGCCACTGCCCGCGGCGTCTGCGATCGACGGTCGCAGCAGACCGGTGCGCGCCCAGTAGTCGAGCTGCCGGTAGGTGATGCCGACCAACGAGCACACCTGCGAACCGCGGAACCCCTCGCTCGCCACCGAGCCTCGAGCGTCTCCAGCCATCGCCAGTCCTCCACCTCGAGCAGAGGTTGACCCCAACCCGAACCCTCTGGTCAACCTGCAGGTCCAGGGTATCACACCTCCGTAACTACGCGGATGTGAGCCGTTCGGCGCAGGCCCGTCCGACGGAGCCAGAGGCCCCGGGTTGATTTGGAGGCGGGGGCGGGCCGGACCATGATCGGAGCGTGAGTGTGGTGAGGATCAATGCGATCACCGTCCGGGAAGGCTCCGGCGACGAGCTGGCGCGTCGGTTCGCCGCGAGAGCGGGCGCGGTGGACCACGCGGAGGGCTTCGAGGGCTTCGAGTTGTTGCGGCCGACCGACCAGCGCGACGTCTGGCTCGTCGTGACCCGGTGGCGCGACGAGGACGCGTTTCGTGCGTGGGTGAGCTCGCCCGCCTTCGCACACGGGCACCACGGTGACGGTGCGGCGGACCCCCGAGCCGACGAAGGAGAGGCGTCTCCCCCGCCGCCGGTCGGGGTGCACAGCGAGCTCTGGTCCTACGAGATCGTCGACCTACCGCCGCCTCGATGAACGTCGGCCCGTCCCACACGGACACAGAGGTACCGCTCCACCGGCGCTCGATCGTCTACGAAGCCTTCGACGAAGACGGGGATCTTCGTGTCCGTGCCCGGCTCGAGGACGTTCGCCCGTGGGCGGACGGCGAGCGCTCCGTCTCCCTCGTCCACGACATGACGCTTTCGATCGCAGTGAGGGTCGCCGACATGACGATCACCGAGGCGACGGCCGACATGCACACCTTCCCGCACGCCGAGTGCCCGGCGATCCTCGACGCGTTCGCCGGGCTGGTCGGGCTCAGCGTCGCGCGTGGCTACACCCGCGAGGTGCAGAGCCGCTTCGGGGGTCCGAAGGGATGTTCGCACCTCGAGCACCTCGCGCGATCCCTCGGTCCGGTGGTGGTCCAAGCGGTCACCTCACGGCGCGCCCGCGCGCTGAGTCGCGGCGAAACACCCGACCTGTTGTCCGGTGGCCCGACACCCTGGGCGCGGGACACCTGCCACATCTGGGCCGAGGGCGGCATCGCCGAGCAGAAGCTGGCGGCCGGCTGGCGACCCGGCACCGGGAGCTACCCCGCACCGTCGCTCGAGGCCATCCACCGCGCGGAGCGCTGAGCGCCGTGCGCGAACGCACCCGGTGCCGCCGAGGACGGTGCCGGTGGGCGTGGCTGCTCGGAGTCCTCGCGCTCGGCTCGACCGCCTGCACCAGCGCGGGGACCGCGATCACCACGCCGTTCGACACCTCGCCGCCGCCGCTCGAGCACGGCCCTGTCGACGAGGTCAAGGTGATGAGCGTGAGCGGGCTCGGCCCGGTGCTGGTGGACGGCCAGGGCATCACGCTGTACATGTTCGAGAACGACCGGCGCGGCACGCCCTCACGTTGCTACGGCATCTGCGCGGTCCAGTGGCCGCCCCTGGTGCTCACCTCGGACACCACCCGGCCGCTCGCAGGACCGGGCATCCGGGTCTCCCTCCTCGGGACCGCACCGCGAAGCGACGGGACCACCCAGGTCACCTACAACGGGTGGCCGCTCTACCTCTGGCCCCCCGACCGCGTCCCCGGGAAGGCGACCGGCCAGGCCCTGACCAACGCCGGCGGGCGGTGGTACGTCCTCGACCCGGACGGAAAACCCGTCGTCACACCCTGAGCAACCTCCACCGCGAGCGGGCATGATGGCCCAGTGCCGGCCTCATCGGACATCCGTTCGCGATGGTCGATCAACTCGACCGACTCGTTCCTCTCGATCAACTCGCACAGCTCTTTCCTCTCGATCGGCTCGGTGGGCTCGGCGCTGTCGGTGCTCTCGATCGGGTCGTTCGGCTCGTTCCTCTCGATCGGATCGTTCGTCAGCGCCGGGGCGGTCCTGTCCTCCGGATCGGTGCTCTCGATTCTCTCCTCCGGCTCGGCCCTCGGCGTGCGGAGCGCGGGCGCAACGCCCAGGGGATCACTCGCTCGGGCCGCCGAGCCAGCCGCGGCGTCGGAAGAAGTAGAGGAGCACTAGCGCGGAGAGCAGCTCGAGCCCGATCGCGAACAGGTAGAACGGCGCCTTCCCGGTGATGTGCATCACGAGGAACGAGAAGTTCTGCCCGAACCACCCGGTGAGGAAGGTCAACGGGAGGAAGACCGTGGCGATGATGGTGAGCTGCTTCATCACCACGTTGAGTCGGTTGGACACCGTCGAGAGGTGGGTGTCCATCACGCCACTCAACAGATCGCGGTAGCCGTCCACCAGATCGCTGATCCGGATCAGGTGGTCGTAGACGTCCCGGAGGTAGCGGAGCCCGCTCTCGTTCACCCCTGGGAGCTCGATCACCCCGGAGGTGATGCCCGCGAAGACGTCACGCTCGGGCGTGACCACCTTGCGCACGCCGATCAGAGACCGCTTCATGGTGAACAAGGTGCCGAGCTGCGCGTCGGTCGGCCGGACCAGGACGGCATCCTCCAAGTCGTCGATCTGGTTGTCGAAGCGATCGAGCATCGGGAAGAAGCTGTCCACCAGTTCGTC
Organism: uncultured Acidimicrobiaceae bacterium; assembly: GCA_963769905.1. GTDB lineage: Bacteria > Actinomycetota > Acidimicrobiia > Acidimicrobiales > RAAP-2 > Bog-756. Next base: position 1,452,229 of record CAVYNG010000002.1, read on the forward strand.
GATCACCAGGTAGATCACCGCGATCTGCGGCGGCACCGTCGGGGCACCGGTGCGATGCGCGAGACGGGTGCGGACCGCCTCCATCGCCGCGCAGTCGCCGTGGTGGGCAGTGACGACGAAGTGCTCCGCGAAGAGGAAGTGCACCTCTTCGGTTCCGAAGCCCTCGCTCGCAGCACCGTGCGCCACCAGGTAGGTGAAAGTGCCGTAGTCGTCGACCTTCGGCCTTTGCCCGAAGTGCTGGATGTCCTCGAGGGCCAGCTGGTGCACGTCGAAGACGTCGGCAAGGAGCTGGAGCGTCTCGTCGTCGACGCTGTCGAGGTCGAGCCAGAAGAATTGCGCGGCATCGACGAGCTGACGGACCGACGCCACCGTCGCGGGCGTCGTGGTGCCGTTCGAAAAGATGCGGCCGTCCACGGCCTGAGAGTTTGCCCGTCGGCCGATGCGAGGATGTGGATGGCCGGGGATTCAGTCGAGACGGGCGAGGCTTCTCCGGAAACGGCGGCCGTTCTCCACGTACTCGGCGGCGGACGCCTGGATGAGGAAGAGGCTCGACCGATCCGTGCGGATTGTCGCCGGAACCCCGAGAGCGAGCGAGCCGGACGGCACCACCATCTGGTTGGGGACGACCGCGTTCGCGCCGACAGTGGCGCCGCGCCCGATGACCGCGTGGTGGAGGACCACCGACCCGGAGCCCACCAGGCAGTCGTTCTCGAGCGTGCACCCTTCGAGGTGGGCGAGGTGCCCGATCACGCAGCCGTCCCCGACCTGGGTGGGAAAGCCCGGCCCGGCGTGGACCACCGACCCGTCCTGGATGGAGCTCCGCGCGCCGATGACGATGGTCCCGTAGTCGCCGCGCAGGACGGCGCTCGGCCAGACGGTCGATTCCGCGCCGAGGGTGACGTCGCCGATGACCACCGCCTCGGGGTGGACGTAGGCGTCGGGATGCACGGTGGGCTCGAGATCGTCGAGCCGGTAGATGGCCATGGCGTGACCCTAGGCAGCGCAGTGGTCGGTGGGCGAGCCCGGCGCGTCTCGCCCGGTCGCTCGGGCCGGTTTCCGAGGCGCCCCTAAGATGGGCCCTCCGACCGAAGGGACCGAGCGAGGAGCTCCACCATGGGCGAACCGGCAGTGGGCGACCATCCGGTGTTCGACGCGGACAACCACTACTACGAGGCCGAGGACGCCTTCACTCGGCATCTCGATCCGAAGCTCGGGCCGCGGGTCGTCCAGTGGTGCGAGATCGACGGGCGTCGCTACCACATGCTCGGCGGGCGGGTGAGCCATGCGGTCACCAACCCGACATTCGACCCGGTCGCGCTGCCGGGCGCACTGCACGACTACTTCCGAGGCAATCCCGAACAGCGCGGGCCCCGCGAATTCCTCTCGCGTCGCGAGCCGATCCGGGCCGCCTACCGGCTGCCCGACGCGCGGCTCACCACCCTCGACGCACAGGGGCTCGAGGGCTGCCTCCTCTTCCCCACCCTCGGGATGATCTACGAAGAGCCCCTCTCGGACGACCCGTGGGCGGTCTGCCAGCTCTTCGGCGCATTCAACCGTTGGCTAGTGGAGGATTGGACGTTCAACGTCGCGGACCGGATCTATGCGGCCCCCTACCTCACCCTTGCCGACCCCGGGTGGGCCGCCGACGAACTGGCCTGGGCGCTCGACCAGGGCGCGCGGGTGGTGGTCATGCGACCCGCTGCTCCCTGTACCGCGGAGGGTCGGCGGAACCCGTTCGATCCGCTCTTCGACCGGTTCTGGTCGCTCGCCAACGATGCCGGCATCACCGTCGTCGTCCATGCCGGTGATAGCGGCGTCTCGTCGAACGGCTACGCAATCGACGGTTTCGCCGCGACGTTCTCGGGCGGTTGGAAGCCGTCGATCAAGGGTTTCGCCATCGAGCAGGCCATCCGCGACTACCTCCTCACGCTGATCTTCGAGAACCACTTCCAGCGTTTCCCCAACCTGCGCATCGCGTCGGTGGAGAACGGGGCTCAGTACCTGCCCGAACTCTTCAAGAAGGTCCGCTCGACCGCCAACAAGATGCCCGGGTACTGGAGGGAGGACCCGATCGAGATCTTCCGCCAGCACGTCTGGATCAACCCGTTCTGGGAGGACGACGTGTACGAGGTGGTCGAGTGCATGGGCCCCTCCCGCGTGATCTTCGGCTCTGACTGGCCCCATATCGAGGCGCTGCCGGAGCCGCTCGACTACCTGCGTGAGCTGAAACAGCTCGACGCCGCCGATCGCCGCCTCGTCCTCAACGACAACGTCAGGGAGTTGACCACCCTCCGTCCGACTTGAGCGTCAGTGCTGGCCGCGCCCGCGCGACCGCCGAGCACCCTTCCCGTGATGGGTCGCGTGGTGGTCGGCGCTCTGGTGCGCATGCTCGCGCTGGTAGTTCCGGCGGCTCCGCCCGACGAACCCGCCTGCGACGATCACCACCAGTCCGATCGCCATCAGGAACCAGATCAGCATGGTGGTCGCTCCATTCCGTGTCCCTCCCGCCGCACCGCCCGCGACGAGCAGCAGACTAGGCGGACCGATCCGAGTGCGCCATCTTCGTCGCCGGTCCGCGGCAGATCACTCACGCCGGCGACTGGGTGCTCCAGTAGCTGGCGAGGACCTTTGCCTTGGCGGTCTCGAACTCGGCGTCGCTCAGCGCGCCGGCTTGCCAGAGGCAGGCAAGACGGATCAGCTCCTCGGAGACCCGGGCCCTCCTCCGCGTCTCGGTCGGGCGCGCCGCGGGCGCTTCGGCGGCGCGGGAGGTCGGTTCGGGCGCCGAGGATCGGCGCTCGTTGAGGGTCGGACGGTGCTTCGCCACCCTGCGTTCGGGCACGATCCTTTTATCGGAGGTCTGGAGGGCCGACTTGAGGTCACCCGGGGTGGGTGCGACGGCCGGAAGCAGAGGTCGGCCGGATACCATGGCTGTTCGACCGCGCGCCCGCGGACCGCACTCTCGGAGGTGGAGGAACCATGCGCCGCCGGATGCTCAAGTCCAAGATCCACCGGGCCACCGTGACCGCGGCCGACCTCAACTATGTGGGTTCGATCAGCATCGGGCCGGATCTTCTGGAGGCCGCCGACATCCTCGAGCACGAGCAGGTGACGGTGCTCGACGTCGACAACGGGGCCCGGTTCGAGACCTACGCGATCCGCGGTGAACCCGGCGAGATCTGCCTCAACGGCGCCGCGGCACGTCTGGCCCACGTCGGCGACACCGTCATCCTCCTCACCTATGCCGACTACGACGAGGACGAGGTGAGAGGGCACACCCCACAAGTGGTGCTCGTCGACGCGAAGAACCAGGCGGCTTCCGCTCTCTCCTGACCCGATTCGCTCGGGGTGCTCCGGGTTCGGTCACGCCGGTTCGGGCCCGTCCACGCGGCTGGTGTCCCTCCGGTCCATCACCTCGAGGATGCGCAGGTGGACCTGGACCAGCCCCTCCTCGCACGAGGCGATGTCACGGGCCAACTCCTCGAGCTCGTGCAGCCCTCCTGGGAACAGGTCCTCACGCGCGCCCCGCTTTGCCTTCTGGCTCATCATGTCCCACGCCGCCGGACCGCCGCGTTCGGACGTCAGCGACCAGGCGCTGTGGATCGCCTCGTTGCGACGGCGCCGATAGGCGTTCGCGCTGCGCCGCCAGCTGCGGAAGAACCCGAGCTCCTCGGCGGTCGCCTCGCCGTAGGCGGCGAGCAGCGCCTCGGTCGTCTCCCAGACGTTCTCGACCCGTTGGCCGGCGACCACCGCCCGGGCCAGCGACTCGTCGGGGCTTCCGACGAGTCCCATGAGCATGAACCCGGACCCGATCTCGATGAGGGACCAGTTGGCCGCGACGCGGCCGATCGCTCGGTGCAGCTCGTCCTGGTCCGCGCGGGCTCGACGCTCGGCAGCGTCGCTACGCGCCTTCCCGGAGAAGCGCAGGAACCGGTTGCCACCACCGAAGGGGATCCTCCCTCTGAATTGCCGCTTCTTCGTCTGGTGGCGTTCGCGGCCCGGAGTGGTCGTGCCAACGTCGTCATCAAGCCGGTGTCGTTCCGGTGTCGCAGGCGACACAGAAGGTTCGAGCACGGCTGCCACGCTAACCGCGACGCACCGCTGCCATCATTTGCTCAGGGCACCATCGCGTGGCATCCGCCTCGGCCGGGGCGCTATTCGCCGGTACGTATTCGGCGTCCGAGCCGGACCAGCGCTGCCTCGAGCTCCGACTCGCGAGTGCGTCGTTGAAGATCTGCCTGTGCCAGCTGCTCGGCGGTCGGCGGAAGCCTCCCGGTCGGTAGGAGACGCTGGGCCTCGATGGCAAAGAGGAGCCCTCGGAGTTCCTCGGCGGTGTCGTGGCTCGCGGTTCGACCCTCCTGATCGGGCGCCGAAGTGCTCACCCGGTCGAGCATGGCGGCGGCCTCTCCGACCCTGAGCCGGATCGACTCGTGGGTGGCCGCGTCCGCGTCCGCCGGTTCTGCTCTCAACAGATCGCGGGCGGCCACCGCGCCGTCGAGTGCAGTGCGTGCCGTCGGCACCCAGGCACGGTTGGCACGCCGCCGGCGGCTACTTGCAACGAGTAGTCCGATGAGCAGTGCCAGCAGTGCCGCCGCGGCGATGCCCACGACGATCCAGATCCAGGTGTCGGAGGTCGAGGACTTCGTCGTCGGAACCGTGGTCGTCGTGCTGGTGGAGGTGGAGGCCGGGACCGTCGTGGTCGGCCGCGACGTCCGAGTCGTCGGCGGGCTCGTGGAGCTCGTCGTGGTCGTGGGCAGGCTGGTCGTGGTCGTGGTCGTGGTCGTGGTGGTGGTCGTTGCGGGCACGCTCGTGCTCGTCGACGGGTCCGGTGGTGCCGCCGTCGCCGTCGACGGCCCCAAGACAAAAACGCAGACCGCGAGCAGCGGGAGGGCGAAGAGAGCCTCAAGTCGGTGCGGTCGACGCCGGGGTGCTCGGGGGCACGGCGGCCGCGTTCCCGGCTTGGACGCACAGGTCATCGTGGCTCCGCGCCTTTCCGAGCGGGGGTGCTCGGCGGCCATGCTAACGGCAGCGGCTCGTGCGACCCGGGCTCTGCACGGCCGGCTCGAATGCGAAAGGGTGGGACCCTTCGGTCCCACCCTTTCTCGTAACCCCCCCGGGTGCAGCGTCGGGCCGAGAGCCGGGCGGCGGAAACCGACTCGACCGGCCCATGTGCGGCAGAAGAGTTATCGGCACCTCGGACCGGATGCTTGACCCCGTAGGGTGTCCGCGATCACCTCTGACGCACCCCAGCAGGCATACTGGACGGCCGGTAGGCAACTCCCCCACTCACGGGGCGGGCAGGCGGTGTCTTCGAGGTCAGAACGGAGGGGCAGCACCAATGCCACAGTCATTCGACGATCTACTCTCCCAAGTGCGCGCGCTCGGGGCCGATCTGCCGGAGTTCGAAGATCTCTGCGATCGCCTGGGGCGGGCCCACTCGGACGCCACGGGTGACGCCTTCTTCACCGGCTCGGAGGCGGCGCTCGGCCATCTGATCCTCGGAGTGCGTTACGACGGAGGTGACGTCGACGACGTCGATTGGTACGGAGCCCGGCGGCTCGGCCAACTTCCTTGGGGCTTCCACCGACATGACCGTCGCGATGTCTTCGAGTGGATGGCGGAGCGTACCGGGGCTACACCCGATGACGAGGCCTACCCAGTCGAGGCCGAGGCGCACGGGGCCTGATCGTCCGACTACCGCTCGGGGGGCTCGCTCTCAGCTCGACCGGAGGGGATCGGCGGGTTCGCCCGGCGCCGAGGCGCGCCCCCGTAGCCGTTGCAGGCCGTCGTATGCCGCGTATTTGTACGCATCGGCCCTCGTCGGGAAGTTGAAGGTGGTGTCGATGAACTCGTCGATGATGCCACCCTTGTGGAGCACGGCCTGGGCAACGTGGATGAGCTCGGTCGCCTCCTCTCCGAGGATGTGCGCGCCCAGGAGTCGTTGATCCGAGGTGCGGAAGACGAGCTTCACGAGGCCCTCGGCCGATCCGGCGATCCGAGCTCTCGCATTGTCCTCGAAGAACGCTCGGCCGGTCTCGATGTCGTCGCCGGTGGCCCGGGCGTCTTCCTCGGTCAAACCGACCATCGCGACCTCGGGCAGGGTGTAGATCCCGGTCGGCACCACGGGGTCGAGCGACTCCTTGAACGGGATGTCGAACGCGCGGCACATCGCGACCCGCGCTTGCTCCATGGCCACCGAGGCGAGGCCCGGCGGCCCGGTGATGTCGCCGGCGGCATAGATGCCCGGTGCGGTGGTCTGGAAGTTCCGGTCGACCTGGACGCGGCCCCGTTTGTCGAATTCGACACCGGCCTCGGACAGCCCCAGTCCCTCGACGTTGCCCGCGCGACCGACCGCGTGGAGCACGAGCTCGGGACGGAGCGTCTCCCCGTCCACGCGCGCGATCAGACCCTCTGCGTCGCGGTCCACCGATTCGACCTGGGCGCCGAGGATCAGACGGGTCCCCACTCTTTGCAGACTCTGGGCAAGCTCCGCCGACAGCTCGGAGTCGAGGAGGGGCAGCAGTCGCGATCCGCGGTCGACGAGGGTCACCTTGACCCCGAGGTGGGCGAAGATCGAGGCGTACTCGCACCCGACCGGGCCGCCTCCCACCACCATCAGAGTCTCGGGCAGTCGGCCGATGGACACGAGCGTCTCGGAGTCGTGCACGTCGGCGGCGTCGAAGTGGATGTGCGGTGGGTGATGCGGTCGAGATCCGGTCGCGACCAGGATCACCCGGGCCTTCAAGACTCGCTCGCTCCCGTCCTCGGTTCGGATGACCACTGTGCGGGAGGGGCCCAGCCTGGCATCGCCCGCGACCACCTCGACGTCGTGGCGCTTCAAATTCTCTCCGACCGCAGTGGTCATGGTCGTGACGACGTCGTCGATGCGGGCACGCAGGCGATTCATCACGAGATCGGGGGCGAGACTGATGCCCACCCCGTAGACGTCGCGCCGTGACCAACCGGTCAGATAGACCGCCGTGTCCCTCAGGGCCTTCACCGGCACACCCGATGCCGCGATCGCGGCCCCTCCCGGCTGGGAGCCGCGTTCGACGACCGCGACGCGGTAGCCGAAGTAAGCGGCCTGAGTGGCTCCCTTCTCCCCCGCAGGACCTGATCCCAAGACGACCAGGTCGAATTCCTCCGGCATGGAGGACCCCCCGCTCGACATGCCTGGGACGCTACAAGGTCCGGCCCGGGCGTGGCTTCCCCACCCGGGCCACTCCGCCCGCCCCCTTTCTTCCGGCGAATGGCCCCTCGGTGCTCAAGTTCACCCCCTACCAGTGACGATGCCGAGGAATGCAGCAGCAGACGAGCCGGCCAGGCGTGTGGTTGGCCGACGACGGGAGGTACTACCTTCCGGACGCTCACCCCGGCTTCGACCCGACGCGCCTTGCGATCGAGCAGGTCTCCGACGAGACAGACATCGAGATCCCGATCACCTCCCTGATGCTCTCCACCTGGCTGGCAGAGGCGCTGAACGCCGATGCTCGGCTGTCGGACGCCTTTCCGACCACTGCGGCGATCACTCCGTTGCTCGTCCTCAGCTGCTCGACCTTGGGGAGCAAATCGCTCACCCACGGATCGGGCCAGCAGCTCTTCGTCTGGAAGAGAAGGCTGATTCAGGAGCAGGTCGGCCCACCCTGGTCGACCGAGGAGCTGAACGTCTCGGGAGAGCACCGTACGTATTTGAATTTCTTCGCTCGGCTCTGCCTCGTGAAGTTGGTGATGCGCGACACGGCGGTACAGCTGACGGACCGGCTCTGGCAGCTCTTGGAAGAGAGGAGCATGCAAGGACCCGTGTGGCGGCTTCCGAATCGAATCGCCATGCAGTCCGGCGTCAGCCGACTGGGGAGCCCCGACGTCAGAGATCTGAATGCGCTCGTCGAATCGACCGGCATCGCCTTTGCACGTATTTCGGAACACCGGAGCGGGACACAAGGGGACGACATCGACCGATCGAGGGTCGCACGGCTCGCGATGCAAGCCTTTGTCCTCGGAGAGCTGCTGCCCTTCATTCGCGGTTCCGCCAGCTTGGGCTCCACCGGTGCATCGGGCCAGCAGCGCCTCGAGTATCAGGCCCGCCAGGGTTTGGCCTGAGGCTCACGACGTGTAGCTCGCCTGTTCCCGACCGCCGGGTGGACGGGCCAACTTGGCAATACTCCGGGTTTGGTCAAGAACGAGTCTCGACCCGCCGATGGCATCCCTATGGCGCAGGAGCAAGGGTGGGGGGAATCAGCGAGAACAACCATGCTCCGCGCCAGGTACCGCTGCCAGAGGTGCTACAAGAGTTGTCTCATACCGTGCAGGTTCACCGCGTCTGAGTTCCGACAGATGGAGCAAGCGGGTGACGGGGTGTCGTCTGACGAAGAACCCAAGGTGAGCAGCTGATCGTGCCTCCGTCGAGTGGTAAGCAGTCCGTTGCCAGACGCCGTCTCGACGGTCAACCTGGGCGGTCAACTTGGCGGTCGGCAAACCGGTGCGACCACCCCCTTGGGGCCTGTCGCAGACGGGCACCTATGTGACGGTCACTCTCTCGACCCCCTGATCTGATTGATCGGCGAGGCGCATCCAATCCAGGTACTCAACTCCGCACCACACCAGCAAGGTTGCAAATGTCCAAACGGGAAGTACCGCTCCGAGGGCATCTCCGGCCCAGCCGGTGGAAAACCACCAGTACGGTGCCACAATCGTGAGCGCCACGATCCCCCACAGCATCAGGCGAACGGGTCGCTTCGTTTCGTGCGTGCGTGAGCCAAGAAGCATCGGTGGAATCAGTACGACCCAGATCCAATGATGGGTCCACGAAATCGGACTGATGAGGAGGCCGACCAGGGCGACGGCGAGGATGGCGAAGGACTGCCGCTCGGCGTTGACACACCTCCAGACGATGAAGAGACCGACGAGTACCGTCACCAGCGACAGGGCGAGCCACGCCAGTGCCGACCCAGAAGCGTGGAACGGTCGGCGGTGGAAGACGGCATACCAGGACTGATTGCCCCCGTACGCAACGGTTCCGACCCTTCCGGGGTGGATCACGTCATGCTGCCAATACGTGCGGGACAGCTCGGGCCACAGGAGCCATGCCAGGCCCGTGCACGCCAAGAAGGACACCGCCGCTCGGACTACCGACCACCAGTCACGTCGCACGAAAAGAACCACCACGAAGATCAGCGGCGTCAGCTTGACGGCAGCGGCGATCCCTACGGCAATCCCTCGAAACGGCGGCGGAACGGCCAGAAGGTCCGCCACCACTAAGAACATGAGGACAAACTCGATCTGGCCGTAGTTGACTCCGCTTCTGGCCGGTTCGAGAACGATCATCGAGACGCAGGCCCAAGCCAACGAGCTGGCCCAGAGCGACGCTCGCCCTGCATATCCCCGATCCATGAGCACAAACGCAACCGCGGCCGTCGTCGCTGCGACGCTCACCATCCAGAGGAACCACTGGATCGTTGCAAACGACGCCCACGTCAGCGAGGACAGGAGAGCCAATGCGAACGGTGGGTACGTGAAGGCGAGACGGCTCTGAGTGAAGGTCAAGAGATATGGATTGCGCCCGCCAATGAACGCAGTGACGGAATCTCGGTACACCCGAAGGTCCAGACCGTATTTGCGCGCCCAGACTGCCAAATACACGCAAAGCGCGATGCCAGCCAACACAGCCACTCCGTAGGGTCCGAGAAGCCCGGCGTCACGGCGTGATGAGAACATTTCCTCTGACGACATCGCCTGCACCGGCCAACGGTAGGTCAGGCATCGCGCTCGGTGCCCCACATCGGCGGGAGCGGGGCGGGTATCGGGAGCCACCCAACGAATCAGGCAAGTGTGGGGCAGCTATGAGCCCTCCGCATGCCCTCCTGCGGAACCAGGCAATCGCCTGTTCAACTCAGTGTTCCCAAACAGCAGAAGGGTGGAACTCGGATTCCCACCCTTCTGCTGTGCTTTTCGAGTCCTTCCAATCCCTTCGTCAAGAGGAAGTGGGAGAAAATGCGAACAGCTGTCCCGAGCATTGCGTCGGGCTACCGGGGCTGAAGCATCCATACCCTGTCCCCCCCAAGATGCCAGAGGATGACCCGACGTAGAGGGCGCCTTCCGTAGGGGGAGTGTTCGGCGGCGTCCCATTGTCGATGACTATGGGGGAGTTGTCGATCGTTGCACTTGTCCCGCCAGTGTTGCCGGTCCACAACTGTGCGCCGGTGTCCGGATTGAAGGCGAAGAGGTTCGCGCTACAGGTTTGACCGTTCGCTTCGAACTGGTTGGAGCAGCCGACGTACAGGACGCCATCCGCGATGGCAGGGGCCGAGTCGATCGACCCGCCGAGGTTTGCAGACCACCGTGCATTTCCATTGGCGGCATCGAAGGCCCAGAGCGTACCGTGGCGATCGCCTATGTAGACGGTGCCGTTTGGACCCGCCCCGGCATCGAGAGCAGCCGACGAACCGTCCTGGCGCGCCGTGGCGCCAGCACCTGATGATGTCCAGAGGTTGTTGCACTGCAGGAGGTACTGCCCCGCGTCGAATTGGCCTGACGGTTGTAGCACTTCGTAGCAATTCTGCGTCCCGTCAGCAGAGAAAGCTTGGAGCCCACTCTCCTGAGTCCCGACGTAGACGAGGTCCTTCGCGACGTTGACGACCGGCGACGTGCCTCCCACTGGGTCCCAGTTCGCGTACCAGTCGGGGTTGCATTGAACGACATCGCCGATCGTGTAGTCGCCGTTGATATCGCCATAGGGAGCGCTGGGATATTGCCCTGTCGTGTTGGGACATGCAGAGGCTGAGTATGTGCCGGGAAACGCCCACAGCCAGTCAGTTGGAAGGTTCGAGGTCGTGTAGAGATACCAGTTCCCGTTCGCGAGCTGGGCAACCGCCGGCGAAGAGTCGACGCTGCCTGGTGTGTGTACCCGGTACTCGGGATAGCAGATCCGGCCGGCGGACTGGTTCTGACAACTCGGGTTCTTGTTGTCGGTCCCGTTCGTCAAAGGGAAGACGTATGTCCACCCATAGACCTCGGGAACGTAGAGGTACCCGTTGTTACCGATGTAGGCGATGGTCAAAGACCCGTTGATCTCGCCGCCGAGGGTTCGCGACTGCCAGAGAAGAGTCCCGGTCGCTGCGGCATAAGCATGGACCACTCCGTCGTCGGATCCCACCAAGACGACACCGTCCACGGTATCGATCGCCGGCGAGGAATTCAGTCCATGCCCACCGGCTGGCTCTGCGGACCAAACAGTCTGAGTACAGCTGTACGGGAGGGTAGTCCCACCGTTGCCGGTCAACGAACAGCCCTTTGATCCGTCCGCCGAGTACGCGTTGAGCCAGCCATCGCCATTGGGACCGACATTTTCTGTGTCGTAAACGAGGCCGTAGTAGCTCGTAGGTGCCGAACGGATGACACTTTCAGAGGAGTTGGCATCGTCTGAGTACCCGGCCTCGGACAGTGATCCGACATTGCTTGCATTGATGTAGGTCTCTCCTGAGATACCCCCGCCCGAATGGGTGGCGTCGAATCCGTACATGAGCCAGGGATTACACGCACCCAGCAACAGGGCCAGTGGTAGTACAAATGCCACTCGGCTAAGGGACCTGGTCCACTTCTTCCGTCTGGACATTCGCCAGCCTCCTCGCGCCCCTCATCGACTGTGAATCAAGAGTGTGGTGCTCGGTGGTGATGCGGGGCGAAACGTAACAGTCATCCCAGAGCTCGGCAACAGGAACCGGTTCCAACTCGACAACAGGGGGCGCCACGAAAGGGCTGACGAACCACGTCCATATCGAGCAGGCGACGCCGCGTCTGAACGGCAATGTCCAACGCTCACATCGCATCGACAACGAGGAGTTCTCCCGGCGTCTCGACGGAGTGGTCATCGACGACGCCAGGGTCTTCAACGACAAGCTGAGGGAGTGGGAGACGCTCCGCACCCTACGACGCCAGCGCCTTCGCCCGCTGAGCGCGTCGCATCGCCACCCGCTCCCCCGCTTCCCGCCAGCATCATCCGCCGGTACCCCTTCGCGCCGCCTCGAAAGGCAACAATGTCTGTCATGGCAGCCGACTATGCGGCCACGACGATGGCGCCGTCACCAGCTGAGCATCACCACCACAGGATTGCGCCTGCGGCGCTGAACGGCCGTGGGCGGTACCGAGGTGCGGGCAGTTGTGCAGGGCTACTTGAGCCGGCCGGCCGCCTTCGCCGCGTTCTTTGCCTTCCGCCCGTCGAACACCGCTGGCAAGCCCCTTCGGTGGAACACGAATATTTCAGCACAGGGATAAACCGGTTCGCCGGGACCGTCGCGGCGCGCGGATTACAGGCCCCACCACCAAGCTCCTCGGCATGCACTTCGCAGGCGTCGACCTCCCAGCGCTCACCCGTCACGTCAACGAACGTCCCCCTCGCGACGACCGGCTCCGGGCAGTGTCGCGCGTCGTCGACGGCTGAGTGGACGAACCGGAAGCAGTGACCTGATTGGAGGAAGAACGCTTCAGAGTAGTGGTCCATGACCAGACGCTTCGCTCGGCCCGAGAAGTCAGGCTGAGAGCCCCGGCCCCCCTGCCCCCTTGCGGGGACCAGGGTGCCAAGTCCAGAGCGCAGGTAGGCGGTACCCGTTCTCAACAGACCCAACAAGACGACACTACGCGCCGAGCGGCCTGCGTCAATCAGTAAGCGGAGCACTTCCTGAAGCACGCGGGACAAGCGCCGCGAGCGTGTCGCGGGCGAAGCGCGGAGAATCGTCAGGCTGAGCGCCCGAGTCGTCTGGGCCGCCGCATCGCGGTCCGCTCATTGACCGAAGTCCCGCCCCACACCCCGACGATGCTCGGGTCCTCCAAGGCGTACTCCAGGCACTCGGCGCGTACTGGACACCTCGCGCACATCGCACCCGCCTCGGCTGAGCTGCCGCCCGGGGTGCGGAAGAACGCATCGACACCTGCGCTCCGGCACGCTGCCTGGCGCTGCCACGCTGGCCGGGCGAGGAGAGCGGGTCCCTCCGGCTCTGCGAAGTTGCCCTCCATCAGTGCCCGAAGCTCCTCCAGCTCCGCCGCGTGTTGAATGACTGCGAACGTGGGCAGGTTCACGCGTGGACGGTATCGACGGGGTGCGACTGCTAGGGCGACCCCCGCGACACTGGGATGTTTCAGAGACATCACACCCTCTTTTCTTGCCAAGGGTGCAGTGACGATCTGCCAGGGAACCAGTGGTCAGTGACGACCCTACGCCTGATCGCCTTGGCTCGCACCGTGGGAGTGGGGACGGATGACGTGGGCCGCGCCCGTCGTGGCGCTCGGGGCGTCGTTGCCGACGGTTTCGTTGTTGAGTATCCCCTACCGGCACAGTCCGGGACATTGGGGCGAGAGTCTCTTCCCAGCGACTGAGGACAGGAAGGTGGCTATGTGGTCACCACGATCGTCAGCGACAAAGCCGAGACGCTGCCGATCACGATTCCCACCCCGATGAGAACCCACCGCCTCGACGGGAGCCTCCTGTCGAAGGGGGTTCTCGACCCATCTGTAGGTCACCATCGCAAGCAGCACCGAGGCTGCCATCAAGATAATCCTCATAGGCCAAACACCCAGATGGAGCGCCTTCGCGACCCCGGCAGCCGCAGCGACGATCAAGACCGGCCAGTGCCAGAGGTAGAGGGAATAGGAGCGCTGGCCAAGCCACCGGAAGGGACGGCTCCCGAGTAGCCATTCCGCCCCGAGCCGCGGCACGGGGGTGCCGCCTGCGATGACGAACGCGGTTCCGAGGGCGGGAAGGATGACCTCTGTACCGGGGTAGTTGTGGCGGCTGTTGAAGGTCACCGCGGCGATGACGATCCCCACCATCCCCAACCAGGTCAGCGCGGGGGACCATCTCGTCGACAGCCGTCGCCAATGGGTGGTGGAAACGGCCACCAGTGCTCCGAGCGCGAGCTCCCATGCTCGGGCGAAGAGCGAGTACGTCACCCAGGTCGGAGCGAAGGCGTTCTGGCTGGCGCACAGGACAAGGGAGGCGAGTGCAAGAGGAGCCAGGGCGACCGCGATGCGGGCTCGCAGACTCATGCCGGTCTTCAGCGTCGCGAGAAACAGGACCAGCGACGGATACAGGAGGTAGAACTGCTCCTCCACCGCGAGCGACCAGTAGTTGTCGAGGGCGGACAGTGGACCCGTGGCGAGGTGGACATTGGCGAGAAAGGCCGCCGACCAACGGCCATCGTTCGCTGTCTGTGGTCCGAAACCGTGCCAAGCGAACATGTAGGCCGCGGCCACTGTCGCGAAGATCACCAGAGTGGCCGCTGGCAGGATTCGTCTGGCTCGCCTGGCGTAGAAGTCGAGGAGTGCGTTCTTCGCGGTCTTTTCCTGCTCACGAAGCAACAATCCGGTGATCACAAAGCCGGAGATGACAAAGAACACGTCGACTCCGACAAGGCCTCCGGTGAAGGGCGGTACTGAAAAGTGGTACAGGACGACCAGTGCGACCGCGACCGCTCGTAGACCCTCAACGTCTGGGCGGTAGATCCGATCGCCTGGGGCCGTTCCGGAACCGCCACCGGAGGGAAGAGCCCGCGCTGAGTCGGCCGGAACCCGCTCGGTTGTCATGTCCCCCCCACACCCTCAGGCGCTACGTCCCGACGAACAACGCTACCTCCGTCGCGTGGCGCTTGAAGGACCGGGAAACGCGGCTGACTTGTTGGTCTCGGGCCCCAAGGGAGTTGGAGGCGGATTTCGCTCGACTCCCGACTGCGACTGCCTCAAATCGCCGGGTAGGTGTGGCAATACGGCACTTCGGGGCTACACGACCGTTGTGGTCAAACGTGCCTCGGCCAGTAGGCGCAGCTAGAGGGCAGCAGCGAAGAGGATTCCTCAGCGATGGTACGGTCGGAACCATCCGACAGACGCCTGACGCTCGGCAACGCCCGGTGTGTACGGATGCGACGGCACGACGATTTTCAATCGGGTGCCAGACGGGAGCCGCTATGAGGACACGTTCCATCGTCGGCGGATTGGTCGGTGTGAGGATCGCCTTAGCGGCGCTGTTGACGTTGGGGTTGAGCTTCGTGGGAACGGCCGGAGTTGTGATCGAGTCAAGTCAACCGGCAGCGGCTGGCACTTGCCCGACGATCGAAGCAGGCGAAGGGGGCCTCCCCGTTCCGGTGCCGGGTCCAAGCGCCGGGGTGGACTGGAGCGGCTGCAATCTCAGCGGTGCGTACCTCATCGGTGCAGACCTCAGCGGTGCAAATCTCAGTGACGCCGATCTCAGCGGTACCCAGCTCTATGGAGCCCATCTCAGCGGTGCAAACCTCAGCGACGCCGACTTGGCCGGGGCATGGATCGGGGCTCGTTGCGCGCCGTCCGAGTTCTCTGACCCTGGCGCCGACCTCTCCGGCGCGAATCTCACCGACGCGAACCTCACCGACGCGAACCTGGGAGGGGAATTCGTCTACTCCGGTTTCCTTTATTGCGTCGAGGTCGGGGCTTACCTCGACGGCAGCACGATCAGCGGTGCCGAGTTCAGCGGTGCCAACCTCATCGGCGTGACCTCGGGAAGCCTCATCGGCCAGCCGGCCTCGCTCCCTGCCCACTGGCTTCTCGATACCGGCACGCTCTACGGCCCTGGAGCCACATGCTCGCAGGTCACCGGAAAGCGCACCATCAAGTTTCAAGACTGTCTCTGGACAATCATGAACACGGTGACCAGTACCCCGTCGGCATCCATTCGCGAGTCGAGCTTGGCGGCTGGCGGCACCCTCAAATGGAAGATCGCTCCCAAGACAAAGCCCGCCAAACAAACCAGCGTGGTCTCGCTCGCGAGCTTGTCATCGCCGGGTCAGGGCGTCTGTCCGTCCGGCTTCACCGAACAAGACTTCAGCGGCATCCTGAGCGCCGGATTCCAGGCCGGCGATTCCGTGACGGCGCAGCTGTGTCAGAACACGAAGACCAGATCGTTCGAACTAGCCCCTGGCACTAAGGCTGATCTTTGACGTTGATGGACTAGCTGAACAAGCGGAAGCCGGCGATGTGTCCGACGAATGTCTCCGGCGCGTGGATTGATAACGACCTACGGCCAGGTCTGAATCTCCCAGTTTGAGCGCCCTGACACCTCAGAAGGGGGGCTAAATGGGCTTTACGACTATGGAGGTCAACCGCCCCCAGCGGGCTGTCGGGCTCCGGTGACGATACCCAGAACGCGTGGATCGCATCGTTGCGCAACGGCTCCATGCGTTGAGCTTCGCTTCTGAACTGTCTGAACTGTCTGAACTGCGCCAGCAGATCAGCGCGTGCGGGATCGTCTTGCAGATAGAGCGTGATCGCGTCCCACGTTCCATGGAGGGCCATCCCAGCTGTCAGGCGAGTGAAGTCCTCAGACGAGATCTCGTCGCACAGGGTGAATAGCAGCGTTCGGGAGATCACCTCGATGATGGACCAGTTCTTCGCGACCCTGCCGATTTCGAGGAGAAGCTCGTCGGTCTCTGATGAGCCCACCTGAGGTCCTCCCGGCAGAAGAATGGCAGAAGTAGCCACTTCTGCGGACCTCGGATGATTCCTCGACCGGCATAGCTGCTGGTCAGAGAGTCGGGCTGGCCGTATGTGATTTCAGGACATCGGCGACATCCCTGCTGTCTAGAACTGACAGAGATCGGTGACACATTGGGGCCTTCCGAGAGGAAGGAGACCCGTGACCGAGAGGGAGCTCGCTCGAGCCGCTGCCCATCGCTTGGCGATCATCCGTCACGCCCAGGAAGTCAGTGGCAGCGTGGCCAAGACCTGCCGCTACTACGGCATCAGCAGGAACGCTTATTACAAATGGTTCCGTCGCTACGAGGAGTTCGGGGAAGAAGGCCTTCGGGATCGCTCGAGACGCCCTCATCACATGCCCCAGGCCACTCACACCGAGGTGGTGGGGAAGATCCTCTACCTCCGGCAGAGCTACCACTTCGGCCCGCAGAAGATCTCGATGTACCTGAAGCGCTACCACGAGGTCGAGATCAGCACGTCCGGGGTCTGGCGGATCCTGAAGCGCCTGGGGCTCAACCGCCTCCCAGCCTCCCAACGCCACAAGCCCCACGAGCGCCGCTGGAAGCGCTACGAGAAGCCCCTGCCGGGCCATCGCGTCCAGATGGACGTGAAGTTCGTTACCCCGCTGGCCAGCGCTAAGGCACCGAAGAAGCGCTACTACCAGTTCACCGCCATCGACGACTGAACGAGGCTGCGGCTGCTGCGACTCTATGAGCGATGCAACCAGAAGAGCGCGATCCAGTTCGTCGATTACGTGGCCGAGCGGCTCCCGTTCGCCATCGACGTCATCCAGACAGACAACGGTTCAGAGTTCGGTCCGACTTTCCACTGGCACGTCCTGGACAAGGGTATCGACCACGTCCACATCAAGCCGGCCACCCCGAGGCTCAACGGCAAAGTGGAGCGGAGTCACCGGATCGACAATGAGGAGTTCTACCGGCGTCTCGACGGAGTGGTGATCGACGACGCCAGGGTCTTCAACGACAAGCTCCGGGAGTGGGAGGACTACTACAACTACCATCGCCCCCACGGCGCGCTCGGAGGTCAGACTCCCTACGAGCGGCTGAAGCTGAAGACGTCAACCAAGGCCCCGAGTCAACGGTGACCGTCAGTTGCACAAGAGTCGGGCTGGCCGGATTTGAACCGGCGACCTCTTGACCCCCAGTCAAGCGCGCTAACCAAGCTGCGCCACAGCCCGCCCGCACGGGGCCCTCACCCTAGCTCATCGGGTGTCCGGGGATCCCAGCTCAGATGACTTGCAAGCGATCGGTTCGCTACCCGGTCGGCCGGAGTTCGACTTCGGCCGCGCGTTCGCGCTCAGCCCGCCTTGTAGGTGGCGGTGACGAGCTTCCCGATGAACTCATAGCCGAGGGTGTTGGCGTGGATGTTCTGCTCTTGGCAGTACCAGGTGATCGTGCAGATCTCCCAAACCGCCCTCGGGACCTTCCCGTAAGGAGCCAGCGGCGTCAACTCGCCGAGCGGCGTGCTGTCGCCCTCCGTGGCCTTCTTGTACTTGGCCTTCGTGACGTTGACGAAGCTTCCGTCGGTCACGGAGGTGTACGCCGCGTTGAAGTCCGGATTCACGTACGCATCGAACGCGGTGACCGATAGACCGGCCAGCTGCTGGCCGAGGGTGCCGCCCGGGTTCACGTACTGGCCCAGGATCACGTCCGGGTAGGTCAGGCCCATGATCCGCGCGCTCGAGTCCCCGTTGGCGTCGAGCGCCGTGCTCAGGTCACCCGCGAGGATCTTGATGTTGGCTTCCGCGGCTGCGGCGTTGGTCAGCACACAGGTCACGATGGCCGACTCGGTGCCCGCCGAGACGCACCCGGTGATGTCGTTGCCGCCGATCGAGACAGTGACCAGCTTGACCAGACCGAAGTTGGCGGGTGCCTCGATGAAGTCGAGTGCCCCCTGCTCCTGGGTCGTCGTCGGATAGGCCACGGCATTGGTGGCAGCCGGATCGAAGCAGCCGACCGAGCTCAGGATCGACGTCGTCGTCGCCCCACCACACCCGAAGTTCTCGAGATCCATCTTGAGCTTGCCGGCGACGTACGCGGTGTAGCCGGGCGTGCCACCGGTGCCGGGCGCGTTCGGCTGGTAGCCGATCGAGTAGGAGTCGCCGAGGGAGAGGTAGTAGGGCGTCGGGGCCTCCGCCTTCTTCGCTTGGCTCACCCCCGGAGTCGCCACCAGGCCGACCCCGACGACCCCCGCGGCCACGAGCGCGGACATGAACAAACAAATGGCACGACGCCTGTCCATACTGTTCCCCCTTGGAGTTCACCTCGATGTCACGAACTACCCCACTTGCTAGCACAGCGCCCAGCCCGCTCCCACCTCGGTCCGGAGCGGCCGGGGCCTCCGCGCCGACGGACTGCGTGACAGTCGCCGTCACACGTGGTGGAGCACCCAGGTCACCCCCTGGAACGCCCGGTAGCCGAGGTAGATGACCGTCGCCACCACGATCAGCTTGAAGTACCACGGTGAGGCCCGGTGCTCGACGGGGGTCTCGCCACAGACCGGGCAGGTTCCCTCCGGTGTGAGCTCGTCGCGCTCCACCTTCTCGTCGCAGCGCTCACACCACGGCACGGTTCGGCATGCCCTTCGGGCTCACCTCCGGCGCGCCTTGCCCACCGGAGCGCCCTTGGCGCGGACCCGGAGCTTGATCGGCGTCGGCCCGAGCTCGAACCGCTCGCGCAGTCCTCGCTCGACGTACCGGAGGTAGGTGGGCTGGAGACGCCCGGTGGTGAAGAGAGTGAAGGTCGGCGGGTCGCTCGCGCCCTGCACCGCGTACTGGATACGTGCCCCCACCGGGGGATGCGCGACCTGCAGGGAGCTCATCGCCCGATTGAGCTCACCCGTCGGCACCCGCACGTGGTAGGCCTCCTCGGCCTCCGCGACCGCCGGAAGGATCCGGTGCGCGCCGAGCCCCGAAAGGGCGCTCACCTTGAGCACCGGCGCCATGCCGAGGAACGCGAGCCGGTCGCCCACGTCGGTCAGCACCTCGGGTCGCCGTTCGGTCTCGAGGAGCTCCCACTTGTTGAGAACGACCACCGTCGGGCACCCGGCGGCGGCGATGCGCTCCGCGAGACGCTGATCTTGGTGGGTCACGCCGGCCGTGGCGTCGATGACCAGAAGTGCGATGTCCGCCCGGTCGAGCGCCTCGAGTGCCCGGAGCACCGAAAAGTACTCGGTCCCCCGCTCCGTCCGTGACTTGCGGCGCAGTCCGGCGGTGTCGACGAAGCACACTGCCCCCTCCGGCGTCTCGACCAATGTGTCGACGCTGTCCCTCGTCGTGCCCGGCTCGTCGTGGGTGACCGAGCGGTCGTCGCCGACCAATCGGTTGAACAAGGTGGACTTGCCGACGTTGGGCCGTCCGACGAGGGCCACCCGCGGCACCTGATCGTGGTGCGCCTCCTCGCCATCTGCGCGTTCATCGGTCCCCTGCCCCGTCCTCTGTCCCTCGGCTTCTGGCAGCAGAGCGACCACCTCGTCGAGCAGATCGCCGGTCCCCCGCCCGTGCAGCGCACTCACCGGCCACGGATCGCCGAACCCCAGCGAGACCGCCTCCCAGCTCTCGTGCTCGCGCTGGGAGGAGTCGACTTTGTTCGCCACCACCCGCACCGGTCGTCCCGAACGTTGCAGCATCCTCGCCACCGCGAGGTCCTCGTCGACGAGGCCCACCGTCGCGTCGACGACCAGGAGCACCACGTCGCCCTCGTCGATCGCGCGCTCGGCCTGGCTGGTGACCTGCGCGCCGAGCGGGTCCTCGGTCGCCAGCCATCCCCCGGTGTCGACGATGGTGAACTCCCGCCCGCACCATTCGGCCTCGAGCTCCTTGCGATCGCGGGTCACCCCCGAGCGCTCCTCGACGACCGCCGCACGGCGGCCGACGATGCGGTTGACGAGGGTGGACTTTCCTACGTTCGGCCGGCCCACCACCACCACGAGGGGTCGCGTGCGCGCACTGCTCTCCGCGCCGCCGCGGTTCACCGACTCGCTCCGAGGGTGATCGGGACCCGCACGACGTCCGGCCGCGGTGGCTTCCCCGAGCGGGGTTCGAGTGCTCGCCGGAGCGAGAGACCGTCGGTCGCGACCACCTCGACGGGGCGCGGGAGCTGGTCGACGGTCCAGTCGTCGAGGAACCGGCCTTCCGAAAGGCAGGCGTCGGGCAGCAGGTAGCGCTCGGCCTCGGGCTGGTCGCGCAAGACCTCGGCGAGGTCGGTACCGGTCAGGAGACCGGCGACCCCGATGTTCCCGCCGAAGAAGTGATTGGTGACCGCGAGCACGCGGACGTCGCCGCGCTCGAGCGAATCGACCAGCGGTCCGAGCACCGTTGCGCCGTAGGTGCCGGTCAGGATGGTGACGGGCGCGTCGGTGTCGGTACCCGAGCTGCCATCGACCCGCGTCGCGCGGTACCCGCTCGCCGGTGCGCCGTCGACGGCCGCGAAGAATCCCGGCCGCACCCCGAAGGCCGCGGCCGAGTCCCCGCCGAAGGCCGCGGCGAAAGCCCGGGCCATCCCCACACCGTTCTCGTGTTGGGGGAAGCCTTCGTAGGTCTCGGCCTCCGGGAAGGGCCGTCCCGCCATCAGGTAGTACTCGTCGGCCGCGAAGACCATTCGCCGTCCGAGGGCCGAGAGAAAGGTGGCCTGCCAGGAGTCCACCGCATCGCAGACCGCCGCGGCCTCCTCACGAGCGTGCGGGCGCAACCCGGGTGCCCGCGACGCACGGCTCACCCCGAGCGGCACGCAGGCGACGGTGGCGAGCTCGGGAAACCGGTCGAGCACACCGGCCAGCGTGTCGTCGAGGACGCCGCCGTCGTTGGTGCCCGGACAGACGACGACCTGCCCGTGGACCTCGATCCCGCCGTCGAGCAGGGCCCGGAGCCAACGGAGACTGGTCGACCCGCGCCGGTTACGCAGCAGCCGGGCCCGGATGTCCGGGTCGGTGGCGTGGATCGAGACGAACAGGGGTGAGAGGCGTTCGGTCAGGACCCGCTCGAGGTCCATCTCGGTGAAGCGGGTGAGTGTCGTGAAGTTGCCGTAGAGGAAGGAGAGCCGATAGTCGTCGTCCTTCAGTGAGAGGCTGCGGCGCATTCCCTTCGGGAGCTGATGGATGAAGCAGAACTCGCAGTGGTTGTCGCAGGTGCGCACCCGGTCGAAGAGAGCCGAGGAGACCTCGGCTCCGAAGGGCTCACCGGCCTCCTTCGCCACGAGCAGCTCCAGGCGGTCGGCACGCCCCGCGCGTTCCACGAGGAGTTCGAGATCGGCCTCGTCGACGAGCAGGGCGTACTCGATCACGTCGCGGGGACGTCGACCGGCGACCTCGACCAGCACGTCCCCCGGAAGGAGACCCGATCGCGCTGCCGGTGAGCCGGCCGCGACCGCGACGACTCGGGGCGCCTTCGTTCCTGGTGGCGCCGACATGCGCTCAGACTACCTGGTCACCTGCAGTGTCTCGTCGTCACCGCGGGCCCTCGCGCGGGGCGTCCAGGTAGCCTGACGAGGTGCGCGTCGAACGGGTGCTGCTCGCCGAACCGAGAGGGTTCTGCGCCGGTGTCGAGAAGGCGATCAAGGCGCTCGCGTGGATGGTCCGGGTCTTCGAACCGCCCGTCTACTGCTACCACGAGATCGTCCACAACCGCCACGTGGTGGACCGTTTCCGTGATCAGGGCGTCGTCTTCGTGGACCGGGTCGACGAAGTGCCGGCCGGCGCGCCGCTGATGCTTTCGGCCCACGGCTCGGCCCCCGAGGTCGCCGAGGAGGCCCGGGACCGCGACCGGGTGGTGGTCGACGCGGTCTGCCCGCTCGTCACCAAGGTCCACCACGAGCTCAAGGTCCGCGCCGACAAGGGCTACACGGTCCTCTACGTCGGGCATCGAGGGCACGAGGAGGCCCTCGGCACCATGGCTGTCGCTCCCGACGCGGTCCGGCTCCTGCAACGTGTCGAGGATGTCGACCGCCTGGCGGAGCGCGGTGGCGTCGGCGCCGAGCAAGGGCCGGTCGCCCTGCTCGCCCAGACCACCCTCAGCCACGACGAGTGGGCGGGTATCGTCGAACGTGCCCGCGAGCACTTTCCGGACCTTTGGATGCCCAACCGCAGTGACCTCTGTTTCGCGACGACCAACCGGCAGGCCGCCCTCAAGGCGATCGCCGGCGCCGCGGACGCGGTCGTGGTCATCGGTTCGGAGAACTCGTCGAACACGGTCGCCTTGGAGAAGGTGGCACGTGCGATGGGATGCGCACGGGTGGTACGGGTCAACGACGCGTCCGAGCTCCCCGACGATCTCGAGGGCACCGTCGGGGTCACCGCCGGCGCGTCGGCACCCGAGGCGCTCGTCCGCGCGGTCGTGGAGCACCTCGCCCCGACCAAGGGAACCGAGAACGTGCCGATCACCCTCGAAGAGGAGTACTTTCCGCCGCCGCCGGAACTGCGCGAGCTGTTCCGGGGCCTCGAGGCTGCGCTCGCGCTCTTGAATCCGAGCGCCTCCCCGACCGGTGAGCCGGCGAAGCTCGGCGCGCTCGCGAACGATCGCTCGACCTCCGCGGCCGACGTCCTCGACGCGCTGGCCGGCTGACGGCGACCGCCGGAGAATCGCCAGTGGCCGAGCGACCCGAAGTACCGACGGCGCCCACCCAGAAGCACCGTTGGTTCACCCGCCCCGACACGAGTGGGGACCGACGTGACGCAGCCCTCGTCCGATTCGTGCTCGAGTCGGCGCGCACGGACTTCCTCGATCGGTATCCGGACCGGCGCGTGGGCGCGGTGGTGGCGCTGATCGCCGCCTACCAGGAGGAGCGGAACATCGGCGCCGTGCTCGAGGCGGTGCCCGAGAAGGTCGGTGACCTCGACGTCACCCCGCTCGTCGTCGTCGACGGTGGCACCGATCGCACCGCGGAGGTCTCGCTCGACGCGGGTGTGCTGACCTGCGTGCTCCCCGTCAACCTCGGGCAGGGCGCCGCGCTCCGCGTCGGGTACCGGCTCGCGTCCGAGCTCGGGGCGCGTTACGTGGTCACCCTCGATGCCGACGGCCAGAACGACCCCGCCGAGATCGGCGACATGCTCGATCCGATCCTCGAAGGGACTGCCGACTTCGTCATCGCCTCGCGCCGGCTCGGCCAGGACCACACGACCGACCGGTTCCGGCGCGCGGGTGTGAAGCTCTATGCCGCGGCGCTGAACGGGATCGCTGGCCAGCGGCTCACCGACTCGTCGAACGGGTACCGCGCCTTTCGGATCGAGCTGCTCGACGATATCGTCCCCCACCTCCGCCAGGACCAGTACCAGACCGCCGAAGTGGTCATCGTCGCCGCGCGGCGCGGGTGGCGGATCGGCGAGCAACCGACGGTGTGGCACCCGCGCGCTTCGGGCACGTCCAAGAAGGGGGGCAACCTCGTCTTCGGGCTCCACTATGGCCGGGTCATTCTCACCACCTGGCGCCGCACCCCGAGCGATACGCGGGTGACCCGGAAGGGTCGGACCGACTCAGTAGCGACCGGTGGCGGCGACCGAACGGTCGTAGAGGGCCTGGATCGAAGCCCGTAGCTGCTCGGTGGTGGCATGGATCGCGCTGCGGGGGACGCGTCCGCTCTCCGAGGTGGCCGGCGCACGGATCGGCTCGCCGACCACCAGGTGGATGCGGTGCGGTCGCGGGAGGAGCCTTCCCTTGGGCATGACCGATGCGGAGCCCCCGATCCCGACCGGAACGATCGGGGCGCCGGTGCGGGCCGCCAGGAACGCGACACCCTCGTGCAGCTCCTCGACGACCGGCCCCGACCGGCGGGTCCCCTCGGGAAAGAGCACCAGCACCTCACCGGCCTCGAGGACCGCCTGCGCGAGGCGGAGGGCCTCTCGATCGGCCGTCTCGCGGTGGACGGGGAAGCCGCCGAGCTTGGGGATCGCCTTCGCCAAGAAGCGGTTCTTCCAGAGGGTGTCCTTCGTCATGTAGTGGAGCTTGCGGCCCATGACGGCTTCGGAGGCCACGAAGAAGTCGATGAAGGACCGGTGCACCGGGGCGAGGATCAGCGGTCCCTCGGTCGGGACGAGGTCCGCACCCTCGACCGTGGTCCGGAACAGAAGGCGATTGAGCGCGTGCACGACGATCCGCATCAGGCGGTAGAACCGGCTGACCGTCGTGTCGAGCGCGTGCCCGACCGACCGCGTGTCCGCTTGGCCCACGTCGTCACTCAGAGCCACGCCACCACCTCCTCCACGATCTCGTCGACAAGTCGATCGGTCGTGTCGACCACCTGCGCCCCCTCGGCGATCTCGAGCGGGGACGCGGTCCGGCTCCGGTCGATCCTGTCACGCCTGGCCATGGCCTCGGGCGCTTCGTCGGCTCGGCGCCGTGCCCGCTCGTCTTCGGAGGCGGTGAGGAAGACCTTCAGATCCGCCTTCGGCAGAACCACCGACCCGATGTCGCGCCCTTCGACCACCGCGCCGTCGCGGTCGCCGACCCATCGGCGCTGCTGCCCGACGAGTACTGCGCGTACGTCGGGGTTGGCCGCGACCACAGACACCGTTGCGTTCACCTCGGGCCGGCGGATCGCCTCGGTCACGTCCGTCCCGTCTGCGGTCACCCGCTCCCCCACCGTGATCTCGAGTCCCCGTGCGAGAGCGGCCACCGCTGCTCGGTCGCCGGGGTCGATGCCGCGATCGAGCGCGGCCCAGGTCACCGCCCGGTACATGGCACCGGTGTCGAGCCGCTCGAGCCCGAGCCGCCGGCTCAGCGCGCGCGACACGGTCGACTTCCCCGACCCCGCCGGCCCGTCGATGGCGATGACCGGCCTCCTCCGCCCGGCTACGGTCATCGTCCACGTCCGGCCGAGGTCAGCACCAAGAGGTCGGTCTCGAAGCCCGGGTAGCTGGTCCCGACCGCCTCCCACCCGACGACCGTCGTCTCGTCCGCGCCCGGCGCCGAGGCCGCACCGGCGATCGCCGCGGCCATGGCCATCCGGTGGTCGCCGCGGGAATCGAGGCGCGCGGCGGTGAGCACCCCGCCGGTGCCGGTCACGTGGAGGTCGTCGCCGCGTACCTCTGCAGCCGCACCGAAGGAGCGCACCAGCTCCGCGGTGCCCGCGAGGCGGTCCGACTCCTTGACCCGGAGCTCCCCGACGTCGCGGAAGCTGGTGGTGCCTTCTGCGGCGGCAGCGGCGACGGCGAGGACGGGCACCTCGTCGAGCGAAGGGATCTCGGCGGCGTCGACGAGGGTGCCCTGAAGGCGCGCGCTGCGGGCTGTCACCGAGCCACGGTGGTCGACGACCCGTTCGATGGCGATGGTCGCGCCCATCCGCTCGAGCACGGAGAGGTAGCCGACCCGCTCCGCACTCAGGTCGATCTCCTCGACCGTCACCTCGCTACCGGGGACGATGAGCGCTGCAACCAGCCAGAACGCGGCCTGCGAGGGATCACCCGGGACGAGGAAGTCGCCGGCTCGCAGCCGGCTCTCCCGCAAGCGGACGACCCGCCCGGGACCCACCGGTTCGATCGCGATGTCGGCGCCGGCGGCGGCCAACATCTCCTCGGTGTACGCGCGGGTGGCGACCGGTTCGCGCACCACGGTCTCGCCGGCAGCCGCCAGACCAGCGAGGAGGATCGCGGACTTGACCTGGGCGCTCGCCATCGGCGGGGCGTACTCGATGCCGTGCAGGCTCCCCCCGGTGATGGTGAGCGGCGGGAGGCAACGCTCGCCCGATCCGCTCACCCGCGCGCCCATCTCGGTGAGCGGTCCTGCGATCCGGTCCATCGGGCGCCCACGCAACGACTCGTCGCCGGTGAGCACGATCGTGCCGGGGAGGGTTGCGGCGACGCCGGCAAGGAGCCGCATCCCGGTGCCCGAGTTGCCGAGGTCGATCGGCGCATCGGGCGCGGCGAGGCGCGACCGGCCGCCCCGCACCGTCACCGTGAGGCCCTCCGGCTCGACGACCGCCCCGAGGGCGGCGACCGCGCGGGCGGTGCGCTCGACGTCCTCGCCGGACGAGAGCCCGGTGATCGTCGAGGTCCCCTCGGCCAGTGCCGCGAGCAGCAGTGCGCGGTGCGACACCGACTTGTCGCCGGGCACCGCGAGCGAACCGACGAAGGGCCTGCCCCCGCGGACCGTCAGTACCTCGCCGGTCACCCGGGCGTCCCGAGCGGGGTGATCGCGGCCCGGTACCCCCGCTTGCTCACGCCCGCGACCAGGGTCGGCGCCGAGCGCGCGTCGACGAGGAGCACCAGCACTCCGCGGTCGCCCTCGACCGAGTGAGCGATCTCGACGTCGTCGATGCTCACCCCGAGCTCGGTGGCGAGGGTGGTGATCTCGGCGAGCACCCCGAGGCGGTCCGGTACCGGAATGCGGACCTCGACCTGCCCGTCGGTGCGAGGGACCCGCTCGGTCAGCGCCCGACGGGCCGCGGCGGCGCGCCCGAGCACCTCGAGCAGCGCGGCATGGTCGCGTTCGGCCACCCGTCGGCGCATGCCGCCGAGCGCGTCGATGAGCTGATCGAGGGTCTCGACGATGGCCTCGGCGTTGTCGTCGCAGATACCGGGCCAGATCGACGGCTGCCCGGCCGCGATCCGCGTCATGTCCCGGAAGCCGCCGGCGGCCAGCTTGAGCACGGCCGCGCGCTCGTCCTCGAGGTCCGCGGCGAGGGTCATCAGAGTGGCCGCGGTGAGGTGGGGCACGTGCGAGACGACCGCCACGAGGGCGTCGTGCCGGTCGGGATCGAGCGCGACGACGTCGGCGCCGAGGTCGGCCAGCACCCCGCGGAGGCGCGCGTACGCCGCCGGATCGGTCGACGCGGTCGGGGTCAGCACCCAGGTCGCCCCCACGAACAGGTCCGCCGCGGCCCCGTCGATGCCGACCTGCTCGGAGCCGGCCATGGGGTGCCCTCCGACGAAGAAGGGATGAGCCACCGAGCCGACGAGTGGGCCCTTCACGCTCCCGACGTCGGTGACCACCGTGGTCGGTTGGAACCGGCCGGAAAGTGCGTGCTCGACGACCTCGGCGGCGACGTGCACCGGGGTGGCGACGACGACCAGCTCCGCCGAGTGGTCCTCCCCCACCTCGGCGATCGCCCCGAGCTCGACCGCGCGGGAGGCAACACCGGGCGTCACGTCGACCCCGCTCACGTGCCAGCCGCGCCCGGTGAGGGCCATCCCGACCGACCCACCGATGAGGCCCGTGCCGTAGATGGTCGCCCGCCGGTTCTTCCCCGCAGGGGAGCCCTCAATCGGGGAGGTCGTCACGGAGTCCTTGGGCGCCCTCGAGGTAGACGTGGTGGATCTCCTCCCGGGGGCGGTCGGTGGTGACGTGGAGCATGACCCGGATGCATCGTGGGACCGAACCGACCACCGCGAGTTCGCGCGCGCAGATAAGCGGCACCGCACCGAGGCCCATCGAGCGCGCCGCGGTGGCCGGGAAGATCGAGACGATGTCCTCGGTGGCGGTGAACAGGATCGAGATGATGTCGTCCTCGAGCAGATCGTTGCGCGTGAGGATGTCGCCGAGCAGGGCGACCACCGCGCCGGTCACCGCGTCCGGTGTGTCGTCCCGGACGGTGGTCGCCCCGCGGACGGCTCGGACGATGGCGGGCATCAGGCTGGCATGTTACTCAGGGGTGTTGCGCCGCCCTGCCTGGCCCGATCGCGCATCAGAGGTCGCTGCCGCCGCGAGGCGGCGTACCTCCTCACTGGTGAGGCTGCGGTAGTCGCCAGGAGCGAGGGTCGCATCGGCGATCGGCCCGATGCGGGTCCGGACCAGCCGGACGACCGGGTGCCCGATGGCCTCGCACATCCGCCGGACCTGACGGTTGCGTCCCTCGTGGACGACGAGACGGAGGAGGCCGGGTGCGGGTGAAGAGACCTTTGCCGGCGCGGTCGGGCCGTCTTCGAGCTCGACGCCTTCGCGTAGGGAGCGCAGGTCGCCGCTCGTGGGCTCGCCCTCGACGTGGGCGAGGTATTCCTTCGCGACCCCGAAGGACGGGTGGGTCAGCCGGTGGGCGAGCGCGCCGTCGTTGGTCAGCACGATCAAGCCCTCGGTGTCGCGGTCGAGCCGCCCGACCGGGAAGACCCGGGGTTCGGAGGGGACGAGCGAGACCACGGTCGTGCGCGCGTGGGTGTCCTTCGCGGTCGAGACGACACCGGCCGGCTTGTTGACCAGGTAGTGGACCAGGCCGGGTGCGAGCGCGAGCGGGACGCCGTCGAGCTCGACCTGGTCGGCTGCCGGGTCGATGCGGCGGCCGAGGACCGGCACCACACCGTTGACCCGCACCCGTCCTTGCTCGATCAGCTCCTCACACGCGCGGCGCGAGCCGATGCCGGCACGGGCAAGGACCTTCTGGAGCCGCTCGAGGGTCGAAGGTTTCGGGTCCGCCTCATCCATCGCCGGCCGGACGCAGCTGGTCCTCGAGCTCGGCGAGGGCCTCCGGTCCGGGCAGCAGGTCCTCCACCCGTGGCAGCTGGTCGAGCCGGTCGAGGCCGAGTCGCTCGAGGAAGGCGTCGGTCGTGGCGTAGAGCACCGCCTGGCCCGGGCCGCTCGCGCGGCCGGCGGGAGCGATGTAGCCGCGGTGTTCGAGCAGCCGCACCACACCGTCGACGTTCACCCCGCGGAGGGCCGAGATCTGCGCCCGCGACACCGGCTGCTTGTACGCGACGATGGCAAGGGTCTCGAGCGCGGCGGCCGACAGCCGCGAGGACACGCCCACGTTGGCGAAGCGCTCCACATAAGGCGCGAGGTCAGGATGGCTCTGGATCCGGTAGGCGCCCGCGACCCGCACCACCTCGAAGCCGCGGCCCTCGGTGTGGCACGATTCGGCGAGCTCGTCGCAGAGCGGCTCGATCCGTTCGACCGGCAGTTCGAGCAGTTCGGCGAGGAGACCGGGCGGGACCGGCTCGACTGCCACCACCAGGACGGCTTCGACGGCGCGGGCCTCAGAGGAGAGCGGCACCGTCACCCCACGTACTCGTCGAGCTCGACCGCCTCGGCCGGCAGGTTGGGTGGTGCACCCTCGATCCACGCCACCTGGAGCTCACCGAAGGTATGGCCCTGGTCGAGGGAGACCCGACCCTGCTTGCAGAGTTCGAGCAGCGCGAGGAAGCGCACGATGATCTCGATCCGGGAGGTGAGGTGCGCGGTCAGCCCTCGGAAGGTGCAGGGTCCGGCCCGAGGGAGCCGGACCTGCAGCTCCGCGACCGCCTCGGCCACCGTGACCGCGTCGACCGTCACGTGCTCGAGGTCGATGCCCGGAGCCGGCCGCTCTGCCGTCGCCCGGTGGAACGCAGCCGCCAGAGCGGCGGGGGTGACTCCCTCGAGCAGGTCGGGCGCGAGCACCACCAGGTCCGGCGGCAGGCCGGCGTTGCGCGGCACCGCGCGGGCCGCCTGTTCGATGAGGATGGCGAAGCCGTCCGCGGCCGCGGCGTAGGCCTGGCACTCGAGGAGTCGCGCGAGGAGGAGATCGCGCTCCTCCCATCCGATCAGTTCCTCGTCGGGCTCGAGCTCGGCAGTTCCCGGCAACAGCCGGCGCGACTTCAGCTCGACGAGCATCGCGACGACCACCAGGAACTCGGAGAGCGTCTGGAGGTCGACCCGCTCCCACGTGGCGACCTCGGCCACGAACGCGTCGACCACGGGCGCGAGCGGGATGTCGAAGATATCGAGCTCGTGCGTGCCGACCAGGTGCGCGAGCAGATCGACAGGTCCTTCGAAGACCGGAGTGGTGACGGTCGCCGGCACGCCACCCGACGATACCGGCTCGCGGCCTCCGGCCCGTGCATCTACCGGCCGACCTACGATGACGCCTCGTGCCCCGCGTTCTCTCCGGTATCCAGCCGAGCGGCGACCTGCATCTCGGCAACTACCTCGGCGCGATCCGCTACTGGGTCGCCGACCAGGACGCGCACGACGCCTTCTACTGCATCGTCGACCTCCACGCCCTCACCCTCGAGATCGACCCCGAGGAGCTGCGCACCCGCACCTACGACACGGCGCTCGACCTCCTCGCCGCCGGCCTCGACCCGGACCGCTGCACTCTCTTCGTCCAGAGCCACGTCCCCGAGCACACCAAGCTGACCTGGCTCCTCGAGTGCACCGCGACGATGGGCGAGCTCGGGCGGATGACCCAATTCAAGGAGAAGAGCGCAGGCCATGACTCGGTCCGGGTGGGCCTGTTCACCTACCCGGTCCTCCAGTGCGCGGACATCCTCCTCTACGACGCGGAGCGGGTGCCGGTCGGCGAGGACCAGCGGCAACATCTCGAGCTCGCCCGCGAGCTCGCGACGCGCTTCAACCGCCGCTTCGGACGGACCTTCGTGGTGCCCGAGGCCTCGATCCCTCCCCTCGGCGCACGGGTGATGGACCTCCAGCATCCGGGGCGAAAGATGTCGAAGTCCGCCAACTCCCCGCTCGGCACCGTCCTCGTCCTCGACGAGCCGGCCGAGATCGTGCGCAAGGTCAAAAAGGCGGTCACCGACACCGACGGCGAGGTGCGCTACGACCCCGAGGCGAAGCCGGGCCTCTCCAACCTGCTCGAGCTGCTCGGCGTCGCAACCGGCCGTTCTCCGGTCGACCTCGCCGGCTCCTATGCCCGCTACGGCGAGCTGAAGGACGACCTCGCCGAGGCGCTGATCGAGCTGCTCCGGCCGGTGCGCGAACGGCGCAAGGAACTGGCGGCCGAGCCCGGAGCGGTCCCCCATCTGCTCGCGCAGGGCGCGGCGAAGGCCCACGCGACCGCCTCTGTCACCTACGCGCGCGCGGCGTCGGCCATCGGGCTGCTCCCGCCCGACTGAACTCCTCGGTCAGCCGGGGCCGGCGGGCGCCGGTGCGTGCCGAGGTGGGGCGTGCCTGCGGCGGACCCGCACCAACCCGACGCAGATCCCGGCGAGCAGTACGGCCGCGGTCACGCCGGAAAGAGCCAGGCCGATCGTCGCGGTGAGCGGCGAGTAGGTGAAGGTGACCACGTAGTCGCCTGCGGGGAGCCGCACCTGCTGAACGACACCCGCCTGCTCGACCGTGGCACCGTGGATCGATCCGCCGCCGACGGGCCGCACCGACGCACCCCACCCGGTGCTGAAGGCCACGCTGCGGTCGAGGGTCACCGGCGAGGCCGCGCGCACGGTGATCTGCTGGCCGCCGTCGGCCTGTGGCGGGCCTGAGCGCACGACGGCCGCGCCTCCCGATGCGGTCGCCCACGCCCAGCCGCGGGCGGCCGCGTTCCGGAACACCCCGAAGGAGCCGAGCGTGCCGATGTAGACCCAGTGGGAGCCGTCGACCCCGTACTGGAGGGGGCCGTCGAGCAGCACCGTGCCGGTCTCGGCCGTCGTGGCGGTCGGGATCGTCACGACGGCCGACCGGCTTGCCCGGTCGGCGACGACGACGCCGGCCGCGCGGACCGGCCGGCCGGGCGACACCTCGACGTCACGGGACGACCCGGTCACCGTTGCCGCCGCCGACGGGAGCCAGGTGACCGAGCCGCCCGGAGTCACGAGACCGACCGTCGAGCGCGCCCGCGTCTCCCCTCGGCACCCCGAACGACCAGCTGGTGAGGGAAAGCGGACTGCCGAAATACCAGAGGTGGGAACGCCCCGACCCGATGGTCACCGGACTGGTCTTCGCACCGGGTGAGCCGTTGTACACGGTCGGGGCGACCGGGAACGAGACGTTCGAGCCGGCCGGCGTCGGCCCGCGAGGCGTGAGGAAGTAGCCCGGCAGGCTCAGCAGTGTGGTCACGTTGAGGTCGTTCCAGACGTTGCCGGCGAGGGAGGCCGGCGAAAAGTCCTCCTGGTAGTGGGCGCCGGTCGCGTTGTAGTAGTCGCTGTCGGTCAGCGCGGCGTAGCCCTGCCCGCTCGCGAGGGAGTTGAACGTGTTGAGGTCGGTCTGGCCCAGCGCGCGGAGCTCTTCGCCCTCGAACTGGTCGGGGTCGTAGATGAGGAATCGCCCGTCGCCGACCAGATGGGTGAACGCAGTCGCCGTCGGGCCCTGTGCGCGGGCCAGGCCGAGGCTCACCGGCGGACGGACGACCAGCAGGTTGAAGACCACCAGATCGACCACCAGTACCGCTGCGAGCAGCCGGCGAAGGCGGCGGGCAGAGAACCGTTCCGCGTGGAGCACGATCCAGGTGGCGCAGCCGGCGACGACCACGCCGGCGGTCGTCAGGCCGGCGATCGCCTCTCGTGTCCCCCGCGACGCCACGAATTGTGCCCCGAGAGTGCGTTCGAGGAACGACCCGTCGACCCATGCCGCGACGCAGAGGACGACCGCGGCCACGAGCGGGAGACACGTCGCCACGAGCTCCGCGCGTCCCCCCGGGTGCCAGCGTGCCCGCAACGACGTCCGCGGCCTCGGGCCGCGCTCGGTGCGCTCGGTGAGGAGGAGGTGCGCCCACCATGCAAGCAACATCGCCAGCGAGAAGTCGACCAGCAGGAGGTTGCGGTTGAGGAGGCGCTCGTTCTTCACGAAGGGGATGAGGAACAGGAGGTGACCAAGGGGCGTCTGTGCGCCGAGGGCACAGACGATCCCGATCGCGAGGGTCACGTACCAGATGCGCCACGAGCGCGCCTCGGGCCGTCGACGCCACCGCCGGAGGAGGAGGGTGCACGCGGCGATCAGAGCAAGGATCCCCACATAGCTCGTGACTTCCGGGAAGTTGTACGGCCCGATGTAGTACGAGGGCTGGTCCTGGTTGGTGCCGAGCACGAACGGCGAGACGAGAAGGGTGACCAGCCGCCAGGGAAGGGACCCGGTCGAGAAGTAGCCGTAGTTGGCGATCGACCGCTGCGAGCTCGCCTGGAAGGCGAGCCCGGGCAACCACTGGGCCGCGCCGAGCAGGAGGCCGCCGAGAAGTCCGGCCAGCACCGGCAGGACCGAGCCGGGTTGGCTGCGGCGGCGTGTCGCGCGCAGCCGGCCGGAGCCGACGAAGCGGGCCACCCAGTAGACGATCACGAGGAGGCCCCCGTCGAGCATCGCCTCGACACCGCCGGTGAGCGCGAGCAGGCCGGACGCGACCGCGAGCAGCGCCATCCAGCCGAGGCGGTCCGTCCTCGGTCGCTCGGCATCGCTCGGCATCTCGTCCGCCGAGGTGAGCTCGTGGACCGCGAGCAGCATCCACGGGAGCCACGCGGCTCCCTCGACGAGGTCGACGTGGACGATCTGCGCGCTCATGTAACCGGCGAAGGCAAAGGTCGCGGCGCCGAAGGTGGCCGCGGTCGAGCCGATCGAGTGGCGCCGCAGGAAGAGGTAGGTGCCAACGAGCGCGACGTCGTAGGCGAGCGCGAGGTTGATCGACCAGGCGGCCGGCAGCGGGAGCACCGCCATGAGCCAGGTCGTCGGGTAGGCGGCACCCGCGTTGAACCCGCCGAGCAGCGGCGTGCCACTGAACAGGTACGGGTTCCAGAGCGGGAGGGTGCCGTGAGCGAGGTCGCGTCCGACCAGCGCGCGGAGCGGGAAATTCTGCAGGAAGTTGTCCCCGTCGACGAAGGCCCTCCCGAAGAGGTTGGGCAGCGCGAAGACGACGAAGGGGGCGACCAACAAGACCACCAGCCCCGGATGGGTACGAACCCAGACGCGGGCGCCTGCGAGGCGGCCCGGAGCCGTGGCGAGGGCGGGGGGTTCGACCGGCGGCGCTCCGACCGTTCCGGTCATGCGGGCGACGGTGCCGGGTGCACGCCGCTCCGGTTCAGTGCGCGCATCGCGGGCAGTCGGCGGAGCTCGAGCGCGCACCAACCGACCATGAGTGCGAAGAGCACCGTCCGCGCCACCACCGACGTGTAGCCGACCCACGCGTAGGGGTTCGCGTGGTCCGGGATCCGGAGCACGAACTCGAACCACCAGTCCCACACGGTGACCGCGCCGAGCGCGATGGCGAAGCGGGCCGGTGCCGCGGTGATGGCGCCCGCGGCGAACACCCAGAGCAGGTACTGGGGGTTCCAGACCTTGTTCACCGCCATCCATGCGATGAGCGCGATCGCGGTGCCGAGCGCGACGCCGCGTGCCTGGTGCTCGGGCGGAAGCCGCCAGACGGCCCACGTTGCGACCGCCACGGCCACGACGACGACGACGAAGGACGCCATGTTGACGAAGTGGCTGCCCGCGAGCGACGACCCGAGGAACTTGCCGAGCATGCCCCACATCGAGTCCTTCTCCGGGCGCATGCCGTTGAAGCGGACGAAGTACAGGGTGTTCGAGGGTGCGAGGACGAGGAACGGGACCGCCACGATGGCGCCGATCGCGACGAAGGGGACCGTCCATTTCCACCATGCAGTCCCGGCCGCGCGGCGGGCGCCGGGTGCGGCCCGCCACCAGGTCGAACCGAGTGCGGCGAGGGCGATCGGAGCCACCACCACCGGAAAGAGCTTGACGAAGGTCCCGATGGACGCGGCGCCTCCACTCAGGACCTGGCGTCGTTCGCCGAAGAAGACCACCGCCGCGACCAGGAAGGCGATCCCGATGAGGTCCCAGTTGATCGCCGAGTCGAGCAGCAGGGCGGGTGAGGCCGCGATCCACCAGACCGCGCGAGGGTGCGCACGATGGACGAGGGCGATGGTCGCGAAGACCGCGGTGACGGTCATCGCCCCGGCGGCAGCCAACCACGAGGCCGGCCCTCCCGGCAGCCACGACGGGACCCAGAGCAGGAAGCCGAGCAGCACCGGGTACTCGATCCTGTCGTGGAGGTAGGGCAGCGGGTGGATGACTCCGCCCGTCCGGAGGTAGTGATCGACGCTCAGCTTGAGCACGTCGGTGTAGGAGCCGTGGTCGAGCGCCCAGATCGCGTAGGGGGAGCCGGCGCGCGCCTCGGGAAGGCTGCGCGCGACGAGGAGGAAGTCGACCAAGACGAGGGCGCCCGCGAGGGCATAGGGCGCCCACCGGCGGAATCTCACGTGAGGAGTCCGGACCACCAGTGGATCACGTTCCCGAGGAGTTGCGACCACTGGTTGTGGAAGAGCAGGATCAAGAGGAACGGGAGGAACATCAAGAAGGGCTGGAGCTGGTAGTACTCGGGGAGCACTCGCGCGGGGAGCAGGCGCTCGAGCAGGGCGGCTCCGTCGAGCGGCGGGCACGGGATCAGGTTGAACAGCCCGAGGATGATGTTGGCGATTCCGCCGATGAAGAGGATCTGCTCACCGAGAGTCGGTGGATAGGCGCCGACCTGGTAGACGAATTGCCGGATCACCGCCGGCGTGGTGGCGACGAACACGGCACCGAGCACCGCTGCCAGCGCGAAGTTGGTCAGCGGGCCGGTGAGGGACACGATGACCGCGTGGTTGCGGGGACTGCGGAGGCGCACGGGGTTGACCGGCACCGGCTTCGCCCACCCGTACGCGCCGAACCCGACCAATGAGAGGATCCCCGGCACGAGAAGGGTCCCGACCGGATCGATGTGCCGGATCGGGTTCAGCGAGAGCCGGCCGGCACGTTTGGCGGTGTCGTCGCCCAAGGCGAGGGCCACCACCCCGTGAGAGATCTCGTGGATGATGATCGAGGGCACGAGCACGCAGAAATAGATGACGTCGAACCGGTTGATCCGGTTGGTGCGCAGCAGGATCACCACCAGCACCACGACCACGCCGGCGATGATCGTGTAGCGCTGCCGCGGAGGAAGTGGCTTCCTCGGAGGTCTCGACCCGCCCCGGCCCCCGAAGCCCATCGACGCGCCTGGACCGCTCAGGAGCGGTTGGCGTGGTTGATGCAGTACCGGGTGGCCGGCATCGCCTCGAGCCGGGCCGACTGGATGGCCACGCCGCAGACCTCGCAGCGGCCGTAGCTGCCGTCCTCGAGGCGGCCGAGGGCCAGGGCCACCTCCTCCAGCGTCTCGCGCAGCTGGCCGGCCAGCGCCTCCGCCTCGCCACGCTCGGCGGTCACCTGGCTCGAGTCGGCGAAGTTGGGGTCGTAGTGCAGACCCCCGTCCTCGCCGTAGCCGATCTCGGCCAGCTCGGACTGGAGACGGCGCTTCTCGTCCTCGAGCAGCTGTCGGTAATCGATGGGAGGGGCGTCGCTCGGCACGGTGAGGATCCTACTTGGCCGCGACCGCTCCGGAGCGCGGATGGGCCAGGTCATAGGTGTTGCGCAGATGCTCCTGGCTGAGCTTGGTGTAGATCTGCGTCGTCGCGATCGAGACGTGCCCGAGCACCTCTTGGACGACACGGATGTCGGCACCGTGGTCCAGCATGTGGCTGGCGCACGAGTGGCGCAGGACGTGCGGGCTCACCATCGAGCCGAGGCCGGCGCGCTCGGCGCGCTCCTTCACGATCCCCCAGGCGCCCTGACGGCTGAGGCGGCCACCCCGGGTGTTCAAGAAGACGGCCTCGGCGTCGCTCCGCCGCTCGAAGCGCGCGGGCACGAACGCGGTGCGCCCCGCCGGCGAGAGCCACCGGTGGAGGGCGGCGCGGGCCGGGCCACCGATCGGGACCAGGCGCTCCTTCGCTCCCTTGCCGAAGACTCGGAGCAGCCCGTCGGCGGCCGCGACGTCGACCAGCGAGAGCCCGACCACCTCGGAGATCCGTGCACCGGTCCCGTAGAGCAGCTCGAGCAGGGCCCGGTCGCGGAGATCGGCCGGCTCGGTGCCATCGACGCCGTCGAGGATGGCGACCACCTGGGCTTCCTCGAGAGCCTTCGGGAGGCGGCGGGCGAGGCGCGGGGAGCGGACCTCCGCGGTGGGGTCGACGGCGAGCGCCCCCTCCCCCACCAGAAACCGATAGAGCCCGCGCAGCGCGGTGGTCGCCCGGGCGAGCGACGCCGGGTTCCGCCCTCGGGCCCGGAGCTCCGCGAGGTGCTGCTCGACCTCGCCCGGGCCGGCGGTGGTCGGATCCACTCCGTGCTCGGACGCCCACTCCTCCCACGCCGCGAGGTCGTGCCGGTAGGCGGCGAGCGTATTGCGCGAGCGGCCGCGTTCGACCGCGAGCCAGCTGAGGTATTCCTCGGCCCCGTGCGAGAGTGGGCGGCTCACGAAGGTCTCACGAAGAGGTGGCGGAGGACGAGATGAGCCGGCGGCGCGCCAGACCGACGCCGAGAATGGTCTGGGCGTCGATGATCGAACCCTCGTCGACCATCGCGTCGAAGTCGTCGAGGGGCACTTCCACGACCGACAGGTAATGCTCCTCGATGCCATGAGGACGAGAAGGCACTTTTTCCAAGCCGGTGGCGAGGAAGAGGGATGCGAACTCGTCGCAGAACCCGGGGGTGATCACACATCGGGCGAGCAGGATCAGCTCGCCGGGCGCGTAGCCGGCCTCCTCTCCGAGCTCGCGCCGCGCGGTCTCCTCCTCGGGCTCTTCGGCGACGTCGCGGGTGCCGGCCGGGATCTCGAGGATCCAGCGACCGATCGCCGCCCGGAATTGCCGGACGAGCACGAGGGAGCCGTCGTCGGTGATCGCGACCACCGCCACTGCGCCCGGGTGCCGTACGACGTCACGCTCGAACGTCGTCCCTTCGGGGTCGACGAAGGTTGCCTTCACCACCGTGAGCAGCCGGCCCCGGTGCACGACCTCCTCGCCGATCGCCCGGAAAGCTGCCCGCCCGCCCCCGGTACCGCCCTCGGCGTCCGGGTCAGCCGACCGCACCGAGGTCGATGAGGCGCGGGTCACGCCCTTCTGCGCGCACCAGCGCCGCAGCCAGCAGCTCGCGGAAGAGAGGGTGGGGCTGGTCGGGACGGCTCTTGAATTCCGGATGTGCCTGGGTCCCGACCCAGAAGGGATGGCCGGGCAGCTCGATGAACTCGACCAGGCGCCCGTCCGGCGAGACCCCCGAGCAGACCAGACCCGCCTCCTCGAGACGGGCCCGGTACCGAGGGTTGACCTCGTAGCGATGGCGATGGCGCTCGGAGACGACCACGTCGCCGTAGGCCTCCGCGACCTGGGATCCGCCGAGCAGACGGGCGTCGTAGGAGCCGAGGCGCATGGTGCCGCCCTTGTCGGTCACATCGGCCTGATCGTCCATCAGGTCGATGACCGGGTACCGGGTGGTCGCGTCGAACTCGCGCGAGTTGGCTCCGTCGAGCCCGGCGAGCGAACGTGCCGCCTCGATGATCATCACCTGGAGACCGAGACAGAGACCGAGGAGCGGGAGCTGGTTCTCACGCGCGAAGCGGGCGGCGGCGATCTTGCCCTCGACCCCGCGCTCGCCGAAGCCGCCGGGGATCACCAGCCCGTCGAAGACCCGGAGCCCGTCGCTCTCGAGCAGGTCGGGAACCGTCGCGGCCTGAACCCACTCGATCTCCACCCTCGCACCGTGGTGGAAGCCGGCATGGCGAAGCGACTCGACGACGGAGAGATAGGCGTCCGGGAGGTCGACGTACTTGCCGATGACCCCGATCCGCACCGGGCGCACCGCGGCTTCCACCTGGCCGACGAGGTGCTCCCAACCGGACAGGTCGATCGGATGGGCGTCGGTGTCCATCTCGAGGGCGTCGAGGATGTAGCTGTCGAGTCCCTCCTCGTGGAGGACGAGCGGGATCTGGTAGATGTTGGACGCGTCGACCGCGGAGACCACCGCCTCGATGGGGACGTCGCAGAGGAGCGAGATCTTCCGCTTCAGGTCGTCGGAGATCATCCGGTCCGACCGGCAGACGATCACGTTCGGCTGGATACCCCTGCTGCGCAGCTCGGTCACCGAATGCTGGGTCGGCTTTGTCTTCTGCTCGCCGGAGGGGCCGAGGTACGGCACGAGGGTGAGGTGGACGTAGCAGACGTTCTCGCGGCCGACGTCGCTCCGGAACTGACGGATCGCCTCGAGGAACGGGACGATCTCGATGTCGCCGACCGTGCCACCCACCTCGACGATGACCACGTCCACCCCGGTCTCACCGAGCTTGCGGATGTGGTGCTTGATCTCGTCGGTGACGTGGGGGATGACCTGGACCGTCTTGCCGAGGTAGTCACCCCGGCGCTCCTTGGCGATCACCGACGAGTAGATGCGCCCGGTGGTCGCGTTCGAGCCCTTGTGGAGGTTCTCGTCGATGAACCGCTCGTAGTGACCGAGGTCGAGATCGGTCTCGCCGCCGTCCTCGGTCACGAAGACCTCGCCGTGCTCGAAGGGGTTCATGGTGCCGGGGTCGACGTTGATGTAGGGGTCGAGCTTGCACATGGTGACCTTCAGGCCACGGCACTTGAGGAGCCGCCCGAGCGAGGAGGCGGTGAGGCCCTTCCCGAGCGACGAGGAGACGCCTCCGGTGAAGAAGAGGTACTTCGTCCCCTGCTTGCTCACCGAGGGACTTTCACCGTCGAGCACCAGACGATGCTACCGGAGGAGTGCTCACGATCGACGCATCGGTGCACGGATCGTCGCTCACGGTGACGTCGAGCTCGACGCGTGTTCGAGGAGCTCCCTCGCGTGGCGTCGCGCGCTCTCGCTCTGGGGCCTTCCCGAGAGCATGCGGCTGAGCTCGACCACCCGGCCCTCGGTGTCGAGCGCGCGCACCTCGGTGACGGTGCGGCTCCCCCGTTCGTTCTTCACGACCTCGAACTGCCGGTCGGCCTGTGCGGCTACCTGGGCGAGATGGGTCACGACCAGCACCTGTGCATGGCACGCGAGCTCCCCGAGCGCGGCGCCGACCGCGGTCGCCGCCTCCCCACCGACGCCCGCGTCGACCTCATCGAACACGAGGACAGGCGGCGCGTCGGTGAGCGCGAGGCGCACTGCCAGCATGGTGCGGGCGAGCTCACCGCCCGACGCCACTTTGGCCAGGGGCAGGGCCGGCTCGCCGGGGTTGGCCGCGAGCAGGATGGTCACCGTGTCGCCCGGCCCGTCGCCTTCGACCCGCACCTCGAGCCGTGCCGAGGTCATCGCCAGCCGGTGCAGCGTGCGCTCGACGTCGGCCGCGAGCTTTGGTGCCGCGCGCCGGCGCGCGTCGGCCACCGCCTCCTCCTCGCGCCCGAGGTCGGCTCGAGCCGTGGCGATCTCCGCGTCGAGGGCGCTCGCCCGGGTCGCGTCCGCCTCGATCGCGTCCAGACGGGCACGCGCCTCTTCTGCGAACTCGACGACCTCGCCGAGGGTCGGTCCGTACTTCCGCTCCAGCTGCCGGAAGAGGTGCCGCCGGGCGCGGACCTCCTCCAGCCGTGTCGGGTCGTCCTCCCAGGTTTCGACCACCGCGCGCAGCTCGCCGGCGAGATCGGCCGCGTCGGCCATCAGCCCCCGCACCCGGTCGTGCAGCTCGGCGAGCGGGCCTTCGTCGCCGAGCGCGCCCGATGCCGCGGCGAGCCGGTCGATCGCGCCGTCACCCTCCCCCGAAACCGCGGCGAGCGCATCGGCTGCCGCACGACGGTGCGCACCGGCCGCGGCGAGTCGCTCTTCTTCCTCGTGCAAACGCCGGTCCTCGTCGAGGTCTTCGATCGCCGCGGCCGCGATCTCGTCTACCTGGAAGTGGAGCATCTCCACCTCGCGGACCCGCTGGTGCGGGTCGCCCCCGAGCCGTTCGGACTCCTCGAGGAGCGCGGCGAGCCGACTCCTCGCCGACCGCAACGGCTCGAGGTCGGTCCCCGCGTAGTGGTCGAGGGCCCGACGTTGCGCGTCGGGCCGGACGAGGGCGCGGTGGAGGTGCTGGCCGTGCAGCTCGACCAACCCCGAGGCCAGTTCCTCGAGCGCGCCGATCGAGGCCATGCGCCCGTCGATCCAGGCTCTCGAGCGACCGCTCCGGGCGACTGTACGGGCGAGGATCGTCGGGTCGGCTTCGCCGTCCGCAGTGGCGTCGGTGAAACGGCCCTCGACCACCGCCTCGGCGGCGCCGGCGCGTACGACCGAGGCGTCGGACCTGCCACCGAGCAACAGGCTCACCGCTTCGACCAAGAGGGTCTTGCCTGCGCCGGTCTCACCGGTCCACGCGGTCATGCCCGAGCCGAGCTCGACGGTCACATCCTCGATGACCCCGAGGTCGCGCACCCGCAGCTCGGAGAGGATGCGGCTCACGACGGGCGCGGCCTCGCCCTCACCGATCGGCGAGGTGGAATTTCGCCCGGAGGATCGCGTGGAAGTCGCGGGCACCGAAGGTGACCAATCTCGCCGGTCGCTCACCCTCGTGACAGTCGACCGCGCTGCCGGGATCGAGCGCGCCGAAGTTGACTCCGTCGACCACCAGCACTGCGGCGCGCGGCTCGAGCACCTCCAGTCGGAGCCACTCGGTCGGGTCGAGGACCAGCGCGCGGTCGAACAGACTGTGCGGCGAGACCGGGGTGATCACGATGGCCCGCAGACGGGGTGAGAGCACCGGACCCCGCGCTGAGAGGTTGTAGGCGGTCGAACCGGTCGGCGTGGACACGAGGAGACCGTCCGCGGCGTAGGTCACGAACAGGCGCTCGTTGATCCACGCGGCGATCCGGACGGTGTGGCCGGGCACCGTCTTCTCGACCGACGCCTCGTTGAGGGCGGTCCGGCGCGATCGGACCTCTCCGTCGGGACCGATGACGGTCACCGAGAGGGTCATCCGCTCCTCGACCTCGTAGCTCCCCGAGAGGAAGCGCTCGAGCGCGTCCTCGAGTCCTGCCGGCTCGGCCTGGGTCAGGTAGCCCAGTCGCCCGATGTTGACGCCGAGGACGGGTGCCCCGGTCGGGAGCGCGCTGCCGACGGCATGGAGCAGTGTGCCGTCGCCGCCCAGGCTGACCACCAGGTCGGCGCCGTCGCACTCGACCGTCCCCTCGGGACCGGTCTCGACGATCGAGCTGTGGCCCCGCTCCTCCAGCCATTGCGTCGCACGTGCGGCGAGGGCTGCGGCGTCGGGCCGGTCGGGACGGACGCAGAAGGCGACGGTGCTCATCGGTGCGCTCCGCTCACCGATCGTGCGCCTCTGCGACGGCCTGGTCGAGCATCGGGTCGAGGGAGTCGGTCGAGGACCTCGCATCCTCGAAGGGGGCGCGCGCGTGCAGGAAGAACTCCACATTGCCGGCGTGTCCGGTGATCGGCGAGGGCATGGCCCCCATGATGGCTGCTCCGGCGGCCTCGAGCGCGCCTGCCACCTCTCCGAGGGTGCGACGGTGGACGGAAGGGTCGCGGATCACGCCCCTCCCGCGGGAGGCCTCGGCGCGGCCGGCCTCGAATTGAGGCTTGACCAGGACGACGAGCGGCGCCCCGGGCGCGGCCAGGTCCCCGGTCAGCGACGGGGTCGCCAGCCGCAGCGAGATGAAGGAGAGGTCCACGGTCACGATGTCGACCGGGTGGCCGCCGAGGGTCTCGACGGTCACGCCGCGAACGTCGAGACCCTCGCAAGTCACGACCCGGGTGTCTCGCCGAAGGCGTTCGTGGAGCTGCCCGCGGCCCACGTCGACCGCGACGACCGAGACGGCGCCCGCCTGGAGGAGGCAGTCGGTGAAACCACCCGTCGAAGCCCCGAGGTCGAGCGCGCGTGCGCCGCGGACGTCGAGTGCGAACCGCTCGAGCGCGGCGGAGAGCTTCTCTCCCCCACGGCTCACGAAGCGCGGCGGGAGGAGGAGCTCGACCGGCTCGGCGGTCGCGACGAGGCGAGACGGTCGGTCGGCGATGGTGCCGGACACCAGGACCCGTCCGCTCTCGACGAGCTCGGCGGCGCGGGATCGGCTCGAGGCGAGTCCCCGTTCGACCAGCGCCCGGTCGAGGCGCCGACGCGCTGCCGGGCTCAGCCTGCCGGTCCCGGACGGCGTCCGGCGGAGCGCGCCTTGCTCGCCGTCTTCGGCGCGCTGCGCGCCGCCTTGGTGGCCGCGGCCTTCTTGGCCGCGCTCTTCTTGGTGGAGGCTTTCTTCGGCGACGCCTTCTTCCCGGCGGTCTTTTTCGCCGGAGACTTCTTCGCCGCGCTCTTCTTCGCCGCTTTCTTCTTCGCAGCGGCCTTCGCATGGCCGGTCGAGGCCCGTCCCACGTCTGCGGTCCGCTGGAGCTTCGCCGCGACTTGCTTCGCGAGGTCCTCCAGGCTGGTGAATCCGAAGGTTGCGAGCTGGTGGTCGACCTCGCGCCGTACTTGGCCGACGAAGGCCTCGCGTGTGGCTTTGCTGTGGTCGATCAGCTCGTCGACCTTGGCCCGTGCGTCGGCGCTCGGGAACTCGCCGCTGTTGACGAGCTCCTGCACGAGCTCCTCGGCGCGGGCCCGCGTCATGTTGGTGAAGGCGATGCCTGCGTCGAGATACCGCTGGAACACGTCCTTGTTGGCCATTTCTGGATCCTACCAGGGATGCTAGCTGACAGCAAGCACTTGGTTCACCCGCTGACGGCCACCTCGACCAACTTCGGGAGGTCGATCGCCCGGACCGCGAACGGGGCCTCGAGGTGGCCGTCACCCGCAGGGGTGACCCCCGAATCGACCAACGCGAAGGGGACCCCGAGCCGCTCCGCGAGCCGTCCGTCGGTGCCCGGCTGGTCGCCGACGAGGACGACCGAGGCGTCGTGTTCGGAGAAGCCGAACCGGTCCATCATCAGCTCGGCCATGGGTCGGTGCGGCTTGCCGGCGACCTCGGGCGTCACGCCCGAGGCGGTGGTGACCGCCGCGAGCAGTGCGCCCGACCCGGGGACGAGGCCGTCCGGGGTGGGATGGGTCGGGTCCTCGTTGGTGCCGATCAGACGGCCCGACTCGCGTGCCGCGCGGGCGGTGTCGGCCAACGAAGCGAAGTCGAAGCGGTTGGTCCATCCGACGACCGCAGCGTCGACACCAGCTCGATCGG
Source organism: uncultured Acidimicrobiaceae bacterium (assembly GCA_963769905.1). Taxonomy (GTDB): domain Bacteria; phylum Actinomycetota; class Acidimicrobiia; order Acidimicrobiales; family RAAP-2; genus Bog-756. The sequence continues at coordinate 1,496,296 of CAVYNG010000002.1, forward strand.
TCGCGACGCCCCGGGCAGCGAGCGCCTCGACGACACCGCCTTCCGCGAGCAACCTCACCGACTGGCCGGGCTCGAGCAAGGAGGCCGCGGCGGTCGCCGAGGTGGCCAGGTCCGCCTCGCTGCAGTCGATCCCGGCGGCGGCGAGCCGGCCGAGCAGCTCCGAGATGGTCGGCGCCGAGTTGTTGGTCGCGAAGACGACTCGCACTCCCCTGGCACGGAGCTCGGCGACCGCGCCCGCCGGGTCGCCGATCGGCACACCGGACAACCACACGACGCCGTCGAGGTCGATGATCCAGAGGCTGGCGCCGGAGAGCCGTGCGGGGTCCCCTTGCACCCCGCCGCTCATTCGCCGGTGTGCTCGGGAGCTCCTTGATCCGTCGAGGTCGCCTTCATCTCCCTACGGACCCGCCGGGTCGAGGCGGCGAGCTGGTCTGCCGACTCGAGGACCTTCCCGATCAGCCCGGTGAGCGTGGCGAGCGACTCGTGGGAGGCGGGTGCGGCGGGTGCGAGCCCCGCGTCCGGCGTCACCGGCTGGGCGGTTCCGAGCACCTCGGGCGAGGGTGCGAGCGGGCGTGCGCTGAGATCGGCGATCCGTTCTCCGGTGACTTTCGCCGCGCGTTCCCAGTAGGAGCGGAACATCCCGATGTCGAAGGCGCCGTCGCGGACCCGGGCCTGGGTGAGCAGGCGTGGTGGCGGGTCCCTCAGATCACGGACCAGATGGAGGGCGGCGAGCACGCGCAGGGTGTACCAGGTCGGGTCGAACTCCCACCAGGCGAACCCCTGCCGGGCCGAGGCCGGGAGGTAGTGGTGGTTGTTGTGCCACCCCTCGCCCCCGGTGATCATCGCGATCAGCATCGAGTTGCGGCTGGTATCCGACGTTGCGAACCGCCGCCGGCCGAAGAGGTGGGTCAGCGAGTTGACCACGAAGGTCCCGTGCCAGAGCAGGACCGTCGAAAGGAAGAACCCGATCAGCAGCGCGCCCCACCCGCCGAGGGCGAAGCAGGTGAGGCCGAGGGCCCAGGGCCCTACCAACGAGTAGCGGTCGAGCAGCCGCAGCTCCGGATACGCGGCGAAGTCGCGGATGGCGGCAAGATCGGTCGCCTTGTAGCGGGTGGAGAGGATCCAGCCGACATGGCTCCACCAGAACCCGTCGCGGGGCGAGTGGATGTCGTCGTCGAGGTCGCTGTGCCGATGGTGCATCCGGTGGTGGCCCGCCCACCACAGAGGTCCCTTCTGGACGGCGGTCGTGCCGCCGAAGGCGAGGAGGAACTGGACGACACGCCCGGCCCGGAAGCTACGGTGCGAGAAGTACCGGTGGTAGCCGGCGGTGATGCAGAACATGCGGACCAGGTAGAGGACCGCGCAGAGCAGCCAGTCCTCCCAGGTGACCACCGTGAAGACGGCCGCGAGAGGCGCCAGGTGGACTCCGAAGAACGGGATCGCCGACACCCACTCGGTCCGGTCCCCTCCCTGCGGTGCTGCCTGCTCGGCGTCGGCTGTCTCCGCAGATCTCGCGTTCATCGATTGGGAGGGCTCACCGGGCGCGGCACGCGCGACACCGTAGCGGACAGGGTCCCAGAGCGGTATGAGCCCTCTCGCTCCCGGCGAGCGCTACTCGACGTAGAGATTGCCATTCGATCCTTCGACCATGTCGATGCGCGTGAGGCCGGTCGGTGCCGGGCCGCGGAGGACGCTCCCGGTGCTCGGGTCGAACTCGGAGCCGTGGCACGGGCAGGCGATGACGTTGGCCGAGCGGACGTACGCGACCGTGCAGCCCGCGTGAGGGCACACCGCGTCGAACGCGTTGAAATGCCCGGTGGACTGCTGGATGACGAGCGCAGGGTCCCCCGACTTCGGGTCGGTGAAGCTCGCCGAGCCCCCGACCGGCACGCTCGAGGCAGGACCGACCTCGGTGCCGGAAGGGACGGCGCCCGTCGTGGTCGGCGAACCCGAGCCCGCAGTCGCCGGGGTGGACGTCGTGGGGGTGGACCCGCCGGTGGAGAGGACCGGCCCGCCGGCGGTCACCGAGGTGGTGCCCCCTGCCGCTCGGCCGATCAGCGCGGCGAGACCGCCGACGACCACTGCCGCGCCTGCCACGAGGCCGGTGACCGCGCCCCGTGAGAGCACGTTACGACGCGAGAGTGCGCCGGGTTGTCCGGCCGGCAGCGTTCTCCGGTCGGACAGCCAGGTGTCGAGTGCGGGTGCGCCCGCGGCCCCGGCCAGCACAAGAGGCGTCCACGCGAAGAAGAAGACGATGTCCGCACCGGTGAAGTACGGCGAGGAGTGATAGCTGACGGCGAGGAAGAGCGAGAAGGACAACACCATCCCGCCGACCGCGGCCACCCGGGTGAGCAGGCCGAGCAGCGTCCCGATTCCGACCGCCAGCTCGCCGGCGGCGATCACCGCGCCGATCAGCGGAGCGATCGACACCAGGTGGCCGAGGAGGGCGTGGATCGGACTGGTCCGCGCGGCACCCGCCAGCTGGGTGTGGATCGACACCGGGCTCGAGTCGTGGAAGAAGTCCGGGTTGGCGAGCTTCTGGAGCCCGGCGAAGAGGAAGGTGACGCCGAGGAAGAGGCGGAGAGGCATCAGCGCCCAGCCGGTGGCGACGTGCCCGTCGCCGGTGCGCAGTGTCCACATCGAAGAGGTTGCTCCGGCGTTCGACGAGGCGCGCGCTCGCCCTTCCTCCTTGCGCTGACCACCACCCGACGAGCCGGAGGTCACGCCGTCACACCCACGCGGGGCACGTTACCGCCTGCCTTGCTCCGCCCGAGGTCGGACCGGGTGCGCGGCGAACGGTCGCGTACAGCCGAGCGTGCCAGCATGGACGGATGGAGGGAGTGTCGACGACGGCCGCCGGCGCGGTCGATGCGACCTCGGCGGTCCCGGTCACTGCCGACGTGCTCGCCACGGACGCCAACCAGGAGGCGATCGCGGTCGAGGTTCCCCCGGTGTCGGGTGCGCGCCACTACCTTCCGGCGCTCGACGGCCTTCGCGCGTTCGCCGTCGCGGGGGTGATCGCCTACCACCTGGGCTTCCACTGGGCGAACGGCGGCTACCTCGGCGTCGACCTCTTCTTCGTGCTCTCCGGCTTCCTCATCACCGGGCTCCTGGTCGGCGAATGGGACCGCCGCCGGACCATCGGCCTGCGGTCGTTCTGGTTCCGCCGGGCGAAGCGACTCCTGCCGGCCGTCATGGTCCTGTTGGTGGTCCTCTCGATCTACACCGCCCTCGGAGGACCGAACATCACGCCGTCGGTGTTCCGCGGGGACGCGATCGCGACGCTGTTCTATTACGCGAACTGGCACTTCATCTTCACCCACCAGTCCTACTTCGCCCAGTTCGCCGCCCCGTCTCCCCTGCGGCACACCTGGTCGCTCGCGATCGAAGAGCAGTTCTACCTGGTCTGGCCGCTCCTGCTCCTCACCGGCTTCGGCTTGGCCAGAAGGCGCCGTTCGGCGCAGCCACGTCCTCCGCACCGGCCCGGCCCGAAACGCGCTCGACGACTGACCCGCCCGGTCGCGTTGGCGGTGACCGTCGTCCTCGCCTGCGCTTCCGCCGCGGAGATGGCGTTCCTCTTCCGGCACGGAGGCGATCCCTCGCGGATCTACTACGGCACGGACACCCGGGCCTTCGAGCTCCTGATCGGCGCGGTGCTCGCGTTCGCGCTCACCGGCCGTCCCGACCACTCGCCTGCGGTGCGCAAGGCGCTCCATCTCGCCGCGCCTCTGGCCGCCATCGCGCTCGGCGTCCTCTGGGTGACCGCCGGGGACGACAGCGGCAACCCGGTCGCCTGGATGTTCCGCGGAGGACTGGTCCTCGCGGGGATTCTCGCCGCGGTGGTGATCGCCGGCGTCGCGCAGCCCGATCCGGGCGGCCTCGGCAGGTTCCTCTCGCTCCGGCCCCTGCGCTGGGTCGGCAGCATCTCCTACGGCCTCTACCTCTGGCATTGGCCGGTCTACGTGCTGATGACCGACGTCACCACCGGACTCAGCGGTGCTTCGCTGCTCGTCGCGCGCCTCGCCGCCACGCTCGGCGCGGCGACGATCAGCTTCTACCTGGTCGAGCGCCCCATCCGTCGCTACCAGTGGAAGGGCTGGCCCTTCCTCTCGGTGATGGTGACCGGCGCGGCGGCGACGGTGACCGCGGTGGTCCTCGGCGCGACCAGCGCGGTCGCACTCCCGGGCCCGGTCTCGCGCTCGGCCTCCCCGGTCAAGATCGTCGCGGCGGACGCGACCCCGAACGCGCTGCCGCGACCGATCCTGCTCCCGCCCGGACGGATCCCCTCGGCGACCGACCCGCTGCGGGTGATGACGATCGGCGACAGCGTGCTCTGGGACGCCGAGCCGGCGCTCGCTGCGGTCCTCTCCGCGACCGGTGCGGCACGGCTGTCGGGCCACGCCGATCCGGGATGGGGCCTTACGAACGACACCCGTCTGACAGCCGACCTCGCTCAAGCGGTCGACGAGTACCACCCCGAGGTGGTCGTCATGATGTGGTCGTGGGACAACGGGTTGGCGCGCCGGCAACCTGCCGAGTTCGAGCGACTGCTGGGTCAGGCCATCGACACCCTGCTCGCACCCGGTGACGGCGTCGACGGCATCGCGTTCGCCCAGTTTCCGAGGGTCGGCCCCCTCGATTCGATCATCGACCCCGGCCAGCGGCAACAGGCGCTCGCCTCCGGCGAGGCCGGCCGCGAGGCGTTCGACACGATCGTCTCGCGGCTGCCGGCGCGCGACCCGGGTCGAATCACCTGGCTGCCAGTGGCCCAGGCTCTGGAGGTCGGCGGGCGCTACTCCGCGTGGCTGCCGACGCTCGACGGCGGGTGGGTGCGAGCCCGCAAGATCGACAACACCCACCTCTGCCCTGCGGGCGCAGCGGTGTTGGCCGCTGCCGTCACCTCCGAGATCCGCCCGATGTTCCACCTGCCACCACCCGCACAGGGCTGGCTCGACGGCAGCTGGACGGCGAACCAGTCACGCTTCGGCCCGGCGAGCGACTGCCCCGACGACCAGCCTCCCAAGTGACCGTCGGCTTGCTGGGTCGGACGACGATCGGCGCGGTCCCGCCTGGTTGGCCGGGGGTTCCGATGAGTACGATGGCGGCTGTGGAAGGAGGATCGGTCGCCGTGCACGAGGCGTCGGTTCCCGCCCTGCGGTCGCGGGCCGACGACGGGATGCGCCGGCTGCTGCGGATACCCGAGGACCAGGCCCCGATCGACGAGTCGGAGACCCACCGGATCTTCAGCCTCTCGATCCTCCTGTCGGCGACTCGCTGTCTCCTCAGCTACATCGTGCTCCCGATCGTCCTCCCGGCGATCGGAGTGGCACGCGGGGTCGGCCCGGCGATCGGCATCCCGATCGGTGTACTGGCCCTCGTGTTCGACTACCTCGGGATGCGGCGCTTCTGGCTGGCGGACCATCACCGCAGATGGGCGTTCTCCGCCCTCTACGCGGTGGTCGGGACGATGGTCGCCGCGCTGTTGGTCGTCGACATCGCACACCTGATCGGCTGAGTCAGCTCTTCCCGGAGGGTTCGGGTTAGCGTCCGACTCCCGCGGTCGCCTTCCGCGGTCGAGCGCGAAGGGGACCGACGATGAGCGCCTCGGGAGGGCGTCCGGCGGGAGAGGACGGGACCCGAGGCCCGCCCCGAGTCGAGCTCGCGACCATTGCCCGCGAGTGGGGCCGCATCGGCTGCACCGGGTTCGGCGGTCCTCCGTCGCACATCGCGCTCCTGCGGACCCTCTGCGTGACCGAGCGGGAATGGCTCTCACCGGCCGACTTCGAGGACGGCATCGCGGCGACCAACCTGCTTCCCGGGCCGGCCTCCACCCAACTGGCGATCTTCTGCGCGTGGCGACTGCGCGGCACGGCCGGCGCGATGGTCGGAGGTCTGTGCTTCATCGTGCCAGGTCTGGTCGCGATCCTCGGGCTCTCGGCTCTCTTCTTCGCTCCCCATCCGGCTACGTGGGTCATCGGAGCGGCCGCAGGCGCTGGGGCCGCCGTGCCGGCGGTGGCCGTCCACGCGGCAGGCGGGCTGCTGCCGGCGAGCTGGCGACGGGCCGGCCCGCGGACGACCGCACGAACCCGATGGGCCTGTTACGTCGTGGCGGGCGGCCTGTCGGCCGCCACCATCGGGCCTTGGCTCGTCGTGGTGCTCGCCGCCTGCGGCATTCTCGAGGCCGCCCTCCGCACAGGCCCACACCGGATCCGGCCCACCCGCGCGTTCGTACCACTCCCGATCGGCGCCGCGGTCGGGACAGGCGGGCTCGGAGCTCTGGTCTGGGTGGCGCTCAAGGTCGGGCTGCTCTCCTATGGCGGCGGATTCGTCATCGTTCCCCTGATGCAGCACGACGCGGTCCACACCTATCACTGGATGAGCGCGAGCCAATTCCTCGGCGCGGTGGCGTTCGGGCAGATCACGCCGGGCCCGGTCGTCCAGACCGTCGCGGTGGTCGGGTACGCGGCAGCGGGACTGGGCGGCGGGCTGCTCGCCGCCACGGTCGCGTTCGCTCCCTCGTTCGCCTTCGTCGTGCTCGGGGCCAGGCACTTCGACCGGATCCGGAGCGATCCGCGGATGCAGGGATTCCTCACCGGCGCGGGCGCCGCCTCGATCGGGGCGATCGCCGGCTCCGCGGTGCCGCTCGCCGCGGCCCTCGCACACCTGTGGCAGGTCGGCCTGCTCGCTGCCGCGGTGGTGTGGCTGTTCGTGCTCCACCGCAGCGTGGTCTCCGCCCTAATGGGCACCGGACTGATCGGGGTCCTCGCCGCCTACGCGGGCGCGCCCCTCCTCCACTAGCGACGATCAGACCGACGGCTCGCTGGGCTCGCGCCAGTCGGGGTGGAGGTCCCGTTCGAGGGCGAGTTTGAGCGCTCGGACCGTGGCCCCGTTCTCGACCGCTTCGGGATGGTCGACCAGCCACGCGATGGCCGCCGCCGGCACCGAGGGGGGTGCACCCGCGTACCGGCCCAGCAGTCCGAGCGCCTCGGCGTTGGCCTGCTGGCGTTCGGTCTCGACGTAGCCCGGGTCGATGTTGTAGGCGCGGATGCCCTCCGCTCCGAGCTCGACGGCGAGGAGCGGCGCGAAACGGTGGAAGGCGGCTTTGGACGCTGCGTAGGCGAGGCCCCAGCCGCCGCGGCCGACCGGGCCGGGGGGATCCGCGGTCGCGGTGTGCGAGGAGACGTCGACGATGGTTCCGCGTCCGCGCGCGAGCATCCCGGGGAGGAGCGTCTTGATGGTCGCCATCTGTGCGACCACGTTGGCGGCGAGCTTGCCCTGCAGCTCCTCGACCGTGAGCTCGAGCACGGGCACCATGCTTCCCGGCCCGGTGTCGACCGCATTGTTCACGAGCAGGTCGACCCCGCCCCACTCGTCGACGAGGGCGGCGGCCGCAGCGCGGACTGCCTCCAGGTCGTGGAGGTCGGCGACCAGCGGAAGCGCACGGCGCCCGAGATCCCGGACGGCCGCCGCGGTCGCGTCGAGGCTGCCGGGAAGCGGACGGCCGCCGCCGGTGTCGGAGGTGTCGCGGCCCTCCCCTTCGTGGACGGTGCGACCGCTGATCGCCACGTCCCACCCGGAGCGTGCCAGCGCGAGGGCGGTCGCCTTGCCGATCCCGCGGGTCGCGCCGGTGACCATCGCCCGCCGGTCGCTCTCGCCATCCCCCATCGTCGAGTTCTACCAGAGCAGCACGCCGTGATTGTCGTGCGACCGCGGACGCGGCCCTGGCGACCGCTCAGTCGAGCCGCACGCCCGCACCCCTCAGCACCGGCGAGAGCCGTTCGCGGACCCAGGTCGCGTCGCGGTGGCGGACGCCCAGTGGGCTGCCTGACCGTCGGTCGTGTGCACGGTGATATCGACGAGCTGGCGCGTCTCGCTGCCGGAGAAGCTGCGACCGGGTGGGTTCCGTGTGAACTGCGGCTTGCCTGGCGGCGCGTCGTTGACCACCCGATCGGCGACTTCGACTCGTCTTACGTCCTCGAGTGGGACGCCCCAGCGAATTCGGTCGACGCCGGTCCCGATCCGCCCGTCCGCGATCCACAGGTTGCGCCCGTGCTCGCCGAGCGCCCGGTGCCCGCCTCGGTAGACGCACCAGACCGGGAAGGCGATCCGTGCGGCGTTTTCGCCGTTCACGGGTTCGGCGGCGCGTCCAGCTCGTAGAAGGTGACGGTGGCGCCCGGCACCTCCGTGCTCGGCAGTTCGCGCCAGTGGTGCATCCCGATCTTCTGCATCACCCTTCCGGAGGCGACGTTGTCCGTGCGGTATCGGGCGATGATCCGGTCGAGACCGAGGGGTCCGAACCCGTAGCCGAGGGCGGCGCGGGCGCCCTCGGTCGCGAGGCCCTGGCGCCACAACGCGCGGTCGATGAACCACCCGATTTCGGTCTGCCCGTTGAGCTCGGGGTCGTCGGCCACCTTGTTGAGCCCCAGCCATCCGGCAAAGTGGTGGTCCGCACGCAGCTCCGCCGCGAAGAAGCTGTACCCCTGGAGGTCCCAGAGGCCCACGTGCCACTCGAGCCAGGTCCGGCTCTCGTCGCGCTCGTAGAGGTGGCCGTCGCCGAAATACCGCTGCATGTCCGCATCGCGATGCAGCCGGTAGAGGTCATCGGCGTCCGAGATCGCCAGGGGACGCAGGGAGAGCCGCTCGGTCTCGAGCTCCATCCGAACACTCTTCCACCTCCTCGATCAGCGGGCCGAGCCGGCGGGCGCACGGTCGCGGTCGTGCCCGCCGAAGCGGTGCCAGAGGAGCACTCCGATGACGACGAGGAGGAGCCAGGGCACATGTGTCACCGACATCACCGATTCGAACGCGAGCGCGACGAGGGCGATGGCGACGAGGAGCGGGATCAACCGCCGCCGGCGGCGGGGATGGAAGTCCTCCTCGGGCAGAGGTGGCAGATCGTCGAAGAGCCCGTCGAGGTCGGCGCGGGTGACTGCCCCGGTCGCGCGACCGAGACGGAGGTCGAACTCGCTCTGGTCGAGTCGGCCGTCGGCGAAGTGCCTCGACAGTCGCTCCCCGACCTCGTGCCGTTCGGCATCGGACACCCGAAAGTGGGCCTCCGACGCGGCACGCGCCCGGGAGCGACCCGTCGCGTCGCGCCAGTCGTACCGGTAGCACATCCGAAGTCCTCCTCGTTCGTCCTGACGGGTCAGCATCTGCTCACCGGGCGCGCTCGCGGGCCAGCAGTTCCTCGGCCAGCGAGACGTCGGCGTCCTCTTCGGGGACGAGCAGCCAGGCAGCCAGATAGACGGGCACCGCCAGCCCACCGAGGACAGCCAACGCGACGAAGGCGACTCGCACCAGGGTTGGGTCGACGTCGAAGAAGTCGGCCAGCCCCGCAGCGACCCCGGCCAACATCCGGCCGTCGCGGCGACGGTAGAGGCGGCCGGTCTTGAGGGAATTGTCGGTCGCTCGCGGGCCGGTCTGCTCCTCCGGGATCGATTCCGAATCACCCTGCCCCGAGGGGCCTGAACCTGAAGTCATCTCCATGCCGCCCAGCATGAAGGGCACGAAGCGAGGAGACCATCCGGAGCGTCCCGGGTCGGCCCCGTAGCGCATCCGGGCCCCGATCCGGGATGTCCCTGATGGATGGGGGCATTCCGGTGCGCGAACATCGGGTATCGCCGAGTCGACCGATCCCGAGACGACGGTCCCCGATCCCCGGACCGGCGGGGCCCCGGGCTGCCGTCGGGAGTGGAGCGGTTGGTACGCGGGCACGGGTGCGACCGACCAATGGGTGGCTCGCGGCCATCGTGGCCGTCACGGCCACTTCCGGATGCGGGGTCCGTTTCGCCGCAGCCGCGGGGTCCGTGTGGTCGCCGGGGTCTGTGGCGGCCTCTCGCAGGCGACGGGCATCGACGTGACCCTGCTCCGGATCGCGGTGGTGCTCCTTGCCCTCGGAAGCGGAATCGGGGTTCTCGTCTATGCCGTGGCGTGGCTCCTCGTCCCCCTGGAAGGGGAAGACACGACCATCCTGACCCGGGCGGTGAACGACCGTCGCGGGATCCGGCTGGTGATCGCGGTGATCCCGGTGCTGCTCCTCGTGCAGGTTCTCGCCGGATCGCGTCACATCGGGTACCTCGGCTCGATCAGCTGGCCCATTTTCCTCGTGGCAGCCGGCGCCATCCTGATCAGCCGCAATGCGAGCGAGGACGAGCGGGGTTGGATCAGCCACGAGTTGGTGCCCATGCTCCACGTGGGCACGCGCCACCGGACCCGCTGGTCGATCGTGGCCCGGATCGTGGTCGGGCTCGCGGTGGGCATCGGGGGGGCGCTCCTGCTGTTCCTCGGCCACCCGACCGGTGCTCTCGTCGGCCCGATCGTGGGGTCCCTGCTGGTGGTGGCGGCGCTGGTCGTCCTCTTCGGACCCTGGTGGCTCGGGCTCATCCGCGACCTGTTGGCGGAACGCCAGGCGCGGGCGTTGGCCGAGGAGCGCGCGCAGATGGCGGCCCACGTGCACGACTCGGTCCTTCAGACCCTGGCACTCATCCAGCGCTCCGCCGACGACCCCCAACACGTGGTCCGCCTCGCGCGAGCCCAGGAGCGGGAACTGCGGTCGTGGCTCTTCGGCGGGCGGCCGCCCGGCACCGTCGGCGAGGACGCCTCGACCTTGGCCGAGGGGATCGAGGTGATCCAGCGCCAGATCGAGGCCGACCACGGCGTGACCATCCAGGTCGTCGTGGTCGGCGACTGCCCACTTTCGGATCCCTTGCGCGCCTTGCTCGACGCGGCCCGCGAAGCGACGGTCAACGCCGCGAAGTGGTCGGGTGCGCCGCAGGTCGCGATCTTCGCGGAGGTCGACGCCGGGTCGGTCATGCTCTACGTGCGCGACCGCGGTCGGGGCTTCGATCCGGCCGCGGTGGGCGACGACCACCAGGGCATCGCGCACTCGATCCGGGCGAGGGTCGCGCGGTTCGGCGGATCGGCGGTCATCCACTCCGCGCCCGGAGAAGGGACCGAGGTCGAACTCTCGATGCCGCGGCGCGCCCCCGCCGCATGAGGGCGGCCCGACCTCGGGTCTTCCTCGTCGACGACCACGCGATGTTCCGCTCGGGCGTCCGGGCAGAGCTCGGCGACTCCGTCGAGTTCGTCGGAGAGGCGGACGAGGCCGAGGCGGCGATCGAACTCATCGGTGAGCGCCTCCCGGACGTGGTGCTGCTCGACGTCCACCTGCCGGGGGGAGGCGGCCAGGCGGTGTTGCAGGGCGTGACCCCGGTCCACCCGGAGGTGCAGTTCCTCGCGCTCTCGGTATCCGACGCGCCCGAGGACGTGATCGGCGTGATCAGGGCCGGCGCCCGTGGCTACGTGACGAAGACCATTTCGGGGAAGGAGCTGCGACAGGCGATCGACAGGGTGGCCGCCGGCGACGCGGTCTTCTCGCCGCGGCTCGCCGGCTTCGTGCTCGACGCATTCGCCCACGACGCGGTGCCCTCGTCGGTGGCCGCCGGCATCGACCCCGAACTCGAACAGCTGTCTCCTCGCGAGCGCGAGGTCCTCCGTCTCATCGCCCGGGGCTACACCTACAAGGAGGTGGCGCGTGAGCTCACCATCTCCGCGCGCACCGTCGAGTCACACGTCTCCTCGGTGCTCCGGAAACTCCAGCTGTCGACCCGCCACGAGCTGACCCGTTGGGCCACCGAGCGCCGGATCGTCTGAGGTTCACACCCCGGTGACCGCCTCGAGGCGACCTGCCTTCACCGCCTTCGCCAGCGCGTCGTAGTCGCGCTCGTTCTGGTCGGCGTAGCGTTCCGAAAAGCCGGCAACGGCGCGCTCGAACCGGTCGTTGCGTCCGAGGTAGGCGGAGATCGCGATCCGGTCACCCCACCGCGCGTGGGCGCGAGCGAGGGTCGCGCCACAGATACGGGCGTAGAGGGTTGCCCCTGCGACCAGCAGGACGTCGACGTCGGGCCCACCCTTCCAATCGTGGAGCTGGCGGACGTAGTAGTCGCGGGTCCCCCCGTCGAGACCCTCGATCCGCTGCCACCCGAGGAACGCGTCGGTCGCGCCCTGCATCAGGCGCTGCCCCGCCACGACGCGGGTGCCGTGGTGGGCGAACCCGCTCGGTCCGAGGTAACGCTCGAGGACCGAGGGTTGGGCCTCCTTCACCTGGAGGATCAACGGATCGCGGTCGTCGCGCCCCACGAGCAGGAGGATGTAGCAGCGAGTTCCCACACTCCCCACTCCGACCACCTTTCGGGCGGCGTGGACGTACCGGAACTCCTCGAGCGGGTGGTGCTCCACTCCGAGCGTGCGTCGGTACGAGGCGAGCAGGTCCTTGACGAAGGTTTCGCTCTGTTCCCACGCGGAGCCCGGCTCGACGAGGTCTTCGACGGGCACGATCAGCGGCGGATCCGCGACGATGCGAAGGTCGTCCCCGACGGCGCCGACCCGACGGGTGAACACCCTGACGTGGTCGCGGGAACGGGCCTTCTCGACCGAACCGACCAGGTGGCGATGCTCTTTGCGGCTCAGGCGGCCGGTCCGGACCTCCGCCCGCACTTCGTCGAGCAGATGACCCACCTCGAGGTGCTCGTACCAGGCCTCGAGCGTGCCGGCGTCGGCGGCACGCCGCATGCGGATGCCGTACTCGCGCACGCACTCACGCACGATCTCACGTCGGTCGTTGCGAGCGAAGCCTCGGGAACGACCCATGATCTCGAAGCTCGCCGCAAGTCGCTTGAGGTCCCACTCCCACGGGCCCGGAAGGGTCTCGTCGAAGTCGTTGATATCGAAGATCATCCTTCGTTCGGGTGTGGCGAACAGTCCGAAGTTCGAGAGATGGGCGTCACCGCAGAGCTGCACCGTCACCCCGGTGACCGGCGACACGGCCAAGTCACCGGTCATCACCGCGGCGGCGCCGCGGAAGAAGGTGAACGGCGACTCGAGCATCCGTCCGTAGCGGATCGGCACCAGCTCTTTCACCCGGTCCGCGCTCTGCTCGCGGAGCAGGGTCACCGGGTCGGAACGACCCGGTGACGGCTCGAACCTTCCGTGGCTCGACCTCGGTGTGGTGGCCCGCGCCGCCTTGCCGCGGGCGATCCGCTCTTCGACCGTCAGTCGCCGGCGACGCCACCAGGCGGAAAAGGCCCGCTCAGGGTTTCCACCCGACGGCGCATCGACGTCGGGCGGGGTGGCGGGCTTCGCGACCTCGGTCATGTCGGTTCTCCGAAGGTGCACATGGCACGATCATTCTGCCGCGAGCAGGCCGGCCCGGTGGCCCGGTGGTTGACTTGGTCCACGCGAAGACGACGCACAAGGGACCGGACGATGGCGGCCACCAGGGTCGACAGGGACGAGAGAGAGACACATGTCCAAGGGGGACGGCGGCGGGAAGGGTGCCGGCGGGAAGCACGTCGAAGCAAGAGGAAGTGACGAGCCGGGTGACCCATTGCCCAAGCTGACGAGGAGAGAGTACGAGCGCGAGATGCGCACCCTTCACGGCGAACTCGTCGCCATGCAGGAATGGGTCAAGCGCACCGGCGCCAAGATCTGCATCGTCTTCGAGGGTCGTGACACGGCCGGAAAGGGCGGGACGATCAAGCGGATCACCGAGCGGGTCAGTCCCCGGGTGTTCCGCGTGGTGGCCCTCCCCGCACCCAACGAGCGCGAGAAGTCACAGATGTACATACAGCGCTACATCACGCAACTGCCGGCCGCCGGCGAGGTGGTCATCTTCGACCGCAGTTGGTACAACCGGGCCGGAGTCGAGCTGGTCATGGGGTTCTGCACACCGCAGCAGACCGACCGGTTTCTCGAGCAGGCCCCGGAGGTGGAGAGAGCGATGGTGGAGTCCGGCATCATCGTGCTCAAGTACTGGCTCGAGGTGAGCCAGGAGGAACAGACCCGACGCCTCGAAAGCCGCATTCACGATCCGCGGAAGATCTGGAAGCTCTCCGATATGGATCTCAAGTCCTACAGCCGTTGGTACGACTACTCGAGAGCGCGGGACGCGATGTTCGCCGCGACCGATACGGCGTGGGCTCCTTGGTTCGTCGCCCATACCGACGACAAGCGGCGTGGACGGTTGAACATCATCCGCCACCTGCTGAGCCAGATCCGGTACGAGCCCCTCGATGCCGGTGACATCACGCTGCCCAAACGCCAGCACTCCGGCCGCTACGTGGAGGCCAACCTACCGCTGCGCTACATCCCCACGCCGTTCTGAGCAGCGCTCGAGGTCAGAGCTCGACAGGGGTGTATTCCTCGATTCCGAGCACCGTGAGCGCCCGACCGAGTCCGAGGTAGGCCGCGAGGCACATGGTCAGATCGAGGATCTCGGCGTCGGTGAACGCGGCACGCAATCGTACGAACACTTCCTCGTCGATGGAGGGATGGTCGGCGGCGAAACGAGCGGCATACTCGATGGCGAGCCGCTGGCGCTCGGTGTAGCCGGCGTAGGACTCGTAGTCGTCGAGATGCGAATAGAGGTCTTCCTCGACACCGGCTGCCCTGACAGAGTCGGCCCGGAAGGTCGAACAAGCGTTGCAGACGTTCAGCTGGGCGATCTTCATACGTGCAACTTCACGCTCGGACGGCGGAAGGATGCTCGATCCGTACACCGTGCGCACCATGGTCTCGACCATCGCACCCATCTCGGGCCGGAGGTGCCAGACCCGTGCGGCCTCTCCCCCAGGACCATCAGGTATCTCGATCCGAGGCATCCCCTCAGCTTAAGTGCACATGGAAGCTCAACCTGTCTCCGTATCCACGGGCGGCCTGAACTGCGCGGGGTGCCCGGTGGGCGCCCACCGGGCACCCCGCGCGCTGTCGAGGCTCGGTCGGAACCGACCAGCGCTAGCAGGACTGCTGAAGGTTGATGTCGAAGCAAGTCAGGATCGGGGGCGCGAACGTCCCATCCGAGTTCTGCTGGGCGTAGCTGATACTCATCTGGCTGTACTGGAAGGTCGCCTCTTCTTCGGGAATGTCACCGCCGCCCAGCCACTGGACGCCTGTGACATACACATTCGAGAAGGTGAAGCTGAGGTAGTCCTGCGAGGCTCCTGCCTTCCTCATGCTCAGGGTGGCGGTTGTGAAGTGCCCACCGCTGCCCGCCAAAACCATGAACTGGGGCGAAGCCTTGTCGACGCGCTTCACGATGGAGAGCTGCTGCCCGCTCGCACCCTGGCCCGTCGCCGAGTGGCTTGCGGCACAACTCGATCCCGCAGCCGACCCGGCCAATCCGAGGGACCACGAGAGCACTTCGATCTGACCAGTGTGGTTCGGGTCGGTCGACTCCCCGGGAATGCCCGGGATGTTCAGAAATGCTTGCGTCGCGGAGGAGGACGGTGTTCCCGAACCACTCGGCCCCGGAGGCTGCGGACACGGGCTCGCAAACTCCGATGCGGCGGGAAGGTTGACCACGCTCGCCTGACCGACCGGACCCTGGGGGCCCG
The DNA here is from genome assembly GCA_963769905.1 of uncultured Acidimicrobiaceae bacterium. Classification (GTDB taxonomy): domain Bacteria; phylum Actinomycetota; class Acidimicrobiia; order Acidimicrobiales; family RAAP-2; genus Bog-756. Next base: position 1,511,685 of record CAVYNG010000002.1, read on the forward strand.
CTTGACCGGCAGAACCTTGCGAGTTCCACGAGATCTGGCTCGTCCCGCCCGGGCACGACGGCGCCGCCACGCCCACGTCGATCAGCTTCCCCGATCTGAGGCACGCGTAGTAGGTCGAGCCACCTGTGCTCGCGCCGGCGGTGACTGCTGCCGTAACTCCCACTGCCAGCACGGCGGTGGCAACTGTCGCGATGACCAACAGCGTCGCCTGTTTGCTGAATTTCATCGGTCGCTCCTTCTCGCTCGGTTGGCGACTCAGGGGCAACGCGCCTCAGCGTCGCAAACGACGGACGCGCCCATTGTCAACGGCCCATGGCGAGCAAGGCAACGATGAAATGACATGAAGGTCGCGCCCGCATGTGACCGGTGAGCGAAGAAACAACGTTGATTCCACCCGCCATCCGCAGTCGGAACGGCGTCGGTGCGCGAAAAGGGGCCCGGAGCGGCGGGTCCCATACTCGCTGGGGACCGGCTGCTTCTACGGGCCTCGCTCCACAGCCTGATGGCATTCGCCGCCCCCGTCAAGGGCCAATGCTCGCGACACCGGTTTTGTGTGTTGCGTCAAGAAGTCGGCAGGGCGACCGCGACCGTGGCCGCAGGCGCGTGGACAATTCGTGTCGCGCGCTGCCCTACGTGGAGGGTCGCCCGCTCAGAGATGTTGTTCGCTCGACACGACCTTGCGACTCCGCGGGGAGTCGCTCCTGCGAGGCGAGGCCGTGACCGAACCGGGTGGTCAGAGCAGTCGGAGGGTCACTGGTGCCCGGCGACCACATCGTTTGTCGACATGTTCGGGGTCGTCGTGTGGGTCTCGAGCTGCTTCGGGCGCTTCAGCTGAGCTGCTCGGCCAGCTCGACGATGATGCCTTCGGGACCGTGGATAGAGCAGAGTCGGTAGCTGTCCCCGTACTGCTCCACTTCGCCAACGAGTTCGGCGCCGTGCGGACCCAGCTGCTTACCTCACCCCCGCCTCCCGGCGCTCTCTACGGCGTCTGTGGCGACGCATGACACCAAGTCCGAACCACACCAACGCGCCGAACACTGCCGCGACGATGGTGTAGAACCAGAGCGGCCAGGAGAAGGACCAGACCAAGAAGTGCAGTTTGATCTTCTCGGTGTTTTGGATGATGAAGACAAGAAGCAGTCCAACTCCGACGAGCGATGCGATCGCACCTCCGCTGAGTTTCGAGCTGCTGTTGTTCCCGGGACCAGAACTCGGTTCGACCATCATGGCCCCCTTCCGCCCGCCCGAGTAGGAAGCAAGACGCGGGCTCTTCGTCCCGAGCATGGCACACGCCGGAGTACCCCACGCCCATCCTTCGGCTTCCGCTGACTCTCACCCGCCTGAGCCCCCCAAAGCCGTGTCGGTCGGACTGGGCCTCCCACGTCTGCACCCTGGGGTCGAACCCTGTGCTCACACCGGCCCGGCGGGACTATGCCTGACGCATCAGATGGGTGGGACGGGTGTGCGGAAGTACGATCGCACCGTGGACCGTTGGAAGCCGAGCCGCCCAGTCCTCGTGGTTTTAGTGATCGTCCACATCATCGTGACAGCGATCACGCTCCGGGACCTCAACCAGCGGAGTGACGCCCAAGTCCGTGGACCACGTTGGTTCTGGCGAGTCTTCGCCCCGCTCAACGCGGGCAACTCGGCGGTCTACTGGCTGATAGGCCGTAGGAACAACACCTGACAAATCTGCGTATTCGCCCACCCTCCTGGCTTCTTGGAACTGCCTCCGATCGCCGGCTGGTGGGACACGATCAGTAGGGCAGTTCCTGCGGTGAGCAGTTCCGAAAGTCTGGTTCGGGATGCATGTCGAACCGGACAGCCCTGATCGTTGGTCTGCCTTCCAGCAGGGCAGTGGCAATCCTGTGCATCCCATCCATCACTCGGCCGTCGACGCCGAGGATGATCGGGAACGTCGGGTCCACCTCTTGAACGAGCTGCATGTGTTCCACGACCTTGCGAACAGTTGGATCGTCGAAGACACCGCCAAACCAGTAGTTCGAGTCCACTTCTCCTATGGAGTCGAGCGGCACCTCGACCACCGGAAGGTCTCGACTCAGTTCGATCAATCGTTGAACGTCCCAGGCATCCAACCCGTGGTCGCCCGGCCAAAAGTGGTACTGCTTCCGCATGGACGAGATTGTTACTCACGTGCCCGTCCCGTGTCGGTCGAGAGGATGCTCCTGCTCAGCTCACCGAGCTTTGGCGAGTCCAATGCCAAATCTCTGACGTTGGTTACACTCTTGACGAGCAATGGACAGATGACCAGCTGGCCCACGTTGTGTCTGTGGCCACGGCAGCTCGACACAATCCCCCCGCAGACACGACCCCGATGGCCAAGGACACTGATGCGCAACAGGTGAACCAACTCGCTGACGCTTTCTCGCGCCTCGTCTCCGGCACCTTTCGGCCCGATCCGCCTGGAGGTCTCTCGTTCGTTGATAGGGGCCCGAAAGAGTAGAGCCGAATAGCAGTGCGAAAGGCTGGACCACGCTGAAGCCGACCGCCCCATTCGTGGGGTCGGTGGGTCACTCCGGCGCCCACGGGCGATGTCTGTCAGCCCCAAGTGACCTCGGAGGGCGGTGCGAAGAACTCCAGCGCAATGTTGTCCGGGTCACGGAAGGACAGCCCAGCGCCATATCCAGCATCGACGATGCCCCCATTCGCGATACCGAGTTCCTCAAGGCGGGCTTCCCATGCTTCAAGGTCACTTCGAGTACGACAGGCGAAAGCCAGGTGATCGAGGCCGAGTCGATGTTCGTTGAACGGGAGGTTGTCAGCCAGGTCAGGAAACTGATGAAGTCCGACAACAGTTTGACCTCCGACCAGCCACACAACCCGTCGGAATGGACCGAGATCTTCATCCCAGACACCGTCAAGCGTCGTCGCATCGGGCCGGGATCACCCAACGCGACGTGCTGTGGGAGTTTGCAGACGCTGAAGGCGAGAGCTTCCGCTCAATCGATCACTGGCGCGAGGGACACCGGTCCTACTACCGGCAGTGGGCCATTGATGTCGACGACACGACATCCGTCGTGTGCGTGTGGTTCCGTCTCGTCGACACGCAGTCCTAGCCCTCGCCTCATTCGGAACCGGCAGCACTGGATGGGAGCCGAACGCCAGGAGAGGGTGCACCTGGACCCATGAGTGCTCGTTTCGCTGATGCTGTCGGCCGTCAAGCCTCTCCCGGTTGGGCGCTCGCCCCCCAGGCTTCAACCTTGGGGCAGCGCGTCCATCGGTAGATAGGGTCTCCGTCATGCCCCACTACGCCGAAGCGTTCTCCGTCCAGCCGGGACGCTGCTTTCGCTTCGTGCACTCGGGAGTCGGACACGCAGCCCACTGTCGCGAGCCGGTGGTCGTCACAGGGACGTTCATCGACAACAAGGGTCGGCCGTGGACCGTGGACGCCTGCGAGGGGCACCGCCAGGAGGTGGACAGCATCCAGGGCGGCGAGGTCGGCTGACGCGACAGACCCGGCCGACCCCGATGGCGTTGACGGCAACGAGGGTTCAAACAGGTACCATGCCTGGCCATGATCGGCGGACGCCAAGGCCCCGAGCTGAGCGTGGCCTCGGCATCGAATCTCGATCGGCACGCCGAACACTCCCGTTCTGTGACTCATCGGGGGGGGATTCAACTCCCTCCCATCAGTGAGCCTTCGCTCTCGATGGTTCTACTATCCGTAGTTCCGCGATGCCGACCGGATCCTCCATGATCACCGTCGATCCCCAATCGCAAGTAGACCAAGTCGAGATCGACTCGCCGGCGTCGACACCTGGCCGCATTCATCGAATCGTTACCTCGAACGTTTTCTGGGGTGTAGTTCTCGCGGTCCTCACATGGCCGTACCGACCGAACTCCCTCGTCGTGAGACCGGGGCTGGACGGATCTTGGCGAACCAGTCTTGCGATGGGAGTTCACGCGGGAGTGCCGGTCGGATCGCACGTGATCTTTACCTATGGACCCTTAGGCTTTCTACAGTCGTTGCAGCTCAACTACCTCTGGACGTCCGACCTCAGCTTTCTCTTCCTTGCCCTCTTGAGCGCGGCAGTCTGCGGAGCCTATGTCTGGTCATTGCGCCGCGCCGTACCACTCGCACTCAGTGTCGTGGTCACGTACATCGTCACAGCCGTCACACTGGGCTCGGGCCTCGATGCCGAGTACTTGGTTGGACTCGTTCTGATCGCGTGTGTCGCCATTGTCAACCGCGAGACAACTGACCCCCCTCCCCGGTGGATGTGGATCAGCTTGGGCGGCGTATTCGTTGTCGCTTCACTCCTGAAGGTCAGCCTGTGCCCAGCCATCGCTCTTCTACTCGTCATCACCCTCGCGTGTATGCCATCCGGAAGATGGCGTGCGCTGCAGTGGATCGCCATCGGAGCAGCAGTTGCTTTCTGTTTCTCTTGGTTCGGAACGGGGAACAATTTCGGAAACATCGTTCCATTTGCCAAGAGCTCGGCAGCGCTGATTTCGGGATACTCATCGGCAATGGCCATCGAACAGGCCGGCCGCGCCTACGTCTACTGGCTGGCTGCGGCCGCCGCCATTCTCGTATTGAGTTTCGCGTGGACCAGCCGGAAAGGCTTGTCCCGTCGGTCGACTATTGGAATCACCGCACTCGCCCTGGTGGCCATCTGGGTTGTCTTCAAAGAAGGATTCGTACGCCATGACCACCTCCACGACGAGATCTTCTTTGCAGTGGCACCGGTGCTCCTCATAGCGTTCCTGCCAAAAAGAAGACCCTGGGCATTAGTGCCCGGAGTTCTCGCCATGACAGCTCTTTACGCTCTAGTGGCCAGCGGCCACGCGCCACTCCTGCCCCGTCCGGACGCCGCAGTGAATGGCTTGGGGTCTGAGACGAACACCCTCCTTTCGGGTGCCCGTTCGGCTGCAGTTATCGGACAATCTCGCCGGTCTCTGCATGACACCTACGGTCTACCGAGTCAAATGTTGACCATGATGCGCGGCCAGACGGTCGATGTATCGCCATGGGAGCAGACTGTTGTTTGGGCCTACCCCCAAATGCATTTCGACCCTCTGCCGGTGATCCAAGACTACAGCGCCTTCACTTCATCGCTCGACCGGACTGACGCCAACTATCTCGCCTCTTCGGACGCTCCCCAGTTCATCCTGCGCGAACCGAATAGGTCGCTCGACAAGCGAGATCCTGCTTTCGAACCACCAGCGACCCAACTTGCGATCGAGTGCCGCTACCATCAGGTTGCGAGCACCATCACCTGGCAACTTCTCCAACGCGGTGATGATCGCTGCGGGCCAATGAGGAGCCTGGGTGTTGAAAATACCGGACTCGGTCATTGGATACCTGTACCAACCGCTCCACCGGGTCGGGCTGTCGTGGCCCAATTCCAGCTTTCGCTCGGATGGCTCTCAGGTGTCGAGGCCCTCGCGTTCAAGCCGGCACACGTCTATATCCAGTACAACGGGGACCACAAACTCTTCTATCGGTTCATAACGGGAACTTCAGCGGAACCACATGTCCTTCGCGAGGCATCGACCCTCGGCTATGACAGTCGCTTCTTCCGGGTCCCGGTATCAAGCCTTCGGTTCTCGATCGCCGGTGGGCACCACACCGCCCAAGGGGTAGAAGTCTCCTTCTTCGACGTTCCCGTTGCGCCCGCTCCGGCACGGTGAAGTTGATCCGAGGCTCCATTCGTCGGGTGTTGCACAGGCCGTTGCCACTCCGTCGTACTCCCTCGAGGCGACCAAAGTCGAGCTCCACGTACGGGACTTTCACGCCAACCGGAAATGATCGGCACCGATCGTTTCTCCATGTCTGGCCGGATGCTCACCTGGAACGCATCATGTCAGAGTGGACAGCGCTGGTCGGAGGATGGAGGGAGGCGGACGGCGATGCAAGTGAGCGCTGAAGTGCGGCTATCCGCTCAGACAGACGGAGCAGCACAGTAATGGACTACGAACGGCTGTATGACTTCCGGTTTCGAGGCGTCGATCAATCCAAGCGGCAGGAAGTGTGGAACGAGATCGGCACGTTCGTCTACCGATTGCTCGGCGAACCTGCGCGGGTGCTTGATCCGTCCGCGGGACGATGTGAGTTCCTGAACGCAATACCTGCCACCGAGCGGTGGAGCATCGACCAAGTGGACAACTCCGCGTATCGGCACCCTGGTATCAAAGGATTGACGACCGACATTTTCGGCGCAGAGCTGCCTAGAGGATACTTCGACGGGGTTTTCGTCTCGAACTTCCTCGAACATCTCGGAAGCCAGGAAGAAGTGGCGACCTTCCTGGAACGCATGCGTGAGGTCTGCGCACCAGCGGGAACGATCGCAATTGTGGGCCCAATTTCAGATATTGCAGTCGCGAATACTTCGACTGCGCCGACCACACTTTGGCCCTGACGCATGTCGCGGTTGCCGAGCATCTCTATGCAGCCGGTTTCAGCGTGGAGCGAGTGGTTCCACGCTTCCTCCCCTTCTCCTTCCGCGGGAATTTGCCGGCGTCGGCGGCGATGACGAGGTTGTACCTCAGGCTGTCGCCTGTCTGGAGAGTGCTAGGAAAACAGTTCCTGGTGCTAGGTCGGAGCACCGACCGAGCTTAGACTCGCCTCGTTCGTCGCAGACCGCCGTACCAAGCCGGAACGACGAAGGCCGACGCAGGCTTCAGATCGAACCGTCGGCGATCGCTTTCTCTATCCACGGGATGACCTCGTCGAGAATGTCCTCGAGACTCGTGGTGGCTTCATAACCGAGTATCTCCCGCGCCTTCTCGACGGAGGGGACGCGTCGGCCGACGTCATGGGGGAAGGGATCGTCCGAAACCCACCGGAACGGGACGTCGGGTCCCTTGATGGACGTCCAGATCGCCTCGGCCAGCTCGAGGACCGTGGTCGATCGAGCTGTCGAGAGATTGAAGTCCTCGTTGAGAGCAGCCGGGTGCTCCATTGCCGTTACGATGCCCCGGGCAAGATCGCCGCCGTATGTGTAGTGACGGACCTGGCCGCCATCGCCAAGGATGTGGAGCGGGTCCTGTCCTTTGAAGACCTTCTGGACGAGGTCCGGCACGACATGGCTCATGGCCAGTCGGACGTTCCCGCTGAGGATCTCGACGTCACCCAGAGCGCGTCGCTCGCCGGTTCCCACGCAGTTGAACGGTCGGATGATGGTGAAAGGCAGACCGTGCTGTTGGAAGGCCGCCCGGGCGAAGTACTCGACGGCGAGCTTCTGGAATCCGTAGGAGGAGATCGGAGGAGGGATTTGGTGCACTTGACCCTCGTAAGAGGGCCAGCTGTCCGCGGATTCGAAGACCATCGACGAGCTGAGATACGTCATCTTCTGAAGCCGGCCATCTCGATGGGCGGCGATGGCGGCGTCGCACGATGCCGCGGTGATTCGCTCGTTGGTTGCCAGGAGATCGTAGGCATAGGTGTGGAAGTACGAGATGCCGCCGATCATCGCCGCGCCGGCGACGAAGTGATCGCACTCACCGAGCAGGTCGGTCAGAAGGTCGACATCGCGGGCGTCGCCTTCGACGAACCGGTAATTCGGACGGTCATCGTACGAGCGGCGCACAGGTCCGTACTTGGAGTAGTTGTCGATCCCGATCACGTCGTGGCCGCGCTCGAGGAGCTCCTTTACTACGTAGCCCCCGATGAATCCGGCAGAGCCAGAAACCAGTACCTTGCTCATCGAAACCCCGTTCTATCCGGCGGCTGCCCGTATTTGCTCCACGGGGATCGCCGGACCGAAGGCGAATCGCCACCAGCGAAGATAGTGGGGCAACCAGCTCATCAGTTTGAAGTTGGAAACTCCCTGGTGACGCTCGAGCCAAATGGTCGGAAGTTCCGCGACCGGAAGCCTCGCCCTCCTCGCTTTCGCCACCAGCTCGATGCCGATTTCGAATCCGGCACTCGACGCGACCCCGACAGTGCGCACGAAGTTGGTGTCGTAGGCCTTGAACGAATTGGTGGCGTCTCTCGTACCCACCCGAGCCAGCACCCAGAGCGAGAAGCCGGCCAGGCGGGACAGCACCGACTTGAGCGCGGGACCGCCAACTTGCTGGCCACCGCGCGAGTAGCGGGACGCTGCGGCGATGACGACCCCTCGCTCGACAAGGCGCACCAGCTGATCGATCTGTTGGGGATCGTCGCACCCGTCGGCCATGGTGACGACGGTGACCGGCGCGACAGCCTGCTCGATCCCGTAGCGGATCGCTCGGGCCGGGCCGGGCCCGATGTCATTCACGAGAAGCCGCACCCTCGGATCACGCTGGGCGAACTTCTCGACGTAGGTGACCGTGGAGTCGTCGGGAGTGTCGACCACGACGACAATCTCACACGGGATCTGGATGGCCTCGCCGAGTCGCGACAGCACGTCGTCGATCCCGTCTCCTTCGTTGTAGGCAGGGATGACGACGGACACGCGAGGCTTCACACCAGAACCCCCTCACCTCGAAGGTTCCAGATGTCGACGACCGGCTGGGCGATCGCGAGATCCGCGTACGGTCGGTGAGGGGCACCGATGACAAGTAGATCGGATTGGTCGAGTACCACGTCGAGCGGCGAGAGATTCGGGTCGTCCGCTACGTAAGGGTCGGTGGTCAGCACCTGTGAAGCCCTGACCTGTAGCACACGCTTGAGCTTGTAGGCGAGGCTCGATCGCCGGTCGTCGGATTCGCCTTTGAATGCCGTGCCGAGGATCCCCACGGTCATCTCGCTCAGATCGAATCGGGTCGCCATCCTCGACACGAGGTAGAGCGGGAGTCCCTCATTGATCTGCATGCTGGCCTGACCGAGGGCGAAGTTGTTGTTGTTGAAGGCGGCCAGCTGCATGGTGTCCTTCAGCAAACACGGCCCGGCGGCGAATCCGGCGCCTGGAAGATCGGCGGCCCGAGGGTAGTCTTCGATCACCGCATGGCGGATCCGGTCGTAGTCGAGGCCGTAGTCATTGGCCATCATGAAGAGCTGATTGGCCGCAGCGAACTTGATGTACCGGTAGGAATTGGTGAAAAGCTTCGCGAGTTCTGCCTCCTCAGGACTCAACCGAAGAATGCGAGCGGCGAGCAGGCTGAAGAGCGCTGTGGCTCGCTCGTAGGCGCGGTGGGTTCGGGCCGCAACGATCTGGGGCAGGGTACGAAGCTCCTCGAGCGCCTTGCCCTCGGCGATGCGCTCGGGGCAGAACGCGACGTCGATCTGACGTCCAAGTCCCTTGACGTACCGCTCGACCATGCGGGTGACGCCGGGGAAGACGGTACTCCGAAGAATGAGGAGCTGACCGTCCCGCAGTTCTGCTTCGACCTCCTTCAGCGCATTCACCACCGCTTGGGGATCGGGGTTGAGGTGCTCGTCCACCGGCGTTCCGACGACAACGACGACGTGTTCGGCCAGGGCGATCGACGACGGTTCTATGGTGGCGACCAGGGTTCCAACGTCGAGCGTTCTTCGCAGAAGATCCGGCGCGCCAGGTTCGAGGTGGGGTGCCTTGCCCGACCGGACCATGTCCACGGCAGCAAGGTTGGTGTCGTAGAGGACGGTGTCCAGACCGGACGACGCGAAGGCCAGACCTAGCGGCAGGCCCACGTGGCCGCACCCGCCGAAAATGACCACATCGGTCTCGAAGGATCCGCCCACCCCTCAACGGTACCGACACCCTCTCCGGCCCAGCAACGGGTCGATGCGATTGTTCGCGACAAACGCTGGTCTGACGACCCGCAGTGGCGGTATTGCCGCGCAGAGTGGTGGCCGAGACCTTCGACAGGAGGTCGTGCCTGCCCGACGCGGGCCCTCAGGGGGCCGGCGGTAGGTGAGGCTGCCCACCTTCCCGCCTGTGGACTGCCGCTCGCCTCGCCCCGGTCGCCTCAGACCTCGGCCTCGGATTCGGGCCCGAGCTCGTGGTCGGCGATCTGGGTGAACACCCGATTGAGGAAGAGGAACTTGAGGATCCAGACGACCGCGAAGGCGCTCACGTTGGCGCCGACAACGAGCACGGTGCGCGGAAGGTGGGCCAGGTGGTGCGTATCAGCGATGTTGCGGGCCACCGAAGCCGCGACGAGGGAGAAACCGATCCCGGTGAGCGACACGACCCAGAAAGGGAGCACCTCTCGCCAGAGGTGTGATCGACCACCCTTTCCCCAGACCCACTGACGATTGAGCAGGTACGAGGGGATGCCTGCGAGCACGTTGGCGACGAGCACGCTCGTGAGCGCGTCCCAAAGCCGGAACACTCCATAAATGAGCGTCAGAAGCACGAGGGACGTGAGTGCCGAGATGGCGGAGACGGCCGTGTAGCGGACGAGCTTCCGCCCTTCCGGTGTCCTCGCCAGCTCCGCCAGGTCGCTCCATGATCTCGGGAGACGCGGAGATTCGGCGACATCGGCGAGCGCGATCCCGTCGCCCCGCGCCCCCGGTGCCTGATCGGGACCGTACTTTCCTCGCGTGGTGGATGACATCTCGCCCCGGACCATTTCTAGACCGATCTCACCAGCTCAAAGTCACGGTCGTTGGCGGGTCAACCGCCTCGGATCCGATCAGCGATGTCCGGCGCCACAGCCGGCGCGCTTCCGGGTGACCACATGATGACGGAGGTCGCCGAGCCGCACACGGTTGCGATTGGGAGCTTTCCAGAGACCCTGATCGGCTCTCTCGGCCCTTCGTACTCTCTTTGTGCATCCGATCGTTGAGGACCGATGCCGACACAGCGACGAGGGGACGGCAAAAGCGATGAACCGTATTGTCCATGACCGACAACCCCCATGATGAACGCTGTTGACACGCGCCTCGTCAATATGACTCGCAGCCCAACAATCCGATTACAAACGACGTCCGTTGTCAACTTCGGTCTGCGACGGGCTCAGACCCGGGCGCAGCATCTCGTGCGCCAGGGCAGTGATGCAGCCGATGCTCTGCTGCAACTGATGGAGCCGCAATTGCAGCAAACGTGACTCCAGCCGGTCACGCGCCAGCTCAAACCGACCCTTTGAGTTGGCAGACCTGGATCGGATCCACTGACGCAATCACGGCGCTCGAGAAATGGCCAAATGGCAAGTTGAGCCATGAGCTTCCGGTTGGTAAGGACACCTGGGTGGATGTAGATCTCGCGCCGTCGAGGGCGGGAAAGGCGACGTTGGCGATCGCCCAATGCTCTGAAGGAACGACATAGATGGGTAGCGAAATGGGTGACCGCGATTGAACGGTGAGAGGCGCACCGGCGCGGATCGTTGTACACAGACCAGGGGTCGCCGAGTTCGCACGGCCGTGAAATTTCGCAGCCGATGAGACCGAGACGTTGAGGACGGACTGCTCGGCTTGGAGCACGCCTGCGGGGACGTGCAACGGAACCGGGAACTGCTTCTTCTGGACCCATGCTGCAAGCATCGAAAGGTCTGGATCACCTTCAGTGATACATTGCTCGTTTGCGAACAACACGGCGCACAAGCCGTTAGCTGGGAACTGGCCCGGAAACGATTTACCCTGGTCCAGTAGGAACGCTGCGGCCTCCATCTGGGTCTTCTGGTTCGAATGGGCCAGAAAGGTCTGCGTGTCTTGTTGCGTGCGATGGAGCACGACCACGTTCAGTGCGACGAGCAACCCGAGGCCCACCATGGCCACCGGTCGCAGATAAGCGATACGCACCAATCGGGTCAGCAAGCATCCAATGAGCGGCAGAACAAGGGCGACGGCCACATATGAGTAGCGCGAGAATGTTGCTTGGTTGGTGCCCAGCTGCAGTCTCCCAAGTCCTATAAATCCATACAAGGGAAGGACCGAAGCCGCAAGGCCGGCGGGAGCATTACGGTAGACCACCGCGGTTGCGATGAGCACAACCACGACAAGCACACCGATGAAGTGTGGGGCGTCGAGGAATCCGCTGAATGAGGATGTGAGACCTGTCCACACATAGTCCGGCAGGCCGCCGACATTGCCCGTTGCCAGTGCGGAGCCAGATGTCACCCCTTGATGTCCGATGGCGGCATACCAGACCAGGAAAATGAATGTTGGAGGAACAACAGCGATCGCAGCTTCTCGCGGCTTCCGCTGTACTAACACGACAAATCCGCATGCCACGATCATCGGGATTCCAATGTCTGAACACATGAGCGAACAGAGGCACCAGAGAGGGGCCAACCACGTCCGGTCAGTCTCGATCGCATCAATGGCCAGCAAGCCGAATGCTACAGAACCCACGAATGTCAACTGAAATGCGAATGTGAGGTTTTCCCCACCCACGCCGACGACGGCGAAGGCAATCGCCAGGAGCGTCGCGACCCACACGTCGATCTGATGACGCAACATGAAGCGCCAAAGCAAATACACCGTTGCTAAGTGGGCAAGGATCAACGGAAGCGCGTAGAGCCAATAGTCGCGCACGCCCACCACGTTGAAGATTGCCCGCCAAACGATGATCGGGATGGTCGTCCAGTGCTCGTTGTGCGGGTAGAAGACCCCCTCGTTCGCCAGTCGGAGGCCGCGATGAGCGATGAAGTCCCACTCATCCCGACTGAACCAGAACTTTGTGAAACCCACCAAGAGAAATATGCCGGTTCCCACAAGAGCCGCCGCAAGGACTCCCTTCGCGATCGCAGAGGAGCGGTCGGGGTGTGGAACATCTCCTCGTGGAGGCGAGACTGAAGACCCGGTGTCCTGTCGGATCGTGAGGTCAGGAGCTTGTGAAATGCCCGCCACGACCTTGACCCTACTTTGATGACGCACGTCGTTTCGTCGAGACGGTGCTCTTCCCTACTCGCAGCCACGAAGCGTTCTCCGGGCCTCGACGGAGTGGTCATCGATGACGCCAAGGTCTTCAACAAGCACCAGGAGTGGGACGACCACTGCAACTACCATGGGCCTCGCGGCGCGCCGGGTCGACAGACCCCTACGAACGATTGTGTGTCGGAGGGGGGACTTGAACCCCCACGAGCCGAAGCTCACTAGCCCCTCAAGCTAGCGCGTCTGCCTATTCCGCCACTCCGACGAAGCGGCGCCGATCCGGGATCGGGCGTCTTGCATGGTAGCGCGGCGCTCCTCCGGCATCGGCCCGCATTTGGCTTTGCGCAGGAGCTCGAACCGGACCGCCCACGCCACCGACTGGACCGACCCGGAGGCTCAGGACTTCTGGTTCGGAGGTCCGGGCTTGAGCGTCGTCCATACGGCTACGTTCCAGAGAAGTCCGTCCTCCGAGGGGTTGAACTGGATGTTGGTGATCCGGACGCCGTTGGCTTGGAGCACCGGCTCCTCGAAGAAAGGCAGCGAGACCATCTGGGCCCAGAGCTGGTTGTCGACCTGCGCGTAGAAAGTGCCACCTGTCACTGGGTTGAGCGCCTGACTCGCCTGGAGGAACAGCTGGTCGACTTGCGGGTCGTCGAGCCGGCTCCAGTCTTCGGTCCGCCCGGGGCCCGCCGTCGCTCCCGTATCCGAGTACCAAGCCTCGGTCACGGTCTCGAAGGGGCTCGACACCCTGGTCACGAGCGCCAGATCGTAGGTTCCCGCAAGTGCGGCCTCGCTCATCCCCGACGGTCCGTCGACCGGAACGAGTTGGACCGCGATGCCCCCGCTGTGCAGCTGGGCGACGACCTCCGAGGCCACGCCCTCGATCCACGGGTCCCCCGTTTCGACTGCCATCCGGAGGATCAGCGGTCGACCGTTCGCGTCGACATAGCTGCCCGATCCGTCGAGATGGTATCCGAGGCTCCGCAGCATGCTGTCGGCTGACGTCGGGTCAGGGGTCGTGTACTCGCTCGACATGGGCGACGCGCTGTACTGAGTCTGTGAGGGTGTCGCGAGATGGTCGTCGCTCACCACCAGGCCCGGATCCGTCGCGCCGAACGTGGTCGCGAGCAGCGTGGTCCGATCGAGCACGTGTGCGACCACTTGCCGGAGCGTCAGTCGGCTCATGAGCGTCGAACGGAGGTTGAAGTCGAGTTCCAAGAACTTGAGCGACGGCCGGACCGTGCTCTGCGCGTTCGGCAATGCGGTGACCGCGCCCACCGTCGCCAGGTTGAAGGTGGTCACCTGCGCGACGCTCTGACTGCTGGCGGCCATGGCCCCGAGCCACGCGGAGGCCGTCGTGTCCACCGACACAGTGACCTTGTCCAGTACCGCCGGAGAGCCCCACCATCGGGGGTTCCGCACGAGTACGGCCGCGTCGGCGGTCGCCGCCTGCAGGAGCATCGGGCCTGCGGAGAGGTCGACCGACGGATCGAAGTGCTCGAAGCCGGTGTTCCAACCGACCCGTTTCGCGACATGCGCCGGCAGCAGATGATCGAACAGGATCCGCCAGTCGGTGAAGGGTCGGCTGAAGACCACGGTGACCGTCTTACCGTTCTTGCTCCCCACCACCGAGGCGATGTCGCGATAGCCGACCGTCGAGGCCACCTGGTCCGGCTGCCCGTCGACGTCGACCGTGCCACCTTTCTGAGACTGCCAGGCATAGATGAAGTCGTCCGCGGTCACCTGCATTCCGTCCGACCACACCGCGGCAGGGTTGATGACGTACTGAATGGTGAGAGGAGAGGTCGAGGTCGCCTCGACGCTCAGGAGCAGATCGCTGTTGATCTGGGGAACCAACTTTGGCCCGATGATGTAGGCACTGGGGAGCACCGACGTGAGCAGTGTCGGCGTGCTGGATGCGGCGCCTTCCGGCGTGCCGGGGTTGAAGCCCGACCATGGCTGGTCGAGGTTGACGGTCGTCTCGCCTCCGCCGGCCGCGACCAACGCGGGCGGACGGGGTACGACGGCCTGGCTGATGCGCCGGGAGCCAAGGTGGTCGATGAGAGCAACCACCCCGATGATCAGGATGATCACGAGGGGCAGCGACCATCGAGCACGGTGCTCCCGCCAGAAGGTCACGATACGTGGACGGCGTTCGACCGGCTCGACGCCGGGCCCGGTCACTGCAGACGAAGGATGAGGATGATGTTCGTGAAGGCGAAGATCACCGCCACGGTGACCGTGATCCGGTCGAGGTTCTTCTCGACCACCGTCGATCCGGACGCCGCCGAGCCCACGGAGCCTCCGAACATGTCGGAGAGACCGCCACCTTTGCCGCTGTGCATCAGGATGAGGAAGATCAGCGCGACGCAGCACAGGATCTGCAGCACCACGACGATGGCGGTCAGCACGCGGACATCCTCCTGAGCCTCGAGACCGCCCGAAACGCTACCAAACTCACCGCATTCGGAGGCCCGCGGCCTGGACGATCCCGACGAAGGCGGCTCCGTCGAGGCTGGCGCCGCCCACCAGCACGCCGTCGACGTCCGGGCAGGAGACCAGCGCCTCGGTGTTGTCGGGGGTCACCGATCCCCCGTACTGGATCCGCACCTGATCCGCCACCGCCGCCCCCGCCGATCCGGCGATCACCGCCCGGATCCACGCACACGCCTCTTGGGCGTCGTCGGGGGTCGCGGCCTCCCCGGTGCCGATGGCCCAGATCGGCTCGTACGCGACGACCAGTCCGCCGAGCGCTGCGGGTGGTGACGCGGAGGCGATCGCTTCGACCTGGCCCGAAAGGCGCTCCTTGGTCATCGCCGCCCGGCGCTCCTCCAGCGTCTCGCCGACGCAGCAGATCGGGGTCATCCCGTTGCGCAGTACGGCGACGAGCTTCGCGGCGACCACCTCGTCCGTCTCACCGAACAGCCGCCGTCGCTCCGAATGACCGACGATCACGTACTCGACGTGCAATTTGGCCAGCATCAGGGAGCTCACCTCGCCGGTGAAGGCGCCGGCGTCCTCGATTGCGCAGTTCTGGGCGCCGAGCACCACCGGGATCGCCTCGCCTTCGAGGACGGTCTGCACCGACCGAAGGTCGGTGAACGGAGGGTGGATCGAGATGTCGACCCGTGCGGCGTGCGCAGGTTGCAATCGGAGGCCGAGGTCCCGGGTGGCGTGGATCGCCTCGAGGTGGTCGAAGTTCATCTTCCAGTTGCCGGAGACCAGCGGCCGCCGGGCAGTCGGTTGATCGCTCACCGCGCCGGACGACCACCTCTTGGTCCGTCGCCCCTCTTCGCGCGAGCAGGATCGGGTGCATTGCTCGCACCTCGCAGCGCGACCAGCCCCGGCAGGTCGCCGTGCTCGAGCAGCTCGAGCGCGGCACCACCACCCGTCGAGATGAAGCCGATCCGGTCGGTCAGCCCCAGATCGTCGACCGCCGCGGCGCTGTCGCCGCCACCGATCACGGTAAAGCCCGCACATTCGGCCACCGCCCGCGCGATGCCTGCGGTCCCGTCGCCGAACCGCGCATCCTCGAACACCCCCATCGGCCCGTTCCACAGCACCGTGCCCGCACCCGCGATCGACTCCGCGTAGGCGGCCACCGTGTCGGGGCCGATGTCGAGTCCGCGCCACTCCTCGGGCACGTCGGGCCCGACGGTGACGATCTTTCCTTCCACGCATCCGCACCCGAAGTCCGCACCGGGCTCCAGTGCCACCACATCGGAGGGAAGGAGGATCTTGGTGGAGGAACCCAGCAGCCGCCTGCACTCCTCGACCCGGTCTTGATCGACCATGGAGGCACCGACCGTATGGCCCGCGGCGGCGAGGAAGGTGAACGCCATCCCGCCGCCGACGAGGAGCGCGTCCACGCGTTCGAGCAGGGATTCGAGCACACCCAGCTTGTCGGCGACCTTGGCACCCCCGACCACCGCCACGAAGGGGCGCTTCGGCGAGCCGATCAGCGTTCCGAGGCCTGCGAGCTCGCGCTCGACAAGGAAGCCGGCGGCGCTCGGCAGGCGGGCCGGCGGGCCCACGACCGAGGCGTGCCGGCGATGCGAGACGCCGAACGCGTCGTTCACGTAGGCGTCGTGCCCGTTGATCAACTTCTCGACGAAGGCCGGGTCGTTGTGCTTCTCGCCCGGGTCGAAGCGGAGGTTCTCGAGCAACTCGACCTTGGGGGCGAGACGGGCGAGCTCCTCGCGGACCGGCCCGAGCTCCCACCGGACATCCGGCGCGCCTTCCGGGCGGCCGAGATGCGTGCATGCGGTGACCGCGGCGCCGCGGTCGAGCAGGTACTGGAGGGTCGGGAGGGCGGCCCGGATCCGGAAGTCGTCGGCGATCTCGGTGTCACCACGCTCCCCCTCCCGGAGCGGGACGTTGAAGTCGACCCGCACCAGGACGTTCGACCCGTCGAGCTCGGGCAGATCATCGAGGAGGGGCAGCCCCCTCAGTAGCGGATTATCTTCCCCCCTGCGCACTCCCACGACTCCTCAGCGTCCCCCCGGTCGCCTCACCTGTCAGACCCCGCGCCGATGAGCAGCGAGAGATCGACGAGGCGGTTGGCATAGCCCCACTCGTTGTCGTACCAACCTTCGACCTTGACCAGGCTAACCCCCGACGAGGACTGCAGCACCATGGTCAGATCGGCGTCGAAGATACACGAGGCGGGGTTGCCGACGATGTCCGTCGAGACGATCGGGTCCGTGTTGTACTCGAGCACCTTCGAGAGCGGGCCGATGGACGCCGCGTCGGCGAACGCCTGGTTGACCTCCTCGACGGTGACCTTCTTCGGGATCAGCGCGACGAAATCGGTGATGGAGCCGTCGGGAACCGGTACTCGGAGCGCGGTGCCGTCGAGTCGCCCCTTCATCGCCGGCAGGACCAACCCTGTCGCTCGTGCCGCACCGGTCGACGCGGGCACGATATTGATCGCTGCGGCCCGCGCCCTGCGCAGATCGCGGTGCGGGAGGTCGAGCAGGTTCTGGTCGTTGGTGAAGGCATGCACCGTGGTCATCATCCCGGTGTCGATCCCGAACGCCTGGTCGAGCACGCTGACCATCGGTACGAAGCAGTTGGTGGTGCACGACGCGTTGGACACCACGAAGTCCTTCGCGGGGTCGTATTCGTCGTCGTTGACACCGATGACGAAGGTCGCATCGGCGTCCTTCGCCGGCGCGGAGATGATCACTCGGGAGGCACCGGCCTCGAGGTGGGAAGCCGCGGCCGAACGCGAGGTGAACAGTCCGGTCGACTCGACGACGACGTCGACCGCCAGCGAGTCCCAGGGCAGCGCCTTGGGATCGCGCTCGGAGAGCACCGCGATCGGTACGGAGTCGACGACGATTGTCGACTCGGCGACCTTGATCTCCCCCTCGAACCGTCCGTGGGTCGAGTCGTAGCGGAGCAGGTGGGCGAGCGTTTCGGCCGAGGTCAGGTCGTTGATCGCCACCACCTCGACGTCGGCGCCCATCGCCCGGGCCGCCCGGAGATAGTTGCGACCGATGCGCCCGAATCCGTTGATCCCGATCCGTACGGTCATGCTGTCTGTGCCCTACCCTTCCTCACCCGGCGCGCCCGCGCGCCGCACCGCTTCTCCCGGCGTGGTTGCCCCTATCTGGTGCACGAAGACCCCCACCACCGTAGGTCAATCTCGTGACAAACGCCGTCATTTCAGCAGGTCCGAGAGAGCCGCGCCCAGTTTCACCGCATCGTGGGCCATCCCGTTGGGCCGGGCGAGCGGTGTCTCCACCACCCGGACGCTCGGGCTCCCGAGCTCGAGCCCCGACGTATCGGCGAGGGCGACGTCGACCGACACGCCGTGCGCGGCCAGCGCCTCGAGGTGCATCGCGACGTCGAAATCCTCCGTCTCGGGAACCTGAGGGCGGAGATTGCAGACGTAGACCTTCGTCGCGCCCGAGCGATCGATCCCCTCGCGGATCTGAGGTACGGCGATCGCGGCGAGCACGCTCGTGAACAGTGATCCCGGACCGAGCACGATCTGTTCGGCCTCGGCCAGCGCGCCCACTGCTTCGGGCGGTGCCACCGGATCGCTCGGGACGAGCGAGACGCGGCGAATGTGACCGGTCGCCATCACCGCGACCTGACCGGCCACCGGTCCGGAGTCCGCCTCGGCCTTGAGCACGACCGGTTCGGTCGTGGCAGGAAGGACGCGTCCGCGAACACCGAGCAGACGGCACGCCTCGTCCAAGGCCTCGACGGGATCCTGCGCGCGGTCCATCAGGGCCGCGAGGATCAGGTTGCCGAGCGAATGACCCGACAGCACGTCGTCGGCGAACCGGTAGGCGAACAACGACGCGAGCGTCGAGTCGGGCTCGGCCATCGCGACCAGGCACTTGCGCAGGTCTCCCGGTGGGATGATCTCGAGCAGCTCGCGCAGGCGACCCGACGAACCGCCGTCGTCCGCGACCGACACCACCGCCGTCAGCTCCCCGCTGTAGGTGCGCGCCGCGCGGAGCGTCGCCGCCAGCCCGTGGCCGCCGCCGATCGCGACCACCTTCGGCCCAGCTTCGGTCATCGGTCGACGTCCCGGTGGAAGACGGTGCTCGGCATCGAACGCAGTTCGAGACGACGCACCAACTCCTCGGCGAGCACCACCGAGCGGTGCCGGCCACCCGTGCATCCCATCGCCACGGTCAGATAGGACTTCCCCTCGCGCACGTACGCGGGGATCAACATGGTGAGCAGATCCTCGAGCTTCGCCAGGAACTCGGTGGTCTCGGGATGGTCGAGCACGTACTTCCGCACTTCGGGCTCGAGACCACTGTGGCTCCGGAGCGCCTCGTCCCAGTACGGGTTCGGCAGGAAGCGGCAGTCGAACAGCAGGTCCACATCGAGCGGCACACCGTACTTGAACCCGAAGGAGACCACCGAAGTCTGCATGGTGGTCCCCGATTCCTCCGCGCCGAACACCTCGATGAGGCGGGCGCGGAGCTGGTTGACGTTCAGCTCCCCGGTGTCGATCACCAGGTCCGCGCGGTCGCGAATAGGTCCGAGCAGGGTCCGCTCGTCGGCGATCGAGTCGCCGACGGCACGTGCGGCCTGCGGATGCCGGCGCCGGGTCCCCTCGAACCGTTTGATCAGGACGTCGTCGGCGGCATCCAGAAAGAGGATCCGCACCCGGTGGCGGCCCGCCTCCAGCGCGTCCACGGCGGGCAGGACGTCGTCGAGGTCACCGCCGGCCCGTCCGACGACGAAGGCCACCCGCTCCATCTCCGAGCCGGTGCCGTCGACCAGTTCGCTCACCTTGGCGATCAGCGCGGAGGGCATGTTGTCGATCACGAACCAGCCGAGATCCTCGAGGGCGGCGCCGGCCGTGGACCGCCCTGCCCCGGACATCCCGGTTACCACCAGGTACTCGCTCATCGATCCACCATCGCCCCCGTTCGTGCCGGCTTGGCCGGCGAGAGCGGTGTGTGCAGCCGCTCGAAGACGGCGGCACCCACGTCGGCCGGCAGCCACGATACGCCGACCAGGGCCTCCTTCGGGGCTTCCCGTAGGCCCGCGAGACCCCCGAACTCCTCGATCAGGCGGTTCCGCCGCTTCGGCCCGAGCCCCTTGACCCCGTCCAGCGCGCCCTTGGTCATCCGCTTGCCCCGCAGGGTGCGGTGGTAGGAGACGGCGAACCGGTGTGCCTCGTCACGGACCCGCTGGAGGAGATAGAGGCCCTCGGACTGGCGGGGCAGCCGGATCGGTTCGGGGTCGCCCGGGCGGTACACCTCCTCGAAGCTCTTCGCGAGAGCCGCGACCGGAATGCGCTCGGTCAGCCCCAGTGCCTCGAGCACTCGGATCCCCACGTTGAGCTGGCCGATGCCGCCGTCGAGCAGCAGCAGCTGCGGCGGATAGGAAAAGCGCTTCCGTGTCGCCGCCGACGAGGCTTCACCGGCGGAGACCTCCTCGGCCAGCAGGGTGGTGAGCCGCCGGGTGAGCACCTCCTCCATCGCTGCGTAGTCGTCGTTGCCGGCCAAAGCCGCCACCCGGAAGTGCCGGTAGTCGCTCTTCTTCGGCAGGCCGTCCTCGAAGACGACCATCGAGCCGACATAGTCGCTCCCCTGAAGGTGGCTCATGTCGTAGCACTCGATCCGGAGTGGGGCATCGGGCAGCCCGAGCTCACGCTGGAGCGATTCGAGCGCGCGGGCTCGGCTGTTGTGGTCCGAATTGCGGTGCAACCGGTGCCGGACGAAGGCGTCGATCGCGTTGGATTCCACCGTACGGAGGAGCGCGCGCTTCGGGCCGCGCACCGGAACCCGAAGGTCCACCGGCCCCCCGCGCTGCCGGGCGAGGTACTCGAGCACCGCCTCGGCGTCGCCGGGCATGGTCGGGACGAGGATCTGTTTCGGTACACCCGACGCCGGCTCGGCGTAGACGTCGACCAGGATCCGCTCGACGAGCTGTGACGCGGTCAGGTCCTCCACCTTGTCTACGAACATGCCCATCCGCCCGACGACCTTTCCCGAGCGCACGTGGAACACTTGGACGGCGGCCTCGAGCTCGTCCTCGGCGATGCCCACCACGTCGAGGTCCTCCCGACGGTCGAGCTCCATCTGGCGGACGGCGTCCGCGGCCCGAACCGCCTCGAGCTTGTCCCGCAGTGCCGAGGCCCGCTCGAACTCGAGCGCGTCGGACGCCTCGCGCATGGCCGTCTCGAGCCCGCGTTCGAGCGGTCCGGTCTCCCCGCTCAAGAAGGCGGTGAGGTCGGCGACCATCTGGTCGTACTCCTCCCGGTCCACCTCACCGACGCAGGGTCCCGAGCAACGGTCGATGTGGTAGAGCAGGCACGGGCGTCCCAATCGAACGTGCCGCCGGAACTTGGTGTCGGAGCAGCTTCGAAGCGGGAACGTCCGGAGCAGCAGGTCGAGGGTGTCCCTGATGGCGCCCACGTTGGCGTACGGGCCGAAATAGCGGACCCCGCTCCGCTTCCTCCCCCTCACGATCGCCGGGCGGGGCCACTCGTCACCCACCGTGAGCGCCAGCCACGGGTAGCTCTTGTCGTCCTTCAGCCGGACGTTGTACCGCGGCTGGTGCCGCTTGATGAGGTTGTGCTCGAGAAGGAGTGCCTCGGACTCCGAGTCGACGACCATCCATTCGACGTGGTCGGCCTGCTCGACCATCTGGGCGGTCCGCGGCGGGAGCCCGTAGGGGTCCTGGAAGTAGGAGTTGATCCGCTGGCGGAGCGACTTCGCCTTGCCCACGTACAGCACCCGGCCGTCGCGGTCGACGAACTGATAGGAGCCGGGGACGTCGGGGACGGTGCCGGGGGGCGGACGATATACCACACCCACAGTGTGCCGTGTCTGCCTTCGCGACAGGTCGCCTGATCAGGGGGAGCACGCCGGCCCGAAACCCGCGCCGCTACACTGGGCGGTACGCCGGCCTGGAATCCGGCGACATCAATCGCTCCGGGGCCGACATACCCGCGGATGGGCGACCAGGCTGTCCCCGCCGGCCATACCGGAGCGCCTCCACAGGGAGGTCATACGACATGTACCGGCTACAGCAGGCACTGCCCGAGCGCTACACCGCGGCGGATCCCGACGAGCTCGCGGCTCGCGTCCGGCGCGCGAAAGAGGAGCTGGGCTCGAGGCTCATCATCCTCGGTCACCACTACCAACGCGACGAGGTGATGGGGTGGGCCGACGCACGGGGTGACTCGTTCGGGCTCTCGCGGATCGCCGCGGCGCAGTCGGAAGCGGAATTCGTCGTCTTCTGCGGGGTGCACTTCATGGCCGAGTCGGCCGACATCCTCACCGGCCCCGATCAGCAGGTGGTCCTTCCCGACCTGAACGCCGGGTGCTCGATGGCCGACATGGCCGACATCGACGCCGTCGAGGAGGCTTGGGAGGTCATCGGCGAAGTGACCGACCTCGATCGGGTGGTGCCGGTCACCTACATGAACTCCTCCGCCGCCCTGAAGGCCTTCGTCGGACGCCACGGTGGCGTGGTATGCACCTCGTCCAACGCCCGCGCAGTGCTCACCTGGGCCCTCGACGACGAGACCTCGGGCGGGGCCGGTGGTGATCAGGTCCTCTTCTTCCCCGACCAGCACCTGGGTCGCAACACCGGCTTCCAGCTGGGCTACTCGGCAGAGCAGATGGCGGTCTGGAACCCGCGGGGTGCCCGCGGTGGTCTGGACGACGTCGCGATCAAGTCCTCGGTGCTCCTCCTCTGGAAGGGACACTGCTCCGTGCACCAGCGGTTCCGGCCCGAGCAGGTTGCCGCGTTCCGCGCGGAGCATCCCGAAGGCCTGGTCTTCGTGCACCCCGAGTGCGCGCACGAGGTCGTCGAGGTTGCCGATCAGGTCGGCTCGACGGACTTTCTGATCAAGGCGGTCGGCGAGGCTCCCGCCGGCGCGGTGATCGGAATCGGCACCGAAATCCACCTGGTCAAGCGCCTCGACGACGAGAACCCCGACAAGACGGTCCTCTCGCTCGACCCACTGGTCTGCCCGTGCTCGACCATGTTCCGCATCGATCTCCCCCACCTCGCCTGGGTGCTCGACGGCCTCCTCGAGGGCGAGGTCCGCAACCAGATCACCGTCGACGACGAAACGGCGCGCTGGGCGCGCGTGGCGCTCGAGCGGATGCTCGCCACGGTCTGAGCCCGAGCGCGACCTCCCCGGCTCAGCTCACCGCCAACTTGCGGCGACGCTTGGAGGACCCTTCCCCGTTGGCGTCGGCGGCGCCGGGTGCCCCCCGGTTCTTCTTCGCCCCGGCGGCCCGCGAGGTCCGGGTCACGGCCCGCGGGCGCTCGATCCCGAGCACCGGCGCCAGCACCTCGCCCGTGTAGCTCGCCTTGCTCCTCGCCACGTCTTCGGGCGTGCCCTCGGCCACGACCCTTCCGCCGCCGTCCCCTCCTTCGGGGCCGAGGTCGATGATCCAGTCGGCACTCTTCACGACGTCGAGGTTGTGCTCGATCACGATGACCGTGTTGCCCTGGTCGACCAGCCGGTTGAGCACGTCGAGGAGCTTGCGCACGTCGTCGAAGTGGAGGCCGGTGGTCGGTTCGTCGAGTACGTAGAGGGTGTGACCAGTCGAGCGCCGCGACAGCTCGGAGGCCAGCTTGACCCGCTGCGCCTCACCGCCCGACAGCGTGGGCGCGGGCTGACCGAGCCGGATGTAGCCGAGCCCGACGTCGACCAGCGTCTGGAGGTGCCGTGCGATCGGCGGCTGGTGTGCGAAGAACGCGAGGGCCTCCTCGCAGGACATCTCGAGCACGTCCGCGATCGTCTTCCCACGGAAGGTGACCTCGAGCGTGTCGCGGTTGTAGCGCGCACCGTGGCAGACCTCACAGGGAACGTAGACGTCCGGGAGGAAGTGCATCTCGATGCGGAGCGTTCCGTCGCCCGAGCACGCCTCGCAGCGGCCACCTTTCACGTTGAACGAGAACCGGCCCGGAAGGTAGCCGCGGACCTTGGCCTCCTGGGTCTGGCTGAACAGACGCCGGATATGGTCGAAGACGCCGGTGTAGGTCGCGGGATTCGACCGGGGCGTGCGCCCGATCGGCGCCTGGTCGACCTCGACGACCTTGTCGACGAAATCGACGCCCCGGATGGCCCGGTGCAACCCGGGCACCGCGTGGGCCCGGTAGAGGTGCTTGGCCAACGAGCGCAGCAAGATGTCGTTCACCAGCGTCGACTTGCCTGATCCGGACACTCCGGTCACCGCGATGAACCGGCCGAGGGGGAACGCCACCGTGACGTCGGCGAGGTTGTGCTCGCGAGCTCCCTCGACGGTCAGGGTCTCCAGACTCCCCGGCCGGCGCATCGCCGGCACCGGGATGGAGCGCTTGCCGACCAGGTACTGCCCGGTCAGGGATTCCTCGTTCGACTCGAGCCCTCCCGGTCCGGTCACCGGGCCCGAGTGGACGATCCGGCCTCCGTGCTCCCCGGCACCCGGGCCGATGTCGACCACATGGTCCGCCACGCGGATGGTCTCCTCGTCGTGCTCGACCACGATGACCGTGTTGCCGAGGTCGCGCAGCCGCTTGAGGGTGCCGATCAGGCGCTGGTTGTCGCGTTGATGGAGCCCGATCGAGGGCTCGTCGAGCACGTAGAGGACGCCGACCAACCCGCTCCCGATCTGGCTCGCCAGGCGGATGCGCTGCGCCTCACCGCCCGAGAGCGTCGCCGCGGAGCGTGCGAGGGTCAGGTAGTCGAGGCCCACGTCGAGCAGGAACTGCATGCGCTCGCGGACTTCCCGCAGGACCCGGTCGGCGATCAGGTGGTCCCGGTCCGAGAGATCGAGCGACGCCACGACCTCGGTCGCCCGAGCGATGGACAGCGAACAGAGCGCGAAGATCGAGTAGCCGCTCACGGTGACCGCGAGCGATTCCGGCCGCAGCCGGGCGCCGCCGCACTCGGGGCAGGGGACCTCGCGCAGGTATCCCTCGAGGTTGTCGCGCTGGAAGTCCGACTCGGCCTCGGTATGACGGCGGGTCAGCCAGGGGACGACGCCCTCGTAGAGCGCGTGGAACGAACGCTGGCGTCCGTAGCGGTTCCGGTAGCGCAGGTGCACCTGCTTGCTACCCGACCCGTAGAGGACGAGCTTCTTGTCTGCCTTCCGGAGCTTCTGCCACGGCGTGTCCGCCGAAAACCCGCCCAACTCGGCGACCGCGTCGAGCATCCGCGTGAAGTACTCGCTGCGGGCACCAGCCCACGGCGCGAGCGCGCCCTCGGTGATCGACTTGGCCGGGTCCGGCACGACGAGTTCGGGATCGACCTCGTACTTGGTCCCGAGCCCGGTGCAGACCGGGCAGGCCCCGAACGGTGAGTTGAAGGAGAAGTTGCGGGGCGCGAGGTCCTCGAAGCTGAGCCCGCAGTGCGTGCACGCGAGGTGCTGGCTGAAGGTGATCGCTTCCTGTTCGGTCCCGTCGGGGTCGACGACCACGACCTCGGCGATGCCTGCGGCGAGCGCAAGGGCCGTCTCGAGGGACTCGGTCAGTCGCCGGCGGATCCCGTCGCGCCGGATCAGACGATCGACCACCACCTCGATGGTGTGCTGTTCGTAGCGGGCCAGATCGAGGCTGGCGCGCTCGCTGAGCTCGATCGTCGCACCGTCGACCCTCACCCGGGCGAATCCCTGCTTGGCGAGATCGTCGAGGAGCGCGCCGTACTCCCCCTTCCTCCCCCGCACCACCGGTGCGAGCACGAGGAAGCGGGTGCCCTCCTCCATCGCGAGGATCCGGTCGACGATCTGCTGGGGGCTCTGCCGGGCCACCGGGCGACCGCAGGTCGGGCAGTGCGGCCGGCCGATCCGCGCATAGAGGAGGCGCAGGTAGTCGTAGACCTCGGTAACGGTGCCCACCGTCGAGCGCGGATTGCGTGACGACGACTTCTGGTCGATGGAGATCGCGGGCGACAGTCCTTCGATGAAGTCCACGTCGGGCTTGTCCATCTGACCGAGGAACTGGCGGGCGTACGCCGAGAGGGACTCGACGTAGCGCCGCTGCCCCTCGGCGTAGATGGTGTCGAAGGCCAGGGAGGACTTGCCCGAACCCGACAGACCGGTGAAGACGATCAGGCGATCGCGGGGCAGGTCGAGCGAGACGTCCTGCAAGTTGTGCTCGCGCGCGCCGCGAACGACGAGTCGGTCTGCCATCTGGTCGAGGATACCGGTGAGCGGCGGAGGCACCGGCCCTCAGCCGGCGCCGGGCCCGGACCCGACCGGCACGCCGGGATCGAGCGCGATCGCGGCCCCGTCCACCGGGTCGCGGAGGACGAGCCCACGGAGCTCGGCGATCTCGTCGCGGAGCAGCGAGGCCTCCTCGAAACGGAGCTCGGCGGCCGCCTTGCGCATCTCGGAGTCGAGCTGGTGGATGAGCGCGGAGAGCTCGTCCGCGTCCGGACCGAGCGAACGGGCGAGCTCCGCCGCGACCGCGGCGGGATCGACGGCCGGGCTGCGCCCCCGCGCCCGGCCCGCCCGCGAACGGGCGGTGCGGCCCCGGGGTTCCTCGAGTCCGCCCGAGAGGTCGCCACGCACCCGTTCGAGGATGTCGGTCACCGACTTGGTGACCGTCTTCGGATCGATGCCGTGTGCCTCGTTGTAGGCGATCTGGCGGGCGCGTCGCCGCTGTGTCTCGCCGATCGCCACGGTCATCGACTCGGTCAGGGTGTCCGCGTACATCACCACCCGACCGTTGACGTTGCGTGCGGCCCGGCCCATGGTCTGGATGAGCGAGGAGGCCGAGCGAAGGAAGCCCTCCTTGTCGGCGTCGAGGATCGCCACGAGCGCCACCTCGGGCAGGTCCAGTCCCTCGCGCAAGAGGTTGATCCCGACCAGCACGTCGAAGGCGCCGAGCCGGAGCTCGCGGAGGAGTTCGACCCGGGCGATGGTGTCGACGTCGGAGTGGAGGTACTGGACGCGGACTCCCTGCTCGGCGAGGTAGTCGGTCAGGTCCTCCGCCATCTTCTTGGTGAGCGTGGTCACCAGCACCCGGCTTCCCGCAGCCACGGTCGCCTCGATCCGCAGCCGCAGGTCGTCGATCTGCCCGGTGGTCGGACGGACATCCACCTCCGGATCGACCAGGCCGGTCGGCCGCACCACCTGTTCGACCACGTTCGAGCTGTGCTCGAGCTCCCAGGGCCCCGGTGTCGCCGACAGCATGATCGTCTGGCCGGTGCGCTCGACGAACTCCTCGAAGCGCAGCGGTCGGTTGTCGAGCGCCGAAGGAAGCCGGAACCCGTGGTCGACCAGGGTCTCCTTCCGCGAACGGTCGCCGGCGTACTGGCCGCGCAGCTGCGGCACCGCGACGTGGCTCTCGTCGAGGACGACGAGGTAGTCCTTCGGGAAGTAGTCGAGAAGGGTGAAGGGAGACTCGCCCGGTGCCCGACCGTCGAGATGCCGGCTGTAGTTCTCGATGCCGCTGCAGACACCCGTCTCCGCGAGCATCTCGAGGTCGTACTCGGTGCGCATCCGCAGCCGCTGGGCTTCGAGCAGCTTCCCCGCACCGCTCAGCTCGGCGAGCCGCTCGCGCAGCTCCACCTCGATGCCGGCGACCGCCGCGCGCATTCGCTCCTCGCCGGTCCCGTAGTGGGTGTTGGCGAACACGACCAGGTCCTCGAGCTCCGCTCCGATCTCCCCGGTCATCACGTCGAACGGGCGGATCCGTTCGATCGTGTCCCCGAAGAGCTCCACCCTGACCGCGCGGGACTCGTACGCCGGGTGGATCTCGACGGTGTCGCCACGGACCCGGAACTGGCCGCGGAGGAGCGTCGCCTCGGTCCGGGTGTACTGGAGGTCCACCAGCCGGCGGAGGAGCGACCGTTGGTCGAGCACCTCGCCGGGCTGCAGCACGACGATCCGGTCGCGGTACTCCACGGGTGACCCGAGCCCGTAGATGCACGAGACCGAAGCGACCACGATGGTGTCCCGTCGCAACAGCAGCGACGACGTGGAGGCGTGGCGCAGGCGGTCGATCTCGTCGTTGATCGACGAGTCCTTCTCGATGTAGGTGTCCGACGAGGGAACGTACGCTTCGGGCTGGTAGTAGTCGTAGTAGGAGACGAAGTACTCCACCCGGTTGCGCGGGAAGAGCTCCTTCAGCTCGGCGGCGAGCTGCGCGGCGAGCGACTTGTTGGGCTCGATGACCAGCGTCGGCCGCTGCACCGCCTCGACCGTCCACACGATGGTGGCGGTCTTCCCCGAACCGGTGATGCCGAGGAGGGTCTGGTACCGGTCGCCGCGCTCGATGCCCTCGACCAGCCCCGCGATGGCCTGGGGCTGGTCGCCGGCCGGGTGGAACGGCGAGACGACCTCGAATCGGGGCACCGCTCGGATGGTACCGGTCGGGTGTGACACCGGAACCGGCCGGTCGGCGGCCCCGCTCAGGCGCCGGCCGAGCCGATCGGTTCCCCGGCCTCCCGGTCGCGCAGCTCGAGCAGCGCCGCCCACACCCGGTCGACCTCGCCGCGCAGGTGAGCCTCGTCGCCCGAGTTGTCGACCACCAGATCGGCCCCCTCGAGCCGGGCCTCGCGGTCGGGCTGGGCGGCCATCCGGGCCCGCGCGTCCGCCTCGTCCATCCCGCGGGCGGTGACCAGACGCTGGAGCGCCACCTCCGGCCCTGCGTCGACCACCACCACCGCCGCGAGGGAGAGGGTGTCGCGGTGGACCGCGCGCAAGAGGGGGATCTCGAGGACCACGATCCGGTCGGTCTCGGCAAAGCCGTCCTTGCGGGCGATCATCTCGACGCCGATCGCCGGGTGGGTGATCGAGTTGAGATCGGCCAGGGCGTCCGGGTCGCCGAAGACGAGCTCGGCGACCGCCGGTCGGTCGACGCGGCCCTCGGCGTCGAGGATCGCCGGTCCGAACCGGTCGACCAGCGGCTGGTAGGCCGCGCCGCCCGGCTCGACCACCTCGCGCGCGATCAGGTCGGCGTCGACCAGGGCCGCACCGCGCTCGGCGAGCATCGCCGCCACCGTCGACTTGCCGGTCCCGATCCCGCCGGTGAGCCCGACCGCGAGCACCCTCCCTCAGCGCCCCCGCACCGGCCGCCGCGGACGGGACGCGGTGGCGAAGAGAACCATCGTGGTGCGGTCGATCTCGTCGGTCAGGAAGAAGTCGTCCGAGGTGATGCCGGTCGCCCCGCCGGAATCACCGCGCGCCATCAGCCGGTAGGTGATCGGCAGGATCCGTGTGTAGAGGCCCACGTACCACGAGCGCGGGATCTTGTGGCGGAGATCGAAGACGTCCAGCCGGAGCACCTTCTCCCCTTTGACCCGCCGGGCGGTGAAGTCGGCCTTCACCGGCGGGATCGCGTCGAGCCCCTCGACGCGGACGACTTCGAAGTAGCGCCCGAGCACTTCGTGGAGCTCGTCCGGTTCGAACAGGTGGATGTGGAAGGGGTTCTCGAAGTCCGCCGGGCCGTTGGGGGTGAGGAAGAAGGCGGTGCCCCCGTCGGTGAGCACCCGGGCCAGCTCGCCGACGTGCCCGTCGGGTTCCTCGAAGTGCTCGATCAGGTGGGAGGAGCACGCCCAGCGGAAGGCACCCTCTGCGAACCCGAGCGAGAGCGCGTTCATCTGTGCGACGTGGAGGCCGGCATCGCCGAAGCGGCGTCGAGCCTCGCCGGTGGCGTCCGCGCTGTAGTCGACACCGACCACCGGGCGGTCGGCAGAGAGAAAACGTGCCGACTCGAATCCCTGTCCACAGCCCACGTCGAGGAGCATCCCGCTGCCGAGCCGCTCGAGGATGCTCCGGTACCCCGCGGCGTGGAGCGCGAGCAACGAGTCGGGAGTGACCCCCTCCTGGGGGTGCTCGCCGGTGAGGCGCACGGCAGAGCGGCGGTGTGCAACCGGCGCGGCCGCCCCCGTCGGTCGTGCCCCCGACGTGTCGTCGCTCATCTCGCTCCCCGTGGGATTGGTGGTGCCGCACCAGCCCGGGATTGATGACACCCCGAGTCCGTGGTTGTTTACACTACCGAGCACTCGTGCAGGAACCCCACCCCACAGCGGTCGCGCCCCCGCTCCCGGCCGCGGCGCCGCTCCCCGGACGTCCACGCTCGTTCTGGGACCGGTTGCGCTCCCCCAGTCGGCTCCGTTCCCTCGTCGACCACCTCGGCCTCGCGCTGGTGGCCTTCGTCCCGATGCTCGCTTCCCAGCCGGGCGCGGTCACCGACGACACCAAGACCTACCTCTACCTCGACCCGGGCCGCTACGTCCGGCAGGCGGCGTCGCTCTGGGATCCGAACGTCGGGCTCGGGACGGTCACCCACGAGAACGTCGGCTACCTCCTCCCGATGGGCCCCTACTTCTGGGTCATGGCCGAGCTGCACGTCCCGCTGTGGGTCGCGCAGCGCCTCTGGATGGGCGCGCTGCTCTTCGCCGCGGGTGCCGGCGCGCTCTATCTGTGCCGCGTGGTCGGTCTCGTCGGCCCCGGTCGCTACGTCGCGGCCCTCGGGTACATGTACACGCCCTACGTGCTGCAGTACGCCGGCCGCATCTCGGTGATCCTCATGCCGTGGTCGGGGCTGCCCTGGATGATCGCCTTCGTCGTCCTCGCCGTCCGGCGTCCCGGGTGGCGGTACCCGGCACTCTTCGCGCTGGTGGTCGCGCTGGTGAGCGGCATCAACGCGAGCTCGATCCTCTACGTCGGCATCGCGCCCGCGCTCTTCCTCCTCTACGCCGTGCTCGTCTCGAGGGAGGCGACCTGGCGTCGCGTCTGGGGGGTCGCGTGGAAGACCGGCCTGCTGACCGCGCTGGTGTCCCTCTGGTGGGCGGTCGGCCTCCAGATCGAGGCCGCCTACGGCGTCAACGTGCTCAAGTACACCGAGACGGTGCAAGCGACCAGCGGGGCCTCGCTCGCCTCCGAGATCGTCCGCGGGCTCGGCTACTGGTACTTCTACGGATCGGACCGCCTCGGGTCGTGGACCCAGTCGTCCGTCCAGTACACCCAGAACATCCAGCTGATCGCGCTCAGCTTCGCGGTGCCGGCCCTCTGTTTCGTCGCCGCCTTCTTCTCCCGCTGGCGGTATCGCTCCTACTTCATCGTCGTCACGGTCGTCGGCATGGTGCTCGCCGTCGGGCCCAACCCCTACGACAACCCCTCCGCGGTGGGTTCGGTGCTCAAGGCGTTCATGGTCGACACCACCGCCGGGCTCGCCATGCGGTCGACCGATCGCGCTTCACCGCTGGTCATCCTCTGCCTTGCGATGTTCCTCGGCGCCGGCGTCAGCGCGGTCTACGCGCGCGCCCGACGCATCGGCGTGGTCGTCTGGATCTTCGCGGCGGCCGCGATCGCAGCGGCGACGACGCCTCTCTGGACCGGTGCCATCGTCGCGAACGGCTTCACCCAGCCGGCGGCGCCACCGACCTACGTGCGCCAGGCAGCCGCCGCGCTCGATGCGAGCCATCCGGGGACCCGGGTCTACGCGCTCCCCGGCAACGACTTCGGCGCCTATCGCTGGGGTGAGACCATCGACACCGTCTACCCGGGACTGATGACCCGGCCGTTCGCGACCCGTGAGCAGCAGATCATGGGCTCGATCGCCACCGCCGATCTGCTGCAGGCGGTGGACACGCCGCTCCAGGACGGCACCATGGACTGGAACGCGCTCGCGCCGATGGCGTCGCTGATGAGCGCCGGCGACGTGCTCGTGCAGTACGACCAGGCCTACGAACGCTACGACACGCCCATCCCCCAGGAGGTCGCCGCCCAGCTCGCCAGCACTCCGCCGGGACTCAGTGACCCGATCTCCTACGGCACCCCACGACCCAACGTGTCGCTCGTCCCGCACTTCGACGAAGCCACGCTCGCCCTCCCCGCAAATTCGGGTTGGCCGGCTCCGCTCGTCTCCTACACCGTCGACGACGCGCGCCCGATCGTGCGAGCAGAATCGACGGCGAACCCGGTGGTCGTGGCGGGCGACGCCTCCGGCCTGGTCAACGCCTCGTCGGTCGGTCTCCTCCAGGGCAACCCGACGGTCCTCTACTCCGGAACCCTCGACACCCATCCGGACCTCTCGCAACAGACCCTGAACCATCCGGCGACCCTGGTGGTGACCGACACCAACCGCAAACAGGCATACCTGTGGAACTCGTTGAACGAGAACACCGGCTACACCGAGCCGGCCTCGCAGCCCTCCGACACCTCCAACCCTGCCGACTTTCCCATCGACTTGTTCCCCGGAGCACCGCCGGACGTGAAGACCACGGCGACCTACAGCGGGATCACGTCGGTGACCGCATCGTCCTACGGCTCCTCGATCACCTACCTGCCCGAGCACCGGCCTGCGGCCGCGCTCGACGGGAACACGCAGACCTCGTGGTTGACCGACTCCTTCGCGAACCAGGTCGGCCAGTGGTGGCAGGCCAGCCTCGTCGCGCCGGTCACCGAGAGCTCGCTCGTGCTCGTCCAACCGCAGACCGGCAACCCCGATCGCTGGATCACGTCTGCCACGCTGAGCTTCGACGGCGGGAGTCCGGTGAACGTCCTCCTCGGCCCCGCCTCGCGCGCGGCGACCGGTCAGCTGGTGACCTTCCCGTCCCGCACGTTCACCACCCTGCGGGTCACCGTCGGTTCGGTGGCGGTGGCCGACCCGAGCGTGCCGGTCGGATCGCGCAGCTCGGTCGGGTTCGCAGAGATCGGCATTCCGGGGATCACCGTCGACGAGAGCATCGCGATGCCCGGCGACCTGCTCCGGACAGCCGGGTCGTCCTCGCTGTTCGACCGGGTGAGCCTGGTCATGACCCGTTTGCGCAGTTCGGGGACGCCGCCCCGCTCCGACGTCGAAGCGTCGCTCGCCCGATCCTTCTCGCTCCCCACCACCCGCACCTTCTCCCTGACCGGTAGCGCTCGCATCTCGCCGCTCGTCCCCGACGACGAGATCGATCGTCTGGTGGGCCGACCGGGCTCCGACTACAGCGGCATCGTCGCCTACTCCACCGGGCGACTACCCGGCGATCTCCGAGCGGGGGCGATCGCCACTCTCGACGACGACCCGACCACCGTCTGGGAACCGGGGTTCGGCGCGACCCACCAGGCGGGCGACTGGCTGCAGTACGCGCTCCCCCGCCCAATCACCTTGGACCACCTCGACCTCCAGGTCGTCGCCGACGCCGAGCACTCCGTACCGACGCAGCTCACCGTCTCGACCGACAGCGGCAGCGCGACGGTCCCGCTCCCTCCTCTCGCCGACAGCCAGGTGGCCGGCTCGACGGTCGACGTTCCCGTCTCCTTCCCGGTGCTCCGCGGCCAGTCGATACGGATCACCTTCGACACCGTCCGGGTCGAGAACACGCCCAACTACTACTCGCAGACACCGATCGGCCTGCCGATCGGTGTCGCCGAGGTGGGCATCCCCGGTGTCCATGCCGCACCGGTGCCCGCGAACATCCCCTCCTCGTGCCGTGACAACCTCCTGAGCGTCGACGGCGCGCCGGTGTGGGTCGAGGTCACCGGCAGCACGACCGCCGCCCTCGACCGCCAGGCGCTCCCAATCTCCCTCTGCGGCCCCGACGCCAGCGGCCTGACCCTCGGACAGGGGACCCACACCCTCCGTTCGACCCTCGGCCAACTGAGCGGCTTCGACATCGACCAGCTGGCCCTCGACTCCGCCCCGGGGGGCGGCCCGATGCCCCTCGCCTCCGTGACGACCTTGTCGGCGCCGACCGTGGACGCCGCACCCAAGGTCGCGGTGACGTCCCAGACGGCGACCTCCCTCGACCTCTCGGTCAGCGGGGTCGGCCAGGGGGCCACGGCCACCCCCTTCGACCTCGTACTCGGCGAGAGCGTCAATTCCGGCTGGAAGGCGACCGTCGTCGGGGGGACCAGCCTCGGCACCCCGATCGTCGTCGACGGCTTCGCCAACGGCTGGCGCATCGATCCGGCCACGCTCGGAGGAGCGTTGCACGGCGGGACGCTGCAGGTGGTCCTCACCTGGCAGCCGCAGCGAGAGGTGGACCTCGCGCTCGTGGTCTCTGCGCTCACCATCATCGCCTGTCTGCTCGTCGTCCTCGTCCCGATGGTGATGCGACGGAGGCGGAAGCGCAGGGCGCACGCGCTGCGCGCCTCCGAGCCCGATCCGGCGGCGGAGGGCGGTCCGGTGCTTGCCGTGCCCTTCTCCGCCGAATCACCCCGCGCCAAGGTGTGGGTCGCGCTGCTCGCGGGCATCGTGGCCGGCACGCTCGCTGCGGTCATCGCCGGAAAGACGGCGGGGACCGCGGTCGGCGTGGCGACCCTCCTCGTCCTCCTCGTCCCACGGCTCCGGATCATCCTCGGGCTCGCCGCGATCGCCGGGATCGTCATGGCAGGCGTCTACACCGCCGTGCACCAGGCACACTTCCACGTCCTCGCCAACGGTGGCTGGCCGGTGGACTTCCAGGTCGCGAGCCGGTGGGCCTGGGCGGGCGTGGTGTTCCTCGGCGCCGAGGGCGTCGTCGACATCGTCCTCCGACGCCGCCAGGCGAAGGCGCCGGACGACACCGGCCCTGCCGCGAGCACCGCAGGCCCCGCGAGCGGCTGACCCCCCGGAGACCCGCCCGCCACGAGGGTGCATGATGGGGCGATGACCGTGACGGACGTGCGCCACCCCACCACCTACCAATCAGTGAGCGACCGGGTCGCACGTGGCAAACGGGCGCGCGAAACCGTCCCGCGCCGCCGGCACGGCGAGTGGGCGCCCGCTTCCGGACGCCCCGATGCCCTCTCCATCCTCGAGCGCCAGGAGCTCACGCGGGTCCCCGATCTCGTCCCCATTCGTCACGGTCGCATGGCCGCCTCTGCCTTCGCCTACTTCCGCGGCGCGGCCGCGGTCATGGCGTCCGATCTCGGGTCGGAGCCGCGGTCCGGGCTCGACGTGCAGCTCTGCGGTGACGCGCACCTGGTCAACTTCGGCGGGTTCGCCGCTCCCGACCGTACCCTGGTGTTCGACGTCAACGACTTCGACGAGACACTTCCGGGACCCTTCGAATGGGACGTCAAGAGGTTGGCCGCGAGCCTCGAGATCGCCGCCCGCGACCGCGCGCTGCGCCGCTCGCTCCGTCAGGAAGTGGTTGCCGCCGGGGTGCGCGCCTACCGGCTCGCCGTCCGCGAGTTCGCCGGAATGCGGATGCTCGACGTCTGGTACTCGAGGCTCGATCTCGCCGGCATGGCCAGCCGGTGGGGCAGTGAGGCCAGCGCGGAGACTTTGGAGAACATGCAGCGCATGGCGGCCAAGGCCGAGCGGAAGAACCAGATCAAGGCCTTCGACAAGTTGACCCAGGTCGACGACGGCGTGGTCCGCTTCGTGAGCGACCCACCCCTGCTCGTCCCGGTGTCGGAACTCGCTGCGGGGGTCGAGGTCGACTTCATCGAGCACACCGTCAGCCGGGCGCTCGGCTCCTACCGCCGGACCCTTGCCGGCGATCGCCGCCACCTGCTCGACCGCTACCGATTCGTGGATCTCGCCCGAAAGGTGGTGGGAGTGGGCAGCGTCGGAACCCGGTGCTGGGTCGCGCTCCTCCTCGGCCGCGACGAACAGGACCCGCTCTTCCTCCAGGTCAAGGAGGCCGAGGCCTCGGTCCTCGAGCCACACCTCCACAAGACCGAGTACTCGAACCACGGTCAGCGGGTGGTCGAGGGCCAGCGTCTCATGCAGGCCGCGAGCGACATCCTGCTCGGGTGGGACACCGTCGACGGACTCGACGGGGAGCCTCGCGACTACTACATGCGCCAGCTGTGGGACTGGAAGGTCTCGGCCGACGTCGACACCATGCCCGTCGAGAACCTGCCCCTCTACGCGCAGATCTGCGGGTGGACCTTGGCCCGCGGGCACGCGCGTTCGGGCGACGCGACCGCGATCGGGGCCTACCTCGGTGGTGGCGACGTCTTCGACCGGGCCATCGTCGACTTCGCGGCCGCGTACGCGGAGCAGAACGACCTCGACCACCGAGCCCTCGTGGACGCGATCCACTCGGGAAAGGTCCAGGCGACCACCGGCGTCTGAGAATGGTCGGGACCGCCGGCCACCCGGCGCTCTCCGGTCAGCCGGGCTCGGCCGGCACCTTCCGGCGGTCGAGCAGCCCCGGTAGGTGGCCGCTCCGATGTTTGCGGTGGATCGCGACGAACGCGAGTCCCATGCCGAACGCCAGCGCGGCCTGGGCGATCAAGTCCGCCCGGGCCGTCGCGACGACCGCGCCGCCGGCTGCCGCCACCAGGCCCACCGCGAGCATCGAGCCGCCGAGGAGGAGGAACACGATCCAGCGCGACCCGGTGCCGAACAGGTAGTTGGTCACGAGCACCGAGAACGAGAGGAAGATCATCGCGCCAACCAAGGTCGAGAAGGCCGGCGCCGCCGTGCTCAATTTGGCCGAGAAGACGATCGTGAGGAACTTCCTCGGGATGAATTCGGCGATCACCAAGAGGAGCCCGGCCGGCACGGCGAGGAAGATCAAGGTGACCCCCAGCTGGCGCACCGCGTGACCACCCTCGTTCCATCGGATGGTCGCCTCGGGCAGCAGGTAGGCGCCGAGGGCGAGCGCGCCGAACACGAGCGCCTTCGACGCCACCGAGATCGCCGCGTACGGTCCGACGTTCGAGTGGTCGAGCGCCCCGAGCAGGATCACGTCGACGTTTTGGAGGAGCCCGAGGAGCGCGAGGCCGACGAATGCGGCGGACACGTCGAGGATCAGCTTGCGGCGAGCGAGGTCGTTCTCGACGGCCCCATCGGGACTCGCCGCCTTGACCGGGATCTTCGAGGTGTCCGCCCAGGCACGTGAGGACAACCAGCGGGCCTGCGTCGCGGCGACGACCTCGCCGATAAAGAGCCCGAACGCGTAGCCGCCGACCCCGAACCCCCCGACCACCAGCACGATGACGAAGACGGTCCGCACCGAACCCTCGACCAACAGGTTGCCGGCGAGAGACCAGTAGTTTCGGTGCGCCTGGAGCAGACCGCGGTCCACACACAAGAAGATCCAGATGCCGGCCGCCACCAGCACGAGGAACACGCCTTGGTTGTTCTGCAACGACAAAAGGCGCGCGATCCAACCTTGGAGCAAGAAGACGACCACGATCTCGACGGCGAGGGCGACGAGCACGATCCGGTGCGCCCGGCCGATCCAGCGTTTGACCAACCGGCCCTGCCCGGACGTCTGCAGCGCGGTCACCCGCCGCACTACGCCGACCAGCACCGCGGAGCCCGGCAGCGAGACGATGAAGAACATCCCGAGCAGCTGTGCGATCTCTCCGTACTGTCGGGGCGTCACCAACCGCGCCACGGCGACGACGACCAACGCACCGGCTGCGTTCACGATCATGCCCGCGATGGCGACCGGCCCCGCCTGGGTCAAGCCGGAGCGGACGGTGTCGCCCTCCCGCTCGAGCTCGATGCCCGGCGCGGGCTCCCCCTCCGGAAGGGTGATCATCGGGCCGCCGGCGACCGCGATCCCGACCGCGGGGGCCATCGACACCGACTCGGTGACCGGGTCGGTGACCGAGTCGATCTCCTCGAGGATCGCGTCGAGGCCCGGCGTGCGGTCGTCGGGCTCGGGGTGGCCTTTCGCCGTGCCGTTGCCCGCCTCGCCCGGAGGTCGGGCGCCGGTGGAGGTGATCTCCGTGCCGTCGACCGGACCGCGCTCGTCGTCCGCCGGCGCACCCGGTCGGGAGTGAGGCTGGCTCATACGGTGACGCCCTCCGGTGGCCGAACGACGGAGCTGTCGCCCGAGTGGCGACGCGGTCGGTCTAGCACCTCCGCCGGGGACCTTCCCACCAGCCAGGTCCACAGCGCATCGAGGGCGACCGCGGCCAGGATGACCAGCGCCACCTCGGCCTCCGCCCGGAACCGGTAGTTGCCGTAGGTGGCGAAGGCGGTGACCGTGGTGGTGACCACCATTGCCACCAGCGGATACACCGGTTGGCGCCGACGACGGAGGATCACCCCGCCCGCCACCGCCAGGGCCGCCATCGGGTAGAACCAGACCAGCCAGGCGTCCGAGACCGGGACCGGCCAGCTCTCGAGGATGTCCTCGGTGGTCTGTCGTTGCGGGTCGTAGAGATCCCACTCGAGACCCACTCGCTCGACCGCCACCTCGAGGGCACGTGCCGGATGTGCCTCGATGTAGCTGCGCGCCTTCGCATCCCAGTAGGAGGCGATGTCCGACTCGTCGTCGCCGCTCGGGAAGCGGGTATCCGTCACGCACAGGTAGCACCACGACGCGGTCAGCGGGCCCGCATATGTCGAGGGATTGTTGGCAGCCGCGAGGGTGACCGGCAACTGGTCGGAGAAGTACACCGGATGGTGAAAGGTCGCAAGGTTGCGGGCGAACCACGGCAGCATCGGCGCGACCGCCACCGCGAGCGCGAGGCCGCAGAGCGAGGCGCGCTTTCGCCACGCCATGCCGCGCTGCCAGAGCACCGTGGGCAACGCGACGAGCGGGACGAGGAGGACGAGCTCGGCGCGGGTCAGCGCGCAGAGACCGCAGAGCAGACCGAGTGCCGCCACGCGCCACGGCGTGCACTGCCGGAAGCAACGGTTGGCCGCGAGGACGATCAATGCGGCGAGCAGCATGACCAGTGCCTCGGACATCACCTCACCGTCGAAGACCCAGAAGCCCGGGTAGAGGGCGGCGAGCACCGCAGCGATCGCGCCGGCCCTGTCGCCGGCGAGATCGCGCACGACGATCGCCGACACCGCCACGGTCGCGGTCCCCACCAGGCACATCAGCACCAACTGGGCGCCGACCCTGCCGAGGCCCACCGCGTCGCCGGCGGTGAGGAAGAGGGTGAACAGCGGAGGGTGCTGGGCGGACGCGGCCAGCGCCGGCGGGTAGTGGGCCGACTTGACCACGAAGGGGTTCACGAACCAGTCGCCCTCGAGGTTCAGCCGGGCCTGACCGTGGAAGTAGAACGCGTCACCCTGGAGCAGCGCGCCCGACTTGACCACGAAGGCATAGACCAGCCGGACCGCCAGGCCGGCGGCGCACGCGGCCGCCACCCACCAGGCGAAGGCCTGCCCGCGCAGGGCCGGCGCCCGGCCCCCCTCCCCCACTACCTTGCGGCGGTCCCGGCTCCGACCGTGCGGCGCGGTGAGACGGGCGCGTCGCGGCCGGTCCGATTCGGGGAGACGGGGCGGGACACACGCTCGTCGCTCGTCTCGTGGTACTCGTCCTCGACGTTGACCGACCAGATGTCGTGGTGCGCGCCGTGGATGTTCTCGACGGTCAGCATCGCGGTGTACATCGAGTGATCCTGGTTGTTGTACTTGTGCATCCCGTTCCGTCCGACCGGATGGACGTTGCTCGCCTCCTCCTCGAACCACCGGCGGATCACCTCGACGTTGTCGCGGTAGACGTCGTCGTAGACCGGGTAGGCCTTCGGCATCCGCACCACGTAGCCGGCCTCGACGTCCGACGCGTCGACCAAGCCGATGGCGGCGAGCTCCTTCGTCGCGAGTGCGACCAGCTCCTCGTCGGTGGCCCGCCAGAGGTCGTCACCCTCGTTGACGAAGTACTCGAGCCCGAGGCAGGAGCGCCCGTCCTTCACCAGGTAGGGCGACCACGAACCGAAGTTCTGGATCCGCCCCACCTTGACGTCGGGTGCGTGGATGTAGATCCAGTTGTCGGGGAAGGCCCGGTCCTCGGGGACCACGAGCGCCACGGTCAGGAAGTCGCGGTAGCGGAGGTCGTCCGCGGCACAGAGGACCTCGTCGGGAACCGGCGGCTCGACGATCCGGGCCAATGCGGTCAGCGGCATCGAGGAGATCACGTGGGAGGCCGCCAGCCGCTCGGTGCCGGTCCGGTCGGCCACGGTGACCGCGACCGCCTTCCCCCCTTCGACGTGGACAGCGACGGCGGCCGTCTCCATCCGGAGCCGGCCACCCATGTCGGTGACTCGCTCCGCGCACCGCTCCCACATCATCCCCGGCCCGTACTTCGGGTACTGGAATTCGTCGATCAAGCTGGTGACCTGTTTCGACGTCGCGCGGCGCCTGCCGGTGAGCGAGGAACGCACCGGCTCCCACACCGCGTTCCAGAGCGACATGCCCTTGATCCGCTGGGCGCCCCAATCCGCGGAGAGCTCAGAAGCGGGGACCCCCCAGACCTTCTCGTTGTAGGTCTTGAAGAAGTGGTGGTACAGGCGCCAGCCGTAGTTCGACACGATGTACCCCTCGAGTGTCGAGCGGTCCTTCGGCGGGCGGATCCGGACCCAGAGGAAGGACAGCCCGCAGCGGAAGGCCTCGAGGATCCCGAGGTTGGAGAGGGCGTTCCCGAGCTTGATCGGGTAGTCGTAGTACTTCCCCCGGTAGTAGATGCGGCTCATCCGGGGCCGGAGGAGGAAGTCCTCCTGCGGCAGGATCTCGTGCCAGAGGTCTTCGACCGACTTGACCTTGGTGAAGAAGCGGTGGCCGCCAATGTCGAAGCGCCAGCCGTCGCGCACCACGGTCCGGCTGATCCCGCCGACCACGCTGTCCTGCTCGACCACGACGGCCTGGTCCCCTGCGGCCGCCAGCCGGTAGGCCGCGGTCAAGCCCGCGGGGCCGCCGCCGATGACCACCACTTGCGGGCCGCCGGGCGAGCGGTCACCCGCTGCGCCGGCCGCTCGGTCTCTCGGTGGTGCCATGCGGCGTGCTCCGTCCTCTCTGCTCGTCCTTCTCGTCTTCTTGTGCCCGCGCACCGGCACAGCGAACCTCTGCCTCGACGACCTGCACCACCCGACGCCGCCCTTCGGGCGACCGAGGCCGGGTTACCTGGCGACCGCTCCACGTTCGGCGCCTGCACGAAACCGGATCCCGCCTCCGACGGGTCCGAGCTGGCGGGCCGCCCGACGAGGCACCTCCGGTGGTGGACTCCGCTGCCGAGGATACTTCCTCACCCCCCGGGGACGGGTGGACGCCGCTGCCTAGGGCACGACGATCCCGACGAATGCCAGGAAGGCGTACCCGGCCATGGCCGCGCCGGAACCGAGCAGCACCACCACCTCGACCCACCGGCGCGAGGTCAGCGTGGAGGCGGCCACCACGAGGGGAACGCGCCGAGCGCGTAGCGCTCGAAGGAGTCGAGGTTCGCGCTGGTGAGCGAGACCGCGAGGACCGCGGTGGCGAAGGCCCCGTAGGAGGCCGGCAGCTTGGCGAAGGCCACGATCAAAAGGACCACGCACAGCACCACCCAGGGGATGTGGAGGGCGCTGCCGAGGTGATGGCCATGGACGACCGAGCTCGCGTTGTGCCACATCGCGGCGAAGGGCGCGGCGAGCGGGCCGCGGTGGCCGCCTTGCTGCTGGATGCGCAACGGGAGCCAGGGGTCGCCGAATCGGGCGCCGACCCAGCCGAGGTAGGCACCGGCACCGGCGAGCGGCGCCGCGAGCGCCGAGCATCTCGCCACCCACTGCCGACCGGATCGCCCGCCGCGACGCGTGCGCCACAGCTCGACGGCCACCGGCACCACGAGGAGCAGGCCGAGAGGTCGGAGTCCGCCGGCGAGCAGGCCGGTCGCCGCGGCCCACCACCAGCGGCCCTTCCGTGCCGCGAGCAGCGTGACGATCGCACAGAGCAAGAGCGCGGCGTCCGCGTACCCGAGGACGAGCGAATACGCGGACGGTGCGAGCGCGAGCAGCCAGACCGACCGGCGGGCCAGTGCCGCATCGCCGAGGTCGCTCCGCACCAGGACCAAGAGGGCGGCCATCGCCCCGAGGGCGCAGAGGTTGGCGAGCAGGACGAGTGCGGGGCCCACCCCGATGCCGGGCACCCAGCCGAGGACGCGGGCCGCGAAGGGAAACACCGGGAAGAAACGCACCGACTGAGCGCCGGTCGAGGCGTAGCCGTGCCGGGCGATCGCCTCGTACCAGCCGGCGTCCCAGGTCAGCAGCCCCTGGTGGACGCGGGCTTGCGCACCCGGGTTGCCCGGACGCACGGTGGCGACGGTCGTGTGGGCGAGGGCGAGGCTGCCGAGGACGACCGCACGGGCCACGATCCAGGCCGGCAACACCTCGAGGACCCCACTGGCGACGACGCCGGCCTCCCTCGCGAACCGGTCGCGGCACGGTCGCTCGACCGGCTCCGGCGGCCGCACCGGCGGCCGTTCGAGCTCCCCGACCTCCTGGTGCTCGACGGCCACCGCGATCAGGGGTTCACGGGCGTGAACTTCATCAACCACATCGGCTGGTAGAAGCTGACGTCGTTGCCCACCACCAACTCGCTCACCCGGTAGTGCGGGTTGGCCTGCAGCGTCTCGACGACGTGCTCGCAGCGCAGACCGTATCCCTGGTAGCCGCCGGCCCAGACCACGAAGATCTGGCGGTTGCCCGCGGCGGCGGTCCCCTCCAGCCGGACCGCGAATTGGGCGGGCGAGGCGGCCTGCACCGCGTCCTCGTAGTCGACCCAGTCGACGAACTCGGGCCCGGTGCCCCGCGGGAAGGTGGTCTGGCTGTACTGCCCGGCGGGCAGCAAGCGGTTCACCGCCGGTCCCAGCTGGTCCGGGCAGTAGGCGATCACGTCACCGGGCTGCGCAGTGTGAGCGATCGCCGCCGCGACCGCTCCGGCCTGGGTCCGGTTGGTGTACACGTTCGGCACCGAGCCGGCGAGACCGGCCACGATGGCCACCGCCAGGATGCCCACCCGCACCCTTCGGTCCTGGAACACGGTGAG
Organism: uncultured Acidimicrobiaceae bacterium; assembly: GCA_963769905.1. GTDB lineage: Bacteria > Actinomycetota > Acidimicrobiia > Acidimicrobiales > RAAP-2 > Bog-756. Next base: position 1,554,436 of record CAVYNG010000002.1, read on the forward strand.
CCCGAGCGCCACCAGGAGGATGAGCGGGATGAAGATGACCGACGCATACCGCGGGTCGAAGGCGCTGTCGGTGAGGAGGCCGCCCGCGATGGCGGCGGCGTAGGTGCCGGCGATGACGATCGCGAACGGCCTGCCGAGCGGACGGGTGCGGATGTCGAGCTCGATGTGGCGCCGGTCGGTGGCGATGCCGAAGAGCCCCAGTCCCGCCAGGGCGAAGAAGACCAGCGCGAGCGCACGTCCCTGGCTGGTGCTGCCTCCCGCGAACTGGGCGATCGAGCTGACCGCCGCGCCGAAACTGGCCGGCGTCGACCACGGGGTGCCGGTGTGGCGCGACTGGAAGGCGAAGGTCGGGATCCAGGGTGCGAACGCGAGCACACCGACCGCGCCGGCGACGAGGCAGGCCCGGGCCCCGGAGCGCCACTCGGGCCGCCCCCTCCACGCCTGCCACGCCAACCAGAGCGCCACGGTTCCGACCAGGTAGACCGACCAGTAGTGGGTGTAGAGGAGCAGCGCGACGACGGCACCCACCGCGACCAGGTTTCCCGCCCGCGGGCGCACCAGCGCGCGGTCGAGGGCGAGGAACCCGGCCACCGTCAAGAACGCCACCAAGGAGTACATGCGGGCTTCGGTGTCGTAGCGGACCGCGAAGGGAGAGGTGGCGACGAGGAGCATGGCTGCCCACCCGACCGTGCGGCCGCCGATCCGGCGGCCCGCGACCCAGGCGAGGGGCACCGTCGCGACGCCGATCACCCCCGGCAGGGCGCGCACCGCGAGGTCCGAGGTGCCGAACCAGCCCATCCAGAAGTGGAGCAGGACGTAGAAGAGAGGCGGCGCCCCGTCACGCCGGAGGAGGGAGGGCAGGGCGTGGAGGGGCTGGCCGGCGATGCTGACGGTCAACGCCTCGTCGAGCCAGAGGTCCGACCTCGTCCAGAAGCGGAGGACGAGGGCGGCCACGAGGATGACCCCGGTCGCGACCACGAACAGACGGACGGTCCTCGGGCCGAAGGGCCGGCCTTGCGCATCGGGCGCTGCGCTCGCGACCGCGCCCCGGTCCGGGTTCTGCTCGGTGCCGACCGGTCCCCGCTTCCTGCCTGCCGGATCGGCCGAGCCCTCGCCCTCGACCGGCCACGCGGTCTCCCCCGGACGTGCCGGAGCGACCCGGCCGGCCTCCGCGACCGAGGAGGACCCGGGGGGAGCTGCGTCCATGCTTCGCATGGTATCCAGGGTGCGGTGCGAGGTGGGCGAGCCACGCGCGCGCACCACCATGGACCCTGGGCATACTTGGCGGTAACGTGCCCCCCGAACTCGACGCCGCCGTGAGAAAGTCGTCCGACGTCGTGCTGCCGGCTCGGGACAGGAGCGACATCACACCGAGCATCCACAGGTAAGGGGGGAGCAGGTGACAGGGCGCAGTGAGATCGACCGACGCACCTTCCTGTCTCGAAGCGCGGCAACCGGGGGCGCGGTGGCCCTCGGCGCGATGGCCCCGGCGGCCCTCGCCGCCTGTTCGTCGAATTCCGGCGGCACCCCGACCACCTCCTCGGGGTCGAAGCCGGGGGTCGGGACCGGCAGCCCGGTCCGGGGGGGCTCACTGACCGTCGCGACCCTCGCCGACATCGACGGCTTCTACCCCCCGAACAACCACTGGGACACCAACGGCTTCAACTACGCCAACGCGATCTACGACCCGCTGATGGCGGTCGCGGCGGACGGGACCATCCAGGGCTACCTCGCCCAGTCGATGAACCCCAACTCGAGCTACGACACCTGGACGCTCACCCTCCGCCCCGGCATCAAGTTCCACGACGGGTCGGACCTCACCGCGGCGGTGGTGAAGGCCAACTACGACGCCCTGCTCTCCTCCGCGCTCACCGGCCCTGCGCTCAAGCAGGTCACCTCGGTCACGGCCAGCGGCGACCTGACCGTCGTCTTCGCGTTGCAGGCGCCCAACCCCACCTTCCCGGCCGGGCTCACCACCCAGGTCGGTTACGTGGTGGGCGAAGCGATGATCCGCCAGGCGCAGGCCAACCCCAACAGCTCCCCGACTCCGGTCGGGACCGGTCCCTTCGTCTACTCGCAGTGGCAACCCAACAACTTCTTCACGGCCACCCGCAACCCGAACTACTGGCGCTCCGGCCTCCCCTATCTCGACCAGATCACCTTCAAGCCGGTCCCCGACACCACGCAACGCGAATCGACGCTGCGGACCGGCGGCGTCGACATGCTCCAGTCGACCGACCCCAACACCATCTCCCGCTTCTCCGGGTCGGGGGGCAGCGGCTTCGAGGTGGTCGACTCGGTGACCGGGGTGATCGGCCAGCCGACGGTCGCCTTCATCATGCTCAACTGCGAGGTCGCTCCCACCAACGACCTCCGCATCCGCCAGGCGCTGGCCAAGGCAACCGACACCGCCGAGATCCGAAAGCTCTACGACGCGGGCTTCGGCGCACCGATCAACGGCCTCTTCCTCTCCAACTCGCCCTACTACAGCAATACCGGCTACCCGAGCTTCGACCCCTCCGCCGCCCGGAAACTCGTCGACCAGTACAAGGCCGAGCACGGGACCCCGACGATCAAGCTGATCACCATCCCCGACCCCCTCTACATCAAGCTCATCCAGATCATCCAGCAGATGTGGACCCAGGTCGGCGTCACCGTCACCCTCGGCGAGGTCGAACAGGCGACGATCATCACCGACTTCATCACCGGCGAGTTCCAGGCCGCCACCGTCTACCAGTTCGGAGCGGTCAATCCGGACCTCAACTACGTCTGGTTCTCGACGACCACCGTCGCACCGGTCGGGAGCATCGGCCTCAACTTCCCTCGCAACTCGGACCCCGAGATCGAGACCGCGCTGCTCACCGGTCGCCACACCACCGACCAGGCGACCCGGAACACCGCCTACCAGACGGTCAACGAACGACTGGCCAAAGACCTCCCCTATCTGTGGATCTCGCAGTATTTCTTCTCCGAGGTCGCACAGGACCGGGTGCAGAACTTCGCCAACCCGACATTGCCCAGCGGATCTCCCGGGTACCCCTTCCAGGAGGGCATCTTCTTCCCGACGCAGATCTGGCTGGCCGGATAGCGATCAGGTCGACCGACCGCCGGACACGATGACCAAGTACCTCCTCCGTCGCCTCGTCCAGCTGGTGGTGGTGGCCTTCATCATCTCGGTCCTGATATTCCTCCTGGTCCATCTGCTGCCGGGCGACCCGTCGGTCACCATCCTCGGGCCCAACGACACCGCTCAGAACCGGGCGATCCTGTTCAAGCAGCTCGGGCTCAACAAGCCGCTGGTCGACCAGTACTGGATCTGGCTGACCAACGTCTTCCACGGCAACCTCGGCCAGTCCTACCTCGACCACGAGTCGGTCGGAAAGATCATCAAAACCGGGTTCCCGATCGACCTCGAGCTGATCATCATCTCGCAGGTCATCGCGTTCGCGGTGGCCATCCCGCTCGCCCTGTTCACCTCCCGGCGCCCGAACCGCCCGGTCGACAACGTGGCGACGACCGGCACCTTCGGGATGCTGGCCCTCCCTCCCTTCGTGATCGCGCCGGTGATGGTGGCGATCTTCGCGGTCGGGCTCCACTGGTTTCCCGCCACCGGCTACGTGCCCTTCTCGCAGGATCCGGCCACCAACCTGAAGGACATGCTCCTGCCGTCGCTTGCGATCACCGCCGGGTCGATCGCCATCTACTACCGCCTTCTCCGCTCGGACCTGATCAGCACCCTGCAGGAGGACTTCATCACCATGGCCCGCTCGAAGGGCCTCTCCGACCGCCGGATCATGATGCGCCACGCCTTCCGGCCGTCGACCTTCTCGCTGATGGCGGCCGCTGGCGTCAACATCGGATCGCTGATCGCCGGGACCTTCATCGTCGAGTACCTCTTCGCCCTCGCCGGGTTGGGGTACTCACTGGTCGTGGCGGTACAGCAACGTGACTACCTCGTCGTCCAGGGCATCACCCTGGTCGTCGCCATCGCCTATGTGGTCGTGCAATTCATCATCGACTTCCTCTTCACCGTGGTCGACCCGAGAGTGGTCCGGGGATGAGCGATGCCTGACGACCGCGAGCTCACCGACACCCGAGCGGGAACCCGTCTCCTCACCGACCGGGTGCCCGGGCAGGCCGCGGTCGACGAGCTGGTGGTCTCGCGCCAGGGGGAGACGCTCCACTCCGACGACGTGATCGTGACCCGGCCGTTCGGGTTCCTCTTCTGGTTCGCGATCGGCTGGCTCGGGTTGGTGGTGGTGCTGGCGGTCATCGCCGACCTGCTCCCTCTTCCCAACCCCAACTTCCAGAACTACGCGGCGATCAACGCAGGGCCGAGCATCCACCACCTCCTCGGGACCGACGACCTCGGGCGTGACCTTCTCAGCCGTCTCATCTACGGCTCGCGGGTCTCTCTCATCGTCGGCTTCCTGTCGGTGGCGATCGGCCTCGTGGTCGGGGGGACCCTCGGACTCCTCTCCGGCTACAAGGGCGGGCGGCTCGATCTCTCGCTCAACGCCGGCGCCTTCGTGATCCTCGCCTTCCCCGCGATCGTCGCGGTCATCGCCATCGTCGCCTTCTGGGGCGTCTCGGTGTGGAAGCTCACCCTGATCATCGGCATCGGGACCATCCCGTTGATGTTCCGAGTGGTGCGCGCCTCGACCCTTTCGATGGCGAGTCGCGACTTCGTGGTGGCCGCCCGCGCGATGGGGGCGAGCACGGGGAGGATCCTCTTCCGCGAGATCCTGCCGAACGTGATCCCGGTGGCGCTCACCTTCGGCCTGATCACCGTCGCCGGGGTCATCGTGATCGAGGGCTCCCTCGCCTTCCTCGGCCTGTCGGTCGCCCTCCCGACACCGTCGTGGGGCAACCTCATCTCCGAGGGCGCAACCAACGGCAACCTCCAGACCAACCCGCTGATCATGTTGTGGCCGGCGCTCGCGATGTTCCTGCTGCTCCTCTCCATCAACCTGATCGGCGACCGGCTCCGCCAGCGCTTCGACATCCGCGAAGGCCTCTTGTGATCGGCCGATTCTCGTCGCGCGGCAGGGGGCGCACGACCGAGTACCCCGACGTCGCCGAGCCCACCGAGCCGCTGCTCGTCGTCGAGGACCTGCACACCTCCTTTCGCACCACGCGGGGAACCGTGCACGCGGTCGACGGGGTCTCCCTCACGGTCGACGCGGGCAAGACGCTCGGGATCGTCGGCGAGTCAGGATCGGGCAAGACGGTGCTCGCGCGCTCGATCATGGGGCTGCTGCCGGTGCGCGACGTGGTCAAGAGCGGGACCGTGCGCTTCGCCGGCCACGAGATCACCGCCATGTCGCCCGACGAGCTCCGGCAGGTCTGGGGCGCCGAGATGAGCATGATCTTCCAGGACCCGATGACCGCCCTCAACCCGGTCAAGCGGATCGGCACCCAGATCACCGAGTCCCTCCGGCTGCACATGGGCATGGGCCGCGCCGACGCCAACTCGACCGCGCTCGAGCTCCTCCGCGCGACCGGGATCCCCTCGCCCGAGGAGCGCGTGCGGTGGTATCCGTTCCAGCTCTCGGGCGGCATGCGCCAGCGGGTGATGATCGCCATCGCCCTCGCCTGTGCCCCGCGGCTCGTCCTCGCCGACGAGCCGACGACCGGTCTCGACGTGACTGTGCAGGCTCAGATCCTCGACCTGCTGGCCGACCTCCAGCGCGAGCGCCAGATGGCGGTCATTCTGGTCACCCACGACCTCGGGGTGGTCGCCCACCGTGCAGACGAGATCATCGTCATGTACGCCGGGCGCATCGTCGAGCGAGCGCCGACCAGGACGCTCTTCGCCGACACCCGCATGCCCTACACCCAGGCGCTGATGGACTCCATCCCCCGCCTGTCGGAGCCCTCCGGTGCCCGGTTGCACTCGATCGCGGGACGACCACCGGACCTCATCCATCCCCCTCCCGGCTGCCGCTTCGCACCGAGGTGTCCCTACGCGCAGGACAAATGCCGCACCACCGAGCCCCCACTCCGCACGGCCGGTTCGCCCGACCACCTCTTTGCCTGCTGGTTCCCGTTGGTCAACGGCAAGCCCACCGGGCAGGTCCCCGCCACGAAGCCCGCCCGGGCGGCCGACGATGCTCCGCCCGACCTCGCTTCGAGCGGCGATCCCGCTCCCGACGCCGAGCCGGGACCGCAGCCGGAAGTCCACCCCTCGTGAGCGACGGACCGGTTTCGAACGGCCCGACGCCGAGCAGCGACGAGCCGGTGCTGGTGGTCGACGACCTGGTCGTCGAGTTCCGCAGCGGAAAACAGCGCGTGCACGCGGTCTCGGGGGTCAGCTTCGAGGTCCGGCCGGGCGAGACGCTCGGGCTGGTCGGGGAGTCCGGCTGCGGCAAGTCGACCACCGGCCGGGCCCTCGTGCAGGTCCAGGCACCCACCTCGGGTCGGATCGTCTTCCGGGGAAGGGACCTCGCGACCCTGTCCGCGCGTGAGCAGCGCGAGCTCCGGACCAAGGTCCAGATGATCTTCCAGGACCCGATCTCCTCGCTCAACCCGCGCCGACGGGTGAAGGACATCGTCGCCGAGCCTCTGGTGATCTGGAAGCGGGGCACCCGCGAGGAGCGTGCCGAACGGGCACGGACCATGCTCGAGGCGGTCGGTATCGACCCCGACGCGGCCGGCGACCGGCGGCCGCAGGAGTTCTCCGGCGGTCAGTGCCAGCGGATCAGCATCGCCCGGGCGCTGATGGCCGATCCTGACCTTCTGATCTGCGACGAGCCGGTCTCCGCGCTCGACGTGTCGGTGCAGGCGCAGATCCTCAACCTGCTCGCCGACCTGAAGGGGCGCTTCGGCCTCACCATGGTGTTCATCGCCCACGATCTCGCGGTGGTGAAGAACGTGAGCGATCGGGTCGCGGTCATGTACCTCGGAAAGCTGGTCGAGATCGCGACCTCCGACGAGCTCTACCGGTCCGCCGCCCACCCCTACACCGAGGCACTGCTCGGGGCGATTCCCGACCCCGATCCGGAGCGGGAGTCGGAGCACAAGGTGCTCTCCGGTGAGCTCCCCTCCTCGCTCAACCCACCGTCGGGGTGCCGGTTCCGCACGAGGTGCCCCTACGCGCAGCAGCGCTGCGCCGACGAGGAGCCCCTCCTCCGCGAAGTCGCGCCCGGCCACCAGGTGGCCTGCCACTTCCCGCTCGTCGGCGAGCGGGCGAACGGTTCGCGGGCGACGGCCGCGACACCGGTCGGCGTCGACGCGACCACCGCGGCCGCCGGCGACGTCGCCTGAGCGACGTCCGCGAGGCCCCGGCTCGATCTCAGCCGTCGGTCGAGGCTTCGACCGTCCCCTCGGGTGGCGCCCCGAGAGGGGCCTCCGGTGGGGCCGCGGAAGGGGCCGCGGGAACGTCGGCGGGTGCGGACTCGGCGGCCGGCGCATGCTCGGCGGGTGCGGACTCGGCGGCCGGCGCATGCTCGGCGGGTGCGGACTCGGCGGCCGGCGCATGCTCGGCCTCCCCCTCCCCTTCGGGGGTGCCGTGCTCGGCCGCGTACTCGGCCCACGCGGCCTGCGCCTCGGTCTCCGGGGTGAAATCCCCCTCCGAGAACTCGAACGGGCCGAGGTAGTTGCCCTCCGCGTCGTAGGCGTGCTCGCCGAAGGCCTCGCGGTACTCCTCGGAGACCTCGCCGCCCTCGGCCGCCTGCTTGATGGAAAGGCTGATCCGGCGCCGCTGCAGGTCGATGTCGATGATCTTGACCCAGAGCTCCTCGCCGGGGGTGACCACCTGTTCGGGGAGGTCGACGTGGTGCCCGGCCATCTCCGAGATGTGCACCAGACCTTCGATCCCGTCGCCCACCTGCACGAAGGCGCCGAAGGGAACCAGCTTGGTGATCCGCCCGTAGACCAACTCGCCGACCTGGTGCGAGTTCGCGAACTCCTGCCACGGGTCGGCCTGGGTCGCCTTGAGCGAGAGGCTGATCCGCTCCTTCCCGAGATCGACGTCGAGCACCTCGACCTCGATCTCGTCGCCGACCGACACCACCGAGGACGGATGGTCGACGTGCTTCCACGACAGCTCGGACACGTGGACGAGCCCGTCCATGCCCCCGAGGTCGACGAAGGCGCCGAAGTTGACCACCGACGAGACCACCCCACGTCGCCGTTCCCCAGGCTTCAAGTTGACGAGGAACTCGCCGCGCTGTTCCTTCTGGGTCTCCTCGAGCCAGGCCCGGCGTGAGAGCACGACGTTGTTGCGATTGCGGTCGAGCTCGATGATCTTCGCCTCGATCGTCCTCCCCACATACGGCTGGAGCTCACGGACCCGCCGGAGCTCGACCAGCGAGGCGGGAAGGAAGCCACGCAGCCCGATGTCGACGATCAGGCCGCCCTTCACCACCTCGATCACCGGACCGGTGACCACCTCGTCCGCCTCCTTCAGCTTCTCGATGGTGCCCCATGCGCGCTCGTACTGCGCGCGCTTCTTGGAGAGGATGAGACGCCCCTCTTTGTCCTCCTTCTGAAGAACCAAGGCCTCGATCGGCTCACCGAGATGGACGATCTCCGAGGGGTCGACGTCGTTGCGAATCGAGAGCTCCCGTACCGGGATCACACCCTCGGACTTGAAGCCGATGTCGAGCAGGACCTCGTCGCGGTCGATCTTGACCACGGTGCCCTCGACCAGGTCCCCGTCGTCGAACTCCACGATGGTCCCCGCCATCGCGTCCTCGAGCGACGCGCCCCCGAGGTCGTCCTCGGTCACGGAACGGGGTGTGTACACACCGTTCTCGTCGAAGCTCCCCATTGCTTCGGGGGAGAGCAGGGCAGTGCCGTCGGACACGGTTTGGGTTTCGGACATGGATGAGGTAGCTCGCTTTCCGGACAGGTTCGCCGGGCCGTACGGGCCGCAGCGGTACAACAAGGCCTGGTGGCCGGCCTTCGATGGTACTCGACAAGCCCGCCCGCCATGTCGGCGAGTTCGGGAGAGACGTCAGGAAGCCTTGGCGTCCGCCCAGGAGGTGCCCCAGGCCATCGCCACCTTGAGCGGCACGTCGAGATCGGCAGCGCCGGTCATCGCCTCTTCGGTCAGTGCGGCAACCGCGTCCGACTCGTCGGGGACGACGTCGACGAGCACCTCGTCGTGGACCTGGAGGACCAGGTCGGACCCCAAGCCGCCGCTCTCGAGCCCTTCGTCGAGGCGAACCAGCGCGATCTTGAACAGATCTGCGGCGAGACCTTGGATGCCGGCGTTCATCGCCTGCCGCTCTGCCGCCTGGCGCAGCTGGTAGTTGGTCGATGCGAGGTCCGGCAGCGGGCGGCGCCGGCCGAACGCGGTCACCGTATAGCCGGCGGAACGCGCTTCGGCGACTGCGCGGTCCATGTACTCACGCACCGAGGGGAAGCCGGCGAAGTACGCGGTGAGGATCTCCTGGGCCTGCTCGACCGGGACAGCCAGCCGCTGGGACAGCCCGTAGGCCTCCATCCCGTAGGCGAGGCCGTAGGAGACCATTTTCGCCGTCGAGCGCTGCGCACCGGTCACCTTGTCGCGCTCGACTCCGAAGACGCGGGCCGCGACGGTTCGGTGGATGTCCTCGCCGGCGGCGAACGCCGCGGTGAGTCCCGGGTCTCCCGACAGGTGGGCGATGGCGCGCAACTCCACCTGGTCGTAGTCGGCGACCAGCAGGCGACGGCCGGTCGAGGGAACGAACGCCTCGCGGAACCGGCGGCCCTCGTCGGTCCGGACCGGGATGTTGTGGAGATTGGGGCGATCCGAGGAGAGCCGGCCGGTGCGGGCGACCGTCTGACGGAAGGTCGCGTGGATCCGGCCGTCCTCGGCGACCTCGTCGGCCAGGCTCTCGCCGTAGGTGGAGCGCAACTTCTCGACTTCGCGGTAGCGGAGCAGCGCCTCGATGATCGGATGTTCCCCGCGCAGGAGCTCGAGGGTACGCGCATCGGTCGAGAAACCGGTCTTGGTCTTGCGCGCCGGGGAAAGAGCGAGTCGCTCGTAGAGGACCTCGCGCAGCTGCGGGACCGAGTTCACCTTGAAGGGACCGCCCGCCAGGTCGTGGATGGTGGCTTCGAGGGAGGTGCACTCCTCGGCGAGCTCCGCGGCGATCGAGCGCAGCACGCCGCGGTCGACCGCGATACCGGTCACCTCCATCCGGGCGAGCACCCGCACGAGCGGCCGCTCGACGTTCTCGAAGAGGCTCGACTCCCCCGTCACGCCGAGGGCGCCGAGAATCGGCGATCGCAGCCGTGCCACCGCGCTCACGAGGCGCGCCGCGCCCAAAGCCTCGGCGTCGACCGCTCCCGCCTCTGGCGCGTCCGAGGAAGGGTCGGCGAGAGCGAGCACGCCCTGACCCACGCCACTCTCGCCGTCGTCGATCTCGACGCCGAGGAAGCGCGCCGCGAGATCGGACACCCGGTAGCGCTCCGTCGTCGGGTCGAGGAGGTACGCGGCGACCGCGGTGTCCATCACCAGTCGCCGGATGTCGACGCCGAGCGGCAGGAGGGACCGCATGATCTCCTTCGCGTCGTGCGCGATCACCCCGACGTCGTCAGCGAGTGCCGACCCGAGCACCGAAAGGACCGCTGGCTCCGTCGCGAGCGACCCAGGCCCCTTTTCGGTGTCGCCGAGATGGAGGACCGTTCCCTGACGGGCGCCGTCGGCCGGCTCCGCAGTCAGGGTCAGTGAACGGAGGGGTGACCGGCCCGGGTCGCCCACCCACGCCGCGGTGATCGCCACGTTGCCGGTGTTCGCGCGCGCCTCGCGCAACAGGGTCTCCAGCGCCTTCTTCGCCGCGGCCGAGGTGGTCGGTGCCGCGAACTGGGTTTCCTCGAGCCACGCCGGCACGGTCGTGCCGAGCACCGCCGCCGCCGATCCCGACCCGTCCTCGCCCAGCCCGGCCGACGACTCACCGAAGAACCCCTCGCTCATGAGGGCGGTGAAGCGGGTCCACAAGGTGCGGAGCTCGAGCTGGGAGAAGGTCTCTCGGGCCTCCTCGACGTCGAATCCCCCGAAGGTGAGGTCGCTCGCGTGAACGTCGAGAGGGACGTCGCGGACGAGAGGAATGACCTCGGCGTTCTTCCGGACCTGCTCGAAATGGGCCTCGAGGTTGTCGCGGAGCTTCGGTGAGAGCGCGTCGAGGTGATCGAGAAGCGCGTCGAGATCTCCGTACTCGTTGATCAGCTTCGCCGCCGTCTTCTCCCCCACGCCCGGTACACCGGGCAGGTTGTCCGAGGGATCACCGCGCAGAGCCGCGAGCAACGGGTACCGGTCTGGCCGCACACCGGTCCGCTCTTCGATCCCGGCCTCGTCGTAGAGCGCGTACTCGCTGACGCCCCTCTTGTTGTAGAGCACCCGGATGAAGGGATCCTCGACCAGCTGGTAGGAGTCGCGGTCGCCGGTCACGATGATCACCGGCCGCTGCCCGTCGCGCGCCTCGGTGGCCAAGGTGGCGAGCACGTCGTCGGCCTCGAAGCCCTCCACGCCGATGACCGGGATGGCGAGGGACTCGAGGACCGCGCGGATCAGGTCGAACTGCGGCGTGAGATCGGGCGGCGCCGCCGCCCGTCCCTCCTTGTACTCCTCGACGATCTCGTCGCGGAAGGTCTCACCCGGGAGGTCGAACGCGACCGCGACACCCGAAGGATGGTGCTCGCGGATCAGGTAAGCGAGCATCGATGTGAAGCCGTGGACCGCGTTGGTGACCGTCCCGGAGGAGGTGATCAGCGTGTTCGGGAGAGCGAAGTAGGCACGGAAGCCGAGCGACATGCCGTCGAGGAGCAGGAGCGGGCCGGAGGCAGGCGCGACCGGGGTGCCTTTTCCCTTTCGACCGGAAGGTGTGGTGGTGGCCACGGCGGCCGCCTCAGGGGGTGAGCGAGCCGTCGAGCACCCGGCGCGCGACCACGATCATGCGGGTCCGGGTCCCCATCGCGGTCTTCTGGATGAACTCGAAGGCCTCGGCCTCGGAGAGACCGGACTGCTCCATCAACTGGACCTTGGCGTCGTCGACGAGGCGCCGGGTCTCGAGCTTGTCCTCGGCGGACGGCCCCTTTCCGTCGGCGCCGTCGGCCAAAGCCTCGCGAGCTTCGGCATCGATGGCCCACTCCTGCTTGCAGCGGGCCATGGCCTGATCGATGGCCGGAATCAGCTCGATCCGCTGGAAGGGCTTCACGAGGTACGCGGCGACGCCCGCGTCACGGGCCTCGTCGATGAGATTGCGCTGGCTGAACGCGGTGAGGATCAACACCGCGACCTTGAGGCCGAGATCGCGGATCGCGCGGGCCGCGGCCAACCCGTCGGTGCCCGGCATCTTGATGTCGAGGATCACCAGGTCGGGTTGGTGCACGCGCACGAGTTCGACCGCCTCGTCTCCCTGGCCGGTCTCGCCGACGACGTCGTACCCCTCGTCGACGAGGATCTCCTTCAGGTCGAGCCGGATGATCGCCTCGTCCTCGGCGATCACCACGCGCCGGCTCATCGGGCACCCACTCCCCGGCCGGCCGGCCGGAGAAGGCGCGACGGCCCGCCCGGGCGGTTGGTTGCATCCCCCTTCACACCGCCGTGGACTGGGTTGGAGCGGGAACGGTGCCTGGTCAACCCGGACCGACCACGAGTCGGTCGAGCAGCTCGTCCTGCCGGCGCTCGAGCTCGCCGATGCGTTCCACGAGGGCCTTGCGGGTCTGGAGCATCACGCTCATGTGCCGGCTCGCCTCATCGTGCTCCTTCGAAGCGATCGGGGTCTCCGCCACCAGCGCCCGGAGGCGGGTGTCGTCGGCCATTTCTGTGACCACCACCAGCTGCTCGTCGAGCACCGCCAACTCGCTCCGCGCTCGCACCAGACGCTGGTGCGCGTCGTTCAGACGCCGCTCGACGATGGTGCGTTGCATGGGAGGGCAATTCTACGCACGGACCGCCGGCGCAAGCCGCTCGTCCTCGGGTTCTCGCCCACCTCGCTCACGACCTGGCCCGATGCAGGGCGTGCCTTCGTGTCCGCTGCGGGTCACGGTCCCGAGGCCGGCAGCACGACGTGTCGTACCCGGTGGCGCTCGAGCCGGGCCGGGTCGGGGGCCGGACCCATCCCTGGGCCAGGAGGCAGGCTCACCTCGGGCAGTGCAGAGCCATGGGAGCCGATCGCCGGGACGACGTCGGCGGCCAGGTAGGTGCCGGGGGGGCTCAGGTCTCCCGGCCAGGCGAAGCCGGGCAGCGCCGCCAGCGCCGCGTTGACCCCGCGGGCGAACCTCGACTCGAACATCCCGCCGATCCACATCGGCACGCCGATCGCAACTGAGGATTCGATCACCTCGAGGGCGGCGCCGATGCCACCGAGCCGGGCGGGCTTCACTTCGACCACCGAGCACGCGCCCGTCGCGACGGCCTCGGCAACGTCGGCCGGAGTGTGGAGGCTCTCGTCGAGGCAGATCGGTGTGCGGAGGCGTGCCGCCAGCCGGACATGTGCCGCGAGCTCACCCGCCGGGTAGGGCTGTTCGAGGCACAGCAGCGCGAACCGGTCGAACTCCTTCAGGTGGTCGGCGTGGCCTTCGACGTAGGAGCCGTTTGCATCGGCCTGCACGCGCAGAGATGGGAAGGAAGTGGTGATCGCCTCAAGTGGTTCGATGTCCCAGCCGGGTGCGATCTTCACCTTGAGGCGCCGGTAGCCCACCTCGACCAGCGCGTCGACGGCTTCGACGAGCTCGGGTGTGCCGGGGAACGTTCCGACCACTGCGCCGGCCTCCACCGATCGGCCCTCGACACCGAGGACCGAGGCGAGCGAGCGACGCTCGAGGCGAAGCTGGGCGTCGGCGACGGCCATCTCGAGCGTGGCGAAGGCCATCGGTGCGTGTGGAACTCGTGCGCGCAGCGGGGCGAGCCGGGAGTGAGGCGCCAGGCGACCTCCGGAGCGGGCGGCCGCGTCGATGAGTGTCGGGGCGAGCAGTTGCTCGAGCGTGCCGAAGGCGCTGGCAGCGTCCTCGTCGACATAGTCGGTATTTCCGAGGGCCGCACACTCGCCCCACCCGTCGACGGGCGTGTCCCCAGCCCTCGCGGCCACCTTGGCCAGAACCAGAGGCCGTTTCGCGTAGGTCGTCGTTGCGGTGATGACCGGATGGCGGAAGGGAATCTCGACCCACCAGAGCTCGACGGCGTCGAGTGTGAGCGCGTTCCGCGACCCGACCGAAGACCACGCGGATCGCGCCTTGCCGACGAGACCGAGGTCGTCGGATCCGACCTCGGGTCGCTCCATGCGGGTCGATCCTACGGGGCGTCGCGTCGCGTCACGTGTGCCCCAGTAGGCTGCGCACGCACCAGCCCGGGTGGCGGAATGGCAGACGCGGTGGACTCAAAATCCATTGTCCGAGAGGGCGTGCGGGTTCGACTCCCGCCCCGGGCACGCGCCGATTCTGATCGTTCGACCCAGTTCCTGCGTCGGACCTCGCGGCGAAATGAAAATCAGATGATGTCTGTGGTGCCGACGCGATCCAACAACCGGCCGAACCGGGCTCGCGGTCAGTTGCGGTGCGGGGCACGGTGGCGTTGCTCAGCCGGTAGTGGTCAGGCCGACCACGGGAGCCGCGAGATGCACGCAAAGCAGAAGACCCCGACGTCTCTGGCCGCCAGCACGTAGCCGCTCGAGGCCGGGCTGGCCGCGATGCTGTCGACCGGGGCTTCGAGGGGCAGCCCGGACATCGACCCATGGAACAGGGCGTCGAAGGCGTACACGAGCGAGCGGCGCTGAACCGCACCGCGACCCGCCGATCGAACCGAGCGGCCCTCTGCGCGACCACCTTAGGTCATCCATCGCGCTGAACACGAGGGTGTCGCATCGAGGTCAGGTGCTACACGCTGTTCGAACCGAATGAAGGAGGTCGGCTATCGGTGCTCGTCGAACCGTACGAAGACCGAGCACGTGGTGTCGATCTGGATGTCCGGGTACCGCCGCCTATGGAGCTCCCTCCACGCCAGTTGGTCGTCGAACCCGTCGGAGGTTCGACACCATGCGGCCGAAGAACCAATCGCGTCGGCGATCTCCTCGAGGCACTCGAGGACGTATGAGGTCTTGCCGATATAGGCCCCCGAATTCAAGTGTCGATGGGCCGGCGAGGCGGACGCGCCGACTTGCTCTTCGAAAGCCCCGATCTCGGAAGAGAAGGGCCAGTTTCCAGCGGTGCTACTGAACAGCACCTTCGCGTCCGATCGCGAGTAGCGGTCGAGGATGATGTCCGGGCACCCAAACAGCAACACGTCGAAGGCATCGAGGCACAAGACGTTCTCCGCCACCGGGTTGGACAATAGATAGTCCCGTACAGGGAGGATCTTCAGCTCGAAACTCCACGGCTGACCTCGACCCAGCACGACGAGGTCCCGCAGACCCACGTGGTCGCAACACGCTTCGAGCAAGGTCTGGTCATGGCCGGTGTTGTACGTGATCACCGTGAGGTCCGGGTGGTCGCTACAGGCCCCGACCGCTCCTTGGTCGGCGAACAGCGTCTTTTCCGCGAGATCCCACTCGTGGCGTATCGGATGATCAGGGCGTCGAAGCGGACCGGGGCAGTGCACGACCAGCGCATCGGTCGTCAGTTGGTAGAGAGTCTTGCGGAGGTCGTCGTCCTCTCGATACACCCAGGCTCCTCCCACTCGGTCTGCCGAAACGGAGACTGAGGGCTTCCCTTGTACGCGGACAGGGCAAGTCCTCGACGCACCAACTTATGTGGTGCCGCGGATCATCTGGGGCACCCGGCTGGCGGCTGCCGCTCACCTGCTCAGGCGAGAAGTGCGTTCGGCTGGTCGACAACCCATCGATTCCGCAGTCGGGAGCGCTCGGCCCGTTTCGATCGGTCATAGCCTTGTGGGACAGCAGATCGCCAGCCACCCCAGGAAGGAGGGCCCCCTTCCATGAGCACCCCGACGGGGATCGGCCGCGCTGCACCTGTCATCGCGCAGCATGAACACCTGTCATCGCGCAGCATGAAATCGACATCAGAGCGCCACTCGAGATCGTCTGGGGGCTTCACACCGACGTGAACGAGTGGACGACGTGGCAAACCGACATCACCGCCTCCCACGCTGACGGGCCCTTCGAGCCAGCCGCCTCTTTCGACTGGACGAGCTTCGGGTTCAGCGTCAGGTCGACGATCTACGAGGTTGCCGACCGGTCCCGAATGCTGCGGGGTGGCACCGCCGAAGGCATCACCGGCGTGCACGAGTGGCTCTTCGACGAGTCATCCGACGGTGTCCATGTGACGACGACCGAATCCCTTGCCGGTGACCCCGTCGCGGCTGACTCCGCATCGATGCAGTCGATGCTCGATACGTCGCTGACCTCCTGGCTCGCACACCTGAAGGCTGCCGCAGAATCGAGTGGCTAGGTCGACATGCATTGACCTCGAAGTGCCGCGAGCTGTTGCGTCGATCCCCTGAATCCACGCCGGTCATGAACTGAGCCCGAAGCCCGTAGCGGATGCCGCTCAGCCAGGCCAGTTCGAGCGCGAGAATGGTCCTTGATCTCGAGGGTTGGCTGGAGGGAGCTTGACCGGTGTCCGAAACCACCCCGCCGCGCTCTGGCTTCAGCGATGTGGACCGTTCCGGTTCGGCGAATCACTTGATTGAGTACCTGGACGCAGCGCGTTTAGCTCCCAGTGTCATCAGTGCGAAGGAGTGGAGCCTCGATCGCCTCGATCTGCAGCCCGGACTCTCTGCCTTGGACATTGGGTGTGGAACCGGAGAAGACGTCGTCGCGATGCTTCAGCGTGTTACCCCCGGCGGCCGGAGTGTGGGAATCGACAACTCAGAATTTCATGGTGTCAGAGGCGCGCCAGCGCCATGGGCTCGTACCCAACCTCGGCTTCGCAGAGGCCGATGCTCACGGCCTGCCGTTCACATCAGCGAGTTTTGTCGGCATCCGATGCGAGCGAACGCTGCAGCACCTCTCCGACCCGGCGCGGGCGGTGGCCGAGATGGTTCGGGTCCTTCGGCCCGGCGGTCGTATGGTCCTGCTCGAGCCAGATTGGGGCACTCTTGTCTTAGAAGGTGCCGATCCGATTTTGACCGATCAGATTGTTGCTCGACACGTGACCAGGCACACCCAACCCCGCATGGGTCGTCGGTTGCGCGGCCTCATGACGGACAAGGGGCTCTCCGTTGATGAAGTGGGTGCTCAGGCTGTCGTGTACACGGACTTCTCTAGTGCGATCCGGGCCTTTGGGTTGAGCCACGCAGCGCCGCTTACGACTGCAGCGGGGATGATCAGCCAAAGCCAGGCAGACCAATGGGTGAATGACCTGTGGGAGGCCGATCGTGCCGGCCGATTCGTCGCCTCGGTTACTGGATTTCGAGCACTAGGGCGGAAGGGAAGCTAGCTGGGACGAGTCCTCTCCTCATGGTCAGCGCCCTTGCCGCGTTTCGGATGGTCCCAAGCCCTGCCCTCGATTGCCGGCAGCGTCACGGGCTGAGATCACGCGTCCGGCGCCGACGAGAGGGGACGGTCGGTTCTCCGCAAGAGACCGAACGCAGCGTAATCTAAAGGCCTGTCAGCCAGATCGACAGCAGCCCCGCATGACTAGTCCGGTGGCACAGCTCTCATTGGTTCACCAACGAATGGGTTGAGACGGGGGCGATATGGAAAGAGAGACGGTGACGGGACACTGCGGCGTGGTGCATTACGTTCCTTTTGCGTTCTTGGAGCGGTCCCGTACCGGCAACGTTGGTCCGGCGATCCATTCCCACTGGCGGTGGAGCCACGCACCTACTGACGGACCAGTACGGCGTGCCTGAGTCCGCCGAGCCGACGCAGACACCGAGTGCGCTTACTCCGGATGGGGCACTTCCTCAAGTACCGACGCGGCGAGTCGCGTTGGGATCGCAGGGGTCTACGTTGAATGCGGGTTCGCGGATCGTCGACCTCATCGCAGGGACTGCCAAGGTGGGGGTCGGCGCGGCGACCCTCGTGGCTGTCGAGATCACCAGCAGATCCGTAAGGATCGCGAGAGTCGTCGTACCCGCGTCGATTGCTGACGGTCCTCTTGACGCAGTTGAGCGACACCTCGGACGGCGCCAGGACGAGGCCCATAGGAGCGAAAGGGAGAATCGAGACAACGTGGCCGAAGCTGCGGAGTCCGTGCTCAATCGGGTCGTGGTCGGGGTTGTCGACATGCTGGACATGGAGCAGTTGATCGATCATGTGCCGATCAACAAGGTTGTGGCCAGAGTCGATCTCCCGGAAGTAATCGATGAGATCGACCTCGCGGGGGTCATCCGTGAGTCCACGACCGGACTAGGTGCAGAGACCCTCGACGCCAGCCGTGCAGGGCTCATGGCCATGGATTTGTGGAGTGCCCGACTGATCGACAGGATCCTGCGGCGCAAGGCACCGCGTGACTTGGCAGTCCGGTGGAATGGCGTTGCTCGAGCGGACAGCGCGAGACCTGAGGTCATCTCGTGACTCGGCATCGCGAGATCCGCAGTGAGCGAGCGCAGCAGCTCCAGGGCCTGCGGGCAGGCTTCGTTTCTCGGGCAGTGGCGAGCGGGGCTGATGTCGTTCTCGTTCTCTGCACCTACGTCGTCGGAGTGATCATGGTGAGCATTGCCTGGGATCTCTTTTTTTCGAAGTCGATTTCGGTTGCGGCTCCCCCGCATTGGTTGAATGAACTGTTGGTGTGGATGCTTCTCGTCGTGTACTTGACAGCCGGTTGGTGGTCCACCGGACGAACACTTGGTAAGCAGATGATGGGCCTACGAGTCGTCGGTACGGATGGGAGTCCTCTTCGGTTCTTGCGAGCGCTCTGTCGAGCGCTCCTCTGCGCTTCGTTCTTCCCGGCGCTCCTGCTGGCCTTGGTGAACCGGCGAAATCGAGGTCTCGAAGACGTAGCCTTTAGGACGGTGGTCACCTACGACTGGCTCCCCGACAAGCTACGAACCGCTGGTTGAGGCGTGCAAAGACGCCCCACCAATTGTTTGAACGCGCCTACCCCACCTCGTCCCTGTCGAACCTCATCAGAGTCAGCTCGCCCGCCGGCCGTCGAATCACTCGGTCCAACTGGCGGGTGAGAGGTTGCAGGATTGTCTCGATGCCCCAGTGGAGCTGCGAGAACTTCTGTCCTTCGGACGTGCGGTTCTGATCCAGCCTTGTCTTCAGGAAGGTGAACAGGACGTGACTGACGTACGTATTGAGGAACTGAGTATTCGTGAGGACAAAGCCGTCCTTGGCGCATGCATCGGCATACTCTCCAACGGACCTGGGGAACACATTCCCAAATTCTCCTATTCCGGTACTCGCCTCGTCTTCTATCGCCCCAGAGCTAGCACTCGAAGCAGGAAACGTGTCCTCAATCAAGTAGATACGGCTTCGGGTAACTCGGCGCATCTCAGCGACCGTCTGCCTCATACGTTGCAGCGGATTGTGCATGAGCACGGTCGCGGTGAAGCTGACATCGAACTCGTTATCGGCGAACGGAAGTGATTCCCCCTCGATCAAGACGACCTCGGCTCCTTCGACCTCGGGGTTCTCTCGCGCAGCAGTGACCATGGCTGGCGCGACGTCGCAACCGACGAGTCGCCTCGGATGCCTGGGCAGCATGAGGGCGAGATTGCCGCCAGGACCACACCCGACGTCGAGGACGGCCTTGTCTTCGATCGTGAGCTGCGGAAGGAATGTCTCCACGAACCGGCGACCTTTGTACCGGTAGTAAGGCGCGTCGTCGCCCGCCACAAAGCGACCGCGAATACCTCGTTGGCCAGTTTTGGCTGCTACCCCGGACCAGTGTTCCGCTACGTTGTACTCAGGCATGGCTGGCTTCCCGGTCTCTGGAGATTGCGCCCAGATGTTACTCCTAGACACCCAGGTCCAGGCCAGTGCTGACGAACCGATGTTCGACCGAAACCGGCGGACCTGGCGACCTTGCCGGCTGAGCTAGTCGGCCGTTGTCCGAATGACGCCTGTAGCCGGACTGTTGTGGACGGGCCGAATTGCACCAGATGGCTCGACTGGCGCTCGACTCTCGCCCTCGGCGACGGCATCTCCGGCGTGACGGTGCCGGTCGACGCGCTTCGGTCAGCGCACGAGTGGACCCGCTACCCCGAGGTGGACACGCCCGAGAGGTCGTAACCGAGGCTTGCGCACACGCTTTGCACGGCGTTCAGGTCATTGCCGAGAGCCCGCTGGTTGTCGAACTTGAAGTCGTTCACGGTGACCCCCGCGTCATGACTGAGGGTTGCGCTCTCGGCCGTCGGACCGTCAGTCCGCAGACGAGCGCCAACCGACTCACCTTCGCTGTGGAGGGCGGCCTCGGTTGGGACCGACTTCGACGACAGGAGCCACGAGCTGTACGAGGCGAAGTCCGCACAGGTGCGCCTGTTGCCGTCGGCACTCTTCGCCGAACTGCTGCCGCTGCCGCCGCAGCCGGCAAGGACCAGGCCGACGCTCATCAGCGCCAGAACGGCGCCCCGAGACATGTGTTGCACGGCAGGACTATAGGGCGGCGACCGTCTGCACTCATGGTCACGGGTGCTCCCGCCACGGAGCAGCGCCCGTCTTCCGAATCGGCATCAGCCGCCACTTCGCCACCCCTGGCTCGTGCACTGATGACCCTCGGCACGCGCAACATAGGTTTCATGCGACGAAGGGCACCTGAACGATCCTCTATCATCGGGCGATCCTTCCGGACGCGAGCGACGGCGGACAGCGGGAGTCACATCGGGGCGGACGGGACGTCGGCCACAGCAGACGTCGCGACCCCAGAGGGAAGGCCTTATGTTCGGGATCACGCTCAGCGACCTGGTCTACCGGCGCCGCCAGTTTCTGATCGCGACCGCAGGTGCCGGCTTGGTCTTCGCCATGACCCTGCTTCTCGCAGGACTCGCGGCCGGATTCGCCGTCGAGATCAACCAGACGGTGTCCGGCTTCGGGGCCGACGCGTGGGTGGTCAAGGCGAACACCGCCAACCGGATCGCCGCGCTGGCCCCGCTGCCGGAACGCACCGCAGGGCAGGTCGCCGCGCTGCCCGGAGTCACCAAAGCGACACCGGTGGTCATCGTCCCGCAGTCCGCGCAGGTCGACGGCACGTCACACTCGGTCAACCTGATCGGCGCGCCACCCGGATCTCCACCGAGTCAGCAGCGTTTGACGAGCGGTCGGCAGATCACCGGCTCGGGCCAGGCCGTCGTCGACGACCGCCTCGGTGCCCCCGTGGGCGCCCTGCTCCAGGTCAGTGCTCGGACAGTCCGTGTGGTCGGCGTCACCACCGACCGCTCCCTTCTCGGCGGAATTCCGAATGTGTACGTCACGCTCGCGGACGCGCAGGCTGCCGCGTTCGGTGGACAGCCGATCATCAGCGCGGTCGTCGTAAACGGCATCCCGACCACCGTGCCACCCACGCTCTCCGTGCAATCGAACCAAGCGGTCCAACAGGCAAGCCTCGCTCAGATGGCCCAGGCGGTCTCTTCGATCAACAACTCGAAGTGGCTGATGTGGATCATCGCCGCGGTGATCGTCGCCTCACTCGTGTACGTGACCGCACTCGAGCGGACCCGTGACTTCGCGGTCCTCAAGGCGCTCGGCGCTTCCTCGGGCACGCTCTTCTTCGGGCTCGCTCTCCAGGCGGTCGCGGTGGCCCTGGCCGCGGCCGCGATCGCTGCGATCCTGGCCCAATTCGCGACGGGTGTGTTCGCCCAACCGGTGGACGTCCCGCTGAGTGCCTACATCGAGCTTCCGATCTCGGCCGTCGTCGTCGGGTTGCTCGCCAGTCTGATCGCATTGCGAAGAGCGGTCTCCGTCGACCCGGCTCTGGCCTTCGCGGGCTGAGGGAGGCAATCACCATGGAACTCGAAGTCCGCGATCTCACCGTCGAGTTCGACTCCGGTGGCTACCAGGTCCGACCGCTGGACAAACTGCAGATGGGCGCCGACGACGGCGAGCTGGTCGTCCTCCTCGGCCCGAGCGGGTGCGGCAAGACCACCTTGCTCTCTTGCCTGTCCGGACTGCTGAAGCCGACGAGCGGCTCGATCCGGTTCCAGGACATCGACGTCGTCGGCTTGTCCGGCGCATCGCTGAGCGCGTATCGCCAGGACACGGTCGGCGTGGTCTTCCAGGCGTTCAACCTTCTCGCCAGCCTCTCTGCCCGGCAGAACGTGATGGTACCGATGACCCTCGCCGGCGTGGGGAGGCGCGAGGCCACCCAACGCGCCGACGCGCTGCTCGAGCGGGTGTCGCTCGGTGAACGGGTCACCCATCGTCCCGGTCAGATGTCCGGCGGCCAACAGCAGCGGGTGGCCATCGCGCGTGCTCTGGCCCACGATCCTCCGCTGGTGGTCGCCGACGAGCCGACCGCGCATCTCGATCACATCCAGGTGGAGGGAATCTTGGTCCTCCTCCGAGATTTGGCGACGCCGGGCCGCATGGTCGTCGTATCGACCCACGACGACCGGATCACTCACATCGCCGACCGGGTCGTCGAGCTCAGCCCCGAAGCCGCCTCCGTCGAGCGCGAGCCGGAGGAGGTGACCCTCGGTAGCCGAGAGCTCCTGTTCTCGCAAGGAGACCGCGGCGAACTCGTCTACGAAGTGCTCGAGGGCGCCGTCGAGATCTTCCGGGTACACAGCGACGGCTCCGAGGAGGTGTTGGCCACCATCGGCCCGGGCAACTACTTCGGGGAGATCGGGCCGATGCTCAATCTCCCCCGCAGCGCCTCCGCCCGAGCCTCCGTTCCCACCCGTTTGCTCGGAATCACCGTACGCACCTTCCGCACGCGTTTCCCCCGCACGCGAAAGGACGCGCAGAATGTGCCGGCCTAGCTGGGGGGTCTTGCCATCGGAGTGGGCCGGCCGTACCGTAGGTCGCGACGCCGTTGACCCCCCCGTCTATGGCGGTACGTGACGGCCGACCGATGAGCCCAGAGATCTTCGACATATCCATCTCCCGGCACGACGGTCTCTGCGTGGTCCGGATGAGCGGGGAGCTCGACCTCGCGAGTTCGGAGCGGCTCAGCGCTCTGCTGGCCGAGCTGTCCGAGGCAACCGTCGTCGTCGACCTCTCGGAGCTCACCTTCATCGACAGCTCCGGCATCGCGGCGCTCGTCGCCGCGAAGGACCGCCTCCAGAGCGCGGGGCGCGACCTCGTGCTGACCCGCCCGCAACCCAACGTCGACCGGGTGCTCGAGATGACCGGGCTCGAGGAGTGGATCAGCCAGTGGCGAGCCGAGTGGACCCCGCCGACCGACAGGTGAGCCCACAGAAGAAGTGACCCTTAGGTAATCCCGGGCTCCGCGGGAGTCGTGCCACACTTGACCGACACTGCGGTCGGGGTCGGCCGGATTCGTGCGAGAGGAGTCGGCAGTGCTGGCCTTTACCTTCCCGGGACAAGGGTCGCAGCGGTCGGGCATGGGCCATGCCTGGCTCGAACATCCCTCGTGGGAGGTGGCGGCAGAGGCCTCCGAGGTCGCCGGGCGCGACCTCACCTCGTTGCTCCTCGACGCTCCCATGGAGGAGCTGACCCGCACCGCCAACGCGCAGCTGGCGACCTTCGTCACGAGCCTGGTCATCCTCGACGCGGTCGAACGCCTCGGGCTCGCGCCTGGCGCCGCTGCCGGGCACAGTCTCGGTGAGTACACCGCGCTCGTCGCTGCCGGGGCGCTGTCCCTGCCCGACGGGACCCGGCTGGTGGTCGAGCGCGGTGAAGCGATGCAGGCCGCCGCCGCCGAACATCCGGGCACCATGGCCGCGCTCATCGGCATCACGGACGACGACGCGCAGGTGGCCTGCCAGCGCGCCGAGGACGAGGTCTGGGTCGCCAACTACAACGCTCCGGGCCAGGTGGTGATCGCCGGCACCGAGCAGGGCATCGCCGTCGCGGCCAAGCTCGCCAAGGAGCTCGGGGCTCGCAAGGTCCTCCCCATCCCGGTTTCGGGGGCGTTCCACACTCCCCTGATGCTCTCTGCGCGTGGACGGCTGCGGGCGATGCTCGAGGCTGTCGAGTTCCACCCTGCAGAGGTGCCGGTCGTCGCCAACGTCGACGCCCGGGCTCACTCAGGGCCGGAGGCGTGGCCCGGGCTCCTCTCCGCGCAGCTGTGCAGCCCTGTCCGCTGGCGTCATTCGCTCGAGACCCTCAGCGAGCAAGGCGCCACGGTGGTCGTCGAGGTCGGCCCCGGCGGCGTCCTGACCGGAATGGTTCGGCGGACAACCCCCCATCTTCGTGCCGTCTCGGTCGCGGTCCCCGACGACCTCGACCGTCTGATGGACACGGTGACCGGCTCGGACGAGTTGTCGAGCTCCACACCGGTGCACCAAGGCGAGCACCTCTTCACCTCCGAGCGAGTCGTCGTGAGTTCGGCCGCGGGGGTCTTCGAGCCGGAGGTGCAGCTTTGCGCCCTCGAGCGCACTGCGCTCGCCGAAGCAGCCGCGCTGCCCGGAAGCGGTCGTGGTGCAGAGCCGGGATCCCTTCTCGCAGTCGGCGACCGGGTCGGCACGGTCGGCTCGAGCGACGTGCGCACCCCTTTCGACGGCGTCCTCGTGCGGTGGCTCGCAGTTCGCGGCGAGCGAGTGGTCGAGGGCCAGCCGGTCGCATGGGTCCGGACCGGCGGGAGCAGCCGGTGACCGACTCCGAGCGCGACCGGGTGGTATTGGTCACGGGAGGCTCGCGGGGCATCGGTCGTGCCTGCGCACAATGGTTCCTCGCCAACGGCGATCGAGTCGCAGTCACCTCGAGATCGGCGCCGGTCGGCGGGCTCGGTGACGACGCACCGGATCGGTTCCTTGCGATCACTTGCGACGTCACCGACCCCGCCGGGGTCGAGCAGGCGTTCGCGACCATCGAAGAGCGCTTCGGACCGGTCGAGGTGTTGGTGGCGAACGCCGGGATCACCCGCGACACCTTGGTCCTGCGGATGGGTCAGGACTCCTGGGACGAGGTGATCGAGACCAACCTCACTGCGGTGTTCCGGGTGGCCAAGCGAGCGCTCGCGAAGATGCTTCGGCTCCACCGCGGTCGGATCGTGATGGTGTCCTCGGTCGGCGCTTTCATCGGCTCGGCCGGACAGGCAAACTATGCAGCCTCCAAGGCCGGGTTGGTCGGGCTCGCTCGTTCGATTGCCCGTGAGGTCGCCAGTCGCTCGATCACGGTGAACGTGGTTGCCCCGGGCCTGGTCGAAACGAATATGCTCGCAGCACTCGGAGAGGAGCGATTGGACGACATGCGGGCGCGGGTCCCCCTCGGCCGGGTGGCCCAACCCGACGAGGTGGCCGAGGCGGTCGGATTTCTGGCCTCTCCGGGCGCCGGGTATGTAACAGGAGCGGTCCTGCCGGTGGACGGTGGACTGGCGATGGGCCTGTGAGCCCGAGCCCCGAGCGAGCGATCAGGCCGACAAGTGGAGTCCCGGACCACCCGGGCAGAAAGGGAAGGATGCCGTGAGCAACGACGAGGCGTTCGAGAAGTTCAGGGAGTGCGCCGTCGAGGTCCTCCAGGTCCCCTCCGACAAGGTGACCCGTGAAGCCAGGTTCGCCGAAGACCTCGATGCAGACAGCCTCGACCTCGTGGAGTTGGTGATGGCGCTCGAGGAGTCCTTCGACGTGTCGGTGAACGAATCCGAGCTCGAGGGGATCGAGACGGTCGGCCAGGCGTTCGACCTGATCACCGCCAAGACCTGATGCTGCTGGGCATCGGCCCGGACGGACCGCTGCGCGGGCGGCGGGTCGCCATCACCGGTATCGGCGCGGTGTCGTGCTGTGGGGTCGGTGTCGGGGCGCTCTGGTCGGGCCTCAACGGACCTCCGCCGGTCGGCGAGCGCAGGGTGCCCGACTTCGATCCCGAGGTGTGGTTCAGCGCCAAGGAGGCTCGCCAGGTCGACCGGTTCACCCAGTTCTCGGTCGCCGCCGTCGCAGAAGCGCTGGAGGATGCCGGTGGTCTCCAAGCCGACCCCGGCCGCTCCGGCGTCGTGATGGGAACCGGGGTCGGCGGACTCGAGTCCCTCGAGTCCCAGATCCTCCTCTTCGGCGAGAAGGGGGCACGGCGGGTCTCGCCCCGGCTGGTGCCCATGATGATGTCCAATGCCGGTGCGGCCGCCGTCTCGATCCGGCTCGGTTGGCAGGGCCCGTCGGAGACCGTCACCACCGCCTGCGCGGCGGGAGCCCACAGCATCGCCTCCGCGGCCCGTCTCGTGGCGTCGGGCCGGTGCGACGTGACGATCGGCGGCGCGGCGGAAGCCGGCATGACCAACGTCGGCATCGCCGCCTTCGCCAACATGACCGCGCTCTCCACCTCGGGAGAGTCGCGCCCCTTCGATATCCGGCGTGACGGGTTCGTCATCACCGAGGGTGCCGGTGCCCTCGTGCTCGAGGCCTGGGACCACGCCGTCGCCCGCGGCGCGCGGATCTACGGCGAGCTGTGCGGCTCCGCCAGCACGGCCGACGCGCATCACATCACCGCGCCCATCCCGGGTGGTTCGGGTGCCGCCGCGTGCATGTCTCTCGCCATGGAGGACGCGGGCGTCGCCGTCGACGAGATCGGTCACATCAACGCGCACGGGACCTCCACACCCTTGAACGACCTGGCGGAAGCCGACGCGATCACCAAGGTGTTCGGGAATCTCGCCCCGCCGGTGACCTCGACCAAGGGCATCACCGGTCATGGGCTCGGCGCGAGCGGCGCCATCGAGGCCGTCGCGGTCGTGCTGAGCATCGAGCACCGTCTCATCCCGCCGACCGGGGGCTACGAGCAGCCCGACCCGGAGATCACGCTCGACGTGGTCGCAGGCGCCGCCCGGACCTGGGAACCCGCACCGGTGCTCTCGAACTCCTTCGGCTTCGGCGGCCACAACGGCTGCCTGGTGATCGGCCCCGCCTGACACCAGGGGACCCGGCAACGCGCGACGCGCGTTCACCACCGCCGGCAACGCCCCTACCGTTGAGGAACCATGACCGAGCGACCCGCACGAGACCTCACGTCTCCCCCGCGGAGCGGGCCGCGAGTGCGGGGTCTCACGCCGGCGGGAACCTCCGAGACCGACGACTCGGACCTCAGCATCGGCGCGTTCAGTCCACATGGCCCCTGGAGGGTCGATCCCGCGACCATGGAATGGCGCTTTCCGGTCGACGCCGGTGGTGACATCGACGCGCTCCGTCGGGGCGCGGCCGCGCTCGCCCATCGGCTGACCCGGCCCGAGCACCTCCCGTCGCTCACCCGGGTCCTCGCCGTCGGGTTCCGGCTCGGCGGGGCGCTCCTCGCCTGGGGTCTTCGAGAACGCGGAACGGAGCGGTCGCGAGCCGGACTCTCGCGCCGGCTGCGGCCGGCGTTCGAGCGCCTCGGGCCTACGTACATCAAGCTCGGACAGATCATCTCCTCCGGCGAGGGCATCTTCCCGGAGGAACTGGTCGACGAGTTCCGCCTCCTGCGCGACCGGGTCCCGCCCGAGCCGTTCTCGACCGTACGCCGCACCGTCGAGGAGGATCTCGGCCGTCCGCTCGCGGAGGTCTTCGTCTCCTTCGACCGGACCCCGGTTGCGTCCGCATCGATCGCCCAGGTGCACGCGGCGACCCTCCGATCGGGGGAACGGGTGGCGGTCAAGGTCCAACGACGGACGGTGTCCTCTCTCGTTCGGCTCGACATCGCGGCGATGGCGTGGATCGCACCCATGCTCGTCGGCCGGATCCCGGTGACCGCCCTGACCAACCCGCCGGCTCTGGTCGAGCTCTTCGCCGAGACCATCGTGGAGGAGCTCGACTTCCGGCTCGAAGCCCAGAACATGCTCGACATCGCGGCCGTCTTCGCGGTCGAGGGCCACCGTTCGGTCGTGGTCCCGAGGCCCCACCCCGAGCTCGTGACCGAGCGCGTGCTGGTGATGGAGCACCTTCGGGGCTACGCGTGGGGAGACGCAGCCGCCATGCGCTCCGCCGGCATCGACACCGCCGCCGTCCTCCGGTCGACCCTGATCGCCTTCCTCGAGGGCACTCTCCTCTACGGCGTGTTCCACGGCGACCTTCACAGCGGCAACCTCCTCGTCCAGGACGACGGCACGGTCGCGCTTCTCGACTTCGGGATCACCGGCCGACTCGACGAGCGCAAGCGCCAGGCGTTCCTCCGCCTCGAGATGGGCGCGACCACCAACGACGTGGCCCTCCAGGTCGAGGCTCTGCGCGACCTCGGCGCCCTGCCGGCCGATGCGGACCTGGCGGCGGTCATCCGCGACCTCGGGCTCGATCGGCCACCCGTCGACGCGAGCACCCTGACCGCCGACGAGATGGTGGCTGAGCTCCGCGAGGTCACCAAGGCGTTGCTCGGCTACGGCGCGCGGTTGCCGAAAGAGCTGATGCTCTTCGTCAAGAACATCCTGTTCCTCAACGGAGCGATGGCGACCATGGCACCGGACGTCGACATCCTGAGCGAGGTCGTAGCCATCGCCACCTACTTCACCGAGCACCACGGCGAGCAGATCGCCCGCGATGTCGGCAGCGACCTCCTGACCACGCCCATCGATCTCGACGGATACCGGGCCGCGCTCGGATTCGGCGACGACGCCGAAAGCATCACCTTCCACGACCTCCAAGAACGACGCGAGCTCATCCGCCACCGACTCGAACAGGGGGCCAAGCAGCAACGCCGCCGCTCGCTCCCCCGCGCGCTCTACCGGGTCCTGCGCGGCCGGCGGACCTGAAGGCTCAACCGGCGTCGAGCGCGTGTCGGAGCGCTCCGACGAACGACGCGGCTCCGTCGGGCCCTTCGCCCTCGAGCAGCCGTCGCACGAGCGCCGACCCCACGACCACGCCGTCCGCGACCTCGCACACCTCGACGGCCTGCGCGGGTGTCGAGACCCCGATGCCGACGCACACCGGGAGGTCGGTGGCAGCCCGCGCCCGCGTGGCCACCTCTTTCGCAGACGAAGCGAGCTCCGACCGTTCGCCGGTCACTCCCATCCGGCCGACCGCATAGACGAAGCCGCGCGAGCGGTCGCAGATCGAGCGGACCCGTTCGTCCGGCGTCGACGGCGCGACCAACAGCACGGTGGCCACATCCGACCGGTCAGCGGCCGCGGCCCACTCCCCGACTTCTTCGAGCGGGAGATCGGGGATGATCGCACCCGACACACCAGACTCGGCCATCTGGCCCGCGATGCGCGCGTGCCCGGCCCGGAAGATCAGGTTGTAGTAGGTCATGGCCACGATGGGGACCCCCACGTCGACGCGGCTCAGATCGGCGAGCACACCTTCGGGCGTCGTGCCCCGCCCGAGGGCCCGGAAGGATGCCTCCTGGATGGTCGGGCCGTCGATCATCGGATCGGAGAAGGGGATCCCCACCTCGATCGCGTCGGCGCCCGATCCGGCGACTGCCTCGAGAGCGAGGAGCCACTGGTCGTCGAGGCCGCCGGTGAGGTACGGCACGAGCAGCTTGTGGCCCGCGTCCCGCCGCGTGCGGAGCGCCGACTCGAGCCGGCCGGGTGCGGCTTCCTCGACCACGGTCACGACCGGTCGCGAAGGATGTCTCGGACCTGCGCGACGTCCTTGTCCCCGCGCCCGGAGAGATTGACCAGCACGGTCGACCCCTTCGCCAACTCTCCACGCGCGACCGCGGCGACCACCCATGCCAGCGCATGGGCGGACTCGAGCGCGGGGATGATGCCTTCGGCCCGGGCGAGCCGCTGGAACGCCTCGAGGACCTCACCGTCGTCGGCGGTCTCGTACCGGGCGCGGCCGATCTCGTCGAGATGGGCGTGCTCGGGCCCGATACCCGGGTAGTCGAGACCGGCCGAGATCGAGGTCGCTTCGAGGATCTGGCCGGCTTCGTCCTGCATCAGCGCGCTCCGCATCCCGTGCAGTACGCCGGTGATCCCGGTGGTGAGGGCCGCGCCACCGGCCGCCTCGACCGCCACCAGGCCGGCCGCGGTGGTGTCGGCGAACCCCGCGAAGATGCCGGCCGCGTTCGATCCGCCACCGGCGCAGGCCACCACCAGGTCGGGGTCGGAACCCCCGAGGAGCTCGCGACATTGCTCACGCGCCTCGTCGCCGATGACCCGCTGGAACTCGCGGACCATCCACGGATACGGATGGGGGCCCATCACCGAGCCGAGGCAGTAGTGGGTGTACCCGACGGTCGCGACCCAGTCGCGCAGGGCCTCGTTGACTGCGTCCTTCAGGGTACGGCTGCCGCTCGAGACGTGCCGCACCTCCGCGCCGAGCAGCTCCATGCGGAACACGTTCAGCTCCTGGCGAATCGTGTCCACATCCCCCATGTAGACGACGCACTCCATCCCGAACAGCGCCGCCGCGGTCGCCGTCGCCACCCCGTGCTGACCCGCGCCGGTCTCGGCGACCAGGCGGGACTTGCCCATCCGCCGGGCGAGAAGGCCCTGCCCGATCACGTTGTTGAGCTTGTGCGAGCCGGTGTGAGCGAGGTCCTCGCGTTTGAGGAGCAGGCGGATGCCGAGCTCGTCGGAGAGGCGTGCGCACTCGGTGACCGGCGTCGGCCGTCCGCCGTATCGGCGGAGGATGGTGTCGAGCTCGTCGCGGAACGCGGGGTCGGACCAGGCGTCCTCGAACGCCGTCTCGAGCTCGAGGCAGGCAGGGACGAGCGACTCCGGCACGAAGCGGCCACCGAAACTGCCGAAGCGACCGTCTGCGCTCGGGGGCCCCATCGACGGCACCGACGCCGCGGCGGTGCGAGCACTCACGGCTCCTGCCAGTCGTAGACCTCCGGCGCGTCTTCGCTTCCTTCCCCACCTGGGGCGCCGGCGCGCTCCGCCCGGCCTCCGCGTGCGGCCGACTCGGCGGCGGCCGATCGGGCCGCGGTGACGAAGTCGCGGAGCCTCCCCGGGTCCTTCACCCCCGGCGAGGCCTCCACGCCGCTGCAGACGTCCACCCCGAACGGGTGGAGGTGCGCGATGGCGGCGCCGACGTTGGCCGGCGTGAGTCCGCCCGAGACGATCAGGCGGGTCGGGTCGAGGACCCCTTCGGCCAGTCGCCAGTCGAAGGGCTCCCCCGATCCGGGGCTCGCCCCGTCCACGAGGAGCGTCCTCGCCCCGTAGTCCGCGAACCGGTCGATGTTCCGGTGGCCGGCCGGAAAGGCCTTGATCGTCCACCCCACCCGCTCGCTCACGAAGCGGGTGTCGTCGGGTGACTCCACGCCATGCAGCTGGACGCCGCGCAGACCGATCTGGTTGGCGATCTCGACCACGCGACGCGGCGCCTCGTCACGGAAGACGCCGACGGTGACCGTCTCGTGGGGCAGCCGCTTCACGATGTCGGCGACCGCCCCGGGGGCCATCTGGCGCGGTGAGGGTGCGAACACGAAGCCCACCGCGTCCGCTCCCATGCCGACGGCGAGGAGGGCGTCCGCCTCGGAGGTGAGACCGCAGATCTTGACGAAGACGTCGTCCTCGTCGCCGGTTGCCGCCCCTGTCATCGCCCGACTCCGAGCAGGTCGGCCACCGCGCCGCTCCGGTCGCCGGCGCGGACCAGGGTCTCCCCTACCAAGACCGCCTGGTACCCCGCCGCGGCCAGCGCCGCCACGTCAGCCGCGTCACGAATGCCCGACTCCGCCACCCCGACCACTCCCGGCGGGATGGAGGTCCCGAGGCGCAGCGCGCGCTCGTGATCGACCTCGAAGGTGTCCAGGTCGCGCTGGTTGACACCGACGAGCACCGCGCCCGCCCGGAGCGCCCGTTCGAGCTCGGCGTCGTCGTGCACCTCGACGAGGGCTGCCAACGAGCACCGTGCGGCCGCTTGGAGGAACGAGCTGAGCTCCGCGTCGGTCAGCGCCGCGGCGATGAGCAGCACCGCGTCGGCTCCCATCGTGCGGGCGTCGTACACGTCGAGGACGCTCACCGTGAAGTCCTTGCGCAGCACTGGCAGCGAGCAGGCAGCCCGCCCCGCGACCAGGTCCTCGGCGGAGCCCCCGAAGAACTCCCGGTCGGTGAGCACCGAGAGACAGGCCGCCCCGCCCCGCTCGTAGGCGGCGGCGACCTCGGCGGGGTCGAGGCCCGGGTCGAGGTCGCCCTTCGACGGCGAACGCCGCTTGATCTCCGAGATCACTGCGATCGGGGCGCCCGCCTCGGTGATCGCCTCGACGAAGGGCCGAACCGGCGGGGCCGCCAGTGCCTGCTCGAGGAGTGTCTTCTCGTCGCGAGCGTCGGCTGCGGCCGCGACCCGGTGTGCCTCGAGGATGGTGTCGAGATAGGCCGCCATGGCATCAAGAGACTACCGGCGGCACCCTGCGTGCCGGTGACCCGGTGCGCATGCATGCTCACACTTTCCTAACGGTGCCGGGCCGCTTCCGCCCTCCGGTGGCAGGCTGGACGTCGTGGTGACCGACGAGGAGACCCTGGTGGTGATCGAGGACGACCACCACATCGCGGATCTGGTTGCCATGTACCTCCGCCGCGACGGTTTTCGGGTGCTGCAGGCCGCCGACGGCGAGTCGGGACTCGAGCTCGTCGGGCGTGAGCGCCCGCAACTGGTGATCGTCGACATCGGCCTCCCCGGTGCGCTCGACGGACTCGACGTCTGCCGGAGGCTTCGCTCCCGGTCGGACAGGGCGGGCGTCACCGCATCCGCGGACGTCCCGATCCTCGTGCTGAGCGCCCGCGACGACGAGGTCGATCGGGTGCTCGGACTCGAGCTCGGCGCCGACGACTACGTGACCAAGCCCTTCTCCCCCCGCGAGCTGGTCGCACGTGTCCACGCGATCCTGCGCCGGGCGGCGGCCCCAGCCGGTCTGGCCCCGCCGGTCACCGCGTTCGGGCCCATTGAGGTCGATACCGGACGGCGTGAGGCACGACGTGCCGGCGAGGTGGTCCCGCTCGCCACCCGCGAGTTCGACCTGCTCGCCTACCTCACCGAGAACCGCGGGCTCGCTCTCTCCCGTCGGCAGCTCCTGAACGGCGTCTGGGGGGACGGTTGGTTCGGCGACGAGCGGACCGTCGACGTGCACGTCCGTCAGCTCCGCAAGAAGCTCGGTGAGGACCTACCGCTGGCCACCGTCTGGGGTGTGGGGTACCGGCTCGGATGAGACGCCGCCTCACCATCGCGATGGTGCTGCTGGTCGCGCTCACGCTGGTCGCGACCGGAGTGGTGAGCTACTACTTCATCCAGCGCGCGGCGGTCTCCACCGCGCAACAGGAGCTGGCCGGGCAAGGACGTGCCATCTCGACGACCCTGTCGGAGGGCTCCTCCGTCACCAAGGTCGGCATCCGGCGCGAGCTCGCCGTGATGCGGCAGGCGGGTGACTTCGCGGCCGTCGACGTCCTGGCGCTCCAGCCGGACGGCTCGATCAGCGGCACCTACCCCGCCGGGGTCAGCGCCGCCGACCTCGACGTCGCCGCGCTCCGGCAAGGCCGTCAGGTGAGCGGCCGTTCGGGCACCCACCTCATCTACACCGCGGTGCCGACTCCCCTGCCGTCGGTCACCCGGTACACACCGGTGCTGGTCATCTCGCGCACGGTCGACGAGCCGGCCAACGGGCTCCGCTACTTCGCGCTCGTCGGCCTGGTCACGCTGCTCGTCGCCGCACTCGTCGCCGCGGCACTCGCCCGTCGTTTCACCAGGCCACTCGACGCCGCGGTGTCGGCCACACGGCGGATCGCCGCAGGCGACCTCGATGCGACGGTCGAGCACACCCGCGGGGAGGACCCCGAGTTCGCAGAGCTCGCCGGCTCGATCAACAGCATGGGCGCGACGCTCCAGCGCGCCCGCGAACAGGAGCGCCAGTTCCTCCTCTCGGTCTCCCACGAGCTCCGCACTCCCCTGACCTCGATCCGCGGCTACGCCGACGCGATCGTGGACGGCACCGCGGCGCACTCCGCCGACGCGGCGGGCATCATCGGCGCGGAGGCACGTCGGCTCGAGCGGCTGGTGCAGGACCTCCTCGATCTCGCCCGACTCGACGCGGATCGCTTCTCCCTCGACCTGGTCACCGTCGACGCGGCCGCAGCGGTTCACCAGGTGGTCGACGGGTTCCGGCGCTCCGCCGCCGAGCTCGGGCTCGACCTGCTCGCCGCACCCGGCTCCGCGGCCACCCTCTGGGTACGGGCCGACCCGGACCGTCTCGTGCAGGTGCTCGCCAACCTGGCCGAGAACGCCTCGTCCTTCGCGCGCACCCAGGTCGTCCTCGGGTCCGCGCTCGTCGCAGGGGTGCCCACCCTCTGGGTGGTCGACGACGGGCCCGGCATCCCGGCCGAGCAGCTCGGGCGGGTCTTCGAGCGCCACTTCGTCTCCGACCGGGTACGCGGGCGGCGCAAGGGCTCCGGGCTCGGGCTCGCGATCGTCTCCGAGCTGGTCACCGCCATGGGCGGCTCCGTCGAGGCGGAGTCCCCGGTCGTCGAGGATCGCGGGACGCGGATCGTCGTGCGGCTGCCGCCGGCGCCCGATCCGTCGGCCTCCGCCTCGCCCGAACTGGAGGTCACCGCGACCCGCCCCGGCTCTTGATCACCCGCTCGTTCCTCACCGGCCGATCGGTAGAGTCTGCGGCGTCGTGGAGGAAGTGCGTACACCCCGGGTAGTCCTCGTGACCGGATCCTCGGCCGGGATCGGTCAGGCGTGTGCCGCGCGCCTGCATGCCGCGGGCTGGTCGGTCTTCGGCGCGAGTCGACGCGGGACCGCAGAAGGGGGGTGGAACCCCCTCGTCATGGACGTCGACCGCGACGACTCGGTGGACGACGCCGTCGGCGCGCTCCTCGCGAGGACGGGACGGCTCGACGCGGTGGTCGCCTGCGCGGGCTGGGGACTTGCCGGCGCGGTCGAGCAGACCTCGATCGAGGACGCGCACGACCAGCTCGAGACCAACTTCTGGGGTGCGGTCCGCGTCGTCGCCCGGGCGCTCCCGGTGATGCGTGCACAGGGTGCGGGAAGGGTGGTCCTCGTCAGCTCGATCGGCGGGATCGTCGCGCTCCCCTTCCAGGCCTTCTACAGCGCGAGCAAGTTCGCCATGGAGGGTTACGGCGAGGCTCTCGCGTACGAGGTCGGGCCCTTCGGGATCCAGGTCACGCTCGTCGAACCGGGCAACGTGCGCACCGACTTCACCGCGAACCGCCGGGATGCCGCCGCGCCCGCCGGCGAGGACCCCTACCGCGAGGCCGCCACCCGCGCGGTCACCAAGATGGGCGAGGACGAAGCGCGAGGCGTCGCACCCGGGGAGGTCGCCGCAGTCGTCGAGCGGGTGCTCGAGGCGCGCCGTGCGCCGCGACGTGTCTCGGTCGGCAAGATGGGCGAGCGGGTCGGAATCCTCGCCAAGCGCCTCATGCCCTCCCGCGCCTTCGAGCAGGCCGCGAAGAGCAGCCTCGGTGTCTGACCGAGCCGCGCAGCCATCGAGGCGGCCCTACTCCGTGGAGCGACCGTGACCAACCTGTTCGGACCCCTCGGCCCCGCCGACGAGCGGTTCGACCACCAGATCGCCGACACCTTCGCCACGGTCGGGGCGAGCGACCCCTCCTGGACGGAGAAGGTGTGCGCGATGGCCGCCCGCCGCGACGGCGGACTGCAGCTCGCGTTCGGGATGGGCAAGTACGCCAACCGCAACGTGCTCGACGGCTACGCGGGCATCTCCCGCGGGGTCGAGCAGATCACCGTCCGCGGCAGCCGTCGACTCTTCCCCGCGCCCGATCTCGGCGCGGTCGGACCCATCCATTACGAGGTCCTCGAGCCGATGCAACGGGTGCGGTTCCGCCTCGAGGAGAACGAGTGCCAACCGATCGCGTTCGACTGGGTGTTCGAGGCCGCGGTACCGCCGGACATGGAGGACCGCACCCTCCAGCGAGCGGCGCTCGGGTACCGGGTCAGCGCGGATCTGGTCCGCTACCACCAGATCGGAGTCGCCTCGGGCTGGGTTTCGATCGACGGGATCCGTCACGAGCTCGACGCCGAGGAGTGGGTGTCGACTCGCGACCACTCCTGGGGCGTCCGCTACGACGTGGGCACGCCGGCGACCGATGTCGACCCGTTCGACCCGCGCGACGCGATGGACTTCTCGATGATCTGGTCCCCGTCGCTCATGACCGATCCCGACGGCACCCGCTTCGGCCTTTTTCTCCACGCGATCGACGCAAAGGGATTCGGCCGGGAGTTCCACACGGTGATGGGTGCGCTCGAGCACGCCGACGGGAGGGTCGAGCGGATGGCGGACATCCGGCCGGCGCTCACCTACGACCCGTCGAACCGCCGACTCCGGGGCGGCGAGGTGTCGGTGACCCTCGAGGACGGCTCGCGCAGGCGGTTCCGCCTGGAGGTGCCGACCGCGACCGGCTTCCACCTCGGGGCCGGCCTCTATTT
This sequence comes from uncultured Acidimicrobiaceae bacterium, assembly GCA_963769905.1. Classification (GTDB taxonomy): domain Bacteria; phylum Actinomycetota; class Acidimicrobiia; order Acidimicrobiales; family RAAP-2; genus Bog-756. Next base: position 1,590,638 of record CAVYNG010000002.1, read on the forward strand.
CGGCTGGCAGGGCCACCACCATGGCGAGTGGCGGGGTGAGCTCCACGTGGACGGAGAGCGGCTCGACGACTGCAGCGACCCCGCACTCGCACGCGACCTCCACCAGCTGCGCGACACGGTGGTGCGGATCCACGACCTCGACACCGGCGCGGTGGGACTCGGCAACTGCCAGCCGATGATCACCGGTGACCACCCCGAGCTCGGGCTCGAGCGCGACACGTCGTTCTGGTAGCCCGACCGCCGCGCTCGCTCAGAGCGAGATGCTCTCCCAGTAGGTCCCCTCGAGCATCCGCTCGAGCGTCGAGCGGTGCATGATCAGGTCGTCGACCTGCTCTGGGCGCTCGGCCTCACCGAAGAGGATCGAACGTTCGGTGACCCGTCGCATGATCACCCCGTGCCGGATGGCCGCGTAGGCGAGGAACCAGGTCAGGTCCCCCGGAGTGCGGCCCGACGCCTTGGCGTAGGACTCGCGCACGTCGGAGGGACGGAACATCTCCGGAAGTCCCGGGGCACCGAGGTCGGTCGCCAGGTCCTGGAAGAACAGGTGCAGGTAGCACATCCACCCGAGGTCGACTTCGGGTGGCGCGACTGCTGCCATCTCCCAGTCGAGGACCGCGACGACCTGGTAGTCGCGGAAGATCATGTTACCGATCCGTCCGTCACCCCACGAGAGCGCATCCGGCTGGGTGTCGGTCGGGAAGTGGTCCTCGAGCCAGGCGAAGCAGGCGGCGAGGAGCGGGGAGGGAAGGTCCTTCACCACCCATTCGTGGTACTCCCGCCAGTGCCGGAACGACCGCTCGAGCGCGGTCTCCCCCGCGACCGGGTGCTCGAGGAAGGAGAGATCGTGTTCGGCCGGGGTGAGCTCGTGGATACCGGCCATCGCCCGCACCGCCGACTCCTGGATGGCGTGACGATCGGCTTCGGCCGCGTCGAAGACCCAGTTGTCCCCGAAGGTGTAGGGCATCACGTCGGGTGGGACCTCTCCGTCCACCTGTTGCATGACGAAGAAGGGCCCACCGAGGACGGCGGGGTCGGGTTCGTACCAGAGCGGCTCGGGCACCGGCACCGCGGTCTGCTCGCGGACGAGGCGCATCACCTCGAACTGCATGCCGAGGTCGTAAGTGGTGAACACCGGGTGCGCCGATGCGGGCGGCTCGATGCGCGCCACCAGGCGGCGCTCGACCGGCCCGTGCTCGTCCTGCCAGCCGGCGGTGAAAAGGAGCGTCTCCGACGACATCCCGTTGCTCTGGGGGATGCCCACGTCATCGATGGCAAGGCCCGAGCCGGCGGGCAGGACGCCTCCGAGCCAGCGTTCGAGCTGGGCGGCGGTCTCCGCCGGGTCTCGGGTCGAGGTGGTGACCCGTTCGGGCTCGGCGGGTGCGCCCGCCTCCTCCCCGGTGGGCGGCGTCTCGGTTGCCATGCACCCTCTCTCTCGGTGCCGGCGCGGTTCCGCGCGGCGACCCAGTATCCCACCGGCCCCGCTCGGGGCCCGCTACGGCGCGAGGGGAAGCGCCCTCGCCTCTCCGGTGAGAGAGCGAGGGCCTTCGTCCCCCTCCCAGGCGACCTCGACTGGCGCGGGCGGGGCGACCCGTCGGTGCAGGAGCGAGAGCGCCACCACTGCGCCGAGCCCGGGTGACCAGGCCACCGAGGTGAGCCGGCCCGACTCGGGACCGTCCTCGGGGGCGACCGAGGCGCCGGCCGGTGGCAGGTCGTCGGGGGAAGCGCCGGCGATCACCACGCCGGCGAGGCGACGCGCGACCTTCGTCCCGCGGGAATCGAGGCGCGCCACGAGTTCCTGGCCGGTGAAGCATCCCTTGGTGAACGAGACGGTCCGCTCGACCAGCCCGACTTCGGCGGCGATGGTCCCCTCGGTGATCTCGCGGCCCGCGGCGGGGAGTCCGGCCTCGATCCGGAGCGCCTCCCACACCTGGTCCCCACAGGCCACCGCCTCGTCGCCGACCCAGGTCGCCGGTGCCGGCCCTGTGCCGGGCCCGAGCAGGTCGACACCGCTCAGGCCGGGCCAGCTCACCGGCACGACCAGCGCGGGCCCCTCCGCCAGCGCGGCGCCGGTCGCCGGACCCCGGACCGCGACGCACGCCCACTCGAGGGGCTCGACGCTGACGTCGACCCGGAGCTTGAAGCGCTCGAGACGGGCGACGACGCCCGGACCTGTCCCCGCGTCGGCGTCGAGCAGGTACTCGTCGGCGGCGCGCCGGGTGACCCGAAGGTAGGCGTCCACCTTGCCCTGGGGACTGAGAAGAAGAGCCTCGGCACTCTCGCCGGCGCCGAGCGCGGCGACATCCTGGCTGCACTGTCCCTGGAGGTACGACTCGGCATCGGGTCCGCGCACCGACACCACGTCACGGCCCAAGCCGTGTGCGCCGACGCCCTCGCGCATCGCCGCGTACTGCTCGCTCCCCGATCCGCTCGTGCCGGTCACGACGTCGATCCCGCACGGGCCATGGCGACGGCCGAGAGGATCGCCGCCGCCTTGTGCGCGCACTCTTCGTTCTCGCTCCTCGGATCGCTGTCGGCCACGATGCCGGCACCCGCCTGGACCGACGCGCTGCCGTCGGGGCTGACGGTCATGGTGCGGATCGCGATGGCGGTGTCGAGGTTGCCGGAGAAGTCGAGATACCCGACGACCCCGCCGTAGACGCCGCGCTTGGTCACCTCGAGGTCGTCGATGATCTCCATCGCCCGCACCTTGGGTGCACCCGAAAGGGTGCCCGCGGGAATGGTCGCACGGAGGACGTCGACCGGTCCCTTCCCTTCGGCGAGACGCCCGGAGACCTGCGAGGTGAGGTGCATGATGTGGCTGTAGCGCTCGACCACCATGCGCTCCTCGACCACCTCGGTGCCGTAGCGGACCACGCGGCCGACGTCGTTGCGGGCGAGGTCGACCAGCATCACGTGCTCGGCCACCTCCTTCGGGTCCTCGACCAGCTCGCCCTCGAGCCGCAAGTCGTCGCTCTCGGTCTCCCCGCGAGGACGCGAGCCGGCGATCGGCCGCGACGTGACCGTTCCCTCCCGCAGCCGCACCATCGGCTCGGGGGACGCCCCGACGACCGTGACCTCCGGAAAGCGGAGGAAGTAGAGGTAGGGGCTCGGGTTGACCAGCCGGAGGACCCGATAGACGTCGAAGGGGTCCGCGCAGAGCGACGGCAGGTCGTAGCGCTGGGAGAGCACCACTTGGAACACGTCGCCCGCGGTGATGTGCTCCTTGGCGGCGCGTACCGCGTCCTCGAAGAGCGCGTCGTCCATGGTCCGCCGGACGTCGTTCGGAGGACCGACCGCGCTCGGCAGGGGGCGCGGCTCCTCGACGGCCGGCCGGAAGCAGTCGGCGGTCAGCCGGTCGAGTCGTGCCTCGGCACCGCGGTAGGCGTCGTCGAGCTCGGGGCCGCCCCACTCCGGGCGGATCACCACGTTGTCGACGAGTACGACGCGCTGGCGCCAGTGGTCGAAGGCCGCGAGCTGTCCGATCACCGCCATCAACGCGTCAGGGTGACCGAGGTCGTCACGGGGCGGGTGCGGCAGGCGCTCGACCTCGCGCACGACGTCGTAGCCGAGGTAGCCGACCATGCCCGCGTGCAGCGGCGGCAGGTCCGGCAGATCGGGCGAGTCGAGCGCGCCGAGGATCGCTTCGAGCGCGGCGAGCATCCCCTCGTCGCCGGTCACCCGGCTGCCGGTCAAGGCATCGAGGTCGACCGGTCCGGCGACCGAAACCCGAGAGCCCCGTGCGGAGATGGTCGCGAGCGGATTCCTCCCGACGAAGGAGTAACGGCCCCACCGCTCGCCGCCTTCCACCGACTCGAGGAGGAACCCCGTCGCATCACCGCCCACCATCTGGAGGAACGCACCGACCGGCGTGAGGGTGTCGGCGACCAGCTCGCGCCACACCGGCACGACCCGGTGGACCGCCGCGCGTGCGCGGAAGCCCTCCAGCCCCGGGCCGGCGGTCGAGCCGGCCACGGTCCGGGTCATCGGCCGGGCGCCGCTTCGCCGAATGCGCGGAAGAAGCAGGTCCGGTTGCCGGTGTGGCAGGCGCCGGCACCCGTCTGGTCGACGGTCAGGAGGACCACGTCGCCGTCACAGTCGTAGTGGACGCTTCGCACGAACTGCCGGTCCCCCGACGTCTCCCCCTTGCACCACAGCTCTTGGCGGCTGCGGCTCCAGAACCACGAGCGCCCGGTCTCGAGGGTGCGGCGCAGCGACTCCTCGTTCATCCAGGCGAACATGAGGACGGTTCGGTCGGTGGCATCTTGCACGATGGCGCCCACCAGGCCGTCCTTTCCGAAGACGATGCGGCCGATCTCCTCCTCGCTGAAGGGGATCGGCGACGCGGTGGGTCCGCCTGTCGGGTTGCCGGTGGAGGTCGACGTGCTCACGATGCGGCCCTCGTCAGAGGTAGAGGCCGGTGCCGCCGTCGATCCTCGTCGAGGCGACCGCGTGGATGTCCCGCTCGCGGAGGATCACGTACTCCTCCCCCTGGACCTCCACCTCGAACCGGTCCTCGGGGTTGAACAGGACGGTGTCACCCACCTTGACCGAGCGCACGTGGGGCCCGACCGCGACCGCCTCCGCCCAGGTCAGCCGCCGCGAGACCTGCGCGGTGGCAGGGATGAGGATGCCGGCCCGCGAGCGGCGCTCACCCTCGTTCTGTCCGACGAGGACGAGGACGCGGTCGGCGAGCACGGTGATCGGCACTTTGCCGCCGCCGTTCTTGCTCGCGGGATTCTGGCTGGTCGGCACCTTCTCCGACGTCGTCGAGGCCACGAACGCAGGCTACCGCTCAGACCGGTCGCACGAGGACACCGGCCGAGGCCAGGTGAGCCTTCGCCTCGGCGACGGAGAACTTGCCGAGATGGAAGATCGAGGCGGCGAGTACCGCCTCGGCACCGCCCTCGAGCGCGCCCTCGACGAGATGGTCGAGCGTGCCGACACCGCCCGATGCGATCAGGGGCACCGCGCAACGATCCGCCACGGTCCGTACGAGCTCGAGGTCGAAGCCGTCGCGGGTGCCGTCCCGGTCCATCGAGGTCACGAGGAGCTCCCCGGCACCGATCGCCGCGGCCCGCTCGCACCACGCCAGCGCGTCGACACCGGTCGGACGGCGCCCTCCGTGGGTGTACACCTCCCAACGCGGTGCGTCCGGTGGGGAGGTGGGCGAGCGACGCGCATCGACCGCGACGACCACGCACTGGCTGCCGAACTCGTCGGCGATCTCGGCGACCAGATCGGGCCGGTCGATCGCCGCGGTGTTCACCCCGACCTTGTCCGCGCCGGCCCGCAGCAGCTGGCGCGCGTCCTCCACCGACCGCACGCCACCGCCCACGGTGAAGGGGATGAAGAGGACCTCGGCGGTGCGCGAGGCCATCTCCACCATGGTCCGCCGGTCGTCGGCCGACGCGGTGATGTCGAGGAAGACCAGCTCGTCGGCACCCTCCGCGTCGTAGCGGGTGGCGAGCTCGACCGGGTCGCCGGCATCGATCAGATCGGTGAAACGCACCCCTTTGACCACCCGCCCGGCGTCGACGTCGAGGCAGGGGATCACCCGGACCGTGCGCACGCGGCCACCCCCTCCTCGACGGTCAGCCGCCCCTCGACGAGTGCCCGTCCCGCGATCACTCCGCTCACCTGCCGGTCGGGAGCGCCGTCCTTCCCGACAACGGAGAGAGCTGCGAGCTCCTCGACGTCGCGCACCGAGGACACGCCGCCGGACGCGATGACCGGGAGCGAGGTCGCCGCCAACACCTCGGCTACCCCCTCGAGGTCGGGCCCCGAGAGCATCCCGTCGCGTTCGATCGCGGTGAGCACGACCGCGGCCAGACCGGCGTCGGCGAGCTCCGCCAGGACGTCGGTCACCGCGTGCCCCGTCGCCTTCTCCCAACCGCGGACCGCGACCTCGGCCCGTCCGTCCGCACTCGTCCGGTAGTCGAGCCCGATCGCGACCTGCCCGGGGAAGGACCCGGCGACCTCGCGGGCGAGTCCGGGTGACTCGATCGCGGCCGTCCCGAGCACCACCCGCCGGACCCCGCCGCCGAGCAGTGCCGCGGCGTCCTCGAGGCTCCGGACCCCTCCCCCCGATTGGATCGGCACCGGCGCCGCCCGGGCGATGGCGATCACCACGTCACGGTTGACCGGCCGACCCGAGCGCGCCGCGTCGAGGTCGACCACGTGCAGCCACCGGGCACCGGCCGCGGCGAACCGCGCTGCGAGCTCGAGAGGGTCCCCGTAGCCGCGCTGGCGATCGAAGTCGCCCTGCGCGAGACGGACCGCTTTGCCGTCGCGGATGTCGATCGCCGGATAGAGGTCCATCAGGCCCGCACGCCGTCGACCGAGCGCACGAAATTGGAGAGGACGCGGAGCCCCACCCGGCCCGACTTCTCCGGGTGGAATTGGGTGCCCGCGACTCGACCGCTCTCGGCGGTGGCGGTGATCGTTCCTCCGTACTCACAGGTCGACGTGGTCTCCGCGTGCACTTCGGGTGAATAGGAGTGCACGAAGTAGACCCACGCCGGCTCGGGGAGCCCGGCGAGGAGCGGGGACTCGATGTCGTCGGTGATGTCGAGGACGTTCCACTGCATCTGGGGGTGCTTGACCCCTTCGGGCAACCGGCGCACCACGCCGGGCAGCACCCCGAGTCCGGGGTCCGAAGGATCCTCGTCGGACCCCTCGTAGAGCATCTGGAAGCCGATGCAGATACCGAGGAAGGGCACCCCCTCTCCGATCGCGAAATGCGCGGCGGCATCGAGCCCGCTCCGACGGAGCGCCCGCACGCAGGGGCCGAACGCGCCCACGCCCGGCAGCACCAGGCCGTCGGCGAGGACCGCACGGTCCGGATCGTCGACGAGCTGCGCCTCGGCGCCGAGGAACTGGAGTGCCTTCTCGGCCGAGCGCAGGTTCCCGATCCCGTAGTCGAGGACCGCGATCACCGGCGACGGTCCCGCCAGCGCGGACGAGCCTCTCCCCTTCCCTCCCGGCGGGCTCTCTTCGAGGGGTCGCGACTGCCACGGGCGCTCACAAGGTCCCCTTCGTCGACGGCACCGAACGCCCCTCGACTCGGACCGCGTCCCGCAGCGCGCGGGCCACTCCCTTGAACGAAGCCTCAAGTATATGGTGAGTGTTCTTCCCAGATATCAACCTCAAGTGGAGGGTTAGACTCGAGGAAGTAGAGAAGGCCCTCCAGAACTCCTCGGCGAGCTGCGGGTCGAAGGGCGGTGAGCCGAGGGCTGCGGTTTCGGGCGCGAACTCGATCCCGTAGGCGAGAAAGGGCCGGCCCGAGAGGTCGAGTGCCACCTCGACGAGGGCCTCGTCGAGCGGGAGCGCGATCGAGCCGAAGCGGCGGATGCCCGCTTTGTCGCCGAGAGCCTCGGCCAGCGCCTCCCCCACCGTGATGCCCACGTCCTCGACGGTGTGGTGCGCGTCGACCTCGAGGTCACCCTGCGCGGCGACCCGGAGGTCGAGTCCGCCGTGACGCCCGAGCTGGCTCAGCATGTGGTCGAAGAACGGCAGCCCGGTCGCCACTTCGATCACGCCTGTGCCGTCGACGCAGAGGTCGACCTCGATCGAGGTCTCCTTGGTCGCGCGCCGGGCAGACGCGGACCTGGTGGGGGCGGGTGTCGTGTCGATGCTCATCGCAGGCTCTCGCGCAGTGCGGCCAGGAAGCGGTCGTTCTCCTCGGGAAGGCCGACTGTGACCCGGAGGCATCCCTCGAGACCCGGCCAGTCCGAACAGTCTCGCACGAGTACCGATGCGCTGAGGAGGTCGGACCAGACCTCCTTCGCCTCCTTGAGCGACGGACGGAAGAGGAGGAAGTTGGCGTCCGACGGCCACGCCCGAACCGGCAACTCGGCCAGTGCGGCGGTGAGACGCCCGCGCTCCTCGGTCACCAGCGCGATCCTCGTCTCCATCTCGTGGACGAACCCGAGGGCCAGCCGGCCCGCGAGCTGGGTGACCGCGTCGAGGTGGTACGGCAGTGCCACCGCCTCGCACGCCTGGACGACCTCGGGGGGGCCGATGAGGTAGCCGAGACGCCCGGCCGCCATCGACCAGGTCTTGGAGAAGGTCCGGACCACCACGGTGCGTTCGGCCCCCTCTCCCCGGTCGCGGAGGAGATCCAGCGCTGACCAGGGCGCGAACTGGCCATAGGCCTCGTCGACCACCAGCAGGCCCGGGGCCAGGCGGGCGACCGCCTCGAGATCGCCGCGCGGCTCCGCCCGGCCGGTCGGGTTGTTCGGGGAGCAGAGGAAGGTGATCACCGGCCCGGCACTCGAAAGGACCCGGCGCACCTCGTCGAGATCGAGCTCGAACGACTCGCCGCGGCTTCCGGCCGCGACCTCCGTCCCGGTGAGCCGCGCGATGTGACGGTGCAGGGTGTAGGTGGGCTCGAACACCGCGATCCGCCGGCCCGGCCCGCCGTAGGCGAGCAGGAGCGATTGGATGACCTCGTTCGAGCCGTTGGCACAGAAGATCCGCTCGGGCTCGACGCCGTGGCTCTCGCCCAGCGCCGCGCGCAGCTCGGTCGCCTCGCGGTCGGGGTAGCGGTTGAAGGGGATCTCCGCGATGCCGTCCTGCAGCGCCTCGTACCAACCCTCCGGCGGCGGAAGCGGGGACTCGTTCGCGTTCAGCCGTACCTCGACCCGCACCTGTGGCGAGTGGTAGCCGGTGAGCGCGGCGAGATCGGGGCGGACCGCGGGCAAGCCGCGCTCCTGCCCGTCTTGCCCTACCGTGGCCATCGCAGGCGCACCGACTGCGCGTGGGCCGGCAACCCCTCGGTGTCGGCCAGGGTCACCACGTGAGGACCGAGGACCTCGAGCGCCTTCTCGCTCACCGAGACCGCGTGGATGTGGCGGACGAAGTCGTCGACCCGGAGCGCGCTGGCGAAGCGGGCGCTGCGATTGGTGGGCAGTACGTGGTTCGGGCCGGCGAGATAGTCGCCGAAGCTCGCCGCCCCCCGGGGGCCGAGGAAGACCGCGCCCGCGTTCTCGATCGATCCGAGGAGCACCTCCGCGTCCTCGGTGAGGATCTCGAGGTGCTCGGGCGCGACGGCGTTCGCGACCGAGCAGGCCTCGGCGGGACCGTCGACGAGCGCCACGATCCCGCCCTTCCCGAGCGTCGCTTCGAGGTCGCCCCGACGGGGGACGCGGCCACCATGCGAGCCACCTCGGCGGTGACCGCGGCCGCCACCTCCTCTGACCAGGTGACCAACCAGGCGAGGCCGTCGGGACCGTGCTCGGCCTGCACCACCAGGTCGACCGCGGCCAGCTCGATCGGCGTCTCCGGCCCGGCGACGACCACCACCTCGGACGGACCGGCGATCCCGGAGGGGACACCGACCACGCCCGCCACCTGGCGCTCGGCCTCGGCGACGTAGCGGTTGCCCGGCCCGACGATCACGTCGACCGGCTCGATCGACTCGGTGCCGTAGGCCAGGGCCGCGATGGCCTGGGCACCCCCGACCCGGTACACCTCGTCCACCCCGGCCACCCGGGCTGCGGCCAGCGTCGCGTCGTCGATCCGACCGTCGGTGGCCGCCGGTGTGCAGAGCACCACTTCCCTCACGCCTGCGACTCGGGCGGGGGTGGCGCACATCAGCACGGTCGAGGGGTAGCGGGCCCGCCCTCCCGGCGCGTAGCAGCCCGCACGGGCGACCGGTCGGGTCAGGTGCTGCACCGTGATCCCCCCGTTCGCGAACTCCTCGACCTCGGGAGCCACCTCGTGCGCGTGGTAGGCGCGGATCCGGTCGTGCGCCACCTCGATCGCCTCGCGCAGCTCGGCGGGGATCCGATCGAGCGCGCCGTCGAGCTCGGCGTCGGGCACCCGGAGCTCGTCGAGCTCGACCCCGTCGAAGGAAGCGGTCAGGCGGCGGAGCGCGGTGTCACCACCGGTCCGCACCGCCTCGACGATCGCCGCGACCTCGCTCACCGGACGATCGGGCTCGCTCCCCGGCCCCGGCAGCGCGGCACGCAGCGCGGCCGGATCATCGGCGATGCCGCGAAGGTCCAGGTGACGCAGCGTCATAGCCCGTCGATGCTAGTGGAAGGTCACGCCACCCCCTCCGGGCAGTCCGGCAGGTCGGGTCCGACGAGAAGCGCGGCACCAGGGCATGACATGATCGGCCCGATGTCCGCAGCCGAACTGTCCTCGCTCGCCACCGCGCTCGACGAGCTGACCCGCCGGGTGACCGAGCACGCCGAGTCCGCCGACGCGCGAAAGGACGAGGAGACCGCACGTGAGCTCTTCGCGATCGAGCGCGCGCTGAACGGCGCGAACCGGCGACTCTCCCGTCTCGCGACCGCGTTGAGCCGGCGCTGACCGATGTCGGCGGCGCGCCCTCCGAGCGCTCCCCGAACGCGCCAAAGGCACCCCGAAGGGTGCCTTTGCGCGAGCGGCTCGGGCGGCGGATCCCGATAACCGCTCAGCGGAACCAGTTGGCGGGAACCGGTTCCGAGGGCTTCAAGACCACCATGTTTCCCACCCCGATGCCAGTCGCAATTCGCGGTCTGGCCCGACCCTGGCGCCCGCCCAGGGCTCGCCCCAGGGGCGGCGTTCAAATGCCCAGGTCGGTACCCACATCGAGCCGGTGTTCACCCCTTCGCGGCGAGGAGGGCGAGCCCCGTCGGGCAGAAGTCCGACAGCACGCAGGTGGAGCACCCCGGGTTGCGGGCCCTGCAGGTCGCCCTCCCGTGGAGGATCACCCGGATGCTGAACGCTCCTCGCTCTGCGGGTGGGATCATCCCGTTGAGATCGCTCTCGACCCGGACCGGATCGCTCTCCTCGGTGAGCCCGAGCCGCCGCGAGACGCGGAGCACGTGGGTGTCGACCGGCAAGCCGGGAAGACCGAATGCCTGGCTGCGCACGACGTTGGCGGTCTTCCGGCCCACGCCGGGAAGCGTCACCAGATCCTCCATCCGCGAGGGAACCTCGCCCCCGAAGCGACCGACGACCCCCTGCGCCATCCCGATGAGATTTCGCGCCTTGCTCCGGAAGAACCCGGTCGGGCGGATCAGCTCTTCGAGCTCGGCGGGATCGGCTGCGGCGAGCGCGTCAGCGTCCGGGTAGCGCGGCGAACAGCGCCGGCGTCGTCAGGTTGACCCGCTCGTCGGTGCATTGCGCGGAGAGGATGGTGGCGACGAGGAGCTCGAAGGAGCCGGCGTGGTGGAGCGGCGCAAGCTCCTCCGCGGTGCCGGGGAAGACCACGGCGAGACGCTCGTCGGTCAGGCGGGCCCTCCCTTTGGGCGACCGGGGTCGGGCCATGGCGGGAGACTATCGGTAGTTTCTTCGTGATGGAGGATGTCACCACCGTCGCGCTCGCGTCGCTCGACACGGGCGCGGTGCGCGAGATCGAAGCGTTCGTCCAACGGGTCTCGCGCGCCACGGGGCATCCCGCGCTCGGCGAACCGAAGCGCTCGGAGCTGGCACACCTCGGCGGCGCCCACGACGGCAGCAGTGCGGCAGAAGGCAGCACCGGGCTCCTCGTCCACGGCGGGGTGCGATCCGGTCTGGTCGGCTACGCGCAGGTGAGCCACGGTCGGCGGCCGGGCGAGTTCGTCACCGAGCTGGTCCTCGACACGGGGACCCACGGAACGGTCGCCGACGCGCTGCTCGAGAAAGCCATCGCCGCCGCGACCGAAGGCGGGCGTCGCACCGCGACCCTCCGGTGGTGGATCTCGCAGTCGACTGCTTCCGACGACGAGCGGGCGGAATCCCACGGCTTCACCCTCGAACGCGACCTCGTCCAGATGCGCTGTGCACTGCCGGTCGCAGCACGCCACGCCGACGCCATCGTCCCGACCCGACCGTTCCGACCCGGGGTCGACGAAGAGGAATGGCTCGTCGCCAACAATCGCGCCTTCGCCGACCATCCCGAACAGGGCCGGTGGGACCTCGCGACGCTGCTCGAGCGCGAGCGCGAGCCCTGGTTCGACCCTGACGGCTTCCGCGTCCTCGAAGAGGAGGGGCGGATGGCCGGCTCCTGCTGGACCAAGATCCACCGGACCGCCGCACCCGCGCTCGGCGAGATCTACGTCATCGGCGTCGATCCCGACTTCCAAGGGCGGGGCTTCGGGCGCGGGCTCACTCTCGCGGGACTCGACTGGCTCGCCCGGAAGGGCCTGTCGGTCGGCATGCTCTACGTCGACGCGGCAAATTCCGCGGCCAGAGCCCTTTACCGGACGATCGGTTTCCGCGACGATCATGTCGATCGCGCGTACGTGGGTCACTTCGGTCCGGCCGGGACCTAGCGCGAGACCGCCAAGGGGCGCGCCCACGTGACCAAGACCCCACGTGACCAAGAGCCCACGTGACCAAGAAGTGTCGGGGAGGTGAACTCTACGCGAACTCCGATCGAGCAGGCCGATAGGGTCGGTCCCGCGATGAGCGCCGACGAGGATCTCGAGGTGATCGACCGAAAGGTCACCCAGCTGTTCGCTCTCGTGTCCCAGGCGCTGGCCCAGGCGACCCACGCCCTCCTCCACGGCGAGACCGGGCTCGGCCGCGAGGTGGTCGAAGGCGACCAGCGGGTGGACGACCTGACCTCCGAGGTCGAGCTGCTGGTCTGGCGGCAGATCGACCTGGCCCGGGGCGCCGCCCCTCTCCGAGAGCTGATCGGGCTCCTCTTGATCCTGCCCGAGCTCGAGCGCAGCGCGGACTTGGCCGAGCACGTGGCCCAGCGCGCCGTCGACAACCTGGGCGCGGAGATGACCCCGGTGAGCCGCGGCATCGTCCAGCGGATGACCGAGGTCGCACTCGACATGTGGCGGACCGCGGCAGACGCGTACGGCGAGCGGGAGAGCAGGTCCGAAGGACTCGCCGAGGACGACGTCGAGATGAACATCCTGCGCGATCGGTTGCTGCACGAGATCGCGACCGAGGAGGTGCCGGCATCGGTGGCCTCGCAGGTCACCCTCCTCGCACGCTTCTTCGAGCGGCTCGGCGACCACGCGGTCAACCTGGCCCGGCGCATCGAGCTGCTCGACGCGCCACGCTGACGCGCCCGCGACGGCGCGGCGGCTAACCGGTCCCGACGAGGTGACCCACCCCGTAGGTCACCGCGGCGGCGATGCCCAGGATGAGCAACTGCCGCAAGGCGGACCACAACCACGACCGTCCGGTGAAGTGGGAGAGAGCCGCGCCGACACCGAACGCCCCGAGGGCGCCGAGCACGATCGACCAGACGGTCGCTTCGGTACGGCCCAACGACAACAGCCAGGGCAGGAGCGGCACGAAGGCACCGAGGGCGAAGGTCACGAAAGAGGAGGAGGCCGCCTCGATGGGCTTTCCGGTCGCCGTCGGATCGATGCCCAGCTCCTCGCGGGCGTGCGTCTCGAGAGCGAGCTCGGGGTCGCGCATCATCTTCGCGGACAACTCGTCGGCCAGGTCGGCCTCGAGACCCCGGCTCTCGTAGATGGCCGCCAGCTCCTTGCGCTCGACCTCCGGGTCGTGACGGATGGCCTGGCGCTCGACGTCGAGCTCGCGCAGCATGAGCTCCGACTGGGCGCGCATCGAGATGTACTCTCCGGCCGCCATCGAGAACGAGCCGGCGATCAGTCCGGCCACGCCGGCGAGGCGCACCGCACCGGTCGAGGCGTGGGCCCCGGCCATGCCGAGGATCAGGGCGACGTTCGAGACCAGGCCGTCGCTGATCCCGAAGACCGCGGCGCGGGGTCCTCCCCCCTGGAGGTTCCGATGCTGGTGGCCGGCGTCCACGCGGGCCAGCGTACCGAGCGGCCCCTCGCCCGAGGGCGGTTCGGCTCGCTGGTCGACCCCGAGCACGCTCCCGTACAGTCTCTGGAATGGCAACCACCGTGCACGGCATCCAGACCTTCCACGACCTCGTCGGTACCCACCTCGGCTACAGCGAGTGGCTTCGGGTCGACCAGGAGCGGATCAACCTCTTCGCCGACGCGACCGACGACCACCAATGGATCCACGTCGACCCCGAGAAGGCCAAGAGCGGGCCGTTCGGTTCGGCCATCGCGCACGGCTACCTCACGCTGTCGCTCGTCCCGGCGCTGCTCAAGGGCGTGCTGATCGTCGAGGGGATGTCGATGGGGATCAACTACGGCTGCAACAAGGTGCGATTCCCCGCACCGGTCCCGGTCGGCAGCAACCTGCGCCTCGGGGCGGCGGTGGCGGAGGTGGAGGACGTGTCGGGGGGTGTGCAGGTCGTGCTCGACGTGAGTCTCGAGACCGAGGGCTCCTCGAAGCCGAGCTGCGTCGCCCAGGTGGTCTACCGCTACTTCAGCTGACGACTCCACCCTGACGACCCCCCGGCCTCGCCCCGGTGCTGGGAGTGTCGGCGGTCGTCGGGCAGCCGATCCTGGCGGGCACTCGGACGATACGAGCAAACACTCCTAGAGTGGTCCCGTGGAGATGCGCGTCGAGCAGCTGTCCCTCCAGTCGGGCGTCTCGGTCGACACCATCCGCTACTACCAGAGCAAGGGCCTGCTCGACCCACCGCGCCGCGAAGGGCGAGTGGCCTGGTACGGCACACCCCACCTCGACCGGCTCGCCCGCATTCGCGCGTTGCAGGGGCAGGGCTTCTCACTCGCGGCGATCGCACGCCTCGTGAGCGGTGAGCTCGACGCCGCCGACGAGGCGCTCCTCGGTGAGCTGACCGGAGTCCCCTCCGCCTCGACTGCGACCTCCCCGACCGCCTCGCCGCCCGGCTCCGCCGAGCAGCAGTCCTTCACCCTCGAAGGGCTTGCCGTCCGGACCGGGGTCCCTCTCGCCCTGCTCAAGGCGGTCGAGGCCGAGGGCCTGCTGATCCCCCGCCGCATCGGGGGTCACGAGCGCTACACCGAGGACGATGTCGAGGCATGCCGGGCCGGGCTCGTGCTCCTCGAGTGGGGCATCCCGCTCTCGGCGCTCCTCGAGGCGGCACGGGGCCACCGCCAGGCGACCGACTCCTTTGCACGACTCGCGGTCGAGCTGTTCTCCGAGTACGTGCGAGCACCCCTCCGGAAGGACGGCGAGGGCAACGTGACCACGTTGGTCGACGGCTACTCGGCGCTCCTCCCCGCGGTGACCACCCTGGTCGGCTACCACTTCAACCGGACGCTCCTGCACGCGGCGCTCGAGCACGTGGAGCGGACCGGCGACGACGAAGAGCGCCGTGCGGTCGCGACGCGGGTCGGACCGGTCACCGACCGGGCGGAGAGCGCGAACGAATCGCCCGACCGATGAGCGGCGTCCTGTCGGGACTGCCGACCGGTCACGAGAAGACCGCGCAGGTGCGCTCGATGTTCGACGCGATCGCACCCCGCTACGACCTGGTGAACCGCGTGATGACCTTCGGGCTCGACCTCCGGTGGCGGCGGCGGACCGTCGACGCGCTGGGGGTACCCGAAGGGTCGCTGGTCCTCGACCTCGCGTGCGGGACCGGCGATCTCCTCGCGATGCTGCGCTCGGCAGGGCACCGGGCCGTCGGTGTCGACCTCTCGTGGGGCATGCTACGAGCCGGCCGCTCGGTGGCGCCGGTCGCCCAGGGCGACGCAGAGCGGCTGCCCATGGTCGGTCGCTCCGTGGACGCGGTCACCTGTGGCTACGCCCTCCGCAACGTCGCCGAGCTCGACACGCTCTTCACGGAGATCGCCCGGGTCGTGCGGCCCGGCGGCCGGATCAGCCTGCTCGAGGTCGCCGAACCCGAGGGCCGCGTCTTCCGTGCGGGCCACCGCATCTGGTTCCGGCACGCGGTGCCGGCCATCGGAGGCCTGTTGTCGGACCGCGCCGCCTACCGGTACCTGCCTGCTTCGACCGCCTACCTTCCTTCGACCGACGAGCTCCGGGAGCTCCTGGTCGCCGCCGGATTCTCGGCGGTCAACCGCCACGCGCTGAGCGGCGGGCTCAGCCAGCTCCTCACCGCGACCCGTTCGGGACGGCCGTGAGTGCGGGCCCCGAGCTGGTCGCGGTCCGCCTCGCGGTCGAGCCCGGTGCACTTCCCGATCCCTGTTCGCTCGCCGGCGCGAACGGGCGCCTCCTCCGATCGGCGCAGCTCACCCTCGTCGGCCTCGGGACCGCGGCGGTCCTCCCGATCCCCGAGGGCCTCGACGACCCTGCCGCGCTCGACCGGGTGCTCCGAACACTCTCTTCGGTCGAGTGCGAGGACCGGCTGGCAGCCGTCGACCGCTCGCGCGTCCCCGCACCGGTGCTCGCGTTCGGCGCGCTTCCCTTCGACCGCTCCGCGCCCTCGGAGCTCGTGGTCCCCCAGGTGGTCTGCGGTTGGCACGAGGGGAGCGCGAGCTGGTGCACCGTCGTCGCTCCCGACCGCTCGGCACTCCCGGGCTCGCCGCGCGAGCTCCGCCGGTGGCTGAGCGAAACCGGCGGTCCCCGATCCGAACCCACCCCGGGTCAGAGCTCGATCGCCGCGGTCCGGCCGAACAGTTCCGACGAGCAATTCGAGCGGATCGTCGCCGAAGCCGTCGACGCGATCGACCGTGGCGAGCTCGCCAAGGTGGTCCTCGCCCGCCAGGTGGCGGTCGCGCTGCGAGCTTCCCTCGACGTGCCGGCACTCCTCCGTCGTTGGAGCCGACTCGAGCCTGCCTGCTCGGTCTTCTCGATGCCGACCGCCGAGGGCCAATTCGTCGGTGCGAGCCCCGAGCTGTTGGTCGAGCGCTCCGAGGGCCGGCTCCGGAGCCGGCCGCTCGCCGGCACGACGGGACGCCCACCGGGCGAGAACTCCGAGGCGCGCTCCGCAGAGCTGCTCGACTCGCCGAAGGACGTGTCCGAGCACCGGCTGGTCGTCGAGGCCATCACCGACGCCCTCCGACCCCTGAGCCACGACCTCGAGGCACCGTCGCGTCCCGAGCTGGTCGAGCTCCGCTCGATGACCCATCTCGGTACGGACATCGCCGGCGCGCTCGACGAGAGAGCGGACGGCTCGATCCCTCACGTGCTCGAGTTGTTGGCAGCCCTCCACCCCACTCCCGCGGTCGGCGGAGTACCGGCCGGGCCGGCGCGCGCGATGATCGACCGTCTCGAACCCGGCGGACGCGGGACCTACGCGGGACCGGTGGGCTTCGTCGACGCGGCGGGCGACGGGCGGTGGGTCGTCGGGATCCGCTCGATGACCGTGCGGGACCGCGACGCGCAACTCGCGGCCGGGGTCGGGATCGTCGAGGGATCGATTCCGCGTGCCGAGCGCATCGAGGCCGACCTCAAGCTCAACGCCGTGCTCGACGCGCTGGCACCGGGAGCGACCCTCCCGAGCACGACGCCGGCGCGAGCGTCGACTCCCTAGGTCGCCGGAGGCTCGGGTGGCGACGCCTCCCGAGCGGTGCCCCTCCGGGCCGAGGAAGCGATGGCCGCGGCGAGTGGCTCCGTCGCGTCGCGTGCCACGAAGTGCCCGACGCGGGGGAGCATGACCAGATCGGCTCGTGGGAGCGCCGCCGCGAGGGTCTCCGCAGCCCTCGGGCGGACGACGAGGTCCCACTCGCCGGCCACCACCGTCGCCGGCGCCGCGACACGACCGAGCGCCCCGGAGACCTCGGGGAGCTCGTCGAGAAGTGCCCGCTGTTCGGTCACGAAGGCCCGCCGGCTCCCCCCGGGCAGGCCCCGCCCGTCGCCGAAGACCTCCTCGTCCGGCAGCGCCGCGAACACACGGTCCCGCAGCTCGGTGGGCGCATGGCGCGAGAGCCGCCGAACCCTCGGGAGAACTTGGTCGATCGCAAAGAGCCCCGCGACGGTGGCCGCCTCGCCGATCACCGGCAGGGCGAGCAGGCGGTCGAACGGATCGATGCTGTCCGGGGTGCAGGCGGCACCGACCAGGACCAGGTCCGAGACGAGCTCCGGCCGCCCGATCGCGAGGAGGACCGCCACGCCCCCGGACCAGCTGTGCCCGACGACCGTCGCCGGGATCGCGGCGCGGTCGACGAGCAGCTCCGCGACCCAGTCTGCGTTCGCCTCGAGTCCGCGCGCCGGCCCTGCGGTCGCTCCGTAGCCCGGGCGGTCGGGCGCGAGCACTCGGTAGTCGGACTCGAGCAGCCCGATGAGCGGGTGCCACGACGCGCCGCTTCCCGGCTGCCCGTGCAGCAGCACCACCGGGTGGCCGGACCCCCGGTCGATGATGGCGAGGGTCACGGTTTGGTGTCGTCGGCGGGTTGTCGCGTGGCAGCGGGCAGGTGATCCGCGCCCTCGGGCCGACCGTTGTCCGTGCCGTCGCCCCGACCTCCTGGAGCGCCTTTGCCTCCCTCGGCGCCGGCGCGGGCCACGTCGGTGGCGGTGGGCCTGGGCGAGGAGGGCGGCGCGGCGACTGCGACGCCGTAGCGGGGCAGGACGACCTCGAAGGCGGCGCCGTTTCCCAGCTCCGTCTCGAGTGACACCGACCCCCCCAAGGAGCGGGCGAGCCGCTCGACGATGAAGAGACCGAGTCCCGAGCCGCCGCTCCGCTGACCGGTGTCACCGCGGTAGAAGCGGTCGAAGGCATGGCCTGCCTCCTCGCCGCTCATGCCCGGGCCGTGGTCCTCCACGCGGAGAACCACCCGGTCGCCGTCGACCGCGACGTCCACCTCGACCGGTGTGCCGGCCGGCGTGTGGGCGAGCGCGTTGCCAAGGAGGTTGTGGACCATCTGAGCGAGCCGCGCATCGTCGCCGGCGACGGGAGCCTCGGTGGGCGCTGTCAGCTCGATCCGCCGCGCTCGATCGAGTGCGCGTGCGTCGGCGACCGCCTCGGCCGCGACGGCAGCCAGGTCGACCCGGTACCGGGTGGGCTCGGGTCCCTCCCCCTCGCGGGCGAGCAACGCGAGGTCACCGACCAGTGCGCCCATCCTCGCCGCCTCCTTCTCGATGCGCGAGAGGGCCCGATCGCGGGCGCCGTCGTCGGGAAGCGCATCCTTCCGGAGGAGCTCGGCGTAACCCTGGATCGAGGTCAGTGGTGTCCGGAGCTCGTGGGAGGCGTCGGCGAGGAAACTGCGAAGGTGGTCCTCCGAACGGGCCCGTTGCGCGAAAGCCGACTCGATCTGCGTCAGCATCCCGTTGAGGGCGCGACCCAGCCGGGCGACCTCGCTGTTGCCCTCGGTCGGCTGGACGCGCCGGGTCAGATCGCCCGCGGCGATTTCGTCGGCCTCGTCGCTCATGTCCTCGAGCGGACGCAGTCCGAGGCGGATGAGCACGGTGATGAGGACGAGGAGAATGAGGATGAGGCCGACCGACAGGACGATCTCGATGTTGCGCAACGAGTTCAAGGTCGAGTTGACCGTGTCGAGCCGCGTCGCGACGACCAGGGTCGCTCCGGGCAGCGGGGTCGCCTCCATCCGGTAGGAGGGACCGTTCGGCAGGACGGAGTGAATGGTTTGCGCGGCCGAGTCGGGCTGGTAGGGCTGATTGGGGATCGTGGTGCGATCCACGTCGGGTGCCGGCCGCACCGGCAGCGGTGTCGGCAGTCGTGGAGCGGGGTCGGGCGTGGAACCCGAGACCGACGGCTTCGTCACGGCGACGTTGCCCCGGGAGTCGATGATCTCGACGTAGATGTCGGGGCTGACCCGAGAGGAGATCGTCGACGGGGTCACCGCGAAACCGCGGTCCTCCGCGCGGGTCACGAACGCGCCGATCTGGTCGCTCGCGGCACCGAGCTGTGCGTCGACCCTGCCGAACATGTAGGTCGCGAGCGAGTGGAGCGTGAAGGCGTCGACCGCGGAGAGCGCGAGCGCGACCAACACGATCATGATCGCCACCAGGCGCTGGCGGAGGGTCATCGACTGGGCTCCCGCGCCGAGTAGCCCACGCCCCGAACGGTGTGGATGAGCGGAGGATCGAAGCAGTCGACCTTCTTGCGCAGATACGAGATGTAGATCTCGACGATGTTCGACTCCCCGGCGAATGAGTCCTCCCAGACTTCATCGAGGATCTGCGTCTTCGAGAGCACCTGGCGCGGATGGACGAGGAGGAATCGGAGCAGCCGGAACTCGGTGGCGGTCAGCTCGATCGGCTGGCCTGACCGCCACACCTCGTGGGATTCCACGTCCATCACCAGGTCGCGGAGGCGGAGCCTGTCGCCGTCCGAGTCGTCCTCGAGCGCGGTCCGACGGAACACCGCCCGGATGCGGGCGACCAGCTCGTCGATGCTGAACGGCTTGGTCACGTAGTCGTCACCGAGCGCGAGCCCGGCGAGCTTGTCCGGCGACGCGTCGCGGGCGGTGAGGAACATCACCGGGGTCCGGATGTCCTCGGCGCGCAGCCGACGACAGACCTCCAGACCGTCGATGTCGGGGAGCATCACGTCGAGGACGATGAAGTCGTACCCGCCGATGCGCGCCTTCTCCAGCGCCTGGGTGCCACTGGCCGCCTCGTCGGTCGCGAAACCCTCGAAGGCGAGTGCGGACGTCACCACGTCGGTGATGTAGGGCTCGTCGTCCACGACGAGGATGCGTTTCGAGGTGCTGGTGCTTCCGGTCGTCACGTCCGCGCGGGGTGGGACCGCGCGCGCCCTCCTCCGAAGAGGCGTTGGAGCCCCCACCAGGTCACGAGAGCCAGTGCCTCGACCACGATGGCGGTCGACATCTTCGAGTCCCCCTCCAGACGGTCCCTGAACCGGATCGGGACCTCGGAGATCGTCGCGCCGGCCTGCTTCGCCTCGTAGGTCATCTCGATCTGGAACCCATACCCCTCTGCCCGTATGCGATCGAGTTCGATCCGGTCGAGCAGCTCGACCGAGTAGGCGCGGAACCCGGCGGTCGAGTCCGCGACGCGCAATCCGAGCAGCGCGTCGGCGTAGAGGTTGCCGCCTCGCGAGAGGAGGCGCCGGAACAAGGTCCAGTCGGGGATGGAACCACCGGGGACGTAGCGCGAGCCGATGACCAGGTCGCATCCCTCCGACAACGGTGCGAGCAGCCCGGGTAGTGCCTCGGGTTCGTGGGAGAGGTCGGCGTCCATCTCGACGCATGCCTCGAATCCGCGTTCCATTCCCCAGCGGAACCCTGTCCGGTAGGCACTCCCGAGCCCGGACTTCTCGTGGCGGCGGAGCACTTCGACGTTGCCGAGCTCCTTTCCGAGCGACTCGGCGATCTTGGCGGTCCCGTCCGGGCTGCCGTCGTCGACCACCAGCACCGTGGCCGCGGGGACGGCCTGCCTGATACGCCGGAGCACGTGTTCGATGTTTTCGGACTCGTTGTACGTGGGCAGCACGACCAGGACCTTCATTGACGCAGCATACGGGACGACACCCTGGTCAACTGCGTCAAGACCCCCCGCGCCGACCACCGCCGCCGGCCCCGCGACCTCTCGTCACCCGCTTCCCCGGTCGACCCTGGCGGGCTCGTCCCCCCGGTCGCCGACACCGGTGGGGGTCCCGCCGTTGCCGGGTGCCGGCGGACCCTCCGGAGGCGGCCCCGCCGCGGCGAGCGACGGCCCCGCGGGCGCGACCTCCGGACGGGTCCGGGTCCAGACTTCGCGGAAGATCACCTGGATGGCGCTCCCGACCGGGATCGCGACGAGAGCCCCTGCCAGCGCGCCGAGCGACGACCCGAACACACCGCCGAGGTTGGCGCCGACGAGCACCGAGAGCAGCACCCACAGCGGGTTCATCCGCACCGAACGGCTCATCACGATCGGGTAGATGAAGTGGTTCTCGACGAGTTGGAACGCCACGAAGACGACGAGCGTGACGATGCCCGCGGTCGGTGAGTGCAACAACGCGAGGGCGACGCTCGGTACGGCGGCGATCAGTCCGCCCACGAGCGGGATCATCGCCACGAGGGCGACCCACAGTCCGATCAGCAGCGCGAAGGGCACCCCGAGGATGACCAGGGTGACGAAGACGACCACACCGAACATGAGCGACAGTGAGATGGCGCCGAGCACATAACCGGTCACCTGGTGGGACACCTGGTGGGCGATCTCTTCGACTTCCTCGCGTCGCCCGGGGCTGAGCGTGCCGAGCAGCCCCCTCCGGAAGCCCGGCGCTTCGAGCAACATGAACAGCGAGAGGAAGGCGATGGTGGTGAGGGCGAGGATGGTCGAGAAGACCGCCTTGCCGAGGTTGGTCCCGACGGTGAGCGCCGGCTTCCCGAGGCTGTGGGCGAACGTCTTCAGCTTCGGTGCGTTCTTCTGCACCCACGACAGGAGGCCGAGCCGTTTCAGCTCGTGCGCGAGCCACCCATGGCCCTTCTCCACCTGGTTGACCATCGCGGGCAGCCTCTCGGCGACGTGTGTCAAGGAGTTCACCAGGGGGTATCCGAGGAGTCCGAGCAACCCGAAGAACGCCGCGATCCCGCCGACGAACACCAGCACCACCGCGCTGCCCCGGCGAAGGCCGCGACGCTCCAGGAGCACCACCGCCGGATTGAGCACCGCGGCGATGAACGCGGCGATGAGGATCCAGAGGATCACCTCACGCAGGCGCCCGATCAGGCGGTAGGCGACCCAGGTCGCGATCACCACCGCGTCGACCGCGAGGATGGTCCGCAACGGCACTCCTCGTGCGGAGGCCGCGGCGAAGAGCCGATCGCGTCGCGGCGCGTCGTTCCCGACCGGGGGGCCCGCCTGGTCAACGGCTGTCTCCTTCACCGCTCCGTCGCGGTCGGGCGCGGACCCCGGCCCGTTGCTGAGAGCAGGCTCGGTCTCGACGGCGACGTCGTCCTCGGCCGCGGTGCCCGTAGGGGCTGTTTCGCTCACGTCGGGCTCCCCGGCGCCGTCGGCCACCTGCTCAGCATGTCAGGTCCGCGGGGCCGGGCGTGTCAACATGAGGTGATGGCGGTACCGCAGGCACAGGAGCGGCCACCTCGGCGGTGGTGGCACCGGGGGCCTTTCGTGCGCCGTGAGGTGCGTCTCAGCGTGGGCACACTCCTCGTGTTCCTCTTCGTGTTCTATGTCGCGCTGCCGCTCCTCGCGAGCCACCGTGCGGAGCTCTCCGCCCTCGCGCACGTCAACGTCGCGTTCTTGATCCTCGGTCTCCTTCTCGAGATGGCGGCACTCGCCGCGTACACCCAGCTGACGCACACCGTGCTTCCTCCGGGCGGCCCACGCCGGTTCCGCCTGTTCCGGATCAACATGTCGACGCTCGCCCTCAGTCATGTCTCACCCGGTGGCACGGGCCCGGGCGCTGCACTCTGGTACCGCCTGGTCACCCAGTCGGGCGTGTCCGGGGCGGATACGGGGTTCGCGCTCGGCACCCAGGGAATCGGATCCGCGGTCGTGCTCAACGTCATCTTCTGGTTCGCGCTGGTGGCCTTCCTCGTCGCGCACGGCTTCCACGCCCCGGCGAGCCACCACGGCGGCCAGTCACAGTCGGCGTCGATCCTGGTCCTCGTCGCGGCCGCCCTCGGTGTCGTGCTGCTCGGTGCCTTCGGCGGGCTCTTCTACCTCCTGACCCGCGGACAGCAGCGGGCCAGCCGGGTGATCCGGCGGGTGTCGGCGCGGATCCGCTTCCTCGACGCGGACCGCACCACCGCACTCGTCGAGCGACTGGCAGAGCGGTTCGCGGTCCTACTCGACGATCGTGCGCTCCTGCGGCGTGCGGTGGCCTGGGCGGCCGCCAACTGGCTGCTCGATGCCGCATCGCTCTGGGTGTTCGTGGCTGCATTCGGCCGACTGATCTCGCCGGTGGACCTCTTGACCGCGTACGGGCTCGCCAACATCCTCGCGGCGATTCCCATCACGCCCGGAGGACTCGGCGTCGTCGAGTTCGTGCTCGTCTCGATGATCACCGGGTTCGGCCCCACCACCGGACAGGCCCTCTCGGCGGTGCTCGCCTACCGCGCGGTGAACTTCTGGCTGCCGATACCCGTCGGTGGGCTCGCCTACGCGTCGCTCGAGCTCGAGCGCAAGGCGCCCCACCGGCGACTCGTGCACCACCTGCGCGTGCGATCGGAGATGCGCGCAGCCGCTGGTGCACCAGCCGCGTCGGCGGCCGGTGCTGCTGCTGCGTCGGCGGTCGGCGCAGCAGCCAGGCACGCGCCGCGGCCGACCAAGCGGTTGGCGCGCTTCAGCCGGTCTTCCGACGGCGCAGTCGCCACCATGGCGGAGCGGTCGACCGTGACGGCGCCTCGGGCAGGGGCTCTGTCCGAGGATGCGCTGCGCTTGTCGGGACCATCTCTCGGGGATGCCGTCTCGCTGTCACAGCCTTCGCTCGGAGGTGATCCTGGAGGTTGAACCCGAGCCTGTCGTCGTCGGCGACCCGGGTCCACCGCCCGTCGGCTGCGAGCACCCATGAGTTGGCCTCGTCGCGGAGCGCGTCGTCGAGGACGCCGACCAGCCTTCGCTGGATCGCCGGGTCCTCGACCGGTACGACCACCTCGACACGCCGGTCGAGATTGCGCTCCATCAGGTCGGGCGAGCCGAACGACACCCGCAGCTCGCGTCCGTGCTCGCCGCCGAAGCGGAAGATCCGCGAGTGCTCGAGGAACCTTCCGACGATCGAGCGCACCCTGATGTTCTCGGAGCGCCCCTCGACTCCCGGGCGCAGGCAGCAGAGCCCGCGCACCACGAGGTCGATCGCGACCCCTGCGCGGGAGGCTTCGTAGAGCGCGTCGATGATCTCCGGGTCGGTGAGGCCGTTGGTCTTGAGCACGATGCGCCCGGCGGAACCCGCCTCGGTCTCCGTGCGGATCGAGGTGACGAGGGAGGAACGCGTCGAGAGCGGGGACACCATGAGTCGGCGGAAGCTCGGCGGATCCCCCGAGCCGGTGAGGAGGTTGAAGAGCTCGCCGACGTCGGCACCGACTTCGGGGTCGGCGGTGAGGAGACCCACGTCCTCGTAGATCCGCGCGGTGGTGGAGTTGTAGTTGCCGCTCCCGATGTGGCAGTAACGGCGGATGTGGTCACCCTCCCTTCGGACCACCAACGAGATCTTCGAGTGGGTCTTGAGCCGGACCAGGCCGTAGATGACCTGTACCCCGGCCTCCTCGAGCGCCCGCGCACGCGTGAGATTGGCTTGCTCGTCGAAGCGCGCCTGGAGCTCGACGACCGCGGTGACCTGCTTGCCCGACTGCGAGGCCCGGACCAGCGAGCTCACCGTCGGGCTGTCCTCGCCCATGCGGTAGAGGGTCTGCTTGATCGCGAGCACGTCGGGGTCTTCGGCGGCGCGGGCGATGAACGCCTCGACCGAGGCCGCGAACGACTCGTAAGGGTGGTGCACCAGCACGTCGCCCTCGGCGAGGACCGTGAAGATGTCCCGTTCGGTCGCGAGCTGTGGTGGGGTCAACGGGGCCCAGGGTTCGGGTCCGAGGTCGGGCCGTGCCAGCTCGGTGAGGTAACGCAGGCCACCGAGGTCGAGCGGAACGTCGAAGAGGAAGACGTTGTCCTCGGGCACGTCGACCTCGTCGATCAACATGGTGAGCAGGTCGCCCGGAACCGCTGCGGCGACCTCGAGACGCACCGCCTGGCCGAAGCGACGTCGGTGGAGCTCGAGCTCGATCGCCGCCGGGAGGTCCTGTGCCTCGTCCTCCTCGACCGAGAGGTCGGCGTTGCGCGTCACCCGGAAGGCGTGGTGCTCGACGATCGCCATGGAGGGGAAGAGCGCCTCGAGGTGGGCGGCGATGACCTGCTCGACGGGAACGAGGCGACGCTCGTCGCGAAGGATCACGAAGCGCGGCAGCAGCGGCGGGACCTTGACCCGGGCGATGCGCCGGTCGCCCGTGGCCGGGTCCTCCACCCGGACCACCAGGTTGAGCGAGAGGTTGGAGATGTAAGGGAACGGGTGTGCCTGGTCGACGGCCAGCGGGGTCAGGATCGGGAAGATCCGCTGGTGGAAGACCTCGGTCAGGTGGGCGCGGTCCGACGCGTCGAGCGTCTCGAAGTCGACGATCGCCAGCCCGTGGTCGGCGAGTGCCGGGCGCAACCGGTCGGCGAAGATCGCGTTCTGCCGCGCGACCAGCTCGGTCGTCCGCTCGGCGATGGCCGCGAGCTGCTCGGCCGGCGCCATTCCGTCAGGTGAGCGCACGCGCAGTCCGGCGGCGACCTGGTCCTCCAGCCCCGCGACCCGTACCTGGAAGAACTCGTCGAGCCCCTCCGAGCAGATCGCGAGGAACTTGATCCGCTCGAAGAGCGGGAGGCGCTCGTCGGACGCGAGGTCGAGCAGACGCGCTCCGAAGTCGAGCCACGAGAGCTCACGGTTGATGAAACGGTCGACCGAACGCCGCCAGGTGGCCTCGGCCGGTGCGCTCGGTTCGTCACCCGGAGCGGCCGTGTCCGTCGCGGCGTCGACGCCGCGGTCCAAGTCCCGCCATACCAGTGAGCCACGTCCGGGGACCGCTGTCGTCCGCTCAGCGGGTCCCATTGCGCGGCAATCGTATCGCCGCGGCCCCGGCCTGACTCCGGGCCGGCAGACCGGCGCGATGACCTGCGGGAGCGGGGTCACCCGCCGCGGGCACGACCCCTGGCAAGATGGACGATTACCCGCATCGCGCCCGCCGGCGGCCACCTGCCGGGCGCGGACCGGGCGTCGAGAGGGCGTAGAGCGTCGACAGGGCGAGGACGGGGCTCGACAGAAGGAGGCCCCCGATGACCTTCACCGACCGGGAGCGGTTCGACGTGATCTGCGTCGGCGACACCGCGACCGACGTCTACGTCACCCTCTCGGCCGAGAGATCCGAGGTTCGCGACGTCGACGGCGACATGCAGCTCGTTCTGCCCTTCGGCGCCAAGGTGCCCTACGAGTCGACGGTGACCGTCGCCGCCGGAGGCAATGCGGCCAACGCGGCGGTCGCCTGCGCCCGGCTCGGGTTGCGGGTCGGGCTCGCCAGCTACCTCGGCGCGGACCAGCTCGGGCGTGATCTGGTGGCAGCCCTCCACAACGAGGGGGTCTCCTCCTCGCTCGTGCGCCTCGATCCCGACGCCCCGACCAACCGCCACTTCGTGCTCCGTCTCGGTCCCGAACGGACCATCCTCGTCCGCCACGAGGCCTACGACTACGACTGGCCACATCTGCGCCCCGAGGAGGTGCCGGCCTGGCTCTACCTCTCCTCGGTGGGGCGGGATGCCCACTACTACGAGGACCAGATCGCCGACTGGCTGGAGGAGCACCCCTCGGTCGAGCTCGCCTTCCAGCCCGGGACCTTCCAGATCGCGGCCGGGGTCGCGCGCCTCGCCCGGCTCTACCGGCGCTCCGCGCTCGTCGTCTGCAACCGCGAGGAGGCCGCGGTGATCTCCGGGGTCAACCGGGCCGAGGAGATGGACGCGCTGCTCGACGGCCTGCTCGCGCTCGGGCCACGGCAGGTGGTCGTGACCGACGGCATCGCCGGAGCGAGCGCGGCCACCGCGGACGAGCGCTACGAGGTGCCGGTCTATCCGGACCCCGAACCGCCGATCGACCGAACCGGTGCGGGCGACGCGTTCACCGCCACCCTCCTCGCCTACCTGGTGCGCGGCAGCACGATCGAAGGAGCGCTGCTCCGGGCGCCGGTCAACGCGATGAGCGTCGTGCACTGCGTCGGTACTCAGGCCGGACTGCTCCACCCTGGTCAGCTCGCCACCTACCTCGGGTCTCGTCCGCCCGAGTACCAGGTCCGCGCCCTCCACCCGACACCGGAGTGAACCGGCCTCCGAGGACGGCTCGACCCCTCCCCCGCCCCTCGGGGGCGCGCCGATAGGCTCCCCGCCGTGGCGGTCACGCTCACCCGGACGCCGAAGCGGACCCTGCGTGGCGTCAAGGCGCGGCGCCGCACCGAGTTCGGCCTGCTGATCGCCGCGTCGGTCATCGTCGTGGCGGCGTACTCCCTGATGATCATCGGCAACACCGCCAAGGTCCCCGCCGACGTCATCCCGCTGATGCTGGTGATGCTCGGCCTCGGCGGCGTGGCCCACCTCGCCAACCGGCTGTTCGCCCCGGACGCCATCGCGGTGGTCCTCCCCATCGTCTTCCTGCTCAACGGCCTCGGCTACGTGATGATCGTGCGGATCGACCTCGGGACCGGCCATTCGTACGCGCCGCTGCAGGCCGCCTGGACCGCGACCGGGGTGGCCGCCTACGTCCTCACCCTCTTCGTCGTCCGCCGATCGCGCGACCTCGACCGCTACCGCTACCTGCTCCTCGCGGTGGCGGTGGTCCTCCTGCTCCTGCCGCTCGTCCCCCACTTCGGCGAGAGCCTCGGCGGAGCGAGGCTCTGGGTCCACATCGGCTCGTTCTCCTTCCAGCCGGTCGAGCTGGCGAAGGTGGTGCTCTGCATCTTCTTCGCCTCGTACTTCGCCGAGAAACGCGAGCTGCTGACCATCCCGACCGCCCGCCTCGGCAACCGCCTGGTGCTCGACCCTCGCCCCCTGGTGCCGATCGTGCTCGCCTGGGGATTCGCCATCGCGGTGATGAGCCTCGAACACGACATCGGGTTCTCGGCCATGCTCTTCGCCCTGTTCATCGGGTTGTTGTGGGTGGCGACCGGGCGCACCGGCTACCTCCTCTTCGGCGTGGTGCTCTTCGGTCTCGGCGCCTACGTCGCAGGCCGCTACTTCTCACAGGTGCACATCCGGGTCGAGGACTGGCTCGATCCGTGGAAGTACGCGACGAGCTCCGGAGCGCAACTGGTCCAGTCGTGGTACGCGCTGGGCAGCGGTGGCATCGGCGGATCGGGACTCGGCCTCGGGGCCGGGGCCTACCTCATCTCGATCCCACAGAGCGACTTCATCTTCGCGATCATCGGCGAGGAGATGGGCCTGCTCGGCGCGACCATGATCGTCGTGGCGTTCTTGCTGCTGGTCGGAGCCGGATTGCGCATCGCGCAGACCGCACGGTCGGAGTTCGCGAAGCTCACCGCGGTCGGCCTCACCCTGATCATCGGGTTCCAGGCTTTCTTCATCATGGGCGGTGTGCTGCGGCTTCTCCCGTTGACCGGGATCACCCTGCCGTTCGTCTCCTACGGCGGCTCCGCCCTCGTCGCCAACTACGTGCTCGTCGCCATCCTCATGCGCATCTCCGACGAGGGGACCGCGGCCGCCGACGAAGCCGAACAGAACCAGCACGAACAGGACCAGGAGCGGCGCCAGCGCCTCCTCACCGGCGACGGCTGAGCCGACCGGCCGGGCGGGGGAGGACACGAGCGGCCGGCGGGGCTCCCCGCCCGGGTCTGCCTGCTCGGGTCAGCTCCGCCCCTCGGCACCTCCCGGCGGAGGGACGTCACCCTCGCTCTCGAAGAGCCGCTGGTCGACCAGGATCGGCACCGGGGTCTGGTGCAAGAGCGCGAGCACCAACCCGTCCGAGGGCCGGCAGGAGAGCACCGATCGGTGGGTCCGGCCACGGAGGTCCAGTTCGGCGAAGTAGACCGCCCCCTCCCGACCGACCACCCGGACCGCCACCACGTCGACGTCGAAGCGTTCGAAGGCGGTGCTCATGAGCTCGTGGGTGAGCGGGCGGGGGGTCGGGATCCGCCGAAGGGCGTGAGAGAGCACGACCGCGTCCTGCAGGCCGATCGAGAAGGACAGCTGCCGGCGGGGCGACTCGGTCTCGCGCAGCACGACGGTCGGGTGCTGGTTCGGCAGATCGACCGTCACCGAGGTCACGAGAGCCGTTCGGAAGTCGGCCGGTGCCACTGCCGCCGTTCCTACCGCCGACCGAGCGGCACCCTCGCGGTGCTGGGTGCCCTGGTCCGCCTGTCCGTCCCCGTTGGGGGTGGCATTCACCGCACGCTCCGGAGGTGCACGCTCACCACGATGCCGATCGCGGCCATGAAGCCGATCATCGCGGAGCCTCCATAGGAGAGGAACGGCAACGGGATCCCCGCGACCGGCATGATCCCCATGTTCATCCCCACGTTCTCGAACACCGAGAACACGAGCAGGGCGAAGATCCCCGAGCAGAGCAGCCGGCCGAAGGTGTCCCTCGCCAGCTGCGCGGTGCGCAGCACCCTCCAGGCCACGATCCCATAGAGGAAGAGCAGGGTGGCCGCCCCGACGAAGCCGAGCTGCTCACCGACGGCAGAGAAGATGAAGTCGGTCTGCTGCTCGGGCACGTAGGCAAGGTTGGTCTGGGCCCCGTGGAAGAGCCCCTGCCCGAGGACGCCTCCGTGGGCGATGGCCTCCTTCGCCTGGGTCACGTTGTAGGTGACGGTCTGGCTCCCGCCGTTCGGCGAGATGAAGCCGGTGAGCCGCTGGATCTGGTAGTGCTTGAGCAGCCCCACCTCGAGCGCGAACACGACGACCACCACGGCCCCGACGAGTAGCAGCACCAGGTAGCGACCGGGCATTCCGGCGGCCGCGAGCATCACGAGCAGGATGACCGTCATCACGATGGCCGTCCCGAGGTCGGGCTGCTTGATGACCAAGAGGATCGGCAGCGCCGCCATCAGCACGAGGCGGACCAGGTCGCGGAAGTCGAGGCCTTCGGGTCTCCGCGAGCAGTAGGTGGCGATCGCGACGATCAGCACCAGGGTCGCGAATTCCGAGGGCTGCAGCTGCAGCGCACCGAGTGAGAACCACCGTTGCGAGCCCTGCGCGTGGCTTCCGATCGGCGAGAGCACTGCCAAGAGCCCGAAGAGGATGCCGACGTAGAGGAGTGTGGAGACCTGCTCCAACCGCCGATAGTCGACGAGCGCGGCGACGACCAACACCACCAGCCCGATCACCACGAATGCCAGCTGGCGCTTCAGGTAGTACCGGGGGTCCTCCCCGGCGAGGGCCAACTTCCCCTTGGTCGCCGAGTAGATCATCACCACCCCGGTGACCGCCAGGACCGCGGTGGTGACGAGGAGGATCGGATCGATCCGGAGAGAGATCTGCCGTGACCGGGTCCCGAGGCTGGCAGGGGCGTAGGTCACCACGTGCTCCGGGCGACAGGCTATCCGCGCCGCGGGTGGCGACCTCGACAGGTCAGGGGCCTTCGCGGGTCCCCGCCCACCAGTCGACCGCACGCCACATGGCCTCGACCGGTGCCTCCGCCCCCGTCCAGGTGGTGAGCTGCAGCGCGGCCTGGTGGACGAGCATCCCGAGGCCGTTGGCGACCGTCGCGCCGTGCGCCCGCGCCGCCGCGAGCCACGCCGTCTCCGGGGGGTCGTAGACGAGGTCGACCACCACCTGCCCGGCGTGCAGGAGCGACGGGCCGACCGCCCAGTCCTCACCCGACGTCTCGCGCCCCGCCATCCCGAGCGGCGTCGCGTCGATCACCAGGTCGCAGCTGGACGCCTCGGCCGGCTCGCCGATCCGCCCGGCCGGGCCGGCCAGTGCGGCTGCCGCCACTGCGCGCTCGGGCGTGCGGTTGACCACGGCGACGTCGGATGCGCCTGCGTCGGCGAGCGCCGCGATCACCGCGCGCGCCGCTCCCCCGGCGCCCACGACGAGGCACCGCCGGCCCGACGGGTCGAACCCCGGTCCTCGGCGGAGCGCCGCGATCAGCCCGGGACCGTCGGTGCTGTCACCGGTCGACGATCGGTTCTCGAAGGTCACGCAGTTGACCGCGCCGAGGCGGGCGGCGAGTGGTGTGCAACGATCGACCAGCGACGCGGCGGCGTCCTTGTGGGGCATGGTCACCGAAAGGCCGCGGATCCCGAGCGCAGCGGCACCACGCAGCGCCTCGGCCGCCGAGCCCGCAGGGACGCGGAAGGCGACCGACACCCAGTCGAGACCCAGCTCGGCAAACGCGGCGTTGTGGAGCACCGGCGAGAGTGAGTGGGCGACAGGGTCGCCGATCACGCCTACGACCGTCGAGGCCGCCGAGAGCTCTTGAGGCGCCTGTGAAGACCCGGCCATCCGCTCGTCCCGTCAGACCACGCCGCGCGCCTTGGCGAGCGCTTCGTTGGCCTGCTGTTCGGCGAAGGTGTTGGCGAACGCCTCGGTACCGTCCGACTGGACGACCACGAAGTAGAGCCACGACCCCGCAGGCGGGTCGAGGGTGGCCTGGAGGGCGGCGATGGACGGGAAGCACACCGGGGTCGGCGTGAGGCCGGCGTGGAGATAGGTGTTGTAGGGCGTGTTCCGCTGCAGGTCCTGCGAGCTGACCGGGCCGCCGTCCCGCCCCTCGGAGTAGAGGACCGTCGAGTCCATCTGGAGCGGCATGCCCGCGGCCAGGCGGTTGAGGACGACCCGGGCCACCGGTCCGAGGTTCTTCTGGATCACCCCTTCTTTCTCGACGATCGAGGCGATGGTGATGACCTGGTACGGCGACAACCCGAGCCGCGCGGACCCCGCGGCCAGGCCGAGCGCGTCGGCCTGGGTGTTGAACCGGCCGATCATCGTGCGCAGGAGATCCGCGTCGGACTCGCCGGGGACGACGGTGTAGACGCCGGTCCCGAGCAACCCGTCGAGATTGGTCGACCCGGCCGGCTGCCAGGGTGAGCGGAGCGCCCCACTGGTCGCGACCGACTCGAAGGATCTGTCCGAATGGCCGGGCAGCTGTCCCACGCGCTGAGCCAGCTCGGCGACGGTGAAGCCGGGCGGCACATGGAGCGCGAAGACGTTCGGCCCGGCGGCGAGCACCTTGTCGACCGTTCCGAAGCTCGAGTTGACGTTGAACGCGTACTGGCCGGGTTCGACGTCCGGGGCCGAGTGGAGCTGGCTCCAGATCCGGTAGGCGAACGTACTGCCGATGACGTTGCGCGCGGAGAGCAGCGAGGCCACCTGATCTGCACCCGAGCCGGGCTTGACCGTCACCACGACCTGCGCTCCCATCGGCCCGGACGGATTGGCCTCCGAGTCCACCCAGAAGTATCCGCCGACGAGGATCACGACGATGACGAGCGCGGCCACGAGCGCGACGACCCGCCACCGACGGCGCCGCGCTCTTCGCTCTGCCCCGCGGGGTCCAGCTGCCGCCGCGTCCCCGCCTGCGGACGGGGCGGGTCGCCCGTAGATCGGCGGGGCCTCGGTCGGATCCCCTCCGGCGACGGGCTCGCTGCCGCCACCCTCCGGCATGTCGCTCACCGGCGCGACCTCGCGCCCTCGAGCCAGGTGGTGAGCAACACCGCCGCCGCGGAGGCGTCGACCATCCGGCGCCGCTCGCGTGCGCCGGCTCCGCCCTCTGCGAGCGCACGTTCCGCGCTCACCGTCGTGAACCGCTCGTCGACCAGCTCGACCGGAATCCCGTGCCCTCCGAGCGCCGCTCCGAGCGACTCCGCCTCGGCCAGGGCTGCGGTCGCCGCAGCACCCCGCGACCCGTCGAGCGAGAGCGGTAGACCCACGACGGCCACGGTTGCCTCAAGCCCGACGATCAGGTCGACCAGCGCGCGCTGGTCGCGTTCGGCGTCGCCCGAGCGGGAGAGGGTGGTATGAGGCAGGGCCACGGTCTGCTCCGAATCGGTCACCGCGATCCCGATGCGGCGAGAGCCGAGGTCGATGCCGACCGCGCGACCGGCACGACGCGACGCGCCCGTCGCCGATCGGTCACCCACCGGCGACCACCTTGCGGGCCTCTTCGAGCGCCCGGTCCACACCGCCGGGGTCCTTGCCGCCGGCAACCGCGAGCTCGGGAGATCCCCCGCCCCCGCCCCCGAGGAGAGGCGCGACCTGCTTCACGACCTCGCCGGCGTCGAGCCCGCCCCGTGCGGCCGCGACCACGAGCGAGGCTCGTCCACCCTCGGTCCGGCCCACGAGCACCACCGCCCGGAGTCCAGCGGTCTCGCGGACCCGCTGGGCGAGGTCACGGAGGAGGTCGGCCGAGAGCCCGTCCCGGCGTGCGACGACGGCTCCACCGGTCGCCTCGGCGGCCAGCGAGGCGGCCTCTGCGAGGATCTCGCGACTGCGAGCCTGTTCCAGCTGCTTCTCGGCGGCCCGCTGGCGCTCGATGAGCCGTTCGAGGGCCTCGGGGACGTGCTCGGGCTCGGTGCGGAGCAACGCGGCGGCCTCGGCGAGGAGCCCCTCCCGCTCGGCCGCCCGCTCAAGTGCGCCGGTACCGGTGACCGCCTCGATGCGCCGGACACCCGAGCCGATGGACGACTCGGAGAGGATGGTGAGAGGACCGATCATCCCGAGCGCACCCACGTGGGTTCCACCACAGAGCTCGACCGAGTGCGGACCGGCCCGGACCACTCTGACCAGGTCGCCGTACTTGTCGCCGAAGAAGGCGAGCGCGCCCATCGCATCGGCCTGGGCCTTGGTGGTCTCCTCGACGACGACGTCGGCGTCGCTCAACACGTCGGCGTTCACGAACTCGCCGACCGCGGTCAGCTCCTCGGGAGCCACCGGGGACGGGTGGCTGAAGTCGAAACGGAGGTGGCCGGGGGCGACCAGGGAGCTCTGCTGCCGCACATGGTCGCCGAGCACCGACCGGAGCGCCGCCTGGAGCAGGTGGGTGCCGGTGTGGTTGCGCCGGAGCGCGTCGCGGCGGACCCCGTCGATGGTGGCCAGCGCGTCCTGTCCGGCGACGATCTCACCGGTCAGCGTGGCGTGGTGCGAGGTGAGCCCGGGCAGAGCGGAGACGGTGTCGTAGACGCGCGCGGTGCCGGTTTCGGTCACGATGGTGCCGGTGTCGCCGACCTGGCCGCCCCCCTCCGCGTAGAAAGGCGTCCGGTCGAGGAAGATCTCGACCTCGCCGGCGCGGTCGCGCTCGAGGTCGGTGAGGACCGCCACCACCCACGCGGGGGCCGCGTACCCGTCGGGCCGCTGCCCGACGAAGAGGGTCGGGCCCTCGAGGTCGAGGACCGAGCGGTAGGCCTGCTCACCGGCCACCGACTTGCCGGCGCGGGCCGCGGCCCGGGCCTGGCTGCGCTGGCGCTCCATGGCGGCTTCGAACCCCTCGAGGTCGACGGTGAGCCCGGCCTCCTCGGCGATCTCCTGGGTGAGCTCGATCGGAAAGCCGTAGGTGTCGTGGAGGCGGAACGCGACCTCGCCGGGCACCGTCGCCACGCCGGTCGCCAACTGCTCCTCGAGGATCCCCGAACCGGTGGCGAGCGTGCGGAGGAAGCCCTCCTCCTCCGCGAGACGACCTCGGTCACGTACCCGTGCTGCTCGGCCATCGCGGGGTAGGTCGCACCGAGCGTCGCCACTGCGGCCTCGACCAGTCGCGGGGTGACCGGCGACTCGACGCCGAGCTGACGCGCCCTTCGCACCGCCCGCCGGATGACCCGTCGCAACACGTAGCCACGACCCTCGTTCGCCGGCAGGACGCCGTCGGCCACCAGCATCGCCATCGCCCGCCCGTGATCGGCCATGATTCGAAGCCCCACGTCGGTCTTCTCGTCACGGCCGTAGGCGTGGCCGGTGATCGACGACGACGCCTCGATCATCGGGAGGAAGGCGTCGGTCGCAAAGATCGAGTCGACGCCCTGGAGGACCGGCAGGATCCGCTCGAGCCCGGCGCCCGTGTCGATACTCGGACGCGGCAGGGGCTCGGTGGTGCCGTCGGCGTCGCGGTTGTACTCCATGAACACCAGGTTCCAGATCTCGACGTAGCGCTCCGGGCCGCCGTTCGCCGGACCTCCCGGCTCGCCGTAACGATCGCCCTTGTCGAAGTAGAGCTCCGAGCTCGGGCCGCGTGGGCCGGTGTCGCCCATCTTCCAGAAGTTGTCCTCGCCCATGCGCTGGATGCGCTCGGCGGGCACCCCGACCTGGTCACGCCAGATCTGTTCGGCCTCGTCGTCGCTCTCGTGCACGGTGATCCACAGCAGGTCGCCGTCTATGCCGAGCTCCCCGGTGACCAGCTCCCACGCAAAGGGGATGGCGTCCGCCTTGAAGTAGTCGCCGAAGCTGAAGTTCCCGAGCATCTCGAAGAAGGTGCAGTGCCGGTGGGTGGTGCCGACGACTTCGATGTCGAGGGTGCGAAAGCACTTCTGCACCGAGGTGGCCCGCGGCCACGGCGGGGTCTCGTCGCCCACGAAGAAGGGCTTGAAGGGCACCATGCCCGCGATGGTGAAGAGCACCGAAGGATCGTGCGGGATGAGGCTGGCAGAAGGGACCGCGACGTGGCCCCGCTCGGTGAAGAAGCGGATGAACGCCTCGCGCAGGTCGTCGGCGTCGCGCGCCGTGGCCTTGGTCACGACAGCCGATCCTAGGTGGCAGCGTGCGAGGTGGAGCCCCTCGTCGCCCAGGTCGGGCGAATACCGCGGTGCCGGCGAGTCCCGCTCCGACCGGTGCTCCGACGCCCGAGCTCCGGATCCGGTTCGAGTTCGGGTCGGGTGTCGGCGGCGAACCGCTCGAGGAGCGGCGGCGGAGCAGCAGAGGCGGGCGCCGGGCGCGAGGCGAGCTCGGACCACAGTTCCTCTTCGCGACGGAGCATCTCGGAGCGCCCGCTCGAGAGCGCGTCGCGGAAACGGTCGCCGGCGCCGATCGCGGCCTCGCGCGCCGAACGGCCGACCTCGGCGACGAGAGCGTCCGGCTGGAGCCGCGCGGCAGCCTGGTTCACGGTGCGGCGCACCTTGTGCTCCATCCAGAGCGAGGAGCCGGCACCGATCGCCACACCGGCGACCAGCCAGAACGTCCGACGCGGCATCGTCTAGCGCCTGCCGTTCCGGGCAGCCGGCGGAGGCGCGTCGGCTCGCGCGGCGAGGCGTCGGAGACCGGTGGCGGCACCGGCCCGGACCGCCAGGACCTTCACGACCGGATTGGCGAAGGCGCGATACGCGAGCCGCGAGGCCGAGTCGACGGTCGCGTGAACCGATTCGGTCGAGTCGAGCACCGCCCCGACCCGTTCCATCTCGGTGGCTGCCTGGTCCACCACCCGGTGCGCGTCGGTCACGAGCGGCATCGTTCGGCCCCGGAGGTCCTCGCAGAGCAGCTCGAGTCTGCGCACGTCGCGGCGCAGCGTCCCGAGCGCGGCCAGCAGCCCGGCGACGGCACAGACGCACACGACCGAGGCGACCAGGACCGCGATGTCTCCCGCACTCATGGCGGACCAGCTTAGGCCGTCACGGCCTCGAGACCGTGGCCAGGGCGCCCTCGACGCGGCGACGTGCTCAGGACGAGGCCATGCCCACCACCGGGCGCACCAGCGGGAGGCCGCCGGTCGAGCCGTAGAAGCCCGCGTCGCCGTAGGCGAAGATGCCGCCGTCGGACGCGACCAGCCAGTAGCCGAGGCCGGTCAGAGAGGCGGCCATCCCCACCACCGGCTTGTCGAGGACGAGGTTGCCGGTCGAGCCGAAGAAGCCCGCGTCGCCGTAGGCGAAGATGCCGCCGTCGGACGCGACCAGCCAGTAGCCACGATCGTCGGTCGTCGCGGCCATCCCCATCACCGGCTTGTTGAGGACGAGGTTGCCGGTCGAGCCGAAGAAGCCCGCGTCGCCGTAGGCGAAGATGCCGCCGTCGGACGCGACCAGCCAGTAGCCGCGGCCGTCGGGCGTCGCGGCCATCCCCACCACCGGCTTGTTGAGGACGAGGTTGCCGGTCGAGCCGAAGAAGCCCGCGTCGCCGTAGGCGAAGATGCCGCCGTCGGACGCGACCAGCCAGTAGCCGCGGCCGTCGGGCGTCGCGGCCATCCCCACCACCGGCTTGTTGAGGACGAGGTTGCCGGTCGAGCCGAAGAAGCCCGCGTCGCCGTAGGCGAAGATGCCGCCGTCGGACGCGACCAGCCAGTAGCCGCGGCCGTCGGGCGTCGCGGCCATCCCCACCACCGGCTTGTTGAGGACGAGGTTGCCGGCGGAACCGAAGAAGGGTGCCCCGGGTCCGAACGCGAAGATGCCGCCGTCGGACGCGACCAGCCAGTAGCCCGGCTGCGCATAGGTGTAGCGGTCGCCCGGCACCGCCGGGCTGGACCCGTCGGGATTGGTCACCGACACGTCGACGGTCGCGCCGCCGGACGGTCCCGGCGGGACGACCGCGGACAGCGAGTTGGCCGAGGTCACCGCGAACGAGGTGGCTTCGGTCGGGCCGAATCGAACCGCGGTCGCGCCCGAGAAGTCCGACCCGAGCACGGTGACCCGAACGCCGCCACTTGTCGGGCCCTTGCTCGGTGCCACCACCGTGACGTGTGGCGAGACGAAGGTGTAGCCAGCCGCCGGCACGGCCGCACTGGTGCCCGCCGCGGTGCCCGCGGTGATGACCGTCACGACGACCTGGCGGCCGGTGCCGACCGACGGCGTGACCACCGTCACCGAGGTCGAGGAGTGTGCGACGACCGCGGCGGTCGCGCCGCCGAACCGGACGAGCGGCACGGAGGATCCGAATCCGGAGCCGGTGATCACGACGGTCTGGCCACCTCTCGCCGGACCCGACGACGGGTTCACGCTGCTCACCGCGGGGCATCCGGCGCCCGAGCCGGTGAGCGTCCCGACCAGCGGGCCGGCCCGCGGCGAGCCCCAACCAGACGCGAGGTCGTAGCCGACGGTGGCCGGGTAGTGAGGAGAAGGTTGGAACTGATGGAAGAGGTCGTTGTTGCCGGACGTGACGTCGTTGAAATCACCCGGTCCGGCGGCGCCGGCGGCATAGAGCTTCTGGTTCAGGAAGCCTGCCGGAGTCGCGCAGCCCTGGTTGATCACCGCGGTGAGCGCTCCCCACAACGGCGCTGCGGTGCTCGTCCCCCCGAAGGGTCGCCAGCCGCCGGCGAAGAAGATGATGGCGCCCTCGGTCGGGTTGGCCGACGCCGCGACGTCGGGTACCTCACGACACTGCTGGTTCTGGCGCGGCCCGCAGGTGAAGGTGGTGAAAGGGTTCTGTGCCTCGGGGATCTGCTGCCAGTTCGGCGCCGAGAAATCGATCGACACCCCACCTCCCCCGCTGCCTCCGCCGAGACCCTCGTTCCACACGCTCTCGACCGGTGGATTCGACACATTGGCGAGCGAGGTGCCGCCGACCCCGGTCACGTCGGGTTGGTCGGCCGGGTCGTCGACGAAGAGGTTCGGATCGGTGTTGGGCGGGCGGGCACCCGGGTTGTAGCAGTCCGACGAGCCGGAATCACCCGCCGCGGCGAAGATGGTCTGACCCTGGGCGGCCGCCTGCTGGAACAGGGTCGTCTCGGTGGCCTGCTCCCCCGGCGAGATCCCCCCGGGACCCTCGCACTGGCCCCAGCTGGTGGAGATGACCGGTGCCGGGTTGTCGTTGACCATCGCGCTGTAGGTGTCGATCGGTCCCGGTCCGAAGTCGGGGCCCGAATAGACGGTGATCGACGAGGACGGCGCGAGGCCGGCGACCATCTCGATGTCGAGCGCGGCCTCACCGCTCTGGTTCCCGGTCGCGCCACCGTCGACCGACACCGTCGACACCGGCACCGAGAGCCCGTAGCACGATTGGTAGGACTGGACATCGCTCGGCGTGAACGGCTCGAGCTCGTAGAGGGCGACCGTCTGGCCCGCCGCGACCCGGTTCTGGCCGTAGAGGCCTGACAGACCGTACGCAGAGGCCAACTGGTCCGCGGTCCACGCGCCGTTGAACGTCGCTGCTGCGGCAGCTGCCGGACACGGGGAAGGCCCGACACGCGGGGCCGCCGGGTCCCGGGGAGCCGCCGGTGCCGCGGGTGCTGCCCCTTGCGAGGAGGGCCGCCCGGACACCGGACCCGCCACGAGCTGCGGATGGACCTCGGCCACTGTCGACAGCCCGATCACCCCCTCGATCGACGGCGCGAGCGCAGCCGGAACTTGCGGTGCGCGCGTCCCCGACGCGTGCGACCCGACCGCTCGGGAGACGCGCGTCGACCATCGGGACGGAAAAGGCGCGCTCGACCTGCGAGGCCGATCCGCTCGCCGGAACGAGCAATCCGTCCGGAGAGGTCGGACCCAGCTCGAGGCCCGAAGCCGCGAGCCAGCCGCGGGCGGAAGTGACCGTGCCCGGCGCGGGCCCGAAGCGGCCGCGGAAACCGCCGGGACCGAGGAATCGGTGGTACTGCGCCGAGCCGGGTGTCGACACGTCGTGCGCATACCCGGCGAGGGCCGCCCCGTCACGTGGCTTCAACGAGACGACGAGGTCCACCTCGCTGTTGGCTGCCGTCGGTCCGACGACTCGGGCTCCCGGCGGGAGTGTCTGCTGGCTTCCGGGAAGCGGCGTCGTCGGCGACGTGGCCGCCGTGGCTGCCGTGGGCGCTGCTCCTGCCCCGGCCGGCGGCGCAGCCCCGAAGCCCACGGTCGCACCGCCGAGCAACAGCGCGACCGGGAGGGCCCGGGCCAGGCGCGAGCACCGCCTCCGGGCCTCCCTCCCGGCCCACCCCCCTCGATTCATCGGTCCAGTCTCGCGGAGGGATCACCGCCATTTCGATCGCCTCCGCTCTCCCTTTCCGGTTTGCCCTCTCCTTTGACCCGGGCCTTGTCCTTGCGCGCGGACAGTTCTGCCTCGTACCCCCGGTCGCTCGGCTCGTAGTAGCGGTTGCCCTCGAGCGCAGCGGGGCGGTACTGCTGCGCGGCCCAAGCACCGGGCAGGTCGTGGGGATAGACGTACCCCTCGCCGTGGCCGAGCCTCGCGGCGCTGCGATAGCTGGCGTCGCGAAGATGACTCGGCACATCGCCCCTCGGGCCCTCGCGGACATCCCGCTGGGCGAGGCCGAGTGCGACGGTGACCCGGTTGGACTTCGGAGCCGAAGCCAGGTGCACCACGGCCTGCGCGAGGTTGAGCTGGGCCTCGGGCAGCCCGACGAACTCGACAGCTCTCGCCGCAGCGTCGGCCACCACCAGTGAGATCGGGTCGGCCTCGCCGACGTCCTCACTCGCCAGGATCACCAACCGGCGTGCGATGAAGCGCGCGTCCTCGCCCGATTCGAGCATCCGGGCCAGCCAGTAGAGGCCGGCGTCGGGGTCTGACCCGCGCACCGATTTGATCAAAGCGCTGACCTGGTCGTAGTGGTCCTCTTCCCCGTAGTGGTGGAGACGGCTGTGCCGGGCTCGCTCGACGTCCTCGACGGTGATCGACCGCGAACCGGCGATCGCCGACGCGACCTCGAGCGTGGTGAGGGCTGCCCGCGCGTCGCCGTCGGCGAGGGAGACAAGGGCGGCGACCGCCTCTTCTTCGGCCTCGGCCTCCTCGGCCCGGAGTCCTCGGCCGACGACCTCGGCCAGTTCGTCGGCGGTCAACGGTTCGAGACGCCACAGGGTCGATCGCGAGAGGAGGGGGGCGTTGACCTCGAAGAAGGGGTTCTCGGTGGTCGCACCGATGAGCACCAGCAGCCCCTCCTCGACGGAGGGGAGCAGGGCGTCCTGCTGCGCGCGGTTGAACCGATGCACCTCGTCGAGAAACAGAATGGTCCCTCTGTCCTGCTCGCCGAGGAGCCGACGGGCCCGCTCGACGACCTCTCGCACGTCCTTCACACCGGCCGACACCGCGGACATCGGGACGAACTCCTTCACGGTCACGTCCGCGATCACCGACGCGAGCGTCGTCTTTCCCGTCCCCGGCGGTCCCCACAGGATGGCCGAAGTCAGACGGTCGGACTCGATGAGCGCGCGCAGCGGTGCGCCTTCACCAAGGAGGTGACGCTGGCCGACGATCTCGTCGAGCGTGCGCGGCCGCAAGCGGGCGGCCAGAGGCGCGCGCGAGGTCAGGCGCGCTTTCGCGGCCTCCGAGAAGAGGTCGTCGGGCACCGAGTCAGTCCGTCGTCGCGACTCGGACGAGACCGAGCTCCGCGAGGACACTGGGCTCGATCGCTGCAGGAGCACCGGTCATCGGATCCCACCCGGACTGCGTCTTCGGGAATGCGATGACCTCGCGGATCGAGTCCTCCCCGGCGAGCACCGCAACCAGGCGGTCGAGTCCGACCGCAAAGCCCGCATGCGGCGGCGCGCCGTACCGGAACGCTCCGAGCAGGAAGCCGAACCGTTGTTCCGCCTCCTCGTCGGGGATCCCGAGGACCTCGAAGATGCGCTGTTGGATGTCCGCCCGGTGGATTCGGACACTCCCCGAACCGAGCTCCCACCCGTTCAAGACCAGGTCGTAGGCCTGACTGCGTACCGACGCCGGGTCGGACGCGAGGCGGTCGAGGTCGTCGGGATGGGGCATGGTGAAGGGATGGTGGGCCGGTACCGGGCGACCCGCGTCGTCGACCCCGTCGAACAGCGGGAAGTCGACCACCCAGAGGTAGCGGAGGGGTCCCTCCCCGACGGGCCGCCCACCGACTTCGAGCCGCAACTGACCGAGCACACTGCACGCCAGTCGCCACTCGTCCGCGACGACCAGCGCCAGGTCCCCCACACCCGCGCCGGTGGCCGAGACCAATCCCGCGCGCTCCGAGTCCGAGAGGAACCGGTCGAGCGGCGAATCGAGCTCCGGCGCCGAGCCGCTGCCGGCCACCCGGAACCATGCCAAGCCTTTGGCACCGAGTGACCGCGCACGCTCGGTCAGTGCGTCGAGCCTCGCACGACCGAGGGCGGCACCGCCTTCGACCACGATGGCCTTCACACACGGCGCTGCGAAAGCCCTCACCTCGGTGGCCTCGAAGAGAGTGCTCAGATCCACCAACTCCATCCCGAACCGGAGGTCCGGTTTGTCGGAGCCGTAGCGATCGATCGCCTCGGTCCAGGTCATGCGCGGCACGTCCGCCGGTCGGATGCCGGTGACTGCCTCCGCCGCG
This sequence comes from uncultured Acidimicrobiaceae bacterium, assembly GCA_963769905.1. GTDB lineage: Bacteria > Actinomycetota > Acidimicrobiia > Acidimicrobiales > RAAP-2 > Bog-756. The sequence continues at coordinate 1,632,906 of CAVYNG010000002.1, forward strand.
TCCAGCACCGCCTCGGAGACGAACCCGAGCACGTCCTCCTGGCCCACGAACGAGGCCTCGAGATCGAGCTGGGAGAACTCGAACTGCCGATCGGCGCGCAGATCCTCGTCGCGAAGGCAGCGTGCGATCTGGTAATAGCGATCGAACCCGGCCACCATGAGGAGTTGCTTCGCGAGCTGCGGACTCTGCGGCAGCACGTAACACGAGCCCGGGTTGAGCCGGCTCGGCACGGCGAACTCGCGTGCGCCCTCGGGAGTGGGCGCCCACAGGAGGGGCGTCTCGATCTCGACGAAGCCCTGCCGATCCATCGCGGAGCGCAGGGCGCGGGTCACCGTCGCCCGAAGGCGGAGGTTGGCCTGCATATGTGGACGGCGCAGGTCGACGAAGCGATTGCGGAGCCGGACCACCTCGTCCACCTCGACGCGATCGTCGACCGCGAACGGGGGTGCCTCCGCCGGGTTGAGCACCGTCACCGAGCACTCCCCGATCTCGACCTCGCCGGTCGGCAGCTCGAGGTTGACCGTCCCCTCCGGTCGAGCACGCACCACCCCCTCGACCTGCACGACATACTCGCTGCGGACATCCACGGTGCCCGGGAAGACACACTGCACGACGCCCGTGTGGTCGCGAAGGTCGACGAAGGCGAGGTGCTCGCCGTGCTCGCGGCGCTTCGCGACCCAGCCGCACAGCTCCACGGTCGTGTCGACGTCGGCCACGCGCAGCGATCCGCACAGTCTGGTCCGCATCGAGGTGGCTCCGGCTCCGGCTCCCGGTGACGCCGGGGGATCGCTCAACGATGTTCCTTATCTGTGGTCGGTGGTCGGTTCGGGCGGGGCGTCCCCACTCGGAGTGCCGGCGGCCCGCACCGCCTCCACCACGTCTGTGGCCTGCACGATGCGCTGCTCCCCGTCTCCTCGCAGAGGTTTGAGGGACACCGTACCCTCCGCGACCTCGTCCGGACCCACGATGAGGGCAACCCTCGCGCCCGAATGATCGGCCGCCCGCAGCTGGGCCTTCATGGTCCGGCCCTCGAACGCGCGCTCGGCGCGCAGGCCCGCCCGGCGGAGGCGCGCGGTGAGGTCGCGTGCGGTCGATCCGCCGACGACGTCGACCACGAATGCGTCGAGGGGGACCGGGGCGACAGGGAACACGTCTTCGGCGTCACAGGCGAGGAAGACCCGCTCGATGCCGATGCCGAACCCGATGCCCGGGGTCGGGGGGCCGCCCAGCATCTCGACCAGTCGATCGTAGCGACCTCCCCCGCCGATCCCATTCTGCGCGGACTCGAGCGCGTCGGCCGAGAACTCGAAGGTCGTGCGGGTGTAGTAGTCGAACCCGCGGACCAACCGATGGTCGAGCTCGTAGGCGATCCCGAGCGCCTCTAGGCCCTCACGCACCCGATCGAAGTGGGCCCGGCAGGCGTCGCAGAGGTGATCGGCGAGCGCGGGGGCACCAACGGTCGCCTCGATACACTCCTCCCGCTTGCAGTCGAGCACACGGAGCGGGTTCGCCTCGATGCGATCGCGGTGCTCCGGGCAGAGGGTGTTGCGCCGTTCCACGAGGTACGCCCGCAGCAGTTCCAGGTAGGCGGGACGGCAGTTCTCGTCGCCCATCGAGTTGAGTCGCAGCGACGCGGAATTGAGGCCCAGCGCGGCGAAGAAATCCGCCGCGAGCGAGATCACCTCGACGTCGAGATCGGGGTCGGCGGGGCCCAGAGCCTCGACCCCCACCTGATGGTGCTGGCGGTAGCGGCCGCGCTGGGGACGCTCGTAGCGGAAAGCGGGCGTCGCGTACCACGCCTTCCACGGGAGTGGCGGACGACGCTGCACGAAGGCGCGCACCATCGGCGCGGTGCCCTCGGGCCGGAGGGCGAGGGTTCGTCCCTCCCGGTCCTCGAATTCGTACATCTCCTTGCCGACCACCTCGCTCCCCTCGCCGATCCCCCGGCGGAACACCTGGACGTCCTCGAAGACCGGCGTGATCGCGAGGCCGTAGCCGGCGCGCTCGACGTGGCTGGCGAAGAGGGAGAGGACCGATTCCCACCTGGTCGACTCGGGCCAGAGGACGTCGTGCGTGCCTTTCGGGGCGCGCGACGCCAACGGTTTGTCGGACATGATCCGCTCAGTCCTTCTTCCCGGGGAGGATCCGGTAGACGTCGTAGACGGCGTCGAGGTGGCGCATCTGGTTGATCACCGACTCGAGATGCGCTGGGTCGGCCAGCTCGATGTCGAATCGCATCCTGCTGATGCGGTCGGCATCGGTTTGGGTGTTGGCGCTGACGATGTTCAGGTGGTGCTCTGACACCACCTTGGTCACGTCGGTGAGGAGCCGGGAGCGATCGATGGCGACGACCTCGACGGTCGCGACGAACACCCCCGAGGACCGGTGATCCCACTCGACCTCGATCAGCCTCTCGCGCGAGCGGCTGGCGAGGGACGCGGCGTTGGAGCAGTCGGCGCGGTGCACCGAAACGCCCCTGCCGCGGGTGACGAAGCCCACGATCTCGTCGCCGGGTACCGGCGTGCAGCAGCGCGAGAGGCGGACCATCAGGTCGTCGAGGCCTTCGACGTAGACGCCGACGGCCGAGCCGCGCCCGGGTCGGGTCGTCGTCGGCTGCTGGCGGGCGGTGACCGGGAGCTGCTCCTCGTAGACACCTCCCCGGAGGTCGCGGACGATCCGCTGGGCGACCGCCCGCGCCGAGATGCGGTTGTCGCCGATCGCCGCGTGCAGGGCATCGAGGTCGACGTAGTTCATGCTGGCCGCCAGGTCGGACAGCGAGTGCTCGGACGCGAGCTTCTGGACCGGCAGTCCCTCGCGTCGTAGCTCCTTTGTGAGCTCCTCGCGGCCGAGCTCGATGGCGTCCTCGCGCCGCTCGCGGGAGAACCACTGGCGGATCTTGGTCCGGGCGCGAGAGGAGGCAACGATCCCGAGCCAGTCCCGCGAGGGTCCCGCGGTCGGTGCCTTGGAGGTGAAGATCTCCACCGTGTCGGCGGAATTGAGCTTGGTCTCGAGGGGAACCAGGCGGCCGTTCACCTTCGCGCCGATGCATCGGTGGCCCACCTCGGTGTGGATCGCGTACGCGAAGTCGACCGGCGTGGCGTTGGCGGTCAGCGCGATGACCTGCCCTTTCGGGGTGAAGACGTAGACCTCGTCCTCCTCGAGGTCGAGTTTGAGCACCTCGAGGAATTCGATCGGATCGGTCGTCTCGTTCTGGAAATCGACGATGCGCTGCATCCACTCGATCTCCGCTGTCGTCGAGGACGTCTCCTTCGCCAGCGCCTGGCGTTCGGCCCGTCGCTCGCGTTCGGCCCGTCTCGCGGACGGTGCCTTCTTCGAGCCCTCCCCCTTCTCGGTGTCGGCTGGTACGCCCGCCGTGGGCGCCGGCCGGGGACCGGGCTCCTTCGCGGCCCGGTCCGCGCGGGTCCTCGTCGCCGCGTCGCGGCCGCGCGAAACGGGCGCGATGCGGTCGGGCCGGGTCGGCGCCTCCTTGTAGCCCCAGTGGGCGGCAATCCCGTACTCGGCGCGCCGGTGCATCTCGTGGGTGCGAACCTGCACCTCGATCGGCTTGCCGTCGAGGCCGATCACCGTGGTGTGGAGCGACTGGTAGAGGTTGAACTTGGGTGAGTTGATGTAGTCCTTGAAGCGGCCCTGGACCGGAGGCCAGATGGCGTGAATCGACCCGAGGGCGGCCCAGCAGTCCTTGTCGGACTCGACGATGACCCGGATCCCGACCAGGTCGTAGAGGTCGTCGAATTCCTTGCCCCGCACCACCATCTTCTCGTAGATGCTCCAGAGGTGCTTTGGCCGGCCGGTCACCTCGGCGGTGATGCCCGACGCCGCGAGGCGTTCGCGCACCGACACGAGCACCCGAGCGAGGAACTCGTCCCGTTGAGGTGCGCGACTGGCCACCATCTGCTCGATCTCCGCGTAGCGCTTGGGATGGAGCGTGGCGAACGCGAGGTCCTCGAGCTGCCACTTGATCTCCTGGATCCCGAGCCGATGAGCCAGCGGGGCGTAGATGTCGAGGGTCTCCTGGGCGGTGCGCCGTTGTTTCCACTCGGGCATGACCGAGAGGGTCCGCATGTTGTGCAGTCGGTCGGCGAGTTTGATGATCAGCACCCGCCAGTCGTCGGCCATGGCGACGAGCATCTTGCGGACGGTCGCGGCCTGTTGAGCTTCCTTGGAGTTGAACTGGAGCCGGTCGAGCTTGGTGACGCCCTCGACGATCAGAGCGACCGATGCCCCGAAGTCACGCTCGATGACCTCTCTCGTGACGCCGGTGTCCTCTACCGCGTCGTGCAGCAGTGCGGACGCCACCGTCTGGGCGTCGAGCCCCAGGTCGGCGACGATGCCGGCCACTGCGATCGGGTGGGTGATGTACGGCTCCCCCGAGCGCCGGAGCTGGCCTTCGTGTGCCACCGTGGCCGTCTCGGCGGCGCGCACGATGATCGATGTGTCCTCCGCAGGGTGACGGCGAAGGAAGGCGTCGAGGACGGGCAGGAGCAGGGCCGCTTCGGCAGCGGGTAACGACGAGCCGTTCAGGGACGCACCGGCGGCAGCGGCCCCGTCGGCTGGGACGGGCGTGGCCAGAGCCATCCCTACACGGTACCCGTCGAAGGCTCCGGGCAGGTACTACGTCGTGTCGACGGTGCCGAGTGAACGTCTAGCGACGCCGCCCTTTGCCCTTGCCCTTTCGCGGACGCGGGGGCGGTCGCTTGCCCCCGGGACGGGTCGACCCGGACGCTGACCCGCCGCCCCGGCCGGCGCCGGAAGTGGACGCCGACGGCGTGGCCCCTCCGGATCCCGAAGAGACCGGGGCCGGCGCACCCTTTCCTCCGCCCCCTCCGCGTCGCGAGGCCGCGGCCGCACCGGGTCGGATGACCCCGCTGGTCTGCTTGCGGCTCCTTCCGCTTGCTCGTCCACCGGCCCCGGCCATCGCCGCGGCCGCAGCCGGGGTCAGCACGCCGTACCGTTCACTGCGCGTCTCGACCCGCTGGCGAATCGTGATGTATCGGGGCTCGCGCTCCTTCATCATCGCGAGCAACGGCGAGGCGATGAAGATCGACGAGTACGCACCGCTGGTCAGACCGATGACCAGGGCCAGACCGAAGCTCTGGAGTGTGGAGGCACCGAGGAAGTACGAACCGATGACGAGCACCGAGAAGACGGGTATGACCGCGACCAACGAGGTGTTGATCGACCGGGCAAGCGTCTGGTTCATCGAGAGATTGACCATCTCGGAGTAGGTGATCCGCCCGGAGGCGCCGAGTCCCTTCGCGTTCTCACGTATCCGGTCGAAGACGACCACGGTGTCGTACAGGGAATACCCGAGCACGGTGAGGACAGCCACGACGGTGTCCGGAGTGACCTCGAATCGACCGAGCGAATAGATCCCGACCACCACGAGAATGTCGTGGATCACCGCGATGATGGCCGCGACTGCCATCTTGAATTCGAAACGGACCGAAATGTAGAGAGTGACCGCGATGAAGAAGACGATCAGCGCCTCGATCGCCCGGTGGGTGACCTGACTGCCCCAAGTGCTTCCGACTTCGTTGAAGTTGACGTTGTTCGGATTGGTGTGCGCGGCGGCCGCGAGCGCGTTCTGCACGTTGGTCTCGAGGGTCTGCTTTTGGGCCGCCGACTTCGAGTTGAGATCGACGGTCACCTGGATCTGCCTCTGCCCGTTCAGATGGTTGGTCAGCTGAACCACCGTCGGATTGGCGACACCGGCCGACTGCACGGCTGATTGGGCCTGCTGAATAGTGAGGTTCTGTGAGCTCACCAGCCACGACTGTCCTCCGCGGAAGTCGATCCCGAGATTGAGGCCGCGGGTTCCGAGGGAGATCAGACCGGCGACGATGATGACCGCCGAGATGGCGAACCACCACTTGCGGTTGCCGATGAAGTCGAACGAGGTCTCGCCTCGGTAGAGGCGCAGGAAAGCGTTGGGGCGTTTCGTGCCGTCGTGGACCTCGCGCTCTTCCGCGAACTCGAGCTCCTCCTCGAAGGCCTCCTCGAGCTCCAACGCAGTCTCGTCTTCGACGGCGGCGTCGCCGTTGCGGTCCGGTCCGCCGTCGCCGTTGCGGCCCGGGCGACCGTTCCTGCGGCCCGAGGGGCTCATATCCGTGCCTCGGCGGTCACGCCGAGCCCGCTCGCGACTCCGAGCGTCCGCGCCTCGGTGGCGGAGCGGCTCCGACCGAGGAGGATCACGAACGGCCTGGTGAAGAAGTAGGTCACGAAGACGTCGAGAATCGTGGAGATTCCGAGGAAGAGCGCGAAGCCCTGCACCGGACCGACCGACAGCTCATAGAGGACGACGGCGCCGAGCAGGGAGACCGCGTCGGCTGCCAGGACAGTGCGGAACGCGCTCTGGAACCCCCGGTCGACACTGGTTCGGACCGTGCGACCAGCTCGCGTCTCGTCTTTCAATCGCTCGAAGTAGACGATGTACGAGTCGACGGTGATGCCGATCGACACGACGACACCGATGACGCCGGCCAGGTCGATCGTGATACCCGCGGTCTGGCCCAACAGGGCGATGATCGTCCAGAGCAGCGCACCGGTCAGCGCGAGCCCCGAGATCACCACGAGACCGAGGAGCCGGTAGTAAAAGACCATATAGAGCATCACGACGAGCAGCCCCGCCAGGCCGGCGATCAAACCCGCCTGGAGGGAAGCCTTGCCGAGCGTCGGCGACACCGTCTCGACCGTGAGACGGTCGAGCTTCACCGGTAGCGCGCCATAGGTGAGGTCTGTCGAGAGGTTCTTCGCCTGATCTTCGGTGAAGCTGCCGCTGACCTGGATCTGTCCGTTGAAGGAGCTCGGGGACTGTTGGGTCGGCTGGGTGATGGGGGCCGAGATGATCTGACCGTCGAGGTCCATACCGATGAGTGCGTGGAACTGCTGTTGGGCGAGCGTGTCCCACTTCTGGGCACCCGTGCTGTTGAGGCTGATGTTCACTACCCACTGCCCGTTGACCAGCTGGGCGCTCGCCGATTTGATATCGGTGCCGGTCAGGCCGGCAGGGCCGAGTACACAACGCCCGGCGCAGTTCGTATTGGCCGGTGACGACGGCAGGAGCACTGTGTCGTTCTTGTTGTCCTGCAGTGAGGACGTCGTCGGGTAGGGCTCGAACTGCGGGTCGGCGGAGATGTTGCCTAGGTTGCTCGTGTAGCCGTTGATGTTCGAGGAATCCGGCTTCACCCCGATGTTGGCCGCATTGAGCGCATTCGCAGAAGCACAGGTCGGCAGCGCACCGGTCGTGGGCGCGTGTCCCTTCGGTACCTGATAGGGCCCTCCGTAGCAAAGGACTGGTCGGAACAGCAGCTGGGCGGTGTTCCCGAGCGTCGCGAGGATCTGTTGCGAGTTCTTCTCACCCGGGATCGAGACCGAGATCTGGTTGCTCCCCTGGCTGTTCACCGTCGCACCGGTGGTTCCGGCGTTCACCCGGTTGCCGAGGATGGTCACGATGGTGTCGAGCTGCCCGGAGTTGACCGGAGCATGCGTCTGGTAGACGACCGAGAGTCCGCCATCGAGGTCGAGGCCGAGCTTCGGAGACCAGCCGGCCGCGAGTACCGCGAAGAGCCCGATGAGCGCGACGCCGACCACCACCAGCAGGCTCACCCAGAGCGACCGCCGGTTCTTCATCGACGTCAGCCGTTCGGCGGCCCACCGCCGCCCGAGTCGTCGCGTTGGTCCGAGTTACGCCCACGCCGAGCCCTCCGACTCGAACGCGACTTCGAGGGGTTGCTGGGGCCGTCGAGCTCGGGCGAGTCCGCGCCGTTCGCCGCCTCCTCGTGGTGGTCGGTGTCGGCAGCGGTCTCGTCGTCTGCGACGGGCTCCTCGTTGCTGACGTGATCGTTGTCGTCGTCGCTGTCCGGGTCGGCCGATTCGACCGCTGGCTGTTCGAGGCGCCGGAGCACGTATTGACGGAGCACGACGAAGGACGCCCCGACGCTGGTCTCGAGCGTGACACGGTCGCCGTCGATGTCAATGACCGAACCGACGATGCCGCCCGCCGTCAGGACCTCGTCACCCACATCGAAGGTGTTGTTCTGCTCGCGGGCCGCCTTCGCCTTGCGCTGCTGGGGCCGAAGGATCAGGAAGTAGAACGCGACCGCGATGAGGATGAAGAGGTAGAAGATGGCGGAGCTGCTCGAGGAGCTGGACTTCGAGGTCGCGCCTACCAGCCCGGCAACAAGGGCGGGGACAGCCGTCATCGTGGATCGAAGAAGGGGGAATCAATGGGCACAGCGGCCCGACTCTATCCCAGCCTTGCCGCCCCAGGCCGCCGCCCCCGCTCCGACCAGACCTCTGCGATCCGACTCCGGAGGGACTCGAAGGTTCCCTCGGCGATCGCGGTGCGGACCTCGTCCATCAGTCCGGACACGAACGAGAGATTGTGGATGCTGAGCAGGCGCCACGCGGTCGGCTCCCCCACCGACAACAGATGACGCAGGAAGCCGCGTGACCAGCGCGCACACGTCGAGCAGGGACACGACGCATCGAGCGGCTCGGGATCCTCCAGATGGACGGCGTTCCGCAAGTTGAGCCGACCGGCGGTCGTCAGCATCGAACCATGCCGGGCCATGCGGGTCGGAGCCACGCAGTCGAACTGGTCGATCCCGAGCGCGACGGCCTCGAGGAGCCCGACGGGGTCCCCCACGCCCATCAGATATCGGGGCCGCTGCGCGGGTAGGTGCTCGACCGTGGCGGCGATGGTCTCGAGCATCTCCGCCCGAGGCTCGCCGACCGAGAGGCCGCCGATGCCGTAGCCGTCGAAGCCGATCTCCACGGTGCGCTCCGCGCTCTCGGCCCGGAGCGGGAGGTCCGTACCACCTTGCACGATGCCGAAGATCGCCTGGCCCTCCGGCCGAGCGGCGATGCGACGGTGATGATGGCGTGCTCGCTTCGCCCAGGCCGCCGTCCGTTCCACCGCCTCGCGCAGGACGGCTCGTTCGGCAGGCAAGGTCGCGCAGACGTCGAGCACCATCTGGATGTCCGCCCCGAGCAGTCCCTGCACCTCGACCGCCGACTCGGGGGTGACTCGCACCGAGCTCCCGTCGTAGACGGAGGAGAAAGTCACCCCGTCGTCGTCGACCTTCGGACGAAGCGAGTGCACCTGGTAACCGCCCGAATCGGTGAGGAGGTGGCCTCCCCACCCCGCGAAGCGATGCAAGCCCCCGAGGCGGGCGACCACATCCGCGCCAGGGCGCAACATGAGGTGGTACGCATTGGCAAGGGTCACCTCGAACCCGAGCGCTTCAAGATCGGAGCTGTCGAGGGCCTTGACCGTCCCCCGTGTGCCAACGGGCATGAAGGCCGGGACTGCGTACGAACCACGGGCAGTCCGCACGACGCCGGTCCGTGCACACCCGTCCGTCGCCCCGACTTCGACCTCGACCGTCATCCTGACCCTCCTGACCATCGGAGCCGACGCTTGACGACCATCGCGTCCCCGAAGGAGAGAAAGCGGTACCCCTCGGCGAGCGCCGTCGAGTAGAGCTCGCGCCACACCGACCCCGCGAAGGAGTCGACCAAGACCAGCAGGCTCGACCGCGGCAGATGGAAGTTGGTCACCACCACGTCCACGAGTCGGAACGGGTAGTCGCCGCGGATGTAGAGGTCGGTTCTTCCCGCGAGGACCCCGGTTGCGGCTGCTGCTTCGAGGGCGCGGACCGAGGTGGTGCCCACGGCGACCACCCGTTCGGCGGCTTCGCAGGCCGCCATCGTCTCTTCGGACACCGAGTAGCGCTCGGAGTGCATGGCGTGACCCTCCACGGTCGCCGCAGTGATCGGTCGGAAGGTGTCGATCCCGATGGCCAGATCGACCCGGAGGATCTCCGCGCCCGCCGTCCGGCACGCCTCGAGCAGCTCCGGGGTGAAGTGGAGACCGGCTGTCGGCGCTGCGCTCGAGCGCGCGCCGGCCGCTCGCGGTGCGGCGTAGACGGTCTGATAGCGAGCCGGGTCCTCCAGATGACCGTGGAAGTACGGAGGCAGGGGCACCTTGCCGGCGCGGTCGATCACCGAGGGGTCGAGGAGCCGGACCAGACGTCGCCCGTCGGCGTTGGTCGAGCCGACTTCGGCCACCGCACGGGAACGATCCTCTTCGAAGAGCAGGGTCCCCGGCGGGAGACGCCGCCCGGGCCGGGCGAGTGCCTCCCAGCAGGTTCCGTCCGTGCCGCTCGGTTCGAGTAGGAGGACCTCCGCTCGCCCTCCCGTTGCCTTCCGAAGATGCAATCTCGCCGCGAGGACCGACGTCTCGTTGACCACGAGGACATCTCCGGACCTGAGCAGGGCCGGAAGGCCAGCCATGGTGGAGTGCGAAACGGCTCCGTCGGAGGTGAGTCCCGGGCCGACGAGCAAACGGGCCGCGCTCCTCGGCTCGATCGGCTCCTGGGCGATGGCCGCGTCCGGCAGGCCGTAGTCGTACGCCGAGGTCAGCAGGCTCTCGGTGACCAGGGCCTCCTCGAGGCGGCTTCGAACGAGCGGCGTGGACTGTCGCACTGGTTCATGGTGGCAGAGGGCCGCCTCCTCGCGAACCGCTCTCCCTGGGGCTGAGGGGAGGAGGGCGGGCCCGAGGGGGTCCGGCAAGACCCCGGTGAATAGCTTTCCGGGCGGATACATCAGATGATGTATAGTTACATCACATTACATCATGTTACATCATGTGATGTATCGACCGCCAGAGTGGTCTCCACGACAGGGCGGTCGAGACTGCTCGCCACGCAAGTGGCGCTGACGGCGAATCGTGACAGGGTCACCGAACCGCCGAGTCGGTCAGGCTCACCGGTCGGCTCCCCAAGTGACGGCCAACTTGCGGGCCCACTCCGGTACGGCGGCCGGCTCGTTCGGTGGAGATGCGACCAGCACCACCTCGGTCACGCCCAGCTCTGCCAATCCCTCGACGTGTTCCGGAAGCCCGTCCCGGAGCGCGACTGCGATCTCGAGCTCGTCCGCATCGCGGTCCTCGACGCGACAGAGCTCGACGAGCCGATCGATCCTCTCCCCGACCTCCTGCCTCGGCAGGTTGAATCCGTACCAGCCGTCTCCGTAGCTCGCCACCCGTCGCAGCGCGGCGTCACTGTTGCCGCCCAGCATGATCGGGATCCGGCCGGCCAGTGGCTTCGGGTGGCTTCGGACCTGCTCGAAGCGAACGAACTCGCCGGCGTAGGACGCCACCTCCTCGCGCCACAAGGTCCGGAGCGCCTCGACGTACTCGCGTGTCCGGCGCGCCCTCCCGTTGAAAGGGATCCCGAGCGCCTCGAACTCCGCAGTCGACCACCCGATGCCCACACCGAGCCGGAACCGCCCCTTCGAGAGCACGTCCAGGCTCGCCGCCTGCTTTGCCACGACAAGCGGCTGGTGCTCCGGCAGAAGGAGGATGCCCGTCGCCACCGTGATGCGGCTCGTCACCGCTGCCGCGTAGGTCAGCGTGACGAATGGGTCGAGCCAGTCGCTGTCGGCTGGTACTGCGATGCGACCGTCGGGTGCATAGGGATAGGGCGCATCCGGCCCTTCGACCATGACGACGTGCTCCCCCGACCACAGTGTGGAGAATCCGGACTCCTCGGCGGCACCGGCGACGGCGGCGATGACGTCGGGAGCGGCACCGGGTCCGATGCCGAGGGCATGGAGTCCGAACCGCACGAGGTCATGATCGCACGATGGACGAACTCAGCCCCGGTGCGCTCGCCTCCAGGTCCGCACGCCGCGCGATCTCAGAGCAAGGTCGGTTCGACTGGGGGCAGACCGAGGTGGGTCCACGCCCGTGGGCCCGCGACCCGACCCCGAGTCGTCCGTTGGAGGAGACCCTGCTGGAGAAGGTAGGGCTCGTAGGCGTCCTCGATGGTGTCGGGTTCCTCCCCCACACACTGCGCGAGCGTCGTCAAGCCAACAGGTCGGCCTGCGAAACGGTGGCAGAGCACCTCGAGGATCGAGCGGTCGACCTTGTCGAGACCGAGTTCGTCGACCCCGAAGACCTCGAGACCGTCCACTGCCGAGTCGCCGGTGATCCTCCCCTCGGCCCGCACCTCGACGAAGTCACGAACGCGCCGGAGAAGGCGGTTGGCGACGCGCGGCGTGCCTCGCGCGGGCGGCGATCGCCTTCGCTCCTTCGTCATCGATCGGTACCCCGAGGATGTTTGCCGAACGCATGACGATCGACTGCAATTCGTCGACCCGGTACAGATCGAGTCGTCCGACGAATCCGAAGCGGTCGCGGAGCGGCCCAGATACCAGGCCGGTCCGGGTGGTCGCGCCGACCAAGCTGAACCGGGGCAGATCGAGTCGGATGCTTCTGGCGGTCGGGCCTTTGCCGATGAGGATGTCGATCTTGAAGTCCTCCATCGCGGGATAGAGGATCTCTTCGACCGATCGGTGCAGGCGATGGATCTCGTCGATGAACAGGACGTCGCCTTCTTGCAAGTCGGTGAGAAGAGCCGCGAGGTCGCCGGTCCTCACCAGAACGGGTCCCGCGGTCACGCGCATTCCCACGCCCATCTCGCCGGCGACGATGCCCGCGAGCGATGTCTTGCCGAGTCCCGGCGGTCCCGCGAACAGCAGGTGGTCGACCGGTTGGCGCCGGCGAAGCGCGGCCTCGATCACGATGCGGAGGTGCTCGGTGAGCTGCGCTTGACCAACGAACTCGCCGAGCGTACGCGGCCGGAGACCCGCCTCTTCGACCTCGTCCGTCGGTCCCGCCGCCGGATCGATCGCACGTGGCACCGGTAGATCCTTCTCGCCGTGCTCGTCGCCGTCGCCCGGAACGGCCACCACTTCTCGACGGGTCGGTACGCTCATCGCGAGCGGGCCAACTCGCGCAGCGCGGATCGGACCATCTCTTCGACGGGTGCATCCTCCTCGACCGACTCGAGGGCGCCACTGATCTCCTCAGGACCGTAACCGAGCTCTACGAGCGCCGCTCTCACTTCTGTTCGCGGTGAAGACCCACCGGTCGCGGGTACGAACTCCTCGCCGAGGGTGGGCAGATCGAGCCGAGCCTTGAGCTCGAGGAGGAGCCTCGCCGCAGTCTTCTTCCCGACGCCGGGGACAAGGCAGAGAGTGGACACGTCATCCTCGAGCACTGCGGTCGAGAGAGCTGCCGGCGACAGCGCCGACAGGATGGAGAGCGCGAGCGTCGGACCGACGCCGTGCGCTCCGATCAGGGCTTCGAAGCAGCGGCGCTCGTCTGCATGCGCGAACCCGTAGAGCACGATGGCGTCGTCACGTACGTGCGTGTGGACGTGGAGGAACACCTCGCTGCCGAGCGCGCCGAGCGCTGCCACCTGCGTCGGCGGAACAGAGACCCGATACCCGACGCCCCCTACCTCGACGATCGCCTCGGCCGGTGAAGGCCGGTCGAGCAAACAGCCGCGCAACGAGCCGATCACCGGCGGGTCCCCGTCGCCCCTGTCGCCCCCGCCCCGATCGCCCCGGTCGCAGCGGCGACCGCCCGCCGCAGGGGCTCGGTCGTGAGGTGGCATGCCGCGAGCGCCAGTGCATCGGCCACGTCGGCGGGTCGCGGGGGCTCGTCCATGCCGAGCACCGCCGCCACCATCCGCTGGACTTGTTCCTTCGTCGCGCCGCCGTAGCCCACGAGCGCCTCTTTCACCTCGTTCGAGGTGTACTGCGCCACCCCACAGCCCGCACGTCCCGCGGCCACCAGTGCCACGCCGGCGGCCTGACCGGTCGCCATTGCAGTGCTTGCGTTCACCTGGAAGAAGACCCGTTCGATGACGACCGTTCTCGGGTGGTACTCCTCGACCAGCGCTTCCAACTCGTCGGCCAGGCGGGCCAGTCGCTCGGGCAAGGGGACCGACGGTGCGGTCGAGACCACCCCCCCGGCCACTGCCTGCAGGGCACCCCCGTTCCCCTGGCGCCGCGTGACGATCCCGTAACCGCAGCGGGAGAGGCCCGGATCGATCCCCATGACGAACACCCGTTCGATGCTAACCGGCCACCCGAGCCGGAACGGTGATACCTGGGGGCCGGAGATCTCCAGGTGAGAAGCTCAGCCTTCGTAGGCCGCCATCACCGCGTCGGGGATGTCGAAGTTCGAGAAGACGTTCTGTACGTCGTCGTGCTCCTCGAGCGCATCGATGAGGCGGAGCACCTTTTTCGCCTCGGCCTCGGAAGTCACTTCCACCACTGAGGTGGGCACCATCGAGAGCTCGGCGGCGCCGGGCTCGAGCCCGGCGTTCTCGAGCGCGGTCCGGACCCCCACCAGGTCGGCCGGGTCGGTGGTGACCAACCACCGCTCTCCTTCGTCGGTCAGATCCTCGGCGCCCGCCTCCATCGCGACTTCCATGACCCGGTCCTCGTCAAAGGTGTGGGGAACCGGGATCACGCCTTTGCGTTCGAACTGCCAGCCGACCGCTCCCGGTTCGGCCATGGTCCCGCCGTTGCGGGAGAACGTGTTGCGGATCTCTGCACCAGTGCGGTTGCGGTTGTCGGAGAGGCACTCGACGATCACGGCCACGCCACCCGGTGCGTATCCCTCGTACGAGATCGACTCGTACCGGACCCCCTCGAGCTCACCCGATCCGCGCTTGACCGCTCGCTCGATGGTGTCGATCGGGACCGAGGCGTCGCGGGCTTTCTGGTACATGGTGCGGAGCGTCGCGTTGGACGTCAGGTCGCTTCCACCGTCGCGCGCCGCGACTTCGATCTGCCGGATGATCTTCGCGAAGACCTTCGCCCGCGCCGCGTCCTGTGCGCCCTTGCGGTACTTGGTCGTCGCCCATTTGGAGTGTCCCGACATCGCCTAACGCCTCTCCTCTTTGGTCATCTCCACGAAGAGCCGATGCAGCCTACGGTCGGCGGTGAGCTCGGGGTGGAAGGCGGTCACCAACACCGCGCCCTGCCGGCAGACCACCGGGGTCCCGGAGTCACCGGACCCCTCTTCGAGGCGAGCCAGCACTTCGACCCCGTCGCCCGCACTCTCCACGACCGGCGCCCTGATGAACACCGCATGCAGCGGCTCGCGGCCGATCCGTTCGACCGCGAGGTCGCACTCGAACGACGCGACCTGTCGGCCGTAGCCGTTGCGCCGCACCGTGAGGTCGACGACCCCGAATCCCCGCTGGTCCTCGCGTCCGTCGAGCACGCGGTTTGCGAGCAGGATCATCCCGGCACAGGTGCCGAAGGCAGGTAGTCCGTCCGCGAGGGCAGAAGCCAGCGGCTCGTAGAGGCCCGACGACTGGAGCAGCAGCGAGAGCGTGGTCGACTCGCCGCCCGGCAGGACCACGCCGTCGATGCCGACGAGATCGCGAGCCGCGTGCAGCGGACGGACCTCCTCGCCGAGCCCTTCGAAGGCCGCGGTGTGCTCGCGGACGTCGCCTTGCAGCGCCAGGACTCCGAGCGTCATCGGAGTGGGCGCTTGGCGCGCCGGTTACCAGCCACGCTCGGCGAGACGGATGCCGAGCTCGCCCATCTCCTGTCCGGCCATGGCCGCACCGAGTCCGGTCGAGACCTTCGCCACGAGCGACGCATCGGCGAAGTGAGCGGTCGCCTCGACGACGGCACGAGCCATGCGCGAAGGGTCCGCGCTCTTGAAGATCCCCGAGCCCACAAAAACCGCCTCGGCACCGAGCTGCATCACCAACGACGCGTCGGCCGGCGTCGCGATGCCGCCGGCGCAGAACAGCGGAACCGGAAGGCGTCCGGTCGAGGCGATCTCCTGTACCAGCCCGATGGGGGCGGCGAGCTCTTTCGCCCACCCGTAGAGCTCCGCGGCGTCGGCCTGGGTGAGGCGGCTGATGTCGCCCCGGATCGAACGGAGATGGCCGACTGCCTCGACCACGTTGCCGGTCCCCGCCTCCCCCTTCGAGCGGATCATCGCGGCACCTTCCGAGATGCGGCGGAGCGCCTCGCCGAGATTGGTCGCGCCGCAGACGAAGGGGACCTCGAAGGGCCATTTGTCGATGTGGTGTGCCTCGTCGGCGGGGGTGAGGACCTCGCTCTCGTCGATGTAGTCGACACCGAGCGCCTCGAGCACCTGCGCCTCGGCGAAGTGCCCGATGCGGGCCTTCGCCATCACCGGGACGGTCACCGCGGCCTTGATGCCCTCGATGAGCGCCGGGTCGCTCATCCGGGCAACCCCGCCGTCGCGCCGGATGTCTGCCGGCACCCGCTCGAGGGCCATGACCGCGACGGCACCCGCGTCCTCGGCCACCTTGGCCTGCTCGGCATCGACCACGTCCATGATCACGCCACCGCGGAGCATCTCCGCGAGCCCCCGCTTGACGGTGAAAGTGCCTGTCGGCCGCGGGTTCCCGGCTGCATCGCTCATGGATTCATCCTACTCCCGGGCGTTGCAGCGGCCCGCGGGCCCCAGGCGTGCTTACGCCTGGAGCACCGCCTCGGCCTCGATCTCGATGTCGACCTTCTTGCCGACCACGAGACCTCCTGCGTCCATGACTGCGTTGAACGCCACGCCGAACTCCTCGCGGTCGATCGACGTCGTGGCGGTGAACCCCACCCGCAGGTTGCCGTAGGGATCGCGCACCGCGCCTTCGAAGACCGTGTGCAGGGTGACCGGCCGGGTAACCCCGCGGATGGTGAGGTCGCCGTCGACCTCCCACTCGCCATTGCCCGACGGCCGGACCGCGGTGCTCACGAAGGACCACTTGGGATGGTTCTCCACGTCGAAGAAGTCGTTGCTCCGGAGGTGGTTGTCGCGGTTCTCGTCGCGGGTGTCGACACTCGAGGCGTCGATGGTCACCTGGACCTTCGAGTCGAGCGGCTCGTCGCCGACGACGAGACTTCCCTCGAAGGTGTTGAGCCCACCCCGTACCTTCGACACCGCCATGTGCCGAACGGCGAACCCGAGCCGGGTGTGCGCCGGGTCGAGCACGTAGGTGCCGGACGGGGGGTACTCGATGCCGTCGATCGTCCTGGCTGTGGCCTCTACCTGTGTTGCCATGTCTGTTCTCCGATCCGCTCCTGGGGCTCCTCGGCCGTACCGGTCTTCGCAGCCCGCTTTACTTGCCAACGCAAGTATATCAGAGATCATTGACTACGCAACTAATTCTTTGCTCCTCCTGTACACTGACCGCATGGTGGATGCGACCAGGGTGGACGACGGGCGGCTGACCACGGTCGGGCTGCTCTTCGAGTCGGCTGCGGGCCTCCGCCGGCTCCTCGAGCGCACCTTCGAATTCGAGCGCTCGATCTCGGCACCCTCCCTCGACGTGCTCATCCGACTCGCCCGTACCCCGGGCGGAGCGCTCCGGATGAGCGAGCTCGCGGCGCAGACCTCCCTCACCCCGAGCGGGCTCACCCGCTCGGTGGACCGCCTCCAGGAGCAGGGCCTGGTGAAACGTGAGTCCTGCTCGGAAGACCGGCGCGGCGCGTTTGCGGTGTTGACCGCGGACGGTCAGGCGCTCATGGACCGGGCGATCCCCGGGCACATCGCCCAGGTGGGGCAGGTCCTCGAGCGCCTCTTCACGCCCGAGGAGGAGCGGACCTTCGAGGAGCTCCTCCGCCGGATGCGGGACTACGTGCTCGAGGCGAACAGCTCGTGCGGCGGCGGCGCCGACGAGGGTGGAGGCTGCCCCGGAGACGAATGATCGTCGGGACGGCTCCCGGATCTACTGGAGCGAGAGGGCTGCGGCCCGCACCCGGGTGTCGTCCAGGCTCCCCTCGATCGGCTCGGGGGGCGCCGACCCGGCCAACGGGTCGATCCAGAGCCACCGGGTGAGCGCAGCCATTCGTCCGTTTCCGGGCGGCCACGGCGACGAGGTGACCGGGTGATCGGTCATCGATTCCAGCGCAGAGGCCAGCCCCGGCGGGTAGCGCACGATCGTGGCCGCTCGCTGATCGGCCCCGTATTCGCGGCCAGGGCCGACGAGCCTGTGCACCAGCCTCGCTCCGACGGCGCTGCCCTTGACCACGCTCCAGGGCAGCGCGAAGAAGACCGCTACCGCGGCGAGCATCGGGTCGTGCCGCTTGACGTGGACGAGCTCGTGAGCGAGAACCCCTTCGAGCTGCACCAACGTGAGTGACTCGTCGAGCCCGGCGGTCACGACGAGGGCGGTCGAGCGAAGGTCGTGCCCGACGGACATGGCGTTCGGCACCGGGCTGTCGACCACGCGGATCTCCGGAACCGGAAGGCCCATGGTGGCGCAGAGGCCATCGACCAGGTTGTACACCCGGGGCTGTTCCGACTCGCGACAGGCGCGGGCGCCGACCGAGCGCGCCAGCACCTTCGGTCCGCGGCGCCAGACCAGCGACGAACCGATCGCAGAGACCGCGACGAAGGCACAGAGCCCCACCAGCGCCAGGCCCACGGCGACGAGGACGAGGCCGACGAGCAGCCCGAGCACCAGCCAGGGCAGGACACAGAGGGCCACCGCGCGCCGGCGGTTGGCCTGGACGGCGAGGGAATCGTCGGTCGACTCGGCGGTGCGCTCGAGCACGGTGACTGCCCCTGCCGGCCCGGCGACCGGTGTCGCGACACCCTCCACCTGCGCAGCTGCCTTCCTCCCCGAGTTCCCCGACTTGCCGGACCTGCCCGAGTTGCGCGAGTTGCCCGAATTACCCGACTTCCTCGAACTACCGGAGCCCGCGGGTCGAGCGGCGGAATTGCCTCCCCCACTCCCGGCAGGGCCCCGCGAACCTGCCGCAGCGCGTGGGGAGGTGCCCGATCCGGTGCCCCCACCGCCGCGTCCCCGCCCCCGGCGGCGGCGCCGCTGACCACCTGACGCGGGCCGATTCCGCGGTTCGGGCCGATCGCTCATGGTCTGTGCAGTGTAGGGCCGCTCATCTGCCGGGCCCTGCCACCACCGACAGGTACAGGGCCTCGTAGCGCTCCGCGAGGCGGTCCATCGACCACTGCTCGGCCCGGGCCGCGGCCGACTCGAGCCATCGGCGGCGGCCGCCGTCGACGTCGACCGCCGGGCTACCCGCTCCGCCATCAGACGCCCCACCCGGTGGCCCAACGGACCGCGAGATCGCCAGCTGGCCGGCGAGCACCCCGTCGAGAGCTCCGACCAAGGCTTCCACGTCACCGGGCGCCACCAGCACCGCGTGACCACCCGCCGCATCGCGATATCCCTCGATGTCGCTCGCGACGACGACCGCGCGTGCAGCCATGGCTTCGAGCAGCACCATCCCGAACGATTCGCCGGCGAGGGACGGGGCGCAGACGAGGTCGGC
Organism: uncultured Acidimicrobiaceae bacterium; assembly: GCA_963769905.1. Taxonomy (GTDB): domain Bacteria; phylum Actinomycetota; class Acidimicrobiia; order Acidimicrobiales; family RAAP-2; genus Bog-756. Next base: position 1,652,067 of record CAVYNG010000002.1, read on the forward strand.
CGCGGCGAGGCGGCGGTTCTTCTCGCCCTCGGTGAGCACCCCGAGCCAGTGGCGGTCCTCGCTCTCGGGATAGCGGTGTCGGAGGGTGTCGGTGAGTGGCCCGTCGCCGGCGATCCAGAGCACCGGGCGGCTCCGAGAGGGGCCACATCGCGGCCCGCCTCGTGCCAGCAAGCGGTCGAAGGCTTCGAGGAGCACCTCCAATCCCTTGCGCGCCTCGTGGCGTCCGAGGAAGAAGAGCGCGCGCCGGTCGGTCGGCCAGGGATCGCTCGAGCGCAGCCGTTCGATCTCGATCCCGTTGAACAAGACTTCGTAATGGCCGCCGAGGGCGCTCGCCGCGGTGGTACGGGCGGCGTCGGAGACCGCGCACCGCACCGCGAGCCGCCGCGCCATCGGGGCGGTGAGCGGTCGCAGCAGCGAGTACCACGCGCTCGCCCCGCTTCGGTGGAAAGTGCCGACGAGCGGGCGACGCGGATGCCCGGCGAGCAGGAGATACGAGAGGCCCGGGGCGAAGGGCTCGTGGAGGTGGACGACATCCGGTGCGAACGCCCGGATCGTGCGTGACGATCGGGCGGCGGCGCGCAGAGAGAACGACACCGGTGCGACCGATCCGTTCGACCGCACGGACATCGAGCGGCCGGAGGGCTCGAACTCGATCCCCTGGGGGGCGTCCCCAGGGTGGTCGAGGGGGGCGAACAGGACTGCACGGTGGCCCCGCGCCTCGAGCGTCCTGGTGAGCCCGACCGCCTGGCTCTGGACTCCTCCGGGCCGCGAGAGGCTGTAGGGACACACCGTCGCCACCCGGAGCGTCGTGCCCGGAGAGTCGGCGCCCACCTCGCCGTTCAGTCCGTCATGGAACGCCGCTCGCGGCGGCGGCTCCATTTCACCCCGTACATCGCGTCGTCCGCCCGGCTCAACAACCGCGACGGATCGGTGTCCGGATTGTCGGCGAAGACCCCGCCAACCGAGGCCAGCGCACCAAGGGTGCGCCCGTCGATCCGGTAGGGCCGCGCCAACGCGGTCGAGATCCGGTCCGCGATACTGAGCATCTCGTCCTCGCCGTTCTCCACGTCGCAGACGACGACGAACTCGTCGCCGCCGAGCCGCGCGACCATGTCGGACGGTCGCACGATCGACAGCAGGCGGCGCGCGACCGCCACCAGCATGTCGTCGCCCACGTCGTGACCGAAGACGTCGTTGATCTCCTTGAACTCGTCGAGGTCCAGCAGGAAGACCGCGACACCCGGGCCCTGCCCGACCCCCGCCTCGGAGGGCGGGCCACTGGCCAGGGCGTCGATCGCCTCCTGCAGGCGTGCGGCGAGCAGCGTCCGGTTGGCAAGTCCGGTCAGCGGGTCGTGCATCGCGAGCTCGGAGAGACGCTCCTCGTTGAGCTTCTGCTCGGTCACGTCGTGCATGGCGACCACCGCACCGAGCAGCCACCCGTCGTCGTCGAGAAGCGGTTGGCCGTTGACGCTCACCTTGTGCAGCTCGCCGTCCTCCGACTCGAGGAGGACCTCGAGATCGCGGAGTCGGCGGCCGGACATGGCCTGGAGCAGTGGGTTCTCCTCCGCCGCGAGCTCTTCGCCGTCGGGCCACCTGAGCGGTCGGGTCGACGGGACCGACTCGAGCTCTTCGTCGTCGGGGAATCCGTGCAGGCGCCGCGCGGCAGGGTTGAAGACCGTGATCCTGGCGTCGGCGTCGCAGGCGACGATGCCCTCGTCGAGCGTGTCGAGGAGCACCTGGAGGAACTGCTCGCCACGGTGGAGCTCTGTGGTGGCCTGGCGGACCGCGGTCACGTCCATCAGCGACACCACCACGCCGGCGACCGTTCCTTCGGGCGATCGCACGGCCTGCGCGTTCAGGTGCACCCACATGGTCGGACGCCCGGGCCGGCGGACTCCGAGCACCACACCGACCAGCCGGCGACCGAACCGGAGGCACGGCTCGAGCGGATCGTCGCCGGGCACGATCTCTTCGCCGTTCGCGTCGAGCACCTCGACACCGCGTTGGGGTGCGGACGCGAGCACCTCCACGAACGGACGACCGAGTACCCGCACGCGGGGAGCGTCGAACATGATCTCGAAGGACTCGTTGACCCGGAGGACGGTGCCGTCGGCGTCGACCAGCACCACGCCGTCGGCCAACGAGTCGATCACCACCGACTGGACCTCGTCGACGTCGTGGATGCGCCGTTCGAGCTCCCTCCGTTCGGTGACGTCGCGGAGGCTGACGACGATGCCACCCATCGGATCGTCGAGGTGGTTGACGGCGATCAGCTCGAGGTCGACCGGAACACCGTCGGCGCGGAGGGTCTGCATCTCGAGGGAGATGGTCAGTCGGCGGCGGGCGACCAGGTCGTCGAAGAGCGCGCGGACCGGTTCGACGCTGAACGAGTCGAGCAGCGCGAAGGCGTCCGTGCCGATCGCGTCGTCGACCGGGTAGCCGAGAAGCCGCTCAGCGGACGCGCTCACGAACCGGAAGCGCCCGTCGGCGTCGAGAACGACAACCACGTCGAATTCGGGCTCGGCCACCGTGCGGAATTGCGGCAGATCGGGACGGTCACCGTTCGTCGATGCCACCTCGAATGACGGGACCGGGAAGGCGCGCCGGCGCAGGACGGATGTGCTCGGCGGCTCGAAGGTACCGCCGGACAACGGCCGGCTCTCGAACTTGGTCATCGCGGTTCGGGCTCGCGGTCCGAGGTCCAGAGCGGCTGGAAGACGTGCCACTGATCGGGGGCCCGCCGGATGAGACCTTCGAAGCGCGTGGCGATCTCCTGGGTGAGGCGAGCGATGTCGGATCGCAGCGTCCCCCGGCGGGTCGTGTCGAGCGGCTCCTCGACGACGCCGCGGTGCTCGAAGCCGGGGCCGCTGTAGACGGCGCCGGTCACGAGTCTTGCTCCTGTCCGCAGCGCGAGCGTCGCAGATCCGGCCGGCATGGTCGTCTTCTCCCCGAAGAACTCGACGTCCACACCGTTGCCCTCGATGTCGCGGTCGCCGAGCAGACCGACAAGGCCCCCGCGTCGCAGGGTCCCGACGATCGCGCTCCCCGACCCCGGGCCGAGCGGCACGATGGTCAAGCCCATCGCGGCCCGCTGCTCGACGAAGAAGTCGAAGAGCTCGGGAGGATCCAGTCGCTCGGCCACCGAGGTCATCGGCAGTCCCTGGGACGCGAGGAAGGCTCCTCCGTACTCCCAGCTGCCAACGTGCGGTAGTGCCATGATGACGCCCTTGCCGAGGGCGATGCCCTCCACCAGGTGGTGCAGGCCCTGGACGTAGGTCCTCTGCACCACTTCGCTCTGCGGCGTGGTTCCGAGCCGAGCCCCTTCCACCCAGTAGCGAGCGTAGGCCCGAAACGAACGGTGCGCCCATCGTTCGAGGACGGCCGCGTCGCCGGCGTCGGCGCCGAGCACGCGGCGAAGGTTGACCGAGATCATCTCCCGCTGGGTGGGGCGGACGCGGAAGAGGACGTCGCCGACGACGTTGGCGACGGCGAGCGCGGCGGGCTCCGGCAGGGCTGCGAGGCCGCGACCGAGCGTCTTGTAGGTGCGGAAGACGATACGCCCCTTGTTCACGGGTCCACCAGCGAGGCGGCGGGGAGTCGCTCAGGTACCGCGGCGACCCGCGCGCTGACGCAAGGACTGTCGGGCGTGACGAGCTCGCCATGTCCGCCCGGACCGGCTGGCCAGCTCGGCCTGCCGGCGGGCACGCCATCTCGACGGCGAGGTGGCACGCCGACGCTCCCTCCCCCCGGTCCGGATCCGGCGATGGCGGCGGTGGGTCGTCGTCTGGGGCGCCTCGGCCACCCGCCACACCTTGACGAACCTCCCGGCGGCGGTGGCCGCGGTCAGCCCCAGCAGCACCCAGAGCACCGGCATCAAGAGGACAGTCGAGAGGAATCCGGCGCCGAGCAGGATCATCCGCTCGGCCCGCTCCATGAGCCCGCCCCTCGCCTCGATGCCGAGCGACTCGGCCTTCGCCCGCTCGTAGGAGACGAGCGTCGTCGCCCCGAGGATCGCAAACGGCAGGAGCGCCGCGTGGCCGCCCCGACTCGACTCGAGGTACCAGGCCACCCCGCCGAGGATGAGGACGTCGGCCACGCGGTCGGTGACCGAGTCGAAGAAGGCACCTCGTACCGAAGCGGTGCCCGCGGCCTTGGCCACCGGGCCGTCGAGGAGGTCGTGCAGACCGGTGACGATGAGGAGGATGATCGCGAGGTGGAGGTGGCCGCTCCCGATCGCGACGGCAGTGGCGGCGGCCGACACCAATCCGGTAGCGGTCAGCATGTCGGCGGTGATCCCGATCTGGTACAGCTTCCGGCCGACGGGACTCGTGCCCCGGTCCACCGCGTCGCGCCAGCGACCGTCGAACATCCACATCTCCTCGAGAGGCTGCCGCCAGCGTACCATCCACCACCTGGGGCAACCGTGTCCGAGGTGCGAGCCCGTGGCGTCCCGAGCTGCGCGCCCGGGACCCTCGTTCGGCGGGTGGATCAGAGCGTGAGCGGGCGGATCGGGGCGAGTACCAACGCAGGATCGGACCGCCAGTCGACACCTGGAACGTCGATGTAGAGCTCGACTTCGTTGCCGTCGGGATCGAGGACGTAGATGCTGTGGGTGACCGTGTGATCGCTCGCCCCGACGATGGTGACACCGGCCTCCTTCAGACCGGCCACCACCTCGCGCAACTCGTCGTCGCTGTCCCCCACTTTGAGACCGAAGTGGTAGAGGCCGAGGCGTCGGCCGGCCGGCGGCGCGGCAGCACCCTCCCCCACCTCGATGAGGAGGAGCTCGTGGTGGGTCCGGCCCGACGAGAACGCCGCGACCGGCATGCCGGGCGCCGGGCCGAAGACGGACTTCCAGCCGAGCAGGTCGCCGTAGAACGCAGCCGACCGGTCCACGTCCGACACGTACAGCACCAGATGTCCGAGCTCCTCGACCTGCATCACCGGCTCCTCTCCGTCGTGGGTCCGCTCAAACCTGTCCGGCACCGTCTCCAGCCGGCGCCGGGTGGTCCTCCTCGTCCCGACAGGTGCAACGTCCCGGCCGGACCATCGATTCCGCTTGCGCCAGGCGGGCTTTGCCGAAGGGCGCGAGCTTCCCCGCTCAGAACGGCCACACCGAGTGCAGGCGCTCCCAGGTTGCAGGGAGGCTCTCGGGCAGCACCCGCACCCCGGCAACGGTCGTCATGAAGTTGGTGTCCCCGAACCAGCGGGGCACGGCATGCAGGTGCAGATGGCGTGGGATCCCGGCTCCGGCGGCGCGGCCGAGGTTCGCCCCGAGGTTGATCCCGTCCGGGTGGAAGGCCGCCTCGAGCGCCTCGGTCGCGCCCTTGGTCGTCTCCCACATCTCTGCGCCCTCCTCGGCGGTCAGCTCGGAGAGCGAGGGCACGTGGCGGATGGGCACCACCATCAGGTGACCGTTGCTGTAGGGGTACGCGTTGAGCACGACCAGCGTCGAGGTCCCGACCCAGAGCACCCCGTTGTCCCGGCTCGGCGGCCCACTCGCGGCGATGCGGCAGAAGACGCATTCCGCCGGGTCGGAGCCGTCGCCGTCGGCCCCGGTGCTCGCCGCCGCGGTGACGTACTCGTTGCGCCACCCGGCCCAGAGGACCTCGAGGCTCACGGCGAAGGCGAAGGGGTCACGAGGCGGTTGGCGATCTCGACCTCCAGCATCTCGGTGAAGGTGGTCACCTCGACACCTCGCTCGGGACGCTTGCTCCCCCGGCGGTTGACCCCGACGGTCCCGGCCTGGACGTCTTCGTCGCCCACCACGAGGACGTAGGGCACCTTGGCAAGCTTCGCCCGGCGGATCCGCGGATTGATCGGCTCGTCCGCCGGCTCGACGGTGATCCGCACGCCGACCGCGTGCAGCCGGTCGGCGACCTTTCGCGCGTACTCCTCGTGGTCGTCGCGCACACCGAGCACCCGCACCTGCTCGGGCGCGAGCCAGGTCGGGAGCGCTCCTGCGTAGTGCTCGAGGAGGATCGCGAAGAAGCGTTCGACCGAGCCGAAGAGCGCGCGGTGGATCATGATCGGCAGGTGCTTGGCGTTGTCGGCACCGACGTACTCGGCCTCGAAGCGCCGGGGTGTCTGGAAGTCGAGCTGGATCGTCGACATCTGGTGCGCTCTGCCGATCGCGTCCCGGGCCTGCACCGAGATCTTCGGCCCGTAGAACGCACCGCCTCCCACGTCGAGCACGAGATCGAGGTCCATCGTCAACGCGGCCGACCGCAAGGTCTCGGTCGCGACCTCCCACTCCTCCTCGGTACCGACCGCCTTCCCCTCCGGGCGGGTGGAGAGCTCGAGGACGAACTCCTCGAGCCCGAAGTCGCGGAGCAGCGAGAGCACGAAGGCGAGCGTCGAATGGAGCTCGGCTGCCATCTGCTCGCGGCGTACAGAAGATGTGCGCGTCGTCCTGGGTCATGCCGCGCACCCGGGTCAGCCCGTGGACGACCCCGGACTTCTCGTAGCGGTAGACCGTGCCGAATTCGAAGAGTCGCATCGGGAGCTCGCGGTAGGAGCGTTGCCGGCTCTTGAAGATCAAGACGTGGAACGGGCAGTTCATCGGCTTGAGGTAGTACTGCTGGCCGCCGTCGAGCTCCATCGGCGGGAACATCCCCTCGGCGAACCAGTCGAGGTGACCCGAGGTCTCGAAGAGATGGGCCTTGGTGATGTGGGGCGAGGTGACGAACTCGTACCCCGCGGCCACGTGGCGCTGGCGCGAGTAGTCCTCCATGATGCGGCGGACGGTCCCGCCCTTCGGATGGAACACGGCGAGGCCGGAGCCGATCTCCTCGGGGAAGGAGAAGAGGTCGAGCTCGGCGCCGAGCCGGCGGTGGTCCCGTCGCTCCGCCTCCTCCAGTCGGTGGAGGTGCTCGGCGAGCGCCTTCTCCGACTCCCAGGCCGTGCCGTAGATCCTCTGCAGCTGTTCACGCTTCTCGTCCCCCCGCCAGTACGCGCCCGCCACCCGCATCAGCGCGAAGTGGCCGAGCCGGCTTGTCGTCGGGACGTGAGGACCTCGACAGAGATCGGTGAAGGTCGGCGAGTTCCAGTACGTCGAGACCTCCGCGGAGGGAGAGTCGCCGGGGGCTGCGTCGACCTCGTCCCCTCCGGCCGCGACCGCTTCGATGATCTCGCGCTTGAACGGCTGGTCCTCGAAGAGCGTGAGACCCTCGTCGATCGAGTGCTCGTGGCGGATGAAGGGCTGGTCCTCGGCGATGATCTCGCGCATGGTCGCCGTGATCCGCTCGAGGTCGTCGTCGCTGAAGTGGGCCCCCCCGGGCAGCTCGAAGTCGTAGTAGAAGCCGTCCTCGATCACCGGCCCGATGGCGAACTTGGCGCCGGGCCAGAGTCGCAGGACCGCTTGCGCCAGCACATGGGCGGTGGAATGGCGGATGACCTCGCGCCCGGCCGGCGACTCGACGGTGACCACGCTCACCTCCGCGCCGTCGGGCAGCGGAGACGCGAGGTCGACCGCGACCCCGTCGAGAGTGGCGGCCACGGCTGCGGCGGCAAGTCGCGGGCCGATCGTGGCGGCCAGCTCCCCGGCGGTCGTCCCCTCGTCGAACTCCCGGGTCGAGCCATCGGGAAGTCGGACGGTGACCGATGCCATGGATGTGCCTTTCGCTCTCGTCGGGGGTGAGCCGTCGCCGGTGCGGGTGGCCGAGACGCTCGGGCGCCACATGCCCGCTCGAGCCGGCGCGGGATCGACAGCCCTACAGGGTAATGCCGAGGAGCGCCGCGCCCCGGACGACCGATCGACCCGCCGCCGCCTCCCGGTCCAGCGCGGCCAGCGCGCCCGGTGTGTCGAGATCGTCGTCGAGACGGACGCGCACGAGCTCCAGTCCGGCATCCGAGACTTCCACCCCATCGTCCATGCCGGTCGCAGAGCGACGCCAGGCCTCGAGGCGAGCGGCGGCCCTCGGCATCTCGTCGTCGGTCCACTCCCAATCGGTCCGGTAGTGGTGGTCGAGAAGCGCGAGGCGCACCGCGGCGGCTTCCCACTCCTTCAACAGATCCCCGACGAACACCAGGTTGCCGAGGGACTTCGACATCTTCGCCCCGTCGAGCCCGACCATCCCGACGTGCAGCCAGTGGCGGGCGAAGATGGTGCGGGTCACCGACTCGGACTGCGCGGTCTCGCACTCGTGATGAGGAAAGACGAGGTCGCGACCGCCTCCGTGAATGTCGATCGTCTCCCCGAGCTCGCGGAGCACCATCGCGGAGCACTCGATGTGCCATCCCGGACGTCCCGGTCCCCACCGCGATTCCCACGACGGCTCGTCGGGCAGGGACGGCTGCCAGAGGACGAAGTCGAGTGGGTGCCGCTTGTTGGGGTCGTCGGGGTTTCCGCCGTTCTCGCGGGCGAGCGCCAGCATGGTCGCCTCGTCGAGATGGCTCAGCTCCCCGAAGCGGGGAAAGCGCGTCACGTCGAAGTAGACGCCGCCGCCCGACTGATAGGCGGAGCCGTTCTCGAGGACGATGCCGATCAGGGTCAGGATCTCGGCGATCGCGGAGGTCGCCCGGGGTTCGGACCACGCCGGAATGAGCCCGAGCGCGGCCATGTCGGAGTCGAACCTCACGATCTCCTCGGCGGCCAGATCGAGGTAGTGGACACCGAGCTCGCGCGCCTTGCGGAGGATGTCGTCGTCGACGTCGGTGACGTTGCGAACGAGACGCGTCTCGTGTCCCAGGTCCCGCAGCCGCCGCTGGAGGACGTCGAAGGTCAGGTACACCTCCGCGTGCCCGAGATGGGCGGCGTCGTAGGGGGTGATGCCGCAGACGTAGATGGTCACGAGCGGACCGACCTCGAGCGGGACGACCGCGCCCCGCCTGGTGTCGAAGATGCGGATCACCGACTTCTCACCTGCCGTCGAGGCCGGTGAGCCGCACTGCAGCGTGCACCTTGTGCCGGAGGTTGACCGTGATCAGCACCGCGGTGAACGCCTCGATCGCAGCGGCTTGGGCGAGGCTGCCCGCGTCGACGCCACGCAGACCCTCGATGCGGTCCACCAACGAGATCGTCGCGGCCGACGCCGCGGGGTGATCCGAGCAGACCAGGACGTCGGCCGCGAGCGCGGTGTCGAGCCTCGCCAGCTCGGAGGCGGGCAGATGGTGAAAGGCGGCGGACACTGCAGAGCCGGGGAGCGCAGCCTGGAGCGTCGCCGCGATCGAGCCGCGAGGCGGCACGAGCGGGTTGAACTCACGACCCTCTCTGACCAAGGCGTTGGCCATCGAGACGACCACCTTTCCCTCCAGTGGCCCGGCAAGCGGCCCGACCGTCGCGACGGCGGCGTCCCACGGCGTCGCGACGACCACCAGCTCGCAGGACGCGGTGACCTCGTTCGACTCCCCCTTGATCACCAGCCTGTGCGTCGGCCAGGCGTCGAGCAGGCTCTCTGCCACCCCATGTGCGCGGTCGGCATCCCTCGAGCCGATGACCGGTTCGTCGCCGGCCGCCGCAAGGCGGAGCGCGAGTCCGCGCCCCGCCGGTCCCGTTCCACCGAGGATCCCGATGCGCACGACCTCTACCCTTGCACAACGATTCCGTACGGCCGCGATGCCCGGCGGTAACCTGCCCACCCGATGGGACTCCTCGACGGCAAGCAGATCCTCGTCACCGGTGTGCTCACCGACGCGTCCATCGCGTTCGCCGTCGCACGCGCCGCGCGAACGCGAGGGCGCCGAGGTGGTGCTCAGCGGGGCCGGACGTGGGCTCTCCCTCACCAAACGCACTGCCCGCAAACTTCCGAGCGAGGCAGAGGTCCTCGAGATCGACGTCACCGATCCGGAAAAGGTCGACGCCGCTGCCGAACGTCTGGGCCAGAAGTGGGATCGCATGGACGGTCTCGTCCATGCGATCGCGTACGCCCCCCCCGAATGCCTCGGCGGAGGGTTGCTCGTCGCAGACTGGGAGCAGGTGCAGGTCGCGTTCCACGTCTCCGCCTACTCGTTGAAGGCGCTCGTCGGGGCCTTCCGGCCATTGTTGACCGCGGCCGGATACGACGGCCGACCCGGTGCGTCGGTGGTCGGCCTCGACTTCGACGCATCGGTCGCCTGGCCGGCCTACGACTGGATGGGTGTCTCGAAGGCCGCGCTCGAGTCGATCTCGCGCTATCTCGCCCGCGATCTCGGACCCGACAAGATCCGGGTCAACCTGGTCGCGGCCGGACCGATCAAGACGATGGCCGCGCGGTCCATCCCGGGCTTCCACTCCTTCGAGGACACCTGGGCGGAGCGTGCGCCCCTCGGGTGGGACGTCCTCGACACCGACGTGGTCGCCGGTGCCTGCCTCGCGATCCTTTCCGACCTGCTTCCGATGACCACCGGCGAGATCCTCCACGTCGACGGCGGCGCGCACGCGGTCGGCGCGTGATCCCGAGACGCGGCCGGTGACGGCGAGCGCAACCGAACTCGGCAACCTGATCGCCCGCTACGCGGAGCTGATCGACGCCGGTGACTTCGACGGGGTGGCCCGGCTACTCGAGGATGCGGCTGTCGGCGGTGACGGCGACGGTCCGCTGCTCAGGAGCCTCGACGCGATCCGACAGCTGTTCGTCTCGACCGCGCGTCTCTACCCGGACGGCACTCCCCGCACCAAGCACGTGACCACCAATCTCATCCTCGAGATCGAGGAGGACGAAGACCGCGCGACCGCTCGCTCCTACTGGACGGTCTTCCAGGCGGCGGATGGCTTCCCGCTGCAGCCGATCCTCGCCGGGCGGTACCACGACCGGTTCGTCCGCCGCGACGGGGTGTGGGCGTTTGCCGAACGCCGCTACCTGGTGGACCTCGTCGGCGACGTGAGCCACCACATGATCGGCAACCAGCCGACCTGAGCCTTCTTGACCGTGGCGCAAAGCGCCCCTACGGTCCGCCCGGGTACCGCGTCCGGATCACCCTCGTCACCGGTCCACGAGAGGAACGAAGAGATGGCGAGCACGAGGAGCCTCGACGGTCCGACGAGCGCCGCGAGCCTCCGCGACCTCACCTCGACCGAGTCCGAGCTCTCCGAGCGCAACCGGACACTCACCGATCGCACAGTCGAGGCGCTCTGGGAGAGCGGACTGATGCAGTGGTTCAACCCGAAGGAGGCGGGAGGCGGCGAGCCCGGCTTCACCGAGATGATCGAGACGTGGATCGAGCTCGCCTGGCAGGACGGGTCGCTCGGGTGGATCGGGATCGCCAACTTCCCTTCCGCCGCGGCGAGCGCGGCGTACTTCTCCGACGAGGGCTTCGACGAGGTGTTCACCCGTCACGACAACCGGGTCACCGTCGGCGGCCAGTTCTTCCCGAACGGCCTCGCCGAGATCGTCGACGGCGGGTACCGGCTGACCGGTGCCTGGAACTTCGGGTCGGGCACCGGCCACTCGCATTACGTGGCGGCCGGGTTCATCCCGACCCGCAACGGCGAGATGGTGGTCGCCGAGAACGGTCTACCGCCGCTGATGGTGGCGGTCATCCCCCACGACGAGATCGTCTTCACCGACGGTTGGTTCGTGCAGGGCCTGAAGGGCACCGGGTCCTACGACTACAACGTGACCGATCTGTTCGTACCCGAGTCGCGGACCTACGAGCTCTTCTGTCGGACGCCGCAGCGCGGCAGTTCGGCCGCCTTCCGGATGGGACTCATCCCGATCACCGCGGCCGGACACGGTTCGTGGGCACTCGGCGTGTCGAAGAGCATGCTCGACGACGTGACCGAACTGGCGACCACCAAGGTCCGCATGGGAGACGAGGCGACCGTCGCCCACCGTGCCACCTTCCAGCGGGGCCTCTCCCACCACGAGGCGATGTGGAAGGCCGCCCACCTCCTGGTGTCGACCACCTTCTCCGAGATCGAAGAGGCGGTCGATGGCGGACAGCCGCTCACACCGTCGATGCGAGCCGACATGAGGGTGGCGGCCGCCTACGCGACCGAGGCGAGCCGGGAGATCGTCCAATGGGCCCACCTCTCGGGCGGAACGACGGCGATCCGCGAAGGAAGCCGGCTCGAGCGCGCCTTCCGCGACATGTACACGGGGACCCAGCACGTGTTCATCGGCGAGAAGGCCTACACCGATGCCGCCCGCATCCACATCGGGCTGATCGAGGACCAGTTCGGGTTCTGAGAGAGAAACCCGAACGGTTCGGCCCGGCTTCGGCCCGGCCGCCGCGGCCCCGTGCGCTCAGAGTTGCAGGGACTTGACCTCGACGAACTCCTCGAGCCCGATCGCGCCGAACTCGCGCCCGATACCGGACTGCTTGTAGCCGCCGAAGGGTGCTCCGGGGTTGAAGTTGCCACCGTTCAACTCGACCTGACCGGTCCGCAGACGGCGGGCGATCGACTTCGCCCGATCGGCGTCGCCCGACCACACACCCCCGGCCAGGCCGTAGTCGGTGTCGTTGGCGATCTCGACGGCCTCGTCCACCGAGTCGTACGGCATGATCGACAGCACCGGTCCGAAGATCTCCTCGCGAGCGATGGTCATGTCCCTCGTGACGTTCGAGAAGACGGTCGGCTGCACGAAGTACCCCTGCTCGAGTCCTTCGGGTGCCTCCGCGCCACCGGTGAGCAGAGTCGCTCCCTCCCCGATCCCCTTGTCGATGTAGGTACGGACTCGATCGCGCTGGACGGCCGACACCAGCGGGCCGAGTCGCGTCGACCCGTCGAAAGGGTCGCCAGGCGTGAAGGACTCGGCAGCGGCGACCGCACGCGACTCGACCTCCGCCAGGCGGTCGCGGGGCACCAGCATCCGGGTCAACGCGCTGCACGTCTGTCCCGAGTTGATGTAGCACTTGAAGACGCCGTCGGGGATCGCCTTGTCGAGATCGGCGTCGTCCAGGATCACGTTGGCCGACTTCCCGCCGAGCTCCAGCGCGACTCGCTTGACCGATGCCGCGGCGACCTCGAGCACCCGCTTCCCCGCCCGAGTGGAGCCGGTGAAGGACACCATGTCCACGCCCGGATGCCCGGCGATGGCCTCGCCGACCACAGGGCCGTACCCGGTCACCAGGTTGAACACCCCGCCAGGAAGATCGAGGTCGTCGAAGATCTCCGCGAGCACGAACGCGTTGAGCGGCGCGACCTCGCTCGGCTTCAGTACCACCGTGCAGCCGGCGGTGAGGGCCGGCGCGACCTTGGCGGCGATCTGGTGCAGGGGATAGTTCCACGGGGTGATCGCCCCCACCACACCCGCGGGCTCGCGCACCACGAGCGAGCTGCCGAGGGTCTCCTCCCAGGGGAAGTCGGCTGCCACCTGCGCCATCGAGCTGAACGTCGCCATCGGCAGTCCGACCTGGACCAGCTGCGAGAGGGTGCGGGGCATGCCGACCTCGTGGGTGATCAGGTCGGCCAGCTCGTCGGTTCGCTCCCCGAGCGCGCCGGCGACCCGGGTGAGCAGCGCGGTGCGTTCGGCGACCGGTGTCGCCGCCCAGGCCACCGAAGCGGCGGCTGCCGCGGCGACTGCCGCGTCCACGTCGGCAGGGGAACCTTCGGGAACCGTGCCGAGGACCTCCTCGGTGCTCGAGTCGATCACTTCGATCGAACCGGAGCTCGAGCTCTTCAGCCACTCCCCTCCGATGTAGAGCGAGTCACGGGTGGTCGTGGTCGATGCCGTCATCGTCCTTCTCCCTTCGCGCCGCCGGCCGACGTCCGCGCTTCGCCACTGTAGACACTCACATTTGAATAACGGTCCCAATATATGTAAAGTCACCCGGACGAACGCACCCGAGGAGACCGTGCGAAAGACCCAGGAAGAACGGAAGGCCGAGACGAGGGCGCGGCTGCTCGCCGCGGCGGCCGATCTCTTCGCCGAACAGGGGATCGACGCGGTGTCCGTCGACGCGGTGGCCCACTCGGCCGGCCGCACCTCCGGGGCGGTCTACGCACACTTCGGGAGCAAGCAGGGGCTCTTGCTCGCGCTCCTCGAGTCGTGGAAGAACTCGGTGCTCACCGTGCTCCTGGCCGAAGTGGCGGTGTCCGCGTCGGCCGACGAAGAGCTCGCCGCGGTCTGGGAGAACGTGGCGGGGGGTGCCGACGAGGAGTCCGCGAGGTGGTCCCTCCTCGAGCACGAGCTCTGGCTGCGCGCCGCGCGCGATCCCGAGGTCGCCGCGGTGCTCCGGTCGCGCGACGCGGAAGCGCGCCGGTTCAGTGCCCGCCAGTTGGCGGGCTGGACCAGCCGCGTCGGTGCCCGTCCGACAGCCGATCCCGACGACCTGGCCGTGCTGGTCAAGTCGCTGCTCACCGGACTCGCGATCCAACGCCGGCTCGACCCCGACTCGGTGGACGAACATCTCGCGCTCCGCGGGCTCCGGGCGCTCCTCGGTACCGAGGAGCACGCATCGTCGGCGACGGTCGCAGCCCCCCGGGCCGATGCGTCGCACACCGCAACGACCCGCGGTCCGACGACACCGATCGGAACGACCACCAAGACCCGAACGACCACGAAACGAGGAACCACACCATGAACACCGAGATCCGCCGCCAGCTCGGCATCGAATTCCCGATCTTCGCCTTCACCCACTGCCGTGACGTGGTCGCCGCCGTGACCAACGCAGGTGGCATCGGGGTGCTCGGAGCCATCGGGTTCAATCCCGAGCAACTCGAGGTCGAGCTCTCGTGGATCGACGAGCACGTGGGGGACAAACCCTACGGCGTCGACATCGTCATTCCGGCCAAATACGAGGGGATGGACGAGATGGACCCGGACAAGCTCGAGGCGCAGATCCGGGCGCTCGTGCCCGCCGGCCACCGCGACTTCGCGCTCAAGATTCTCGCCGACCACCGAGTCCCCGAGATCCCGAACGAGGAGCGCCGCGAGAACGGGATGATCGGCTGGACCGCGGCACACGCGGCCGGCCTGATCGAAGTCGCCCTTCGTCACCCGAACGTCCGGCTGATCGCGAACGCGCTCGGCACTCCTCCGCCCGACGTGGTCGAGAAGGTGCAGGGAGCGGGATTGCTGATCGGCGCACTCGCCGGCTCGGTCAAGCACGCGCTCGCCCACAAGGAGGCGGGTCTCGACTTCATCGTCTGCCAGGGCTCCGAAGGCGGAGGCCACACCGGCGACGTCGGCAGCATCGTGCTCTGGCCGGAGGTGATCGATGCGGTCGCGCCGATCCCGGTGTTGGCGGCGGGCGGTGTCGGGAGTGGCCGGCAGATGGCGGCTGCGCTCGCACTCGGCGCCCAGGGGGTCTGGTCGGGCACGCTTTGGCTCACCGTCGAGGAGGCCGACATCCCGCCGGGACAGATGTCCACCTACCTCGCCGCGTCGAGCCGAGACACGGTGCGGTCCCGCTCGTTCACCGGCAAGCCCTGCCGGATGCTCCGCAACGACTGGACCGACGCATGGGAGGCAGCCGATTCGCCGGACCCGCTCCCGATGCCGCTGCAGATGATGGTCGCCATCGAGGCGGTCTCCCGCGGCCATCGCTACCCCGAGCAGGCGCGTGACGTGAACTTCAATCCGTGCGGCCAGGTGATCGGTCGGGCGACCAAGGTCCGCAAGGCCAAGGACGTGGTGCTCTCGATGGTCGAGGAGTACCTCGAGGCCACCGAGCGCCTGCAGTCGACCGTATCGGTCTGAACGGGGTAACTCGGCGCGCTTGTGAACGCGTTCCCGTTCCATTTCCTTTCGCGGCGCGGAGCGCGATGATGTCCACGGCCACCGGCGGGTGGTCCACCCCGGAGCCCCATGGCTCGTGATCGGGAAGGGGGAAGAATGTACGTCGCGGATCTGCTCGAAACGAAGGGCGCCATGGTCGCCACGATCGGAGGTGACGCGACGGTCGGCACGGTGGTGGCGGAGCTCGTCCGCCACCGGATCGGCGCGCTGGTCGTCTCTCCCGACGGTCGCCACATCGAAGGCATCGTGTCCGAACGCGACATCGTCCGCCACCTGAGCGAGCTGCGCATCGATCTGCTCGATGAGCCCGTGACGACCATCATGTCCACCGACGTGGTCGTCTGCACGCCGACCGAGGGCGTCGAATCGATCATGAATCTGATGACCGAGCGCCGCATCCGGCACGTTCCGGTCGTCGAGGACGGTCAGCTCCGCGGGATCGTCAGCATCGGTGACGTGGTGAAGAGCCGCATCGGCGAGCTCGAGAAGGACCGCTTCGAGCTGATGGAGTACATCACCGCGCGATGAGCGCGACCGGGTGAGCCCGGTCGCGCATACCTTGCTACCTCGTGGACGACGTCGCGGAGCTCAGCGGCGCGAGGAACTGCTCGACAGCCAGCGCGATGCCTCGCGCGATGGTCATCTGACCGTTCGCGCCGTCCGCGATCGACCCCTCGAACGGGTCGGTGAGGTAGAGAGGCTCGACGATCACACCCGGCATCGTGCTCGGCGTGGTGAAGAAACCGGGCATCGAAGGCCCGAGCTCCATCAAGTGCCCGTAGGCGGCCGCCTCCGCCGCCAGCCCGCCACCGGATGGGTTGCCGTCGAGCGAGCCGAGAGTCCCGTCGGTCTGGACACCGTCGTTCGGGATGGCCCACCCTTGCGCGTTCATCCCGGCGAGCACGTCGCCCTGGACCAAGTCGGCGAGCCTCAGGTTGGCCGAGGAGAACGGGCGTACCGCGTCGTAGGCGGTGAGGCTCCCGGCGTCACCAGAGGAGCTGCTCGCGTCGTAGTAGATGCCGACCAGCGCGTTGGCCCCCGCCTCGTCGGCACACTGGGCTCGAGCCGCGACGTCGTCGTGCGCTCCCTGCAACGTGAGCAATCCGTTGTCCACGTCGCCCGGCCCGAGGCGGAGGACCGTGGTGTCGCCGGTCCGGGACACCACCACCCGGAAGCCGTTCTCGCGAAGGATGGACATCACGTCGAGCTCGACAGGAAGCGTCAGGTCGCCCTCGTCGATGGTGCTCCCGTTTTCGGTGGAGCCCACCCCGCCCGGGTCGATCCCACCGTGTCCGGCGTCGAGGAACACCGTCTGACCGCGGTCACCCGAAGTCGGCGGGTACCCGACACAGGCGCCGTTGGCGAAGAGCGCCGGATCGAGCGGCCGCGGCTGGTCCGATCCTCCGCTCAGTGCCGAGGTCACCGCGTCGTGCCACGTGTAGGTCGCCGCCCCTGCAACGACGATGACCGCGACGGCGACAGCGAGCACTCCGGCGCGCAGCCGGCGGGTCGGACGGGCCGACCGGGCCGATGAGCTCTTCTTCGGAGGCATCGCCACCTCTTCGATCCGGTTCGATCCGGTTCGTTCCGGCGCGGCACCTGAGATCAGGGCCCGGCTGGTCGTCGAAGACGTCCGGAAGCGGAACCCTCGATGGTAGCGACGCGAAGTCGTCAGCTGGTGTCAGCTCCTTGCCCCGGTGAGAAAGGCATGGGTCGCGCGGCGCCGCCCGTAACCTGGTGCCATGCAGTTCGTCGTCATCGGTGGAGGTCCGGCCGGCAATCAGGCCGCCACCCATGCCGCGCGCCTCGGCGTCGACGTCACGTTGATCGAGCGCGACGTCATCGGGGGCGCGGCCAACCTCCGCGACTGCATCCCCTCCAAGGCGATGATCGCGGCAGGTGCTGCGCTCTTCCATCACCGTCGGATCGCCGGGATGGGCGTCACCGGCGCGGAGGGCGCGATCGACCTCGGGTTGTTACGGAGCCGGATCACCGCGATCACCGACCAGCTCGAGGCCGCCAACGAGGCGATCCTCCGCAGCCAACAGGTCGAACTGGTCCGCGGCACGGCGTGTCTGGCGGACGACCACACCGTGATCGCCCAGACAGACGAAGGTGAGCGCATCTTCGAGGCGGATGCGATCCTGATCAGCACCGGCAGCCGTCCGCGCATCCCCGAGTGGGCCGCGGTCGACGGGGATCGAATCCTCACCACCCGCGACGCCTACCCGCCACACGAACTTCCCGACCACCTCGTCGTGGTGGGATCGGGGGTGACCGGTGTGGAGTTCGTCCACATGTTCTCGTCCTTCGGGAGTGAGGTGACGCTCATCGTGAGCCGTCAGCAGGTACTCCCACAGAAGGACCCCGAAGTGGCCGCGGTGCTCGAAGCCGACTTCCAACGGCGGGGCGTGCACCTCTTGAAGGGTGCCCGGGCCATCGCGATCAAAGCGACCGATGCCGGCGCGACGGTGAGCTGTGACGACGGACGAGTCGTCGAGGGCTCGCACGCGCTGCTCGCCATCGGTTCGGTACCCAACACCGAAGGGCTCGGTCTCGAGACCGCCGACGTCGCGGTCGGCCCGACAGGACACATCGAGATCAACCGCCACTGTCAGACGACCGTGCCCCACATCTTCGCCGCCGGTGACGTGTCGGGGATGCTGCCGCTCTCGTCCGTCGCCTTCATGCAAGGAAGGAAGGTGGCCGAGTACGTGGTGGGCGGGCACACCGTCGCCCACCACCATCCGAACTACGAGAGTGCGCCCTCGGCCATCTTCACCGATCCCGAGATCGCCGACGTGGGCCTGGCGGAGGCCGACGCATTCGCCGAGGGCCGGAAGATCAGGGTGACCAAGGTGCCCTTCTCGGCGAGCGCCCGGGCGCTCATCGACAACGATCCGCGTGGTTTCGTCAAGATCATCTCCGACCCGGCGACCGGCATCGTCCTCGGGGGGTCGATCGTCGGGCGCGACGCCTCCGAGCTCATCTCGGTCCTGGCGGTCGCGGTGACCGCCCGGCTCCGGGTGTCCGACATCGTCGAGTCGATGCTCGTCCACCCGACCCTCGCCGAGGCCCTGGCCGAGGCTGCCGAGTGACCCCCCTGACCTGGTGCGACGGAGGCGGGGTTCGGTCGGGATCAACGGTTCGACGACCTTTACGAGATTCATAAGGTGGGTTCACGGTGCCCTTATGTGCACGGTGTCAATTGGACGATGACAACGTGCGACCGGCACGGGATCTGGAGGTAAGACGGACATGAGCGAGAGCTGGCCACCCACCGACGAGACGCCGGCGGCCGACGGACCGCCCTCGGAGGCCCCGCAATCCGACCCGTCGGCGACGGTCTCCGAGCCCGCCCCCGGTGTGCCTGTGACGCCGCCGGAGGCACCCGCCGCCCCCACGGCCGCGCCTCCCGAGGCGCCCGCCGAGGGCACCTTCTCCGGACCGCCGACTCTCGGCGATCAGTACCCGACCCAGCAGTACCCCACGCCCCCCGCTCCTCCCGCCCCGCCGAGCTCGCAGCCTCCGCCGCCCTACGCCCCCGCAGGCCCGTATCCGTCCTCGGGCCACTACCCTCCGACCGGTCACTACCCTCCCGGCAACTACCCCGGCGCGGGCCACTACCCGCCCGGAGGCCAGGTTCCGCCCGGTGGCGGCTGGACCACCCCGCCCGCTCCTCCGTGGGGCGCGGCCCCCCCGGGCGCGACTCCCCCGTCAGCAGGCTGGGGCGGCGTCCCCGGCACCCCGGTCGGCGGCTGGGCACACCCCGGTTACGGCGAGCCCGCCTCGACCACCCGGACCTCGAAGGGCAAGAGCGTGGCAGCCCTCGCGGCGGCCCTCGTCCTGGCGGTCGCGATCCTGGCCGGCGCCGGTGTCGGCCACTTGGTCTGGAGCAACCAGAGCGCCTCGAACCCAGGGATCTCGAATCCGAACGGCTCGGGTTCGACCGGCAACGGGAGCGGCGCGCCCTTCGGTGGCGGTTCGTCCGGATCGAGCGGCAGCGGATCGGGTGGGAATTCCTCGACCGGCGCAGGTGCTCCGTCCGACATCTCGGCGATCGCCTCCAAGGTCGACCCGGGCATCGTGGACATCAACACCAACCTCAGCTACCAGAACGAGCAGGCAGCAGGCACCGGGATGGTCCTCACCTCTTCGGGTGAGGTCCTCACCAACAACCACGTGATCGACGGCGCGACGAGCATCAGCGTGACCGACGTCGGCAACGGCAAGACCTACACCGCCTCGGTGGTCGGCTACGACCGCACCGCGGACGTCGCGGTCCTCAAGCTGCAGGGTGCGAGCGGTCTGCAGACCGTCAACACCTCGAGCCAGTCGCCGGCCGTCGGTCAGGCCATCGTCGGGATCGGCAACGCAGGCGGCGCGGGCGGGACGCCCAGTACCGCCGGGGGTTCGATCACCGCCCTCGACCAGTCGATCACCGCCAGTGACAGCGGTGGTGCGAATGCCGAGAGCCTGACCGGACTCATCGAGATCAACGCGCCGATCCAGCCCGGCGACTCGGGTGGTCCGTTGGTGAACGCTTCCGCCCAGGTGCTCGGTATGGACACCGCCGCCGCCCAGACCCAGGGCTTCCAGGTGACCGGCAATCAGGCCTACGCCATCCCGGTCACCACCGCGCTCTCGATCGCACGGCAGATCGAGTCCGGCCAGGCGTCGTCCACGATCCACATCGGTGCGACGGCCTTCCTCGGCATCGAGGTCCAGCCCTCGTCGAGCAGTTCCTCCAATGGCAGTTCCTCCAACGGCAGCGGGCTCGGTGGCTTCGGCTTCGGCAACGGTGGTAGCTCGTCCACCACGTCCGGGGCGGCGGTGGCAGGCGTCGTCTCCGGCGGGGCTGCGGCGCAGGCCGGTGTGGCCCAGGGTGACGTGATCACCAGCTTCAACGGTCATACCATCAACTCGCCGTCCGACATCAGCAATCTGATGGTCGGCGAGCACCCCGGGAACACCGTTCAGCTCCAGTGGACCGACTCGTCAGGTCAGTCCCACTCGGCGACGATCACCCTCGGCAGCGGTCCGCCGACCTGATCAACGCGAGGGTGGCTCCCGTTCATGTGCGAGCGGGAGCAGCGGGAGCCACCCGATGTGAGTGCCCGCGCGGATGGCCGTACCATGTGCGGCCATGATCCGCGCCCGGCGAGGTCTCATCAAGGTCCCAGAGGTCACCGCGATCTTCTGGCTGACCAAGCTCCTCACGACCGCCATGGGCGAGTCGACCTCCGACTACCTGGTGAAGCACATCGATCCGGTCGTCGCGGTCGGGCTCGGCGGGATCGCACTGGTGGCGGCGCTGTCGTTGCAACTCGTCGCACGTCGATACATTCCGTGGATCTACTGGATGGCCGTTCTCATGGTCGCGATCAGCGGGACGATGGCCGCCGACGTGTTGCACATCCGCTTCGGCGTTCCCTACGCGGTGTCGACTCCGCTCTTCGCCGTCATCCTCGCGGCAGTGTTCATCCTCTGGTATCGCTACGAGGGAACGCTCTCGATCCACAGCATCGACACCGTCCGCCGCGAAGGCTTCTACTGGGCCACGGTCATGGCCACCTTCGCGATGGGCACCGCACTCGGTGACCTCACCGCGATCACCCTCCACCTCGGCTACCTGTCGTCCGCGGTCCTCTTCGCCGCGGTCATGCTGGTGCCAGCGGTCGGGTACTGGCGCTTCGACTGGAACGAGGTGTTCTCCTTCTGGTTCGCGTACGTCATGACCCGTCCCCTCGGTGCCTCGATCGCCGACTGGCTCGGGAAGCCCCACTCTGCCGGCGGGACGGGTCTCGGCGACGGACTGGTCACCCTGGTGTTCGCGGTGGCGATCGCCGCCTGTGTCCGGGTGATGACCCTCGAATGGCGTCGCCAGGACGAGTACCGGTTCGTCCCCGAGGACTGACCGGGTCGGCCGCCCCCGCTTTCGGCGGCAGGAGACGGTCGACCGCTCCTCGCGAGGACAAGGTGCCGCACATGGTGATCGAGGCGACCGCTCCGGTTCGGATCTGCGACTTGGGCGGGTGGACCGACACATGGTTCGGGGCACCAGGTCGGGTCCTCAACATCGCAGTCAACCCCGGCGTCCGGGTCCGGTTGCGCGAGACGGGCGATCCGGGCACGGTCACACTCGACGTCGCAACCTTCGGGCATCGCTACCGCGTGGTGCCGGGCGACACCACGCGAGCTGCCCGCCACCCACTGGTCGAGGCGGCAATCGATGCGTTGCCACCCCCTGACGAGGTCGGCACGGAGATCACCATCACCTCCGCAGTGCCTGCGGGCTGTGCCGCCGGCACCTCCGCGGCGGTTGCGGTGGCGATGCTCGGTGCGTTGCGTGCGGCCCATTCCGATCCCCACTCCGCCCACGACATCGCCTACGCGGCCCACGACCTCGAGGTCGGCGTCCTCGGTGGCGAAAGCGGGATCCAGGACCAGCTGTCGGTCGCCATCGGAGGGATCAACTATCTCGAGATCGAGCCGTATCCGGAGGCCAGCGTGTTCTCGCTGCCGCACTGGGACGACCTCGGGAGCCGGCTGTCTCTCGTCTACCTCGGCCGTGCTCACGACTCGACGGCGGTCCATCGCAAGGTCATCGCAGCGCTGATGGAACGTGGCTCCGAGGTCTTCGCGCCGTTGCGGGACGCCGCCGTCGCCGCTCGGGACGCGGTCACCACCCGCGACCTCGACGCGTTCGGCCGGGCGATGATCCAGAACACCGAGGCACAGCGCTCGCTCGACACTGGTCTTGTCGGAGCGGATGCGAAGGCAGTGATCCGGATCGCCACCGGCTGCGGCGCCCTCGGGTGGAAGGTCAACGGCGCGGGCGGAGAGGGTGGCTCGCTCAGCGTCTTGAGCCCGACCCGGCAGGCCGAGCAGAGGTTCGTCGACGCGGTGACCTCGGCCGGCTGGCAGGTGCTGCCGTTCGAGATCAGCCGGCAGGGCCTCGAGGTTCGGGGGGCTCTCTCCACCCGCTCGTAGAGGCGGAGCGATCAGGCGTCGACCTCGACGGTCTCCTCGTCCCGGCCCCGAAGCGGCTCGTGGGGCAGCTCCCTCGTGAACGCCAGCGCGAGGAGCGCGAGGAGGGCCGCTGCGAGCAGACCGCTCTTCAACGAGACGAGCTGAGCCCGCTCGTAGTCCTCCACGATCGCGTCCGTCGTCGGTTGGTCGAGGCCCGCCTGCTGCGCGGCGGTTCGGACCTCGTCGGCGGGCACGAGGTCGATCCCCGAGCTGACCGCGGTGCCGACCTGTGCGGCGACCTGGTGACTCACACGACTGTCCGCCTCGACGTTCGAGACGAAGGTCCCGACCAGGCCCGCGAGGACGATGGCCCCGATGAGCGCCACGCCGAGTGCCGACCCGAGCTGCTGCCCGGTGTACTGGAGGCCGCCAGCCTCACTCCGACCTGACTCGTCGACCGACGACTGCACCACGTTGCCGAGCTGCGACACCATGAGCCCCATCCCCACCCCGAGCACCGCCATCCCGAGGAAGAACCCCGCGTCGCCGAGGGTGGGCTGGATGGTCCCGAGCAACACGACGATCCCGACGAGCACCACGATCAGCCCGGCGCGCACGATCGAGCGCACGGTGAAACGCGTCGACAACCGCGAGCCGGCCGCCGAGGCCACGAACATGGTCACCGAGACCGGGAGCATCTTCTCACCGGTCTTCAAGGCGTCGAAGCCGAGCACGATCTGGAGGTAGAGCGGGATCACGAAGAAGACACCCATGAGGATCAGGTTCTGAGTGAAGAGTCCGGCCAGTCCCGAGCGCAGGACGGGGATCTTCACGAGGTCGAGATGGACGAGCGGATCACGCCCCGTCGCCTCACGCCGGCGCTGCCACCGGACGAATCCCCACAGCAACACGCCGCCCAATGCGATGACGTACATGGTCAACGAGAGACCGAAGATCTGGATCGGCGAGTTCTTGGGCTTGATCCAACCCCAGGTGCTCGACTGCAGCACCGCGAGGACGAGGGCCCCGAGACCGGCCGCCGACAACACGGCACCCACCACGTCGAGGTGCGGCTTGCGCTCGTCTCGCGGCGCGTCCGACACGAAGCGGGTCATCACCATGATGAACACGACGAGCACCACCTCGCCGGCGAAGACGACGCGCCATGTCAGTTCGGTGGTCGCCCAGCCGCCGAGGATCGGACCCACCGCGATCCCCGCGCCGGCGACCCCGCCGATCACCGCGTAGGCAACCTTGCGTGATTGTCCTGTGAAGTTGCCCGCGATGAGCGCGGCCAGGGCGGGGAGCACCAGCGCGGCGCCCAAGCCCTCGAGGACGGACCACCCGATCGCCAGCATCGCCACGTTCTGGGCGCCCGCGGTCAGCGCCGATCCGCAGCCGTAGATCGCCAGACCGACGACGAAGGCCCGCCGCCGGCCGATGATGTCGCCGATCTTGGCCCCGGCCATCATGAACATGGCCATGACCAAGCAGTAGAGGGTGATCACCGCCTGGATCGTCGCCACCGTCGTATCGAAGTCGTGCACGAGCGCGCTGATCGAGACGTTCATCACCGATTGGTCGAGGACCATCACGAACTGCGCCGTGGCCAGCGCGATCAGCGCCACCCACCTCGTCGACGATGCTGGCTCCCCGCCCGGCATGGGTCTTCCTCCGTGTGCGTGCCCACTGCGACCGAGATTCGCCCCCCCGGCCAATCGATCGCGCACATTGGCTACCACGCCCGGACCGTGCGGCCGGGGAGGGTCGACACATTTTTGGAAAAGAGCCGACGGCCCTTCCGGTTCCGGCGGCGCCGCTGTTAGATTCGTCGCGAAGGAGGTGGCCCATGTCTGCTGCCAAGGAGGCGGAACCGCTCGGTCCCGTCAGCTATGTGATCGCCGAGTTCCCCGGCGCCAAGATGACCGGAGGGGGTCTCGCCGAGCTGGTCCGTCTCGTCGACGTGGGGATCGTGCGCATCCTCGATCTGCAATTCGTCCTTCGGGACGCCGACGGCTCGATCGAGGCCTTAGAGCTGGCCGACCTCGACGGCGACGGCACCCTCGACCTGACCATCTTCGAGGGCGCCTCGTCGGGGATGTTGGACGACAGCGACCTCGCCGAAGCGCAGTCGGCCATCGAGCCCGGCTCGGCGGCTGCGATCCTCATCTTCGAGAACCGCTGGGCAATCCCGTTCGTGCAGGCGCTCCGCAACAGCGACGCCCAGCTCGTGGCGGCGGGCTACATCCCTCACGACGCAATCGTGGCCTCGCTGGACGCGACCGAGTGACCAACATTCCCCGCCATCAACCGGAGGTGAACTGACAATGCCCGGACTGCTTCGAGGCGTCGGACGCGTTGCCGTCGTCGCCGGGACCGCAACTGCGGTCTCCAATCGCGTGTCGCGCCGCCAGGCCAACCGCTGGTCGGACCAACAGGATGCCCAGCAACAGCAGTACGCCGAGGCTCCCCCGCCCCAACCGGCTCCCCCGCAAGGCGGCGACACCATCAGCCAGTTAAAGGACCTCGCAGACCTGAAGAACCAGGGCGTGCTCACCGAGCAGGAGTTCGAGGCCCAGAAGGCACGAATCCTCGCTTCGTAGCGCTCCGGCCGGACGGCGCCCGGCCCATGGTCGATCAGGTCGACGTCATCGGTTGCGCTTGGGCTTCCGCGGCTTCTGGGTGTCGGCACTCTCCTTCACGTAACGAGAGGCCAGCTGTCGGGAGATACCCCAAGCACGACCGAGATCGGCGATCGAGTGACCCCGCTCGAGTGCGAGCTCGAAGACCTTCAAACGGGTGACATGGCGGCGCTGGTTGACGACCTCGAGAGCGTCGTTCAGGGACTGGCGGAGATCGGCAGGTTGCACCTTCATCAACACCGATTCGAGGTCGGCGCCTTCGTCCACCCTCTTCAGGGCGAGGCGGAGCGACTGCTCCGTGTTGCGAATCTCGGCACCGGCGTGCGCCAACGCCTCGATCAGGTCCTCGACCGATTGGACCGCTTCGTTCTCCAGCTTGGACACCGGCGCCATCTTCTCAAAGGGGTCGCCGACGCGCATCAGCCCGCGCGTGCCGAAGCCCTCCTCGGCGGAGTCGGTCCGAGCCGATCCTGATGGTGACTTCGACCACTGCAGTCGTCCTGTTTCCATATAGTCCGTATTTGGTACTACTTTGGCCAGGTGGAGGACGATCGGATCGAGAGCTGGCCCCTGACCGCCCTGCTCCGGAGCGGCCGCGCCTCGGTCGGGGGCGCGATTCGTGATGCGCTCGCCGGGTCGGAGATGGAGGACCTCCCCCCGAACGGTCCCTTCGTGATCGGGGCGATCGCACGCACGTCGGCGCCACTCGGCTCCCTCGTCCGCCAGCTCGGTGGCTCCAAGCAGGCGGCCGGTCAGCTCGTCGACACCCTGGTCCGGCGTGGCTATCTCGAACGCTCGATCGACCCGGACGATCGGCGGCGTCTGATCGTCCGGCTGACGCCCCGAGGCGAGGCAGCTGCCGCGCTCGTGCGCTCGGCAGTCGAGGCCATCGAGGAGGATCTGGAGACCGAAATGGGCGCCGAGCGGGTGCGAGCAGCCCGGGCGGTGCTGGCCAGCTTGGTCCGTCGGGCCTCGACGGATGCGTGACGGCCGGCCTTCGGCCACCGCCCAGAGGGTCGGCGGGCACCGCCTTGGTTTCGATCGGGCACCGGCGCGGTGCGGAGACCCCGCGGCGGACGAGGCGCTCGCCCGCGACGTGGCCGGCCCGCCCCCGCCCACCGGTGAGCGACACGAACTTGCACCCTCTGCGAGCCCGGACCGCTTTCCTCGACCGACTCCTCGTCAATGTGCTCGATCGGGGTGTCTCGCAGATCGTGCTGATCGGGGCCGGATACGACGGTCGCTCGCTGCGCTATGCGCGCGAAGGAGACGGCGGTTAGGACGTCGTCACCCCAGACGCCGCGCCGTCCCAGGCCGAGGGGCAAGACGGGGGGGCCTCAAGCGGTCGGCCCGGGTCGGCAAAGGCGGCGCTGTCCTTCCGCCTACCTGTCACTCTACGGCGACGTGCACCCGATCGCAACACGTCTTGCGTGCGTCGGCAACGGCTGGTCGCGTGTCCTCTGCAACACCTCTTGCAATTCTTCCTCAAGGTCGGCCCGTCAGGTGTCGACGCAAGGTGGAGAGCGATCGGCGCCCGGACACAACCTCCCTGGTCCGTCACCGGTCATTCCTGAACTGGTCCGGACCGCGTCGAGCCGTCGGTCCGGCCGGTTCGCGTTCGCAACTCTGCCGACACTCCAGCCGGCGTGAGCCTCTACGCCTTGCCGTCGATCGCTTCCCGAACGTAGCGAGAGGCCAGTTGCCTCGAGATGCCCCAAGTCCGTCCCACCTCTCCGATCGAGAGACCCTCCTCGAGGGCCAGCGCGAAGAGCAGCGACCTGGTCCGGTGGCGCAGGGTGGTGACTGCTTCCATCGCGTCGTCGAAGGACTGCCGCGACTCCGAGGGTCCGTCGCCGATGACCACCGACGCCAGCGCTTGACCCCGTTCTACCCTTCTCAGTGTCCGCCTTACTCCTTGCTCCGCGCTGCGGAGTTCGTCGCGAGCCTCGACGAGAGCCTCGAGAAGTTGCTTCATGCTCGCGATGGCCTGCCTCTCGACCTTGGACATGGGCGGATCATCGCAGGCGATCCTTAAGGTTCCCTTGGATTTTCGGATCAGGTCAGGTGAGCTCGGTGGACAGCCTGTGGAAACCGCGAGACACCTGTTGCAGGTCCGACGGCCCGCGAAACGACCAAAGCGCGCCGCGGGCGCCGACGGACCGAGGTTCATCGTGGGTCGTGGGTATCGCAATAGCCGTTGCACCCCTTGGCTAGGATCGGCTCCGACCTGGTACGTCTCGGACTCCGACCTCCACCACATAGACCTGGTCCGTCGAAAGGAACGTCATGCTCGCGTCCACTTACCCGCTTTTGGACATCTTCTGGACGATGCTCTGGTTTTTCTGCTTCATCCTCTACATCTGGCTTCTGATCGTCATCTTCTCGGACATCTTCAGAAGTCATGACATGGGCGGGGTGGCCAAGGCTGCATGGGTGATCTTCATCATCGTGCTGCCGTTCCTCGGCATCCTCGTCTACCTGATCGCGAGAGGCGGAAAGATGCACGAACATGAGGCGCGCGACGCTGCTCAGGCACAACAGGAGTTCGACAGTTATGTGCGGAAAGCCGCCGGGACCTCAGGCGGCACCGCAGACCAACTGGAGAAGCTCAGCGATCTCCGCCAGCAAGGGGTGATCACCGACGCCGAGTTCGAAGCGCAGAAGGCAAAACTTCTCACCTGACCGAACGACCGCGCCGGATCCAAAACCAGGTGGTGCCGATCGTCATCGAGGTGGGGACTGAGAGCCCACCAATCCTCTGGTCCGTAAGGATTGCTTCTCAGACCTAGACTTCCGCGTTCGCACCCCGTCCTCCTCGGCCGTGGGTGGCATCAGCGATGACGGTTCTCTACGCGCTCCTTACGGCACTCTCGAACGCCCTCAACCTCACGACCCAGCACAAAGCCAGCATCGGCAGTCCACGAAAGGCCAAGGGCTGGCGTTTGGTCCTCTACCTCTTCAAGAGCCCCCTCTGGCTCTTCGGCTGGGTCGCCCTCGCGGCGGCTTTCGTCTTCCAGGCACTTGCGCTGCGCAACGGCCAGCTATCCGTTGTTCAACCTCTGCTGGTCACCGAATTGGTCTTCGTGCTCGTGCTTCGACGCGTGTGGATCCATCAGTCGATTCGGTCGGTGACCTGGTGGTCGGCCGGCACCACCTGTGTCCTTCTCGCTCTGTTCCTCGCGGTGTCCGAGCCCCAAGGGGGAAGGGCTCTCCCTTCGAGCCATGCGTGGACCTCGGCCGGAACTGCCACCGTCGGCGTGGCTGCGCTCCTGGCGATACTCGGCATCTGGGGATCGCCCACTCGGCGGGCCGCACTGATGGCTTCGGCCACTGCAATCGTCTGGGCCATGGTCGCGACCTTCATCAAGACGACCATGGAGACGCTGTCCCAGTTCGGCGCCGCCGGAGTGTTCGTTCACTGGCCCGTCTACGCACTGGCGGTTGCCGGCCTCACGGCGGAAGTCCTCAATCAGGTCACGCTCCACGTCGGACCACTCAGCGTTTCTCAGCCCTTCCTGGTCATTGTCGACCCCATCGCGAGCATCGCGCTGAGCGTCTGGGTGTTCGAAGAATATTTCACCCCGAGTGCGCTCCGACTGACGCTCGGGGCGATGTCCTTTGCCGGCATGTGCGTCGCCGTGACATTTCTCACGAGAACCGCCCCGCCGACCATGGAGCCCGGACAGGTCCAGGTCGACGGACATGCGACACAGGCCGATCCTGGCCGAGCATGATTCGAATCGGTGAACAGGGTGAGCGACCGGAGCGATGACGGAGGATCACGCATTTCGAGAGCGGGCGAAGCGACCTCGACGAGTGCAGCCTGGGCACGTCTGCGTCGTCGCTACGAAGGATCGGTGCTTCACGATCTGATCACGGGTCTCGGGGACGTGGAGTTCGGAGACCAGATCATTCTGGCCAACTTGGTGATCGTGACTGCGTTCTTCTGGTGGGGCCTCCATTTCCTGCTCGGCGGCAGAGAGCCTTGGCGACGTCTCTTTCCCGCCGCGCTCGCCACCGGGGTCTTCTGGGTCGGTCTCGGCGCCATCGCGTCGCTCTTCTTTGCTTCAGCGCTCGTCTCCGACAGTCACGTGTATGGAGAAATCGGAGTGGTCTTCACCCTTGTCACTTGGTTCGTCGCGATGGGTGCAGTGATCACCTTGGGCGCGGTGGTCGGACATCTGGTGCTGGAGCGAAGGGGACCTCTGCCGGCAGGGCAGTATCACCGACCGGTGGCCTGAGCCTCCCGTGGCTCGCACGCCCTCGAGGCACTCGCATGCCGGCTGCAATCTCGGACGCTGGTGAGCGTTGGGCGACTTGAACGCCCGACCTCAGCCGCGTGAAGCGTGGGTCGACCGGCACGCACCGTCGGACGTGAGGCAGCCGGTGAGGATTCTGCGCCTCAGCCGCTGCCGGCGGGCGCAGGCCCGTGGGTGTCCGACCTGATCTCGAAGCGACCCGAGAAAATTCGAGGAATGGTAAGGAAGAGGAACGTAGGCGAGCCGTTCGCCGTGTCCGGAGAAAGGCGGCGGATCATCTCTCAACGGACGCGGCGACTGGCTCGTGTGGTGACCATATCGGCAACCGAGATTGCATGCAATCGGGATTGCCCCCCTAGATTTCTCCCCGTGCCTCCTTGGCGTATCGGGATGCCATTTGTCGGGAGAATCCCCAGATCCGACTCAACTCGTTGATCGACACCCCATGGTCCAAGGCGGACTTGAACGAGGCAATCCGCGATTCGCGTCGACGTTGCTCGAGAAGGAAGAGGGCCTCGCGCAGATCCTCTTGTTCCTCGCTCACATGGGCCTCTTTCACCGCCTCGGCGTAGTCGCGAGCCGGCTCGCGAACAGTGATCGCTCGTCGGAGAGCCTCTTCCCGATTTTTCAGCACACGGCGGAGGTTTTGCATTGCCTCGATGACCCGTTCCACACTCCGGATGGCCTCTTTGTCATTCTCCGACAGCACGCGGACCCCTGATCACCCTCGGACACCATCGACGGCTCGACGTCCCGATCTTAGAAGCTGGCATCAAGTCAGTTCGGGGGGCAGATGACCCCATGCAGAACGCGAAGGACCCGACGGGTACGACACTCAGTCTGCAGTCCGGTGGCCGTGTGTGCCCGGCAACCGTGACCGGAAACGCGACGGTGGGCCGATCGTGGACACAAGGGTCAGTCAGCGGTCCCAAGCCGATCTTCGTGAGCTGCCTGCGGTTGGGCTGGTGAGGAGAGACAGGCAGAGAGACGCGGGAGGACGCGGAACCGACGACCGGCGAGCGAGCCCAGCCAGCGACGGGCGGGCGCGGGGAAGAGAGCGGCGGCCGTATGTGGTGGGCGGGCGTTTTCGCCGGACCGGAGAACCTCGAGTGGGCTGTCACCTTCAGGCATTTCGGTGACACGGAACTCGACCTCTGCGGTCCCAGGCTCAGGGTTTGGCTGGGCTTCCCACGAGCTGCACCGGACAGCGGCCACCACTAGGGCGAACTGGTCCGCGAGCGGTCGAGCTGGAACGTTTGTTCAACGTGGGCAGGGAGTGCGTGCCCTCAGCGGGCCAGGATGGTGACGGCGGCGATGCCGGGAGCCCCGTATACCTGGGCGTACCCGACGCGCGGGTCGCCTTGGACCTGGCGGTCGCCGGCCTGACCGCGGAGCTGGAGCACGAGCTCGTGGACCTGGCGGAGGCCAGAGGCGCCGATCGGCTCACCGTTGGCGATGAGGCCGCCATCGGTGTTGACCGGCATGGAGCCGGTGATCTCGGTGGCGCCCGCCGCGAGAAGCTTCTCCTGCTCGCCGTTGGCGCAGAAGCCGTTCTCAGCCATGTGGATGACCTCGGCGCCAGCATCGGTGTCCTGGAGCTGGATCACGTCAACGTCCTCGGGCCCGATCCCAGCCACCTCGTAGGCGGCGCGGGACGCGTACACGGTGGGGGCGACATCTTCCTCTACGGGGGCCCATGTGGTGTTGACCTCATAGGCGCCGTAGTTGCGTGTGCGGATGGCTGTCGCCTTCACGTACACCGGCGTATCGGTGTATCGGTGGGCGATGTCGGCGCGACAGAGTACGACCGCCGCGGCGCCTTCGTCGGGAGCGCAGAACATGTACGAGGTGAGCGGGTAGTTGAGTATCTGTGAGCTGAGGATCTCCTCCTCGGTGATCGGCTTGCGGCGGAAGGCCTTCGGGTTGAGAGCGCCGTTGCGGTAGTTCTTCGCCGCCACCTTGGCCAGCGTCGCGGAGGAGACACCGTAGTCGTGCATGTACTTGTTGATCTTCATGCCGAAGAACTTGGTGGTGACGTACTGTCCGTTGTCGCCGTACCAGGCGGGAACGTTGGTGAGCATCGGGTTGCCCTTGAACGAGCCTCGCGGGTGCTTGTCCGTGCCTACGGCCATGACGATGTCGTCGGTGCCGGCCAGAATGGCGTTTGCGGCCTGCTGAATGGTGGCGGCTCCGGTCGCACACGCGCTGAACACGTTGATGAATGGGATACCGGTGAGGCCGATCAGACCGGTGAGGGGGTCGGTCCAGACTTCCCAGCTCCCGCCGAAGGCGCACTGGACGTCACTCCACGGCACGCCAGCGTCGGTCAAGGCCAGCTCCACGGCATCGGCGCCCATCTCGAACGCGGACTTGTCGCCGTGGCGGCCGAAGGGGTGGAGGCCGACCCCGATGATAGCGACGTCGTCCATTTAGGGCTCCTCGTTGTTCTGGACCCCGACCGGCGCGAAGGCAAAGGTGATGATCTCGTTGCCGTCGCCGTCGACATAGAACGGGAGAATTCGCAGCTCGACTTCCATGCCGAAGTCGAGCTTTTCGGGGTCGTTTTCGGTGAGCCGCGACTCGACCCTCACGACGTCATCAAGCTGCACCAGCCCTACCCCAAAGGGCTCGAAGGACGCCCCTGCCGGTCCGCCCATATAGTCGAAGCTCGGCGGGAACCCCTGGGTCGTCCAGGACACAAGGGTGCCGCGGCGTGGTAGAGGTAGTTCGGTCATGCCCGGGCCGCTACAGCGCGGACACCGAGATTGCACCGGGAACGTGACCGCCCCGCAGCTCTCGCACCGGCTACCAATCAACTGCGGGTCATCCGCCGGCCAAGTGAACACGTCGGCGATCGGCTGCTGCATCAACGCTCCTCCACCGTCAGATTCACCGCGATGACGCTAGTCGGCGGACGTTTGAACATCCAGAGACCTCGAGAGATCCTGGACAGGCGATCGAGGCCCGTGTTCATGCCGCCGACTGGCAAAAGGAGTACAACACCCGTCGCCCGCACTCAGCTCTCCGCATGCTCACCCCGTCCGAGTTCGCCGAGCGTTGGCGAGGAGAACACCAGCTTCAGCTCCCCTCACGGGTGGGCCGATCAACGGGTCCGGTGTAGAGAGAAGGCCGTGGCGCGACGACGCCACTATCGACAAGAATCCCGCCATGCCACGACGTTTCACGATGCCAGGAGTCCTCTCAGCACTCGTCGTCGCTCTATGTGCCTGTTCTTCGTCCGGGAGTTCGACCGAAACTACGACCCACACTGCAACCGGAGTGTTCACCGCCGTCGCCAAGGTGACGGAGCCTCCCGCGACCGGCCAAATCGTCGAGCCGGTGACCGCCTCCAACCTGAACCTGTCCGCCCATGGCTACGAAGAGCAAGAGTTCTTCGTCTCTGGTACCGCGCACGCGTTCCACGGGACCTCCACGCCGGCCGACGGCCAGTGGACCATCACTCCGACGACCAGTGCTCCCTATGAGACCCGCATCCTCGTGCGCCGTCCGTCGGATCCGAGCAAGTTCAACGGCACGGTGATCGTGGAGTGGATGAACGTCACCTCCGGCGAGACCGCAGCTGACTGGCAGTTCCTCAATCCCATGCTGATGCGGGAAGGTTTCGCCTGGGTCGGCGTGTCGGTACAGGCTCTCGCTGTGCAGGGCGGCAAACCACTCATCAACGCCGCCCCAACCAATGCCAGTGGCCCCGCCGCAGCCGAAGCGGCTCAAGCATTAGGCGGCCTCGTGAACGCGGACCCGTCGCGCTACGACGACCTCCACCACCCTGGCGACCAGTACGTGTACGACATCTTCGACCAAGTCGGCCGAGCTGTCCGGGACGAAGGGCCCACCATCCTCGGGGGGGCGGAACCCTCGCATGTGGTAGCCGCCGGCGAGTCGCAGTCGGCCGTTTTACTGACGACGTACACCAATGCCATCCTGCCGCTGAGCAACACCTTCGACGGCATCTTCATCCACAGCAGATTTGGAACTGCGCCACCGATCAGCAGCGGCTCAATCACGGGCCCGGGCATCGTCGTCACGCGGATCCGAACCGACCTAAAGGTTCCGGTCTTTATGTTCGAGACCCAGACCGACCTGATCCAGTTCGACTACGCCGCGGCCCGGCAGCCCAACACAAACCGCATTAGGACGTGGGAGGTCGCGGGCACCTCCCATGCCGACGCCTACCTCGTCGGTCCCTACCAGAGCTTTCTCGGCTGTACGCAGCAGATCAACACAGGTCCCCAGCACGAGGTGGTCCAAGCAGCGTTCACCGCGTTCGCAGACTGGGTCACTCACGGTACGCCACCGGCCACACCGAGCCCATTCAGGCTCAGCAGCACTCGTCCACCCTCCCTCGCGCTCGACACCCACGGCAACGTCATCGGCGGCGTGCGCACGCCATGGGTGGATGTGCCCGTCTCGACCCTGAGCGGTGCGCCACCGCCTGGGGCGAGCACAATCTGCTCGCTATTCGGATCGACGACCCCATTCAGCCCGGCGACCCTCACTGCGCTGTACGGGAGCGAAGCGAAGTACCAACAGCAATACCAACGAAGCCTCGACGATTCGGTTCACGGCGGCTATATCGTCGCCGCCGACCGAGCTTCCCTCTTGGCCATGGCCCAACAGGTCGCGATCCCCTGACGGCTGCACAAAAGGGCGACCACTGCCACGACTTCCTAGCCCTGCCTCTAAAGACGGGAGCGGGAAGATCATCGACTGCCACCCAACGAATCAGGCACATTGAGGGATACCCCGTCGGGTCTCAGTGGCCACTCCGGTGGTGTTGCGTTGCAGCGTGAGGATCGATCCCAGTCCCAAACGGATCGACGTGGATGATGGCGTCGGACAGGTTCGGCACATTGTGAAGAAGCTGATGATGGGCCACCTCGGCGATTTCGTGCGCCTCGGTGACAGACAGTCCTCCTTCGACGTTAAGGCGCACCTGGGCCAGGAGTCGGTGTCCATTCCATCGTGCCCGAACCTCCGTAACCGACACCACACCGTCCACTTCCCCAACGAGGTCTACGATTCGCTCGACGATTGACGGGTCCACGGCATCAAGAAGGCGTTGCCCGACGCTCCGGACAGCTTGGTAGCCAACGGCCACGATCGCAGCGGTGATGACCAGACCCACGACCGGGTCTGCCCACTGTGCTCCAAAGGCGACCGCGATTGCACCGACGAGTACCAACAAGGAGGTGACGCCGTCGGTCCGGGCATGGATGCCGTCGGCTTCGAGCGCGGCAGAGCCAATGCGACGACCGACCCTGATCCGGTTCTGGGCCACCACTTCATTGCCGACCGCACCGACGACGGCGGCCACCATCACAAAGCCGAGGTGGCTGACCTTCTGGGGATGCAGCAATCGGTTGATGGCCTCATAGCCAGCGAAGCCAGCAGAAGCAGCGATAAGGCCAACGACCGCGAGACCAGCTATGTCTTCGGCCTTGCCGTAGCCATACGTGAAGCGGATCGTCGGCGCTCTGCGACCAAGCCGAAATGCCAGCCAGAGCGGCACGGCAGTCAAGGCATCGGCCGCATTGTGCAGGGTGTCACCGAGCAGTGCGATCGACCCACTCGCCAGCACAACTAGAGCCTGAATACCGGCAGTGAGCAGCAGAACGACCAGTGACAGGGCCACGGCTCGGATGCCGTCGCGACTTCCTTCTAGGGCCTGGTCGAGCGAGTCCTTGGCATCGTGAGAATGGGGTGAGAAGAATCCCCGGAACATGCCAGCCATGCCCTCGTGCCTGTGGTCGTGGTGTTCATAGTGATGACCGCCGCAACCCTCGGAGTGGTGACCGGCACCGGACATACCATCAGTCTGGTCTTGCACCGGTACGACTGCACATTGCGATTCACTCGCAACGACCTAGCGATTGCAGCTACGACTGGCACCCCTGGGATTTAGGAGCACTGTGCCCGATCGCCGGGACCGGGTCGGGTCTCAAGTGTGGCCGATCGGCACTTGAGTGGCGGGCGCCCCGCCCGACCGCAGCTCCACGAGGACCTTGCGCATGAGACGCAACGCGTGGAAGGCGATGACTCCTGAGACCAGCAGGGCGACCGCAGGGTCCAGCCAGTAGTTGCCGCTCGTCGCGAAGATGACCGCCCCAACCAGGGTGACTGCACCCGCAGCAACGGAGTCCGCCACGGTGTCGAGCAGGACAGCCCGCATGTTGAGGTTTCCGCCCTCGTCGGCATAATCCGCGTCACCGCCGAGGATCAGCGCACCGACCAGCATGACCACGGCGGCGACTCCGCTGACCACCATTACAGGGAGTCCGTGCACTTCGTGGGTCCCAGCGACGAGCCGTCGGAGGGCTGCCACGATCACGAAAACTGACAGGACGAAGAGCCACCCAGAGTTGACGAGCGCGGCCCATGTGGTCGCCTTCGGATAGCCGTTGGGACGCCGGGCGGTCGGCGGCAGGCTCGAAAGTCGGATGGCGATTAGCGCCACGCCGATAGCAGCAGCGTCGGCAAGATAGTCCACTGCCGCCGCGAGAACTCCGAGTGAGTGTGCTTCGACTCCTACCGTCATCAGGGCGCCGAGGAGACCAAGGTTGAGTGCCAGGACGAGCCACAATCTTGTCGCTCGGCTCATCGGTCACCAGTATCCCACCGACGAATCCTCTCCCACTGCCCCCCGTCGCCGGCTCGGAGGGGCAACTCCTATACCTCCGCGCCGCACACTCGGCACGGTGCGGAGTCTCGCGACGTATGATTTCTGCATGAGCGACTGGGTGGCGGCCCATAGGGTTCTCTGGACGCTGGCAGCGGGCTGTGCGGTCTTGGCGATCTACCTTTCCGTCCAGGCAAGCGGGTTCAGTCCGATGTGGCCGGTTGCAGCCGCCGCCGCGCTTCTTGTGGGTGCCACAGGGACGATGCTGGTCGTGCGCGATGTTGCGCGACGCAAGCGGCACAGCGAGTAGCCCCTAACGGTGACACTGGCGGGTGGGACACGCTGCTGCCACTGACCGACACGAGTGGGCCGCAGCACGAGGTCACGATCGCTCTGCCCTGTGTGCTGGAGCGATCTCGCTTCATTCGAGTCCGAACACGAGCACCCTCCGACCAAGGACTTCCCTATTCAGGGTCTATTTCGGCATAGGAGGTGGTTAGAGTCAGGCCGTGCCGTTCAGGGCCCTGATCCTTGACTTCGACGGACTTCTGCTCGAGACCGAAGGGCCACTGTTCCAGTCCTGGAGCGAGACCTTTGCTCAGCACGGGGCCGACTTGACCCTTGAGGAATGGTCAGTGTCCATCGGAACCGCGGACGACCTTGATCCCTTGGACGAACTGGAGCGGCGAATCGGGAGACACCTCGACCGAGAAGCCGTTCAAGGCATTCGACGAGCGCGGCGCGACGAACTGCTCGGAGCGATGTCCGAGAGCGAGGGGGTGAGCGAGTTCATCGCCGAAGCTAATGAACTGGGGCTAACGATCGCCATTGCGTCAAGCTCTCCGACGCCATGGGTGGAGACGCACCTCACCCGGCTTGGCCTCCGAGATTACTTCAGTCATCTTTCGTGTTTCGATGGCGTCGATGCACCAAAGCCCGCTCCTGATCTGTATCTGCACGCCATTCGGAGTCTTGATGCCGATCCAAACGAATGCATCGCCTTCGAGGACTCCCACAACGGTCTTATGGCTGCTAAGGCCGCGGGGCTCCGGTGCGTCGTCGTACCGACGCCGATGACGAGGCACATGGACTTCGGGTTGGCGGATCTCGTGGTTCCTCGCTTGGGAGATCCCCCACTCGAGGTGCTCATCCGAAGCTTGATAGAAGTCGAGCTCGGCGTTGGGGAGTGCTCGCGCCGGTTCCGACCGAAGAAGTAGAGGCGCCAGTCAGAATCGGCGGCGGCCTCACCGTTCGATCTGCGAGTATGCCACTAAACGGGACATCTGGGATCTGGCGCCCAGGGCAGAGCATCGGCACCTGGGGTACGCGCCGAGCCGCCCGTCCGCTCGAATAGTTCCAGCGCCGAAACGCGAACCCCCACCCGGCCGAGTCCTTCGACGAACAGTTAGCATTGCCAAATGACCACTGGGCCGGTCGGAGTCCTGAAGTGGACTGATGCCGAACACCTCCAAGTCGGCGAAACACAGTTCCTTTTGACGACCGACCTGCAGGTGACACCTGCGTCGAAGTCTGACTCAAACCGATTCGTGTTAGGCAAGAGCAAGCGGATGGTTGAGTCTCTTGTCCAGAAATCCCCCGATCGTGTCGACCACATTGTGGATTTGGGCATCTTCAAGGGCGGTAGCGTCGCCCTCCTTAACGAACTGTTCAGGCCTCGGCGCCTGATTGCCGTCGAGCTCGCAGAGCGGCGAGTGGGAATGCTTGACGCGTTCGTTGAGCAGCACTCTCTAGGTGAGGTCATCCGTCTCTACTACGGAAAGAATCAGCAAGACCGAGACCTGCTAACTCGTATCCTTCGGGATGACTTCGGCGGTGCTCCCCTCGACCTAGTGGTCGATGATTGCTCGCACAGGTACCGGCCGACGAGAGCGTCGCTCAACGCGCTGTTCCCCCATCTGCGCCCAGGTGGGATGTACGTCATCGAGGACTGGGGCTGGGCGCACTGGACGCGCTCCAAGTGGCAACGCCCGGACAGCCAGTGGGCCGACTTACCGATGCCGCTGACCCGACTCATCCTCGAGCTAGTGATGGTCTCGCAATCCCGACCCGGCCTTGTGGAGCGCGTGGACATCGACGGCACCACGGCTTACATCACACGTGGTGACGAGGCGGTATTGGACCCTTTCTTCGACATCAGCGGGTGCTACGTCACAGCCAGTCGGGACATCCTCGTTGACGAAACTCGACCAACCGTTTCACTTCGGCAACGGATTGGGGGCTTCGCTCGCCATTATTCGTCTGGCAAGGCTCGCTCATGAGCCGGTTTGCTCTTCGAGCTGCTCGGCACACCGGTGCCCCCCAATGCCGACTGTGTACCGATCCTGCGCGGCTCACGACTCGAACGCGTCGGTCTCCTGGTGGAACTCGACGCCGAACCGGGTCAGGTAGGCGCCGAGGACGGCGCTGACCGCGAAGAGACCGAGAGACGTCGCGCGCCGCTCCGCGTGCTGATTGTCGCCACCGACCAGCGACCACTCGGCCACCAGGCCGGTCACGGTCAGGGTCATCACGTTGGTCGCCAGGTCCGGCACGCCCCACCGCCTGATCATCGCGTTCTGGATGCCCATGCCGAGGGCCAACATGCCGATGACGACGAGCCGGACCGAACCGACCGGATGCGGGTGGAACAGCACCAACGTCACCGTCGCCGCCACCAAGGCGCACCATTCGCCGGCGAATCCGATGCGGCGGTCGGCGAGCGACGAGCGCAACGTTGTGGGAGGCGTCGTTCCGACTGTGGTGCGGTCGTTGAGGTCGCGCCAGGCGGCTGCGTCTGAAACCGCCTCTGACCTGGTGGGCGTTGGGCGACTTGAACGCCCGACCTCAGCCGTGTGAAGGCTGTGGTCTCTCGGTTCGACATGCTGCAGTGCCAGGACCTTTGCGTTCAATTGCTCCTCGGTCATGAGCCCGCGTCCCATTCGTGTGCCAGATCGAATTGGTACTTGTGTCGAACTCGCGCCCACCGGCAGCGACCCTATCGCCGGGGATGCCACCTAGTTCGGTCTCGCATTCCGTCCCGGACGTGCTGTAGCCACGGTCGGTAAGCGACCCCAGCCCGGCAGCGGTATGGGGCAGGTGCTGGTCAGGGTGGGAACTGATTAAGGGCAGTTGACGCACCTACAACTGTGCCGTGGAAAGTGGCATCACCGTAGGAGAACACGCCGCCATCGGACGCCACCAGCCAGTAGCCCTTGCCGTCGGGCGTCGAGGCCATACCCACCACCGGCTTGTTGAGAACCAGGTTGCCGGTCGAACCGTAGAAGGAAGCGTCGCCGTAGGAGAACACGCCGCCATCGGACGCCACCAGCCAGTAGCCCTTGCCGTCGGGCGTCGAGGCCATACCCACCACCGGCTTGTTGAGAACCAGGTTGCCGGTCGAACCGTAGAAGGAAGCGTCGCCGTAGGAGAACACGCCGCCATCGGACGCCACCAGCCAGTAGCCCTTGCCGTCGGGCGTCGAGGCCATACCCACCACCGGCTTGTTGAGAACCAGGTTGCCGGTCGAACCGTAGAAGGAAGCGTCGCCGTAGGAGAACACGCCGCCATCGGACGCCACCAGCCAGTAGCCCTTGCCGTCGGGCGTCGAGGCCATACCCACCACCGGCTTGTTGAGAACCAGGTTGCCGGTCGAACCGTAGAAGGAAGCGTCGCCGTAGGAGAACACGCCGCCATCGGACGCCACCAGCCAGTAGCCCTTGCCGTCGGGCGTCGAGGCCATACCCACCACCGGCTTGTTGAGGGGAACTCCCGTCAGTGAGCCGAGGTTGAGGGCATCGCCAAAGCCGAGCACGGAGCCATCACTCGTGAATTGCCAGTAACCCCGCCCGTCGGGGGTTGGCAGCATTCCCGCATAACTCAAGGGGGCGATCCCGCACGTGGGTAGGACGACCCTCCCAAAATCCGGGTTGGGAGCGTCAGCCGTTACAAGATTTGTAGGGGGGATGAATTCGAGAAGGGGAGCTGTTGAGTTCCGCTCCGACGAATGGAGAGCCTGTGTTCATGGGTGGGCTCAGCGTGTAGAGCCAGGTGGGCGAACCCGGACCCATCACTGCTGCGTGCGATCCCGATTGAAGTGGCGAGTCGTACACAATCAGGATGACGTCTGTCGG
The DNA here is from genome assembly GCA_963769905.1 of uncultured Acidimicrobiaceae bacterium. Lineage (GTDB taxonomy): Bacteria > Actinomycetota > Acidimicrobiia > Acidimicrobiales > RAAP-2 > Bog-756. Next base: position 1,692,309 of record CAVYNG010000002.1, read on the forward strand.
CGTTGAAAACCCGCTCCCCGTGAAGGCGATCTCGGGTTGGCCGTTGATGCACACACTCGTTGCGCTGAAGGTCGCGGCCGGGGAAGCAACAGCGTTGGCGGCGGGAACAGCGAGAGGCAGGACCAGACACGCCATGGCCACGAATGCGGCTGTCAATAGTCGGGCGATGCGACTCCCAGGGCAGGTCATCTAAAGATCCCTTTCGCCTTCGCGGAAGTTCTGCTCGAACTGTACGACATCGTGATCGGACCCTGCCCCAGTCGCCCAGTAGGGGGCAGGCAACAATCGCGACCGCCAAAACTGGCCGAGCGATCGGCATCCGCTTGAGTGAGGTCCGAAGCGGCCCCCAGCCTCAATGCGTCGACCCGATCACGTTCACGTCGATCGAAAGCTGATCGGCGGCCTCCTCGAGGCGCTCCCCGACGTTGCGCTGTTCTCCGAACCAGAGTCCGCCGTGGTGCCGGCCGGCAACAAGGGTTTCAGCGATGAGCCACCCGGTGTTGCCGAAGCGCGCTGCGATCGAGGCCGCCTCATCCAACAACGGCCGGGGATCGAGAATCGCGAGCACCTCTGGCTGCGGGAAGCGGAACACCGTCCTGTCGGCATCCGACAGTGGAGCGAGAAGGCGGCTGAGCTGCCCGCCTCGTCCACCGTGCATGGCCTGCAGGAGCCTCCAGTGCCGGCTCGTCGGCAGTAGCAGGTCCTCATCTGGAAGGTTTGCGGGGGCATCGCCCCGAAGTACCCGGACCGCCAGATATTCGTCGACGACGATCAATCGGAGTCCGAGTCGTGTGGAGCCCGAAAGGAGCGGGTCGCTGTCGGAGACGTCATCCAAAGCCGCCTGAAACTCGTCCTGGAGGTCGCCATCAGTCATTCGTCGGAGCAACTCCCGACCTTCAGGTGTGATCCGCGGGTCACCCATCCGCCGGAGACGGCGACGCTCCTCGTCCAGCTCCTCTTTAAGGCTCACGGCTCCCATTATCCCGCAACCTCTCCCGACCCGGTGCGCTGGGTCGCTCCCGACGGCCGGTGATATTCCTCGAGCGCTGCAGCGGCCTGGCGGTCGGCGGACTGCGGGACGTGGGCGTAGAGCTCCATCGTCAGCTTCGAGGTGGCATGGCCTGCCCGGCCCTGCATCACCCTGGGGTGCACACCCGCATCGACCATGGCGGTGATCGCGACGTGCCGGAGGCCGTGGAAGGTCAATGAAGGATCGAGCCCGGCCTTCCGTACGGCAGGGGCGAAGACCCGCTCCGCGAACCGGCGTCGAAGCACTCCCCCACGCGGCCCGACGAAGAGGAGCGCCTCGGCGTCGCCCTGAGCGTCTGCCCGGTGGACCCTTAAATGATCGGCGAGCACATCGATCAGGAAGGCCGGCGTTGCCATCGTTCTGAGGCTCGAGCGGGTCTTCGCCTCGGAGACGAGCCGCAGCTGCCCCCCGACCTCCTCGACCGTCTGAGCCACCGTGACGGTCCGGCGAAGGAAGTCGATATCTCGCCCCCGGAGCCCGACCGCTTCGCCCCATCGCAAGCCGAGCACGCCGGCCACAAGGATCAATGCCCGGTAGCGAGGCGGGACCGTACTGGCCAGCTGGTCGAGCTCGAGAGGACTAATGACGACCCGATCGGGCGGTCGCACCCGTGGCACGGCAACTTTCCGGCACGGAGAACGACCCAGCAGATCCCCATGAACCGCCGCGTTGAACACAGCCCGCAGAGCCGAGAAGTCCCGAGAGACCGTCGCGGGTGCCGCGACCCGGGATCGGGCGTCCACGGCAGCCTGTATGTGCATGGGGGTGATCGCGGCAAGCGGTCGGCCGCCGAGGTCGGGTAGGAACACCGCGAGCGCCTGGCGGTCGCGCACCACGCTGTTGAGCCGTTTGTCCGGCCGCTCCAGCCATTGGTCGCACCACTCGGCGAAGGTAATCCGCCCGCCCCTCGGATCGATGAACGTGCCCCTAGCCATGTCCGCTTCCACCGATGCCAGGAAGAGCGACGCGTCCGCCTTGGCCTTGTACGTGATCGGCGCCGGTACCATCCCGCCGGCCGCATCCGGATACCGGGCCTGCCACCTTCCCGACGGCAGCTTGCGAATCGACCCGAACTGGCGCTTGCTCACGACGACCTCCACAACCGACGACGTCTGGCTTGCCGGCTGTCTTCACGGCTCATCCTTCTTTCGGGTTGTGTCACTCGCCGCCTCGGCCGCCTCTGCGGCCACCAGCCGCTCGGCGGCCGGCGGCGTCGCTCACCCGAAGAGAGGGTGTGTCCTGCCCGGCCAGCGGACCCCGATGTACGGCGTCGGATGTCGACCCACGTCGGCGGACGCCTCCACGCTGAGCGGCACCAAGCCGATCCCGAACACGTCGGGTCGATCAGAACCGAGGCGGAAGCGCAGAAGGAAGTGCAGGTCAGAGGTGTGTGAGAACCTTCTTTACAAAGATCAAGCAAGACCGCACGTTCGATCTGACCTACATCTGCGAGCCATTTGCTCCCGAACCCCGATCCGCGACACCTTCTGGCGCCGTCGGGCCGCCTGCGGCGTCCGGACGTTGCCATCGAAGCGTCGGGTGAAGTCCGACAGCTGCTCGACGACCCGGCGTGACGACACTCGAGGTGCCACCGCGTTCTCGTTCTCCCCGAAGTGCCGACGTCCGCAACAGTCGTGCCAGATCCGTGCCAGATGTAATGGCAAACAGTGGTGACGAACGGGCGCGAACGGACAACAGCGGTAACTACGAAAACGACTCCCGAACAGGGAAATCGGACGAAACAGCGAGTGGGCGTTGGGCGACTTGAACGCCCGACCTCAGCCGTGTGAAGGCTGCGCTCTAACCAACTGAGCTAAACGCCCGAAACCAAAGGTCGCGACCGATGCCGGTGGCGCGACCAAACGGTGATGCTAGCCCTCGCTGCGGAAGGTGCCGCGGCCCGAGTGCGGTGGTCATGTCCCCTTCACAGCGGGGAAGGGAGCCAACTCGTCGAAGCCCAAGGCCTGCTCGAGCGCCGCAGCTGAACGCAGTACCACCAGGTCGCCGTGCTGGGGACCGATCAACTGGATGCCGACCGGCAACCCGAGCGAGGTCGTGCCGGCACAGACGGTCGCCGCGGGTGAGCGGGTCATGTTGAACGGGTAGGTCAATTTGACCCAGTTGTAGTCCTTCTTCCCGTTGATCAGTGCCGAACCTCCGAGGCTCCGGGGCGGCGGTGGCGCGGCCACCGTCGGCGTCATCAGGAGGCGAAAAGTGTGGAAGAGCTCCAGTAGACGGAGGTTGAGGAGGTGGCAGGCGTCTTCGGCTCTCACCAGGTCGAGCGCGCTCGTCGCTCCGGCGGCGTCGATGACCATTTTGAGGATCGGATCGACCTCATCCCAAACCGGCATCTCGCGGATGGCGGCGTGGGTGCGGAGGTTGTAGGCGCCCGACAGCACGAGCCACTCGTCGACGGGGTCGGCCTCGAAGACCGAGTCGACCTCGACGACCTCGGTGCCGAGCGAGGCCATCACGTCCACAGCCCGCGTGCAGATCGCCAAGACCTCGTCGTCGACCTCGGCATAGCCGAGCGTCGGGGACCAGGCGACCCGCCGGGGTGGTTTCGGGTCTTCGAGGACCGCGAGCCACGGCGCTTCGGGGCGAGGCAGCGACCGCAGATCGCTCGGATCGGGGCCGACCACGATGTCGAGCGCCGTCACCACATCGGACAACCGGCGTGCCATCGGTCCCTTCGTCGAGAGGTGCTGCCAGTCGGGAGGTGCATCGCCTCCGCTCGGCACGCGGCCGAGAGAGGGCTTCATTCCCGACAGCCCACAGCACGACGACGGGATGCGGATCGAGCCGCCCCCGTCCGAACCGGTCGCAAGCGGCACCATGCCGGCGGCAATGGCCGCCGCGCTCCCGCCCGAGGAACCACCTGGCGTGTGGTCGAGGTTCCAAGGGTTCGTGGTCGGCCCGAAGACCGAATTGTCCGTGTCCGCCTTCCAACCGAGTTCGGGAGTGTTGGTCTTGCCGACCACCACGCACCCCGCCGCGACCAGACGGGCGACCAGCGCGGAATCCGCCCTCTTCGGAGCATCGTCCGCGAAGGCCCTCGAACCGTGAGTCGTCACGAATCCGGCGGCATCCTCGAGATCCTTGACGCCGATCGGGATCCCTGCGAGGGGGCCGGGGTCGACACCGGACTCGATCCGGTCGTCCAGCGCAGCTGCGGACTCGCGGGCCCGATCGGCATCCACCGCGACGAACGCGTTGATGGTCGGGTTGTGCAATTCGATCTGCCGGAGCGCGTGCTCGACCACCTCGCTCGCGCCCAGCTGGCCCTCGCGCACCCGACGCGCCAGGCCGACCACCGACTCGGTCCGGAAGTCCATCGGATCCGACGGTACCGGCAACCCGCGCGAGTGACAACCCACTCGAATGTGTCCGAAGCGCCGACCCCACGGCGGCGGACGGTTTCGACAGGACCCTTCTCTTGCGAGCAGTCTGGTCCGGTGAGAGAAACGCGGGCGGCCCACATCCCAGGCGTCGTACTGGACCACGTTGCACACGCGGTCCCGCGCTGGCAGGAGGCCTGGGGGCGCTACGCCGTCGACCTCGGTGCGCGGTGGAGTTCGGGCGGCGAATCGATCGGATTCGCTCCCGCCCAGCTGCGGTTCGGGAACGGGGCACGCATCGAGCTCCTCATGCCCTACGACACGGAGGTGAACGACTTTCTTCGTCGATTCCTCGCGCGCCACGGCCCCGGACCGCATCACCTCACCTTCAAGGTGCCCGACCTTGCCGGGGCACTCGAGGCAGTCGAACGGTTCGGCCTCGAGGCGGTCGGCGTCGACACCAGCGACCCCTTTTGGATGGAGGCGTTCCTCCACCCCAAACAGGCCGCGGGCATCGTGGTCCAACTCGCAGAGGCGCCTTCGAGCTGGGACAACCCCCCGCCTCCCGATTTCCCGAGGGCGCTGCGTCAGCGCTCTAACGGGACCGGGGCGATCGGCGCCGCCACACTCGACCGAGTGGCCCACCTGGTCGCCGACCTCGAAGCGGCGACCGCGCTGTTCGGCGGACTCTTGGGCGGCCAGACCGTGAACAAGGGATCGGGACCGGGCCACCGCTTCGTCGATCTCAGCTGGGGTGGTCCACTGGTTCTCCGTCTCCTCGCGGCGACTGACGGACCGGCGGCATCCGAGCTCGTCGGGTGGCTCGATCATCGGGCCGGACGTCTCCACCACCTCGCGCTCACCATCGAGGAGCCGTCGTCGCTTCCCGGGTCCCGGCCCGCCTCCGAGCAGCTCGCTTCGCTGGCAGACGAAGCGGAGGGCGCGGCGTGGGAGATCCCACCCCCGGACAACCTCGGACTCCGCCTCCTGCTCTCCCCTGTGCAATGAGCTCCATGTGGACGTGAGGCCAGGGTGTCGAATTTGTACCGTCCGGTGACCCCGTTAGCCTTGCCAACGTGGCCGACGTGAACGACGAGAACGGGCAGGACCCCGACGGCACTGCTGACAACCAGCGGACGTCTGCGCTCGCGGCCCGGCGCGCGAGGGCCCGCACCAGGCGGACGATCGACCGGCTCGACGAGCGGGAGCGCCGCTTCTCGTTCGCGGCCGCAGGCCTCGCTGCGGTGTTCGGCATCGCCGTCTACGTCTCGGAGACGTCCAACTCCCACTTCCGTCTCGCCAAGAACCAGCTGACGCCGCAGACCACCCTCCTCTTGGGGCTCGTGGCGGCAGGCCTCCTCGTCGTCACGACCCTCATCGGCAGACGGGCACTGGTCGGATTCGTCGCGCTCTTCACCTTCCTCGCCTTCGGCACGCAGTACTTCCTCGGCGTGCCGTTCCTCGCGCTCGCGGTCTGGCTGCTCTACCGCTCGTTCAAGGTTCAAAAAGAGGCCTCGGCCGCCGCGCGGGCGGCACGAGCGGAGTCCCCCGGCGGGCGCGCGACAGCGAGCACTCGGGCCACTGGGAGGCCGGCGCCGACACGGGGATCCCGCGCCAAGGCAAAGGGGAAGGCTGCCGGACCCGAGGGCAACAAGCGCTACACGCCGAAGCGTCCGGCGCTCCCCGCACCTAAGCCCTCGCGGCGCGAGCGGAAAACCGCTCAGTCGAAGGAATAACCGGCACTCAGACCGAATCGGCGATCAGGGCGGAGTGCAACAGCTCGAGAATCTCCGCTCGACGTCGCACCAGCGAACGCGCCGTCGGCTCCTCACCGAACGCGCGGGACACCTCGACCTCGGTCACCATGCCGATGACCGTCGAGTAGATGGCCAGCAGCAGCAGGCGTGGTTCGTGCCGGCGCATGTGCCCGGCGTCCATCTCGGCCTCGAGGAACTCCGACGCCCTGCGCACGAGCGGCTCCATCGCAGACACCAACCTGGTCGAAGCGGGCGTGCCGAGGCGGCTCACCTCTCGGACCAGACCGAGGACCTCCGGCCGCCTCGCCGCGAGCGAGAACACCGAGCGGACCACCGACTCGACCCGCGCCCAGCCGGTCCCCGCCGTGGCCAACGCCTGCTCCATCGCAGCGGACAGCTCCACCACGCTGCGATCGATGACCGCCTCGAGGAGCACCTCCTTCGACGGGAACCAGTAGAGGATCGTCTGCTTACGGACGTCGAGGCCGAGGGCGAGCGCGTCGAGCGAGGAGGCCTCGTAGCCACGGGTCGCGAACGAGGCGAGTGCGGCGTCGAGGATGCGCTCGGGGGTGCGGCTTCCGTCCCCGGCCGCACTCCCCCGGCCGCCCACCCGGACTTGTCGCGGCCGGCGCCGGCCCTGGGCCCCGGATGGACCTCCCGCTCTCGACCCGTCCACTTACCATATGGTAGACAGATTCGGTGACGATCCGCGAGGCCCTGGCCACCAGGCGGTTCTTCATCACGGGCGGCACCGGCTTCCTCGGGACCGCCCTCGTCGAGCGGCTGCTCCGCACCGTCCCCGACAGCGAGGTGGTCCTGCTCATCCGCCCGGGTCGCCGTTCCGCGCCGATGCAGCGGGCGACCAGGGAGATCCTGCGCAACGATTGCTTCGACCGGCTCCGGGCCGAACGCGGGGACCGCTTCGACGACGAGATCGCTTCGCGCGTCTCGGCGGTGGCAGGCGATGTCGGCCAGGACGGGATCGGCCTCGACGAGGACGGGCTCCGACGGCTCTCCGAGTGCGACCTCGTGGTCCACTCGGCGGCCTCGGTGAGCTTCGACGCGCCACTCGACACCGCGGTCGAAGTGAACCTGCTCGGACCCTCCCGCGTCGCGGCCGCGGTGGTGGCCGCCCGTGAGCTCGCCGCTTCCGAGGGGCGGAGCGGGCCGGCGCACTACCTTCCGGTCTCGACCGCATATGTCGCGGGCACCCACCAGGGCGAGGCGCGAGAGGAGCTGCTCGAGTCCGGACGCTTCCGGGTCGACGTGGACTGGCGGGACGAAGTGGCCTCGGCCCGCCGCCAGCGCGGTGACGTCGAGGCCGAGTCGCGGCGGAGCGATCGGCTCGCACGCTGCGCGAAGGAGGCTCGCACCGAGCTCGGGCCGGCCGGGGTCCACCTGCTCGCGCGCCGCGCCGAGCAGCTCCGCGAGAACTGGGTCAAGGGACAGATGGTCGACCTCGGGCGGGCCCGCGCCCAGTCCCTCGGGTGGCCCGACGCCTATCCCTACACGAAAGCCCTCGGTGAGATCGCTCTCGTCTCGCAGTTCGGGGATCTGCTCCCGATGACCATCATCCGCCCGTCGATCATCGAGTCGGCACTCGCCGAACCACGACCCGGGTGGATCCGCGGGTTCCGCATGGCCGAGCCGATCATCGTCTCCTACGCGCGAGGGATTCTCCGCGAGTTCCCCGGTGTTCCCGAAGGGATCACCGACGTGATCCCGGTGGACCTCGTGGTCGCTGCGGTCCTCGCGGTCGCCGGTGAGCGGCTCGCGGCACCGTCGGATGCCGGTCGCCCCGACGTCGTCCACGTGGCGTCCGGCGTGAGGAACCCACTCCGCTACGGGCGCCTGGTCGAGCTCGTCCAGGGATGGTTCCTCGAGCACCCGCTCTACGACAACCAGGGACAGCCGATCGTGGTGCCGGAGTGGTCCTTCCCCGGCCGCGGGCGGGTACAGCGGCAGCTGACACGGGCCACTCGGGCCATGGACCTCGCGGAGCGAGTGGCCGCCTCCTTGCCGATCCGTGGCCGGCAGGCCGAGTGGATCAGCGCGCTGGAGGAACGACACCTGCTCGCCGATCGCGCGCTCGGCTACGTCGAGCTCTACGGCGCCTACGCCGAGACCGAGGCGCTCTACCGGGTCGACCGGCTCCTCGCCCTCTGGGAGCGCATGGGCGAGGAGGATCGAGAGCTCTTCTGCCTGGACCCGGGAGCGGTCGACTGGGAGCACTACGTCCGCGAGGTCCATCTCCCCTCGGTGATCGAGCACGCGCGAGTCCGCACGTCGCCGACGCGGGCACCCCAGATCGACCGTCCTACCCGCGCCCGCGCGGCCATCCTCTCCCCCGACCGCCACCTCGCGGCCTTCGACCTCGAGAACACCCTCATCGCCTCCAATGTCGTCGACTCCTACGCGTGGCTGGCCTCGCGCCACCTCGCCGCGGGCCGGCGGCCGGGCTTCGTCGCCGACCTGGTGCGTGAGGCACCCTCGCTGCTCGCGCTCGACCGGCGCGACCGGGGCGACTTCCTCCGCTCCTTCTACCGCCGCTACGAGGGAGCCCCCGTCGAGCGGCTGCGTGCCGACGCCTGGGAGCTCTTCTTCGACCTCCTCCTCGCCAAGTCGTTCCCCGCGGCCGTCGCCCGCGTGCGACAGCACCGCGCCCTCGGCCACCGCACCCTCTTGATCACCGGCGCGCTCGATCTGGTCGTCGAGCCGCTCCGCCCGCTCTTCGACGACATCATCTGCGCGCGCCTCGGCGAGGCGAACGGCGTGTTCACCGGTCAGCTCGTCGAGCTCCCGCCGATCGGAGAGGCCCGAGCGCTGGTACTCGCCGACTACGCGCAAGCCCACGGCCTCGAGCTCGAGCAGTCCATGGCCTACGCCGACGCCGCGAGCGACCTCCCGATGCTCGAGGCCGTCGGCTACCCGGTTGCCGTCAACCCCGAGTCGAAGCTGGCGACGATCGCCCGCCGGCGCGGCTGGCACGTGGAGCACTGGGAGAAGGAGGGGCGCGGCGCGAGATCGCCGTTCCCACTCGGACCACTCGACCGCCGCGGCCCACGCCCGGCTGCTTCCCCGCCCGCGGGCACTTTCGCGGGCTCGCTCCGCCGCCTCACACGAGGAGCCCCGCGGTGAAGGCGCTCGTGTTCGAACGGAACCTGCCCCGCTTCGCGGCGTCACGGGCCGCCTCCCTCCTCGGCTCGGGCCGAGGAGCAGGGGTCGGGCCACTCCGGCTGCTCGACGCTCATCCGCCCGAGCGGCCGGGCCCCGAGTGGCATCTGGTCCACCCGGTGCTTTCTGGGATCTGCGGATCCGACCTCGCCACAGTGGACGGGCGCAGCTCGCGCTACTTCGAGGATCTGGTCAGCTTTCCCTTCGTGCCCGGACACGAGGTCACCGGCGCCGTCGACACCGATGCGACCGACCAGGCGGGCCGTGCGCTCGCGCCGGGCGCACGGGTGGTCGTCGAACCGGTGCTCGGTTGTGCTCCGCGGGCCATCGAACCGCTCTGTCCCCAGTGCGCGGGAGGGCACACCGGGCTCTGCCCCAACGTCGCGTTCGGCGACCTCACACCGGGGCTCCAGACCGGCTACTGCGCGGACACCGGCGGTGGCTGGTCGACGGCAGGCCTGATGGCTCACAGCTCGCAGCTGCACCCGGTGCCCGACTCGTTCCGCGACGAGGACGCCGTCCTCGTCGAGCCGAGCGCCTGCGCGGTCCACGCCGCACTCTCCGCGGACGTCGAACCCGGGAGCCTGGTGGCGGTCGTCGGCGCCGGAACCCTCGGGCTGGCAACGATCGCCGCCCTCGACCACCTCGTGCGGCCCTCGACGAGCTGCACGGTCGTCGTGGGTGCGAAGCACCCCCACCAACTCCGCATCGCCGAGTCGCTCGGCGCCGACGTGGTGGTCGATCCCGACCACCTGGCGCGCACGGTACGCCGGCGTGCCGGCTCACTCGTCCTCGGGGGGCGGCTCACCGGCGGCGCGGACACCGTGTTCGACTGCGTGGGTTCCGCCGAGTCGATCGATGCCGCGCTCGCAATGGTCCGACCACGCGGACGGGTCGTGCTCGTCGGGATGCCGGGGAAGGTCTCGGTGGATCTCGCGCCACTCTGGCACCGCGAACTCACGCTCGTCGGTGCCTACGCCTACGGTGCCGAACCCACCGCCCCGCCGCGCCGCACCTTCGAGCTCGCGTTCGAGCTCGTCACGTCGGCCGGCCTCGGTTCGCTGGTCTCGGCCGCCTACCCGCTCGAGCGGTACGGAGAGGCGCTGGCACACGCCGGGGCTGCCGGCCGGCGCGGTGCGGTCAAGGTGGTCTTCGATCTTCGCGACCGGAAAGGAACCGCCCGATGAGTCCGAGGCCGGGTTTCGTGCTGGAGGTCGATCGCTCGACCCCGTCCACCCTGTTCTGGCGCGGCGAGAGCTTCAGCCTCGAGCGGCTTCCCGAGGGGAGCCGGGTGGTCTACGCGCCCGAACCACTCGAGCCGCTCGAGGACCCGCGTGCCTCGATCCGCACCGCCCTCACCTGCCCGCTCGGAGACTCCGAGCCGCTCCCCTCCCTTCTGCGGGCCGGCATGAAGCTGACCATCGCGTTCGACGACATCTCCCTGCCGCTCCCGCCGATGGAGCAACCCGACAATCGCCAGCTGGTCATCGAAGAGGTGCTGGAGATGGCCGCAGCAGCCGGAGTCGACGACGTCGAGCTGATCGTCGCCCTCGCGCTCCACCGCCGGATGACCGAGAGCGAGCTCCGTCACGCGTTGGGCGACCGGATCTACGACGCCTTCGCGCCGAACGGCCTACTCACCCAGCACGACGCCGAGGACCCCGCGGCGCTCGTCCACATCGGACTCACCGACCAGGGCGAGGACGTGGAGATCAATCGACGCGCCGCCGAGAGCGAGCTCCTCGTCTACGTGAACATCAACTTGGTGGCGATGGACGGCGGTCACAAGAGCGTCGCCACCGGTCTCGCCAGCTACCGCAGTCTGCGGCACCACCACAACCCGCTCACCATGCAGCGGAGCCGGTCCTTCATGGACCAGCACCGCTCGGAGCTGCACTCGTCGAACTGGCGGATGGGCCGTCTGATCGCCGCCTCGGGTGTCAAGGTGTTCCAGATCGAGACCACCGTGAACAACGACCCGTTCCCGCCGCCGTTCGCGTTCCTGCAGAAGCGCGAGTGGGAGTGGGGCGTGCGTGACCGTGCGACCTACCTTGCCGCGTCGAAGGCGCTGGAGAGGACCCCGAGCGCCTACGCGCGTCGCATCCTCCACTCGGTACGAGCGCCGCACCGGATGACCTCGGTGCAGGCAGGTGAGGTCGAGGCGGTGCATGCGACGACCACCGAGCACATCTGGTGCCAACAGGGCGTCGCGGTCGAGGGACAGACCGACGTCGTCACCATGGGACTCCCCTACGTGGGCCCCTACAACGTGAACTCGATCCTCAATCCCATCCTCGTCGCCTGCCTCGGCCTCGGCTACTTCTTCAACCTCTACCGCGGCAAGCCCCTCGTGCGCGAAGGCGGCGTCCTGATCATGACCCACCCGACGCCGTGGGAGTTCCACCCGGTCCACCACCCGAGCTACATCGACTTCTTCGAGCAGGTGCTGACCGAAACGACCGACCCGGTCGAGATGTCGGAACGATTCGAGTTGTCCTTTGCCACCGACCCCTGGTACGTCCACCTCTATCGGACCGGTCACGCCTATCACGGCGTACACCCGTTCTACATGTGGTACTGGTGCGCGCACGCCTTGGAACACCTGGGCTCGGTCATCGTGGTGGGGGGCGATCCCGCGGCCGTGCACCGCCTCGGCTTCCGGGCCGCCTCCACACTCGCCGACGCGCTCGAGATGGCGACCGACGTGGTCGGGACGGCTCCGACTGTCACCCATCTCCACGCCCCGCCGGTCCTCATGGCAGACGTGCAGTGACCGCCGTCCACCGCTCCTCGGCGCGCCTCCGGTCCCGCCGGACGGTCCGCCGCGACGCGGCCCTCGGCACCGCGCGCGGAGAGCGAGGGTCGCACGACCGCCGGGCCGCGCTCAGGCGGCTCCGGCCCGCCGAGCTCGCCGGCCGGATCGGGCGGAGCGGATTCCCTTTCGCTCCCCCGAGCTGGCCAGGGTCGGTCCCGAGGTCGATGCCCACCCCAGAGGTGGGTCTCCACTACGACAGTGACTGGTCGCGCTCCTACCCGGCCCGTTTGGTCCGCGCGGTCATCCTCGACAACGTCACGAAACCGGTGGCGCGCCTCGTCGCCGACCCGCTCGTCCGCGGGACCGACGAGCTCCGCGGACTCGAGGGTCCGGTGATCTTCGCAGCCAACCATGCGAGCCACGTCGACACTCCGCTGCTCCTCACCTGCCTGCCCCTCCGTTTCCGCCACCGGACCGTCGTCGCGGCCGCCGCCGACTACTTCTTCGATCGGCGCTGGAAGGCGCACGCCTGGTCGCTCCTGCTCGCGGCCTTCCCGGTCGAACGGTCGAAAGTCAACCGTCGCTCGGCCGAGCTCGCCACCGAGCTGCTCGAGGACGACTGGAACCTGGTCATCTTCCCCGAGGGAGGGAGGTCGCCGGACGGTTGGGCCCAGACCTTCCGCGGAGGGGCCGCGTACCTCGCGGTGCGCACCGGCCGGCCGGTGGTCCCGATGCACCTCGACGGAACCCGTCACATCCTGCCGAAGGGAAAGAGGACGGTCCGTCGCACGAAGACCACGGTCACCTTCGGCGCGCCCCTCTGGCCTGCGGAGGGCGAGGACGCCCGACGGCTCGGAGCGAGACTCGAGTCGGTCATCGCGGTCCTCGCGGCCGAGATCGAGAGCGACTGGTGGACGGCGCGACGCCAGGCGGCCGAGGACCGCACCCCACCGCTGCAGGGTCCCGCTGCCTCCGCGTGGCGGCGAACGTGGCTGCTGCCGGCCGATCCCCGGCGCGCGGATCCCGCCGAGCCGCCCGAGTGGCCACTGCGGCGCGGCTGAGTTGCGAGGTCAGCGGCGGCGGAGTCGATCGATTACGCGCCCACGTCGCTTCGCGCCGGACGTCCGCATCCGCTCTGCCCGCAGCGCGGACTCCTCGGCGTCGTCGAGCGGCTCGAGCCGGACCGTTCGTCCACGGGCCTCGAGCGCCCACCCGAGCAGGACGTCGGCGAGCGCGACGTTGCGGGCGAGCACCGGGCCGTGCAGGTAGGTCCCGAGCACTCGGCCCGACCATGCCCCTTCGGTCCGCGACCCGTCGCCGTTCCCGACGCCATGGACCACCTCGGCGAGCGGTGTCGACCCGGGGCCGACGGTGGTCACGCCGCCGTGGTTCTCGAAGCCGTTGAGGGCAGGAAGTCCTTCCCCGCCGTCCGCCCGCGGTCCCGGCGCCGCCACCTCGGCGACCAGATCGCCGACCGCGCGGCGGCCGGTTCCCTTGGCCGATTCGACGTCGAGCAGCCCGAGTCCCTCGCGTCGCCCGCCGGTGGCGTCGGGGAAGCTGTGGCCGAGCAGCTGGTAGCCCGCGCACACACCGAGCACGACCGCCCCGTCCGCCGCGGCACGGAGGAGTGTCCCGTCCTCGTGCAACAGGTCGGCGGCGCGGATCTCGGGAGCATCTTCGCCGCCGCCCAGGCAGTAGACGTCGGCGCCCGGCAGGCGCGCGCCGGACAGCGCGCTCACCAGTTCCACCTCGATGCCGCGCCACGCGGCGCGGCGGGCGAGCACCGTGCCGTTGCCGCCGTCTCCGTAGGTGCCGAGGAGGTCCGGGTAGACGACCGCGATGGTCAGGACCTTCCCGCGGCCCGCCGCGCTCACAGCCGCCGTCGCAGCTCGGCGAACGCGGTGTAGTTGCCGAGGAACTCGAGAGAGGCGTCGGAGGTCTCCACCTCGGCCCGGTCGAGCGCGTCGAGCGGGTCGGCGATCACGACATGGCCGACCTCGGCGTAGCGGAGACGCACGGCGAGATCGAGCCGACGGTCACCGGTCGCGACGACCGTGCGACCCCGCAGTCGTTCGAAGGGCACGTCCCAGAGCCAGCTCGGGTCGAGACCGTCGGCGGTCCGCGCGTTGATCGCCACGACGACCGCTCCGCACGCGGTCGTCTCCTCGTCGAGGAGATCGAAGATCGCCGTCCACCCGGCGGGATTCTTTGCGAGAAGCAGACGGACCCGATGTCCGCCCCGTCGGACCACCGAGAAGCGGCCGGCCACCTCGTCGAGGGCGGCGACGTCGGTGAGGATGGAGTCGAACGCGGCGGTGTCGGCTGGTCCCTCGTCGCCGGCGTCCCGGCTTGCGAGCATCGACCAGGCGGCCACGGCGGCCATCGCCGCGTTGGCCCGGTTGAACTGTCCGGGGAGCCCGAGGGCGAGCCGGCGACGCGACCCGCCGGCGAGGACCAGCTCGTCCCCCTCGAGCCACGCCTCCGCATCGGGCCGTGCGAAGTCGCAGCGGTCGCACGCCCACTTCCCGCCGGCACCGAACTCGATCTGTCCGCCACACGCGGGGCAGCCGACCGCGTCGTCGTGCCAGACCTGGCCGGCACCCACCCAGCGGACACGGGGCGCCCCTTGCGCGGCCCAGGCGACCATCGGGTCGTCCGCGTTGGCGACCACGACCGGCGCCCGGCCCGACGGGTCGGTCCCCGGTCCGCCGAGCGCGCGGCGCCACCGCTCGACCAGCATCCTCACCTCGGCGATCCGATCGAGCTGGTCGCGAGACAGGTTGAGCAGCACCACCGCCTCCGGCGCGCCGGTCTCGACCAGACGGCCGAGGTAGCTCTCGTCGACTTCCAGCACCGCGACGTCGGCATCCGGCGCGTCGGCGAGCGCCGCGACGTGCCCGGCCGGCATGTTGGCGCCGGTCGCGTTGGTGGCCACCGCACCACCGGTGGCCCCCTCGAGTGCGGCGACCAGCATCCGGGTCACCGTCGTCTTCCCGTTGGTACCGGTCACCAGCGCGACCGAGCGTCCCCGGGCCAGGGTCTCGAGCAGGTGCGGGTCGACGAGCAGGCCGGCGCGGCCTCCGATGACAGTGCCGCTTCCCCGCGCGAGGAGGCGGGACAGCCGGTTGCCGGTGCGAACCGCCACGGCGGCGAGCGCGGCGCGCGCCGGCAGCGTGGCGTCGTGCCGCTCCACCCGGACCGTCACGCCGAGGGTCGGGTCTGCGCCAGCTCTTCGGGGGTCGGGACCCGCGCGAGACGCGCTTGCGGAGGCAGGAGTCCGGCGATGGCCGCCATCAGGACCTCGGTATCGGCCACTGCATCGGTGTGACCGAGGCCGACCTCGGGTCCCACCTCGACCGTCACCGTCGGCGGGTGCACGAGGGTGGTCATGTCGGGCACCTTCGACGAGCGCGGCCAGACCCGCTCGGTGCCCCAGATGCCGACAGGCACGACCGGGGCCCCAGTCTCCGCGGCCAGGCGTGCCGTACCGGTTCGGCCCTTCAGCACCGGATCGAAGAATGCCTCTCCGCGCGGGATGGTCCCTTGGGGCAGCACGACGACCAACTCGCCCGCGCGCAGTGACGCGGCAGCCGCGCGCATCGGCGCCCCCGACCCGCCGCCGCGGTCGACCGGGATCCCGCCGAGTGCCCGTGCCACCCGGCCGACCACCGGAGCATCGAAGATCTCCTGCTTCGCGAGGAAGCGAACCGGTCGCCCGATCCGCGCCGCCACCAGGGCGAGCGCCGCCACGTCGAAGTAGCTGCGATGGTTGGACGCGAGCAGCACCGGGCCTCGCCGCGGGACGTGCTCGAGACCCCGGAGGTCGAAGCGAGCGTACGGGAACATCCCCGGCCGGACGAACGGCCGCGCCAGATGGTAGGGCTCGAACCCGAGCAGCGAAGGGACACCGGGCGCGCGGTCCCAGTGCTCGAGCGGCCATCGGAGTGCCAACGCCACCGCGAGCAACCTCGGGTCGGCGTTGACCGGGTGAGGATGTTCCACCGAGTGGAACAGCGGGAGGTCGAACACGCTGTCCGAGTAGGCGTGCGACGCGCGCAGTTCGAAGCCGTGGTCGGCGGCCCACCGGCCGACCGCCGCTCGTTTGCCGACGCCCCACACGAAACCGCCGTCGAGCCTGCCGGTATAGCGCCCGCCGGAGTGCTCGTAGCGGGTGGCGATCACCCCGTCGAAACCCAGTGCGTCCGCCAGCGGGGTGACCAGGTCGACCGGTGAGGTGGTGGCGAGGACGAGCGGCCGAGAGGCTCGCCGGTGCTCGGCGAGCGTCTCGAGCGCGAACGGTTGGACCAGGTCGACGAGCGACTCGACGGCCCGCTTCGCCGCCCGGCGGGTCGCCTCGGTCGAGCGACCCTTCATGATCGCGGCTGCTGCCCGTGCGAGGGCGATGAACGGCACCGACTCGCCGAAGACGTCGTAGAACCCGTAGAGCAGTCGGTCGCCGGGAAGCCGGTGACCTTCGGGCAGCACCCCCTCGGCCACCATCGCCTCGTGGAAGATGGGCCCGCTGGCCGAGCGGAGGAGCGTGCGATCGAGGTCGACGAAGACGGCACCCCGGTGCTCGCTCATCCGGTCAACCTACCAATCGCCTCTCGCCGCACCGAGTGCCCTTCGCTCCCGCTGCCTCCGGCACGGTTCGAATCGCAGCGAATCGGCCCCCGAACGCGACGAAGGGACCGTCGGGGGGGAGACGGTCCCTTCGCTCTGACTCAACAAGGAAAGGAGGGGGATTCCTTAGATCCTGTGGTCACCATCGATGATAGAACGACCGCGAGCAATCAGTCAAGCAGCTAATATCGATAGCTGTTATCATCTAGAGCGATGGAACTGCGGCACCTGCAGGCGCTCACCGCGATCAGCGACCACGGCACCTTCTCGGCGGCGGCCGAACACCTGGGAACGGTCCAGTCGAACGTGTCCGCCCACGTCGCACGGCTCGAGCGGGAGCTCGGGGCCCCGATGATCGACCGCTCCGACGGGAAACTGACCGAGGAGGGACTGGCGGTCGTGGCCCGGGCTCGACGGGTCCTCTCCGAGATCGACGCCCTGGTGGCCGACGTCGCGGCCTGCAAGGACGAGGTGGCCGGCACGGTGCGGGTCGGCATGATCGGGACGACCGCCCGGTGGCTCGTCCCGCGGCTGATGGACGCCGCGCGCCAGCGGCACCCGAAGCTCCGGCTCGTCGTCGTCGAGGGCAACACCAACGGGCTCGAGCCCCAGCTCGCCGCGGGACAGCTCGACCTTGCCGTCCTCAACCTGCCGGTGCCCGGGCGTGACCTCGTCTCGCGTCCCCTCTTCGAGGAGGACCTGATGTTGGTCGTGGCCGAGGGACACCCGATCGCCGACGTGGGCCGTCCGCTCCACATCGAGGACCTGGCCGATCTCGAACTGCTTCTCCCCTTGCCGGGCACCGCCTTCCGCGACGAGCTCGACGCGGCCGTCCGCCCCCTCGGCATCACGCTGCTGCCGGCCGCGGAGATCGATGGGCTGCGCCTCATCGCCTCACTGACGTTCGAGGGCTACGGCGCGGCCATCCTGCCTGCGACCGCAGTCCCGGCCGTGCTGCGCGACCGGGTGCGTGCGCTGCCGGTCGAAGGCCTGCCACGGCGCCGGGTCGGGATCGCCCAGCGCAGCCGCGGCTTGCCCTCCGCACCCTCTCGTGCACTCCTCGAGCTGCTCGAGTTGGCGGTTGCCCGGCCCGAGGGCGTTCCCGAGGGCCTCCATCTACCCGGCTGAGCGCCTCTCAGACCTCGGCCGTGGTGTGAAGCACTCGCCTTTCAGCGAGGGGCGTTCGGTTCGCGCCACATGCGCCAGAGCGTCGGGCTGCCGGACACTCGGACTTCCCCGACCACTTCGAAGCCCGACCGCGCGTAGAACGAGACGTTGCTCTCCTTCGAGGATTCGAGGTAGGCGGGTGCTCCTTCCTCGTCCGCGCGCCCGAGCAGGTCTCGGAGCAGCGCCGAGCCGATCCCCTTCCCTTGCATCGAGGGCTCGGTGCCGAGTGTCGCGAGGTACCAGTGGGGCTCCTTCGGGTGGAGGCCGTCCACCTCGAAGAGCAGCTGGAACGCACGGTGGACGTGGGTGCTCACGAGGAACGGAGCCGTCGGCAGCAACTGGACGAGCTCGAGGAGAGGGTGCCTCACCCGGTCCGGAGGGCCCCAGAGCGCGGCCCCGACGCACCCGTCGGTCGTGTACACCTGGCCTTCCGGCAGGTACTGGCGGCGGAGCTGGGTGCGGAAGAAGGAACGAAGACCGCGCTCGCGCCGGCCGGAGCCCGCGAACATGAAGTTGGCGATCGGATCGTCCGAGAAGGCCCGCACCAGCATCGCCACGACGGCCGACACGTCCGAGGAGGCCACGTTGCGGACCGGCCACCGGGCCGGCGGCCTGCTCCCTTCGTCCACCCGGCGATCGTAGCGATTGCCCGTTCCGGTCGGTCAATTGAGGGCAGGGTCCGGTGGGTACCCCGACACGACCGACAGCGCGCCACCCTGGCGTCGCAGGACGCGGCGCCAGAGCCCTTCGGGGTCGGCCGAGATCGGGTCGCGGGCTTCGGCTCGTACCACGTACCACGACCCCTGTTCGATCTCCTCCTCGAGCTGCTCGGAGTCCCATCCCGCGTAGCCCGAGAAGAGGCGCGCGGCGACGATCGCGTTCTCGGACTCGCTCGGGTCGGCGGCGAGGTCCACGGTCCCGACCGGCTGCTCGGCGTCCACCAACGCCCGCCACCCGGCCGGGGCCTCGTCGTCGGACGCCGCGTCGCGCGAGGTCAGCCGTACCAGTCCGATCAGCGCATTGCGCGCCACCGGCCCGCCCGCGAACAACTCGGCCGGCGGCGTCGCGAGCGAGTGCCACTGCGGCAGCACCCGGTCGACGCGCACCCCACCCGGACGATCGACGACCACACCCAACGCGCCCTGGGGTCCGTGGTCGAGGACGAGCAGCACGCAGCGCGAGAAATTGGGGTCGGCCAGGCGGGGTGTGGCGACGAGGAGGTGGCCGGCGAGCGACTCCGGAGGCGCCGCCCCTCCGAAGGGCTCGAACGCGCTGAACGGATCGATCGGCACCCGACGATGATGGCCCACCGAGGGAGCCCGAGTGGCAACGGAGCAGCCAGTCGGTGAGGCTGGGCGCATGTCGACCACGGGCACTGCGAGGCGCCGCCCCGCCTCCACCGGATAGCGGCGTGGCGAAGCGTCGCCGGCGCGCACCCGAACCCAGGCCGCCGCGGAACGTCTCGGGGCGCGCACGCGAGCACTGGCGCGCGGACGGGACCGCGAAGTCCCGTTTCGCCGACGTGGACGAGGCAAACCGGGCTTCTCTTCGCCTGCGCCTCGAAGAGGGCGCGGACCTCGATCCCTACCGGTGCAGCTTCTGCCACGGCTGGCACCTCGGGACCCGACGGAGCTGAGCGCGAGCGGCCGGCGACGCCGGCGCGACGGTATCGTCTGACGATGGAACCGGTCGCCTCCTCGGGGACGCGGGAGGTGCTGCCCGCAGTCGGCGATGCGCCGGCCGATGGCTCGACGGGCCTCGTCCGCACGCTCACCGCGACCGTCTTCCTCCAGTGGCTCGGTGCCTCCGCGATCATCCCGATGCTGCCGGTGTTCGTCCGCCGGCTCGGCGGCTCGGACGTCGCTGCCGGGGTGGTGATGGCCTCGTTCTTCGCCGCGGGGGTCGCGCTGCAGTACCCGACGGGGTGGCTCGCCGACCGCATCGGCCGCCGCCCGGTGCTGATAGGCGGGTTGCTCCTCTTCGGTGCCGCCAGCCTCGGCTTCCTCGCTCCGATCACCTCGGCCGACGCGGTGCTCCTCCGCGCGCTGCAGGGAGCCGGTGCGGGAGCTGCCGGCGTCGCCTCGCTCGCGATGATCTCCGGCACCGTCGCGCTCGAACGACGCGGGCGCGCCTTCGCCGCGGTCTACGGCGCAGAGATCGCGGGCCTGGCGGTCGGTCCGCTCGTCGGAAGCGTCATCGGCGCCGGCTCGATGTGGATGGTGTTCCTCGGCTCGGCGGTGCTCTCGGTCGTCGCGTCCGCGGCGGCGTTGCGCATCACCGACCCTCGTCGCGGGGTACGCAACGGCCGGGGTGTGGCTGCCCGCTCCCGGGAGCGTCTCGCGCTCACCCGGGCTGCCGCCGGCGCCCTCTTCGCCGGCTCGTCCCTCGGGCTGATCACCGGCGTGTACGAGATCTGCTGGACCTTGCTCCTCGTGTCCAAGGGCGCGTCGGGTCTCGAGATCGGCATCTCGTGGACGCTGTTCGCGGTTCCCTTCGTGGTCGTCGCGAAGCCGAGCGGGTGGCTCGCCGACCACGTCGACCGGCGGCTGCTCGTCGTGTGCGGCATCGGCTCCTCGGCCGTGCTCTGCGCTTCCTACCCCTTCATCCCGAGCGTGCCCGTGCTCGTCGTTCTCGGGGCGACCGAGGCGATGAGCTTCGCCGCGGCGCTTCCCGCCATGCAGTCACTGCTCACCGACGGTGCGGACCCGTCCCAGGTCGGCCGCCTCCAGGGGCTGTTCGCGACCAGCCAGACCGGGTGCACCGCTGTCGCCGCCGCCGCAGCCGGTGCCGCCTTCGCCGCGGCCAGCTGGCTTCCGTTCGTGTCGGTCACGGCACTGGTCCTCGCCACGTTGTCGGTGACCTGGCTGGTGTGGCGACCGGTCCGCGGCCACGTACGCGACCCGGGCCGCGAGCCGTGGTCGACCTCGCCGGTGGGTTACGAGGGCGACTCCGCCGAGGTACCGAGGACTCAGCGTGTGCCCGCGTGGACGGACGCCGTCCAGCGGCCGGTCATCGGCACCGAGGAGACTGCGTTCGCCGCACGCAGCAGCCAGTCGACGACCTCGGCGTCGGTGGCGTCCGACGCCACGACCGCGACGAGTCCCCTTCGCGGGTGATCCTGGGTGACCCGCCACCCTTCCGGGACGGGCAGCCCGAGGTCGCGGAGACGCCACGCCACCCGCGAACCTGCCGCGTGCTGGAGCCCGACGGTGGTCGGCTTCACCGTGCCGTCGGCGAGCCGGCGGCCGGGGAGCCAGGTGGCGGTCGGGACGTGGTGGGTCGAGCCCCCGAGGAACGCGAAGGGCCCCGGCGGGGGCGGTTCGTTCTCCTCTTCGATGACCGGCCGCAGGTTGATCCATCCGGTTCCCCGAGCCACCACGTCGGCCATCTGCGCGAGCAGCGCGGGGTCGTCGTAGGCGGTGAACTCGAGCTCGAGCGGCCGGCTCCGGGTCACCTCTGCAGCTCGAGGACGGCGTCGGCCAGCTTCTCGAGCTCGCCGCGCCACGACTCGGGCGGGGCGAGCGGCCTGACCACGAACTTCGAGAAGCCGACCGAGACGAACCGCTCGAGCGTGCGGCGCAGGGCGTCGAGACCCTGCGGGATCACCAGGTCGGGGTCGACGCCCTTCCGGGTCGACGCCACCAGGCGGCGTGCCGCGTCGGCGAGCGGACCCGGAGAGTAGGCGAGCGAGACGCCGAAGTGCTCGGGGCTGATCTCGCGTCCGGCGCGTGCCGCGGACTGTTCGACCACCACTCGCCCGAGCGCGGCCTCTTCGGGGGTACACGTCGAGGGAAGCCATCCGTCGGCGAGCCGTCCGCAACGCTCGAGCGCGGCCGGCACCATCCCGCCCGTCCAGAACTCGAGCGGTTGCTGCGTCGGGGTCGGTGCCACCACCACCGCGTCGAGGTCGAATGAGCGGCCGTGGTGGCTGACCGCCTCGCCCGACCACAACAGGCGGAGGAGCGGGAGTGCCTCGTCCATCAGGGCCCCGCGCTCCGCGGGCGCCACACCGACTGCCCCGACCTCCGCGCCACGGGGAAGACCCGGGACGAAGGTCACCAACAGCCGACCGTCCGAGAGCACGTCGAGGGTAGCGAGCTCCTTCGCGAGCCGGACCAGGTTTCGCCCGGGCAGGAGCACGGTCGTCCCGAGCTTGAGGCGCGAGTTGTGCGCGGCGGCGAAGGCAAGAGCGACCAGGGGGTCGTGGGTCGGCGCCGTGAGTATCTCGGGCAACCAGATGGAGTCGTACCCGAGCGCGTCGAGGTCGTCGACCAGCGCCGCGAACTCGCGGGCGTCAGACGCCGCGAGGAGGCCGGTGCCGACACCGATGCGGATCTTCATCCGTCCACCAGCGGGTCTCCGTCGAAGAAGTCGACGGTGGCGAAGCGCTCGACCGGCTCACGACGAAGCTTGGTCGGACGGTGCACCGGGCGGCCGAGGGCGAGGACGCCCGCAACGAGGTGCGACTCCGGCACGTGGAGGAGTCGGCGGACCGATTCGGCGTTCCGCACGGCCATGGTGGTCATCACCCCGGCGAGATCCTCGTCCCGAGCCGCGAGGAGGATGCTCCAGGCGAACGGATAGATCGACGCTCCGCCGACCATGGTGTAGGGGCCCGCGCCGCGGTCGACCGTCGCGAGCCGGGCGAGATCGGCGAGCAGCACCACCATGGCAGGCACCTGGTCGAAGTGCTCGGCAAAGCCCCCCGGGCCGGCCTCTGCGGCTGCGGCAACCTCGGACGCCTGTGCGATCGACCGCGCCTCGAGCTCCCGGTCGGTGACCACCGCCCAGGGGGTCAGTCCAGCTCCGACCTGGGCGAGGTACTCGTACCACCCGGGGAGATACTGGTCGCGCATCTCCCGGCGTAGGTCGGGGTCCTTCACCACGACGACTCGCCAGGCCTGCCGGTTGCCACCGTTCGGCGCGAAGCGGGCGGTGTCGAGGATCCGGTAGAGGGTGTCGTCCGGTACCGGCGCCTCCTCGAATTCACGGACGGCGCCCGTCGTTCGAAGTGCGGCACGAAGCTCCATCACCGAGACGGTAGCGGTCCCTCACATCCGGCTCGAGCAGTGAGCGGCGAACGGGCGGCGCTCAGAGCACTTCGAGGATCGAATCCGCCGAGCTCACCGAGAGGCCAGGGCCAGGTTCGACGTTGAGCATGGTCACCACGCCGTCCTCGATCACCATGGCGTACCGCTGCGAGCGGGTCCCGAGGCCGAAGGCGCTGCCGTCCATCTCGAGACCAACCGCCTTGGTGAACTCTCCGTTGCCGTCGGCCAGCATGAGCACGCTGTCACCGACGTGTTGGGCCTCCCCCCAGGCGCCCATGACGAAGGGGTCGTTGACCGAGATGCAGGCGACGGTGTCGACGCCCTTCTCCTTCAGCTGGTCGTGGCGGATCACGTAGCTCGGAAGGTGGTAGTCCGAGCAGGTCGGCGTGAACGCACCCGGGACAGCGAAGAGCACCACCTTGCCCGAGCCGAGCGCATCGGCGGTCTGGACTGGCTTCGGCCCGTCCGGGGCGAGGGTCATCACCCGGATGTCCGGGATCCTGTCACCGACGGCGATCGTCACGCGAAGCTCCTTTTGCTCGGGGGCACAGACGACACGATGGCACTTTTCGCGGAGCATACGGGCGCGACGACGATCATCGGCCGCAGGGCGCAGTCCCGTGCACGTCCGAACCTCCCGTTCCGCCTCAGGTGTGACCGAGGGAGGCGATCACCGAGTCGCCGAACGTCTCGATGGCCTCGAGCTGTCCGTCGCGTGTCTCACCGGGGAGTGCCACGCTCACCCACCCGACCCCCAGATCCTCCAGCTCTCGGATCGAGCGCAGCACCGCGTCCGTGTCGACGCCCGCCGACCGGCCCATCGAGAGACCCTCGGGAATGAAGGCGACCGTGAGCGGCCGCGACCTCCCGATCGACCGAGCCAGACCGCGCGCGTACTCGATCCCGTCGGCAAGGGCTTCGAGGCTCTCCATCGGCGCGGTGCGTGTGCGCGGAGCCATCCGCGACGGCAGCGGGAAAGGACACCACCCGTCGCCGAGCTCGACCGCTCGCCGGATCGCCCGGCGGCTGTTGCCACCGATCCACAGTGGCGGGTGCGGCCGTTGCCGCGGCATCGGCAACATGGTGTTGCCCCTCGCCCGGAACCCCGATGCCTCGAAGGTGACGCTCGCGCCCGACCATGCGAGCTGCATCGCGGCGATGGCCACGTCGGTGCGGTCGTTGCGATCGTCGAAGGGCGCGCCGAGCGCCTCGAACTCTGATTCGAGGTAACCGGTCCCGATGCCGAGGATGACCCGGCCACCGCTCAGGACGTCGAGAGAGGCCACTCCCTTGGCGGCCAAAAAAGGATTGCGGTACGCGACGATCAACAGGTTGGTGTGCAGCCGGATCGTGCGCGTCGCCGCCGCGGCGACCGCGAGGACCACCATCGGATCGAGCGAATGGTGACCTCCGCGTGCGAGCCACGCGTCGCCGGGGAAGGGGTGGTCCGTCGTGTACACCGCGGCAAACCCCGCGGCTTCCGCGGCGGCAGCCAGCTCACCGACCGCCCCGGGCGCGAGGAACTCCTCGGCGCGGTCGACCCGGTGGGTCGGGATGCCGTAAGAGACGAGCACGTGCCGGCCTGCTCAGATGCGTCGGCCGAAGGCCGCGACCTTGGGCATCCACGGCGGCAGCCGTACCGGATGCCCGTCCCGGTCGATGGCCGCGTGGACGCTCGTCGCGGTCGCACGGATCTCTCCCTCGACGTCGATCAGGTACCCCACCTGGAAGGAGGTCCGGGTCAGCGCGCCGATGGTGATCCCGACTTCGACCGTCTCGCCGAAGCGGAGCGGGTGGCGGTAGGCGACGTACAGCTCGACGACGGTGAAGTCCACACCGGTGCCGCGTACGTCGACGTAGGGATGGCCCGCCGCGTCGAGGAACGCGGCGCGGGCCTCCTCGAGATAGGTCGCGTATACGCCGTGGTGCACCACCCCCATTGCGTCGGTTTCGGCGAAGCGGGTGCGCACCCGATGGACGAATTGACAAGCCGAGCGTTCATCCGGCGGAGTGAGCAAGAGGCGCACCGACGAAACGCTACTGCCGAGGCGTTCGCTCCTCTGGTTGGTTCCACTCGATCCACCCGGTCCCCACACGACCGTCCGCGGTGGCGAACCGTGCGAACGCGCGCGGGAAGCGGCTCGTCCGGCCGTCGGGCGCGACCAGGAGCAGCGGCCCGAAGGCGACGGGCGTGATCTCGACGTCGAGACCCATGGGCTCCAGGTGGGCCTGCGCGCCGGTCGGCAGACCCGAAGGTCCGAGCTCCTCGCGGACGGTCGCCGCGCCGACCGGGCGCAGCTCGCGGCCCGGAACCTGGACATAGCCGAATCCGATCGGGTGACCGGGGATCCGGATGTCGGCCAGATGGAGTCGGGTCCCGTCGTCGAGGCGCGCTGCCGCCCAGCACCACCCGAACGCCCACCAGTCCCGCACCCCCCACGAGTGATCGCGCTGGCCGTGACCCCCGACGGTGAACGATTCGCCCCCGACTCCGAGCTCGCCGGTGACCGTGCAGGGAATCTCGTAGCGCGTGGTGGCCACGTAGTGGTACGGCGACCCGTCCGTCACCCACTCGAGATCGAATGCGACGGTGGTCGCCTCCCCGGCGTCCCCCCGGTAGACCGCGGCCGGTTCGCGGTGGACGGCGGCGGGAACCGTGCCGCGCACCGCGACGCGACGGAGCGGGGCCTCGACCACGGAGGCAAGTTCGAAGCCCCGGTCGGTGAGCTCGAGACCGCTGCCCCCGCCGACCGGCAAGTCGTAGGCGATCGAGGCGACGACCCGGCGACCCGGCCCCACCACCATCGCCGTCCACCAGGTCACGCCGAGGTTCGGATAGAGCCCGATCCGCACGTAGCCGGCCGCCGAACCGTCGTCCGCGACGAAGTCGAGGTAGTGCGACTCGTTCCAGAGCGGCTCCGTGTCGGGTCGGTGACGCTCCTCGTCGGCGGGATCGACGGCGTGCTCGGCGGGGTCGGTCAGCGACATCTCAGGAGCCGGTCGAGACCTGGGTGTGGACGCCGGGGTAGGCGGTCGCGAGCGCGGGACCGAGCCCGGCGACGCTCGGGGCTTCGCCGACGTCGAAGCGGAGCTGTGCGGTGACCACCTGGTCGATGAGCGGCCACGCGGTCGGGGGGTACTGGTCGGGCCGCGAGCATCCGTCGGTCGCCAGCTGGAGGAGGCCCGGCGGCACCGGGAGGTGCAGCTCCTTCACCGCCGTCACCACTCCTCCGTGGGCGTGGTTGACGGTGCAGACATCGTCGAAGACGTTGTGGCCGTACCCGTCGACCACGACGAGCGCCTTGTGCCCGGCCACCGAGCGATAGAAGGTCCGCACGGTCGCGGTGGGGACGGTCTTGTCACGACTGCCCGAGACCATGAGGGACGGGACGGGGATCGAGGGAAGCCGTGCAGGAACACCAGCGAGCGCGATCCAGCCGCGGACCGCTGGGTCCGCGGCGGCGACCTGCACGGCGGTCCCGCCGCCGGCGGAGTGCCCGAGCGTCGCGACCTCCGAGTCCTTCACATGGCCGGCGAGGAGCGCCGAAGGGGTGCTTCCGAGCTGGTCGACATAGCTGAGCGCGGCGAGCTGTTCGGGGACGTCGTCCGGCGTCGCGACGCTGCCGCCTCCTCCGATCACTGCGCCGAGGTCGCGGTCGAGCTGATCGGGCGCGACGACGATGAAGCCCCATGTCGCCAGGTGTGCGGTGAGGAACGTGGACTGCTCGGGGTAGCCGCCGTAGCCGTGGCTGAAGAGGACGACCGGGTACGTTCCCGACGCGACCGGCACGTTCTCGTAGGCGTCCTCGGGGACGCCGTCCGGGAAGGACGACGGGATGATCTTCGAGATGGCGGCCGGAACCCAGGCCCGCAAGTGGTACGTGTAGCGCTGGCGGCCCGCCACGCTCGACTTCGTGGCCGGGTACCAGACGACCACCGGGTCGCCGCCGACCACGTAGTGGACGGTCCCCGCCGCATACGGACCGCTCGCCGCGAATTCGCTCGAGGGGTCGGTTCCGGTGCTTCCGGTCGCCGAGGGTCCGCACGCGGCCGAGACGAGCACCAGCAGTGCCACCGCGACGAGCGGCAGGACTCGGCCGGCTCCGGCGCGCGGCCACGACGGTGGTTCCGATGCAGGTTCCCCCATGGGCTGTGGGTGACCGTAGCAGGGGCGCTCGCCCGGACCGGGTGGCCAGACGCCCCGTCGGTGACGCGCACCTCGCTCCCCGGGCGACAGCTATGGTTCCGCAGCGAACCACGGGCGGCAAGGCGGTGCGGTATGAGGAGTCTCCTCCGAACAGCGACGATCGCCACACTGACCGCAGCCGGTCTGTCGGTCGTCCCCGTGCTGGCGTCGAGCCCGGCGCAGGCGGGGTCGTACCCCTCGGTCTCCGTCCAAGCCTCGCCCGCGCCGGCCTTCGACGGCGACGCGCCCGACCCCGACATCGTCCTCGACGGATCCACCTACTACGCGTTCACCACCGGGACGGCGCTCGGCAACCACCTGCAGGCTCTCATCGACACCTCGGGCTCGCCGCTCGGGGGCTGGCGCTCCTACACCGGACTCCCGTTCGGCTCGACCGCGCTGCCGGCCGTCCCCTCGTGGGAGCAGGTGGACACGCAGACCTCACCGGGTGTCTTCTTCTGGCACGGTCAGTGGATCATGTTCTACGACGCGGCGACCTCGGGTCACGGCGGCGACACCGGGTTCAATTGCCTGTCGGTCGCGACCGCGACCTCGCTCTCTCCCGCCCCGGTCTTCGTCGACCATTCCTCGGGGCCGCTCGTCTGCCAGTCGGGGCTCGGGGGCGCCATCGACCCGAGTCCGTTCGTCGACCCCCAGACCGGCGTCCCCTACCTGGTCTGGAAGTCGAACGACGGGGGTTCCCTCGAGCCGGCGCGCATCTGGTCGCAACGGCTGAGCGCGAACGGCACGAGCCTCGTCGGCTCACCGACCCAGCTGATGTTCCAGGACACCCTGGACTACCCGTGGGAGACGACCATCGAGAACCCCAACCTGGTCGAGGTCGGGGGGACCTATTTCCTCCTCTTCTCGACGGGCATCTGGGACACGCCCTCGTACTCGGAGACGTTCGCGACCTGCAACGGCCCGCTCGGCCCGTGCAACCAGCCGGCGACCGGACCGTTCCTCCAGAGCTACGGGGACGCAGCCGGACCGGGAGGAGGCTCGTTCTTCCAGACCGCGTCCGGTAATTGGATGCTCGCCTATGCGGCCTGGCAGCCCAGCTGTACCAACTACTCGTGCGGCGGCGCTCGCCGTCTCTTCGTGGCGCCGGCGACCTTCTCCAACTCGTCGCTGCCGACCCCGGTCACCGGCATCGCGTCGGCGCCCTCGGTAAGCGGCTACTGGCTCACCGACGCCTGGGGGGGTGTCTCCCCCCACGGGGCGGCCGCCGATTACGGATCGATGTATGGGCATCCGCTCAACGCGCCGGTCGAGCACATCGTCGCGACACCCGACGGCAGGGGTTACTGGCTGGTGGCCGCCGACGGCGGCACCTTCGCCTTCGGCGACGCCGGCTTCTACGGGTCGATGGGGGGTCAGCCGCTCAACGCGCCGGTGGTCGACATCACACCGACCCCCGATGGACGGGGCTACTGGCTGGTGGCTTCCGACGGCGGGGTGTTCGCGTTCGGGGATGCCGCATTCCACGGGTCGATGGGCGGTCAGCACCTCAATCGGCCGGTGGTGGGGGCCAGCTCCGACGGCGCGACCGGTGGCTATTGGCTGGTCGCCGCCGACGGCGGGATCTTCGCCTTCGGCGCGCCGTTCTACGGCTCGACCGGCAGCATCCTGCTCAACCAACCGGTCAACGGCATGGCACCGACTGCAGACGGCTCGGGGTATTGGTTCGTCGCTGCCGACGGCGGGATCTTCGCGTTCGGGGATGCGCCGTTCCGGGGTTCGATGGGGGGCCAACCGCTCAACGCGCCGGTGGTCGGGATGGCCGCGGACACCTCGACGGACGGTTACTGGCTGGTGGCCGCCGACGGCGGCATCTTCGCCTTCGGGGCGCCGTTCCTCGGCGCGGACTGAGCGCCCGCGCCGGAGCGCCCCGAGCCGCTCACGGGGTGAACCATCCCCCGACGTCGACGATCACGTCGACCGAGCCGCCCACGTTGAAGACTCCGAGGCCGCCCGAGGAAGAGAGCTTGGCGACGACCAGGTTGGGCACGGTCTGCCCGACGGCGAAGTTGAGATCCGAGGCGACCGGCCTCGTCGTGCCCGCGGGCCAGACGGTGAGATAGCTGGTCGAGGTGGCCCCGGTTGCGGTCACGTTGGCCACGACCGCCGCAGCACCGGCCGGCACCCCGCCCTTACCGGTCACCTGGACGGTGAGCGTCGACCCCGAGCCGAGGGTCTTGCCGACGCACGGTGTCGCGTTCCCCGTTCGTGTGTCACAGATCCGAGCCGGTGAGAGCGGCGCGAAGTAGCCCGAGGTTGTGCCCGAGTAGTAGCCGGTCACGTCCACGATCACATCGGTCGAGCCGGCGGCGTTGAAGATGGAAAGCGCGCCCGAGGACAACAGCGGGACGATCACCCGGTTGGGGACGGTCTGCTTTGCAGTGAAGTTGAGGTTGGAGGCGAGCGGCCGGGGAGAGCCTTCCGGATATGCAGTCAGGTAGCTGGTCGCGGTCGGGTTGGTGACCGTCACGTTGGCGACGACCGCGGTGGCACCCGGGGGCACTCCGCCGACGCCGGTGACCTGGAGAGTGACGACCGAGCCCGGGCCGACCGTCTTGCCGGCGCACTGGGTCGAGTTGCCGCTCCGGGTGTCACAGATGCGGGCCGGTGAGAGCGAGGTGAAGCCCTGGCCGGGGCCCGGTCCGTAGTAGCCGGTCACGTCCACGATCACGTCGGTCGAGCCGGCCGCGTTGAACAGGTCGAGCACTCCCGACGCAGAAAGCGGCACGGTGACGAGGTTCGGGACGGTCTGTCCCGCCGCGAAGTTGAGATTGGAGGCGACCGGTCTCGTCGTGCCCGCGGGGTACACGGTCAGGTAGCTGGTCGCGGTCGGGTTGGTGACGGTCACGTTCGCGACGACCGCAGTCGCACCCGAGGGCACCTCACCCTTTCCGGTTACCTGGACGGCCAAGGTCGAACCGGCATGGAGGGTCTTGCCGGCGCACTGGGTCGAGTTGCCGGTCCGGGTATCACAGATCCGGGCCGGCGCGACCGGGAAGAAGGGCGCGGGCATGCGCTCTGCGAGCGCAGAGGACGGGCCGGTGCCCACCGCGTTGGCAGCCGACACGGAGAAGGAATAGGCGTGACCCGGCGTGAGGCCGGTCAGCGGGGTGCCGGTCGGAGGAGGGCTGCCCGGGACGGTGACCGGTGGAAGGGTGCTCGACGTGGTGGTATCGGTGATCGCCACCGTGTAGGAGGTGATCGGGCTCCCCCCGTTGCCGGGCGCCGACCACGAGAGGTTGGCCTGGCCGATACCGAGGCTGGCAGTGAGGTTGGTCGGAGCGCCGGGAAGGTTGGACACCGTCGTCCAGGTGTCGGCGAGGGCGCTCCCGTTGACGTCGAGGCCGCCGAAGAGCACGAGCTGGCTGCTCGTCGGGTCGAAGGCGATGTTGGCGTCCGAGCGCGCCGAGGGGAGAGGGGTGGTGGTCTCTGGGCTCCAACCTGCCGCGCTGTAGGTCCACTCGTCGCCGAAGGTGTCGAAGTTGTTGTCGAGTCCGCCGAAGAGCAGAACCTCGCTCGTCACCGGGTCGTAGGCCATCTGGGTGTAGGCGCGTGCGGTCGGCGCGCTCGCCGTCTTGACCGCGGACCAGGTGGCGCCGGTGAGCACCCAGGTGTCCCCGAGTGTGTTCCCGTTGACGTCGAGTCCGCCGTAGAGGACGACCTGGTTGGTCGCGGTGTCGTACGCGATGGCCCCGTCGGATCTGGCGGGTGGTGACGCGGCGGTCCAGGTGGTGCCCGCCCCGGACCAGAGGTCCCCCAACGTGTTGGCGTTGGTGTCAAGCCGCCGAAGAGGAGGAGCCGGCTCGTCTGTGTGTCGTAGACCATGGTCGCGTCCGAGCGCGCCGTGGGGAGGGCGGTGGTGCTCTGCCCGGTCCAGCCGGCCGCGGCGTAGGTCCACTCGTCGCCCAAGGTGGTCGAGTTGGCGGCGATACCCCCGAAGAGGACGAGCTGGTTGGTCGCGGTGTCGTAGGCCATCTGGGCGAAGCTCCGGCCCGGCGGGGTCGGCGTCGAGAGGGACTGGGTCCACTTGGTCCCGTTGAAGGTCCAGGTGTCAGAGAGGGTGGCGTAGGTGTCGGCGAGGCCCCCGAAGAGAACCACCTGGCCCGTCGCGGGGTCGTAGGCCATGGCCGAGTCCGTGCGCGCCGAGGGCTTGGCGTTCGTGATCACCTTGACCCAGGTGGTGCCGTTGTAGGTCCAGGTGTCCTGGAGGACGTTGCCGCCGGTGTCGACCCCGCCGAAGAGGACCAGCTGGCCGATGGCCGCGTCGTAGGTGAGCGGGGCGTCCGAGCGCCCCGAGGGTGTGAACGCAGGGCTCTGCAGGGTCCAGCTGGTGCCGTTGAAGGTCCAGGTGTCCCCGAGAGCGGTGACGCCGTCGGCGGCCAATCCGCCGAAGAGGACCACCTTCCCGATGGCCGGGTCGTAGGCCATCGAGGCGTAGCTCCGCCCGGGTGGCGAGGGGGTGGTGATCTCGCTCCAGCTGCCGTTGTAGACCCAGGTGTCCGAGAGGGTGTTGGAGTTGACGTCGAGTCCCGAGAAGACGACCAGCTGGCCGGTCGCCTGGTCGTAGGCGGCGGCGTAGTCGCTCCTCGCCGGGGGGCTCATCGCCACCCAGTTGGTGCCGTTGAAGGCCCAGAGATCCGAGAGGGTGTTCGAGAAGTCGTCCGAGACCGCCGAAGAGGACGAGCGCGGAGAGGGTGGGGTCGTAGGTGAGCTGGGCGTCCGATCGCGGGCCGGGCGAGGCAGCCGGGCTCAGCGCGCTCCAGGTCGTGCCGGTGAAGACCCAGGTGTCACCGAGCACGGTGGCGCCGTCGGCGGCCAACCCCCCGAAGAGGACGAGCTGGCCCGAGGCTTGGTCGTAGGCCATCGAGGCGTAGCTCCGCCCCGGCGGTGACACGGTCGGGACCTGTTGGACCCAGGTGGTCCCGTTGGTCGAGGTCCAGGTGTCGGCGAGGGTGTGGTTCGCACCGTCGAGGCCGCCGAAGAGGACCAGTTCCCCGAGTGCGGAGTCGTAGGCCATCGCCGAGTCCGAGCGGGACGGCGGGGAAGCCGGCACCCAGTTGGTGCCGTTGGAGAGCCAGGTGTCCCCCAAGGTGTTCGAGTTGGGGTCGAGTCCGCCGAAGAGGACGAGCTCGTGGGTCGCTGCGTCGTAGTCCATGGCGGCCAACCAGCGTCCGGGGGGACTCTGCGAAGGGCTGAGGGCGCTCCAGGTCGTGCCGTTGAAGGTCCAGGTGTCCGCCAAGGTGGTGCTCGAGGCACCGAAGCCGCCGAAGAGGACCAGGCTGCTCGTCGCGGTGTCGTAGGCCATCGAGGCCGACCAGCGTCCCGGCGGGGAGCTCGAGGGGCTGAGGGCGGTCCAGGTCGTGCCGTTGAAGCTCCAGGTGTCGTTGAGCGCTGTGCCGCCGCTGGCCTCACCGCCGAAGAGGACCAGGTTGCTCGTCGCGGTGTCGTAGGCCATGGAGGCCCCCGAGCGCGCCGGCGGCGAGCTCGTCGGTGAGAGCGCGCTCCAGGTGGTGCCGTTGAAGGCCCACGTGTCGTTCAGTGCGCCACCGCCGCTGGCCGCGCCGCCGAAGAGAACGAGCTCGGAGAGCGCGAGGTCGTAGGCCATGGAGGCGTACGCCCGCGGGAGGGCTCGTCGCTGGGCTGAGTTGGCTCCAGGTCGTCCCGTCGTAGGTCCAGGTGTCGGAGAGCGTGGTGTTACCCGCACCTAGCCCGCCGAAGAGGACCACTCGCCCGAGGCTCGGGTCATAGGCCATCGCCTCGTCGCTCCGAGCCGAAGGACTCGAGCTCGGGGCGGCCTCGGTCCAGGTGGTGCCGTTGGTCGTCCAGGTGTCCGAGAGGAGGGACGCGTCGGTGTCCGCGCCGCCGAAGAGGACCATCTGTCCGATGCCGGAGTCGTAGGCCATCGCGGCGTCGCTCCGCGCGGTCGGGGTGAGCGGTGCCCACCCTGGCTGCGCGGTCGCCGCCCTTGCCGGCGTCACCCCCACCAACAGCGCGGCAACCAGCGCGCCGACCGCGACGAGAGCAGACACGGCCCGCCTGTTCGACCTCAGTTCGACCCGCACCTGCCTGTCGAGCCCCCCTACGAGCCTTCACCAGCCGCGGAGAAGCCTCTCATGGTTGACCTCCTCTCGTCATGGCAGCCCGCACAAATCGGCCGGTCACGCCTCGGAACGCCACTCCACGCGTCGGTAGAAATGCAGCGGGTAGCGTTGGGGCAGGCGGACGTTACGGTCGAGCGCAGCAACGCCCGCCCTAACCTGGACCCCGAGTAGAGCCCTCGCGCAGGAGGCACACGTGGCGGTGGCCGTCGACGGCGTACATCGAGCAGCTGGACGCCGCCCGGCGCGCGGTCGGCGCAATGGCGGCTCCCCAGTCGCGCCGTCATCCTGATGGTCTACGTCCTCTCACTGACAGCAGCGCTCTCCAACGCCCTCGCCAGCATCCTGCAGCGGATGGGTGTCGAGAACGCGCCCGAGGAGGCCACGCTGCACCTCAGCCTCCTCACCCACGCACTTCGACGTGGGGTCTGGCTGCTCGGGTTCGCCTTCGTGTTCGCATCGTTCCTGATGCAGGCCACCGCACTCCATCTCGGAGACCTGAGCCAGGTCCAGCCGATCCTCACGCTCGAGCTTCCATTCCTCGTGTTCCTCCTGGCGACATGGTTCCGGTTCGGCATCGGTGCCCGTGAATGGATCGGTTGCTTCGCCGCGGCCGGAGGCCTTGCCGGGTTCCTCGCCTTCGCCCAGCCGGGAGGCGGCAACTCGGTCCCGTCCAACTTCGACTGGATCGTCGCGGGCTCCATCTGCGCCGGTGCGGTGACCGTGGCGATCCTCCTCGCCCTGCGAGGCCCGCGGTGGTGGCGCGCGGCGATGTTCGGTGCGGCCGGCGCGATCGGGTTCGCCTTCACCGCCTCGCTGATGAAGCGGGTCGGCGATTTCGTGGCTTCCGACTGGACCCAGATCTTCGTCCACTGGCAGACCTACGCCCTCGCCCTTTGCGGTGTCGGCTCGCTGTTCCTCGCTCAGAACGCGTTCCACGCCGGACCGATCGCGGCCTCCCAGACTGCGCTCGTCCTCGTCGACCCGTTGGCGAGCATCGCGTTCGGCATCGGGCTCTTCGACGACAACCTCCGAACGGCCGGTATCTACGGACCCCTCGAAGCGGTCTCGTTGCTGGTGATGTTCGTCGGGGCGGCGTCACTCGCCCACTCCCCTCTCATCTCCGGCATGCGCGAGGACGACGAGCGGTTCTCCGAGCTGCTCTCGCTGCGGTCTCGCTCCAAACGTCTGGTGGAGGCCGTCCAGGACCAGGTCACACCCGAGCAGCTGGACCAGCTCGCCCCCGAAGTCATCGAACAGCTCCCGCCCGAAGCGATCGAGCACATCCGCTCGGAATAGGGATCGGGAAGCCGGTCGCGCGAGCCCTCGTCTTATCTTCGTTGCGACAAGTCGCTCCGCTCGCGCCGTCGATCCGTGCCCGGCTGCCCGAGGCGAGGATCCGGCTGGTCGGGAAGACCGCCAAGGGCGTCGACGCGCTCGACGACCCGCCGTGGCTCACCGCGGTCGGGCGGGTCCCGCGCATGGAACCCGAGCTCGCCGAGGCGGACGTGGTGGTGGCGCGTGCGCCCGGGTCGTGCCTCTGGCGTGCCGTCAGGCGTGAGTAGCCCTCGCTAGTGTGCCGGCCACGCATTCGATCGCGTGGAAAGGTCTGGAAAGGAGCCATGGAGGTCCTCGCCCACTACCTTCCGCAATTCCATCCGATTCCGGAGAACGACGCGTGGTGGGGAACGGGGTTCACCGAGTGGACCAACGTGGCCAAGGGTCGCCCGCTCTTCCGCGGGCACGTGCAGCCACACCTCCCTTCCGACCTCGGCTTCTACGACCTTCGGGTCGCCGAGGTGCGCGAGGCTCAGGCCGAGCTCGCGAGGACCCATCGGCTAACAGGCTTCTGCTACTGGCACTACTGGTTCGGCGGACACCTCCTCCTCCAGCGACCCTTCGAGGAGGTGCTGGCCCGCAAGCGTCCCGACTTCCCCTTCTGCATCGCCTGGGCCAACCAGT
Organism: uncultured Acidimicrobiaceae bacterium; assembly: GCA_963769905.1. Lineage (GTDB taxonomy): Bacteria > Actinomycetota > Acidimicrobiia > Acidimicrobiales > RAAP-2 > Bog-756. The sequence goes on from CAVYNG010000002.1 coordinate 1,727,471, forward strand.
CATGGTCGGGCATCTGGCACGGCGCCCCTGACCGGATCCTCATCGAGCAGACCTACCCGGGCCCAGAGGACGACCAGGCACACTTCGAGTACCTCCTGCGCGCATTCGAAGACGAGCGGTACATCACCGTCGCCGATCGTCCCCTCCTGTTCATCTACAAACCGGGCGACCTCCCCCACCCGGCCCGATTCGTGGAGGAATGGAACGGCATGGCCCAGAAGGCCGGCCTCGACGGGCTCTACCTCGTGGCATCACTCGGCGAATCCGACTATCCCACCCATCGCGAGGACGGGTTCGACGCGGCCGTCTTCTACCAGTTCCCCTTCGCGGACACCTTCGCAGGACGCTGGCGAGACCACTTGATGTCGCGGCGTTTGATGAAGGGACCGCGGCGCTACCCCTACCGCGCCGATTTCCCCGAGCCCCCCTCCGATCTCGAAGGACCTGTGTTCCCGTGCGTCTATCCCAACTGGGACAACACGCCGCGCTCGGAACGCCGCGGGGTGCTGGCGACGGACCCGACGCCGGAGCGCTTCGGCAACCAGCTCCGACGCGCCCTCGAGCTCGCGGGGTCGAACCCGTCCGGCGAACAGGTCCTGATGATCAAGTCGTGGAACGAATGGGCCGAGGGCAACTACCTCGAACCCGATTCGGAAACCGGTCACGAACGACTCGAGGTCCTCTCGCGCGAGGTGGCCCGCTACGAGCGAGCCCGGGGCGACCGCTGAGCTAGGACCGCGGCGCTTCCTGCGCGCAGCGCGAGGCGAGCTGACGCGAGATGCCCCAAGCACGGCCGAGCTCTCCGATCGACACCCCCTGCTCGAGCGCCGGCGCGAAGAGCTCGAGTCTCGCCTCGTGACGGCTGCGGTTCACTGTGTCGGTGCGTCCTGCACGGCTTGGCGCGCCTCGGCCGGAGGGCTCGCCGTTGTGCGGACTGCATCCATCTCGGCACGGACTCCCCGCGTCGGCGACCGGCTGATCGGTAGGCTGAGCGCCCGGCACGCCATGTTTCGATCTGTAGGGAGGGAGGCGATGTGGTCACACACTTGGCCGCTGGGCATCCGAAAGAGGGTCGTCGAATGAGGAATCGGTACCGGCGCTCCTCGATCCTCGTCGTCCTCGGGTCGGCACTCGTGGTCGGATCGGTTGTCGGCGGGTCCCCGACCGCGTCTGCCACGCCCCTGCCGACGACCGTCGAGGCGTGGATCTATCCCTCGAGCGTGGGGCAACCTGCCTGCGACGTCCCCGCCGAGCTCGCCTCGCTCTCGGCGAATCCCGTTTCGCTCCTCAAACCCGAGTACCTGAACCTGAGCGGAACGGGGAAGATCCGCACCGAAACCGCGGCGCAGCTGCCGTGCAACGGGTACAGCCCGGCCAACGTGGCGGCAGTCCGATCGGCGGCACAGCGCGTCGAGGTGACCGTCTCGGCAGGATCCCGCTCGACCAAGTCTCTTCTCGGTAGCGCGGCGAAGCAGTCGGCGGCGCTCACCGCCATCGAGGCCTTCGTCGCCTCGAACAACCTGAACGGCGTCGACCTGGACTTCGAACCCAACAACTGGACCCCGACGATGTGGTCCGCCTACACCACCTTCGTCTCGCGTCTGGTGAGCGCGCTCAGCCCGGCGGGGCGGGCGGTCGAGGTCGATCTCGAGCCGTTCACGACGACGCCGTGGGACGCAGAGCGCTACGGCGCGGTGGCCTCGACCGGGGCACATGTGGTCGTGATGGCCTACGACCACGAGTTCGACATCGCGTGCGCGCCGATCAGCCCGTACAGCTGGTTGCAACAAGTCGTCGCGTATGCGCAGAGCCAGGTACCCGCCGCCGACCTGACCATCGGTCTCCCCTCCTACGGCTATACGACGACCCTCTGCAAGAAGGTGGCGCACGTGACCTCCAACGTCGCGTACGTGACCATGCGGAACGAAGCCGGCTTCCCGTCGACCTCCGCCGGTGTCGAGAGTCTCCGAGATCCGAGCTCGGGCGAGATCCGCTGGGATGCGGGCGGTGTCTTCCACGACTATGTCGACGCCACCGCGCTCAACGACAAGCTCCAGACGGTGGAAGGGATGGGGGTGTCCGACGTGTCGGTCTGGAGCCTGGGTGGCGAACCGTGGTTCACCGGAAACCCGAGTTGAGCCAGACTCGGTCCGATCTGAGTGTCCTATCTCCAGGCCATCGTCATCGGGCTGCTCCAAGGGGTCAGCGAGCTCTTTCCGGTGTCGAGCCTCGGTCACAGCGTCCTGGTTCCGGCGCTGTTCGGCTGGAACAATCTGGTCAGCGACCAGTCGGCGCAGGAATCGCTCTATCTCGCCTTCATCGTCGGACTCCACGTGGCGACGGCAGGTGCGCTGCTCGTCTTCTTCTGGCGGGACTGGGTTCGCATCGTGGCGGGATTCTTCCGGACCCTGCGGACTCGTCGGATCCAGACTCCCGACGAACGGATGGCGTGGCTCCTCGGCCTCGCGACCATCCCGGTCGGTCTGGCCGGGCTCCTGTTCGAGCACACGTTCCGCACCCTCTTCGCCAAGCCTCAGGCGGCAGCCGCGTTCTTGATGGTGAACGGCGTCATCCTGAGCGGTGCGGAACTGCTGCGGAGACGCCGATCCGGCGGTGACCCCGCCCACCCCTTTGCGACCGCGCCCGCGACCCAGCAGCTCGCGACACTCTCACTCCCCTCGGGAATCGCGATCGGCTCTTCGCAGATCCTCGCCCTACTCGCAGGCATCAGTCGTTCAGGGGTGACCATGGCCGCCGGATTGCTCCGCGGCCTCGACCACGAGGAGGCTGCTCGCTTCTCGTTCCTCCTCGCGACACCGGTCATCCTCGCCGCGGGGGTGCTCAAGATCCCCGACCTGCTCGGCCCTCTCGGCAACGGTGTGCGCGGCCAGATCCTGGCCGGCAGCGCTGCCGCCGCGATCTCCGCGTACTTGTCGGTGCGGTTCCTGCTGCGGTGGTTCGAGACCCGCACGCTCTGGCCCTTCGCGATCTACTGCCTCGCTTTCGGAGCCGCGTGCGTTGTCTACTTCGCGTGATCCGGCGAGCTCATGCTCGAGCGTTGTGCACTGACGCGAACCGGTCAGACAGGGTCGTACCCCTTGGGCGAAACCGACAACACATGACGCCACACCAGCACTCGGTAAGGACCGACCTGGTACTGGTGCGCCGGCAATCCGAACGTCGCCTTCGCGCCGACACGATCGACCGCGCCCGGAGCGGCGGTGTCGTACACCAGGAACTGGAACCGTGTGCCCGCATACCACGCTGCGTCCGACTGGCGCTCGTAGCGGACGATCCTGCCCCGACGATTCTCGGTGACCGGGCGGATGACCACCGCACCGTCGGTCGTCGCGGTCGTGATGGACGAGGACCAGTAGTCCCCGACCCCGAGGTCGAGGTGGTGGGCGCCGAGGAATGAGCTGAGCTCCGCGACCGGCTGAGAGGGATCGGTTGCGCCGCCGGCCGAGCCGATGGCCACCAGGTCGCCTGCCGCGAAAGAGACGACCGTCACCAGACAGAGCGCCGTCGCCAAACGGCGCCAACGGAGCGCCGGCTCGTTCTCCATCCATCGTCCGACCATTCTCGCTGTCAGTACGCAGGCGAAGATGACCGCGGAGGTGAGGTAGCGGTCGTAGTTGAAGTCGGAAGAGACGGCAAGGTCGACGTACGCGAACGAGCCGCCGAGGCAGCCCATCAGCAGGAGGTCGTCGAGCCGCCAGGCATCATTCACGAGATTCGCGTGCCTGCTGCGGGCCAGACGGCCCGTCCAGCCCGCGCGGCATCCGCCGACGATGCCCACTGCCGCCAGTCCGACCGTGGCCGCCACGAGGAGCACGGCGGACAGCCGGAACACCTCGAGCGCGGCAGGGACGGCCCCCTCTCGGCCCCCGAACCCGAGGAGGTGAGAGAAGGAGGCCGGCAGTCTTACTGCGTTCGACCATTTCTCACCCGGGCTGGCGGAAGGCTGGATCCCGCCGATGGTGAACGTGCCGACCAGTTCGGCGAAGAGGCGGACGACCAAGGCCAGGACGCCCCCCGCGGCGGATGCCGCAACGAGGGGGGCGCCCTCGCTCCAGTCGCGTGCTCGGATTGCCGCCACTGCGCCCGCCAGCAGCACCGGCACGACGCCGATCCCGAGTGCCTGGAGGTCACCCGTCGAGGCGGCAGCAAGGAGCGCGACCGCGATGAGCCAGCCCCGGTCGAACCGTCCGCGACGCAAGAAGTAGAAGGCGGTGAGGCACCAGAGCGTCGTGCCGACGTGGTAGGGACCTCGCAGGAAGAAGTCGGCCATCAGGGGGCTCGGGAACCCGAGCAGAACCAGGGTCGTCACCACTGCCGCGACGGCACCGGCACCACGTCGTCCCCAGCAAGCGACCAACGCGCCGACCAACAGGGTGAGTGCGGCGATCAATGCCGGCACCAGGTGGAGGAGGGTCGAATGGAAGCCCAGAGCGAGGCCGACCACCATGTTGGCGAAGGCATCGACGGTCCAGAACGAGTCGACCGACAGTGACCAGCCGTGGAGTGTCAGATGGCCGGCCGCCATCGACTGGCCCTCGAGGAGTGCAGTCGCACCGTCCGAATCGACGAAGAGCGACCGAGCCGAGATCAGGTAGAAGAACGCGATGAAGAACCCGAGACCAGCGACGACGACGAGCGACATCGGGTCGGAGCCCGGGAGGTGGAGCTTCCTCTTCCGCCGGGGGGCCTTCCTCGGCAGTTCGGGCGGCGCTGATGTTCGCTCGACCCGCTCGAGAAGGAGCGTCATCTGAGCAGATTCGAGGTACCGATCGAAGCTGCGACTGAGCGAAGGGACTCGCTCCCACCGGTGACGGCCGTGGGACAGGCCCCGAGGGTCGTGGTCCGCGCCGGCACCCGGCCAGGCTAGAGGATCCGGCGTGGCCTATCCGGGCATTTCGAGGCGCCACTTTCTGCCCAAGTGCCTACCGCCAGAGATGAACACGCGGCGCTCTCGGCCTCTTGGTCTCCAGAATTGCGGGTAGGCGGGACCCCCAGGGGGTCCCGCCATGTGCCCCCCGACGAAGCCTCGGTCCCGAACACAGCGGAAGGCGGACCCGCGGCTCGATCACCAAGGCTACGGCGGACGTTATGCCTGTCCACCCCGAAATGAATCGGTGAGAATGGCCGAAATAGAGACGCCCGGTTAGTCGAAGCGCACAAGAAGTGGATGGACGACTCACTCCGCGAGCCTGATCCGCCCTCCTGAACCTCCCAAGTCGCCGAACCCGAGTCCCGTCCGACGGACGAGCCCAACCGATCTGTGAGGCGCAGGAAACCCCATTGCTTCACCTGTTGATGCTCAGGCGTACCGCTGCGAGGTTTCTTGGCTCCTCCGGGTTTGGCGTGAGGTTCAGCGCGTGTCAAGAACTAGCGGCGTCACCGACCCGCCCGCCGCAACCGGATGCTCAACCCGGCCGTGATGCGATCCCAACGATGGGGGCGTTGAGAACCTGCCCACCCATCGAACCCTCGAACGGCGCACCGCCGAACGAGAACACGCCTCCGTCGTAGGCGACGGTCCAGTAACCCCGGCCATCCGGGTTGGCCGCGATACCCACCATGGGAGCGTTGAGTGTTTGAGCCCCCATCGAGCCAAAGAATCCCGCATCTCCGAACGCGAAGATGCCTCCGTCGGACGCGACCAGCCAGTAGCCCTTTCCGTCAGGAGTGGCCGCGATGCCGACGATCGGAGCGTTGAGGTGCTGACCGCCCATCGACCCGTAGTAGCCGGCGTCACCGTACGCGAAGACACCGCCGTCAGCATCCGCCACCCAATAGCCGTTCCCACCAGGGGTCGCAGCCATCCCAATCGGGCTGGGGAAGCTACCGATGACGTTCGAAGTGCTGAGACCGGGTTGGCCGAAGTACGAGGCGTCGCCGCAGGTCGCTACCGCCCCGCCTTCACTCAGGAGCCAGAACCCGTGACCAGACGGTGTCGACGCAATGCCGACCCACGGGAACCCGAAGTCGAGAGGAAGTGTCCCAGGTCCACCCGCCGCATCGAAGTGATCGGCGCAGCTTGCGTCCCCCGTAGCGTTCCCGAACTGATCGGCCAGAGCCGTCTGCTGGCTCGGTCCGATCGGGAACTGAAATGGAGTGACAATGGTGTAGCCACCCCCGTCCGGGGTCGAGGCGATGGCGGTCGCGCAGAAGCTGGGGCCGCCAAACGGCGCGTTCGATGCCGCACATTGAGAGGCACTGCTACCAAAGAACGGGGCGTTGAAGGAGAACACGCCGCCGTCAGCACCGACCAACCAGTAGCCGGGCGGGCCAGAGGTCGTTCGGTCCCCAGCGGGCGTAGCGCCCACAGCGCCGGTCAGACCGAGCGTTGCGCATAAGGCACCCACGAGAGCGACAGCCACCGCTCGGAAAGTACGTCCCGGTGAACCCATTCAGACACCTCGCCGTCTCAACGCCTACTTTTTCCGCAACCACTGCCCGCATAGAGCCTGGCCATTGTGGCAGTTCAATGGTTCGGCTGCTCGGTGCGGGTAGATCAAAGGCGGATTCGCTGCCCGGCCTCGAGACTCGCAATGGGTTTCTGGTGGGCCGTGCCAGACTTGAACTGACGACCTCTTGCGTGTCATGCAAGCGCGCTACCAACTGCGCCAACGGCCCGGGTGCCTGACGCTATCACCGCGAGCCCAGATCGAGGCTGGGAGATGCGTCGGGCGAATCGACCTTGCCGACCTCCAAGTCGGGCACACCCGCACCCGACCGTCCAGCTTCAACCGGTGGTGGAGCACGGGTCCCGCGCGGTGTCGCATTGTCGATGCCCGTCCAACCGCTGAGCTCGCGGTGGCGCTGCAGCTGGACCTGGTGGCCGCCTCGGAGCCCGAAGAGCCGCTTGGCAAAGAGGAGGTAGACCACAACCGCCACATTGATCGCGAACGCAACCCCCTTCAGCACACTCACCGAGATCGAGAGCTCCCAGATCTCGAAGGGAAGGAACGCAGCAGTCGCCACGAGCGTGAGATATTCGGCCCAGCGCTTCCCGATCCAGAGCCCCACCATCTCGGTCGCCTCCAAGAGCGCGTACGCAGTGGCGGCGAGGCCCAGCACCACCAGGTGTGCCGACGAATAGTGGACCACATTGCGGAAGTAGCCGAGCACACCTCGCACCTGGGTCACGCCGGGCTCTCCCCCCGAGAGATCGTTCATCATGTCCGTGTAGAACTTGCGGAGGGCGGCATCGTGGCGGGCAAAGGTGAAGAGAGCTACCGCCAGCGCGGTCAGCACGACGACGTGGATTGCCCGATCGACCGCGATCAGACGCAGGACGTAGCGATCACGAAGAAATGGCCCGCGTAGGGGTACCTCGATGTCGTCACGGGGAGGCATCCAATCCCGCGTCGGTTGCTCCGGAGCCTGCATGGCGATCCACGAATCACACCGCAGGCACCGGTACCACCGGAGCCCGTCGAACTCGCGGACGATGGCGGAGTCCTCGTCGCCGACGTGCGCGACGTCGGTTCCGACCAGGACGTGGCCCCGCCACCAGCAGGTGAAGAGCTCGTACTGCCTTTCCGGTTTCTTCCTCCGGAACACACATGCACCTTACGTCTCCACTTCCTTCGACACGTCCTCACGAGCTGGGCCACATCTGCACCGCCGGTCGACCCGGCCGTACGGTCCTCTCCCGCCCTACACTCGGTCGCAGGCCGGAGTTGTGACCGGAGGACACCGATGGGGAACGACCTGGAGACCCATGTCGCTCGGATCGACGAGGTCGGATACACCATCGTCGAGGGGGCGATCGACCTCGCGTTCGTCGAGGACCTCACAGACCATCTTCGACGGCTCGAACGCGACCTCCAGATCGTCCCCGCCCACAATTCCTTCGAGGGCATCCACACCGTCCGCATCTACAACCTCCTCGCGCACGGCCCCGACTTCGAGCAGGTCCCGGTCCACCCAGCGGTCCTTCCGATCTGCGAGCGAGTGCTCGACCCCGACCTCCTCGTGTCGTCGCTTTCATCGATCGCGATCGATCCGGGCGAAACGCGCCAAGAGATCCACGCCGACGACCAGCTGATCCCGCTCGGCAAGCCGCATGAGGCCATCATCTGCAACACCATGTGGGCGCTCACCGACTTCACCGATGCCAATGGAGCCACTCGAGTCATCCCTGGTTCACACAAGGCCGACCACTCCCCGGACCTCACACGATCCTACGACTCGGTCCCCGCCGAGATGCCGAAGGGCAGCGTGCTCATCTGGCACGGGAGCCTCTGGCACGGAGGCGGTGCCAACCACACCTCCGAGCGACGGGTGGGCATCGCCATGAACTACTGCGCCGGCTTCGTCCGGCAGCAGGAGAACCAGCAGCTCGGTCTCCCGCGAGAGATCGTCCGGCGATTTGCCCCGCGGCTACAGGAGTTGGTGGGCTACGGCCTTTATCACGGGCTGATCGGTCACATCGACAAGAGCATTCCCTCGACGTTGCTCCTCGGTGCCGACCAGCCGTCGAGCCTCATCTGGGACTACGCCGGCGAAGGGGCCGGCTGAGGTCCGCCGCCGATGCTGCAGCGGTGGAACTCGACGGTGCCGTGCGTCACCTCCGCATTGGTGGAGGCGGCGGGCGGAATCGAACCGCCGTACGGGGCTTTGCAGGCCCCTGCCTAAGCCACTCGGCCACGCCGCCCGGGCGTCCGGCGATCCTACTCGTGCGCTCTGGATGATTGAATCTCCGCATGCGCATCGGCATCATCGCGCCGCCCTGGACCCCGATTCCGCCCTTGCTCTATGGCGGCATCGAGCTCGTGGTCGACCAACTCGCCCGTGGCCTCCAGGACCAGGGTCATGATGTGTTGCTGTTCGCGACGGGTGATTCGACCTGCCCGGTACCGCGGGAGTGGGCGCTTCCGGCCGCCGAGGGCACTCGTATCGGGATGGCCGTTCCCGAGATCCGACACGTCATCCATGCCTACGAGGCGCTGTGCCACTGCGACGTCGTCCACGACCACACCATGATGGGCCCGTTCCATGCGGAGCACTACCCGGGTCTCCCGGTCACCACCACCATCCACGGTCCCTTCAACGACGAGCTCTCCGACCTCTACCGCGCTACGGCCGATCGCGTTCCGCTCGTCGCGATCTCCCACGCGCAGCGTCGTGCGGCGCCCGACATCCCCGTCGCGCGTGTCATCCACCACGGGATCGACTCGAGCATCTTTCCGGTCGGCGACGGCAAGGGCGATCCGGACGGGCCCTACGTGCTGTTCCTCGGACGGATGGCCGACGACAAGGGTCCCCACCGCGCGATCGAGGTCGCGCGCAAGGCCGGCATCAGGATCCTCATGGCGGCCAAGATGCGCGAGCCGTGGGAGATGCGTTACTTCTCGGAACAGGTCGAGCCGCTCCTCGGCAGCGACGCGGTCTATCTCGGCGAGGTCTCCCACGAGCGCAAACTCGAGCTCCTTGCCGGTGCCTCCGCTCTCTTGTTCCCCATCCGCTGGAACGAACCGTTCGGGATGGTCATGATCGAGGCGCTGGCATGCGGGACTCCGGTCCTGGCCTTCCCCGAGGGCGCCGCACCCGAGGTGGTGGACGACGGTCGTACCGGGTTCCTCTGTGAGGACGAGGAAGCGATGGTGGAGGCCATCGGACGAGTCGGCGAGCTCCAGCGCTCCGACTGCCGGCTCGCCGTCGAGAGTTACTTCTCGACGGGCCGCATGGTGAAAGAGCACATCGACCACTACCGGTCGATGATCACCTGAGCCCGGACCCTTCTGCCAGGAGGAGCCTCGATCGTCAGGCGCGCCGGCGGAAGACCATTCGTGCCAGCAGAAAGATGACGCCCAGCACCAGTAGGACTTTCACCACGCCCCAGAAGAACCCGACGATCGCGCCGAGCGCCCAGAAGGCGACGAGAACCGCGATGAGGCCGCCTCCCGCGATCAGCACTCCGTCGAAGAAGGTGAGTCCTGTGCGCTCGTCGTCGGCCATGACCCAACGTTAATCCCCAGGTCGACACCGTGGATCGCGGCCGGCCGGACGACCGAGCCAGAAGACCCCGGTGCTACGGTCCGGCCGTGTCCCTGCGTGACCGGCGGCAAGCGCTCATCGAGCGTCCCGACCTGCTCGGGGACGCCTTCTGCCGAGCCTATGCCGCCGAAGCGGATGCATGGCTGACCGGGCTCTTCGACCAGGCGACCGAGGGCAACCCCCGGGGGATGGCACTCGTCGCCGTCGGCGGGTACGGCCGCGGCGAGCTCTGTCCTTTCAGCGATCTCGACGTCCTCCTCGTCCATCGCGGGAGGAAGGACGTCCGGACGCTGGCCGACCGGATCTGGTACCCGGTGTGGGACGAGGGGATCTCCCTCGACCACAGCGTCCGCCGCCCGAACGAGGTCCTCGACATCGCTGCCGAGGACCTCCGTGTGGCGCTCGGTCTGCTCGACGCACGGGTGATCGCCGGCGACGTCAAGGTCGCCGAGCCGGTGCTCGAGGGCGCCCGCGCCAGATGGGCACGGCAGAAGCCGCCATGGCTCGAGATCCTCGAAGCCCAGGTTGCCGATCGCCGCGCGACCTTCGGCGACGTCGGCTTCCTGCTCGAGCCCGACCTGAAGGAGGCCCACGGGGGCCTCCGGGACATCACCGCGCTGCTCGCGATGATGCAGGCCATGCCCCTCCTCGCCGATTACGTGGACACCGTCGCGGTAGAGGACGCCCGTTCGGTTCTGACCGCGATCCGGGTCGAGTTGCATCGTCGGGCCGGTCGCGAGCTCAACAAGCTGCTCCTCCAGGAACAAGACCAGGTCGCGACCACTCTCGGCGAAACCGACGCCGACGCCCTGATGCGCGCGGTCGCCACCGCGGGGCGAACCGTCGCCTGGGAGGCCGACGACGCGTGGCGACGACGAAGCGCCTTGGCCCGATCGAACGGGGCTCGCGGGACGCGGCGCCGCTTCCGCGCCGGGTCGGGCGAGCCGTCCGTCGACGCATCGGCCTCGACCGGTGAACCCGATCTCGCCATCGTCGACGGTGAGGTCGTGCTGATCGACACCGCAGACGCGAGCGGCGACGCGAGCCTTGCACTGCGGCTCGCCGGTGTGGCTGCCGAACGGAACCTACCGGTCTCGCGAGACGCACTCAACCTTCTCGGACGCAAGGCACCCGCGCCTCCCGAACCGTGGCCGGACCACCTTCGGGATTGTCTGGTGCGAGTGCTCGCGTCCGGGCCTCCGGCCGTCACCGCGCTCGAGGCGCTCGACCGGCGCCACTTGCTCGAGCGCTACCTGCCCGAGTGGGCCGCGGTGCGCAACAAGCCCCAACGCAACCCGTACCACCGCTACACCGTCGACCGTCACCTCCTCGAGGCCACGGCGAACGCGGCAACACTCGCCCACCGGGTGGAGCGTGCCGACCTGTTGCTCCTCGGCACACTCCTCCACGACATCGGGAAGGGCTTCCCCGGTGACCACACCGAGGTGGGCGTGGTGGTCGCCGCCGAGATCGGCGCCCGGCTCGGACTCCCTCGCGAGGACGTGGAGACCCTGGTCAAAATGGTCCGCCTGCACCTGCTGCTCCCGGACACTGCCACCAGGAGAGACCTCGACGACCCGGCGACCGCCGAGCGTGTCGCCCGCGAGGTCGGTGACCGCTCGAGCCTCGAATTGCTGGCCGCCCTGGTGGAGGCCGACAGCGTCGCCACCGGTCCGTCCGCCTGGGGACCGTGGAAAGCAGGACTCGTGGCCGACTTGGTCGAGCGAACCGCGCGACTGCTCGCCGGCGAGCCCGCCGCCCCGCCGACTCCGTGGGTCACCGACGAGCTGCGGGTGATCATGGACACGGTCCGGAGCCGGGGTGTCCCGGCCCTCTCGATCGAGGACCCGGTGGTCACGGTGGCGGCGCCCGACCGGCCGGGCCTCCTCGCCGAGGTGACCGGGGTGCTCGCGCTCCACGGTCTCAACGTGCGTTCTGCGGTGGTCGCCGGCGAGGACGGGGTGGCGGTCGAGATGTTCACGGCCGAACCCTCGCTCGGCCGCTGGCCGGCCGCGGCACGGCTCTCCGACGACCTCACGGCCGCCATGGACGGACGGCTCGCGATCGATGCCCAGCTCGCCGAGCGGGCGCGCACCTATCGGAACATGAAAAGGCCCTCGGCCCCACAGCTGGTCTCCACCCAGGTGACCGTCGACAACAGCGCGTCGAGGGCGGCGACCGTGGTCGAAGTACGGGCCGAGGATGTCGTCGGGCAACTCCACCGCATCACACGGGCCTTCGTCGAGTGCGGACTCGATGTGATCTCGGCGAAGGTCTCCACCTTCGGCAGCGCAGTCGTGGATGCGTTCTACGTCCGGCGCCAGGACGGCGCAAAGCTCGACGATTCACAGGGGATCGATCGCCTCGAACGAACGATCGTCGAGGCTGTCGAGTCCCATCCGCAGCCCTAGCGACCCTGCCCAGAGCCCGGATCGCCGTTTGGTCAGGCGCTCCGACTGGTAGCTTGGGCGAAGGCAACAACGTCGTTGGGGTGTGAGGATCGGATCAGGATGGAGTCGAAACACGCCCACGCCAGTGTCGAACGGGGACACGGCGGACAGGTGATCTGGCGCCTCGCCATCGCCGTGGTGGCGCTCGTCGCACTCGGAGTGGGAGTGGCCGCAGTCGTACACGGCTCGGGCCCGGGCGCCTCCGCCACGCAGTCGGGCACGACCGGTGCGGCCGCCAAGCCCCTGACCGTGTTGTCGGTGAGCCCGGCCAACGCCAGCTCCGCCGTTCCGAGTGACGCGACGGTCGCGGTCCAGTTCTCGACACCCCTCGCGCTCCACACCCCGACCCCGACGCTCAGCCCCGCGGTGGCGGGATCGTGGGAGCTCGTCACCCCGACCACGCTCGCGTTCGTCGCCTCCTCGCCCCTCGTTCCCTCGACCACCGAGACGCTCTCGGTTCCCGCGGGCACGAGCGGCGTCACCAGCGCGGCCGGCAAGCACCTCGAACTCGCCTCGAGTACCCAATTCACCGTCGCGCCGGGCTCGACGCTCCGGCTCCAGCAGCTTCTCGCGCAGCTCGGCTACCTTCCGCTCAGCTTCACACCCGCCGGTCCGCTGACCGCTCCCCAAGAGGCGGCCAACGCGCAGGAGGGAACCTTCAACTGGCGATGGCCCGAGCCTGCCTCACTGGCGAACCTCTGGGCGCCGGGCAGCGCGAACGAGATCACCCGAGGCGCAGTGATGGCGTTCGAGTCCCACCACGACATGACGACCGACGGTTCGGCCGGGCCGTCCGTCTGGGGCCAGCTGCTCGCGGACGCCGCGGCCGGGACGGTCAGCTCCGCCCCCTACAACTACGTGGTCGTCTCGATGGCCGAACCCGAGACCACCACGGTCTACAGCAACGGGTCCGTGGTCTACAGCACGCCGGCCAACACCGGTGTGCCGGCCGCGCCGACCGCCGCGGGCACCTTCCCCGTCTTCGCTCGCTACACGGTGACCACCATGAGCGGTACCAATCCGGACGGGTCCCACTATGTCGACCCCGGAATCCCCTGGGTCAGCTACTTCAACGGTGGCGATGCGCTCCACGGCTTCGTGCGGCCGGGCTACGGATACCCGCAGAGTGACGGCTGCGTCGAGATGCCGATCGCGAACGCCGCGGTGGTCTACCCCCTGACCCCGATCGGAACCCTGGTCACCGTCTCCTGACGCCGAGCGCGCCGAAGCGTGCCGAGCGTGCCGTTTCAGCGCCCACGGCTGGCGGACGGGAACTCCGGCGGCCGACGCTCGCGGACCGCAGCGAGCCCCTCGCGCGCGTCGGGTCCGAGGAACCCGAGCATCTCCAGTGCGAGCGACTCGCCGAAGGTCGGGGCAGAGACCGCGATCCAACGGTTGAGAACGCGCTTGGTCCACTGGACCGCGGTCGCGCTCCCGCGAGCGAGCCGCTCGGCGACCGCCAGCGCCTCGGCGACGACGTCGTCGTCGGCGACGCATCGCGTCACCAGGCCGATGCGCTCCGCCTCGCGTGCCTCGATGAACTCACCGGTCATCAGGTAGTACTTCGACTTCGCCATACCGCACAGCAAGGGCCACACGATGGCCGCGTGGTCGCCTGCCGCGACACCCAGTCGCACATGACCGTCGGAGAGGCGAGCGGACTCGCCGACGATGCTCACGTCGGCGAGCAGCGCGACCGCGAGCCCGGCGCCGATCGCCAGGCCGTTGACGGCCGAGACGATCGGCTTGACCGACGAGAGCATCTCTTCGACGATGGCGCTGGCGTCGTTCCACTGCTCGACCACCGCCGCCTGATCGGTCGTCATCGCCTCTATCATCTCGAAATCGCCCCCTGCGGAGAAGGCCGATCCCGCACCGGTGATCACCGACACCGCGATCGCGTCGTCCGCGTCGATCACCGGCCAAATCTGCGACAGCTCGCGGTGGAGCCGCGGGTTTGCCGCGTTGAGCACCTCGGGGCGGTCGATGGTCACGAGTAGGACGCCGTCACGTGGGCGATCGAAGCGAAGGTGCTCGAAGTCGCCGTAGGTGGCGGGCCGAGGCGTCGCCGAGCCGACGTCGCTCATCCGTGCGCCACTTCGAGCAGCGGGTGCTCGAGTCCGAGCTCGGCCAGCGTCCGGCCGGGATCGCGTGGCTCGGCGATACCCGGCAGCGCGCTCTTCGACTCGAAGACGTAGAGGTTCCAGAAGGGTTCGAGTCCCGCCGGCGCGATGTCGGCGTAGAGCCGCCGCTCGATCTCCGGCCGGCGTGTCAGGCCCACGGCGGCGAACTGCTCGGTCCACCACCGGAACGATGCGATGGTTTGGTGACCCTCGACGAGATGGCCTTCCGCGTCGACGGCAAGGTCCTCCTCGGGCACGGGCCCGTCGAAGTCGGCACCGAGGCGCTGGTAGTGCTCGAGGCGCTCCGGGCGGACCTTTCCCTCGAAGTGACCGGCCGCGCCAGAGTCGTTGGCGCCGAAGGACGGGATCGTCGCGTACAGGTAGCCCCCACACACCCGTGCGAGCTCGCGGATGGCCGTCGCCACCCGCTCGGGCGGAAGGTGTTCGAGGATCTCCAGCGCGGTCACCAGCTCGAAGGCCCGGTCCTCCCAGGGCAGGCCGGCAAAGAGGTTGGCGACCCTGAGGTGCCCGGCTGCGCCAGGAGCCGGGTGGTCGACGGCGAACTGGCTCACGTCGCATCCCTCGGCGTCGATTCCGCGTTCCCTCAGGACCTCGACCAGATAGCCGGTGGCGCACCCCACGTCGAGGCTGTTCGCCACCCGGAAGTTCCGCCAGATCAGCCAGCCGGCGATGTCCGCGTTGGAGGCGATCCGGTCGTAGCGGGCATAGCCCGAGCGCCCTTCACGGTCGCCCGACGCGTCCCGTCCCTCACCGAAATAGCTGCCCCCATAGGTCGTGTCGATGCCTGCGTCGCGAGCCTCGGCCGTCGCCAGGCCACGCTCCGCGGCCCGGGCCAGCTCGCGGCTCGTCCGTTCCATCAAGCGCCGGAGCCCGGCATGGCGGCCGGCGACCCGGACCATGCCCTGCCGGACGCCCTCGATCACCCTCTGCCGCGGCGTCTCGGGCATGCGGCGACCTTAGTCGTGGCCCACTTTTTGCCTCTGGAGGATCCGAAGGGCCAAAGTCCGCCAGCTGGCGAGTGCCGCGACACGGAAAGACAAAAAAGTCACTAATAGTGTGGAGTTAAGCACTCACAGCGGCTAACTTTGAAGGGAGGGAGCCTCGACTGAAGGACAGAGGAGAGATGGCCAGGAGACGTGGGTCCTCAGGAGGATCAGGGATGAGCGAGCAACCCGTAGTCGTGGATCAGCCGTTCCAATCGATGGCCAACCCGGAGGTCGCGAGCGACCAAGAGTTCGTTCGGGTGTCGTCGGGCGCGGCTCTGGCTGGTGCCGGGGAGCAACCGGCCGTGCACCGAGGTGACCGATCCGATGTGGCACCCGCCGCTTCACTGGTCGGTTCACTCTCGGTCTTCTCGTTGGACGACGTCCTTTCGATGCTCGCGTCGACCTCACAGACCGGCGAGCTCCAGGTGGTCGCGGACTCGGCGGGAGGCAGGCTCTGGCTCGACGGCGGGCGTCTCTCCAACGCACAGGTGGGGTCGGCCACGACGATCGGCTCGTCGGTGTTCGAACTCGCCTGCCTCGAAGAAGGATGGTTCTACTTCACGGGGGGCGCGGCCTCCTTCGGCGGCCAGCCGAGCGTGTCGGTCGAAGCGGTCCTCGCCGAAGTCCGGCCCCAAGTGGACGAGTGGAAGGAGATCCGCGCGATCGTCCCGGTCGACGCGCTGGTCAGCCTGTCGCCGACCCCACCCGGGCGCGACGTGCAGATCCGGAGTGACCAGTGGCAGGTCCTGACCACGGTCGGCACGAGTGGCCGGTCGGTCAACGACGTCCTCGACGCGATCGGGGGCGATCAGATCACCGGTCTTCGCACCTTGCGCGACCTCAGCAACGCCGGCCTTCTCCAACTGACCCCGGCGTCGGGACGCCTGGTCGGTGACTTCGGGCCTCCAACCCTTGGTTCCTCTGGGAACGGGGCGACCGACGAGGCGATCGTCCTCCCGGTGCCGCCCGCTTCGTCCGACGAGGCGACCGTTGCCGCGGTCGTGCCTCCGCCGCCCGACCCCGAGCCCGTCGCGGTCGCTGCGGAGGATCGGTCGGGCAACCTCGCCGAAGTGACCGTGATGCCGCCCCCGATCGCGGACGATCCCTGGGCGCCCGTCAGCGAGTCGAGTGCCCCGAAGGACGACGGAGCGGCCTGACCCTCACTCCCCTGTCGGCGACCAGTGGCCGCCGGCACGTCACTGGCGGGTGCGTCCAGCCGAAAGCTGGTCCGCAAGCGCGCGGAAGGCGCGCCCGCGATGGGAGACCCCATGCTTCTCCGCCGAGGTCATCTCGGCGAAGGTGCGGCCGTCGAAGCCGTCGGGCACGAACACCGGGTCGTACCCGAAGCCGGCCTCCCCGACCGGTCGCGATGCGATGGTCCCGGTGACCTCGCCGTCCGCCCAAACCTCCTCGCCGTCGGCGTACTCGACCAGCGCGACGCAACGGAACCGCGCCCGCCGACGCTCCGGTTGGTGGGCACCGACCCGGTCCAACTCGTCGAGGAGTTTGGCCACGTTGTCCGCGTAGGTCGCGTGCTCGCCGGCGAAGCGCGCGGAGTACACGCCGGGAGCGCCGCCCAAGGCGTCGACCTCGAGTCCGGTGTCGTCTGCGACGGCCCCGGTGGTGCTCGCCTCGACCAGGGCGCGCGCCTTCAGCCGGGCATTGTCGAGCAGCGTGTCACCCGTCTCTTCGACCTCGGGAACCGACGCAGGCCTCGGGAGCAGGACGAGCCCGGGTACCGACGAGAGGATCTCCAGGATCTCGGCCGCCTTGTCCGGATTGGCGGTCGCGAGAACCAGTCGGAGCTCCCGAGTCACCGAGCAGGCGGTGGCTCGGCGAGGGAAGCGGCCTCGAGCTCCAAAAGCTGTGCGATGCCGTGCTCGGCGAGCCCGAGCATCTCGTCGAGCTCCCCTTTCGAGAAGGGCATGCCCTCCGCCGTGCCCTGTACCTCGATGAACCTCCCCGAGGACGTCATCACGACGTTCATGTCGACCTCCGCCCGGCTGTCCTCCTCGTAGGGAAGATCGAGCATGCAGACCCCGTCGACGATCCCGACCGACACCGCCGCCACCGCCTCACCCAGCGGGTGCGAACGGACCACCCCGGACTGGACCAGCCGGGTCAGCGCGTCGTGCAGTGCGACGTAGGCCCCACAGATCGAGGCGGTCCTCGTCCCACCGTCGGCTTGGAGCACGTCGCAGTCGACGGTCACCTGGACCTCGCCCAGCGCGACCATGTCGCACACCGAGCGGAGCGAACGCCCGATCAGGCGCTGGATCTCCTGTGTCCTGCCCGACTGGCGACCCTTGGCCGCCTCGCGGGTGACTCGCTCGCCGGTCGAACCGGGCAGGAGTGAGTATTCGGCGGTCACCCATCCCTTCCCACCCCCGCGCATCCACGGTGGTACGCGCTCCTCGACGGAGGCGGTGCAGAGCACCTTGGTTCGCCCCATCGACACGAGCACCGACCCGGGAGCGAACACGGTGAAGTCGCGGACGAACTCTGCGGCGCGCAATTCGTCTAGCGCGCGGCCGTCCGCTCGGCCGAGGCTCCGTCCGGCCGGCGCCGCACTGGTCACAGGACGAACTCGGCGCCGATCGACGCGTGCTCGACCCGATCGTCGAACGCGGCGCGTGCCTCGGCGCCGACCGCGCCCTCGTCGACGGTCGGCCAGCGGTGGGTGATCACGAGGCGCGGCACACCGGCCTCGCGGGCTTGGTTCCCGGCTTGGCGTCCGCTCAGATGGCCCATGGTTCCTTCGTACTCGGCGGTGTAGGTCGCCTCGCACAGCGCGAGGTCCAGTCCGGTCCCGAGGTCGGCAAGCTCCCAACGAGGACCCGAGTCGGCAGAGTAGCCGAGCGCGCGCCCGGAGCCCTCGACACGTACCGCAAGGGTCTCGACTGGGTGATCGGTCCGGCGGAACCGACACCGGAGGTCGCCGATGTCGGCTGCGTCGCCACCGGCGACCACGCGCCAGTCGAAGGTCGTGCGCTCGGCGAGCTCGCGCGCCCGCTCCCTCAGCTCCCCCGGTCCGAAGAGCGGGATGCCGGTGCGCTCGAGCACGAAGCGTGCGTGGGCGTCGAGACCGTAGAGATCGGTCCAATGGTCGGTGTGGGAGTGGGTGATCACCACGGCGTCGAGTGAGGCCGGATCGTGACGCAGCTGCAGGTTGGCGAAGGTCCCCGGGCCGGCGTCGACCAGCACGCGGGTCGACCCGGAGGCGATCAGGTAGCCGCTCCCCGCACCTCCCGGTCCCGGCCAGCTCCCGTCGCATCCGAGCACGGTGACGGTGAGTCCCGAACCAGCCGGGTCCTCGCTCGATGACCGGTTCGGTGTCGCCACGGGCAGAGGCTAGGCGGGTTGCCCGTGTGACCACCCGGATCGACGGCTCGGCTTTCGCAGAGCGGAGAGCTCAGAAGTAGGTGATGTGCTTGGCGCGTTCGACGACTACGTCGAGATCGTCGGTCCATGCGCCTGTCGAGAGATACTTCCAGCCGCCGTCCGCCGAGACGGCCACGATCGTCCCGGCGTCGAGGGTGTCGGCGACCCTCGCGGCGCCGGCGAGCACGGCGCCGGTCGAGAGACCCGCGAAGATGCCCACGTCGGTGAGCCTCCGAGTCCACTCGATCGATTCGCGGGGTCGCACGATGCGTTTGCCGTCGAGGAGCTCGGCGCCGTCGTTGTCGACGAAGATCGGGGGGATGTAACCGTCGTCGAGGTTCCGGAGACCGTCGACGAGCTCCCCCGCGGGAGGCTCGATCGCCCACACCTTCACTGTGGGGTTGCGCTCTTTGAGGAAGCGCCCGACCCCGAGGAGCGTTCCGGACGTGCCGAGCCCCGCGACGAAATGAGTGACCTCCGGGCAGTCGCGCCAGATCTCCGGCCCGGTCCCTTCATAATGGGCCTTCGGGTTCGCCGGGTTTCCGTATTGGTAGAGGAACACCCATTCGGGGTGCTCGTCGGCGAGCGCACGTGCGCGCCGAACCGCACCGTTCGAACCCTCCTCGCCCGGTGAGTCGATGATCTCGGCCCCCCAGAGCTCGAGCAATTGGCGACGCTCGACAGAGACGTTGGTGGCGAGAACGACCTTCAAGTGATAGCCCTTCACCCGGCTGACCAGCGCCATGCCGATACCGGTGTTGCCCGACGACGGCTCGAGCAGGGTTTGTCCCGGGTGGAGGGCGCCTTCCTTTTCAGCCTCTTCGATCATCGAAAGGGCGATGCGGTCCTTCACCGACCCACCCGGGTTCTGTCCCTCGAGCTTGAGCAGGAGACGAACTGCAGGATTCGGGCTGAGCTCGCTGATGTCGACGAGCGGGGTGTTGCCGATCAGGTCGAGCACCGACCCGTAGGTGGTCATCGGCGGCGTGTCGACGCGCGTCGGAATGCCCCTCCTGCCACCGCGGGCAGGATGGAGAGCTCGTCCGAGTCGGTCACTGTGGTGTCCAGGGACGACAAGTAGCGCACGTCGTCGTCGTTCAGGTACACGTTGACGAACTTGTGGAGCGAGCCGTTGCCGTCGATCACCTGCCCCGCAAGCCCTGGGTACTGCTGCTCGAGCGATCGGAGGATCTCGCCCACCGTGGCGCCCTCGGCGGAGACCGTCTTCGCACCGCCGGCCTGTGGACGCAACACTGTCGGAAGGTTTACTCGAACGGCCACGGACTCTCCTTCTGGTTGCCGATGCTCACGGTGTCTGCTCGCCGGGGCTCACCACACGGGGCCACGACGAGCCCCCGGTCGGGCCGGCCCACACCGGCGGACCCGCCAAAAAGCTGACCAATTCGGTTGAGATTCTACCGGGACCGGAGCCGCACCGGTTCCTCGGTGATCATCCCGTCGACGATGCGAAAGCTCCGGACGACCGGCTCGATATCCCTGAGCGACACGAGGACGTAGTGCCACTGGGGGTCGGGGGCCTGCTCCACGTCGGTCGGTGACGGGTAGGCCTCGGTGTGGGTGTGGGAGTGGAAGACGCCGATGATCTCGTACCCATTGGCCTCCGCATCGCGGTCGGCACGGAGGTGCTCGCGCGGGTCGACCGTGTAGAGCGTGGCCGAGGCGGCGACGTTACGAGTCGGGTAGCACGTGACGCCAGCTCCCGTCGTCGGCTCCCCGCCGATGAGGCCACACGCCTCGTCGGGGAGCCCGGCCAGGCAATGGGCGACCATCTGCTCGTAGACAGGTCGGGTGAGGGACAGCATGAGCAGCCTCACGCTAGAGCAGGGGGTCGCTCGAGGGTTCGACCCGACCCATGGAACGGCGTCGCGCCGTCGGGCGACTACCGTCCGACGGCATGGCTGCCGCCAAGGCAAAGGGAGCGGCGCCCGACGGGGGCCGGGCCGGGAAGGCGACCGACGGCCAGCGGAGCCGACCGGTCGCCGCAAACCGGCGCGCCCGCCACGACTACGACATCCTCGACACCCTCGAATGCGGGATCGTCCTCCAAGGTTCGGAGGTGAAGTCACTCCGTGCGGGGCGGATCGCTTTGCAGGATTCCTACGCGCGGATCATTGACGGAGAGCTATGGCTCTACGGGGTCCATGTGCCACCGTATGCACAGGCCAACGGCTTCGGCGCTCACGATCCCGACCGCCGTCGCAAGCTCCTCGTCCACCGACGCCAGATCGACGAATGGCTGGGGCGTACCCAGCAGCAGTCGCTGACGCTCGTGCCCCTCCAGATCTACTTCAAGGACGGCCGAGCAAAAGTCGAGCTCGCGCTCGCCCGGGGCCGGCGGCGCTATGACAAACGCCGTGCCATCGCGGAACGAGACGCGGGGCGCGAGGCAGCGCGCGAGGCCCGCGCCGCGGTGAAGACGAGGGGCTCGGCCTGAACGCCTGAAGGCGGGCAGCGGGCGGGCGCGGTTCGGTGGTGTGCGCCCGAGGTTGCTCGGCCAAACGTTCCCGTCGTCCAAGGCCCCTGTACAATGGGTGTTCTGCCACCGGAGAGTCCGGTCGGCGATCAAGGGGGTGACAGGCTTCGACTCCGGTCGTCGAGGTGGGAGAAGCGAGCCGTGGTCTCCGGAGCCACGTTAAAGAGCCGGAACCTAAAACAAACGACGAGCCTCAGCTCGTACTCGCCGCCTAAGAGCAGCGACGTCCTACCGGTCTCGGTCCCACGGGCCGGGTATGGGCGCCATCAAGTGGGACTTACCTCACGGTTCTGCCGACAGGCCGCTGAAGGACACTGAAGTCGGATACGGGCCGGCGTTGTCGCCGGTAGAAGCGCCGGCCCCGACAATTCACTACTGGCTGCGCTCGGAGAAGGCCCACTAAGAAGCCGGAGGACGCGGGTTCGATTCCCGCCACCTCCACCACTTCGTTGTGAGAATCACAACGTTGTCCCTGGTAGACGTGCCTTCTTGGCCTCCGTTCGCTCACCAAGGCAAATGACGACGTTCGAACCGCTCGTGAGGGCTCGGCCCACGGACGCACCCTGATGAAACCCCATGACCCCAACGGACGTCAGTTGATGTGGATCATCAGCGTCTTGGTGACTGTCACCGAGTGCTTGGTCTTGATCCGGCCGGACACGGCGACCCACTTCTCGGTGACCTGAATGGGCACCGACAGGTTGGCACCGTGGACCAGCTTGAGGCTGGATGTCCCTTCGAGGAACCCGCCCTTGACTTTCAAGCCCTTCGGGAGCGTTCCCGCCTTCTTCCACTTGAGCGTCGCGCCCGACGCCTGGCCGATCGCTTGGAGCGGCACCGGCCCGTAGCTCTGACCCGGCGTGGCGTTGGGAAGGGTGGAGGTCCAGATCTGGAACAGCTGGGTCACGGTCAGCGTGAACGACTGGGTCGCATCCGGAGCAACGCCGTTGCCCGCGTCGATCGTGAAGTGGAAGGTCCCCGACTGGGTCGTCGTACCCGAGAGGACACCGGCGCTGCTCAGGGTGATACCGCTCGGCAGGGTCCCGGTCTCACTGAAGGTCGGGGCCGGATAGCCGGTGGCTGTCACTGTGAAGGACCCAGTCATACCTTCCGCGAAGGTGGTGCTATTCGCCGAGGTGATTGACGGAGCCTCATCGACCGTCAGCGTAAAGCTCTGTGTCGCGTCGGGCGAGACGCCGTTCGTCGCGGTGATGGTAATCGGGAAGGAACCGGACTGGGTCGCCGTTCCGACCAACACCCCCGCGCTCGAGAGGGTCACGCCGTTCGGGAGCGATCCCGTCTCGTTGAAGGTCGAGCTCGGCGTGCCGGTGGCAGTAACGGTGAAACCCCCCGCCTGACCCTGCGTGAAGGTGGCGCTGTTCGCCGAGGTGATCGTGGGCGGTCCATCGACCGTGAGTGTGAAGGTCTGGGTCGCGTTCGGTGGCACGCCGTTCGTCGCGGTGATGGTGATCGGGAAGAAACCCGCCTGGGTCGGCGTCCCTGACAGCACCCCAGCGCTCGAAAGAGTTACGCCCGTCGGCAGAGCCCCAGTCTCGGTGAAGGCCGAGCTCGGAGTGCCGGTTGCGGTGACCGTGAAGCTTCCCGCCTGACTCTGGGTGAAAGTGGCGCTGCTCCCCGAGGTGATCGTGGGCGGTCCATCGACCGTGAGCGTGAAGCTCTGTGTCGCGTCGGGCGACTCGCCGTTGGTGGCGGTGATGGTGATCGGGAAGGTCCCCGACTGGGTTGGGGTACCCGAGAGCACACCCGCGCTGGTGAGGGTCACCCCGATCGGGAGCGATCCGGTTCCGCTGAAGGTGGGTGCCGGGTCGCCGGTGGCAGTGAGCGTGAAGGTCCCCGCCTGACCCTGCGTGAAGGTGGCACTGTTCGCCGAAGTGATCGTCGGCGGCGTGCCGTTGACCGTGAGGGTGAAGGACCAGTTTCCGGTGTCGCCGACGGCGTCACGCACCGTTCCGCTCACCGCGACGGTCCCCGGCGTCGTCACCGAGGTGGGGACGGTCACCGCCCCCGAGGAGGAGACGGTGACCTCCGACGAAGAGATGGTCGTCGTCCAGGTGAGCGAACCGCCGCCGGTCGGCAGGTTGGTCAGGGTGAGCTGCCCCGCGTAGCCGGCCCCCGGTGCGATGGTGGTCGCGGTCAGGCTGCCCTGGGAGAGGGTGACGGCCGGTCGCACGACCGCGTAGTCGGTCTCCGACAGCGGCCCCGAGCCGAGCGCCGTCGGGACCACCCCGGCCGGGAGGGAGGCGGCGACAGGTGTCGTCTGGGAGAACGTCGTCGTGCCGTTCCCGAGGTTGCCGTCTGCGCCCGTCCCCCACGCATACAGGGTGCCGTTCGTACCGATTGCGAATCCGGTGAACTCGGAGGCACCGATCGCAGTGGCGGTGACCCCACTCGGCAGGGAGACGGCGATCGGTTTCGTCTGGGGATCGGTCGTCGTGCCGTTGCCGAGCTGGCCCCCAGTGCCGTTGCCCCAGGCATACAGCGTGCCGTTGGAGCCAAGGGCATAGCCGTTGAGGGCTCCGGCGGCGATCGCGGTGGCGGTGACCCCGGTCGGCAGGGAGACGGCGACCGGTGTCGTCTGGGTCGACGTCGTTGTGCCGTTGCCGAGCTCGCCGTTGGTGCCGAAGCCCCAGGCGTAGACGGTGCCGTTCGACCCGAGGGCGTAGGCGGTGTACTCGCCGCCGGCGATCGCGGTCGCGGTGACCCCGGCCGGCAGTGAAACCGCGACCGGTGTGGCCTGGGCGGCGGTCGTTGTGCCGTTGCCGAGCTCGCCGTCCGCGCCATTGCCCCAGGCATAGAGGGTGCCGTTCGAACCCATGGCATACCCGGTGTAGCCCGCGGCGCCGATCGCGGTCGCGGTGACCCCGGTCGGCAGAGACACGGCCACCGGCGTCGTCTGGGCGTACGTCGTCGTGCCGTTGCCGAGCTCGCCGTCTGGGCCGTAGCCCCAGGCGTAGACGGTGCCGTTCGAGCCGAGTGCGTAACTGGTCAAGGCCCCAGAGGCGACAGCGGTGGAACCGGCCGGGAGAGAAACGGCGACCGCACTGGTTTGGGTCGCGGTCGTGGTGCCGTTGCCCAGTTGGCCGTCTGTGCCGCTGCCCCACGCATAGAGGACGTTGTTCGAGCCGATCGCGTAGCCGGTCTCCGATCCGGCTGCGGTCGCGGTGGCGGTTACCCCTGGCGGGAGGGAGACGGGAACCGGTGTCATCTGGGTCGACGTCGTCGTGCCGTTGCCGAGCTCACCATTGGTGCCGTAGCCCCAGGCGAGCTCGTCCGAGGGCACCGGGTTCGTCGACGTGGCGACCGTCAAGGTGAACGACTGGGTCGCGTTCGGTGAAATGCCGTTCGATGCGGTGAGGGTGATCGGGAAAGTACCTAACTGGGTCGGGGTGCCCGAGAGCACACCCGCGCTCGAGAGGGCCAGGCCGGTCGGGAGGCTCCCGGTCTCGGTGAAGGTCGGGGCCGGGAAGCCGGTGCCGGTGACGGTGAACGCATCGGCCACCCCTTCTGCGAAGGTGGCGCTGTTCGCCGAGGTGATCGTCGGCGGTGCATTGACCACCAAGACGAAGGACTGAACCGCGTCCGGCGAGTACCCGTTCGTCGCCGTGATGGTCACGTAAAAGAGACCGGACTGGGTCGGAGTGCCGGAGAACACTCCCGCACCCGAAAACGTCATGCCGGCAGGCAGGGTTCCGGTCTCGCTGAAGGTAGGGGCGGGGTTACCCGTGGCGTTGACCGTGAAGCTACCAGCATGACCCAGTTCGAAGAAGGCTTCGTCGGAGGAGGTAATCGTCGGCGGTTGCACGGTGTAGGTGATGTCGACCTCGCCGGGGCCGACAGATCCACCACCAAGCACCGTGGACCCCGAGAGTACCGAGGGAGTGACGTACCCTGAGCCGCCTCCACCTCCCGCGCAAGGTGCCCCGCCTCCTCCACCGAAGTAGCCGCCCCCGCCCCCGCCGCCACCGCCGAAAATTGGGTCGAAAAAAGCCGACGGAACGTTGCACTGCGCTGTCGCCGACCCCGCCCCGCCGGCGGCAGCATCTGTGACGTCCGTGCCGTCGAACATCAACGGGCCGTATCCCGTCGAACCGCCTTCGTGTTCACCGAATCCCGCGTTAAAAACAAAACTCTGGGTACCTGAACCCCCTCCAAAATCGAGATCGCAGCCCTGATCGTCGCAACTGAGGTCGTTTGAGCCGGCGTCCCCCGCTTGTCCTCCGCCAGCCCCTCCAGATTCCGGTCCGTTTTGGGCAGCATCGCCAAAGGCGGTGCCGCCGGCACCACCGGCGACCAGCAGGGCGGTGCCGTCACTGTCGGTCACCCACGAGGCACCACCACCGCCCTCCGCGAGCACCCCGGGCGCCCCACCGCCGCCAAAGCCACCTGCATCAGTGGTGCCTTGGCCTCCGACCCCGACCGTGAGCGTCGAGCCGGCGACAACGTTCAAGGTCGCGGACGTAAGGCCGCCGATTCCGGTCAATCCATCCCCTGCGCCGTAAAGGGAAAAACTGGCCTGGGTCACGCCCGCCGGTACGGTCCAATACTGGGGGCTGCCGTCAGCACCTGTGGTTCCGTTGTATGAACACGTCACCGTTGCCGTGGTGCCCGAGATAACCGGTGGCGGACAAGCTGGTGTTGATGGGTCCGCCGCATTTGTGATCGGGCTGCTCTGGCCAAAGTTGACGATTGGCGAGGCGCTTGCTCTCCCGCTCGTGATCAAGGTCAGGGATCCTGCGACCGCAAGCGCAACTGTAGAAACCTGCGCGATCTTTCGCGTCGCGAAACTGATTCCGCCGTTCATCCCGCCGTCCCCTCTCTGGGTCCTCCAGCAGTGAGATTGGAGTAACTTAGGCAACCGGCTAGATCACCGCAGGGAACTGTAATGAGGCGTCGGCTTTGGCGCTCAGAGTTCGTCTGAGCTGCATGAGCGCCGCCAGTGCCCCCACCACACGGCGTGGACCACCCCCACCCTCCACCCTCCATCTCCGGTGTCCGCTTCCGTCCCCTCCCGGCCCTCCTGTCCACCTTGCCCCTCGTGGAAGTCAGGGTCCAGGGCACTGGGGGGCGGTAGAGGAACCCGTCCCTGCCCAATCCCGCCGGAAGTGGTGCGGTTATTGGAAGGGTTCGAACGTAGTCCCATGACTCCGGAAGGCTCCTTGCGCCCAGTGGTTCATCGCCCGAAATGCGCGGAACTCAGCTTTTCGCGCCGCAGTCCCCCAGTTCAGTGAGCCAGGAGGGGTTCGAACATAGTCCCATCACCTCCACGGTGTTGTAGGAATGACAACGTTTTCCCAGGCCAAAGGGTGTATTTCATTGGCATTTCCCTACCGAGGAAAACGCCAATGTTCGAACCCCTGGGTGTCGGCTGCAGAGGCATCCGTCGTCATTGGCCTGAACCTTCGTGCTTCGCCGACAAGCGTTGAGTGTCGACGTGACGGGCGGTGACGATGGGGAGATCCGCTGTGCCGAGTACGCCCGGGTCAGCGGCAACGATGGCTGGGATGGCGTTGACGGCCGGCATGGCCGTCGTGGTGCCGATGTCGAACGTCTCGAAGTCGTCGGGGGCGAAGGACAGCTTGAGATTGACGTTGGGGTCGCCGTCGATCCGCAGGCGGTAAGCGTGCAGGATCGGCCACGTGGGTTCGTCCACGTGCCCGAAGATGCTGCCAAGCCTCCACACCATGCGGAGCTCGACCACGGAGTGGTCATCGACTAGGCCATGCCACGTGGCGTCGAGTGCGGCGACGGTGCCGTCGGCGATGGCCATGAACCCCAGGTCGCGGTCGCCGACAGCCACGGCGAGGGCCACGTCGAGGTCGATGGCGTCGAGATCGAGGCCGATGCCTCGAGCTATCGAGTCGAGGGTTTCCGGGTAATCGGGCTCGCTGCGTAGGAGGGCGCCTTTCACAGCGGCGGGATCGGGCGGGCCGCCGAACCCGTAGGCCTCCCACGTCCCCGCCGATCCATACATGGCGCAGTCAAGGGATTCGAGGATCGAGATGCGCCGGACGTTGCGGCACATCGCAGTAGCGGCGAGGGCGAGCGTGGGTACGAACATCGGGTTTATCCCGGTGCCGACAAGAGTCGCGCCACCGGCAATGGCAGCGGAGCGGAGGCGTTCGCCAGCGTCGCCGGGGTAGTGCTCGCCGTTGACGAGACGGGCGGTGGTGACAACGTTGGTGCCAGCAGCGAGGATGCGCTCGAGCTGGGCAATGTCCGGCCAATGGGGCATGTAGACGACGCAGTCGGCACCAAGGGCGAGAAGCGCGTCGATGTCCTGGGTGGTTGTGACACCGACAGAGCCGCGACCAGCTATGACCCCGGCGTCTTGTCCGATCTTGTCGGCGCTGTGCGCGAAGACGCCGACCAGCTCGAGGCGGGGGTCATCGAGGATCGCTCGCAACGCGGAGCGCCCCACGATGCCGGTCGTCCACTGCACGACTCGGATCTGGGCCGCCGTCATACGATTTCTTCGGGCGTGGATTGTGGCTGATTCACGTATCCCAGACCACGTCCAGGCGAGGCGGTGAGCGTAGGAGCGTGCCGGCAATGTAGGGCTCGTCGGCGCCGGGGTCGAGGCGCAGTCCGGGCAGCTCGCGAAGGAGGGCCCGGACGAGGACCTCAGTCTCCATCTTGGCTAGGTGCTGACCCAAGCAGTTGTGGGCCTTGAGGCCGAAGCCTACGTGGGTCTGGCGGTGCCGGGTGAGGTCGAATGCCTCGGGATCGGTCCATCGAGACTCGTCGTGGTTGGCGGATCCGAGGCTCAGCAATAGGCTCGATCCCTCGGGTAGCTCGGTGCCGGCGAGCAGGACATCGCGGGTCGTGGAGCGAGGCGCGATCAGAAGTGGCGTTTCCCACCGGATGCCTTCGTCGACCGCGGCACTGAAAAGACTCGGGTCGGCCACGAGCAGGTCGAGCTGATCTCGCTGCGAGAGCAACGCCAAGAGCAATGACGATGACGAGCGGTAGGTGGTCTCCGCGCCGGCGGGGAGCAACAGCCGCAAGAACGAGAAGATCTCGTCGTCCGTAAGGCGCTCGCCGTCGTGCTCAGCGAAGGCCAGGATCGACATCATGTCGTCGGTCGGGACGCGCCTACGCTCGGCGAGCACTTCGGCGAACACATCAGCCAGGGTCGCGGCCGCTCTTTCGGCTCGATCCCAATCGACGCTCAAGGCGATCAACTCGATCGCCAGGCGATGAAATAACGGAAACATCTCCGCCGGTAGCCCGATGAGTCCAGCAATTGTCCGAACGGGGAACGTGAAAAGGATCCGGGAGACCAGTTCGGCGCGGCCTTCGTTGGCCAGCTCGGCCACCATCTCGTCAAGCAGGGGGTCGACGAGCTGCGTCTTCCATCCCTCCATGGCGCTGCGGGAGAACGCGTGCTGAAGGATGAGCCGATAGCCGCGGTGTTCGGGCGGATCCATCTCGATCAGCGACCGCCCCATCACCTGGCCGATCACGTCGGCGTAGGCGATCGAGCTGTAGGTGGCGGGGTCGCTCAGCACCTCGCTGACGGCGTCGTAACTGTAGACGCTGAAGGTCGGCGCCGTGCCCTCGGCCTGCTCCGTGATACCGAGATCGGGGATGCCGGGATGCACCGCCCCGGCGGCGCGCAGTTCGGCGAACATCGGGTATGGCGAGTACCGACCCGTCCCGACCGACTGGTTGAACTCCTCGAATACGGCGTCCGCGTCGGCCCCCCCGTCGTAAGCGTCGAGCGTCGTCACGGCTCTCCGGTACATTCACATGCAGTGCGCATGTCGATGTACCGTAGTCCAGGGATGCCGAGACGTCGAGCAGAAGGGGTGGCGACCAGGGCCGAGCAGGCCACTGCCACCAGGGAGGCGCTCATCGACGCGGCGCGGCGACTCTGGGCAGACAAGGGGTTCTTCGCCACCTCAATGGCAGAGATCGTCGAGGCCGCGGGGGCCGGAACCAGGGGCGCGCTCTACCACCACTTCGCCGATCGAGAGGAGCTATTCCTGGCCGTATTCGACGCCGTCCAGGAGGAACTCACGACGTCGCTGACACCGACGAAGATCGACGCTGTCGACCCGATCACTCGGGTCCGAAACGTGTTGCTCGTATTCCTCGATCTCGTCGCCGCACGACCCGACGCCCAGGCATTGTTGATCGATGGGCCGGCGGTGTTCGGCTGGCGCCGGTGGCGGGAGCTCGAGTCCCAACGCGGTCTCGTCGCCATCGAGAACCTGCTCGAAGCGGCCGTCCACACCAACCAGATCGCTGCGCACCTCGTCCAGCCGCTGGCCGCGTTGCTGCTCGGGTTGATGACCGATGCGGCGCTTCTCGTCGCCACCTCCGAGGACACCGCCCGAGCGCGCTCAGATACCGCCGACGCCTTCGCCATACTCCTCGATGGTCTCCGTACTCCAAGCCCGGCATGATGAAGTGAAGAGCGTTGAGCGTGTGCTCACGGGCCCCGGAGATCATGTACTCGTGGTGGGGAATCTCGAACCCGCTTAGAGCGGTACTCACGGGAGATCGAATCTGGCTCGGGTCCCCGCCGGACCGGGGCAGCACTCGGGATGCATCCGGGTCGTCGAGCGGAGGGGGTTCGAACGTAGTCCCGTCACTTCCTTTGCCGACCTGCGAGAAGCCGCCGGCACCCGATTTCGGCTGCATTTCACCGGATCCGTGCCGTATTACTCCAGGTCAGCGAGCCAGGAGGGGTTCGAACATAGTCCCATCACCTCCACGGTGTTGTAGGAATGACAACGTTTTCCCAGCTCAAATGGTGTATTTCATTGGCATTTCCCTACCGAGGCAAATGGCGATGTTCGAACCCCACTCTGGCCTGGGATAACCCGAATTAGGGCCCAGCCGTCGATCAATCGGACCTGGATCTGTTGGTGATCCCATGCCTGCCAAGCGTTCAGAGGATGCGGTTCCTGACTCAGTTGCCTTGCGCGGGTTCGGCGCTAGCCAAGGCAGCTGCGATCCGGTCAAGGTGACGCGCCCAGAGTTGCGGATAGAAAGCGGCATCCTCCGCACTTAGGCCGGAGAATTGCACCCTCACATTTGTGCCGTCACCCGTCGGGGTGAGCGTGATCTCAATGAATGTAGGTGTCGGCGTCGTTGTGTCGGTTCCTTGACGATCCCATCTCAGCAGCATGCGGTGAGGGGGATCTACTTCGATGTAGCGGCCGGCGATTGCCGTCCCGTCGAGGTCGAGGTGGAACGTCTCCCCCACGCGAGGAGCTGTCACGAAATTCCGTCCATCTTGATGAGACCAGTCCACGTCCAAGAGGCACGAGCAGTCAGGGTCGGCTGAATGAGCACACGGAAAGCCAGACCTGAGCAACCCACTGGGAGCGACGAGGTGTCCCGCATCAGGAACTGCAGCGGGTCCGCAAGCGCATCGTGTGGATGCACGTCGTCGTCCAAGTGCCGTGAGCCGACTTCGGCGATGGGTGTGAATGAGACCGGCTTGGGCTCATCTGCCGATGGTAAGGGCGAGGAGAGTATTGATCGCAGTTTCGAACGGGCGGGTACTCCGTTGCACCTGCGCGAGTAGAAGTCCTCCTTGGAGCGTGGCGAGCAAAGTAGTGGCGAGGTCGTCCGGGTCGATGTCCGACGGGAGCTTCCCGTCGGCATGAAGGGATCTGAGTCCATCGCCGATGGCGGCTGCCCACTGATCGAACCCTGCCGCGATGAGCGCTCGGGCCTCGGGGTCACTCTCGGCGAGTTGACCAACGAGCGAGCCAAGTTGGCAGCCCCCCTTTGCTTTGGTGCGCTTCGCTGCGGTGATCACCATGTTCCGCCAGGCTTCGACTCCGTTCGCGCTGCTGAGCGCGTGCCGCTGGCGATTGACGATGGTCTCGGCTTGGTAGTCGATGACCGCCTGCACGAGTTCGATCTTGTCGGGAAAGTAGTGGTACATCTGAGAGCCGCTGACTTCTGCCGCCACCTTGACGTCTTCCAAGGTGGTGCCCGCCACCCCACGCTCATGGATCAGGGCGGCCGCCTCCTCCACTATTCGTGCCCGGGTGCGTGCTCCCTTGGGGGTGAGCTTCGGCCGGTCACTCGTCTCGTAGACCATGCACGAATGTTATCAGGATTCTGAGGTTGACAACCCAGTACTGACCTGTAAGAGTGGGTTGTGCCACCCATTTTGAAGCGAGAGGACACACATCGCATGACTGATTTAACTGGCAAGACGGCTCTGGTAACGGGCTCGACGAGCGGGATCGGCCAGGCTACGGCCATCGCCTTGGCCGCCCGCGGGGCTCACGTACTGGTAGTCGGACGCAACGAACAACGAGCCAAGGACGTGGTCGCCGAGATCGAAGGCACCGGCGGTCGCGCATCGTTCAAGCTCACGACGTTGAGCGATCTGCAATCAGCCCAGGAGTTGGTCGAGTGGGCCACTGAGGCAGGCGACGGTCACGTCGACATCCTCATCAACAACGCTGGCATCGCCTTGCTCGGACCAAGCAACGCAGCTTCCGAAGCAGAGTTCGACGAGACCTTTGCACTGAACGTCAAGATTCCGTTCTTCCTGGTCGCGTCACTGGCGCCAGCTATGGCCGAACGCGGATGGGGTTCGATCGTCAGCATCTCCACGATGGTCGCCAGCTTTGGGCAGGCGGGCATGGCTCTCTATGGCGCCAGCCGGGCAGCCCTCGAACTGTTGACCAAGGCTTGGGCAGCTGAATACGGCCCGAGTGGCGTTCGGGTCAACGCCGTATCCCCCGGCCCGACGCGCACCCGGATGATGGAATCAGTCCCCGAAGAGATGGTGAATCAGCTCGCAGCACTAGCACCAGCAGGTCGCGTAGCTGAGCCCGAGGAACTTGCTGCGGCGATCGTCTTTCTCGCCAGCGATGATGCCAGCTTCGTCCACGGCGTCACTCTTGCAGTCGACGGGGGCCGATCAGCTACGTAACGCCTGTCGGCGTCGACGTTTACGAGTGAAGTCCTAGAACACAGATCACAACTAACTACGAAGGAGTATCAACATGAGCGCATACGTAATTGTCGAATTCACAGTCAAGGACCCGGAAATGTACCGTGAGAAATACGGCCCCATTGCTGGGCAGACGGCCAAAGAGCACGGAGGCGAGGCTCTCGCCAACAGCAACTGGGAAGTCCTGCACGGCGATGGCTCGCTCACTTCAGGAGCACTCGTGCGGTTTACTGACCGTGAGACGGCCCTCAAGTGGTACAACTCGCCTGAATATCAGCAGCTGATTGATGTCCGCAGTGTCGCGATGGATGCTCGTTTTAGCTTGCTCGACGGCCTGCCTAGCTGATCGAGGTGGCTCCAAATCCCACCTGGTGCCCACGTGCTCGTCGACCCCCTACAGGTCTATAGCAACCCGGGAGCGCCGGCGGACGCAACCCGGCAAGGCCTGTCCAGCCCCACTATTCCCACAGTAACTGTAAGGAAATACCAATGAGCACAGTGCCAGGAAAGTCGGTACTCATCACGGGCGCCAACGCCGGGATCGGCAAGGAGGTGGCCCGGCAACTGGCATTACGTCCCGAGTTCAAGCGGATCTACTTGGCGTGTCGGAACCAAGATCGGGCGACACAGGCAAAGGCCGAACTCGAAGCCGCGACCGACCGGCACATCTTCGACATCATTCTCATGGACGTCGCCGACATGGCTTCGGTCCGCGCCGGCCTTGCGGCCATCGATGGATCCATCGACGCGGTGGTCATGAACGCTGGTGTAATCGGCGACAAGAAGTTGATGAACTTGACGGCTGACGGTGTCACCACCCTGTTCGCAACGAACGTTCTTGGTCACGTAGTTCTCCTTGATGGGCTCCTCAACGAGAACCGGCTTGGCGAGGTTGCGGTCTTTGTCGGAAGTGAAGCAGCCAGAGGAATTCCAAAGTCTGGGTTTTTCACAGCATTGTTAAAGATGAAGCAGCCTTCCTTCGTCTCAACCTCCTCCGATGAACTCGCTACCGTCATCGATGGCAGCTACTTCGACGGCAAAAAGTTCGAACCCAACCTGGCCTTCGGGCAGGTCAAGTACATCGGGGCACTGTGGATGGCCTACCTGGCCCGCCAATACGCCAATCGCCGCTTCATCACCGTGAGCCCCGGCAACACCACTGGCACCCAAGCCCCCGACGGCCTTGCGCTACCACTACGTATGGCGGCCAAACACGTCATGCCTCATCTGGGTATCTCCCACGAGCTTGACGTGGGCGCGAAGCGACTGGTCGACGGAGTCACCGACCCGACCCTGTCGAGTGGCGTGTTCTACGCCAGCGGAGCCGACAAGTTGAAGGGTCCCATAGTCGACCAAACGGACATCTTCCCCGACTTGGCCAACACGTCCTTTCAGGACCACGCCAACGAGGCCATCCACCGCTTCATCGCCCAATAACGCTGGTACTGCTGGGAGTCTTCGGCTGCGTGCCGGCCTTCGACAACAACTTCTCCGTCAGTCTGAGGGATGCCGGTATTCCGGCAGTGCCGTGGATAACGCCCCTCTTGGATGCCGAGGTGAGCGGCTGGAGGCAGACCGGGTTCCGTGTCGGGAGCACTCGGACGAAGGCGAGGTAGAGGGAAGGACGGTGTAATGGCCCAGATTCGTCGTCCGAGGTCGATCGATGAAAGTCCTACTCAGATCACCCGGATGACGTTCTCGGCACCCACAGTGTCCTCAATGAGTACACGAAGCATGCAACTAGCACCGACCACATCGGTCGTTGGATCAGCGAGCCCCGCTCAGGATGAACACTCCCCCGCCAGCCATAGATCCCGAACCTGCGCAGCTACGTCGGAGGGACACGGTCTTTGGGGTGATCCACGAGTACCGACTCGCAGCCTGAGCTGGTCGGACGGGATTCTCGGCACCCACAGGTAGAGGAACCCGTCCCTGCCCAATCTCGGAGAAAAGCTGACCGTCGATCAGGCGCGCTCCTCACCGAACGGCCTCTTTCCCCTTTGATTCGGGCTCGTTTGCTGGCCCCGGCCACGTCTGAAGCCAATCAGGCCCCCACGACGAGGGACCGCGCCTCTGCGGAGCCGACCACAAGATCGTGAAGATCGCCGCCCACCTCGAGTCGGCTCGACTGTTCGACCCCTCCGATCCTCATCGGCTCAAAGCCCGCGGTTCGGATCAGGTGCTCGACTTCGTCGCTCCCAGGCTGGTCCTCGGACACGTAGAACAGAACCGCGGGCTCGGGCGACCGGTGGCTCGAGGACTCGAAGAGATCGGCCGACATGGTGCCGAACGCAATGGCAAAGCGTGTCCCGATCGGCAACCACCCGGCAATAACTTGGCCCGATGACTGCCCTTCCGGTAGGAGTCGCACCACCTTGCCTTGTGCGTCGAGTCCGACCGGATTGCTCGGAACGACGAGAGACGTGTCTCCCAGCGTGTCGGCGATCTCGTCGATGACGTCTTTCAACACGGAAAACCGCAGCGCAAGGACGACGGCATCGGCTCCCTCCAAAGCGCTCCGGTTGTCGTGCGCGACGACGGCCGCTCCGCCGATTGCCGCGGCCAGCTTTCGCGCCGACTCCTTGTCGGCGCTCGAGAGCTGGAGGGCCTCGCCACCGGCAGCAAGCTGACGCGCGATGGCCGACCCTATGCCTCCGGTGCCGATGATCGCCGTGGTCATGAGGGAGACCTCCGCCCCGTCAGGAAACTCACTCCGACTTGCTCGATGGCCATCGATCGGGGAACCAATCTCCCCCCGGGTCCGTCGTTTGTCCCACTTCGATCAGATGACCATCGGGATCACGGATGTAGCAACGGATTTCGTACTGGTGCTGCTTCGGTGGCGTCAGGAATTCCGCACCGCGCGCGCTCCATTCGGTGTACACAGCGTGCATGTCCGTCACTCGTATATTGAGGAAACTGTTGACCCGGTTGGGATCGGCGGGCGTCTCAAGCGTGACCTCGGGCTTGTCGTCGGTCGGCCTCCCGCCGACGTTGATGATGATCCAACTGTTCGACAGTTGGACATACGTGAGCCCTCCGGGTCCGGAGAACGCATCCCGGCCCCCGAGCACATCGGTGTAGAAGCGTCGAGAGCGCTCGACATCGTCCGACACGATGAAGTGGGCCAGCACGATTCCCTCTGGGGGCGTTGGGAGCTCGTCGGCGGGCGTACTCGATGGCCAGTGATCGGGCACCCAGTCCCCCTGCTGGTCGGTGGTCTGCCCCACTTCGATCAAATGACCATCGGGATCACGGATGTAGCAACGGATCTCGTACTGGTGCTGCTTCGGAGGCGTCAGGAACTGAGCACCCCGCGCGCTCCATTCGGAGTACACCGTCTCCATGTCCTTGACCCGGATGTTGACGAAGCTGCTCACCCGATTTGGGTCGCCGGGCGTCTCCAGGGTGACCTCCGGCTTGTCGTCGGTTGGGCCCCCGCCGGCATTGATGACGATCCAACTATTGGACAGTGCGACATTCGTCGGCCCTCCGGGGCTGGCGAAGGCGACTCGACCCCCAAGGACTTCGGTGTAGAAGCGCCGAGAGCGCTCGACGTCGTCCGACACGATGAAGTGCGTGAGCAGGATTTCCTTTTGGGGCGGTGGGACCTCTTCCATCTGCTACCTCCGATGGTCTTCCACGGTCAGAGCCGTGCCATCTGCGCCTGCATGGGCTGCAAAGGCGGCGGCATTTTGGCGATCTCCATTCGAAGGGTTTTGAAAGCCGAATCGAAGACGGTCGAAAAACTCGAGCCCCGGAATGGGCGGCACGAAAGGATCTGCGCCCGTCGCTACGACGACATGCTCCGCCGTGTAGCGAGTGCCGTCCACCTCGACCACGCCGGGCCCGGCGAGCCGGCCCACGCCCCGGACCAGCACGATGCCCCGATCCGCCAGCCACTTCTCCTGTCCCGCATCCGAATAGCCGGACACCATGTAGTTCCGCCAGTCGAGCGCGGCCTGCACGTTCACCTCGGCGGTGGCGCCGACGTTGCGCGCGCCCTGGACCGCCTCCCCCGGACGCAAGAGGGACTTGGACGGGATGCACGCCCAGCAGGAGCACTCGCCGCCGACCAGCTCCCGCTCCACGACGGAGACCCGAAGCCCACGCGCCGCGATGGCCCCGGCGCAGTCCTCGCCGGGCGCACCGCCGCCCAGCACGATGACGTCGTAGTGGCTCACGACGGTGGCTCTTCGCCAGCCTGTTCCGTCACCATGAACCTCGCGTACCAGTCGGGCCAATCCGCGTCAGCCTTGCCGATCCGCTTCTCGTTCTCGCCGTGGGCAGTCTCGGAGCGTCGCAAAGTCCTAGCCAGGTCACCGGCAGATTTGAACGAAGTGATGGTGGGATCGAGCCGGCCCGGGAGGTGGTCGGTCACCTCTTGGAGCAGCAACGGGGATGACGACCACTTCGAGCTTCAGGTCGACAGCCGCTGCGTGCTGTCCCACCGGCTTCGCCGTTTTGTCTGTCCACGAGTGCTCATCCCAGTCTCCTCTTGTCACCTCTGGCTTGGATTGTCGCGCCAGATCGGCTGGCTTGCATCTGGGACGGCACTCATGCGGGGTTCGGCAACACCCCGGAATGCGAGCCTTCGACGAGCAGTTCACGGGCGAATGGCTGGACCCTTCCCGCTCAGTCCGCGAACGACGAGACTCCACGTCGTCGAGACCCGGACGGGAAAAGGCAACCACCCTCCCCTGCGGTGGTCAGCGTTTGATCCCGATGCTCTTTCCTTCGGTGTAGCGAATCGGCTCCTCAAGCGTGTCGACGAGGAACTGATCGCGATCTCCGCGATCCCACGCCTCCCTCAATCCCGGGGACGCCAAGTCGAAGTCCGGGCGAATCTTCTCAAAGAGTGCCCGCAGGTCCATGTGCAGCTCCGCCATCGTCGGTCGGCCCCAATACCAGTAGCCATTGTAGACCTTGAAGATCTTGAGTCCGGGTTCGAGGACGAACGTGTGGGGAATCATCGGGTCGTGCGGCTCATCGGTGAACTCTTTGATGTCCAGACCCTTCTGAATCACTCGATCGGGGTCCGATAGGAACGGCCAGGTGGCGCCTAAAGCGTCCCGGAACTCATTGATGTTCAGCTGGTTATCGGTGGAGATGAGAACCAATCGTGTGTATGCGTTTCGAAATTCCGGGTAGACGTCGACCAGTTGCCGAACAAACTGGTGCTCCTTAGGATCGAAGCCACCGCGGGAGAGATGGAGCACCATCGGGTTGCCCCCTTGAAGTTCCGATAGAGAATGCCGCTTGCCGGACTGGTCGGCAAGCTCGTAGTCAGGAAACGTCCCGCCTTCACGTATGTCGCCGCGCATGTGACCTCCAGGCTCGAAACGGTCTAGGCGAAGGATCCCACGAAACACCAACGGTTTCAGGGCTGACCCATTTCGGAGAGTGAGCTCCGACAGACGCCACCGAATTAGAACTGCCGCGCCGCACCGGCTCCGCCGGAACACATTCGGGCTTGCGGGCTGTCACGGTCGGCTTCTCGATCGATCAACCAATGATCCAGGCGGGGCTTCATGTTGGATTCGCGATTCCCAGGCTCTGGCCGATCCGGTCAGCAGGGAGCTCCTCGACAACTTCCCGCAGGCGTTCAGCCACATCGGGCTCATCAACGCAGCGACCGAAGATCGGCGGGCTGTCGAAGCGTGGGAAGCACAGCCCGTCGACCGACCAGTCCCGGCCACCAGCGCCGCGCTGTGCCGATCCGAAAGGAGGGCATGCTATCGGCCGGGCACGCTCAGCGTACCTAGCCCCGAAAGACGCGGCCGTGATGCGCGACTGTTGGCGGGTGCCGGGCCGGTGTCGTCGCGCTACAGTTCGTCGGGCGTCACCTTGACAGGTGAGCTGTGCCGATGTTCGGCCACTCCCTCTCCGAACTCGGGAGGTCCGCCAACGATGGGGATCCACCAACCAGATCGGGTCGATTTCCGGTCGGTCCTGCCCGAGGACATCGACTGGAAACCGTTTCCAGCCTTTCCGCCTTCGGCGCGACCGGCAATTGCGGTCGGCGAGCCTTCCGAACCGGGCTATACGTCATCCGGGTCAAGCTGCCCTCGGGAGTCAAGCTGACACCGCACCAGCATCCCGAGGACCGCGTCTATACCGTCATGTCGGGTGCCTTCTACGTCGGGCCGGGGAGCCGGTTTGACGAAGGGCAGCGACACGCCTACCCGCCCGGCGCCGTCACCGTGCTGCCCGGCGGCGCGCCACATTTCCACTGGACGAAATCCGGTGCATACGTCACCCAGGTTTCGGCCATCGGGCCGCTCGGTCTTGAATACATCGATCCGACCGACGACCCCCGGAACCAGTAAAGATGCCACGGTGCGTTGACGTTGAAGCGGCCAAGAGGATCCAGCGAGCGCCCCTGAAGAACCACCTTGTAGCGACAGGTCTCCCTTGGCTGAGCCGGATGGACTTCACTCCGAGACGAAGTGTGCGGTTAAACCAACGAAGGAGGCCCTAGCGATGCGATCGGACATCAAGCCCGGCGGAACCCTCCCAGATTACGCATTGCCGGATCACACCGACACGATGCGCAAGCTGAGCGAACTCCAGGGCGAAGACCCGATGATCCTCACATTGGCGCGGGGTAATTATCGTCCGAAGGAACATCAGCAGCATCTGGAGCTGGCGGCGAACTATCCAAAGATCGCCGTCGCCTACACCCAGATCGTCACGATCTCGACTGACGACCACCACTCCACGCAAGAGTTCCGCGCGTCAGTCGGCGCCCAATGGACGTTCCTCTCCGATCCCACTCGTACGATTCAGAAGGGTCTCGACATCCAGGAATACACCGACCCCGAGCACGACCCGATGATTCCCCACACGCTGGTGCTCAAGCCGGGACTCGTCATTCACAGCATTTACAACGGATACTGGTTCTGGGGGCGTCCGTCCTTCTACGACCTCTGGCGCGACCTGTGCGCGGCGTCGAGTGAGATCCGACCCGACTGGGACCTGAGTAAGCCGGGCATGCGCGATGCCTGGAATGCAGGCGATTACTCGAACTTTCACGGGTGGAACAAGCGTGCGAAGCAGTCGATGCCGACGTCGTATGAGTCATAGCTGCGATTGGATCGCTCGCTCACCAGACGCTCCACGTCGACGCTGGTGAACCGCGCTGAGATCCTGGACGAACGGGTAGGTGGTAGTGATGCGAACGCCGGTCTGTGAGCTGCTTGGCATTGAACGTCCGATCGTCCAGGCCCCGATGTCGGCGGTGCCCGAATTAGCGGCAGCGGTCTCGAATGCCGGCGCCCTCGGCATGTTGGCGCTGACGTGGTCCACTCCCGCCGGAAATGTGGTTCGCGAGACGGCGGCGCTCACCGATCGCCCTTTTGGAGGCAACTTCGTTCTCAACTCCGATCAGCATCGTCGCCTCGAGGAAGCCCTCGAAGCCGGTCTGCGAATTGTGTCACTGTTCTGGGGGGATCCGACCGGCTACGTCGAACAGATCCACGATGCCGAGGGAGTCGTCCTGCACACAGTCGGCAACGCCGAAGAGGCGCGGCGCGCAGTCGCCGGCGGAGTCGATGTCGTGGTTGCGCAGGGTTGGGAGGCTGGCGGGCATGTGTGGGGTCAGGTCGCAACGCTTCCGTTGGTGCCCGCCGTCGTCGACGCGGTGGCACCGGTGCCCGTGATCGCGGCCGGCGGGGTCGGGGATGCGCGCGGCGTGGCCGCCGTGCTCGCGCTGGGCGCTCAAGCGGCGTGGCTGGGTACCCGGTTTCTTCTGGCCCAGGAGATGCCCATCCACGAGGAGTATCGCCGTCGAGTGATGGACGCGGCTGAGACCGATACTCGATGGTACGCCGACCTCTACGAGGTCGGGTGGCCGGATGCACCCAACCGCTCTCTCGACAACTCGACGGCCGAGGCGTGGGAGGACGCGGGCCGGCCCCGACCGGGGAGTCGACCAGGAGAGGGCGACGTCATCGCGCACTTCGCCTCGGGCGAAGAAATCCTTCGGTACGAGCCGGCGGCGCCGATGGTCGGAACCACCGGTGATATCGAAGCAATCTCATTGTGGGCCGGTCAGAGCGTTGCGCTGGCCAGGCAGCCACAACCCGCAGCAGAGATCGTGGCCGAACTCGTCACCGGCTTGTAGACCGAATTCGGCATGGCGCCCGCGTCTTATGACTTCGTAGCGCTTAAAGAGACGTCAAGCACTTCTGCGATATTGCCCAGCCGGATGGTCGACGCCTGGGCGGTCCTGGATAGGGCCACACTGCCAGGTGAGAGGCAGTACGCGCATCGGTAGACCCCGCTGAAGCGGATCCCTCGCCAATTCGATCGGTTGGCAGGTTCTTGCACCGATGTGCCCGGACTGCGATCTCGGCACCCGTTGGACCCTGGCTCGATGGCTCTCCAATTGATCGAGTCACCGGCGTCACAACTAACTCTGATCGACCCGTGCTCTCATGTAGTAGCCGAAGCCAATAACGACTCCGAAGAGCAATGGAAAGAAGAGTCTACCGCCACCACTTTCATTTGGGTCGATGGCATAGGACGCGGCAAACCAAATGAGACCGGTCAACGCGCCCGTTGCAACTCCCCAACTCGCCGCATGTTCGCTCGACCATGGTCCGAGATTTCTCCACCAGTGCCGAATACTGGCCATCGCTCAACTCTGACGGACGGGAAAGAGTCGATCGACGGCTGCAGACAGCAGCGCGCTGGCCGACCGACATGGCTCGGTTGGATCCTCGGGAGTCGATGCAACGTACTTCGATCTCACCGAGCCATACCGCCGTCGACCCAACGTTGAAAGACTTCCACTCGCTCGGTCGGCCACGCGCCGTCGCATGGCATCGACCCGTTCTTCACACGTTCAAAGATCTCAGAAGCGTGAGCCCGCACGTCGTCGAAGGACCAGAGATCAAATGCTCTTTCCATAGACTGGCGGTCATGTTGCCTGAAAAGTGGCTTGATGTTCGTCGCGAAGCTCAAGCGGTCATCGTTTGAAGAAGGACCCATCCCGCAGAAATCTAGCCCGTCGGTATGCCCGGCTCCTCGTCCGCAGTGCCCAGGCCCGGTGTGTCCACCGCGGCCCGCTGTGGTGGCGAAGGCGTCTACTGGCTCGGGGTCTGACGTCCGGGTGAGCGAACTGCCCTTACCACACGATTGCTGACCACAGTTTGTCGGCGAGGCGCCGCTGCCCACTGGCACTGCCCACCGCAACGCCGGCACGGACCAGTGCGACGAGGTGTGGTGCGTTGACCGCCCGCCACCGGGTCTGTGCTGATTCGATGACCTTGAACGCCATCGCGACACCGGCGGCGCGGGAGCCGGGGCCCTTGGTGACTCGCCGGCGACGCCTGACGGTGGCGAAGGTGGACT
This sequence comes from uncultured Acidimicrobiaceae bacterium, assembly GCA_963769905.1. Taxonomy (GTDB): domain Bacteria; phylum Actinomycetota; class Acidimicrobiia; order Acidimicrobiales; family RAAP-2; genus Bog-756. Next base: position 1,769,242 of record CAVYNG010000002.1, read on the forward strand.
CGATCGGGTTGGTGGTGCGCAGGTGGATCCAGTGCTCGGCGGGGTAGTCGTAGAAGGCCAGCAGCACGTCGCGTTCGTCGGGTGGTCTTGGCGGCGGCCTGTGGTCGCTCCGAGTTCCCCTTGAGCACCTCGGCAGCCATGTCTGTCCAGACGCTACGTGGTTCCCTTGGCGTGCAAGAGTCTCTCGAATGCCGGCCCGTCGAAAAGGACGTCGGGATCGATCGGATTGCCGTCCAACCACGCAGCCGGGGTTCCCTGTGGATCCTCGGCTTGGTAAGCCGCTTCTCTCCCCAGAACCCACTTCTCATATCGGGCTCCTCGCACACCCGAGATGAAGTCCGAGCCGGTCAGTCCCACTCGTGCACCGAGGCGCAAAAGGTCCTCGGTCGTGAAACCCCCGCTTCCCTCAGGTGGTTGGTCGGCAAAGAGCGCTTGGCGGAGCTCGTCAAACCGGCCAGCCTCTGCGGCGAGGGCGAGAGCGTTGTCTGCTCTCACCGACTCTGCGCCCAGGAAGCAGCGCATGCGGTATTCGACGGCGAATTCACCAGCTTCGACAGCGGCGGTGATGAGAGGTCCGTTCAGCTGTTCGAACCGTCGACAATAGGGGCACTGTGGATCCTCAAAGAGGACCATGCTGTCTTTCGCGTTGACGCTGCCGACGACGACTCCGCCTTCGGGGGTATGCCCAATAGGGGTGACTGGGTCAGTCGGTTTCATCACTGCCTCCACTTCGTCTGGGCCGAAATGCTCAGTTGTCTCCGGGCTCCAAGGCCACCGTTCGACGCAGAAGCCGGCGCAGCCTGGAGACGTTCGTGAACGTCCTGACGCCCCATGGGTCACCTAGAAGGCGCCACGCTTCTCCTGATGCGACGTCGGGCGGAAAATGAGTGGGACCGTATCGGTACGCGATCATCGATGCGGATCGAAGGACCTTCCTGCTGGGACTCAGATGCCCGTGTGCTCGGCGCGCACCGGGTTGGGGTCAGGCACGTGAGGCATCAACGCGTTCGGCGGGACCGTTCCGAGCCGACCCGCCTCGAAGTCCTCGAGGGCCTGACCGATCTCGTCTCGGGTGTTCATGACGAAGGGCCCGTAGTGCTCCACGGGCTCTCCGATCGGCCGGCCGCCGAGCACGAGGACTTCGAAGTACTCAGTGCGCGAGTCCTGGGCATCGTCGGCTCTGATGGAGATCCAGTCCCCCGCGCCGAACGACGCCAGCTGACCGACTCGAATTGGCCTGCCGTCACTGCCGACGCGTCCCGATCCCGCCAACACGTAGACAAGTGCGTTGAATCCAGGATCCCAGGGGAGCTCGATCAGCGCCCCGCGGGACACCGACAGATGCATCAGCGCCATCGGCGTGTGGGTCGAACCGGGGCCCCGGTGGCCACCGATGTCGCCGGCGATGATCCGCAAGAGAGCTCCGCCGTCGCCCGAAGACAGCAGGACGATGTCTTCGGCCTCGAGCCCCTGATAGGCCGGCGGTATCATCTTGTCCCTTGCCGGTAGGTTCACCCAGAGCTGGATCCCGTGAAAGAGGCCTCCTGAGACCACCAACTCTTCGGGTGGCGTCTCGATGTGCAGGATGCCGCCACCCGCAGTCATCCATTGTGTGGCCCCGTCGGTGATGAGACCACCGCCGCCTTGGGAGTCCTGGTGGGCGAAGGTTCCGTCGATCATGTACGTCACCGTCTCGAAGCCTCGATGTGGGTGCCACGGGGTTCCTTTCGGCTCGCCGGGCGCATAGTCCACTTCACCCATCTGGTCCATGTGGACGAAGGGGTCGAGATCACGCAGACTGAGACCGGCGAAGGCCCGGCGGACCGGGAATCCCTCTCCCTCGAGTCCACTGGGCGCGGTGGTAAGCGACGTCGCCGGACGCTCGACTGAGCGGGTTCGATCGAGAGCGGGAATCCTCGGCAACCGCGAAAGATCGCTAGGAGTCAGAGCGGGCATGAGCGCCTCCCATGGATGTTCGCCACGTCAGGCCAGTCGCCGGAGACAGAACCCGACACCGCAGACCCGCCAGTTTGGCCGACGGGCTGCTCGCGCCCTAAGCGACGCACCAAAGACCGCTGCGTCCGAGGGGCTGATGGCGATCAACTTTGGTAACAACCTCAATCCAATCACATTTGCCTCTTGATGCTCGTCGGCGCTCTCAGTGCGAGGCACTGACGAACCTGAAGGTCGTATACCCGGGCGACCAGGTAACGAAGTGCAGGTTGCTCGTGACGGGTCTATCGAACATCACGCGAACTCTTGTTCCTACTGGTGGTGCCCGCCGTCGCCCTCCTGGCACCCCGACGTGCACTGCATCAGAAATACCCGCCTGCGCAGGGCGTTTCGCCCCGGTCTTCGTCGAACTGGCGAAGCCTCGATTCCGGCGAATTGGCAGCCACGAAGCCGTTGAACGGCGAGTTCCAACGGGTGAGGATGCCCCGAGCGCCGATCTGGCGACCGGCTGACGCGTCGCCCCCGAGCTTTCAGTAGCCTTGGCGTCGTTCGCAAGGAGTTCGGGTTCGGATGTCGATCGAGGTCAAGAAGCTGGGTGGTTCGATCGGCGCAGTGATCTCTGGCGTCGACCTTTCGGACGAGCTGACCGGCGAGCAGGTCGACGAGATCCGCCGAGTATGGCTCGACCACCTGGTCATCTTCTTCCGGGACCAGCACCTCAGCTGTGACCAGTTCCTCGCGTTCGCCCGGCGCGTTGGGCGCCCGGTCCCCTATCCACTGCTCCCTTCGATCGATGGCTATCCCGAAATCATTGAGGTCTTGAAGCTCGAGCACGAACGGGTCAACTTCGGGGGCGTGTGGCACAGCGACACCGCGTACCTCGATGAGCCACCGATGGCGACAATGCTCCTCGCCCGGCAGGTCCCGCCTGGTGGCGGCGACACTCTTTTCGCGAACGGTTACCTGGCGTACGAGACTCTCTCGGAGGGCCTACGAGAAATCCTCCGCCGCCTCGACGCAGTGAACTCCTCAGCCCTTGCGGACGTGAGCAAGACGCGAGAGGACCGCCGGGGCGACGCACCATCGATCGACTACGAGTCCGTCCATCCGGTGATCCGACTTCATCCGGAAACCGAGCGCTGCTCCCTTTATGTCAGTCCCGCGCACACGGCCCGCTTCGTGAGCCTTACCGAGGAAGAGAGTCGGCCCCTCCTCAGCTACCTCTTCCAGCACCAGATCCGACCTGAGTTCACGTGTCGCTTCCAGTGGGAACCGGATTCGATCGCTTTGTGGGACAACCGCTGTACCCTCCACAACCCGGTGAACGACTACGACGGCTATCGCCGCTCGCTTCATCGCATCACGATGGCCGAGGACAAGGCCGCATTCCTGCACTGAGAGCGGGCCGACGTCAGGAGCAGCCGCACCGAGCAGTTCGCCCCCTGTCACACGATCGTGACACTGCCCTCGGTCGCCGGGAGCAAGGCAGTTACTACTCAGAAGGTTGCAACCAGCGGAAAGTCAGCCGCAATGGACGCGCTGACTGTCAATGGCTCGGTATGGACCGGGCTTCTCTCATCAAGACCCACTCCACGGCATCCATGCGCACATGCTATGCCGTCGCCTGCGCTCCGGCTGGCCCACTGGTCGTCGCAACGAGGGGACACGCCCTCGTGACACTGCCGATCGAGGATGGTCAAAGAACATCTGGCACACGCTGGGCACGTCGTGGCTCGAGGGAGGTCGATCGAGGACCGCGCAGGCGGCCTGCTCTCTGGTCCGACCACTTCGAGGAGATCCAATCCGGGCAGTTCGCCAACGAGTAAGTTCCTGCAGGTGACCGTGGAGAGTGGCGCTCGCGAGGTCTTCCAGGGCATTTATGACTCGTCCGGATGGGGAAAGGGGGGCTCGGGGCAAGGGTCTCGTCTGGACGTGACGCAGGTCTACAGGGATGTCGTCAGTTGCCTCATCGGATCCGCAGACGTTCGGAGCGTGGTCGACGCGGGGTGCGGAGACTGGGAGTTCGCCCAGTTGATCGACTGGTCATCTGTCACGTATCTGGGTCTCGATGTGGTACCCAGCGTCATCGAGAGCAATCAGAACCAGTTTTCGAGCTCGAAGACTCGCTTCGAATGCGTCGACCTCGGCGACGCGACATTGCCCCGTGCCGATTTGCTCCTGTGCAAGGACGTGCTGCAGCACTGGCCCCTCGAAGCAGTCCACGGCTTTCTTCGTCGTCTCCGGATGCGGTTCCGCTACATCCTCCTCACGAACGACGTGAACAGCATTCACTGCGCCGACGAACTCCTGAACGGCCAGATCCCCCTCGGAAGTTGGCGAACCCTCAACCTCGAGAAGCCGCCGTTTCGTCTGCGGCCCGACTGGCGCCTCGATTACGACATCCGAGGTGAATGGACCAAGCGACTCATCCTGCTGGTGCCGACTCACTACAAACTTCGGGCACGTTTCGACTCTGGCTCTGCGCTCAACAGCGTCCGGCGACGTCGGTGGTTCGACGACCGAAGCGGCTGAGTGTGACGGCTTCCTGATCCGGCGGAGGGCGAGTCGTGACCGGCCTCGGATCTGCTCCTGCCAGTCGGGTCCGCGCACGGCTCGACGCCCGGAGGATGGCACACGCTCGGGGATGCGATCAAAGGGTGCGAGTGCGACAATCTTCCCTGGAACGACCAAAGGGAGCCACGATGAGCACGACCGAGGGACAAGGCCACGACACTGACGAGGCGCCCAGCACCGCCGGCGTCGATCTGAAGTTCGAAGTGGTCGTCATCCCCGTGGCCGATGTCGACCGCTCCAAGCAGTTCTACGAGAGACTCGGGTGGCGACTCGACGCCGACCTGTCCTTCGAAAACGGCTTCCGGGTCGTGCAGTTCACGCCTCCCGGCTCGGGGTGCTCCGTGCAGTTCGGCACAAAGATCACCTCCGCCGCTGCTGGCTCGGCGAGTGGCCTGTACCTCATCGTGTCGGACATCGAGGCTGCACGCGACCAACTGTTTCGGAGAGGCGCTTCGGTCACGGAGGTGTTCCATGCAGGGGCGCCAGGTGCTCAGTTCCAACCCGACGGGAGTGACCGTGTGAGTGGCCCCGCTCCAGAGCACGCCAGCTACAGCTCCTTCGTCACGTTCTCCGACCCGGACGGCAACGGTTGGCTCCTCCAGAAGATCACCGTGCGTTTGCCCGGTCGCACCGACCCCGCGGTGACTTCGTTCGCGTCCACAGCCGACTTGGCGAATGCGCTCCGGCGCGCCGAGGCCAGCCACGCCGAGCACGAGAAGCGCGCAGAAAAGGCAGACCCCGATTGGCCCGGTTGGTACGCCGAATACATAGTGCGCGAACAAGCCGGAGCGGAGCTTCCCTCGTGAGCGACTACGACGTGATCGTTTTCGGCGGTGGAGCTCCCGGTGAGCACTGCGCGGCGGCAGTCGCCGCGCGCGGGCTACGGGTCGCCCTGGTAGAGCGGGAACTGGTCGGCGGTGAGTGCTCGTACTGGGCCTGCATACCCTCGAAATCGCTGCTCCGTCCCGGCGAGGCGGTCGAGGGAGCGCGCGAGGCCGGCGCGAGCGCTGAGGTCGACGTGCAATCGGCGCTGGACTGGCGGGACTTCATGGTGTCGAACTATTCCGACGCAGGACAGGAGCGCTGGCTTGCGGACCGGGGTATCGACCTGCTGCGCGGTACGGGCCGGCTGGTCGGAACCGGTGTGATCGAGGTCGAAGGGGTGCGCCACACCGCGGACCACATCGTCGTGGCGACCGGTTCGGATCCGATCGTTCCTCCGATCCCCGGACTCCGTGAGCTCGAGGGCGTCTGGGGCACGCGGGACGCCACGAGCATGAAAGCGATACCAAGCCGGCTCCTCGTCCTCGGTGGCGGGTCCGCCGGCGTCGAAATCGCCCAGGTGGTGAATCGACTCGGCGGCGAAGCGGTCGTCATCGAAGGCGCCGACCGCGTGCTTCCTCGCGAACCGGCCCCGCTCGGCGAGGCGCTGGGCGAGTCCCTGCGTCGGGAGGGCATCGAACTCATGCTCGGAATGCGTGTGGTGGCAGCACAGCGAGACGGCGACCAGTTCGTCGTGAAGTTCGACGGCGGCGCGGAGGTGACGGGTCCTCAGTTGCTCGTGTCGACCGGTCGGCGTCCACGCGTCGAGGGAATCGGCCTCGAAACGGTCGGCGTCGAGGCGGATCCCAAAGGAATCCCGGTCGACGAGCACCTGCGTGCCGGTGAACGTCTCTGGGCGATCGGCGACGTCAACGGCATCTGGCCGTTGACCCACGTCGGTGAGTACGAGGGGGACATCGTCGCGGCGAACATCGCCGGTGATCCACGTCGGGCGAACTACGAGGCCGTTCCCCGTGTCACCTACACGGATCCGCAGGCCGCGGCGGTCGGAGCGAGCGAAGCGGAGTACAGCGCCACCGCTCCCCTTTCAGAGGTCCCGAAGACTGCCACCTACACCCACTCGTACGCCGAATCCAAGGGGTTCCTGACGTTGCTCAGCGACGGACAACGACTGACTGGCGCCTACGCGCTGGGGCCCGAGGCGGGCGAATGGCTGCAACAAGCGACGCTTGCCATCCGCGCGCACGTTCCGATGGAGGTGCTGATCGACACGATTCAGCCGTTCCCCAGCTTTTCGGGCATCTACGACACCGCGTTGAAAGCGCTGGCCATGGCGATCGCGGACATGCCACCCCCTGCCAGACCCATGGATCCGCAGATGTCGAGCCCGCCCTGACCGCACGGAGTCCGGCCGTGCTGAGATCCCAGTCCGGTCGGATCTCGCTCGACGCCACCCGCAGGTCGCGGCGGAGGTCCTCGACCGACGCACGGCCCCAGAACCAGTAGCCGTTGTAGATGCTGTGGATCACCAATCCCGGCTTCGACACCAGTGTGTGCGGAATCATCGGATCATTCTCAGGGTCGGTGTACTCCTGGACGTCGAGATCCTGTTGCACGGTGCGTCCGGGATCGGAGAGAAAGGCCACTGCGCGCCCATGGACGCACGAGACTCCTCAGTGGTGTGACGATCATCGGTCGAGATCGTTGCGATCTGGGTGTAGGCGACAGCGATCTGCGGATAGAACGCGGCGAGTTGTAAGTGCTGTTGATGCTCCTTCGGGCAGTAGTGTCCCCGGGCCAAGGTGAGGATCAACGGATCGTCGCCCTGCCACTCGCTGAGGCTCCGCACGGTGTCCGTGGGGTCGGGCAAGCCGTAGTCGGGGAATTCGGCACCTGGGACGATGTCGGGACGCATACGCCGACCGTCCTTCGGACGGGCCTCCGAGTCAACCTCCGATGGGTGGAGTCAGGTGGACGTCGCCTCTGCCGCGACCGACATCGCCGGGCTGCTCGTGAGGGTCTGGAGCACGACGCAGTAGCGCTCGGTGGTGGCAACGAGCTCGGCCACCTCGTCCGCAGAGGCAGCGGTCCTGAGGTCGAGGTAGAGCCGAATCGCCTTGAAACCGACGAGTGCCTCCTGGTCGACACCGAGAGTGCCTCGGAAATCGAGATCGCCTTCGGCCCGGAGCGTGCCCTCGACCTCCAAACCCCGATTGATTGCCACCGACCGCAGGGTGACCCCGGCACAGGCGACCAGTGCCTGAAGCAACATGTCGCCGGAGCACACAAAGGTGCCGTCGCCGCCCGTCGCAGGATGGAGTCCGGCCTCGACCATCGCCCGGCCGGTGTCCACCGAGCACGAAATCTCCTCGTCACCCAGTCGTCCCTCTGCGCGCAGGGTGATCAGCGCCGTCGCCGGGCTCTCGCGGTACTGCGTCTTCAGGGGTGACTGGCTTGCTCTGAGTTGACCACGGTCCACTGAGTCCTCCCGCTCCTTCGAATACCTTACGGACTCGCCGGGCACCGCGACGCAGGCATGGTGGAGGCCACCGCATCGCCACACTGGCCAAAACCGGTCGGGTTAGCCTCGTGGCGTGCGGGGAGCCGAGCAGAGGGAATGCCGGTACGAGAAACCCGATGGCGGACTCTCCGATGGATGATCGACCTGTCACCAAATACGCCGAGGCGCAGGACGGCGTGACGCTGAGCTACAAGGTCTTCGGGCAGGTCCCGCTCGACCTGGTCTGGCTGTCCGGTCTCGCCTACCCCGCCGATCTCTTCGTCGACGAGCCCGGTTTCGCGCATCTCGCCAAGCGGTTGGCGGGATTCGCGCGCACTATCTGGTTCGAGCCGAGAGGAGTCAGTGCTTCGGGCGGCCATGTCCTCGACGCGCTCGAGACCATGGACGGCGACGTCACCTCCGTCCTCGACGCAGAGAACTGTGGGCAGGCTGTGCTCGTCGGATGGGGCCACAGCGGGACATTGGGCATTCGGTATGCGGCGAGCCACCCGGACCGAATCAGGTCGCTGGTTCTCGTCGACACGTACGCGCACTATCGCCGCGAGCCGGACTATCCGGTGGGACTCAGCCCACAAGCACTGGAAGAACGACTTCGCCTGGCCGGAGCCTTCTGGGGCACCGGGATGCTCCTCGACGTCCTGGCACCGAGTCGAGCGAGCGACGACAAACTCCGCGAGCGGATCGCACGGGGTGAGCGTATGGGTCTCCCGCCCGACGTCATCGTCGAAGCGACGCACCAGCTCTGTCTCCAAGACGTGCGGGATCTCCTCCCGACCTTGTCCCTCCCGGTGCTGGTGGTACACCACGAGGGTGGCCGGTTCGTCACGGTGGACGCCGGAAGGTACCTGGCCTCGCAAATTCCTGGCGCAAGATACGCCGAGATTCCCGGCGAGGATCAGCTGTTCTTCGTCGGGGACATCGACGGCGCCGTCGACCAGATCGAGGAGTTCCTCACGGGAAGCCATCAGGGTGTCGAGGGCGACGTCGTCACCACGACCATCCTGTTCACCGACATCGTCTCCTCGACCGAGCAAGCCGCCCGCATGGGGCACCGCAGATGGACCCATCTGACCGACGATCACAATGCGTCGGTGCGTCGGATCCTCTCGAGCAGCCGAGGCCGCGAGATCAAGACGATCGGCGACGGGTTCCTTGCCACCTTCGATGCAGCGAGCCGGGCGGTTCGAGCAGCAAAGGAGATCGTGACGGAGTCAAAGGGTCTCGGGCTCGAGGTCCGTGCCGGCGTCCACGTCGGGGAGGTCGAAGCGCGCGCCGACGACGTGGTCGGCCTTCCGGTGAGCATCGCCAAGCGGATCTGCGATTGCGCGGCGTCCTCCGAGGTCTTCGTCTCGGAAGCGGTGCGACTGCACCTGCTCGGCTCGGGGATCGAACTCTCGGACCGGGGCGCCTTTCAGCTCAAGGGCGTACCCGACGAGTGGCGGCTGTTTGCCGTCGACGAGTGAGCCGGCGCGACCGGTTCAGCGCGACAGCGTGGCACCGTAGAGCTCGTCGAGCGCGTGCCAGTGCCGGACATCGGCATCGGCGTCGTAGGTCGGGTTGTCCGGAACCGCGAAGCCGTGGTGAGCGGGATAGGTCTCGATCAGGTGATCGACGCCTGCTTCGCTCAGCACCTTCTCGAGAAGTGTGGCCTGCTCGGGCGGGAACGATTGATCGTCCTCCGCCGCAGCCACGTACACCCGCCCGGTGATCCGATCGGCGATGCGATGTGGGCTCTCCGGGCCCTCGCCGGCGAGGTTCCCACCGTGGAAGGACGCCGCCGCGACGATGCGCTCGGGATGGTACGCAGCCGCGGTGAGAGAAAGCCGTCCGCCCATGCAGTAGCCGGTCGTCCCGACCTTCGTTCCAGCCACCTCGGGCCGACCCGACAGGAACTCGAGGAATGCCCCCGTATCGCTCGCCACTCTCGTAGGGGTCAGGGTCCGGGCCATCGTCATCAGACGGGCCCGTTCGTCGGGATCGGTGAACGCCGTCTCGATCCGGAACGGTTCGTAAGGGGCGTGCCGGTAGTACATCTCCGGCAGGAAGGTCAGAAAGCCCATTCCGGCCAGGTGGTCGGCCATCTCGATGATCGCCGGACGTACCCCTCCGGCGTCCATGAACATGATCACCGCCGGCCAGGGTCCGTCGCCGTCGGGTGTGACCACGACGGAAGGGCAGACACCGTCGGGAGTCGGCACGTCCACGTCGGTGCGGTGCGTCATCGGGCTCCTCTCGCCTCGGGATGACTCTCATCATGCCGGGTCGGCTGCCGTCCGCGTCGGTCGCGACCTAATGCTCGGCCGCGACCGGCGTCAGGGGGTCGACCTCGGAAGACGTCCGTCGGGCATCGTGCAGCTCGCGCAGATCATCGGCGCGCACTCCTCGACGACCGGAATCTGAGCCGACGGGTCGAGCCTCTCGACAAGGATCAGACTCCTGCAGCGATGGCACCGGGTCTCCAGCACGACCTCGTCGAGCGCCGTCGCGCTCCCTGACATGCGCCGTGCCTCTTTCCCATGGTGTCCGGACGTGTCGTACATGGGTCTGCCCCTCTCACCGTCGTTGTTCGTCTGCACGTCGGCCGGCCGGCCCGCACGCCAGTGGGACCGCGAAACGAGACACAGGTGGCCGGCACGCCGAGATGTGATCGCCCAGGGGCAGGCGCGGAGAGGGACAGCCCTCGGCTGGCCCCGCCCCTGGGCGATCGGATGCCCCTCGCGATGCCCCTCGATGAGCCCTCGACAGGGAGCCAGGCGCTGGGCGCCCCACTCGACGTGCCGTTGGACTGCCCCGTACGGTACCGGTCGAGAGGGCAAATGTCAGCGCGGCTGACCAGATTTTCCCCGGCCCCGGGCGCGAGCCGGCTCGTGCTCAGGGCAGGTCGTCGGTCCTACTCGGAGGAACCCGCCGGCTCCTTCGCCCGCAGGAGACGCCCGACGACCGGCAGGTCGCCGATCGCTTCGGCCCCGACCATGGTGACGGCCTTGCCGGCCACTCGCAGGTGTGGCCCGGTGATCACGTACCGGGGGAACCAGCGAGGGTCGTACTTCTTGTTGAACCTGCGGAGCGACTCGATCTGCTTCGTGTCGCTGAAGTGATGGACCACTGTGCGATCCATCGATGCCCAGGGGCCCTCGCGATCCTCGTCGGCGACCACCTCGCGCCTGATGGCGAAGTTGAGCCCGAGCGAGCGGAAGCCGTTGGCGGCCATCCAGCCGATCGTCTCGACGGTCACGAAGTCCGCGAGTCCGTCCGGTGCGCCACGGTCAGGGGTTCTCCGCATCACGTCGAGTGAATACCCTTCCACCATGGGTGCGGGCACGTACTGATTGAACGCGACGGGTCGCCCCTCGGAATCGAGGCAGACCGCAAGGAGGAGACCCGTGTCGCGGGGATCGAACATGCGTGACAGCGTCATCCAGTAGCCGTGCTCCAACTCCTCGTCCTCGTTTTCGCTCACCAGGTCGAGCAGCGCCCGTCGGAGCTCGGGCGGCGCGTCGATCGGGTCGAGGACCTCGACCCGATACCCGTCCTTCTTCAAACGGTTGTGGACCTCGCGGAGCGACTTGGTGCCCTTGCCGGTCAGGGAGAACGCAAGGCAGTCGACCACTGCCTCGTTCCCGACAAAGTGATCGACCAGGCCGGCCGCTCGATAGATCGAGAGCCACCCTTCGGACGCGGCGAGCACCGAGAGTTCCCACCCGCGGGACTGAGAGAAGTCCATCGTGTCCGCCCAAGCTGTCGACCGTTCGTCGACCGGTCCGATCGGTTCGGGTGAGACCAGCATGACGTCGTTGATCACCGTATAGGCAACCACCGTCTTTCCCGTGAAGAACCACGACTTGTCGTCGCGTAACGCGAAGTAGTCGAGCGTCCCGCCTCCGTACTCGTCGAGGGCCGCTTTCGCTCGATCGAAGGCTGCTCGTCGAGCCTTGCCGGTCAGCCGCGTCTCACGTCCCGGTAGGACCACCATGGTCGCGATCAGCAACGCTCCGAAGACGACGGAGAGCACGAGGTCGAGCACCTCGTGGTGGCCCTTTTCGAACGAGGCTCCGATGAAGGCGACGGTGGCGACCGTGGCCATCGCGGCCGCGAGGAACCAGCTGACGTAGCGCGAGATCCCCGACAGGGCCACGCTGAAGTGCCGGTGCTCGGCGAGCAACCACAGCGCGAGGAGACACGCCACCGCCGCTCCCTCGAGCCCGTGTCCCTGCACCAGACGATTGACCGAGGTGGCCAGCAGGACGATCACTGCGCCCAGCCAGGCACCCCGGAACCCGTACCGCACTCCGCGGGCGAGACCGACCAGTGCGAGGCCGCCGACCACCGCCGCCGTGCCGGAGAGCGGACCGAGACCGATGGGGAGCCAGCGCTCGAGGGACGGGGACACCGACCAGGTCAGTGCGAGGATGACGTTGAACAGCCCGAAGACGACGAGAAGCGCGCTCGCCAATCGCCGGACCCGCCGTCGGCGAACGGCGCCGACGAGGACTCCGTTGTCGAGAGGCCAGGTCGGCCCCTCCGGGAGCGAGGCGACGCAGGTGAGCCCCGACGTGCGCGCTCTCGACCTCGCGACGGCGAGCCGCTCGAGCGGGGACGGTCGACGGCTCTCGCGCTCGATCAGGTAGAGGTGGACCTCGAGCACGCCGGCTCCTCGCAGCTCGACGTAGGAGACGCGTCGCACCGCCACGAAGGGCCGGGGAAGGCGCAGACGCGACGGCCGCGGCACGACCGACTCGGTGCCACTCCCTGTGTTCGCGTAGAAGCCGTTGCCGACCACCGAGAGCTCGGGCTCGTGGGTGTGCCCGGACACCATGCCGGCATACCCTTCGGTCACCAGGCGCGAGGCGTCGGCCCGAGCCGCGCTGTTGTGAGTATGGGGATCCGTCCGGTCGCTCAGGGCCGAGGTTCGTAGCGCTCGGTTCACCCTCAGCAGGGTGACGAGGACCGATGCGACGGCCACGACCACGATCAGGATGATGATGGTCCCCACCCCGAGCATCCACCCCTCCACGTGATGGTGGAGGACGTGTCCCAAGCCAGGGATGAAGGCAAGGAACCGAAGCAGCAAGGCGGCGACGAAGGGGATGGCGAACAACCAGAGCTTGCCGACCACCTTGCGGTAGAGAAGGCGCGAACCGAGGAAGTCGGCAGGGTCGCCGTCGAGCCACTGGATCCCGTCGAGAAGCGAGCCAGGGGTCTGGCGCTCCTGGAGCTTCGGGAGGAGCAACTGGACCACGTGATGGCCGAACGGGGTGTCAACCGGCGAACGCGGGTCCTCGAAGGTGTTGTAAGGGTCGAGTTGGTTCCCGTGCACGACGCGGACCCGCTGGGTCCCGTGCCCGGTCGAGATCACCAGGTCGACCGAAAGGGCCATCGTGTAGGGGCCGAGCCGCTCCGCGAGCACCGAGCGGGCGTCCTCGTCCCAGGCGAGGCGGCCGTCGTGATTGCCGGGAAGGATGACGAGGGTTCGATCGGCCCTGGCGGCGAACCTGGCGACCGATTCCACGAACCGAGGGTGTGCGTCGAGCAGGAGGCGGACATCCGGCGGCCCCGCCAGCAGCTCGAAGCCGTCTCCCGCGATCACGAAGACGCCGGGCCCGACCCACTGGTCGAGCAGGTTGCAGAGATCGGAGACCAACCCAGTGGAGGTCTCGGTGGCCTCGCAGGGGATATGGAGATCACTCACGAGGACGACGCGGACCCCCTGCGGAACTTGGATCTCCACCAGGTCCGCGACCTCGGATCCCTCGGTCGGACTGGCCAGGACGTTCTCGTCGGGGACGATGGACGACCGGTCGGTTTCCGGCACAGTCGTCGGCGAGGCGGCGGTCTCGGTCATCCGGGCGGCTCGGGTCGGAGCAGCGGGAAGAGGATCACGTCGCGAATGGAGCCCACCTCGGCGAGCAGCATGACCAGGCGATCGACACCGATCCCGATCCCCGAAGTGGGCGGGAGCCCGTACTCGAGCGCCCGGACGAACGCACGGTCCGCCGGGTGCGCTTCGGGATCGCCCGACGCCGCAGCGGCTGCTCCCGCAAGGAAGCGCTCCTCTTGCTCCTCGGGCACGTTCAACTCGCTGTAGCCGTTCGCCAGCTCCTTTCCGTCGACCACCAGTTGGAACCGATCGGTCATAGTCGGGTCGTCCACCCGGTGGCGGGCGAGTGGGCTCACCTCGACCGGGAAGCCGCAGACGAACTGGGGGTCGAGCACCCGACCCTGGAGGAGCTTGTCGTAGAGCTCGAAGATCAGCTTGCCCGCGCCCCACTCATCGAGGAACGGCACGTCGTGGGTGGTGCAGACGGCTCGGACCTCGTCGAGGTCGTCGGTCGGGTGGAGACGTCGACCGACCATCTCCTCCAAGAGCTCGAGGAGCTCGCTCCGCGGCCAGGGCGGGGTGAGGTCGACCTTCCGTTCGCCCACCGTGAAGGTCAACCGGCCCGCCGCGGCCTTGGCCGCAGCCAGGATGGCCTGCTCGGTCAGGTCCATGCCGTCGTCCACGTCGCCGAGCGCTCGGTAGGCCTCGAGCGAGGTGAACTCGGGACTGTGGCGGGTGTCGATCCCCTCGTTGCGAAAGTTGCGCGAGATCTCGAAGACGCGCTCGTACCCGCCTACCACCAGCCGCTTGAGAAACAGTTCGGGAGCGATGCGCAGGCTCAGGTCGATGTCGAGTGCGTTCGAGTGGGTGAAGAAGGGCCGGGCGAGGGCACCACCCGCCTGGCTCTGGAGAACCGGCGTCTCGACTTCGATGAAGCCCTCCTCCGAGAACGACTGCCGTAGCGAGGCGAGCGTCTTGAACCGGATGTCGAAGATCCGTCGTGTGTCCGCGTTGGCCAGCAGATCGACCTCCCGCTGGCGGTAGCGGGTGTCCTCGTCGCTCAAGCCGTGCCACTTGTCGGGCAAGGGTCGGATGGCCTTCGCGAGGAGGGTCAACGAGGTCACGTCGACCGACAGCTCGCCCCTGCGGCTGGTGATCACCTCGCCCGCCGCGCCAACCCAGTCACCGAGGTCGAGGTTGTCGCGGACCGCGGTGGTCTCCGGGTCGAGCTTCGATTCGCTGATCAGGAGCTGAATGGCTCCACTCAGGTCCTGGACGGTGACGAATTCCAGCTTGCCGTGCCCGCGGATGCTCGACACCCGGCCCGCCACGTCTACGTCGACCCCGGTCCGCTTGTCCGGTTCGAGGTCGGCGAAACGTTCGTGCAGCCCCGCCGCGGTGTCGGTGCGGTCGAAGCGCGGAGGGTACGGGTCGATCCCGCGGGAGCGCAAGGCGTCGCGCTTGGCGCGCCGCTCTTCGATGAGCGCCTCAGCCGTGGAACCACGCTCGGGCGCGTCTTCCACCTCCACCTCCTCGACCGCCGACGGTGCAGGTCACGCGGGACGTTGGGGTGCGTAGCTTACCGACGCGCCGATAGGACCTGCCATCCACTTTTCGATCGGAGCACGGAGTCGTTCGTACCGGGAGACGTTGCGCAACACGCGGTGACGCTCTGGGCCACCACCCGCCGGACGATTGCCGGGGGAGCCGACCGGCCCGTAGGCTGCCGCCGCGCCCCTAGCTCAACGGTGGAGCAGCGGACCCTTAATCCGCAGGTTGGGTGGTTCGAGTCCCCCGGGGCGCACGTCACCCCAATGCACCGCGGGATGTCGCGACGCCCATGCGGCGTGGGCCACCGATCGATGCTTGACGGTTGAATTCCGTGGGCGCATGATGGCCGCTGGAGTGAAGCCTCGGTGAAAGCCCGAGCCGCTCCGGGGTGAGAACAGCGCCGCAGCTGCGGCATCGAGCGACGACGCGTACGGGTCGTCCGGGTCGGCGGTGCTTCCCGCGTCACGAGGAACGAAGGGAGCACTCGTGCAAAAGGAATCCGACTCATCCTTCAACGACATCCTGGCCGAGCTCCGAAGCGCCGGGTCGAACGATCCGGCGATCGGAGCGATCTGCGACCAGTTGTGGTGGGCGCACTCGCGTGCCTGCGGGGACGCGTTCGTGACCGGCTCTCAGGCCGCGCTCGACCACCTCGTCCTCGGGATCCGCTACGACGAGTCGGATGCCGACCAGGTCGAGTGGTACGAGGCACGGCGAAACGAGCGCATCCGCTGGGAGGGTCGGCACGACTACCGCCAGGACGTCCGCAAGTGGGTCGCCGACCGCGCGACCGAACGGCTCGGAACGTCCGTGGAACTGCGCCACACCATCGACGAGGTGCTGGAAGTGGCCGACCGGATCGGTGGCCGCGAGGGAGAGGAGCTGCGCGAGGACGCGCTCGCCTGGGAGCCACTCGCCGCGCCCAAGGCTCATTCGGGAGCGTAGAGTCCGCTCCATGAGGGACCCTGGGCGGCTCCTCGCGTCGGGCCGTGATGCGGACATCTTCGAGTACGGGCCCGGGACGGTGCTCCGGCGGGCACGTGACGGTCGTTCGCTGCGCGAAGAGGCACGCACCATGACCTACCTCCGCGAGCAGAACTTCCCGGTGCCCGCGGTGGAAGAGATCAGCGACGACGGCTCGGACCTGGTGATGGAGCGGATCGAGGGATCATCGATGGTCGGCGCGATCGAGAAGGCGCCTTGGAGCGGCCTGCGTCAGGCGGACACCCTCGCCGAGCTTCACGCCCGACTCCATCGCATCGAAGCCCCGGACTTCCTCCGAACCGCGCCGGTCGGAGCGGGAAGCCGCTTCGTCCACCTCGATCTCCATCCCCTCAACGTGCTCGTCGGACCCAAGGGTCCGGTGGTCATCGACTGGACCAACGCGGCGCGGGGTGACCCGGATGTCGATGTCGGGATCGCCTGGGTGCTGATGAGCGCCGGAGAGATCCCCGGGCACGGGTTGGTGGACCGAGTCCTCGGTTGGGGAAGATCGATCGTCGTCAAGAGGTTCATCTCCCACTTCGAACGATCCGAGATCGCGGCCAGGCTGCCCGAGATCGTGGCCTGGAAGGAGAAGGACGCCCACATGAGCGACCGCGAGATCGACGGCATGTGGAAGCTGGCCCGCGAGGCGGGCGGCGCCCGCTGAGGTGCCGGCCGGATCCGACGAGCTGGGCCAACACCCTGGCGACGCCCGGAACCGGCGCCACTACGTGGCGGTGATCGGACCCGGAACAGACGATGCGACCGCCGAGGACGAGGGGTGCGCTCGCCAGGTCGGCGCCCTGCTGGGGCGGCGGAATGCGGTGGTCGTCTGCGGCGGGCTCGGCGGCGTGATGGAGGCAGTCAGCGAGGGCGTCCGGCGCGAAGGTGGGGAAACCGTCGGTCTCCTGCCCGGTGATCGACGCGAGGACGGCAACCCGCACTTGACGATCGCGCTGCCGACCGGGCTCGGCGAGCTTCGCAACGGCCTGGTCGTCGGCGTCAGTGACGCGATCATCTGCGTCGGACGCAGCTGGGGAACGCTGAGCGAGCTGTCCCTCGCCCTCCGACAGGGGCGCCCGGTCGCCCTCCTCCACAGCTGGGCCGAAGAGGAGCTGGGGTCTCTCGCGCCCCTGGCAGACCCCGACCTGGTCCGGGCCGCGCGGTCCCCCGAGGAGGCGGTCGCGGTCACGTGGGCCCGGCTCGAATCGGACGTGGCGCGGACGACGATCCGCTGAACCACCGGTCGCGACCCCGTCGATCTGGCCTAGCCTCTCGTGCACACCGATGCGCGGAAGGGATGCCACGTGAAAGCACTGGTCTTCGGGGTCAAGCCGGAGTCGTTCACGCCACCCGAGGATGCCAATCAGCTGGTGAAGAACCTGGCCTTCACCCCGGTCGCCCTCGAGGACATCCCCAAGTCCACTCCGCTCCGGCCCGACTGGGTGGTGCTCAAGCCTCGTCTGGTCGGGATCTGCGGCTCCGACTCGAAGCAGATCCTCCTCGACTGGGGCGGTGGTGAGAACAGCGACAACCCGATGATGCCCTTCACCTCCTTCCCGCAGGTGATGGGCCACGAGGTCGTCGCCGACGTCGTGGAGCTCGGTCCAGAGGCGAAGGGCGTCGAGGTCGGACAGCGGGTGTCGTTCACTCCGTGGCTCACCTGTGCTCCGAGGGGCGTTTCGCCGGTCTGCCCCGCGTGCGAAGAGGGTGACGACAGCCTCTGCTGGTCGTTCGAGGAGGGCCCGATCTCCCCCGGCATCCACACCGGCACCTCACGGGACGCGACCGGCGGCTATGCCGAGTTCATGCCCGCGCACGACTCGATGGTCTTCCCGGTGCCCGACGACGTGAGCGACGAGGCCGCCATCTTCGCCGACCCCTTCGCGGTCTCTCTGCACTCGGTCACCCGTCATCCACCACCGCCAGGCGGGAAGGCACTCGTCTACGGTGCGGGCAGCTTGGGCCTCGCTGCGGTGGCCATCCTCCGCGCCCTCTACCCCGAAGCAGAAGTGGCGGTGGTGGCACGCTTCGACCACCAGGCGCAGCTGGCCCGCGACTTCGGCGCGTCGAAGGTCGTCCCGAGCGAGCCTCCCGAGTCGATCCTCGAGGAGCTCGCTGCCTGGTCCGGGGGACGGCTCCGCCGGATCGACCACGGCCTGCCGATGGCGCACCCGGGTGGGATCGACGTCGTCTACGACACCATCGGCAAGCCGGAGACCTTCGAGATCGGCACCCGGCTCCTCAGGGCCCGGGGGACGATGGTGAAGAGCGGCGTCAACGCGCCCGCCCGTTGGGAGTGGACACCGCTCTATTTCAAGGAGCTCTACTGGGTCGGTTCGAACGCCTTCGGAACCGAAGAGGTCCGAGGCGTTCGGAAGCACGGCATCGAGCACTACCTCGAGCTGGCCTCGGGAGGCGGGGTCGATCTCACCCCGATGCTCACCCACACCTACCGGCTCGGAGAGTGGCGCGACGCCTTCCTCACGATCGCCAACCAGGGAGAGACCGGCGCGATCAAGGTCGCCATCGACCATCGGTGAGCGTCGGCGACCGAATCCTCGGCGGGCCGAGCTCCTCGGACTATTCGGCGGCGATCGCAGACAGGACGTCGAGGCGAGCTGCCCGACGCGCCGGCCAGCTCGCGGCCACCAGACCCAGCAGGGCGGAGAGGACGAGGAAGACCACCAGGCTGGAGTAGGGCACGACGGTGTCGGTGATGCCCTGCGACCGCAGGGAAGCGACGAGGGCGAGTCCGAGCCCGGTCCCGATCACGATGCCCACGATCGCGCCGAAGACGGCCAAGATGACCGATTCCGATCGGATCATGGTGCGGATCTGCCGGCGCTTCATGCCGACCGCCCGCAGCAGCCCGATCTCGTGGGTGCGCTCGAACACCGACAACATGAGCGTGTTGACGATCCCGATGAGCGCGATGATCACCGCCAGGCCGAGCAGGGCATAGACGAGGCCGAGCAGCTGGTTGACCTGTTGTGACTGCGTCTGCTCGAACTGGGCCCGGGTCTGGACCTTCACGTTGGGATACGCGCCGAGCGCGCGGTTGACTCCGGTCTGCGCCGCGGTAGTGCCGTTCGTCTTCAAGAGCACCGCGACCGGCAGCGGGTTCTGGAAGTGGGAGAGGAAGTACGAAGCACCGACGACGTAGTGCCCGATGAGCGCGTTGGGCTGGTAGATGCCACCGATCCGCATGGAGGTAGGTCCGGTCAGCGCGAACCGGGCCGGGGCGGTGTCACCGACCGAGAGGTGGTCGTTGCCGGCAGTGGTCGAGTCGATCAGGAGGTCGCCGGCGGCGAGCGCTCGCGGGCTCCCGGCGTTCATCCGGAACACGACCGTATCGCCGAGGTTCGGGGTCGACAGCGCAGTGAGTGACTGGAGCGATCCCCGGAACTCGAACTGATCGGCGTAGACCGTGGTTGTCGCGTTCACCCCGGGGACCGAGGCCGCCGCCCGCGGCACCGAGTTGCTGATCTCCCCCGACCCGTTGGTGTTGGTGTTGCTCACGATGAGGTCGGCGACGATCGCATTGTCCACGCTGCTCGTCGCCGATCGTGAGAGCGAGGCGCCGAACACCGCGATGGCCGAGACCAGAGCGAGACCGACCATCAGCGCGGAGGCCGTCTGGGCCGTCCGGCGCGGGCTCCGCATCGAGTTCTCGCGGCCCAACCGGCCGGCCACCCCGAGCCAGCGTGCGAGCGGTCGCCCGATGCCGCTCGAGAGAGGGCGCGCCAGCGCCGGGGACAACATCGCCACGCCGACGAAGAGACCGAGGGCGCCCAGCCCGACCAGCTGGATCGCCGGCTTGGCCAGGCCGATCCCGAGCAGGAGGGCTCCGAGCAGCGCGAGGGACGCACCCCAGGCGAAGCGGCGCCGGAAGGAGACGTCGCCGTCACCCTGCTGTTCGCTGATCGCAGCCACCGGAGGGATCCGCACCGCCCGGCGGGCAGGGCTGATGGCGGCGACGACCGTCACACCGACTCCGACGATGAGTGCGACGATCACCGTGCGCGCCTCGAAGACGAGGGACCCGGAGGGGAGGTCGATGCCGAATCCGCGCAGGAGCGCCTCGAGCCCCAGCGCAGAGAGCACGCCGAGTCCGATGCCGATGAGCGAGGACACCAGTCCCACGATCGCCGCTTCGGCGAGGACCGACCGGAACACCTGTCGTCTGCTGGCACCGACGATCCGGAGGAGGGCCAGCTCCCGCGTCCGCTGCCCCACGATGATCGAGAAAGTGTTGAGGATGGTGAACGCGCCGACGAACAGCGCGATGAACGCGAAGACCAACAGCCCGGTCGAGAAGAAGGAGAGCGCCTGGTTGATCTGGTTGGTCGCCTCGTTGGCGACGGTCTGCCCGGTCACCACCTCGACGCCGTGCGGGAGCACCCGGGCGATGTCCCGCTGTACGGCGGCCTTGTCGGCTCCCGGTTGGGCCACGATGTCGATCGCGTTGAACTGGCCGGCCTTGTCGAGGACCGCTTGGGCGGTCGACAGGTTGAACGCGGCCAGAGTGGCACCCGCGAGGTTGTTGGCCGTACCGAAACGGGCGATGCCGGTGATGGTGAAGGTCTGAGGTGGCCCGGGGAGCAGGATACGGACCGGCTGGCCGACCCGGAAGTGGTACTTCTCTGCCGTGCCTTCGTCCATCACCACGTCGTGCGAGGTCGTGGGGGGCCGTCCCTGCACGAGACGAAGCACGGAGATCCGCGAATCCGGATCGAAGGAGATCCCGATGCTCGGAGCGCCCCCGGTCGAGATCGCCTTTCCCTGCTGGTCCACGAACTGGGCTTGACCCGTCACCGTGCCCTCCGCCGTCTCGACTCCGGGCACACCCCGGACCGCGGGGAGGATCGACTCGGGAATCGCATTGCGGGTCGTGCCGCCGTTGGCGTTGTTGAACTGGGCGACCCCACGGACCTCGAAGTCCACGTTCTGGTAGACGTTGCTGAACAACGTCGTAAAGGTGTTGTGCAGCGTGTCGGTCAGGATGAAGGTGCCCGAGATGAAGGTCACGCCGAGCACGATGGCGATCGCAGTCAGGGCCAGCCGCAGCTTGTGGGCCAGAAGACCCTTCCAGGTGACTCTCCCCATCTCAGCTGCCGAGCGTCCGCATGCGCTCGAGCACGGAATCAGGCGTCGGATCCGCCAGCTCGTCGACGACCAGACCGTCGGCCAAGAAGAGGACCCGGCTGGCGTACGAGGCACCGATCGGGTCGTGGGTCACCATCACGACAGACCGCCCCATGTCGGTCACCGAAGAGCGGAGGAAGGCGAGCAGATCGGCGGTGGCGTTCGAGTCGAGGTTGCCGGTGGGCTCGTCGGCGAACACCAGGTCCGGCCGGTTGATCATCGCCCGCGCGCAGGCCACCCTCTGCTGCTGGCCGCCGGAGAGCTCGCTCGGACGGTGGCTCAAGCGGCTCCTGATGTCCAGCTGATCGACCAGATGGCCGAACCACTCCTCGTCGACCTTCCTACCGGCGAGGTCGAGCGGCAGGGTGATGTTCTCCGCGGCGGTCAGGGTCGGAACCAAATTGAAGGACTGGAACACGAAGCCGACCCGGTCGCGGCGGAGCTGTGTGAGCCCGGCATCGTCGAGCCGGCCGATGTCCACGCCGCCGACGAACGACTGGCCCGACGTCGGCCGGTCCAGGCCGGCCATGCAGTGCATGAGCGTCGACTTGCCGGACCCCGACGGACCCATGACCGCGGTGAATCTCGCCGCGCTCGAAGGACACGTTGATACCGGCGAGAGCCTCGACGGCCGCCTGGCCGGTCCCGTAGGTCTTTCGCAGATCGACCGCCTGCGCCGCCGGGGCCGACTGCAGGTTTTCGTGTGATTCCTCAGCGGTGAGCGTCATCGGCGGACCTCGCTGTCCACGTTCGAGTTGGCGCCCTCACCATGCCACGACGCCGGCGGGCCGGGGGAAGGCGATCTAGCATCGGGAAGTCCCAATTCCGAAGGGAGCACGATTGACACTCCGCGTCATCGGCGCGGGACTCGGCCGCACGGGCACGACCTCGCTCAAACTAGCGCTCGAACAGCTCCTCGGCGGACGCTGCTACCACATGCTCGAAGTCAGGGAGCGTCCCGGCGATCCTGACACGTGGGCTGACGCCTACGAAGGACGTCCACCCGGGTGGGAGCGATTCTTCGACGGCTACCGGGCGGTGCTCGACTGGCCCGCCGCACCGTTCTGGTCCGACATCGCGAGTGCCCATCCCGACGCGGTGATCCTGCTGTCGGTGCGGGATCCCGCCGGGTGGTGGCAGAGCGCGTCCCGCACCATCTTTCCTGCGCTCTCGACCTACTTCGCTCCCGACGCGCCCGACGACGGCTGGACCCGGATGGGCCGGGGGATGATGGAGGCCCTCACGCCCGGCTGGCGGGAGGAAGGGCCGGCTACCGCCGCCTATCTCGCACACAACGAGCACGTCCGGCACACCGCACCGAAGGACCGCCTGCTCGAATGGCGGATCGAGGACGGCTGGGCGCCGATCTGCGAGGCGCTCGGGCTCGGCGTCCCGGATCAACCGTTCCCCCACGTCAACACCGCCGAAGCGTTCCGCGCCGAGGTCGGCCTCGACACGTAGGCGTCGTCCTCGGGCCCGGTCGTCGGCGGGGCACCGCCGGTCGGTCCCCCGTACTGTGGTGCAGAACCGTCATGACCAAACAGGCAGCTCCCCCACCGACCGGCGACAAGGCGACCCCCACCGCGCCCCCTGGTCCTCCGGCGTGGCGCCACTACCTCTGGCCCCTCGCCATCGTCATCTCGATCCTCCTCTTCCTCGTGGTGCCGGCCACCCAGAGCCATCAGGTCACCATCACCTACTCGCAATTCCTGAAGGACGTCTCCGCGCACAAGGTGAAGACCGTCACCATCGGCACCAACGGCTCCGCCTCGGGAACGCTCTCCAACGGCAGCTCGTACACGACCGTCGTTCCGCCGCAAGCGGGACAGCCCTTCCTCGACGAGCTCACCACTTCAGGCGTCGAGATCACCGCCCAGACGACGGGGACGACCTTCGGCACCGAGGTCCTCTCGTGGTTGATCCTTCTGCTCCCCTTCCTCGTGCTCGGGTACCTGTGGTGGCGGCTCTCGAAGGGTGCGGCCGGGCGGCTCCAGGGCGCGTTCGGGGTCGGGCAGTCCAAGGCGAAGGTCTTCGACGAAGAGCGCCCGAAGACCACCTTCGCCGACGTCGCCGGATACGAGGGTGCGAAGCTCGAGATCCGCGAGGTGGTCGACTTCCTCCAGAAACCGGAGCGCTACGCCCGGGCCGGTGCAATGGCCCCGCGGGGCGTTCTCATGGTCGGACCCCCGGGAACCGGAAAGACGTTGCTCGCGAGGGCGGTCGCCGGTGAGGCCCACGTGCCGTTCTTCTCGGTCACCGGCTCGAGCTTCGTCGAGATGTTCGTCGGCGTCGGTGCAGCCCGGGTGCGCGATCTGTTCGAGGAAGCACGCAAACGCGCGCCGGCGATCATCTTCGTCGACGAGCTCGACGCGATCGGCCAGCGGCGCTCCGGTTCGGGCGCGGTCGTCTCCAACGACGAGCGCGAGCAAACCCTCAACCAGTTGCTCGCGGAGATGGACGGATTCGACCCGGCGACCGGCATCGTCGTCCTCGCCGCGACCAACCGGCCCGAGATCCTCGACCCCGCACTCCTCCGCCCCGGCCGCTTCGACCGCCAGGTCACCATCCCGCTCCCTACGCTGGTCGAACGGCGCGAGATCCTCGAAGTCCACTCCAAGGGCAAACGCTTCGACCACGACGTGAACCTCGACGTGGTCGCGCGGGGAACTCCGGGCTTCTCGGGCGCGGACCTCGCCAACCTGGTCAACGAAGCGGCCATCATCGCCGTGCGTGCGAACCGCGAGGTCCTCCGTGCCGCCGATTTCGAGGAGGCTCGCGACCGGATCATCCTCGGACGCCGTGAAGGATCCAACGTGCTCCTTCCCGAGGAGAAGAACGCCGTCGCGGTGCACGAGGCGGGTCACGCGCTGGTCGCGGCCTACTCGGACAAGGCCGATCCGATCGCCAAGGTGACCATCCTCCCCGCCGGGCCGGCCCTCGGTGTCACCGAGCAGCTCCCCCTCGTCGAGCGCCACCTGTACGGAGAGGATTATCTCCACGACTCGCTCGCGGTGACACTCGGAGGTCGCGCGAGCGAGCTGGTCGTCTTCGGGCAGGGCTCGACCGGAGCCGCCAACGACCTTGCGAAGGCGACCGAGCTCGCCACCAAGATGGTGCGCGAGTTCGGGTTGTCGGAGAAGGTCGGGCCGGTCGGCTACCCGTCGGGAGGCTCGGTCTTCCTGGGTGGCGGGGGCAACGCTCTCTCCAGCCGCCCCTTCGCCGAGCAGACCCAGGCCGCGGTCGACGGCGAGGTCGCACGCCTGCTGCGTGAAGCCGAGCACCAGGCGGTGGGGGTCCTCACCGAGCACCGGTCCTCGCTCGACCAGCTGGTCGAGCTCTTGTTGACCAACGAGACCGTGGACGGCTCGGAGGTCTACGCGATCGCCGGACGCACCGAGCCGGAGATCGGAGCCGGGATGACGCTCGCGCCCGAGAGGGCGTCGCCGGCGCCGCCGCACGAGCGTGCGACCCGGCCCTCGAAGCGTCCCGGTGCCGGCGTGCCCGCCAAGGCCAGGGCCGAGGCGACCGGGGAAGAGAACCAGAGCAGGCACCCGTCAGGTTGACCAACTGCTCTCTGCTGTTCAGTCGGCCAGTGAGTCGAGGAACGCGTCGACCGCGTCGTTGACCGCGCCCGGGTGGGTGAGGTTGGACGCATGGGTCCCGTCCTGGATGGTCACGACACCCCGACACCTCGGGAGTCCGCTGGCCAGGGCTGCGGCCCGCTCGATCGGGATCGATGCGTCGGCCGTGCCGTGCACCACGAGCGCCGGGAAACCGATCTCGCCGAGCCGTGGGGTGATGTCGTCGCGGGTGAGGAGCGCTCTGCCGGGTTCTTCGAGCAGCTGGTGGGAGCGCGCCATCCACCGCGGAATCCAGGCTTTGGCGAGTTCCGGGCTGCCGAGGATCAGCCCCGCGACGACCTCCGCGATCTGCTCGGAGGGCCCGTCCGCGACCCACGATTCGAGCATGTGCTCATAGAGCGGGATCGCCTCGGGGTCCTCGGTGCCGGCCTGGGTGTCGATGAGGATCAGCGCCCGGACCCGCTCGGGTGCGGTCAGTGCGACCCGCAGTGAGACGAACCCGCCCTGCGACATGCCGCCGACCACCGCCCGCTCGATCCCGAGGTGGTCGAGGAGGGAGAGGCAGTCCGACGCGAGGTCCCAGTAGGTGAAGGGCTTGTCGTCGAACACCGTGTCGCCGAATCCCCGCGCGTCCCAGGTGACGATCCGGTAGGCATCCCGGAGGGCTGCGACCTGTGGCGCGAACATGGTCCGGTCGAAGAGGAACCCGTGCGCGAGCACCACCGCCGGTCCCGCGCCACCGAAGTCGTCGTAGGCGATCTGCTGACCGTTGACCCGAGCGATCTCCATCGATGCTCCTCCCGCTGGATGCGGTGCCCGGCCGCAGTCGCTCCGCCTCGTTCGGCCGAAGTGTAGGCCCGATCCCGAGCGGTCATCGCGGTGCCCGGGGCATGCCGAGGCCGACCATCGCGATGATGTCGCGCTGGATCTCGTTGGTGCCTCCGCCGAAGGTGAAGATCGTCTGGCTCCGCGAATTGCGCTCGAGCCTTCCCCGGAGCACCGCACCCGGCGAGCCCTCGACCAAGGTTCCGGCCGTCCCGACGATCTCGAGGAGCAGGCGGTAGGCCTCGAGTGCGAACTCGCTGCCGAAGACCTTGGTCGCGGAGGCATCAGCGGGGTTGAGGCCGCGCGACGAGGCCCATGCAACCTTCCAATTGAGGAGCTTGAGAAAATCGGCCCGTACGGCGAGGCGAGCCAGCTGCACCTGCACCCACTCCCGGTCGATGACCCTCCGGCCATCGGGGCACTGCTCGTTCCTCGCCCAGGCGGTGACCTCGGCGATGCTCCGGAGGATCCCCGAGACGGGGCTGATCGCCACTCGCTCGTGGTTGAGCTGGTTGGTGATGAGCTTCCATCCCTGGTTCTCCTCACCGACCAGGTTTTCGGCCGGTACCCGGACGTCGTCGTAATAGGTGGTACTCGTGAATTCGCCGGCCACTGTCGGCAGGGGCGTCCAGCGGAAGCCCTCCGAGGAGGTGGGCACGATGAACACCGAGAGGCCCTTGTGCCGCGGGGCGTCCGGATCGGTCCGCGCTGCGAGCCAGACGTAGTCGGCGTACTGGATCGCACTCGTGTAGAGCTTCACTCCGTCGATGACGTACTCGTCGCCGTGGCGGACTGCGCGGGTCTGGAGCGAGGCGAGATCGGTTCCCGCCGAGGGCTCGGTGTACCCGATCGAGAAGTGGACCTTCCCACGCAGGATCCCAGGAAGGAAGCGCTGCTTCTGCTCGGAGGTACCGAGGGCCATCAGTGTCGGGCCCACGCTGTTGAGCGTGAGCAGAGGGAGAGGGACACCGGCCCAATGCGACTCCTCGACGAAGATCATCTGGTCGATCGGTCCGCGCGCCTGGCCGCCGTACTCGACCGGCCAGCCGAGGCCCAACCAGCCGTCCTCCCCCATTCGCCTCACGTAACGGAGGTACTGCGGCTCCATCTCCGCAGCGCGCTCGACGTCGTCGACCAGGTCGACGAAGTACCCGCGCAGCTCTTGTTGGAGGCGCACCTGCTCGTCGGTGAGTGCGAGGTTCATGATCGGTACCGCCGCGCACCCTAACAACAAGGACCCGGCTGCACTACCGTCGGGCCATGGTCGACGCGGCACCACCCACCTCCCCGGCGGATCTCTTCTCGGTGCAGGGCAAGACGGTGGTCGTGACCGGCGGCACCCGCGGGATCGGCTACATGATCGCCGGCGGGTTCGTGAGAGCCGGGGCGACGGTCGTCGTCGTCTCCCGCAAACCCGACGCCGTCGCGGAGGCTGCCACCGCGCTTTCGAAGTTCGGGTCGTGCACCGGTATCCCCGCCGACCTGTCGAGCGAGGAAGGGGCGCAGAACCTCGCCGCGGCGGTCGGTGAGGATCACGACCGGGTCGACGTCCTCGTCAACAACGCCGGTGCCACCTGGGGCGCGCCCCTGGCCGAACACGACGCCCGCTCGTGGGAACGGGTCCTCGGTCTCAACGTGGAGGGGGTCTTCCACACCACGAAGTTCCTCCTCCCGCTCCTGCGTACCGCTGGCACCGTCGAGGATCCGGCCCGGGTGATCAACATCGGGTCGATCGACGGGATCCACGTCCCCACCCTCGAGACCTATTCGTACTCCGCGTCGAAGGCGGCGGTGCACCAGCTGACCCGCCACCTCGCCCGTCGGCTCGCGCCGACGGTGACCGTCAACGCGGTGGCGCCGGGCCCGTTCGAGTCGAAGATGATGGCCGCCACACTCGAGGCGTTCGGGGACCAGATCGCCGCTGGCGCACCCCTGAAGAGGATCGGCCGGCCCGACGACATGGCCGGTGTCGCGCTCTTCCTCGCCTCTCGGGCCGGCGCGTACGTGACCGGTGCGGTCATCCCCGTCGACGGAGGGATCGCCACCACCGCCTAGCGAGGCCTCGCTCGGAGCTCCTACACGCGGAGATGGCCGGCGAGGAATTCCCCGATGGCCGCGACGCTCTCGCCCGCCTCGGGGTCGAGCGGCCCCGGAAAGGCTTGGAACACGTGGATCATCTCCGCCCAGCGGGCGAGGGTGGCCTCGCCGCCGCTCGACGCGATCCGCTCGGCGAGCCGGATCGAGTCGTCGAGGAGGATCTCGCGCTCACCGACGTCGATCCGGATCGGAGGGAGACCACCGAGATCGTCCGCGAAGAGCGGCGACGCTCGCGGATCGCGTGCGCTCGTCCCGCCGAGGTACGCGGCGGCCATCACGTCGAGCCCAGCCTTCGAGACGAGAGGGTCGGCCTCGGCCACCGACGCGTAGGTGGGAGCCGACTGGGTGAGGTCTAGCCACGGCGAGAGGCACGCGGCGGCCGCCGGAAGGGGCACACCGGTCTCTCGCAGCGCGAGCAGCGTGGCAACGGTCAGCCCTCCACCCGCCGAATCACCTGCGATCGCGATCCCTTCTGGCGGATGACCGAGCCCGCGCAGCTCGTCGTAGGCGGAGGTGGCATCGGTGAGTGCAGCGGGGAGCGGGTGCTCGGGTGCGAGCCGGTAGTCGAGGGTGACCACCGTGCACGATGCCGCGCACGCGATCCTTCCGCCGAGATGCCGGTGGGTCCCGAGCGACCCGGTGCAGTAGCCCCCTCCGTGCAGATAGAGCACGACCCCGCCGCGTACTCCCTCGATCGGGCGCAACCACTCGACAGGTCGGCTTCCGAGTGAGCCCGGTTCGACCCGGACCCCGGAGGGGGCCGGTGCGGAAGAGGCCGCGTCCGCCATGAAGCGTCGCTGTTCCTCGATCGACGCGCCGGAGAGTCCGGAGTCGGCGAGGAAGCTCGTGATCGCCTCGACTCCTGCGTGACGCATCGTTCCTCCCATCCCGCTCGTGGCCGGCTCGCCTTGTCGTCGGCCATCGACCGAGCGGGCGGGCAAGCGTTGGGTGATCCTAACGGGGGCCCCTTCGGGAAGACCGGGGAGATCGCCCTGTTCGGCGTCCGAAGCGGTTGCCGTTATGTCACTCTGAGTGAGAGACTGAGCACTACACGTGATTCCCTCGCCGGTCTCCGGAGAGCGGATCCAGAGAGAGGCAAGAGGGGCGCTGGTGAGGGTGGGTCGAGGGGCGCGACGGATCGCGGGGTGGACCGCGGTGCTGGCATCGGTGGCGACCATGACGATCGCCCCCGTGCTCATGAAGGCCCCCGCCGCATCGGCGACACCGCACGCCAGCGCGGCACCCGTCACGAGCGGTTTCTGGCTCGCGACCCCGTCGGGCTCGATGCTCTCCTTCGGGGTCCCCTCCTACGGCTCGGCGCCCGGTCCGCTCAACCAGCCGATTGTCACCACCGCGACCACCGGCGATCGGCGCGGCTACTGGATGGTCGCCTCCGACGGTGGTGTCTTCTCGTTCGGCGACGCGCTCTTCTACGGCTCGACCGGGAGCATCCGCCTCAACCAGCCGATCGTCGGGATGGCGCCGACGGCCGACCAGCGCGGGTACTGGCTGGTGGCTTCCGACGGCGGGGTCTTCTCGTTCGGCGACGCGCTCTTCTACGGCTCGACCGGGAGCATCCACCTCAACAAGCCGATCGTCGGCATGGCGACGACCCCCGACCAGCGCGGGTACTGGCTGGTGGCTTCTGACGGCGGGGTCTTCTCCTTCGGGGACGCCACGTTCTACGGCTCGACCGGCAGCCTCGTCCTCGACCAACCGGTGGTGTCGATGACCGCGACCCCCGACGCCCGGGGCTACTGGTTGGTGGCGGCGGACGGCGGCATCTTCGCGTTCGGCGACTCACGCTTCTACGGTTCGGCGGCCGGAACGACCGGTGAGCCGGTCGAGCGCCTGATCCGCACCGCCTCGGGGCGCGGGTACTGGATCGTCGAGCAGAACGGGACCGAGCTTCCCTACGGCGAGGCCACCACCGTCAATCCCCCCGCGGTCGCGCTGGAGCTCAACCCGATCACACCGGGCGACAGGGCGGTGCTGTTCGCGTTCGAGCAGCTGGGCAAGCCGTACATCTGGGGCGGAAACGGGCCGGTGGGTTACGACTGCTCGGGCCTCGCGCTTGCCTCGTGGACCCATGGTGCCGGGATCTCCTTTGCCCGAGTCGCCGACGACCAGTACCACACCGCCGGCGTTCCGGTCGCGATGAACGACCTCCAGACCGGTGATCTCGTCTTCTGGGGCACCGACTACTCCGACTGGACGAGCGTCTACCACGTCGCGCTCTACGTCGGCGGCAACCGGATCGTCGAGGCGACCGGCAACCAGGTGCAGCTCAACCTGCTCGGCCAGTGGGGCAGCGGCGACCTGATGCCCAACGGGCGGCGCCCCTGACGTCGGGTCGGCTCTCGCGCCCGGCATCGGGCAGGGGGCCCGGCGGCCGGCCACCTCGGAGGCCGTGAGTCGAACCACTCGGTGACCGCCATCCGGGCTGTCCCGTGTACCGTGCAGCCAGTCAGCCGAGGAGCCGCCTTATGAGCACCTTTCCCTACGCCGGCCGGTTCGCCGTCCACCGGTGCCTCCCCGAGAAGGGGACCGCCCGCGCCGAACTCCTCGAGCAGCTGCACGCGATGGCGGCCGAAGAGGACGCCACCTGGGAGTCGGGCCGCTGCTCGGGCACCATGTACTGCGGCGACCACGACCATTACCGCTTCCTCAACGAGGCGTTCGGTCTGTTCGCCCACGTGAACGTGCTCCAACGGGACATGTGCCCGAGCGCGACCAAGTTCGAGTCGGAGATCATCGCGATGACCCTCGACCTCCTCCACGCGGAGGCCGCAACGTCCACCGAGCCGGCCGGGCTGGTCTCGACCGGCGGAACCGGCAGCATCTGTCACGCGATGCTCGCCTATCGGGACCTGGCGGCACACCAACGCGACATCAGCCGGCCGAACGTCATCAAGCCCGAGACCGCCCACCCCGCGTTCGACAAGGCCTGCCACCTGTTCGGGATCGAGCTGCGGATCGCCCCGGTCGACCCCGGCACCACCCAGGTCGACACCGAATGGGTCGACAAGACCATCGACGAGAACACAGTCGCAGTGGTGGGCTCGGCCTGCAACTACGGGTACGGCACGATCGACCCGATCGAGACGCTGTCGGAGATCGCCCTCCGTCGCGGCGTCGGCCTCCACGTCGACGGCTGCCTCGGTGGCTTCATCCTCCCCTTCGGGCAGGAGCTCGGCTACGACATCCCCGTCTTCGACTACCGGGTCCCGGGGGTGACCTCCATCTCCGCCGACACCCACAAGTACGGCTATGCCCTCAAGGGCACCTCGGTGTTGACCTTTCGCGACCAGTCGCTGCGCAACGCGCAGTACTTCTTCAACACCGGATGGAGCGGTGGCAAGTACTGCTCGCCGGGCATGGACGGCTCGCGCTCGGGCGGCCTGTTGGCCGCGACGTGGGCCGCGATGGTGCAGCTCGGTCGCGAAGGGTACCGGCGCTACGCAAGAGAGATCTTCGAGACGGCGACCGCCATGCAGGCGTCGGTGCGACGGCACCCGGAGCTCCGGATCCTCGGCCGTCCGACCTTTCTCTTCAGCTTCACCTCCGATCGGTTCGACATCTACCACGTCAACGACCACATGCGCCGGAAGGGGTGGCGGTTCAACGGGCAGCAGTACCCGAACGCCCTCCACATGGCCGTGACCCGACCGCAGACCCAGCCGGGCGTCGCCGAGGCCTTCGACGCCGACCTCGACGAGGCGGTCGCCCACGCCAACGAGCACGCGGCCGACCAACCGGCGACCGGTGCGATCTACGGAGGTGTCGCGGGGGGTCTCGACGACGAAGCCGACGAGTTCATCCGAAGCGTGATGGCGGACATGATGGACACCCAACAGTCGATCCCTGCCGATGTCTGACCACCCTCTCGCGCCCTGAGCGGCGCCGGCGTGAGCCGCGATCGGGCGCCCGAAGATCTCTTCGTCCTCGCGGTCGACCTCGGCACCGGTGGACCGAAGGTCGGGCTGGTGTCGCTCACCGGCCGGATCGCCTACCGCGAGCACCAGCCGGTCGCGACCCGTTTCGGGCCCGAGGGCGAAGCCACCCAGGACGCCGGGGAATGGTGGCGTCTGGTGCTCGGCGCAGGACGGCGCGCGATGGAGTCCGGCCTGGTCGCCCCCGAGCAGGTCGTCGCGGTCTCGTGCACGGGACAGTGGGCGAGCACCGTACCGGTCGACGAAGCCGGCTCGCCGGTCGGCGACTGTCTCCTCTGGTCCGACACCCGCGGTGGACCGCTCGCCCGCCAGGCGGTCGGAGGGTGGCTCGCGGGGTACGCCCCCCACGCGGCGCTGCGGTGGATCCGCCGGAGCGGCGGTGCGCCCTCGACCGCGGGGGCCGACCCGATCGGCCACATGCTCTACGTGGAACGCCGACTGCCCGAGGTCGCACGCGCCACCCGCTACTACCTCGAGCCGGTCGACTACCTCTCGATGCGCTTCAGCGGGGTCGCGGTCGCGAGCCCGGCATCGATGGCCGCGGCCTGGCTGACCGACAACCGCCGTCCCGAGCAGCTCTCCTACGACCCGGTCCTCGTGCGCTCCTCGGGGGTTCCCGCCGAGAAGCTGCCGCCGCTGCGGCCCAGTGCCAGCACGATCGGCACGGTCTCGCCCGAGGTCGCAGCCACGCTCGGGATCGGCGAGGAGACCGTCGTGGTCACCGGAACGCCCGATCTGCACTCGGCCTGTGCGGGGAGCGGAGCGGTCGGCGAACGGGACGCGCACGTCGCCGTCTCGACCACCAGCTGGGTGAGCTGTCCCATTGCAAAGAAGAAGACCGATCCCTTCCGCCAGATCGCCACGGTGCCCGGGGTGCTGCCGCGGCTCCGGTTGGTGGCCAACAATCAGGAGACCGGCGGCCGCGCCCTCGAGTGGCTCCGCGCCCGTCTCTCGGAGGCAGGCGTCGCACCGTCGCTCGAGGAGCTGGACCACCTCGCAGCGCGCTCGGAACCCGGCAGCGGGCGCGTCCTGTTCACTCCCTGGCTCGACGGGGAGCGCTCCCCCGTCGACGACCGAAGGGCGCGAGCGGGTTTCCACAACCTCTCCCTCCAGACCAGCCGCGCGGACCTGGTCCGATCGGTGCTCGAAGGCGTCGCGCTCAACTCGCGCTGGCTGCTCGAAGCGGTCGAGCGCTTCGTCGGGACGCGCTTCGCCTCGGTGAGGATGATCGGCGGGGGTGCGAGCTCGGCACTGTGGTGCTCGATCTACGCGAGTGTCCTCGGCAAGCAGGTCGAGCAGGTGGCCGATGCGCGCGACGCCAACCTGCGCGGGAGCGCCCTCCTCGCCGGCTTCGCGCTCGGGCGGCTGCGATGGGACGAGCTGCCTGGACTGGTGCCCGTCGAAGCGGTCCACCAGCCCGACCCCGCCGCACGCGCGGTCTACGACGAGCTCTTCGCCCAGTTCCCCGCGTTCTACAAGGCGCAACGGGGACTGTTCTCCCGGACCGCCCCCCGGTCCTCGCTCAGCGAGCGCTGAGCTCGCGGCTGGCGAGGGTGAACAGCTCCGCGGGCCCGGGCCGGCCGAGCAGGAAGCCCTGGGCCTCGTCGCACCCCATGGCCTCGACCGCGCCGAGTTCCGCCTCGGTCTCGACACCTTCGGCCACCACTCGCAAACCGAGCTTGTGGGCCAACTCGACGACGGTGGAGACGATGGTCGGGTCGCTGTCCCCACTTCCGAGGCCGGACACGAAGCTGCGGTCGACCTTCAGCCGGTCGATCGGCAATCCCTGGAGGTAGAGCAGCGAGGAGAACCCGGTGCCGAAGTCGTCGAGTGCGATGTGGACCCCGAGCTCCCGGATCTTGCGCATCATCGATCCGATGCGGGCGATGTCCATCACCAGCACCGACTCGGTGACCTCGAGCACCAACGAGCCGGCATCCAGCCCCGAACGGGCCAGCGCCTCGACCACCTCGTGGAAGAACTCGGGCTCTTGGAGCTGGCGTGCCGAAACGTTGACCGAGACGGTCAGGTCTTCGAGTCCCCGGTCCTGCCAGACTCGGCACTGGCGGGTCGCCTCACCGAGCACCCAGCACCCGACCGAGATGATCTCGCGACTCTGTTCGAGGAGGGGAATGAACTCGACGGGCTGGACTGCGCCGAGTTCGGGATGGTTCCACCGGAGGAGTGCCTCGACCCCGCAGACCTCGCCACCGATCGCGAAGAGCGGCTGGTAGTGCACCGACAGCTGGCCGAGTTCGGCCGCCACCCGGAGCTCGTCGGCGAGCTGGCTCCGCCGCTGGGTGTCCCTCCCGATCACCTCGCTGTAGGCCTCGAATCGCGCCGGTCCTCCGCGCTTGGCCTCGTACATCGCGGCGTCGGCCCGGGAGAGGCAGATCTCGGGATCCTGGCCGGGTATCACGGGTGCGATGCCGATGCTCACCGAGGTGTGCAGGTTGCGATCGCCGAGAGGGATGGGAGGCCGGATGGCGAGGTGGATCCGCTCGGCGAGCGCCCGTGCGGCGGAATCCGGGTCCTCGAGGTCCTCGGTCAGGACCACGAACTCGTCGCCGCCAAGACGTGCGACCGTGTCGCTCGCACGGACCAGCCCTTGGAGCCGCCCGCCGACGGCCTGCAACAGTGAATCGCCGGCGGAATGGCCGAACCGGTCGTTGATCGCCTTGAAGTTGTCGAGATCGAGGTAGTGGATCATCGCGTGGGTCCCCTTGCGGGCGAGCGCATCCGACGCGCGCCGCAGGCGGTCGATGAGCAGCGTGCGGTTGGCGAGACCGGTCAGCTGGTCGTGGAGCGCCCGATGCGCGAGGGTGGCCTGCTCGTCCTTCAGCTGCTGCTGCAGGGTGCGGTGGGTCTGGTCGAATTGGCGCACGATCCGGACCAGGCTCCCGTCGCAGCTGAGCCGGACCACCTTGCGCACGAGGGAGACCAACCCGGCGCGAGTTCCGAGGCGCGCCGCTTCCTCCTCGACCATCGCGATCGTCCCGTCGCGCCACGCGAAGTAGGCCTTCGCCACGTCGGCGAGCTCGGCGGCCTCGAGGATCGCCTTCTCGCCCTGGCACGACAATTCTGACTCCTCAGCGGGCGTCGCGACCGCGTCGGTCGCGATCCACCGGCCGATGAGCGCCGTGGCCAGTTGCGAGGTTCTGAAGGCGTCGCGACCGAGCGTCCTCTTGAACCGGGCCTCGACCAGCCGGCCGATCTCCTCCGCCCTCGCCTGCACGGCGAGACCGAGGGCCGCACGATCGGGATCGATCTCGGTCCGCACCGAGTCGGGCGCGCTCGACGGCTCCGGACTCCCCTCGGAGGGGGCCTCAGAGGCCGGCAACGGGTCCATGCTTGTCGGTATCGGCCGGCGATCGAGCTAACTTGACCACCCCTGTTGACGTCACGACGCGGCGGACGTGGCCGTTTGGTGCGGCGTGGCCCCTCCATCGGCGCCGGTACCGAGGGTTCGCCGGAGCTGCGCCGCGTGCTCGTCGAGCCACGAGTTGAAGGCGTCGGCCGGCATGGGCCACGCGAGGAAGTACCCCTGGGCGCTGTCACACCCGAGGGCACGCAGCTGCTGCCAGGTGCCCGCGTCCTCGACTCCCTCGGCCACCGTCTGAAGGCCGAGGTTGCGGGCCAGGTCGACCACCGAGCGGACGATGACCGCGTCGTCGAGGTCGTGGCCCATCTCCTGGACGAAGGAGCGATCGATCTTGAGCTGGGTGACCGGCAGGTCACGGAGATACGCGAGCGAGGAGTAGCCCGTGCCGAAGTCGTCGATCGAGATGGTGAGGCCCATCTCGGCCAGCTCGGTCAAGACACGGCGCGCCCGAACCGGATCGCTCATGATGATCGTCTCGGTGATCTCGAGCTCGAGCATCCGGGCCGGCACATCCCAGCGAGACAAGCTGGCCAGGACGCTCGTGGGCAGCGACGCGTCGAGCAGGCTCCGAGTGGAGAGGTTCACCGCGACGGTGAGCTCGGGACTGAGACCCTGGCCACCGGCGTCGAGCCACTCGCGGCATTGGCGGAGGGCCTCGTCGAGCACCCACGCGGTCATCGGCTCGATCAGCCCTGTTCGCTCGGCCTCGGGGATGAAGCGGTCGGGATAGAGGAGTCCGTGGGCCGGATGCTGCCAGCGGATCAGCGCCTCGGCCCCCGAAACCCGCATCGAGGTCATCGACGCCTTGGGTTGGTAGTGCAGGACGAATTCGTTGCGCGACACCGCGTGACGGAGGTCCCCGAGCAGAGCGAGATGGTCCGCGGTGTTCGGGTCGAGCTGGCTCGAGTAGACGGTCACGCCGGCATGCGCGTCCTTCGCGACGTACATCGCGACGTCGGCTCGCTGCAGCAAGAGGTCCGCGCTCGACCCGTCGGTCGGGCCCACCGAGATCCCGCAGCTCGCCTCGATGCCGAGGTCGAGCCCGTCGACCTCGAAGGGCTCCTCGAGAACGCGCATGATCCGTCGGGCCACGTTGACCGCGTCTTCCGCCGTCCCCACGTCGGGGAGGAGCAGACAGAACTCGTCGCCGCCGAGGCGTGCGAGCGTGTCGCAATCGCGCAGGACACCGCTGACCCGGGGGCCGATCTCGGTGAGCAGACGGTCGCCGAGCCGGTGGCCCATCGTGTCGTTGATGTCCTTGAAGTGATCGAGGTCGAAGAGGAGGATCGCGCAGGAGGTTCCGTTCGACCCGGACTGCTCGAGCGCCTCGGCGGTCCGCTCGTACAGATACGCCTTGTTGGGGAGGCCGGTGAGCGAGTCGTGGAGCGCCTGATGGGCGAGGAGCGACTCGGCCTGCTCTCGCTTCTCGCCGGTGGCACCCGCCATCCGGACGGCGAGGGTCAGCACCACCGCCCCGAGCAAGCCCAGCGCGGTCGCCTGCTCGCGGGTGAGGAAGGAGGGGATCAGCCCGAACCAGAGCAGGCCCTGGGCGACCGCGATGTTGGTGAAGGAGAGGACCATGAGCGGGCGCCAGAGGGCAGTCCCCCACGACTGCATCTCGACCAGCGCGATGAAGACGTAGGCCATGCCGAGCGCCGGTCCCCAACCGGACAGATAGATGACCACGGTCAAGGCGGTGACGTGGACGCCGAGGCAGACCCAGCGCTTGAACGAGCCGACCGGGGTGTGGCCCCACGGCTCGACGAGCACCGACAGCGCGCCGGCCCCAGCGATCACCACGAGGTACAGCCACACCGGCTGAGAGGAGACGAGGCCGAAGTCCCTCAGCAGGAAGAGGGCGGCCAGCGCCAACGGCGCGACGATCAGGACGAGGAAGATCGGGGAGATCGGGCGACCCTCGACCGACCGGTCGGCACGCTCGACGACCTCGGCCTCGACCGAGGTCCACTCGGCGGTCGACGATCCCCGCTCGCGTTCGACGAGCGCGCGTGGGCGCGGTTCCACGTTGGGGTATCGGCAGCTCGGCGAGGGTACTTGAGCGTGCACCAGCGGGTATCCGGCACCGACCGACCTATCCTGACCCGATGATCCGTCCGGTCGCCGAGCGGGACCTGGACGAGGTGCTCGAGCTCATCCACGACCTCGCCGCCTACGAACGCTCGCCGCAGTCGGTGGCGATCGACAGGGACCTGCTCGCGGCCGCTCTCTTCGGCCGGTCGCCCCGGGTGTTCGGACATGTCGCCGAGGCGGAGGGCCGGGTGGTGGGGATGGCGATCTGGTTCGTCACCTTCTCCACTTGGACCGGGCATCACGGCATCTATCTCGAGGACCTCTACGTCCGTCCCGAGGCGCGCGGCGGGGGCATAGGTCGCGCGTTGGTCGCCGAGCTCGCCGCGCTGGCGCAGCGTGAGCACTACACGCGGATCGAGTGGTCGGTGCTGGACTGGAACGAGCCCGCCCTCGCCTTCTACCGGTCGATCGGAGCGCGGCCGATGGACGAGTGGACCGTCTACCGGCTGGCCGGTGACGCACTCTCTGCGGTCGCGCTCGGCGCGACCGCAGATACGGCCTGAGTCTCACTCGTGCCCTCGCCGGACCTTTCCGAGGTGAGGCTCAGATGGTGAAGGCGAGGTGGGTGACCAGGCGATCGGCGAGCTCGGGGTCGCCGGTCCGGCGGACCTCGGACGCGATGCGCGCGGTGCCGTCGGCTCTGCCCCCGGTCAGGCGCAGGAAGAGGTCGGCGGGCATCTCGAGCCCGACGCTCGGCGCATCCTCGAAAGAGGGCACCACCGCGGCTCGCCCGTCGACCACCACGAAGAAGCTCGCCGCGAGCGGTCCGGAGAGGTCGATGCGCACTCGCGAACCGTCGGGCATCCCCACGCGTCGCCCCACGATATAGCCGAGCCCGGTCTCGACCTCGTCGAGGCACGAGCCGAGTCGCTCCGGTTCGAGGTCTGCGGGGGCGCTGATCGCCGCACGGACGTCGCCTTCGTGCATCGTGCAGTCGTAGTGACGGATGCGCATGAACCGGCCGTAGGTCTCGTCCCCGCCGACCGGGGTCCACGACGGCGCGTCGAAGTCCTCCTGGGTCATGGTCTCGAGGGCTGCCATCCGCCGTGAGGTCACCGAGTGCAGCCGCGACCGCATCTCGGAAGGGAGCAGCGATCGCATCGACTCGACCCAGCGCTCGTTCACCTCGGCGACCGGGTTCCGCACGTGGTCGAGCTGGTCGAGCTCGACTTCGGGAACCTCCTCCCCGAGCAGCATCGCCTCGGTACCGACGATGTGGCTCACCGCGTCGTGGACCGTCCAACCGGGCAGCGGGCTCGGGAGGTCCCACTGTCGATCGTCCAACGACGAGCAGAGCTGCTCGAGCGCATCGAAGGCGGCGCCGAGGAGACCCACCGTCTTCTCCTTGTCGACAATGGTGGGCACGGCGGCACACCGTAGTCGCCACCCGGCCGACTACTCTCGCCGCAGGCTCTCGTCGGATGCTCGGGACCATTGGAGCGAAGCGTGAAGTTCGGGATCTTCTACGAGCACCAACTGCCGAGGCCCTGGGGAGAGCAAAGCGAGCTCGAACTGGTGACCGATGCGCTCGACCAGATCGAGCTCGCCGACCGGCTCGGGTTCCACTACGTCTGGGAGGTCGAGCACCACTTCCTCGAGGAATACTCCCACTCGAGTGCGCCCGAGGTGTTCCTCGCCGCCGTGAGTCAGCGGACCACACGGATACGACTCGGGCACGGCATTGTCCAGACCGCACCCGGCTACAACCATCCGGCACGGGTGGCCGAGCGGATCAGCATGCTCGACCTGGTCTCGAAGGGACGGGTCGAGTTCGGCAGCGGAGAATCCTCCTCCGAGGCGGAGCTCGGGGGCTTCCACATCGACCGGGTGCGCAAACGGGAAGCATGGCTCGAGGGGCTCGAGGTCGCGGTGCGCTGCATGACCGAGACCCCATTCGGCGGCGTCGAGGGTGAATTCGTGAGCATGCCGCCCCGCAACGTCGTCCCGAAACCGGTACAGAAGCCCCACCCGCCGCTGTGGGTGGCCTGCAGCCGGCGTGACACGATCCTGCTCGCCGCCGAGAAGGGCATCGGCGCGCTCAGTTTCGCGTTCGTCGAGCCGGAAGACGCGCGCCAGTGGGTTGGGGACTACGAACGTGTCCTGCAGGACCGCTGCGTCCCGGTAGGGCTCACCGTCAACCCACAGGTCGCGTGCGTGACGCCGATGATGTGCGCGAGGCGGGAGGAGGACGCTCTCGACCGAGGGCTCGAGGGTGCGAACTTCTTCGGGTACTCCCTCGCCCACTTCTACGTCTTCGGCGAGCACGTGCCCGCGACCACCGATGTGTGGAAGGAGTTCCTCGAGCGGAGGGACAAGATGGGCTACTCGCCCGAGGCGGCGCTGGCCGCCGACCGGGAGGTGCTCGGGGCAAAGGCCGCGGCCGGCGACCGCACGGGGCTGCGGGGTGCGATCGGGACACCGGACCAGCTGCGCGAGTTCCTCCGGCGCTACGAGGAGGCCGGCGTCGACCAGCTGATCTTCGTCATGCAGGCCGGCAAGAACCGCCACGAGGACATCATGGAGTCGCTCGAGCTCTTCGGCTCGGAGGTCCTTCCGGAATTCCTCGATCGCGACGAGGTCGCCGCGAAGGCGAAGGCGGCGCGCCTCGAACCGATCGTGGAGCAGGCGCTCGCACGGCGCATACGAGACGAGCCGGTGATGGACCCCGGCTACACCATCCAGGCGATCCCGAAACAGATGGTCGAGGCGGTCGACAGCCAGCCGGCCAGGGAGTGGCTCGAGTCGCTCGCCGACAAGCAGGCCGCCGGCGTGGTCGACGAGGAGTTCCAGCGGCTGATCGACAGCTGAGCGGGCATCGTGCGGATGGCTCCCGCCGGTGAGCGGCGTCGAGCCCGGCGCCGTCCGCAATACGCTGGTCAGGTGAGCTCCACCTCTCCCTCGACCCCTGGCCCTCCCTCGACCCCTGGCCCCCCGGCCCCCTCCGGCGCGGCGGGGACGGCGGGGACGGCAGGGACGGCAGGGACGGCGATCGTGCGGTTCGCGGTCGGGGG
Organism: uncultured Acidimicrobiaceae bacterium; assembly: GCA_963769905.1. Lineage (GTDB taxonomy): Bacteria > Actinomycetota > Acidimicrobiia > Acidimicrobiales > RAAP-2 > Bog-756. Next base: position 1,809,514 of record CAVYNG010000002.1, read on the forward strand.
CATGCACTGCGAGTCCTGCACCGCCCTCATCGAGGAGTCCCTCGGCGAGCACCCGGGCGTGGCCTCGGTGTCGGTGGACCTCGACTCGGGCGAGGCCGCGGTGCGTTTCGACCCGGTCGAGGTGGGAGAGCCGGAACTCGCGTCGGTCATCGTCGAGGCCGGCTACACCGCCGCGCCGGTCGACTAGGACTCGGCTCCGTGGTCACCGCCCCCGAACAGGCACCGCCGGCGGGCGCCGACGAGCAGCACCGGCTCGAGACTGCGGAGCTCGAGATCGGCGGGATGCACTGCAGCGCGTGTGCCACCCGCGTGCAGCGGTCGCTCAACCGGCTGCCCGCGGTGGCGAGCGCCTCGGTCAACCTTGCCACGACCCGCGCGTTCGTCTCCTACGACTCGGCCGAACTGACTCCGGAGGCCCTCTGCCACGCCGTCGAGGAAACCGGGTACTCGGCGTCGCCGGTGCGGGCATCGGCGCCACGGCGCGAAACCGAGCGCGAGGTGCGCTGGGGTCTCCGGGCCGGCGTCTCGTGGCCGCTCGCTATCGCCGCGCTGGTGGTCGCCATCTCTGCACCCGAGTCGCCTGCCACCGCATGGATCGTTCTCGCGTTGGCCGTCGCGGTCGAGGTGATCGGAGGCGGGCCTTTCATCGTGAACGCGGTCCGGCTGCTCCGTCACCGCGCGACGAGCATGGACACGCTCATCGCGCTCGGTACCCTCGCGGCGCTTGCGGTGAGCGCGGTCGAGGCGATCGCGCTCGGCGGGCGCCACGTCCACCTCGGGGGCGGCGGGGAGGTCGCGGCCCGCCTGCACGGCGTGATGGCACCGCTCATCGTCGCGGTCCTCGCCCAGGGCCGTGCGATCGAGGCACGCGCCCGCCGCAAGGCCGCCCGGGCGATGCACTCGCTCCTGGCGCTGCGGCCACCGGCGGCTCGGGTGGTGTCCGAGGAGGACGACGAGGGCGAACTGGTCGCACCGGAGAGCGTCCCGGTCGGCGCCCTGGTGCGGGTGCGACCCGGCGAGGCGATCCCGCTCGACGGCTCGGTGGTGTCGGGGTGGTCGTCGGTCGACGAGTCGATGCTCACCGGGGAGCCCTTGCCGGTCGACCGCGGACCCGGCAGCGAGGTGACCGGGGGCACCCGCAACGGAAGCGGCGTGCTCACCGTACGAGTCGGGTCGGTCGCGTCCGAGTCGGTCCTCGCGCGGCTCCAGCAGCTCGTCGACGACGCGCAGCGCGACAAGCCCCCACTGCAGCGACTGGCCGACCGGATCTCTTCGATCTTCGTACCTGCGGTCCTCGCGGGCGCGGCTCTCACCTTCCTGATCTGGGCGCTGGCGATCGGCGATCCGGGCAAGGCGGTGCTCGCCGCCCTCGCGGTGCTGTTGGTGGCGTGCCCCTGTGCGATGGGTCTCGCCGCTCCGGTCGCGATCATGGTCGGCTCCGGGCGCGCAGCGGCCCTCGGGATCTTCGTCCGGGGCGGCGAAGTCCTCGAGCGCCTGGCGAAGGTGGACCGGGTGGCCTTCGACAAGACCGGGACCCTGACCGAGCACAGGGCGGAGGTGGCCGCAGTCATCGCGGTGCCGGGCGCCACCGCGCCCGAGGTCCTCTCTCGCGGCGGCGGTCGAGGCCGACAGTGACCATCCGATCGCCCTCGCGATCATCAAGGCGACCCCTCCGGGCGGCCGGGTTGCGAACGACGTCCGCTCGGTCGCGGGTTCAGGGGTGGTGGGGACACTCGACGGCCACTGCGTCGAGGTCGGGCGAGCCGATCCGGCCGCGGTCCCCGCGACGATCGCCGGCGAGGTCGGCGGACGGGAAGCGCGGGGGGAGACGGTCGTGGCGGTCCGGGTCGACGATCAGGTGGTCGGGGCGGTGTCGGTGACGACGCCCCTCCGCCCCGAGGCCGCGCCGGCGGTCGCCCGGCTCCATTCGATGGGGCTGCAGCCGGTGGTCCTGAGCGGCGACACCGAGCCCGCGGTGCGTGCGATCGCCTCCGAGGTCGGGATCGGATCGGCGTACGGAGGCCTGAGCCCCGACGGCAAGGTTGCCGCGCTCGCGTCCCTCCGGGAGGGATCGGCCTCGGTGCTCATGGTCGGTGACGGGATCAACGACGCGCCGGCACTCGCGGCGGCCGACGTGGGCTGCGCGATCGGCAGCGGCTCGGACGCCGCGCTCGCCACGAGCGACGCCGCACTGCTCGGGAACGACCTCTACGGGGTCCCCGCGGCGATCGCCGTCGCCGGATCGACCTACGCGATCATCGTGCAGAACTTCGGTTGGGCGATGGGCTACAACGTCGCCGCGCTCCCGCTCGCGGCGACCGGGCTCCTCGATCCCCTGGTGGCCGCGGTCGCCATGGGGCTCTCGAGCGTGCTGGTCGTCTTCAACAGTCTGCGACTGATCCGCCTCGGCCGGGGCGGCATCGAGCACGTACGACCTCCACGGGTGCTCCGCGGGGCGAGGGGCATCGTGGTCTCGGTGCTGCTGCCGATCGTGCTCTTCGCGGGACTCGTCTCGGTGAGCCAGGTGATCTCGCCCGCGCGGGGCCAGTCGCTGTTGCCGACGCTGCCCTCGCTGGAGATCCGGAATCTGCCCGCCGGTGGTTCCGTCGAGTCCTACATCGATCCCGGCGGGGTCGGCGTCAACCAGCTGCACCTCATCTTCTCCGGCACCCCGCGACAGGTCGCCTCGGTCGATCCGATCGTGACCTCCACCGTCGACGGCGGCCCGCCCCAGCGACTCCGCCAGATCCGGGTGAGCGTCGGGCACTTCAGCGAGATCGTCGTCTTGACCACCGGGACATGGCGGTTCCGGGTGACGACACCGTTCGGTCGGACTGCGGTCGCGTTCACCCTCGAAGAACGCGTCCACTGACACGTCCGGCACCGCCGGCACGACGACTCGGCGTCAGTCGCCCTCCCAGCAGCCGAGGATGACGTCGGCCACGGTCACCGCCACGTAGGTCGAGCTGGTCGGTGGCACCCCGAATTGCGAAGGCAGGCCTGTGGGATCGACGAGCAGGACCTTCCAGTCTTTCCGCACCACGACCGAACCGTCGGTGGTCTGGTAGGCGCCCTGCCCCAATCCCTCGAGGTTGCGGGTCTTGCCGGTCTGCGCGGCGAACGACCCGAAGTAGGAAAGGGTTTCCGTCCAGCTCGAGAGCTCCTTGATGGAGAGCTTCATCGCGCCCGTGGGGTACTGATAGGTGCAGGCGTAGAGATGGTCGACCCAGGTCGGATCCGAGACCGCGGCCGTCTCGCCGAGGGCCGAGGCGATCTGCTGACGTGCCTCGCGTTCACACGGCTGCTTGGCGATGGGCGAGGGCGTTGCCCCGGCCGGCAGCGGTGGTGTGGTCGTCGAGGGGCCCGATGCAGAGCTGCCCCCACCACAACCTGCGCAGAGCACGACGGCGAGCGCGAACGCGACAAGGGCACGGCGCACCGGCCGAGAGTACCAGCGCCGGAGTGAACGCCCAGGTCAGCGACGCAAGACTCGCGGTACGGTGACCGGGGGTCCGGACGGTACCGGTGCCGGCGATCGATCGGAGGGTTCGATGGAGCTCGAAGAGGCGCTCTACACGACACGAGCCATGCGGCGGGTACGTCCCGACCCGGTCCCGCTCGAGGTCCAAGCGAAGATGATGGACGCCGCGATCCGTGCTCCGTCCGGGGGGAACAGCCAGAACTGGCGCTTCCTCCTCGTCGACGACAAGGAGGTCATCTCGCGCCTCGGTCCCCTCTACCGGGAGTCGTTCGGCGAGCTCCGGACCACCGTCTACCGGGAACGGCTCGCGGCGATGCGGGAATCCCCCGACACCCCCGAGCACGTCCAGATGGCGAAGGTCCAGAAATCCGCGCAGTGGTTGGCCGATCACTTCGAGGAGGTGCCGCTGTTCCTCTTCGCCTTCGTGCAGGGGGACCCGACCGGCGGCTCGATCTACCCGGCCGTCTGGAGCGCGCAGCTCGCCGCGCGGGCGCACGGGGTCGGCAGCTCGCTGACCGTGGTGCTCGGCTTCTTCCGTCCCACCGAGTCGTTCGAGGTCCTCGGGGTCCCGCCCGACGAGGGCTGGATCATGGCGTGCTGCGTGAGCTTCGGCTACCCGACCGGACGTTGGGCGGTCGCACCGCGACGACCGGTGCAGGAGGTCGCGTTCCGCGACCATTGGGGTTCGCCGGTGGGGTTCACGGTCGACCGCCCGCTCTGGCCCGCGTGACGAAGCGGTCGCCCACCGCGCCCGGGCAACTCGACGGATCAGGAGGCGAGATCGGACGCCTGGGCCACCGGCTTGGTGAGCAGTCGGACGGCAAATGCCCGACGGCCGAGGTGGGACGGCCAGGGAGACTGTTACCATTTCGGACCGCCGTGCGGCTGTAGCTCAATGGTAGAGCCTCTGCCTTCCAAGCAGATTACGAGGGTTCGATTCCCTTCAGCCGCTCCATGTGGTGTCGCGGGACGCGGTCGGCGCCGTCGTCGGGACGCTCGACCTGTCGAGGTTCGATGGGGGCACTCGCCGCGGTCGCGATACTGGTGTCTACGTTCGGGGCGGCGGTCGCCTCTCCGCCCACCGGGGCGCTCGCCACGGGAACCACCGCGGCTCCAACGACGACGCCTGCTCCCGGGGGATCTCCGTCGTGGACCGTCTACCACGGCGACCCCGCCGGCACCGGCGCGGTGACCTCGCTCACGGCAGTGGACACAGGGCACCGCGCGTGGACGTCGCCGGTCCTCGACGGCCAGCTCTACGGGCAGCCACTCGTCGCATCGGGGTTGGTGTTCGTCGCGACCGAAGCCGACACGGTCTACGCGCTCTCCGCCACCGGCGGAGCGGTGGTCTGGTCGACCAAGGTGGGCGCACCGGTCCCCTCCGGATCGCTTCCCTGCGGGGACATCGCGCCCACCGTCGGGATCACCGGCACGCCGGTGATCGACACGGCGCGCGGTGAGCTGTTCGTGGTGGCGGACGAACTGAGCGGTGGCCGGCCGGCCCACGTCATGGTCGGGCTCAACACGGCGACCGGGGCGGTCGAGCTGACCGACGACGTCGACCCGCCGGGATGGGACCCCCGAGCGCTGCTCCAGCGCACGGGGCTCACCCTCGACGAGGGGCGGGTGGTCTTCGGCTACGGCGGCAACTACGGCGACTGCTCGACCTACCGCGGCTGGGTGGTGTCGGTCGGGGAAGGAGGCGGCGCGCCGGTCGACTTCGCGGTCGACGGAGGGCCGGGTCAGCGACAGGGTGCGGTCTGGATGGGCGGCGCCGCGCCGGCGGTCGACGGCCACGGCGACGTCTGGGTGAGCTCGGGCAACGGCTCGGTCACGTCCTCCAGCCGGCCCTATGACAACAGTGACGCCGTCCTCGAGCTCTCGCCGGCCCTTCAGCTCCTCCAGTTCTTCGCACCCACCACCTGGGCCTCGGACAACGCGAAGGACCACGATCTCTCGATGGAACCGGTCCTCCTCGGGGACGGACAGGTGGTGATCGCGGGCAAGTCGCGCGCCGTCTACCTGCTCGACGGAGCGCACCTCGGTGGCATCGGGGGCCAACAGGCCGAACTCGGCGCGGCGTGCGGAGACGACATCGACGGTGGGAGCGCACAGCTCGGCACGACGGTCTTCCTTCCGTGTCTGAGCGGGATCACCGCGGTCGACGTCGGTGGGGCGGCACCGGCGCTCCGCCTCGCATGGTCCTCGTCCGCAGGCGGCGGACCCCCGATCGTCGCGGCGGGGCTCGTCTGGAGCGTCGCACAGGACGGCACCCTCTCGGGCCTCGACCCGGCGACCGGCACCGTGCGCCAGCGGGCCCCGGTCGGAGCACCGACCAACCACTTCCCGACCCCGGGGCTCGGGGCGGGCCTCCTCCTCGCCACCTCCGCGAGCCAGGTCGTCGCCTTCCGTACGACCGCGGCCGGCGCCGCGGCAGCGCCCACCACCACGACCTCGTCGACCGCGCCGCACGTGGCCGCGGCGCCACCCCGACATCCGGGCACTCCCGCTGCCGGGTTCCCGGCGGCCGCCGCGGCGGCCATCGTCGCCGGGGTGCTGGCTCTCACCGCAGGTTCCGTCTGGGCTCTCCGACGGCGTAGGCGGCATGCCGCCAGAGCCGACTCCCTCCCCCTCCGGCCGTCGTGGTGACCGACCATCCGTCCGCTGTCTCCGGTCGGGAGCGCGCGCTGGCCCTCGTCTCGCTGGCTGCGACCGCCCTACTCGCCGTCGCCGTCGTCGTCTTCGTGCTGGACCACGCGATCTACGTCGTCCTGTCCCTCGCCGGCTTCGTCGTGTGCGTCGCGGGGGCCTGGTGGACGGTCACCGAGACAGCTCTTCGCCGCGCTCTCGGCGTGATCGCCCTCGTCGTCGGTGCCGGCGCGATCGCCGCGGCGCTCCTCGGCGCCGCCCGCGACGGGGACCAACGGCTGCTCCACCTCGCGGTGGCCGCGGTCCTCCTGGTGGCTGCCGTGGTCGCGGCACGGAGTGCCGTGGCCGGCGACGTCCGCGCGAGCGCCAACCACCTCGGTCGTCCGGTTCCCCGGCCGACCCACCCGGTCCTGATCTGCAATCCGTGGTCGGGGGGAGGCAAGGTCGAGCGATTCGGTCTGGTCTCGCTGGCGTCCTCGCTCGGCGTCGAGACCGTCCTGCTCGACGCGGGGCTGGACCTCGAACAGCTCGCACGGGATGCGGTCGCCCGCGGCGCCGACTGCCTGGGAATGGCCGGGGGCGACGGCTCGCAGGCCCTGGTGGCCTCCATCGCGGTCGAGGCAGGTCTGCCATTCGTGTGCGTGTCGGCCGGCACGCGCAACCACTTCGCCCTCGACCTCTGCCTCGACCGTGACGATCCCCGTCACACCCTCGACGCCTTCCGCGACGCGATCGAGCGCCCGGTCGACTTCGCCACCGTCAACGGACGCTTCTTCGTCAACAACGTGTCGCTCGGCCTCTATGCGACCATCGTTCAACAGGAGGGCTACCGGGAGGCAAAGGCCGAGACGTCGCGGACCCTCCTGCCGCAGCTGCTCGGCAGGACCGAGCACCCCTTCGACCTCCAGTTCACGATGCCGGACGGGAGGGAGGTCGACGGCGCCTTCCTCGTCCAAGTGTCGAACAACCCCTACGTGGTCGCGGCCTCGGCCGACCTCTCGCAGCGCCGACGACTCGACTCGGGACGGCTGGGTGTCTTCGCGGTGGCCGCGACGAGCGGGGCCCATGCCGCCGACGTCGTGACCCACGCACTGACCGGGCGGAGCTCCAAGAGCGGGCACGCCTTCGAGTTCACGACCGAAGAGTTCGAAGTCCGATCGCGGTCGGGCCGAGCCTACGTCGGCGTCGACGGGGAGGCCCTCGAGCTCGAGACGCCGCTCCGCTTCGGCATCCATCCCCAAGGACTGCGGTTGTTGGTCCCGAAAGGCAACCTCGAGCAGGCGGCCCGACGTGGGGCGCGAGCCGTCACAGTTCGAGACCTGTTCTCACTCGTCCGCGGGGGAAGGGCAGAACCGGCTCAGACGGGGAGCTCCTCGCGCTCGCCGTAGGCGATGAGCCCGTAGACGACCAGCGAACCGAGGACGACATAGGTCAGCGACCAGATCGGGTAGTAGGGCATCCACCAGATCGAGCTGATGATCCAGATCGCGGCGGCGATGACGCCGATCCACCTCGCGAACTGCGAGCGCACGAAGACGCCGAGCCCGGAGAGGAACAAGATGATCGCGACGGCGAGGTACACCCAGCCGTAGGTCTTCAGACTGTGGCCGAAGATGGCGCCTTCGAAGCTCGAAGGAAGGCTCCCGTGATAGCTGAATGCCCAGATCGCATCGAAGAAGCGCATCACGCCACCGATGATCAGCATGATGCCGGCGAATGCGAGCCAACCGCTTCCACGCTCGTCCATGACTTCCCCCTTCCGTTCGGTGATCACCGACCGACCGGCAATCACACGTGATCCGTCGTCGAAAATTACCCGGGCACGTATCGCGACCGTGGGATACCCCACGCGTTCCTCCGAGCTGTGACGCACGCTGATCCGGCGCTTGGTTTGTGAATTCCGTCACGCACGCCGGCCAAGGGAGCCGACCGGTGTTGTGAGTGCGGGTCGACCCCTTCGCGGTGAGCGTCGTCGAGTTCTCGCTTCGTTCCCTCTCGTCTCGACCCGCCCACACGCCCTCTTCGTCGGTCTTCTGTTCTTCGCGACATCGGCACCGGCGCCGCCGGTCGGCCTCGCACCGGGCCCGGCCGACGCGGTGACCGTGGTGCGCTCGGACGTCTTCCGCAGACCATGCTCCAGAGGCTGTGACCTGGAGATTCGGGGTGCGGGTGAGCCTCGGTAAAGAAGCGCTCCCGCACGGTCGATAACCGAATGTGCACTTCGACCTGGCGCGACCCTCCCAACGGCAGCTGCGGGACGGCGTCGTCTGCGGCCTCATCGCGGAGTCGATCATCATCCCGGTCCTGATCCTGGTCACCCTGGTCGACCACCACGTGATCCGGTGGAACTACATCGCCGCGGCGGTGGGATGCATCCTCGCCTCGATCGTGTATCTGGCCTTCTTCGTGGCGGTGACCAAGGGGAAGGCGAGCCTCACCGCACAGGCGAACGCCTGGTTCGCGATCGTGTGCCTCGCGCTGTCCGCGCTGGCCTTCATCGAGCTCGCGTCCACGAGCCCGTACGGGCCGTACTCGCCCGCGATGTTGGTGGGTGTGGTCTTCGTCTGCATCGTCGGTGACCGTCGCATGCAGGTGGTGGTCGGCGGCTACGCGATCGCGCTGATCGCCCTGATCACTTGGGTGGAGGGGCTACGTGGGACCGAGTTCACGATCAGCGTCGCCGTCTACGCGTGCACGATCGTGGTGATCACCCTCATCTGTGCCCGCACGGTCGGATCTCTCACCGGCAACGTGAACTTCCAACAGGCCACCGCGGAGCTGACCGAGGTCTTCGACGACTTCGACCTGGGATCGGTGACCTCCGGTCGCGACGCTTTTCAGACGATCTTCTCGCGCGGCCTTCCACTCGTCGAGAACATCCTTCCGTCCACACGAGTCGCCGTGTTCACCCGGAACGCGGCCCTCGAGCGCTTCACCCTCCTCGCGGCGTGGCCGCCGAACGGGCACGACGTCTCGGAGTTGGGCAGGCTCCCCCAGCTGACAGAGGCGCTCGTCACCGACATGGTGACACTCGATCCGCAGCACTGCGTGATCCCGGTCGGCTACACGGCCGACGGAGAGTTGGTCATGGCGGTCGAGCGGAGCTCTTCGGGTGCCCGTGCCGACGAGTACTCGAGGGAGGCAGCCGAATTCCTCGCCTCGGCCTTCTTGCGGGTGACCAGCCGAGCGAACTTCGTCAACGGGCTCCAGGCCGAAAGCCGTACCGACCCGCTGACCGGACTCGCCAACCGTCGCAGCCTCTTCGAGCGCATCGAGGTCGAGATGGCCCACGCCCTCCGATCCGAAACCCCGCTCAGCGTGGCGATGATCGACCTCGATCACTTCAAGGACTACAACGATCGCTTCGGTCACGTGGCCGGCGACACGGTGCTGCGCTCGATTGCGGCCGTGCTGGTCTCGAACGTCCGGGGGCAGGACATGGTGGCCCGCTACGGCGGCGAGGAGTTCTGCCTCGTGATGCCCGAGACCGATCTGGTCGGGGGGCACCATCTGCTCGACAAGCTTCGTACCGGTGGACGAGATGCGACGTCGGACTTCGGGGTGACCCTGTCGGCGGGACTGACCAGCTGGGACGGTATCGAGGACACCACCTCGTTCATCGAGCGCGCCGACCAGGCGCTCTACCGCGCGAAGGAGACCGGCCGAAACCGGGTGGTCTCGATCCAGGCGGTCAACGAGTACTGACCCGCGATCCGGGCGGGGCGCCGTTCCCGCCGCGGCGCCCTCAGCCGTCGTGCGGTCGGCCGTCGTGCGGTCAGCCGTCGTGCCGCAGCACCAGGTAGACGTTGTCGTCGACGACGAAGGAACCGACGATCAGGTACCCCTCTCGAGCCGCCGCGTCCAGTTCGGACTCGAGCTCGACCCGGCGTTCTCCGACGACGAGCCGACCCCCGTGCACTCGCAGCACCCGGTGATGCACGGTCATGGCCGAGAGGAAGGCCCGAGGACCAGCGCGTCCTCCCGCGACCCCGCGGGGCGGTCGTACTCGGGCCGGGCCCGGATGTACCACTCGGTTCCCCACACCCGCGAAAAGGCCTCGTCGGGCATCGCGAGGAAGAAGCTCTCCTCGCTGATCTGGCTCGCGTGCGCCCGCATCGCCTCGCGCTTGGCACCGAGCCAGCGCGTGACGTCGACCGCCGTGGTGATCCGCTCGGCGGGCTCGCCGAAGGAGTCGAGATCGTCGGGAGTCGGGTCCTGCATCGACCAGTCGGTACCTTCGGACTCGCGGATCAGTTCCCGGACGTGGTCTCGATCGATGGTCGACAGGTAGACGACCGGGGTCGACGCCAGAGCCGCCGCCCGCATACCGACCCGATGGACCTGGATGTGGTCGGGATGCCCGTAGCCGCCGTGATCGTCGTAGATGACCAGGACGTCGCTCGCCACCTCGCGGAGGATGCCCGCGAGCCGTTCCGCTGCCTCGTCGAGGTCCGCCGACGCGAACGAGCCGTCACGGTCGTTGCTGTCCTCACCCGCCATCCCGGAGTCGAGGTAGTCGAGGAAGAAGCGACGGTCGACGCCGAGGACGCGCCCGGCTGCGGCGAGCTCGACCTCGCGCCGCTCGGCCAGCGACTCGCCGGCCTGCAGCAAACCGTCGGGCACCTCGCCCAGCTCTCCACGCGTCGCGGTCACCAGCACCACCCGATGGCCCTCTTCGGCGAGCGAGGCCATCGTCCCACCGGTGATGATGGCCTCGTCGTCGGGGTGCGCGTGGAAGAAGGTCACGGTTGTCACCTGCGGGACCCTACCGGGAGGCCGGCTCTGGCGCGCCAGGTTGCGACTCCGGCCCGCTCGCTCGGCGGGCTGTCATCCGAAGGGAAGCTGCGGCGCGTCGGCGAGCGAGGGGCGCGGCGCGGTGCGCCCTGTGCGGCCACCGGAGCCGGAGCTCGCCGGTGCGAAGATGCGCTCGGGGCGGAAGGAGCGGACCGTGTGCTCCCCGGCGCTGCCACCGACCACCTCGATCGACTCGGTTCCGTTGCGACGGTTGAGCACATGTGCGCGGAACTCCCATGTCGTCCGCCTGCCGGCCGTGCCGGCGACCTCCACCGGGTCACCGGCGCGCAGGCCGTTCCACCGCTCCGAACGGATCAAGTGGCTCGAGCTCGCCTCGGCCTTCTCCGCTGCCGCCCGGGGGGTCCTAGCTCGCGCCAACGACCCAGGTGCTCCTCATGGCTCGGACCGACGCGTCCCGGTCACACTCGAGTCCCGCTCCTGACGGACTACGCGCAGCCGGTGGAAGAAGAGAATGGCCACCGTGATCACGGCGAGCACCAGGACGGCGTACCCGGCGTAGCTGAACGCCTTCTCGACGTGCGCGTAACTGGCGCCGAGCGAGTACCCGAGGCTCACCAGTGCAGTGCACCACATTGCGCAAGCGATGACGGTGAAGGTCAGGAACTTGGCGATCGCCATCTCGCCGATCCCGGCGGCGAAGGAGACGAAGGAGCGGAGCAGCGGAACGAACCGGCCGAAGAACACCAACGGCTCTCCGTGGCGAGCGAACCACGCTTCGGCCCGGTCGAGATCGCGGTGGGTCAAAAGCACGTACTTACCCACCTTGTCGACGAGCGCGCGGCCGCCGAAATAGCCGATCAGGTAACCGGCCAGCGAACCGAGGACCTCGCCGAGTGTGCCGACGACGATCACGAGCACCAGACTCAGGTGGTGGGGCTCACCGGGGATCTGTCCACTCGCGAGAACACCCCCGTAGATCAGCGCCAGCTCGGCGCCGACCGGGATGCCCATCGCGGAGACGAAGCTCAGGAGGAAGACGGCCAGGTAGCCCCACGTCTCGAGAAAGTGAGTCATGGGGATCCATGTCTAGTCGGTTCCCCGCTCAGCTGCGCGTCAGGGCGGCGCCTCAGGGCACCAGCTGTTGCGGGGGCCGGCCGGAGTACCGTCCTCCTCGTGGAGGCCGCGACGAGCGAACCCAGGTGCTCCCTCACGCCTGACGGTCTGGAGATCGCGACCTACGACTTCGGCGGCGAAGGACAGGATCTCCTCCTCGTCCACGCCACCGGGTTCTGCGCCGGGGTGTTCCGTCCGTTCGTCCGAGCGCTCGGTACCGACTTCCACTGCTGGGCGCTCGACCTGAGAGCCCACGGCCGGTCCGACCGACCAACGGATGGCGACTTCTCGTGGTCGGGTTTCGCGACCGACGTGCTGGCAGTGACCGAGCAACTCGGGATCCAGAACGCGATGGGCTTCGGGCACTCGTGCGGCGGAGCGGCGCTACTCCTTGCAGAGGAGTCGCAACCGGACACGTTCCGATCGCTCTACTGCTTCGAGCCGATCGTCTTCCCCACCGCCGGTGGCACCGGGCTACCGCCGGACAACCCACTTTCGCAGGGTGCGCGCCGGCGGCGCGAGACGTTCCCGTCGGCGGAAGACGCCTTCGTGAACTTCGCGGCCAAACCACCCTTCGGCGAACTCGACCCGGAGGTGCTTCGCTGTTACGTCGAAGCGGGTTTCGAACCGATCCCGCCGGAGGACGGCGGGGACGGCATGGCCGTACGCCTCCGGTGCCGACGCGAGGACGAAGCCGAGATCTACGCGCAGGGCGCGTGCCACGACGCATTCGGCCACCTCGACGAGATCGGCTGCCCGGTCTCGCTGGCCTGCGGGGAACACACCGACGCGATCCCCCTGGCCCTGCTCGAGCTCGACGCGTCGCGTCTCGAGCGTGCGAGCGTAAAGGTCATCCCCGGCATCGGGCACTTCGGCCCGCTGGAGGACCCGGCGCTCGTCGCACGCTCGGTCATCTCCAGTTTGGTCCCCGGCACCGTCCCACCCCCGCCGTAATCTGATCAGGTGCCACTCCAACCGCCGCGCTCGCTCTCTCCCTCCAAGGTCAACGCCTTCTGCGATTGCGCCCTCGCCTTCCGATTCACCGCCATCGAGCACCTGCCGGAACCCCCGACTGTCTGGACCACCAAGGGCACCCTCGTCCACCGGACACTCGAGCGACTCTTCTGGGAGCACCCGCCGGGTACCCGCTCGCGCGCCGCGGCAGAGACCGAGCTGGTGCGTGCATGGGACGAGCTGCAGGTTGACCCCGAGTACACGCTCCTCGGACTCACCCCCGACGAAGCGGAGGCGTTCCTCCTCGACGCCAAGGGGTTGCTCGACCACTATTTCGAGCTCGAGGACCCCGATGCCGTCGTGACCGTCGGCGTCGAGATCACCCTCGACGCGACCGTCGGCGGTGTCCGGCTGCGCGGGATCATCGATCGGCTCGACCTCGGGCCGGACGGAGAACTGATCGTGGTCGACTACAAGACCGGACGTGCACCGGCACCGAACCACGAGCGTTCGAAGCTGACCGGAGTGCACCTCTATGCGCTGCTCTGCCAGGAGGTGCTCGGGCGGCCTCCTGCCCAGGTCCGCCTTCTCCACCTGCGCGAACCGATCTCCCTCACCGCAGAGCCGAGCGAACAGGCACTGCGCGCCCACCGAGCGAAGACAGCGGCAGTGTGGTCGGCGATCGAACGAGCGTGCCGGAACGAGGACTTCCGACCCCGCCCCTCTTCGCTGTGCAACTTCTGTCGGTTCCGCGAGTTCTGCCCGGCCTACGGGGGCGACCCGGCGCAGGCGGCGCCCGCTCTCGGGATGGTCGAGGCCGTCGCGTGACCCTGCGCGACGAAGCACCCGAACCCGCTTCCGAACGCTCGGCAGCCTCCACCACGACGGTCGAAGGATCGACCACCCGGCTTCGGTCGGCGGTCCACGCCATCGACGAGGTCGTCGACGAATGGTTCGAGCCCTACCGCGGCACGCCCGCGTTGGACGGAGCGGCGAAGGTCATCACCGGACTCGGCGACCGGGGGCTGATGTGGGTCGCCACGACCCTCTGGCGAGTCCGCCGCTCCTCTCCCGACCGCGCCCGAGCCGTCCGCGCCCTCGCCATCGCCGGCGCCGAGTCGGCCACGGTCAACGCCGCGATCAAGTCCCTGGTCGGTCGCTCCCGCCCCGATCGGACCGGTCTCCGGGTCATCGAGGGAGGGGTGCCGGTACGCGAGCCGACCACCACCAGCTTCCCGAGCGGCCACACCCTGGCGGCCTTCTGCGCGGCGACCGTGATGTCCGAACGGGGGGACCTCGGCGGCAATGCGTTCCTCTTCGGGTGCGCGGCCCTGGTCGGCCTCAGCCGGCTCCACCTGCGGGCCCACCACGCCTCGGACGTCGCCGGCGGTGCCCTCATCGGGGTCGCGCTCGGCGTCGTCGGGCGTCGTCTCGTCTGACGTGGTCTGATAAAGGTGCCATCGAGGAAGACCCGAACGCCGTCCGTATCCGGTCGGTCTCGGAATGGAACCCGCCAGATCGGGGTTGCACCAGCGTGAGCCGATTGCAGCAATTTGCCGTGACCTGGGACTATCGGTGCCCGTTTGCGCGCAACGGTCACGAGCACGTACTGGACGGCCTCGAGGGTGGTGCCGACTGGCAGGTCACCTTCGTCCCCTTCTTCCTCAACCAGACGCACGTCCACGAAGGTGGTGCGCCGGCATGGGAGGACCCCGCACACCAACCCGACCTCCTCGCGCTCTCAGCCGGAGTGGTCGTGCGCGACCGGTTCCCCGACCAATTCGCGAGCGTTCACCGAGCTCTGTTCGCGGCCCGCCACGACGAGGGCGGGGACCTGCGTGACCCGCAGGTGGTGCGCGCTGCGCTCTCCGGCGCGGGTGCCGATGCCGACGCGGTCCTCGCCGAGGTCGAGAACGGATGGCCGGCGAAGACGGCACGCGAGGAGCACGAGCGCGCAGTCGAAGATCTCTCGGTGTTCGGAGTGCCGACATTCGTCGTCGGAGACCGCGCGGTGTTCGTGCGGCTCATGACCCGCCCCGAGGGCGACGGCGCCCTCGCGCGCAACACCATCGACCGCGTGCTCGAACTGCTCACCGATCATCCGGAGCTCAACGAGTTCAAGTACACCCGGGTCGTCCGCTGACGCCGACCTGATCCGGCACCCTCCGCCAGAGACGGTCAGGCGTCTTCCCAGCCGGCGAGCGCGGCAATCGAGTCCTGAACCTGTGCCCCGGACCCGAAGGGCGCGCCACAGAAATCAGTGACACCGATGTCGGCGAGCCGTCGCACCTCAGCGCGCACCTCGCTGGCGGTCCCCACGATCGCCACCTCGGCGGGTCCAGAGGCCCCCTCCCGGTCGAGCATGGCCCGATAGGAGGGAAGGTGTCCGTAGATCGCGTACTCCTCGGTCGCCCACGCTCGGGCCGCGGCCGGATCGTCGGTCACGCAGACCGGGAGCCCGACACCGATCCTCGGGGCAGGCCGTCCGGCCTCCGCCGCCGCGTCGCGGATGGTCGGGATGATGTGCGACTCGACCGTTACCGGACCGGTCATCCAGGTGACGGTGCCGGCTGCCATACGGCCGGCGATGCGCAGCATCTCGGTCCCGAGCGCCGCGACGAGCACCGGCGGTCCGGGCGCGTCGATCTCGAGCGGACCGAAGGTGGACGCGCTCAGGGTCTCGCCGGTGAAGGACACCTGCTCACCCTCGAGGAGCGGAACGAGGATCGAGAGGTACTCGCGCATGTGCCGGGCGGGTTTCGCGAACGACTGTCCGAAGACGTTCTCGATGACCATCTGGTGGGAGAGGCCGATGCCGAGGGTCAGTCGCCCGCCGGTTGCCGCCTGTACGGTCAGGGCCTGAGCGGCGAGCATCACCGGGTGGCGAGGGTAGGTCGGCACGACCGCCGTCCCGAGCGCGACGCCGGGGACCTCTCGCCCGATCGCGGCCAAGGCGGTGAGAGCGTCGTAGGAGAAGATCTGGGAGGACCAGGCGCTCTCGATCCCCGCGTCGCGCAGAGAGGCCACCTGGGTCACCATCTGGTCGAACGGGCGTCCCGTGTCGAACATCACGCCGATGCGCATCGCGCCTCCCTCGAGTGAGCCCCGAATCCCGCGGAATTCCGGGCTTCCCCCGGCCGGGACGGACCACCGTACCGGGCTACCCGTCGGTCGGGCAGAATGC
Source organism: uncultured Acidimicrobiaceae bacterium (assembly GCA_963769905.1). GTDB lineage: Bacteria > Actinomycetota > Acidimicrobiia > Acidimicrobiales > RAAP-2 > Bog-756. The sequence goes on from CAVYNG010000002.1 coordinate 1,825,650, forward strand.
CCCCATGTCCGTCGCCATCGTCATGGGAAGCGCATCCGACTCGTCGCACATGGACGACGCCGTCCAGACCCTGCGGTCCTTCGGCATCGACACGGAGGTGCGGGTGCTCTCCGCGCACCGCACCCCCGACGACACCCTCGCCTTCGCCCGCGGCGCCGCGGCGGCGGGCGTCGAGGTGATCATCTGCGCAGCCGGTGGTGCCGCGCACCTGGCGGGGGTCGTGGCCGCGGCCACCCCGCTGCCGGTCATCGGCGTCCCGATCGCGCTGACCAACCTCTCGGGCCTCGACTCCCTGCTCGCCATGGTCCAGATGCCAAAGGGAGTGCCCGTGGCGACGGTCGCCGTCAACGGCGCCCGTAATGCCGCCCTGCTCGCGGTACGAATCTTGGCGCTCTCCGACAGCCGGCTCGCCGTCGAGCTCGAGCGGTTCCGTCACGAGCTCGCCGACCAGGTGCGGGATCAGGACGCGGAGATCATCGCGCGCTACGAGCGCGCCTGAGCGGCCGGCTCAGCCGCTCGACCTCCAGGGCGGGGCGAGCCCCTCGACCGCCTTGGCGAGCGGCATCCCCAACGGGATCACCGCCATCACCGGGATGCCGACCCCGTTCTCGATGTACCGCCCGACGTGCGCCCGGCACTCGTCGAAGGAGCCGTGGACGACGAGCGCGTCGACGGTCTCGTCGGGGATGGCCGCGAGCGCGGCCTTGCGGTCGCCGGCTTGCCAGGCCGCCCACATCGCCTCGAGCTCGGGTCCGCGGCCGAGCCAGCGGTGGAACGCTGCGTAGACCCCGACGTTCAAGTAGGCCGCGATCATCCGGCGACCGACGGCGCGAACGGTCTCGATGTCCTCGGAGGGACAGACGAAGATACGCGCCGCGGCTTGGCACTCCCGTCCCAACTCGGCCCGGACCGTCGTGACGTCGTCGGCCGACAGCCAGTTGAGGATCACGCCGTCCGCGTCGCGCCCGGCCAGGCGCAGCATGCCGGGCCGAAGGGCGGCGAGGAAGATGGGCGGGGGGAGCTCGACCGGCCGGGCAAGACGGAACCCTCGCACGGTGAACGTGTCGAACTCGCGGTCGACCTTCTCACCGGCAAGGGCCTCACGTAGGAAGGCAATGGTGTCCCGAGCCCGCCGGTAGGGCTCGTGGAACGGGATCCCGTTCCAGCGGCTGACGATCACGTCCGACGACGTACCGAGCCCGAAGGTGAACCGGCCCGGCGCCGCCTCGGCCATCGCGGCGATGCTCTGCGCGAGGAGAGCGGGGCCCCTCGTGTAGGCGGGAATGATCGCGACCCCGAGCTGGAGTCCCGGCGTCCAGGCCGCGGCCAGCGACAGCGGTGTGAACCCGTCGACCCCGTCGGTCTCGGCCGACCAGACGTCGGTGTAGCCGAGCCGCAAAAGCTCCTCGTACCAGGGACGATGCTCGATGAGAGGGATCCCGTCGAATGGCACCGTGATGCCGTAGCGCTGCCCACTCCCCGTCCCGCTCACCGCCCCGTACTACACCCTCGCGGCACACTCGTCCCATGAGTCAACGACAGAAGCCCGATCGGGTCACCCGCCAGCTCGAGCTTCCACTCCCTGCCCTTCCGCTCTTCGCTCCGCGCCGAGCCGGTTCCTCCGACGCACCGCCCGCCTCTCACCCGAGCGACCCGGCCGCTTCGGCCGCCCCGGGCCGGGCCCGCCGGGCCCGCCACTCCCCCCGCGCCGAGAACCCGCGCCAGGGGGAGCCTCTCTCGCCTGTCACCGCCTACCGGCGCCTCGACGAGCGCACCCGCCGCATCGGCCTCGAGGGGATCGCCGCGGCCCGCGCGCTCCTCGAGCGCGGCCAGCCGCCCGAGCGGGGCTCCGAGCAGACGTGCGCAGGGCCGAGACGCGCCGCGTGAGCGGCTCTCGCACTACGGTCGAGGCATGGCGAACGTCGCCGAGCGTCTCGGCTACACGCGTGACGACCGGCTGTTGATCATCAACTGCGCCGATCTCGGCTTCTGCCACGCCTCGACGGTCGGCGTCTACGAGTCGCTCCGCGACGGCATCGGCACCAGCGCGTCGCTCTGCGTCCCCGCGCCGTGGGCACGCGAGTCCGCGTCCCGGTTCCGCGGCGACGACGTCGGTGTTCGACTGACACTCAATGCGGAGCTCGACCTGTACCGCTGGGGACCACTGACCCATGCGCCCTCCCTCCTGGACGGCGACGGGGGCTTCCCGAGAACGCTCTCGGACCTCTGGGATCACGCAGATCTCGACGAGGTCCGCCGCGAGTGCCGCGCCCAGGTCGAGCGTGCGGTGCTGTGGGGGTTCGACATCAGCCACCTGGACGCCCACCTCGACGCGTTGGTCCTCCGCCCCGAGTTCTTCGACGTCTATCTCGAGTTGGCCGTCGACTTCGGCCTGCCCCTCCGCGTCCTCGGGGCCGAGGCCGAGCCCAAGATCGGCTTCCCGGTGCGCCGCCTCGCGGCCGAGGAGGGGGTGGTCTTCGCGGACCGTTTCGCCACCCTCCCGCGGCGTGGCACCCGTCAGGCATTTCTCGACCTGCTCGCGTCGCTCGAGCCGGGGATCACCGAGCTCACCCTCCACCCTGCGGTCGACACCCCCGAGCTGCGAGCGATCGGCGGCGATTGGCAGGCCCGGGTGGCCGATCACGTCCTTCTCGTCGCCGACCGAGGTCTCGACCAGGTCGTCGCCGAAGCGGGGGTCACCCTCATCGGCTACCGCCCGCTTCGCGAGCTGATGCGCGGCTGAGTCGGCGAGCCTGCGGCGTGCGGGTCTGCGGCGTGCGGCCCGCGGCGCGTCGGGTCGAGGGTGCAGGTTCCGGGGCCGAAATGACACACCGCGTCCGTGACAGGGACCCCCGGTAGTCTGAGGAACCACCGATGGGAGCGCCCGTGGCCAGAGGAGAGCAGGCGAGTCTGAGACGCGCGGTGCCCGCTGCGCCGGCGCGCGTAAGGCAGGAGCCCGCTCTCGCGCTCGCTCCCATCCGGCCGTTTCGTCTCGAGAACCTCTATCTCCTCGATCCCCTCGCCAACGAGACGACTCCCATCGAGGCGATCGTCTTCAGCGACGAGGGAATCGGCGTGATCGAGCACGCCGGACAGCCTGCGCGCGTGCTCTCCTGGTCGTCGGTGTCCGCGCAGGTGGTCGAGGCGTGGTCGGGCGGCGTGGTCCCCGAGTGGTGGGTCGATCCCGAGCTCGAACGCGACGAGGAGGACGAGGCATCCGGACCGACGGTGATCGACCCCGACGCACGAGTGCGCGCATGGCCCCACGTCGAGCCGGGTTCGCTGATCGGGATCCAGACGCCGACCGGCACCTACCGCTTCCTCCTCCCCGGCACCGACCCGGTCCAGATCGCGGGCCGCATCAACGCCATCGCCGTTCGCCACCGAGGTCCGTCGGCGATGGCAACGGTGACGACGGTCGCCGAGGAGCGACCCTCACGGAGGCGCCGGGCCGCCGAGGAGCGGTCGAGATGGTCGAAGGTCCAGCCCTACCTGGTCGTCGCACTGGTGGTGTTCATCGCTACGGCGGTCACGCTCATCCTCTTGCAGAGCGCCGGGGCGATCCACCTCCCCTTCCTCGGCGGCGCGAACTCCGGTTCGCTCGGACGGCTGGCCGTCAGAACTCGGTGAGCGCCGCGAGGCGCTCGCAGAGGTCGAGGTAGCCCGGAGAGCTGGCCGCGGAGAGGAGTTCGAGCACGAGGGCCATCGAACCGGTGACCTTGAGGCGGCCTTGCATGAAGGCGACGTTGGGGTCGAGGGTGCCCGTTGTCAGTGCGACCCCGTCGTCCCAACTCGCGGTGAGACCCACGTCGGACGCCGCCGCTCGCCCCTCCGCGCCGCTCTGGAGTCGTCCGTTCTCGAGGACGGCGTAGAAACGGACCGCACGAGCCGGCCCGCCCGTCAGCTCACACTGGATCGTCCCCGAGAGATCCTCGCGCTCAGGGCAGGCGGCACCGAGCTGGCGTACCTCGTCGAACCACTCGGCCGAGAGCCAGGTGGTCACCCTCCGACCGAGACGAGACCCGGCACCCCGGCGAACAGATCGTTCTCGGGCTCGCCGCCCGCGGACGTGACCGCCTCCGGTGGGGCGAGCACGCCGTCGGAAGAGCGAACCTGCGCCAACCGGTAGTCGTCGTGCGGGTGGATCGACGCCATGACCTCGGGCGGCAGTCCGAACCAGAAGCGCGAATTGGGGTCGACCTGGGTCGCGTGGGCGAGCAACGCCCGACGGCGCACGTCGGCAAAGTCGCTGATGTCGACCGAGGTGGTCACCACCTCTTCGCGCACTCCCTCCCACCGTTTCCGCCACTCCTCATCGAAGGGAGACTCGAGCCCGAGCTCCTCGAACTTCTGGTGGATCTCGCGGAAGCGCGCCACCGAAAAGACCGTGTAGTACAGCTTGGACGGCTGGAACGCCTCGCCGGCACCGGGGAAACGCCTCGGATCCCCTGCCGCCTCGAAAGCCGCAACACCGATCTCGTGGACGCGCAGGTGGTCGGGGTGCGGGTAGGACGACTGCTCGTCGCCGTAGACGACCATCACCTGAGGGCGCTTCCGGCGGACGACGGCGACCAACCGCTCCACCGCCTCGTCGTGGGGCGCCTGGGCGAAAGCCGCCGGGTTGGCGTTCGCCTCGGAGTTCGGCATCCCCGAGTCGCGGTACCCGAGCCGCACGACCTCGTCGTAACCGATGATGGCCGCAGCGCGGTCGAGCTCCTCACGGCGCACCTCGGGGAGGTTGGTCCGCACCTCCGGCGTGTCCATCGCCGGATTGAGGATGTCCCCCTCCTCGCCACCCGTGCAGCAGACGAGGACGGTGTGCACTCCAGCTGCGTGGTAGCGCGCGACGGTTCCCGCCCCTTTGGAGGCCTCGTCGTCGGGGTGGGCGTGGACCGTGAGCAGGCACGGAGTCTCGGGCACGACGAACACGCTACCGGGCAGCCACGGCCTAAGCTTCACCGCGAAGAGCGAGGAAGGACCGATCCATGGGCGTCATGAAGCGTATGTCGGCAATATTCCAGGCCAAGACCAACAAGTTGCTCGACAAGGCGGAGGACCCACGCGAGTCACTCGACCTCTCCTACCAGAAGCAGCTCGAGAGCCTCCAGAAGGTCCGCCGGAGCGTCGCCGACGTCACGACGGCCAAGAAGCGGATCGAGCTCCAGGCGACCCAGCTCCAGCAACAGGGGGACAAGCTCCAGCAGCAGGCGAAGGCCGCGCTGACCCAGGGCAACGAGGACCTCGCCCGCGAGGCCCTTGCCCGCCGAGCCGCCCTCGGCGAGCAGCTCTCCGATCTCCAGACCCAGCACGAGCAGGTCGCCGGCCAGGAGCAGAAGCTCATCGCCACCGCGCAGAAGCTCCAGACCCAGGTCGACTCCTTCCGCACCAAGAAGGAGACCATGAAGGCCAGCTACACCGCGGCCGAGGCCCAGACCAAGATCGGAGAAGCCGTCTCGGGCATCTCCGAGTCGATGAGCGACGCCGGCATGTCGATGCAGCGCGCCCAGGACAAGATCGCGGGCATGCAGGCGCGGGCGGGGGCGATGGACGAACTGCTCGCCTCCGGTGCTCTCACCGATCTCAGCAACCCGGTCGACGACATCCAGGCCCAGCTCGACAAGGCATCGACCACATCGACCGTCGATACCGAGCTCGCGGCCTTGAAGGCCGAGGTCGGAGCGAGCCAGCCGGCGGCAGAGCTCGGAGCCGCCGAAAAGGGGGACGCCCCCTCATGATCGTGCGCGTCCTCGGAGACACCCAGTACGAGGTGCCGGACGAGGCGATCGCCGTGCTCGAAGGCCTCGACGCCGGCCTCGTGAAGGCCGTCGACGGGAACGACGAAGCCGCCTTCACCGACGCGCTGACGAAGCTCATCGCGGAGGTGCGCCGGGTCGGCACGCCGCTTGCCGCCGACGAGTTCGCTCCCTCCGATCTCGTCGTGCCGTTCGCGGACGCGTCGCTCAAGGAGACGAAAAGGCTACTCGCCGACAGTAGCGACCCGGCCGGATCCGACGACCTCGTAGGCTGAGATCATGAGTACCGCGCGCAACATCCCGAACGACCGGGGCCTCACCGTCCGTATGTTCACGACGGGTCTGCTCATGGTGATCCTCTACGGGGCAGTCATCGGGCTCCTGATCGCGTTCGGCCTGTCCTTCTCGGTGGTGCTCGTCTTCGCGGCGGTGATCCTCTTCGTCCAGTACTGGTTCTCCGACAAGATCGCCCTGTTCGGTATGGGCGGCCACGAGGTGACCCCCGAGCAGGCGCCCCAGCTCCACGGCGTCATCGACCGGCTCTGCGCGATGGCCGACATGAAAAAGCCGCGGGTCGCGATCGCCGACACCGACGTCCCCAACGCCTTCGCCACCGGACGGAGCCCCAACAACGCCGTGGTCTGCGCCACCAGCGGCTTGATGCGCCGGCTCGACGAATCCGAGCTCGAGGCGGTGCTCAGCCACGAGCTGTCCCACGTCGCCCACCGCGACGTGGCCGTCATGACCATCGCCAGCTTCCTCGGGATGGTGGCCGGCCTGATCACCCGCATCATGCTGTGGACCGGACTGATGGGCGGCTTCGGCGGCGGACGCAACAACAACCAGGGCGGTCAGGACAACGCGGCGCTCGTCGAGCTCGCGGTGCTCGCGGTCTCGATCGTCGTGTACGTGATCAGCTTCATGCTCACGATGGCGCTCTCCCGCTACCGGGAGCTCGCCGCCGACCGATCGGGGGCGCTGCTCACCGGGCGACCGTCCGCCCTCGCATCGGCCCTGGTCAAGGTCACCGGCGAGATGTCGCGCATCCCCACACGGGACCTGCGCTCTTCTGAGGCCTTCAACGCCTTCTTCTTCACTCCGGCCATCGCCTCGAAGGGCGTGAGCCTTTCGACGCTCTTCTCGACGCACCCCTCCCTCGACCAGCGGCTCGCTCAGCTGTCCCGCATCGAGGCCGAGCTGGGCCGCCCGTCGTGAACCCCTCACCTCTCGCCTGACCGGCGAGATGGGCCTTCTCGACACGATTCTCGGCCGCAGCAAGCCGGTCCCGTCCAACCTCGACGACCTCTTCGCGCTGCCGTCGGCGTCGATCACCCTGCAGAGCGCGGCCGGCATGTCCTGCTCGGGCCACGCCGGCGTGTGCTTCAAACCCCCTTCGGGTCAGGGCATCGTCGAGATGCAGGACGAAGTCGGGAAACTCCTCTCGATGGACGGCGGCGCAGGATTCGAGAAGACCGAGGACAGCTACGGCTACCAGTGGCTGGTCGTGGACGACCCCGACATCGAGGCACTGGTCACCCAGGTGCACCTCGTCAACTCCTCACTGGCGGACGCCGGCTGGGGCCCGCAACTGCTCTGCTCGGTGTTCGGGCTCGCCGCGCTCCCCGGCCAGGCCGATGCCACGGGTGGATCCGACGACGAATCGGTTGCTCGTACCGTCGGACCCGGGACGGTGCTCGACTCGAGCGCCTATCTCGTCTACCTCTTCAAGCGCGGGACCTTCTACCCGTTCGTGCCGAAGGGCAAGGAGCAGCGCGACACCGAGGAGGAGTTCCGGCTGCGGAGCCTCGTCGCCGACGACCTCAAGATCGAAGGCGATCTCGACCGGTGGTTCCCCCTCTGGGACCTTCCGGTCGGCTGAGCAGTTGGGTAGGTGCCCGGCTGCGTCGGCTCGGGGGTTGGCCGGCTGGCGGCGGATGGCTGCCTCGGGTGGGTGGGTCGCGGTGCGGTGCTCGGTCAGACGACCGCGTCGTCGATCGCGGCAGCCAGGTCGAGGTCGGCCTGGGTGATGCCACCCGAGTCGTGGGTCACCAGGGCGAAGGTCACCCGCTTGTAGCGGATGTCGATGTCGGGGTGGTGGTTGGCCGATTCAGCCAGCTCGGCCACCCGGTCGACCAGGGCCACCGCAGCGACGAACGAATCGGCGACGACGGTGCGTGACAGCGTCCCTTCGACGAGGTGCCAGTCCGATGCGCCACGTGCGGCCAGCGCGCCCGTCACCTCCCCGTCGGTGAGCACGGGCCGTGCCATCGACGATCAGGCCGATCCGATCGGCTTGCTCGGGGTGAACACCACCGGGACGGTCTCGTATCCGGACACGAAGTTGGCCGCTCGTGTCGGAGGCCGACCCTCGTCCACGAGTGCCAGATCAGGAAGCCGGTCGAGCAGGCGGTCGAACATCATGTGCAACTCCATCCGGGCGAGCCGGTTCCCGAGGCAGAAGTGCGATCCGAACCCGAACGCCATGTGGTCGTTGGGCGAGCGGGTGATGTCGAACCGCTCGGGATCGTCGAAGACACGCTCGTCGCGGTTCGCCGAAGGATAGAGCAGAAGGAGCTTTTGGCCCTTCCGCAGGGTCTCGCCGTGGAACTCGACATCCCTCGTCATCTGCCTCGCCATGTTCTTGATCGGCGACACCCAGCGGAGCATCTCCTCGACCGCCGAGCCGAGCAGGCTCCGATCGTCGCGCAACCTCGCGTGCTGCTCGGGATTACAGAGCAACTCGAACATCCCGCCGCTGATCACGTGTCGTGTCGTCTCGTCGCCACCGATCAGGATGAGCAGCGACTCGTGGATCAGGGATAACTCGTCGAGACCTTCGCCGTCGATCTCGGCGTGGACGAGCGTGCCGATCAGGTCCCCGGCGAAGCCGGTCTGCCGTCGCTGCTCTGCTACGCCGGTCACGTAGGTCGCGTACTCCGCGGCTGCCAGAGCTGCCTTTTCGAGGGCGCCCGCCTCGGGCGAACCGAGCGACTTCAACATGTCATCGGACCAGCGCAAGAGATCATCGCGGTCCTCTGGAGCCACGCCCAGCATGTCGCCGATGACGATCATCGGCAGTGGCGCGGCGATGTCCTTGACGAGATCCGCCGAGCCCTTCTCACAGACCCGGTCGATGATCGCATCGCAGATCGCCCGGATTCCCGGTTCGCTCTCGCGGATACGCCCCGGGGTGAAGCCCTCGCTCACCAGTCGACGCCTCCGCACGTGCTCGGGAGCGTCCATGTCGATCATCATCGGGAGCGCGTCGTTGTCGGGACGGATGCCACCCGCGTTGGAGAACGTGTCGGGATCCTTCGAGATCTCCTTCACGTCCGCGTACCGGCTGATCCCCCAGACCCCGGCAACTTCGTCGAAGTAAGCGGGCGCGTGCTCGCGCATCCAGGCGAACGCGGGGTACGGGTCACCGCCGTAGAAGGTCCCGTCGGTCAGTCCGATCGTCATCTCAGTGGGCGGGGTGGTCACGGTGCTCCCTCGGTTGCTCGATCCCGGTCACGAGAACGCTCCGGCCTGCAGTCGGCGTCGGCTCCGACGTCGGTTGCGATTGTGCCCGGAGTATACGAGCCCCGTCACCGAGCGACCGGGCGCTCGGAGACGAGCTACTGGCCTCCCGGTCTCCACCCGGGTTCAGGCCGGCTCGCGCGGTCGGTACGACAAAGGGACCCGCCACACTCCGGCATGCTTGTTGGTTCGCACGCGCTCCACCGGGCCGGTCAGCTCGAAGTCCTCGAGCCGGTGGAGGAGCTCACCGAAGACGAGTCGTATCTCCATCCGGGCAAGTGTCGCGCCCAGACAGACGTGGCTGCGGTGGCCGAAGCTCAGATGCGGGTTGGGCGTCCGCCGGATGTCGAAGCGATTGGCATGCTCGAAGACCTCCTCGTCGCGGTTGGCAGACGGCCACCAGAGCGTGACCTTCGCTCCCTGCTCCATCGGGTGGCCGCCGAGTGTCGTGTCGCGAGTGACGGTCCGTCGGTTGTAAGTGGTCGCGGAAGTCCACCGGAGGATTTCCTCGACGGCGGTCGGCATCAACGACCGATCGTTGCGGAGCGCTTCGAGCTGGTCGGGGTTCTCGATCAGCGCCACCATCCCCAGCGCGATCGAATTCCGGGTCGTCTCGCTGCCGGCGACGACCAACAGGTTGAAGAACATCAGCAGCTCGAGCTCGGTCATCGGTCGGCATGCACCGTCGTCGTCCTCGATCTCGGCGTGGGCAAGAGTGGAGATGAGGTCGTCGCCCGGGGCGTACCGCTTGTCGGCCACCAACTGGGTTCCGTAGTCGGCCAACGCTCGGGCCGCCGCAGCCGCCTCCTCGCTCGTCTCCCCGAGCTCGCGACCTTCGAAGTCGAGTGTGGCGTTCGACCATCGCAGCAGGTCGTGGCGGTCCTGGTCCGGAACCCCCATGAGCGCGGCCACCGCCTGGATGGGCAGCTCGACCGCGACCTCGGACAAGAAGTCGCACGATCCTTTTTCTGCGATCCCGTCGACGATCCGCTCGGTCCGTGTTCGCAGGTCATCCTCGACCGCGGCAAGCGCCCTCGGCGTCAGAGAGGGGGTCACCAGCCGACGAATCCGCTGGTGCCGCGGGTCGTCCATCATGTTGAGCAGGACTCCGGATGCGAAACCGTACGGAAGGTCCTGGATCAGTGTGCCGCCGCCCTCGGCTCCAGGACATCCCTCGGAGGAGAACAGCTCCGCGTCGGCCGCAGCCGCGGCGATGTCGGCGTGGCGGCTCAGGACCCAGAAGCCGACGCCATCGGGGGTGTGTTCGGTCGGGCGCTGCCACCAGACGGGCTCGTCGCGCCTCAGCTGGGCGAAAAGGTCATCGGGAAACCCGTTGCCAAAGAGGTCGAGGTCACAGAGATCGATCGTGGCGAGGTCCATCTCTGCTCTTTCGCTCTCGATCCTTCGCGCCGTCGGCGCCTCAGGGACGGCGGCGCCTCAGGGGCGGGTCATCGACTCGGGGCGGACCGCCTGGTCGAATTGCTCTTCCGTCAGGTAGCCGAGCGCGACCACCGCCTCGCGCAGGGTGCTGCCCTCGCGGTGCGCCTTCTTCGCGACGTCCGCTGCCTTGTCGTAGCCGATCAGGGGATTGAGCGCCGTCACCAACATCAGCGAGCTCTCGAGGTGTTGGCGGATCCGGGCCTCGTCGGCCCCGATGCCCTCGACACAGAATCGAGCGAAGGTGCCCGCCGCGTCCGACAGCAGCCGAACCGAGCGCAGGACGTTGAACGCGATGACCGGCTTGCAGACGTTGAGCTCGAGGTTGCCACGCGAACCGGCGATGGCCACCGCGGCATCGTTGCCGTAGACCTCGATACACACCATGATCATCGCTTCGCACTGGGTGGGGTTGACCTTGCCGGGCATGATCGACGAGCCCGGCTCGTTCGCCGGCAGGCGCAACTCGCCGAGACCGCTTCTCGGTCCCGAACCCAGCCAGCGGAGGTCGTCGGCGATCTTGGTGAGGGACGCGGCCAGAGTGCGGAGCGCTCCACTCCCCATGACGAGCGCGTCATGGGCGGCGAGCGCGGCGAACTTGTTCGCCGCCGACACGAAGGGGAGACCCGTGAGCTCCGCGATGACCGCGGCGATCCTCGCCCCGAATTCGGGGTGGGTGTTGAGCCCGGTCCCGACCGCGGTGCCTCCCGCCGCCAGCTCGTAGAGGTCGTCCAGGCTGTACTCGATCCTGCCGAGATCGGCGTCGAGCTGTGCGACGTACCCGGAGAACTCCTGTCCGAGCGTGAGTGGTACCGCGTCCATCAGATGTGTCCGGCCGATCTTGACGATCCCCTCGAACGCCTCGGCCTTTCGCTGCAGCTCATCGCGCAGGTAGCGGATCGAGGGGATCAAGCGGTGGGTGATCTCCTCGACGACCGCGATGTGCATGGCGGTCGGGAAAGTGTCGTTCGAAGACTGCGACATGTTGACGTCGTCGTTGGGATGAACAGGTGTCTTCGAGCCCATCGTCCCGCCAGCCATCTCGATGGCCCGGTTGGCGATGACCTCGTTGGCGTTCATGTTGGTCTGCGTGCCGCTCCCCGTCTGCCAGACGCTCAGCGGGAATTGCTCGTCGAGCTTTCCTTCCGCCACTTCCCGTGCGGCCGCGACGATCAGCGCGGACTTGTCGGGCGACATCATCCCCAGGTCGGCATTGACCTGTGCTGCGGCTTCCTTCAGCACGCCGAAGGCCCGGATCAGCGGTGTCGGCATCCGGTCGTCCCCGATCGGGAAGTGGAGGAGCGAGCGGGCCGTCTGCGCGCCCCAGTACCGGTCGGCGGGAACATCGATCGCGCCCATGCTGTCGGTCTCGGTGCGAAAGTCGTTGCTCATGTGCCAAACACTATGGCGTCGAGTCCCGACGCCATAGGGCGAGACCCGCCTGCCAGATCTCGCGCGCTGTCTCGACGTCCTTGGCCCGAGGGCCCGAGCCGTCGCCGGGGACCTCGAGGACGGCCGGGAGCCCCTGGAGCGACGGGTGGCCGAGCAACGCCTGGAACCCGTCCGTCCCGATCGTCCCCTCGCCGATGTTCTCGTGGCGATCGCGATTCGCCCCGAAGTCGACCTTGGAATCGTTGAGGTGGAGGCACTGGAGCCGGCCCAAGCCCACGGTGCCGGCGACGAGCTGGACGAGCGCATCGGCCTCCTCGATCGTCACGAACGAGACTCCCGACGCCCAGAGGTGCTGCGTGTCGAGACACACGCCGAGGCGATCGTCGGCGTCCGCCGCGTCGATGACGCGTCCGAGCTCCTCGAAGGAGCGCCCGACGGTGTCGCCGGCGCCCGCGGTGTTCTCGAGGAGGATCGGACAGGGCTGTCGTGGTTCCCCGGGCAGCTGCGGATCCCCCACTACCTCGAACGTCTCGACGAGCGCCTCGGCCACCTTGGCCAACGCGGCGTCGAAACCGGTTCCGCGATGGCTCCCGATGTGGAGGACCAGACCCTCTGCGCCGATGGCATGAGCGGTCGCAAGGTTCGCGGCGAGGCTCGCACGTGACTTGCGGGCCAGCTCGGGGTCCGGTGTTGCGAGGTTGATCAGATAGGTCGCATGACAGAACGTGGCCGTGATCGTCGGATGCTGGGCCAGGCCCTGACGGTACGCTCGGAGTTCCTCGGCGCCGTGCCGCGAACCCCTCCACATGCGCGGGCTCTGGGTGTGCACCTGCACGACCTCGGCGCCGATGGCGGCCCCCTGCTCGAGCGCTTGGAGCAATCCCCTGCCGGCCTTCACGTGTGCACCGATCCGCACGGTCGGCAACGTAGCAAGGCAGACTTCGAACCCGGTCGACTTCGTGGTCTCGACCAATACGCTCGTGCGAAAGCACCATTCACCCAGCCCGGGACCGCTGCATGATCGGCGTCGACCGGAGCCGGGTCCTCTTATCCGCCACAGGAAGGACAGCCCATGTCGACAAGTCTCACCACCAAGGCCCGAGAGCTCATCAGCCGTCCGGTGATCGCCAATGTCGCAACCGTCGACGAGCACGACGACCCACAGCTGACCCCGGTCTGGATCGATCTCGAGGACGGCGACCTGGTGTTCAACACCGCAAAGGGCCGAGCCAAGGAACGGAACCTGGCCAAGAACCCCTCGGTCGCCGTCTCAGTGGTCGATCCCGACGACCCGTACAACGTGGTGGTCGTCCGCGGCAAGGCCGAAGCCACCGAAGAGGGTGCCGACTCGCACATCGACGCCCTTGCCAAGAAGTACCTCGGCGTCGAGAAGTACCCCACACGCAAGCCTGGCGAAGTCCGCGTCAAGTACCGGGTGCACCCCGATCACATCGTGATGCAGCCAGGCGACCAGTCCTGATGCGACACCCTGCCAGCTGGAGGTATTGCCACATATAGTGGCAATAACAGCACTTTCAGCGGTAATCTGGTGAGGTGAAAAGAAGGCGGGCCGCGCCTTGGCGACGCCGGCTCGGGAGCGAGGGCTTCTCGACGGTGGTGATCGTCCTCACGCTCCTGGTGACGGCCGCCTTGACCGCGATCCTGCTCGGCGCGACCCTCAACTCGAACTCCGGTGCCCACTCGAGCACGAGCGTGAGCAACGCTCCGGGTGTCGCGATCGCAACGGACCTTCAGGCAAAGCAGTCCCTCTCTCAGGGCCTCACCGCCGCGGCGACCGCGATATCCAGCCAAGGTGGGGACGGAACGCTCGATGCCTCGTCGCTGAGCGCGGCGGACCCGTCGGTGTCCTTCGTCAACGGGCCGTCCTCGAGCCCGACGACGGTCAGCGTCGCGACAGCGGGCGGCGCAGTCACGCTGGCCGACCGCTCCTCCGACGGGACTTGTTGGCTCGTTTGGCGCGGCGGTTCGGGTCCCGCCTGGTACGGAGCCCAGACCGGTCTCTCGGGCTGCACAGCACCCTCGCTGGTCGGAACTCCTGTTCCCGGACCGGTGTCCTCGTCGGCCATCGGTTGGCAGCAGGGAAGTTTTCCCTCTTCCTAATCGTCAAGGGCAATCGCGCGACCACCACCCAGGTCCGCTGGTGAGCATGCCGGCGTCGACGAGCTCCTCGCATGCCCGCGCCGCTTGCGGAATCGACAGATTGGTCCGCAACAAGATCGTTTCGAATACGGTCGGTGTCTCGTCGACTGCCGCCAAGACCGAGCGCTGCTCCTCGGTGCTTGCAACCCGCGTCGACGGTTGCGCGTCCTCGACGCGACCGACCTCGTCGGCACCTGGACGGATGCGATGACGGTTGGGGGCGAAGAGCGGCCCGATCTTCTCCGGAGTCCTGCCAACACGAGCGAGCGAGACCGCGACGAGCACGTCGGTTGCGTCGCGGACCGGCGTGCACCCGTCGACCAGGAGCGCGTTGGCCCCTGACGAGGACGGACTGTGTACCGAGCCAGGCACCGCGCAGACCGGGACCGATCTACGGGCTGCCGCCTCGACTGTGGTCAGTGATCCCCCTGATCGGTGGCATTCCACGACGACCACCACATCGGCCAACCCGGCGATGATCCGATTGCGGGCCGGAAAGACCCATGGTTGGGGGGCGGTCCCGAGTGGTGACTCGGAGAGGACCGCTCCCCGCCGCGCGACTTTCTCCCAAAGTTCCGCGCTCGAGGACGGGTAGACGACGTCGAGTCCAGTCCCGACGACTGCCACCGGCGGTGCCGCCGTCGGCATCGATGCCCGCAACGCGCCGCTGTGGGCCGCAGCGTCGATCCCGCGTGCGAGGCCCGAGAGGACCACTACCCCTTCCTCGGCCAGCGCGAGACCCATCTCAGCTGCGACCCTGCGGCCGTACGCCGTCGCGGAGCGGGTCCCGACGATGGCCACCGCCGGAGAGGACTCGAGGACGGCGGCGTCGCCCGCGCAGAACAGAACGGGAGGTGCGGTCGGGTCTCCCACCAGGGCCGAGGGATAGCCTGCGACCTCACGGGTCAGGACACGTATGCCGGCGCGGCGATAGCTGGCTGCAACCCCGGCAATGTCGGTCGCTCGGGCCGGAGCGACGAAGCGCCTTTCCCGATCGGCCGGGTGGGCGCCGGCCCTCACCGCCAACCAAGCGGGTGGAGGGCCCATGCCGTCGAGCAGCTTGGAGAGCCGCGAGGACGTCATCCCGGTGAGGCCTGCGAGCGCCGCCGCGTGGGCCTCGGTATCGCCTGGACCGATCACTGCTCCTCCTCTCCGAGAAGAAGGTTGCGTTTCGACCGGAGCATGAGAGCCTCACTCACGTGTTCGGACTCGATGCGCTCTCCTCCCCCATCGAGATCAGCGATGGTCCGGGAAATTCGTCTCACGCGGTGGTAGCCGCGGGCGCTCAGAGAGCCCTCACGGAGATGTTTCTCGACGAGATCTGAGGCTTCAGAGGTCATGGGCGCGAACTGTGCGAGACCGGCGGCTCCGAGACCCGAGTTAGCGATCGATCCGCGTTCCATCGCGAGTTGTCGGGCTGCTGTGACGCGCGCGGCAACGGTGGCGGTGTTCTCCTCGCGGCGGTCGCCGATGCAGAGCAGCTGCTCGACGGCAGGGCGATCGACCCGGATGGCGATGTCGAAGCGGTCGAGCAACGGACCGGACAAGCGCCGCGCATAGCGCTCCTTCGCGATAGGGGTGCAGCGGCATTTGCCGGGCGGTCCCCCCTCTCCGCACGGACACGGATTCATTGCAGCGACCAGGATGAACCGCGCGGGGAAGCATGTCGAGCCGCGGGCTCGGCTCACACGGACCACTCCCTCTTCGAGCGGCTGGCGGAGTGCCTCGAGCACCGGGGACGGAAACTCTCCGAGCTCGTCGAGAAACAGGACCCCGCCGTGAGCGAGGCTGATCTCCCCCGGTCGTATCCACGGCATCCCGCCTCCGATGATCGCGACGGCCGAGGCACCGTGGTGCGGGGCGCGGAAGGGTGGTCCGTCGATCAGCCCGCCTCCCGAAACCGGCAGCCCGCAGACGGAATGGATGCGACTCACCTCGAGCGCGGTCTCGTGATCGAGGTCAGGCAGGAGGCCCGGAAGCCGGTTGGCGAGCATCGACTTGCCCGAACCGGGAGGTCCGACGAACAGGATGTGATGGGCACCGGCCGCCGCGACCTCGAGTGCGCGGCGTGCAAATATTTGACCCTTTACATCGCCGAGATCACCGTGCTCCGAACGGTCGCGCGCTTTCGGTAGACCGGCCTCGACGCGACGTGGGGCGTCACGCGGAGCCGGATCCCAGGGCCGACGGCCGCAGAGCCGGTCGACGAGGGCTCCGAGCGTCGGCGCGGAGCGGGTCTCGCACCCTCCGGCAAGGTGCGCCTCGGCAACGCATTCCTCGGCGACGACCAGACGAAAGCGGTTCAGAGACTCGGCGAGCGCCACGGTGCCGGGAACCCCGCGGAGAGAGCCGTCCAAGCCCAGCTCTCCGACGAACGCCATGCCGGCGACGAGGCAGGACTCGAGTTCCCCTGATGCAACGAGCAAGCCGATCGCGATCGGGAGGTCGAGCCCGGCACCTCCCTTGCGCATGCCCGAAGGCGCAAGGTTGACCGTGACCCTGCGCAATGGCCACCGCAGGTCGCTCGAGAGCAGTGCCGCTCGGACCCGATCGCGGGACTCGCGTACGGCCGCGTCCGGCAGGCCCACCACGGTGAATCCGGGTAACCCGTTGGAAACGTGGACTTCGACGGAGACCTGCGTTCCTTCGACACCGGTGACGACTGCGGACGGAATGGCGGCGAGCACGGCGCCTCCCCATGTGCGCTGTACGGCAGGAGCTCGCTGAGCGCACCTACCGAAGGGGGATCGGAGGAGGGCCGTCCGTCATGGTGCACGGCCGCACGAAGCACCGCCCCGACGATACGCACGAGGTGTCACAGTGCCCGGAACTGCTGATGGCGGGATCCTGGCCGGAGGTCTCTCCTAGGTAGTGATATCACCTGATGTAAGTTGATGTAAGTTGATACCACGTGATGTAAAGTGATGTCATGTTTCGAACACAGATCTCCCTGAGCGACGGGGAACAGATCGCCCTCGACAAGGCTGCGAAGCAAACCGGAGCGAGCCGCGCAGAGCTCATCCGGAGGGCCATCCGCCTCCAGTACGGGCAACTGGCCCCGAGCGACCGGTTGGCCGCGCTCCAGACGTCGGCGGGCGCATGGGCCGCGCGCAACTACACCGGCGCCGACTACGTCGAGGCCGCCCGGAGCGATGCCGGCGACAGGGTCTCGATCCTCCGAGACGGATGAAACTCGTCGACACCGGCGTCGCAGTCGACCATCTCCGAGGAGACCTTCGCGCGACGGCGGTTCTCAACGAGCTCCTCGCCAGCAAGGAGCCGCTCGCGGGCAGTGAGTTGACGCGTGCCGAGCTTCTCGCCGCGATGGTCCCCGGCGAGCGCGATGCATCCGAGCGTTTCTTCGCCGTGATCTCGTGGGTCCCGGTCAACGAGGAGATTGCCCGGGTCGCCGGTGACCTGATGAGTGCCAGCACTACCGGGCAGAAAAGCGCCGGTGCGATCGATTGTCTGATCGCCGCAACCGCGATGGTCATCGGTGCCGATCTCGTCACTACGAACTCGGAGCGCTTCCCGATGCTGCCGGGACTCCAGTCCGCCTATCCACCGAGGAAGTCCCGGATCAGAGCCGCAACCGGCTGAGCCGGACGGACTGGGCACACGGGCCGCCCAGGAAGAGCCCCTACCGGATCACCGGCCTTCGAACCGCGCGGGCCTCTTCTCGGCAAAGGCGATCAGCGCTTCACGCGTGTCGTGGCTGCCGAAGTTGGCCGCCTGGGACCGCGACTCTTCCTCGATGGCCTGATCGAAAGAGAGGGACAGGGAGTTGTTGAGCATGCTCTTCGTCATCGACAGGGCGAGCGGGGGACCATCGGCGAGTCGCCGCGCCCACTCCTGTACGAACCCGTCGAGTTCGTCGAGGGGCAGCACCCGGTTGACCAAACCGAGCTCGGCGGCGTCCGAAGCGTCGATGATGTCGGCCAGAAGGGTGAGCTCTTTTGCACGATGAAGGCCGATCAAACGAGGAAGCAACCACGACGCGCCGAAGTCGACCGAGAGACCTCGCTTGGCGAAGATCTGGGAGAAGCGGGCATTCTCCGAAGCCACCACCAGATCACAACCGAGAGCCATGCTCATTCCCGCACCTGCGGCAATACCTTTCACCTTGGCGATCGTGGGTTTCGGAATGTGGTGCAGTCGGAGCGCCACTTCTCCGAGCGCTCGCATCTGCACTAGGAAGGGATCGCCCGGCCGGCCCGCGACGTTGGAGGGCTCGCCGATGTCGGCTCCCGAGGAGAACGCGTCGCCGGCACCGGTCAATATCATCACCCGGTCGTGGCGGTCGGCGGCGACCTCGTCGAACGTGGAGAGCAACTCACGCCACATGGTGCCGTTTGCGGCGTTCTTGCGCGCCGGGCGATTCATCGTGACGGTGACGACGCCTTCGTGGCGCGCCACGATCAGGGTCTCGAGGTCGGTCGACATTGAACGGAGCCTAGGGGATCCGCCGTTCGGCGCCGATCTGTTCCATCGGCCCCGAAATGGTCAAAACGCGTTTTCGATGACCTCCACCCGCCCACCGGTGATCGACACCACGTCGAACCGGACGTCGAACCGCGGACGAGCCGAGGCGGGGCCGAGCTCCGAGAGCCACGACGCGGCGAGCCGCCGGATCCGTCGCTGTTTGGACTGCGTCACCGCCTCCGACCCTTCGCCAAAGCCGTCGGTCGAACGCGTCTTGACCTCGCAGAAGACCATGCAGGAACCGGAACGCACCACCAGGTCGATCTCACCCTCACGGCATCGCCAGTTGCGGGCCAGTACTTCGTACCCTTTGTGCTCGTACCAGCGAGCAGCAAGTGCCTCGCCGCGAGCGCCGAGTGACCGTGAACCCGATCGGTTCGTCCGGGCGGCCCGAGGGCGCCCCGCGCTCAAATCTCTTTTTCGGGGAGGCGCTCGATATTGACGTCCCGGAAGGTGAGGATCCGCACCGACGGGACGAATCGGGCCGGGCGATACATGTCCCACACCCAGGCGTCCTGCAGATTCACTTCGACGAAGGGCGGGGAGGACTCGGATCGGACGGTCACCTCGACTTCGTTGGCAAGGTAGAAGCGCCGCTCCGTCTCGACCACGTACCCGAACAGCGGGACCACTGCCCGGTACTCCTGGACCAGGGCGAGCTCGATCTCCGACTCGTAGCGCTCGAGGTCTTCCTCGCTCATTGCCGAAAGGTCGTGTCGCGTCCCGGCCGGGAGCTCGTCACGCCCCCAGGGTACCGATCGGAGCCCGTGGCTCGGCCCGGGCGTCCCGGTCAGCCACGGGCGGTCCGTCGCTCCTTGATCTTCGCTGCCTTCCCGTGGCGTTCCCGCAGGTAGTAGAGCTTGGCCCGGCGG
Source organism: uncultured Acidimicrobiaceae bacterium (assembly GCA_963769905.1). Lineage (GTDB taxonomy): Bacteria > Actinomycetota > Acidimicrobiia > Acidimicrobiales > RAAP-2 > Bog-756. Next base: position 1,845,265 of record CAVYNG010000002.1, read on the forward strand.
ACGTCCCCCAGCGAGACGACCTCGGTCTTCGCGATCACCGGCGAATGCAGCGGGAAGGTGCGCTCGACGCCGACGCCGAAGCTCACCTTGCGCACGGTGAAGGTCTCCCGGACCCCGGTCCCCTGCCGGCGCATGACGGCACCCTCGAAGACCTGGACACGCTCACGGCTCCCCTCGACGACCCGGACATGCACCTTCACGGTGTCACCGGGTCGGAAGTCGGGGACGTCGTCTCGCAGACTGTCACGATCGATGATGTCGGTCGGGTTCATGGGCGGGTGACTCCGGTTCGTCTGACACGTGCCGATGGCATCCCGATGGTGACCGCCCGGGCCCGCCATCGAGCGCCGCGCGGCGCGAGGGCGGGCAGAGGGCCGGCCATCGCGGCGCCAACGGAATTCAGTAATGGTAGCCGTGCTCGCGAAGGACCTGCACCTCACCGTGCACGGCGAGCAACTCGACCTCCTCGTCACTCAGGCCCCCACGAGCCTCGATCAGGTCCGGACGACGGAGAAGGGTCCTGACCAGCGCCTGGACCCGCCGCCACTGCTCCACTTTGCCGTGATCTCCCGATCGCAAGACTTCGGGCACCTCCCAGTTCCGGAAGGTCGCCGGTCGGGTGTACTGGGGGTACTCGAGCAGGCCGGCCGTGAAGCTTTCCTCGTCGACGGACTGGTCGTTGCCGAGCACGCCAGGAAGAAGGCGAACGACCGCCTCGACGACCACCAGTGCGGCGAGCTCGCCCCCGGCCAGGACGATGTCGCCGACCGAGAGCTCGTCGTCCACCAGGTGGTCCGCCACCCGCTGGTCGACACCCTCATAGCGTCCGCAAAGCAGCGAAAAGCCTCCCGCCTGTCCGGCCAGTTCGCCGGCCACCGCCTGGTCGAGACTCCGTCCGGACGGTGAGAGCAGGAGGAGCGGCCTGGGCAACCCTTCAGGCGAGGCTTCCACATGCTCGACCACTTCGAAGACCGGTCCGGCAGCGAGCACCATGCCGGCGCCGCCGCCGAAGGGCGCGTCGTCGACCGAGCGGTGCACGTCGTGGGCGCCGTCGCGGATGTCATGTGTGCGGAGATCGAGGTGGCCTCCCGCCCGGGCCCGACCGAGGATCGACTGGTCCGCGTAGCCCTCGACGAGATCCGGGAAGATGGTGAAGACGTCGATCCGCATGGCCTGCTCAGACGGGGTCGAGGAGCCCGTCGGGAAGGTCGACTGTCACCGAAACCCCCGGGTCGGTGTCCACCACGAAGTGCAGCGGGATGAGGCCGCCGTCCTCGAGGACCAGAAGGTCGCTCGCGGGATTCGCCTGGACTGCATCGACGATCCCGAGGACGCGGCCATCGCGGTCCTCCACGCGCGAGCCGATGAGCTCGTGCACCCAGAGCTCGGTCGGGTCCTCCAGAGGCGGGGAGAGCAACTCGATCCCGCGCAAGCCCTCCGCGGTGTCGATGTCGGACACACCGTCGAACGTCACGATGTACCGCCCCTTGTGGGGGCTCGCCCGCATCACACGAAGCGTTCGACCGTCTGGCGTGGTCAGGACGGAGCCGGCGGCCACGCGCTCGGCGCGATTGGTCGACAGCGAGACGATCACCTCGCCCTTCAACCCGTGAGGGCGGACCACATGGCCGATCTCGAGCACGGTTGACTTCCTCGCGTCCGCGCCGGCGGGCCCGTCCTCCTCGCCGACGGCAGCTTCAGGCAGCGGCTGCTGGGGCTGCCGGCGCTCCGCGGGTTCAGTCGTCGACGATGTCGACCGCGGTCTGGATGTCGTCGCGCGCACCTGCAGCCGCCACCACCGTGCGAATGGCCTGCGCGACGCGGCCCCGGCGCCCGATGATCCGGCCCATATCGTCGGGTGCGACATGGATCTGGAATCGCACCGACCCACGCCGCTCGTCGGAATTGACGACGACCGCCTCGGGGTCGGTGGCGATGGAACTGACGAGGTAGGTGAGGACGCCGAGCGGTATCTTGCCCGTCACCCGGTTCCCGAGGTCGTCGTCATCATCGACGACGTCGTCGACCGTGTTCACGTCGTCGGCGGAGTCGAGGATGAGGTCGTCGGTCATTGCTCCGTGCTCTCTCCGGCCGGCTGATCGTGAGCGGCCGCACGCGTGAGCAGCTTCCCGACCCGCTCGGTCGGCTGCGCGCCCTGGGACAGCCACTTGTCGACCTTCGTCCGGTCGATGTCGATCACCGCATCGGGCTCCGCCGAGGAAATGCCACGTGGGGCATAGGTCCCGACGATCTCGATGAAGCGCCCGTTGCGGGGAGACCGGCTGTCGGCGGCCACCACCCGATACGTCGGCTGCTTCTTCTTCCCGATCCGCACGAGGCGGAGCTTCACTGCCACGTTCAAACTCCTCTGGATTGTGTCGAGACGGTGTCGAATGCGACGAGGGCACTGCCTCGAAGGCGCGCTACAGTCTCGCACCCTTGACGGGTCGCTGGTACACGGCGGAAGGGGACCGGGGAACCAAGCAGCACGAAGCCTAACCGAGGCGACCGCGGTGCCTTGGTGTCTTCGCAGGTCACCGGGCTTTGGGCGTGACCCGCCCGCCTCCCTTGCCCTTCTTGCCGCCCTTGCCCTTCGACTTCGAAGAGCGGGGAGCGCCCCGGGATCTCGCACCCGCCCCGGCGAGCGGCCCGGTCAGATCCCCATCCGCTTCTGCCGCCTCGGCGAGGCCGGCCATCGCACTCGGAGAAAGTTTTGCGCCGCGGCCGAAGAGCCCACCGAGACCGCCGAGCCCACCCGGCATCGAGCCCTTCCCGATGCCCTTCATCATCTTCTGCATCTCCTTGAACTGCTTGAGGAGGGCGTTGACCTCCGAGGTGTCGGTGCCGCTGCCCCGAGCGATCCGCACACGACGCCCACCGTCGATGACCGCGGGATCGGCGCGCTCGCCGGGGGTCATCGAGCGGATGATCGCCTCGACCTGGTTCACCTGCCGGTCGTCGATCGCAGCGGAGGCCTGCTTCATGTCCTTGGAGAGCCCCGGCAGGAGCGAGAGCATCCCCGACATCGAGCCCATCTTCCGGACCTGCTGGAGTTGTTCGAGGAAGTCTTCGAGCGTGAACTTCCCCTCCACGATCGCTGCGGCACCCTTGGTCGCAACCTCGCGATCCATCGTGCGCTCGGCCTGTTCGATGAGACTGAGCACGTCGCCCATGCCGAGGATCCGGTCCGCCATGCGGTCCGGGTGGAAGAGGTCGAAGTCGTCGAGGCGCTCGCCGGTCGATGCGAAGGCGATGGGCCTCCCGACCACTTCCTTGACCGAGAGGGCCGCACCACCACGGGCGTCGCCGTCCAACTTGGTGAGGATGACGCCGTCGAGCGACAGGGTCTGGTGAAACGCCTCGGCAGTGGACACCGCGTCCTGACCGGTCATCGCGTCGATGACGAGGAACGTGTAGTGAGGATCGACCGCACCAGAGATCTGCCGAATCTCCTCCATCAGCTCTTCGTCGATGGAGAGACGTCCCGCGGTGTCCACGATCACCACGTCTCTCCCCAGCCGTTGCGCCTCTTCGAGCCCGGCGCCCGCCACCGACACCGGATCGGACGGCTCGCTGAAGACGGTGATCCCCGCCTGGCCGCCGAGCACGCGGAGCTGCTCGACGGCTGCCGGACGCTGGAGGTCGGCGCCGACGAGCATCGGGTTGCGTCCCTGGTTCTTGAACCACTTGGCGAGTTTGGCGGCGGTCGTCGTCTTTCCCGAACCCTGCAGGCCTGCAAGCAGGACCACGGTCGGGGGACGCCCCGCGTAGGTGACCTTGAGCGTCTCGCCGCCCAGGATCGCGACGAGCTCGTCGTTGACGATCTTGATCACCTGCTGGCCGGGACTCAGGTTTCGGGAGAGCTCGAGTCCCACGCAGCGCCCGCGGACCGCGTCGACGAAGGTCCGGACGACGCCGATCTCGACGTCGGCATCCAAGAGCGCGGTGCGGATCTCGCGGAGGACCTCGTCGACGTCGGCGTCGGTCAGGCGCCCGCGACTGCGCAGCCGCGTGAAGATGCCCTCGAAACGGTCGGTCAGGCTCTCGAACATGAGTGCTTCAGGCTACCGCCCGGCGCGGTGGGCGGTTCGGCGTCGGCGTCTCGTCGCTGATCGCCTTGGTCGCGCCCCGGCGGACCGACGCGGCTCAGAACAGCGCGTCGACGAACTCGACCGGATCGAAGTCGACCAGGTCGCCGACGCCCTCTCCGAGGCCGACCAGCTTGACCGGCAGGCCGAGCTCGCGCTCGATGGCGACGACGATCCCGCCCTTGGCCGTCCCGTCGAGCTTGGTGAGGACGACGCCGGTCACGTCGACCGCCTCGAGGAACACCCTGGCCTGGGTGAGCCCGTTCTGTCCGGTGGTCGCGTCGAGGACCAGCAATACCTCGACCACTCGTCCCGGAGGACGGTCGGCCACCCGGCGCACCTTCTTCAGCTCCTCGATGAGGTTGACCTTGTTGTGAAGCCGACCGGCGGTGTCGGCCAGCACCACCGCGTGTCCTCTCGACGCAGCCCGCTGCACGGCGTCGAAGACGACCGAGCCGGGGTCGCCTCCTTCCGAACCTCGGACGATGTCCGCACCGGTACGGGTCGCCCAGGTCGCGAGCTGCTCGCCCGCCGCGGCGCGGAATGTGTCGGCCGCCGCCAGGAGCACCTTGCTCCCCGAGGCCGAGAGGCGGTTGGCGACCTTTCCGACGGTGGTCGTCTTCCCGACGCCGTTGACACCGACGAAGAGCCAGACGTCGACCGAACCGGCGTCGACCGAACCGGCTTCCCCCGAACCGGCATCTGTGGTGTCGAGCGAGGCGCGCCGTCCGTCGACGCTCGACAGCATCGACACCAAATCGGCCTTCAGCGCGTCGACCAGCGCGTCGGGACCGCCGATCTCGCCGCTGGCCACCCTCGTACGGAGTCCCGAGAGAAGGGCGTCGGTGGACTTCACCCCCACGTCGGCCCGGATGAGCGCCTCTTCGAGATCGTCCCAGGTCGCCGCGTCGACCCGGGCCCTCGACCGGATCGACCCGATATAACCGGAGATGAGACCCCTGGCCTTGCCCAGTCGGCCGCGATACGTGACGGGTTCCGGCGGGGCGGCCGGCTCGGGGGGTGCAACCGGCGCGGGCGGTGCAGCCGCCTCGGCCGGGGCTGCCGCCTCGGGAGCAGCCGGCGCCGCAGCCGGCGCTGCCGGCTCGGTGACGGTGGTCGGCGTCGCAATCGGCTCGGCGACCGCCGTGCCCGATCCGGACGCCGCAGTGGGTCCGGGTGCGCCTCCGGAATGGCGGGGGCGTAGGAGGACGCCCACCGTGACCCCTGCTGCCACGACGAGGACCGGAATTCCGACCCCGAGACCGATCGCGAGATCGGACGCCACGACCAGCGCGGTACCGGTCACGGCTCGGGGTTGCCGACGCGTTCGGCGCCGGCCAGCCGGTCGCCGAACGGATCATGCGGAAGATCGTCTGCACCGGGCACTCCTGGCCCGGCGCTGGGCGCGACGCCGGCGGCCTCCCCGAATGCGCCGTCCGACGTCCTGCCGAGGAGCTGGTCGGGTTCCGTCTCGCCACGTTGGCGGGGGACCTTCTGGCTCACCACCTTGGACGAGCCTCCCGGTGCCATCGTCACGCCGTAGAGCGCGTCGGCTGCCTCCATCGTGCGCTTCTGGTGGCTCACGATGATGAGCTGGGCCTCCTCGCGGAATTCGTGCACGAGTGCGAGGAACCGCATGAGGTTCACGTCGTCGAGCGCGGCCTCCACCTCGTCCATCAGGTAGAAGGGCGAGGGGCGACTCCGGAAGACTGCGAACAGGTAGGCCATCGCGACGAGCGAACGCTCGCCGCCCGACAGGAGCGAGAGTCGTCTCACGTTCCGGCCGGCCGGCCGCACCTCGACCTCGACGCCGGTATCGAGGAGGTTCTCCGGATCGGTCAGCGACAGGCGACCGGTGCCTCCCGGGAAGAGCGAGGTGACCAGATTGGAGAAGTGCTCGTTGACGTCGGCGAAGGCGACCGCGAACACCTGCATGATCTCGTCGTCGAGGGTCCGGATCACCTGGTGGAGCTCGCGGCGCGCGCGACGGACGTCGTCCACCTGCTCCTCGAGGAAACGGTGCCGTTCACCGAGCTCGGTGAGCTCGTCGAGCGCCAGCGGGTTGACCGGGCCGATTGCCGCGATCTCGGATTCGAGCTGCTCGGCCCGCGCCGCGATCTCGACGTCTTCTGGCAGGTCCGGACGCCTCGCCGCCAAGGCCTCCTCCGGCGTCGCGCCGAGCTCGCGGCGAAGTCCTTCGACGACCGACTCACGCCGGATCGCGGACTCGACGAGGACGACTTCGATCTCCTGACGACGGGAACGTGCGTCGGTGAGCTCTTGGTCGGTCGCGGTCCTCCGCCGACGGAGCTCCTCCAGCTTCACCCCACCGGCACGCACCGCTTCACGCTGCTGCCGATGGCGGGCGCGGAGCTCGTCGAGCGCGACCTCGAGCACGTCCTGGGCCGACACGACGAGGGCGAGCAGTCGCCCGACGGTGTTCGCGTGGGTCTCGAGCCGTTCGCGCCGCGCCGCGGCTTCGCGCCGTTCCTCGGCGTGGCCGGTCAGGCGACGCTCGACCTCTGCCAGGCGCTCGGCCAGCACTCGCCTCCGCTCGAGGATCCCGGCCGATCGGACTTCCCAGTCACTGCGGCGCGCGGTGACCGAAGCGATCTCCTCGTCGATGCGACGGCGCTCCTCACGAGCTCCCTCGACTCGTTCCGCGGCGTTGACCGTCGCCTCGTCGAGGCCGGGGAGCGCGGCGACAAGATCGGCTGCCCGTGCGGCGTCACGGGTGATCCGCTCTTCGACCTCGGACCGGTCACGCAGGATCTCCTCGAGCTCCACGCCGAGCGGCGCCCGCTCGTCCGCGACTCGCAGGCGCCCTGCCCGCGCCGTCTGGCGCGCGAGCTCGTTCCGATCGTCGGCGCGGACCGCCTCGACCGCGGCCTGTCGCGAGCTCTCTGCGGCAGCCTGCGCGGTTGCACGTTCCTCGGCCGCGCGCGCGGCCGCCGACCGGGCCGCTTCGGCCCGAGCGCGCGCCTCGTCGACCAGCGCCGCGGTCACGATGGCCCCGGCCGCGCGCACCCGCCAGCCGGTCGACGAAAAGCGATCGCCCTCGCGGGTCACGACCACCAGATCGGGCCGCGACAGTGCGACGTCGATCGCCTCGGACCAACCGCGCACGGCACAGCACGCGCCGGCGAGCAGCGTGTCGAGCACCACGTCGAGGCCGGCGACGTTGGCCCCTGCGCGTGGGCGCACGTGGTTCCGGATCGGCTCCGCTCCCGGGGGCAGGTCTCCCGCGCCAGGCCGTGAGTTGGCCGATCCGGTGAGCGCGAGCACAGCTCCGGGCGCGCCGTCGCGTCGAAGGCGCGAGAGGGCCGCTCGTGCGGGCTCGCTGCCCGCCACGACGACCGCAGCGAGCGCGGCACCGGCAGCCGCCTCGAAGGCCTCCTCCCAGCCGCTGTCGACGTCCACCAGGTCGAAGAGGGTGCCGACCACTCCGTCGATCCCGGCGAGCAGCTCGGCGGACGCTCCCCCTCGGGCCTCGTCGAGAGCGCGCTCGAGCGCGTCGGCACGGGCCACCGAGCGCGCGTGGTCCTGCTCGGCTTCGCGCAGGGCCTCCTCGGCGCGCTCGAGACCCTCCACCGCAGTCCGGTGCGCAGCTTCGGCGTCGGCGACCGCCGCTTGCAGACGGTGCCGTTCCTGCTCGTGCTCGGCCACACGCTCGGTGAGCTCGTGCTCCTGGCCCTCGAGTGCCGCGGCTCGGCGCTCTGCTGCGGCGAGGCGGCCTGCAAGCTGGTCGAGGGTTCGCCGGTCCCGCTCGAGCGAGTGCTCGAGCGAGGCGAGCTGGGCCCGCGCCGTCGCCAGCGCCTCGTCCGCGCTTCGGAGCTCGCCGCCGTCGCCCCACGCGGAGAGGTGCGCCTCGAGCTCCCGACTCACTGCGGCCTCGACGACTGCCAGCTCGTCCTGTTCGGGCGCGAGGCCCTGCTCGTCACGATCGGTCGCCGCGAGCTCCTCGGTGAGTCGCGCGCCCTCGGCCTCGAGGGTCGAGACGACGTCGGCGTCCGCGGCCGCGTCGAGCGCGCGTGCAAGAGAGCGCTGACGCTCTCTCAACACACCGGCGAGACCCCGGGCCCGCTCGACCATCCCCTCTGCCCGGGCGAGGGAGGCGGCGAGATCGGACTCCCGCTCGGCCGACAACTCGTCGGCCGTCCTCGCCGAGTCGGCGTCGAGCTGCGCCAACGCGGACCCGAGCTCCTCCTCGGCGACACGAAGCCCCGCCTGGAGCCGTTCGCCCTCGCCGCGGCGATCGTCGAGGGTCCGGAGCTCGGTTCCCCCGACGTAGAGACGCACTGCCCGCAGCTCCTCGGCGAGGCCCGCGTACGAGCGGGCCGCGGCCGCCTGGCGCTCGAGGGGGCGGATCTGACGCTTCACCTCCCGCACCAGGTCGAAGAGGCGCTCGAGGTTCTCTTCGGTCGCGGCAAGGCGCCGCTCCGCCCGCTCGCGCCGCCGCCGGTGCTTGAGGACGCCCGCCGCCTCCTCGATGACCGCGCGCCGGTCTTCAGGGCGCGCTTCCAAGACCGCGTCGAGGTGGCCCTGGCTGATGATCACGTGCTGCTGCCGGCCGACACCGGTGTCGGAGAGGAGCTCTTGGATGTCGAGGAGCCGGCAGGGTGCCCCGTTGATCGCGTACTCGCTGTCCCCCGAGCGGAAGAGGGTCCGGGTGATGGTCAGCTCGGCGAGATCGGTAGCCAGTTTGCCGGCGCTGTTGTCGATGGTCAGGCTCACCTCGGCCCGGCCGAGGGCGGGCCGCTGCGAGCTCCCGGCGAAGATGACGTCTTCCATCCGCGCCGAACGCAGGGTGCGCGGTCCCTGGGCACCCAACACCCACGCCACGGCGTCGACCACGTTCGACTTGCCACTGCCGTTCGGCCCCACCACGACGGTGACACCCGGCTCGAACTCGAGCAAGGCCGGGTCGGCGAATGACTTGAAACCCTTGACCGTCAGCGACTTCAAGAACACCGGGCGCTCACCCTATCGGTAGGTGTGTGCTGACGCGAGGTTCTCCGATCGGACCAGGCAGCAGGCCAGCCAGGGCCGAGGCATCGAAGCCGTCCAGCGAAACCGGGCGGAGCAAACGGGAAACGAGACCCGTCGGTCAGACTTGGCAGTGTTCGCAGAAGTAGGTGGACCGCCCCCCGGACTTGACGCGCACGATGGTGGACCTGCAGCGGCGGCACGCCTGGCCTTCGCGGTCGTAGGCCTGGTGCTGGTCCTGAAAGTCCCCGACCTCGCCGAAGAGGTCGCGGTACTGCTCGTCCGCGAGGGACGAGCCGCGCCGCTTGACCGCTTCGGCCAGCGTCTCGACCATCGCCCGGTAGAGGCGCCGCACCTCCTGCGAAGAGAGCGAGTCCGAAGCCCGGTCGTAACGAAGACCGGCCGCGAAGAGGATCTCGTCCGCGTACATGTTGCCGATCCCCGCGACGAACTCCTGATCCATGAGCAGGGCCTTCAGCCCGCCCTTGTGCGCCGCGAGCAGTACCCAGAACTTCTCCCAGCTCATGACGTCCTCGAGCGGGTCGAACCCGAGATGTGCGAGCTCGGGGAGCGCCGGCTTGCCCTCCTCGGGCGCCGCCGAGACGAACAGCTCGCCGAAGGTCCGAGGATCGACGAAGCGCAGCTGGCCGCCCTGGGTGAACGTGATCACCGCGTGGGTGTGGGGAGCCTTTGGCTCCTTCACGCTCTTCACCCGCTGCAGCTGGCCGCTCATGCCGAGGTGGACTACCAGGGTCGCGCCGTCGTCGAGGCCGAGCAGCAGGTACTTTCCGGCGCGGTCGATCGACTTGATCGAATGGCCCTCCAGCTGGGAGCGAAACTGCTTGGCACTCGGGTGGCGCCTCACCGTGCGCCCGTTTCGCACCTCCACCGACTTGATCTTCCGGCCTACGACCTCGCCCTGGAGGTCCCGCCGAATCGTCTCGACTTCGGGAAGCTCAGGCATCCCCCCTGCCTTTCTCCACTTCCAGTGACCCGCAGGCCGCCCGGGCCGCGACCTGTTCGGCGTCCTTCTTGGACCTCCCCTCACCGCTGCCGAGTCGCTGACCGGCAACGTACACCGTGGCCAAATACCTCCGGGCGTGATCGGGGCCGAAGCCCTCGACGTCGTAGTGGGGGACGCCGCGCCCGAGGCGCACTGCCTCCTCTTGGAGACGGCTCTTGTGGTCGGACTCACCCGGCTCGCCGACGGCCGCGGCGATCCGATCGCCGAGCAGCGAAAGGATCATCCGCCGGGCCTCTTCGAGGCCGCCGTCGAGGTAGACCGCACCGATCACCGCCTCGGTGGCGTCCGCGAGGATCGACTCCTTCGCCCGCCCCCCCGACTGGTCCTCCCCGCGACCCAACTGGAGGTGTGCCGCAATGCCGAGCTCGAGGGCGATCGCGGCAAGGGCCCTCGTGTTGACCACCGAGGCGCGGACCTTGGACATGGCGCCGTCGGATAGCTCCGGGTAGCTCCTATAGGTGTGCTCGGCGACCACCAGGCCGAGCACGGCATCACCCAGGAACTCGAGCCGCTCGTTGGAGTCGGACTCCCCCTCTTCGGCACACCACGATCGGTGGGCGAGGGCCTGGTCCAGCAGCTCAGGCTCGGTGAATAGGTAATCGATCTTCTCGGCCAGCCATCCCTGGCCGGCCGAGGCGTCTTGGTCGGATGCGGGCGCCATAGGGCGCGTCAGGACCCTCCCAGCTTGGCGTAGACGTAGTCGACGGCGTCTCGCACCGTGCGGAGCTCCTCCAAGTCCTCGTCCTCGATCCGGAACCCCACCGCCCGCTCGCCGAGATCCTCCTCCAGACCTTCGACCAGCTCGATCACGGCCAGAGAGTCGGCGTCGAGGTCCTCGGAGAACGACGAGGACTCCTTGACCGCCGACGGCTCGATCTCGAGGATGTCCGCGAGCAGGTCGCGGATGAGGTCGAAGACCTGTTGACGGTCGATGGGACCCTGCTCGACGTGGGTCTCTGCGGGCACGGCGTCTCCTGTGGCTCACGAACCGGACCGGGTCGCTCCCGGACCGGGCTCCCCGGCAGGCGCAGATGATACCGGACGGGGGCATTCTCCCAGCCCGACCGCATGAGCAGCCGGATGAGCGACTCATTGACCACAGAGCGTGAGAAATACCTGGAAAGGGTTCGTCAGTCCGGAGTGTTGACCAGGCTCCGCGCAGCCATGGTGAGGTACTCGAGCAGCTCCTGCTCGTCCTCGGCCTCCATGCCGCTGTCCCTCACCGCCTCGGTCATGTGCCCGAGCCACGCCTCTGCCTCCGGCGTGCCGATCGCAAAGCGGGCGTGTCGCATTCGGAGGCGGGGATGGCCGCGCAGCTCGCTGTAGGTCGTGGGCCCGCCCCAGAACTGCACGAGGAACAGCGAAAAGTGAGCCTTCGCCTCGGTCAGGTCGTCCGGGAACATGTGGGCGAGCAGCGGATCGGTGGCCACCTCGTCGTAGAACCGGTCGACGAGATCGGTGAAGAACGCCTCCCCGCCCCATCGCTCGTACGGGGTGCCTTCCTTCTTGCGCCCGATCCTCATGTGCGCTTCCTCACACTCCGACTGTAGACGGGCCTCGGATAGCCTCATCGCGAGCGGACAGCCTGATCGGGAGCCGCCGGGAGGTGCGCGGTGTTCGAATGGTCGGAGGAGCAGCTGATGGTCCGCGACGCCGTCCGGCGCTTCGTCGAGGCCGAAGTGGTCCCTCATATCGACGAGCTCGAACACGGCGATCTTCCCCCCTACGACATCATTCGGAAGCTGTACACCACCTTCGGCATGGACCAGCTCGCACGCGATCGGTTCGCGAAGCAGCTCTCCGCAGACGCCGACGGGGAGGGCGACGCCAACGGGTCGCGCCGCGGCAGGGGCGCCGGTGCGGCCGCGATGACGCTCATCCCGATCATCGAGCTCTGCCACTACTGCCCGGGCATCGTCACGGCCATGGGCGTCAGCCTCGGCCTCGCCGGCGGCACGATCATGAGACAGGGGACCCGCGCCCAGCGAGAGCGGTGGGCTCTCGACCTCCTCACGACCGAGAAGGTCGGTGCGTGGGCGATCACCGAGCCCAACTCGGGTTCCGACGCACTGGGCGGCATGCGCGCGACGGCGCGCCGGGACGGCGACGAATACATTCTCAGCGGGAACAAGACCTTCATCACCAACGGCCCCTACGCCGACACCATCGTCTTCTACGCCAAGCTCGACGACGGGTCCGACGTCTCGCTCCGCGACCGTCGGGTGCTCACTTTCGTGCTCGAGAAGGGCATGGAGGGACTCGAACAGTCGCCGCCGTTCCGCAAGATGGGTCTCCACTCCTCCCCTACCGGAGAGCTCTTCCTCACCGACGTGAGGGTGGGGAGGGAGCACCTGCTCGGGGAGTCCGAAGAGGGACGCGGCTCGGACGGACGTGACTCGGCGAAGGGCAACTTCGTCACCGAGCGGGCTGGGGTCGCCGCCATGTCGCTCGGGCTGATCGAGGAGTGTCTCAAGCTCTCCGTCGAATACGCGAAGAACCGCATGCTCTGGGGCCAGCCGATCGCGACCCGCCAGCTGATCCAGCTCAAGCTCGCCCGCATGGAAGTCGCCCGCCTCAACGTCGAGAACCTGGTCTTCCGTCACATCGAGCTGTCCGAGGCCGGGAAGAGCCTCACCCTCGCCGAGGCGTCCGCGATGAAGCTCTACTCGGCGCAAGCTGCCACGGACGTGGCGATGGAGGCGGTGCAGCTCTTCGGGGGGAACGGCTACATGTCCGAATTCCGGGTCGAACAACTAGCACGCGACGCCAAGGTCTTCCAGATCTACGCGGGCACCGACGAGATCCAGATCACCCACATCGCGAAGGACCTGCTCGAGCGGTAGTCCTCGCCAGACGGCGAGGGGGTCAGCCGGCCGGAACCGCCTCGCGCACCGAGGCCGCCACATCCTCGACCAGCCCCGCGATGGCGAGATCGTGGGCCACGCCGACCGCGTTGGCGATCGCCGCGGCGGACGACGAGCCGTGGCTGATCACGCAGACCCCGTCGATACCGAGGAGCATCGCACCGCCGGTGCTGTCGGGATCGAGCGTCGCCGCGAGCGGTAGGAGATAAGGGAGGAGGCGCTCTGCGATGCCGACGACCTCGGGTTGCCCGAACACGTCGGTGAGCGCGCCCATGAGGAACTTCAGCGATCCTTCCAGGGTCTTCAGCGCGACATTGCCGGTGAACCCGTCGGTCACGATCACGTCGGCCAGCCCCTTGAAGAAGTCGCGGCCCTCGACGTTCCCGACGAAGTCGAGACCGTCGCCACCACTGCCGTCCGCAAGGAGCGCGTGGGTCTCCTTCACCAGGGGTGTCCCCTTCGAGGGCTCCTCGCCGATCGACAAGATGGCGACCCGAGGACGTTCGACCCCGTATCGCCGCCGGGTGTAGGCGGCTCCCATCTGCGCGAACTGCACGAGCATCGCCGGCGAACACTCGGTGTTGGCTCCCGCGTCGAGCATCACCGTCGGCCAGGCTCGCTCGAGGTTGGGGATCGGAGTGGCGATGGCCGGCCGTTGCACCCCCGGCAGGCGCCCCATCCGGAGGAGCGCAGACGCCATGGTCGCGCCGGTGTTGCCGGCGGACACCATTGCCATCGCCCTTCCGTCTCTCACGGCTTCGGCGGCACGGACCAACGACGCGTCCTTCTTGCGGCGAACCCCCTGCGCGGGGTCGTCCTCCATGCCGATGACCTCGCCTGCCTCGATGACCGGGAGGTCGCCGGTGTCGCCCATCACCGCGGACCTGCCCACCAGGGCGACCGCGATACCGCGGTCCGCTGCGACCGCGCGCGCCCCGGCCACGATCTCCTCGGGCGCCCTGTCCCCTCCCATCGCGTCGACCGCGACCGGCAGCGCCGCGAACGCCTCGCCGGTCGGCCGTGCCGCGCCTCGTGCCACTAGTCGACGTCGACGGCCTGCCGACCCTTGTACCAGCCGCAATTGGGGCAGACCACGTGCGGGAGCTTGGCATGGGCGCACTGCGGGCAGACCGATCGTGCCGGCGCGCGGAGCACCCAGTTGGATGCGCGGCGGCTGCGGCTCTTCGCCTTGGAGGTCTTCTTCTTGGGGACAGCCATAGGCAGGGGATCCTAGGGCATCCGCGCCTGCTCAGGGCCCGCGGAGACGGTCGAGCGCCGACCACCGGGGGTCGACCGGTCCCGAACACTCGCAACCCGAGAGGTTCCAGTTGGTCCCGCACTCGGGACACAGCCCGCGGCAGTCCTCCGAGCAGAGCGGTGCGAGCGGCAGCTCGAGCAAGACCGCGTCCCGTGTCATCGGCTCGAGATCGACCACGTCCTCGGAGAACGGGTAGGCCTCTTCGTCGTCCAGGAGTCCACCGTCGCGGACGAAGCGCTCACGCACCGAGGCGACCACCCGGCCTTCGACCTGGCCGCCGCAGCGGCGGCACTCACCTCGCCAGGGCGCTTCCACCGTCCCTGCGGCCATGATCCCGCCGGGGAACGAGGAGAGGACGACGTCCACCGTCACCGGCGCGCCATCCGGCACCGAGACGGAGACGGTGGCGAGCCCTTCGATCACCCCGCTCCGTTCGACGCGCTCCGCCGTACCGAGCTCGCGGCGGAGCCCCGCGACGGACACCCGGAAGGGGTGCTTCGAACGCTCCCGATTGGCCGGCCTCTCGGACTCGGGATCGGTCACAGCCGTCATCTCGACCTCCGATCAGGCGAGATCCTGGTCGAAGAAGCCCTCCGGCTCGTCGGCGCTCGCCGGGTCGCCGACGGAGGGGGTGGCGAGCGTGGTGTCGCCCTGGTCGCCGATCTCGACCGGCGGCAGCGGAGTCACCTGGAGCTTCTGCCGGCCGGCCCTCACCGTCTTCATGGTGCGGTCGAGGACGATCTCGAAGCTCGCCAACTTGTGGTCGGCGTAGTCCTCCGCCTCGTGCCGGAGCCTCCGCGCCTCCTCGTTGGCATCGTCGAGGATCCGCTGGGCCACATGGTTCGCCTGACGGACGATCTCGGTGCGCTGCACCATGCGCTCGGCCTGGACCCGCACCTCCTCGAGCAGCGCATCCGCCTCTCGACCCCGTTCGGCCAGGAACTCCTCCCGCTCCTTCAGCAGCCAACGCGCCTGACGGAGCTCATCGGGCATCTGGTCGAGTGCTGCCTGCAACAGGTCGACGAGCTCTTCACGGGAGACCAGGACCGACGCGGAGAGCGGCATCGCCTTCGCGGTCTGCACGAGCTCGAGCGCGCCGCGGATGAACGCTTCGGCGTCGTGGTGCGGGCCGATGTTGCGCTCCGCGTCGAGATCCTCGAAGACGTCACTCATCGGCGAACTTCTCCTGAAGGCGGATTGCCACCACCTTCGGCACGAACGAGGTCACATCGCCCCCGAAGCGGGCCACCTCCCGCAAAAGGCGGGACGCGATGAACGAGTGCGCGGAGCTGGTCGGGATGAACAGGGTCTCGACACCGGAGAGCTGCTTGTTCATCTGGGCCATCTGGAGCTCGTTCTCGAAGTCCGAGACCGCCCGCAAGCCCTTGACGATCGCGCTCGCTCCGACCTCGTGGGCGACATTGACCACGAGGGTCGCCACCGACACGATGCGGACGTTCACCAGATGGGCGAGCGACTCCTCCAGCATCTCTTGGCGCTCCCTCAAGTCGAAGAGCGCCTCGGTCTTCTGGGGATTCCGGAGTGCCGCGACCACCACCTCGTCGAAGAGCCGCGAGGCACGCTCGATCACTTCGAGATGCCCGTTGTGCACCGGGTCGAACGATCCGGGGATGAGCGCGATCCTCACGAGGCACCTTTCTGGGCCGCACGATCGGGACGGGCGACCGTGACGATGGTACCTCCGTAGCGCTTGGATCTCAGTACCCCCCAGTCCTTCCCGACGTCGATCGGAGCTCCCGATTCGAGCACCGCGAGGTCGCCGGGCAGGCTCGGCAGCAGGCTCGCCCAACCGCCGTAGTCGTAGGGCGGATCGCACAGGACCAGGTCGTAGCGGGACGCGGTCCTCGTGACCCACCGGTCGACGTCGGCCTGCACGACGGTCGCCTCGCCGGTCCGTTCCGCCTCTGCGAGCCCGACCGCCTCGAGGTTGGCGCGCAGAGCGGCGATCGCGGAGGGATCACGCTCGACGAACGTCACCGAGGCGGCCCCGCGCGAGAGCGCCTCGATCCCGAGTGCGCCGGTGCCGGCAAAGAGGTCGGCGACCTGGCGGCCCTCGACCCCCCCGAGGCTGAAGAGGATGTCGAAGATCGCCTCGCGCACACGGTCCGAGGTCGGGCGCAACGTCGGGCCGGGGCGGGCGGAAAGGCGCCTGCCGCGCAGCTCCCCTGCGATCACGCGCACTCCTGCAGCCTACCGGGCGGCCCCCGGCACACCCGGGCCTCGGGGGCGCGCCATCGGAGGTTCCCGCGGCAACCTGGCGCGGGCACTCAGCTCTTGAAGAGGAATTCGGCTTCGTCGTCGTCGACGAACAGACGCAGCTCGTCGGCGAGGAGCGGATGGTCGAGGAGGGCCGGGTCCTCGGCGACCAGATCGTCGGCGAGCGAGCGCGCGGCGACGACCAGGTCCCGATCCGAGCCGAGCCGCGCCAGACGGAGGTCGCTCCGCCCTTTCTGGCGCTCACCCAGGATCGTCCCCTCGCCACGGAGTTCGAGGTCCGCCTCTGCGAGCTCGAAGCCGTCGACGGTGCGCTCGACGGCGGAGAGGCGGGCGGCCGCATCGGGCGCCTCGCTCGCGGAGAGCAGGTAGCACCAGGCGGGGTCCGAACCGCGACCGACCCGACCTCGGAGCTGATGGAGCTGGGCGATGCCGTAGCGGTCCGCGTCCTCGACCACCATCACCGTGGCCTCGGGCACGTCCACACCCACTTCGATCACCGTGGTCGCCACGAGGACCTGCAGGCGGCCCGCGTGGAAGTCCGCCATCGCTCGTTCCTTGTCGGCCGGGCGCATCTGTCCGTGCAGCAACCCGACCTCCAACCCGGCGAGCTCTCCGGACCCGAGCCGTTCGGCCTCGGCGACGGCCGACGAGGCCTCGACCTTGGCCGACCCTTCGACCAGCGGACAGACGACGAAGGCCCGGTGACCATTCGCGCACTGCTCGCGGATCCGTGCCCAGCCCTGCTCGGCCTCGAGTGGGCCGCGCAACCACGAGGTGGCGACCGGCTGCCGGCCCGGAGGCAGCTCGTCGACGATGGTCATGTCGAGATCGCCGAAGACCACCATGGCCGCCGTGCGCGGGATCGGCGTCGCGGTCATCACCAACAGATCCGGATCCCGCCCCGCGCCGTCGGCTCCGCGGCCCTTGGCACGCAGCGCGGCGCGTTGCTCGACGCCGAAGCGGTGCTGTTCGTCGATCACCGCCACGCCGAGCGAGGCGAAGGCGACTTGCTCGGTGAGCAGGGCGTGGGTACCGACGAGCAGATCGACCCGGCCCGCGGCGAGCCCCTCGAGGATCGTCGCACGCTCCGCCGCAGGGGTCTTCGACGTCAAGAGCGCACATCCGAGCGGTCGTCTTTCGCCGAGCACGGCGGGGTCCTCGACCTCGAGGTCGCCGAGCAGCGAACGCACCTCGCCCGCATGCTGTTCGGCGAGCACCTCGGTCGGCGCCATCAGTGCGCCCTGATGACCTCCTTCGACGGCGACGAGCATCGCGGCGAGCGCCACGACGGTCTTACCGGAACCGACGTCACCCTGGAGGAGGCGGTGCATCGGGAGGGCGCCGGCGAGGTCGTCGGTGATGGTACGGATCGCCTGCTCCTGTCCACCGGTCAGTGCGAAGGGAAGTCCGGCGACGAAGTGATCGAGCGCCGTCGGGGAGCCGTCCGGTCGCGCGACGACGTGGCGGATCCCACGCGCGTCCTCCGCGAGGCGCTGACGTCGGAGCACCAGGGCGAGTTGGAGCCGGAACAGCTCGTCGAACGCGAGACGCCGCCGCGCGGGCTCCGGCTCCTCCATGGTGGTCGGTCGGTGGATGTGCTCGAGGGCGGTCGTACGGTCGAGCAGCCCGAGCCGTTCCAGACGGGACGCGGGCACCGGGTCGGCGAACCGGCCCGCCCGGTCGAGTGACTCGTGCACGAATCGGCTGATGCGGGCCGAGGTGAGCTCGGCGCGCTCGGTCAGGGGGTAGACGGGGAAGATCCTGCCGGTGCGGACGGGCTCGTCGCCGCGCTCGTCGTCGGCCGCGCCCCGGAGCACTTCGACGGCCGGATTGACCATCTGGAGCGCTCCCCGGTAGGCCGAGACCGCCCCGAACAGCAACACCAGCGTCCCCGGCGGGAGCTGGCTCGCGCGCCACGACTGGTTGAAGAAGACGACACGGAGGCGGTCACCCTCGTCGGCCACATCGACCTCGACCCGGCTGGGGGGCCGGCGGCCCCTCCCGCGGCGGACGGGCGGGCGCGCGACGCGGGTCACCCGCCCGAGCACCGAGGCCTTTTCGCCCTCGGCGAGCGAGGCGATCGAGACCATCCTCGTCCCGTCGATATAGCGGCGGGGGTAGTGGGTCAAGAGGTCGAGGACCGAAGAGATGTCCAGCTCCGCGAGCTCGCGCTCCGCCACGCCTCCGACCCCGCGGAGGGTCGACACCGGGAGCTCTGCCAGCTGGCCGAAACGGCGACCGGCCTGCTCGGTCCGTTCCGCGGGAGCCCGGGTCGTCACTCGATGGAGAACAGGTACGGGTACAACGGCTGGCCGCCATGGTGGACCTCGGTGTCCACCTGGCTCCGGTGTTCGCGGAGCCACTCGGTGATCCGGCGAGTCTCGGCGGGCCCGGAGCCCTCGCCCTCGATGATGGTCACGAGATCGTGCTGGTCGCCGACCAGCACGTCGAGGAGCGAGCAGGCCGCGCCCGCGACCGTGTCGCCGACCACTTCGATCCCGTCGCGGGAGAGGCCCAGCCAGTCGCCCGTCGAGATGGGACCCGCCGAGCTGTCGGCATCGCGCACCGCGTGGGTCACCTCGCCGGGCACCACCGTGCGTGCAGAGGTCTCCATCCCCTCCGCGTTGACGTCGCCATGGGCCCCGGGATCGTAGGCGAGCAGCGCGGCGAATCCCTCCGCGATCGTCTCGGTCGGGATCACCCAGACCTGCTTCGAGGTGAGCTCCTTCACCCGGTCGGCCACCGGGCGGATGTTGCCGTTGTTGGGGAGCACGATCACTTCGTCGCCGGCGACCGCGTCGACCGCGTCGACCAGCTCGGCGATCGACGGATTCATCGACTGCCCGCCGGCGATGAGCCCCTGCACCCCGAGGGAGCGGAAGATCCGACCGATCCCGTCGCCACTCGCCACCGCGACGACCGCGGTGACCGGTGCAGGACCGAGAGGGGTTTCAGACGGTCCGCTGCCCGCGGTTCCCGCGCCCTCGCGGACCCAGCGCTCCTCCTCGACCTCCTCGAGGAGGTCGGTGATCCGAATCGTCCGCGGCCGACCGACGTCGAGTGAGGCCTCGATCGCCGCGCCGATCTCGTCGGTGTGGATGTGACAGTTCCAAAGGCCGTCGCCGCCGACCACGACGATCGAGTCGCCGAGCCCGGCCCACACTTCCTTGAACATCGGGATCGTCTCGTCGGGCGCCTCGAGCAGGTACATGACCTCGTAGCGCAGCCCTGCGAGGGCGTCATCCGTGCCGTGCGCGCCCACGGCAGTGCGGCGATCCGGGGGCGACCCCGCGCGGCGATCGATCGCCGGCGCGATGCGGCGATCGGCGGGCGATCCTTCCCCCGCGTGCGCGTCGGTGGCCGGCAGTGGATCGGGTTCGGTCATCGGACGCCCGTCGAGCACCGAGAGCAGCGCGTCGAAGAGCAGCACGTAGCCGGCACCGCCCGCGTCGACCACCCCCGCTCGCTCGAGCACCGGGAGCAGTGACGGGGTGAGGGCGAGCGCGTCGGCGGCACCCGCCCTCGATGCCTCGACCACCTCGAGCAATGACCCTCCCGACTCGGCGACCGAGCGGGCGGCGTCGGCCGCACCGCGGGCGACGGTCAGGATGGTGCCTTCGACCGGCCTCATGACCGCTTCACGTGCGAGCTTGTCGGCGATCGCAAGGGCGCTCGAGAAATCGCTCGGCCCGGGATCGGGGGACGCGGTCAGGAAGCCCTCACAGAGACCGCGGAGGAGCTGCGAGAGGATCACGCCCGAATTCCCGCGGGCACCCATCAGCGAGCCGTGCGCGATGGCTCGGCAGGCCGTCTCCATGTCCGGTGATTCCAGTCGCTCGAGCTCGCCGGTGACCGACTCGAGGGTGAGTGCCATGTTCGTGCCGGTGTCACCGTCGGGGACCGGGTAGACGTTGAGCCGGTTGAGGTGTTCGCGATGTGCCCGAAGCCCGTCGCGGAACTTGCCGATGGCCTCGCACAGCTCCGCGGCGCCGAGCGAGTCCGAGACCACCGTCACGTGCTGGATGCTAACCTTTGAGGCTTATCCGAACGACCACTGGGAGGAGTCCGGAGCGTCATGGGAGCAGTGTGCGACATCTGCGGCAAGAAGCCGTCGTTCGGCATGAGCGTCAGCCATTCGCACCGGCGCACCAAGCGTCGCTGGGACCCGAACGTCCAGCGGATCCGGGCACTGGTCGACGGGACCCCGAAGCGCATCCACGCCTGCACCTCTTGCATCCGCTCGGGCAAGGTGGTCAAGCGACCGATCCGCGACATCCCGGCTTGAGTCGGCCTTCCGGCCTCTGAAGGGCGCAGTGACGCGCCTGAGGGCGCGCCCGGGCCGAGCGAGTCTTCGCGGTCAGGTCCCTCCGGACGAGGACGTCGACAAGTCCGGTTGGGGTTCGTGCCGAGCCGACCCTGGCCGATCCGCCTCCTGATCGGTCGCGCCGCCACGGTTCGCCTCCTCGTCCGCAACCCGGTCGGCGGCCGGGCGGCTGATGCCGTACCGCTGCGCGCCCCCTGCGCCGTCCGCGCCCCCTGCGCCCCCTGCGCCGTCTTCGCCCCCTGCGCCGTCTTCGCTGCCTGCTCGCTCGAGAGGGAGCTGCACGACGAAGGTGGCGCCCGGCCCCGGTTCGGCGGCCACCGTGCCGCCGTGTGCCCGTACGATGGCCGCGACGATCGCGAGGCCGAGGCCTGCACCGCCGGAGGAGCGCGCCCGCGAGGGATCCGAACGGAAGAAGGGCTCGAAGATCGAGGGAAGATCCGCGAGGTCGATGCCAGGTCCTTCGTCGTGCACGGTCAGCACCGCTCGGCCGTCGTGGGTCGCGACCTCGATCCGCACCGACCCCTCGGCGGAGTGGGTCAGTGCGTTGACGACCAGATTGTCGACCACCTGTCGCAACCGGTCCGGGTCCCCGTCGAGGAGCACGGGAGCGGGCGCCTCCACCTCAACAACCCGGTCGGCGGCTGATACCGCGGCAGCCTCGGCAGAGCTCCGTGCCACCTCGGCCAGATCGACCCGGTCGCTGCGCAGAGGTCGCTGATGGTCGAGCTGCGCGAGCAGGAAGAGGTCGTCCACCAGTGCTCCCATCCGAGATGCCTCGTCACGGATGTGACGCATCGACGTCTCGAGGTCGGCCGGTCGGTTCCGCACCCCGAGATCGAAGAGCTCCGAGTATCCGAGGATCGAGGTGAGCGGCGTGCGTAGCTCGTGGGAGGCGTCGGCCAGGAACCGACGCAATCGCTCCTCTGACGCGGCACGCTCGCCGAAGGCCGCTTCGATCTCGTCGAGCATCGTGTTGAACGTGGTCCCGAGCTGACCCACTTCGGTCCCTTCGTCGATCGGGGTCACCCGCTGGCTGAGGTCGCCCTGTGCGATGGCGCCGGCGGTCTCGGTGATCTCCTCC
This sequence comes from uncultured Acidimicrobiaceae bacterium, assembly GCA_963769905.1. Classification (GTDB taxonomy): domain Bacteria; phylum Actinomycetota; class Acidimicrobiia; order Acidimicrobiales; family RAAP-2; genus Bog-756. The sequence goes on from CAVYNG010000002.1 coordinate 1,867,128, forward strand.
AGCGGCCGGAGGTCGCGCCGGACCATCAACCACGCGAACACCCCGAGGGCGGCAAGCACGAGAACCGACACCACGACTTCGATGAGGAGGAGCTGGCGCAGAGTCCCTTCGAGATCGGTGAGAGGCACCGCGATGACCACGGCCCCACCGCTCTTGAGGGGCTTCGCGACGACTCGGTACGACACCGCGCCGTTACCCGATCCCGAGGTGCTGAAGTAGAGGTCGGAACCGGCGGGCAGCCCGGCGCCGGGGAGCCGCGAGGGGAGGTTCGGCGCAGTCGCCGTCGCGCCGCCGTAGCTGAAGAACAAATGGGCATCGACCTTGCCCTGCGCGTTCCGGAGCTGACCGTAGGTGCCGGGCGGGACGAGCACCCCCCGATCGCGCGGGCCTCCGAACAGGCCGCCCCCGTTCCTGAACACCACTCCCGACCGGGCCGGGGTCCGGTCCCGCCCACCCGTGCTCGAGCTGCCGGCTGCGGCTCCGATGACCGTGCCGGCGGAGCCGTGGTTGGGGGGTGCTGCGGGCACCTCGGGCCCGAGCCCCGACGACGAGAGCAGGGCACGTCCGACCGGGTACGCGGCGACTTGGAGCTGCTGGTCCACCCTGGTGACGAGGAAGGAGCGCAGGGCGTTGTAGGTGGCGATGTCGGAGATGACCAGACCGGCGGCCACCGTGCACACGACCAACAGGAGGAGCCGCACTCGCAGGGTCACCGCCCCGCCTCCTCGATGGCACTCCGGGCGGGTTCGGGCTCGCGAAGGCAGTAGCCGAGGCCGCGCACGGTGCGGATCATCGACGGTCCCAGGGCATCGAGCTTCTTGCGCAGGTAGCTGACGTACACCTCCACCATGTTGACGCGTCCTTCGACGCTCGACTCCCAGACCCGTTCGCGGATCTGGGTCTTCGACACAACCTGTCCCGCGTTGACCATCAGGTACCGGAGGAGCCGGAACTCGGTCGGCGTGAGCTCGACCGCCTGGCCGGCGCGCCACACCTGATGGCTGTCCTCGTCGAGCTGGAGATCCCCGACGGCCAGCACGGGCCCGTCGTCCACGACACCCTGAGTGCGACGCAGGACCGCGTCGATCCGAAGCAGCATCTCCTCGACGCTGAAGGGCTTGGTCATGTAGTCGTCACCGCCGGCGGCGAGGCCGCGCAGTCGGTCGTCGAGGCCGTCACGAGCGGTGAGAAACAAGACCGGCGTCAGTGCCGAGCGCCGATCGGCGGTCAGTTGATCGAGGACCTCGAAGCCGTCGAGGTCGGGCAGCATCACGTCGAGGATCATCAGATGGGGCCGGAACGAGTGGAGGGCGTGCAGCGCGTCCGCGCCGGTGTGGACCACCTCGACCTCCGCCCCGCGCAGATCGAGTGCCATCGCCAACAGGTCGGTGATGCTGGGCTCGTCGTCGACGACCAGGATCCGACGTCGGTCTATGGCCACTGCTGCTCCACGGTTCCTCCAGGCCCGTCGGCGAAGATCCGGTCGTCGGAGACCTCACCCAGGGGCGACGTCGGCCGGCCCTCGGCCCGGCCCAGCTTCCATGGTGCACGGGGATCCTGAGCGTTTCCTGAGAGGAGCCCGGCGTGCCGGAAAGGGAGCGCGGGCGAAAGGAGCGTGCCGGGAAGGAGCGTGGGCGAAAGCGGGCCCGCCGGCACGAAACCTTCAGAACGAATGGCGCCAACCGCCCGGCCGCAGCGGTTGGCCTCGGAGGGTCCGCTCTCCGGCGAGCGCGGTGCAGCGGCCGACGGGAAGCGGAACTGCCAATCCCTCCTCTTCGAAGGCGGCGACGAGATCCGTCGGCGTACCCGTCGCGACGACGAGCTCGTAGTCCTCGCCGCCGTAGAGCGCCTCTTCCAATGTGGCTCCCGGTTGGACCGGCACCTCCTCGAGGGCGATCCCGACCCCCGACGCATCACCGAGATGCCCCGCATCGGCGACCAACCCGTCGGAGACGTCGATCGCGGCCGTCGCTCCCGCACGACGGGCCACTTCCCCCTGGGCGATCCTCGCCCTCGGTCGGAGGAAGCGGGCCTCGAGGTCCTGGGCCACGGCAGGGCCGCGGCGCAACTCCCGCAGACCGGCGGCCGCACCGCCGAAGGGCCCGGTCACGAAGAGGGTGTCGCCTGGCGCGGCTCCCGAGCGGAGCAGTGCCGGCGGCTCGGGCCCACCCTCGAGCGTGCCGACCACCGCGACGGAGACCACGAGGACCGGTGCCGCCGAGAGATCGCCGCCCACGATGCGGCAGCCCGTCTCGCCCGAAGCCTCGGCGAGGCCTGCGCCCAGGCCCTCGAGCTCGGTTCCCGGCGGGGCGGCGATCGAGACGACCGCGTAGCGAGGTCGGGCGCCCATCGCAGCGAGGTCCGAGAGCGAGACCATGAGCGACTTGTACCCGACGTCCTCGGGCTCCCCGAGTGCAGGATCGAAGTGGACGCCCTCGACGACGAGGTCGGCGGCAAGCACCATCGGGTCACCCCCGGGCGACACGACCGCCGCGTCGTCCCCGATCCAGGTCTCACCGGGTGCCGGCCCGGTGGCGGCAGCCCGCTCGAACCGAGCGCGGAGCCGCTCGATCAGGGTGAACTCGTCGATCGGCCCATTCGATCCGGCGCGGGCCGGGTCGGAGTTGGGGCGTTCCACCTGCCTTGCCTACCATTGTCGCCAGGCGCCCCAACTACAATCGAGCGCCACCCGGCACACCGGCCTCCTCGGATTGGCCGCGTTCCCGGCTCGTCGTGCACACCGAGGAGGAACCACCACCCATGCCCCCGACCGACCACAAGCAGCTGATCGACTGGGTGGACGAGGTGGCGGCACTGACCGAGCCGGCAACGGTCGAGTGGTGCGACGGTACGGCCGAGGAGTACGACCGGCTCTGCCAGCTCCTGGTGGACAAGGGCACCTTCACCAAGCTCGCCGACGCCAAGCGGCCGAACAGTTACTGGGCCCACTCCGACCCCGGCGACGTCGCGAGGGTCGAGGACCGGACCTTCATCTGCTCGGCGAAGGAGTCCGACGCCGGGCCGACCAACAATTGGCGCGACCCCGCCGAGATGCGCGAGACGCTCACCGATCTGTTCCGCGGGTCGATGCGCGGCCGGACGATGTACGTCGTGCCGTTCTCGATGGGACCGCTCGGCTCGTCGATCGCCCACATCGGGGTGCAGATCACCGATTCCGCCTACGTGGCGGTTTCCATGAGGATCATGACCCGGATGGGCCGCGGTGCCCTCGAGGTGCTCGGCTCGAAGGGTGACTTCGTCCCCTGTCTCCACTCGGTCGGCGCGCCGCTCGCCGAAGGCCAGGCCGACTCGACCTGGCCCTGTGACTCGGAGAACAAGTACATCGTGCACTTCCCCGACACACGCGAGATCTGGTCCTACGGCTCCGGCTACGGCGGCAATGCGCTCCTCGGAAAGAAGTGCTTCGCGCTCCGGATCGCGTCGGTGATGGCTCGCGACGACAACTGGCTCGCCGAGCACATGCTCATCTTGAAGCTCACCTCGCCCGCCGGGGAGACCCGCTACGTGACCGGGGCCTTCCCCTCGGCCTGCGGCAAGACCAACCTCGCGATGCTGATCCCGACCCTCCCCGGGTGGAAGGTCGAGACGGTCGGGGACGACATCTGCTGGATGAAATTCGGGTCGGACGGACGCCTCTACGCGATCAACCCGGAGGCCGGGTTCTTCGGGGTGGCGCCCGGAACCAACATCCACACCAACCCGAACGCCATGCTCACCTTGGACGGGAACGCGATCTTCACCAACACCGCTCTCACCGACGACGGCGACGTGTGGTGGGAGGGGATGAGCGATCCACCCGCCCACCTCACCTCCTGGAAGGGCGAGGACTGGACCCCCGAGTCCGCAACGACTGCTGCGCACCCGAATGCACGCTTCACCGTCCCGGCCTCCCAGGACCCGGCCATCGCCGCCGAATGGGAGGACCCGGTCGGGGTGCCGATCGACGCGATCCTCTTCGGCGGACGCCGTGCGTCGGTGGTCCCCCTGGTGTTCGAGTCGCGCGATTGGCAGCACGGGGTCTTCCTCGGCTCGATCATGGCCTCCGAGACGACGGCCGCGGCGGCCGGCGCGGTCGGCAACCTCCGGCGCGACCCCTTCGCCATGCTGCCCTTCTGCGGCTACAACATGGCCGACTACTTCGGCCACTGGCTCGAGATCGGCGCTTCGGCCGAACCGGAGAAGTTGCCGAGGATCTTCTACGTCAACTGGTTCCGCAAGGACGAAGACGGGAAGTGGCTGTGGCCGGGATACGGCGAGAACTCCCGAGTCCTCGAGTGGGTCTTCGAACGGGTGAGCGGTAGGGGCGAGGCGGTCGAGACCCCGATCGGTCTGGTGCCCGCGGTGGGCGCGATCGACACCGAAGGACTCGACGTGTCCGAGGAGCAGATGGCGAAGCTCCTCACCGTGGACAACACGGAGTGGCGGGACGAGGTGCCGAGGATCCGAGAGCACTACGCGATCTTCGGCGACCGGCTGCCCTCCGAGCTCCGCGCCGAGGTCGACCAACTCGAGCAACGGCTGTCCTGAGCCCGGCCGAGCGCCGGTCCTGAGCGCGGCCTAGCGCCGGCCCAGTTCGCGTCCCTCGCGGACTGCTTGCAGGGAGCTCATGTAGGAGAGAGCCGCCAGCGCCGCGGTCACCGCCATCACCGCGTTGCCCGCCGGTACCGGCAGGGACAGCACGACCGGGACGAGCGACCCGACGACCCACATGAGCTGCAGTTGCGTCTCGAAGCGACCGAAGGCACGGCCTTGGTCGAGCTCGCGCACGTGACGCTGCACCAGTGCATCGAAGGAAGGCTTCGCGGCAGAGCCCGCAGCGCCGACCGCGAGCGCGACGAGAGCCTGGACGAGGCGCGCGTGCACGAAGGCGCCGAGCGTGGCGAAGACGGCCACCAGCCAGAGAGCGCCGGTGAGGATCTGCTGCTCGCTGAAGGCACGCCGAATGCGCGCCACGAGCAGTACGCCGATCAGCGCACCGGCCGTCATCGACCCGAGTAGCAGTCCGAACCACCAGGTGGCAGCACCCTCGCGCCGCAGGCCGAAGGCCAGCAGGAAGGTGAGGAAGCCGAGCAGGGCCTTGAGCACCGACATCGGCATCAGCGCCAGGAGCACCTGCCTGCCGGCGAAAGGCCGGAACGCGGCAAGGTCCTCCGCGTCGCCGGCCCAGACGTCCTCGAGATCGGGTGCGTAGCGCACCTCCTGCGCGGGCACGTTGGCCCTGGCCGCTTTCGACCGGCCCCCCTCCCGGCGTCGCTCCCGAAGCTGGCGAACGGGTAGGCGGGCACCGGCGAACGCCGCGACGGCGAAGACCACCATGTCGGTCCAGAGGACGCCGGCCGATCCGAAGATCTTGAAGATCGCGACGGCGGGAAGGGCGAACGCGATGCCCGAGAGCGCCGCGAGCAATCCGAGGCGCGCATTGAGGGTGGCGAGGTCGGGCTCGCGGGTGGGTGCCCCGCCCGTCGGGCTCTCGACCTCGATGACCGGCGTGCCGAAGGGCGGCGTGGGATCGCGCCGTTCGGGCGGGGCCGGCGAAGTGCTGTGCGCTGCCGTGCCGGATGCCGGCGTATCGAGCACGGCGGTGCCGGAGCCTTCCGAGCCCAGCCCTTCTGTGTCGAGGGCCGCGATTTCGGGGACGAGCGCTCCCTTCGTCACCACGTAGACCTTGGAGAGCACGAGCATCAAGAACGCCTCGGGGAACAGCAGCAGCGAATGCAGGTCTCGTGCCACGAACGGGCACAGCACCGCGCGGCCGAGAGCCGAGGTCACCACCATCGCCCGGCGTGCGCCGCGACTCCGGTCGATGAGGGGGCTCAGCGCGGGGGCCACCACCGCGAAGGGCCCCATCGTCAACAGCAGGTACAAAAGCACCTTGTCCTTCGCCGCGGTCGGCGAAATGGAGAAGAAGAGCGATCCCGCCAGCGAGACGGCGAAGAGCGTGTCGCCGGCGGTCATCAGGACGTGGGTCAGGGCCAGTCGGCCGAACGCACGGCTCTGGTCGAACAGATCGGCGACCGCCGTCCTGGCCAACCGCCGGAACTGGTCGCCTCGTTCGCGGACGCCCACCTCGGCATGGTACGCGTCAGGAGGTTCGGCCAAGGCTCCAGGGGTAGAGTGCCGCGACGACATTTCCCGTCCCGAGGAGCGATGCATGCCGGTCAACGCCTACGTGCTCATCCAGACCGAGGTCGGAAAGGCCGCGACCGTCACCCGAGCCGTCTCCGGGCTCGACGGCGTCGTCGCCGCCGAGGGTGTCACCGGGCCCTACGACGTGATCGTGCGAGCCGAAGCGGGCACCGTCGACGAACTGGGTCAGATGGTCGTCGGCCGCATCCAGCTCATCGACGGCATCACCCGCACCGTCACCTGCCCGGTCGTCAACCTCTGACCCCGACGAGGCGCGGAGGTCTGCGGGTCAGGTGATCGCGCCCGAGCCGCGCAGCTCGGCGATCTCCGCTTCGTTCAGACCCCAGTCGCCCAACGCCTGGTCCGCACGCTGTCCGGGGTGGGGTGGCGGCCACCGGATCGAACCCGGCGTCGCGGCGAAGCGTGGAGCCGGGGCCGGCTGGAGGACGCCCGCAACCTCACAGAACGTGCCGCGGGACCGGATGTGGGGATGCTCCGAAGCCTCCGACATCGAGAGCACCGGCGCGACGCAGGCGTCGCTCCCCTCGAACACCGACTCCCATTCGGCCCGCGTCTTCGAGGCGAAGACCGCCGCGAACCGCTCCTTCATCTTCGGCCACTCGTCGCGGTCCATCTGCTCGGGGAGGTCCACGTCCGCGAGGCCCATCAGCTTGATCAGCTCCGCGTAGAACTGCGGCTCGATGGCCCCGACGGCCATGTGACCGCCGTCACTCGTCTCGTAGACCTCGTAGAACGGCGCGCCGGTGTCGAGCAGGTTGGTGCCCCTGGCTTCCTTCCACATGCCGGCGGCACGCAGTGTGTAGGTCATGGTCATGAGTGCCGCGGCCCCGTCGACCATCGCTGCGTCGACGACCTGTCCCTCCCCGGTACGGCCCGCGTGGAGGATCGCCGCGAGCATCCCGAACGCGAGCAGCATGCCTCCGCCGCCGAAGTCGCCGACCAGGTTGAGCGGCGGTACGGGTCGCTCACCGGCTCGGCCGATCGGGTCGAGCACGCCGGCGAGGGCGATGTAGTCGATGTCGTGCCCCGCCGCGGCGGCCATCGGGCCATCCTGGCCCCAGCCGGTCATCCGCCCGTAGACGAGCTTCGGGTTGCGGGCGAGGCACTCCTTTGGGCCGATGCCGAGACGTTCGGCGACGCCCGGGCGGAATCCCTCCATCAGTCCGTCGGCGCGCTCCACCAGGCGGAGGACGAGGGCCACCCCGTCCGGATTCTTCAGATCCACCGCCACGGACCGTCTTCCGCGGTTCATGAGGTCGACGTGAGGCTCTTGGATGGGTGGGTAGATCGCCCGCTCCGACCGGTCGATGCGCACGACGTCGGCGCCGGCGTCGGCGAGCATCATCCCGGCGAACGGCGCGGGGCCGAGCCCGGCGAGCTCGACGATCCGGACACCTTCGAGCGGACCGCTCATCGCCCGCCGCTCGATGCCATCGTCCTGCGACGAGCTGCGTGACGGGAACGAGGTACCCGGAGGGAGCGCATGGCCGGATGCTGGCCCGAGAACCGCGACGGGTCAAATGCGGTTCGCCGAGCGGCTCGCTAGGAGGCTTGCGACGCGGACCCGACGATCCTCCTGATGAGGCCGGAGGAGACCTCGTAGCGCCAGCCTTCCACCGCGACCCCCTCCGGCAGGACCGAACACCCTCGTATGCGTTCCACGTCCTCGCGCAGCGCTCCGTCGGCATCTTCCATGGCGAGGAACTCCCACCTCGCGACCCCGGCTGCGCCCGCCGTCTCGAGTCGAGCGCGCACGTCGCCCTCGCCGAGGCCGACCAGTGCACACTCGGTGTGCTGCATCACCGCGATGCCGCGGACCTCGAGGAGCCAGGTCGCGAGCACCAGCGAGCGCAGGACGTCGGAGGTCACCCGTCCGCCGGCGTTGCGGAGGATCTTTGCGTCGCCCGGTCGGAGGCCGAGCATCGCGAGCGGCTCGATGCGGGAGTCCATGCAGGTGACGAGCGCGAATCCCCTCGCGGCGATCGGCGGGGTCTCGCGGAGGCCGAACCCCGCCGCCATAGCAGCCCGGTTCGCTTCGAGGAGGTCGTCGAACACGGCCACGATCTTGGCAGACCCGCCCGGGAAGTGGCTCGGACCGGCCACGGGACGCGCGGCCCGACGCCGCTACCCTGAGGCCTCGATCAAGCGCAGGCACCCGCACGCGCTGCATCGGTGAGGAGCGGAGGGATGCCGTCGGCCCTGCGAAGCACCGGCCCCGGCCGGGTCAACCTGATCGGCGACCACACCGACTACAACCTCGGCGTCGCACTGCCGATGGCCATCGGACTCGGGGTGACCGTCGAGTTCACGCCCTCGGCCGGCTCCGCTCTGGAGGTGACCTCGGCAGCTTTTCCCGAACAGGTGGCAGTCGTCGGGCTCGTGGGCGGCGATCCTCCCATCGCTTCGTTGGAGCCGTCGTGGGCGCGATTGGTCGCCGCGATGGTCGCCCTGGTGCGGCCCGGTCCCGGGAGCCTTCGCATCGAGTCCGACCTCCCGATCGGCGCGGGACTCTCCTCGAGCGCGGCGCTCTGTGTCGCACTGGCGGATGTCTTCGGCATCGAGGGTTCGCCCGTCGACATCGCCCGCGTCTGCCAGGAGGCCGAGCGTCTTACCGGTTCGCCGGTCGGCGCGATGGACCCTCTGGTCTGCGCAGGCGGCCGCGCCGGTCACGCACTCCTCATCGATTTCGCCACCATGACCACACGACAGGTCGCCTTGCCGGCTGATGCAGAGGTGGTGATCGTGTCATCCGGGCAGGCGCGCACCGTCGTCGGTTCGGCCTACGCGGAGCGGGTCGCAGAATGCCGCGCCGCCGCCGCGTTGGTCGGTCCACTCGGCGCGGCCGATGACGAAGACGTGGAGGCGATCACCGACCCACGCCTGCAGCGCCGGGCACAGCACGTGGTCTCCGAATGCCGACGGGTGCACGCGTTCGCCGCGGCGCTCGGCGCCGAAGAGCTGGCGGAGGCGGGGCGGCTGATGATCGAGAGCCATCGAAGCCTCTCCCACGACTTCGAAGTCTCGACACCCGAGATGGACCGAGTCGTCGGGTGGCTCGGCTCCCTTCCGGGGGTGTACGGCGCCCGCATGACCGGGGCCGGCTTCGGGGGCTGTGCGGTCGTCCTCGCGCGCCCCGGCGTGGTCGACCCGGGTGCGCTTCCGATGCCGGCCTGGCGTGTCGAGCCGGTCGACGGCGTCCTCGCCTCGCACCGGTCCGACCCGGTCTTCACCCGGAAGGCGGACGAAGCCGCCGGGTGATCACGCGCCGGAGGACGAGGGGCTTGCGCACGTCGTCGATCTCCCGCACCTCGCCGTTCTCCCAGAGGACGAGCTCGATCCGCCCGGTGTCGACCAGCCGTCGCAGCAACGACTGCACCGCGTCCACCCGCGCGATCTCGGAGAGCTCGACCTCGAAGCGGGGCCGCGAGACCGCCCCCCAGCACACGACGATCCGTGCAGTGGTGAGCACGAACCGGGTCCGGCGCCAGCGCACGACCCGGGCCGCCAGCCAGAGGCACGGGATGGCCACCACCGCTCCCTCGGCCCAGTGGAGGTCGACCGACGTGTGCGGAATCCCGACGTCGAGCGCGATGCCGATCGCGATCGCCACCAGCGCGGCGGCGAGGGGTCCGGCCAAGAAGGACCAGTGTGGCGCGATGTCCACCAGGACCTCCTCGGTCGGGTGGAGCGAGAACCGGCGAACCGGCAACCTCAGGCCAGCTTGCCGGCGATCGAACCCGCCGACCGCAGCACCGTGCCGTCCGCCCCGGCCGTCGTATAGGCGTGAGTGGGGCGCTGGCGCGCCTCCTCGAGGAGGTCGCCGAGCAACGTCGCGAAGGCCAACTCGGGCGCGACCCAGAGGTAGCGGGCGAGCGAGCCGGGGATCGTGTTGACCTCGTTGACGACGAACTCGGTTCCGTCGGAGAGAAAGTCGATCCTCGCGACACCGCGGATCCCGGCCAGCACGGCGATCTGTTCGGAGGCCTCCCGCAGGGCCTTCTCGAGCTCGGAAGCGATGCGCGCCGGGAGCTCTCGTTTCGCTCCGGCCATGCCCTCGCCGGCCACGTACTTGTCGCGGTAGTCGAGGATGTCCGCCGACTCGGTGGAGCGAATGGGGCGCTCCACAGCGGAGAGCTGCAGCGTGGGCCAGGTACGGACACCGATCTGGAGGTCCTCCATGTCCGGCCGGTACGGTTCGAGCACCGCACCGGAGCCGAGGTGGGGGTTCGCCCCGAGTCGCGCGAGCGCGGTCTCGAAGTCCTCGACGACGTCGATACCGATGGACGAACCGCCGAAGCGCGGCTTCACGATGAAGGGACCGGCGAAGGCCGGGGCGCGGCGCCGGACATCAGCAGGTGGCGGGGCAAGGTCGGAAGGCCCGCACCACCGACGACTGCGCCGAAGGCGAGCTTGTCCATCCCGAGGGACGCCCCCGGTGCGGTCGGCCCGGTGTAGCGGATGTCCGCCAGGTCGAGCGCGGCTTGCAGCGTCCCGTCCTCTCCGGGGCCGCCGTGGCAGCAGACCACCGCGACCTCGAGCTCGAGCGTCCGTGCACGGCCGAGGCGACCGCCCGGCTCCGAGAAACCTCCGCTCGGCGAAGCTACGAACTGCAGCCGGGTCGCGCCGCGCGGGACGCCCTCGAGGAAGGCGTCCGCCTCGAGCCCGGCATCGACCTCGAACCATTCCCCGGTCTTCGTCCAGTAGAGGGTTCGAACCGACGCGACCGGTGCGTCCGCTCCCCCGGTGAGTCCTCGAGCTGCCTGGAGTCCGGTCAGCACACTCACGTCGTGCTCGGGGGACGGACCTCCGAAGATGACGGCGACGTCGGGCACGATGGGGCAGTTCCTCCGATCTTGAGCACCGACGGGAGCCTCCGGCGGCGGGCTCGAAAGATCAAGGGTAGTGGTCCGGCAAGTCGTTCTCGTACAGCACGGCGTCACCCTCGCCGAGGTGGCCGCGGACCCACTCGACTGCCTCGCCTCGCTCCCCGACCGCGAGCACCGACAACCCCGAACCGCTTACCGAGGCTGCTCCCTCGCGCAGCGCCCGGCGGTTGGTCCGTCCCACGATGACCAGGTCGTCGGCGATCGAGGCGACAGCGGCGGCGAATATGCGGTTCTCGTCGTACTGACGCGCTCCGAGCTCGACCATGCCAGGTGTCACCACCACAACCCGGTGCCGCGCGCCTCCTCCGTTGCGGCCGGCGCTCGCGGCGAGTGCGGTCAGGGCGGCCGAGACGCCCGCAGGGTTGGAGTTGTAGGTGTCGTCGAGGACGGTCGCACCCGATGAGCTCCGTGCGGCGAGCAGGCGGTGGTCGACCGCGGGTAGATCGGCGATCCTCGCCGCCAGCGCCTTGCGGTCGACCCCGAGTGCCCGGGCCGCCCCGATGGCACAGGCGAGGTTGGTCGCCTGCACGCCCGGCGGGACCTCGACCCCCTCGACCAGGGGCGCCCCTGCCACATGGACGGTGACGCGGCTCCCGGCCGGCTCGTGCGTCACGCAGACGTCAGCCGAGCGGTCGAGCGCCGAGCAGCGCACGGTCTGCTTGCCGGCCGAATCCGCCGCGTCGGCCAGAGCGGCGAGCCGCGGGTCGTCGACCGGCAGCACGACGACCGGTGCGGGGTCGAGGATCTCCGCTTTGGCGTGCAGCACGCGTTCCTCGGAGCCGAACCGCTCGAGGTGGACCGGACCGATCGCGGTGATGATCGAGACGTCGGGACGGCACCACCGGCAGAGCTCGGCGATCTCCCCCGGTCCGTAGGCGCCCATCTCGGCGATGAACACCTGGGTTCCCTCCTCCAGATGCTCGTTGACCGCGCGGGCGAGCCCGGCGCGGTTGTTGAAGCTGGCCGGCGACGCGACCACCTGTCGGGAACCTCCGAGGAGGTGCGCGAGGTGGTTCTTGGTCGACGTCTTCCCGTACGAGCCGGTGACGGCGACGACGGTCGGCGCCACCCGGCGCAGTCGGTCTGCCGCGGCGTCGACGAAGCGCCCCGCCAACCGCCGTTCGAGGGGTGCGGTCGCGAGGCACGCCAGGTCGACGAGGAACGAAGCCGCGACGGCTGCGGCGAGCGCGAGCACCGAGGCCAGACCGGTCGCGATCCCGACGACGACGATCACCACCTCGAGGAGTGCCCACACCGCGGCGAGGGTTCGCAGCCGGCGGGTCCACGCCAGCCTCGAGGTCCGGCCGCGAATACCGAGACCGAGCGGGCCGGCCGCCACGACCGCGGCGGTGACCACACCGACGACTGGCCACCACACCGCGACGACCGCGGCCCCGAGCGCCACGAGGACGAGCGCGGCGTTCCACGGGGTGATCCGCCACCAGCGCGCCGCGAAACGGCTCACCGAGCCCGGCAAGTAGTGCTCGCGCTGAGCCACCCGCAACCACCGGAGACCGGCGGGGACGCACGCCGCGACACAGGCGGCGACCGTCAACCAGGCGAGGCCCTTCTCGAAGCGCATCGGACCGGCCGCGCCGAGCACGCTCTGGAGGACCGGCCAGTTCACGACTGCCCGGAGGCTCGGCCGCCCTCCACGGGTGCCTTCACCGGTGCCTTCACCGGTGCCTCGACCGGTGCCTCGACCGGTACCTCGACCGGGGACGCTGCCGGCTCACCTGCCGGTAGGGGTGGAGTGGTCGCATGCTCTCCGGTGACCGCGCCGAAGAGGGCGTCGGGTGCCTCGAGCGGCAGGAGATGCCCGGCGTCCGCGACGACCTCGAGCGTCGCGCGGGGCAGCAGCAGGCGCGCCCGTTCCGCGACCTCGAGGGGCACCTCGTGATCCTTCGCGCCCCACACCAGATCGACCGGGCAGCCGATGGAGGACAGCTCGTCGTCGTAGTGCTCGGCGAGCACGCGCACCAACACCCCACGCATCACTCCGGTCGCGGCCCGGTAGTCCGACGACCCGTACCGCATGCGGAGCGTCTCCATCCTCTCGTCCCCGATCAACCCGGCGCGATGGAGCCCGCGGGCCAGCCGGTAGCTGATCGCAGGACTCGTGCGGCGCCCCGCCCGGTCGAGTAACGGCACGCCGGTCAGGACGAGGCGTTCGATACGTTCGGGCACCAGGCGCGGGAGATACAGGGCGACTCGCCCACCGAACGAGTGGCCCGCGACGACCACGCGGTCGGCGAGGAGGTCGCCCTCGAAGAGCGGGAGCAGTTGCTCCGCGTACCACTCGCTCCCTCTCGGCTCGAGCGGTGGCGGTGTCGCGCCGAAACCCGGCAGGTCCGGAGCGATCGCGCCCGGCGCCGGATCCGGCCGATCGGCGAAGACCCCGGCGAAGTCGGCATGGGTCCGCGCCCATCCGTGCAGGGCGAGGACGCTCGGGCGCTCCTGCCCCCAGGCGCCGCCGAAGAGGCGACCGCCGGCAAATGACTTCAGCACCGGTACACCCTATCGATAGCCTCGGCCGACGTGGAGCCACGTGAGCGGTCGATCGGTCGCGCCCCGCGGGATCTGTTCGACGCCGACCGGTTGGAGGCGGCGCTCACCGCCCTCACCCCGTCGCAGTCTCGGGCGGTCGCGTCCGATGCCCGTGCACTCTGCATCGTCGCGGGTGCAGGGTCGGGCAAGACCCGCGTGCTCACGCTGCGGATCGCGCGGCGCATCCGTGACGGCAGCGCGGCGGCAGATCACACCGTTGCGTGCACGTTCACCCGAAGGGCCGCACGCGAATTGCAAGAACGCCTCCGACGCTTCGGCGTGGCCGTCTCCGCACCGGGGACGAACGGAGCGGCCGGCGAACCCGGTGTGCGCTCGGGCACCCTCCATCGGCTCGCGCTCACCGTGCTCCAGCGTCACACGCTCGACTCGGGCCGTTCCTTGCCCACGGTCGACGGCGACCGAGTCACGAGACTCCACCGGATCGTCGGCGATCGTGCCGTCGCGGCCGCGGTCGACACCGAGATCGGCTGGGCGAAAGCCAGGTGCCTCTCCCCGGAACGCTATGCCGACGCCGCCGCGCGCTCGCGACGAACGCCGGTGGTGGCATTCGATCGGGTGGTCGAGGCATTCACCGCCTACCAGGGGAGCCTGCATCGGGCCCGGCGGGTCGATCTCGACGACATCCTCGTGGAGGCGACCGAGCGGCTCGGGGAAGACGAGGCCTTCGCCGCACGGGTCCGCTGGCGGTATCGCCATCTCTTCGTCGACGAGTTCCAGGACATCAACCCCGCTCAGTACGCCTTCGTCGACGCCTTGCTCGGCGACGGGAAGGACCTCTGCGCAGTGGGCGACCCGAACCAGGCGATCTACGGCTGGAACGGCGCCGACCCGACTCTCCTCGGGCGCCTTCCCGAGCTCCTGCCGGGGCTCGAGACCATCGCGCTCGGAGAGAACCATCGCTCGACGCCTCAGGTGGTGGCCGCTGCTGCCGCGGCCCTCGGAGACTCCGGACTCGAGCCTCCCCGCTCGACGGCACCCGATGGTCCGACACCGGTGGTCACCGCCTTCGACGACGCGACCTCCGAAGCCGAGGGGATCGCGTCGGTCCTCCTCGCGCGTCGCGACGACGGCATCCCGTGGCACGAACAGGCGGTGCTGGCCCGCACGCACGACCAGCTCCACGACATCATCGCCGCGCTCGGACGCTCGGGTATCCCCTTCCGCATCGCCTCGAGCCCGAAGAGGGAGGGCGCGAACCCGGTCGGCAGTGCTCGCGACCCCCGTACCTGGACCGACCGCGGCGACGGCGACACAGGTGCGGTCGAGCTCGCGACCTTCCACCGTGCCAAGGGGCTCGAGTGGACCGCCGTGTGCGTGGCCGGGCTCGAGGACGGCTTGGTGCCGATCGTCCATGCGGGGAACGACGAGTCCCGGAGGGAGGAGCGGCGCCTCCTCTACGTCGCGCTGACCAGGGCCTCACGTGACCTGCACTGCTCGTGGGCCCGGGTCCGGGCAACAGGATCGGGCCGTGCGGTCGAGCGACGGCCGTCCCCCTGGCTCGCCCCGATCGAGCGGGTCGCGACAGCGGGCACCGGACGGATCGGTCGAGCCGAAGGGACCCGACGGGTGGCCGCGCTCCGGGCAGGCCTCGCTGCGACGCCGACGCTCAGTCGACCGCCACGTCGATGAAGACCGGGGCGTGGTCCGAAGGCTTCTCGCCCTTTCGCGCGCTGCGATCGATCAGCCCGTAGGTCGCTCCCGCCGCGAGTGACTCGGTGAGCAGGATCAGGTCGATCCGCAGGCCCTCGTGCTTGTGGAACGAGCCCGCTCGGTAGTCCCACCAGGTGAACAGACCCTCGTCGTCGTAGAGCTGCCGGAACACGTCGACGAGGCCCCACTCCTCGAGACGCTCGAGCGCGGCGCGCTCGGGCTCGCTCACGTGCGTGGCACCGACGAACATCGGCGGGTTCCACACATCGCGGTCGTCGGGTGCCACGTTGAAGTCTCCGCAGACCGCCACCTTCGACGAAGGCGATGTGGTCTCCTCGAGGAGCTCGCGGAGACGCGCCAGCCAGGCCAGCTTGGCGGTGTACTGCTCGCTGTCGAGCGTCCGCCCGTTCGGGACGTAGACCGACACCACCCGCACTCCCCCGCACTCGGCCGCGACGAGACGCGTCCCCTGGTCGTCGTCGATCGAGCCGAGGCCGGTCGCAACCTGGTCGAGCCCCACCCGGCTGGCGATGGCGACCCCGTTCCACCGACCGTTGCCGTGGTGGGCGGTCTCGTAGCCGAGGGATTCGAACACTTCATGGGGAAACGAGGCGTCGTCCTGTTTGGTCTCCTGCATGCAAAGGACGTCGGGGCGCGCATATCGGAGCCACTCCTCGACCCGCGGGAGCCGGGCGGTCAGCGAGTTGACGTTCCAGGTCGCGATGCGCATCCGTGATCCACGTTCAGGCTCCGGTGGGTCGGCCGTCGACCAGTACGAAGAGGAGCTCCGCCTCGCATGCAAGCTCGCCGCCGACGCTCGCCCGGCCCGAACCTCTGCCGGCCCGGCTCGACATCCGACCGAGGTTGACCTCGAGCTCGAGGAGATCACCCGGAACGACTTGCCTACGGAACCTCGCGCGTTCGATTCCCCCGAAGAGCGGGAGCTTCCCCGCCTGACGCGGATCGGCGAGCACTGCGACGGCGCCCAGCTGGGCGAGAGATTCGACCATCAGCACCCCCGGGAGCGTCGGCCGGCCGGGGAAGTGGCCGGCGAAGAAGGGTTCCTCGCCAGTGAGCTTCCACGCACCGGTCGCGCACTGGCCCGGTTCGACGGTGCGCAGTTCGCTCACGAAGAGGAAGGGTTCCCGGTGAGGGAGGTAGTCGGTCGCGTTCACGGGTGCCGAGGTTACCGGCGCGATCCCGGTATGGCTCTCCCCTGGCTTCAGCGATCGATCCCAGGGAGGGCGAGCTCGGCCCGCCGGTGCGTCGCGTCGAGCGACACGAGCACGAAGCGCCGCGTCTCGCCCTTGGTGAGGACCTGGCGCGCCCGGGTCGGAGCTGGACGCGCCAGGCCGCGCAGCGGGATGTGGCACAGCATCTCCCCGACCGCGATGTGCGCACCGTGCGAGGTGAACGAGGCGACGGTGCCCTCCAGGGTGCTCCCGATGGGGTGGTCGGCGACGAAGGTGAGGAACGTCATCGGATCGTTCATCGAGCTCGCCGCAGCGGCTCCGTCTCCTCCCGCGCCTCCCCTGCCGGCGGCGCGACCTGCTGCCTTGGCGTTGCCACCCGGCTTCGTCGCTCCAGAGGCCTTGGCGGACGGGCCGGTCTTCTTCGCCGTCTTCGACGGAGGCGAGGCCTTGGGGGCTCTCTCCTTGGCCGCCTTGGACGCGGCACCGACCTTGGGCTTCGCCGACTTGCCCCCCTGCGCGCCGTCCGAGGCGATCTGCTTCGCGCTACCGGACCCCCTGGGAGCCTTGGCCGCTTTCACCACCTTCACCGCCTTGGCCGGCTTTGCGACCTTGGCCGCCTTGGTCGGCTTGGTCGGCTTGACGGCTGCCTTGACCGCCTTGACGACCGCCTTCACCGCCTTTGCGGCCTTGATCTTCTTGGTCGGCTTGGCCGGCTTGGCGAGCTTCGTGACCTTCTCGGGCGGGTTGGCCTTCGTGGGCTTCGCCGATTTCGACGGCTGTTCCACTCGTGGATGCTTCGCGGTCTTCGCGGCCTTGGCGGGATTCGCCGCCTTCTCGGCCTTGCCGGTCCCGGTCTTGGAGGTGGCGGCCCTGGAGCGGTCGGCCTTCGAGTGGTCGGCCCTGGAGCGGTCGGTCTTGGAGGTGGCGGCCTTGGCCGCCGTCGAGGACTTGAGCGGCCTTGTGGGCTCCGGGCGAGCGGACGTGGTCGAGGAGTTCGCTGGAGTTCCGGCGGCCGATTCGCGTCTCGACTTCGCGGTCACTGCGCGGCTCCGCGGCCCACGAACCGGCGTGCGCGGGGTGAACACCCACCCGACTCCGGGCACCGGCTTTCCCCCGATCAGCCGACCGGGCTCGAACAGCCAAGGGCGCTCCGCCTGGAATTCCTGGAACGAGTCGTTCGAGAGGACCAGGGCACTCGACTTCTCGGCGATGCGCAGGATGAAGCCATCGCCTCGACCGATAGCTCCTGCCGGTGGCGTGACCATCTCCCCGTGCTCGATGGCCTGCTCGAAGGCCGGCCGCTCCCTGGGGTCGATCCGGTGACCGAACGTGGCGTCGACCACGACGGTCACGTCCGCCGGGCCGAAACCGGGATGCTCGGTGAGGAAGGCCTGGATGGCCTGGTCGAGCTGGGCGAGGTTCGGGGCGCTGCGACCCTCGGTGGCGATGTTGGAACCGTCGACGACGATCCGCCGCTTCGCGGATTTCGGTGGCATGCGCACCCCAGTCAACCATCTGGCCTGCGGAGGTCCCGACATGCCGGCCGGCCGAACCGGTCACGCTGGGCCCGCCAACCCGCCAGGACGGGTCCCTAGGATGGGCGGGTGACCGACGCAGACCAACGGGCCGCTGAAGCGACCGACCTGCTCCAACACCTCATCCGCAACCGCTGTGTGAACGACGGGACCCCGTCGTCGGGGCAGGAGCATCGGAGCGTCTCGGTCCTCGAGTCCTATTTGGAGGGCTCGGGCGTCGACATGGAGACCTACGAGCCCGAACCCGGCCGGACCTCGCTCGTGGCGAAGCTCGAGGGCAGCGATCCGGACGCTCCCTCGCTGACCCTCCTCGGCCATACCGACGTGGTCCCCGCCGACGAACGGGACTGGTCCCACGACCCCTTCGGAGGCGAGCTCATCGACGGCGTCGTCTGGGGGCGCGGGGCGATCGACATGCTCGACCTCACCGCCACGATGGCGACCGGTCTGCGGCAGCTCGCCCGCAGCGGGTTCCGCCCGGCCGGCGATCTCACCTACGTCGCGGTAGCGGACGAAGAGGCGCTCAGCACCTTCGGAGCCAAGTGGCTCTGCCGGAACGCCGCCGACGACGTCCGGGGCGACTACGTCATCACCGAATCGGGTGGCTTCCCGATGGTCGGTGTCGACGGTGCAACCCGGTTGCCGGTCATCGTCGGGGAGAAAGGCATCTACTGGTGCACCTTGACCGTGCGTGGCGTACCCGGGCACGGCTCCCAGCCCCTCCGCACCGACAACGCGCTGATCAAGGCTGCGGAGATCGTGCGCCGGATCGACGAGTACCGGCCCCAGGCAGAGCTCCACGAAGCGTGGACGAGATTCATACAGGGCATGGGTTTCCCGCCCGAGATCGCCGAGCCCCTCCTCGATCCGTCCCGCATCGACGCGTTCTGCGACGAGCTCCCCATGGTGGGCCTCGCCCGTCAGGCGCACGCCAACACCCACACCACCATGGCGCCGACCGTCATGAGGGCAGGCTCGAAGATCAACGTGATCCCCGACCGGGTCGAGCTCGAGGTGGACGTGCGCTCACTGCCGGGGTGGGGGACGACCGAGGTGAGAGCCATGCTCGACGAGGTGATCGGGGACCTCGCGGACGACGTGGAGATCTCGTTCCGCTCGGAGGAGCCCTCGTCGACCTCGTCGATCGACACGCCCCTGTGGGACTCGCTGCAACGGGTCAGCACACTCTTCTACCCCGGCGCACGGACAGTCCCGTTCCTCACCGTCGGTGCCACCGACGCCCGCTACGAGCGTGAGCTCGGTGCCGTCGCCTACGGCTTCGGTCTGCACAGCCCCAAGGTGGGCTTCGAGGACTACGGGGCGATGTTCCACGGAATCGACGAGCGGGTCGACGTCGAGTCGCTCGGTCTGTCGACCGAGATGTGGATCTCGCTCGCCCACGACTTCCTGACCGCGCCGGTCTGATTCCCGGCTGATTCCGGGCCACACCGGGCCACACCGGGCCACACCGGGCTGCTCCCGGGCACGCCGGGCCGGTCCCGGGCACGCCGGGCCGACGCGGGATCAGCCGACGGCGCGGCTGAGGAGGTCTTCCTGCTCGAGGCGGTGGAGGGCGGCGCTCCCGGTTGCGGGACTCGCGGACTCCGCTCGGCTCACATGGCGCAGGGTGTGGGTCTCGCGCAGCAACCGGTGCAGTCGGCTGTGGACGAAGTTCCACGCACCCATGTTCTCGGGCTCCTCTTGCAGCCACACCACCTCTTGCGCGTTCGGGTATCGGGCGAGGACGGCGTCGATCCCGCTCCCGGGCCAGGGGTAGAGCTGCTCCACTCGCACGACGGCGACCTGGCGGCCCGCATCGCCGAGCTGGTCGCGGCGGGCCATTGCCTCGTAGGCGATCTTGCCGGTGCAGAGGACCACCCGCGTCACGCCCTCGGGGTCCAGCTCCCCGCCGGACGCAGGATCGTCGAGCACCTCTTGGAACGAGCCGGTGGTGAACGCAGCGATCGGTGAACGGGCTGCACGGGACCGGAGGAGCGACTTCGGCGTGAAGACCACGAGTGGACGGCGATGGGTTCCCCTCACCTGGGCGCGCAGCAAGTGGAAGTACTGGGCGGCGGTGGTCGGATCGGCGATCCGCAGGTTGCCCCGAGCCGAGAGGGTCAAGAAACGCTCGATGCGGGCCGAGGAGTGCTCGGGCCCCTGGCCCTCGTATCCATGAGGCAGCAGGAGGACGAGCCCCGAGGTCTGTGCCCACTTGTCTTCGGCCGCGACGAGGAAGTTGTCGACGATGATCTCGGCGCCGTTCCAGAAGTCGCCGAACTGCGCCTCCCAGGCGACGAGGTCGTCGACGGCCTCGATCGAGTAGCCGTACTCGAATCCGAGGCTGGCGTACTCGGACAGCAGCGAGTCGAGGATGGTGAACCTCCCGGAGCCGACGCCGGCGAGGGGGACGAACTCCCGGCCGGTGACATGGTCCACCAGCACCGCGTGACGCTGCGAGAAGGTGCCACGGCGGGTGTCCTGACCGGTCACCCGCACGTTCGTGCCCTCGAGGAGCAGCGAACCGAAGGCCAGCGCCTCGCCGAGCGCCCAGTCGATCTCCCCGTCGGCCACCGTCTTGTCCCGCTGCTCGAATTGGCGCTCGAGCTTCGGATGGAGGACGAAGCCCTCGGGTACCGTGCGGACCGCGGCCGCGAGACGGCTCACCGTCGAGGCGTCGATGCCGGTCTCGACGGGAGCGATCGAGACATCCGGCTCGACGAATTCGGGCAGGACGTGCGCTTCGGTCGCGCCCGACTCGGCCGCTGCACGCGTCTCGTCGAGCGCCGCTTGCAACCTCGCGGAGAAGTCGTCGAGGGCCTGCTCGGCCTCCTCGAGGGAGATGTCGCCGCGCCGCATGAGCGACTCGGTGTAGAGCTTGCGAACCGAGCGCTTCTTGTCGATCAACGCGTACATCAGCGGTTGCGTGTAGCTCGGATCGTCCCCTTCGTTGTGACCGTGGCGCCGATAGCAGACCAGGTCGATGACCACGTCCTTGTGGAACGCCTGGCGGAACCCGAAGGCGAGGCGGGCTGCGCGGGTGCACGCCTCGGGATCGTCGCCGTTCACGTGGAAGATCGGCGCCTGGACCATCTTCGCCACGTCGGTGGGGTACACCGAGGTGCGCGCCGCCTCCGGCGCGGTGGTGAAACCCAGCTGGTTGTTGATGACGAGGTGGACGGTCCCGCCGGTGCGGTAGCCGGCAAGTCCCGAGAGGTTGAGGGTCTCCGCCACGACGCCCTGGCCGGCGAACGCGGCATCGCCGTGGATCAGGATCGGCAGCACCGGGAAGGGATCTCCCGGTCCGTCCTCGAGAGGCGGTCCGCTCCCGTGCTCGCCCCCCAAGGCGTCCTGCATCGCCCGGGCGGTCCCCACCACCACCGGGTCGACCGCCTCGAGGTGCGAGGGGTTCGAGGCCATGCTGACCGGGATCGAGCCACCGGTGCGGGAGACGAAGGTGCCCGACGCCCCTTTGTGGTACTTGACGTCGCCCGAGCCCTGCACCGAGTCGGGGTCGAGGTTGCCCTCGAACTCCTCGAAGATCTCCCCGTAGGACTTGCCGACGATATTGGCGAGCACGTTGAGACGGCCGCGATGGGCCATCCCCATCACCGCCTCGTGGACACCTTCGTGCACCGACTCGTCGAGGACCGCGTCGAGGATCACGATCGTCGACTCGGCCCCCTCGAGCCCGAACCGCTTCTGTCCCACGTAGCGCGAGTGGAGGAACCGCTCGAAGACCTCGGCCGCGTTGAGCCGGTCGAGGATGTGGGCCTGTTCCTTCGGGCTGAGCGCGGGCGAGACCCCTTCGACGTGCTGCTGGATCCAGCGCTTCTGCTCGGGGTCCTGGATGTGCATGTACTCGACGGCGAGTGTGCGGCAGTAGGCGTCGCGGAGAACGTGCAGGATCTCGTCGAGGGTCGCGGTGTCCCGTCCGGCGAGCCGGTCCGCGAAGAACTGGCGCGGAAGATCCCAGATGGTGAGGCCGTAGTGGAGCGGATCGAGCTCGGGGTAGAGCTCGGGCGGCTCCGCGTCGAGCGGGTCGAGGTGGGCAATCAGGTGGCCGCGTACCCGGTACATGTTGATGAGGGTCTGCACGTGGACCTGCTTCGCGACCTGCAGCTGGCTCCCGTCGTCGCCGAGCCACACGTTGGTGTCGCGTTCCCATCGCACCGGCTCGTAGGGGATCGCGAGCGATTCGAAGACCTCCTCGTAGAAGCCGTGACCGCCGGCGAGGCACTCCGACACGAACCCGAGGAAGAGCCCCGACTCGGCGCCCTGGATGATCCGGTGGTCGTAGGTCGACGTGAGGGTCACCGTCTTCCCCACCCCCAACTCGGCGAGCGCGCGGGGATCGGACGCCTCGAACCCGGGTGGAAAGCCGAGCGCGCCGACCCCGACGATGACTCCCTGGCCGGGCAGGAGCCTCGGCACCGACTGCCCGGTTCCGAGCGTGCCGGGATTGGTGAGGGTCACGGTCGTGCCGGCGAAGTCGTCCGGCGCGACCTTGTTGGTGGCGATCTTTCGGATCAGCTCCTCGTACGCGCTCACGAAGCTGCGGAAGTCCTTCGTGTCGGCGTCGGCGATGCAGGGCACGAGCAAGGTCCTGCTTCCACCAGACTTCTCGACGTCGACCGCCAGCCCGAGACCGACGTGGCGGTGCCGGACGACTCCTGGAGTGCCCTTGCCGTCGGCATCGGCCACGAACGCCGCGTTCATCGCGGGCACCGCGCCAAGGCCCTTGACCACCGCGAAGCCGATCAGGTGAGTGAAGCTCACCTTCCCGCCGGTGGTCCGGCCGAGCTGGTCGTTGATGATGTTCCGGTTGACCTCGAGCAGCGCTGCCGGCACTGCACGGACGCTCGTCGCGGTGGGGACCGCGAGGGAAGCCTCCATGTTCGCCACGATCCGGCCGGCCGCTCCGCGGAGCGGACTCACTTCGTCGGGCGGCTCGACCTCGGCCTGCGCTTGCTCGGCGTCGGCCGCTGCCTGCGAGCTCGGCGCGCCACCCTCGTCGGTGGTCGCGGGTGTCGCTCGGCTGGGGCCTGCGGCCGGGGGGGCAGTTGTGTCGCCCGTCGTGGGGGTGGCGGTTGTGTCGCCCGTCGTGGGGGTGGCGGTTGTGTCCGGTCGGTGCCCGTCGGACTCGACCTCGGGGGCCGCGGTCTTCTCGGTCGCCACGGCGGAGGACGCCGCGACCGGACCAGCGCCCTCCACCCGGTAGTCGGCGAAGAACTCGCGCCATGACGGAGAGACCGACTCCGGATCGGCGCGGTAGCGGTCGTACATGTCCTCGACCAGCCAGGTGTTAGGCCCGAACGTCAACGATGCGCCGGTCGGGTACCGGCCGTCCGCTCCCGACCCGTTGCCGGCTGCATCCGTGGCCATTGCGCGTCCAGCCTACCGGCCGCGTCCAGCGATTGGCCGGGGACGAAGGTCGACCGATGGAGCGGACCGCGTCGCCGCGCGACGAGAGCAGCTGCGCGAATCGGTCCACCGACACTGCTGGATTAGCGTCGACGGGGTGGAGAGCAGCGCCTGACCGTGCCCGCCAACCTGGTCGTCCTCTCGGGTGGTCTCGACTCCACCGTTTGCATGGCACTCGCCGAGAGGGAGGCCAACTCCCCCCCGCTCGCGCTGACCTTCGACTACTCGCAGCGCCAGCGAACCGAGCTCGACCGCTCGGCCGGCGTCGCCGGCCATTATCGAGCGGAGCACCTGGTGGTCCATCTCGACACCGCCGAATGGGGCGGCTCGGCGCTCACCGACCCCTCGATGGAGGTCCCCGCCGGAGGGTCGACCGACGGGATCCCCTCGACGTACGTGCCGGCCCGCAACTCGATCTTCCTCGCCGTCGCGCTCGGCGTGGCCGAAGCACGCGACCTCGACGCGGTCTGGATCGGGGTCAATGCGGTCGACTTCTCGGGCTACCCCGACTGCCGGCCCGAGTTCATCGACGCCTTCCGCCAGGTGGCCGCGACCGGACAACGGCGCGGCGTCGAGGGCCGTCCGATCGAGATACGCACCCCGCTCATCGACGCCACCAAGTCGGAGATCGTCCGCCTCGGGGTCGAGACCGGCGCGCCGCTGCACCTCACCTGGTCCTGCTACCGGAGCGGCGACCGTCCCTGTGGCGACTGCGACGCCTGTCTGTTGCGCCGGCGCGGTTTCGCAGAGGCCGGCGTGGCCGACCCCGCCCCCGCATGAGCCCGCCCCGCTCTGCGGTGAGCTCGACCGCCTCCCGCGCAGGCTCACCGGCCGGAACCGAGGGTGTCCTCGTCACCGAGGTCTTCTCGGCGATCCAGGGAGAGGGGGCCCTCGTCGGGGAACGGCAGGTCTTCGTCCGCCTCACCGGCTGCAACATCCGCTGTGCCTACTGCGACCAGCCCGAGGCTCTCGAGCGGCGCCCCGGCCCCTGCCGGATCGAGCGGACTCCGGGGCTGCGGGACTGGGAAGTGCGGAACAGCCCGCTCGCCGTCTCGTCCGTCGTCGAAGCGGTCGACGCGCTCTGCGACCAGCTCCCCCACCACTCGGTCAGCCTCACCGGCGGCGAGCCTTTGCTGCAGTCACGGGCGGCGGCGCTCGGGGCGCAGCTCGCCGCGCACGGTCACGACGTGATGCTCGAGACGAACGGGACGCTCGTCGCTGCGCTCGCGCGCCTCGCACCCTCGCTCGCCTACGTCAGCATGGATCTCAAGCTCTCGAGCGTCGACGGGGAGCACGTCGGCCCCGAAACCCAGCGCCGGTTCCTCCGGACCGCGCTGGAAGCTGGTGTCTCGACCTGGGTGAAGATCGTGATCGGACCGTCGACGGACAGCGATGAGCTCGACGCCGCGGTCGCAATGGTCGCCGAGGAGGCCGCTCGGGCCCCCGACGGGGAGCCGGGACCCGGGATATTCCTCCAACCGGTCACCCCCTTCGGCAGCGTGGTCGAAGCACCGACTCCCGACCAGGTGCTCGCGCTCCAGGCCGCTGCGCTGCGGCGCACGCCGCGAGTACGCGTGGTCCCCCAGACCCACAAGGCGATCGGGCAGCTCTGACCGGCGGTCGGTCTGGCCGCCGGCGGGCCGAGGACCCCGGCGGGCGGCTCACGCCGCGGCGCGCTCCACGAGCTCTGCGAACCGTGCGGGCGCGGTCACCGGCAGGAGGTGGCCCGAGTCGACGCGAACCACCGTCGCCGGTGGCGGAAGGCGCGCGGCCATCACCTCCTGGGTGTCCGGGGGAATCGGACGATCGCGCTCGTTCAGCACGTAGGTGATCGGGATCCCTGCGACGCCCGACCAGCTCACCGGCTGGAAATAGTGGTGCACGGTGTCCGCGACGTAGCGGACCGGGTCGATCACGTAGGCCACGGTCTCGTCGTCGAGCCGGTCGCCGCCGTAGGAGGTGCGCACCGCATCGAGGTCACCGGGCACCCCCGGCAGGGTGATCGCCCGGCCGTCCCGCGCGGCGGCCTCGACCGCGGCGACCAGACCGTCGCGGTGCCTCGGCTTCATGCACTCGACCCCGCACCCGCCCTCGGGCGGAACGAGGGCCGCGTTCAACACGACCGCGCCGACTCTCGGACCGAGTGCGGCGACCACGCCCGGGACGACGAGGCCGCCCGAGGAGTGGGCGACAAGGGTCAGCGGATCGCCGACCTGCGCCCGCTCGACGTCGGCGACGACCGAGTCGACCTCGTCGCCGACCGACAGGGTCGCGAGATCGGCCGGGCGGTCCGCCCGCCCGGGGAGGTCGACCGCGACGACAGGACGGTCGAGGTGCGGGAGCAGCCGGTCCCAAAAGCGCGCGGTGGTGCCTCCTCCGTGGAGGAGTACCAGCGTCATCGCGACATGGACATCGCTCCCGGTAGCGGGTCGCTAGCGGGCGCGGTTCAACTTGGGCGCGGGCGCCTGACCGTTCACCACCTTCTTGAACGCGGCCCCTGCGGTGACCTTCGGACTCTTCGACGCCTTGATGGCGAGGGGCTCACCCGTCTGGGGGTTCCTGCCCGTCCTCGCGGCGCGCTGGGTCCGGTCGAACGTGACGAACCCGGTGATGACCACCTTCTCGCCCTTGGCCACATTCGCGACCACCACGTCTTCGAGCCCTCCGAGGACGGCCGCGACGTCCTTGGAGGTGGCACCGGTGTGGGCGGCGACGGCTGCGATCAGGTCTGTCTTGGAAACGGGCACAGGCTCTCCTTCGAACTCGGAAGCCCACACAATGCACGATGGAGCGCCCGGGGTGGTGCATTCGCCCACCTGGCGCGCTCGGAAGGCCTCCTGCCAGGCTGTTCGAGGATGCCCGCGACCCACCAGCTCGCCGTGACCGAGCACCTCCCCGACGGCCCGGGACGCGACGGCCCCCTCGTGGTTCTCGTCCATGGCTCGCTCGACCGGGCGAGCAGCTTCGCCCGGGTGCTCCGCCGGCTGGCCGATCTCCACACGGTCGCGTACGACCGACGGGGCTACGACCGCTCCCGAGTGCTCCCGGTGCACGGCTCCATCGAGGGCCATATCGACGACCTCCTCGCCGTCGTCGACGGTCGCCCCGCGGTGGTGGTCGGGCACAGCTACGGCGGTGTCATCGCAGTCGGTGCCGCTCTGAGCGAGGCGGGGAACGGATCCATCCTCTCGCTCGGCGCGTACGAGCCCCCACTCCCCTGGCTCGGCTTCCGGCGCCGGACGCCGGGAGGCGGCGCGGTCGGCGGCGCCGACGACGAGGACACTGCCGTGGCCGCGGAGCGCTTCTTCCGACGGATGGTGGGGGACAGTGCGTGGGAGCGTCTGCCCGACGAGGTCAAGGCGGAGCGGCGGGCCGACGGCGCGGCACTGGTCGCCGAGCTCGGTGCCATTCGTCTCGAGACGCCACCGTTCGACCCGACCCAGCTCGCGGTGCCGGCGGTGTTCGGGAGAGGCGGCGCGTCCCTTCCCCACCACCGCGAAGGTGTCGCCTGGTTGGTCGCGCACGTGCCCGACTCGGTGATGATCGAGATACCCGGCGCCGCCCACGGCGCCCACCTGACGCACCCCGACGCGTTCGCGGACCTCGTCCGTACCGCGCTGGCCCGGGCCCCCGTGCCGGGGGCGGGCGGATGAGGGTGCTCGTCGCCGGCTCGTCCGGTCTCGTCGGGACCGCCCTCGTCGAACACCTGAGCGAGGGCGGACACTCGGTGGTACGCCTCGTGCGCGGAACCGGCGGGGAAACGGGCGCCGGAGCTGCGGGCGGCGGAGCTGCGGGGGGCAGCGTCGTGGGGGGCAGCGTCGTGGGGGGCGGCGTTGCGGGGGGCGGCGACCTGCAAGCGATCCACTGGGACCCGGCGGTGGGCAGCCTCGACCTCGACACCCTGGCACGTGCGGGTCCCTTCGACGCGGCCGTCAACCTCGCCGGCGTCGGGATCGGCGACCAGCGTTGGTCGGTGGCGCGAAAGCAGGCGATCCTCACGAGCCGCGTGGCTGCGACCCGGCTGCTCGCGATCTCGCTCGCCGCCCTCGACCGGCCGCCTTCGACAGTGCTCAACGCGTCCGCGGTCGGCTTCTACGGGAATCGCGGCCGCGAGGAGCTGACCGAGCGGTCGGGCTCCGGCGCGGGGTTCCTCGCGGCGGTCTGCCGCGCCTGGGAAGCCGCGACCGCGCCGGCGAGCAGAGCCGGCATCCGTACCGTCCTCCTCCGCAGCGGGATCATCCTCACTGCCCGCGGCGGCGCACTCGCCCGGCAACTCCCGCTGTTCCGCCTCGGGCTCGGCGGCCGGCTCGGTCGAGGCGACCAGTACCGGAGCTGGATCACCCTCCGCGACGAGGTACGAGTGATCCTCCACTGCCTCGAGGACGACGGCCTCCGCGGCCCGGTCGACGCGACGGCGCCGCATCCGGTCACCGACGCCGAGTTGGCCGCGGCGCTCGGCGATGCGCTGGGCCGACCGGCGGTGCTCGCAGTTCCGGGGTTCGCGCTCCGGGTGGCGCTGGGCTCGGAGATGGCGACCGAACTCCTCCTCGCAGGTCAGCGCGCCCTTCCCGACGCGTTGTCGGCACGGGGGTTCCGCTTCACCCACGAAGACGTCGCCGACGGGGTCCGCTGGGCGATCGCCGATCGCGGCTGAGCCGTTGCCGTGGGCCGGTTCCACCGAGGCTCACCGCCCTGCCACCGGGGAGGAGGCCGGGAGTGCCGGTACGCTGTCGGCGGCCGGAGCGGACCGAGGCCGCGACAAGGGGATTCGAGCCATGACCAGCACCACCGAACGTCGGGAGAGCGCACCGAACCCGGACGCACCTGAGCCGGCCCTCGAGGACTTCGAGATCGAGGTCCGCGGCTTCTTCGACTCCCACGCCAAGAAACGCCCCGAGGAGACCTTCGTCTGGGGCGAGGGGTCGGACTCGGTGGGTCTCTTTCCAGAGCGCACTCCCGAGCAAGAGGCTGCGGACACCGCGGCGGCAAAGGCCTGGGCGCGGAGCGTCTTCGACGCCGGATACGGGTGGCTCACCGGGCCCCTCCACTACGGCGGGCGCGGGCTCTCCCGCGACTACCAGCGCGCCTTCGACCGGGTGGGCACCGACTACCGCACGCCCTCGATGTCGCTCTTCGGCATCGGTCTCGGCATGGTGGCCCCGACCATCCTCGCCCACGCGACCGAGGCGGTGAAGAGGGCCTACCTGCTCCCGATGTACCGCGGAGACATCGTGGGCTGCCAGCTCTTCAGCGAACCCGGCGCCGGCTCGGACCTCGCCTCGCTGCAGACCCGCGCGGTGCGTGACGGGGACGAGTGGGTGGTCAACGGTCAGAAGGTGTGGACCTCGGGCGCCCACCTCTCCGACATCGGCGAGATCATCTGCAGGACCGACCCCGACCAGCCCAAGCACCGCGGCCTCACCGGTTTCGTCGTCGACATGCACGCGCCCGGTGTCGACGTCCGTCCTCTCCGGCAGATGACCGGTGGCGCGTCGTTCAACGAAGTGTTCTTCACCGACGTGCGGATCCCCGACTCGCACCGCCTCGGCGAGGTCAACGGAGGGTGGAGCGTCGCGCTCACCACGCTGATGAACGAGCGGGCGGCCATCGGCGGCGGCGGAGGAGGCGGCGTCGGGCTGCCGACCACCACCCGGTTGATCGAGACGGCGCGGGCCATGGGAAGGGCCGGCGACCCGCTCGTCCGCCAACAGCTCGCCGACGTCGTCGTCCACGAGCGGGTGGCCCGCTACACCAACCTCCGCGCCATGGCCAAGGTGGCGGCCGGCAGCCTGCCCGGACCCGAGATGTCGATCGCAAAGCTCTCCTTGACCAACAACATGGTCCGGATCGCCGAGGTGGTCGCCTCCATCCTCGGGCCCCAGCTCGTCGCCGACTCCGGCGCGTGGGGCACCTATTCGTGGTCGCACTACATCCTCGGCGTGCCAGGGCTCCGGATCGCAGGCGGCAGCGACGAGGTCATGCACAACATCATCGGCGAGCGGGTGCTCGGCCTGCCGAAGGAGCCGAGCCCGTCGTGAGGCCTGGGGCCGCCGGCTCGCTCGGCTGCGCCCTCAGCGAAACGCCATGCCGTCGACGAACGCCCACGACCGGCGGTGGATGGAGGTCAATCCGAATCCTGCCAGGGCGAGCTTGTGGACGCGCGTCGGGTAGCCCTTGTTCCGGTCGAAGTCGAAGGCCGGAAAGCTCGGTGCGAGTGAGCGCATCATCCGGTCGCGGGTGACCTTGGCGACGATGGACGCGGCGGCGATCGACACGCACGCGGCGTCGCCGCGCACCACGGTGCGGACCGCCGGCCGCGTCGTCGCGCTCGGCCGAGTGCCATCCTCGTCCGGCTCGGTCAGGTAGTCGAAGGACCCGTCCAAGAGGACGGCATCGGGACCCGTCGAGAGGCCGTCCAGCGCGCGGCGCGCGGCGAGACGGAGAGCGGCGGTCATTCCGAGCCGGTCGCACTCTTCGGCGTCGGCATGGCCGACCGACCACTCGCGACACCAGGCAGCAACCCGGGGAAAGATCTCCTCGCGCTCTTTCTCGGCCAGCGCCTTCGAGTCGCAGATCCCCTCGGGAGCCGGCTCGTCGTCGCGGAAGACCGCGACTCCCACCGACGCGGGACCTGCCCATGCGCCGCGCCCGACCTCGTCGATGCCGGCGACGAGCAAACCGTTGCCGACGAGCTCGCGCTCGAGGGCGTCGTCCGGCCACTGCATCGGGGCCAGACGCTAGCGCCGCGTCACCGGCCGAGCCGGGATCGCACGACCTTGCCGAGCGAGTTCCGGGGCAACTCGCCGACGACGTGGAGTTTTCGGGGCACCTTGTAGGACGCGAGGGATGCCGCTGCGTACTCGGCCACCTCGTCGAGCGTGGGAGCCGCGCCGTCGGGCACCACCCACGCGGTGACCACCTCGCCCCACTCGTCCGAGGGCGTCCCTCCCACCGCCACCTCGGCCACTCGCGGGTGGGAGAGCAACACTTCTTCGACCTCGACCGGCGCGACGTTGTGACCGCCGGAGATGACCAGCTCCTTCAGCCGGCCCTTCACCACCAGGTAGCCCTCGTCGTCCGCCCCGAGGTCGCCCGTGCGGAACCACGGCGCGCCTCCGTCTGCGGCTGGCTCGAAGGCGTCCAAGGCTTCCCCTCCCCGGTAGCCGTCGAAGACGTTCGGCCCGCGCACCAGGATCTCGTCGTCGTCGTCGATCGCGACCTCGACGTCCGGCAGCGGGAAGCCCACCGTGCCGGCGCGCCGCTCCCCGTCGTAGGGATTGGAGCTGATCATCAGCGTCTCGGTCATGCCGTAGCGCTCGAGCACCACCGAGCCGATCGCGCGGCCGGCCTCCGCGTGCAGCTCCCGTGGCAACGGTGCAGAGCCGGATACACACACTCGAAGGCCGGAGAGTCCTCCGGCGAGGCCCGAGCGCACCAACCGGTGGTACATGGTCGGGACCCCGAAGAACAGGGTGGCCCGGTGCACAGTGGCGGCCTCGACCACCTCGGAAGGATCGAACCCCGGGAGGAGGACCGCGGACGCCCCCGCGAGCAAGGTGCCGTAGACCGCCACACACAGCCCGTGGGCGTGGTACACGGGGAGCGCGTGCACCAGCCGGTCCCCCGGCTCCCACCGCCACGCGATGCCCACCGACTCGGCGCCGGCTCGCAGGTTCCGCTGGCGCAGCACGGCGCCTTTCGGCAGGCCGGTCGTGCCCGACGTGAGGCAGATCAGCGCCGGGTCGTCCTCGCCCGCCTCGTCGAGCACGGCCGGAGCGTGCTCCGGCAGCTCCAGCTCCACGCCGACGATCCGTGGCGACGCGGGCGAGGCGCCGCGCATGCGGGCGGCGAGCGCCGGTGCCTCGAGGATCGCGAGGGACGGCTCGACCGCGTCGATGACGTGTGCGAGCTCGCGCGCGGAGCTCGCCGGGTCGACCGGCACCACCACCAGCCCCGCCCGCAGCGCGCCGACGTGGGCCACCAATGCAGCAGCCGACGAGGTCACCGACCAGAGCACCCGTGCACCGGGTTCGAGGCCCGCACCGGCGAGCCGGCCCGCCGCTCGCCGGGTCGCATCCTCGAACCGCGCGGCCGACCACCAACCGGCACCGCCCCCGGCCCGGGTTCCGGCGGGTCCGCCCTCCAACCAGAGCGGAGCACCCGGTTCCGCGCTCCACCGTGCCAACCATCCCTCGAGCAGCGTTCCCGTCGAGGTCGGCTCGGCGAGGCGGTGGACCGACGTGGCGTGGGCTGCATCGGGCGCGCCCGAGGCCGCGTCGGGCGCTGGCGGCAGATGCTCGGTCCACGGGCGCACGGGGCTCCTCTCGCTCGATCCGGTTGGCAGGTCGCCCCGGTCGGATTCCCCGAGCACCGGTGCGGTCCTAGTCTTAACGGAACGGCGGTCCGCGTCCGGAGCGAACGAAAGGACGAACCATGGGATTGATGGACAAGGTGAAGGCGCAGGCCGAAGCTGGCCTCGCCAAGGCCGGCGAGGCGTCGAAGGCCGGCCAGGCGAAGCTCGACGCGGCACAGGCGAAGCGCAAGGCCGACGGCCTCCTCCACGATCTCGGCGCCGCCGTCTTTGCGGACCACATGGGCCGGGCGAACGACCAGACGACCAAGGATGCCGAGCGGATCGTCCAGGAACTGAAGGACTACGAAGCCGAGTACGGGCAGCTCTCCCCGTGAGCGGTTCGACGCCGTCGCGGGAACCGACCGGCACGGCCGGCCCCACAGCCGGCGCGAGCAAGGGGCGGCGTCGCATCGCGGTGGTCCCCCACACGCACTGGGACCGCGAGTGGTACGAGCCGTTCCAGACCTTCCGCCTGAAGCTGGTCTCGCTGGTCGACGGCCTCCTCGACCAGCTCGAGAGCGACAGCTCCTACAGCCACTTCCTGCTCGACGGCCAAGTGGCGGTCGTGGACGACTACCTCGAGATACGCCCCGAGAACGAACAACGGCTCCGTGCCCTCGCCGCGGCCAGGCGTCTCGCCGTCGGCCCGTGGTACATCCTGATGGACGAGTTCCTCGTCTCCGGCGAGACGCTCGTTCGCAACCTGCAGGCCGGCATCGAGCGTGGCGCGTCCTTCGGGGGCGTGATGGAGGTGGGCTACCTCCCGGACATGTTCGGCCACATCGCCCAGATGCCACAGCTGCTCTCGTCGGCCGGGTTTCGCGACGCGGTCGTCTGGCGCGGAGTGCCTTCGGCCGTCGACCGCACCGCTTTCGTCTGGGAGGCACCCGACGGCTCGCAGGTACGCGCGGAGTACCTCGTCGCCGGCTACGGCAACGGCGCGGCGCTCCCTGACGACGCGAAGTCCCTTGTCAGGCGTCTCCGCGCCCAGGTCGAGGAGTTCGGCACCTTCCTCGGGGACGGGGACCCGATGCTCCTGATGAACGGGACCGATCACCTCCGGCCGCAACCCGGACTGGGCCGGCTGCTCGCCGAGGCGAACCAGATCCAGGAGGACTTCGAGCTCGCCATCACCACGCTGCCCGAGTACCTGCACACCGCACCCGACGACGGCCTGCCGCGCTGGCGGGGCGAGCTCCGCTCCGGCTTCCGCACCAATCTCCTGATGGGAGTCTCGTCCAACCGTGTCGACGTCAAGCAGGCCGCCGCCGAGGCGGAGCGTGCCCTCGAGCGTCTGGCCGAGCCACTCTCCGCGCTCTACGTGCCTGCGGGAGCGTGGCCCGCCTCCTTCCTCGACCTCGCGTGGAAACTCGTCATCCGCAACTCGGCGCACGACTCGGTCTGCGCGTGCTCGGTCGACGACGTGGTCGACGCAGTGCTCCATCGCTACGCGGAAGCGCGCCAGATCGGGAGAGGGCTCGCCGACGCCGCCCTTGCCGCAGTCGCGGGCTCCATGTCGTCACCCGGGCCGGTGGTCGTCAACCCGACCCATCGCGACCGGCGCGGGATGGTCGAGGTGGTGATCCCCGCGGTCGGCGAGCCCGGACCCGACCTCCAGGTGCGCTCGGAGCGGGCGGGTCTCCCCGGAACCGTCACCCTCGAGGGGGAGACGGTCCGCGGGATGCTCGGGATGATCCAAGGCGCGCGGATCGACGACGACACCTACATCACCGGCGTCACGCTCACCGAAGAGGAGCCGGGCCTCGTCGTCACCCTCTCCATCGGCACCGAGCCGCGTGACGACGTCCCGGTCGAAGAGGTCAAGCGCGAGCTGTTCACCCGGCTGACCGCGCGACCCGACATCCAGGTCCGCGTCGCGATCGACCAACCGCCGATCCGCCGAGCCCTCGCCATCCAGGACGAGGTCCCCGGGTACGGCTGGGCGCACTTCTCCCCCTCGCGCCTCAGCCATCGCGCGGACGTGAACGGGGATCCCGAGAGCGGTCTCACCCTGGGCAACGGCCTGGTGACCGTCGTCGTGGACCCGAAGGACGGGACGTTCTCGCTCGACGGCGTGCGCGGCTACGGACGCCTGGTCGACGACGGCGACGACGGCGACACCTACAACTACTCCCCGCCGACCCACGACCGTGTCGTCGACACGCCGGCGTCGGTTCTCGTCCGGAAGGGTGACGCTGGGCCGGTGCGGGCGACCGCGGTGATCACCGCGACGTACCGCTGGCCCGAGCGGGTAGACCCGAAGAGCAAGGAGCGGGTCGGTGACGCCACGGTCACGGTCGAGACCACCGTCGAGATCCGAGCCGACGACCCGGTGGTCCGGGTGCGCACGCGCTTCATGAATCCTTCCCGCGACCACCGCCTCCGCGTGCATCTCCCGCTGCGGGATCCCGCCAAGACCTCACGCGCCGAGTGCGCCTTCACCGTGGTCGAGCGCGGACTGACCGCCGAGGGCCGCTCCGAGGAGTTCCCGACCCCGACCTTCCCCTCGAGACGGTTCGTGACCGCGGGAGGGCTCACCGTCGTGCACGACGGCCTGCTCGAGTACGAGCTCGTCGACATCGGCGACGATCCGGCCATCGGCGAGCCTCGGGCCGCCACCCTCGCGCTCACCCTGCTGCGGGCGACGGGGATGCTGTCGCGTCCGGGGATGTCGCGGCGGCCCTTGCCAGCCGGGCCGATGACGCCGATCGAGGGACCCCAGCTCCTCGGCCCGATCTCCGCGGAGTACGCACTGGCCGTGGGTGAGCTCGATCCCTACGCGATGGCCGACGACGTGTTGGTGCCACTCGCGCCGATCGGCTCCTTGGGCGGCGGTGACCGCCCCGACCGCGGCACCGCGCTGACCGTGCGCGGGGCGGAGGTGTCCGCGCTCCTCCGGCGGGCGGGCCTGCTCGAGGTCCGGGTGTTCAACCCGACGGCGTCGGCGACGACCGTCGAGATCGCCGGTCGGAGCGGATGGCTGGTCGACCTCCGCGGGCGCTCGATCACACCCTTCGAAGGGTCGTTCGAGCTCCGGGCGCAGGGCATCGCCACGGCCAGGCTCGCCGAGGAGCATGTCGCCCGAGCCGGGCAGGCCAGCTAGCCGCTCGTCTTCGAGTCGGGCTCTGGCTCCGCGGGGTCCGCGCGCTCGGCCAGCTCGTCGAGCTCGCGCAGGACCGCGCCGAGCCGCTCCCAACGCATCGGGCGCCGGCGATCGGCACCCGGTTCGGTGCCCGCTCGGACGAGCTTCCACAGCTGCACCCTGCCGATGTCCTTCAGCGTGCGCAGCCGGAGCGCCCGCGTCGCGAACTCGCGCCCGTCCTCGTGAGCGAGCTGGGTGCGGAACTCGTCGGAGACGACGACGGTGCCCGGGCGTGCCACGTTGACCACCCGGCCGGCCAGGTTGACGACGGACCCGTAGAAGTCGCCGTCGTGCTCGAGCACCGGGCCGATCGCGAGGGACACCCGCACGTCGGAGAGGAGCTCGTCGCCCGCATAGGCCTCGGCGAGGTTCAGTCCGATGCCGGCCGCCGCGGTGGCCGTCGGCACGACGAACATGACCTCGTCGCCGATCATCTTGACCACCCGCCCCCCGAGGGCGAGCACCGTGTCGTGGGCGAGCTCCTCGAAGCGAGCGACCACCGCCGCGAGCTCCTCGTCGTCGAGATGCTGGCTGAGGACGGTGAAACCCACCATGTCGGCGAAGCCCACTGCCATCTGCGAGCGCAGTCCCTCGCGGTCACCACGTGAGCGCAGCAGCATCGCGCGGCGGGTGGCGGCTTGGAGGTGGCGGCGCCAGACGTACTCGAGCAGCCTGGCCATGGCCGGGATGGAGGCGTCGGCCTGCCGGGCGAATTGGTCGGCGTCGACGACGCTGTCCCCGGTCGGCCCGAGGATGGGCGTGGTGCCTGGCCCGGTCTGTGCAGCCGCGATCCGCGCCATCGACGTGCCGATGACCCGGGCGGTCTGGACTGCGACGTCGGTGTCGACGAGTCCCATCGCGACAATCGCCTGGAAGAGTCGCACCGCCTCGATGTCCATCTCGCCGAAGGCCGGCTCCCCCTCGTCGAGGTCGAGGAAGCCGAGCGCCCGCCAGAAGCGGCGCACGAGCTCGAGCGGGAAACCGGTCACCTCGGCGACTTCCGCCTGGGTGAGGTGCGGGGCGGTCGGCACGAGCAGCCGGTCGACCATCAGGAGGTCCACCACGTCGTCGGCCACCGCCCGGTCGATCTCCTCGTCGGTGGATCCGAGGTCGAGCAGGAGTGCTCGCACCCGAGCGAGCGCCTCGACGCGGTCTGCCACCTCCCCGCTTGGCAGCGTGTCCGTCGCGTCCTCGTCCCGCACGAAGCTCACCCTAATGGGATGTGCCGGGCGGCCAGGGTCCCGCTGACCTGGGGAGGTACCGCGACCCGACACCTACACTGGCCTGGTGGCCGAACTCGCGGTTCCTCTGGGACGCTCCCTCGGGCTCGGGCCACGTGCGGTGCTCGTTCCAGTCAAGTCCTTCGCGGAGGCGAAACACCGGCTCCATGTGGCGCTGAACGACGTCGAGCGCGCCGCGCTCGCCCGTGCGACGGCCGATCGCGTGCTCGCCGCGGCGCGACCGCTGCCGGTGGTCGTGGTCTGCGACGACACCGACGTCGCCGGATGGGCGCGCTCGCGCGGCGCCCTCGTCGTCTGGGAACCCGGGCGCGGGTTGAACGGTGCGGTCGAGGCGGGCGTCGAACGTCTCCGGTCCGACGGGGTAGCCCAGGTCACGGTGGCCCATTCCGACCTTCCACGTGCGGTCGACCTTCCACTCGTGGGCGAGCACCAGGGCATCACCCTCGTCCCCGACCGCTACGGCAACGGAACCAATGTGATCGCCCTGCCCACGGACAGCGGCTTCCAGTTCTCGTACGGACCGGGCTCCTTCGCCCGGCACCGAGCCGAGGCCGAGCGAATCGGCCTTCCCGCGCGGGTGCTCGACCGTCCCGACCTCGCCTGGGACATCGACGAGCCTGCCGACGTCGTTCCGGTACACGTGGCCGCACGGCCCGATCGGTGAGCGTCGGAGGAGCCGACGCCGACCCGGCGACACCGAGCGGTCTCCCGGTCGGTGATCTCGCGGTCGACGCGCCGCCGACGGTCGACCTCCCTCCTCCCGCGACGGCGCTGGCGGTCGGCGCCCACCCCGACGACATCGAGTTCGGGTGTGGCGCGACGCTCGCCAAGTGGGCGACCCACGGGTGCAAGGTCCACCACGTCGTGCTCACCGACGGCTCGAAGGGCACGTGGGATCCGGAGGCAGATCTCGCGCGCCTGGTCGAGGACCGTGCGGCCGAGTGCCGGGCGGCCGCGGCCGTCATCGACGGGGACCCGAGCGCAGGCCGGGACGTGGGCGGGCTCGGCGCCGGCCGTGCTGACTCCCGTGTGCACTTCCTCGGCCGCGTCGACGGCGAA
This sequence comes from uncultured Acidimicrobiaceae bacterium, assembly GCA_963769905.1. GTDB lineage: Bacteria > Actinomycetota > Acidimicrobiia > Acidimicrobiales > RAAP-2 > Bog-756. The sequence goes on from CAVYNG010000002.1 coordinate 1,904,347, forward strand.
CTTGTCGACGGCCCGAGCGAGCGGCGTGAGGTCGCCCGGCTCATCCGCCTTCTCCGACCGCAAGTCCTTCTCGTGCATGATCCCTGGCGCCGCTACCGGCTGCACCCCGACCACAGGGCGGCCGGCTCCCTCACGATCGGCGCACTCGTCGCGGCTCGGGACCCACACTTCTTCCCCGAGTTGGGTTTGCCTCCGCAACGGCCGGAGTCCCTCCTGTTGTGGGAGCCCGACCAGCCCAACCACGTCGAGGACGTCCTCGGCTTCGAGGACGTGAAGATCGCAGCCCTGCTCTGTCACGGCAGCCAAGCCGAGAGCACCTTCGGTATCCCCGGCGGTGACGAAGGCCCGCTCGCCGACGAGGAGAGCTTCGCCTCGAAGGTCCGGCGGCAACTCGCCAGCCACGGCTCGCTCGCCGGGATCGAAGCCGGCGAGGCCTTCCACCTCATGCGGCCCTGAATCCTCGGAGCCGCTGGCCCCGAAGGCGCCGGCCAGAAGGCGCCGGCCCGAACCAGGACCGGACGCGCCAGCAGGGGCCCCGAAGGACCCCTGCTGGTGACTCGGCGACGGGAAACCCGCCGCTCCGGGTCGAGTCAGGCGCGCTTACGCACCGTACGACGCTTCCGCGCCGTCGTCTTACGAGCCGCTCCCTTTCTTGCGGGAGCCCGCCTCTTGGCGGTCCGCTTCGCCGGAGCCCGCTTCTTCGTGGCCCGCTTGGCGGTTGCCCGCTTCTTGGTTGCCCGCTTCTTCGTGGCCCGCTTGGCGGTTGCCCGCTTCTTCGTGGCCCGCTTGGCGGTTGCTCGCTTCTTAACCGTCCGCTTAGCCGGAGCCCGCCGCTTGGCGGTCCGCTTGGCGGTGGTCTTCTTCGCCGCCGACTTGCGAGCCGGAGCCCGCTTTTTGGCGGTGCGCTTCGCGGCAGATTTCCGGGCCGCTGTCTTTTTGGCCGGCCTCTTACGAGTCGACCTCTTGGCTGCTGCCTTCTTCACTGCCATTCCTACTCCCTCCTTAGGGTTCAACGCCGATTTGAACGCCGAACCGGTGGCGAACCGGACACCATTCGACGCCGGTATCGGTACCACTGCACCTGTCCGTGGATTCCGTCCGACGCGGGGGCCACGTGCGCTCGGAGTGAATGCTCCGAACCCGACAACCGTAACCTTCCGTCCTGACTGAACCTCGGCAATGATCGTGTCGAACACGCCGTCCACTACGTCCGAGACAGTCCGGCGAGACGAATCCGTCGCCTCGCTGACTGCTCGGACGAGTTGCGACCTGTTCACAGATCTCCTCCTCAGCGATACGTCACCACATACCAGCCAAATGGCTTTTTTTGCCCAGGTCAAGCATCTCGGCGCGCGGCGCGCCCGCGATCGCGGCGCGCGACGAAGCCGATCCGTGCGCCCTCAGACGCGACGCTCGTGCATCGACTTCGTCCGGCAGAAATTCGTATGGACAAAGAACCCTTTGTTTGCAACGATTCTTCGCACGCGCTTCTCGCGTGAGCTCTTGCGGTCGGTTGCACCGCCTTCACTCGATCGACTGATCACGAGGGCGAATTTCCATGACAGAATTTTTTCGAGAAATTTCTCCAAAATTTCCCACCAACGCCGTTCGCGCGGTCATCGACGCCATGATCGCGGCCGATCGCGGTGTCTACCTAGGACACGATGCACACGGATGGTGCCACGCGTCACCACAACAATCGGTGATGGTTCTCGGTCCCCCACGATCGGGGAAGACGAGCTCCTTGATCATCCCCAACGTGGTCGCGTCGCCCGGTGCGGTCGTCTCGACCTCGACCAAACCGGACGTGGTCGACGCCACAGTCGTTGCGCGCTCACATGTCGGACGGTGTCTCCTGTTCGACCCGACCGGCACTGTCGAGACACCCCGCCGCATGGAGCGACTCCGGTGGTCGCCGCTGCAATCGTGCCTCGACTGGACGGGATCGCTCGCCACCGCACGTGCGCTCGTCGCGGTGGGGGCGGGTGCGGGCGGGGCCTTGCGCGCCGAGCACTCGCACTGGACCGAGCGGGCCCAGGCCCTGCTGGCACCCCTCCTGCATGCGGCCGCGCTGGCCGAGGCCGACATGCGGACGCTTCTCTCCTGGGTGGACCGGCGCAAGGCGCTGCCCGCACAGCAGGTACTCGCCGCGGAGGCCGACCCGGCGGCCGAGCTCGCCCGCAATCTCCTCGACGGGATCGTCGCCACCGAGGAGCGCGAGCTCAGCGGGATCTGGTCGACCGCCTCCGGCGCGCTCGGGGGGTTCCGCTCCGAACACGCGCTCGAGTCGACCACCTCTCCCGACTTCGACCCTCGCCGTTTCGTCGCTTCGACCGACACGGTGTACGTCGCGGCACCCGCCCACCGGCAGGCGCTCATCGCCCCGTTGGTCGTCGGGCTGGTCAACGACGTCCGAGTCGCGACCTTCGCCCGAGATGCGGAGACCACAACCACTGCCAGACCGGTCCTCCTCGCGCTCGACGAGCTCGCGAACATCGCGCCGATCCCGGACCTGCCTTCGATGATCAGCGAAGGCGGCGGGCAGGGCCTGATCACGCTCGCGTGCTTCCAGGACCTCTCCCAAGCTCGGCTGCGCTGGCCGGTGCACGCCGACGGATTCCCCTCGCTCTTCGGCACGACGGTGGTGCTCCCCGGCATCGGTGATGTTCGGACACTCGATGCGCTTTCCCTCGTCGCAGGTGAGGAAGAGCTGCTCGTGCGCTCGGCCTCTGTCGGCCGCACGCTCTCGGAGCGACCGGTCGCCGACCTCTTGACGGGTGGGCGGACCCAGTTCGGGTCGAGCGTCGCGACCCAGTGGCGCCGTCGGCTTCCTCTCGACATCGTCGCTCAGGGCACGCCCGGACATGCGCTGGCGTTCGACGAGCGCAACCGCGCCTCTTGGATACCGCTCGCGCCTTCCCATGCGACCGAGCCCTGGCGCACCCTGCGCGGGCTCGACCAGGGTGTGGACCCGCCACTCGAGCTCCGGCACTCCGCGCCGACCGTGTCACGCGAGCGGGGCGCCGACCGAGGCCTCGGTGACGGGCTCCATCGGTGATCAGCCGGGGGATCACCGCGCGCGGCCGAGGGACGTCGTCGGTGGATCGATCTCGAGGTCCCTGGAACGGGGCCGGCGGGATCCCGAGGCGCGCCGCTCGGCCTCGAGGCCCTTTCCACGATCGATCCGGTGCTCGTGGCCGAGATCCGGCTCCCACGCGATGGTGTCCATCCCCCGACGCTCGCCGACGAGGGCTTCGATCCCCTGGTGCATCGCGTGCCGGAGATCCTCGGCGCGCCAACGTGGCTCGACGCGAGGAGTTCGGCCGCGGTCGCGCTCGCCACGCGACCACCCGGTCTGTGTCTTACCTGGCTCGACAGGGGTGCCCGCCGCCTCGGTAAGGGAGTGGGCCAGCGACTCCACCAAGTTGGCGCTGGTGCCCGCGAACGACGAGGCCGAGAGGACCGCCACCAGTTCGTGCCGGGCGAGTGGACGTTGCTCGCGGGCCGCGAGCTCGAGACGTCGACTCGCAACGTCGAGGTCGACCGCGGGATGCTCCGGGCCGCGGCAACCGAGCCCCACCACCCGGGTCAGGTCCCCGAGGTCGTGCCCGAAGTCGGCAGCACGGTGCCTCCACTCGAGGAGTAGGTCCTCGACGGTGTGACCGACCTCCTTCGCAGGACGGGTTGCGTGGAACGCACCGTCGGGCCTGGCCCGGCCGTCACGCCCGCCGTCTCTCTCGACGTGTCTCCCGCGGTCTCGCCCCCCGTGCCGGAGGAACACGAACCTTGCCATGTCCGCCGAGCGCTGGGAGAAGAGGTGTCGCAGCTCGAAGGGCACGCCGACGACGTCCCCGAGGCCGGCCGGTCCGACCTCCCACGACGCACCGAGGCGGCGGCTGAGCTCGAAGCGCAGCCGAGCGTGGTAAATGCCCTGGACCGCCGCGAGATGGCGGTGCAGGCGCCGGCTGTCGAGCGCCGACCACTCGCCGTCGACACCTTCGGCGACGTTGGCCACGACCAGGTGGGTGTGGAGGTGCGGGTCGAGTGCCCTGCTTGTGCGGTGGACGAACCCTCCGGCAACTGCGCCGGCGGTAGGGAGCAGGTCGTCCCGGCCCGCGCGCCGACGGCGGACTGCGAGGACCGAACGCTCGAGATAGCCGATCGCCTCGGCGACCGCCGCTTGGTGCCCGGCACCGGTCTCCGCGGCGAGCTCACGGGGCGACAGGAGGTGCAGGATGCTCACCGATTTCGGCGCACAGAAGGAAAGGTCATACGCGGCGACGCTCCGCTCACCCGCCCGGGCTCGCAGCGCTCTTCCCGAGCTCGGGTCGCGGCCGGCCATCACCTCGGCGAACGAGCCGGCCTCCACTTTGCCGGCCAGTCCGAGGGTGGCCGCGGCAGCGCCGTTCCACACCCCAGGCTCCTCTCCGGCCACGAGGGTCCCCTCGGCACGCCCGGGGACGAGGTCGTCGACGTAGTAGTGATGGCCACCCTCGTGCACGACGTAGATCTTCAGCACCTGAGCCGACGATGCGACACGGTGCTGGCCGAAGACCTTGCCGGGGATGCCGGTGGTCCCTGCCTCCTGTTGTGCCGAGAGGGTCCGGTGCTGCGTCGATAGGGTCCGGTGCTGCGTCGAGCCGGTGCTGCGGCCGAGCGCCGGCTCAGGCGCGGTCGTCGGCTGCGGCGGTGGCCCCTGCTCCGCGGTAGCGCCGGAGGATGCGGCGGGCCGCGTCGGCTCCGACCGAGCGGTCCTCCTCGGGTTCGAGCACCCTCGCATCGGGTCCGAGCGCGAGCAAGAGGCGCTCGAGCCAGGCCTCGCCCCCGACGAACACGTCGAGCTCGAGACGACCCTCGACGGTGCGCGGTGCGCCCGCGGTCGGAACGGACTCGACCTGCCATGCAACGGCGGGGTCGATCGAGAGGCGGACCTTTCGATCGTCGGGACCCGGGACGTAGGCGACGTCGGTCGGCGGGGCGGGCACTTCCGCCGGCGTGCGCTCCGAGGCGCCGGCCTCCTCCGCGGAGCCAATCCGGTCGACCCGGAACCTCCGCATGTCACCCGCGGTCTCGCACCAGGCGTCCACGTACCAGTGGCCATCGGTCGCGAAGACCCGGATCGGATCGATTCGACGTTCGCTCACCCGATCCGACGACGCCGAGTAGTAGGAGATGTCGAGCAGCCGCTGGGCCTCGATCGCATCCCGTACCGTCTCGAGCATGGAGGGCGTGTCGAGCTCGACGCCCACCCGCTCGCCTCCGAGTGCCTGGTCGAGCTTGGCGAGCGCGCGAGAGAGCAAGCCCTCTCGGTCGCTGCCGGGCACGGCGACGAGCGCGCGGGCCGACGCGGCGAGGGCGACACCCTCGGTCGGAGTGAGTCGTCGAGGGCGGGCGAGACCGGTTCCGGGACGCACCGACACCGACGTGTCGGTCACGATGATCTCCATGAGCTGGTCGGGGGTATAGGGGGGCACCCCACAGCACGCGGCCATCTCGAGCTCGGCAACCAGCGCCTCGGGCGCGAGGTCGAAGCGCGCGGCAGCCTCGTCGATCGAGGCCTCGCCGACCTGGGCGAGCCACGCCAGGATCGCGAGCAACCTACGGAGTCGGCCCGCGGTGTCGGTCGGCGAACTCATCGATCGCTCGCTCCCCCGGCGGCGGCGATCAACGCATCGAGCCTCGCCTCGACCGCTCCGCGGGCTTCGGGCGGGCGGAGGACCTCGGCGTGGTCGAGCAGTCCGAGCACCCAGGAGACCAGCGCGTCCTGGTCGGTGACCGCCAGCCGCACGACGACGCCGGTCGGCCGTCGTTCCGCCACCGAGGCTGCGCCCAACTCTTCTGCCACCCGCGCCGCCTCCGGGCCGTCGACGAGCACGTCGACCTCGACGGGCTCGCCACCTCCGAATTGCCACGGCTCGCGCTCGAGGGTGGCGTCGACCTCGACGTCGTCGGCCAGCCCCGAGGACGGGTCGCCGAGCTCGATCGGGCCCTCGATCCGGTCGACGCGGAAGGTGCGAGGCTCGCCGCGGTCGCGATCGTGGCCCACCGCGTACCAGCGTCCGCGGCGGAAGCGGATCGCCGCGACGTCGACCCGGCGGCTCTCGCCCCGATAGTCGAAGGTGGCGAGCGCGTGGCGCCGTGCCGCCTCGAAGAGGGCCGGGAGCGCCGGCAGGTCCACGATCGGGGGCAGGACCACGAGCGGCGCGAGGTCGCCCGCGACCGGCGGTTCGCCACCGACGCCCAGCTTCTCCAACGCGTCCCGACCGGTAGGCTCGCCGAGGTGGACGCCGGCGACGGCCAAGTTGAGCGCCGCCTGCTCGTCAGGTTCCAAGCCGAGGTCGGGCAGGTAGTAGGTGTCGGGGTCGACGCGGTACCCGAGCTGCTCCTCGCCGCCGATCGGCTCGACCAGCACCGGCACTCCCTCGTCGCGCAGGAGACGCTTGTCCCGCTCGAACGCCTGGCGGCGCGCGTCGTGGGTGTCGGGGTAGCCCGGCACACGGTCGGCGATCTCGCGGAGACTGAGAGGTCGGCTCGTGTCGAGCAGCACGAGCAACAGATCGGTCACCCGTTCGAGCCGGTCGAGGCGTTGCACCGGGGTCAATCTAGGTCTCCGGGGGTAAGGCTCCGAAAGTGACCACGGCGCCCTACGGCTTCGACCCGCACCCGGCGGCGCTCATGGTGACGCTGCTCGGCGTGGTTGCCGTGGTCGGCCTGCACCGGCGCCTGCTCCGTTCGGCCGAGGCGGCCATCCAGTGGACCCGGCGCGAGATGGGGTTCTTCGCGGGAGCCTGCGCCACGGCGATCGTGGCCACCACCTGGCCGCTCGGGGATCTCGCGGCCCACTGGTCCCTGACTGCCCTGGTTGTCCAGCGCCTGGTGCTCGCGCTCGCCGTCGCCCCACTGTTGCTGCTCGGACTGCCCTACGACCTGATCCAGTGGCTGACCAGGCCGCGGGCGGTCGACGCGGTACTCACCCGGGTCGAGCGGCCGCCCGTCGCGATCGCGACGGTGACCTTGGTGCTGGTCGGCTCGATGGTCCCGGCCCTGGTCGCGGCCCAGGCATCGTCCCCGGCGGTGCGTGCCGCCCTCGATCTCGTGACCGTCGGAGCCGGCCTGATCCTGTGGATCCCGGTGATCGGCCGGGTGCCGGGGATCCGTCGTCCGAAGCCGGTGGTCCGATTCGGCTACCTCGTGGCCCAAGCGATCGTGCCGGCCTTCCTGTCGGTCATCTACATCTTCTCCGCGCACGCCCTGTACCCGACGTTCAGCCACTCGAAGGAAGCCGTCGGGATGCGGCCCTTGGTGGACCAGCAGATCGCCGGGTTCGTCTCGAAGCTGTCGATGCTCTTCGTCCTGCTCGGGGTCGGCGCGGTGGTGCTGGCCCGCGCGTCGCGCTCGGAAGACGAGTCCGAGGGGGACGAACCGCTGGTCTGGGCCGACGTCGAGCGGGAGCTCGAGCGCGCCGCCCGGCGGGAGGCGCGCCACGGTTCCGGCGTCCACGAACCGCTCGGGCCGGCCGAGGGAGGCGACCCGGAACAGCCGCCGCCCTGACCGGGCCGCGTGGCGAGCGGATCTCTCCGGGGCGGGATCGGGGGTACCGGACCGGGGATGCGCTGGTCCCTAGCATGGCGCGATGACCCTCGCGCCCCCCGCGGCACCGGTGCTCCGGCGGCTGGTCGGTGGCACCGTCCGTGCCGGCGTCGAGGAGCTCGGGGGCCGCCCGGCCATGGTGGTGCGCACGGTGTCCAGCGTCCGGCGCGGCGCACTCTCGGTGAAGGACGGGGAGACCATCGCCGAGGCCGCCCGGTCGGCTCGCTCCCTTCGCATCCCGATGGTGATGGTGCTCGCCTCGAGCGGCGCGGACGTCTCGGAGGGGGTCGCCTCACTGCACGGCTGGGGCCACGCGGCACGAGAGCTCTCCCGTTGCTCGGGCACGGTGCCGATCCTCGTGGCGGTGACCGGGCCCGCGCTCTCCGGCCCGGCGCTGCTGCTCGGCCTCTCCGACTTGGTGGTGATGACCACGGACGCGTTCGCCTACGTCTCGGGCCCCGCGATGGTCGAGGAGTTCACCGGCATCCGGATCGGGATCCACCAGCTCGGCGGAACCGCGGTCCACGCGCGTTCGAGTGGCCTCTGCACGATCGAGGCCGCGACCGAGGAGGACGCGCTCGCCCACGTGGAGCTACTGCTCGGGATGCTCCCGGCCAATACGGACGAGCTCCCGCCTCGGAACGCGGCGAGCCCGGTGGCGGTTCCGAGAGACCCGTCGGAGGCGGCCGGGTCCATCGCGGACATCGTGCCTCCAGAGGCCACGCGTTCGTACGACGTGCGGCGGATTGCGGCTTCCCTCGCCGACGATCACGACGTGACGGAGCTCTGGACCCGTTGGGCACCGCAGTTGGTGACCGCGCTCGCACGCGTCGGAGGGAGGGCTTTCGGCATCGTCGCCAACCAGCCCCAGGCACTTGCCGGCACGCTCGACATCGCGGCTTCGCAGAAGGGCGCTCGCTTCGTACGATTCTGCGATGCCTTCAACGTGCCGCTCGTGACGCTCGTCGACACACCCGGGTTCTTGCCGGGCAAGGACCTCGAGTGGCGCGGGATGATCCGCCACGGTGCCGAGCTCGCATTCGCCTACGCCGAGGCGACCGTGCCCCGAGTGTGCGTGATCCTCCGCAAGGCCTACGGCGGCGCCTACATCGTGATGGACTCGAAGGGCCTCGGGAACGACCTGTGCTTCGCATGGCCGGGAGCCGAGATCGCGGTGATGGGAGCCGAGGGCGCAGTCCAGGTGCTCCATCGGCGCGCGGCGGCGGAGGACCGTGCGTCCCTCGCGGACGAGTACGCCGAGCGCTTCCTCACTCCCTGGCAAGCCGCCGAACGCGGCTTCGTCGACGCGGTCATCGATCCGGAAGAGACCCGCTCTGTGGTGGCTGAGGCGCTCGCTGCTCTCGAGACGTCCCGCGAGGCGCTCCCGCGTCGCAAGCACACGGTCGGGCCGCTGTAGGCCCCGACACGAAGCCCGTCGAGCATCCGCTACTGGGCGGAGCAAACGGGCTCGGACGTCACCATTCGCTCGAGGGCTGGGCGATCCGTCAGATCTGGCAGTCCGTGCTCGCCGCCCGTCGCGGACGCGTGCCCGGCAGGATAGGCCAGCCACAGCAGCGCCGACATGGAGGCGACGATCGGCAGCCAGTAAAGCCACTCCTCCAGGCGGAGGTACGCGAACACCGACACCGCGACCGATAGGACAACCACGACGGCGAACCTACGGCTCCCTCTCAGGGCGGCAAGTACCAGCACGAGAAAGAGAGCCGGCGCAACGTAGTAGGGCGTCATCACGGCCTCGAAGAGGCAACGCGCCGCGAGAATCGCCGCGGCGAGCCAGATGAGGCGAACGCCCGGTTGCGGCCGTCGCCAGACGAAGACGCCGAGCAGCAACGCGACCAGGAGGTAGATCGCTCGGCCCGCCCCGCCGGTCACGACGATCGCGCGCTGGGCCTGGAGTGCGGCCGCCTTGAGCGCGAGGTGCCCGGCGGAGGGAAGCACGGTGATCACGTGTCCCGTTGGGGCAGCGTCCGAGGCCAGCCTCGGAGCGAGGCTCAGCCACGGAGTGGTGTGGTTCGGCCCGGGATAGGCCGGCTGTTCGACCACCTCACGGTAGGTACCGGCGGGGTTGCCGAGAAACGCGACGCTCACCAAGACGGCCGGCAGGAGCGTCGAACGAATGACCTGCATCCCACGGCGGCCTGCGGGTGAAGCGCCGACGATCAGCGGGAGGATCATCGCCACCAGGGGTTGAAGCGCGATGCCCAAGCCAAGGAGCCATCCGGACCTCGCCCATCGGTGGTCGAGCATGGCGAGCAACGCGTAGACGGCGAACGTCATGGCCAAGGCGTCCTCGGCGTGTCCCCACACGGCGCCCACCGGGAAAGCGATCAAACCGACGGCGAACGCGAGCCACATGCGGCGTCGCCGTCCGACGCCCAGGCGCTCCGCCAGCGCATCCGTGGCGAAGACGACGGTGCTGGCCAACAGCACCTCGACGGGTTGCAACAGCAACGCGGCGACCGGTCGTGCGATCACGAAGGGCGGAAATTCCTCGGACAGGTGGAGCATCGAGGCCAGGATCGCAACGGGTGAGAGCAGGATCGGCATCCCGGGGAAGGACGCCACTGCATTGCCGGGGGCATAGACCCCGCCGACGTCACCCCATCCGACGTAGTGGGCCGCTCGAAAGATCTCCCACAGATCCGAACTCGTCGACCACTGGTTGATATGGCGAAGGACCGGTGCCCACTCGAGCAGGTAGGCGAACCCGAGTACGACTGACAGTGCTGCAACGACCGTCGGCCATGTGCGGTTGCGGCAGCGATCGGCGATCGGCACCCGTGGTCCGTGCACTTGCCGGAACTGTCCCTTCGCTCGCAGCTGCTGCACGGGCTGGCTCCGGCACTCGGGGAGATCGACGGACCTGGCCGGAATTTGGCGCCGCGTGGCACCTGACGGAACCTCGACACACGGCACTGTTATCGACGCGGCGCCCGCCGAGTCCGCGACGGTCTGGTGCTCCCCGATCACCCGTCCCACGCCCAGGTATCGGTGATGCGGCCGTCACGCTTGAGCACATTTGCGCTCGACCCGGTGATCCGCCCACCGAGACGCGGCAGCCTCGAGTCGGACGCGGAAGAGCCCCCCTCTTGAGGGGGCTCTTCCGCTGTGTCACCGGCAACTCATCGTGTGGACTGAGTCAGCCAGCTGTCACATCTCCGACGACTACTGGTTCTGCGGCCAGTTGGTGGGCCACACACCTCCGCCGTTCACGTAGGCGGCCCCTGGAGCCTTGGTTGCGTCACAGTTGGCCGCCGTCACACCATTGGCGCCGCCGTGGTCGAACGTGTAGAAGGTGCCGGCGTTCGACGGAGCCTGCGTAGCGTTACCACCACCCGAGGCCGTGGCCCCATACGGACCCGCAGGGTCGCTGACGGCCGAGATGTTGTCCACCGCGAACCAGCAGGTCCCCTTGAAGTTCGGCGACCACGAAGCCAGGACGACCCCGCTCCCACCGGGATCGAGATAGACGGACACCGGACCCGCTTTTCCGACGGCGCCGCCGATCCAGGTGATGGCCGGCTCATTGGTCTGCAGCTGGCCCACAGTCAAACCGCCATAGGTCTGGTTGTTCAGGCTTGCGGCCGACTTGGCATTGGTTATGGCGGTGTTCAGGTTGGCCTGCGCGGCCCGGTCATTCGCCCCGCCAGTGAGACCCAGGAACGTCGGGATCGCGATGGCGAGCAGGATGGCCAGGATCAACAGCACCACCATGAGCTCGATGAGGGTGAAACCAGCGTCATCACCAGCGTCCCCCGCAGCGTCACGCCTGTCGTTCAGGCGCTCGATGACATTTGTGAACATATGCTGCCTCCCTTTCGTGTATCGATGCATCAATGTCCGGGTACCACCAGTGGGCACCCACTGCTGCTATCGACCTTCCGGCAGCACAACTTGAACGTTCCTGAAGGTTTCTTCGGCCTCGATTTCCCTACGGATACAGGTCATGGCTCGACCACGGATAGAGGTCATCGGCCGAGCGGTGGATAGGTCGGTTTGACGTCAGATACCAGCCCAGGAGGGTCGACGCCATCCCTTTGACGGGAGCCTGACCCCGGATGCAGCCGCTAAATAGAGCCGGCCACTAGTCGAAAATCAACTGGACAGCGAGCGCGTAGGAGCAAGGCCCGTCTCTCGCTTCGAGGCGCGTACTTCTGCGCGCGATCGTTGATAGCTGACGCCCAAGGAATCGGACGCCGAGGCTCGGACGCGGAAGAGCCCCCCTCTTGAGGGGGCTCTTCCGCTGTGTCACCGGCAACTCATCGTGTGGACTGAGTCAGCCAGCTGTCACATCTCCGACGACTACTGGTTCTGCGGCCAGTTGGTGGGCCACTTTCCGGCGCTCAGGTAGGCGGCCCCTGGAGCCTTGGTTGCGTCACAGTTGGCCGCCGTCACACCATTGGCGCCGCCGTGGTCGAACGTGTAGAAGGTGCCGGCGTTCGACGGAGCCTGCGTAGCGTTACCACCACCCGAGGCCGTGGCCCCATACGGACCCGCAGGGTCGCTGACGGCCGAGATGTTGTCCACCGCGAACCAGCAGGTCCCCTTGAAGTTCGGCGACCACGAAGCCAGGACGACCCCGCTCCCACCGGGATCGAGATAGACGGACACCGGACCCGCTTTTCCGACGGCGCCGCCGATCCAGGTGATGGCCGGCTCATTGGTCTGCAGCTGGCCCACAGTCAAACCGCCATAGGTCTGGTTGTTCAGGCTTGCGGCCGACTTGGCATTGGTTATGGCGGTGTTCAGGTTGGCCTGCGCGGCCCGGTCATTCGCCCCGCCAGTGAGACCCAGGAACGTCGGGATCGCGATGGCGAGCAGGATGGCCAGGATCAACAGCACCACCATGAGCTCGATGAGGGTGAAACCAGCGTCATCACCAGCGTCCCCCGCAGCGTCACGCCTGTCGTTCAGGCGCTCGATGACATTTGTGAACATATGCTGCCTCCTCGTTCGTATCGATGCATCAATGTCCGGGAAACCCACGGTGGGTACCCTCTGCTGCTATCGACCCTTGAACAGCACATCTTTAAAGATTCGTTCAGCTTTCGAGTTGCCACGGAAAGAGGTCGTGGTTTGACCACGGAAAGAGGTTGTCAACGAGTGTTCGACAGGTGCGTTTCACGTCAGATACCTGGTCAGGAGGGTCGACGCCATCCCTTTGACGGGAACCTGACCCCGGATGCAGCCGCTAAATAGAGCCGGCCACTAGTCGAAAATCAACTGGAGAGCGAGCGCGCAGGAGCAAGGCCCGTCTCTCGTTCGAGACGCGTACTTCTGCGCGCCATCTTGATAGCTGGCGCCCCCCTGATGTCGGTGCGGCCGGCCAACCTCGGGCGCTGTCAGAAGCTCACCTCTCTGCTGTCGCAGGTCTGCGGTTATCTGAGTCCCTGTGGAGCGACCTCGACTACCGAGTACCCCCACTCAAATCGGCGTCCGCTCAGTTGTGGACGAGCTTGACGTAGTCGAACATCGGGAGGTACAGGCAGATGACCATCGCGCCGACCATGGCACCCATGATGACGGTCAGGATCGGCTCGAGGAGTGCGGTGAGATTGTTGACAGTAATCTCGACCTCCTGGTCGTAGAATTGCGCGACCTTCCTGAGCATTGCGTCCAGCGCACCGGTCTGTTCACCCACCTCGATCATCTGGACCACGAGGGTAGGGATGACCGCTTCGTGCTCACGCAGCGGGTCGGCCAGTGGACGGCCCTCACGCACGCCGTTCTTCGCCTCTATCAGCACCTGCCCTACGGTGACGTTGCCCGCCGTTTCCGCACAGATGTCGAGCGACTCGAGGATGGGAACACCGGAGCTGATCAATGAGGCCAGTGTGTTCGTCACCCGTGCGAGCGCGACCTTGTGGAACAGCGGCCCGAAGATCGGTGGCTTGAGCATCCAGCGGTCCCAACGCTCCCGACCACTCTCGGTCGAGATCCACTTCCGCACTCCGACGACGGCACCGATGATCGCGGCGACCACGAGGACGGCCCAGAAGCTGGTGAGGATCTGCGAGATCGTGATGAGGATTCGGGTCGGCAACGGCAGCTTGCCGCCGAGGCTGGTGAAGAGGTGCTGGAAGACCGGCACGATGAAGACGATCATCGCGGTGAAGATCAGGATCATCACGCTGAGCACCACCGCCGGGTAGGTCATCGCGGACCGGATCGTGCGGTTCAGCTGAGCCTGGTTCTCGATGGTGGTGGCGAGGTCGGAAAGAACTTCGTCCAGATTCCCGCCGACTTCGCCGGCCTGCACGAGTGTGCAGAAGAGGTTGGAGAAGACCTTCGGGTGCTTGGCGCAGGCAGCCGAAAGGGACGAACCATGCTCGAGGTCCTGGCGCACGGCCTCGAGGACGCGGGCGAACGCGGGGTTTTCGACCTGCGCGGCGAGAATCCCGAGCGACCTCACCACCGAGAGACCGGAGTCGACCATCGTCGAGAGCTGACGGGTGACAACCGCCACCTCGCGAAGCTTGACCCGGTCCGAGAAGAACGGGATCTTGATATCCGCCTTGAGGTTGACCGCCGATTTCGGTGTGACCGAGATGGGCATGTAGCCCATCTCGCGAAGGCGCCGGACGACGAGCGCCATGCTGTCACCTTCGAGCTGACCTTCGACGAGCCCGCCGGATCGGTCCCTTACCTTGTAGTCAAATGTGAGTGCCACGGTTCCCCGCTTCGTCGGTTGCCGATATCGGTACGTCTAGGTGTTGAGGTGGTTCCGAAGATCTTCTTCGTTCGAGGAACGGTCGTAGGCGATGCTCTCGGTGATCAACCCGTCCTTGACCAGCCTGGCCAGACCCTGGTCCATCGTCTGCATCCCGAACGAGGCGCCAACCTGCATCAGCGAGTAGATCTGGTGTGTCTTGTTCTGGCGGATGAGGTTCCTGACCGCAGAGGTGCACATCAATACCTCGGCACACGGGAGGCGGCCGGTTCCTTCGGTGTTCACGACCAGCTGCTGGGTCACCACACCCTCGAGCGTGGCTGCCAGCATGACCCGGATCTGCTCCTGCTGATTCGTCGGGAACACATCGATCACCCGATCGATCGTCTGGGGCGCGTCCTGGGTGTGGAGTGTCCCGAACACCAGGTGGCCAGTCTCCGCTGCGGTCAGCGCCATCGAGATGGTCTCGAGGTCACGGAGCTCGCCGACGAGGATCACGTCGGGATCCTGCCGGAGCACCCGCCGCAACGCCTCGGCGAACGAATTGGTGTCTTCGCCGATCTCCCGCTGTGTGATGATCGACCGCTTGTGATCGTGAAGGAACTCGATCGGGTCCTCGACCGTCACGATGTGCAGCGGCTTGGTGCGGTTGACGATGTCGATCAGGGACGCAAGGGTCGTCGACTTACCCGACCCGGTCGGTCCGGTCACTAGCACGAGGCCGCGCCGCAGTTCGGTGAACGACTTGATCGAATCGGGAAGTCCGAGCGTGTCGATGTCGGGCATCTCGTGCGGGATCGGTCGAAGTGCCGTGGTGACCGTCCCGCGCTGAAGGGCGACGTTCACTCTGAAGCGACCGACCCCGGCGATGGAGTGCGACGTGTCGAGCTCATGCTCTTCCTCGAACCGCTCCCGCTGAGATGCGGGGAGGATACCGAAGACCATGTCGCGGATCGTCTCGTTGTCCAGCAGCGGACATCCTTCGATCGGTCGGATCGCTCCGTGCAGACGGATGGTCCCTGGCATACCGGCTGTCAGATGGAGGTCCGACGAGCCCGTCGCGACCGCATAGCGCAACAGATCGTCGATGTGCAGGGGCATGGCTTCGTCGTGCGTCGAGACCTGGATTCCTTCTGCCAGAAGCCTTTCCACCTCTGCGGAGACCTTCGTCTCCTCCGACAGCTCCTGCGATTCCGACTCGGTATCGACCAACGGTGAGTTTGGTGCCGGACCGGGTGGCGGGGGCGGGATCGGCGTCGCGCTGGTCCCATTGGACATGCCCAACGCACTTGCGATCAGGACCGGATCGCCGAGAACGGGCTGCACCCGGTGGCCGATCCGGGACGCAAGAGCGTCCACGTCCTCCTGACTGGGAGGCTCGCTGAACGCGACGGCAAGCGCGTTGCCGTCGAAGCGGAGCCCGACGGCACGGAATTCACGCCCGACTTCCTGGCCGAAGGCAGCCGATGCGTCGGGCGCCGGCGTGAACGCGGCCAAGTCGACGGCCGGCAGCCCGGCGAGCTGGGCCAACGTACCGACCACCACGCCCGGAACGGCAAGCCCGCGGCCGATCAGGAGCGTGGCAAGGTCCCGGTCGGTCGTGCGCGCCTCGGTGAGCAGAGGCGCAAGATTGGACTCCGTCTCGTACCCTGCCTGCACGAGTGCTTGGGCGAGCCGGGTCGACCACTCGATTCGCGTCGTTGCAGTGGCCGGGCTCATGCGACCACCCGGAGCACTTCTTCGAGTGTGGTCTCACCCTCGACGGCCTTTCGCAAGCCACTCCGGCGAAGGGTGAGCATCCCCTGACTGACGGCGAGCCTGTGGATGTCGTCCACTGATCCTCCTTCGATGATCGTCCGTTCGATCTCCTCTGACATCGGCATGAATTCGGCCAGAGCTTTACGCCCCCTGTAACCCGTGTTCGAACACGCCGAACAACCGACCGAGCGGTAGACCTTGTCCATCCCGCCCGCCTCCTGGATTTCCTCCGAAGTCCAACCCGCGGCGGCGATGTCGGCCTCGGTGGGCTCGTAGGCCTCTTTACAGTGCGAGCACAACCTGCGTGCCAATCGCTGAGCCAGAACTCCGGAAAGGGACGAGGTGACCAGGAACGGCTCGAGACCCATCTCGATCAACCGCATCGGCGTGGACGCAGCGTTGTTGGTGTGGAGGGTCGCAAGTACAAGGTGACCGGTCAGCGCGGCCTCGATGGCGATGAGCGCCGTCTCCTTGTCACGGATCTCTCCGACGAGGACGATGTCGGGGTCCGACCTGAGGATGGACTTCAGCGCGGAAGCAAAGGTCAAACCGGCCCTAACGTTCAGTTGGATCTGGTTCACACCCTTCAGCTGCAGCTCCACGGGATCTTCGACCGTGATGATGTTCTTCTCGGGCGAATTGAGTGCGGTCAGCGTCGTGTAAAGGGTGGTGGACTTTCCCGATCCTGTCGGCCCCGTGACGAGGATGGTGCCGTACGGCTTGGTGTAGATGCTCTCGTAACTTCTTTGCAGGTCGTCGTCGAACCCCAGGTCACCGAAGCCCATGACCACACTCGACTTGTCGAGGACCCGCATGACCACCTTTTCGCCGTGGATGGTCGGCAGCGTCGCGATCCGAAGGTCAATCCCCTTGCTCCCGACATTGAGCGAAATACGGCCGTCCTGAGGGACTCGGTGCTCAGCCACGTTCAGGTCGGCCATCACCTTCAGCCGGGTGATCACCGCAGCGGAGATTGCCCGTGGTGCTGTGGACACATCGTGGAGCACCCCGTCGATCCGGTACCGGATGCGGAGCTCTGCGCCCGTCGGCTCGACATGGATGTCCGAGGCACGCTCGTTCAGCGCCTGCAGGATCAGGAGGTTCACGTACCTCACGATCGGGGCGTCCTCGGTGATGGCCTGGATGTCGTCGACGGTCTCGTCGTTCGTCGAACCGTCGAGGCCGAGCGATGCCTCTACCGCCATGTCGGCTGCATCGCCGCTGTTGAACACACGGCCGATGAACGAGCTGATCTGCGACCGGGTCGCAACCACCACGCTGAAGTTCCGACCCATGATGGTGCGGAGGTCGTCCATCGCAAAGACGTCGGTGGGGTTCGATGCAGCCACGATCGGCGTTCCGTTCTCGTTGCCGATCATGATCAAGTTGTGATGACGAGCGGTCGACTCCGGAATCGACCCCGCCGCGGTGAAATCGATCCCGACGATGTCGAGGTCCACGAACTCGAGACCCATCTCCTGGGCCATTCCCCACATGAGGTCTGCTTCGGTCACCAGCTTCTTCGCGGTCAAGATCCGGGCGATGCTCTGACCGGTCCGATCGTGCTCCTCGAGGACCTCTTCCATGGCCTCGGGAGTCACCCGCTCGCCGTCCAAGAGCGCCTTGGCCAGCGGCGGGTAGGGCGGGGTCGATGAGGCTGCCTCCGACGAGTCGAGGCCGAATTGCTCGTCCCAATGCTGTTCCTGGAAGGAGGCGACCGCCTCCGCGACCAGATCCGCAGCGTCGCCGCCCACACCGCCGGACCAAGTCCCCGTTTCGTCGACGTCTTGTGCAAAGCCGGCCAATTCGTCGGCCTCGACTGGGGCGACCGCGGCAAACTCTGCGTCTTCGAGAGTGGTTGCCCCGGATGCGAAGGTCGGCAGGACCGACGTCGCCGGCTCGAGCAACGTGTCCGCGGTCAGAAAGTCCGCTGAGGTCTCCGATCCAGATTCACGAGCCTCGTCGAACACATCTCCGCCGACAACGTCCTCGCCATCCCCTGCCTCGTCCGTCGTCGCTACCCCCGCTTCTGCGATGATCGGGTCGTCAAAGCCGGTCCCGGCAGATCTCTCGCTGTCGACCGGCGCCTGACCGCCGTCCACATCCTCGGCCGGATACTCATCGCTCTCCGGCACACGGGCCGCACTTTCCTTGCGGCTCGATTTCTTGCTTCGTCGTTTGCTCGTGCCACGAGCAGGTGCAGGTGGGGCGTCGCTGACGTCGGTGTCGACGGGCTCCGCGTCGACCGCCGCCTCCACGTGTTCGGGCACTGGGGGTTCGATAGCCTCGTCGGCAAGTTCAGTCCCCCCCTCCGCCGTCTCGGTCAGGGGATCGCCTTGCTCGGTTGCGGCGTCGGCGACAACTTCTGCGGACTGCTCCGGCTCGAGATCGTCTTGCAGCTCTGCGACGGTGAGCTCTTCGATCGCAGCTTCGAGCAATCCGTCGCCCACTCCGAGCCCCGCGTCCTGCTCCGCGATCGGCGCCACCTCCGAGTCGTCGGCCCCGGCGTCGGACCCTTCCGTCTGGAGGTCGGCGCTGAACAGGCGGTCGAGCCAGTCACTGATCTGTTCCTCCGAGGCCACGACCGAAATGAAGTCGCGACCGATCGAGGCCCGAACCGAGTCGTGAGCCGAGACGTCGTCCGGGTCGGACATTGCGATCACCGGCGTTCCGAACTTGCGCTTGATCGCGACCATGTGATGAGCCCTGGCCACGTCGGCAGGGAGGATCTCGCCAGCCGACGGATCGACTCCGTAGGTGTCAAGATCGACGAATTCGAGGTCGCGTTCGCTGGCAAGGCACCGAATCGCGTCGACGTCGGTCATGGTGCCCTCATCGGCTAACTCGCTGCGCAAATTGACCGCGAATCGATCTGGGCCGAGCCCAGGGGTCGGTTCGCTCGCGTGTCGATCGCACCTGACCCCCTCTCGGCGATGCCGTGCCCGTCTGAGTTAGGGATCGGCAGGTTCGGGCCTCTTCCTAAGTGATTTCACCCGGACTGCCGCCACCGGATCGCAAGATTCGGGCACAACACGTCTCGTCGGCGACCGAGGGCGTGCTCTGCGGCAGTCGTGGCGGCGGGCACCTCCACCCGAAGGACCAGTTCAGCGGCGCCGTGGGACCCGCGCATCGAGAACCTAGAACACCTGCCTCCCCGCCTCGGCAGCTGCCGCGCTGTTGAATACACGTGTGATCGACGAGATCTCGGAGGCCGTGGTCGCGATTCCTGCCGCGGGAATCATCGGTCTCTTCGTCGGTTCGTTCCTGAATGTCGTCGTCTACCGAGCGCCGCGCCGACTCTCCGTCGTCGCCCCTCGCTCTTTCTGCCCGACGTGCGAGCGGCAGCTGGAATGGTGGGAAAACGTTCCCGTCGGATCATGGGTCCTGCTGCGGGGACGGTGCCGGACGTGCCACCAGCGGATCTCGCCACGCTACCCCCTGGTGGAGCTCCTCACCGGCATCACTTTCGCATTCGTCACCTGGGGATGGTACGGCACCGCGCCCGCCGTCGGCTACTGCGGGCTCGCCGCCACGATGGTCGCGATCGCCTGCATCGAGTACGGCGGCCTCCGTTCGCCCTTTTCCATCGCAGCGATCGGTGTAGGGGCCTCGGAGGTGGCCGTGCTCGTCGCCGCCGGCTTCCGGGACCACTGGCGGGTCGGGTTGGGATCGATCGTCGGGCTGGCCCTGGCCGTGGTCGTCTACGGCGCGCTGCTCTTCCGTGATCCTGCCTGCACCGACAACCGTGGCCACGGCCGGAGCGCACTACTCGTCGCCGGCGCCTGGATCGGGGGCCTCGGCACGCTGCCGATTGCCGCTGGGGTGGCGAGCTCGATCCTGACCTACCTCGCCTGCCTGTTCAGCGAGCGTCTCGTTCACCGAAAGGCAGATGCCGGTGCGCGCGTCGGTCGTGCCGACACCACATTGCCGCCGGCACTCGCCACGCCCCTCGTCACGGCCGTCTGTGTCGGTCTGGCGGTGTCCCTCATCACCGCGAGGTGACCACCCTACGATTGGCGTATGGAGAAGCGCGCCTCGGCTCGCTCCGAGGTATCTGAACCAGAGCTTGCGGTGCCGGGGGCGGACACCGTAGGTGCAGAATCCCGGCCACCCGACCGCCGAGTTGTAGTGGTGGACGACCACGCACTCCTCCGAGCCGGTACGCGGCGGATCCTCGAGGAGGCAGAGGGCTTCGAGGTCGTTGCCGAGGCAGGCGACGGCGAGGCGGCCCTCGACGTGATCGCCGAATTTCTGCCCGACGTCGTCCTCGTCGACATCCGACTTCCCACGACCAACGGCGTCGAACTTGCCGGCCGGATCGTCTCGGAGTATCCATCGACGACCGTGCTCATCCTGAGCGCCTACGACGATGAGCACTACGTGAGGGCCGCGATGGCTGCGGGAGTGTCGGGCTACCTCCTCAAGACCACCCCGAGCGACGAACTGGTTCGCTCGATCCGGGAGGCCTGCGCAGGGACGCGGCGGCTCGTCCCGCAGTTCGCGGGGCATGGCGAGAAGGCCTCAGATGCCGATTCCGCCAACGAGTCAGCACGGCTCACCGTCCGCGAGGAGGAGGTGGTCCGATTGGCTGCTCGCGGAATGTCCAACAAATCGATCGCGCACGAACTCGGAATCAGCCGGCGAACCGTGGAGGGACATCTCAATCACGTGTTCGAGAAACTTGGCACGTCGTCCCGCACCGAACTGGTCCACTACGCGCTCGCGAGCGGGCTGTTCGTCAAGGATCCGACCCAGCAATCCACCCTCGGCTGATGACCCCGGACGCCGCAAGGACCGAACCGACTGTCGAGCGATCGAGCGCCACTTCCTCACTTGTCGGCTCGCGGAGGAACGGGAGCCGCCGACGCGAGGGGAGCAGGCGCGGGGCGCGGTCCGAAACCCGCGCCCCGACCGAACCACCGTGGTCGAAGCCGAGATTCTGGATCCTCC
This sequence comes from uncultured Acidimicrobiaceae bacterium, assembly GCA_963769905.1. Lineage (GTDB taxonomy): Bacteria > Actinomycetota > Acidimicrobiia > Acidimicrobiales > RAAP-2 > Bog-756. The sequence continues at coordinate 1,925,336 of CAVYNG010000002.1, forward strand.
AACTCGTCGTGTTGGCGCTCTATTTGGTGCGTCTTGCGCTCACTCTTGCGCTCCACCTGGGAAGCACGTCACTCCCCGTCGAATTCTCCACATTCGTCATCTTCCTCGTGCCTGTCCTTATCGCTGCACTCAATTACGGCTTGAGCGGAGCGCTCGCCACCGCGGCATGGGTCACCGTCCTCGCGGTGCCGAGAGTAGCTGCCGCTGCCACCGCGGACGAGAGCCAGGCGGCGTGGGCAGAGGTAGTGCAGATCGCGCTGCTCGACGTCCTCGCCCTGCTCATCGGCCAGCGTGTCTCGGCCGAGCGGTCGGCCAGAGAGTTCGCCGATTCGGAACGCGAAGCACACTTGCACGCCGAAGCCCTCTACCGCGACCTCTTCGATTCGAACCAGGCGCCGATCCTCATCGTCGACCCCAACGGAGTCGTCGTCGAGACCAATGCTGCTGCGGAGCGGGCGTTCGGCGTCGTCAGGTCCTCATGCGAGACCTCTCGCACATCGGGCAATGCGCCCGGCGTCCGATTGATCGACATGATCGGCGCGGAGGCGGCGGCCCTCGTGCTCAGCCGACTGATCGCCGGACAGTTCCCCCCCGACGAGGAATCTCGGCAGAGCTCTGAGGAGCGAGTCGAGCCGGTGGAGCTCGAGGTCGACAGCCGCACCGCCCTGTTCCGACCAACGGCCACCATGCTCAGGGGACCCGACGCCGGACGGAACATGCAGGTCGTCTTCGTGGACGTGACGGCGGAGACGCGCCGCCACGACCGGATGGAGGCGTACGCGGCCCAGGTGGTCGTCGGACAGGAAGAGGAGCGACGACGTATCGCCCAAGAGCTCCACGACGGACCCGTGCAGACTCTCGTCCACCTCTGCCGACAGATCGACCAGGTAGAGACGGGGGGGACAGGCGAGAGGCGAGCCCCGGTGCTGGCCGACCTTCGGACGATCGTCGAGGAGACCGTCGCGGAGCTTCGATCGATCGCAAGGGGACTCCGACCGCCGATCCTCGACGACCTGGGCCTCGTCGCGTCCATCAACCAGATTCTCGGAGAGGCTGCCGAACGCGGCGACTTCGAGGCGTCGTTCGGAATCACAGGTGCCGCTCGGAGACTGCCGGCGCCGGTGGAGCTGACTGTCTTCCGCATCGCGCAGGAAGCGCTGTCGAACGTCGAGCGTCATGCGGCAGCACGCCAGGTCGCGGTCGGTCTCGACTTCGAGTCGGACGGGTTCCGCCTGCTGGTCAAAGACGACGGGGTGGGGTTCGACCTACCGACTCACGAGGACTTGCGCGGGACTACGTCGCTCGGACTCCCGGGCATGACGGAACGTGCGCACCTGATCGGTTCACACTTGAAGGTCCACACAGCGCCAGGGTCGGGGACGACAGTCGATCTCACCGTACCCCCTACGGTTATCGAAGGTCATCGTGGTTCCTAACCACGAGATCAGCAGCTCAGAGGACCTTCTGATCGTAAATTGGTGGATCCACCTTTCCTTGCACCGCGGGATCATCTCAACTTTGTCACCGAACCGACATGGAATCCAGGCATGAGTCTCGTCAATTCGTGGGATACTGACGGCGTGAGCGAGATCTTCATCGAGTCTTGTCACAGCACATGGATCATCGACCTCGAGCGATCGCGGTTCCGCCGCGTTGTCCGAGACGGAAGCCTCCGGTCGAGCCCTGCCGCGACCGACTGGCAGCCCTGTTATGGCGTTGAGATCGATCCTCTATCCGAGTCCTTCGTCGTGCTGTTGAACCCGGAAGGCACCAGGCTTCTCAGGAGCTGGCGCCACGTCGAGCACTGTTCGCAGTGCGGTGGCGAAGCTACGTCGGAGTTGTCGCTGAAGGACCTGCGTTCCGCCGTTCGCAGTTGACCCGGCCCATCTGATCGACGTCGATCAGAGCCGAGCGTCCCTCTTCCACGACCCCGAGCTGCCGCCGCTCTTCTCCCACAGCATGAGCTGGCCGATGCTCATCGTCCGGTCCGTGTTCTTGCACATGTCGTAGACGGTGAGAGCCGAGACGGCACACGCGGTCATCGCCTCCATCTCGACGCCGGTACGGTCCACAGTCTCGACCTTCGCCTCGACCTCGACGAAGTCGTCGCCGATGGTGAAGTCGACGTGGACCGCCCCGACCAGGAGGGGATGGCACATCGGGACCAGGTCGGCCGTCCGCTTCGCCGCCTGGATACCCGCGACCCGGGCAGCGGCCAGCACGTCTCCCTTGGTGATGGCGTTGGTGGCCACCTTGGCGGTCGTCTCGGGCATCATGGTTACCTTGCACCGCGCGAGGGCTCGGCGATGGGTGGCTTCCTTCGGAGAGACGTCGACCATCCGGGAGCCGGAGAACGGGTCGAGGTGGCTGAGGCTCCGATCGGTCACGGTCGAGCACCGGTTGTCATTGCCCCAGTCTACGGGAGCGTCGGCATTCGGACCGGGCTGGCACTCTCTCGACTAGACTGCCAGCCAGCGTGAGCCGCTCGACCAGCCGCTCGATCGTCCGCAGAGAGAGAAACCAGATGCCCACCTACGAGTACCACTGCGAGGTCTGCGATCGGACCTTCGACGTGGTGCAGTCCTTCCACGACGATCCGCTGACCAGCTGTCCGACGTGCGGCAGCCCGGTGCGGAAGGTCTTCGGGAATGTCGGCATCGTGTTCAAGGGAAGCGGCTTCTACAAGACTGACAGCCGCAACGGTCAACCGTCGAAGGAGTCGAAGAAGGACGCTGCCGACGCAACCTCGGGCTCTGCCGAGAAATCCTCTGGCGACCAAGGCGGATCCGATCACCGGACCCCGTCGTCCGATGAATCGCCCGACAAGCCCCCTGCGCCCTCCGCGAAAGAGCCGAGGTCGAAGTCGGATTCGGGCAGTGGGGGGAAGTCGGAACCTGCGCCAGCCGGTACTTCGCAGTAGGGGTCACCTCCGAAAGACGCGTCACGGATCGCCCGCGATGCGCCTTTCGCGCCTCGTCTGATCCACCCAACTGATCCACCCAGCTGATCCGCTCGTCTGGTCCGCTCGCCTGATCCGTTGCACCCCCCGTTGCCACGCGATCCGGCGAAATCCTTTCCAAAGCGCGACTCCATTTCGTAGGATAGGTCTTCGTGGACAGAGCTGACCTCGACCGACTACTCGTGACGCTTGACGAGCTCGATGGCTCGGACCTGCACATCAAGGCCGGAGCGCCGCCGCGCATGCGCGTTGCGGGCGCCCTCCGCGTGCTCGACGACGAACCTGCATTCACGGCTGAAGAAACGCTGGAGATCGCCGAGTCGATGATGACGCCCGGGATCCTCGAGACGTTCAGGGAACATCACGAGGCCGACTTTGCCTACAGCCTTTCGGGCACCGGCCGGTTCAGGGTGAACGCCTTCTATCAAAGGTCGTCGGTCGCTCTCGCCATGCGTCGTGTGCGGGCAAATGCCTCGACCGTCAGCGAGCTCGGTCTCCCTGAGGTGGTTAATCGGCTTTCCGAAGAGATGCGGGGCCTGGTTCTGGTGACCGGTCCCACCGGATCGGGCAAGACCACGACCTTGGCCGCGATGATCGACCACATCAACCACATCCGTTCGTGTCACGTGGTGACGATCGAAGACCCGGTGGAGTACCTCCACACCGACGATCTGGCCGCGATCGACCAGCGTGAAGTGGGTTTCGACACCGATTCGTTCTCGTCCGCGATGCGAGTGGTCCTTCGGCAGGACCCCGATGTGATCCTGGTAGGCGAGATGCGGGACACCGAGACCGTCTCGGCGGCACTGACTGCTGCAGAGACCGGGCACCTGGTCTTCTCGACCTTGCATACGATCAACTCGACCGAGACGATCAACCGCATCGTCGACTTCTTCCCTCCGCACCAGCAGTCCCAGGTCCGCATCAGCCTCGCCGGCTCGCTCAAGGGCATCATCTGCCAGCGCCTCATCCCGGCGGCCGACCAAGTCAGCCGTGTGCCGGTTCTCGAGATCCTCGTGGTCAACGGCCGCATCCAGCAGTCGATCGTGGATCCGCTCCTGACCGCTGACATCGGGGAGATCGTCGCGGACGGGGAGTACTACGGGATGACGACGTTCGACCAGTCGCTGGTCGGCCTGATCTCATCTGGAACGATCACGCTGAACGAGGCCATGGCCACCGCGACGAATCCTCACGATCTCAAGGTGATGCTGGAGCGCGAGGGAATCATGAAGACCGGTCAGCTGGCGGCCACCTTCACCTGAGCTCTCCCTCACGTCCCTGTAAAGGGGCGGGCATCTCCAGTCGAGGACCTGGCAGCCGAGCGGTCTCCCAACGAATTTGCCAGTTCGGTCTCTCGCGCCGATTCTCCGCTCAGGGAGGCGGGAAACTTCCCCAAGTGCCTCAAGAAATGGCCGGTTCGGACCGATAGAGCACCCGAGCGGTCTGGTCCGGCTTCGATCCGGCGCCAGGCGGATCATCGAACGGGACACGGATCACGCAAGGCACCGGAGGGGAACCCATGAACCGGCTGACGACGAGCTCAACGACATCCCGCGGTATCCGCGGCCCCGTAGTTCGTCACCTCGTGGGGTGCTCCCAGTGCGAAGGAGCGTCCCCATGGCAAAGCTGACGATCGGCCTCGACATCGGCACCAGCGCGGTGCGGGCCGCCGAACTCGACATCAACAAGTCCCGTCCAGTCCTCGTCACTTACGGTCAAGTAGGTCTGCCCCCCGGGTCCCTCGTCGAGGGTGAGATCCGCGACAGTTCGTCGGTCACCGAAGCCATCTCTCGGCTGTGGACGAACGGCCACTTCGGTCGCTCCTCGGTGATCGTCGGCATCGCAGGACTTCGTGCGATCACCCGAGAGATCGATCTCCCGTTCGTACCGGACTCCGAGGTGGAGGACGCGGTCCGCTTTCAGTCGGAGGAGGTCATTCCCTTCCCGCCTGACCAAACGATCCTCTCTTCCCAGGTCCTCGCCGACTACACCTCGCCCGAGGGCGAGAAGATGCGCCGGATCCTCGTGGCCGCCGCGCACATCGACCTCGTGAGCGGGGTCATCGACACGGTTGAACGCGCCGGCCTCACCGTCGACGGCGTTGACCTGATCTCCTCTGCACTCGTGCGCGCGATCGGCGGACAGGACGCATCGGAACAGCCCGAAGCTATCGTCTCGATCGGAGCTGGACTGACTGTCGTCGTCATCCATCAGCAGGGCAGGCCCCAGTTCGTCCGCACGATCGGGTCGGCCGGCAACGCGACCACTGCGGCGATCTCTGCGGCGCTGGATCTCCCCACCGCCGACGCCGAATTCGTGAAGCGCCGCGCCGGCGAAGACAACCCCCAAATGCAGTCCGCGCAACGAGCCGCCCAGGCCAGCATGAACGAGCTGGTCGGCGAGATCCGGAACTCGATCCAGTACTTCGCGTCCCTGCCCGGACGACTCCCCGTCTCTCGGGTGCTCGTCACCGGCGGGGGATCCGATCTGACGGGGTTGGTAACTCTCCTCGAATCCCAGATTCGCCTTCCCATCCTCCGCGTCTCTCCGATGAGCAGACTCGACGTCTCGCGACTCGATCTCAGCTCGGAACAGGCGGCGGAGGTCGGCCCCGTCCTCGCCACGCCGATCGGCCTTGCGCTGCCCGAACCCGACAAGGCAGTCAAGAAGTTCAACCTCCTCCCCCCCGAGGTCGCACGGCGGGTCCGAATGAAGACGATCCAGGAGCGCACCTTGATTGGCTGCGCGGCCGCGGTCGCGCTGTTAGTGGTCTTCGGCGCGTGGAAGCTGCTCCAGGTGCACAACGCGCAGCACGATGTAAACGCGCTGCAGTCCAACATCACTGCGCTCAACACCCAGGTGCCGAAATACGACCTGGTCGTCGCCGCCAACAACGCCTACACCGCCGGTGTCACCCGCCGGGCGTCGGTTATCAACTCGGCCGTCGACTGGCCACTCGCCCTCAATACCTTGATCTCGATCACGCCTCCGAACGCCAAGGTCCAGGCCTTTGACGGGGCCGCCGTCACACCCGTCGGCGGGGCGACCGGAGCAGCCGGCGCGACCGGAGCCTCGGCGACCACAACGTCTGGTGGAGCGACCACCTCGGCCGGAGCTCCGGGAGCCTCGAGTGGACCGACCTCGGCTGCCATCGGCACGGTACAACTCGCGGTCACCGGGCCGGGACCGAGCTTGTCGATCTCCGAGGCGTGGATCAACGCGATTGCCGGATCGAAGGTCTTCGCCAACCCGTTGCAAGGGTCGACGGTGGCGAACCCCGACTCGACCATCTCGTTCCCGTTCACGGTCTCCATCACCCCTGCTGGCAGCCTCGACAAGAACGGGAATCTCAAATGAACGTCGTCCGTGAGTACCAACGGCCCCTGATCATCGCGGGTGTTGCCATGGTCGCGCTCCTCCTCATCTGGGCCGTCCTGGTGTCCCCGCAGAACTCGAAGCTCTCGAACCTCCGATCGCAGGAGACCCAGTTGCAGGTCAAGCAGGCGGCGCTCGAGGCCAAGCTCGCGACGCTGCGTAGCGAGAAGCAGAACCTCACCAATAGCTGTGCAGATCTTCAAAAGATCGCAACGCAGATACCGACCGTCCAGAGCCCGACCGACATCGACGCAGAGGAGTCGTCGTTCGAGAGCCAGTTCAATGGGCTGGCGGCGTCTTCGGGTGTGAGCCTCTCCCAGTTCAGCGGCTTCACTCCGGCCACGTCGACAGGTGCGGCGACGACTCCCACGACGACGCCGGGGTCATCGGCAGCAGGAGGCGCGGCGTCATCGACCGGTGTCACCGCGGTCCCGACCACGCTCACCGTCTCGGGCAACTACGGACAGATGATGGCCTTCATCAATGGGTTGGACACCTTCCCGCGGCTGTTCGTCATCCAGAAGTTCGTCCTCGCCTTCGGCGCCTCCAGTTCTTCGAGCTCCTCTGCTGGCTCGTCGTCCGGCTCGTCGTCGAGCTCTTCTTCGGCTTCCTCGTCCTCTGCGGGTCAAGTGACAGCGAATGAGAGTGCGCCCCCCCTCTGGACCGGCGGCACCGCCACCCCGGCGACAGCCGGCCCCTACAACGTGGCGATCGAAGGGTCGATCTACTACACCTCGACGCCGAACGCCCTGGACGCCTGCACAAAGGCGACGGCGACGCTGAAGTAGGGCTCGATCGGCCGCGACGATGCACCAAGCGGGGTCGCGACCCAGCGCGGCTGGCCGGTTCAGATCCCGCTGACCTGCAAGTCGCCGATCGCCAGGGTCTGGCCGGCCGCGATGCCGGGCAGCCACTCGAGATCGGCTCCGATCACGAGGACCGACTGGAGCATGCGCTGCAGGGTCGAGGCCACAGTGATCTCGCGCACCGGTTCCGCGAACCGTCCGTCGCGGATCATGAGACCCTCGGCTCCGACCGAGAAGTCGCCGCTGATCGGGTTCACTCCGGAGTGGACACCGGTCATCGATTGCACGAACAGTCCCTCACCTACCGCAGCGAGGACGCCCTCCTCGTCGAAGCCCTCGGGCCCGGGTGCGAGGGTCAGGGCACGGCACCCTGGACCCGGTGTGCCCGAGAAGCCGCCTCGTACCGCCGATCCGGTCGACGCGGCCCCTGCCCTCGAACCCGACACCGTGTCGTAGACGAAACCCCGGAGGACGCCACCGTCGATCAGGACGTTGCGGCGGCAGGCCAGTCCCTCCGCGTCATAGGTGGCCGCGCCGAACGCCCGCGGGTCGGTCGGGTCGTCCGCGAGGGTGAGGAGCGGCACGCCGACCTGCTCGCCGATGCGGCCGGCGAAGAACGAGCGGCCCTTGGTGACCGCCTCGCCCGAGAGCGCGGCGGAGACCACCGACAGAACCGTCGAGGCCACCCGGCGGTCGAAGACGACGGTCGCCCGCCCCGTCGGACCCTTGGTCGCGCCAAGCATCCGGATCGCGCGGTCGACGGCGTCGGCCGCGGCGCGGTCGGGATCGAGCCCGCCGAACCCACGATCGACGCTGAACCCGCTGCCGGTCTGGCTGTCTCCGCCGTCACCTGCGATGACCCCCACCGAGACGTAGCCGGAGGTCTTCCGGCTGGTCGTGGCGATGCCGGTGGTCGATGCCAGTGCGACCTCCACCGAGGTGTCCCCGTAGTCGGCGCTCGTGACCTGACGGATGTGCGGGTCAGCGGCGCGTGCTCGTCCCTCGAGCGCGAGGGCGAGGTCCACCTTGGCCGTCGTCGGGATCGAGGCGAGCGCCGGGTCCCACAGGTCGACCGCGACGGGGGTCACACCGTCGGGCACCGCGAGCCGGACGTGCTCGTCCGGTGTCGCGAACGCGGCGTTGTCCCGGGCCTCGTCGAGTGTCGGTCCGAGCACCCCCTCCTCGAGCGAGCCCGCCCAGGCGAACCCGAGCCGGTGGTCGACGATCACCCGGACGCCGAGTCCGGACGACGAAGCCGAAGTGAGCGACTCGACCTCGCCGTCGTAAGCGCGCACCTCGGTCTCGTCGCCGCGGGCGACGTAGACCTCGAGCTCCTCCCCGGGTCTCGCCCAGCCGGCGACTCGTGCCGCCAACTCGGTGAGGTCGGCCGGGTCGCGCTCCGCGCGCTCGGAGCGGTCGGAGCGGTCGGTCACCGAGGTGGCGGTCATTCCGACGTCCCTCCGATGGTCACCCCGGTCAGCCGGAGCGTCGCCTGCCCGCAGCCGACGGGCACGCTCTGGCCATCCTTCCCGCAGGTGCCGGGCGTCATCCCGAAGTCGGTCGCGACCGCGTCGATCCGATTCAAGATCTCCGGTCCGTTGCCGATGAGATTGGCGTCTCGCAGCGGTTCGGTGATCCGGCCGTCCTCGATCAGGTAGGCCTCGGTCGTCCCGAACACGAAATCGCCGGTGGTCGTGTTGACCTGGCCTCCGCCGAGCTTGGCGACGTAGACGCCACTGGGCGTCTGGGCGACGATCTCGTCGGCGTCCTCCTCGCCCGGGAGGAGGAACGTGTTGGTCATCCTGACCATCGGAAGGTGCTGATAGCTCTGGCGGCGCCCGTTCCCCGACGAACCTCTCCCCTCCCTTCGCCCGCGGAGGTAGTCCCACAGGTAGTCGGTGAGCACACCTCTGTCGATGAGGACGTTGCGGCGGGCGGGCTTCCCTTCGTCGTCTACTCCGTAGGTTCCCCACTCGGAGCCGATCGTGCCGTCGTCGACCAGAGTGACCAGCGGGCTCGCCACCTGTTGGCCGACCTTGCCCGTATAGACCGAGGCATCCTTCACGATGTGGTCGGCCTCGAGCCCGTGGCCACACGCTTCGTGGAACAGAATTCCCCCGCTACCGCCCGCCAGCACCACCGGGAGCTCACCCGACGGGGCAGGACGCGCGGTGAGCTTGGACAGAGCCCGGCGCGCCGCGAGCTCGGCCAGTTCCTCGACCGAGACCTCGTCGAAGAGCTCGAAGCCGACGGTCCGTGCTGCCGTCTCGTACCCGGTCTGGAGGCCGGTGTCGCCGACCGCCACACAGGAGACCGCGAACCGGGTTCGCGCCTGGCGGTCGTCGACGAGAAGCCCGTCCGAATTGGCGACGAGGATCTCACGGCGGGAGCCGCCGCAGCCGACCTGTACCTGGGAGATGGCGTCAGCCGAGCCACGGGCCGCCTCGTCGGCCCGCCGGAGCAACTCGAGGGTCTCCGCCTTCGAACCGAGCGGTGCCAGCTGCGCCTTGTCTCGAGGCCCGGGCCCCGACCCGCCGAGCGGGCCGACCGCGACCGTCTGGCTCGCGCCTCCGCCCCTCGCGACCGCGGAGGCAGCGTTCGCAGCCCGGAGCAGGCCGTTCTCGGTGAGATCCGAGGTGTGGGCGTAGCCGGTCGTCTCGCCCGAGACCACCCGGATGCCGGCGCCTCGCTCCCTTCCCGACGAGAGTTCCTCGACGCGGCCGTCGTCGAGGCTCGCCCCCGAGGACGACCGGTCCTCGGCGAAGACCTCTGCGAATTCACCGCCATGGCGGAGCGCCTCGGACAGCACACGTTCGAGCACGGGGGTATCGATCACGGGGCCTCCTCGCGAGCCGGTGCCCGTTTGGCCGGTTTCTCGCTGCGTCACGTATGGTACCGGCGTGCCTCCGCGCACCGGTCTCTCCGCCCGCATCGAGCTGAAGGTCACCGAGGCCGACACCGCCGAGACGCTGCGGACCGGCGCGGTGCCGGTCCTCGCCACGCCGCGCCTCATCGCTCTCTGCGAAGAGGCGAGCTGCGTGGCCGTCGCCGGCCAACTGGGCGAGAACTGCACGTCGGTCGCGAAGCGGCTGCAATTCGACCACCTGGTGCCGGTCGGGGTCGGCGGAACGGTCTGGGCCGAGGCCACCTTGGACCGGATCGAGGGGCGCCGGCTCGTGTTCACCCTCTCCGTCTCGGAGAGCGCAGGGCTCGTCGCCGCGGGGAAGCTCGTCCGGGTGGTGGTGGACCGGGCGACGTTCCTCTCGAACGTGCGCTGAAGTCCGCGAGCTGACCCGGCCCGGCGGTGAGCTGAGCTCCGAGCGGGCGGTCGGGCCGTGCGTACTTGCCGCCCCGAGCGGTCGGGCGGGCCGTGCGTCCTACCATTCGGCGAGCGGTCGCAACGGCCATTCGGCAAGCGGTCGCAAGGGCGTCGCAAGGGCTTGTCCAACGAGTGTTCGGACCACCCGCTGGAAGGAAGCCGGCGGTCCCTCGCTGGTAGCCTGAGCCGAAGGTGCCGAAGGCGCCAGCCGCCGCCCATGATCCTCGAACACATCGACAGTCCCGCCGACCTCCGCAGTCTCACACCCGAGGAGCTGACCGCCCTCTCGGCGGAGATCCGCGCCTTCATCGTGGACGCCGTGACCGCGACCGGCGGCCACCTCGGCTCCAACCTCGGCGTCGTCGAGCTCACCCTTGCGCTGCACCGGACGTTCGACTCGCCACGCGACGTCCTGCTCTGGGACACCGGCCACCAGGCGTACGTCCACAAGCTGGTGACCGGACGGCGAGACGAGTTCTCGCGCCTCCGCCAGGCGGGTGGGCTCTCGGGTTACCCCAACCGCGCCGAATCCGAGCACGACTGGGTCGAGAACAGTCACGCGTCGACCATCTTGAGCTACGCGCACGGCCTCGCGTCCGCCTTCGAGTTGCAGGGCAGCGAGCGCCGGGTCATCGCGGTGGTCGGCGACGGCGCCCTCACCGGTGGGATGGCCTACGAGGCCCTGAACAACCTCGGACACTCCGGCAAGCGCGTGCTGATCGTGCTCAACGACAACGGACGTAGCTATGCGCCGACCATCTCGCGCTTGTCGCTCAGTCTCACCCATCTCCGCCTCAACCCCTCCTATGTGCAGGCGCGCCAGCGCATCCGGCACATCCTGCGCGAACTGCCCGGCGTCGGCGGGCTCGCCTACTCCGGCGTGCACGGGCTGACGAGCGCGCTCCGCGAGTTCGTGACCCCGCACACGTTCTTCGAGGCGCTCGGCATCCGCTACGCGGGCCCGATCGACGGCCACGACATCGTCGGAGTCGAGCAAGCCCTCACCCACGCGGCGGAGTGGCCAGGTCCGATCGTCGTCCACATGCTCACCCAGAAGGGCCGCGGCTACGCGCCCGCCGAGGAGGACGACGTCCAGCGCCTCCACGACTTCAAGGTGCTGCCGACGACGACGGGCATCGAGGACACGACCGAGCTGCCCGCGACGACCTACACCCACGCGTTCACCCGCGCCCTGATCCGCCACGCGGAGACCGATCCCCGGATCGTGGCAATCACCGCGGCAATGCCCGGGCCCACCGGCCTCCTGCCCTTCGAGTCGCGCTTCCCCGAGCGCTTCTTCGACGTGGGCATCGCCGAGCAGCACACGCTGACCGCGGCGGCGGGGATGGCCATGGCCGGCATGCGGCCGGTGGTCGCGGTGTATTCGACATTTCTCACGAGGGCGTTCGACCAGACCAACCTCGACGTCGGGCTTCACGGGCTCCCGGTCGTACTAGTACTCGACCGCGCGGGCATCACGGGTGACGACGGCCCGAGCCACCACGGCGTGCTCGACATGGCACTCGGGCTCTCGGTTCCGGGCATGACCGTCTTCGCTCCCTCGTCGGCCCCGGAGGTCGAGGTCATGCTCGAGACCGCGCTCACCCTCGACGGTCCCTCGATGATCCGCTTCCCGAAGACGGCGGCGCCGGCAACCCTGCCCGGTGCCGTCGGTCACCGGCTCGAGGCGCGTCGGGTCCGGAGCGGTGACGGTTCGGTGTGCATGCTCGCGGTGGGCAAGATGCTCGCCGCCTGTGAGGCGGCCGCGGCGATGCTCGTCGAGGCGGGGATCGCCGCCACCGTGTGGGACGTGAGGGTGGTCAGCAACCCCGACCCCGCGATGCTCGCGGACGCGGCCGGCCACCAGCTGATGGTGACCGTAGAGGACGGGGTCCGTCAGGGCGGCGCCGGGATGTACGTCGCGGAGGCGCTGCGGGCCTCGCTGCCGTGCGGCGCTGCCCCACCGATGCTGCATCTCGGCATTCCGCGCGCCTTCCTCGCACAGGGGAAGCCCGACCAGATCCTCGCCGATCTCGGCCTCGACGCAGAAGGCGTGGCCACCGCGGTGCACGGGGCGCTCTCGACACTCGGCGAGCCGCTCGGCACCTACTCCGCCACTCCGGCTCCGTCGCTGCCGGTGAGCCCGGCCAGCCCCGAGCTCCCTGACTGACCGCTCGGCCCGCCGCACCGGCCGGCCGAGCGGCCACGGCAAGCCCACAGCGCGCAATCGGCAAAACACAATTCGCAGGATGCAATGGATTCGGAGCATGTAATCGGTTCGCCGGATCGGATTGGGCCTGCCGACAAACTCACAGGGGACGACCACAATTGGCCGTAATTGGCGACCACAATTGGCCGTAATTAGACGGAAGCAAAAGGGCATCCCGGACCGCCTGCGGGCGGGCTTGCCTTGGTTGCCGCACGAATAGAAACGTGTTCTACTGAACTGCCGATGACGACGTTCAACCTCGCCGACCTGTTCGAGGCGGCGGTCGACGCATACGGCGACCGTGAGTACCTCCTCGCAGCCGGAGAACGGCGTACCTACGCCGAGATGGAGGCACGCGCCAATCGGCTCGCTCACTTCCTGGCGGCGCAGGGGATCGGCCCCGGCGATCACGTCGGCATCTACGCCCTCAACAGCGTCGAGTGGGTGGAGACGGCCTGGGCCGTGTTCAAGCTTCGCGCGGTGTGGATCAACATCAACTACCGCTATGTGAAGGACGAGCTCCGCTACCTGTTCACCAACGCCGACCTGGTCGCGCTCGTCTACCAGGCGCAATTTTCCTCACGGGTCGCGGAGCTCCTCGGCGAGCTGCCCGACCTCCGCCTGCTCGTCGGGATCGACGACGGGACAGAAGACCCGTTCGCCGAGGGGACCGTCCCCTACGAGGAGGCGGCCGCGTCGGGGAAACCCGAGCGAGACTTCGCTCCCCGTTCGAACGACGACCACTACGTCCTCTACACCGGCGGGACCACCGGCATGCCCAAAGGGGTCGTCTGGCGGCACGAGGACGTCTTCTACGCACTCGGCGGCGGGGTCGAACCGAATACCAACACCCGGGTCCAACGCCCCGAGGAGATGGTCGAGAAGGGTCGGGGTGGCGCGCTCACCCTGCTCCCGATCGCGCCGCTCATGCACGGCGCCACCCAGTGGTGCGTCATGGGGCAGAGCTTCGTCGGCAACAAGACGATCCTCGTCCCGAAGTTCGACCCGCACGAAGTCTGGCGTCTCGTGGAACGGGAGCGCGCCAATTCGGTGATGATCACCGGCGACGCGATGGGCAAGCCGCTGATCGAAGCGCTCGACGACGACCGCGCTTCCTACGACCTGTCGTCGTTGATGGCGGTGACGTCATCGGCCGCGTTGTTCTCGGCGCCGGTGAAGGACGAGTTCTTCCGTCACTTCCCGAACCTGGTGATCGTCGACGCGGTCGGTTCCTCCGAGTCGGGCAACAACGGAATGGCCACGATGACCAAGGGCGGCACCGCGATGAAGAGCGGTCCGACGGTGAGCGTGCTCGGCGACACGGTGGTCTTCGACGAGGAGCTCCGGCGGGTGGCACCCGGATCCGGAACCATCGGCAAGATCGCCCGCTCCGGGGACATTCCCGTCGGCTACTACAACGACCCGGCGAAGACGGCAGAAGTGTTCATCGAGGTCGACGGCACTCGCTACGTGATGCCGGGTGACTTCGCCACTGTCGAGGAGAACGGGACGATCACCCTTCTCGGCCGCGGATCCGTCTCGATCAACTCCGGGGGCGAGAAGATCTTTCCCGAGGAGGTCGAGTCCGCAGTCCGCTCGCACCCCGACGTGTTCGACGCCATCGTGGTGGGTGCGCCCGACGACCGCTTCGGACAACGGGTCGCCGCCATCGTGCAACCCCGCACCGATCGCCGGCCCTCGCTCGAAGCCATCCAGGGCCATTGTCGCGACAGCATCGCCGGGTACAAGGTGCCTCGGCAGCTGCACTTCGTCGAGACGATCGTGCGCTCCCCGAGCGGGAAGCCCGACTACCGGTGGGCGGCCGACATCGTCGCCGGGGCAGCGGACGAGACCGACGCGGGCGGCGCACGCACCGCGTCCGGCTGAACGGCCGGATCCCGAGCGGCCCAGCGGGTGAGCGCGGAACGTTGCCGGTCGATCTGACCGCGTTGGTGTCGCCACCGGGGTGCGCGGTCCTCACCATGGAGATCCAGCGGGGAGTGATCGGCGACCTCACCTCCTTCCCCGAGCTCGCAGCCGCGGCCCAAGAAGTCGGTGTCGTGGCGAACACAGCTCGGCTGCTCGAAGAGGCCCGAGAACACGGCGTCCGGGTCGTCCACTGCACCGCGGAGTTCCGCGCGGACCGTGCCGGCTCGACCGCGAACTGCCAGCTCATTGCCGCGATGTTGCGCCGGCCCGAGCACCTGCTCGCCGGCACGCCTGCGATCGAACTGGTCCCTCCGCTCGGGATCGAGCCCGGCGACCTCGTGTCTCCTCGGTTCCACGGGGTCTCCCCCTTCACTGGCACCTCGCTCGACACCTGGCTGCGGAATCTCGGAGTCGGGACGGTTATCGCGACGGGTGTGTCGGTCAACCTCGGCGTGCTCGGGCTCGCCATCGAGGCGGTCAACCTCGGCTACCAAGTGGTGGTGCCTCGCGACGCAGTCGCGGGGCTGCCTGCGTCCTACGCCGAAGCCGTCCTCCAGCAGACCTTCCCGCTCATCTCGACGGTGACCTCGGTCGACCAGGTGATCGGAGCCTGGGAGAAGGCCTGACTCCGGTCCGAGGGTTGCGGGTTAGAGCTTGCGGGTCCCGTCCAGCTGGATCATCGCATTGGTCGGGAGCTCCTCGACCTTGATGTCGGGGATCGGAAAGGTGAACGTCGGGTACTTGCGCACCGCGTTCTGCCGATAGCGCGTGGTCGAGTGCAGCGGATCCGAGTCGAACTGCGGGATCACCTTGGTACCGAACACCTCGAGCATCTCGAGCACCTCGTCGTGTTCGAAGGAGTCCGAGGGGAGTCCGAACACCAGCTGGTCGCAGCCGACCGTCTGGTACCGGCTCGCCTGCTCGGCGACCTCGTCGGGCTCACCGCAGAGCAGCCAGCCCTCATCGATCAGGTGGTCGAGCATCGCCTCGTCGGTGATCGTGTGGGGCCGCTCGGGCCAGACCGGCACGCCCTCCGCATGCGGGATGGTGTCGTGGTAGTTGCAGACCAACGAGTACAAGTAACCACGACCACGACGCAGCGCGACCTGGCGCGCCCGCTTGCGGTCGCTCAGGCAGATCACCGCGTTGGTCATCATCACGTTGTCGTTCTTGAACTGCCCGAGCGGCTCGGTGCAGTTGGCGATGCCCTCCTTGTAAGCGTCGATGCGGCCCTTCAGGCTGTAGACAGGCTCGAAGTTGAAGGCGATCGCCCCGATGCCGAGCTCGCCGGCCTGGGTGAACGTGCCCGGATTGCCGCAACCCACCCAGATCGGTGGGTGACCCTGCCGCTTGTACGGCTTCGGGAGGATGTTGTGAGGGTAGGGCACGGTGAAGTGCTCGCCCTCGTACATGTAGTCCTGCTGCTCCCACATGCGGGGGATCTCGCGGATGACCTCGTTCCACTCTGGCTTGGTGGAGTTCTTGTCGAGGATGTTGAAGGCGGCGATCTCGTGGCTGCCGGCTCCGCGGCCGGTTCCCCACTCGAAGCGACCCTCGAAGAGATGGTCGAGCATCATGACCCGCTCGGCGCAGCGGACCGGGTGGTTGACCCGCGGTGAGAGGTTCATGATGCCGGTACCGACGTGGATCCGATCGGTGGCGTGCGCCAGGTAGCCCATGACGATCTCGGGAGCCGACATGTGGCTGTACTCGGTCAGGGAGTGGTGCTCGCCGATCCAGGCGTACTTCCAGTTGTGCTTGTCGGCCTCGACGACGTAGGCGATCTCCCGCCGCAGCATCTCGTGCTCGCACTCGGGGTCGTGAGCCGCCTGGCCCGGCAGATAGCCGTTGATGAAGATCCCGAACTCCATGGCGGTGGTCTCCTCTCGCTCCGCGTCTCGACCCGCGCCTGGTGCCGCGTCACGGTAACACGGGAGTCTGATAAATTGCAACGCGTTCCACATTTGTGCCTGGGACGGGGCCTCGGAGGCCCGCGCGGTCCCTCCGACGGGTTCGGCAGTCCCGATCGCCGGGGGACCGTGATACCGACCATCGACCAGCTGATCCGGAACCAGGCGGGCAACCAGCGGACCGGCCTCCGGTTTGCCGACCGGACCTGGACCCACGACCAGGTCCTCCGCGCGCAGTCACGGCGGGCGGCCGTGCTCGGCTCTCTGCGCCGGCCCGGCCCCTTCCACGTCGCGCTGTTACTCGGCAACGTCCCCGAGTTCGTGTTCTGGCTCG
This sequence comes from uncultured Acidimicrobiaceae bacterium, assembly GCA_963769905.1. Classification (GTDB taxonomy): domain Bacteria; phylum Actinomycetota; class Acidimicrobiia; order Acidimicrobiales; family RAAP-2; genus Bog-756. Next base: position 1,942,180 of record CAVYNG010000002.1, read on the forward strand.
GGGGTGCTGCCCTCGCCGGCGCGGTCGTGGTGGGTGGCAATCCCACCCACCGGGGCGACGAGCTGGCCCGCGACCTCTCCCACACCGAGTGCCAACTGCTGGTCACCGACGCAGCCCATCGACCCCTCGTCGAAGGCCACGACCTCGGCCTGGCACTACCACCAGATCGGATCCTGGTGGTCGACGACGTCACCGGCGAGACCGACCCGGCGAGCGACTACGGAGCGCGGCTCGACGACGTCGGCGAGGCCGAGCTTCCCGACCCGGCCGAAACGTCGATCACCGAGGACACCCTCGGGCTCCTGCTGTTCACGTCGGGCACCTCGGGCGCTCCGAAGGCCTGCCTCTGCAGCCAAGGACGGATTGCCCGCATCGGCGAAACCATCGCCCAGATGTTCGAGCTGACCGCTGACGACGTCTGCTACTTGGCGATGCCCCTCTTCCATTCCAACGCGCTCATGGCCGGGTGGGCGCCCGCGCTCGCCGCCGGTGCGACCGCTGCGCTCCGCGACCGGTTCAGCGCGTCGCAGTTCCTCGCCGATGTCAGGCGCTTCGGCGTCACCTACTTCAACTATGTCGGCAAGCCCCTCTCCTACGTGCTGGCAACCCCCGAGCGACCCGACGACGCCGACAACACGCTTCGCCGCGCGTTCGGCAACGAGGCCGCGCCGGGGGACGTCGCTCGATTCGCGGATCGATTCGGTTGCGCGGTACAGGATGCCTACGGCTCGACCGAGGGCGGCGCGTCCGTGCAGCGGACCCCCGACACGCCGAGGGGCGCTCTCGGTCGGGCGCTCCCGGGAACGTTGATCCTCGATCCCGAGACCGGTGTCGAGTGCCCGCGCGCCCGTTTCGACGAGCGGAAACGGCTGCTCAATGCCGAGGAGGCGATCGGCGAGATGGTCTCCACGACCGGCGGGACAGGGTTCGAGGGGTACTGGCAGAACGCGGAGGCCGAGGAGGCGCGGGTTCGTAACGGCTGGTATTGGACCGGTGACCTCGCCTACCGCGACAAGGACGACTTCTTCTATTTCGCCGGGCGCGACTACGACTGGCTCCGGGTCGACGGCGAGAACTTCGCGGCTGCACCGGTCGAAGAGGTTCTCCAGCGCCACCCTGACGTGCTGCTCGCGTCCGTCTACGCGGTGCCCGATCCGGCGGTCGGCGACCAGGTCATGGCGACGCTGCTCCTTCGGCCCGGCTCAGAGTTCGAACCCGAGGGGTTCGCCTCGTTCCTCGCCGGAGAAGAGGACCTCGGGACAAAGTGGGCTCCCCGCTTCGTGCGCATCGCCCCGGAGCTGCCGGAGACCGCCACCTCCAAGGTCCTCAAGCGAGTGCTTCGCGCGGAGCGATGGCGCTGCTCGGACCCGGTCTGGTGGCGACCGGAGAAGGACGCCGCTTATCGGCGACTTTCGACCGAGGACGCCGCCGGGCTCGACCAGGCGGTCGACGCGCCCGGCGAGCGGCCCGCGAACTGAGGGATCACCCGATGGCGATGCCCTCCAGCCCACTGTGCCCGGGGAGCTCCGGCGCGACCGAGCCGATCGGCACGAGCGATCCGTTCGGCCGGATGGAGAAGATGTCCACCAGGTCGCTACCGCCCGTCTCGACGTAGAGCGTGGATCCGTCGGGGCTCGCAACGAGGTCGATCGGCCCGGCATGGGTCGGAGTGGTGCTCACCACCTTCGGGAGTCCGTGAGGATCGATCGTGTAGCCGGTGACCGAGCCGCTCCCAGCGTTCGTACCGAAGAACAGGCCCTGCCAAGTACCCGCCACCCAGCAGAGGGCGCTCAACCCGTCGGTGACCGTTCCGAGCTCGGTGAGCCGGTCGTCGGCTCCGAGCCGGTACGTCGTCACGTTGCTGGTGCCCGCCTCGGTGACCACCAGGTCGCCGGAGCGGTCGAAGGTGAAGCCGAACGGGACCGGGGTCGCGGACGGATTGACCGTCGCACCACCCGATAGGCCGCCGGTCGGAGCGACGTCGAAGACGTCGATGTCACTCCCGTTGGCCTTGGTGGTCACGATCAGGTGCCGCCCGTCGGGCGTGAAACCGATCTGGCCGGGAGTGTTCAGGAACGCCGGGGTCAGCGTGGGGTTGAGGCCGAGAGACCGACCACTGCCCGGGATCGGCGTCAACGTGTCCGCGTCATATCCCTGGACCGCGCCGCTCCCTCCCGCGTCGAGGACGTAGACGAGGTCGCCCCGGACCGCGACGCTGACCGGGGTCGAGCCCCCCGACGGCAACAATCGGCCGAAGGTCAGGTACGGCCCGAACGTGTGAAACACGGTGATCGAATTGCTGCCTCCATTGACCGCGACGAGTAGTCCCTCTGCCGGGTCGTATGCGAGGCTTCCCTGGGACGCGAGCTTGTCCACCACCGAGCTCGGGATCGACGTCCCGTCACCTCCGGTGTCGACGCGCGAGACCTCACGAAGCCCGGAGCCGGTGGGCAGATAGGACACGACCTGGTTGCCGGACGGATCGTTGGTCTGGACGAAGACCGGGGATCCCCCGAACCAGTGACCGGAGAGCGGACCAGCTGGGACATTCGGTACCGGATTCGCGCCTGCGGCTCCCGGCAGGCACAGTGCGGCGGCGACTGCGGCCGCCGGCAGCGCGGCGAACATGAAGCGAGCTCTCATCAGGTCTCCTCGATGTCGGTCTCTCGGTCGATCGCCGTTCGGCTGATCGCTCTTTCGGGTGTGCGATGGCCCCCTCCGGCTGTGATCACACCTTGGGGGAGGGTCACCTCGGGTTGGGCCTCTTCTTGTCTCTGTTGTCTCGATCCTCGTCTCTCTAGTCCCGTTCTCCGCCGCCGCGTTACACGACCAGCTTCCGTCCGCCTGTAACGCTTCTCGTGATGGCGAGGACATCACCTGTGTTCACACGCCGAGGACCCGCCGGTCGGGAGGCACGCGACGACCATCGCCCTGATGGTCGCCCTACGCTCCCCTCGGTGGACGACGTGGAGCTGCTCGAGGATGCTCGTTCAGGCGACGAGCGGGCGTTCGTGACTCTCGTGGAGCGATACCAGGGTTCGCTCGTCCGCCTCGCGCGCGCCTACGTACCGACCGATGCGGTGGCCGAGGAAGCAGTGCAGGAGACCTGGATGGGCGTCGTCCGTGGGATCGATCGCTTCGAGGGTCGATCGTCTTTCAAGACGTGGCTGTTTCGAATTCTCATCAACCGTGCCCGGTCCGCCGGGGCCCGAGAGCCGCGCAACCTCCCCCTCGACGTACAGGGTCCCTCGGTCGCGCGATCACGATTCGACGACACCGGCGCGTGGGGGCGTCCGATCGAACCCTGGGAAGAGAGCGACGATCGCCTCGTCGCAGCCGCCTGGTCCAAATTTCTCGTGAGCGCGCTGGAACAACTGCCGGCCCGCCAGAGGGAGGTCGTCGTGCTGCGTGACATCGAGGGACTCGAGAGCTCAGAGATCTGTGACGCCCTCGGTATCACCGAGGGGAACCAACGTGTCCTTCTCCACCGAGCCCGCAGCCGGCTCCGTGGCGCGCTCGAGGACGAGCTCACCGAAAGGGGTGTGTGACTGTGCTGTTGCGACGCCGTCACGACCTGGTTTGCCAGGAGATGGTCGAGCTGGTGACCGAGTATCTCGACGGCACGCTCTCGCGATCGGACCGCCGACGCTTCGAGACCCATCTCCGGCATTGTCCGAACTGCAGCGCCTATCTCGAGCAGATCCGAGCGACGATCCGGGCAATGGGCGCCCTCGAACCGGACGATCTCACGCCAGTGGCTCGGGACGAGTTGATCGACCTCTATCGCGCCTGGCGCGACGAGGGACCTCAGGAGTGACTGGCGGCCGACAGGGCCGACGCCGTGAATTGAGTCCGGAGCGCCGACTCGAGCTGATTCGTGCTCGTAGTCACCTGGTTCAGCTCGGACACGATGTTCGAACTGCTGACAGCGGTGACGTAGGACGAAAGGTCGGACCCCACCTGTGAGAGGTGGGTGAGCGTCGAGGAGGACTGACCGACCGCGCTCTGCACTGCTGCGAGGTCGCCGGAAACGTTGCTCGGATAGTGGATCGCGGACAGCGTGTTCGAGTAACTCTGGAGCTCGGACGCGAAATGGGCGTCGTTCGACTCGAAGCATTGGGCCAGCGCCGCAGGATCGCCCAGGGTGCGACACGTCGTGGCCTGGGCATCGAACGACTGCGCTTGTTGTTGCAGGGCGGCATACGCGGAAGCCGTCTCGGTCTCGGCGACAGTCGCATTGGCGACGGTGATCCCGAGGACCGCCGGAAGCATGAACTCCAAAATGTAGAGGAGGCCACCCAGCACGAAGAGGACGACCACGAGCCGCTTCGCCCGATCGGAAAGGATCAGCCGCCACGATCGTTCCGAGGCGACTGTCGGTGTTGCTCCCCACTCGGGTGCGCGCGGGGGGGTCGGAGCCGCCGCGCCCGCGTAGAACGTGCTCCCCCCAGGGGGAGGAGGTTGCGGCGGTGCGGACAGCAGCGGGAGTCCCGGCGTCACAGCCGGTGGAGAGCCGGTTCCGGGTGGACCTGAGGCGGGCGGGCCTCCGACGGGCGGACCCGCACCGGGCGGCGGATTGTCGAAAGTTGGAAGGGTCGTGTGCACCGTCGGTCCGGTTTGGAGCGGATAGGGAGACGGTGTTGCGCGGTGTGAACCTGGCGGCGGAGGTGGCGGTGCGCCTGGCTGCGGGAGTGCACCCGGTGGAGGGGGCGGCGGCAGTGCGCCCGGTGGAGGTGGCGGCGGCAGTGCGCCCGGTGGAGGTGGCGGTGCGCCTGGCGCCGGGAGTGCACCCGGTGGAGGGGGCGGCGGGAGTGTCGTGGGCGTCGGCTCCGACACACCCGTTGGCGGCAGCGGCGGTGTGGTGGGTATCGGCTCCGGCGACCCGCCCGGTGGCGGTGGCGGTGCGCCCAGCGGCGGGAGTGCACCCGGTGGAGGTGGCGGCGGGAAGGTCGAAGGAGGCGGAGGCGGCGGGAAGGAGGGTGGAGGGGGCGGAAGTCCGAGCGTCGGCAATTGCGCCGGGCCAACGGTGGCTTCCCGTGGTGCTTCGGGCGGTATCTCCACGGAGTCGAGATCGGGGACGGGTGCCGGCGGGCCAGGGACCGATTGCCCCGGTGGAGTGACCGAACCGGCCGCGGGAGGAAAGTTCGGCGCCAGTGGGGGCAGAGGGCTGCCCGACGTGGGAGGCGGTGCCCCGTAGGGCGGAGGGGGCAACTGGCTGCCCGCGCCTGGTGGTGCCGGCGGCGCGAACGGAGCTGGCGACGAGTACGGCGCGTACGGGGCGGGCGGTGGCCCACCGTAGGGCGGGGGCATCGACCCGGGCCCCCCGAGTGGCTCCCCAGGCGAGCCCGGCCCTCCGTCCCCCATCACACCCGACGGCTGGAACGTCGTGAGGAGATAGAAGTAACCCTGGAACCTGACGCGGTAGCGGATCGCCGCGGCGGCGGCCTCGAACATCCAGTCGGGGAGCATCCCGCGCACCAGTACCACCACCCACATGACGATCGAGAAGAGGCCGAGACCGGCAATGAGCACGGTCGCGGCGATGCCGGCGGGAATCGCGAGGAAGTAACGGAAGAACACCGCCCACCGGTTGAGAGGTCCGGTCTGCACGCGTACGTCGACCGGGTAGCTGGCTGACGACTCCAAGGAGAAGGGCGGGTAGTCGTCGGTGAGAAGGTAGAGGTACGCATCGACTCTCGCCTCCCACCTCAGGAAGCCGGAGAGGAAACTCGCGCAGGACTCCGGGAGCCGACCGGTGAACAGCGCCCCGAACCAGCCGATCACCAGGACGACGAAGGCCGCGATGCCGACGAACGCCAACACGATCGCCTGTGGGATGAGGAGGATCAGACGGAAAACGACGGTCAAGCGGCGCTGACCGCTCGGCACGCCGAACGCGACCTCGATCGGAGCGGCCCCAGGACCCGTCGTCGTCGGCATGGTCACCACGACGCTCCTCCAACCGTCGGTTCGGGCCGTCCGCCTTTGGCGATCGCTGGCGTTGCCGAAAGTAGCAGCGGGGGTGAATGGACAGTGGGATCCTGGTCCGGCCGGGTGCGCGATTCCCGTCCCGCCCCACGAGAAGTCAGGTCAGCGATCGACCCCCAGTACGAGACCACTTGTCGGCACACCGGTGCCCGCGGTCACCAGCACGTGTTCGACGTCGGGGACCTGGTTGACGGAGCTTCCACGCACCTGGCGCACTCCTTCTGCGATCCCGTTCATTCCGTGGAGATAGGCCTCGCCGAGCTGTCCACCGTGCATGTTGATCGGAAGGTTGCCGCCGACCTCGATGTTGCCGTCCCGCACGAACTCCTTGGCCTCACCCTTCTCGCAGAAGCCGAGCTCCTCGAGTTGGTACAGGACGTACGGGGTGAAGTGGTCGTAGAGGACGGCCGTCTGGACGTCCGCGGGTCCGAGACCGGAGGTCCCCCACAACTGACGCGCGACGGCCGCCATCTCAGGGAGACCGCAAAGATCGTCGGCGTAGTAGGAGGTCATCATCTCCTGACCCGGACCGGCTCCCTGCGCCGCGGCCTCGATGACCACCGGCACCGAGGGCAAGTCTCGTGCACGCTCGATCGAAGTGACCACCAGCGCTTGGCCACCGTCGGTCTCCTGGCAGCAGTCGAGCAAGTGGAGGGGTTCGACGATCCAGCGCGACGCCTGGTGCTCCTCGAGCGTGATCGGCTTGCCGTAGAACCAGGCCTTCGGGTTCGTCGCGGCGTGCTTGCGATCGGCGACCGCCACTCGTCCGAGATCTTCGGAGGTTGCTCCGGTCATGTGCAGATAGCGCTGCGCGGCCATCGCGACCCATTGCGCAGGTGTCAGCAGCCCGAAGGGTGCGTACCACGCGAAATTCGCCGTCTCGGCGTTCGGGACCGGGGGTCGGTCCTGCACGCCTGCACCGAACCGGTTCCCCGAACGTTCGTTGAATGCTCGGTAACAGACGACGACGTCAGCCACTCCTGCATCGACCGCAAGTGCGGCCTGTTGGATCGTCGCACATGCCGCGCCACCGCCGTAGTGGATGCGGCTGAAGAAGGACAGTTCCCCGATTCCAAGGCTGCGGGCGATCTCGATCTCCGGGTTGGTGTCGGCACTGAACGTGACCAACCCGTCGACCTCCGCAGGCTCGATTCCGGCGTCGCGCAACGCGAGATCGACCGCCTCCGCTGCGAGGCGAAGCTCGCTCCTCCCCGATTCCTTCGAGAACTCGGTCGCACCGATGCCGGCGATCGCGGTCCGCCCGATGAACGAGTGGCGCGCGCTGCTCATCGATCGCCTCGCTTGCCGTGCCCTGCCGGCTCGGCAGCGGTCGCCGCGCTCGAACGGCACGGCAGCCGCAGCCGGACCGTTCCGCCGACGTGATCGCCGAGCGAGTTGGCACCCTGCACTGCGATCTCGACGGAGCCGTACCCCTTTGGCCCGCTCGCCTTTGGCCCGCTCGCCTTTGGCCCGCTCGACCGCTCCGAGCCATCCGCCAACTCATCCTTGGCGATCACGACTCCGCTCAAGGTCATCGCGTCACCCGGGTAGTTGGGCGCGCCGAGGCGGATGTCGACGTCGGTCAGGACGCCGCCGGGGCCGGTCCAGTCGGTCACGTAGCGACCGACCAGACCGTTGGTCGAGAGGATGTTCATGAAGATGTCCTGCGAGCCACGCTCGACGGCGAGCGAGGGATCGTGGTGGACGTCCTGGTAGTCACGAGACGCGATCGCAGTCGACACGATCAGGGTCCGGGTCAGCGGGATCTCGAGGTCGGGCAGCCTGTCGCCGACTGCGACCTCCTCGAACGTGAGCGTGGTCGCACGTGGGCGGTTGGTCGAGATGGCGGGACTCACGCCACCACCTCCCGGCCGGATCGTTCCGCGCGGCGAGCCTCGACCACCTGACGACCGAGACGTGCGAGGTGGGCGCTCGGCGGACCGAGCTCGAGCTCGATCTGCTTTCCCCAGAGGAAATAGCGGTGGATGGGATAGGAGATGTCGGCTCCGATCCCACCGTGCAGATGCTGGGTCGCGAAGACCGCTCGCTGACCGGCCTCGGATGCGAACCACGAGGCCACCGAGACTGCCCGCTCCGCGTCGAGACCATTGTCGAGCCGCCACGCGGCCTGCCACATCGAGACCCGCACCGACTCCGTGTCGATCGCCGCGTCGGCCGCTTTGAGCATCGTCCCCTGGAACGTCGACAGCGGCCGCCCGAACTGCTCGCGCGTGTTCAGGTAGGCAGCCGTCTGAGCCACTGCGGCCTCGATCACACCGACCTGGAGCGCGCACAGCCCGGTCCAGGCGCGTTGGAGGGTCCACTCGAGGACCTCGGCGCCTCGCGACGGATCGCCACCCGCAAGGAGATTTTCGGCCGAGACCTCTGCCTCGTCGAGATAGAAGTGAGGGTGGATCTCGCGATTGGTGGTCACTGCACGCTCGCGCCGGGCCCCTTTCGCCGTCGGGTCGACGACGGCGACCACGATGCCGTCGTCGAGGAGCGCCGGCACCAACACACGGTCGGCGACGTGCGCGTAGGGCACCGCCCGCGCGACTCCGGTCAGCGTCACCCCTCCCGCGGCGCGCGGCGTGGCCGAGACCGAGGGACGTCCAATGCCCCCGACCGCCAGGTCGCCCGCCACGTCGGCGAGTGCAGCAGTCAGGACAGCCGTCCCCGACACCACTGAAGGCAGCACCGCGGCGCGCAGGGACTCGCTCCCGAACTCGCCCACCGGCAAGGCACCGAGGACGATCGTCGCCCAGAGTGGGATCGGAGCGACCACCCGGCCCTGTGCCTCGAGGACGAGAGCCGCCTCGACCATCCCGAAACCGCCGCCTCCATAGGTCGTCGGGACACCGATCCCGAGCAGGTCCGCTGCGGCCAGCTCCGACCACAGCTCGCGATCGAATCGGTCGTCGCTCTCTTCGACCTTCTGGACTCGCTCCGGGGTCACGATGCCCCCGAACAGTCCGCGGGCCGCCTCTTCGACCGCCGACTGCTCGTCGCTCAGGCTGAAGTCCATCAGCGCACCGTCCCTTCGGCCGTCCCTTTGCCGGGCACCGCGCCCGCGCCCGGGACCTTCGTGAACACCGGAAGGGTCAACTCGTCGTCGAACGCGACGAACGAGACCTGGACCGGCATCCCGATGGCCATCTCCTCAGGCTCGATGCCGGCCACGTTGGCAACGAGGCGCGTGCCCTCCTCGAGCTCGATCAACGCCACCACGAGCGGGTAGTCGAAGGCGGCCACCTGCGGATAGTGGTTGACCACGTAGCTGTAGACCGTCCCCCGCCCCGACGCAACCACCGTCTCCCACTCGAACGAGCGACAGTTCGCGCACGCAGGCCGCGGCGGATGGCGAAGAGTCCCGCACGAGGAGCAGCGTTGGATCAGCAGTTCGTCGCGTCTCGCTCCCTCGAAGAAGAAGGCATTGTCCTTGGTGAGGGCGGGCCGAGGCCGCTTCGGGCGCGCCGGGGCGGCACCCTCGCCCTTCGCGCCTCCGCCCACGCGCTTCGGCCGGAACTTGAGGATCCGGAACCGCATGGTGGCGACCGGGGCTCCGTCTTGGTCCGTGTACTCGAGACGGGTGGTGATGAAGTGACCGACCCCGAGCGCAGTCTCCTTCTCCGGGGAGATCGAGTCGATGACCGAGGAGAGCTCGAGGCGATCGCCGAGCACGAGCGGCCGCTCGTAGTGCTGGCTGCAGTTGGTGGCGACCACCGAGGTGAACCCGCCTTCGTCGAGGAGCCGCATCAACTGCTCCGACGGCGAGTCCGCGGGGACCGTGCCCGCGGCTCGTGCGGCATCTGCTTCGAGGCTCGCACGAAGGCCGCGCATGATCCAGGCCTGGAGCATCGTCGGCGGGGCGATGATTCCCGGAAACCCCGCAGCCCGCGCGGCAGCCTCGTCGACGTAGACCGGATTGAAATCCCCCATCGCCTCGACCCAGTGACGAATCATCGCCTGGTTGACCGAGTCGGGAGCGATGGTCTTCTCTCCCGAGGGCTGGCCCACGAAGGTCTGCAGGCGCTCCTCGTACGACGCCTCTCCCCCGGCGTGACCTTTCTCCGGCGTCTCGGTCCGCGCTGCGCTCATCGCGAGCCCCGCTTCATCCCGAGACCGGCCATCGCCACGATCTCGCGCTGGATCTCGTTGACCCCACCCCCGAAGGTGTTGATCTGCGCCTGGCGGCCGGCGCGCTCGAGGTCCCCGTGGAGGACCGCCCCGGGTGTGCCCGGTGTGAGGTACCCGGCCGAGCCGACGATCCCGAGCAACCGCCGGTAGATCTCGACGGCGGACTCGGTCCCGAAGACCTTGACCGCGGACGAATCGGCCGGACCGAGAGTGTCGTCCGCCACCGCACCGGTCATCCGCCAATTGAGCAGGTGCAACGTCTCGAGCAGCGCGAAGGTCCTTGCCAGGTCGGCCTGGATCCAACCGACCTCTTCGAGCCCCTTGTCGAAGACCCAGTCGACCACCTCGTCCCAGAGCCGGAACGCGAGGGCGCTCGCCGCGGCCAGACCCACCCGTTCGTGGTTGAGCTGGCCGGTGATCAGGCGCCAGCCCTCGTTGACCTCCCCGACCAGCGCGGAGCGCGGGACGCGGACCCCGTCGTAGTAGGAGGCAGTCGTCGCCACGCCGCCCACGGTGACGATCGGCGTGCAGGAGAATCCCGGTGTCGAGGTCGGCACCATCAGGATCGAGATCCCCTTGTGCTTCGGCGCGTCGGGATCGGTGCGAACGGCCAACCAGATGTAGTCGGCCTGGCTGGCACCGCTCGTGAAGACCTTGTTGCCGTTCACCAGCCACTCGTCACCGTCAAGGACCGCACTGGTCCGTAACGACGCCAGATCGGTCCCTGCACCCGGCTCGGTGTAGCCGATCGCGCAGTTGAGCTCGCCTGCGAGGATCCCAGAGAGGAAGAAGCTCTTCTGTTCCTCGGTCCCGTGCCGCATCAGCATCGGCCCGACCGTGTTGAGGGTGACGAACGGGAACGGTGCACGAGCGCGCTGGACCTCGTCGAAGAAGACGAACTGGTCGCTGACCGGCCTTCCCTGGCCCCCGAATTCCTTCGGCCAGCCGATGCCGAGCCAGCCGTCCTTCCCCATCCGGCGAACCGCGGCACGGAACGCCTCTCCACCCTCGCTCTCCGAGTCGAGGGCCGCGCGGACGTCGTCGGTCAGGAGCTCGGCGAAGTAGGCCCGCAGCTCCGCCCGGAGCGCCAGCTGCTCAGGCGTCTCTTCGAGGTACATGGCCCTTCATCCCTCCACTATCCGACTCGTCCCCCCACTATCCGACCGTCCCCCCACTATCCGACATCGCGTCTCCGGCCCGCATCCGAGCCTTGCCTACCCAGGGTCGCGCCGGCCAAGGGATGCCTCTGGCGTGTCGCCCCCAGCTCCTCCGGCATCCCCGCATCTCGAGCGCCGGGAGGCCACACCGGAGCGCCCGGCGCCTGGCTTGCCGACGGGCAGCTGCCCTATGATAACTGATACACGTTCTAGAAACGTGAGTGCCACTAGGGTGCCGCCTGGACGTGTCCTCTGCCGTCTCACAGCCGGCGTCGACGAGTTTCCTCGGGGAGGGTGCATGGAACTGGCCGACATCGACCTCACCGATCCGGGCAATTTCGTCGAGGCAGTCCCTCACGAGTGGTTCGCACGGCTCCGTCGCGAGGCACCCGTGCAGTGGCATCCCGACCCCGCCGGCTTCGCCGAGGGCTTCTGGTCGATCACTCGGTACGACGACTGCGTCGGGGTCAACCGGGACTACGAGCACTTCTCGTCGTACAGGGCGGCGACCCTCTTCCACGATTTCGACGACGAGGTCCTCGCGCAGCAGCGGATGATGATGCTGAACATGGACCCGCCCATGCACACCCGCTACCGACGTCTGGTCAACAAGGGGTTCACCCCGCGGATGATCCGCGATCTCGAGTCGAGGGTGTTCGCCGCAACAGACGGCATCCTCGACACCGTCTGTGAGCAGGGTTCGACCGACTTCGTCGAGCAGATCTCCGCCGAGCTCCCGCTGCAGGTCATCGCTGACTTGATGGGAGTGCCCCAGCAGGACCGGCACCTGGTCTTCGACTGGTCGAACCGGATGGTGGGCTCGGAGGATCCCGAGTACCAGATCACGCCGGAGGCGAGCACCCAGGCGTCGATGGAGCTCTTCGCCTACGCGGACGAGCTCTGTGCCAAGAAGCGGCTCGACCCTCACGAGGACCTCTTCAGCGTGCTGACCCAGGCGGAGATGGACGGGGACGAGCTGACCCAACTCGAGCTCGACCTCTTCTTCCTCCTTCTCGCGGTCGCCGGCAACGAGACCACGCGCAACCTCATCTCGGGCGCGCTCGTCGCGTTCTTCGACAATCCGGACCAGTGGGCGCGCCTCCTCGCCGACCGCTCCCTCCTCCCGAGCGCGATCGAGGAGATGCTCCGGTACGTGTCGCCGGTGATGCACTTCCGCCGTCAGGCAGCGGCCGATGTGGTCGTCGGTGACCAGAAGATCGCCGAGGGGGACAAGGTGGTCTTTTGGCACATCTCGGCCAACCGCGACGAGACCGTCTTCCCCGACGCAGACCGCTTCGACATCGGCCGCACGCCGAACAACCACATGGCCTTCGGAGGAGGTGGCCCCCACTTCTGCCTCGGAGCCAACCTCGCCAGGATGGAGATCCGGGTGATGTTCGAACGGCTGCTCGAGCGGGTGCCCGACATCCGCCAGGACGGAGAGGTGCAGCGTCTCCGTTCGAACTTCATCAACGGGGTGAAGCACATTCCGGTGGCCTTCACGCCCTCCGCGCCGGTGGGCTGAGCGCCACGTCTCGAGGCGATCGGTCCATGCGATACCACCAGTCAGTCACCTTCCTCCCCACCGACGAGGTGCTCGACCTGGCCGTTGCATGCGACGACATGGGCTACTCGGGGCTCTACGTCTCGGACCACCTGTTCAACCCGCGCGACCTCGCGTCGCGCTACACCTACTCGACCGCACCGGATGGCGCCCCCTTCTGGGAGAAGGAGACCGCGTGGCCGGATCCGATGTGTCTGATCTCGGCGGTCTCGGCGGTGACCACCAATCTCACCTTCACCACCGGTGTCTACATCGCAACGGTCCGCGACCTGATCACTGTCGCCAAGACGGTCGGCACGGCTGCGGTCCTCTCGCACAACCGGGTCCGGCTCGGTGTCGGCGTCGGGTGGTGCGAGGAGGAGTACGTCCAGACCGGGCAGAACTTCCACAACCGAGGCAAGCGGCTGAACGACATGATCCCGGCTCTCCGCGCACTCTGGAAGGGCGGCTGGGTCGAATACCACGGAACCCACTACGACGTGCCGGCATGCCAGATGAACCCCTCGCCCTCCGGAACCGTGCCCATCCTCGGCGGTGGGGAGTCCGACGCGGCCATCGTGCGAGCGGCGACCCTCTGTGACGGTTGGATCAACACCGGTGCCGCACTCCCCGAGGAGGCCTTCGCCGAAGTCGGCAGGATCGACGAAGCTAGGAAGCGTGCCGGTACCGAGAAGGGGCCCTTCTCCGTGTATCTCGCGCTCCGTGCCTACCCGGACCCGGATCTCTACCGGCGTCTGGAGGATGCCGGCGTGACCGACCTGGTCTGTGCCCCCTGGATGGGCGTCGAGGTAGGTCCCGCCGACACCCCGGAGTCGGTCCGTGCCGCGAGGCTCGCTGCGTGCGAGGCCTTCGCCGAGCACATCATCAGGGCATAAGTCGGGGCATAAGTCGGGGCATAAGGAGGCAACCATGAAGGACTTGAAGCTCGGACTGCAGCTCGGCTACTGGGGCTCCGGCCCACCCTCCAACGCTCCGGAACTGGTCGCCGAGGCAGAGCGCTTGGGGTTCGACTCCATCTGGACCGCAGAGGCCTACGGCTCGGACGCCCTCACGCCACTCAGCTGGTGGGGATCACGCACGGAGCGGGTCCGTCTCGGCACCGCGATCTGCCAGCTGTCCGCTCGCACGCCCACCGCGATGGCGATGGCCGCGCTCACGCTGGACCATCTGACGGGCGGGCGATTCGTCCTCGGCCTCGGCGTGTCCGGTCCGCAGGTGGTCGAGGGATGGTACGGGCAGTCGTTCGAGAAGCCGCTCGCGCGGACGGTCGAGTACGTCGACATCGTGCGCAAGGTCGTCGCGCGCGAGGCACCCGTCGAGAACCCCGGTCCGCACTACCCGCTTCCCTACCCGGGCGGGACGGGCCTCGGCAAGCCGCTGAAGGCGATCGTGCATCCTCTCCGCAAGGAGATCCCGATCATTCTCGGCGCCGAAGGGCCGAAGAACGTCGCTCTGGCCGCGGAGATCGCGGACGGCTGGTTCCCCATCTTCTTCTCCCCCACCGCAGTCAAGGCGTTCGAACCGGCACTCGCCGAGGGCTTCGGCCGGCCCGACGCCCGCCACACCGCGGACGACTTCGAGGTGATCGCCTTCGCACCGACCATCATCGCCGACGACATCGAGCGGGCAGCCGACGGCTACCGGCCGATGATCGCCCTCTACATCGGTGGCATGGGTGCGAAGTCGATGAACTTCCACTTCGACGTCTTCGCCCGGATGGGCTACGAGGCCGAGGCCCGCAAGATCCAGGAGCTCTACCTCTCGGGACGCAAAGAGGAGGCCGCCGCCGCAGTCCCCACCCGCCTCATCGAGGAGACCACTCTGATCGGGCCGAAAGAGAAGATCCGCGACGACCTCGAGGGCTGGAGGGAATCGATCGCGACCACGCTCCTCGTCGCCGGCTCGCAGGACACGCTGCGGACGATGGCGGAATTGGTTCTCTGAGCTCGCGGTATCCGAGTCTGAGCTCCTGGCGTCTGAGCTCCTGGCGTCTGAGCTCCCGGCGTCTGAGCTCCCGGCCGCTGAGCCCGAAGCGCTCAGCTCGCGGCTCCTTCCTTCGGACGATCGCGCGGGGCGACATCACTGCGTCTCGGCAGCGCCGAACCTGAAAGCGCGGGGCCTGCACGCGCCGAGCCGGTCGTGCTCGCACCGGAGATTCCTGGACCCGGGCGCGGGACCACCTTCTTTCGGGTGAGACTCCGGTAGAGCTGCAACGTGCTCGGATGCACCGACTCGAGTGGCTCGACACCTTCTGCCACGAGTCGGACGAGCTCCGCCATGATTGCCTCGACCCCTGCGGGATTTCCTGCGCGGTCCGCTGCCCGTAGAAGCATCCGGTACAGGCGCTCGTCGTAGGGGCTCACGAGTAGACCTTTCCGAGCGGACCATTCGGCGCCGCGTGCGTCGCCGACGCGCAGATACGATCCTGCCAATCGACCGCTCAGATCGACGACACTGGACTCGATCGCAGGACCGATGCCCTCGAGGATCGGCCAATCAGAAGAGCGAAGGCCTTCGAACGGGCGGCCCCGCACCAGCTCGAGGGCAGAACGCCACTGGACCGGCTGCCCACTGTCCGCGAGGCTCACGAAGCGGTCCCAGTCGGTCCCGACCGTGGGACCGAGCGCCAGCCGACCGTGCGACCGAGGAAGGTGGTCCGCACCGCCGCGCGACTGCCCGAGGGCCCGTCTTGCCACTGACGCCGTGGAGTGCAGTGACGACGGTGCCATCAGCCGATCCGGCCAGAGGGCGGTCGCCCACGCCTCGTTCGAGGCGCCGCGGGAATGCATTGCGAGGTAGACGACCAGCTCTTTCGCCCAGGCTCTCGTGAACTCCCGTGATGCTCCTCTGATCTCGACCGGTCCGAGCACGAGGACCTCGACCTCGCGGAGCTCTGGTCGCGGGTCGGCAGTGTCCGGTGCCCGCCGAGAGGAAGCCTCGGATTCTTCGCAACCAACCTGGTGCGTCTCTCCGCCTACCGCGTCGGTGATCGACGCGATTACGTCGAGGGCGTCCTCTTCTTCGTCGCCGACCAGTGGTCGATCGAGACGCGTGTGCACCGTCGGTGACCCGCCCCCGCGGATCCGGTCGAAGGGGACCGAGCGAGCGGTGGCCGGCGTCGGAGGACCAGGTGCTGGCGCGACCGGTTGGGCCACCGGAAGTGGGACCTGCAGATCTCGGTAGGGGTCGTCCGAGGGTGGAGCCGAATCCTTCTCCTCTGCCACGTCGAGGATCGCTGCGACCTCGGCGAACTCATCGGCATCGACCTGCTGCGGAGTGAGAACCGCGGCCAGCTGTTCGAGCGGAGCGGACGGTGCACCCCCCGTCAATCGGACCGAGTGGGCCGCACCGTTCCCACCTCTTCTCGCGCCGACTGCCACCACTGCGGTTCCACCGAGCGGATCGGAGCCCACCTCGAGGAGCTCCTGCACCGAACCGGCGGCAACGCTCGGACCGCAGACGACCACCAACGGCGCCCAGCATGCGTCGTCGTCGAACCACCGAGCCGCGGCAAACGACTTCACTTGCGCGTTGTTCCGAAGGGCGTCGCCGTGCAGGCGTCGACGGCAGAGCTCGAGGACGAGCGGCTGAGGATCGGACACGCTCGTGACCCTTTCGAAACGCTCGAACTCGGCTCCGAAACCGACCAGCACCACGTCGAACCGCCCGGACCAGTGCGACGTCGCGAGCTCGAGCGCAAGCGCCCGGATGACGTTCTCGCAACCCGCCTCGTCGCCGTTCACGAGGAGCGAGCCCAGTGACTCGAGATCGACGAGCAGCACGCCGCCGCCGGCCGTTCCGGCCGTGACCAGTGTCGGAACCGGGGAGCGTCCCTGCGCCCTTCCGAACCTCCTGGATCGAGAGGCGAGCACTCCTCGATCGACACGTAGGAAACCACCGGCGTCCACGAACGGTGGTGGGATGCGCACACTCCCGCCGGGGTGGTCGACCACGAGCTCGACCGTATCGGGGTGGATCCTCGCGCCACGTACGGCCGGCCACGTCCCGCATTCCCACGACGACGCCAGCAACTGGAGCGCACCGTCGATCGCTTCCGGCACGCTTGCACCTTCACCGGCGCGCAAACGGCGCTCGAATTGGCTGCGCAGACGATCCGGCAACTTGATGAACGAGCCGTCTTCTCGATGGCGTTGTTGGATCCTCCGGAGCCGGTCGACCAGATCGACCACTCCCGCGCCGACGATCCCACCCCCCAGGGGGACGGCGGGAAGTGGTTGGCCGGGATGGGGCAGAGACCTTCCGTCCTCTGGAAAGTGTTTCCACGGGTTGCGCTGCGCAACGGTCACGTCGTCGATCGCGCAACGGGTGCTCCGGGCGTCGATCGCTCGACCCGACGAAGCCTCGGAACTCCTGAACCCAGCGAGGCTGCCGGCGGGGCTGGAGGAAGCGGGGCTGGAGACAGCGGGGTTGGAGGAAGCAGAACCACGTCGACCCGACGGAGAGCCGGTCGGCAGCGCGAGCGTCCAACCGGGCAGGATCCAGTGCTCATCGGTGAGCGATCTCCCGTCGAACTGCGCGGCCCCGTAGTTGAGCTGGGCGATCTCGCGCCACCGCTTCGCCGAGCCGAGCCGATACGAGGCGATGGACCAGAGGGTTTCCCTCGGGCGGACCTGGTGGACCTGGTGGACGGCGGCTTCCACGCTTGCCGCGCTCGGCGTACTCGGCGACTCGTATCTTTCGGGTGTCGCCGTTCGCGTCGCGACCTCGGTGCTGTCGATGGGCACGGCACCACTGCGGTCGGGAGACGCCGCGCCGCCGGCGCCAGGCGTGGTGAGCACAATCGCGTCCATCGAAGTCGGTGCGTGCGCTGTCTCCACCGGGGAGAATCGGTCCTCGATGATCGGAATCACTCCCCCGACCAGCCCGTGACCGGTTATGTCGCTTCGCGTCTCCGTGACGCTTTGATTGGCATGACCGATCGCCGCGATGAGAGGGCCCGGCACGGGACGTCCCACGGACGACATCGCGAGCGCTGTGCCGACGAGGCACGCCGCAACCGACTGCAACGTCCGGCTCGCGGGGAGTGATTTCGTCGACCTACCGGTCAGCCAGCCCTTGACCTCGAGCGCGACACAGATGGTCATCCAGGTCCAGGCGGTCCATGCCAGGGCGACGGCGCACCTGACCAGCCAATGCGACACGAGCGCGGAGTCGAACATCTGCTTCGAAGTGAGCGACCGCCGTGCCGCGCCGAGGCTCCAGTGACCGAACGGGTTCCCCGCCATCACCGAGAGGACGACAGGTACCGCGACCACGAGGAGGATCAGCGCGCCGATGGCGAGCCAGGGCGCAATCCGGTTCCTGGGGCCTGCCGTGCTCCGAGTCATCGCCTTCATCGGCTTCCCACTGTCACGCCCCGGACGTCCACCGCCGTTGCCGTGGCAGACACCGGTAAGGACGAGATCCCCACGATGCCAAGGACCGAACTCGGGATCCGGTAGTGGATCGAGACGTTCACCGCACCAGCGGAGACGACGGCAACGCCCGGATGTCCGGCCGCCGACATGAACGCCTCTGCCGACTCGACAGCGGCCTCCGGGTCGATGACCAGTGAACCGCTTCGGAGCGCGTCGACCGACAGCGCACCGGCTCCCGCCCGAGCGGCCTGCTCCGCCTCGTCCGCCGCCGCCTGATGCGCGCTCATCGCCGCTCCACCGTCGACGACCAGCCCCGCCAAAGCGACCAACGCGACCAGCACCAGCGCGACGAACGCGGTGATCGACCCGCCGTCGGAGCGGAGGTGGTCGGACCGAGTCCCAGGGGCGAGTACAGGCCCAATCCCTGGTCCCGCCACTTGTCCATGAGTGCGAGCCGCAAGTGCCGCCGGCATCAGCTCACCGACCTGTAGGGGTCGATCGGGGCCGTCGCCGACGACTCGACCGTGGTCGTTCTCGGCAGGCCCGGGACCGACAAATCGAACAGGTTCACCTGGCAGGCAACCGTGACCCTGACGTAGCCGCCCGGATAGAAGTGGCTGGTGTCGGTGCTCACCGACGCCTGGGCACAGGTATGGGCACGATCGAAGATGCCGACAACAGCGTTCTCGGCCGCACCCGCCTCGGCACTCGCGGCATTCGGCTGTATGGCGGCCGCCTCTGCGCCGGCCCGTGACGCCTCGGTGACCAACTGGTGGGACTCGCTGTCCCGACCGAAGGCGAGCACCACGAGCGCGATCAGGAAGACCGCCGGCGTCACGATCACCAGCTCGACCGTCATGCTGCCCTCGTCGCGAGCGTGCGTTGCCCTCATTCGCTCGGCCGGAATTCCTGGATCGGCCCGACCTGGATTGCCGACACCGGAAGTGACAGACCCGGCAGCACGGCCACGGCTGTCCCCTGCACCTGCACTCTTGCGACATCACCGGGCATCACGTCGACGGTGAGCCCCGAAGTCGAGAGATCCGATCCGGGCCCCTGCAGGATCGCTCGGGCTGCAGCCGACCCCGCGGCCGACCCACCTCCGAATGCCCGAGCCGACCGGTCTCCTTCGGAAGCGGCCAGCTGCACGACCTGTGCGGCGTGGGCCCAGAGCGCAAATTGCACCACTGCGAGGATGACGATCATGACGGCGGGGATGACCAGCACCGCCTCCACAATCGTCGAGCCGCGGTCGCCGGCCGTCCGCAGGAAGCGCGGCCTGCACGGCCCGGGTCGGGATCGCGACCCGATCAGCCCAGATTGATCGAATTGGCCTTCGCGGTGACCTTCGCGACGATGATCGCCCCGATCGAGATCGCGAGCGCGGCGAAGATCGCGGTGAGAATCACCTTCTCGACAACAGAGCCTTCCTCGTCGAAGGCGTGGGACGCTCGAACCCGGGCCCGCACGTAGGCCCAGGCGAGAACGACGTTCATCGGCAACATGGTTCCTCCTCATACTCATCGTGGTCGCTGTCTCGATTGCTGTGTCGATTGCGCGGTCATCGAGCCCTCAGAATCCGCCGAGGATCCGGCTGAATGCCGGGTAACCGACGAAGAGGAGGAACCCGATCAACAAGAGCGCACCGGGCAAGAACAAACGCTCTGTCGTCGCATTGGCTGCGGACTCGGCTTCCGCCTGCTCGTGGCGCCGGAGCGTGACTGCGCGGGCGTGGAGGGCCTGGCGGATCCTCGCGCCCTCAGTGCCCGCGAGCTGGAGGGTCGCGGCAAGCTCGCTCAGCTCTGGAACGCCGAGGTCGCGACCGAGTTGGCCCAGTGCCGCCCACGGCGACCTACCGCCGTCTCGGGCGGCGTGAAGCGACCTTGCCATCGTCTGGGCAGCCCAGTCAGAGCTGACCTGTGACGCCTGGAAGAGCGCCCCTTCGACACCGACTCCTCCGGCCAGGCTCAGCACGACCAGATCCACGAACGTCCCGATGACGAAGCGGAAGTGCCGACGCCGTTCTCGCGCCCGTTTCGCCAACGCCGCGACAGGAAGGAGGAGACCGCAGGGAACGAGCAGCACCGTCGCCAACATCGGGACCGCCAACGGGGTTGCCAAGCCGCACATGGCGGCGACGGTCCAAAGAAGCGGTGGCACGAGCATCCCGGCACCGCCGGCAATGAGAATTCGGGTCACGAGGTCCTCGAACGTCTCACCGCTCACGGCGAGTGTCGGACCCAGCGCCTCCAGCCTCGGATGCGACAGGACTCCGCGGCTGACGAGCCACTTGGCGGCGGCACGTCCGATGCGCGTCGGATCCCGCTCGTCCGCAGAGCGCAGAGTCGACTGAACCGGTCGACTCATAATTCCGGCGATCGCCACCAACGGAGTCGAGGTGGTTCGCAATCCGGCCACAACCCCGACACAGCCGAGTCCCGCGGTGAGGCCGAGGAGGATCGCCCCGGTCATCGCTCCGTCACCGTCGGTCCGAGGAGCCGCACGGGCTTCGGTGGCCGCGCCAACCAGACCATCAAGGTCAGACCGGAGCCGTAGAGCGTCGCGACCAGGGCGAGTACGACCTGGCCCTTCGTCGTCCCGAAGGGCGACAGGTACGAATGGGCCAAAAGCGCGAGCCCGGATGCGAACGCGACCGAGAAGACGAGCACCGTGCGCACACCGCTTCGTACCGACGCCCGGCTCGTCTCGATGCGGAGCCGCAACGCCGCCTCCTCGCGCGTCGAATCCGCAAGCGACGCGAGAAGGTCGCCCAGCTTTTGCGCTCGGGACGTGACCGCCAAAAGGAGGGCGCAGACCACTCGGTCGGCACACGGGTCCGCGACGTCGTCGGCGAACTGGAGCAACGCCTCGCGAGGGTGAATGCCGGCGTTCAGCTGGGCCGAGAGCCGGGTCGCGGCGGCCCGGATCGGCGGAGGGCTGATCGACGAGGTCGCAATGACGGCTTGGCCGAGGCCGGCCGCAGCTGCCAGTGTTCCCTGCAGCATCTCCGTCCAGGTCGCAATCGCCTCGATCCTCGCGATGGCGACTTCCCCGGAGGTGAGGGCAAACAGACTCGGAACCGCGTAGGCAGCCACTCCGGCAATCGGGACTGCGACCACCCAACCCGTGATCAGACCGAAGAAGGCAGCGGCCAGACAGGCGAGCGCCAACCGTGGCAGATGGTGCTTCCACCACCTCAGGGGACCCGACGTGCCGACCCCGCCTGTCGAGTCGCTGCCGTGCGAAGACCACCGACCTCGCGTCGACACGACGGCGCCGACGAGACCGACCCCGAAGCCGATGCCGCAAAGGACGACGAGCACCGCTTCCCTCACGCCGGTGCTCCCAGACGGTCGACTCGGAGGGGTTGGTATCCGAACCTGATCAACTCGTCCCGTGTCTCGGGTCGGAGTGGGGAAGCCGGTACCGCCCTTCGGTCCATTCCCGGGCGGTAGATCTCGTTGGAGATCACCTGCACTCCTTCGGCATCGACGACTTCCCGAACGGACGAGATGAAGCGCGTGCGAGCACTTCGAGGTGGGAACGACGTCCAAAGCACGCCTTCGGCCCGTTCGCCGTCGCTGTCATCCCATTGGCCCGTGTCGTCGGTGCGGTGCGACGCCGCCTCGTCGTGCACGGCGGTGTCGAGGAACACGACGAAATGGATCGCGCCTCCGACGAGGAGGTTGGCAGCCTCGAGCGGGAGCCGCTCCGGCGCCTGCACCGCGTAGGAGGCGATCCGCCGGAACACCCCTGCCGAGGAGTCCGCGTGGATCGTGCACATCGAGCCCGACCGACCCTGGCTCATGGCGTTGAGCATCGGTAGGACTTCGTCTCCGAGAACCTCGCCGACGATGACCCGGTCGGCGTTCATGCGGAGCGCGCGGCGGACGAGATCGGCAACGGAGATCAACCCTTGCCCCTCCACGTTGGCGGGTCGCGCCTCGAGTGCGACCACGTCCGGATGCCGAGCCGGCATATCGTCGAGACCCAGCTCGAACGCTTGCTCGATGGTGACGATCCGTTCCCGCGGCGGAACCTCGGCCGCAAGCGCTCGCAGCAGTGTCGTCTTGCCGGAATTCATGGCGCCCGCGACGACGATGTTCTTTCTTGCCCGGACGGCGGCGGCCACCAACGACGCCAGTGAGGGGTCGACCGAACCGAGTGTCACAAGCTCGTCCAAGGAGAGGTCGCTGTACCGGTGCCGTCGGATCGACACGGCCGGACGGGAGGTCACCGCCATCAGCGCCGAGAGCCGGCTTCCTCCCGGCAGCTGCAGGTCGAGCTCGGGCCGGGCGAGGTCGAACCGACGCTCCGACAGCCCGAATCTCGTACCGGCCGTCCGGATCATCTCGACCAGGTCCTCGTCGGAGTGAGCGACCGGAGGCATCAAGACCTTGGAGCCGTCGGCGTAGGTCACCCACACGCGGTCGCAGCCGTTGATGTCGATGTTCTCGATGTCGGAATCGTCGACCAGTCGCTGCAGCCGGCCCATTCCGAACAGCGCATCGAGAACCTCTTGCGCCATCCGTTGCTCGGTTCCGGGGTCATCGAGCGCGGACCAGCTGCCGTCTGGGCCGACGAGCGTGTCGAGATGAGAGAAGATCCGTTGCCGTGCGTACTCCTTGCGATCGTCGCCGATCAGTTCGGTGGCACCCGGTGTTGCCAGGTCCTCCGCGACCAGCTGCCGGATCATCGAGGCCATCGAACCGTTTGCCGCTTCGGAGTTCTTGTTCACCTTGCTGACCTGATCATGTGATCCGCGACCACTGGCTGCCCGTCCCACTCGGAGCAGCCGGCCGCCGCGGATGACATGCGTGCCAGTTCCAAGGCGAGTCGGGCTGCCGAAGCGACGAGCCCCGAGCGCGACAGGCGACGACGTCCGCGTCGCCCGCCACTCGCCACGGCCGCGGCACCCGGATCTGAACTGATCCTCGAGAGAAGACGAATCCCGGTGAACGCCTCGATCTCCTCGTCCGTGCGATGGTGCGTGCCGACGACCACCAGTCCGAGCTTCGCTCCGTAGCGTTCGGTCAGTGACGTCGAGCGAAGGCGCACCGCGATCAGCGAAGGCGCGTCCGCCTTGGCAACGAGGACGATCTCATCCGATCCTCCGAGCCAGTAGCTCGCGCATTCGTCTTCGGTCGTCGGAAGCCGGCCCAAATCGACGAGGACGTCCCGGGCGCCGTCCTTTGCAGAGTCCAACAGGCCAGAGATCGCCGAATGGTCGGACGACTCGGCGGGCTCGGTCCCGACGAGGACGTCGAGCCCGCTCGCCAGTTGCTGCAGGTGGGGGTCGAGCGCCGCGCGTCTGCCTTCACGACGGAGGGACGTTGCAAAAGACGGCCACCCGCATCTCGAGGAGAGCTCGAAGCGTGCGGCCAGGTCGCCGCCTGCCGGATCGCATTCCGCCACGATCGGAGCCGGCGAGTGAGGCCATTTCGCAGCCACGAGGCATGCAAGTGTCGTCACACCGGGCGAGCCCTTGAACGAGGCGAAGGCAGTGACCGTCACTTCGACCCTCCACCCGCGTTCGCGCTTTCGCCGGTCGTCGCCCCGCTCCCGACGTCGGGTAGGAGGACCAGACTCGCCTGATCTGCGGCCGAGGCGGTCGAAACGGCGGCAGCGAGAGTGGTCGGCACCTCCACCGAGACGAGATCCGACACCGAACCCCCAGAGTTCGTACCCGGAGTCGCCACCGCGAAGACCGTGGCTTGCGGGACGAGCACACCGCTGCTCGCAGTCGCTCCGGAGTTGTCGTTCGGCGTACTCGATCCGCCTCCCGCGACGGTCGGAAGCGGCGACCCGGGGCTCGCGGTCTGCACCACCATGACCTGGTCGCCCGGTTGCAGGCCGGTCGACGGATACTGCCCGTCCTTCAGGGCGATCCCGACGACCGCCTCGCCTTGAGGAATCTCCGAGGCGGAGGTGAGATCGCCTGGGACGAGCAACGAACCGGCGGGGATGGTCACCGCCGCGCGCTTTCCGGACACCGACGCAGTTAGTGACACCGGGATCGCTTCGACGCCCCCGGACAGATTTGCGCTTGCCTCTCCCAGATCGGCCGCACTCAACATCTCGCCCTTCTCGACCGGCTGGGTCACGACGAGGACCTGCTGTTGGTGTCGCGCCGAGGAGTAGAGGCTCATGAAGGCGGCGATGCTCACGACGACCACGGCAGCGGACGCGGCGGCGAGAAGTGGTCTCTTGCTGCGAGGCCGCGTCGGGAGTGGGCGGTCGGGTTCGAGCGAGCTTCGCTCGCCAGTCACCGTCGAATTGCGGTCGAGGAGCGACGTCATGCCGCCCACCATGGACCCGCGCCCTTCGCGCCTCCCGCCCCACTCAGGCCACTCACGCACGCGGGGCACGGGGGAGTGACAAGCGATGTCGTGTCGACGCTCTGGACCTGTTCGACCCGAAGCGCCGACGTCGACGACGTGGAGAGTGGCGGAAGGCCACCTCCACCCGCAGCTCCCTGCGCCGACCACGAGACGCTCCACGAAATAGTCGCCCTCACCAGGAATGCTCCGTCGTCCGGATTTCCGTCGGCCGAGGGTTGACCTGCCGACGACACCGAGTACCGGTACGAGCAGTCCGTCGCCTGGGCGCTGCTGGCGAGAGCAGGTTCATATGCGACTCCTGGTCCAGCACAGGTGACAGAACCGCCGTCGCCCATCGACCAGGTCACCGAGGTGGGTACGGCGGACGCCGTTGCGCTGACCGGTCCTGCATTGGCGGTGACCTGGTAGGCGTGCCACACACTCGAATCGATCCAGAGCCACGTCGCGAGGTTCACGACCGACGCGCCCGAAGGATTCGTGCCGATGGGCGGATTTGGAAGGACGATCGATTTCTCGGCCTGAAGGGCGAGCGAGTAGGGGTCGACAGGGGGTGCGCCGGGAGAGGCCTGGTCGGGAATCCACTCCGTCTGCGTGCTCTGCGCGCCGGTCGCGACGTCGACACAGGTCACCGAGTACCAAGCCCCCGGAGAGGCTCCACCCGGCGGTTGGCTCTGGTCGTTGAGCGTGAGCAGGGTGTAGGTGCACGTCCAGGGACTTGCGCCACCGCCCTGACCGCCGCCGCCTGGTGCACCAGGTGCTCCGCCCGACGAGCCCCCGCTCCCGGCTCCCACAGTCACCGAGCCCCCGGGTCCGTCTCCACCCGTGGCTGCGGCGAACGTCGTCGAAGGCTCGAGCCCCGACGCGCCGATGCACCCGACCGCGATGAGGAAAGCGACGAGAGCGGCGACGCGGCGGCTTCGTCTCACGATCCCGAGCACTGCCCTACTCCCACCGTCTGGGAAGCGAGTTTCCATCCGCCCCCTGTGAACTCCATCGTCGACCGAAGCAGCTCGAACGCGACTTCGCCAGGTACGCCGGGGACGGGCTTACCCGTCGAAGCGGACACGACGATCTCCGCGTCGTGGACACAGGAGGTGACCTGCGCGAGCTCCGAACCGAACAGCCGGATACTCGGTGTCCCGTATTGCGCTGCTCCCGTTGCGACCTCGTCCGAGGCCTGCATCTGCTCGAGCAAGGCCTGTGTCGCACTGAGCTGTGGGGCCACGGTTGTCGCAGCCAGGTCGGGTTGGGTGGGGTCGGCTGTCAGTGCTGCATCGTCGAAAGCGTGCTCCGCAGCGAGCCAGGCGGAGACGACGGCCGCGTTTGCGGCCCCCCCTGAGGCGCCGTCAGGGGTGGCAGGCGATCTCTTCGCCGCCGGTTCGGGGCGATCACTCGAAGTGCTCTTCGCGGTCGTCGTGCACGAGGTCACGACAAGAAGAACGACGAAGACCCCGACTCCCGACAGCCGACCGCGTCGATTCGCGATCACCTCTGGACTGCGCCCTGCCACCCTCATCGGGGCGGGACCATAAAGAACTGCCGGACAACGCGCAACGATGTTTGCACACCCTGTGCAAATTGTTTTGATCCCTGCGCTCCGGCTCGGCCACCGAGACGGTCCGCTCTGAAGCCAAGAATCCCTGCTCCGCAGGTGTGTGATCGAAGCTCGCCCAGAGTCCTGACCCTGCTCGCACATCGGAGCAGGATCGGCGCCGTACCTTGCACCGCGCCTTGCTGGCCTTCTTGTCGAGCGAGATCGCCGGGAGGCTTCGCAGGTCAATCCCGTCACCGGCCCGGTCAATTCTCGTTGCCGTGCAGGGATTTCGGCAGGTGTGGGCTGCCTCGGGATATGCCCGCTGGAGGACTGTTACGCGGCGTGACGCGACGGCCACACATTGTGGAGAGACTTTGTTGTACCGCTGATGCCGCCCGGTCGAACTCATCCATTCCGAATGAATTCCATTGCGCGGCGCGAAGACGGCAAACAATGTCGCCGGCTGATTCACCTGGCGGCGATGAGCTCCCATTCGCGACCGAACCAGCGCTGAACCCTGCTCGAACCGAACTCCGTCTTGTCGGAGGCGATCGCCGCAGACGGGCCGTCGATCGAACCTACGGGAGCCTGTCCAGCGCGGAAGGTCACCTCCACTCGGGCGACCATGTCCCTGCCGAACTCCATGTAGCAGACGCCACGACCGTCGTAGGTCGCAGATTTCGAGCTACCCCGCAATCGGGCAAGGATCTGGTCGGCGACGACGGACGCTTGACCCTCTGAGAACACCCCGGCCTTCGGAGTGCCGACGCTCGTGACGTCGCCGACCGCGTAGACATCCGGGTGATTCGTCTCGAGAGTGAGTGGATCGACCGGCACCCAACCGTCCACAGTCAGTCCCGACCGCTCGACGACTTCCGGCGCTCTGTGCTTCGGAACGCCGAGGAAGAGATCGAAGGGGATCTCGCCACCGTCCGCGAGTTTGGCGGCCTTCCGACCCGGATCGAGCCCCACGACGAGACAGTCCGGCCTCCAGTTGATGTCACGCTCCGCAAACGCGACCAACAGCGCCTCCGATGCCGCCGGCGAAGGCGGGATGGGCGCGCCCATCGGCATCAGCAGCGAAACGGTCGAAGTCTCACGAAGGCCCCGTTCGACCAGGAAGTCGTGCATCAACAGCGCCGTCTCGCTCGGCGCTGGGGGGCATTTGAACGGCGTCGAGGTCACGCCGACGATCACATCTCCACCCTCGAAGGAGGAGAGGACGTCACGCAGGGCAAATGCGCCCTCGACCGTGTAGAACTCGTGGCCAACCGCCTCGAGCCCCGGTGTTGCCGAGGGGTCGAGATCCGCACCGAGAGCGACGACGAGGATGTCGGCTTCGAAGGTCCCCGCCTCGGTCTCGACGCTCTTGGCAATCGGGTCGATCGCACCGATGGTCGCTCTCACGAACTCGAGTCCGGGCTTGTCGATGTCCCTGTAGGGGTGGAACACCGCGGAGGGGACGGTTCTCCCGAACATCACGTCGAGCTTCGAGAATCCGAATATGAACCCCTCGCCCTTGTCGATGAGGACGACGTCTGCTTCGTCTCCGAGCTCTTCCGAAAGCCGCGTCGACAGCTCGAGTCCGCCAAAGCCGGCACCCAATATCACGATCCGCATTGCAGTGACGTTAGCCAACAGGTGCCGTCTGGTCCGCCGGGTGTCGGAGCTGAGGAGGGTCGGATGCGTCAGAAGCTGTTTCAGGGACTCCGGTCGCTCGGGGACCTTCCGCTACTCGAGTTCCTTCCAGTGCGGCCGCCTGAACAGTCGGGCGAACCTGGCACTCAGGGATGAGCCTTCGTCATAGGTAGCGTCGAGATGGAGGACCGGGGGACCGTCTGGTGCCGGTAGTGCTGCTGCTTGTTCATCAGAGAGGGCGCATCGAATGTACGACGTAGTGATCTCGGCAATTTGATCTCGCCCGACGAATCGATGGCCGTGCTTCGTGCCAACGACGATCCCGTCGAACTCATCTAGCTCGGGTATCTGCAGGACGTGGACAACTTTTCCGAACTCGGAGCCGGTTGAGCTGAGCACGGGAGTGTCATTCGCGAGCGCAAGATACGAAATCGGTTTTCCTTCGTCCATGCGGTCTCCTCTGTTGGTGTCAGCCAAGTCCAAACAGTTTCGACTGTACCGGTCTGGCCTGCCGAGCAGTCGAACGACCCGAGCACCGGTCCGGGCAACTGTGGGACCGGGTTCGGATGACCACAACGCCAGCTCCAAGACGGTCATCAACGTGCCACGGAAAGCTCGCCTCCGGTTCCCGCG
The DNA here is from genome assembly GCA_963769905.1 of uncultured Acidimicrobiaceae bacterium. Taxonomy (GTDB): domain Bacteria; phylum Actinomycetota; class Acidimicrobiia; order Acidimicrobiales; family RAAP-2; genus Bog-756. The sequence goes on from CAVYNG010000002.1 coordinate 1,970,550, forward strand.
TCTGCGGTGGCGCCAGCAGGGCCGATCCGGCATAAGGTCCGGTCTATGGACGTTTCCTCTTACAACCACTCAGAAACAATCAGGATCGCTTGCCGGTCCGCTGACCTCTACGCGATTGTCAGCGATGTGACACGTGTCGGCGACCTCAGCCCGGTGTGTCAATCCGGGATCTGGGACGATGCCGCGCAGGCTGGCAAGACAGGGGCCTGGTTCACTGGCCACAATGCGATCGGCGACGTCAGTTGGGACACGCGCTGCAAGGTTGTCGCTTCCGACCCCGGCCGAGAGTTTTCCTTCGTCAACTTCGGGCCGGCTGGTGACGTCGAGCTCGTGCGCTGGGGATTTACGTTCGAAGAAGAGGGCGATGGCACGGACGTCACCGAGTCGTGGCAGGTCCTTCCCGCCTACCCGGATTTCGTCCGCGCCGGCGACCAGAACCTCGACGTCAAATCACGCATCGACGGAATGGCGCAGATGGCGCGGGACGGCATGACCGCGACACTCGCGAACCTCAAGCGCGTCGCCGAGTCCTGACAGACCCCGAGACTTCTCAGCCACCCCCCGAAGCCCCCGCGTCGCTCGGGGCCCGCGTCGCTCGGGGCCCGCGGGGCTCGGGGCCCGCGGGGCTCGGGTCCCGCCGGGCTCGGATCCCGCCGGGCTCGGATCCCGCCGGCCTCTTCGGGCTCACCGTCTTCCCTCGTCCCCCTCGGGCACGGAACACGACGAAGCGGGACGGAGCAGAAGCAGCGGACAGATCACGATGGCACAGTGACAGGAGTCGCCACAGCCGTCAGAATCGGCATCGCGTCCATGAGTTCAGTCAACCAAGGAGCTGCAGATGTCCACGATCGACGAGCACACCAGCGACCAGATCGCCGCGGCAAATGCCTCGGGCCACACCCCGGTGGTCTTCATCCACGGCCTGTGGCTGCTCTCGAGCAGCTGGGATCGGTGGGGCGTCGTCTTCGAGGAGGCAGGGTATTCGCCGGTTCTCGTCAGCTGGCCCGATGATCCCGAGGATGTCGACGAGGCCAATGCGAAGCCGGAGGCCTTCGCGGGAAAGACGATCGGCCAGGTTGCCGATCACTACGGCGAGGTCATCGGTCAGCTGAGCAAGAAGCCCGCGGTGATCGGCCACTCCTTCGGGGGCCTCCTCGCCCAGATCGTGGCGGGCCGGGGACTCTCGGCTGTCTCGGTGGCTATCGATGCTGCCCCGTTCCGCGGGGTGCTCCCTCTGCCGATCTCCTCGCTCAGGGCCGCCAAACCGGTGCTGGGCAATCCGGCCAATCGCCATCGTGCCGTGCCTCTGACCTACGATCAGTTTCGCTTCGCATTCGCCAACGCGCTCAGCGAGGAAGAAGCAAAGGGGCTCTACCACACGTTCGCAGTGCCCGCGTCCGGCGCGCCACTGTTCCAGTCGGCTGCAGCGAACCTCAATCCCTGGTCAGAAGCGAAGGTCGACACCGAGAATCCCGACCGGGGACCCTTGCTGATCATCTCGGGAGAGAAGGACAACACGGTTCCGAGAGCGATCTCCCATGCCGAGTACAAGAAGCAACTCAAGAACAATCCTGGCATCACCGAGTTCGTCGAGATTCCCGGCCGGGGCCACTCTCTTACGATCGACAGCGGCTGGCGTGAGGTTGCCGACGCCGCACTAACGTTCGTCGAGCGCTTCGCCTAAGCGCTCTCCCTTCCGCTCCCGCCCTCTCCGTTCGTGTGGTCGTCGACGGTCCTCGATAGGCGCGCCCCTACCCCGGCGGAGTGGTCCGTCGGGGTCGGAGCGGGTGAGGGTCGGAGCTGGGGAGGGTCGGATCAGGTGGAAAGCGGGGGCGGGGGCACCGCCGGCGGGCGCGGGCCCGGGGGTGGGTCGGGTCCGAAGAGGCGGTGGCGCACGTCGGGTCGGAGCGGTGGCGGCCCGCAGGTGAGCACCTGGCCGCTCGGTTTCTCGAAGGTGACCGTGCCGTCCCGTGCGGCGTGGACCTGCCAGCCGCCTTCGTGGACCACCCGGTGGTGGCGTCCGCAGAGCATCACCAGGTTGTCCTGATCGGTCGGGCCGCCGTCGGCCCAGTGGGTGAGGTGGTGCGCGTGCAGCCATCTCGTGGCGCCGCAACCGGTGAAGCGGCACCCCCGGTCCCTCCGTCTCAGCTGGCGGTTGAGCCAAGCGGGCACCTGGCGGGTGGTGCGCCCGAGGCGGACCACCTCGCCGTCCTCGTGCTCGACGACCAGCTGCCAGCGGCAGTCACAGGCCAGCCGGCGTGCGGTCGCCGCGGCGATCCGTCGTCCTTCGGCCAGCTCGGCCTCCCCCTCCTCGTCGCCGCCGAGCGCGGCCGGGTCGGTGTGGACGACGACGAAGGGACGGTCGGGGTCGGCCAGCTCGCCGGCCTTCATGGCGGCGAGCTCGACCAGGGCGTCGGCGGCCCGGGCCTCGAAGGGCTCGTAGGTGTCGGTCTCGGGGTCCTTCGGGGCCGAGGCGGCGAGCGAGGTGAGCACCCCGGTCAGCTGCGCACCGGCCTCGGTCGGGAGCGCCCCGCGCAGGTGGAGCAGGTGGGCGTCGGACCACCAGGTGAGCCGCCGCGCCCGGTGGGCCTCGTTGGCGTCGGCGACCTTCGGGGTGCGCGCACGCTCGGCGAGCTGCTTCGTCTCGGCGGCCGACCAGCGAGGGGCCGCTTCGGCGAGGGTCTGATCGGTCGCCTCCTTCGCGAAGCGGGTGAGGGGAACCAGCTGGTCCCAGGAGAGTCGTCCCTCGGCGACCACCTCGGCGATCGCCGGGAGGCCTCTCAGGGCCTCGGCCACCCGGACCCACTCGGCCGCGGTCGAAGAGGAGATCGAGAGGCGGGCGACCAGCCAGGCGGCCATCGAGGGACAGAGGTCCTCCCGCCACTTCTCCTGCTCGTCGAAGGCGGCGATGTGCTCGAGCAGCTGCCGGTGGGTGGCGACTTCGAGGGCGTGCAGCTGGGTGATCGCCTCGGAGAGTTGATCACTCGTGAAGGCGGTGCCCTTCGCGGCGTCCAAGGCGGTGTCCTTCGCGGCGTCCAAGGCGGTGCCCTCGTCGGTGTCCTCGGCGCTGTCCTCGTCGACCCTCGGGGGTTCGTCCCCTGCCATCATCAGAGCATTGCACCCGGGTGTAACGGTGAACCCGGGTACGCGGATGCGGATTCGGGGGATGCGGATACGCGGGTGCGGATGCGCGGCGTGTGCGGCGGCCGGCGGCGCACGCGGCGGCCGGCGGCGCGCGCGGCGCGACAAGGTGCGCGGCGTGCGTCAGGACACCACGCCGGGCTCGGCCAGCGAGTCGGCCGCGGCCGGTTCAGGTTCCGGAGGCCCGCGACCGGCGACGATCTTCGCGCTCATCTTCACCGCCTTGATCGCGCTGGTGGCCCCGGTCTGCAGCACCACCGCGATCGCGAGAAGGATGATCGCGGGGACTCGCAGGACCGCCGAGCCGAGCATGATGATCGCGAGACGGCCCAGCCAGTACGGCGGTGAGCAGACGAGGATCCCGACCGCGCCACCGACGGCGGAGGTGGTCAGCTTGTCGCGGCGTGACATCCCGGGCTCGAGACCGAGCAGTCTCGAGGGAAGCGCGACGTAGGCAAACATCATGATGCCGACCACGATGCCGAACGAGAGCGTGAACCATCCGAGTCCCCACCGGGTGACGACCAACCCCGAGACGCCGAGCGCCAGCCCGATCGTCGAACCCCAGGCGAGGATCGTCCGGAGGTGGGCCCGGGCCTCTGCGTAGGCGGGCCGGATCTCCGGCTTGCCGGATCTGGCGATGGCGAATCCGAACACCGCGTTCAGGAAGAAGGCGGTGGCGGTGATCGCCATGACGGCAAGAAGAAGGGGGATCAGTAGCGGGCCGCGCACGATGTTGAACTGCCTGCCGCGGAACACGTGGCCCTTGAGGTTCAGCATCGCCAGCCAGATCCACATGGCGGGAAGGACCTGGATCAGGGTCAACCGCCAATTGGTGACCAGGAGCCTGATGCCTTGGAACAGCACCGCGAAGGCACCCACGACCAGGGCGAGCGGCGCGAGGAGGCGATTGCGGCGGCTGAGGGACAGCACCGCCTGCTCCACCTGGTCGTCGTTGCCCTCCCGGATCGCCTTGATCAGCCGCTCGAAGAGACCGACGATTCGAGTCCGCCGAGTCGCGGGTGCCCCGCCGTTCGGAGAGCCGCCGTCCGGCGGCGACGGGGCGGTCTCCGAGCTGGGAGGACGTTGCAGTGCCCCGTCGGTCATCGCTCCCAAGGATACCGACAGCATCGGGCGAATCTCGGCGACAAGACGGGGTCGAAACGAGGCCGAGCGAGAGTCGGGTGGTTCGAACGGCCCCGCAACGGCCCCGCAGCGGCCCCCCGACAGCCCCACCGCGGCCGGCAACAGCCCGGCAGCGTTCCCAGGATCGACGCCGAACCAGCGCCGAAACGGCCGGAGCCACTGGCTGCCACACTGTCGGTATGCCTGCTCAGTTCATCTACACGATGCGCGACCTGCGTCGGTTCTACCCGCCGGACCGCGAGGTGCTCCGCGGGATCAACCTCTCCTTCTACCCGGGCGCGAAGATCGGCGTCATCGGGTCCAACGGTTCCGGGAAGTCCTCCCTCCTCCGCATCATGGCGGGAGAGGACGACGGCTACTCCGGCGAGGCCCGGCTGACTCCGGGCTTCCGCGCCGGGTTCCTCCCCCAAGAGCCCGAGCTCGATCCCGAAAAGGACGTGCTCGGCAACGTGACCGACGGGGTCGCCGCGACCAAGGAGCTCGTCGACCGGTTCAACGCGGTGTGCGCGGCGATGGGCGAGCCCGATGCCGACTTCGACAAGCTCCTCGCCGAACAGGCCGATCTGCAGGACAAGATCGACGCGGCCGGCGCGTGGGACCTCGACCGGACCCTCGAGATCGCGATGGACGCCCTGCGCCTCCCGCCCGGGGATGCCGACGTCACCACCCTCTCCGGCGGCGAGCGCCGGAGGGTCGCGCTCTGCCGGTTGCTGCTCTCGAAGCCGGACCTCCTCTTGCTCGACGAGCCCACCAACCATCTCGATGCCGAGTCGGTCGCCTGGCTCGAGCGCACCTTGCAGGAGTACCCCGGCACCGTGGTCGCGGTCACCCACGACCGGTACTTCCTCGACAACGTGGCGGGCTGGATCCTCGAGCTCGACCGCGGTGCGGGGATCCCGTGGGAGGGGAATTACTCGTCGTGGCTGGAGCAGAAGCAGGCACGACTCGCCTCCGAGCAGAAGACCGACAAGGCACGCCAGCAGACCCTCCAGCGAGAGCTCGAGTGGATCCGCATGTCGCCTCGCGCGCGCCAGAGCAAGGGCAAGGCGCGCATCAACGCGTACAACGACCTGGTGGCCGAAGCCGAATCGGCCGACAAGCGGGGTCCCGAGCTCGAGATCACCATCCCTCCGGGACCGCGCCTCGGCGATCAGGTGATCGTCGCCGACAAGTTGGTCAAGGGGTTCGACGATCGCCTGCTCGTCGACGGCCTCTCCTTCATTCTGCCTCCCGGAGGGATCGTCGGCGTCATCGGACCCAACGGCGCGGGCAAGACGACCCTCTTCGAGATGGTCGTCGGCAACGAGAAGCCCGACGGCGGGTCGCTCGACATCGGTTCGACGGTGGCGCTCGCCTACGTCGGCCAGAGCAGGGAGGAGCTCGACCCGGACGCGACGGTCTTCGACGAGATCACCGGTGGGGCGGAGCGCATCGTCGTCGGCGCGCGTGAGCTCCACGCGCGTGCGTACGTGGCGAGCTTCGGCTTTGCGGGGAGCGACCAGCAGAAGAAGGTCGGGCAGCTGTCCGGAGGCGAGCGCAACCGGGTGCTGCTGGCCAAGGTCCTCACGAGCGGCGGCAACGTCCTGCTCCTCGACGAGCCGACCAACGATCTCGACGTCGACACCCTGCGAGCGCTCGAGGAGGGGATCCTGCAGTTCCCCGGGTGCGCGGTCGTGATCAGCCACGACCGGTGGTTCCTCGACCGGATCGCCACCCATGTGCTGGCCTTCGAGGGGGACTCGGAGGTCCGCTGGTGGGAGGGGAACTTCAGCGATTACGAGGAGGACCGCAAGAAGCGGCTCGGGGTCGACGCGGACCAGCCGCATCGGGTCCGGTACAAGCCGCTCGTGCGCCGATGACCGACCGGTCGTTCGCCAGTGACAACTGGGCCGGGATCCATCCCGACGTGCTCGCCGAGATCGTCGCCGCCAACGAAGGTCACGCGCCGTCGTACGGGGCTGACCCGCTGACAGAGAGGGCCGATCGCCTCTTCCACGGTCACTTCGGCGAAGAGGCCGAGGTCTACCTCACCTTCAACGGCACCGGTGCCAACGTGGTCGGCCTGCAGGCGCTGCTCCGGCCGTTCGAAGCGGTGATCTGTGCGTCGAGTGCGCACATCAACGTCGACGAGTGCGGCGCCCCGGAGCATCTCATCGGCTGCAAGCTGATCGGCATGGAGACCGACCAGGGGAAGCTGACACCGGATCTCGTCGAACGAGCGGCGACCGGGGTCGGCGACGAGCACCACGTGCAGCCGAAGGTGGTGTCGATCACCCAGGCGACCGAGGTCGGCACCTCCTACTCGGTCGAGGAGGTCGCGACGCTCGCGGAGTGGGTGCACGAGCGCGGCATGCGCCTCCACCTCGACGGCGCTCGACTCGCCAACGCGGCCGCGTTCCTCGGCGTCGAGCTCGGCGCCTTCGGCGCTGGGGCCGGAGTCGACGTGCTCTCCCTCGGCGGCACCAAGAACGGCGCGATGGGGGCCGAGGCGGTCGTCCTCTTCCGGCCAGACGAAGCGACGGCGCTCCCCTTCATCCGCAAGCAGTCGATGCAGCTGGCCTCCAAGATGCGCTTCGTCGCCGCGCAGTTCGTCGCCCTGCTCTCGGACGACCTCTGGAAGCGCAATGCCTGGCACGCCAACCAGATGGCGGTTCGGCTGGCCGGCCATGTCGCCGACATCCACGGCGTCGAGGTGGTGCATCCGGTGGAGGCGAATGCGGTGTTCGCGGCGCTTCCCGGAGGGGTCGCGAGGGAGCTCCAGCGTGAGTTCCCCTTCCACGTCTGGGACGAGTCGACCGGGGTGGTGCGCTGGATGTGCGCATTCGACACGAGCGAGGAGGACGTCGACCGGTTCGCCGAGGCGGTGAGCAAGGCGATGGACGGGGAGCCCCTACCCTGAGCGACGCTTGGCCAGCCGAAGCATCAGGAAATAGGGAATCCGCCGACCTCGAGCGAGGCCGGGCTGGTCCACACCGATGCTCAGGTCCGGCGCCGGTTCCCGCACCCGCTCGATGAGCAGTCCTGCGCCTTCGAAGGCCCGCGCACGTAGGACTCGAGGTCGTGCGCCTGGCCGCCGCCGAAGTCCATCTTCAGTCCGTCACGCTCGACGACGCCTTCGAACGGACGCGTGCCCCGGTACGAGCCGGTGATCACAAAGGGTGCGTCGAAGGAGGGGTCATCGAAGGTGCCCGCGTCACAGAGACGATGGGTCACGCACACGGCCATCCGCCCCCCGTCGGTCAGGACGCGGCTCGCTCCCAGCCCTGGCTCACCGGAGCGGTGCCCGTCCCGGCCCGGGGGGTCCGGCGAACGCCTGTGCGATCCCCATCCATTCTCCGACGGCGTCGCCGTGGATCACGAGGTCGGTGTCGGCCAGATGGCGACGCTGGGTGACGACCAGGCAGAAGTCGAGCGCGGACCCCGACACCGAGCCGGCGCCGGCGGGCCCCGACATCGAGCCGCGGGCGCCCTCGTCGGCGCGCTCGCTCCCGACCTCCCACGTCCATTCCTCGCCGGAGGGTGCAGTGAGCACGACGTCGATCCGCCCCTCCGGCACCGACAGCCCGCGCACCGCGTACGAGAACGGGCGAGCCCGGACTCCGAGGTGAGCGACGTGGCGCAGACGGTCGGTGGGGACACGCTCCCGACCGAGCGCGTCGGCGAGGTCCTGGCCGTGCGCCCAGGTCTCCATCACCCGTGCCGACACGAACGACAGGACCCCCATCGGCGGCCCGAACCACGGCACGCGAGTCGAGGGGTCTGCACCCGCAAAGGCCTCGGCCATCCCCCGGTGCGCCTCGGCCCACCATCGGAGGAGCCGATCCCCACCCATCGACCGGCCGGCGACGAGGTGCTCCTCCATCGGGTCGCGGCCGCTCTCGACGAGCTCGTCGGCCTTGGCAGCGAACTGTCCGGGTTCGGCCATGGCCATCCGACCGAGATCGTCGAAGAACGCCAGATGGCTCACTTGGTCGCGCACTGCCCAACCATCTGCCGGCGTCGGGAGGTCCCACTCCCGCGCGTGGTCGGGCAGGGTCGCGACCAGGTCTCGGACTTCCCGATACTCCGCGTCGAGGTCGTCCAGGAGCTCGTCGAGCGTGGTCACCGGCGAGAGGTTAGGTCAGCCGCGCCAACCTCCTCCTGCTCGCGGAGCCCTCTCGTGGGTGCCCCCGCCCGAGCCTCCGCCTCAGCGGCCGTCCTCGATCCAGTGCCGGTCCGAGCGAATCACCTCCACGTCGGGCTGCGACCAGACGAAGCGCTCGACCGCGTCGAGGACGTCCTCGACGTGACCCTGCGAACCGCCGACCGCCGCGAACGCGAGCTCGGTCCGCTGCCACTGTCCGAGGAAATCGACTTCCGCCGCAGCCACACCGAAACGGCTCTTCGAGCGTTCGACGATGGGCTTGACGACCGATCGCTTCGACTTCAGCGACCGAGAGGCAGGGATCTGCAACTCGACGGTGAGGGCACATGCATGGAGCATCGTCCAAGGATGGCACTGCCCCGCTCGGTGGCTCGACGACGGTCGGCTGCCTCGCGAACCGGGCCCCGCCACCTCTCGAAGGTGACGGAGCCCGGTGGCGGTGAGAGCCGCGGGATGGTGGCCGGCCAGAGGCTGGGGGAGGCCGGTGCCGACCACCGCCCTCGCGGCGCTCGCTCGGGTCAAGCCGTGGTGAAGCCCCCCGAGACCGAGTCGCTCGTCGTGTTGCCCGAGCTCGTCGAGCTGCCCGAGCTCGATCCGCTTCCGAAGCCGGGAGGCGCCATGCCGCGAACCGGCGGGGCGCCGATGAGCACCGCGGTCGCGGTGACCGTGTCGGAGGACTCGGTGCCGATCACCGCGACGTGCTCACCGACGGTGACGTTGGAGAGCGTCGGAGAGGACACGCTCGGGTCCACGTACTTGGTCGAGGAGCCGACGTCGACGGTCACCGTCGAGCCGCTGGCGGTGGTGAGGGTGAAGGTGTTGTCACCGACCGACTTCACCGTGCCGACCGCCGCCGGGGGGCCGCCCGGCCCGGCAGCGCCGAAGGCGCCGCCACCCATCCCGCCCGCAGGCGGCGCACCGATGAGCACGCTCGTCGCGGTGACGGTATTGGAGGACTCGGTACCGATCACCGCAACGTGCTCACCGACGGTGACGTTGGAGAACGTCGGAGAGGACACGCTCGGGTCCACGTACTTGGTCGAGGAGCCGACGTCGACGGTCACCGTCGAGCCGCTGGAAGTGGTGAGGGTGAAGGTGTTGTCACCGACCGACTTCACCGTGCCGACCGCAGCGGGGGGCGAACCGCACATCGCCGTACCACCGGATTGGGCCGCCAACGCGGTCCCACTCGACGACGACGGTGTGTTCGCCGAGGAGGACGACGAGGCGGCTCCGGCGACACCGCCGGCGACAGCCAGCCCGAGGGCCACCGCCGCCGCGGTGGTCACCCGCACGCCGCGCCTTCGCCGGGTCACTGCGCCCGCGGCGAGAGCGGCGGTGCCGGAGCCCGGGAGCTCTGCCGCCATCTCGCCGGGCCGCACCTGACCGGGCCCGAGCCCGCCGTGCTCGACCTGCCCGGAACCTGACACGCTCGGGTGGAGGGGATCCTGATCTGTCATGGTTGCTCCTTGCTCGTTGGGTATTTCCGAGCACGAGCTTGAAAGCCGCGGCTGTGCCCCACCTGGGAGCACCCGCAGCCTCGGCCACGAGTTCCGGACCAGCGGAGGGAGCGATCAGGTTTCGGGCTCGGGGTCCCCTGCGCCTTCGGAGCCGGCGCCGTCCGAACCCGTCGAGCCGGCGGTGCCGAGGAGCGCCAGCACGTCGTCCATTCCGAACGCCACCGTCTCGCCGATCACCTTGCGAGTGGCGGGATCGACCAAGACGAAGAAGGGATAGCCGGTCACTCGATAGTCGAGCCACGGGGCGTCGCTCATCACCACGGGCACCGATCCGAGCGAGGCGCCGACCCGGCCCACCTCGGCGGGGTCGACGCTCGTCGGGCCCTTCGTGACGACCACGACGCGGACCGACCCCAAGGCTCCGATCGGTCCGGAGGGACCGAGCCCGCTCCAGAACGCCTCGCAACCGTCGCATCGCGTGGCGAGAAAGGCGAACAGGACGTTCCCGGCTGCGGCGTCGAGAGCAACCCGGATCGGAGCACCCTCCGGGCCGACGCCCTCGACGTCGACGGCCGGCCAGGGGACCTCCTGTCCCTCGAGCCCGCTCGGTACCGGCCGGAGCCCCGCGAGGAACTCCGGGTCCGAGAGCGGGCTAGCCCCGCTCACCGACGCCGACCTCTTGCGCGCCGGAGCGTCCGAGCGCCCACGGTCGCTCAGCCGGCGGTCGTCGGCGCCGATTCGATGGTCTCCACCGCTCCGCCGTCCCCGCACCAGCGGCAGGAGACCGACTCGACCGACTCCTCGAGGACCTGTTCCTCCTCGACCGCGAGCTCACCGCCGACCGAGTAGTGGTGAAAGGCCCTCGTCCGGCGCGAGCTCACCACGTCGAACCGGGTGAGGTTCCCGCAGGCTGCGCAGCGATAGCGAGTGGTCCCGCCCGATCGCCCCTCGGCCGCGGCGGGGGCGTCACCGCCGCCCGCGGTGCCGCCCTTTTCCGATTGACCGGACGCCGAGCTGTCCACCGCTCCACGGTACCTGCCTCCGAACAGCCCGCCAGGACCCTCTGAATCGAACAGGCGTTCGCTACACTCCTCGCATGGACGTGGCGGTACGGCAATCCTTCGACGACCTCGGGACTCCCCTCAGCCAGGTCACCTTCGTGGTCGTCGACGTCGAGACGACCGGAGGGTCGCCGGGGACCGGCTCGCTCACCGAGGTGGCTGCGGCACGGTTCCGTGGCGGAGAGCTGCTCGGCACCTACCAGACCTTCGTACAGCCCGACCAGCGGATCCCGCCCTTCATCACCGCGCTCACCGGCATCAGCGACGAGATGGTCGCCGGGGCGCCCCGGATCGGCGAGATGCTCCCGTCGTTCCTCGAGTTCGTCGGTGGCGCGGTGCTCGTCGGCCACAACCTCCGGTTCGATCTCTCCTTCCTCGACCACGCGCTCGGTGTCGACCGGTCGGGAGCCGCTCGCCAACGCGACCGTCGACACACTCGCGATGGCGAGGCGGCTGGTGCGCGACACGGTCCCCAACTGCCGGCTCGGGACCCTTGCTTCCACGCTCCGCCTCTCCCACCAGCCGTCGCACCGGGCGCTGACCGACGTGCTCGCGACCGGCGATCTGCTCCACGCCCTGCTCGAGCACGCGGGCTCCTACGGGATCCTCGGTCTCGCGGAGCTCCTCGAGCTGCCGAAGCTGGTCGGTCACCCGCAGGCGACCAAGCTGCGCCTCACGACGCGACTCCCCCACCACGCCGGCGTGTACTGGTTCACCGACGCGGCCGGCGCGGTGCTCTACGTCGGCCGGGCGGTCGACATCCGGGCACAGGTGCGCTCGCATTTCTCGAGCGACGCACGTTCGAACGCCGCTCGTGTGCTGCGCCCGCTGCACGCGGTGCACCACCGGGTCTGTCCCTGTCCCCTCAGCTCGTCGGCGCTCGAGGGCCGCCTCATCGAGCGGTGGTCTCCGCCGTACAACCGCACCCGGCGAGCGCGCCGGAGCCGGCGCACCCCGGCCGCTCGGTCCCCTGGTCGCCTTCTCAGGGAGCGGCTTCCTCTGCCGACGCCTCTCGGGAGACCTTGATCAGCGACTCGAGCACCGCGGCCGCGCGACCGTCGTCGATCACCTTGGTCGCCAGCGCGACACCCTCCGCGAGGTCCGACGCGGTGCCGGTGACGGTCAGGGCGGCCGCGGCGTTCAGCACCGCGACGTCGCGATGCGGCGAGGCATCCCCGGCGACGACCCGCCGGATGGCCGTCGCGTTGAACGCGGCGTCCCCGCCACGGAGGTCCTCGATGGTGACCAGCGGCAGCCCGAGCTCGCTCGGATCGATCCGGTGGGTGGTTCGCTCGTAGCTGCCGTCGGACGATCGGATCAGCTCGTGCACCGTCGAGGGACCGGTCGTGCTCAGCTCGTCGAGCCCGTCGTCGCCGTAGACGATCATCGCCCGCAGCGCGCCGTTGGCCGCGAGCACGCCGAGCATCTTGTCGGCCATCGAGGGGTTGGAGACCCCGACCACCTGGTAGCGGGCCCTCCCCGGGTTGGCCAGGGGACCGAGGTAGTTGAAGACGGTCGGGATCCCGAGCTCCTTGCGGACCGGAGCCGCGTTGCGCATCGCCGGGTGGAAGCGCGGCGCGAAGCAAAAGCCCATGCCGACCTGCTCGATGCAGCGGGCCACGCCGGCGGGACCGAGATCGGCGACGACACCGAGCTCCTCCAACACGTCGGCCGCACCGACCGCCGACGAGGAGGCCCGGCCGCCGTGCTTGCACACCTTGGCGCCGGTTGCCGCGACGACCAAGGCCGCGATGGTCGAGACGTTGATGCTGCGGAGCCGGTCGCCGCCGGTGCCGCAGGTGTCGACGACCTCGGTGCCCGGCGGCAGGTCGAGCCGGACCCCGTGGGCCACCATGGCCCGGACGAATCCGGTCATCTCGTCGGTCGACTCGCCCTTCGACTGCAGGGCGGTGGCGAGCGCGGCGATCTGTGCGGCGGTCGCGTCCCCCGAGAGGACCTGCCCGAGCACGACCTCCGCCTCGACGACAGTCAGGGAAGTGCCGGCGAGCAGGCGGGTGAGGACTCCTGGCCACCCGCCGAGCGAGGCGAAAGTCGGCAGGGCGCCGGCCGCGCCGGTGTCGTCCCCGCCCGCGCCGGCCCGTTGGCGCTCTCCCGCCATCAGTCCCACCAGAGATCGTGTGCGAGCACACCGCGCGCGATGAGGCCGAGCTGCACCTGAGAGGTGCCCTCGACGATGGTCAGCTGCCGCGCGTCCCGATACCACAGCTCGGTCGGATGATCCTCCATGTAGCCGGCCGCACCGAGGAGTTGGAGCGCGATACCCGACGCGTGGACCGCGAGCTCGGTGGCGAAGTACTTCGCCATCGAGAGGAACGGCACGTATTCCTTGGTGAACTTGCCCTGGTCGGCGAGCCAGGCCGCCCGATAGGTGAGCAAGCGAGCGGCCTCGATGTCGACGGCCACCTTGGCGATCTCCCACTGGATGCCCTGGAGGTCGGCGATGGTGCCGCCGAACGCCTCCCGTTCGCTCACGTACTCGGTCGCGTACATGAGGGCCCCCTCGGCAAGCCCGATGCCACGCGCCGCGACGACCGGCCGCATGGCGTTGAGTCCGAGCATGGCAAGACGAAACCCCCCGACCTCGCCGATGACGTTCTCGGCCGGGACACGCACCCCGTCGAGGATCAGCTCTCCGGTGTCGACGCCGTGGACGCCCATCTTCTTGTCGGTCCGTCCGACCGACACGCCGTCGAAGTCCCGCTCGACGATGAAGGCGGTGATCGAGTCGTGGGCACGGGAGGCGGGATCCCCGGTCTTCGCGAACACGGTGTACCAGTCGGCCTCGCGTACCCCCGACATCCAGCACTTGGTGCCGGTGAGCACCCATCCCTCCGGATTCGAGCCCGAGTGGTCCGGCAACGCGGTGGTTCGCATGCCGGCCACGTCACTGCCTGCCTGGGGTTCCGACAGGCCGAACCCCGCACGCTTGTCCCCCGCGGCGATCCCGGGTAGGTAGCGGCGCTTCTGGTCCTCGTTCCCTGCGATCAGGACGGGCCCGGTCGGGAGACGGGTGAGAAGGAGCATCAGGGCGGCCGCGTTCGAGTACTTGGCGACCTCTTCGATGGCGATGGTGAGACCGAGGATCCCTGCACCGGAGCCTCCGTACTCGGCCGGGAGACAGAGGCCGAGCAGGTCGGCCGCCTTGAACGCCTCGAACACGTCCACGGGATACTCACCGGTGAGATCGATCTCCCGTGCCCGCGGCTGGATCTTGTCCTGCGCGAGGCGCCGGACGCTCTGTTGCAACTCGGCAAGCTCCGGCGTGAGGTCGAAGTCCACGGTCGCCGAGGCTATCCGGCCCGGCTCGCGCCGTCGGCCTCCGGCACCGACCGTGGAGGTGGCCCCCGCCTAGGATCTCGGCCGTGAGCCCCGGCTTCACACCACCGCCACCACTCGGCGCGTCCGCGCTCGGAGCGGGCACCTTCGACGGGAACGTGGTGGTCGTGACCGGAGGCGGCACCGGCCTCGGCAAGGCGATCGCGACGGAGTTCGGTCGGCTCGGCGCGTCGGTCGGCATCGTGAGTCGCGACGAGGACCACCGCGCCGCCGGCGTGGCGGCCGTCGAGGAGGCAGGCGGCAAGGCGCTCGGCGCGCCGTGCGACATCCGTGACGCGGAGGCCATCGCGGCCGCGTTCGACGCGGTCGAGTCGGGACTCGGTCCCATCGACGTGCTGGTGAACAACGCCGCCGGGAACTTCCCGGTTCCGGCCGAGGACATGAGCCCGAACGCCTGGCGCACGGTGGTCGACATCGTCCTCAACGGGACCTTCCTCTGCTGCCGCGACCTCGCGCGCCGGTTGATCCCCGCCGGGCGCAGCGGGGCGATCGTCAACGTCGGCGCCTCCTACGCCTGGACCGGAGGCCCGGGGTTCGCCCACTCTGCGGCGGCGAAGGCCGGGGTCAAGAACCTCACCGAGACGCTGGCCGTCGAGTGGGCTCCCTACGGCATCCGGGTCAACGGGCTCGTACCCGGGCTCATGCCTCACGAGGACGAGACCGCGGCCATCGCCGCGGTGCCGGGCAAGTACGAAGGTCAGGACTCGAGGGTGCCGGCGGGACGAGTCGGCGCTCCCCGCGAGCTGGCTTGGGCGGCCACGTTCCTCTGTTCCCCGTTCGCCGGCTACATCAGCGGCCACTCGCTCGTCGTCGACGGGGCCAATTGGCAGCGCCGCCACACGGTCCAGCCCGAGTTCACACCCATCCGCGAGCAGCTCGGACGCCCGCCCTTCGGGGAGGACCGTCCACGGGAGCGGCCACGAGAGCGGCCAAGGGAGAAGGAATGAGCGACGACGAGAAGGACCTGGTCCGGCTCCAGATCGACGGTCCGATCGCGATCATCACCAACAACCGTCCCGAGCGGCACAACGCGATGAGCGACGAGATGGACCGTCGCCTCTGGGAGGTCCTCTGGGAGGCGCACCACACGCCCGGGTTGCGGGCCATCGTGTGGCGAGGCGAGGGGCGATCGTTCTCGTCCGGGCGCGACACCGACCAGCTCGGGCTTCGGACCGAGGACATCTCCGACCTCGAGTTCATCGAACGAGGGCATCGCCCGACCCAGATGTTCCTGACCATGCCGTGCCCGATCATCTGCGCGCTGAAGGGCTGGGTCATCGGGGGCGCCTTCGAACGGGCGCTGCTCTGTGACATCCGTGTCGCCTCTGCCGGCACCCGGATGATGCTGCCGGAAGTCGCCCACGGTGTGATCCCCGACTCGGGGGGCATGGCCCGGCTCTTCCAGATCGCGGGCCACGGGATCGCCGCCGACCTCGCACTGACCGGAAGGGTCATGGACGCCGAGGAGGCCCTCCGGCACGGGGTCGTCAGCCGGCTCGTCGCCGACGGAGACGAGCTCGAGCAGGTCACGATGGAGATGGCCCGGTCCATCGCGGCGGCACCTGCGTTCGCGGTGAAGATGGCCCGGCGCACCCTGTTCCTGCTCGGCGCGGCGGAGGTTCAGCGCACCATCGCGGAGGAGGCGATCGCCCAGTCGCTCGTCTTCGCCTCCGACGACTACAGGGAGTTGAAGGCGGCGCGCGCCGAGGGCCGCGACCCCGTCTACCGTCAACGGTGAGAGCAGCTCGCCTGGGCGGGATCCGAGAGGAGGACCCATGACCAACACACCATCAGGTCACGATCGAAGCGCGTCGAGCCCCCCGGGTGCGACCGCACAGCCGGTGCACGAGAGCGGCACCTTCCGGTTGGGTGACCGGGTCGTCCACCGTCTCGGGTTCGGTGCGATGCGGCTCACCGGGCCGGGCATCTGGGGCGAGCCCGCCCACCGGATCGAGTGCATCCGGGTGCTGCGGCGCGCGCTCGAGCTCGGCGTGGACCTCGTCGACACCGCCGACTCGTACGGGCCCGAGGTCAGCGAGGACCTCATCTACGAGGCCCTCCACCCGTACCCGGACGAGCTGGTCATCGCGACCAAGGCCGGGCTCACCCGGGCAGGACCCAATCAGTGGGCGCCGGTCGGCAGGCCCGAGTACCTGCGACAGGAGTGCGAGATGAGCCTGCGGCGGCTCGGGCTCGAGCGGATCGAGCTCTTCCAGCTGCACCGCATCGACCCGAAGGTCCCGGTCGAGGAGCAATTCGGGCTCCTCGACGACTTGCAGCGGGAGGGGAAGGTGCATCACGTGGGCCTTTCGAACGTGACCGTCGACGACGTGCGGGCGGCCTCCAAGGTCGTACCGGTCGTGAGCGTCCAGAACCGCTTCAACCTCACCGACCGGTCCTCCGACGCGATGCTCGAGTTCTGCGAATCCGAACAGATCGGGTTCCTCCCGTGGGCCCCGGTCGCGGGCGGTCAGCTGACCGGGCCTACCGCCGCGATCGGAGCGGTGGCGAAGGAGACCGGAGCCACGCCGAGCCAAGTCTCACTCGCCTGGTTGCTCCACTGCTCGCCGGTCATGCTGCCGATCCCCGGGACCTCGACCGTCTCGCACCTCGAGGAGAACTGCGCGGCAGCGACGCTCTCGCTCACCGCCGAGCAGCTCGCGGTCCTCGACGCGGCGCACGCCGACGCCTGAGGGCCACCGCCGATCCGAGCCCCGAGCTCGCGGAGGGTCAGGCGGCCCCGAAGACCATCGGCGCCGAGCGGATCCCGGCGATGACCGGTGACGCGGTCCGGACCACCTCACCCGCCGCTGCCACCGAGCCGAACCGCCCGAGCAGTTCCTCGAGGAGCACCCGTCCTTCGAGCCGCGCGAGGACCGCTCCGATGCAGAAGTGAGGGCCGAACCCGAAGGCGACGTGCGGGTTGGGATCCCGAGCCGAGTCGAAGCGGCCGGCGGTCGGGCCGAAGACCGACTCGTCGCGGTTCGCCGACGCGTAGAGCAGGAGGACCGGCTGGTCTGCGCCGAGCGAGCGCTCGCCGAGCGACACCGGACGGGTGGTGGTCCGCATGAACGACACGACCGGCGTCGTCCAGCGCAACATCTCCTCGACCGCGACAGGAAGCGCGCGCGAAGCGGCCGAAGCCGCTCGTTGCCGTAGTGCGGGCCACTCCTGCGGCTCGGCGGCGAAGCCGAGCAGGCCCCCGGACATCATGTTGCGGGTGGTCTCGTTGCCGGCGACGAGCAGCTGCACGAGGAACATCGCGAGCTCGGCGTCACTCAAGCGATCGCCGTCGAGCTCGGCGGCCGCGAGCTCGGAGATGATGTCCGCACGCGGCGAGCCGCGTCGATCTGCCGCCGCCGCCAGCAGGTACTCGACCATCTCGGCGCTGAGCGCGGCACGCTCGTCCTCCGGCCAGTCGGTGGCGCCCGGGATCACCGCCTCCGACCACCGGAAGAACCGCGGCCACTCCTCCTCGGGCACCCCGAGGAGATCGCTGATCACCTGAAGAGGCAGTGGCACGGCCAGCTCGGCGACGACGTCGACCGGCACGCCGGGCTCCATCCGGTCGACGAGTGCTCTCGCCCGGTCGCGGATGCCGTCCTCGAGCGCTCTTATGAACGTGGGCCGGAACCCCGGCTGCACCAGCGCGCGGTAGCGGGTGTGCGCGGGGGGATCGGTGTGCATCATCGTCGGCGGCGTCTCGTACTCGCTCCCGATCTCGAAGGTCATGATCCCCTTGGCCGAGCAGAAGGTCTCCGGGTCGCGCGAGACGGTGATCACCTCTGCGTGACGGCTCACGATCCAGAGCCCGAGGGTGTCGTTTCGGGCGACGGGCGCCTCCGCACGGAGCCGTGAGAAGAGCGGGAAAGGGTCGCCGGCGTAGAAGCCGGGATCGAGCAGCGGCGCGGAGAGCTCGGTCTCGTCGACCGCCGCTTGGTCGCTCAACCGACGAGCACGCCGGTGGGTCGCCCGAATCCCTGCGCTTCGGCCAGCGCCTCGTAGGCGGCGAGGGTGCCCGGGCCGTCGTTCACGCTCTCGACCGACCCGTCGGCGGCGAGGTTCAAGAGGACGCCCTCGATCACGAAGAGCACGTCGGTGATGCCCACGTTGTCGGCCGGAACATCGAGCGTGTGCACCGACCCGGCTGGTTCACGGATGTAGGAGCCGGCCGTGCTGTAGAAGTCGTATTCGAGGTAGTGCCAGCGTCCCGAGATCGTGTACCCGTCCACCGGCCCGGAATGTCGGTGGACCTGGAGACGAGCGCCGGGGGCGAAGCGATTCCGTACGACCCACACGCCCGAGGAGGCATCCACCCGCAGGACCTTCAGCCAGATACCTCCGGTCGCGTCCACCCAGGGAAGGTCGTCCTCCCCCGCGTGCCGCACCACGTCGTCCACTCCCACGCTCGTCACTCTTGTTGCCTCCTCTTTACGCTTGCGCCTTTACGCTTGCACCGCCGGGCGGCGACGACGCACCGCGTGCGGACACGGACACCCGGCCCTCGGCTCAGTAGGGACCGATCCGCTGGTCGGGGTTGGTGTCGATCATCGCCTGCCCGTTGGTCGCCACGTGCGAGGTCCACTCGCGTCCGTCCCACCAGCGGAAATGGAAGCGGCCGCTCGGATCGTGGTGCCACGCGGGTGGCGACACCTCGGGCACTCCCCCGGGGCCGCTCGGGTCGTTGGATGGCTCGGCTGGCGGTGTCGCGCCCTCACCGGACTCCGCAGGTCCTCGCGGGGTTGCGTTCGAGTTCGCGGGCCGGGGGTAGGCGGGAAACCGCTCGGCGACACTCTGAGGGCCGACGGACATGACACCACCCGCCGGGCGGGCGCCCGATTCCTGAGCCCGGCGTACCCCGTTCGCGTGCGCGATGAGGTACAGGACGAGGCCGAGGATGAGCGAGATGAACCAGAACAGCGCCCAGACGACCGACGGGATGCCCCAAGGTGTCCGGCCGAGCGTGCGCCGGTCCTTCTCGGAGAGCCGGTAGCCGAGCCACGCCCAGACCAACGACAAAACGAGGACGAGGATCAGTTGGCTCCCGCTCAACACCCGCGTGAGTCTACGCCCGGGTCCGAAGCATCGACGGCCGCGGACCTCGCCGGACGTCGGAGTGGTGATCAAGGCAGCACGTTCAGCGGGTGGTCCATGAAGAAGGACCACATCACGTCGTTGGCGTTGATCGCGTCGGACTGTCGACCGAGGTCCCTGGTCACCGAGCGGCGGAGGCTCGGGCCCCCGGGCCACTCGTGACCCTCACCGGCGATGGTGTAGAGATCGACCGCGGCGCCGGCCGAGCACGAGCCGTACGCGGTGAGGACGACACCCCCGGACAGGTTGGTCGTCGTCGGGGTCGTGCTGCACCCGTTGTGCGCGCCCCATTGCGCTGCCGCGGTCGGCACGCCGTAGGTCCAATAGGCCTGACCGTTCCCGTTGTAGGGGTCGACCGGATCGGCAGTGCCGTGGAACGACACGACCGGCACCGGCCGCTCGGAGGGACACGGGGTGGGGAGCCGAAGCCCGCTCACCGGGGCGACCGCGGCGAAGACCGACGACGCGTCACAGCCGAGTTGACTTGCCATTCTCGCCCCTCCCGAGAAACCGGTGGCATCGACCTGCTTGGTGTTCACGCAGTAGGTCGCCTCGAGTTGGGTCACCAACTGCTCGAGGAACGCGACGTCGTTCGGGGCGCCGGCCGGTACCGCGGCGCCACCGAAGAGAGGCACGCCCGGCACGTTCCACTCGAAGCCGGTCTTGGCCGGGATGTCTCCCTGCGGGTAGACGACGATGAAGGTGTCGGAATCGGAGGTGGTGTTCATCCCGCTGAACCCCTCCTGCTGGCGAGCGGTGGATTGGCTTCCGTGCAAGTTGAGCACCAGCGCGGTCGGGGTCGTCCCGCGGTACTTGACCGGGACGTGCACGATCGCCATGCGCTGGCGGCCGGCGATCGTCATACGAAGCGTCTTCACACCGGTCCGGACCGAATTGCCGCAGCCGGCGCTCGCCGACGTGTTCGTCGCGGGCTTGGTGGTCGCGGGCGCGGTGGAGGCGGTGTGCGGCACGGTGGAGGTGGTCGTCGGTGCCGTCGAAACGGTCGACGCCGTGCGCCGATGCGACTGGTTGCCGTCGCTCGAGCTGCTGCAGGCGGCGACGAGGAGCGCGACGAGGACGAGCAGGGAGAGCAGCCGTGCGCGGTCCCCGATCCGCTCGACCGACCGCCTGGCGACGGGCACGCTCCTCGGTCCCCCCATGTGGGCCACGCTTCCCCCTCGGTTCCGGTCAGCTCATCGCCGCGATGGGGTGCTTCGGCGGATAGGGGCCGAAGGTCAGCAGGTGCCGGGCGATCCCGCTGGTGAAGCTCTCGATGTAGGCCAACTTCCGAACCATGTAGCTGTGGTTCTCCTTCGGGTCGAGGTAGAGGTTGTAGAGGCGTCCGTGCGAGTAGCGCTGGGTGACCCCGGTGAAGCCTCCGAGGTTGAAGCAGTCGCGATCGTCGTCGGAGGAGGACGCGACCATGAACTTCCACTCCCCGACACGAAGGCCGGAGAAAACGTTGGTCAACCAGTAGTAGAGGTACTTCCGGTTCGAGACGCCCTCGGCGTCGAGCAGGAACGAGGTCTGGTCCACGCCGTCGACGTAACGATCGGCCGGGACCGAGTCGGCGGTGCCGGCGAGGCCGAGGAAGGTATTGAACAGGTCCATCTGGGAGAAGATGCCGTCCGATCCCCGGTCCGCGGCGATCATCCCGGGCCAGGTCACGATCGCCGGCACCCGCTGACCGCCTTCCCAGGTCGATCCCTTCGCGCTTCGGAACGGTGAGTACGCGGCGTCGGGCCAGGTCTCCATCTCGGGCCCGTTGTCCGAGGAGATGAAGACGAGGGTGTCCTCCATCTGACCGGTCGCCTCCAATTCGGCGACCAGCCGGCCGACGATGTCGTCGAGCTCGACGATGGTGTCCTTGTAGGGATGCTTGGCCGGCGAGGAGCCGAGGAACCGCTCGTGCGGATAGTTGTCGAAGTGGGCGCCGCGGGTGCAGTGATAGAGGAACCACGGTTGCCGCTCGCCGGCGGGCGGTTCCGCCATCCGGCGGATGAAGTCGAGGGAGTAGGTGGCCCACCTGTCGTCGAGCTGCGAGAGGACCGGGATGGTCACCTCCTCGACGTTCTCGGTCGAGCCACCTCGAGTGGCGTGGACGAAGCACTTGTTGAACGGCAAGTTCTTCACCCATTCGGTGCGCTCTTCGCTGTAGACGATCTCGGGGAAGAAAGAGGGATCACGCCACTCGGTGTACATGTCCGAGACCGAGAGGAAGCCGTAGAAGTCGTCGAAACCGACGTTCTGGGGCTGCGACTCGACGTTCTCGCCGAGATGCCACTTGCCGACCGCCTGGGTCACGTACCCCGCGTCGGAGAGCAGCGTCGCCAACGTGACTTCACCGTCGAGCCCTCCACGTTGCCCGTACATCGGGGGCCGCAGCAGCCCGTGCCGCATCGGGAGCCGTCCGGTCATCAGGGACGCCCTCGAGGGAGTGCACGACGGCTCCGAGTAGCAAGAGGTGAGGAGCAGACCACGGCGTGCCAGCCGGTCGATGTGCGGCGTCGGCGCACCGACCGCGATGCCGCCCCCGTAGCAGCCGAAGTCGCCCCAGCCGACGTCGTCGAAGAGGATCACGAGGAAGTTGGGCCGACGGCCCCCCGCCCGGTAGCGATCCAACGAGGCGGCGGCGCGCGCCTCCTGCTCCTCGATGACGAAGCGCGGCTCACTCGCGTCGGAATGGCGCGTCGTCTCGGCGACGACTGGATCGTGCGGCATCGGAGGTGCTCCCCGGGCTCGGATGGCTGCCCGATGCTAACGAGTCCAGCCGGCTCGGTTACGAGGAAGGTCCGGGTCCCTTCGGCCCTCTCGGGGCGGTCACCGCGAGCGTCCCGCTCCGCGCCACGAGGTCGTCCGTCCATCGGGGTGGCGTGCGCTCCAAGGCCGCCCGGTCCCAGCCGCCGAGGTCCGCCGCCGCCGCGTATGTCGTCTCGAGAAAGCCGATGAGCACGGCCGTCGGGTCGGCGGCGGCCCTCACCACCTCGTAGGGAAGAAGGAATTCCCCGAGGTCGGCGTCGTAGCGGGCTCCGGACGGGGTGACGGTCGCCTCGGCATAGCCCGCCGGCTCGGGGTAGGCGTAGCTGTAGAACGCACCCTCGATCCCACCGCCCGGCCAGAACCCGGCGCTGCTCACCTCGTGCGAGTAGGCCTCCACCATCACGTGCTCGCCACAGTGCGGTGCGCCCGCCAGATGAGGAGGCGCGATCCGCCCCGAGAACCTGGTCGTCGCCAAGTCGAGCCCTCCCCAGAAGAAGTGCACCGGGCTCGCCTTTCCGACATAGGTCGCCCGGAACCGGTGGAGAACCAGTGAGGTGCTGACCAGCACGCGCCAGAACCGCTCGACGTACTCCCTGTCGTAGGAACGGTGGACCTCGTCCTGCTCGAAGGGGATGGCATCGGGGATCTCCACAGGCATCGGCCAGACCAGCGGGTCGATGCCGAGCTCCTCGAGCGCCGCCGTCGTCTCGGCGTAGAAGCTGGAGACGGACCGAGACTCGAGCGTGACGGTCCGGAACTCACCGGAGACGTCGATCCGCAATACGTGGTCGACGAAGTCGAAGGCGATCTCGAAGCCCCTTCCGTCTGCGGTCCACATGAGCGACGTGGTCAACCCACGCGCGGTGACGTAGAGGGTGACGTTCCACCAGTGGTTGAGGAGCGGCGAATGGGCGAGGCGCACCTTGCCGACGACCTGGGTGAAGAGCTGCAACGTGTCGCGAGTGTCCGCCCACTCGTCGAGGGGGAGCGGTGGCCACATCTGCCGTGCAGCACTCTCCATCGCCCGCGCCTCCGAGCTCGGACCGCCTCCTAATCTGCCCGCCGAGGAAGGCTAGCTTGTCGGTGCCGGTGGGGACGGAGGGAGTCGAACCCTCACTGGAGGCGGTTTAAGCGCCTTGCCTCTGCCGGTTGGGCTACGTCCCCTGCGCCAGGTTAGGACCTCGACCGACCAAGTACGGGGTCGAAGCGTCGGGCGGCTCTGCGCGTCGACGCGCTACAGCCGGGCGTGGAGCGCCGACACAACCCGGACTTCCTCGTCACGCGGCGCGTCGACCAGCGTGCAGATTCGGGGAGAGCCGGGCCATGGCCCGAGCACCGTGGTCGGGCGGCGATCGGGATCCCAGTTGGTCCATGCCTCCGGCTCGATCTCCGACGGCGCCCCGCCCGTTCTGCGCCCGTCTGCGGGTGAGCCGCTCCGCGCAAAGGCGATCCACGCGCGACGGACGGCGGCGGACAGCTCGAACGCCCGCTCGCCTCCCCCGGCGAAGGTCTGGACCACCGGGTTGTGGACCGTCCCGAAGACGAAGGGAAGGTCGATGGCGTGGCAGGAGCCGAGGAGGCCGCCGAAGGCCGGAGATTCCCAGGTGAACAAGTAGCAGTAGGTCCCCACCCCGACGCCGGCCCTCCACGCGTGGGCGTCGGCGAGCTCGAGGGTCGGGACCCGGAAGAGGTGCTCGGTCGCGATCGCGTTCCAGACGGCGAGC
The DNA here is from genome assembly GCA_963769905.1 of uncultured Acidimicrobiaceae bacterium. Taxonomy (GTDB): domain Bacteria; phylum Actinomycetota; class Acidimicrobiia; order Acidimicrobiales; family RAAP-2; genus Bog-756. The sequence continues at coordinate 1,994,437 of CAVYNG010000002.1, forward strand.
GGGGTCACCGACTCCCCCCGCCCCTCGCGGATCTCGCGGACCGTGTGCACCATCTGCGCGCCCGCGTCCGGGTCCGGGGTGATCCGCCGCATCCAGCGTCCGAGGGCCTTGTCGTCGAGCGAGCCGAGATCGGTGTGTCCGAGCGCGAAGAAGGCCGACTCGTCACGGGTGGTCCCGAGTATGACCGGCACGTCCGTCGCGACACCGTCGGCGACCGCCTGCTCGGGACTGCGGGAGAGCAGCCCTCCGTCGACAACCGGCTTCACGAGCAGACCGCTGTCGTCGACCGCGCCACTGGTCTGGCCGAACGAGGAGATCGCCTGGACCCACTGCTCTGCAGGAACCTGCTCCAGCTCGGCCCGCGAGAGCCCGACACCGAGGTGGGCGGCGAGCTTCTCGGCCAAGGTCGCCGCGTCGTCCATCGACGCGGTATAGGGCGGTCCGCTCTGGACGATCGCCCGGTGGAACAATCCACGAGCAGCCTCGACCCCCAACAGGCTGGCGACGCTCATCCCACCCGCCGACTCGCCGAAGAGCGTGACGTTGTCCGGATCGCCGCCGAAGACGTCGATGTGCTCGTGCACCCAGTGGAGCGCCGCCACCTGATCGGCGAGGCCCCAGTTGCCACAACCGAGCCACTCTCGGCCGTCGAGCCACTCCTGGCCGCCCTCCCCGAGCGCGGGATGCGCGAGGAACCCGAGCGCACCGAGTCGGTAATTGATGGTGACGACCACCACATCGCCCTCACGTGCGAGCGTGCCGCCACGGTAGAGACCGCCCGATCCCGAGCCGGTGAGGAACGAGCCGCCGTGGATCCAGACCATCACCGGACGCCGACCGTTGTCGGGGGCGGGGGTCCAGATGTTCAGGGTGAGGCAGTCCTCCGAGACGACCTCGGGGTCCCGTCCGAGGGTGAGCTCGATCAGGTTCTCCGACTGGGGAGCGACGGGAGTGAAACGATCGCAGTCCTTGATACCCACCCAGGCTTCCGGCGGCGCAGGCGGGCGCCACCGATGTGGACCGGCCGGCGACGCCGCGTAGGGTATGCCCGAGAAGGACAAGATCCCTCGTCGCTCCACCCCTCTGATTCGGCCTGTGCGGACCTCCACGACCCCGTTCACTGTTGTGCCCTCCAATGCTCCAGTTCGTGCCGCGGACTGCCGATATCCCTGGAGATAGCTCCACGCCATGGAACCACGCCGTCGGCCATCTGAGGGGGGGAAGATCCCGACCGCCCTTCCCAACAGGGGCGACGGCTTCGGACGACCACTGGAACCCCACCTCGTGCCACGCCCCGCCCGCACCGCCAGTGCCCAGCTGCGCGGTTCTCGAGCCCGCCTCGGAGCCTTCGTCTGCGGGACCGCCCTCGCCACCGTCGTCTGGACGACTGTCGCGACGACCCCGTCGGTCGCGACAACCCCGTCGGCCGGGTCGTCGGCGCCGAGCTCGACGACCACCACCTCCGCAGCGAACCCCTCGCAGTCACAGATCAACGCCACCGAGTCCGAAGTCGCCACGATCGAGGGCCAGATCGCGAACCAGCAGAAGACCCTCGACCAGGCCGACGAGCAGTACGACCAGGTGTCGGTCAACCTGACTTCGACGCGAGGGGCCCTCACGTCGACCAAGGCGTCCATCCGCGCGACGAAGGCGAAGATCGCCGCCGAGCGGACGCACCTCGCGAAGGACGCGGTCCAGTCCTACATCGGCGACACGTCCGGTAACGCGGTCGCGGAGATCTTCGCCGCGCCGTCGAGCGGGTCGCAGACGAAGGCCTTGTACCAACAGGTCGGTGTGGGCAACGTCGTCGCGGACGTGAAGCGAGTACAAACGAGTCAGCACCAGCTGAACGACACCCAGGCGAAGCTGCTCAGCGAGCAACAAAACGAGACGACTCAGCTCGCCGCCGAAAGCCAGGCGCGCCAGAACGCGTCCTCGGCGGCCTCGCTCTCCGAGGCCACCCTTGCACAGGTCAAGGGCACCCTCGCCCAGCAGATCGCCGCACAGGCGGCGGTGCAGGCTGCTGCGGCTGCACAGGCGGCAGCGGCCGCGAGCACCGCGGCACAGAAGCAGGCCGCAGCGGCGCAGGCGGCGCAGGCCGCGCAGGTGGCGAACGCGGTCAGCGGTGGGAGCGCAGCGGCCGGCAACGCGAACGACTCGGCGAACCAGGCCGCCGGATCGTCGATCGGACCGATCCAGAGCGGGAACACTCCTCAGGCCGCCGGCCTCGCGGCAGTGCACGGCGCGATGCAGTACCTCGGCGTGCCCTACGTCTGGGGCGGCGCGAGCTCGGCCGGCGTCGACTGCTCCGGTCTCACCATGCTGGCCTGGTCACAAGCCGGCGTCTCGCTCCCCCATTCGGCCGCCGACCAGTACGCGGATTCCGAGCACGTGAGCCTCTCGAACCTCGAGCCGGGCGACCTCCTCTTCTACGACCTCGACGGGACGGGCATCGACCACGTGGTGATGTACGTCGGCCCGGTCCTCGACGGCCAGGCGACTGCCTACGGCGTCGACACCATCATCCAGGCTGCCCACACCGGAACGGTCGTCACCTTCAATCCTCTCTGGTACTACGGCCTGGTCGGTGCCGGCCGGCCCTGAGCGCGCGAGGACGCCGCTGCGGACCGGACCACGTGCGGGGAGATGCCCGCGGCGGGACGACCGGGCGTAAGGTCGCCCCCGAGTCCATGGCGCCCGAGCTGACCATCATCGTTCCCGCGTTCAACGAGGCGGCGCGGCTCGCGGACGGAATGCGGCGTTTCGAGGCCGCGGTCGCGTCCGGCGCGATCGACGTCGAAACGACCGAGGTCGTGGTGGTCGACGACGGGAGTACCGATCGGACCGAGGCGGCCGCCGGCAAGCTCCTCGCCCCGCTCCCGCACCATCGAGTGGTCCGCCACCCGGTCAACCGCGGGAAGGGGGCCGCGATCCGCACGGGCGTGGGGATGGCGACCGGTGCGTTCACCGCCTACATGGACGCCGACATGGCGATCGACCCGCTCGCAGTCCCCCTGCTCCTCGACGGCCTCGTCTCGCACGACGTCGCGGTCGGCTCGAGGGCGCTGCCCGCCTCGATGGTCGAGAGCACCTACGCGGTCCGGGCACTGATGGGCAGGCTCTTCAACCAGCTGGTCACCACCGGGACAGGTCTCCGACTCCGCGACACCCAGTGCGGCTTCAAAGCGTTCCGCACCCCGGCGGCCCGCCTGCTGTTCCACCTGGCGACGATCGAGAGATTCGCCTTCGACGTCGAGGTCCTGACCCATGCACGACGGCTCGGGCTTCGGATCACGGAGGTGCCGGTGCACTGGCGCCACGTTCCTGGGAGCACCATCCATCCGCTGCCCGACTCGTTTGCGATGCTGGCCGACGTCTACCGTTCGCGGCTCGGACTCCGGCCGCCTGCGCCTGTCACCACCGTGTTCGTGCGCGAGAGGGAGGGCCGCAGGCCCGACTCCGAGGTGGTCGCACGGATCGGGTCCGCGCTGGCACCGCTGCTCGGAGACGTCCCCGTACCGGTGCTCGTCCGTGAAAGGGAGGTCGCGGTCCTCCTCGCGCTGGTCACACCCTCGGACGCGACAGCCGCGCTCAGTGCACTTCGAACTGCGCTCGCCCCGCTCGAGGTCTCTGCCCGGCCGTTGAGCCCGAGCTCGCTCCGATCCCTCGGATCGCTCGGAGGCCGGCTGCAGCCTGCCTCCGGTCCCGTCGGCCCAGCCGAACAGCCTTGACGCCTCCCTTCACCGGCTCCCTGCCGGGTTGGAACCAGGCAGCAGTACCATGCGCCGAGTGACCTCGGACCGGGTGGAGCAGGAGACGACGAGGGACGTGCGGCGGGCGCCGACCGACCGCGACCTCATCGACGCCGTGGTCGAGAACGGCACACGCGGCACGAGCAGGTCGCTCTCGATCGTGCCGGTCCCGAACTTCCTGGAGGAAGACCCGCCCGACGAGCTCCGACGCTCCGACGTCGACGGGTGGGGGCGGTCCGAGCACATGCGGGCGATCGTGCGGCGTCTCTACGACCCCGTCTACCGCTACTGGTTCCGTGTCGAGTGGGAAGGGATGGAGAAGATCCCGACCGAGGGCGGTGCCCTGCTCATCGCCAACCACGCGGGCGCCATCCCCTCGGATGCGCCGGCCATCATGCACGGTGTCGAGAGCGAGCTCGGCCGTCCGGTCTACGGCCTCGCCGACTACTTCTTCCGCACGATCCCGGTGGTCGGGACCGTGTGGTCGAGGACCGGCGGCGTGCCGGCCCACCCCGACAATGCCTACCGCCTCTTGCACGACCAGCGACAGCTCGCACTGGTGTTCCCCGAGGGGACGAAGGCGACCTCCAAGACGTACGCCGACCGGTACCGACTCCGCCGGTTCGGGCGTGGAGGTTTCGTCGAGATCGCGATGCGGGCGGGGGTGCCGATCGTCCCGATCGCCGTAGTGGGCGCCGAGGAGTCGATGCCGATCGTCTTCCGGGTCGGCGGACTGGCGAAGCTGCTCAAGCTCCCGTACTTCCCGGTGACGGTCAACTCGCTCCTGCTCGGCCCGCTCGGGTACGTCACCTACTTCCCGGTCAAGATGAAGATGCGCGTCCTCGACCCGATCACCTTCGACGTCGAGCCGAGCCTCGAGCGCTATTCGAGGAGCAAGGTGATGGACGAGGCGGAGAACGTCCGGGCCGCGCTCCAAGAGGCCCTCCACGACATGCTCCGCGAACGGCGCAGCATCTGGTTCGGCTGATCCCGATGGGCCGGCGCGTGCTGATCACCGGTCTCGACACCTTCTGGGGCGGTCGGATGGCCCAGGCGCTCGAGGCCGAACCGGACATCGAGATGATCCTCGGGCTCGGAACCGACGATCCGAAGGTCCCGCTCGAGCGGACCGAGTTCGTGCGGTCCGATCAGAAGTACTCGATCCTCAACCGCATCGTGCGCGCGACCCAGGTCGACACGGTGGTCCACACGTTCCTCGAGACGAACTCCATTGCGGTGTCGAGCAACGCGCTCCACGAGATCAACGTGATCGGCACGCTGAACCTGCTCGCCGCCGCCGGTTCCGCCGGATCATCGGTCCGCAAGGTGGTGATCAAGTCGTCGACACACGTCTACGGATCGGGCAAATCGGATCCTGCGTGGTTCCGCGAGGAGAACCAGCGGACCTCTCCGGTCCGGACCCGCCTCGAGCGGTCGCTCCTCGAGGTCGAGTCGGTGGTGCGGGACTTCAGCGAGGACAACCCGCACCTGACGGTCACCGTGCTGCGATTCGCCAACGTGCTCGGTACCGACATCCTGACGCCGATCAGCCACGACCTGCGCCGTCGCGTGCTGCCGTGCATCGCGGGCTTCGACCCGCTGCTCCAGTTCGTCGAGGAGGACGACGTCGTCCGTGCACTCGAGTTCGTCACCGGCAATCACCTGCCCGGTGTCTTCAACGTGGCGGGCTCGGGGAAGATCCCCTGGAGCGAGGTCGCGTCGATCACCGGTGCGTTCCTGCTGCCGCTTCCGCCGTTCCGGCCGGGCTTCTTCGCGGCGCCCTTCCGCCTGCTCGGCGGTCTCCAATTCCCCCCGGAGATGGAGGCGGTCGCCCGGTACGGGCGGGGTGTGGACACTTCGAAGCTGACCGCGGCGGGATTCGAGTACCGCTACACGAGCGCCGGGGCGGTCGACAGCTTCGCCCAGGCGAACAACCTTCGGAGGGCCACCGGAAGGGGCGGTCCCGAGTACCGGTACGAACAGGACGTCGAGCAGTTCTTCCGGCACTCCCCCGCTGTCGTCCGGGGTATCGACGCCTGAGCCGTCTCACCGGGCCGCGGGCGCCGCGGCCTCGTCCCGTGATGCGAATTCAGCTGCGCTTCAGCCAGGCCGCACGGAGCTCGGGGCCCCGGGTGACCCACTCCTCGGAGGTCATCGCGTAGCGAACGTGGTCCTCCCACTCGCCGTTGATCTCGAGATAGCCGAGCGCGACGCCTTCGTTCCGGAGGCCCAGCTTCTCGACGACCCGCCGGCTCGGGTAGTTGCGCGGGATGATCGCGACCTCGATCCGGTGGAGCCGTAGCGTCTCGAACGCGAACTGCAACACGACCACGACTGCCTCGGGCACCAGACCGGCCCCCGCCAGCTCCTCGTCGACCCAGTAGCCGATCGCGCCGTTCTGGAAGGGACCCCGCTGGATGGACGAGAGGGTGATCTCGCCGGCGAAGCGCCCTTCCACGAAGATGCCGAACCCGAAACCGGTTCCGAGCTGGCGCTCCCGCTCGCGCATCGTGCAACGTGCGGCGAAGCTCGCGGCGTCCTCGGGCGGCAGCGGCGCGCCCTTGGAGCGCGGCTCCCAAGGAACCAGCCACGAGCGGCAGCGCGCACGGACCGCGAGCCAGGCGTCGTAGTCGCTCTCGACAAGGGTCGCCAGGCGAACGCGCCAGCCCGGCAGCTCGAGCGAGCGCACGACCTGCGAGCCGTGCGAACGGAGACCGTGGCTCACGATTCCCCCCGAAGGAGCAGTCGAACTCCCATCGACGCATGGTAGGTCACCGGAACCCGGGCAGGAGGAGACCGGTCGCGGCTCCAGTGGACGGTGCCACGCCGCGGGCGGGCGTGGCGCTGTGCTCCGTAGCCGGTTCGCCACGGACCATGACCGGCCGGCTGATCAGCGGAACCCGCGGTGCCGGTGAGCGGGGAGCGCCCTACTCCGCGTGACCGGTCAGCCGAAGGCGATCTGCCGGGGCGTCATCGTTCTTTGCGGGACGACCGCGTCGAAGAAGCCGGCGCGCACGATCGAGTACGGGATGCCCCTCGAATCGAGCGACCCGACGAATGCCTGCTCGGGGATGTAAGCCGTCTGCAGGTTGCCGGTGCCGAATTGGGGGGCTGCGGCGGCGATGGCGGACGGTGGGACGAACAGCCAGGCGGGTTGCGGCGTGTCGGCGACCATCTCCGCGATCGACGTCGACCTGACCTGGTCCCAGGGGACCGGAGAGAAGTGCAGGGCTCCGTCGGAGAGGAGGTCGAGCTTGTAGGCGACCCAGTAGTTGGCGTATCCCACCCGGATACCGTGTTGCTCGAGGATGCCGATCTCCCGATCCGTGGAGGCGTTCGGGTTCGCCGAGAGCACGCCGGAGGGATTGCCCTTGACCACCCAGCTGAAGCCGACCCCCGCCGACGAAAGGACCACCGCCACGAGGAGCGAGACACCGGCGCGGGCCACGCGCCGCGCACGATCCGGAGCCGAGGTCCGCGAGTGCGTGTGGGACCGGATCATCGGGACGATCAGACGCGCCACTCGCTCGCACCCCATCACGATGATCAGAGCCGCCAGCGGCGGGAGGTACTCCGAGTAGCGACCGTCGTACCACCAGGCCCCGAGCGGGTTGAGGGCGTAGAGCAACGGGAACGCGACGACCCCGGCGGCGATCGCCCGGCCCCGCCCCCCCTGGAACAAGCAGACGGCAACCGAGACGAGCAGCGCCCCGAAGACGAGGACCACGCTGACGAGACCCAGAGCGCCCGGCAACAGCGGGACCCCGGTGATGTTCCGATGCACGCCGAGCTGGAGCGGGAGGACGTCCACGAAGAAGACGCGAAGATGACTGAGGTAGCCACCGCTCCCCGCGAGTGTGACCCGCGAGGCGTCGAGCGATCGGAAGCCGTCGGGGATGTTCGACCACAGCCACGGCAGGGCCCCGATCGCGGTCCCGATCAGGGTCGCCCCGATCCGCGGTACCCAAAAGCGCGGGCCGCGGGCTGGCCAGGTACCGACGACCGCAGCGAGGAAGAGGGGGATCGCGGGGACCAGGAAGAAGGTCATCTCGGGGGACGCCCACCACCCGATCCCTGCGAGTAGGCCGAATGCCGTTACGTCGAGCACGGCCGTCCGCCCGTCGAGGATGCGGAGCGACATGAGCAAGGTGGCGACGCCCACCGCAAGCGTCAGGTTGCGGAACCCGTACTCGGTGGTATCGGTGAGGCCGAACATCGGTACCGTCCACACGACCACGCCGGCCAGCGCGGCGAGCCACCGGTCCTCGACCAGGCGAAGGGCGGCGCGCCAGGTGAGGACCGCGGTCGCCGCCATGAGGATCGCAGGTGTGAGAGTGAGGGAGAGCGCGCTCTGGCGCGTGACCGCGAGCACCGCAGCCACCACGAACGGCTCGACCCCTCCGTAGCCCTGTCCCCAATAGAACGCGGTGAAGTGGCCGTGGAGGATCTCCCTCGCCATGAGACCGGCGACCGCCTGGTCGGAGTCGATCGAGATGTGCGTGACCACCCAGGCCCGGCCGACCGTTCCGGCGAGGATCCCAACAGCCACCAGGGTCCAGCCGATCAACGGCCAGAGCAGTCCGCGGCGGCGGGGCGCCGGAACCGTCGGCGCGGGGGAAGCCGGCTCCTGAGCCGTGGTCTCGGGGGCCGCGGTCTCGACGGAGGCGGTCTCGGTGATCGGATCCACTTGGACCTGTATCGTCATTCGACGGTCGACTCGACAGCCTTTGGGTTCCGGACGCTGATCGTGACTCCGACGCACGAGCGACCTCGGCGGGGTTGCACCCACCCTCCCTGCCGACATGAGCCGACGCACGTGGCGTCTCCGCATCGTAGACCGGCAACGGAGCGCTTCTGGTGGCAGCACCCCGCGTGAACAGGGGTTGCGCACCCTTCAAACAACCCGTGGCAGGAAGCGCTCGGACGGCAACTGGCTACATCACCCGATTGCGGGCCGACGCCGTCCTGTTGTCTCTTGGCCCCGCTCCGTCACCGCTCGTGCGCGACGGGCTCGGTTCCTAGGCGATGAACCCCGTCGCGTCGAAGACCACGTCCGTCGTCCCCGCGGCGAAAATGTCCATCACCCCAGTATTCGACAGCCGGACGGTCACACCGTTGGCGATGACCTGTCCCACCACATAGTTGATGGAGGAGGCCGTGGGTCGCGACGCGCCGCCGGGGAAGAGCGTCAGGTAACCCGCAGCTGCGGGGTTCACGACGGTGATGTTGCCGATGACCGCGACGGCTCCCGCAGGAATCGACACGCCCCCCACCGACTCACCGGTGACCTGGAGTCCGTATGCCGTGCCGCCGGCGATGGGAGTCCCCTTGTTGATCGCCGCCGGGTTCAGGGGGCGGGTGTCGAGGATGCGAATCGGGCCCGGCAACATGCAGATCGCGCCTTGCGCGAAGGCGGACGGGCCGGTGAGCGCGACCCACTTCCCCGCGGCATTCGAGTAGTGGAGTGTGCCGTCGCTGAGGACGATGAACGAGCCCGGAAGTGGCTTGGAGTTGCCGACACCTCCCGTCGGAAGGGTGGTCGTCGAAATGGGCGCGAGGTAGAGCGAAGGGTGACCGGCGTTGGATGCCTCGACTCCCGGGAGCCAACTGCCGTTCCCCACGCCCTGCACGCCGGCGATCCCGGTGGTGTTCGAGCCGTTCGACGTACCCTGCACGCCCGCGAGCCCTGTCCCTTTGACCCCGATCGATCCGAACGTGGAATCGCCGATGGCAGTTCCCTCGACTGCAATGACAGGATTGATGCTGGCCCCGGCGCCGAGTGTCGTCGACACTCCGAAACCGTTGCCTCCGGTCAGGGAGGTGAGCCCCGAACCGGCCGTGTTGTCGTCGCCGACCAGCAACGCGCTGCCCGGAGTCGCACCGGCGGGTGACGCAGTCAGCGCGTTGGCCACTGCCGCGGTTCCCACCGCAGCGACCCCGGCAGCCCCCAACTGGAAGAGCTTGCGCCGGCTCGTCGCCTTCCCGCTCAACTCCTCAGGAGAATAGCTGCCTTCGCTGTCGGTATCGTCGATCACCTCGAACCCGTCGGACATGCCTTCCTCCTTGGTCGGAGTCTCTATCGGAGCCACCCTTCGGGAGGCGACTTTACGTCAGGCGGACCTCGAGATCGCGGATCTCCGGACGCTCTCAGTCCGGCGGTTCCACCATGGTGGCAGCGGCTCCGAGCTCCGCTTCGATCCTGTCGACGGCTGACTTGACCTCAGGTGCGGGACGGTAGGAAGGACGGGCCGGAGTCGTCGGATCCTGGGTGCGCGAACGCTCGAGGATCCCCATGGTCACCAGGTGCTCGGCAGCCACGACCGCGTCCTCGTAGGCCAAGCCGATGTCGACCGCTACCTCGTCGAGTCGGCCCGATCGTCGGAGCCAGGTCGCCGTGACCAACTCGGGCGCAGGTGCCGGCAGTTGGAACTCCGATCCGATCGAAGCGAGCAGAGCGACCACCACCCGGAGCCGCAGCTGCGTCAGCCGTGCGCCGGCGGTGGAGAGCTCGATGAGGAATGCGGCGCTCGGTCCGACGTCGCGCTCTTTGAGGAGAGGCACCCAGTCGTCCTGGTGGTAGCGGAATTGCTCGATCGCTCCCCAGTCGACCGTCCTCGGCATGTCCTCTCCGGTCAACAAGAGGTAGAGCAGGCGTGCCACCCTGCCGTTGCCGTCCGCGAAGGGATGGATCTCCCCGAGGACGTAGAGCATCCACGCGGCCCGGACCGTCGCCGGTTCGGATGGCGAGCTCGCGACCGCGACGGCCGACTCCAGCAGGGCGCGACAGCGATCCCGCGGCGGTGCCGGGTAGGGGGCCACCGGAAGGTTGCCGTCGAATTCGACGGCCCGGATCATCCCGGGGTTCGACTCGTCGGGGTTGTCCATCCGTCCCTCGGTCAGGGCGTTGAGTACATACGGCGTCTCGGAGCGAAGAGCGGGCGGCCGGTCGTAACCGAGTTGGATGATCGCAAGGCGGCTGTCCACGTACCGGTACGCCGCGGCGACACCCTTGATTCGCTCGCGGTCGGCGGTTGCAAGGAAGTCCCGTGGCGGAGGGACGACCGATGGACCCGATCCCCCTCGTGTCGAGGGGCGGACGTTGGCAACAGCAGCGATCGTGGTTCTCAGTGCGAGGCGGGTGATGAGGCGTGCCGCGGCCGTAGGGGCGTCGACCAGGGCGGTGTCGAGTCGCAAATGCTCGTCCCGGTGCTCGGAAAGCAGCGTCGGTGAGACCCGGGGGACCAGGGGAAGGTCGTCGCTCACCCGTCGCTGCCCGATTCGGACTCCTCGGAGGAGAAGACGAGCGTGGCGTCCGCTCCGAGCAGTCCGGAGGTCATGTGGGAGTCGACGTAGAAGAGAGCGTCACCGCGCTCGACGACTGCGGCGCCCGCCTCCTCGCAGCGGCGCCGAAGCGCCGCCAACTCTCCGGTCGAGCGGACGACGAAGTTGAGCTGGGACAGCCGCGGTTCGGGATTGCCGTGGGGGACACCGCGTCCGGTGTCGGTCGGACAGAGCAGGTTGATCACGACCCCTCCCCCCTGCACCTGGGCCACGTCGGCGTCGAGGGTGGGGTGGCGGAACGTCGGCTCCACCTCCAGACCGAAGATGGTGCCGAACAGCTCGAGACAGGGGGCGAGGTCCGCCACGGTGAACTCGATGGCGACAAGGTGCGGCGCGACCACGGCGCCATGATTTCTCGCGGTCCCGGCGTTGTCCACACGGTCGGCGGGGAGCCGCCGGACCTAGGATCGCTCCGGTGGAGGACTTCCCAGACGGCCCCCGCGCCCTCTTCGTCCTCGGCTCGCCGCGTTCGGGCACGACGCTGGTCGGCAGCTACCTGGCATCGGGCGCTCAAGTGCTCGACCTCGGGGAGTACGGAGGGTTCCACCTCGCCCACACCGTCGCACCAACGACACTCGGCGCCATGCCCGGCTCGTATCGGGAGCAGTACCTCGGTGACCTCGTGGACCACGCGCGCAGGTTCGCCGAGGAGGTCACGAGCTCGCAGGGGCGCGAGTGGTATTGCGACACCACCCCGTGGAACCTCCTGGTGGCCGATCAACTCGCCGCCCAACTGCCCGACGCCCTCTTCGTCCTGATGCTCCGGCACTATTCGGGAACGGTCCAGAGCCTGCGCCGGTCGTTCGAATCGGGGTTCGCTTGGGCCGGCGAGACAGTGGCCGATTCGGCGCGGATCTGGACCCACTTCTACCGTTCCGTCGACCGTGTCCCCCCGGCCCGGACCATCGCGGTGAGCTACGACGCGCTGACCTACGAACCCGAGACGGTCCTCGGCCTGTTGCGGGGGTGGCTGGACGAGCAGGGGTACCCGACCGACGACCTCGACCCCGGGCAGCTCGCGGTCAGCCACGCGCCACCCTCGAGCGGTCCACGACCGACGATCGGAGCACACGGGGAGCGCGGCGTGGCGTTGCGCCCTGTCCAATCATTCGACCCGGAAGGTTGGAGTGGTGACATCCATCGCGCGGTGTTCCCTTTGGTCGAGGAGGTGCACCGGGACCTCTCGAGTCGATTCCCGACGGCGTATGTCCGGCCGGCACCGCCTGCCGCCCTCGCGGTTCGCCACGAGACCTACGGCTCCGCACCCTTTGACGCGGAGCTGGCTTGGTAAGCCGCCCGGCGCGAGGCCCGGTGGTCATCGGCGGCGTCGGTGGCAGCGGCACCCGGATCGTCGCCGACATGGTGCGCGGGCTCGGCACCGACCTTGGCAATGACCTGAACGACTCGTCCGACAACCTCTGGGCCACCCTGCTCTTGCGCCGTCCGGTCTGGTACCGCGAGAACCGGTTGGACGGTGGACACGAGATCGACCGCGCGCTCACCGTTCTCGAGAGAACGATGAACGGCCGGCTGGAGGTCGATGCCGCCGTCGAGCACCTGCTCGAGGGCGCTTCACACGAGCTGCGCGAGCAGGGCTTGAGCGAGGCGTGGACCCGGGCTCGGATCAAGAACATGATCGAGCGCCGTAGCTCGGGGGCGGTTCGAACATCGTGGGGTTGGAAGGAGCCAAATTCGCATGTGTACGTCGAGTTCATCGCGCGGCACTTCACCGACGCGCTGTACGTGCACGTGATCCGCCACGGTTTGGACATGGCCTTCAGCACCAACCAGTGGCAGGTGCGCACCTGGGGTTGGCTCTTCGGCATCACCACCACCGACATCGTGGATCCCGCGACCTCGCTCGACTACTGGCTGAAGGCGAACCAGGCGGCCATGACCGTGGCGGCCCGCACGTTCGGCCCGAGGTTCCTGCTCGTCGACTACGACGCGCTCTGCGTGACCCCCGAGCGCGAGGCCAGGCGCATTGCGTCCTTCGTGGGCGCCGAGCCTTCATCAGCGGAGCTCACCCGCGTCGCCGGACCGGCACGAGCCCCCTACTCGTCCGGGCGTTGGCGGCGGTTCGGCATCGATCCCTTCCGACCGGACCAGCTCGCGGACGTCGCGGCGCTCGGGTTCGAGGTCGACTAGCCGAGCCTCGTGGCCGACCCGCCGACCGGCGCCGCTACCCGTGCCGTCCGATTGCCATCAGATGGCCGCTCAGCCCGACGATCGCTGGGTCAGTCTCGTACCGGCCCAGCAGTTCGAAGAGCGCCGAGTTCGATGCCGGGTCGGTCAGCCGCCGACCGAGATCGCCCAGCAAGTGAAAGAACCCTTCGATGGCGAGCACCACCACGTCGGTGAATCCCGCCTCGGTCAGTTCGTCTTCGAGCTCCTCGGGCCTGTGGGCGAACGCGGGGTAAGGCCCCTCGCCCTCGGGTCGTCGGCCGGTGTCGACGAACGAAGTCACCCCTCGGAGGAGGGCGGGGTCTCGAATCGTGTTCAGCGCCACCGCGTGGCCGAACCAGAAGAAGCGGCCCATCGCCGAAGCTGCGAGCACTCCACCGGGGCGGATGACGCGGTAGGCCTCTTCGAGCGCCCGACGTCGGTCCTCCGGCTCGACCAGGTGGAAGAGAGGCCCCATCATCACCACCGCGTCGGCGCTCTCGTCGGCAAACGGCAGGTTACGAGCGTCGCCGAGATGCGCGCGGAACGGTGGTCCGGCCTTGCTCGCGCGCTCGGCTTCCTCGACGTGGAGCGGAACGGGGTCGACGAGGTCGACCTCGTAGCCGCGCGCCGCGAACCAGGTCGAATAGACACCTGGACCCCCGCCCACGTCGATGAGCCGGCCTCCCGGCGGCAATCGGTCCCCGAGGATGATCTTGGTCCGCTCGAATTCGAGGCGGCTCCGGGTCTCGAGGCGACCGATCTCGGCCCCGGCGGTGTAGTGGGCGAGCATCATCGGGTCACTCGCTGATCCGCCCGCGGGCTCGGTCGCCCGTTCACGGACCGCTTCGGCCGGACCGTGGCCGCCCGGCTCGATCCAGATGTCGTTGTCCGACTGCCCGCGGAGCACCGACACGAGGTGATCGAAGTCGCGGAAGGCCGCTTCCCGCAGCGCGATCCGCATGTGCTCGTCCGCTGCCTGGTCCGGTGACGCGTAGAACCACGCGGGGCGGCTGCCGGCACCGTGATGGTAGACGGTGTCCGCGTAGATGCCGCCGAGGAGGAAATGCGCATTGCGCGCGTTGGTACGGCGCATGGCCATCACTTGGCGCTTGCGACGGCGCAGCTCGGCGGTCAGGGCTTGCCCGGGCTCACCGTCACACCCGGCGAAGGGAAGATCGAGTGCGAGGAGCTCCGCTCGCCGGATGGCGAGACAGCTCACGTGGACGAAGGCCGGGAGTTCGGGCGCCATCTCGTCACGCCACACGCCGACGGCGGCAGCGCCTCCCTCTAGTTTCGCCACGACCGTTTCCAACCATCCGTCGGCAATCGGAATGGCGTCGGTGTCGAGGAGAACCAGGTAGTCGACATCCTCGTCGACCGTCGCCACGAGTCGGTCCAGTGCCGCGGCATGCGAGATCGGGGACGACACGTCGTCGGCCGTTGGCCACACCTCGACCCGGTCGGTCGTCTCCATGATCTGCCGGTGCTCGAGGAGCCCTGTGTTGTCCCAGACGTGCACGGCGTAGTCCGCGCCAGCGGATCGACGAGTGAGCTCGCGCAGGCAGAGCTCGATCCAGGGGTAGCGGATGGCGTCCGCGGTCGCGTCGGGGGTACGCGGCGAGAAGCCGTTCACGACGAGGACCGCGATCCGACCGCTCATCGCGGGTCAGGTGCGCCAGGGAGGGTCGTTCCAGGCGGGCGGGTGGCCCGGCCAGCGGCCCGACAGTTGCGCCTCGACCACCGGCGCTTCGGGGTCGAGGGAAGGCGGCTCGAACGAGAGATGGCGACCCTCGAGGGAACCGAGGGCAGCGACGAGCTGCTCGACCTCGAGTGCGAGTTCTGGCCCGCCGGCCTCCGCCCCTGTCGGTGTGGCGCGGGGTGGCCGGTCACTCGAGGGGTCGGCACCGAGGTGCCGCAGGGTCGGTCGCACGAACTTCCCGATATCGGCCTCGGCCCCGGGTCGCACCGCCATGCCGAGTGTTCCGACGAAGTCGGCCGCAGCATCGATCCATCCCCCCGGGTCCCCCACCAGATCGTCATAACGGACCAGGAGGACGGCGAGGCCACGACAGTGCTCGAGGAGGAGCCTGTTGTACCGCACCCAGAGAGCCATGCCGAAAGGCATCGGGAAGCCGTTGCGCAACTCGAGCGACCGGGCCACCTCGTGCGGCTCGCGGTGGACGACGACTGCCGCCACGACCTCTCCGAAGGCCTCGCGCCAGAAGGGAAGGAGCAGGCAGAGGCGGGGGTCCTTCCATACCCATGGCGTCGACGCGTACGTCCGCCGGAAAAGATCGACCGCGCTCTCGGGTGCGGTGAAGAGACGGCTCGTGACGTCGGTGTAGGCCGCTCCCGACGGCGGCGGATACCACCACGCACGGCCCATCTCGTCGAGCAATCTGTCGTCCAGACGGGAGAGCGACCGGCTCTCCCAGTGGCCCGCCGGGTTCCACGGCATGCCGGTCATCAGGTCCTCGGGTACACAGGTCGCGAGCCCGAGCAGGTGCAGCGACCCAGCCACGAGCGACGTCCCGCTCCGGTGCATCCCGAGCACCAGCACCCCGTCCATCCCGCCGGAGGGATCGTTCTCCGGCTTCGCCGCCTCTGCCGTGCAGGTGGTGTTTGCGTCCCTGATCGGGCTCCATGTCGGCCCAGCCGGTTGGTTCACGCCGACGCGTGGACGAGTATCGACCGGGTCCGTCGTTGCCGCCCGGCGCGCTTGGCCGCCGCGTAGATCTCACGGTGGTCGGCGACTGCCCTGCTCCATCGCAGGCCGTGTGCCCGCGCGGCCGCTCGGCCGGCGAGGTCCTCGCGGAGCTCACCGTCGACCAGCACCCGCCGTATTGCCGCGGCCATGGCCAGAGGGTCCCCCCCGTCGGCGGTGAGCAGCGAGTCGCGTGAATCGGCGAAGATGGGCTCGTCGGTCACGATGACGGCTCGACCGATCGGCAGCACGAACCGGAGGGTCGCGCTCGACGATTCCCCCGTATTGCGGTATGGCAGGACGATCGCATCGGCAGCTCTGAGCAACATCCGCGCGCTCTCGTCCGGAAGGTACTCGGTGATGAGCACCACGTTGTCCTCCATACCTCGCGCCAGGATCTCGCTCCGCAGCTGCTCTTCGTACTCCTTCGACTCCACGTTCGGGTAGCGCGCACAGAGCGCCAGCAGCAGTACGTCGGGAAACTCGTCGCGCACCGCGTCCACGGATCGCAGGAGCTCGAGGGTGCCCTTGTGGGGAAGGAGGAATCCGAAGGTGCCGATGACCGGGCGAGATCCCAGTTTCAGCACCGAGCGAACCTCCTCTGGCGACACCCGCACCGGAGGAGCCGTGCCGATCGGCACGATCGACACGTTCTCGCGGAGGCCCATCTCCGCGAGATAGCGGGCATCGGATTCCTGGTGCACGATGAGACGGTCGACCTTGGCGAGAGTGGAGCCGATCTGGCGCAGGCTGAGGAGCTCCCCCCGGTCGTCGTAGTCGAGCGTGCGGTGGAGGGTGAGCACGACGCCACGGTGTTCGAGCTGACCTTCGATGAGCGCTGCCATCCGCTGGAATTCGTAGAAGCCGAAGTTGAACTGGACGTGCACCACCTCGGCGGTCGAGAGACGCAACGCCTTCTCCAGCTCGTCGAGCTCGGGCTCCCAGCGGTTCCGCCAGGTTCGGATCACCCCTGGCTCTGCCAGCGGGTCGAGTGGCTCGATCCCGACCTCCGCGAAGATCTCGTAGTCGATCGAGTCCCCCGCGTGGGCGACGACGTACCGGGTGTTCTCGGCGATGCCGCACCGCGAGTTCCACGTCGACACCATCGCCACGTGGAGGGGTCCGGCTCCTGCCTCGAGATCCGCGATGAACTCGGTCCAACGTTCGACCGCGGCCGGCCACGAGAAATGCGTCTCCACGAGCTCACGGGCGCGGCGGACGCGGCCTTCGACCTCGGGGCTGCGGGGGGACCCCACCATGCGCTCCATCTCCCGCGCGAGCTGTTGGCGGTCCGGCTCGGCCCAGACCGAGTGGGGGATGTCGAAGTGAGTCTGCGCGGGCTCGAGACGGTACGGGACGGTGACCGCCGTCTCCTCGGTGACGAAGTCCGCGAGACCGGAGTAGGCCAAGGTGATCACCGGCACCTCCGCGGCCATCGCCTCGGCAACGGGCAGGCCGAATCCCTCGCCGCGCGCCGGATGCACGTAGCAGTCGGCCAGGTTGTAGAGGCCGCTGATCTCTCCATCGCTCATGTCGCGGTCGACCCACCGGACGTCCGGAGGGTTCGGGTGGCTGGATCGGAGCCGCTCGAGGATCTCACCCACCCGGTTGTGGGGATTCGGGAAGGTCTTCAAGACCAGCGACACGTCGCTCCCGCCGTCGAACGCGGCGAAGTAGGCCTCGAGCAACACGTCGACGCCCTTGCGCGGGAAGGCCGAGCTGACGTGGAGGAAGGTGAAGCCCCGGAGATCCTCGAGCTCGGGCGCCTCGACTCTCGCCTCCGGATCGGGCGCCTCGACTCCGTTGCCGACCACCCGGATCGGGATGTCGACCCCCGAATCGCGCAGCACGTCCCGGACGAACGTCGACGTCACCCCTACGCCGTCGAGGTACCGGTTGAAGTCGTCCACCATCGATTCGGGTACCCGGCTCTCCTCCCATCCGAAGTACTCGCAAGTGATCCCTCCGGGTGTGTCGATCACCCTCGGCGGGAACATCTGGCGGATCACGACGTCGGGGAAGGGCACCTCCCTCGACCGATCGAAGAGGCGCGCCGCGGCGGGATGCGCGGAAAGGTCCTCCCGCTTCGGCTCGTAGTCACCCGGCCCCTCGGTCGCGTACACCGACAGTGCGTACTCGGGGTGCTCGTCGAGACCCTCGGCGAGCCGGCGGTTCATCATCGCAAGGCTGTAGCTCGTCTCGAAAGGCCCTTGGACCTGGATCTCGAGCGGCGGCAGGTACCCGACTGCCCGATCGATGACTCGCCGGAGCACCCGCTCGGTGTCGAAGCTCCCGATGTGGTCGACCCGCGCGAACTGGCGCTCGAGCAGCCGTCGCCGGACCTCGGGGTCCGACTGCACTGCGTGGACGGTCGCCGCGACGACCGGAGGCTGCTTGGTCCGGAGCAACACGCCGGCACCGCCCATCGTCTCGGGGACGGCCGCGGCACCGAAGGCGACCACCGGCACCCCCGCGGCCATCGCCTCGAGGATCGGGACCCCGAATCCCTCGTGCTCACTCAAAGAGACGAAGACGCCGGCGCCGCCGAACGCCGCTCGCAATTGACCGTCGGTGACCTTGCCGAGCAGGACCACCCGATTGGAGAGACCGGCCTCGGCAGCGGTCCGGCGGACCTTTGCGACGTAGTCCTCCGCCGACAGGTCCCCGACGAGCACGAGCCGCGCGTCGGTGTCGAAGTTCCGCACGTAGAGGGCGAACGCGGTGACCAGCTCGTGCTGGCACTTGTTACCGACCAGCCGACCCACGTACAGCCAGTCGTTCGAGGGATGATCGCCTGCACGATCGGACCGGTCCGGCGGGGCGAACTCGCGGAAGTCCACTCGCACCGGCAGCACCTCGACCCTGTGAAAGCCTGCCGCCAGCATGTCGCGCCGGTTGAAGTTGGAGACGGCGACACCGAAGAGAGCCCGCTGTGCGAGCACCGCCAGCTGTTCCCGGCCCTCCCGGATGTAACGGCGAACGCCGGGGTCCGCGAAGTACCGTTCGGGCGTCACGTTGTGGTACACGACGACCACGTCGTTCGGGACGTTGACGATGTCGTCGAACGCGTCGTAGCCGATCGAGTGGTGGACCAGCAGCAGCTCGGAGCGAGAACCGGCGAATCCGTGGATCGATCGGACCCGATCCTGCAGCCCGATCGGGATGTGCTCGGCGAAGACCTCCGACCGATACCCCATCTGACGCAGCAGCGCCTGGAGTTCGAGCATCTGGTTGGTGATCGCGTCACCGAGGGCCGTTCCCGAGTGGAACTGGTGGATCGCCTCGTATCGGTTCACTTGGTCGCGACGATGACGTAATCCTGGAACCCGAACACGTTGCGCAGCAGCTCTCCTGTGGCCTCGCCGACGGCGTCGTCGGGCAGGTCCTTCGTCAGTTCCAGCAGTGGATGCGGTGACCTTTCCTCCAGCTGGACCCTGCGGAACCCCACTTGTTCACAGATGAACCGGAGGGTCTCCGGATGGACCGGCCGGACATGAGAGGTGTCCGCGTAGAAGTGGTTGCCGAGCGCGAACGAGCTCCGCGGGTTGATCGTCTCGACGACGAGGACTCCGCTGACCCGAAGCGTCCGATGCGCGAGCCGGACGAATTGTTCGAGCTCGGGTGTGATCAGATGCTCGACCACCTGCGCACAGAAGATGCCCTTGAGTGAGCCCTCGCGGGTCTGCGAGAGGAAATGGATGCCGTCGTTGACCACCGCGGGGAGGCCCTTCTCCTTGCAGACCTCGACCATGTCCGCGTCGAGGTCGACGCCCATGACGTCGTAACCCTCTCGAGCCAACAACGTCAGCATCTCGCCCCGTCCGCATCCGATATCGACCACACGTCCCGGATCGGAGGCCGGAGGAAAGAGGGTCAGGTAGCGCTCCTGAGCCTTCTCCACCTCGCCGGACGCTCCCCGGAACATGTCCTCGAAGTCGGTGTAGCTGATTTCGGCACCCGTCGATCCGATGGCGCCCAGGCGCTCGAGCAGCGCGGTGATTTCGCGATTCAGAGGGCGCAGGTCGTCCTGCATCGCGACGCCTTCGAGGAACTTCGCCTGCCGGGCGACCACCTTGTCGAGGTCCCCGGCATCGTGGAGCGCGCGGGCGGAGCGCTCGTTGGAGACGACCGCCTGCAGCCGGAGCCGGGCGTTCTGGCGCCGGAGCTCGGCGAGGTCCGCGTCCATCCTCGCGACGGCGGCCGATGCCGCCGAGGCGAAGGCGATCGCCTGCGAGTCGAGCTCTTGCTGGAGGACCCACCGCGGCTCGACGTACCAGCTGGTGAATCGTCTGACCATCCGCTTGACGAAGGCTCCGGCGTGCCCGCGCAGACCTCGGGGACGACTGAGATCCGGCGGGTGCAGCTGGCCGTGAGCATGCCGCATCGCCCCGATCCAGCCCTCCATCGTCGGATCGGCCGGCTGGATCATCGAACCGTCTGGAAGGGTGCCTGCATCGATGGACTCGATGAGTCGTCGGACCCTCTGGGTCAGTGCCTCTGCCGAGATCACCTGCCCGTCGACGTCAAGCATCAAACTCCCCGGATCGATCGAAAACGGCTTGGGATCGGTTGCGGTGAGCATATCCCGCAGGCCTCGACGACCTGCTCCATCGTGACCGATCGCGCCGGTTCCGGATGACTATGCTCCCCGGGTGCCGCTGCTGATGGTCCGGGCCGGTGCCGGCAACTGGGTGGAACTGCGTCGCCCGGTCCGCGGCAAACGCGGATGACGTTCTCCCGACAGTGACCATCTTCCGACCGGCACCTCCGGTTCCCGACCACGTGACCTCTCGGATCGCGCCCACTGCGGCGCGATCGGCGGCAATCCGCCCCACCGGTCGATCCTGGCCGGCGCATGGTCGTCGGTACCTGAGAATCGGGGGTGCGATCGTCACGGCCGCCTGGCTCGCAGGCCTCGTCGTCTTCTCGACGGTTCTCTACCAGCGAAACAACTTGACGGCGGACTTCGCGACCTACAACCAAGCCTGGACGCTGATTGGTCAGGGCCACTTGAACCCGTTCGCCACTATCTACGGCGGGTATCCGTTCATCAAGAGCGACCTCGAACTGATCATCTGGCCACTTGCGCTGCTCCACCTCATCACCCCGCAACCGATCGTCCTCCTCTTGATCCAAGATCTCGCGGTGGCGGCCTGCGGATTCATCGTCTTCGTGTGGATCGCCGACTACCTCGAGTGGCGGCGTGTCGGCTGGTGGGTCACCGTCGCGATCTCGACGATGGTTCTCGCGGTCGTGATCGTCAATCCGGGCATCTACCAGACGCTCCTCTATGACTTCCACATCGAACCGATCTCGACCGTGTTCATACTCCTCGCGGCTCGGGAGCTCTGGTGGGGACGGTTCCGGCGAGCGTGGATCTGGATCGCCGTCGCACTGCTCTGTGGGTCCTTCGCCGCGATCACCTTGGTCGGCCTCGGGCTCTCGGCGCTGCTCGCCGGTCGAGCAACCCGCCGGCAAGGGGTACTGGTGCTCGCGGCAGCGATCGGGTGGCTCGGCGTCATCTCCCTCCTCGGTGCCGACACGGGGTCGGGATTGAACAACTACGCCTACCTAGCCGGACGGACCCATCTGAGCGGCACCACTGGCATCGCTCTGGTCCTCGGAGCGATCTTCTCCCATCCGTCGCGGGTGGTGACGATCGTCCACGAACGCCTCCACTACGTCTGGCTGCTGATCAAGCCGGTCGGGGTGGTGGGGCTCGCCTCGGCGTGGGGCTTCGGGGTCCCCTTCGTCGTAATGCTGACCGACTTGCTCAATTCCCAGTACGAGTTCATCTTCCAGGCCTTCCAGAACTTCGCAGTGTTCTTCTTCCTGCTCTTCGGTGCGGTGACCGTCCTCGTCTGGCTGGCCCAACGCCTGCGCCTCGGATGGCTGTTCGCAGCGACGATCGGGGTTGCCGTATCCGTGGTGGCCCTCACCTACGGCGCGACCACCTCACCTGGCAACATCCAATGGGCCGTCTCGCGTGTCGGGACCGCCCAGGCCGCCGCGTTGAATTCTGCGCTCGCCCGCACGCCTCCGCAGGCCGAAGTCATCGCGACGGTCGGAATCATGGGGCGGTTCGCGGGACGACCTGCGGTGTATTGGTACGGCCCCGGAGGGAGACCACCGATCACCGCGCGACCGGTCGTCTTTGTCTTCGACCCCGCCAATGAGAACACCATCCCGCAGGCCAATCCCGCCGACGACGAGGCGGCGATCGGGTTCGTCCGCGGAACGCTCGGCGCGCGGACCATTCTCGACCAGGCCGGGGTCGTGGCACTCGAGTGGCAACCGCCACCGGGGATCACTCATCTCCGGTTCCCGTGGCTGTCTGCTCCCCCGCGAGCGCGCGGCAGGGGTTGATCGGACCTTCGCGTCTCGACCGGGAACCTCGCAGTCCTGGGTCGACCTGACCACCAGGGGTACACTCCGCGGGTGGCGGTCCCTCCGGTCGAGGCCCCTCCCGGCGAAGACCCGGCGGACCGGGCGCCCCTTTCGACCGACACCCACCAAGTCCGTCCCCCGGACGCGGCCCGCACCCCGCTCGTCCAACGGATCGCCGCGTCGGCAGGCGTCGCCGAGCCACCTCTCCGGGGCTGGCGTCGCCTCAAGCTCGCCGGTGCCGTGGTCATGGGGCTGTGGTTCTGCGGCCTCGCGGTCTTCTCGACCGCGATCTACCACCGGGCCTTCCTCGGTGAGGACTTCGCCACCTACAACCAGGCGTGGTCCCTCATCGGGACCGGCCACCTCGATCCGTTGGACACGGTCTACGGGTTCCCCTTCGTCAAGGCCGACTTCGAGCTGATCCTCTGGCCACTCGCGCTCCTCCACCTGGTCACATCTCAGTCCGTCGTCCTTCTCTACGTGCAGGATCTCGCCGTCGCGGGCACCGGGCTGGTGGCATACCTGTGGATCGTCGAGTTCCTCGAACGCAAGGAGGTGCCCCTCCTCACCGCGACCGCGGCGGCGGTCGTGGTCCTCGTCGTCACCGTGGCCAATCCCGGGATCTACCAGACCATCCGGTTCGACGTGCACATGGAGCCGATCGCCGCGCTCTTCCTCGTGCTGGCGGGACGTGACTTCTGGAGAGGGAGGATCCGCCGCGC
The DNA here is from genome assembly GCA_963769905.1 of uncultured Acidimicrobiaceae bacterium. GTDB lineage: Bacteria > Actinomycetota > Acidimicrobiia > Acidimicrobiales > RAAP-2 > Bog-756. The sequence continues at coordinate 2,017,509 of CAVYNG010000002.1, forward strand.
ATGGATCTGGAGCGCGGTGGTGTTGCTGTGTGGTTCGTTCGCCGCGATCGCGCTGTTCGGGCTCGGGCTCTCCGCGCTCCTCGCCGGCAAGCGGACCCGGCGGTCGGGGTTGTTGCTCCTCGTCGCCTCGGTCGGTTGGCTGGGTCTGATCTCGGCCCTCGGGGCCGACCGCGGCTCGGGTCTCTCCCTCTACGCGTACCTCGCCGGCCGGACGACGCTGTCGGGACCGGGCGGGCTCGCGGTCCTGGCAGGCGGCATCCTGACCCACCCGTGGCGGGTCGCCGACCACGTGTACCAGCGGCTCGGTGCGGTCTACCAGCTCATCAAACCGGTCGGGATCGTCGGTCTCGCCTCGGCGTGGGGATTCGGGGTTCCCGTGGTCGTCCTCGCGACCAACGCCTTGAACTCGCGCACCGACTTCCTCAACAACGCCTTCCAGAACTGCGCGGTCTTCCCATTCGTGATCGTCGGAACTGTGATGGTGCTGGTGTGGCTCGCCGAACGCGTGCATGTCGGGTGGGTGCTGTCACTCCTCGTCGCGCTCGCCGTCATCACCCAGGCCTTCACCTACGGGTTCGCCCGCTCTCCCGCGGACGTCCGCTGGGCCCTCGACCAGGTTCCACCCGGACCCGCCTCGCAGCTTCGCGCCGCGCTCGGCAAGGTCCCCCCGGGCGCCGAGGTCATCTCCACGATCTCGGTGATGGGCCGATTCTGTGGCCGCGAGTCCTGCTATTTCTTCGACCCGGGCGGGCCCCGGCCGGTCGCAGCACGCAACGTGGTGTTCGTCTTCGCCACCGGCAACGAGACCCTCGCTACGCCGGCCGGTTCCGCCGCAGCCATCTCCTACGTGCGCGACAGTCTGCACGCGCACGTGCTCGTCGACCACCAGGGGGTCGTCGCGTTCGACTGGCACCCGCCGCCTGGAGTGCGAGAGTTCACTCTGCCGACCGGACCCAGTCCTGAGTCCTGAGCGAAGCCACCTGCCGTCCACGAAAACAGCTAGCCGGCTGAGAGCTGGCTCGCGACGAGGCCGTCGAGGATGTCGGCCTCGGAGACCAGGCATTCGCCGAACTCGAGACGAGTCATCACCGTCGCCAGGATCATCGCCCCCGCGACGATGACGTCCTCTCGACCTGGCACCATCCCGGCCCGGTCGAGCCGTGCGGCACGGTCCTCCGAGGCGAGGGTCCGGTACCAGTTCATCACGTCGGCGACCGTCAGCACCGAGTGGTGGATCCGTTCGCGGTCGTACTCGGCGAGCCCGATCCGCAGTGCCGCGAGCGTGGTGATGGTCCCGGCGAGCCCGATCAGTCGGTGCGCCCGAAGCAGGCGAGGGTGCTGCTCGACAGCCTCGTCGAGCACCTTGCTGACCACCGACTCGGCGGCCAGCAGCTCGCTCGGACCCGGAGGGTCAGATAGGAGGTAGCGCTCGGTGACGCGCACACAGCCGATCTGCAGCGAGTCCACCTCGAGCTCGGGGTCCTCGGGTCCGCTTCCGGCGACGAGCTCGGTCGAACCGCCGCCGATGTCGAGCACCAGGAAGGGCCCCTCCCCTCTGTCGAGATCGGAGACCGCTCCTGCCAGCGAGAGCCGTCCCTCCTCGACGCCGGCCAATACCTCCACCGGGAACCCGGTCACCTCGGCCGCGGGACGGAGGAAGTCCTCGCCGTTCGAGGCGTCTCGCACCGCCGAGGTGGCAGCCACCCTGCCGCGCCGCACGCCGTAACGATCCGTCATGGTTCGAAAGTCCTCGAGGACCGCGAGGCACCGGTCCACCGCCTCCTGGGAGAGGGTGCCGTTCGAGTCGACCCCTTCGCCCAGCCGGGTGATCCGCATCTGGCGTTCGAGCGGTGCGCCGGTCGAGTCCGCGACGAGGAGGCGGGTGGAGTTCGTCCCGCAGTCGATGGCCGCCACCGCACCACCGGAGTGCATGTCTTCCTTGCTACCACGGTGGACGGTCGAGTCGCACCTGGGTCACTGCGCGTGAAGGCCCATCTGCTGGGCAGTCCACTCCCCGACCGGATCGTCACCGCCCGCCAGCCACCACGCCAGGTGCGCATGGAGACATTTGACGCCTCGCGTGGTGCCCCCGACTCCACCCGACGGACGGGGGCCGCGGTGGTCGGCGTCGATCAGCGCGTCCCGCTCTGCTGCGTACCGCAGATGGGCGTCCGCGAGCAGCCCGCCGTCGACCGCCCCCTCGGCCGCACGTACGCCGCCGGACGATTCGAGGCGGCTCACCGCCTCGCGCAGAGTGGGGTCGGTGAGCCAGTAGCGGGTGGGCATCGGCGTGCCGTCGAAGAGGAAGGGCTGGTTGGCGATGACCGCAGGAACGCCGTCCTCCCCGCGCACGACCACCTCGAAGGCGCCGGCCGGCTCGCGACCGAGCTGCGCGGTGACGAGGGAGACGTCGTGCTCGGTGGGGGTCTCGCTGCCGGGTTCCGACGGGCGACGCGTCGGGTCAGCCGCGGACAGCCGGCATCACTTCCAGAATTCGAGCGTGTCGCTCACCCGCGTCCAAAAGCTCGACGGCGTCGAAGGAGGGGGGGCCGAACCGGCTGCAGGTTTCTGTTGGGGAGCCGTCGCGGCAAGGCCCGACGGAAGTCCCGGGTCGGGCGACATCGAGGGTGCGTCGGCAGGATCCACCAGGGGCTGGTTGCCCGGGTCGCCCGTCGTGCTCCCGTTCGGCGAGCTCGAACTCGCTTTGCCAGCGGGAGGGAGGATGTCGAAGAGGGTCTGGCCGGGCGGGATCAGCTGATAGTCCTCGCGTGCCAGCCGGGAGATCTCCGCATTGGAGCTCAACTGGCGCTGCTGCTCGGCGAGCATCCGGTTCTGGTGTTCGACCTCGGTCAACTGGGCCGATGCCGCAGAGAGTTGGCGGTGCTGAGCCCAGAGGCTCGTCGCGGGAAAGCCCATGACGAGGATGACGAGGGCGACCAGCGCCGCGAGGACCACGGGCACCCGGTTCCGCCGATCACTCCCTGACCCGCGTGGCCGGCGAGCGGCGGTCGTCGAGCGGCGGCGCAGCCGCAGTCCGGACCTCTTCTGGTCGGCGGCAGGCCGTCGGCCCGATCGGGTGCCGGCCTTTCTCCTTCCGGCCACCTTTCCTTTCGCGGTCTTCGCACTCGCGGTCTTCGCACTCGCGCCCTTCGCACTCGCGCCCTTCGCACTCGCGGTCCCCTTTCGTGCGCGCGACCGACGCAACCCGAACCGGGCGGTCGACCCGCCGGTGGCCTTCCGCGACCGTGCATGGGCGCGCCGACTCACGACGTGGTGCCCCGAGCAGCGAGCGCGCCGGCCCCGGGGTAGGCCGCGGACTCGCCGAGCCACTCCTCGATCCGGAGCAGCTGGTTGTACTTCGCGACCCGGTCCGACCTCGCCGGCGCCCCGGCCTTGATCAGCCCGCAGTTCGTCGCGACTGCGAGATCCGCGATCGTGGTGTCCTCGGTCTCGCCGGAACGATGGGACATCACGCAGGCGTATCCGGAGCGGGTGGCCAATGACATGGTGTCGAGCGTCTCGGTCAGCGTCCCGATCTGGTTGACCTTGATCAGGATGGCGTTGGCGGTTCCGGACTCGATCCCTCGGCGGAGCCGCTCTTCGCTGGTGACGAAGATGTCGTCCCCGACCAGCTGGACGCTGCTTCCGAGCCGCTCGGTGAGGATCGCCCATCCGTCCCAGTCGTCCTCGGCCATCCCGTCCTCGATGGACACGATCGGGTAACGGCCGGCCAGTTCCGCCCAGTAGTCGACCATCTCGGTGGGATCGAGTGCGCGGCCCTCGCCGTCGAGCACGTAGCGCCCGTCCTTGAAGAGCTCACTGGCGGCAGGGTCGAGCGCGATCGCCACCTCGTCGCCGGGGACCCGCCCGGCCGCCTCGATCGCCTCGACGAGGATGCGGACTGCCTCCTCGTTCGATTCGAGGTTCGGTGCGAAGCCACCCTCGTCACCAACGGCGGTGGAGAGCCCGCGCACCTTCAGCACGCCGGCGAGCGAGTGGTAGGTCTCCACACCCCAGCGCAGACCCTCGGAGAAGGAGGCGGCCCCGACCGGCATGACCATGAACTCCTGGAAGTCGACCGAGTTGTCCGCGTGCAGGCCACCGTTCAACACGTTCATCATCGGGACCGGCAGCACGTGCGCGCCTGCGCCGCCGACAGAGCGGAACAGCGGCACCCCGAGGTCGTCGGCTACCGCCTTGGCCGTGGCCAGCGAGATCCCGAGGATGGCGTTGGCGCCGAGACGGCCTTTGTTGGGCGTCCCGTCGGCATCGTCCATCGCGAGGTCGATTGCCCGCTGGTCGAGGGCGTCCATGCCCTCGAGCACCGCCGCGAGCTCACCGTTGACGTGGGCGACGGCTTCGAGCACGCCCTTGCCGCCGAAACGCTCCTCGCCGTCGCGAAGCTCGACGGCTTCGTGGGAGCCGGTCGACGCACCCGAGGGCACGATCGCCCGCCCCACGCATCCCGAGTCCAGCACGACCTCGACCTCGACGGTCGGGTTGCCACGCGAGTCGAGGACCTCGCGGCCGATGATCTGTTCGATGGAACTCACGACGCCGACACTCCCGTTTCCGGTGTGGAGAAGCTACCACCGGCTCCCTCGCGACCTGGGCATTCTCGGCCGGTCGGGGGTGCCGGCTGGGCTCACCCGTACCGCTCGACCTCGGTACGGAAGCGTCGCACCCGTGAGGCGAGCGCACCCTCGGGGTCGATGCCGAGGACCCGGGCGAGGCTCACCAACGAGAAGAGGAGCTCGCCGACCCGCGCCACCTCGGTGACGCTCGGCGCCTCGACCTCCGCGGCATCGGACGCGTCGGCGCGGCGCGAATCCTCCTCGAGGGCGGCGACACCGTCGGCGACCCGGAGCGCGTCGTCGGCGATCGACGGCAGCACCATGCCCACCGCGAGCGCCTTCCGCTGGAGCTTGGCTGCGACCGCGAGGGCGGGCAGGGTCGCGGGGATCCCCTCGGTCACGCTGGTCCGGCTCTTCTCCTCCTTCTTGATCGCCTCCCAGTCGGAGGCGAGCTCTTCGGGGGTGCGATCACCGGCTGCACCGAACACGTGGGGGTGGCGCGCGACCAACTTGTGGTTGACGGATCGCGCGACATCGGCGAGGGTGAACCTCCCTTCCTCGGCAGCCAGGTCGGCATGGAAGTAGACCTGGAAGAGCAGGTCGCCGAGCTCCTCCTCGAGGTGCTCGACCGCCGCAGCCTCCTCCTCCGGGCCCGCTTGTGACCGGTCGACGCCCGGGGCGTCGACGGCTGCGAGCGCGTCGATCGCGTCGAGCGCCTCGTGGGCCTCCTCGAGCAAGTGCCGGGCGAGCGAGGCGTGGGTCTGGGCACGGTCCCACGGGCAGCGCCGCCGGAGGATACGTACGAGCTCGTCGAGCGCGACCAGCTCGCGGGCGACCGGCGCGGCGAGCTCGGGGATCCAAAGGGCGGTGAGATGGTCCGGGGCGAAGCTCCGGTCGAGATCCTCCCAGGCGACATCGAAGACTCGCTCGTCGGCGAGCCCCAGGTGATGGAGCACGGTGACCGGCAGATCGGGGACCGACTCCACCGCGAGCTTGATCTCCGACAGAACCGCCATCGACCAGCACTGGGCCACCAGAAGTGGCCCGCGCTCGCCCGCCGCGTCCACCGCGAACGTCTCACCGTCGACGAGGCGGACACCGGATGCGACCGGATCGACCGCGAGACGCGCCACCGCGAGGTCCACGAACGAGACCGCCGGGTGCACCGCGACTTCGATCTCGCCCGACCGAACGGCCGGGTGCTCGGAAAGCATCACCACGCTCCGTTCGGCGACCGAGGGGGAGCCGGGCACCGCGTAGACCACATCGCCCTTCGCGATCGCGACCGCGACGAGGTCCTCGACGATCGAGACGTACACCTCCTCCACCCTGCCCGCCTGTTCGTAGTGGTGGTCGAAGGAGCCCGACGCGTCGAGGTCGGCGGCTGCCGGGTGGCGAGTCGTGCGCAGGAAGACCCGTCGGCCGCGGTCGAGCAGCGCGCGGGCCCCGGTCGTGATCAGCTCGGGCCCGGCCGGCCCGAGCCCGACCACGTCGATCCGCGGTCGGCCGTTCGCGGACATCGTCGACGCCCGGCTACGCCTTCGAGCGGCGGGCCATCAGCCGCCCCCGGCGGTGGTCCCCCCGGACGCGGAGAGCAGGTACTGAGGCGGAGGCGGCACCGGTGCCGCCACGGTCAGCGTCTTCCACGATCCGTACTGCGGATTGACCGCGACGTCGGAGCGGTGGGCGAAGGCGAGGACCTCCGCGTTGACCCGGCTGACGTTGGACGTCGCCTGCAGTAGCTCGCGGCGGGCGAGGGTGCGTGCCGAGGACAGCGGCTCGACCTGCTGGCTGGTGACCTCGTAGACCACCCACTCGCCGGTGTTCGGGTCCTGCACGGGGGCGATGGGCGTGCCGGCGCTGACCGACTGCAGCGACAGGTCCTGCCTCACCTGTGCATCGCTGACGTCACATCCGATCTGGCCGCCGTTTGCCGCGCTCGCCTGATCGACCGATCTCGACTTGGCAAGGGACGAGAAGCTCGCGCCGCCGTCGAGCTCGGTGACGATCTGCTGCGCCTCGGTCTGGGTGCCGGTGGCGATGAGGCTCACGCAGTCGAGGGTGAACAGTGGCTGGTTGGCTGCGTAGTAGGCGGCGATGGCCGAATCCGAGATGTTCGCCCCCTTGGCGAGGAGCCGCTCGTCGACCGCCTGGTTGCGGATCTGGTCGGCGGCGACGCCGGACGGAAGTCCGGCGAGCACCTGCGCGCCGGTCATGGTCGCGCCGCTCGCCAGCTGGCAGCTCGAGGTGGTGCCGGCCATGCTCGCCTGTTGCACCTGGGTGGCGATTCCTCCGTCGAGCGTCGACTCGAGGTCGGTCTTGGCCGTGGCGAGGTCGCCCGACGAGGGTGTGATCCCCTTGGTGGCCGCGAACTGACCGGCCAGGACGTCGGCCAGATCGCTGTCCAGCACGGCATCGGCATAGGAGATCGAATAGGTGCCGGGCCCGCCGTCTCCCTCGCCCGGTGCAGTGGCCGTCGAGTTCTCGACCTCCTCGAGACAGGCGCCCGCCGCACTGGACTGCAGTGCACGGAGCTCGCTGTTGAGCTGGTTCACCGAGATGTTCGTGCCGTTGGCGGACGCGGCGTACGGGGCGACGTTGCACGCGGAGCTCGCCAGTCCGGCCCCGAGGACGGCGAGCAGCGTCGCAGTACCGGAGACCAGGCGCTTCACGGGCGGCGATGCTACCGGGTCGGCGATTCGGCACGACGGCGGGGCGACTGCTCCGCTGACGCTCCCGCTCCGTCTGGCGCGGGAACCAGCTGGCCGAGGAGGTCGACGAGCTGTCGTGCGTACCCTTCGCCCTCTTCGGGCCGGTCCATCGGGATGAGCAGCCGCGCGAGGTCGGCCTGCACGGTGGTTCCCGGCACCAGCCGGGTGAGCCGCACCTCCGCCGAAGCCGGGAGGGTGATCGGCGAGACCTTGGCGAGTGCTCGTGACCCGGCTCCCCCCGCACCGGTCATGCCTCGCCGGGGCACCGCGACGCTGACGTCGGTGATGCCGAGCCGGAGGCACTCGGTCCGCAGGCGGGCGACGTCGACCAGCGCGGCGGCTGGCGCGGGCAGCGGACCGAAGCGGTCCTCCCACTCGGCGCGCACGTCGTCGACCTCGGCGGCGTTCCGGACGGTGGAGAGGCGCCGATAGGCCTCGAGACGCACGTCCTCCGCCTCGACGTAGGAGGCGGGCAGGTGCGCGTCGTCGGGCAGATCGAGCGAGATCTCGACCGTCTGGCGCGGCGGCTCCCCCTTCAGTTCGGCCACCGCCTCGGAGACCAGCTGCACGTAGAGGTCGTAGCCGATGGCCGCGATGTGACCCGACTGGTCGCGGCCGAGCAGGTTGCCCGCCCCCCGGATCTGGAGGTCGCGCAGTGCGATCTTGAAACCGGACCCGAGCTCGGTATGGTCGCCGATGGTTCTCAGCCGTTCGTACGCCTGCTCGGAGAGCACCCGGTCGACCGGGTGGAAGAGGTAGGCGTACGCACGCTGGCCGGCCCGTCCGACCCGGCCGCGGAGCTGGTGGAGCTGCCCGAGCCCGAGCAGGTCCGAACGGTCGACCACGAGGGTGTTGACCGTCGGCATGTCGATCCCCGATTCGATGATGGTCGTGCAGACCAGCACGTCGTAGGCGCCCTCCCAGAAATCGAGCACGACCTTCTCCAGCGAACCTTCGTCCATCTGGCCGTGGGCGATGGCGACGCGGGCCTCCGGCGCCATGTCCTGCACCCGTCGAGCAACCGAGTCGATGTCCTGGACGCGGTTGTGCACGTAGAAGACCTGGCCTTCGCGCAGGAGCTCGCGGCGGATCGCCTCGGAGGCCGCCGACACGTCGAACTCGCCCACGTGGGTGAGGATCGGCCGGCGGGCGGCCGGTGGGGTGTTGACCATGGAGAGATCCCGTATCCCGGTCAGGGCCATCTCGAGCGTGCGCGGGATCGGATTGGCGGTGAGGGTGAGGACGTCGACCTCTTCGGTCAACGCCTTGATCGCCTCCTTGTGGGTGACCCCGAAGCGCTGTTCCTCGTCGACCACCAGCAGGCCGAGCTTCTTAAAGCTCACGTCCTCACCGAGCAGACGGTGGGTCCCGATCACCACGTCGACCGAGCCGTCGGCGAGGCCGGCCAGCACCTCCCTCGCCTGTGCGTTGGTCAGGAACCTGCTCAGCATCTCGACTCTCACCGGAAACGGCGCGTACCGATCGGCGAAGGTCTGGGTGTGCTGACTCGCGAGCAGCGTGGTCGGCACCAGCACCGCCGCCTGGTAGCCGTCCTGCACCGCCTTGAACGCGGCGCGGATCGCGACCTCGGTCTTCCCGAATCCGACGTCGCCGCAGACCAGCCGGTCCATGGGACGCGGCCGCTCCATGTCCGCCTTCACCTCCTCGATGGCCCGCAGCTGATCGGCGGTCTCGACGAAGGGGAAGGAGGACTCGAGCTCGCTCTGCCAGGGCGTGTCGGGTCCGAACGCGTGGCCTTCGACCTGGAGGCGCCTGCGGTAGAGGGCGACCAGCTCCTCGGCGATCTCGTGGACCGCCGCGCGCGCCGGGCGCGCGCACGTTGCCACTCCGAGCCACCGAGGCGGCTGACGGTCGGCGAGTCGCCGCCCGCGTAGGGGGTGAGCAGGTCGATCTGGTCGGTCGGGAGGTAGAGCTTGTCGCCGGCCCGGTACTCGAGCAGCAGGTAGTCGCGGGTCGCGCCGCCCATGGTGCGGGTGACCATGCCGCCGTAGCGGGCGACGCCGTGCTGACGGTGGACGACGAAGTTGCCGGTCGCCAGGTCGTCGAAGAATCCGTCGACCGGCCGTGCCCGCGCCCTGGCCTGGCGGTGGGGGCGGCGGCGGCCGGACACGTCGGACTCGGTCAACACCGCGACCCGGCTCGCGGGGAGCACGAACCCCCGGTCGAGCGCGGCGACGACGAGGCGCGCACCCGGAGTGGTGAGATCGACGTCCTCGGCGCCGGCCTTCGTCACCCGCACGGTGACACCTTCGGCGGCGAGGATCTCCGACATCCGCTCGGCCGCACCAAAGCTCGGGGAGCAGATGACGACCGAGTAGCCGGACTCGACCAGGCCCGAGATCTGCAGCGCCAGCTTCGAGGCGTCGCCGAGGATCGGCTCCCACCCGCGGGACTCGACGAGCGGGACGTCGGGTCCCTCGGCAGTGGGCACCAATGAGAGGAGGCCCGCCGCGGTGCGGGCGAGCAACCGGTCGAAGGGGAGGTGCAGTCGCGGCGCGTCGATGCCGTCCTCGAGTCCCCAGGTCGAGGCGAGTGCGTCGGCGAGCGCGGCTTCCTCGTCGAGGAGCTCGCGCCCGCGGTCGCGCACCCGGCGCGGATCGGTGATCACGACCAGCGCGTCGTCACCGAGAAGGTCGGTCACCAGTTCGTCGGCCGGTGCCAGCCACGAGAGCCACGACTCCATGCCGTCGAAGAGCTCGCCGTCGGCGAGCTGCTCCCACTGGTGCCGTCCCCATGGCGCCTCTCCCACGAGTGCCGCCGCCCTCGCCCGCATGGCCTCGTCGGGAAGCACCTCTCGGCACCCGAAGAGCTCGACCGACTCGAGGTCGGCGGTCGAGCGCTGGTCGGCCACGTCGAAGGAGGTGAGCCGGTCGACCTCGTCACCGAAGAGGTCGATCCGCACCGGTGCGTCTCCCGTCGAGGGGAACACGTCGACGATCCCGCCGCGTACCGCGAGCTCGCCGCGGTGCTCGACGATCGGCTCGCGCCGGTAGCCGAGGGAGACCAGGCGTTCGAGGAGGTCGTCGACGGACACCCGATCCTGTCGGCGCACGACGACCGGCTTCCCCGCGGTCCGCCAGGGTCCGAGGCGCTGGAGGACCGCTCTCACCGGGGCGACCACGATGGACGGAGGAGCGCCGTCCTCTCCGCGACCTTCGGCTCGGTGGCCGAGGCGCCAGAGCAGCTGGAGGCGACGGCCCATGGTCGCGACGTCAGGGCTGACCCGCTCGAAGGGGAGGGTCTCCCAGGCGGGGAGGACCTCGACGGTCGGCGCCGTCGAGTCGTCGCCGTCGAGCCGGGTCGTCACGAACTCGGAGAGATCGTGGGCGAGCTGCTCCGCGATTGCTCCGGTCGGTGTGATCACCAGCACCGGCGAACGGGTCCCCAACCGGACGACCCCGGCCAGGACGAAGGCCTGGGCGGGAGTGGCCGCGGCCAGCGTCGCGTCGGGCGCGCCGATCACGTCGACCATCGCAGGCTCGTCGCGGAGCAGGGCGGGAAGAGAGCGGAGGCTCACCGGGCCAGGGTACCGGGGTCCTCCTCGCCGCTCAGCCCGCGATCGGGCCCGCGGCGGCGCGCTCAGCGGGGGCGACGCGGCTCCCAGCGGAACCCCCGGGCGACCACCACGAGGCCGGCCGCGGCCCAGATCAACATCACCAGCAGGTCCCCCACCTGCAACCCCGACCCGGGACCGGACTCGAAGGCGGCGACCATCGAGGTGATCAAGTGGCGGATCGGGAAGTAGTCGGCGATCTTGGTCAGGACCGAGCCGTTGCTCAGCGGATAGAAGACGCCCGAGATGAACACGATCGGAAAGTAGATCCCATTGATCACCGCGGGAGCCGCGTCGGCATTCGGTATGAACACCGTGACCGCGAGGCCGAGCGCCGAGTAGGTCACGATGCCCACGAGCAGAGTCAGCAACGCGGCCGCCGGGTGATACGGGAAGTGGAGGTGGTAGAAGGCCATCCCGATCCCGACGACGAGCACGGTCAGGATCGCCACGTTGATCATCACGTTGCCGATGATCCCCCCGACGTAGGAGCCGATCGAGATGGACGTCCCCCGCACACGCTTGAGAATCCCCAACTCGCGCCGGTTGCAGATGGTCATCCCGAGGTTGGTGTAGCAGCCCGCGATCAGCCCGAAGGTCAGCATCGCGACCACCGTGTACTGGTCGTAGAGGAGGGTGGTTCCGGGGACGCGGAAGTCGCCGGCCGAGGTCCCGACGATGATCAAGAAGACCACCGGGAACATCAGGGTGAAGACCGCCGCCATCGGGTTCCGCCAATACGCCTTCTGCTCGTAGCGGACCTGCTCCCTGGCGATGAGGAGGTCGTTCACCGCGGTTCGTCTCCGGTGGGCGACACGTCTCCGGTCGGCGAGACGTCTCCGGTCAGCGACAGATAGACGTCCTCGAGCGAAGGCCGGTCGACGGCGAGGCCCGAGAGGGCCTCGCCTCGGGCGACGGCCCAACCGGTGAGCGTGTGCAGGAGCTCGGTCGGCTCGGCGACGTGGAACTCGACGAAATCGCCACGGAGCTTCGGCACCAGCCCGACGGGCAGCGGCAGGTCGGCCGTAGTGAGGCCCTCGGGCAGCTCGAAGCGCACCGTGGTCTCGCCGCGGTCGCGCCCACCGAGCGTGTCGGGAGAGCCCGAGGCGACCACCCTGCCGGCCGCAATGACGATCACCGAGTCGGCGAGCGCCTGTGCCTCGTCCATGTAGTGGGTGGTGAGCACGACCGTCCGGCCCTCCGCACAGAGCCCGCGGACCACCTCCCACGCGTCGCGGCGGGCCGAGGGATCGAAGCCGGTCGTCGGCTCGTCGAGAAAGATGAGCTCGGGGTTCCCGACGAGAGCGAGCCCCAGGTCGAGCCGCCGTTGCTGACCGCCCGAGAGGTTCTTCACCCGCGTCCGGGACTTCTCCTCGAGGCCCACCAACTCGACGATCTCCGCGACATCCCGCGGACACGAGTACAGGCAGGCTCGTTGGGTGAGCACCTCGGTCACCGTCAAGTACGGTTCGACCGCGCATTCCTGGAGGACGATCCCGATCTTGGCGCGCAAGCCCCGATCGCGCCGCTCGGGGTCCATCCCGAACACCGAGACCGTGCCCGAGTCGCGCGTGCGGTAACCCTCCAGGATCTCGACGGCCGTCGTCTTGCCGGCACCGTTCGGGCCGAGCAGGGCGACCACCTCACCGCACGCCACTTCGAAGTCGATGCCGCGGAGAGCCGCGACGCGCCCGTAGGACTTGGTGAGGTCCTGCACCACGATCGCGAGGTCGCTCCCAGCCGACATTTTGGTGAGCGTATCGGCGGGATCACCGCGTGGTGACCGTCCGGAGTACCCCTCCTCGTCAGGTCCTCTCGTCCGTGAAGCAGGAGCTCGAACGTGCGAAGGTGGACCCACATGGCCCTTCCGAAGACCCAGGCTCGAACCGACCTCTCGCACGACGCGTCCGGGTCGACGCGAACCGGAAGTCTCCACCGTCGGCGGATGGCGCATCGCCGCGAGCTCCCCTGGGCCTTCGGCGCGATCGCCGTCTTGACCGCCGCTTCCGCCGCGACCCTCGCGCTCGTGCGGCACCAAGGGGTGGGGATCGGCGGAGACGAGCCCTACTACCTGGTCGCGGCCGTGGCGATCGGCCGCTTCCACACGCTCAACATGAACGCCGGCTTCGACTACGCGGTCGCCCATCACGCGATCTTCCCCTGGCATGCGAAGCCAGGCCCCCACCTCGCGGCGGCCATCGGCCAGCGGGAGGTGCTCGTGGACCGCACGATCTATCTCCCCACCCACGCGATCGGGTTGTCCGTGCTCCTCGCCCTGCCCATGTTGGCCGGTACCTCCGTCGCGGTCGGCGCACTCATGCTCGTCCTCGCGCTCCTCGCGGTCGCTCTCACCCATCTGGTCGGGGAGGTGGCAGGCCTGAGGTCGCCGTGGCGCTACGCCCTTGCCGCCCTCTTCCTCGCTCCCTCGTACCTCCTCGCGACCACTCAGGTCTACCCGGACCTGATCAGCGGATTGATCGTGGCGATCGTCCTCATGCTGGTCGCGGTGGCCGAACAGCGAGGGAGCGTGACGACCGCCCAGCTCGTCGCAGGGGCGGCGTTGCTGGTCCTCTTCCCGTGGCTCGACCAGAAGAACGTCCTCCTCGCACTCGTCCCTCTCGGCGCACTCGTCGCCGTCGTCGTCCGAAGGCAGTTGCCAAGAGGTCAGTTCGGCTGGCTGACCGGGCCGGCGGTGGTGAGCATCCTCGCCGTGGTGGCCCTCAACCTGTGGGGATTCGGACGTCCCCTGGGGCAGTGGCAGCCGGTCTCGCTCCTCAGCTGGGAGACGACGACCCGGGCCGTCGGGCTGCTCCTCGATCGCCGCCAGGGGCTGTTCGTCCAGCTCCCGATCGTGGTGCTCGGCGTGGCCGGCGCGTGGGCGATGCGCCGACGCGCACCGGTCGCCGTGGCTGCGGCCGCCGCGTTCGTCGCGGCGGACGTCCTCGGCAACGCGACCCAGGAGGTGAGCTTCGGCGGAGGGAGCTTCGTCGGTCGCTTCGGCTGGCCCGCGGTCCCGGTGCTGCTCGCGTTCACCGGCCTGTACTTCGTCGAGCTGTGGAAGGTGAGGCGCCGCGCGTCCTGGCTGTTGATCGGCGTCGCAGCTCTCCTCGCAGCCCTCAGTGCGGCGCCGATCGTCGCCGGCGAGCATCTCTACTTCAACCACTACGCATGGGACCCGGCGACCTACACCGGATGGTGGGGTGGCCTGGACCCCTCCCCTGTCCTCGGGTACCTCGGCGGCGTGCTCGTCTCCGGCACGATGCACGCGGCGACCAACGCCCCCGTCGGAATCGCCGGTCTCGTCGCCTCGACCGACCCGTGGTCGAACGCGCGCAACCTCTGGGGTCTTCTGACCCTCCTGACCGCGGGGGCGCTGATCCTCTACGTCCTCGTCCGGCTCCTCCGGCGTCCCGCACGCGTCGCCGGTTCGGTCGTCTTGACGCTCTCGACCACGACGATCATCGGCTTCGCGCTCACCCTCTCATCGCATTTCCTCCTGCCGGGGCCGGCCACGTTCAGCGCCGCGTCCCTACTCTCCGGGGTCGCCGCGCACGGTACGGAGCGGGTGGCCACCGGTGCTTCGGAGCACGGTACGGTCGCGACCGGCCCCTACTGGACGCTCCTTCCGGGGCGTTACGTCGCGACCGTCGTCTATCGGCTCGACGATCCCGCACCGGACGCAGCAGAGGCCGCCGTGGTGGCGATCACCAGGCCACCGGCCGGCGGTCTCCGCACGCTCGCCTCCGGCCCGCTCTCGAACACCCTCACCACGAAGAGCCTCCCCTTCTCACTCGCGAAACCAGAAGAGGTCACCGTGCACGTGCTCTGGCAGGGAACCGGCACGCTCGAGGTCGGACGGATCGTGTTGGCCAAGGTCGCTGTGGGCTGACTCTGCCGACGACGACCGTCACCCGGTCGCGTTGACCCGGCTCATGGTCGCGTCGAAACCGTCGGCCGCGATCGACTCGACCGCGTCCGCCGCCTCCACGATGGCCGCGTCGAGGAGCTCCCGCTCGGCTCTCGCCGGGCGCTTGAGGACGTAGTCCGCACCTGGCTGACGACCGGGCGGCTTTCCGATGCCGATTCGGATCCGCAGGTAGTCGCCGGTGTGGAGGTGGCGCTCGATCGACTTGAGCCCGTTGTTGCCGGCGTTGCCGCCCCCGGACTTCATCTTCACTCGTCCCGACGGCAGGTCGAGCTCGTCGTGGACCACGATCAGACCGGACGCGACGGCATCGTCCTCCTCGAGTCCCGCTCGCCGGACGAGCGGTGCGACCGCGAGCCCGGACTCGTTCATGTAGGTCATGGGGATCGCGAGCATGACCCGGCGCTCACCGAGGCGCACCTCGCAGGCGAGTGCCGACAGGCCCTTTTCGGCGCGCAGCCGGCCGCCGTGGCGCGCGGCGAGCATGGTCACCGCATCGGCTCCTGCATTGTGGCGGGTTCCCTCGAATTCGGCACCGGGGTTGCCGAGGCCGACCACCAGCAGGTCGACCGGGCTCCCCGTGCGGCGTGCTCGCCGCCGGCCGCGGAGCAGGGTCTACCCCTCTGCCGGGGCCTCGGGCTCGGCCGCCGCGGCCGGGGCTCCCTCGGAGGAAGAGGCCTCCTCGGTTGCCGCTTCGCCCTCGACTCCCTCGACCCCTTCGGCCTCCTCCTCGGTGACCTGTACCCGCGGCGGCTGACCGACGACCACGGTCGTCGCCAGGTCGGTGTCGAGCTCGACCCCCGCGGGGATGACCATGTCCGACACATGGAGCGCACCGCCGATGGTGAGCTCGGAGATGTCGACCTCGAGCGACGGCGGGATGTCGGCCGGCTTCGCCTTGATCGGAAGCGTGAAGAGCAGCTGCTCGACGATGCCGTCGCCGTGCTGGACCTCCAGGGCTTCCCCGACCAGGTTGATGGTGACCTCCGCGCTGATCACCTCGTCTCGCCGGACGATGAGGAAGTCCACGTGGGTCACGACGTTCCTGAACGGATGGCGCTGGATGTCACGGGCGAGCGTCAGGTAGTCCTTGCCGTCCACCTTCAGCGACAGGAGGGTGTTGAGCCCCGCCTCGCCGGTCATCGCGAGCTGGAAGTCCCGCGCGCCCACCGCGACCGGAAGGGGCTCCGCGCCGTGGCCGTAGACGACGCCGGGGATCTTCCCGGCGGCCCGCAGGCGGCGGGTGGAACGCGAGCCGGTCGACCGACCCGCTTCGGCGACGAGGGTGACATCGGGCATGGGAGTTCTCCTCGGGTACGGACGGGACCGAGGGCGACGGCGGCGGCCCGACAGAGCAGGGCACGCGGGCACCAGCCGGCTCCCGGCGGGCGCCCATCCTAGTAGCGCCCTGCAGCGGGGACCAGAAGGGCCAGGCGGGGGCAGGTGCGGATCGGCCCTCAGCGATCGACGAGGACGACGAGCTGCGCCTGGTCGAGTGCGTCGGCACTGAGGTCGAACCACTGCACGCCTTCCTGGACGAGTGCCGGGCTCCACCGGTACTCGCCCGGCCGCTCCGGGGCATGGACGAGGACCCGGGCCCGGAGCACGTCCCCGGCCGGGACGTCTCGCGGGAGCGGAGTCCGGATCCCGTCCCACACCTCCTCGCCCCCGCCCTCTGTCAGCCAGTGGTACGAGAGGAAGATGGGATACCGCCCCCCGTTGCTGCACCAACGCTCGGTGCCGCGATTGGTGATCTCGATCTCGAAGCACGTCGTGCCGAGCGCCTTCACCCTCGCCGGGTGCCCGTCCTCCGCCAGGACCACCGAGATCTGCGGCTCCGCCAGTGCGATGTCCTGGGGCTTCGAGCCGGCCTGCCTGCGCAGCTCGTCGATCTGGAACTCGCGCTCCGCGAGGGCATAGTCACGCCGCATGCGATCCATGGCCTCGTCGAGGGCGGCCCCGGTCTTCAGTTCCGTCGTGGTCCCCCCCAAACCGGCTCGTATCCGACCGATCCCCGCTTCGAACGCGAGGAAGCGCTCGAAGGACTTGTTCCCCGACGGCTGGGTGTACTGACTCGTCGTCCGGGGAACGCGACGGAAGGCGAACCTCGCGGAGAGCCGCATGTAGAAGTCCCAGTCGTCGAGCACCGACGAGAAGTGATCGTCGAAGCCTTCCACCGCCGACCACGCTTCTCGTCGCACGCAGACCGAGCAGGTGACCGGCGCCCTCCGCAGCATCATCA
The DNA here is from genome assembly GCA_963769905.1 of uncultured Acidimicrobiaceae bacterium. GTDB lineage: Bacteria > Actinomycetota > Acidimicrobiia > Acidimicrobiales > RAAP-2 > Bog-756. The sequence continues at coordinate 2,034,535 of CAVYNG010000002.1, forward strand.
GCTCGCCGCGGTCGAATTCCCACGACTGGGTGCCGATGACGTGTCTCGTCCCGCCGTCGACGACCGCGATGTCGGTGTCGGTGTAGAGGACCGGCACATCGGGGGTCTCTTCGATGGCTGCCCGAAGGATCTCGAGGTGGGCCGAGTAGTAGACGTCGTCGTCGTCGAGAATGCAGACGTGGCGACCTCTCGACAGGTCGAAACCGGAGTTGATCGCGGCCGACTTGCCGATGGATGCCGGGTGCTCGAGGAGCTCGACGGTGAAGTGCTCCCTCGCGTCGGCCGCGAGGTCGGCCACGCTCGGTCCTCCGTCGTTCACGAGGACGAGCTCGAAGCAATCGTGGCTGAAGGTCTGTGCCCGCACGCTTTCCAGCGCCCGGGCCAACTCGGTTCGGCGGCCGGTGGTTCGGGTGAGGACGGAGAACGCCAGGGCGGTCATGTGGCGCGGATCGCGCTCAGACCAGGTTCTCGCCGTGGAAGATCTCCGAGACCGAGGTGTCCTCGAACACCGCGTCGATCGCGTCGGAGATGAGCTTTGCGACCGAGAGCACCTCGAGCTTGTCGAATCGCCGGTCTCGGGGGATGGGCAGGGTGTTGGTCACCACCACTCGGGTGAGCGACGAGTTCTTCAGGCGATCCACCGCCGGGTCGGAGAGGACCGCATGGGTCGCCATGCACCAGACCTCCGCCGCACCTCGTTCCACCAGGAGGTCGGCCGCCGCGACGATGGTGCCGGCGGTGTCGATCATGTCGTCGATCAGCACGCACTGGCGCCCGTCGACCTCGCCGACCACCTGGAGCGCCTGCACCTCGTTGGCGGCACCCCGCGGGCGGCGCTTGTGCACCACTGCCAGGTCGGCGTTGAGATTCTGGCTGTAGCGCTCGGCCACCTTGACCCGACCGGCGTCGGGCGCGACGACGACCAGGTCGTCCGCGCGGTGCATGCTGAGGTAGTCGACCATCACCGGCGCCGCGATCAGATGGTCGAAGGGGACGTCGAAGAAGCCCTGGATCTGCCCGGAGTGGAGGTCGACGCTCATCACCCGGTCGGCGCCGGCCGCCGAGAGCATGTCCGCGACCAACTTCGCGGTGATCGGCTCGCGGCCGGTCGCCTTGCGGTCCTGACGCGAGTAGCCGTAGTAGGGACAGACCGCGGTGATGCGCTTGGCGGACGCCCGCTTGGCCGCGTCGATCATGATCAGGTGCTCCATGATCGAGTCGTTCACAGGCACGCAGTGGGTCTGGACGATGAACACGTCGGCACCACGGATCGACGAATCGAATCGGCAGTGGATCTCGCCGTTCGCGAATTCGCGGAGATTGGCTTCACCGAGCTCGACGTCCAGCTGCCCGGCGATCTCTGCGGCGAGGTCGGGGTGGGAGCGGCCGGACACCAGCACCAGCCGCCGGCGTGGGGTGAACTCCATGGCCAGACGCTACCGCGCGCCGCCGGCTGCTTCCTCCGGAGGCGGACCGACCACCGCACCAGCTCGCACCTCGGTCCCCTCGGGGAGCACCGCGAACGGCCCGACCCTGGCGTCGGCACCGATCGTCGCGCGGCGACAGACACTCGACTCGACCACCGCCCCCTCACCGACCCGAGTGTCGACGAGCCGCGAGTTCGGTCCGATCTCCGCGTGCGCCCCGATCACCGTGCTGCCCTGCAACACGACGCCCGGAAGGAGGACCGCATCCGGCTCCAGGGTCACATCGACGTCGACGTAGGTGGTCTGCGGATCCCACATGGTCACCCCGCGGCGCATCCACCGCTCGTTGATCCGGTCACGCAGCTCGGCTTCGGCGACCGCGAGCTGCGCGCGGTCGTTGACGCCCGCGACCTCCATGGTGTCCTCGACCACGACCGAACCGACGTTGTGCCCCGCTTCGTAGAGGACGGCGACGAGGTCGGTCAGGTAGTACTCGCCCTGCGCGTTCGACGGGCTGAGCCGGCGGAGCGCCGGCGCGAGCACGCTGCGTTTGAAGCAGTAGATCGAGGTGTTGACCTCGTGGACCTCCCGCTCCTCTTCCGACGCATCCTCGTGCTCGACGACCTTCGCGACCGCGTCGTCGCGCCCGCGAACCACTCGCCCATAGCCGGCCGGCTCGTCGACGATGGCGGTGAGCAGGGTGGTGGCGGCCTCGGAGGTGCGGTGTGCCTCCAGCAATGAGGCCAGTGTGACCGGACGGAGGAGCGGCGTGTCGCCGGGCAGGACCACCACGTCGCCGTCCTCGGCGCCTTCGTCGTCGGGCAGACCGGTGAGCGCAACGGACATCGCGTCGCCGGTGCCACGGGGCTCTCCCTGTTCGACGAACTCGATCGAGAGGCCCGGCGGCGCGTGCTCGACGAGGGTCTTCGTGACCCATTCCGCCCGGTGGCCGACGACCACCACCACTCGCGAGACCGGGAGATCGCGCAGCGAGTCGAGCACGTGGAGCACCATCGGGCGACCACAGAGGCGGTGGAGGGGCTTCGGGCGTGTCGACCGCATGCGGGTCCCCTCTCCCGCCGCCAGCACGACCGCGGAGAGCGGCCGCGGGCTTTTCGGTGCCGTCGTTCGGGCCATGCGCCTATTCTTCCCACGTCGGCCCGCGACGTGCGACCCGGACCAATCTCGGTCGTCGGGACGGTCGGCGACCCGCTCTGATGCCAGTCCTCTCCACCACCGTCGACCCCAGCTCGGAGACGTATCGGACCAATTACCGGGCGCTCGAGGACGCGCTGTCCGAGGTCGACGAGGAGTTGGAAAAGGCACGCGCGGGAGGCGGTGAGCGATACGTCGCCCGGCATCGGGAACGCGGCAAGCTCCCCGCCCGCGAGCGGATCGAGCTCCTCTTGGACCGCGACTCCGCCTTCCTCGAGCTGGCGCCCCTCGCGGCATGGGGAACCAAGTACACCGTCGGTGCCTCCTCCATCCTCGGCATCGGCGTGGTCGAGGGCACCGAGTGCCTCGTCTCGGCCAACGACCCCACGGTGCGAGGCGGGGCGATGAACCCGTTCTCCTTCCGCAAGGGTGCGAGGGGCGCCGACATCGCGCTCCAGAACCGCCTGCCCTCGATCAACCTCGTCGAGTCGGGTGGTGCGGATCTCCCCGCCCAGGCGGAGCTGTTCATCCCGGGAGGCAGGGCCTTCCGCGACCTCACCCGGCGGTCGGCCGCGGCTCTCCCGACCATCGCCCTCGTCTTCGGCAACTCGACCGCGGGTGGCGCGTACGTGCCCGGGATGAGCGACTACATCGTGATGATCGAGCAGCGGTCGAAGGTCTTCCTCGGGGGTCCGCCCCTGGTCAAGATGGCAACCGGCGAGGAGTCGACCGACGAGGAGCTCGGCGGCGCCTCGATGCACGCCCGGGTCTCGGGTCTCGCCGACGAGCTCGCGACCGACGAGCGAGACGCGATCCGCATCGGCCGCCAGATCGTGAGCCGACTCCACTGGCGCAAGCGCGGACCGGGACCGTCGATGGCCGCCGACCAGCCGGTCCACGATCCCGACGAGCTGCTCGGAATCGCGTCCGCCGACCCGAAAGTTCCCTTCGATCCCCGCGAGGTGCTCGCCCGGGTGGTCGACGGTTCCCGCTTCGACGAGTTCAAGCCGCTCTACGGGAGCAGCTTGGTCACAGGGTGGGCGTCGATCCACGGCTACCCGATCGGGGTGCTCGCCAACCACCGCGGCGTGCTCTTCTCGGAGGAGGCGCACAAGGCGACCCAGTTCATCCAGCTGGCGAACCAGATCGACGTCCCACTGCTCTTCCTGCAGAACACAACCGGCTACATGGTCGGGAAGGAGTACGAGCAGCGCGGGATCATCAAGCACGGAGCGATGATGATCAACGCGGTCTCGAACTCGTCGGTCCCCCACCTGACCGTCAACATCGGGGCGTCCTACGGCGCGGGCAACTACGGGATGTGCGGGCGGGCCTACGACCCCCGCTTCCTCTTCGCCTGGCCGAACGCGCGCTCGGCGGTGATGGGTCCGGCCCAGCTCGCCGGCGTTCTCTCGATCGTGGGACGGCAGTCGGCGGCGGCGAGGGGCGAGCCGTTCGACGAGGAGGCGGACGCGGCCATGCGGGAGATGGTGGAGGCCCAGATCGAGTCCGAGTCGCTCCCCCTCTTCCTCACCGGCCGGCTCTACGACGACGGGATCATCGACCCGCGCGACACCCGCGCGGTCCTCGGCATCTGCCTGTCGGTCATCGACAACCAGCCGGTCTCCGGCACCCGCGGCTACGGCGTGTTCCGGCCGTGACCCGCGCCCCGAACGTTGCGGCACCGGCGGCGCCGCCTCGGACCATCGAACGGCTCCTGGTCGCCAACCGCGGCGAGATCGCGCGCCGGGTGATCGCGAGCGCGTCCTCGATGGGTATCTCGACGGTGGCCGTCTTCTCCGATGCCGACGCGAACAGCCCACACGTGGAGGAGGCCGACCTCGCGGTCCGTCTGCCGGGTGTGCTGCCGTCGGAGACCTACCTCCGTGCCGATCTGCTCCTCGACGCGGCGGTGCGCGCGGGAGCGGACGCGGTCCACCCGGGCTACGGCTTCCTCTCCGAGTCGGCCGCCTTCGCCGGTGAGGTCGCCGACGCCGGGCTGGTCTGGGTCGGACCACCGGCCTCGGCGATCGAGACGATGGGCTCGAAGATCGGCGCGAAGGAGCTGATGCGGAAGGCGGGGGTCCCTACCCTGGCCTCGATCACCCTCGGCGACGAAACGCTCCCCGACGAAGCGGAGCTGAAAGCGCTCGGCTGGCCCCTGTTGGTCAAGGCGTCGGCCGGCGGCGGCGGACGTGGCATGCGGATCGTCCGCAGCCCCGACGAACTCGCCGACGCGGTCGCCGCCGCGCGGCGCGAGGCGTCCGCTGCCTTCGGCGACGACACGGTCTTCCTCGAGCGGTACCTCGAGCGACCCCGTCACATCGAGGTGCAGGTGATCGCCGATTCCTTCGGGGAGACGGTCGCCCTCTTCGAGCGCGAGTGCAGCATCCAGCGACGGCATCAGAAGATCATCGAGGAGGCACCCGCGCCGACCATCACACCCGAGCTCCGCGCGACGTTGTCGGTGGCCGCGGTCGCCGCGGCGCGTGCGGTCGGCTACGTCAATGCGGGCACGGTCGAGTTCGTGGTGGGGACCGGCCAGGGTGAGTCCGGCGAGCCCTCCTTCCTCGAGATGAACACGCGCCTGCAGGTCGAGCACCCGGTGACCGAGGCGGTGACCGGCCTCGACCTGGTCCGGCTCCAGTTGCTGGTCGCGGCCGGGGCACCCCTCCCCGAGGAGGTCCGCGGAGCGGCGGCCCGCGGCCCGGTCGGGCACGCGGTCGAGGCCCGCCTCTACGCGGAGGACCCGGCGAAGGAGTGGATGCCCTCCACCGGGACGCTGCACCGGTTCGAGATCGCCGCGGGAGGCGGCGTCCGAATCGACGCCGGAGTGCGGTCGGGCAGTTCGGTGGGCCCGTTCTACGACCCGATGCTCGCCAAGGTGATCGTGCACGCACCGAGCCGCGCCGAGGCGACCGCTTCGCTCGCGGCGACGCTCGCGCGCGCCCGCATCCACGGGGTGCTCACCAACCGCGACCTGCTGGTGCGTGTGCTACGTCACCCCGCGTTCGTGGCGGGCAAGACCGACACCGGCTTCCTCGAGCGCCACGGACTCGCCGAGCTCGCGGCACCGCTCGCGGACGACGACGCGCTGGCCCGTCATGCGATCGCCGCTGCGGTCGCCGCGCAGTCGGCGCGCCGGAACGATGCACGCGTGCAGCCGAGCGTGCCGAGCGGGTTCCGCAACAACGGGTCGGCCCTGCAGGAGGTGGTCTTCGACACCGGGCGCGGGACCACCTCGGTCGGATACGCCTTCGACCGCCAAGGGCAGCGGCTGGTGCGCCTCGAGGTCGACGGCGCACCCGCCGAGTTCGACGCGCCGCGGATCACCCCGGACCGGGTCGACCTGTCGGACGGCGGAGGGGTCCTCCGCTCCTACCGAGTCGAACGGGTGGGCTCGACGAGCTATGTGGACGGCCCCGACGGCAGCTCCACCTTCGTCGAGCAGGAGCGCCTGCCGGCCGGGGCGGACCAGCAGGCCGTCGGCTCGGCGCTCGCCCCGATGCCGGCAGGCGTCGTGAGGGTGGCGGTCGCACCCGGCGACGTGGTCGAGGCCGGAGCAGTCCTCGTCGTGCTCGAGGCGATGAAGATGGAGCACGCGGTGCACGCTGCGGCCGCGGGCACGGTGGTGTCCGTCGAGGTGACCGAAGGCGATCAGGTCGAGACTGGCCGGGTCCTCGCGATCGTGGACACCGACCACGACGGTGGCGAGAACCGATGAGCGAACCGCTCCGCGTCGCCAATTGCTCGGGGTTCTTCGGCGACCGGCTGTCCGCGGCGCGGGAGATGGTCGAGGACGGACCCATCGACGTCTTGACCGGTGACTGGCTGGCCGAGCTCACCATGCTGATCCTGTGGAAGGGACGCCAACGCGACTCCTCGGCGGGATGGGCGCGCACCTTCCTCACCCAGATGGAAGAGGTGCTCGGCACCTGCGTCGACCGCGGGATCAAGGTGGTGACCAATGCGGGCGGCCTCAACCCCGGCGGCCTCGCCGCCCAGGTGCGCGAGCTGGCCGAGCGGCTGGGTCTTGCGGTGTCGGTCGCCTACGTCGAAGGCGACGACCTCCTCGCGTCGTCTCGGCGAGTTGCGCGAGACCGGTCACGCCCTCGACCACCTCGACACCGGGCGGCCTCTGGCCACCGCGACCGGTGAGGTGGTGTCGGCCAACGCGTACCTGGGCGGCTGGCCGATCGCGGAGGCGCTCCACAGCGGCGCAGACGTCGTGGTCTGCCCGCGCGTCACCGACGCCTCACTCGTCGTCGGACCGGCTGCCTGGCACCACGGCTGGGAGCCGACCGACTGGAACCGCCTGGCCGGCGCGGTGGTCGCCGGCCACGTGATCGAGTGCGGAGCCCAGGCGACCGGGGGCAACTACGCCTTCTTCACCGAGGTGGCCGACCTCGAGCACCCCGGCTTCCCCATCGCCGAGGTGGCGGCCGATGGTTCGTCGGTGATCACCAAGCACCCGGGCACCGGCGGCGAGGTCTCGATCGGCACGGTGACCGCGCAGCTCCTCTACGAGATCGCCGGTCCCGAATATCCCAACACCGACGTCGTCGCGCGCTTCGACACCCTCCACCTCGACGAGGTCGGGCCCGACCGGGTCCGCATCGCGGGGACAGAGGGGCTGCCCGCACCGCGCGACGTGAAGGTCTCGATCAACCTGCTCGGCGGATGGCGGAACTCGATGACTTTCGTCCTCACCGGGCTCGACATCGAGGAGAAGGCCGCGCTCACCGTCCGGACGCTCGAGAAGTCGCTCGGCGGCAGCGGTCAGTTCGGGGCGTTCGATGCGCAGCTCGTCCGCACCGACAAGGTCGACGCCCCGACCGAGGCGGAGGCCACTGCCCAGCTGCGGATCACGGTCAAGGACGTCGACCAGGAACGCGTCGGCCGGCGGTTCTCGAGCGCCGCGACGGAGCTTGCGCTCGCGGGCTACCCCGGGTTGCACGTGACCACGCCTCCCGGGGACGCCGCGGCGTACGGCGTCTTCTGGCCGGCTCTCGTCCCCGCTGACCTGGTGGTGCCAGCCGTCGTCCACGCCGACGGGAGTCGGGTCGAGGTCCCCCACAAAGCCAACCTGAACGGCACGACTGCGACGTCCGGCGCCGCGACGGGCGAGGACGAGGGTCGCGACCCGGGCTCCGGCACTCAGGCGACAAGTCGGCTCCCCCTCGGCACCGTCGTCGGGGCGCGCTCGGGGGACAAAGGGGGAAACGCGAACGTGGGGCTCTGGGCCCGTTCGCCGGAAGGCTGGGCCTGGCTCGACTCATTCCTCACCACCGAGCGGTTCCGCGCGCTCCTGCCCGAGGCCGACGGACTCGCGGTCCACCGCTACCGGTTCCCCAACCTCTCCGCCCTCAACTTCGTGGTGGTAGGACTGCTCGGTGAGGGAGTCGCCTCCTCGACCCGGCCGGATCCCCAGGCGAAGGGACTCGGAGAGTACCTTCGGAGCCGGTTGGTCGACATACCGACCGAGCTCCTGGCGGACCAGGGACGCACGCAGTAAGGAGGCACGCCATGGACTTCGTCGAATCCGACGAGCTGCAGATGCTGCGCGAGGCAGTCGCGTCGATCGCCTCGAAGTTCGGGCACGAGTACTACGTCGCGAAGGCGCACGCCGACGAGCGCACCGACGAGCTGTGGAACGCGGTGGCCGAGGGCGGGTTCCTCGGGGTCAACGTCCCCGAGGAGTACGGAGGAGGTGGAGGCGGGATCACCGAGCTCGCCGCCGTGCAGGAGGAGCTCGCCGCCGCCGGCTGCCCGCTGCTGGTCATCGTGGTGTCGCCGGCGATCTGCGCCACCATCATCGCGAGGTTCGGCACCGAAGCGCAGAAGCAGCGCTGGCTTCCGCGCTTCGCGACCGGCGAGCTCAAGATGGCCTTCGCCATCACCGAGCCCGACGCCGGCTCGAACTCCCACAACCTCGGGCTGACCGCGACGAAGGACGGGGACCTCTACCGGCTCAACGGCTCGAAGTACTACATCTCGGGCGTCGACGAATGCGAAGCAGTCTTGGTCGTCACACGATCGGGCGTCGATCCCGACACCGGCCGCGGGCGCCTCTCCCTCTTCGTCGTCGACGTCGATACACCCGGGCTCGACAAGCAGGTGCTACCCGTCGAGATCACCGCGCCCGAGAAGCAGTACACGCTCTTTTTCGACAACGCGCAGGTCGAGGCCGACCGGCTGATCGGGACCGAGGGCGACGGACTCCGCCAGGTCTTCGTCGGGCTCAACCCCGAGCGCATCCTGTCGGCCGCGACCGCCAACGGCATCGGGCGCTACGCGCTCGGCAAGGCGGCCGAGTACGCGAAGAGCCGCGAGGTGTGGGGTACCCCGATCGCCCGCCACCAGGGCATCGCCCACCCGCTGGCGAAGGCCAAGATCGAGGTCGAGCTGGCACGGCTGATGACCGACAAGGCGGCGTGGCTGTTCGACCACGCTGGCGACTCTCCCGCGACAGGCGAGGCCGCCAACATGGCCAAGTACGCAGCCGCCGAGGCCGCGTTCGGCGCACTCGATCAGGCGATCCAGACCCATGGGGGGAACGGGATGTCGACCGAGTACGGACTCGCCGACATGTGGGGCATGACCCGCCTGCTCCGCATCGCGCCGGTCAGCCGCGAGATGATCCTCAACTTCGTCGGTCAGCACTCCCTCGGGTTGCCCAAGTCGTACTGAGCCGTGGAGCCGGCCCTCGGGCCGCCGAAGGAGTGTCCGGGCGGCCGTGAGCCATGCCCTTCGATGCAACGAAAGGCGATGGAAGTTCACGCCCTGAGTTCCGTCGTCCTTGCTCATACAGCCGTGTCTACAGCCACGTCATCGCCGATACAGGTGGAATCACGTCTATGACCAACCGTTCGTGCCAAATACTCTGCATTCAGCGTCATGTTTGCCGACCGGAAATTCACGCCACTCGTCAAGTGGGCCCGCCGCCTTCGCCTGGCGCGGGCCGAGTCCGCAATTCGGTCGGATAGGCACACGTCGGATTCCGGTGTGACCCTGATCGAGGTCTTGGTGGCCTTCGTCGTTCTCATGATCACTCTGTTGCCCGCGTCCTACCTGCTGGAGAGCGAAGTGGGCCAGGCGTCAACCGCCCGAGACAGCCTCACTGCACTGTCCATTGCCGAACAGTGGACGGAACAACTCGCCCAGGCGCAAGACCCTCCCCCCCAGAACAGCAATCTCGGCGTTTGGACGAACACCCTTCTCTCTCCCAGCCTGCTCCCCGCCGGCTGGGCTCCGGGTTCGCTCCCTGTGACTCGGGGGGGCGTCATCTACCACGTAAGTGCCGAGTACAACTGGGCGAGCCCGAACGGCGGTGGGAATCCGGACCTCTGCACCTCCAACCCGGGTGCCGCCCCAGTGCTCAACCTGGCCGTCGTCGTCAAGTGGGGCCACAGCGCCAGCGTGCAGGATTCGACCAACATCGACTTCCCGACCCCTGGTATCCCGGCGTACGGATTCCTGTCCATGCAGGTCAATGGTGATTCCACCGACTCCGATCAGAACGTCCCCGGCATCCCGTGGTTTCCGGCGTCCCTTGGTTCCGCGGCTCGTGTGACCGCTATCCCTGTCAGCATCAGCGGACAACCGACTCCGATCTATCCGGATCAGTACGGGTGCGTCTTCGCCGAGCTCAGCCCCGGCGCATATACGGTGACAGTCAACGATCCGTCGACACCTCCGTTGGGGACACCGCCGTTTGTCCAGAACCTAGCGACCGACGGAGCCGCCACCGAACCGACCGGCGGTGCGGCAACGCTCTCCTTCGCCGCAAGCATCACCATCGGGCAGACCGACGCGCTTCCCTCATTGAGCTTCGACGAAGGCACCAGTCTGGGGTTCCAGTACGCCTCGTCCACCGCCGTGGAGGACGGGGTCCACTGTCCGGGAGCCGGTCAGATCGCGTGTGTGGCTTTCGGTGAGAACGGCACGGGGGCCGAGGCCGAGTGGATGTCCAGCGCGACGGGACAGTGGGCGAACGCTGCATTTCCGGCGAGCACCCTGACCCGGATCAAGTCGTTCGCGTGTGCCGGCGCGACGCGTTGCGTCGGAGTCGGTTACGGGCCTGGAGGAGCCATCGTGTCGAGCCCGACGACGGGCTTTGCACCCACAGTCGACGTACCGACGCTCCCAATCGGCGTCTCGATCACCCAGCTGACGAAGGTGACCTGTCCGGGTGCTGCGACGTGCGTCGCCATCGGGAACGGAGTGGTCAACGGAACTGCCGGACCCATCGTGCTCTCGGGCGTCATCACCGCCGGTGGCGACACCTGGAGCGTTGTCGCCCTGCCGACGGCTCCGAGCCCAACGTCGCTCTCTCAAGTCGTGTGTCCGACCGCCGCGACCTGCCTTGCGATCGGGTCGGCAGGGGCGTCGGGAATCGTCGTGTCGGGTCCCCCCGCCGGTCCGTGGGTCTACGGCACAGCGACGGACGTCGGAGGTCCGGTGGGTACCGAGTACCTCACGCTGAACTCACTCTCCCAGGTAGCGTGCGCGTCCTCGTCCGCCTGCATGGCCATCGGAAGCGGGAGCACCGGGTCCACGTCTGCGGGAGTGGTCGGGCCCGGGGGGTCGGTTGGTCCGCTGGTCCTCACCGGGTCGATCAGCGCTGGTGGGAGCACGTGGTCGATCGACAACTTCCCCGCGGCATTGACGACTCCCACCGGGTCCATGTCCTCGCTCTCACGCCTGTCCTGTCCATCGACCGCCCAATGCGTGATCAGCGGGGTCGGCACCTCCGGTGGAACGACCGGCGCCGTGCTGCTCGCAGGTAGCCCGACTTTCACACCGCCGGCCCCACCCGCCAGTCAGAACCAGACCCTCACCCAGGACCCCCTCCCCGCAGTGGGTGGCAACCCGATCTCCCAGCTGTCGGGGCTGGCCTGTCCGTCGTCCACCGTCTGCGCTGCCATCGGGAACGCCGGGTCGACAGAGGCCATCCTCTCCGGCGCGCTCGGAGGCGTCGGCTCCGACACGTGGTCGGGGACGAGCGCGCCGGCATCAGTCACCGGACTGACGTCCCTCAGCTGTCCCGATGCGGCCGACTGCCTCATCGCGGCGACGTCGACCGATGTCCAGGGCAACCCGGACGCCGTCCTGCTGTCGGGTTCACCGGGTCCATCGGCAACCTGGTCCTTGATCGGCCTACCCGCTCAGGAGACAGGGCTTGCCTACCTCAACGGAATCGCCTGCACGCCCGGTCCCGGCGCCACCTGTACCGCGGTCGGAGCCACCACTCAGTCGGCAGCGATCACCTCGACGACCAGCGGACCCGGCGGATCGTGGACCGACCACACATCGGACCCCGGTCTGATGAGCGGCAGTCAATCGCTGCTCAGCGGAGACCTCGTCAGCGGCATCCCGATCGAGCTCGCGACCGCGGGAACTCCGGGCATCGTGAACACCGTATCCACCAATAACGGCTATTGGAACCCGATCACCGCCGGCGGACCGACCAACGCCACGACGTTGGGTCCCGTCTATCCGTTCACCTCGGGGTATACGGCCTTCGCCGGAGACTGCCCGGCCGAAGAACCATCCGACCAGGGCACGGTCCTCGCTCCGGCGGCTCCTGGACTGAGCTCGCCCGCACCAGTCACCGTCCCGCTGGGCGTCCTACCCCTCGTGGTCACGCCAGGGTCTGCGGCCCTTTCGAGCGACACGATGCACCTCCAATCGACGGCATCCTCGCCGTGCAGCACCCACACCTACACGCTCCAGACTCCCGGAGCCGACGGGAGTAGTCGCACCGAAGTGCCCTTCGGGACCTACAACTTGACGATCAGCTCCGGAGCGACGACTACCTCGGCCGTACCGGTGACGGTCAGTCCTGGCTCGGTGACCGTGGGAGGCACCACGAGTCCGCTGCCGGGAGCAGTCGGGGTGGCGGGGCCATGACTGGCTTGCTGATGGGGAAGTTGCGCCAGAGGATCGACCGCATGCAGCTCGACCGACGAGGAGACAACCGCGATGCGGGAATGACGCTGACCGAGCTGATGATCGCCTTCACGGTCCTGACAATCCTCGTGACGGTGGCGTCGGTCGCGCTCTCCTCGTACCTCAACCTGGGCAATCAAGTGATCTCGTCGTACGGCAACACCGAGCAGGTCCTCACCGTCGCCACCAACCTCCAGAAGTTGATCCGAGCCCAGGTGGAGCCCGCTCCAACACCGACCACCGGAGCGAATGCCAACGTCCCGTCTCCTCCCTTCTCCACCGTCGCGGGCTCCGACACGGGCCAGTACGTGGGATCGACTGCCGTCGGCACGTTTTCGGCGACCTTCTACTCGAACGTCGGTAATGCCGCGGGTCCTGCCCGAATCGTCGCCTCGGAGACTGCAAATGCCGTCGTCGTAGGGCGACCCCGGACCTGGACCTTCACCGTGACGGAGCAGATTCCCGACGCCAATTCGTGCCCGTTCGCCGTCAACTCCGCCAAGGTCTGCACCTACACCGGCGTCTCCAACAACCCCGTGAAGAACGTCCTGAACATCCCCGACCTCGTGAACAACGACACCCCCACCACGGCCTACGCCGGCACGCCGCAAGCGACCAGCCTGACCTACACCCCGATCTTCACGTACATCCTCCTGCAGACATCTGCGGCTCCGAACAGCCCCGGTCAACAGGTGCCGGTTTCGGTGGTCACGCCGGCACCCGCTGGCTTCTTCTGGCCGCTCCCACAGGCATCGAAGGACGACAGCATCTTCCAGACCTGCGCCGCGACCCAGACCGCAACTCCGATTGCCAATACCTGCCCCGGAGACGCAGTGCAGGGTGTGACCATCGACCTGTTGATCCAGTCCCCGGGGTCCTCGGCTCCGACGGAGGACAACACGACGGTCTTCTCGCTCAGTCCCACGTCCTACCTCTACAACCCGTTGGTGGGGTGACAACGATGTCCTTCGCGCGCTCGAGAACCTCGCTCCTCTCGCCGGGTCGCGGTCCCTCACGATCTCGATGGATCCGTCGGCGTCGCTCAGGCGGCGACGAAGGACAGGCGGCGCTCCTCCTCGTGATCGGCATCGCGATCCTCATCGCGACGTACGGGTCGATCATGGTGGCCACCACCATCGGCAACGACCCGCTCATTCAATCCGACAATGTCCAGCACTACGCGTATCGGGCAGTCGAAGCCGGCATCAACACGTTCGAGAGCGTCATCAACAACAATCCCAATCTGGCCCACTGCGACTCCACGCTCAACGCCAGCCCGCTCTGCACAGGTCTGCACTACCAGGTCTGGAACGATGTTCTCGGGACCACGGGGACCAATGGTGTGATCCCCGAGTACTACCTGGTCGACAATCCACAGCCACAGATCGCCGCCAACGGCACTCTCACCAGTCTGAACGTCGAGATCATCGGTGCGGCTGGCTATCCGGGCCACTTCGTGTACCAGACCATCGACGGCGAGTTCCAGCCGATCAATGGGTATCTGGTCAATGTCTGGTGGTCCGACTTCGCCGGCTCGAACCCGGGCGGAACTGGCACGGAATACCAGCACATCAAGTACACCACCGGTCCCTATGCCGGCAATTACGAGGGCGAAGAGGCAGGCCAGTGCTCGTACATCTGGCAGACGAGCTCCACCCCGGCCCCCTACAAGCTGACCAACAACGCGACGGGTGGAGCTCGCGGAGACGTCGGGCCATGTGGTACGGGAGCACCGCCTTTCACCTCCGGCGACACCATCAACGGCCCGCTGTACTCCAACGACTCGATCAAGGTGAGCAACAACCCGAACTTCGGCATCCCCTGGCCGGCACCGGTACCACCGGGATCGCCTCAAGCGGTGACCACCGCGGATCCCGCCTGCCAATTCGCCGATGCCGGGACATACGCCTGCAGCAACGCAGTCGGCATCTACAGCGCCAGCAGTACCTTCAACCATCCCATCGAACAGTCGCCGGTCGACGACAGCGCGCTTCAGCGGATCGCGTCCGTCGGCGGCTGCCTCTACCAGGGACCCACCCAGATCACCCTGGTCGGCAACCAGATGAAGGTCGTCAGCCCCGATACGCCGGCCAGCCCCGGCCCGGGGGCCAACTGTCCGAACCCGGCCGCGGTCGGTGCGACGTGGACCGGCACGACCGGATCACTCCCGGGCAACGGGGTGGTCTACGTGCAGACCGCCTCGGCTGCCAACAAGAAGACCGGTGCCAATCCGTTCGACGACAGCGGGAATCTTTATCCCTCGGACAGTGGCAAGTACGCCCAGACGCTCCCGTCGTGCAGCGGCTGCTATGACGGCCAAAGCGCGAGCCCCGACGAGGAGGGGGATGCTTTCGTCCAGGGCCACCTCTCGGGTCTTCTCACCGTCGGGACCGACAACGACATCGTCATCGACGGCAATCTCACCTACGACAACTGCGTGGCCTGGGCAGCAACCAATCCGGGCGACCCGGTGTTCGGAGGATCCCAGCAAGAGTCGGCGTGCGCATACAACACGTCCGCTTCCGGTCACGGCAACGACGCACTCGGACTCATCGCCGACCAGTTCATCGAGGTCGATCACCCGATCGACCCTGCGAACACGGGAGACGTGCTCCCATTCTGTAGCGACCCGGGCTCGGTGATGGCAAAGGTCACCCATACCTCCGAAAGCGGAGGTGTCGTGACGGTGACCGCGAGCAACAGTTTTGCAGCCGGTGAGTCCGTGGCCTTCTCTGGGTTGAACAACGGGTTTACCGGCCTCAACGGAAACACGTACACCGTTCTCTCCGCCGGTCTCAGCTCCACCAAATTCGAGATCACCAGTTCGGTCAACGGAGCCTCGAGTACGACAGGATCTGCAGTTCCACCGGGGATCAGTCCCACGATGACGACCGACGATGCAGCGCCGATGTGCACCCCCAACAACACCCCGTACGTCGGCCTCAACGACATCACCCAGGGGAACCTCATCATCGATGCTTCGGTCCTGGCCCTGAACCAGTCGTTTGCCAACAACAACCCGTATTCCGGCCCCAACATGGACCAGATCCTCCTCTACGGTTCGATCCAGCAGGAGGCCCGCGGTCCTATCGGTGGTGGAACGTTGAACGCCGACGTGAACGGAAAGCCGACCTCCAGCAACAACCACACCGGTTACGGGAAGTTCTACACCTATGACCCACGCCTCGAGCTGGTATCCCCGCCGGACTATCTCAATCCCACCGACGGTTCCTACGCCCTGGCGTCGTCTGCGGTGAGGGGGTCGACAGCCTGCCCGAGCTGGCACCAACCGACGAACTACTACTCGAACGGGGCGACGGTGGCGTGCACACCTCCTCCGTGATCCCGGTCGCACTACGTACCGGGCCCGACGGTCCGACCCTTCGCCCCGATCCGGTTCACTGAGGCAGCGGGCCTGCCCGCCCTCCAGTTCGGCTCCGGACGCCACGCGTGGACCGGAAGGGCTGGACGAGTGGGTGTGCGATACGGCACGTTCCCCGGCTCCGTGGTCGAGGAGCGAGCCGGACGAGTCGCCGTTTCGATCGGCCTGCGCGCCGAGCAGCTCCGGGGGGAGGGCTCGAACCTCCAACATCTGGCTCCAAAGGCCAGCGTTCTGCCGATTGAACTACCCCGGATCGAACCGTCGGGCGCGCCCTGGCAAGGTCACGATACTCCTCGACCGTGCGCAAGCCCGGCTCACGCGGGGATCCGAGGTGCCGCCCGTCGCTGCGTGCTTGCCCGCGAGACTCCTCGACCGTCCGGTGTGCAACGAGCTCGAAGAGGCCTGGCAGTAGGCTCGCCGCCCGATGAGGGTGCTCGTCGTCGACGACGATCCCGCCGTCAGCGGTGCGCTCAACCGCGCACTCCGCCTCGAAGGCTACGAGGTGTCGCTGGCCGGTGACGGCCCGATCGCGCTCGAGCAGATCGCCGTGCGCCCACCCGATGCGGTCGTGCTCGACGTCGGCCTGCCGACCCTCGACGGCCTCGAGGTGTGCCGGCGGCTGCGGGCGGCCGGCGACGACACGCCGGTGCTCATGCTGACCGCCCGCGACGCGGTCAACGACCGGGTGCAAGGTCTCGACGCCGGTGCCGACGATTACCTGGTCAAGCCGTTCGCCCTCGCCGAGCTCCTCGCACGCCTGCGGGCACTGCTACGCCGGCGGCCCGAGGACACAGGTGAGCTCCTGACCTTCGACGACCTCCAGCTCGACCCGGTGACCCGGGAGGCGAAACGCGGCGATCGGTCCTTCTCGCTGACCCGGATCGAGTACGACCTGCTCGAGCTGCTGCTCCGCCACCCCCGCCAGGTCCTCACCCGTGAGCTGATCCTCGACCGGGTGTGGGGCTACACGTTCGATTCGGGCACCAACTCCCTGGCCGTCTACATCGGCTACCTCCGGCGCAAGACCGAGCTCGACGGGGAGCCGCGCCTCATCCACACCGCCCGTGGAGTCGGTTACGTCCTGCGTGAGCCATGACCTTCCGCACCCGGATCGTGCTCGCGGCGACCGCGGCGGTGCTGGTCGTCGTGGTCCTCGGCTCGATCGCAACGTATCTGGTCGCGTCCAATTCGCTGGTCGGCTCGATCGACGTCTCCCTCAGCGGCCAGGCCCACGCCTACCTCGACTCGCCCCCCTACCCGACGATCCCGAACGCCTGCACCAATACGGTCGGCAACTGCATCCAGGTGGTCTTCAGCGACGGCACCGTCAACCAGCCAGTCGTGTTGCCCGTCAACGCCACCGTTCGGTCGGTCGCGGCCAGCCAGGGCGGCGCAAACGAAGCGTATTTCTCGACGACGGTCGACAACATCGCGGTCCGGGAGATCGTCGCACCACTCCCACGTGGCTTCACCTACAACGACGGTCTCATCAACGGCGCCAATCCGACCCTGGAGCTCCCGCGCGGCGGGGCCCTCCAGATCACCACGCCGCTCACCGGCGTCAACCACGAGCTGCACAACCTGGCGATCGCGCTCTGGCTGATCGTGTTGGTCGGTGTCACGGTCGCGGTCCTGCTCGGGCTGGCGGTCGGTCGCACGGTTCTGCGACCACTCAACAGCCTCACCCACAACATCGAGTACCTCGCGGAAACGACCGACGTGTCGAGCCGGCTCGACCCGGGCGGAGGGGACGAGCTCGGCCGGCTCCGGCGTGCGTTCAACCAGCTCCTCAACGCCCTCGACAGCTCGCGCGAGAGCCAGCGACAGCTCGTCCTCGACGCGTCCCACGAATTGCGCACGCCGCTCACCAGCCTCCGAACCAACATGGAGGTCGCGCGCCGGATGGACGAGCTCGCACCGGAGGAGCGGGAGATCCTGATCGGTGACGTCCTCACCCAACTCGACGAGCTCACGACGCTGGTCGGCGATCTTGCGGAGCTGGCTCGGGGCGAACAGCCGCGGCCGACCTCGGAGCCGGTCCGGCTCGACAGCGTCGTCCTCGACGCGGTCGAGATCGCCACGACCCACGGGAGGAGCCGCGGCGTCGTCTTCGACACCTCCGTCGAGCCGACGTGGGTCTCGGGTTCTCCGCCACGGATCGGCCGCGCGGTCGACAACCTGCTCGACAACGCCCTCAAGTGGAGTCCCGACGGCGGTGTGGTGGAGGTCACCTGCTCCGAGGGGATGGTGGTCGTGCGTGACCATGGCCCAGGCGTCGACGAGAGCGACGCCGAGCACATCTTCGACCGCTTCTACCGCGCGCCGAGCGCCCGGGGCAGACCTGGATCGGGCCTGGGTCTCGCCATCGTGGCCCAAGTCGCCCGTGACGAAGGGGGCAGCGTGACCGTCGACCGCGCGAACGGTGGCGGGGCTTTGTTCCGCTTCACTCTTCCCCAGGTCGAATCCCCCAACGGACCCCTCACCGAGTGAATGAGGAGTGAATAAGGGAAGCGGCCGCCGAGTGTGGGGCTCCGACGCCGACCGCGCGTGGCGTCGGTCGGCGCAGGTCGGCTAGCGTCCCCACCCGACATGGGATCACTGATCAAGAAGCGCCGGAAGCGCATGCGGAAGAAGAAGCACAAGAAGATGTTGAAGGCGACCCGCTGGCAGCGGCGGGCCGCGGGCAAGTAGTCCAGCGCTCGTCGATCAGGTCTCGGCGCTCGCAGCGTCGTGGCGGGGCGTGGTCGCCACCTCCACCAGCAGGCCTCGTTCGGTACCGACGTCCAGCCAGCGCCTGGTTGCGCGGCCTTTCTCGGTGCTCGCGGTGAGCGAGCCCTCGACGAACCAGGTCGAGCCGCTTCCCGCCAGCTGCGGGAGCCGACCGCTCGCCGCGGCGAGCGCTTCCTTCCACTCGAGGAGCCGGGGCTCGAGTGCCACCGCGGCCGCTTCGAGATCGTTGTCGGAGGCGCGCTCGGCGCGCTCGTTCCGCTCGGAGCCGAGCTCGTCCCAGGTCTTGTAGACCGCGGCGGTGTCCATGCCGAACGGAGGGACGAGGAGGGTGAAGGTTCGCTCCTCGTAGGGCAACGGGTCGACGACCTCCCCGATCCCGCCGACGCGGGCCCGACCGCCGAACACGCAGAAAGGGACGTCGGCTCCGAGCGACGCGGCGAACGCGAGATCGGTTCGCGCCGCCCAACGGAGGACGGCCGCCGCGTCCGCCGAGCCACCACCGAGCCCTGCCCCGGGGGGGATCCGCTTCACCAGTCGGATCGATGCCGTCCGACCCACCGCGTCGAGCGCGCAGACGACCAGGTTCCGCCGGTCGACGTCGATGCCAGCCCACGGCCAGCCGGACCCGTCGCCGGGGTCGTACGAGACGGTCAGTTTCGACGCGGGTCCGACGGGGGTCCCGTGGTCGCCACGGGCGGTCTCGTCGGCGCCCCTAGTGGTCCCGCCGGCGCCGCCACCGATGAACAGGGTGTCGAAAAGATTGACGGTGACAAACTCCGCCGCGAGCAGGTGATAGCCGTCGGGCCGCACCCCGGTGACCTGGAGAGACAGGGTGAGCTTCGCCGGGGCCGACATCTCGGTCGCTGCCGATGCCTCCGAGCCGATCCCTCCGCTCACGCCGCAGCCGGCTCCCAGGCGGCGAGCCGCTCCCACCCCTCGAGCGGCACCTCCTCGGCACGAGCGGTCGGCTCGATGCCGGCCGCGGCGAACGCTTCGGGCGGTACCACGCCTTCGAGCGCGCGGCGCAACATCTTGCGCCGGTGGGCGAAGCCGGCACGCACCACCGCGAACAGGCGGTCGTAAGCCGCAGCGCCGGGCCCGGGCAAGGGCAAGGGCGAGCTCGAGCCCGCTCCCCCCTCCGCGTCGGGGTGGCGGTCGAGTCGCACGACGACCGACTCGACCTTCGGCCGCGGGACGAAGACCGACGCGGGGACCCGTGCGACCACCGCCGCCGAGGCCCAGTAGGCCACCTTCACCGACACCGCGCCGTAGGCCTCGTCGCCGGCCCGCGCGGCGAGGCGCTCCCCCACCTCGCGCTGGACCATGACCAACAGCGAGGAGACCGACGGCGCCTCTTCGAGCACCCGGACGACGAGTGGCACCGCGACGTTGTAGGGGAGGTTGGCCACGAGCGACCACGAGCTCGCGTCGCCGAGCAGCGCATTCCAGTCGAGGGTCCGTGCGTCGCCCTCGACCACCCGGACGCCTCGCGGTTCGACCTGTTCGCGAAGGACCGGCAGGACGGCTGGATCCACCTCGATCGCGGTGACCTCGGCGCCCGCCTCCGCCAGCGCGAGCGTGAGCGAGCCGAGGCCCGCACCCACCTCGACGACGTGATCACCTTCGGTGACGCCCGACAGCCGGACGATCCGCCGGACGGTGTTGGCATCCGCGACGAAGTTCTGACCGAGCGAGCGTCGCGGCCGGAGATCGTTGGCCACGAGGATCTGACGGATGTCGCCTCGGCCGTGGGTCACGCGATCAGTGTGTCACCTCGTCGGCGCCACGCTCACCAGCTCACCAGCTCAACTCGGCGTCGACGACTCCCTGCGAGAGCGGTGCGATCTCGGCGAAGCTCGCCGTCGCGAGATCGACCGAACGCGAGGTGTCGGTCTCGTAGTCGTCCACCACGCAGCTCACCGACCTTCCGTTCTCCGGATTGGTGATCCATACCGTGGTGCCGAAGGGGATCCACGGGCTCGCGCACCGTCCCGCCGGGTGGGCGTAGTAGGTCACGATCCCGTGGGTCACGACGCCCTCACCCGTCTCCCG
This sequence comes from uncultured Acidimicrobiaceae bacterium, assembly GCA_963769905.1. Lineage (GTDB taxonomy): Bacteria > Actinomycetota > Acidimicrobiia > Acidimicrobiales > RAAP-2 > Bog-756. Next base: position 2,055,232 of record CAVYNG010000002.1, read on the forward strand.
GGGTGGAGCGAGCGTCGTGGTGGTGACCGGCGCGGCGCTCGCCGATTGGGGCGGCGCGGCAGCCGCCGCCGGGGCAGGGTCGCTCGCCGACTGGGGCAGCGGGGAGGAATAGGCGGATCCTCCGACCCGGTTCGTGGCCCGGGCCGGCGCGGTACCCGGGACGGTACCGGTCACGGTCGTGTCGTAGGCCACCGTCGCCGCAGCCGCGGGAGCGGAGGGACGGGACGAGGCCGCAGAGTGTCGCGGCCGGAGCGCGGGCCGCTCCGAGCTGGCCGGACGGGAAGGTTCCGGTCCGGCCCGGGTGTGTGGCCTGTCCGTGATGTGCGGGTCCGGCGAGGCCGAGGCCGCCGGATCGTTCCGGATCAAGAGCAACGGTAGAAGCAGCACCGCTCCGCAGAGGGCGAGCGCGGCACCGGGCCGGCCACCCTTTCGAAGTTTGGTCCTCAGGACTCCACTCTCCTCGTGGGACTCGTCATCTGCGCCCGCAGGGAGAGGTTCCGACACCACGTCTCCGTCGCGGGTCCCGCCCGAAGGGCGGACCGAACCGGCTCCTCCGAACCGGTCCCGACTCGCGAGACACCTCCGACATGGCGTCGAATGAACAACGACCGCACTAGGCGGCCGCGCCGAGAGGCTAGGCCGGTCCCCTCTCGCCGGGCAAACCCGAACGGGGCAGGCGCGGGACGGGGCAGGGCCGTCCTGAGGGGGCGCCCGGGGTGCTCAGAGAGAGAACATCGCCAGGGCGTTGGCGGTGGTCACGGCGGCCAAGGTGGCCGTCGGCACACCCTTGACCTGGGCAATCGCGGCCCCGACCAGTGGCGTCCTCGCCGGCTCGTTGAAGGTGCCCCGGTGGGGCACCGGTGCGAGGAAGGGCGAATCGGTCTCGACGAGGAGCCGGTCGGTCGGGCAGATGGCGGCCGCCTCTCGGACGTCGGCGGCGTTCTTGAAGGTGACGACGCCGGAGAACGAGAGCGCTGCCCCGAGGTCGAGGCAGCGGCGAGCCTCGTCCGGACCGCCGGTGAAGCAGTGCACGACGGTCCGCTCGGGCAGACCGGCGGCCCCGAGGATGTCGAGGGTGTCGTCCCAGGCCTCCCTGGTGTGGACGACGAGGGCGAGGCGCAGGAGCGAGGCGAGCTCGACCTGGCGTGCGAAGGCCTCGCGCTGGACGGGCCTCGGAGAATGGTCGTAGTGATAGTCGAGACCGCACTCACCGATCGCGACCACCACCCGGTCGAGCCCGGGGTCGTCGGCGCCGACCTCCTGGTCGAGGAGCGCGTCCAACGAGTCCACACCCTCGACCGCGTCGTGCGGGTGCAGCCCGATCGTCGCCCAGAGGTGGACTCCCTCGGCGACGGCCACCGAGTCGGGATGGCGCATCTCCCGCGCCAGCGAGACCGCCTGAGCCGAGGTGGTCGGACCGGTCCCGACGCAGACCATCCTGGTCACACCCGCCTCGGCGGCGCGCGCGATGGTGCCGGCGAGGGCGGTCGCGTGGGGTCCCACGTCGTGGTCGGCGGCCTCTCCCGAATCGGCTCCCGAATCTGCGTCGGCAGTGACCTCCGAGGCGAACTCCTCCTGGATGTGGCAGTGGGAGTCGAACCACTCGACAACCGCCTCCGCCACGGTCGGCCCTCTACGCCTCGGCCTTGCGGCGGGGGAAGAGCGGCGCAGCCTTCTCCACCGGGCGGCCGGCCGGATAGCCACCCCACCGACCCGCGGCGGGGAGGCGCTGGTCGGCGACCTCCCCCTCGAGGCCGATCCGGCGCCAGATCTCCTGTGCGGTGGTGGGCATGGCCGGGACGACGAGGAGCGACACGATCCGCAGCGCCTCGAGGGCGCTGCCGAGGGCGGCTTCGACCTGCGGGCCTGGCTCGGCCTTCCACGGCTCGGTGGCCTCGAGCTCCGCGTTGGTCTCGCGGATCAGCCGCCACGTCGCCTCGAGTGCCAAATTCGGCTGACCCGCGTCCCATGCCGCCGCGGTCTCGGCGAGCACCACCTCGGCGACTCCGGCGAGCCGGCTCGACGGATCGGGGGCGGGCCCGATACCGCCGCACTTCGAGCCCACCACGGTCGAGACCCGCGACACCAGGTTGCCGAGGTTGTTGGCCAGGTCGGCGTTGTAGCGGGCGGTGATCCCCTCCGCCGAAAACTCGCCGTCGCTGCCGAAGGGGATGTCGCGCAGCAGGTGGTACCGGACCGGGTCGACGCCATAGTCGTCGGTGAGATCGGCCGGCGCGATCTGGTTCACGCTCGAGTTGGACATCTTCTCGCCGCCGAGCAGCAGCCAGCCGTGGACCTGCACCTGGGCGGGTGGGTCGATGCCGGCCGCCATGCACATGGCCGGCCACCAGACGCAGTGGAAACGGATGATCTCCTTGCCGATCAGATGGTGGACCGAGGGCCACCACGCCGCGAACCGCTGCTCGTCGTCGCCGTAGCCGATGGCGGTCAGGTAGTTGACCAGCGCGTCGTACCAGACGTAGAAGACGTGGCGCTCGTCCCAGGGGACGCGGACTCCCCACTCGATCGACGTCCGGGTGATCGAGATGTCACGGAGGCCCCCCTTGATGAAGCTCAGCGCCTCGTTGCGCTTCCCCTCGGGCACCACCGCCGAGGGGTTGGCTTCGTACCAGTCGATGAGGCGCTCCTCGAACGCGCTCAGGCGGAAGAAGTAGTTCTCCTCCTCGAGATGCTCGACGGGGAGGCGGTGGACCGGGCAGAGCTCGCCGTCGACCAGCTCGTCGACCGTGTAGTACTGCTCGCACGGCACGCAGTACAGGCCACGGTAGAGGTCCTCGTAGATGTGGCCGTTCTCGTAGATCCGACCGAGGAAGCGCTGGACCGCGCGGTGGTGGCGCGGCTCGGTGGTGCGGATGAAGTCGTCGTAGGCGATGTCGAGTCCCGCCCAGGCCGCGGCGAAGCGGGCGGCGAGCTGGTCGGTCCAGGCCTGGGGCGACACACCCTGTGACTCGGCCGCGCGGGCCACCTTCTGGCCGTGCTCGTCGGTACCGGTGAGGAAGAAGACCTCGTCGCCGACCAGCCGGTGCCACCGGGCGAGCGCGTCGGCGTTGACCGTCGTGTACGCGTGCCCGACGTGCGGGGCGTCCTTCACGTAGTAGATAGGAGTGGTGACGTAGAAGCGCGGCACTCTTCCCAGCGTACCGATCACCCGTGGGAGCGTCGCTCACCCCGAGCCGCGACCGGGCGCTCGGAGCGGCTCACCAATTGGCCACGTGGCAACCACCGCGGCCGGTGCGCTCGGTGTAGCGCTGGTGGTACTCCTCCGCCGGCCAGAAGGTGCTCGCGGGCGCGACCTCGGTCACGATCGGTCGGTCGAACCGGGCCTGGTGCGAGTCGAGCGACGCGCGTGCGGCCTTCTCCTGGAGCTCGTTGCGGGTGAAGACCGCCGAGCGGTACTGCGTCCCGCGGTCGGGTCCCTGGCGGTTGAGCGTCGTCGGGTCGTGGTGACGGAAGAACTCCTCGAGCAGCTGCTCGTAGGAGACCCGTGCGGGATCGAAGGTCACGAGCACGGCTTCCGCGTGACCGGTCCGGCCGGTGCAGACCTGCTGATAGGTCGGGTGATCGAGCTCGCCGCCTTCGTAGCCGACGATCGCGTCGAGCACTCCCGGCACGGCGCGGAAGAACTCCTCGACTCCCCAGAAGCAGCCCGCGCCGAAGGAGGCGCGTTCGAGGCCTTCGGGGACCTCGTCGGCTTCGATGCCGTCCGCCTGGCTCTTGTCCTTGCCGAACATGCGCTTCCTCCCTGTGCTCTGTCCGCACGGAGCGTAAACGCCGGCCACGCCGGTCCATTCCGGCACCTGGGCCGCGCCCACGGACCGACTTCACTCCCCCATGCCGGTCGGCCGCCGGAGCGCGAGTGCGAGGTCGTAGACACGCCGCCTCGGCACCCCGAAGTCGGCGACGACCCCGTCGACCACCTCACGCGTCTTCGTCCCCGGACCGAGACGGTCGGCCAGCACCTCCGAGAGGAAAGCGTCGTCGACATCCTCTTCCTCTGCGCGCTCGTCTCCGGCGACGACCAGCACCACCTCTCCGCGCACCGGCAAGGTCCTCGTCCGCTCGACGGCCTCGGCGAGTGTGCCCCGCCAGATCTCCTCGTAGAGCTTGGTGAGCTCGCGGGCGATCACCACTTCACGCTCCGCTCCGCAGGCCTCGGCAAGGTCCCCGAGGGTGGCGGCCACCCGGCCCGGCGCCTCGAAGACGACCGACGTCCGCCGCTCGCGGGCGACCGCCGACAGCGAGGCCTTGCGGGCGGCACCCGAACGCGGCAGGAACCCTTCGAAACAGAACCGCGCGGCATCCATGCCGCTCGCCGCGAGCGCCGCGGTCACCGCGGACGGCCCCGGCACCACCGAGACCGCGAAGCCGGCGTCGGTGGCCGCCGCGACCACCTTCGCACCGGGATCGGAGAGACCGGGCATGCCCGCATCGCTGACCAGCGCCACGGTCTGACCTTCACCCAACGCGCCGAGCACGGCTGCGACCCGGGCGGCCTCGTTGTGCTCGTGGAGCGAGCGCAGGGTGACGCCTCGGATGCCGGCGTGGCTGAGGAGTGCCCGGGTGCGACGGGTGTCCTCGCAGTAGAGGACGTCCGCCCCGGCCAGCGCCGCGGTGGCGCGCGGGCTCAGGTCGCCGAGGTTTCCGATCGGCGTGCCGACCACCATCAGCATCCCATGGTGCGCGTCGCGGCTCACCGTAGCTCCAGCTGGTCACCGACCCGCAGGCCCCACCGCTCGAACGCGCCGGCCTCCGCCTCGACGATCGAGCGGCCACCCCTCCTCGGCAGGGTGATCCGCCAGGGCGGCAAGCGGGTCGTCCCGACGACCACCATGTCCTTGTCGCAGAAGGCCACGTCGATCGCGAAGCGCATGCCGAGAGTGTGGACCGCACGGGTGCGGGGAAGCACCATTGCGCCGTCGTATCCCGGCCTCCCGAGCAGGCCTCTCGACCGCGCCGAGAACCCCTCGGCCACCTCTGCCCCCGCAAGGACGTCGCCGTTCCGGAGGAGCCAGCTCATGGGCCGGCTGGCCCGCACACCACCATCACGAGTAGTGTCTCCGGACCGTGTCCAAGCGAACCGTCAAGCGCAAGCTCCGCGCGAAGAAGAAGGCCAACCACGGCAAGAAGCCGAACTGCGGCCGGGGCTGAACCGCGGCGGGTGACGGCCGGGGCTCACGTGCTCGGGCGCCACGCACATCCGAGGCGGTCGAGCACCCCGACCAGCGCGGACGGCCGGTCGGTGATGATCCCGTCCACCCCGAGCGCGCAGAGGCGCTCCATCTCGGATTCCTCCTCGATGGTCCAGACGTGGACGGCGAGCCCCCGGCGGTGGGCGGCGTCGACGAACGAGGCGTCGACCAGGGTCACCCCGGCATGGCTGGCAGGGACCTGCAGCGCAACGTGGCGCATCGGGGCAGGGGCCTCTCCCGCCCGGACCGACTGGTAGAACATCGCGACCGCGGCGGTGCCCGCCGACGTCGGGATCTCGGGTGCGAACGAGGAGAAGGCCTCGGTCGCCGCGTCGTCGAAAGAGGCGACGATCACGTCGTCGACCCGTCCGAAGCGGCGCAGCATGGCGGCGAGCTGCTGCTCGTAGGGTTCGACCGCCGGAGCGGTCTGCTTGATGTCGAGGTTGAGGACGACGCCCTCGAACTCGTCGAGCACCTCCTCGAGCAGGGCGACCCGGAAGCGGCCATCGTCCGGTGCAAGGCCCCGGTAGGGATAGGCATCGGGTTCGAGCCCGGACGTCACGTCGGCTCCCGGCGCCCACCAGTACGCGTTGTCGAGGGAGCGGACCTCCTCGATGCTCAGCTCGGCGATCGCCCCGGTCCCGTCGGTGGTGCGATCGACGGTCGCGTCGTGGCAGACCACGAGCTCGCCGCCGGCGGTCGCGTGGACGTCGAGCTCGATGCCCGTCGCGCCGGCGTCGAGAGCGGAGCGGATCGCGTACAGGGTGGACGAAGGGGCTTCCCATGCGCCGCCCTGGTGCGCATAGGCGATGACCCGGCGGTCGACCCACGCAGAGGGTTTGACCGTGTCCGACCGGGAGGTCACGGGAAGAACGGTAGCCTCTGCCCCGCCATGCTGGACCATGTGTTCGCCCAGCTCGTCGCCTCGCACCGGCGTGCGCTCGAGGGTGCGCTCCTCCAGCGCCAGGCGGTCGAGGAACGTTTCCAGGTCGACGTGTTCCTCGGCGACGTCAGCTTCGAGACCTCCTACAGCCTCCCCGGGGAGGAGCGGCCGGCGAGGGTCCGGGTCGACACGAGCTTCGACTGGCCCACCTGGAGCCAGACCTCGTACCGCAGCTGGGCCATCGGGGAAGAGCCCGACGAGCCGCCCGAGGTGCTCGTCGAGATCGCCTTTCGCGTCCAGGGCCTCGACGGCGTCCCCGACATCCACCCGCTGCTCGAAGTCCTGCCGAGCCACCTCGACGTCCTCGGCGCAGAGCCGCTCCTTCGGGGCGCGGCGACCGTGGAGCAGGTCATCGCCGAGGGCTCCGACCAAAAGGAGTGCGCGGTCGAGGTCAGCTACGAGGGCTCCTGTCAGATCGACGAGGGCCTGCTCGAGGATCCCGAGGGACTCGACGAAGCGCTCGCACCCCTCGGACGCTCGGTCGCCTCGGTGCTCGTCCGCATCGCCGACCTTCCCTTCGCCTTCCGCCGGGAAGAGGGCTCCGACGAGGTCGCCGGTTGAGCCGGGCGGAACCGGAGGTCCTGGGATGACATGGGAGGTCGAGGGATGAGCAGCACCGAGATTCTGGTCGATGCCTTCGAGCGGATCCGCGACTCCGTCTACCCGGCGACCAACGGGCTCTCTCGCGAGGAGCTGGCGTACCGCCCCGACGCCGAGTCCAACTCCATCGGGTGGCTCGTCTGGCACCTGACCCGCATCCAAGACGACCATGTGGCGGCGCTCGCCGGCGACGAGCAGGTGTGGACGGCGCACGGGTGGGCCGAACGGTTCGCCCTGCCCCTCCCGGCGATCGACACCGGTTTCGGGCATGCGCCCGACGAGGTGAGCAAGGTGGTCGCGGACGCCCCGTCGCTGCTCGGGTACTTCGAGGACGTCCACGCGGCGACCCTCACGTTCCTCGGAACGCTGACCGAGGAGGACCTCGTCCGCGTGATCGACCGCAGCTGGGACCCACCGGTGACCGTGTGCACCCGTCTGGTCAGCGTGGTCGCGGACGACCTCCAGCACGTGGGTCAGGCGGCCTACGTCCGAGGCATCCTCTTGCGTCGCTGATCGAGGCGCAGGTCGGCGAGGATCGCGGCGTCAGTCGGAGAGGTGCGCGGCGTCAGTCGGAGAGGGAGGGTATCTGCACCGGCACGCTCGGCCTGCGAACGCTCTCGGGGTACTTGAGGGCGTCGAAGGCCGAGACGAAGCGCCGGACCGGTTTCGGGAGCTGCAAGAGCAGCCGGCCGGCGGGACGGAGATCGGGTGCCACCAGCGCGATGACCATCGAGCAGTGGCCGACGGTCACCGATCGGACCCGGGGATCGGCTCCCATGACCGCCGACAGGTAGAGCGCGATCGGACAGGTGCGATTGCTCCTCGGGGTGCCCCGCACTCCCGCCGCCTCGAGCGAGGAAGCCACCTCGTCCGCGGTGGCGCCGAGACCCACCAGGAGATCACCGACCTGCCGCTTCAGCTGTCGATACTCGCTCATGCGCTGCGCTCCGTGCCGGGGTCATCGTACCTCCCCGCTTCGCCGTCGGTCCCTCGAACTCGAGAGCTGCCTCCACCTGCAGGTGGGACGCCTCGAACGGGTGTCGCCGCCGTCGCGAGGACACCCGGGGCGTTCACGCGACGAGGCCGGCCTGCTTCACCAGGGCCCGGAGGTCGGCAAGGGGACGGGCCCCGACATGGGAGATGACCTCGGCCGCGCACAAGCCGCCCAGCCGAGCACACGCCGCAGGGTCGAGGCCGTTGGTGATGCCATGGAGGAACCCGGCGGCGAACAGGTCGCCCGCGCCGGTGGTGTCGACGACCCGATCGACCGGCGCAGCCGGCACCGCGACCGGCCCTGTGGCGGTCACGACCACCGAGCCGGCAGCACCCCGGGTGAGCGCCGCGAGCACACCGGTCTCCTCGACCGCCCGGACCGCCGCGTCGAAGTCGTCGACGCCGAAGAGCAGCACGATCTCCTCTTCGTTGGCGAAGAGCATCTCGAGATCGCCCTTCATCAGCTCGAGGAACTCGGCCCGATGGTGCTCGACGCAGAACGGGTCGGACAGGCTGAGCGCGACCGAGGCGTCACCCGCATGGGCGACCGCGATCGCCTCGCGCATGGCGACCTTGGCCGACTCCTGCTCCCAGAGGTAGCCCTCGAGATAGACGACCTGGGCCGCGCTCAGGTGGCCGTCGTGAAGGTCGACCGCGCCGAAGTCCGATGCCACCCCGAGATGGGTGGCCATGGTGCGCTCGGCATCCGCGGTAACCAGCACCAGGCAGTGACCGGTCACCGACTCGCCGTCGGCAGCCGGAGCGGGGGTCGGCTCGAAGGCCACCCCGATCGAGCGGATGTCGTGGGTGAACGCCCGTCCCAACCCGTCGTCGGCCACGCGCCCGAGGAACGCGACGCGGCCGCCGAGGGCGGCGACGCCCGCGGCGGTGTTGGCGGCCGACCCGCCCGACGCCTCGGTCGTCGGCCCCATCGTCTCGTAGATGGCCTCGGAGCGAGTCCGGTCGACGAGGGCCATCGTCCCCTTGACCAGTCCGAGCGCCGCTAGGTCCTCGTCCTTGGCCGAAGCGAGCACGTCCACGAGCGCGTTGCCGACCGTGACGACGTCGAGCGCGTCGACCGGGGTGGAAGGGGCGGTGTCCTGCACGCCGCGACGGTAGCCTCCCGGGGATGACCGGTCCCGCTGACCCCGACGACACCGCCTCCTACCGCCTCCCCCGCACCGTCATCCCCCGCGCCTACCGGCTCGAGCTCACCCCCGACCTCGGCACGGCCCGCTTCTCCGGCGAGGTCGAGATCGACCTCACCGTGCGCGAGCCGACCGCGACGGTGGTGCTCAACGCGGCCGAGCTCGAGATCGGCCACGCCGAACTGCTCCGATCCGGCGCCGCCCCACCCCTCTCCCCCACCTCGATCGTCCTCGACCCCGACGAGGAGCGGGCGACGCTCGCCTTCGGAGCCGCGCTCGAGACGGGAGAGGCCACGCTCCGGCTCGGCTTCGACGGCATCCTGAACGACAAGCTGCACGGCTTCTACCGGTCGACCTTCACCGACGAGGTGGGCACCGAGCAGGTGATCGCGACCACCCAGATGGAGTCGACCGATGCCAGGCGGGCCTTCCCCTGCTTCGACGAGCCCGACCTCAAGGCCACCTTCGAGGTCTCGCTGGTCGTCGACGACTCCCTCGCCGCCTTCTCCAACGGCGCGGTGGTCGACGAGGCACCCGCGCCCGGCGGGCGCCGTCGGGTCCGCTTCGCGAGGACCATGGTGATGTCGACCTACTTGGTCGCCTTCGTGGTCGGGCCGCTCGAGGCCACCGAACCGCTCGACGTCGACGGCGTGCCGCTGCGCATCGTGCATCCGCCCGGAAAAGGAAAGATGACCTCGTTCGCCCTCGAGGTCGGCGCGCACGCGCTCCGATTCTTCACCGAGTACTTCGGTCTCCCCTACCCCGCCGACAAGCTCGACCTGGTGGCCATCCCCGACTTCGCCTTCGGTGCGATGGAGAACCTCGGATGCGTCACCTTCCGTGAGTCGGTCCTGCTGATCGACCCCGGCCAGGCCGCGAGAGTCGAGCTCGAGCGGGTCGCGGACGTGGTCTGCCACGAGATCGCGCACATGTGGTTCGGCGACCTGGTGACCATGCGCTGGTGGAACGGCATCTGGCTCAACGAGGCGTTCGCGACCTTCATGGAGGTGCTCGCGGTCGACGCGTTCCGTCCGGAGTGGCAACGCTGGGTCAGCTTCGGCGTCGAACGTGAAGCAGCGATGGCCGTCGACGGGCTCCATGCCACCCGGCCGGTCGAGTTCCCGGTCGGGCGCCCCGAGGAGGCCCAGGGGATGTTCGACGTCCTCACCTATCAGAAGGGTGGCAGCGTGCTGCGCATGCTCGAGCAGTTCCTCGGGGCCGAGGTCTTCCGCGACGGGATCGGCGACTACCTGCGCACCCACGCCTACTCGAACACCGAGACCGCCGACCTCTGGGACGCCCTCGAGCGCTCCAGCGGTCGCGCCGTGCGCTCCATCATGACCACCTGGATCGACCAGGGCGGCTACCCGCTGGTCCGGGTCGGCGACGACGGCTCGCTCCACCAATCCCCCTTTTCCTACCGCGGCAGACCCGGCGGCGCGATCGGGTCGCGCTGGCAGGTGCCGATCCTCGTGCGTGGTCTCGATAGCCGGGACGCGGCCTCCGAGGCCGTCCTCCTCGAGGACTCGACGCTGGCGGGCGGCGGCGATGTAGGTGGAGAGAAGGGTCGCCTGGTCAACGCGGGCGGTTCGGGCTACTACCGGGTGGCCTACCCGGCGGCCACACTCGAGCGCCTTGCCGGAAGCTTCCGCGAGCTCGCACCGCTCGAGCGCTACAACCTGGTGTCGGATACCTGGGCGGCTGCGCTCGCCGGCCACGGCCCGCTCGCCGACCTGCTCCGGCTGGCCCGGGCGATGGCCGACGGCGGCGAGGGCGACCCGAGCGTGTGGTCGGTGGTGATCGGAGCGCTCGGCCTCTTCGACCGGGTGGTGCCCGACGCCGGCCGACCCACACTCGCGGGTGCCACCCGCTCGCTGCTCGCGCCGCTCGAGTCGGCGCTCGGCTGGGAACCCCGCGCCGACGACGGCGAACGCACGCCCGCGCTCCGCGCATCGGTGCTGCGGACCCTCGGCACCATCGGCGACGACACCACGGTCAAGGACGAAGCGGCCAAGCGGTTCGGGGCGGCAGCCTCGACCGCGCTCCATCCCGACACCGAGTCGGCGGTGCTCGAGATCGTGGCCTGCGGGGGCGGGACCGACGTGTTCGAGGCGTTCCTCGAGCGGTACCGCAACCCGGCGAACCCGCAGCAGGAGATGCGCTACCTCTACGCGCTGGCCGGGTTCGACGACCCGGGGCTCGCCGCGCGCACCTTCGAGCTCGCGGTCACCGAGGTACGCACGCAGAACGCTCCCTTCCTCGTGCAGGCACTCCTCGCCAACCGGGTCACCGGGCCCGAGTCGTGGAGCCTGGTGACGGACCGATGGGACGCCCTCATCGAGCGATTTCCGGCGAATACGCTCCCGCGGATGCTCGAAGGCGTGCGCGCACTCTGCACTCCTCCGTCGCTCGCCGAGCAGGTGACCCGGTTCGTCGAGTCCCACCCGCTGCCGGCCGGTGGGAAGACCGTGGAGCAGATCCTCGAGCGCCTCGCAGTGAACGTGGCCTTCGGCACCAGGGAGGCCGCTGGGCTGGCCGGCATCCTCTCCGACGTCGTCGGTGCGTCGCACGCGTAAGGACCGTCCGGTCCCCCCGAACGACTTCTCTCTAACCTGAGGCCGTGTCGATCGGCGTCGCCGCCTCGGTCTTCGTCCTCGTCGCGCTCGCGGAGCTGCCGGACAAGACGATGATCGCCACCCTGATCATGGGGAGCCGCTACCGGCCGTTGCTGGTCTGGCTCGGTGCGAGCGCGGCATTCGCGGTGCACGCCGCGATCGCGGTGGCAGCCGGGCAGCTCTTGCACCTTCTCCCCGAGCGGTGGGTGCACGCGGTGACGACGGTGCTGTTCGGTGCGGGGGCGGGCTACCTCCTGTTCGTCCCCGAGCATCGCGAGGAGGAGCGCGGTGTCGAAGAGGCCGTCGTCCCGAGGAACTGGACCCGGGTCGCCGCGACTGCCTTCACCGTCATCTTCGTCGGCGAGTTCGGGGACCTCACTCAGATCCTCATCGCCAATCTCGCCGCGAGGAACCATGCACCGATTGCGGTGTTCGTCGGCGCGTTCGCCGCGCTGAGTGCGGTGGCGGCCGTCGGCGCCTTCACCGGCGCCGCGCTGCTCCGCATCATTCCCTTCGGAGTCGTGCGCAAGGTCGGCGGTGCGGTGCTCGCCATCCTCACCGTGGTGTCGCTGATCGTCCTCATCCGGGGTTGAGGGCCTTTGGCCCGAGACCTCGGGCAGGCGCTACCCGGCGACGATTCCGGTCATCGCCCAGTTGCACTTGGTCGCGACGTGGAGGGTGTAGGTCCCCGCACCTTGGTACTGCTCGGTTCCCGCGCCGCTGCCCGCGGAGTCGCTCGGCCCGGGGGACGTCCCGGCGGGGCCGGAGACGGTGTAGGCGAAACCCGGGGCCGCTCCGGGCGCACAGGTGAAGCTCCACTGCACCTTCCAACTCGCCGGCGCGCTGGCGAGGTCGACGTCCTGGCCGCCCGCTCCGTCACTGGTGAAGAACTTCTGCCCGGGCAGATTGCCAGGGGGGGCGGTGGTCGTGGTGTCCTTCGACGGCGGCGGTGGTGGCGGCGAGGTCGGGTTCGGCGAGCTGCTCGGCTTGAGCCCCGGCGGCAGTGTGGTCGGCGGGCTCGTCGCACGGGTGGAACCCGAGCCCCCGTTCCCCGAGTGCCCGGACGGCGCGGTCGTCGACGAATGGCCGGAGGACCCGCGGCTCGACGGCGAGCCGCCTTGTCCCGCGACCGTGGTCGACGATCCCGCGCCGTCGCCCGAGCCCGGTGTCTGCGCCGCACTCGGTGAGTTCCCTCCGCCGCCCCCGCCGGCGAGCAACAAGATCGCGACGATCGCTCCGATGACGACCGCTGCTGCGACGATGGCGGTAGCCCGCCAGGAGCGACCGGCACCGTCTCCGGCGCGTTCAGGTCCCTCTTCCGCCTTCTCCGGCGGTTCCCCCTGCCCCGTGTCCACTTCTCCTACGCCTCCCCCGCTCCGCGCGGGCGTTTCATGCCTGTCTGGTCGACGATCGCCTCGCCGGTGCGGCTTCGATGAGGAATTGGTATCCAAAGAGCGTCGGCCAGAGCGAGAGCACGAAGTGGTCGACGAGGCGAACCAGCTTTGCCGACGCGCCCTCGAGACCTAGCGCGTCGAGCGGAAGGCCCACCGGCTCGATGCGCCGGATGGTGAAGCCCTCGCGCTCGACGAGTCTGCTGATGCTCCGACGTGTGAAGAAGCGCAGGTGGGTTGCGTCGAGGATGCCCCGCTGGTCGTAGTCGAACATCCCGAGCGTCGCCCGGAACCGGGGATACCAGTGGGCAATGTTCGGCACACAGAACAACACCGATCCCTCGGGCGAGAGTACGCGACGGATCTGGTCCATCAAGGATGCCGGATCGGCGAGATGTTCGAGCACGTCCGCGGCCAGGACCACATCGAAGTCGGTTCCGACCTCGGGTGGTATCCCGTCGTTCAAGTCGGCCTTGTAGAACGCGCTGACCCGCTCGGCGACGCCGTCAATTTCCGCCGTGTCGACTCCGATCACCTGGTGGCCTATCGCGCGGAGGCGCTCGGCGAGCAGCCCACTGGAGCACCCGAGGTCGAGGATCTTGCTCGGCGGCTTCGAGCCCAGCAACGTCGAGATCCGGCCGTGGGAGCTGTCCTCGCTGGGTTTGAGCTCGTACTCCTCTTTGAGGGCGATGCGGCTTCCGTCCCCGAAGCCGGCCTTCTGGAGGCGGTAGGCGACGACGTCTTTCGTGACGTCCGCTGCATACGCGACTCCGTCGACGTAACAGATCTCGTCGCCGTAGTAGGTCGGGATGGGAACTTCGGCGATGCGCATTCCTGCGTCGTGCAGCTGGATGATGATCTGGGTGTCGAAATTGAACCCGTCGGAGTTCTGTCTGAACGGGATCTGCTTCAGCGCGTCGACCGAGTAGGCGCGGTAGCCGCTGTGGAACTCCGAGAGGTCGGTGCCCAATGCTGCGTTCTCGAAGCGCGAGAGGATGCGGTTGCCGACGTACTTGTAGAGCGGCATGCCGCCCTTCCGAGCGGCGCCCTTGATCATGATACGGGAGCCGAAGACCGCGTCGGCCTCGCCGGCGAGCAATGGAGCGAGCACCTCCGGCAGCGATTCGGGCGCGTACTGGCCGTCACCGTGGAGCATCACCACGATGTCGAGTCCGTGCTCGATCGCGACCTCGTAGCCGGCTTTCTGGTTGCCCCCGTACCCGAGGTTGGTGGGTTGTCGGATGAGGGTGATGGGAAGATCGGACACCTGCTGGTAACCGAGGCCGACCAGGTAGGTGGAATCCTGACTGTGGTCGTCGCTAACGATGACCTCTTCGATCTCCGACCGGATCCCGTCTGGGATCCGGTCGAGCACCTTGGCGAGGGTGGCGGCAGCGTTGTACGCGACCACCAGGACCCCGATCCGCTTCTTGTCGATGCTCTCCTCGACGGCTCCCAACATGCACCCCCTCGGATGGGCCGCCACCGCGCTGTCCGCGCCGTGAACTGTCGCGTTGCGGTCTCGGGGACTGTGGTCACGAGCCGCTGTCCTCACTGCCGACTCGCGAGCATACCGCCAGTTCGAAGGCAATAACGGTGCTCCGCTGGGTCCGCAGGCCAAGATTCCCTTGGGCGTTGTCACGTCGGACGCTGCGGCCCGCCGCTGAGTCCCAGGTCAAGCGCCGGGATGGCGAGGAAGTGGTGACTTCTCCGTAAGGCGCCTCCAAGTCGTCAGAAGCTGGGCAGACGCGGGCATGTGCGCATTGTGACTTCAGGACCACTGTGCGCGGCGGCACCTGTGGACTCAACTGATGCCATCCGAGCGGGTGGGATGACGAGGATGCCGGAATTTCTGTTCTCGAGCTCCTGAGCGGCCAGGGCCCTATGCCGGACGAGATGGACGTGTCAGCGCACCCCCCATTGCTCCCGACCGGCGCGTGCGCCGAGAATTTCATCGAAATCAACGGTTGTCTGGTGATTCTACCGTCCGAATTTTGACGCAAGACGACGGTAACCTTCGAAGGTGGCAACGGGCACCGACGTCTCTCCCGTAGGGGTTGCCGAACATTCCGCAGAGGTCGCCGACCGACCCAGCCGCCGCGGTTGGTCGAAGCGCCGCACACGTCTTGCGATGACCTTCGCCGGCCTCGTGCAAACCGTGATCATCGCTTTCGTAGTTCAGTCGTCTGGCTTTCAACAAGACGACTATCTCTTCTTCTCCCTTGGCCATCGCGAAGGGTTCAGTGTCTCAGTTCTGACACACAGTGTCTTCGGAAGTCTCATTCCAGGGTTCATGTTTGTGAACACTCTTCTGGCCCAGGGAACTCCCGTCCCTCGTTGGCAGTTAGTGACGATCACACTCGCGCTCTATGTAGCACTGATCGTCGTGCTCTATCGCTTACTCGAGCTGCTCTTCGGTCCGCGCCCCGGCATTGTGCTGCTCACCTCCATTGCAACTTGTTCGGGGTTACTCGGCGTCTCCCTGGTCTGGTGGACTCCTGCGATCAATACCCTTCCTGCGACCCTCCTCGACCTTCTCGCTTTCGACGGCCTTGCTCGGCATGCAGTCACCGGCAAACGCCGCTATCTCGTCCTTTCAGTTCTCAGCTTTGCAGTTGGGATCGCCTTCTACGATCCGAGCATGGAAGTCGTAGTGCCCCTCGTACTCTTCGCTCTTCTCTATCTTTCTGATGTCTTCGATCTGCGGTCGTTGTGGAGAGCATTTCGATCCCGAGCATGGCTGTGGGTAGGTTATTCCGTTCCCATCTTGCTCAGCGTGGCGTGGCGAGAAACGCATTCCTCAGAGTACACACAGCCACCCATTGCGAGTTTTTCTCGCATCGTGCAGTTCATGTTGGGTGGATGGACAAAGGGATTCATCCCGTCATCGATCGGGGCAAGTTACACAACAAGCAACTCGGGTCCCCCACCTTGGGAGGTACTCGCCTTAGGTCAGCTCGTCTTTGCAGCACTCGTGGTCGTCACAATTGTTCGAAGAAGATCAGCCTGGCGCGCATGGCTTTTCTTTCTTGGTAGCTTCGCAGTCACCGACCTGGTGGCTGCGATCGGACGTGCGTCGCTCGCCCCGTATTACCAGGAGAATTCGATCTACTGGCTCTTGAGCGACTTTCTTCTCATCATTGCTCTTGGTCTTGCGTGGTTTCCAAATAAACTGCCGGCGGCGGGGACTGTCGGAGCGGGAGACAGTGATGACCGCCATTCGAGCAGCTATGGTGGAGCCGCGTCTCGGCGAATCAGGCCGTCTCATGTTGCTGCTGTCGCGATTGCGATCGCTCTCTGTGCCGCCGGGATCCGAGATATGGGGCTGACGCCTGAACACTCACATGGCTCAGCCAATACCAGTTATCTCAGCCACGTTGAATCTTCATGGCAAAAGGTTTCCAAGCACCGGCCCAATACCTTTGTATGGGATTCGACAGTGCCTTGGTATGTGCTGGGGCCAACATTCGCGCCTTTGAACACTGTTGATACGACCGTAGCGCTGGTAGTGCCTCATCTTCGGATCGACATGCCCGATGGCATCGGGTATCTCATTACTTCGAGTGGAAGTCTGGTGCGAGCTCAATCGGAGGTGATCAGCCGAGTGCAGGCCGAGGCCCCGAGCGCTGTCCATCCACAATCCGATGAGGTTTGCTTCGACGGGCGATCGGGACCCTCAACGCTGCCTTTGTCGTTGACGAGACCAGTGCCTCAAGGTGAATCATTCATGCGACTGCAGTACTCCGGATCGAATGGATTCGAGATCACGACGCCTTATGCGACGGACCCGATCATCATTCCTCGAGGCGCTGGGGCGTTCCTCGTGCCGATGACTGTCCCTAAGCAGACTTCAGTGCTCAGATTCTTCGTCACCAGGAATGCAGGGGGTTGCGTCTCCATTCAGGTCGAGCGACCGGCGGCGTCATAAGTGCGTACAGAACCCTCGTATAGGCAGGTGGGGACGTACCGCCCAGAGCCCGATGCCCGCACGGGTGGCCCTCCCGCGAGCTGTTAGTCGGCTTCGGATGACCAGGCTCGTGGTTCCTTGGCAAACGAGACCCGCCTGCGCGCGGGCCGCACGAAACGTGGTATCTGACCTGCAAGCGTGCGGCGCTTGGATAGGTTTAGCTCGATCAGGCGGCGCCGCAGCTTTGGCGGCAAGGGTGAGTCTGACCGGGGGATGGGGACGTCACGACATGGCATCACGACGACTGATGCGACGTGGAGGGTCCTGGGGAGTTCTGAGCTCGCCAGTGAGAGACGTTCATCACCAGGCGGGTAAGGAGGACGTCTGGTTCGTCCCCCAGGGCGGAGACTCCCTCTTGTGACGACCAGTGAGGAAGGACTCCGCTTAGCCCAGGACGACGAGCCACCTCTCGGAGTTGCAGCTCGGACCCGGACCTTCCCGATCTGGGTCAAGCATACGATCGCTCTCACAGGGGTCGTTCTCATCGGCGCTGTCGTATTGCTGCCCGCTGTCGTCCACGGCGGTTCTATCGGGCCCTTCGACATCCTCAGTCAATACGGCGTATTGAGCCAGCCCGGGGTCGGCGTTCACAATCCGATATCGACCGACCAAATCGTCCAGATGATTCCCTGGGAAAAATTGGCTTGGACTCAAGTTCACAGCGGCCACTTGCCCCTTTGGAATCCCTACAGCGGGTTGGGCCTGCCACTGGCATTCAACTGGCAATCAGCGCCGTTCAGTGTTCAAGCGCTCCTCGGCTATCTCGCGCCGCTGCGATTTTCGTTCACAGTGCAGGTATTTGCCACACTTGCCATCGCCGGATCGGGCGCCTATGTCCTGTGCCGCGTACTCGGCCTGAACATATGGGCCTGCACTTTTGCTGCGATCGGATTCGAGCTCAGTGGGCCGATCGTGGCATGGCTGGGATGGCCCGTCGCCTCGGTCGCTGCATGGACCGGGTGGCTCTTCGCCGCGGCGCTCCTCGTGGTGCGGGGGAGGCGCCGGGGGCTTGCGATCGCCTTCTTCTCAATACTGCTGGCCGCCTCGATCTACTCCGGTCAGCTCGACATGTTGGTCACACTATTGACTCTGCTGGTGTTGTTTCTGGGGGCACTCCTCGCCCTCCGTACGCGTCGGCTGGGGGGCTCTGGACCCATTCGTCGACCTAGTTTCGATCTGGCGATCGCCTTTGTCGCGGGGTTCGGGCTTGCGGCGCCACTCGTGCTTCCCGGCTTTCAGCTCGCCACCGGATCAGTAAGGGTGGCGCACGGCACTACAGACCACGGACTTCCACTGATCAACCTCGTCAACATGATCTTTCAGGGGTACGACGGATCGCCGATCAACGGCGGGCACTGGTTCGGCATTGCACTCCCCGCGTACACCGAGTACACCGCGTATGTAGGGCTCATCGTCCTGGTACTCGCTGTTGCCGCAGGTGTGCTTCGGCGGCAGCGCTCGGAGGTCAAGGCATTCGTCGCGCTCGTGGTGTTCGCCGCAGCCTTTGCGTTCGTTCCGCTCGTGATCGGCGTCGCCGAGGCTGTGCCGATGGGTTCGTCGGTGCGCTGGCATCGCGCGTTGATCGTCATGGTCTTTGCCATTGTCATCCTGGCTGGTATGGGAATGGATGCACTCGTGAGAGCCCCGTCGCGGAGGGCGATGATTCGCTGTTTGGGTGCGGGGTTTGTCGCCGCCGCGCTATTCCTTCTCGTGCTGTGGGTCGGTGGACGCAGCCACCTCAACTCGGTCGACGAGAGTGTTCGCTCGAAATCATTCGTTTGGCCGGCAATCGAATGCGTCGTGGGCCTGGTCGTGGTGGCTCTACTCGCACGAACCCGTGGACGAGGTCGTCCTACAGATCGGTGGCGGGCGCTCCTCCGGGCAAATCGTTCTCGCCTCGCAGTTTCGGCTCTGTTGGTCTGCGAGGTCGCGTTTCTCATTTCTGCTGGCGCTCCACTGGCATCATCGAGTTCAAACTACTTTCCGTCGACCTCTGCGGTGACGGCGTTGCAAAGGTCAGTCAGTGGATCGTTGGTGGGAGCGGGTTCGAGTGCATGCCCCGGATACGGTGTCCCGCCATACGTCGCGATCGATCCAGAAGCGAACGACGCATATGGAATCAGTGAATTTGCGATTTACGACCCTCTCCTCCCGAAGAGCTACGACCGATCGTGGCTCGACGCCACCGGCCAGAAAAATCCGAATGGGCCAACACCATTCCCCAATCGATCGGTTTTCTGTCCCGCGATAACCTCGATCCAGCTCGCACGTCTCTATGGGATCTCGTATGTTCTGGAGCCCGCTGGCCGGCCCGGACCGCCGGGCAGCGTCTTCGACCGAGCGATCGGCAACGAAAGCCTCTATCGGATTCCGGGCGCTGCGCGCGCCACCATTACACCGATGGCGTCGTCGGGTCGCTATCCGGCCGACAACGCTGCAGGGACGGCGGTCAAGGTGAACAATCCGAATCCTGCAACCTGGAAGATGGAGACGGATGCATCGTCGCGACAGGCCCTCCGGGTCCGACTGACGAACGTGCCAGGGTGGCATGCCACCATCGACGGGAAGCCGCTCCCGCTCAAGCCGTTCGCGGGCGTCATGCTCCAAGCCGCGATTCCACCCGGGCACCACGTCGTGGAACTGCACTACTGGCCGGAGACCTTCACTTTCGGCATTGTCCTCGCGGCTCTCTCGGCGCTGGTTCTCCTCGCTCTCGTCATCGTGGAGCACTACCGCCCGGAAATACTTGGTGGTGATCGCCGACGTCGGCGCACCCGGTGAGTGCCCACTAGTTCTGGCAATGCCACCTTCCAACCGCCGACGGCTCTCCACCGCAGACGTGCACTTTCCGACCTGTACTCTCTCCGTGCTCGGCTCGGATGCTGCAGCGTCCTTCCCCTTCTTCTCTCGATTGCACGCAGATGTCGGAAGATGGCCCAACCGGCGGTTGCGGACACGGCATACCACCAATGACCCGCCCTATGTGGCGCTCGGTGGTCACCCAAATGCTCAGGTAGTAGACAGTTCCGAGTGCGGCGGGCGGCGGCGGGGTTGAACAGTTCAGTAGCCCCACGGGGCGGACCGAGGATATGAGCGGCCGAGAAACCCCCTTCCGGGATGCCGGCACCGTGTCTGGCTCGTCGAGTCCCAAATCGTCGCGCAGCCGGCGAGATGCAGTCGGCGTGGCGTGGGTCGTCGGAGCGGGCCTCGTCACCCTCCTCCCGGCTCTGGTTCACGGGGCCTCACTTGGACCGATGCAGGAGCTTTCCAGCTACGGCGTGCTCCAGCACTTCGTCCAAGTACCCAACGGTCAATTCCAGTTCTTCATGGATCCGGCGCTGCTCGCCATCCCTTGGAAAGCCCTGGCCTGGACCCAGGTCCATAGCGGTCACTTGCCGCTCTGGAATCCCTACAACGTCCTCGGCATGCCCCTTGCATTCAACTGGGAGTCCGCGCCGTTCAGCCTCTCGGCATTGCTCGGCTACCTTGCACCGCTGCGCCTGGTCTTCACCATCTCGGTCATGACCAGCTTGGTGATCGGCGGCACTGGCGTCTACGTGCTGAGTCGGGTCCTTCGGCTGGGCGTCCTTGGCGCGGCTATGGCCGGGACCGTCTACGAGCTGAGCGGACCGTTTATGAGCCTGCTCAGTTGGCAGGACACCGCGGTCATGTGTTGGGCGGGCTGGCTGTTCACTGTGACCCTGCTCCTCCTTCGAGGAGAGCACCGCGTCCGTCACGTCGTCGCGTTCGCGGTCATCGTCGCGCTGGCAGGTTACGCCGGCCAGCCCGAGGCGCTTTTCTTCCTGCTCCTCTCATTGGGCATCTTCGTCGGAGTGTTCATCCTTGTGAGAACCCTTCGTAAGGACTCTGTCCGCTCCTTTGTCCGTCCGATCGGTGATCTGATCATCGCAGGGGCCGCCGGGTTGGCGCTTTTTGCTCCCCTTGCGCTGCCGGCTCTTCAGCTCTCCTCGAACTCTGTGAGGAACAGGTACGAAACCATCGACAACGTGACGAACATCCAGGCGCAATTTGATCTCAGCCACCCCAACAAGACCGTCGAACATGCACTCTCCTTTCACGACCTGACTCGCGTTCTCTTCCAATCCTTCGACGGATTGCCTGTGAAGGGCGGCGCGTTCTTCGCCGATCGATCCATTTACCTCGAAACCGTCGCCTACCTCGGCGTAATCGCCATCGTCCTGGCGGCGCTAGCGGTTGCAGTCCGCAGAAGAAACGCCGCCGTCATCGCCTTCGCCGCGATGACCGTGTTCATGTTCTGTCTCGTCTTCGTGCCACCGGTCGTCTCCGCGGCCAATCAGTTGCCCCTCGTGGGGACATTCCTCTGGAACCGGGCGCTCATCCCGATGGCCTTCGGGGTCGCGGTGCTGGCGGGGATGGGAACCGACCTCCTCGCGCAACGACACTCTGAACGCAAGGTGAGACAGTGGTTCGGTTACGGATTCGTCGGAGTCGCGGTCGTCCTCGGTGCACTCTGGCTCTTCGGCCGAGGCCATCTCCCAGCCGCGGAGGCCGAGATCCGGGCCCACAGCTTCCTCTGGCCGGTTGCGGCGACCGTGAGTGGCCTTGTCCTCGCGACAGCGCTATGGATTATTTACTCTAGGTCCCCTTCTCGGCGACCTTCGCGGGTCCTCGTCGGACGTGGCGTTGCGGGCGTCCTCATCGCTGTGGAGACGACGTTCCTCGTCTCGGCAGGCGTCCCGATCTGGTCGTCGACCTCGCAGTTCTTGCCGATGACCCCTGCAGAGGCGGCATTGACCGGGGCCGTCGGCTCCTCCGTCGTGGGCTTCGGGAACTCCGACTGCACCAACCCCCCGACGCTCGGGATAAACGCGAACCTCAATGCCGCCTACTCCCTCCGCGAGTTCGGTGTTTACGACCCGATGACGCCGCTTACTTACTACTCCTCTTGGAGAAAGGCGGGCGGACATGCATCTCCCTATTTCTTTAGCAATAACTTGTTCTGCCCAGCAGTAACGACGGCAGCGTTGGCCCGTCGCTACGGCATCGGCTTCGTGCTCGAACCAGCGAACTCCCCCGGACCTACCGGGGCGGTTTTCGACAGGATGATCGGGAACGAACAGCTCTACCGGATTCCCGGGGCCGCGCTCGCGACGCTGACCCCTTTCGGGTCGGACGGAGCCGCGCCGAGGCTCGACGCACCTGCATCTCCGGTAAGCATTTCCAGCCCCGATCCCGCGACTTGGAAGCTTCTGACCGACGCGACGGATCAGTCACTCCTCCGGCTCAGACTAACGAATGTCCCAGGTTGGCATGCCACCATTGACGGCAAGCCCTTGCAGCTGACGCCCTTCGCGGGAGTCATGATGCAAGCTCGGGTACCCCCAGGTCGCCACATCATCGAGTTGAGCTATTGGCCAACAGCCTTCACGGTAGGGATCGCCCTCGCCATTTGCAGTGCGCTTGGGCTATGCGTCGCCATCATCGCAGCGTTGATCATCTTTCGAGGTCGCGATCGCGGTTTGGCTCAGTAGATTCATTCCGTCGGCGTCCTCCGTTGCCTGGCATCTACAAACGGCCGACCATTGTTCAATCGAGCCATCGGGAGGTCGGGCGGGCGGCCCGGGGTGCTGCCCTTAGGTCCACTGACCGTGCGCTTTGAGATCCTGACGGTGTGCGGGGGTCGAACAGTCGGCAATGTCCGGCAACGACGGTTCGCGTGCTCGCCGGGGTAGGCAATGAGATGGTCCGGCCCTTCAGCTCAGGCGGGTTCCACTTCTGTGATCCCTGGTCTGCTGAATGTCCCCATGTCCTTTCAAACGGTGGAACCTCCATCAGCAGACCCAGGGCGATTCACTGAGGGTTCCGAGCCACTCCTTGCTTCCGCGCTCAAAGTGGGATCCAATCGCAGGAACCCCGGGATGTCGACCTTCTTGAGCTTGAGCGCGTGCTTCTCGATGATCCACCAGCTCGCCATTGCGCAGGGAATCACTGCAATGGTCGACATAAACGCGTATGGCCAGTATCCCCATTTGTTCACGCCCCACATGACCAGCAACTGCTGCAACGGAAAGGCATAGATGTAGACCCCGTACGAGTAGTCGTTCCTGGCGCCGATCTTCGAGAAGGGAAGATGGATGCCTAACCAGATCAGCAGATAGGCGAGGAATACGGCGGTCAGAGTCGGGCTGGTCAAGTGTATGAGGGTCTCTCCCTGGCCAACAGGGATCAACAACCCGAGGAGGAAGAGGATCGTCGCCCCCAAAGCGATCGCCCCAGAGTCCGGCACCTTCTCGCGATACAGATAGAGGAGAGAGCCCGAGAGGAAGATCGGCACGAGTCCAAGAAGTGCCATCACCTCAAAATTCGCGGCCGGGAGCGGCATTAGGTCCCACCGGTGGTAGGGCGAGAAGTCCCTTGCGAGCGAAGGGACCGAGATGATGACCGCTGTTGCGATCCAGGTCACAAGCGCAAGGACCGCAACGAGCGCTCGCCGCCTCAGTAGGCCCACCGCCGCGAGAACGGCGAGCAGCAGGTAGCACACGAACTCCATTTCGAGTGTCCAGAGGGACCCGTTCCATCCGAAAAAGAAGACGGCAGGAGGGAGAGTGTGGTTGATTGTCGGCTGATTTACCTGAAGGAGGAAGTTGTTGATCACGTACCCCACGGGACCTCGCGGTGCTGTGAGGTAGCAATGAGGACCGCACGAGCTCGACAGGCCGGGGTTGTAGTGGACGTACGCCAATGTTCCGAACACAAAGGCAGTGACGAGCAGGCAAACCCAAAAGGCCGGAAAGATGCGTAAGAACCGCTGCCAAAGGTAGCGCCCAGTCCGGTTCCGATCTGCGCTCCCTGCGATCAGGTATCCGCTAATTCCAAAGAAGCCAAACACCGCGACCGTTCCCAAGGTCGTCTTGTCGAATATCGCCTCGCTCCCGAACCCCCCAAGGGTGATCGCGTGCGAGAACACAACAAGGAGAGCCAGGATCAGGCGAAGAAAATTGAGGCTGTTGTGTCGGGGAGAGAACGATTGATCGATTGTCGGCATCAGTCTCTTCCCACCGCTACAACTTCTAGAAGCGGTCACGCTACCCCCAAGCACTGTGGGTAGCAACGGCCGCCGCTTCGCCTGGCGTCATCTGATCGAGTGGTCCACCGCGATACAGGACGAAGTCGTTGTGGAGTTCAAGTTAGCCGACCCAGGCGAGGATCCGCGGGGGTGAGATGGCTCTTCCCGAGACAGCACTCTGTTGCGTTCTTTGTACTTTGCAAAGGAACTATCGACGACGCAGGTTCATCCTCTATCTCACCTGATCCGCGCCACTCGGGGGTCGCCACCTCAGTCTTCGTCCTCGTCGCACCCGCGGAGTTGCCGGACGAGACGATAATCGCCACCCTGACACGGGGAGTCGCTACCGGCCGTCGCAAGTGTGCCTGGGTGCTAGCACGGTATCCGTCGACGATCCTGCTGCGCCGCCCGAACCCGGTGTCTGCGCCGCCTCCCCTGCTCGGCGCGGTCCTTCCATGCCTGTCTGGTCGACGATCGTGTCGCCGGCGCGGCTTCGATCAGGAATTGGTATCCGAAGAGAGCCGGCCAGAGCGAGAGCGCGAACTGGTCTACGAGGCGGACCACCGGCGTTCTGGAGGTGGTAGGGACGACGTCCTTCGTGACGTGCGCCGCATACGATGGAGCAGCAGCGTTCGGCGCGGGAGGCGCGCTTTGGGCCAGCCCCTGAGGCGATATCCCACCTGGGGCATTCGACCGGATCCGAAAGCCCAGCTCGTCGGACTCGTCCGCCTGGCTCGGTCAATCCCAGCACAACCACGCGGCATCGGGCGTGGCAGGCTGCCTGGATGGAAGCCACGATGCCCGAGAACAACGACGACCCGGGCCAGGTCCAGGCTCGATCTTACGAATTGTTCGCATTTGCCCGTGCCGCGACGGGATTCATGCCTGACGATGAGGGTGAAGCCCTCTTCCGCGCAGCGGTAAGGGCCGGTGACACCTTCGATGGTGCCACTTTCGTCGAGATCGGCGCCTGGTGTGGCAAGTCAACGGTCTACCTAGGCGCGGCTGCCGAGAAGACCGGCTCGGTGCTCTTCAGCCTGGACCACCATCGCGGGTCCGAGGAGAATCAGGCCGGCTGGGACCACCACGACTCCAAACTCGTCGACCCAAAGACGGGGCGCATCGACACCCTTCCGTTCTGGCGCCGGACGATCGTGGACGCCGGTCTCGAGTCCTCGGTGGTCGGTCTCGTGGGCGAGTCGGTAACCGTCAGTTCTCGCTGGCGCACACCGGTGGCCTTCTGTTTCATCGATGGGGGTCACGGCTCGGAGCCCGCCTGGGCTGACTACCAAGGCTGGGCTCCGGTCGTTGCCAGCGGCGGGTGGCTCGTCATCCACGACGTCTTCCCCGATCCTTCCGATGGCGGTCGCCCCCCCTACGAGATTTGGCTAGCCGCGCTCGACTCCGGGCAATTCGTTGAAGACGGCGCCTGCGGTTCGTTCCGCGTCCTTAGGCGGCGTTGAAGGAGCGGGGGTCGAAGGTTGAAGTCCACTTAGCTGTCCTCTCTCCGAGTGACCCCCACACCTGGGATATCCGCGCCCAGATAGACATGGCGGCGCAATGTTCTCGTGAGGCGCCGACTCGCACGAGGAGGCGCGCGACTGCGACGAATGCGTCGCTAACTCGGGGAGACACGCCCTTGGAGTGCGAGATTCCCGGACAACGCTCAGTGGGCGGCGAGAAGGCTGGTGCACAGCGGCGTTGCCGACGCAGGGGTCGAGACCCTCCTTAGGGTGATCGCCGGCGAAGCCGCACTGGGGCCGCCGTGGATAACAGCCGGCGCACCTGCCGCCATGGCATTGCTGTATAACAACTTGCCGTCGAGGGATAGCTTCAGCGAATGCTTGTAGATATCGCTCAGTATCCCAATGCGCGCAGTCGAACTAATGCTGATCTTCTCGTGCCTGCTCGTTCCGGGAAACTGAGGGTCTCGAACGGTGAGCCAGACTGAGACGTCCTTCGAACCGTTCGCCGTTGAGTGAATGAGGACCGAAGTCGCGCCAATTGTAGCTGCGACGATCCCACGTTCCGACGGCGGATCCGGGGGACCAAAGGTGGCGTCCAGCAGATTGGCGTATCCCTTGCCTTCCTCCACCGGCAGCCAGTTGAGGTGCAGGGTCTCCCCGAAGGGCTCATGGATGGGACGCTCGCCGTTCGAGAGATAGAGCGCGTTGCAGTCACCGGCGACGAAGAGCGAGTCCGCAGGCGCCCAAGCAGGCAGCTGGTCGCCGCGCAGGACGCGGTCCGAGGGCGGACTTCCCAGGACGTTGCCGAAGCTCCTCTGCGCCTCGATATAGCGCGTTGCCTGAGCAGAAGTCCAGTCGAAGTTGGGGCCGATCGCGATAGCCACATTCGCAACGATTTCGAACACAGCGAGCGCGAGGATCACGGCGGATAAAGACAACCAGACTCTCCGGGACCGCCCGACCACCTTCGACCACAGGAAGACCAGTCCCAATCCGCTGGCCAGGAACAGGAAGGGAAGGAAGTCACCGAGATAGCGATTGGTTACGGTGCCGTAGAAGAGCACCGCGCCAGTCCCGACCGCGGCTGCGACGAGCAACAGCCTTAGCATGGCAACGACGGGATCGACGTACCGTCGCACGGCACCCACCACCGCCATGAAGGCGAGCCCGACCAGCAACGGCATCGAGGTCAGCACGCTGGACGAGCGCTCGAGAAAAAAGAAGTCCACGCCGCCGATGGCCGCAGGAGGTCCTGCGGGGAGCGTGATGAAGGGAAAGTATCCGGTGAAGCGCACTCCTGTCGGTCCGAGATACGACCACAGGTTGGTCGGGAAGTACAGCGGGCTGAAGTACTCGCCGCCATTGATCTGATTCTGGTGGAGGACATGGAAATCCACGTACTCCTTGACCGCCTGCCCAACGAGAACGCCTGATTTCGCCCAGCTCACCACGCATCCGGCGAGGAGAGCCAGTGCCGCGATGCCTGCCATCGCTCGCCACCAGCTTCGCTGTTCGCGCGCGGAACGGCTGAACGCGAACCACAACGCAACGAGTACCGCCCCGAGGATGCAAGCGTACCCTTCCACGGCCCGTGTCAGCGCGGTCGCCAGAATGATCAATCCACACACGGTCACACGTTGCCATGAAGGTCGTTCGAGTACCCCAAGCAAAGTGAAGAGAGCTCCCACCGACAGGGCGACGCTCCAGGCCTTGTCTTCGGAGAAAACCCAGGGATTCGCTCCGAGGTAGATGAGCACCGATCCGCCTAACTGCGCGGCGATGAGAATGCCGAAGGTGGCAGCCTCAGCTCGGCCCATCAACGCCTCCCCGCGCACCATGACCCGGGTCCTCCAGATGAGCATCGAGGTGAACGTCCCGGTCAGAAGCCAAGCGAGTAAGAGAGAACAGCCCGTCAGCTTCCCGTCTAGGGAATGGGTGAACAAGAAGATCGGAATGCGCAGCATCGACGGAAAGAGGCCGAAATACGTGTACGTGTGTCCCTTGTAGAGAAATCCTTCCAGGCCGAGGCTCCCCGCCGGGACGTAGAGGTGGCCGGACATGATGGCCCTCGCCTGCAAATCGTAGAAATTGCCGCGTACGCAGGCTGGTAGGCGGTTCGCAACAGGCTCGGGCCGCCGTTCCAGAGAACGGAGAGCACCCAGCAATACGGAACGGCGACAACGGCCATTCCGACTAGCGCAGCCGTGACGAATCTCCGCCGGCTGGTTCGATACGCGGAAACGGAGTCCGCTACGGGCGCCTGCTCCGCCCGCGCAGTCAGAACCGCCATGAGTGTCCGAAGATCCCCGGATCGAGAGAACCTGCCACCGCTGCGGGGAACGTCGCTCCTCGACTAGGGCGGTGACCAAAGCTCCTCACCGAACCTCCGCTCCTGCCATTTTTGGATCGCTGCGAAGAGTACCTTGCCGAGCGAATGGCGCGACCCCAGTGCATGTCAGATCGCCGTTGTGTTCGCGGCGCCACGAAGGGTGAGCAAAGCTGAGACGAGGCGCACAGTCTGCGGAAACGAGAATGCAGGACAGTCCGCAAACGGGTCGTCAGCACCTAGAGCGGTCGTTCGCAACTGTTCTCCGAGACACGGTGACAGGCTGGCCGATCATCTTGGTTCGGCGAGAACGGCGCTCGCCTAAGTCGGAAGGGCGGGTTCGACCGGTGCCTCGGGTGCGGGCTCGGTCAGGTCGAGGTGGCTCGGGAGACCCTCACCCCGGAAAAGCCCCGAAGCGGGCGTGGTGCGGCTGAGCGCGTCGGCTGCGAGGATCATCGCACCCGCGGTGTACGACGAGCGCTCGAGCGGCGGGTAGGTCGCCTCCTCCGGGTAGACCATGCCGGTCCAGTAGGAGCCGTCGGCGTTCCGCAGGTCCTGGACCCACGTGAGCAGTTCGAGGGCGGCGCCGTCGAGACCCAGCGCGTCGAGGGCGAGAACGCACTCGGCCGTTTCGGCGGCCGTCACCCACTCGCCGGTCGAGACGCAGCGCACCCCGCGACCGTCGAGGACGAAGGTGGACCATGACTGGAGGATCCGGCTGCGGGCCGCCGTTCCGGTCAGCGCGCCCGAAAGGACCGGGTAGTACCAGTCCATGGCGAACTCGGCCTTCGGCGCGAACGCCTCGGGTGCGTGCGCGACGGCATGGGCGAGGCGGCCCGCGGCGAATTCCCAGTCGGGGCGCTCGTGACCGAGCCGCTCCGCGCAGGCGATGGCACATCGGAGACTGTGGTAGATCGACGAGGACCCGGTGAGGAGGGCGTACTCCTCCGGACGGCCGGCAGGGTCGAGCGACCACCGGATCGAACCGTCGAGGAGCTGCCACCGCAGGACGAAGTCGACTCCGGCCTCGACGGCCGGCCAGAGCTCCTCGAGGCCGACCACGTCGCCGGTCGAGACGTAGCGGTGCCAGGCACCCGTCGCCAGGTAGGCGCACACGTTGGTGTCGAGCCGAGGGTCCTTGACTCCGGTGGTCAGGTAGTAGTTGAACCAGCTCCCGTCGGGCAGCTGCGTGTCGAGGAGCCATCGGTAGGCGCGATCCGCGGGTTCGTCCATGCCGGCCGCGGTGAGGGCCATCGCGGCCTCGACGTGGTTCCACGGGTCGCAGTGACCGCCGGGAAACCACGGGATCATCCCGTCGGGTCGCTGCAAGGACGCGATCGCCTCGGCCGTAGCCAGGACGTCCGCGGCGGTGAGGACCCCCGGTATCTCCGGGACCGACCTCACGACCCGGCTCCCTGCGCCGCCCCCACCAATTCCCTCGTGACCGGGCGTGCCGGCCTGGATGCGCCCCGGTCCACCGGCGGTTTCGCGAGATACACGACCAGGCTCTTGCCGACGAGCGGGTTGAGGACCCGCTCCGCGTACCGGGTGACCTTCGGCGCCTTCTCGATGTCCCAGACGAGCAACCGGTGGTACGCCGCGACGGCCGGGTGGTCGTCGTTGGCGGGGCCGACGAGACACCGCAGCCACCAGTAGGGCGCGTGAAGGCCGTGGGCATGGTGGCTCCCCGTCGGCTCGAGACCGGCCCCCTTGAGCCGCGCGACCAGCTCGCCGTGCCGGTAGATCCGCACGTGCCCACCGGGCACCTCGTGGTAGGCGTCGGAGAGGGCCCAGTTGACGAACTCCGGTCCACAGCGCGGGACGGTCACGGCCATCGTCCCGCCCGGGCGGAGAACACGGGCCAGCTCGGTCATGGCGGCGCAGTCGTCGGGGATGTGCTCGAGGATCTCGGACGCGATGACCCGGTCGAAGCTCGCGGTCGCGAACGGGAGGGAGAGCGCGTCACCCTGGACCGACCCGACCCGCGCGCGCTCCGCGTCGAGCTCGCCGGCCTCGGCCATCGCGCCGAGGGTGTCGCGGACCGAGCGGACCTCGTCGGCACCGGCGTCGAGGGCCACCACCTCGGCGCCGAGCCGAGCCGCCTGGTAGGCGTGGCGTCCGAAGCCGCAGCCGAGATCGAGGAGGCGGTCCCCCGGGCGGACCCCGAGCCGTTCGTACTCGACGGTCAGCACGGCACCGTCTCCCGGCGAGCGCGGACCGGGGCGTCGCGCCGCGCCTCCTCGAGCAGCGCCTGGTACTCGTCCGCGGTCCCGGCCGCGGTGACCGGCCAGGTGTAGCGCCCGAGCACCCGTTCGCGCCCGGCGGCACCGAGCCGGCGCCGGAGGTCCGCGTCGTCGAGGAGCCGGCCGATCGCCGCGGCGAGCGCGCCGGGGTCGTCGGGGGGCACGAGCAGTCCGGTCTCGCCGTCGGTGCCGACCACTTCGGGCAGCGCCCCCGCGGTCGTCGCCACCAGCGAGACGCCGCAGGCCATGGCCTCGATGGCCGGGAGGGAGAACCCCTCGTAGAGGGAGGGCACGACGGCGACCTCCGCTTGTGCGTAGTTCCGAGCCAGCTCGTCGTCGGTGATCCCCGAGACACAGCGGACGATGGGTCCGAGCCCGAACCGTTCGATGGCCCGGCGCCACGCGCCCCTCGGGACGCGGGTTGCCGATCACCACCAGTTCGACGTCACGCTCGGTGCGCAGCTTGGCCACCGCCTCGAGCAGGGGCACCAGTCCTTTCATCGGGACGTCGGAGGAAGAGGTGACCATGATCCGCCCCGGCACCGGATGTACGTCGTCGCGGGGCCGGAACACCGTGTGGTCCACGCCGACCGGCACCACGGTCATCCGAGAAGCCTCGACACCCATCTGCGCGGCGATGTCCTCCTTCGAGGACTCCGACACGGTCACCACCCGCGGAAGGGCGCGTGCCACCTTCACCTGCATGCGCAGGAAGCCGAACCACCGCAGCTGAGTCAGGTACTGCCACGGGTTCGAGGCATGGCTGAGCGCGAGTTGACGGTCGACGGTGATCGGGTGGTGCAGGGTCGTGAGCAACGGCCAACCGTCGTCGATCATTCCGAGGATGCCGTTGCCGAGGCACTGGTTGTCGTGGACGAGGTCGAAGTCGTCGAGCCGTCCCGCGAGCAGTCGGCGCGCGCGGAGGGAGAAGGTCCACGGCTCGGGAAAACCCGCCGAGCACATCACCGCGAACTCCAGGGCCGCGATGGACGTCGGGTGGAGGTTGGCGAATTCGCGGACATGGGGGATGCGGAACGGATCGGGCTCGCGGTAGAGATCGAGGCTCGGCACGGGCGTGAAACCGACTCCGTCGTCGACCTCGGGCCAGGGCTGGCCTGCGAAGACCTCGACCGAGTGGCCGAGCGCGACCAACTCACGGGTCAGGTGGCGGGTGTAGACGCCCTGCCCGCCACAGCGCGGGTTCCCGCGGTAGACGAGGAAGGCGATGCGCAGCCCACCGTCGGCGGCCTCGCCGGGTGCGATGCGCTCGGGAACCGGGGGAGGTGCGGAGGGACCCTTGACCTTGTACCGCCGCAGCCCGAAACTAGGCATGGATCCGGGCGGGCAGGCACATGAGCCCCGATCCTCCCGCGCCCCGCCTCTCCTGCGCAAACCCCAAGGAGACCACTCTCCCCCCACAGCCTGGGAGATCGCCCCTCCGGCGCCTCAAGATAGGTGCCCGCGATGCCGATCTGAACTCGCCGGGTCCGTCGAGCGAGCCGCATTCGAGCTCCGGACCCGGCGCCCGCGCCCGCGGAAGTTCACTCCCTCTCACTCCCTCAAGATCGGCGGAGCGACTGCCGATGAGATTTCCGCCAGGCCCGCTGAGCGTCGACCGTCGTCGCGCTCCGGGCCGGGCGCAATTTTGGGGCCGGTGCAGTTCTGGGGCCGGTGAGCAAGCCCGGGTCAGGATCCGGTGTAGTGCCGATCGGCGAGCGCCAGCACCTCGTCGAGGATCGCGAGACCCTCCTCGGCCTCCTCGGCGGTCACCGTGCAGGGCGGGACCACGTGGAGTCGGTTGTAGTTGGTGAACGGGAGCAGTCCCCGGGCGCGGCAGGCGGCGGTGAGCTCGTCCATCGCCGGGCTCGACCCGCCGTACGGAGCGAGCGGCTCCTTGGTCGCACGGTCGGTGACGAGCTCGACCGCCCAGAACACACCCATTCCGCGCACGTCGCCGACGACCGGATGGGATGCGGCGAGCTCCTCGAGCCGCGGCCCGAGGACCGTCGAGCCGATCGTCGCGGCGTGCTCGACGATCTGTTCTCGTTCCATCAGATCGATGGTGGCGACCGCAGCGGCACAGGCGAGCGGATGCCCGGAATAGGTGAGACCCCCCGGATAGGGACGCTCGGCGAAGGTCTCGACGATGGGCGCGGCGACGACGACGCCGCCCAGAGGCACGTAGCCCGAGTTGACCCCCTTGGCGAAGGTGATGAGGTCGGGGGTCACGTCCCAGTGGTCGACCGCGAACCACTTGCCGCAGCGCCCGAACCCGCACATCACCTCGTCGGCGATCAAGACGATTCCGTGCCGGTCGCAGAGCGCCCGCACGCCGGAGAGGTAGCCGGGCGGCGGCGGCATGATCCCCGACGTGCCCGGCACCGTCTCGAGGATGACCGCGGCGATGGTGGCGGGACCCTCGAGGGCGATCACCTGCTCGAGATGGTCGAGCGCGCGCGCCGACTCCTCGCCGGGCGAGCTCGAATGGAACGGCGAGCGGTAGAGGAACGGTCCGAAGAAATGCTCGACGCCCGCGGTCCCGGTGTCGCTCGGCCACCGACGCGCGTCGCCGGTCAGGTTGATCGCAGTGCCGGTCGCCCCGTGGTACGAGCGGTAGGTGGCGAGCACCTTGGGACGGCCGGTGTGGAGCCGAGCCATCCGGACGGCGTGCTCGACGGCCTCGGCGCCCGCATTGGTGAAGAAGACCTTGGACCCCTCCGCGAACCGCGACCGTGCGACGATCCGGCGCGCCGCCTCGCTGCGCTGGTCGTTGGCATACTGGGGCGCGATCGTGCAGAGCCGCGCCGCCTGGTCGCGAATGGCCTCGACCACGACCGGGTGCTGGTGGCCGATGTTGGTGTTGACCATCTGCGAGGAGAAGTCGAGGTAGCGGTTGCCCTCGTAGTCCCACACGTAGGAGCCCTGCGCCCCGGCGAGAACGAGCGGCTGGATCCGCGACTGGGCCGACCACGAATAGAAGACGTACGCACGGTCGAGGTCGTAGACCTCCTTTCCGCGCACCGGGTCGGTCGGGGTCGTGCGATCGGTTCGGTCGGTCGAGGTCATCAGCGGTTCTCGGGGAAGCCGAGGTCGATGCCGCCGTGCTCGGGGTCCAGCCAACGGCTGGTGACCACCTTGCCGCGCGTGTAGAAGGAGACCCCCTCCATCCCGTGCGCGTGTGCGTCGCCGAAGAGCGAGGCCTTCCAGCCCCCGAAGGAGTAGTAGGCCATGGGGACCGGGATCGGCACGTTGACGCCCACCATCCCGACCTCGACCTCGGTCTGGAACCGGCGGACCGCACCGCCGTCGTTGGTGAAGATGGCCGTCCCGTTCCCGAAGGGGTTGGTGTTCACCAATTCGAGCGCAGCGTCGTAGGAGGGGGCGCGCACGACCGAGAGGACCGGTCCGAAGATCTCGTCGGTGTAGAGCGACATGACCGGGGTGACCCGGTCGAAGAGCGTCGGGCCCAGCCAGAAGCCCTCCGGATCGCCGTCGACTGCGATCGAGCGCCCGTCGACGACCAGCTCCGCGCCGGCTGCCAGACCCGCCTCGAGATAGGAGGCGACCCGGTCGCGGTGGAGCGAGGTCACGAGCGGTCCCATGTCGACCCCACGCCGGCCGTCGCCGACCCGGAGGCACGCCACGCGTTGGGCGATCGCCTCGACCAGGCGGTCGCCGATCGGATCGACCGCGACGACGACCGAGATGGCCATGCACCGCTCGCCGGCCGAGCCGAATCCGGCGTTGACCGCCGAGTCCGCCGCGAGGTCGAGATCCGCATCGGGCAGCACCACCATGTGGTTCTTCGCACCGCCGAGCGCCTGCACCCTCTTGCCGGCACCGGTCGCCCGTTCGTAGACCGACCGGGCGACGGGGGTCGAGCCGACGAAGGAGACCGCGCGCACGTCGGGATGGTCGACCAGCGCGTCGACCGCGACCTTGTCGCCGTGCACGACGTTGAAGACACCGTCGGGAAGGCCGGCCTCGGTCCACCGCTCGGCCATCCAGTTGGACGCGGAAGGATCCTTCTCGCTCGGCTTGAGGAGGACCGCGTTCCCCGCGGCGATCGCGATGGGCGTGAACCAGCAGGGCACCATCGCCGGGAAGTTGAACGGGCTGACGACCGCGACGACGCCGAGCGGCTGCCGTATCGAGTACGAGTCCACCTTGGACGAGACCGACTCCGAATAGCCGCCTTTCATCAGGTGCGGGATGCCGCAGGCGAACTCGACCACCTCGAGCGCACGGCGGACCTCGCCGAGCGCGTCGGAGAGCACCTTTCCGTGCTCGGAGGTGATGACGGCCGCGACCTCGGACTCGCGCGCATGCAGCAGCTCACGGAACGCGAACAGGACGGAGGACCGCTGGCTCAGGGACGCATGACGCCAGGCTCCGAAAGCGTCCGACGCGGCAGCGACCGCCGCGTTCACCTCGTCCCCCGACGCGAAGTCGACGTACCGCTGGGTGCGGCCGGTGGCCGGGTCGAAGACCTCGCCGCGCCGCCCCGACATCCCCGGGAGGGGTCGGCCGCCGACCCAGTGGGGCAGGGTCGGGAGGTCCGCAGGCGCGTCGGGCGCCTCGTCGGTGTGATCGGCAGTCGCGGCCGAAGGATGGGTACTGGTCACGCCCGAATTCTCCCCGATGGCCGCCCGTCGTGCCAACGTCGAACCATGACGCAATTTCCTCCTGCCGAGGCGGACGCGGGGGGCGTTCGCGTTCCCGACCAGGGGTAGTGTCGCAGACGATGGACCTCACCTACCCACCCGAAGCCGAGTCGTTTCGAATCGAGATCCGCCAGTGGCTCCACGACAACCTCCCCGAAGGGTGGGGCTCGCCGGGTTTCTCCATGACCCGCGACGAGCGCAGGGCCTTCAACCGCGAGTGGACGAAGAAGCTCTTCGAAGGGGGCTGGATCTGCGCGTCGTGGCCGAAGGAGTACGGCGGGAAGGGCCTCCCGCTCATCCAGTCGGTCGTGCTCAACGAGGAGTTCGCGCGAGCGGAGGCACCGCTGCGCGCCGACTTCTTCGGCGACACCCTGGTCGGGCCGACCATCCTTCAATGGGGGACCGAGGAGCAGAAGCAGCGGTTCATCCCGGGCATTCTCGACGGCAGCATCTCGTGGTGCCAGGGGTTCTCCGAGCCGGACGCAGGCAGCGACCTGGCCTCGCTCAAGACCAGGGCCGAGCTCGACGGCGACGAGTGGGTGGTCAACGGACAGAAGGTCTGGACGACGCAGGCGCAGTTCGCCGACTACATCTTCCTGCTCGCACGGACCGATCCCGACGCCCCGAAGCACGCCGGGATCTCCTATTTGCTCATGCCCATGAAGCAACCGGGCATCGAGGTGCGCCCGATCGAGCAGGTCGACGGCAGCGCCGACTTCAACGAGGTCTTCTTCACCAACGCGCGCTGCACGCGGGCCAACGTGGTGGGCGGCGAGAACAACGGCTGGAAGGTGGCGATGACCACGCTCGGGTTCGAGCGCGGCTCGTCGGCCACGACCGGCCACCGCCGGTTCCTGCGAGAGCTCGACCACATCATCGGGATCGCCAAGAAGAACGGGCGCTCGGGAGATCCGCTCATCCGCCAGCGCCTGGCGAGGGCCTGGACCGACGTCAAGATCATGGAGATCAACGGTTACCGGACCTTGACCGACGCCTTGCACGGTACGCACCACACCGTGGCCCTCGGCGCGTGCAACAAGATGTTCTGGTCGGAGTCCCACCAGCGGACAATGGAGCTGGCCATGGACATCCTCGGGCTGGACGGCCAGATCCTCACCGGCCACCCCGACGACGTGGTCGAGGAGCGCCTACGGAGAGGGCGGGCGGACTACCCGGTGAGCGACCTGCAGGCGTCGTTCTTCTTCTCACGCTCGGAGACCATCTGGGGCGGGACCGCGCAGATCCAGCGCAACATCGTGGGTGAACGCGTCCTCGGCCTCCCGAAGGAGCCCAAGCCGTCCTGAGCCCGGCGACCGGTCAGGCAGGCCGCGCCAGGTTCGTCTCGACCTCTTCGACCGCGCGGGCCTCGGTCCGGCGGGCCTCCTCGCCCGACGGCGGGATCTCCACGGTGCGTCTGGTCTGGTGGTGCCACATCAGCAGGCCGGCCGCAGCGACGGCGGACGCCGAGCCGGTGAGGAGGGCCACTCTCGGGTCGGTCCACTGGGCGATGGCCCCGACGAGCGGCGCACCGATGGGGGTCGTCCCGAGGAACGCCATCGCGTAGAGGGCCATGACCCGCCCCCGCATGTCCGGTGCCGCGGTCAACTGCAGCGTCGCGTTGGCGGTGGCGATGAATCCGATGGAGACCGCACCCATCGCGACGATGCTCAGGCAGGCGACGAGCAAGGTCGGTGAGAGGGCCACCGCAGCCAGCAACGCCCCGAGGAGGAGCGCCAGCACCTGCAGCAGCCGGGGGGTCGGCCTCGCCCGGTGGGCTGCCGCCAGCCCCCCGAGCACCGCGCCGATGCCCATGCAGGAGGTGAGCAGCGAATAGGCGCCCGCTCCCCCGCCGAAGGTGACCTTGGCCAGCAGGGCCAGTGTGACGGTGAAGTTGTAGACGAAGATGCCGATCAGCGCGACGGCGAGCAGCGTGTTTCGGAGGATCGGCGTACGCCACACGTAGCGGAACCCGTCGCGCACCTGACCGCGGGCGCGGCCGACCGGTTCCGTGCGGTGCAACTCGGCGACCCGCATCATCGCCAGACCGACCACCACCGCCACGTAGGACGCCGCGTTGACGAAGAAGCAGACACTCAGGCTGAAGAGGGTGATGATCAGACCGCCGATCGCCGGTCCGATCACACGCGACGCGTTCATGACCACGGAGTTGAGGCTCACTGCGTTGGGCAGGTCGTCGCGCCCGACCATCTCGATCACGAACGACTGCCGCGCGGGGTTGTCGAAAAGGTTCACGACACCGAGCAGCGCGGCGAGGAGGTACACCTGCCAGACCTGCACGGCGCCGGTCACCACGAGGATCCCGAGCACGAGCGCGAGCAGACCGCCCCCGGACTGGGTCGCGAAGAGCAGCCGGCGCTTGTCGACCCGGTCGGCCACCAGGCCACCGAACGGGCCGAGGAGGAGCATCGGAACGAACTGGAGCCCGACGACGATGCCCAGGGCGACGCCGCTGCCGGTGAGATGGAGGACGAGCCAGGCCTGGGCGACCGACTGCATCCAGGTCCCCGACACCGAGATCAGCTGCGAAGTGAAGTACAGGCGGTAATTGCGCACGCGAAGAGACGTGAAGGTCTGGTGCGCGGCGGCGCGGAGGGTGGCCATCACTCGTCTCCCTCGGCGAGCTGTTCGAGCAGTGCGGTGAGCCCGGGGAGCGCCCGCCGGTCCTCGGCAGGGAGCTCCTGGAGACGCCGCGCGATGTAGGCGTCGCGGAGTGATCGGCGCTCCTCGAGCACGGCCAGCCCGGCGCGGGTCGCGGAGAGGCGAACCACCCGGCGGTCGCCGGGGTCGACGACCCGCGTCACCAGACCACGGTCCTCGAGAGCGGCGACCACTCGGGTCAACGACGGCGGCTGCACCAGCTCACGGGCGGCCAGCTCTCCGAGCGTCGGCGACCCGAGGCGGTCGACGCTCGCCAGCGCGGAGGCCTGCGACGCGGTCATGTCCCCCGCACTCTGCTGGCGCAGCCGGCGGTGCAGCCTGGTCACCGCCAGACGCAGCCGGGCGGCCGTCTCGGCCTCGGTGCCCTCGGAAGCGGTGGCGCGCCCGGACCTTCCGGATCCGGATTCCCGTGGAGAGCGAGCCACCGTGGAAGTCATGGCTCCAGTTTAGTTAGTTTTGCTAACTAATGCGTCACCGATCCACCAGTCGGCCCGGCGCCCGCGTCACGAGACGAGGGAACGGCGCTCTGGTTCCGGCCGGACTCCCGCCCCGGTCAGAAGCTCGGGACGTACCCTCCGCGGCCCATCGCCTCGCTGGCGAAGGGATCGACCGATTCGTCCACGCCGCCGGTGACTTCGGTGACCCAAGGGAGCCGGTCGCGAAGGATCCGTTCGACGCCTCCCTGAAGCGTCGCCGAACTGATGGCGCACGAGCTACACGCGCCCTGGAGCTGGACCTCGACGACGCCCTCGGCGACGTCCGCCGAGACCAACACCAGGTCTCCCCCGTCGGCTTGGACCGCAGGCCGCATCAGATCGATCAGTCCGGTCAGGGCCGCGAGCCGTTCCGCACGCTCGGCGTCGCTCAACCCGGCCTGCGGACTCTCGACGGCGGCCACGTCCTTATCCTCGTTCTCCGGATGTCCGTCTGTCACCTGG
Source organism: uncultured Acidimicrobiaceae bacterium (assembly GCA_963769905.1). Lineage (GTDB taxonomy): Bacteria > Actinomycetota > Acidimicrobiia > Acidimicrobiales > RAAP-2 > Bog-756. The sequence continues at coordinate 2,093,463 of CAVYNG010000002.1, forward strand.
CGTCCTCTCCGGCAGCCCACTTGGGCTTCCGACTTCGATTCGCACTCTCCATTCTGCCGTAGACGAGGTCCACCCCGAGCACCGGACCACGAGAGGTCTATGACCACCACGCCTGCAGGCGATGGTCGTGCCTGGCCACCTCGGGGGTTACGATGCCTCGTGGCCATGGAACGCCCAGCGCCGGTCCTGGGGCCAATCGGTTTCATCCTTCCGACCTTCCCCCAGGATTCGCCAGATCCGTGGTCCGGCGGCTCGGGCTTCGCCGATGGTGGGATCGCCGCCCTCGAGCGCGTCTGCCGCGACGCCGAGGCCCTCGGTGCCGACGCCTTGTGGGCCTGCGACCATCTCTTCTGGCCCGGCCCGTGTCTCGAGTGCCTGACCGTGGTCGCCGTCGCGGCGGGCGCCTCCGAGCGTGCACGCGTCGGCTCGTGCGTGCTCCAGCTCCCGTTGCGGGACGCACGCGCAGTTGCCAAGCAAGCCTCGACGCTGCAGATCCTCAGCGGCGGACGGATGATCCTCGGGGTCGGAGTCGGTAGCCATCCCGGCGAATACGAGCAGACCGGCATCGACTACCACACCCGCGGGCGCCGCCTCGACGTGGGTATCGGCGAGCTTCGTCGATCGTGGTCGACCGGGCCGGACGAGACGTACCGAATGCTGCCGGCGGCACCGCCCACCCCGGTGTGGATCGGAGGCTCCTCCGAGGCCGCGCTGCGGAGAGCGGCCTCGCTCGGCGACGGGTGGATGCCGCTCTTTCTCGACCCGACCGAGTACGCGGTGGCACTGGAGCGCCTCACGAAGGAGGTGGAGCGCGCAGGCCGACGTGCCGGCTCGGTCACGCGGGCGATGGTCCTCTTCGTGTCGATCGACGAGGACGCCGGGCGGGCGTCGAGCCGCGGTGCCGCGTGGATGTCCTCGATGTACGGCATCCCGGCCAGGGCGTTCGAACGCCACCTGGTGGCCGGAACGGCCTCCGATGTCGCCGAAACCCTCTCTGCTTACCGGCTGGCCGGAGCGGAGCATGTGGCGGTCTACGTGACTGCCGACCAGCCCTTGGGGCAGTTCGAACAGCTTGTCGGCGCACTCCACTCCGCTCGCGTCCCGGCTCGAGCCTGATCGGGATCGGGTCGGGAGACACCGAACACCCGTGGAACGCACCGTGCACATCGTCGGCACCGCGATGACCCCGATGGACCGTCGCGACCTCGAGGTGGAGGAGATGGCCAACCGGGTGGTGGCCGACGCGCTCGCCGAGGCGGCAGTGGACCCCCGCTCCGTCGACCTCGTCGTGTTCGCCAATGCGACCGCCGGACGACTGCTCGACCAGGCTTGCATCCGGGGCCAGTCGTTCCTGCGGGGGGCCGGCCTGCGCAACGCCGGAATCGTCAACGTCGACAACTCGTGCGCCGGCGGCGCATCCGCGCTCCACCTGTCGGTCCTCGCCGCCCTCGCAGGTACCCGAACCGTCCTCGCCGTCGGTGCCGAGAAGATGTGGACCGACGATCGCGCCGCGACACTGGCCGGCATCGAGGACGGTGTCCCGGTCGTAGACCGCCGTTTCATGCACGAGGAATGGGAGAACCCTTCCGGCTCGGTGCTGATGGCACTCAACGCGCGATGGGCGAACTCGGTGATGGACGAGCGCGGTGCAACCCTCGAACACTTCGCCACCGCCGCGGTCAAGTCCCGCCGGCACGGCGCGCTCAACCCCAAGGCACAGTTCCAATCGGAGGTCACCGTCGAGGAGGTGCTCGCTTCCGCGCCCATCGTCGCCCCGCTGACCCGACTCATGTGCTCTTCCTTCACCGACGGCGCGGCCGCCCTTGTTCTCACCGCGACGCCGCGCGCCGGCGCTCCGCGCATCCGGGCGAGCACGATTCGATCCGGCACGGGCGAGCTCGATTACCACGAGCGGCTGGCAGAGACCGGCGCCGCCGCCTGGGACGAGGCAGGCGTCGATCCGAGCGAGGTCGACGTAGTCGAACTCCACGACGCGACCAGCGCCGAGGAGCTCTACGCGCTCGAGTCGCTCGGGTTTTTCAAGCCGGGCGACGCGGGTCCCGCCACGACCGCCGGAGACACCTCGATCGGGGGGAAGGGTATGACCGTCAACCCGAGCGGGGGTCTCGTCAGCCGCGGCCATCCGCTCGCCGCGACCGGTATCGCCCAGGTGGTGGAGCTCGCCGCCCAGCTCCGAGGCGAGGCCGGCGGAAGACAGGTCGACGGTGCCCGATTGGCCGTCGCGGCCAACACTGGTGGCATGATCGGTACCGATGGAGGCACCACCGACGCCGCATTCATCGGTATCCACGTCCTCGAGGCGGGCTGACCGGTGAACGCCCGGCCATGATCGGGACGCGAGGCGGCGTCATCACCGGGTGGGGTATCGCCGTGCCCGACAAGGTGGTGACGAACGACGACCTCTCGGTGGTCATGGACACCAGCGACGAGTGGATACAGGAGCGGACGGGCATCCGCGAGCGGCGGATCGGGGGAACGACCTCCCAGCTCGCGATCGACGCGGGCCTCGCTGCGCTCGAGCGAGCGAACCGGCGTCCCGACGAGATCGACGGCGTGATCCTCGCGACGACCACCCCCGACCAGATCGTGCCCGGCACGTCTGCCACCGTCCAGGACGGGATCGGCGTGCCGGCCGGCGCCTTCGACGTCAACGCGGCGTGTTCGGGGTTCGTCTACACGCTGACGGTGGCCCACGGGCTGCTCGCCATCGGTGCCGAGCGGCTGCTGGTCATCGGCTCGGAGACCCTCAGCCGGATCACCGACTGGGACGAACGGACGGTGTCGGTACTGGTCGGCGACGGTGCCGGTGCCATCGTGCTCGAGGCGGTCGACGGTCCCGGACAGCTGCTGTCGTGGAACCTCGGTGCCGACGGGTCGCTCCGGCACCTCCTCAAGTGCGACCACGGTGGCTACCTCTACATGGACGGCAAGGAGATCTTCCGCAAAGCGGTCCGTGCCGTCGTCGAGTCGGCCGAGCAGGCGATCGCCGAAGCCGGTCTCACCACTGACGACATCGACTTGGTGGTACCCCACCAGGCCAACCTCCGGATCATCACCGCGGCCTGCCAACGCCTCGGTGTCCCCGACGAAAAGGCGGTCGTCGTCATCGATCGCTACGGCAACACCTCGTCCGCCTCGATCCCCCTCGCTCTCGTCGACGCGCTCGATGCGGGTCGTCTCCGCGACGGCCATCACGTCCTGCTCACCGGCTTCGGTGGGGGCCTGACCTGGGCGAGCGCGGTCCTTCGCTGGGGGGGCTAGCCGAGCCGGTGGCTCCCCCCATGGTGGTATTGGCCGCCGGCCTGGCCCGTCGTTACGGCGGCTGCAAGCCGCTCGCACCCATCGGTCCCCACGGTGAGGCGGTGTTGGACCTGCTGGTCAGCGACGGACTCGCCGCGGGCTTCGGCGAGTTCGTCCTGGTGCTCCACCCCGAGACCGGTCCGGCGATCCGCTACCACGTCGAACGGACCTGGCCGGCTTCCGTCACGGTCCACTTCGTGGATCAGAGTCGTCCGCTCGGGACCGTCCACGCGGTGCTCGCCGCGGAGCCTGCCATCGAACCGCGGCGACCCTTCGGCGTCTGCAACGCCGACGACGTCTACGGGCAAGTGGCCATGAGGATCCTCGCCGAGCGGCTCGAGTCCGGCGCAGAGGAGCACGTGCTCGTCGCCTTCCGGCTGGACTCCACGGTCGCGACCGGCGACCCGGTGACCCGCGGCATCTGCGCGGTCGACGAGACGGGTCACCTCACCGGGCTGCAGGAGCGTCGCCAGGTCAGCCGGAGCTCGGCCGGCGAGTTCACCGCCGACGACGAGGTGGAGCCCAAGGTCCTGACTCCGGACCTCCCGACGTCGGTCAACTTGTGGGGTTTTCGGTCGGCTGTCTGGGAGGTCCTCCACGACGCCATGGATGCCTCGGGTCTGGAAGGAGAAGGCGGGTCAGGACCGAAGCACGCCGGGGAGGCGCCCCAGGCCGAGGTCTTGTTGCCGGAGGTCATCGCCTCGATGGTCACCGGTGGGACCGGGCTCCCGGTGCGGGTCGTGACGACCACCACCGAGTTGCTCGGCGTGACCCATGCCGCCGACCTCCCCGTGGTCAGTGCCGAGCTCGCCCGCCAAGTGGCTTGTGGAATCCGTCCGAGCAGCACTCTGGGGTACCGCCGACTGAACGTTCAGGGAATCAGCGCGCTCATGTCGCTTGGGACGCCAGCATGCAACCGACGGTTCGATTGACCGCGACGGCGCCTCGCCCAGGGTGGGTGCCCACGCAACCCGCGTAGGTCGACGCGCTGGGATAAGCGGTCGGAACGTCACGGTGCAGGTCGTTCCACACCCATGCGCGGGCCGTGTGCACCGGCTTGGCTCCGGTTGCACCGGAGATCAGCGCGGCCATGGCGGTGACCGACGCAACCTGGTCGTAGGCCGGCAGCTCGGGTTGGTCGGGAAGTACCACGGTCGTCACGCCCCATTCCGCCAGCGATCGATGCACTGCGACCATGTCGGCCGAGGTGACGACAGGCGTCGCGAAGTAGGCAAAGGTGACCTCGGTGATGACATTCTGACCCGGGTCCTCCTCGCGCGGTGGCCGATACCGGCGCCAAGTCCACCCGAACCGACGATTGAAGTTCGCTGCCCGCCCAATGCCTGCCACGTCAGGGCAGCTTGCTTCCAGCCGATGTCGAAGGGGAAGGTTTGTCCGTCTTTGTCCTTCCAGGTCAGCGAGGCCTTGGTCGCAGTGAACGGCGCCGGCAATGCCAGCACCACTGGATGCCCTGGAACTGTCGGAGCCACCGTGCGGAACCAGTTGGGGAGGATGATCGGTTCGACGGTCATGGGAATGGTCCTTGCCAGATATGCGGCGGGTTGGACGATGGCGAATGCGGCTACCAACCCGGCAGCGAGAGCTCCGGACCATCCGTGTTGAGGAATGCGTGTCGCACTGTGGGACGCCTCGTCGGCAGTTCGGCTCGAACTCCGTTCCCACCTCTTGTTGACCGCCGTCCGAGTGTGTTCGAGGATCACACCGATCATCATCGCGAGCGAAAGGTACGCGAACACGACGAAGTGCTGAGGCACGATGTTGCGCAGAAGGGGAAACGACGCCAGCCAGGGACCCGACGAGGTGACCGCGACCAGTGAGACGAAGGCGAGCACCCCGAAGAACCACAGGCGTCGGTCGCCGCGCCAGATGATGACGCCGACGATGCTCACCGCGAATGCTCCGGCGCCGATGTACACGCTGAACAGCATCGAGGAGAGCACGGGCCCCTGGTATCCGCCCACGATGTGCTGCCACTGATCACCGGTGAGTACCGGAAAGAGAAAGTTTTGTACAGATGCTCCGAATCCGGTCAGTTTGAGTCCGGGGTGTATCGACCCGGAGAAGTGAGCGGGCCCAGCTAGCCCGAACCACATCGGATACGCGAGGAGCACGACGGCGGTCCCGACGCTGGCGACGATCCCCTTGGAAGCAGATCTGGCGTGCTCCCTGAGAGTCGCCGGGTTCTGCCGTGCCACATAGGCGACGAGCAACAGGATCCCGATCGCAGCTTCTATGGTCATGAGGATCAGTACCTCGAGACCCACGAAGAATTGCACGGTGATCAGCAGTCCGAGGGCGATCCCCGTCGCGATCGGATTCCGCCGCTGGCGGATCAATAGCTCGTCAAGGCAGATCACGACCAACGGAGGGATCGCAATCATTGAAAAATCCACATGGGCCACGCTGAGATTGGACAGAACGAACGGGGAGAATCCGTAGAATGCACCGGCTACGAACGCTGCAGGCGACCAGGACACCCACCTCCGGGCCAGTGCGAACATCGCCAAGGCGGAGAGCACAGGACTCAAAGTCAGACCCACGTTCAATGCTGCAACGGGCCCGATCAGCCAGGTAACCGGAGTCAACACGACGCCGAATGCGGCGAAGATGAGGTTGATGCCGGTCGGGTACCCCACAGTCGTCGAGAACAGAGGGTTGAGCCCATTGGGGATCGCATGGGCCGGCCATGAGGTGAACCAGATCGATGAGGACGCGTCTCCACATCCACACGTTGAGGTTGACGTCGGGTGCCCTGTCCAGACGTCCCACCAGATGATCAGTGACAAGACCAAATAGGCGCCACCGACGAGCAGATACGGATACAGCGCGTGAACTGCCCTGCCGCGTTGCTGACGCGGTCGGGCGAGATCGGGCGTAGCGTTACGCCGGTCATGGATTGCGATCTGCATTGGGTTCCTCACGCCCGCGTCCGGATCGTCGGCTTCGTCGGCATTGGTGGGTCGATGAGCGGTCCGAAGGTGGGTGGCCGTCGGCATTGTAACGGACGGCTGCAGTCCTCATCTGTCGGCATTGCCACCGCCGCGGCACTCGGATGTGGACTGCCCGCCCCTCGGTCTCCACGGCGTTGGGGGTCGAGTGGAGGCATCCGATGAGGACTGGGGACGGAACTGCCCGGACCGCGAGAATGACAGAGGTCGGGTTTGCCTCCAAGTTGATGGTCCGAATACCGGTGCGTGTTCTGGTTCCCGCCATCGCGTGGCAATTTCGGTTCGTCGAGCCTGAACTGGCGAGGCTCGACGAATTCGTACCGAAGGGCCTCGGTGCGGTCGACGTCGGAATGTGGTGGGGACCGTGGTCGTGGCAATTGGCTCGTCGTGTTCCCCGGGTTGACTCCTTCGAGCCGAATCTCGATCTCGTGACCCGGCTTGCACCGGTGATGCCCAGCAACGTCAACCTTCATCCCGCTGCGCTCAGCGATCGAACGGGCCAATCCACCCTTTGGATTCCGCCTGGTGGAATCGGCACGGAGGGTCGATCCACCATCGAACCCGGACACCCGATCGAATCCGGATGGACGCCACTGTCCGTTGCCACCTACCGGTTGGACGACTTCGAGCTCGGAGACGTCGGGTTCGTGAAGATCGACGTCGAAGGGCACGAACTCTCGGTGTTGTCGGGTGCCACGAAGCTACTCGAGACGCAGCGCCCGAATGTCATGGTCGAGGTCGAGCAGCACACGGATCGCCAGATTCCTCTCGATACGATCGTCGAGTTCTTCTCCGACTATTCATACGGCGGCCACTTCCTACGGAAGGGACGATGGCGGCGCGTCGAAGAGCTGGACCGAGGATCAACGCGGGAGATGGCGGATCGAGTCGCCCGCCGCGGACTCGCGACCCACCTCGTGCTCTACGCGCGTCGGTATGTTCATAACTTTCTGTTCAAGCCGCGTCGACACGTTTGAGCGGGGCGCCGGGCGGTCACAGGTCTGGGAGGGCGCAGGGCATCCACAGACTGTCGGTGCCCCGTGGCGAGCAACACGCGGAACCTTGCCGTCGCGTCGCGAATCTGGGCATCGGGCCGGAGCGCACAATCACGTCGAGGGCTCGACATTCCCGGGTTGATCCTCACCCGACCGTCGGCGTTCTCCGACGATCACGACGCTCAGCACTGCGCAGAGTGCGAGTACTGAGAACAATTGAGCCGGAGCGCCGAATGCACCCTCGTGAGCTCCTGTGGCAACGATCGGATCCGCTGCGATGATCACGCCTGCAACGGCGAATGCGATGCCCCCGATTGCCGCCATCAGGTCGTCTCCCCATCGGTGGACGATCGCGACGAGGGGAACGAGCAGCACGGCCAGCCAGCCACCGACACAGAACGCGACGAATCCGGCACCAGCCGCGAGGACTGCGACCGGGAGCTTGCGTCGGGGCCCGATCGGATCCGTCTCCGACCGGTCACGACCCACAAGTGCCAGAACGAACAACAACACGAGGAGCAGACCCCCGAACAGGAGCCCGGCTCGGTAGAGGTTATCCGGCGTGAAGGTCATCGAGACGGTCCCGGCCTTTCCCGCTGGGAGCACCCAACCTTGCTCCCAACCGTCGAGCACGATCGGTGCGAGCGTCGTGCCGTCGAAGGTTGCGACCCAGCCGGTGCTGAAGTTCTGGGCCACCTGCAGGTAGGTCGTGGACCCGGCCCCCACCGCCACCTTGCGACTACTAGGAGCCCACGAGAGAACGCGTGCCGAGCGAACGGGGCGCACTCCGGCCGAGACCTTCTGGGAACTGTCGACGAACAGGCTGGTCATCCTGAACGCGCTTCCAGTAGGAAACGAGATGGTGTGCCGGCCGGCTGAGAAGGCGACTGGCATGCCACAGGCGCGGACGTTCATCGGCTGGAGGTCGATCAGGTCGCCCAGCGAGCCGGTGACCGAGGTCGACTCGGAGGTGCCGTCGACTTGCACCGCCGGTCCGGAGCCACAGGGAAGGGCGATCGGCATGGTCGACGAGGGGGCTGGCGGCACCTGTTGTCCCAGTGCAGGGACGCCGAGCGACCTCAGTCCGACGGGCAGTGTCATCGGCGGCGGCATCGTGACCCCGGCCGGTAGGGGAGCAGAAGGGATCTCACCACTTCGTTGGGCGACCCCGACGAAGCGGACGGTGAGCGTGTCAGTTGTCATGGGCGCGAAAGAGATCAGCCCTCCGTCCCGGGGGACCGACACCTCGCGGCTCGACCCGGCGCCGGAGACGACCAGCGTGGTTGGTCGGCTCGCCTCTGAGGTGAGACCCAGAGAGATCGACCCGACCGCTCGCGTTCCGCTCCAGCGGAGCGTCAACGTCGGGTCAGGATCGTCGAATCCGGCGATCCACGGCGACGCGGAGCCTTCTACGAGGTTCTCGGCGCGGAACCGGGGCAGGTCGCGAAGCGAGGAGCTGGCAGAGATCTGGGGCTGCTGGTCCGATGGCGCCGCGATCTCCGACACCAAGCCGTCGAGCGCGGCGCTCGGGTTCGGCACTGCGGTACCGGTAATGACGCCCGACATCGCTTTCGCCAACTCGAACTTCCGCGGAATCGGTGGCTCGGTGGTCGCGGGGACCGTGAAGTCGAGGTTCGGATTGGTGACCGGATCGCTGATGCTCACGACAGCGGTGTTGCGCGCCGCACCCGAGAAGGCCGAGAGCTGATCGTTGGGAAGCTGCATGGCGGGACGGAAGGACACTCCAGGAATCGTCACGTCGCTGATGCCGACCCCGAGCGGGGGCTTGGAGGGATGAGCCGGTGGACGAACCGCATCGATCCCGATGGTAAGATGGCGCGTCAGCCCCGGGGCGACGGTCACCCAGGTCGGGCTGCTTGCGGCTGGCAACGTTCGGCGTACCGAGCCACGATCGGTGACGACGATGACTCGCTCTATGGTGGGGCGTTGGGGATCGCCGCTCAACTGCGAGATGGCGATCGCGGTAAGGCGGATAGGGCTGGAGAACCTGATCGCGACCGATTGGCCTACGGACATGCCCAGGCCGGATGCAATCCACGCAGTCGAAGGGTCGCCGTCGAATGCGGAAGCAGGACCTTCGGACGGATTGTCTGAGTGCACATTCGATCCGTACGAAGTGGCCGAGACCGACTCGGCGCCGATGGGTGACGCCACGGTCTGTGCGTCGCTCACCTTGGGGACCACGTAGTTGAGAGGTACGGTGGGATCCGAGCCGGGCAGTCGCTGGTTGGCTCCGAGCAGGTAGGAGACGTTGTCGTCGATCTTGCCGAACGAGACGGCGTGGCGTTGATTACCGTCGGTGATCGCCCAGGTCGAGTCGACGCGTGCCACCGCCTGAGCGCCACGGGGATCGTCGGACAAGACTGCCGCACGACCAGCCAACACCCCCGTGCCGGCGAGCGGCAGCAGCGACCCCGACGAGCCACTGACGATCACCGGATTCGTGACCGGATAGGTCTTGATCTCCGACACCCGCGGTTCGACTCTGAAGATCTCGACTGGTCGGAGGTGGAGATCCGAGGACGCGTCATAGACCGGCAGGTCGCCCTCTGCCACCTGGCTCTTCGGCAGGTACGGCCCGAACGAGGCCACCTCGACCAGACCGGGGCTCTCGGTGAGGACCTGGTGGACCCTCGCGGGCGCCAGCGCTCTCGTCTCGGCGAGGTTGAGGTCGTTCCGCTCGACCACGTAGCCGATGCCCGACCGTGCGAGATACCCGGCGAGACCGGGCTGCGCGTTCCCGGTGGCGAGGGCGGCCTCGACGGTACTGAGCATTTCGGTGTTCCCGCCCGACCCGAGTGGGATGATCGAACGGACGGTCACCGAGGTGGAGGCGAGCATCGACAGCGGCTCGTCCTGAGGACTGCCCCAGGTGTAGTCGGCGAACAGGGAGCCTGGCACGAGGAGGGCCGTCTGGCGCCCCTGATGGCCGTCGAGCCAGTTCGCGGCTTGCGTCCAGTACGAGGGGATGCTCGCAAACCCACCAGTCCCGTAGAGCTGCGCCTGCCAGAAGGGCATCGCGGCCAGGACGACCGCGATGACCGCCAACAGGCCCAACATCGCGGGGCCCAGAGAGCGACTGGGGCGACGCAGGACGGGACGAAGGACGGGTTCGAGCGAAACGGTCGACACCAACCAGATCAGGCCGAGCGCCAGCGGCAAGGACACGTCGGGGGAGAACTTCGAGATGTTCCGCAGCGGGGCGAGCGGGCCCGACAACAAGGAGATGACTGCTCTCGAGAGCGGTCCACCGAGCGGGCCGACATAACCGGCAGCGATCACCAGCACTCCGAAGCTCATGCTGGCCACGAGGAACAACCGCTCGGGGATTCGCCTCATCAGCCCTGCCAAACCGAGCGCTGCCACCAGCGTCGAGCCGATGATCGCGAAGGGTGACGTCACCAGAGTCCATCCACCGAGCACGAGAGGTGCACCGATGTCGTCATAGTTCTGCCAGTTCGACGCGCCACGAAGCGCCTCGAAGGCGGGCCCCGTCGCCGTCGTCTCGCGGGCGGTCTCGGTGTAGGGCAGGTAGTTGTACCCGTACTTGCCCTGCAGGAAGGTCGGGACGAGCCACCAGAAGAAGGCCAGCACGACCGAGAGCGACCACCACTGCACGAGGCGCCGGCGCCGCGTGCCTTTGGCCCGCGTCATGAACCAGATCACAGCGAGGGGAAGCGTGGAGATGATCACTGTGGCGTTGACTCCCCCCATCAGGGCAAGAGCAACTCCGGACTTGGCCGCCGCACGTCTCGGCGATCCTTGCCGACAACCGACGATCAGGGGTACCAACATCCAGGGGAGCAACACGACGGCCAGTAGATCCACCGAGATGGTCGCCCAGTCGACGACGATCGGAGCGACGCAGTAGGCGATGGCGCCGAGGACCCGAGCCCACCTCTTTCCGATTCCGAGCGCCTCGGCCATGCGGATCACGCCCCACGCCCCGACGGTCAGAAGTAGCGCCAGCCAGACCCGCTCCCCGATCCACACGGGGACGTGGAGCAGGTGCATCGCCTCGAAGAACGGCGCCATCGGGAAGAGATAGCCGAACGTCTCGGACTGCACGGAACCTGATGCGACCGTCTGGTTCCAGAGGTGCAGCGCCGACTCCATCCAGGCGAGCGGTGCCATCAGGACCGGCAGCTTGGTGTCGTCGACGATCGACCCCGGAGCCTGAATGAACGTCGCGAGCAGGAAGAGGGCTCCTAGCCCGACCAAGGCCGATCGGCCGAGCGGGTCGGGACACGGAGCGACCGGGTCGTCCGATGGCGCGTCGGTGAGCTCTCCGAGTTTGCTTTCACTAGTGATCGTCGTCATCGACACGGGTCGCTACTCGACGCAGCGACGTCCGCTGCGATGCTGGAGAACTTGGAGGCCACATTTTGCCAGTCGAAGTCAGCGCTGTGGGCGCGGGCTCCATCCGACAGGCGCTGTCGGAGCCCACGGTTTTCCGCCAGCTCGATCCACCGGCGAGCGAGATCGGCCTCGGTATCGACCAGGATCCCGGTGACACCGTCGACGATGGAGTCCTTCACCCCTGGGACGTTGAAGCCGATCGACGGAGTCCCGACCTCGGCCGCCTCGGTGATCACGATTCCCCAGCCCTCGTGATGCGCCGGATGCAGCAACGCCCACGACCGACTCAGCAGCTCCCACTTCTCGTCGTCGTCGACTCGGCCGATGAATCGCACGGCCACGCCGGCACTGGCCTCGAGTGCAGCACGCTCGGGGCCGTCGCCGATGATGACCAGCTCGCCGCCAACGACTCGGTGGACTTGCTCCCAGACCCGGAGTAGAAGGTCGACGCGCTTGTACGGCATGAGACGACCCAGACAGACGAACAGAGGCCCCTCCGACCGCGGGCCGGGTTCGATCGTCGGGGGATCCACCCCGGGCTCCAACACGTGGATGCGACTTCTGTCGACGCCGATCGCCTCGAGCGAGGAGGCAGTCGAAGCGGAGATCGCGAGAAACGGTGTCCGGCGGTAGACAAGCGGCATCACCTTCGACTCCGTGAAGCGTCCCATTGCCGCAATCGGAGCGGGAAATCGCTCGTCCCACTGTTCGGTGTGCACATGAAGAACACAGGCGAGGATGGCCCGCTTCCGCCAGAGCGGGGAAAAGTAAGGGAGGCCGTTCTCCGTGTCCACCAGTAGATCCCAATCGCGCACTTCCCGATGATGGACCCGCGGCGCCCTCAGATACTGAGAGTACGTTCCTCCGAGGTCGAACACGGGGTAGGGACGCTTGCCTACGGGCCCTCCGCAGAGCAGGGCCACCTCATGGCCCATCTGCAACAGCTCCACGGCGAGCCGGTCGATGAACACCTCAGATCCGCCGGCCAGCTCGTTGGCGAGATCGCGCCAACTGACAAAAGCTATGCGCATCGAGAGCCCGCCTTGCAGGCCTCTACCAGAGCAGGCGCGGACTGCAGCCGCTGCAGGATCACTGCCTAAGACCTTCCCCCCTAGGGCCGTTACGCCCCCTCAGGGCCGTGGCGGTCGCGCACAAACTAGTAGAACCGAACATCCGCTCTGAGGGGTGCGGAATTCTGGTGGCTACCACCGGTGACTGAGATCTGGCTACGGACATGCGGTGCTGTGAACTGGGGCTACGCGCCGGGCGGGAGTTCGAAGCCGATGAAGCGAGCAAGCTCGCTCAGCGGAGGGAGGGCCTCGAGGATCGCGCGGCTGACCGGCGGTTATCGCAGACGACGGGCAACGCGGCCGTAACAACGGAGTTCACGGTTGACGGGTGGGTATCTCGCTGGAACACAACCCTCGCCTCGAGCAGCGCTGATGCGTCACGCAGCGTGGGCGACGGTGCTATGGCCTTGTCGGTGTTAGTCCGGACGTCGTGGTGAATGCTCAGAACTACGGGGGCGGAACCGGCGTAAATTGTCCGAATGGGCGCACTCCGGCGCGCTCGAATTGTCCACAGGTCATGACTGTCAACTGGGCCGGTGCTTCTGCTGCGGTATCGAGATGTCGAGCGCATTCGCGAGAACGATCTCCAGATATTGGGCCCAAGAGGCTGTGATATGGATGCCATCCAGATAGACCTCATAGTGCCCGATCACCGGCGAGCAGACGTCTGAACAGAACCAGGGATTCGGATCGACGTACTCGACCCCTGCTGCGCGAGTTGTGGACTCCTCGACAGGATTCATGAGAGGCACCGCGGACCGAGCGGGGATCGTGCAAGCCTGAACATCTGCGAGATGCTCGGCCAGGCATCTGGGCGGTGGCACAACCCGAGGAAACCCCGCTGTGCCGCCGAGATAGATCATCCTGAGGTTCGGGACCTTGATCGAGGTGAACAGCGTTGCCAGCCCCTTGCCCCACTGTGCTGGGGTGAAGGGTTCGGCAGGGTGGCCACCCGAGGCAGGCCGGTCGTAGGCACTCAACTGGCTAACCACGAGCAGCGAAGGGTGGTGCTCGTTGATCCACCGCAAGGCCCATGTATGCCATTGGTCACATTTGGTATCGGCTCCCGACGTGCTGTAGTTCCCATTGGCGATCGTCACTGGCTCGGCGGGACAGTAATCCTTGGCCAAGAGGACCAGCTTCCAGTGGGCAGACTCCGCGATGAACTCAAAGGCAGGGAGCCACATCTGTGCACGGGAATCCCCGTAGACGACCAACAGCCGGTTGCTGGTCGTGTCGCCGAGCTTACAGATGTGCTCACTCGATTGGCTCTCCCCGGCGACGCATGCGGGACTCTCGTAGTTACCGCCCCAATCGCTTGATGCTTTCACGAGTGCCGGCTGAATCGAGCGCGGGACGTGTGTTATCCGGGAAGCGGCAGCAACCTCTCTGAGGACGACCTGCTCGTTGGCAGCCGGGACAACATGGCGGCTGCTCGGGGCAGACTCACCGAAGATGAAGGCGGACAAGATCAAGACAGTTGCAAGTGCCAGAGCCACACCACTGATGACAGAGTTACGCGAGGTGAGGTGCAAGTGCCGGATAGGGTTTTCGAAGAGGGAGTAGCTCACCGCAGCCAGGGCGAGGGCGACGAGCACTAGTAGCAAGCTCTCGCCGACGGGGAGACTGGTTTTGCCCACTCGCTCGGCCGCGATGATCAGGATCGGCCAGTGCCAGAGATAAAGCGAGTACGAGCGCCGACCGATCCATTGGAACGGGCGGGCTGCAAGCAGAGTTTCGGCCCCGCGCTTTGGGAACCGCGGCGCCGCCCGCGATGATCAGAGCGGCACCGACCACTGGGATGGCGATCATTGACCCTGGATAGGCGGTCCGCGCGTTGAAGGCGAACGCGGCCGTACGACGACGGCTGTGAGGCCCACCCAAGTGAGCACTGTGGCCACTTCTCGAGGGAGCCGCACGCAACCACGTCGTGGCGACCGCGACCAGCGCGCCGAGGGCGAGTTCCCAGGCACGGGTCAGGGGTGAGAAATAGGCGAGCGGAAGGATTCGACCCAGTCTGGGTGACCGACAGCCAGTAGGAGGCGACGATCACCACCGACAGGGTCGACGATCGAGCCGTTGACGTACCGTACCGAGCCGCTTTGCGCTCGCCACGACGAGGAACAGCGTCGGGTAGACGAGGTAGAACTGCTCCTCGACGGACAGCGACCAATAGTTCTGCAAGGGCGACGGTGGACGATTTGCAGTGAGGTAGCTCGTTCCGATCGACTCGAAGTGGAAGTTGGCGAGGAAGACGGCTGCCCAGCGGCCATCGTCCGCGGTTGGGTTGCCGGTTACCGACACCGAGCACGACGTACGTCGAAAGCACAGTGGCGAGAATGACGAGCGTGGCGGCCGGGAGAATGCGACGGCAGCGTCGGGCGTAGAAGTCGAGGATCGAGGTGCCTCCTGTCCCGCTTCGCTCTCGAAGAAGGAGGCCGGTGATCACGAACCCGGAGATCACGAAGAAGACGTCGACCCCGACGTAACCGCCGGTCATGCGAGGAATGCTTGCGTGGTAGAGCACCACAAGAAGAATCGCTACCGCGCGGAGCCCTTCGACGTCGGGTCGGAAACGCCGGTCGTGAGGGGCGGTTCCTGCCTCTTCCCCTGAGGTGAGAAAGCGCTCACGCGCGACCGCTTTCTCCTGAACCCTCATCTACCCCCCTTGGCCTCGACTGGCGAGAGACCCCGTAACGTCCGGACAAGTCTCGATCCTGCTTGGCTGGACCTTGACTGAAGGGCGAACTCTACTAGCGGTCCAAAAGACCGGGGTTCCTCCGGCGCATGACCACGACCAGGTTCCACGTCAGGAGCTCTCGAAGGACGGGAACCCTGACGACCCATTTGGTCCATCGCGGGTAATAGCGAGGGAATGCGTCCAGGACGTCGACCTCAGGGGACGTCTCACACCAGCGCATGACGTCGCGCACGCTCAGCTTGAACAGGCTCTCGCCGAATCGGTTTTTGGCCGGTGAGCCCGTCCTGCGCTCAAAGCGCCGAGCCGCCCATTCGCCGCCCAGATAATGCCAGGGTGAAGTCTCGTGGCCTCCCCATGGGGAGAGCCAGTTGGTGAAGGTGATATAGATCACACCACCTGGCGCGACCACTCGGACCATTTCCGACAGCATGCGCTTGTACGAGACGACGTGCTCCAGCACATTCGAGGAGTACCCGACGTCGATGGCGCCGGTCGCGATCGGCAAGCTGCATCCGTCTGCGATGATTCCGTCAACGAGTTTCCGACCGTGCTCGGTCATTTGGCTCGTGTCGTATTCGGCTGTGAACGCGTAGGCGCCGCTCTCGCGGAACGCATCAGCGACGTACCCGGACGCTCCGCCCACGTCGAGGACGGTACAGCCGCTCAGTTGGGAGTAGTTGGCGACATCCGAGACGGTGTCGTCGGCGAGGAGACCGTAGAAGGTTGCCGGGTCCGAGGCCTCTCGGCGGAACGCGCTGAACAGAGCGACCGATCTCCGGATCCCTTTCACATCGCGGGTTCCTTCGCGCGGACATCGATCGCCGAGATCGGTGCGACGAGAGCCTCGAACTCCACGCTGAATCTCTCAGGTCTGTAGTCGGCGAGGTCGGACAAGAGCCGTTTCGAGACCCTCTGGGAGGTGGTCGGAGGCAGCCCCGGGAGGAGGACGGCTGTGCCGCCCTTCCAATTGATCATGATGTCGACATTCCGAATTCGAGGCTGCACGCAGGTGAGGGCATCCTCGATCGGCACGCCGGGCATCAGAACGCCTTGCACAGGGGGCACACGTTTGCGAATGAACCGGAATCGCGCCACGTCTCCCAGCATCTGCAGTCCGTCGTGCACAGGCCGGACGTGGCTGCCGGCGATATCGGTCCAACGAACCGAGACCTCCTCCAACCGGAGGCCTAACCTCGCGGCGATGTCCAGCACTTCGACGTCGAAGGCGAAACGATCCACCCGGCTCCCGTGGAACAAGAGCTTCGCGACCGGGCCGCGGAAGGCCTTGAAGCCGCATTGCGTGTCCATGTACGGAAGCTTCGTCATCAGCGCGACCAGTGTCCCGAAGCTGCGGTTCATCACCCGGCGATGGACATTTCTCTTCACCATCGAGCCTTCGTGCGCTCGCGAGCCGATTGCGAGGTCACATCCTTTGAGAGCGCCGACCAAGGACGAGAGGTCCTGCGGATCAGTTGCCATGTCGGCATCGATATAGGCGATGACGTCGCCTCGCGCACGCGCCACTCCGGCTCTGACGGCCGCACCTTTGCCACGATTGTGCGCGAATGAAACCACCTCGTGCTGTGGTAGCGAGGACAGTGAGCGGCGAGCGATCTCGACGGTTTTGTCCGTGCTCCCGTCGTCGACGACGACGACCTCGGTGGTGTCAACGGCGATCTGGCCCATCAGACGATCCAAACCAGCCGAAAGCCGATCGGCCTCGTTGTAGGCAGGTATCACCAAGCTCAGCAGCGTCTTCATCATCACCCCCCTGCACCCGCCTCGCTCGCGAGCCGATGCTCTGATGGCAGATCGCCATTAGCCTGCCGTATCCCCAGTCTCAACACAATACGCTGCGCCTAACCTCGACGGTCAGTGACCACAGTGGTTGCCCGCGGATCGTGGTCCGACGAGGCGACTCCCTGTGCCGGCGGAGCGGACAATGGTCACTCAGCGTGATCCGGCCTCGGAGTAGCATGCCGCGGTGCGCGGATCGATGAGTTGCCGATGACAGCGTGGGGGTCGACTCCCCGGTGAAGGGCACTGTCAGGCGGGGTCTGGGCTCGGTCCAGCTCCCTTCCCGCAGCCTCGACAGGGGCACACCGACCGACGCAGGATCGGAGCCGCGGGAACGAAACCTCGAATCACCCGAGCTGCGCCAGTTCGCCGACATGAGCCTGTCGGAGATCGCAAGGACCGCAGGCCTCCGGCACATCGAGGTCGTGGCATGGCGAGACTTCGACGACCCTGAAGCGGGTGGGTCCGAGCTCCACGCGCACCGGATCCTTTCGGCCTGGTCGCGGGCCGGCCTCAAGATCGACATGACGACCTCCTCCGTGGCCGGCGGGCCCGTCTCGATCAGACGGAGTGGCTACCAGGTGGCGCGGGAAACGGGTCGTTACTCGATCTTCCCCCACACGGTCGCTGCCGGCCTCACTGGCGGACTCGGTCGCGCCGACGGTCTCGTCGAGATCTGGAACGGCATGCCGTTCTTCTCGCCGCTCTGGGCGCGCTGCCCCCGCGTGGTGTTCCTTCATCACGTGCACGCCGAGATGTGGAAGATGGTGCTGCCGAAGCGCATGGCAGCAGTCGGCAACGCGATCGAGCATCGATTCGCCCCCCCGGTCTACCGTCGCAGCAGGATCATCACCCTGTCGCCCTCGTCGAAACGGGAGATCGTCGAGCAGCTGGGGCTGCCCGCCCCCAACATCTCGGTGGTCCCCCCAGGGGTCGAACCGCAGTTCTCGCCAGGAACGACCCGCTCCGAAGCACCATTGGTCGTTGCGGTCGGGAGGCTCGTGCCCGTCAAGCGATTCGACTTGCTGATCGAGGCGCTGTTGAAGCTGAAGCCTCGTTTCCCCGACCTGCAGGCCGTCATCGCAGGAGAGGGGTACGAACGCCCGAAGCTCGAGTCCCTGATCAGAGCCAACCAGGCCGAGGCGTGGCTATCGCTGCCTGGCTACGTAGATCAAACAGAATTGGTCGGCCTCTACCGGAAGGCATGGGTGGTGGCGTCGAGCTCCCTTCGAGAAGGCTGGGGGATGACCCTGACAGAGGCAGGCGCGTGCGCGACACCGTCGGTCGTCTCCAAGATCGGCGGCCACGAGGACGCAGTGGTCGACGGCGAGACGGGGATCCTCTTCGAGGAAACCGAAGGGATGGTGACGGCGCTCGACTCGGTCTTGTCCGACGAAGTACTGCGGAAGCGCCTGGGGATCGGCGCACTCGAGCACTCCTCGGGGCTCAACTGGGAAGCGACCGCGAGGGCCACCCTGGCGGTGTTGGCAATTGAGGCGCTGAAGCGCCGCTGAGCCACCCAAATGGCACCGAGCCGATCACTTCCAAATCACTCGGCATCGGTATCCGTCAAGAAGTAGAGTCTCGCCCCATGAAGTCAAGCACTTGGAAGTGGATCGGCATCGCCGTCCTGGCCATCGTCGGGATATTGGCACTCATAGTGGGCATCGAGTGGCTCACCGTGTCAATCCACAAGTTGCCGAGCTTTCTCGGCCAGAAGCACGGTCGGGGTCACTACAAGCGGCGGGGTGAAGCGGCGGTGGCCTTCGGAGTCGTGGTCCTCGCTGTGACGGCCTACCTGGCATACCGCATGTGGAAGGCGAGCGCTCCCGGTCCGGAATCGAAAGAGGGCGGCGCCGCTGCCCTCGGCCGCTTCTGATTCTACGTCGCTCCTGTCCACACCGGCAGCGACCGCGGGCTCCGAGCCATCCTCGGCCCCCGCGAGCTGCACCCGACAACCAACCTCCTGTGGGTGACGCCGAGCAGGTGTAGGTCTCAGCCGGCGCCGCGGCGCCGGGAGCTTGCGAAGAGGGTCCGGCCGAAGGGCTCGGTCGATGGTCGCTCCCACGAAGAGCAGGGCGCTGAAGGCGGCGATCACGATCCCGAGGGTAAAGGTGGTCGGCCAGTAGCCGAGATCCACGACTTGGCGGTCCGCAGGTATGCGTGCCTGGAGCATCACGTCGGCGTACGGCTCGAGCGTGAGCGGCTTGCCGTCGATGGCGGCATGTCATCCCGGCACGTGTCACACGAAGGCGGAGGGTCTGGGGTGCAGTCGACACCGCAATCATCTTCCAAGCCGCCGGGTTCGGAGGCTGACGTCGACGGGCGCACCGATTGCTTCGATCGGCGGCATCCCTTCGGCGGCAATGGCGTGATGGTCGCGGAGGCGGCGAAGTGCGCGGGGTAGAGCTCTTCGCCGCCGATTCTCGATTCGAGCACGAGCCCCGGCGGCCGGGGGACTCATCGGGCTCAGCACGTAGGAGATGCCGAAGATGCGGGCTCGCGAACCGTGGTGATCGACAGGCAGAAGATCGACGGAGAGTCGAGGACCGAGCCCTGAACCATGCGACCTCGTTCAACACCTGGCGCTGACCAGTCGCAGCCGACCATGCATCGAGATAGGCCTGCGGATAGACCGGGCAGTGGCCGCCAGGCAGATCCCCTGGCAATCGCCGGGCCGGTCACCGGCCTCGAGGTCAGTCCCGGCCGGGCCGCCACCGGCCTCGAGGTCAGTCCCCGAGGAACCAGTGTGAGGCTCTCGACGAGTAGCCCGCGCCGGTGACCGCGATCGTCCCGAGACGCCGCAACGCCCTCCGCCGCTGCTCGAGGCTCGTGAGGATGCTGAGCCCCGCCAGGACGAGAACGGCACCGACGATCAGCAGCGGCTTGATGTCGGTACCGGTAAACGGCAGGATCGCCGGTGCCGCGGTGGTTGCGGTCGTCGCTGCGTCGACGGCGGCCCCCACCGTCGAGGTGGGGCTCGACCCGCCACTGAACGGAAGAGCCGATGCCGCGGCGGTGTGGGCGGCGGAAGTGGTGGTCGTCGTGGCCGAAGGGTGTCCGGGGGGTTTCGTGGTCGTGGTCGTGGTCGAGGTACTGGTCGAGGTCGAGGTCGAGGTGGTGGTCGAGGTGGACGGGTCGGTGCAGGTCTTGATCGTCGTCTTGTGGCCGTACTCGAACAGCCAAGGGTCGGGGCCGACCAGCGCGTCGGCTTGGATCACCCCGCAGAAGTTGCTCGGGTACGCGACCTCGATCTCGTAC
Source organism: uncultured Acidimicrobiaceae bacterium (assembly GCA_963769905.1). Lineage (GTDB taxonomy): Bacteria > Actinomycetota > Acidimicrobiia > Acidimicrobiales > RAAP-2 > Bog-756. The sequence goes on from CAVYNG010000002.1 coordinate 2,113,957, forward strand.
GCTGCGCCTGCGGTCGCGAACGCAGTGCCCACTACTGGCTGCAGCGGAACGTCCGGCTCGTCGACGAAGAGCTGCCAGACGCAGTGGGGCTGGGTCGGCGGGCACCGGGGCTGGACGGGTACGACCATGGTCACAACGTTGTACGCGTCCCAGAACCGGATCGTCGGGTGGTGGCCGACCGGGATCGCGGCCGACGCGGCACCGGCGCCCATCAGCGCGGCGCCGAGCGCGACCAATGAGGCGGCGAACACCGCCAGCCAGCGATTGGCCCTCCTACTCCGTTTCTGCATTCACGACCCCTGGTCGTCGACAGGCCCTCCGCAGCCGGTCTGCCCCGCTCGTGTCTAACCTACCGTCAGTCTCCCGCCCGCGACGCCTGCGAGCATCCCCAAAAGTAGGGAGATTCTCCCTGCGTAACGATGCTACCGGTTGGCTCGTTGGCAGATCCTGTCCGACAGCGAGGAGGCGTTCCCCGGTGACGGTGAGTGGTTGGAGCGGAACGGCCCACTCCAGTGGTCAGCGGACGGCCGGTCGGGGTCGGTCGCCGAGCGCTTCGATGCGTTCCAGAGTCGCTGCGACTGCGCCGACCGCGGCGTCGACGGGGGTTCCCGGCTCGATGACCAAGTCAGGGGCCTCGGGCACCTCGTAGGGGTCGTCCACGCCGGTAAACGAGCCGATCCCTCCGGAGGTTGCCTGGGCATAGAGACCCTTCGGGTCGCGGTCCGCACAGAGGTCGACCGGTGCGGCCATGTAGACCTCGGCGAACGGGAGGCCGGCCCGCCGGTGGAGCTCGCGGGCTCTTTGCCGGGAAGCCGCGTACGGGCTGATCAGGGCCACGATCGCCACCAACCCGGCATCGGCGAAGAGGCAGGCGACCTCGGCGGCCCGACGCGCGTTCTCCTCCCGTTCCTCGCGGCGGAACCCCAGATCGCCGTTCAGCCCGGTGCGCAGGTTGTCGCCGTCGAGCCGGTAGGCCCCGCGACCGGCGAGGACCAGTCGTCGCTCGAGGGCCGCCGCCACCGTCGACTTGCCCGAACCCGACAAGCCGGTCAGCCAAAGGGTCGCGCCCCGTGTGCCGAGGGCTTCGTTGCGCTGCTCCCGGGTCAGCTCCCCTTGGTGCCAGGTGACGTTCGAGGACGCCATTTGTGACCTGACCTCCTCAGTCGGCGCCGAGCAGCATGCCGGCTCCGACGGTCACGTTGGTGTCCTCGGCCGCGAGGACGAACGCGCCGGTCTGGCGGTTGCGGCGATAGCTGTCGTAAAAGAGTGGCTGGGTGATCCGGAGGCTCACCCTGCCCACCTCGTTGAGGCTGAGCGACGACGCCGCCTCGTCACGGTGCAGCGTGTTCACGTCGAGCCGGTATTGGATGTCCCTTACCACTGCGCGTACCCAGCGGGTGGTGTGCTTCAGCGCGAAGAAATCCCCCGGGGCGACGTCCCGCTCCGACATCCAGCAAACCATCGCGTCGAGGTCCTGGCCGATGGTCGGCTGGTTGTGCGGGCGGCAGATCATGTCGCCACGGGAGACGTCGACGTCGTCGGAGAGCCGCAGCGTGACCGACATCGGCGAGTAGGCCTCCGCGAGCGAACCGTCGAAGGTGTCGATGCCCGCGACAATGGTCGTCAGACCCGAGGGAAGCACGAGCACCTCGTCGCCCGGACGGAATACACCGCCCGCCACGCGCCCCGCGTAGCCGCGGTAGTCGGGATGGCTCGAGTTCTGCGGCCGCACCACCCACTGGACGGGAAGGCGTGGGTCGATCAGGTTCCGGTCGGATGAGATGTAGACCTGCTCGAGGTAGTGGAGGAGCGATGCGCCCTCGTACCAGGGCATGTTCACAGAACGCTGGACGACGTTGTCGCCCTGGAGCGCCGAGATCGGAACGAAGCTCAGGTCGGCGACGTCGAGCCGGCTCGCGAACGCCGCGAACTCCTCACGGATGGACTCGAAGACGTCCCGGTCGTAGCCGACGAGGTCCATCTTGTTCACACAGAGCAACAGATGCGGCACCCGCAGCAGCGAGGCGAGGAAGGCGTGCCGGCGAGTCTGCTCGACGATCCCCTTCCGTGCATCGACCAGCACAAGGGTGAGGTCCGCAGTCGAGTTACCGGTCACCATGTTGCGCGTGTACTGCACGTGACCCGGAGTGTCGGCGATGATGAACTTGCGTTTCGGCGTGGCGAAGTACCGATAGGCGACGTCGATGGTGATCCCTTGCTCCCGCTCTGCCCTCAGCCCGTCGGTGAGCAGGGCCAGATCGGTGTACTCGTCGCCGCGCTGGCGGCTGACCCGCTCGACCGACTCCAGCTGGTCCTCGAAGATCGACTTCGAGTCGTAGAGCAACCGCCCGATGAGGGTGCTCTTGCCGTCGTCGACCGAGCCAGCCGTCGCGAAGCGCAGCAGCTCCATCAGAAGTAGCCCTCGCGCTTGCGGTCCTCCATGGCCGCCTCGCTGGTGCGGTCATCGGCCCTGGTCGCGCCTCGTTCGGTGAGCCGCGACGCGGCGACCTCGGCCACGATGTCGACCGCCGTGGCCGCCACGGATTCGACCGCACCGGTGCAGGTCATGTCGCCCACCGTGCGATATCGCACGGTGGCCTCGAAGACCTCCTCGTCCTCCCTCGGGGCGACGTGGGGCCCGATGGCGAGGAGCATTCCGTCACGGCGGAACACCTCGCGCCGGTGCGAATAGTAGATGGAGGGCAGCTCGATCGACTCGTCGACCACGTACTGCCAGATGTCGAGCTCGGTCCAGTCCGACAGTGGGAACACCCGGATGTGCTCGCCGCTCCGGTGCCTACCGTTGTAGAGCGACCAGAGCTCGGGACGCTGGTTCTTCGGGTCCCACTGGCCGAACTCGTCCCGGAACGAGAAGACCCGCTCCTTCGCCCGCGCCTTCTCCTCGTCCCTCCGGGCCCCGCCGAAGACTGCGTCGAAACGGTACTCGGCGATGGCGTCGAGGAGGGTGCGCGTCTGCAGGCGGTTGCGCGAAGGGTTCGGACCCGACTCCTCGCTGACCCGCCCCGCGTCGATCGAGTCCTGCACCGACGCCACGATCAGCGTGGCGCCGAGATCTGCGATCGTCCGATCGCGGAATTCGAGCACCTCGGTGAAGTTGTGTCCGGTGTCGACGTGCATGACGGGGAAAGGGATTCTCCCCGGCCAGAACGCCTTCTCCGCGAGGCGGAGCATCACCACCGAGTCCTTGCCACCCGAAAAGAGCAGCACCGGCCGCTCGAATTCGGCCGCCACCTCGCGCATGACATGGATCGACTGGGCCTCGATATTCTGCAACTGGGACATCTGGTACTGCCCCGACCCAGCCACCCCCGTCCCCCGATCCATGACCTCCCAATCTACCGCATGATCCAAGGATTTCGGAACAGGTCGTAGACTCGAAAAAGCTGCGGCGACGGGCCGCGCACGGATCCGGGCCCGCTCTGGTCGGGCCGGGGGGACGACGATGGGGCCGACAGGTGAAGCACGCCGGACGCCATCGACTGGCCCTGCCACCACCGGAGCCTCCGTACCTCACGACGAGCGCGACCGCGACGAGCGGCGCATCGCCGTCGTCCGCGCCGCGACCGACGGTGACGCGTCGGCTGCGGCTGCGCTCCATGCGCTCCAGATCTCCCAGGGGTTCCTCTCACTTCTCGGTCCCCGGTTCCTCCGGCGCCTGTACCGACGCATCGGCCGCGACCCGGGTTCGTTCCTGCTGATCGCCGAGATCGACCGGGTCGACGTGGGCTTCGTCGCCGGGACGACCGACGTCGGCGCCCTCTACCGGACCTTCCTCGTCCGGGACGGCCTCGTCGCGGGTGCCGCCGCCGCCGGTCGGCTGCTCACCGGCTGGAGACAGGTGCTGGACACGCTGGGCCATGCGAGCTCGAAGGGAACCGGGGTCGGCCGGGGGGCGGAGCTCCTCGCGATCGCCGTCGACCCCTCCGAACGACGACGCGGCACGGGCCGGTCCCTCGTCGCGGCCTTCCTCGACGAGGTCGCCTTGCGCGGCTGTGACGCGGCGCACGTCGTGGTGGGTGCCGAAAACGCCGGGGCGATCGCGCTGTACGAACGTGCCGGGTTCGCCGCCGTCGACCGCTTCGAGCTCCATGCGGGTACCGAGTCGCTCCTCATGCAGTGGGAGCGCGCCGGCGGGGATGGGACATCCGCGGACCCCTGCGCATGACCGGGCCGTCGATCGCAGTGACCGCCCTGGTGGTCACTCTGGCCGTCACCCCGCTGGCGATGGTCGTCGCCAAGCGGACCGGCATCGTAGATCGACCCGGACCGCTGAAGCCTCAGGTCGCGCCGGTACCGTATCTGGGGGGCGTCGCGGTCTTTGCGGGAACGGTGGTCGGCGTACTGGCCGGACGGCCGAGCGTCGTCTGGCCGCTCGCCGGAGCGCTCTGCCTGGGTGTCGCCGACGACCGGTTCGACCTGTCCGCTCCGGCTCGCCTGATCGGCCAGCTGGGGATCGGAGCCGTCGTGGTGGTCACCTGTCCGGTCCGCCTGCCGGGAGCGGCTGCCGCGGTCCTCTTGGTCGCGGCGACCCTTCTGCTCGTCAACGGCGTGAACCTCATCGACGGGCTCGACATGCTCGCGGCCGGTGTGGTCGGCGTCGGCGCGGCAGCCTTCGCGGCAATCCTCCACGGCTCGGGACGCGAGTTGGGGATCGCCCTCGCAGCCGCGTCGGTCGGCTTTCTCTTCTACAACCGCCCTCCGGCGCGGGTGTATCTGGGAGACGGCGGCTCCTACCTCCTCGGCACCGGTCTGGTCGTGCTGCTCGGCGAGGCGTGGAGACCCGGCGCCGCCGTCACGACCGGTGTGGCCGCGTTCGCCGTCGTCGCGGTCCCGGCGGCCGAGGTCGCCTTCGCGGTCGTCCGTCGGCTGCGCGGCGGACGGTCGGTGGTCGCCGGGGACCGCGGCCATCCGTATGATCGTCTGGTGGACCGAGGATGGCCGCGCACGGCAGCCAGCCTGGCCTACATCGCCATGGAGGCGCTGCTCGCCGGCGGCGCGGTGCTGGCGGTCGTTCTGGCGTCGCCGGCCGTCGCAGTGGCCGTTGACGTCGCGGCGGCGATCGTGCTGGTGGCGGTGGCCGCAGCCACGGGAGCGCTCACCCCCGACGAGGAAGCCCGCACGTGACCCGCATCTATCTCTCGCCACCGGAAGTCGGGCCTGAGGAGCGGGCCATGCTGCTCGACGCCTTCGATTCCAACTGGATCGCGCCGGTCGGTCCGGACATCGACGCGTTCGAGCGAGAGCTCGCCGACCGGGCGGGCGTCGGTCACGCGGTCGCGCTCTCCAGTGGGACGGCCGCGCTCCACCTCGGGCTTCTGCTCGCCGGCGTCGGCCCGGGCGACGAGGTGCTCGTCCCGTCGTTCACCTTCGTCGCCACCGCCTCGGCGGTCGTCTACCTCGGCGCGACACCGGTCTTCGTCGACTCTTCGCCGTCGACCTGGAACATCGACCCCGACCTCGTGGACGAGGAGCTTGCGCGGCGAGCGCGCCGCGGACGACTCCCCGCGGCGGTCGTGGCAGTTGATCTCTACGGTCAGTCGGCCGACTACGAGCGCCTCTTGCCGTCGTGTCGCCGGTACGACATCCCGCTGATCGAGGACGCGGCTGAGGCTCTCGGCGCCACCTACCGCGGCGCTCCCGCCGGTTCGTTCGGTTCGACCGGGGTCTTCTCGTTCAACGGCAACAAGATCATCACGACGAGCGGTGGCGGCATGCTGGTGACCGATTCGGCCGAACTGGCGGCGCAGGCACGGTTCCTCGCCACCCAGGCTCGTGACCCCTTGCCCCACTACGAACATTCGGTCCTCGGCTACAACTACCGGCTCTCCAACCTGCTGGCAGCGCTCGGCAGGGCTCAGCTAAGAGGGCTCGACCACCGCATCGAGCGCCGTCGCAGGCTCCACGAGCGCTATCGCGAGGCCCTGGCTGGGACGCCTGGGATCCGCTTCATGCCGATCGCAGAGTACGGCGAACCGAACTGGTGGCTCACCTGCATCCTGGTGGATCCGGAGGCCTTCGGCGCCGATCGGGAGGAGATCCGGCTGGCGCTCGAATCGGTCGACATCGAGTCGCGGCCCACGTGGAAACCACTGCACCTCCAGCCGGTCTTCAAGGACGCCCGTTGCATCGGCGGTGACGTCTCCGCCTCCATCTTCGAGCACGGGCTGTGTCTCCCGACCGGCTCGGCCCTCACCCACGACCAGCTCGACCGCGTGATCGAAGCGGTCCTCGCCGTTCCGGACTGAACCACCCTCTCCGCGGGGCACCCGCCGGCCTGCGGAACGACGGTCACTCTGCACACGAGAACGCTGCTCCGTACACGCGAAGGACCCGGGTGACGGCACGGCCACCCGGGTCCCCGTTACCGGCCCTGTTGTCAGTCCGGCTCGACAGCAACCGACCTGTCAGGCGATGTGAAGGATCAGAGTCTTGGAGGCCGTCGTCTTGGTCTTGACCCCCTTGAACTTGCCGGGCTTGATCTCGACGGGTGTGATCACCGTTTCGGTCACCTGCACGGAGACCGGAACGTTGCTACCCACCGTGACATGCTTCGGGTTGATCGTCCCCATCAAAACCCCACCCTTGGTCAACTTGAGGCTCTTCGGCAGGGTCGCGCCCTTCTTCCACTTGAAGGTCGCTCCCGGTCCGGACCCTGAGGTCTGCAGGACGACCCCCAATCCGCCGGGACCGTAGGGCACGCCCGGCGTGGCATCGGGGAGCGACGACGTGGTGATCTGGAACCCCGCGGCCGCGACGTAGGTGAACTGGTCACCTGGCGGGTTGGCGGCAGAGGTGCCGCCGGGGGCGGTCACCGTCACGTCGACCGTGCCACTGCCCGAAGGCGAGGTCGCGCTGATCGACGTGTCCGAGTGGATCGTGAAGCTGGTCGCCGAGTTGGTCCCGAACTTCACAGCCGTCGCCCCGGTGAACCCGGTGCCGGTGACCGTCACGCCGGTGCCACCCGCGGCCGGACCGGAGTTCGGGCTGACCGCGGTGACCGTCGGGGCCGCGATGTAGGTGAACTGGTCACCCGGCGGGTTGGCGGCAGAGGTGCCGCCGGGGGCGGTCACCGTCACGTCGACCGTGCCACTACCCGAAGGCGAGGTCGCGCTGATCGAGGTGTCCGAGTTGACGATCACCCCGGTCGCCGCGTTGCTGCCTCCGAAGTCGACCGCGGTCGCGCCGGTGAACCCGGTGCCGGTGATGGTCACGCCGGTGCCACCCGCGGCCGGACCGGAGTTCGGGCTGACCGCGGTGACCGTCGGGGCGGGTGGCACACCCACGTAGGTGAACTGGTCACCTGGCGGGTTGGCGGCAGAGGTGCCGCCCGGCGCGGTCACCGTCACGTCGACCGTGCCACTGCCCGAAGGCGAGGTCGCGCTGATCGAGGTGTCCGAGTTGACGATCACCCCGGTCGCCGCGTTGCTGCCTCCGAAGTCGACCGCGGTCGCCCCGGTGAACCCGGTGCCGGTGATGGTCACGCCGGTGCCACCCGCGGCCGGACCGGAGTTCGGGCTGACCGCGGTGACCGTCGGGGCGGCGATGTAGGTGAACTGGTCACCCGGCGGGTTGGCGGCAGAGGTGCCGCCCGGTGCGGTGACCGTCACGTCGACCGTGCCACTGCCCGAAGGCGAGGTCGCGCTGATCGAGGTGTCCGAGTGGACGTGAAGCTGGTCGCCGCGTTGCTGCCTCCGAAGTCGACCGCGGTCGCGCCGGTGAACCCGGTGCCGGTGATGGTCACGCCGGTGCCACCCGCGGCCGGACCGGAGCTCGGGCTGACCGCGGTGACCGTCGGGGCCGCGACGTAGGTGAACTGGTCACCTGGCGGGTTGGCGGCAGAGGTGCCGCCCGGCGCGGTGACCGTCACGTCGACCGTGCCACTGCCCGAAGGCGAGGTCGCGCTGATCGAGGTGTCCGAGTTGACGATCACCCCGGTCGCCGCGTTGCTGCCTCCGAAGTCGACCGCGGTCGCCCCGGTGAACCCGGTGCCGGTGATGGTCACGCCGGTGCCACCCGCGGCCGGACCGGAGTTCGGGCTGACCGCAGTGACCGTCGGGGCGGCGATGTAGGTGAACTGGTCACCTGGCGGGTTGGCGGCAGAGGTGCCGCCCGGTGCGGTGACCGTCACGTCGACCGTGCCACTGCCCGAAGGCGAGGTCGCGCTGATCGAGGTGTCCGAGTTGACGATCACCCCGGTCGCCGCGTTGCTGCCTCCGAAGTCGACCGCGGTCGCCCCGGTGAACCCGGTGCCGGTGATGGTCACGCCGGTGCCACCCGCGGCCGGACCGGAGTTCGGGCTGACCGCAGTGACCGTCGGGGCGGCGATGTAGGTGAACTGGTCACCCGGCGGGTTGGCGGCAGAGGTGCCGCCCGGTGCGGTGACCGTCACGTCGACCGTGCCACTGCCCGAAGGCGAGGTCGCGCTGATCGAGGTGTCCGAGTGGACCGTGAAGCTGGTCGCCGCGTTGCTGCCTCCGAAGTCGACCGCGGTCGCGCCGGTGAACCCGGTGCCGGTGATGGTCACGCCGGTGCCACCCGCGGCCGGACCGGAGCTCGGGCTGACCGCGGTGACCGTCGGGGCCGCGACGTAGGTGAACTGGTCACCTGGCGGGTTGGCGGCAGAGGTGCCGCCCGGGGCGGTGACCGTCACGTCGACCGTGCCACTGCCCGAAGGCGAGGTCGCGCTGATCGAGGTGTCCGAGTTGACGATCACCCCGGTCGCCGCGTTGCTGCCTCCGAAGTCGACCGCGGTCGCCCCGGTGAACCCGGTGCCGGTGATGGTCACGCCGGTGCCACCCGCGGCCGGACCGGAGTTCGGGCTGACCGCAGTGACCGTCGGGGCGGCGATGTAGGTGAACTGGTCACCCGGCGGGTTGGCGGCAGAGGTGCCACCCGGCGCGGTCACCGTCACGTCGACCGTGCCACTGCCCGAAGGCGAGGTCGCGCTGATCGAGGTGTCCGAGTTGACGATCACTCCGGTCGCCGCGTTGCTGCCTCCGAAGTCGACCGCGGTCGCCCCGGTGAAGCCGGTGCCGGTGATGGTCACGCCGGTGCCACCCGCGGCCGGACCGGAGTTCGGGCTGACCGCGGTGACCGTCGGGGCGGGTGGCGGGGTGACGTAGGTGAACTGGTCACCCGGCGGATTGGCGGCAGAGGTGCCGCCCGGCGCGGTGACCGTCACGTCGACCGTGCCACTGCCCGAAGGCGAGGTCGCGCTGATCGAGGTGTCCGAGTTGACGATCACTCCGGTCGCCGCGTTGCTGGCTCCGAAGTCGACCGCGGTCGCGCCGGTGAACCCGGTGCCGGTGATGGCCACGCTGGTGCCACCGGCCGTCGTACCCGTGTTCGGGCTGACCGCGGTGACCGTCGGGGCGGGTGGCGCCCCCACATAGGTGAACTGGTCACCCGGCGGATTGGCGGCAGAGGTGCCGCCCGGCGCGGTGACCGTCACGTCGACCGTGCCACTGCCCGAAGGCGAGGTCGCGCTGATCGAGGTGTCCGAGTTGACGATCACTCCGGTCGCCGCGTTGCCGGGCCCGAAGTCGACCGCGGTCGCGCCGGTGAATCCGGTGCCGGTGATGGTCACGCCGGTGCCACCCGCGGCAGTACCCGAGGCCGGGCTGACCGCGGTGACGGTCGGGGCGGCCACGACGGTGAGGCTCCACCGCGGCGAGGGCGCCTGGTAGGGCGGGGTGCAGCCGATTCCGGTGCCCCCGCAGCTGTTGATGCTCGGGTAGGCGTCGAGCACGGTGGTCGTGTAGGGCATGGTGTTCCCGACCGTCGTGGAGGCGACGAATTCGGTCTCGTAGGAGGAGATGGTGGAGCCGAGGGTGTCGCCCGCGTTGACTGTGTACTTCGCAGTGATCGTCGGGAGGGTGAGCGCGTCCCCACCCGGAATGTTGACGGACGCATTCAAGAAGGTCTCGATGTAGGGGTAGGTCGTCTTGTAGTTGCCGGTCATCTGGGCGGTGCACTCACCCGGTATGAACCCCATGGCCGCGGTGCAGTAGGAAACGGTGTACTTGCCCGAGACGTTCGAGTCGCCGCCTTCGACGCTGAGCGAGCCCGGCACGAGGGTCAGCCCGGCAGGGACCGGGGTCATCGCCGAGTACTGCCCCACGTTGTCCACCGTGATGCCCGACTGGGTCGCCGGGATGAGGGCCTGGGCCGGCGCCGAGATCGAGGTGATCACGGACCCGGGGGCCGCCGTCGAGGGATCCGACACCCCGTTGCCGGTGTCCTCGGAGGCGCCGACCATGAGCGAGGGAGGAATGGTGACCACCCCGCCCATGTAGAAGCCGGCCTCGGTCTGGAGGATGGTCATGGTCGCGGTCACGCAGTTGCCCGGCGAGGGGTAGGTGAACCCGGTTGCGCAGATGGCGATGGTCCCGGTCTGGGTGCCGGTGGTGGTGACGACGTAGGTCCAGACGGTCGTGGCACCCGATCCGCTGCTCGAGTCGGTGTAGACGGGCGTGTACGTCAAGATGCCGCCGCTGAAGGTGATGGTCCCCGAGGCGGGCTGGGTCACCACGGTGAGTGTGGAGGGATCAACCGCAGGGCCGCCGGTCATCAGGCTGAGCGCGTTGAAGTTGTCGATCGGAGGTTGGGCGGTCGCCCCAGTCGAGGTCGAGGTGCCGGTCCCGTAGGCTCCGGTGCCGTTCGCCATCGCCAGAGTCGAGTTGTAGGCGTAGTGGTCCGCGGTGACCGCCGTCGAGGTACCGGTACCGTTGGTGACGGTGATGTCGACCGTGCCGGTGCCGGCCGGGGCGGTCACGATGAGCGAGTCGAGGGAGTTCTCGAGGAGCCCGGTGCCCGCGTTGGCGCCGAAGTGGACCGCGGTGACCCCGTAGAAGTTGGTGCCCGCCACCGTGACGGTCGTCCCGCCCGCGCTAGGTCCGCCCGCCGGGCTCGCGACAGTCTGGACCCCGGTGACGGTCGGGGCGGGGAACACGAAAGTGAAATGGTCGGCGGCACCCGTCGGGGACGTGCCGCTGGCATTGGTCACCGTGATGTCCACCGTCGCGGAAGCGGTGACTGGCAGCACCGCCTTCGGGGAGACCGCGGTCATCGTGGTGCTCTTGTTGAGGGTGAACGAGGCCGCCGCCTGCGTGCCGAAGTGGACCGCGGTGATACTCCCGAGGGCGGTGCCGGTGATGGTCACCGTCGTCCCACCGTTGGCGCTTCCGCTCGTCGGGCTGACCGCGGTGATCGTCGGGGCCGCCGCGTACGCAGACGGAACCGCGACCACCGCCAGGCCGGCCGTCGCGATCAGCCCGGCGAGCACCGCCTTGGCGAACGTCGACAGCGAGAACAAACGCGAACGAAAAGCACTCATCGAGAAACCCCCCAGGATTCGTCGTGGCCGAAGCGTCGCTTGGAACCGGCCCCAACACTTCCACACCGGTCCCCGCGACGCTAGTGACTTCGCCCGCGGAGGGGAGCCCGGGGCGTGCGGTCGGTGAGCGGCGCCGGGTCCGGGTCCGACGACCCTCCAGGCCTCCGAACGGACCGCCTGCCGTATGATTGCGGCATGGGAGCGACGGGGGGCCGGGCCGGCCCAAAAACCGACAAACCGCGGGCACTCGCCTTCTACCTACCCCAATTCCACCCCATTCCCGAAAACGACCGATGGTGGGGCAACGGCTTCACCGAGTGGCGCAACGTCACCAAGGCCAGGCCGCTCTACCCCGGCCACCGCCAGCCCGAGGTCCCGACCGAGCTCGGCTACTACGACCTGCGGGTTCCCGAAGTGCGCGAGGCACAGGCCGCCCTGGCTGCCGAGCACGGCATTTCGGGGTTCGTCTACTACCACTACTGGTTCCACGGTCGCCGGCTCCTCCAGCGCCCCTTCGACGAGGTGCTCGCATCGGGCTCCCCCGACTTCCCCTTCGCCTTGTGCTGGGCGAACGAGGAGTGGACCCGCAACTGGGATGCGAAGACCGGCGAGGTCTTGATGGCCCAGGAGTTCAGCGACGAGGACGACCTGGCTCATATCCGCTGGCTCTGCACCGCCTTTGCCGACGACCGCTACATCACGATCGACGGCCGGCCGCTGATGCTGATCTACCGCGCCGGGCTGATCCCCGACATGGCGCGCACCGCGGAGATCTGGCGCACCGAGGCCCGCAGACAGGGGTTCCCGGACCTCTACCTCTGCTTCGTCGAGAGCCACGGACCACCGAAGGGCGGCCCTGGAGCGTTCGGCCTCGACGCGACGGTCGCGTTCATGCCCCTCGAGGCGCGCCGGACCTTCGCTCCGCTCGAGGCATACCGCGGGCACCGCGTTGTCGACTACGTCCGCGCGTTCGAGGCAGAGCTTCGGCGTCCGGCACCGCCGTGGAAACGCTTCCCCTCGGTCATGGTCGGGTGGGACAACACCCCCCGTCGGCGGCACGGTGCGACCGTCTACGACGGGGCCACGCCCGAGGCCTACGAGAACTGGCTCCGACGCGCGGTCGCCTCGACCGCCGGGGTACGCGACGAGGAGAACTACCTCTTCATCCTCGCGTGGAACGAGTGGGCGGAAGGAAACCACCTCGAGCCCGACGAGCACTACGGGCGCGCGTTCCTCGAGGCCACCCGGGCCGTCCTCCTCGATCCCCAGGGAGGCAGCGATCAGCGCCGCGGCGACCTGACCCCGATGCCGGACGGCGAGACGGAAGGCGAGCACGCGAGGCCCTTCGACTACGTGTATCCCTTCCGACACGACAGCGCGGTCGCCTACGCCGCGGAGCTGGTCCGCGACCTCGGCCTCGGATCCTCCAGCGCGGTGGTCGACCTCGGCGCCGGCACCGCCGTCGTCAGCCACGTGCTGCGCGATGCCGGCGTCAACTACCACGGGCTCGAGCTCAGCTCGATCGCGGTCGACTTGATGCAAAAGGCTGGTATCCCCGCGACGAAGTGCGATCTGACCGACCTCGGCGCGCTCGAGGCCACGCTCGACGACATCGGCGACGTCGGGGCGTTCATGGCACTCGACGTGATCGAGCACCTTGTCGAGCCGCACAAGCTCCTGTCCGCTCTGTCGACCTGGTCCCTCAAGCACGGCGAGCCGACTCTCGTGGCGTCGGTGCCGAACGCCACTCACTTCGACATGGGGCTCGGTCTGCTCTGCGGCCGGTGGGTGCCGACCGACCGCGGCCTCCTCGACAGCACCCATCTTCGGTTCTTCTCGGAGGCGACGCTCGAGCGGCTCTTCGAGCGCTCCGGTTGGACCGTCGTGTCGCGACACGACTTCAGCGCGCTCCACACCGACCAGTACGCGATGGACCTCGACGACGGGCTGCCCGCCGAGATGATCGGCGCGCTCCACGTCCTGGCCGACGCGTGTAATCCCAGCTCGAACGTGCAGCAGTTCGTCTGGTCCCTCAAGCCGGTTCCGGTCGCGGACCCGCCGGTCACCTACCTGCAGGCGACCGGCGAGCAAGGCGAGGCCCGGGTCGACGATCCCGCAGAGGACGATCCGGTGCAAGAGGCCAGCAGGTCGGTACGGAGTTATCTGGTCTCGATCGGCCTCGTGGCCAGCGAGACCAACCGTCGCGCGGCCAAGCACCTGCGCTTCGGCCTCGGTCCGAGGTGGAAGCGGACCGTCACGACGGGGCTCGAACGGTCGCCCAGGGTGGCATCCGCGTACCGAACGGCGCGTCGCTGGCTCCCGTGACACTTCCGTGATCGACCGACACAGCCCCGGTCCGTGGGTGCTGGTGGTGGGGATGCACCGAAGTGGGACCTCGGCGGTGACCGGGGCGTTGGCCGCAACCGGGCTGCAGAAGTGTCACCCGGACGATCGGGTGGAGTGGGCGGAGAGCAACCCCGAGCACTGGGAGAGCCTCTCCCTCGCCCTCTACGACGAGGACCTGCTGGCCCGCTTCGACGGCAGCTGGGACGCCCCACCCGAGCTGCCCGGCGGATGGCAGCACCGCCCGGAGGTCCTCGGCGCGCCCGACCCGACCGCGGTGCTCGCGACCGCCTACCCGGGGTCGGGTCCCTCGGTCTGGAAGGACCCCCGTCTCTGCCTCGTCCTGCCGTTCTGGCGCGACGTGCTCGTCTCGCCGGTCGCCGCGGTGTTCGTGTGGCGATCGCCGATCGCGGTCGCGCGCTCGCTCCTCGAGCGCGACGGGATGCCCCTCCCCGATGGCCTCGCGCTCTGGGAGCGCTACAACCGCTCCGCCGTCGACGCACTCGACGGTGTCGACACCTTCGTCCTCGACTACGAGTCGGTCGTCGAGGACACGAAGGCGAGCCTCGGCGACCTCCTCTCGTGGCTCGGCTCACTGGATCAGTTCGCCGATTCGTCTGTGCACTGGGACCTCGACGCCGTCACGGCTTCGATCGCCGGCGAGCTCGCCCACCACGCGAGCGAAGGGCGAGTGGATTCCCCCACTGGCTGTCTCCCCGAACAGCGCGAGCTCACCGGCTTCCTCGCCGCGTCCCGCGGTGGCCACTGCCCGTTCGTGCCGAGGCTCCCCTGCGAAGAGTCCCCCTGGACGAGTTCGATCCTGCGATTGCGCCACAAGCTGAGCGCTCCGAACCGCGAGCTCGACGCCGCGGTCGAACTGCTCCGACTCACCAGGCTCGACCTCGAGGGAAGGCTGGACATCGCCCAGCGCGAGCTGGCCAACCTGAAGGCATCATCGAGCTGGCGGCTGACCGCGCCCTTGCGCGCGGTCAGTGTGTCGCTGGCGAAGCGGCGGACCTCCCGATAGCTCGCCGAACCAGCCGGCGAGATCACCCGGAAGGACCGTCCGGTGACGCGGTGCGCTCCTGCATCGGCTCGACGGGGAACCGGATGCCGAGGTTGCCGCGCGCACCGTCCCACAGTCCTCTTGCGATAACCGCCGCTCGCTGTGTCCGGCCTGCCCCCTCGCGCAAGAGCGCCCTCGCGACGAGCTTCGAGACGCTGCGCGGGTAGCGCCCGACTCTTCGCTTGACGTGCAGGTGCACCCAGAGCATGTTGCGGGCCTCGTAGTAGTACTTCCAGAGCGGGACGGTGTCGTTCTGGCGAACGGCGTCGTGGTAGACGACCGCGTGCTCGACGACACGTCGCTCGTAGCCGGCGGCCGGAATGCGCGACTGGAGGTACTCGGTGTCCTCCGCCCACCAGAACAGCTCCGCCTTCGGCACACCGACCGTGGCGACGATCTGGCGCGAGACGACGAAGCCGCACCAGGACGGCCACACCCCGTAGGAGCCGTCCGTCTGCTGCGAGACCGGAAAGACGAATGCCGACTCGGGTGTTTGCTCAGCCGCGGCCCACAGGCGCTCGAGGCAGTGCACTTCGGGTCGCATGTCGTCGTCGAGGACCCATGCGTGGCTGCAGCCCGATGCGAGGAACTCCTCGAATGCCTGCGCGTAACCGCCCGCCGGGCCGGTATTGACCTCCGAGCGCACGATTGTGACGGTGGGCCGGGGCGTCGGCCAGCCGACCGGCTCGACCGGCGGGTTGCTCGCGTTGTCCACCACCAGCACCGCCTCGGGAGGAGAGGACTGGCCCGCGATGGCCTCGAGGCATCGCCGCAGCGACTCGGGGGCGTTGTGGGTCAGGATCAGCGCCACGATGCTCCGATCGGCCATCTCCGACCCTCTGCGCTCAGGGCCGGTGGGCCAGGACGAACCAACCGGTCTCGTCGCGGGCCGCGTCGACGACCAAACCGGCGCCGGCGAACCAGGGGGCGAGCTCCTCCCACACGTAGCGGTGCTCGACGGGCGCGCTCAGGCGGTCGAAGGTGTCGAGGACGAGGCTGCGCAACGGCTTGCCGCGGTAGGCGTCCATCGGCAGTCGGGACAGCCCCTGCACCCCCCGCCGGTCACCGATCGAGCCGGGTACGACCACCCCGTAATAGAGGCAGACCGCGATCGGAACGCTCAGCGCCTTCAACAGCCGGTGCGGGACGCGGACGGTGACCGTCCGGAGCATGGCGGCGAGCCGGAGGGCGATGGCGCGGAGCCCGGGGGTCGATGGGCGGCTGTAGAGGTAGAGGAGGATCTGGCCGCCCGGGGCGAGGTAGGTGAGCAGTCGGTCGAACCCGGCTCTCGGGTCGTCGAGGTGGTGGAGCACGCCGAGGCTGGCGACGAAGTCGAAGCTCGCGGGAGCGAACGGGGCGTCGCGCAGATCCGACTTGACCACCAGCACCGACGGGAATTCGGCGAGGTTCCGCGCGGCCGCCTCGACCGCCGCCGAGCCGTCGAGCGCCGCCGTCGCACGAAGGTGCGTTGCCAGGACACGCGTGTACCGGCCCTTCCCACAACCGGCGTCGAGCCCGATCTTGCCGGCGAGCGTCGTGAGGTCGACATCGCGGAAGTAGACCTCGGCGAACCCCTCGTCCTCCTCGCGCACGTCGTCGAAGCTCGTCCACTCGAAGCCGAAGCTGGCGAAGGTCCGCTCGGTCGAACCCGGGCCGGACCTCCCTCGGGAACAGTCCAGATAGCCCCGCTCGACCGAGTAGCGGTGGCCCGAAGGGCAGAGCACCTCGCCCCCTTCGTCGTCGAGAGTCTTCCCACAGGCCGGGCACCGGAGGCGCTCGACGATGTCGCCCGGAATCACCTTCAAACCCCCCGTGGGCACAGGTCCGACCCTGCTCGCGGACACGACGACGACGCGAGACACTAGTGCGGCAGACCCCCTCGTTATCATGAGCGCCTGTGAGGGGGCCGGCGAGGATCGTGACGTGCCGGGTCGGGCCACTCCTCCGCGGCGGGACCTGAGCGCGTGCCGACCCATCTGCTGAGCGTCGTGATGCCGACACACAACCGGGCCGGCCTGCTCGAGCGCGCCGCCCGGTCGGTCCTCGACCAGGACGTGACCGACATCGAGCTGGTCATCGTCGACGACGCCTCCACCGACGCCACCTCCGATGTCGCCGACCGCCTCTCGTGCGACCGGCGGGTGATGGTCCTCCACAACCCCGAGTCCCTCGGGCCCGGGGGCAGCCGTAATTGCGGGATCGCCGCCGCACGCGGCGACTTGCTCGGCTTCTGCGACGACGACGACACCTGGCTGCCCGGAGCGGCCACGACCGTCCTCGACCGCTTCGACGACGACCCGCGGGTGGGCGTGGTGTCGGCCTGGCACCGGGTCGTCCACGAACCGGGAGGCCGGACCGCGGTCTTCCGAGGTCCGCTCCGCTACGGCCCCGACCAGCTCCTCTGGTTCGACTTCATCGCGCTGCCCTTCGGGGTCATCCGGCGTGAGTTGTTCGGACCCGATCTCGCGGTCGACCCGGCGCTGCCCTCCTGCGAGGACTGGGACCTCTGGTTGCGCTGCGCGCAAGCCCGTCCGATCTGCACCGTGCCCTCGGTTCTCTACGCGTACCACCAGCACCGGGGATCGCGGGTCACGAGGGAGGGCTCCGCGTTCGTCGAGGGCAGGCGGCGATTCCTCGAGAAGCACAAGGGGTCGATGTCCCGGCCGTGCCGGATCTACCACCAGCTCGTCGTGGCCCAGCTCGCCGGCGGGCGCCCCGCGGTGGCCGAGCGTCTCGCGGGCGCCCGTCGCACACCGTTCGCCGCGGCGGTCGCGGCCGCCGTCCTCGGCACGGGGGCGATGGCCAGCGCGATCGCCACCCGCCGCCGCGACCCCGGTCTGCCCGCAAGGGTGACCGGCGCCCTGCTCGGCGCCGGTCGCGTGAGACAATTCGCGTGACACAATGAGCGCGGTGCGACCGATCCTGATCGTTGGTCTCCCGAGGTCGGGTACCACCTGGACGATGCGGGCGCTCGCCTGCGCTCCCGGCACGTGCGCCATCTCCGAACCCGACAACGAGGAGAAGCAGCCCCCCGCGATCCACGCCAAGGCGAAGGTCGGGAGGTACCCGGTGCTCGGGCCGGAGAGCACCGCCCCGAAGGCCTACCGTCGGCTGTGGGAGTGGATCCTCGCCGGTGCCGGCGAGAGCCGCCGCTCGACCTTCGTGCGCCACATGCTCGGACCGGGCTCGGTCGGGCGGCACTACGAGGGGAGGCTCAATCCGGTGACGTGGACCGCGGCGACGATCGCCCGCAATCCCAAGGTGCCGCCGGACAACGTCTGGGCGCGCTTCGTGGTCAAATCCATCCACGCGCAGCTGGCCGTCGAATGGCTGGCAGCCGAGTTCGACTTCGACGTGGTGCTGCTGCTCCGCCACCCGGCGAACGTCCTCGCGAGCTGGATCGAGGTCAACCTGAAGGACTCACGGAACTCGACGATCGAGAACCGCCCCGAAATCCGCGCGCGCTACGTCGAGCCCTGGGGTGTGCCGCTCCCCGGGGACGACCCGGTGGAGCGGATGAGCTGGCGCATCGGCTTGCTGATCGCAGCGCTCGAGGACGCGCACAGCCGCCATCCCGAGTGGCACCTCCGCACCCACGAGGATCTCTGCACCGACACGGTCGCCGGGTTCCGCAACCTCTACGCCGACCTCGGGCTCGAGTGGGGGACCGCCGCCGAGGAGTTCCTCGCGGGTCACGATCGGCCCGGCTCGGGCTTCGTCATCGACCGAGTCGCCTCGGAGCTCTCCGACTCGTGGCAGCGCAAGCTCGACGATCAGCAGCTCGCCACCCTCCGGCGCATGCTCGATCGCTTCCCGATCACCTCGTGGAGAAGCGAGGACTTCGCACGGTCGAGCCGCTGAGCGGCGCGCGGCCGTCAGCTCCCTTCCGCGCCCGCCACCGTCCGCGGAGCGGCTGCCCGCCTGTAGTGGACGACGTGTCCGGCGCGATCCAGTGGGAAGATCTCGTCGACCACGAGCCCGGCCTCCCCTGCCAGTCGGTGGAGATCGGAGGGGCGGTAGCCGTGCACCCCCACTCCCCGGGCGCCGTAACGGAGCTTTCGCAGATCGAGCCGTAGGCCGGGCGAGGGGAACGACGCGACCACGTGCTCGGCCGCCCTTCCCATCCGGGTGAGCAGCTCGGCGGGCGTCGCGACGTAGTCGAAGACACCGAGCGCCACCGCCACGTCGTAGCAGTCGACCTCGGTCAGCGCCTCCCAACCGCGACGTTCGACCTCGACCATCCCGGGGAGGGCATCCGCCTGTCTGCGGGCGAGCTCGACCATCGCCTCGGCAGGGTCGATTCCGGTCACGTGGACCCCCTTGGCCGCGAGCGGGGCGAACAGCGGCCCGCTCCCGCACCCGACGTCGAGGACCCGCTTCGCGCCAGTGGCGAGGCTCACCTCGACCGCCAGGCGGAGGCGGTCGAAGAGCGGTCCCCGACCGAGGACCCTCGCGACCGACTCGCTCGAGTAGAACGCCGCGAATCGCCCGGCGCGCCGGTGGAAGTAGGTCTGGAAGTCACCGCTCGACATGACCACATGCCTTGCTTCCATACCGGTTGAGCACCTGTGAGAACACCGTGACAATCCTTTTGCGCCCGAGCACCTGCTTGGCCACTGCAAGGGAACGGACCCCGCGTGCGGGCGGGAGGGTCGCCCCGAAGTCGTAGGAATGGTAATAGAGCACCGAGGGCCCGGCTGAGGAGCCCACCGCGGCACGCAGCGCGGCCAGCGGCACGACGCGTTGGTAGCTCCCACCGCCGATCGGGAATCCGTGGGTGGTGAGGACCGGCAGCTCCCTGATCGGCGAACCGTCGCCGACGCAGTGGGTGTCGGAGACGTAGCCGAAGCCTGCCGTCGCCAATGCGTCGCGGAACCCGGCGAGCCCGAGTGTCGTGGGCACGTCGAAGCGCGGTGAGCGGAAGCCGCGCACAGGCTTCTGGAGCCGGTCCTCCACCATCTCGCGCCCGCGGCGCAGCCAGTCGACGAGCGCGGCTCGTTCGTCGGGAAGGCGACCGTGGTCGGGCCCGTGGCTCGCGATCTCGTGACCGGCACCGGCCAGCTCGACGAGCTCGGCCGCGACTGTCGCCGCGTAGTTGCCCACCACGAAGAGGGTGACCGTCGAGCCCCGGCTCGTCGCGAGCAGCGAGACGAGGTCCGAAAGCCCGCTTCGCGCGTCCGGCGGCCGCGGGATCGGTTCGCCGAGCACGGCCATGCCGTCGTACCAGTCCTCGACGTCCACCGTGAGGCACACCGCATCTGCGCTCATCTCGCGGCTCGCTCCACCGTCGAGTACGCGGCGCGCAGCCGGTCGACCACCCGATCCTCGGAGAATCGCTCGACCACCCGCTCGCGGCAGCGCGCACCGAGCGCCGAGCAACCGGCCGGATCGGCGATCAGCTTCTCGACCAGGGCGGCGAGCGAGGCTCGGTCACCTCTCGGGGCGAGCAGACCCGTCGCAGGGTCGATGACCTCGCGTACCCCCCGGATGTCGTAGGCGACGACCGGCCTGCCCATCGCCGCCGCTTCCATGGCGACCCGCGGGATCCCCTCACGGTAGGAGGGGAGGAGCACCAGTGACGCCGAGGCGAGGTACGGCCGGACGTCCTCGACGGCGCCGACGAAGGTCACGTGGCCGGACTCGGTCGCGGACGTCACTTCCGCCTCGGTCAGCGCGTCGCTCTGGTCGTGCTCCAAGGGGCCGACGTGGACGAAGCGGGCCCGCCCGGCGAGCTCCCCGGCGATGCCGATGAAGTCCGCGCACCCCTTCTCGCGCACCAGCCTGCTGACCATCACCACGATGGGCAGCTCGGACTCGAGTGCGGGCTCCACCGGCGCCACGAACCGCTCCATGACGATCCCGTTGCCGACGAAGCCGAGCTTCGACGCCCGGCAGATGCGGGCGGCGGGAAGCACCCGCTCGTCTTCGCGGCTCTGGAGCAGCGCCCGGTTCGCCCAGGCACAGCACCATCGCTCGAAGCACCAGCCGAGGAGGTTGGCCATGCGGGAATTGCCGGCGAAGTACAGGGATCCGTGGATCGTGTAGATGGCCGGGGTGCGTGTGAGCCTTGCGGCCGGCAGGCCGAGGACGGATGCCTTCGGGGTGTGGGTCTGGACGAAGTCGAACCGCTCGCGGCGGAAGGTACCGAGCAGGGACACGAAGGAGCGCACGTCGGAGAGCGCGAACTCGCGCCGGATGGGCACCACCTCGACGGCGACGCCGTCGGGCGGGTCGTCGTAGGCGTCCCCGCTCACCACCGTCCAGTCGATGTCGTCGAGCGCGCGCAGCTGGTTGGCGAGGAGCACCCGCGCGGTGAGGGAGGTGGTGACCACTCGGCAGCCCCGCCGTCGTGCGGGAACCTGCCGGCCCTGGTCGTCTTCGGCCTCCCGTCCTTGCACAACGGTCACCGCCGGCACCGCGTCGGCTGTCGCATCGGTTCTCACGCTCGCCCCCAAGGTCTCAACCTACCTGCGGGGCTCGCGCCCGGCCAGGGCCTACGACCGCCCGAGCGCCGGCATCCACCGCTCGAGCCACGCCTCCAGCGCGAGCACGTCCCAGAGCTCGTGGGCGAGATCGCGGCGGCCGAGAAGGTGCTGGCGCCACGCACGCCGTACCGGGACCGGGTCGAGGAGGCCCTGGCGGCGCAGGCGACCTTCGTCGAGGAGCTCCTCGGCCCAGGGGCGCAGCGGGCCGCGCAGCAGAGGCCCGATCGGGAACCCGAAGCCCATCTTCGGCCGCTCGACGAGCTCGGCCGGCACGTGGCGGTAGAGGACCTGGCGCAGCAGCCATTTGGTGGTCCCTTGGTGGAGCTTCACCGACATCGGGAGGCGCCAGGCGAGATCGAAGACACCGCGGTCGAGAAAGGGCACCCGGCTCTCGAGGGAGACCGCCATCGCCGCGCGGTCGAGCTTGGTGAGGATGTCGTCGGGAAGGTACCCGACCAGATCGAGCCAGAGCATCTGCTCGGTGATGCCATGGAGGGCCGGCCAGTCGGCGGGCCGTGACGCCATCGACATCGTCGGCCCCGCCCCGAGGACCATCGACTCGGCGCCGTCCCAGTACGAGACCAGCGAGAGGTACGCGTCCTCGGGCCCGGATGCCTCGAGCACCTTGCCGACCTTGGCGACCTTGGAGGCCGGGTTCCGCACCTTGGTGCGCGGCGACACCGTCGCCACCGCGCGCGCCGCACCGTCGACCAGTGAGGGGGGCAGGTGGCCGAGCGTCGCCCCGCAGGCCCTCCGGACGGGCCCTGGCAGCACCGAGGTCCGCTGCCACAGGCGCTCGAGCCAGGCGTGCCGGTTGTAGCCGGCGAACAGCTCGTCCCCCCCGTCGCCGGAGAGCGCGACGGTGACCTGGCTCCGGGCGAGCGCCGAGACGAGGTGCATGGGGATCTCCGAGATGTCGCCGAAGGGCTCGTCCCAGATGTCGGGCAACGACGGGAGGATGCTGGTCGCGTCCTCATGGGTGACCTCGAGTGGCACGTGATCGGTGCCGAGATGGCGGGCGACCGCCGCGGCCTCGGCCGACTCGTCGAAGGCGCGGTCGGCGAAGCCGACGGTGAAGGTCCGGACAGGACGGTCGCTGTGTCGCTGCATGAGGGCGACCACCAGGCTCGAGTCGACGCCGCCGGAGAGGAACGCGCCGACCGGTACGTCCGCGACCATGCGTGCGGCGACCGACTCGGAGAGGACCGACTCGAGCTGGTCGGCCATCTCCTGGGCGGAGCCGTCGATCGGTTCGGCGCGCGCCTTCTCGACGGCCTGCCGTGCCGACCAGTAGGTCCGGAGCGAGAGCGGGCCCCCCGGGGAGGACGCCCGGTCGGCGGTCGCGAGTTGGCCGGGGAGCAGCTTCGCGACCCCGCGGTAGATCGCGTGCGGCGCCGGCACGCAGTTGTGCCGGAGGTAAAGGGCGACGGCGTCGCGGTCGATCTCCGCGCGGAACCCGGGGAGTGTGCACAGCGCCTTGAGCTCGGAGGCGAACGCGAGCCTGCGTCCGACCCAGCCGTAGTAGAGGGGCTTCTCCCCGAACCGGTCCCGGACCAGGTGGAGCTCGCCCTCGCGGCGGTCCCAGAGTGCGATGGCGAACATGCCCTCGATCGCCTCGAGCGCGCCATCGACGCCCCACTGCTGGACGGCCCCGAGGAGCACCTCGGTGTCCGACCCGCCGCGGAAGGTGACGCCCTCGCCGGCGAGCCGGTGTCGGAGGGCGCGGTGGTTGTAGACCTCGCCGTTGTAGTCGACGACCCACCGGCCGTCGGGGGACACCATGGGCTGCGCGCCGTGCGGGCCGAGCCCCACCACCGCCAGCCGGCGGTGCCCGAAGCACAGCCCGCGCTCGGGGTCGGACCAGGCGCCCTCCGCATCGGGTCCCCGGTGGACGAGGGTCGCGGTCATCGCGGCGACCTGCCGACCGAGCTCCTCGGGCCCGGTCGACCGGGACGGGTCGAACAGGCCTGCAATCCCGCACATGCGCTCAGCTCCGCGTCCGCGGGCTTCGCCCGGGGCGTCGGGGGGCGCGCGCCCTCCCGACCCCTCGATCGACCATGCGTCGATCATCGGGCCCACCCCCCGCGGTGTCAAGCGGCCGGTCGCCGGGCCCGTCGGTTGAGGGGCACAGGCCGGTGTGGCAACCTGCGATGTGCCCGCACGCGAGCAGCGATGAACCTGCACGACCAGGTGAGAAAGGGCTTCCTCCGCCTACCGCCCGGCACCCGGCGCTCCGCGCTCCACGCGCTCGGCCGCTACGCGCCCTGGGAAGAGGGCTTCGACTTCACTCCCCCGCGACCGGAGCCCGGCGAGCGCACCGGTCCACCCGACTTCGTCGGCATCGGGGTCCAGAAGGCCGGGACCACTTGGTGGTACGAGCTGATCACGACCCACCCTGGCGTCTCGTCCCCCGTGGGGGTCCACAAGGAGCGCCACTTCCTCGATCGCTTCGGGGGGACACCCTTCGGACCCGTCGACATCGACCGGTACCACGGCTGGTTCCCCCGCCGGCCGGGGACGGTCAGCGGCGAGTGGACCCCCGACTACTTCTCCTTTCCGTGGGTGCCGCGGCTGCTCCGCCGGGCTGCACCCGAAGCCAAGCTCCTCCTTTCCCTCCGCGACCCGGTCGAGCGCTTTCGCTCGGGGATCGCACACCTCGAGCGGATGGGTGCGCCCCGCGATCCCACCGCGGTCGCCGACGCCGTCCAGCGCGGCTTCTACCACCGCACGCTCGTGTCGTGGCTCACCGAGTTCGATCGTGACCAGCTGCTCGTCCTCCAGCACGAGCGGTGCATCGCGGACCGCGACGGCGAGCTCGACCGGACCTACCGCCACCTCGGTCTCGACCCGCACCACCACCCCCCCGGCGGACGCCCACCGACGAACGCTGCGAGTCCGGGCGGTTTCCGACTCGACGGGGAGGTGCGCGCGCGCCTCGTCGAGCTGTACGAACCCGACGTGACCGCACTCGCGGCCCTGCTGCCGGATCTCGAGCTCGGACGCTGGCCGAACTTCGCCTATCTCGCGCCGGGCTCGGGGTCCCGCGGGGCGACCGCCGAGGGGAACTCGCCCACCGAACGGGCGTAGCGGGGGTTCTCGCCCAGCCGTCCTCGGATCCCGTCCCAGAGCCCGTGCAGGATGGCCGACCGCTCCTGCCTTCCTCGTGCGAGCTGGAGGTGACGGATCGAATAGGCGGCTTGCCACGCGTACCAGCTGGGCCGGCCGTGCCGGCGCACCAGCGCGAAGGAGTTACGCGCGTGGTAGTAGCGGCGCCAAGGCTCCGAGCCGTCGGTGGGCCGTCGCTCACCGAGAGCCGCTTCTCGGCCCGCGTCGGACTGTTGGTGGGCCACCTTTCGAGCCGCGACACCATCGACCCGCACGTCGAAACCCGCCTCCCGCACTCGGCAGAAGAAGTCGAAGTCCTCGAGCCCGAAGAACCACTCCGGGTCGGGCAGCACTCCCGCGTCGACGACCGAGCGCGAGACGAGCGTCGCCCCCCAGCAGGCGACGTCCACCGGGCTGAGGTCGTGCGCCGCGCGGGGCCCCGGGACGACATTCACCGTGTGCGTCCCGCGTCCGACGAACCGCCGCCCGTAGGCGACGACCGCACCGACGGGCGGGGAGTGGGCGCCGAGTGCCTCGATGCGCTCGACAAGTCCGGCGACGCGTGGCGCCGGGAGGCCGAAGAGGCCCACGTCGTCCTCGCAGAGGTACACCCACCGCGTCCCCGGGTCGGCGCAGGCCTCGAGGAGCCCCGCTCGGAAACCACCGGCTGGGCCGGTATTGACCGGCAGACGGACCGTGCGGACCTCCGCCTCGAGCGCCGGGTCGTCGAGGCCACCCGCGCCGTTCACCACGACGACCACCTGTTCGGGAGGGAAGCCCTCGATGTCGAGGAGGGACCTGGCGACGTCCCCTGCGAGTCCGGGCCGCATGTGGGTGAGCACCACCGCGGTGACCCCCGATGCGCTCGCGGCGGTCCCGCCCGCGCCGGCATCGGCGACCGGTCGCTCCCTCACGACGCTAGGGTAACCGCCGCGAACAGCCTGCTCGGCAGCGATCCGCGGGCATCGTGCGGCTCGGGCGGGCCAAGGGGAACCGTGTGGAGCGTGTAGACCACGACGAGGGAGGCACGACGCCGGGGCGACCGGCGTCGTGATCAGCGTGGTGCTGCCCGTGTTCGACGCGATGCCCTGGATCTCGGAGCAGCTCGAGGCGGTCGCAGGTCAGCACTGCCCGGTCGAGTGGGAGGTGGTCGTGGCCGACAACGGTTCGTCCGACTCGGGCCCGGACCTCGCCCGCGAATGGTCCGCCCGCGACCCGCGGATCCGTCTCGTCGACGCCTCGGGACGACCGGGCCCGGCCGCCGCCCGGAACATCGGTGTGAAGGCGGCCAGGGGGGACTTGCTGGCCTTCTGCGACGCCGACGACGTGGTCCAGCCTGGCTGGCTGGCCGGCCTGGTGACGGCCCTCGGGCGGGCCGAGGTGGTTGCAGGGGTGTTCGACTCCGGCTCGCTCAACGGCCGGCCCCCGTCACCGCCCCGGCCGGCCTCGACCGGCCAACTCGGATTCCTTCCCGCGGGGCTCGGTGCCAACCTCGGTGTGCACCGTCGCGCCTTCGAAGAAGCGGGTGGCTTCGCCGAGGAGCTCCGCATCGGCGAGGACATCGACTTGAGCTGGCGC
This sequence comes from uncultured Acidimicrobiaceae bacterium, assembly GCA_963769905.1. GTDB lineage: Bacteria > Actinomycetota > Acidimicrobiia > Acidimicrobiales > RAAP-2 > Bog-756. The sequence continues at coordinate 2,139,890 of CAVYNG010000002.1, forward strand.
CTGCAGCTGCGCGGACACCGCTTCGCGATCGCGCCCGACGCGGTGGTGGCGAAGCGGGACCATCCCGACCCCGGAGGGGTCTTCCGCCACGGGCTCGCCTATGGTCGCAGCGGGCCCCAGCTCTACCGCCGCCACCGGGGCGAGGGCGCTCGTCCCGACCTGGTCGGCGCGGCACGATCATGGCTCTGGATCGTCGCCCACCTGCTCCGGCTCTTCCGCGCGGGACCAGCCCGCAACGAGTGGGTGCATGCCTTCGGGATGAGGGTCGGCCGTCTACTCGGCTCGGTCAGTCAGGGCGTGTTCTTCCCCTGACCGGCCGCGACTCAACTGACCTTCCAGTCGGCCCCCACGTAGACCGGCGAGAACACCATGACCCCTTCGGGCAGCTTCGTCTGCTCGGGTCCCATGACCTCGAAGGAGGTCACCGGTCTCCAGGGAAGGAGGGGCTTGCCCTTGCCGTGGAGGTGTCCCGACATGGCCGGCCAGAGCGCGTAGCGGCCCTTGGCAAGGGGGATGTGGCGGAGCACGCACCGGATCTCGAAGTCTCCGGCCGGAAAGGACCCGCTGTGGCGGACGATGAACATGGGGAACGCGGAGCCCTGCGAGATCCCGATGAAGAAGTTCGCGTCGTAGGCCTCCGGCGCATTGAGGGTGAGCCGGACCTCGACATCGCCCTCCGAGCGGACCTGGCCGCCGTCGACGTCGTTGACGTCGACCTTCAGGACCTGGACGACGCCCTCGTTGGAGGTGGTCAGCGCCGCGTTCTGCTGGATCGCCGCGCGGTACTTCGTCACCACCTCCTTGGTCGGGCCCGCCGCCTGCACGACGGCGTCCGCGAGCCAGATGGCCCGCTCGCAGGAGGCCTCCACCGAGGCGAGGTCGTGGGAAACGTAGATCAGCGTGGTGCCGTTCCGAACGACTTCACCGATGCGACGCAGGCACTTCTGCTGGAAGTTGGCGTCGCCCACGGCGAGCACCTCGTCGACCAGGAGGATGTCGGGTTCGAGAAAGGCCGCGATCGAGAAGCCGAGACGCATCTGCATGCCCATCGAGTAGAACTTGACCTGGCGCTCGATCGCGTCGGTGAGCTCGCCGAACTCCACGATCTCGTCGAAGCGTTGCCGGATGGCCTGCCGGCTCATCCCGAGGACCGCACCGTAGAGGTAGACGTTCTCACGGCCGGTCAGCGCGGGTTGGATTCCGCTCGTCACGCTGAGGAGGGCGCCGATACGGCCGGTCACCGCGCACCGCCCCGCGGATTGGTAGGTCACCTGGCTGATGATCTTCAAGAGAGTGGTCTTGCCCGAGCCGTTGATGCCGATGAGCGCTTGCGTACCCCCCGGCTCGACGGCGAGGTTGATGTCCTTCAGCACCCAGCGGTAGTCGTATCGGCCGCGCATACGGATCGACTTGCCGAACCGCTTCATCTGGTCGTAGAACTTCGGCACGGTCCGATCCGCGCGGAACTTCTTCCAGACGTGCTCGACTTCGATCGTCCCGTTAGGCGATGTCGGCAAAGTTCACCTCGAGGCGTTTGAAGGTCCGGTAACCGAACACGAGGTAGAGGAGCGCGCCGAGGACGGCGGCCCCCATGACCGACCAGTCCGGAGACTGGCCGAGCAGCATGGTCCTCCTCGCGTTGTCGATGACAGGCCCGAGCGGGTTGAAGAAGCCGTACACCATCTGAAGGTTGATCGTGATCCCGCCCACGTAGTGCGCGGCGTGCACGATGTGGCCGTTCACCACGACCGCGTGAACATGTCGGCCGCCTGCGATGTGGTAGCTGGTCGGGATCTTCGAGAATGGCCAGATCACCGGTGTCAAGAAGAGCCCGAGGGACGTGATGATCGGCAGCACCTGCACCAGGTCGCGCATCTGGATGACCACGCTCGAGATGAAGAGGGCCACGCCGGCCGCGAAGGCGATCTCGACGAGCATGAACAGAGGCACCCAGAGCGTGGTGAGCCGCGGTGCGCGGCCGAAGAGGACGAACATGAGGGCGAGCGGCACCCACGAGAGCACCGTGCTCACGGCCTGGACGAGCATCGTCTCCAGCGGGAAGCACTCCCGCGGGAACTGGGTCTTCGAGAGGAGGGCCTGGTTGGTCAGCAGGGCGTTTCCCCCGTTCCCGAGCGAGGTCGAGAAGAAGTTCCAGCAGAGGATGCCCACGAACGAGAAGAGCGCATAGGGGAGCCCCTCGCTGCCGAAGCTCTTGACGTGCGAGAAGATGATCACGAAGATGACCAGGGTCAGGACGGGCGTGATCACCGCCCACAGCACGCCCAGGGCCGCCTGCTTGTACTGCGAGCGGAAGTCGCGCTCGGCCAGGGTGAAGATGATCTCCCGGTTCGCCCAGAGGGTGCGGGCCGAGTCGATCAGGCGGGCCTTGTGGGTATAGAGGATGTCCGCAGGCGGCTCGTCGGGGATGGCCGAGAGGTCGGTCAGCACGAGGGTGTCGGGAGCTGACGGTGCAGAACTCGTCATCGGACGACAGTACCCCCCCTCGGCCGTGTCCCACGGGCCGGCGGCCTCCGAAACCGCGAAGCATTCAGGCTATCGCAGACCTGTCCGAGTGGGCCAGGTCGGGACGCGGGGCGCCGCTAACATCTCGCCGTGACGGTGCGAGGGAAGGCACAAAATCCCAGGTGTCGAGAGCGAATCCGCGTGCTGCTCGCCATCAAGACCCTCGGAACGGGGGGCGCCGAGCGTTTGGTCGCCGAGATCGTCGCGTCCGGCGATCCCGACTCGTTCGACTACGAGGTCGCGTATGTCCTCGAGTCCGGCAGCGCCCTCGCGCCGGGGATCCGGGCGCGGGGCGTCGTCGTCCGTCCCCTCGGGGCGAGGTCCAACCTCGACTTGCGCTGGCTGGCCGCGTTCCGGCGGCTCCTCCTCGACGGCGATTTCGACATCGTCCACTTCCATCTGCCCTACACGGCAGCCCTCGGCCGCATGGTGGTCGCTTCGCTCCCCCGGGGGCGCCGGCCGGCGACCGTCTACACCGAGCACAGCCTCTGGAACAAGGTGTCCCCCCTGGTCAAGGCGCTCAACCGCACGACGATTTCGCGTGACCGCGCCCTCATCGCGGTGTCCGACGCGGCCTATGCGGCCCTCCCCCGCCCGCTGAAGCGGCGAGCGCAGGTGGTGGTCCACGGGGTGGACCTGTCGGCGTCGCGTGCGGCGGTCGAACGGCGGGACGCGATCCGCGCTGCCGTCAGGGCCGAGCTCGGAGTGCCCGAGCGGGACCTGCTCGCGGTGACCGTCGCCAACATGCGTTCGGAGAAGGGCTACGACGTCCTCCTCGAGGCGGCACGGCTCACCATGGCGCGCGGGCTCCCGGTCCGGTTCGCCGCCGCCGGTGAGGGCTCGCTCCAAGCGGAGTTGACGGCGACCCACCGCGAGCTCGGGCTCGGCGAGCGCTTCCGCTTCCTCGGGCACCGCAACGACGCGCTCGAACTGGTCACCGCGGCGGACGTGTTGATCCTTCCGTCGCACCAAGAAGGCCTCCCCATCGTCTTGATGGAAGCGGCGAGCGTCGGGGCGCCCATCGTGGCGACCACGGTGGGCGGCGTGCCCCAGATGGTCACCGACAGGGTGAACGGCCTGTTGGTGCCCCCGGGTCGGCCCGAGGCGATCGCCGACGCGCTGGAGCGTTTGATCGCTGATCCCGAGCTGCGGCAACGTCTTGGCAAGCAGGCCCTGGTCGACAGCAACCGGTTCGACTGCGCCCGGGCCACCGCAGAGATCGAACAGCTCTACCTGCAGATGCTCGATCGGTCCACATGAGCGGCCGCGTGCACCGTCCGAGTGGTTGCGGGCGGAAGGGCCCTCCCGCTAACGTCCCGCCCCGATGACCGCGGAGCCCGTACCGTGACGGTGCCCCCGTCGTCGAAATCGGGGGCCCGTCAGACCAACCCGCTCCCGGACCCAGATGGCCCACGCGGCTGGGCCAAACGCTATGTGTCGGCGCTCGTCCGCGCACGGCGCAACCCGAGCTTCGCCGACCTCGAGCGCTTCTGCTTCTTCATCGGGTACGCCCGCAGTGGACACACACTTGTCGGGTCGATGCTCGACGCACACCCCGATGTCGTCATCGCCCACGAGCTCGATGCGGTCAACTGCGTCCGCCACCACTTCACCCGCGGGCAGCTCTTCGCACTCCTGTTGGAGCGCGACCTTCGGTTCGGCTCGTTGGGCCGCACGTGGTCGGGCTACCAGTACGAGGTGCCGGGCCAGTACCAGGGTCGCTACGAGCGCCTGCGGGTGTTGGGTGACAAGCGCGGGAACGCTGCGGCCCTCGAGATCGCCCGCTGGCCCGACTTGCTCGACCGGATCCGGCGCGTGGTGCGAGTCCCGATCCGGGTCGTCCACGTCACCCGCAACCCCTTCGACAACATCGCGACAGCGGCGAGGAGGCACAAGTACTCGCTCTCCGAGGGCATCGCCTGGTACGAGCAGTCCTGCGAGGCCGTGGCCAAGGTCAGACCGATGCTCGACCCCTCCGAGCTGGTCGACGTCCGCTACGAGTCATTCGTCGAGGAACCCGCGGCCTCGCTCGCCGAGCTCTGCCGGTTCGTCGGCGTCGAGCCCGGCGACGCCTATCTGGAGGCCTGCGCCGGGCTCGTCTGGCCGAGCACGAAGAGGACCCGGGACGCTGCGGAATGGACCGAGGAGGAGCGTCGGCGTGTCGAGCGGCTCATCGAACGCTACGAGTTCCTCCGCTCTTATTCGTACGACGACTGAGTTCGTACGACGACTGAGCGGGTCAACGACCCGAGCCCGCGACCACTCTCCGGGCGAGCCCGGCCACCCTCTCCTCGACCACGTCGCTCCGAAATCGCTCGAGGAAGAGCGCGTGAGCATTGGCGGTGACGTCGGAGCGGACGGCGGCATCGTTGAGGAGTCGGGCACAGGCCGCGGCGAGCGCCGATGCGGTGTCCCCGACCAGGAGGTGCACGCCGTCCTCGGCCCCGAGGCCCTCCGCGCCGAGCGAAGTGGACGCCACCGGCACCCGGTGCGCAAACGCTTCGATGATCTTGAGCCGGGTACCGCTGCCGTAGCGCACCGGCACGACGACGAGGTCGGCCCCATGCAGCTCGTCGGTCATGTCCGGGACCGGTCCGACGACCGAGACCTGTGGCGGGTCGTCGAGCGCGCCGAGGTCGGGGTTGTGCTTGCCGACCAGCCGGATGCGTACGTCGGGGACGAGAGCCCGTAGCGCCGGGCCGACCTCGCCGGCGAGCCAGCGGGCCGCCTCGACGTTGGCGGGATAGGTGAGCAACCCCTGGAAGAGCACGGTCGGGGGGGAACCGGTCCCCGCTTTCGCGATCGGGTGTTCGATCACCGGATAGCCGTTCGGGATCACCGCGGTGCCGGCGACTCCGCGAGCTCCTGCCCGGCCTGCATCGAGGTCGCTGCAGACGACGACCGCGGAGCATCGCCGCCCGATCCGGCGGTGGAGGCGCCGCCAGCGACGGATCTCCTCCTCGGCCACGCCAGCGGACAGGGCACGCCGGAGCCGTTCGGCCGCACCGGCAGCCGGCGACCGCGGAACCCGAAGGCGGGCAGCGATCTTCTGGTCCTCGAGATCGTCGAGGTCGACGACGACCTTCGGCTGGGTGGGCTCCCCTGCAAGGACCCAGGGGCGGGCTCCGAAACACCAGATCAGGTCGTAGCGGCCCGACATGAACCGGCGAAGGTCGGCCTGCACGTTGGCCCGGTCGTGCCACGCCAGGCCGATGGGCATCGTCGGTCGCAGCATCGTGGACGCCAGCCGGAGCCCGGTCGCCGGGCGGTTGTCGTAGCCCAGGCGTTCGGCCTTGGACAGCCCGAGAGCCTCCGCGGCCGGGAGGAAGTCCGAGCGGAACTTGGAGACGATCGAGGCGAGCTCGGTCGGGCCGCAGCGCAGGAGCCCGCGCAGCACCATGGCGAGACGGAAGCGTGAGCCGGTGTCGGTCGGCCAAGGCCAGTCGCCTGCGATCACCAAGGTCCTCATCCGCGCTCCGTGGCCCAGCGGCAAGGGAGCCCGGACGGCCTGCCCATCGGTCGGTGCTGCTCCCGCGAGCAACCGATGGTAGCGGAGGGAGTTGGCCGGGCCCGCTGGTAGGGTCTCGCCGCCGGGAGGGCCGGCAGGCGGCAGGGGGCCGCGAATGACCGAGCAGAGCAGCGGCCGGCCGGCCGGAGAGATGATCGTGAACGGCTCGGGGGGTGTCGTCCCGCTGGTGCTGCACGTGATCCCGACCCGGCGGGCCCGCGGTGCGCAGCGCGAGGCACGCCGCGCTCGCCGACCAGCTCGACGAGCCGGGCCTCCGGCGTCACCGGGTCCTCAGCCTCTTCGACGGTCCGGTCGAGGTCGTGGCCGACCTGACCCTCGACCACCCCGGCGGCCAGGCTCCGGCGGTGGGATTCGACCCCCGCCTCGCGATCCGGCTCCGTCGTTCGCTCGGCCACCTCGACCCCGCGGTCGTCGTGGCCCACGGGAGCGAGGCCTTGAAGTACCTGGTGCCCGCACTCGCAGGACGGCGGCGACCCCTCGCCTACTACGCGATCGGGACCTACTCGGGCAAAGAGCGCCGCATCCAGCTCGATTTCTGGCGCTACCTGATGCGACGTCCTGAGGTGGTGGGGGCCGAGGGCGAGGAGGTGGCCGAGGAGTGCGTGCGGCGCTTCGGCGTGCCCGACGAGCGGGTCGTGCTCGCCCCGAACGGGCGAAACCCAAGCGAATTCCATCCTCGAGACGTCGACGAGGGGCCCGGCCCTCCCCTGCTCACCTTCGTCGGCGCCCTCACCAAGGGCAAACGGCCCGGAACGTTCGTGGAGGTCGCCACCGCGCTGCGCTCACGTGGAGCCGCCTTCCGCGCCGAGCTGATCGGCGACGGCGACCTCCGCGAGGAGCTGTCCGGACCGGCGCGCGCCGCGGGCGTCGAGCTGGTCGGCCAGGTCGATGACGTCGCGCCTCGCCTCCGCGCGGCGGACATCTTCCTCTTCCCGAGCGCGGCGGCCGGCGAGGGCATGCCCGGTGTGCTCATCGAAGCAGGGCTTTCGGGCCTGCCGGTGGTGGCGACCGACGTGCCGGGCGTCGCGTCGATCGTACGCGACGGAGTGACCGGGTTCGTGGTCGGCGTCGACGACGTCGACGCGATGGTCGCGGCGACCGGCCGGCTGCTGGATGACACGGAACTGCGGGCAGCGATGGGAACGGCGGCGCGTGAGCACTGCCTGGCTCATTTCAGCCTTGCCGTCGTCGCAGAGCGGTGGCTCGCGCTGCTCGAGCCGCTCCTTGCGGAGGCGGCGGCCACCCTCCGCTAGCGTCCGCTGCGATGGCGACCGCCGAGGCCGTACCGTGACCATGCCCCCGTCCTCGACGCCGGGTCCCCGTCCGCCGAACCCGCTCCGCGACCCACGGGGTCCGCGCGACTGGGCGAAGCTCTACGCGTCCTCGCTGCTCGGCGCCCGCCACAATCCGAGCTTCGCCGACCTCGACCGCTTCTGCCTCTTCATCGGCTACGCGCGGAGCGGCCACACGCTGGTGGGCACGATGCTCAACGCACACCGCGAGGTCGTGATCGCCCACGAGCTCGATGCGGTGAACTTTGTCCGACACCACTTCACCCGCTCGCAGCTCTTCTCGCTCCTCTTGCAGCGCGACCAGCGGTTCGGGGCGATGGGCCGCACGTGGTCCAGCTACCAGTACGAGGTGCCCGACCAGCACCAGGGTCGCTACGAGCGCCTGCGGGTGCTCGGCGACAAGCGCGCGAGGTCCGCGGCCCTCCAGATCGCTCGGCGGCCCGCGCTGCTCGATCGGATCCGGCACGTGGTGAGGGTCCCGATCCGGGTCGTCCATGTGACCCGCAACCCGTTCGACAACATCGCGACGGAGGCGAGGAGGCACAAGCTCTCGCTGGCTCAAGCCACGACCTGGTACGAGCAGTGTTGTGAGGCGGTGGCAGTGGTCAGGAAGAGGCTCGATCCCTCCGAACTCATCGATGTCCGCTACGAGTCCTTCGTCACCGAGCCTGCCGTCTCGCTCGCGGAACTCTGCAGGTTCGTCAACATCGAGCCCGACAGCGCCTACCTCGAGGCCTGCGCCGGGCTGGTATGGCCGAGCACCAACAGGACTCGCGACAACTTCGAGTGGACCGGCGACGAGCGTCGGGGCGTCGAGCGTCTCATCGACCGCTTCGAGCCCATCGGCTCCTACACATTCGACGAGTGAGCCGGCTGGCGACGCGGGACGCTCCGCGCCGTCCGTACGCCGAGGCTCAGCGGCCTACCGGCTCGCCGGTCGGTGCACCGCGGAGACCGAACCGCTCTGCGGTCGCCTTCTCCGCCGCAGCACGCTCGATGGCAGCCCGGAGCTGCAGCCTCTGTTTTCGTCGCAGTTCCCACGGGTACCACGGGGGCGCTCCCTTGGGTCCACGAGGGATGCAGAACAGGACCAAGAAGAACGGCATCAGCATCGCCCGCTCGCGCTCGATGAGGCCGAGGTTCCCGAGCGCGGCGAACGTGTAGATGAACGCGACCGTGTAGGTGAGGCAGAGCATGACATAGGGCCGAGCGAAGGACGCGCGTGGCACGATCCGGATCTGGCGGAGGGAGGTCAGGATCAGCACGATGAGCACCGTGTTCTCGAGTCCGGCGATGCGTTGTGAGCTGCCGTGAGCCTTGAACAGCAACGGATTGAAGAGCACCTCGTAGATATCGCGGGGGAAGGTGGCCGGGCTACTCGAGTAGGGAACGCCGCTGCTTCCGAACCCGAGGCCGGACCCTTGGTTGTTCGCGTTGACCTTCGAGAGCGAGAGGGTCCCGCCGTGGAGATAGTGCTGGATGAGTAATACCGAGATCGCGACCAGGCCACCCAGAAAGACGAGCGATGCGGCACGTCGCAACCCGCCCATGGTGCGCCGCGCCGCAGCGCTCGGCACCATCATCGCGATGGAGAATCCGGTCAGGATCAACAAGAGCTCGTTCGGCCTGATGTAGTAACCGATCGCGACCCCGGGGATGATCAGCGCGATCGCGCCCCGCTGGCGAGCCAGCAGCTTTGCCGCCCCGTAGGCCGTCAGACCCAGCGCGAACATCATGATCGACTCCTTGCTGACGTCGGAGGTCCAAAAGATCTGCGACGGCAGGAAGAACAGCACCACCGCGTAGCGGTGGTGGTTGGCGCCCGGGAAGGTGGTGGTGAAGGCGCGGTAGAAAAAGATGGCGCCGATGAAGGACAGCCAGCTGAAGACGAGGAACGTCCCGATCAGATTGACACCGACGATGGCCATCACGATCCCGGTCGCGATGCTGACCGATCCGTCGTTGACGATCTGGCGCACATCGGCCCCCGCAAGGGTGAAGTTGAAGTGCCGGAAGTTGGGAGCGAGGAGCGCCCCCTGGTGCGTGTAACGGGTCCAGTCCGCGATGCCGTGGTAGAGGTGGTCGACGACATAGACCTGGAGGGGTGCACACAGCAGGTGGAGGATCAGGGCGAGGGTGAGGACCTTCACCAGCCATGGGTCCTTCTCGGCGCCCGCGACGCGCAGGATGATGACCCGCCCGAGCCCGAAGAGCACCGCGGCGACGACGAGGGCGACGAACGGCTGCGACGGCAGCTGGACCGCGTACAGCATCGGGTGTGGGACGACGGGCGTCAGGTCTCGGTCTGCGTGGAGGCGCCGGCGACCGAGTACTCGTCCACGAGCACCGAGGCAGGGTCGAGTGCCGATTCGGCCGCGGGCACCTCCCGTGTCACTGCTCCCACTGCGTGACGCGCGTCACGGCGGGAAGGCCGTGTGCCGGTCAGCACGACACCCAGCACCGGCGCCTCCATACGCCTGAGGGCATCTCCGGCTCGGCGGGCATCGTCGAAGGTGGTCGTCCAGCACTCACCCACCACCAGAACCACGTCCACCGCACGTGACAGCGCCTCCCCATGGTGGGCGACCAGCAGCGGAGGAGCCTCGACGACGATCACATCGGCGACGCTTCTGGCCGCATCGATCACCGCTGGGGCTCTCGTCACGAGTTGTGCGCTGTTGACGACGAAGTCGGCCAGCGGCAGGAAGTAGACGAGCTCGACCGCCGAGGGCTCGAGGCGCGCCTCGACATCCTCCGGCGCGACCTCGCCGGAAACCGCGCCGGTCGCGATCCCCAGTGGTCCGTTGCCGAGCTCGGCCGTGCTGATCACGACGGCCCGCTGGCCCGCCTCGGCGTAGGTTGCGGCAAAATTGGCGACCACCTGCGACCGGGTCTTCTCCGATCCGGGCGACACGACGAGGACGACCTGACGCCGTCCCAAACTCTCGGGCTGGTCCGCGTCGTCGTGGGCGACCGGTGCCGGTGAAGGTCCGCGGCCCTTGGCGAGAGGGGAGCTGTCACCGCCGAGAAGCCCGCTCCCGACGAGGAAGTCGAGGCTGTTGTCCGGCGCGTTCCGCGCGGCAAGAGACTCGAAGAGCACCGACATGCGCAGCATTCGATAGGCCTCGGCGCCCGGAGACTCCGGAGCGTCCACGACGGCAAGTCCTCGGGAGGAATCCCCGGCCGACTTCGACGATCCGGGGATCTCGACGACCACCGGATATCCGAAGGTCGACTCCGCCCGGTCGGCGCTGCGCAATCGCTTGTCGAGGAGCTCACGTGCGAGCACGATGGCAGCGCCGAGCAGCATTCCGATGACCAGGCCTGCGAGGAGGCGCACCTTCCTGCTGGAGGTCAGGCTCGACTTGGCACCGCGCTTGTCCGCCGTCGACGACAACACCGCGGGCTGGAGGACCTGGAACCCGATGGAACTCGCTGTTGGCGAAGGGGCGTTCGCGCTCGAAGCCTTCTGACTCTGATGTCCCGTGACGAGCGTGACGAGAAAGTCAGCCAGCTGCGTCTCGTAGGTGTTGGCCAGGGCGATCGCTCCCACCGGCGTGGTCGAGGACGCGGTGAGCAAAACCGGCACGGTCTGCTTGCCCCTCTTTGTCAGGACTCCGTCGGGACGGGACGAGAGGACCGTGCTGGCGTACACGGGCAGGATGTCCAGGTTGGCCGCCTGGAGCGTCGCAGTCGTCACAGAAGTGCTTGCGGCGTAAAACTCGATTTGGCCGTTCGACACTCCGGCGCCCAGGCCGCTGGTCCCGCCCGTAGGGGCGCCTCCGACGACGACGCTCGCCGAATAGGGGTAGAGCGGTGGAGCGTGCTTTTTGGGGTGGCCAGCCGGGATGACGATGCCGAGCACCGCACCGACGACGCCGAGCACGAGGAGCAGTCGCCAACTGCGCCGAAGCGCCCCCCAAAAGTCGATCGGCTCCATCGCTCTCCCAGTTCCTGCCCAACGTAGAGTGGCCATTCTACACCGGGTATCGCGCTTTCCAAGGGCGCCGATCGGCCCGAATTCCGTTCATCGCAACCTGCTTCGGGGACACGAGCGTGCCTACGGGTCCCGGCGCGTGGGGGGGTCCGACGACGGCCGCGCCGTGAGGGGCTCCCCGACCGTGAGGAACGACTCGGCCGAGAGGAAGTCCGGGACGAACCGTCGGACCGTGCGGACTCTCGAAAGCTGTCCGGGTTCTCCGCCGGAGAACCGGTCGGACACCTGTCGGACGATCGCCACGGACCCGCCGGCAGCCGTCCAATCCCCAATATTGGGGATGGCCACGCCGACATCCCCTCTATAGCGTCGTCACCGCCGACCTTGTACCGCTCGATCGCCCCGCCGTGCGGTGTGGCAGGGGTCGCACGGGTGATGACACAATGGTGGGCCGGAGCAGGATCTCTCTCCGACCGGCCGTCGAGCCGTCGGAGACAGTGTGGAGGCCAGGGGGACACCAGGGGGAGCACACCGGCAGCCTGGTGCCGGAAACAGTAGTCGGAGGGGCGCGAGCGGATTGAGTACACGAAGGCTGGAGGCGGGCGGCACGAGTTGGTCGGGGGGGCTGTCGGATGGATGTGCCTGTGTCACCAGATGAGTTCCTAGTGGATTCGCGGCCGGGTCCCGGATCGAGCACGCAGGCGAGGACCAACGTCGCGATGCGAGCGAGCCGGATCCGCTCACGTCTCGTCTTCATGGTGCTCGACGCCTTGTGCGTCGTGGCCGGGTACGGACTCGCCGAAATCTCCTACTTCCGAGACAAGGCACCAGGCCAGTACTGGCAGCACTTCTTCAGCTTCATCCTGGTCGCCCTCGTCGTCACCATCACCGCGAACCACTTCTTCGGGCTCTACGGACGCATGTGGCGCCACGCCGGGGCCGACGAGGCCCGGCAGCTCGTCCTGTCGGCGGTCGTCGTCGTCGCCGTCCTCATCGCCGTCTATCCCTTCGGCCGCCGCGCGAAGTTCGAGTTGGTTCCGCTGATGGTGATCGTCGTCGGCTGCATGTTCACCAGTGCCGGGATGGGGTTGCTCCGGTTCCACTCGAGGCTGTTCGCCTGGCAGCGCGGCTCGCGGCGCGTGGGGCTGCGGGTGGCCGTCGTCGGCAGCCGCGACGCGGGTGCTGCGGCGATCCGCGAGATGCTGCGGAGCCCGGGTGCGGGTCTCGTCCCCGTGGCCGTCTTCGACGACGACGTGCGGGCGCACGGACTTTCGATGCTCGGCGTGCCGGTCGTCGGGTCGATCGACGACATCCCGGCATCGACCAGCCGGTACACCCTCCAACAGGTGCTCTTGACCATCCCCAATCCACCTCCGGAACTCGTCGAGCGGGTGCTGCGCTCCTGCGAGCAGGCGGGTCTCACCATGAAGGTGCTCCCCGGAGTCTCCAATTTGGTCAAGAGCCCGGGTCACTCCACCTCTCTCCGTCAGGCGCGCGAGCCGCGCATCGAGGACCTGCTCGGGCGCACCCCGGTACCCATCGACCTCGACACCGTCCGCAGGTCGCTGTCGGGTCACCGGGTCCTCGTCACCGGCGCCGGCGGATCGATCGGCTCGGAGATCTGCCGCCAGGTCGCCGAGCTCGACCCGGCGCTGCTGGTGCTCCTCGACCACGACGAAACCCACCTCCACGACACCGCGGCGACCCTTCCGATCGGATGCGAGCAGGTTCTCGTCGACATCACGGACCAGTCCGCCGTCTTCGAGGCGTTCCACCGTTACCAGCCGGAGGTGGTCTTCCACGCCGCGGCGCACAAGCACGTCCCGGTACTCGAGGACCATCCCGTCGAAGCCGCGCGCACGAACGTCTTCGGCACTCTGAACGTCGTGGAGGCGGCCATCGAGGCCGGGGTCAGGCGCTTCGTCCAGATCTCCACGGACAAGGCCGTGCGCCCCTCGAGCGTCATGGGAGCGTCGAAGCACCTTGCCGAGCAGATCGTGCTTGCGCGAGCGCCACTCGGGGCCTCTTACTGCACCGTGCGATTCGGCAACGTCCTCGGAAGCCGCGGGAGCGTGATCCCCACCTTTGCCCGTCAGATCGCCAACGGTGGCCCGGTCACCGTCACCGATCCACGCATGACCCGGTTCTTCATGAGCGTCGAGGAGGCGGTCCAGCTGGTGCTCGAATCGTCGATGCTCTCCGACGGCGGCGGCGAGATCTTCATGCTCGAGATGGGCGATCCGGTCCGCATCCTCGAGCTGGCCGAACGGATGATCCGACTGTCCGGCTACCAGGTGGACGTCGACATCCCCATCGACATCATCGGCATCCGACCGGGCGAGAAACTCGACGAGGAGCTGCGCAGGCCCGAAGAGGAGATCCTCACCACCTACCACCCGTACATCAACCAGCTGATCCCGATCACCTCGTCGCCCGAAGAGTTCTCGCACCGGATGGTCGAGCTCGAATCCTCGGTCGCCCGTCGCGACGCGGTCGCGGTGAGGGACCTGCTGTTCGGACGGGCACCGGTCGACCCCGCGGCGGAGGCCGCTGCAAAGGCCGAGCTCGAACTCGTGAGCACGGCCAACGGTTCGAACGGACATGCGGCGGCCAACGGTTCGAACGGACATGCGGCGACCAACGGCTCGAACGGACAGGCGGCGCACGGTTCGAACGGCGCGGCCGCCGATCGCAGCGCCGGTTCCGGTAGCGACGCGTCCGGCGCAGAGAACACCGACCACGTCCCGACGTGACTCCGGCTCCGGGCGCCACCGGGTGAACCCGGGCACCGGTCCCACCAAGCTCGTCGTCGTCGGCCAGGGCTACGTCGGGTTGCCGCTCGCGCTGCGCGCCGTCGATGCCGGCTTCGACGTCATCGGCTTCGACATCGACCCGGAGCGGATCAAGCGGCTGACCGCGGGGAGCTCCTACGTCGAGGACATCCCCGACGAGCGGCTGGTCGACGCAAATGCGTCCGGCCGGTACCAGGCGACCGACGATCCTGCGCGGCTCGCGGGCTTCGACGTAGCCGTGATCGACGTCCCGACCCCGTTGCGCGACGGGGTACCCAACCTTTCCTACGTCGAGAGCGCCACAGCAGAGCTCGCCCGCCACCTTCGCCCGGGGTGCACCGTCGTGCTCGAGTCGACCAGCTACCCCGGCACCACCGAAGAGCTGGTGGCACCCATCCTCGAGGAGGCTTCCGGGCTGGTCGCCGGTCGGGACTTCCACCTCGGCTATAGCCCCGAGCGGATCGACCCGGGCAACCGCGAGTGGCGCCTCGAGAACACGCCGAAGGTCGTCTCCGGTGTGGACGAGAGCTCGTGCGAGGCCGTCCGGTCCTTCTACGACCAGATCGTCGATCGCACCGTGCCCGTGTCGGGCACGAGGGAGGCCGAGCTCACCAAGCTGCTCGAGAACACCTTCCGCCACGTGAACATCGCCCTGGTGAACGAGCTCGCCATGTTCGCCGCCGACCTCGACATCGACGTGTGGGAGGCGATCGACGCCGCCTCGACGAAGCCGTTCGGCTATCTCCGGTTCACACCCGGGCCGGGTGTCGGCGGCCACTGCCTCCCCATCGATCCGAGCTACCTCTCGTGGAAGGTCCGACGTAGCCTCGGTCAGCCGTTCCGATTCGTCGAGCTTGCGAACGACGTCAACGAGCACATGCCCGACTACGTGGTCCGGCGGCTCATCCTCGCGATGAACCAGAGGGGCCGTGCGGTCAAGGGATCGCGCATACTCCTCCTCGGCATCGCTTACAAGCGCAACACCGGAGACGCCCGCGAGTCTCCGGGCACCCTGATCGCGCGCTCACTCGCGGCACTGGGCGCTACGGTACGGATCGTGGACCCACACCTGTCGAGCGCAGAGGTCCCCTACCTCCTCGTCGAGCTCACCGCCGAGGAGCTGACGAGAGCGGACGCGACCGTCATCGTGACCGATCACGACGCGTTCGACTACGACCTCGTCCGGTCGCGGGCCACCTACGTGCTCGACACCCGCAATCGGCTGCGCGGGCCGTCGGTCGAGCACCTCTGACCGCTCGGATGGACCGAACGGCGCCGGGCAGGGCGGGGCGGCGATCGGACGGGCCTTCCGAGGCTTCCGGTTCCGTCGGGTCGCGTCGATGAAGGTCCTGGTGACAGGGGGCGCGGGATTCATCGGTGCCAATCTGTGCCGATCGCTCGCCTCGGTCCCGCAAGTCTCCGAGGTGGTCGCCCTCGACGATCTCTCGACCGGCAGAAAGGACAACCTCGCCGGCTTGGCCCAAGTCGAGCTCGTCGAGGGATCGATTCTCGACGCCGACCTGCTCGACCACCTCGTCGACGGGGTCGCGTCGGTCGTGCACCTGGCGGCCCGGCCGTCGGTCCCGCGGTCACTCGCCGATCCGATGGCTACCCATCGGGTCAACGCAACCGGCACGATGGAGGTCCTCGAGGCCGCGCGTCGTCACGGCCTGCCTCAGGTCGTCGTCGCCTCCTCGTCGTCGGTCTACGGCGCGAACCCGGCGTTGCCCAAGCGAGAGGACATGGCGACGTTCCCGGTCAGCCCGTACGCCGCGAGCAAGCTCGCGGCCGAGTCCGCAGCCCTCGCCTACGGCCGTTCCTTCTCCCTGCCGGTGCTCGCATTCCGGTTCTTCAATGTCTTCGGTCCCCTGCAGCCCGCCGACCACGCTTATGCCGCGGTCGTGCCCACATTCGTCGCGGCGGCGCGGCGCAGGGATCCGCTGCCGGTGCACGGTGACGGGCGCCAGACCCGCGACTTCACCTTCGTCGGGAGCGTCGTGTCCGTCCTCACCGAGGCCGTCACCCGCGCGGTGAGCGACCCGGAGCCGGTGAACCTCGCGTTCGGGACGAGAGTCTCCCTGCTCGAACTCATCGACCTGCTCGAGAGGGTGGTCGGTCGGGCGCTCGAGCGCCGTCACGACCAACCGAGGGTCGGCGACGTCCGCGATTCGCAGGCCGACCAGACCAGGTTGGCTCGTCTGTTCCCTGCGATCGAGCCGATCGCCCTCGAGGACGGCATTCGGGCCACCGTCGAGTGGTTCGAGCAGGACCTTGGCTCCTGACGACACGCTGGAGGTCCGCGACGAGCCGCCGGCGAACCGCACCGGGAGCGCCGAAGCATTTGCCGGCGGCATCCTCGTCGGCTGGTCGATCCTCGGGGCGATCGCGATCCGTTCCCACCCGCAGCCCAATGCGATCGACCACTGGGGCTTCGAGTGGTTCATGCGCTCGGTCGACTCGACCACGTTGTTGCGGGCGACCGACCTCGGGTCCGAAGCCGTCCTCGCCATCGGGTCGATCCTGGCCGCGCTGATCTGTCTGCACCGCGACCGCTGGCGGGCGCTCGCGTGCGTCGCCGGACCCTTCCTCTGCGCGGTGTCCGTCGAGTACGTGCTGAAGCCGATGGTCGGGCGTCGCTTCGAAGGGGTGCTCAGCTACCCCTCTGGCAACACCGCCGACGTCGCGGCACTCGCCACCGCATGGGTCGTGGCGGTCCCCGCCCGGCTCCGACCGCTTCTCCTCGTCATCGGCACCGCTGCCGTGGGAGCGATCGTCGTGGCGGTCATCGGCCTCCGTTGGCACTACCCGACCGACGCACTGGCAGGGGTCGCGCTCGGTGTGGGGGTTGTCCTGTTGGTCGACGGAGTCCTCCATCTCGGTCCAGGCGCCCACTTCGCACATCGGCAGGCGGTCCCGCCCGGCCGGTTGCGACATCGTATGTGAACGACTGGTAACCACCAATCGATCGCGGTCCGCTGCCTCGTCAATCGTGACGGGGACTTTGTTGCGAGAAACGGGTGGGCAGGTAGGATGGTGGGACTGGGAAGCACCGCGGGGCGAGGCCTTGTGCCGTTGTGGAGAACGGGCGGTGCGCGGGGGAACCATGGCAGTCGATGCCGAAGGCAGCGCACGCTCGGCCGTGTCGTCGTCGGATTCCGAGCCGTTCGGGACCGTTGCTCGTGTGGACCTCCCATCGGGGGAGAGCGCGCACGCAGCCGGTAGTCCGGCCAAGGTGCTCGAGTCCGCGTTGCGTCGTGTGCAACAGACCGTGCGAGCCGACGATCGTGTGTGCCCACTCGGCCTCTCTCGGATCGCGATCACATTCGGACCCGATGCGGAGGCGGTGACCACGAGGATCCTCGGGGAGCGGCTGGCGCGGGCCGTCGCCTTCGGGCTGGCCTCCGAAGCGAACAAGAGCCACGAGTCGCCCGGCGTCAAGAGCAACGCGCGTCGCCGCGACCTGACGACAAACGGCAACAGTGACCTCCACGGGGTCGACGTCGGTCGGACGACGGCCGTGGTGACCGTCGACCGGCTGACGAGCTGCGGCTCCGGTCCTGCCGCACCGACCGCGATCGCCGCGACGGAGCAGGCGCCGGTCCCTGTGGGAGCCCCCCTGTTCCGTCACCGCACGGTGGTGCGCTATCCGCCCAGCAGGAGCCCCGGCGGCGCTCGCCACGACGACCACCCAACCGGGTCCCGCAGCGCCGAGTCCTCCGGGACGATCCTCGTCGTCGATCCCACGCCGTCGACCCCTGGCAAGCCTGGCCTCGCCGCCCAGGCAGCGGTCGCGACGAGCGAACGGCTGGGGTTCCGGGCCGATGCGGTCGCGCCGCTCAGCCACGAGGTGCTCGACCTCACCTTCCAGACCGGCGGCCTCGACCTCGTGGTACTGGTCGTCGGAAGCGAGCCGGCCGTCGACGTTCCTCTCTGGTCACACAGCTCGTGGTGCCGGCCGGCCCAGCTGGCTGCTGGCTGCGCTGCACTCGGCGTCGACGTGCTCGCAGTGAGCGCGGGAGCCGGCGCAGGTGCGCTGACCGCCTGCTACGACCAGGGCGCGACCATCCTGTTCGACCTCGACCAGCTCCCGTCAGAGCTCCAGCTGTGGCGCCGGTGTCGCGAAAGCTCCCGCTCGGCACCCGAGAGCGCAACCAGCCGCATGCCGACTCGCTTCCAGGCGCTGCTGCAGTTGACCGCAAGCGAGCGGCGGGTCCTCTTCTATCTGACGACCGGTTTGTCGGCGCAGCAGATCGCCGACAACCTCGTCGTGTCCCTTACGACCGTCCGCAGCCACATCCGCTCGATCCTGCGCAAGCTCGGGGTGCGCTCGCAGCTTGCGGCCGTCGTCTATGCCAACAGCCGGGATCTCGGACGGATCGAGCCGTCCACCCTCCCCGCCGAGCTGGCTCCGTTCTCTTCGGGGAGCTCGCGCCGCCGAACGGGCTGAGCGGAGTCCGGCCGCCTCTCATTCAGTCGCGGGCCGGCGCCGCGATGCCCCCCTGCTCGAGCCGGCGCAGCAACTCGTACTCCGGTTCGAGCCGTGCCCGGAGACGCTGGAGCTGGACGTCCGTGAGCAGCGACCGGCTACCGCCGACCCGGGCCCGCCGGACCTGGAGCGGCAGCTCGAGCCGGCGACCGAGACCCTCGAGACCTTCCTCGAAGGCGCTGGTGAACAAGACGAGCGAGCACTCGGCGATTCGTTCCACCGCCTCCGACACGTCGAGACGAGAGGAAAAGGTGGCGATCTGGTTCAAGAGATCTCTTTGCGAGACACGCTCCAGGAACCGGTCGAACCCATCCTCCGCAAGCCGGCGTTGACGGTCACCGACCTGTCCGGGGTTGGTCGGCGGATCGCCCGCAACCAGATAGTCGAAGTAGGAGCGCACGCGGTCGACCGGATCCCTGAGGACGGTCACGGTGAAAGTGCGCGGCGGTAGGGGTTGCCGGTCGGCCGAACGGTGCGATCGTCCGAAGAAATAGGCGCCTTCGGCGAGCACTCGGCGCGAATTCGCAACGAATACGTAGCCGCCACTTATGGTCCTCGAGAGCCTCGAACTCGTGATCCGCCGCCAGACATCCATCGGGTCCTCCCCGCCAAGCCCGAGGAAGCTCAGGTAAAGGCTGGTTCCGGCCGTTTTGCGCACGTGATAGCAGTACACTCGCCGGTTCCCGTCGGGAAGCTCGTAGGCCTCGGCCAGGCGTCGGAATGTCGAGTCGCGGCGTAGCTCCCAGCTGTCCCTGACCTCACGGGCGGCACGACGGAGCGCCGCGCCGGTCCCGACCTTGGGTCCCCTCGAGTGCAGGGCTGCAAGGCGGTCCGGTGCACGGGCCCGGTCCCCTTGCTCAGACCCCCCAACCACAGGTCGTACACTACTTTGCAACAACGCCCGGGAGGTAGCGTTTCACCGTGATTGCCAACCGGGACCTTGACGCGCGGCTCGCCGTCGTCGACCGCTTCGTCGCCTCGCCACCGACCATCCATCCCGAGGCGGAAAACGGTGCGGTCTGGAGCACCGAGGTGTCGTGCTACCGGTTCATGGCCCGCAATCTCCAACCCGGATCGCGCACACTGGAGACGGGAGCCGGGCTCTCGACGGTGCTGTTCGCGGCATGGGGTTGCGACCACCTGTCGATCGTCCCCTTCGAACGCGAAGCAGACGCGATCCTCGAGTTCTGCGCGCAGCAGGGCGTCGAGACCGGCGCGCTGCGCTTCGACCTCCGGCCTTCGGAGGTCGCGCTTCCCGAGATGATCGGTGCCGCCGAGTTCGACCTCGTCCTCATCGACGGGTGCCACGGCTTCCCGATGCCGATCATCGACTGGTTCTACGCCGCCGGCCTGCTGCGGAAGGGAGGCATCGCGGTCATCGACGACGTCCAGATCCCTCAGGTGCGCACCCTCGTCGACCTCTTCATCGATCCCGACGAGCGATGGCTCCGACTCGACCACCGCTGGAAGTGGATCGCGCACCGGCGACTCTCCGAGGGCGGCTCGCTGACCGAGAGCGAGACCCGCCAGCAGTTCTTCGTCGGTCCGAGGCCGAGCCCCTCGGAACGCCTGAAGGACGTCATCCCGTTACGCGTCAAGACCGCGGTCAAGCGGTTCACGTAGACGCGGGAGGCTCTGCCGTGGATTTGGGTTGGGACGGGGACGAGCGTCTCGAGGTCGGCGACCTCAGCTTCTCGTTGTCGCTCGACCCCGCGGTCTACGACAGGTCGCGCTCGGCACTCCAGAGCTTCGTGCTCTTGAAGGACCGCGGGATGATCGAAGCGCTCGTCGAACGCGTCCCCGAGACGCTCGACAACATCGTGGAGCTCGGGATCTTCAAGGGGGGCAGCATCGCCCTGTACTCCGAGCTGTTCCAGCCGAAGACCCTCGTCGGCATCGAGCTGCACCAGCACCGCGTGCCCGCGCTCGACGACTACATCGAACGCCACCATCTCGCGGATCGCCTCCGCCTCTTCTACGGTACGAGTCAGGCTGATCGTGCACGGCTCGCGGCCATCGTGCACGAGTGCTTCGGGGAGGAGCAGCTCGACCTGGTGGTCGACGACGGATCCCACCGGTACGCGCACACCAAGGCCTCCCTCAACGTCCTGCTTCCACGGCTCCGACCTGGCGGGCTCTACCTGATCGAGGACTGGGGTTGGAGCCACTGGCCGGGCGAGGAGTGGCAGCACCCGAGGAACCAGTTCGCCAAGGAACGCACACCCTTGACGAACCTCGTCATCGAGCTGATGATGGCCGCGGAGACCGACCCGGGATTGATCTCCGAGGTCGACGTCACCAACAAGTGCGCCTTCGTGACCCGTGGCCCGAAGAGCTCGCTGCCGGCCGACTTCGACATCTCGGCGAGCTACCTGACGGCCGGGAGGAGGATCTTCCCCCGACCTCCGGTGTCCTTCCACCTCCCGAGCCGCTACGAAGTCCGGAGATGGCTCCGCCGTCACGATCCCCGCGCACGTGCTGCACCCGGTCCCCGCTGATCCGGCGGCCGAGGCGGAGACCTCAGAGGTGCGCGACCCAGTTCCAGCGGCTCCTGAGCTCCTCGAGGAACTGCGACCGATCGAGTGGTCCGTGCCCGTCCAAGTCGAAGAGGCGGAGCCCGATCTCGTCGCAGAGCAGCTCGTAGATCTCCCCGGACGCCTCGCCATGGTGGGCGTGTTCGAACGCGATGACCGGCTTGGCCTTCCGAAACGTCTGCACCGCTCCCCGTAGGACCGCCATCTCACTCCCCTCGACATCGATCTTCACGAAATCGGGCAGCCATCCCTCTGGCAGGTGGTCGTCGAGTCGCTCGGTCCTCACGGTGATGATCTCCGTGTGCAGTCCGTCGAGGGGAAAGCTCACGTCGGAACCGCTCTGCGCGAACCTGCTCAACCCCTGGTAACCCTTGTCCAACACCTGCACGAATGGCAGCTCTCCCTCGTGGTCCGAGAGCGCTCGCTGACGCACCTCCACTGCGGGGAAACGTCGCACCAGCTCGGCGCAGAGGTGCGGCAGCGGCTCGTACGCGACGTGGTGACCCAGCGGCGCAATCCGCTCGATCCCCTTGAGGAACAAACCGCGGTTGGCGCCGACGTCGAGGAAGTTCGACGAGGGGTGCATGCCGAACCTGAGGAGCAGTCTGAGATGACGGTCGTCTCTCTGGTTACGCCGCACGGTCGCCGGGTTCCGGCTTTCGCCGGTGAGGAGGTCGACCAATCGGTCGCGCCCCTTCACGATGGCGTCCCGCGCGCCGATGGCGTCCGCGAACCTCCCCAATCCCTCGCGCATCGGGAGGAGACAATAGCGTCGCGACCGCGAGCCGTGTCCCGGTCGGGCCTCGTTCCCGCGGTGTCGCGCCTCAGCGCAGGGAGCCCGTTGGGACGGGTACGCTGGCGCCTCGCGCTCCGAGGCAAGGCTCAGAGGGAGGCGTGAGGAGCGATCGTGGTCATCCCTGAACTACCGCCATCCCTTGGCGCCCGCCGATGACGATTCCGGCCGTCGCCAGGCTCCGTGACGCGGCGGGGTACGTCTTCATCAGGACCCCTCACTCGTTTCAGGGACGTGTCCTGCGGTCGTTGGGGCGGGAGGCGGCGTGGGCATCGGGCACCCCGCCCGTCGCTCCGCCCGTGCCCGCTGGGATGCGCACCGGTCCGCCTGACTTCGTCGGGATCGGTGTCGCCAAGTCCGGCACCACGTGGTGGTTCAGCCTGCTGATGTCCCATCCCGAGATCCACGTCGAGTACGAGAAGGAACTCAACTACTTCAACCAGCACTTCCTGCGACGCCTGGATGCCGGGAGGTGCACGCTGGCCGACGCAGAGGCGTACCGGAACTGGTTCCCCCGGCCCGAGGGGACCGTCACGGGTGAGTGGACCCCGAACTACGCCTTCGCCGGCCGGCTCCCGGCGGTCGTACGGGCGGCCGCCCCCGGTGCGAGGCTGATCGTGATGCTCCGCGACCCGGTGGAGCGATACCGTTCTGACCTGTCGCGTCCAATGCCGTCGAGGGACAGAAACCGCCTCCGGTACCGGGCGCTCGCGAACGGCATGTACTCGAACGTGCTCCAGCCGTGGGAGGAGGTCTACGCCCCCGAGGACCTGCTCGTGCTCCAGTACGAGGCCTGCGTCCGATCCCCGGACGAACACCTGGCGGAGACGTTCCGCTTCCTCGGTGTCGACGACTCCTTCCGGCCGCCGGGGATGGGAGCGTCGGTCAACGCATCGAAGTCCAAGCTGGAGCTCGACCCGTTCGTCATCCAGCAACTCGTCCGCCTCTACGCGCCGGACGTACTGAACCTGGTGGCGCGCCGCCCCAACATCGACCTCTCGCTCTGGAAGCACTTCGCCCACCTGGCAGACCCGCCGGTCTTCCCCGCTCCTCCCACCTGACGCCCGTTCAGTGGCACCGGCGGGACAGCACGAGGTCCCAGACATCCTGGATCCGCTCGACCATGGGTCCGATCGGGTGCCGGCGCGAGCTCTCCTTTGCGCGTGACCCGAGCTCGGCGCGACGACCCGGGTCGCGGAGGAGACCGATGAGGACCTCGGTGAGCCGTTCGATGTCCCCGACGGGTACGAGGATCCCGGTCGACCCGTCGTCGATGAGCGAGCGGGGCCCGCTTGCGTCCGCCGCCACCACCGGCTTGCCTGCCGCCTGGGCCTCCACGACGGCCAGACCGAACGACTCACGTCGAGCCAGGTGCACCACGATGTCCGCCGCGGCCATGACATCGTCCTTCAGCTGATCGGGAGCAAAGCCGGTCAAGACGACCTCCTCCTCGAGGCCGAGCTCCGAGCGGAGTGCGCGGACACGGGCGCCGTAGGCGGACTCGCCCTCGCCTCCGCAGATGACGCCGCGGGCCCCTGGCACGGCTCGGACGACCTCGACCATGGCGCGGACGAAGTCGGTCTGGGACTTGAGGAAGGTCAGGCGGCCGAACATGGCCAGGATCGGCGCATCGCCGGCGATCCCCAGTTCCGCCCGGGCGCGGGCGCCGTCTCCATGGCCGTGCCGGTCGAGGTCGATACCGGGCAGGATGGTGGCTGTCGGCGTCGATCTGCGCCGGGGCACCCCTTCCGCGGCACGATCGGTCCCGAAGATGATGGCGTCCGGGTGGAGCGTGGCCAAGAGGCGAGCGGTGACGTGGCGGCGCGCGGTCAGCAGCTTCTTCGGTGACAGCCCGGTCAAGGGGTCGAACACGTTCCAAACCACGGGCACCTTCGCCTGTCGACCGCCGAGGCTGGCGAACAGCAGGCCTCCCCCTCCGCTGGCATGGACGAGGTCGATCCGCTCCTCGCGCACGAGATCGGCCAGGCCACGGGCCACTGCTGTGACATTCCGGACGTCGCGCCACCGCGTCTGGGGGACGACGTGGACGGGATGCCCTTCGCGACGGAGGCGTTCGGGCCATGAGCCCTCGCGGAGCGCTGCGAAGGTGGCGAGGTAGCGGGCCGGATCCACCCGGTGGAGAAGCTCGTCCAGCATCATCTGGGCCCCTCCCTCGCACTCGCCGTTCGCCTCGACCAAGAGCACACGACGGGGCTCGCGGTCCACGCGCTGGTGGCCCGTCACCAACCGGGCCTCATGGTCGCGCCCGACAACGACCCGGGCCACGCGGTCATGACGGGTCGATGGACCGGGCTCAAATGGACGTGCACGTCGGGCTCGAGGGTTCTGGGTCCGGTACGACCGGCATCGTTCGGGCGGTGGACCTGGGTGAGGATAGGGCGCGGTGTCATCCCGGGTGTCACCCCGGGGACATCCGTGGCGGACACGACCCGATCGACGGGCCGAGGACGGCGCGCCGATTGCGTGTTCGAGTACGAGCACCGAGACACACGGATCACGATTGCTCGGCGCGACCGGCGTCGTGCCCGCGTGGGTGACGCGGTCGTGGTGGGATCCGGCCGGGGACGTCCGGTCGACGTCTCCGCAGTTGGCATCGGGACCCGCGACACATAGATTGTGCCCTCCAGTGAGGCAGTCGAACTGCTTCTCGAAGGGGGCGTGGCATGGCCAAGTACAAGGCGGACGAGCACTGGTCCGAGGTCGCCGACAAAGCTGCACGGCGAAGCAAGCACGGTCGGCTCGTGGCAGGTGATGACGCCCCCTACTATCGGTACAAGCGTCGGCTCTTCGTCGAGACCTTCCTTCCCCAGATTCCGGCGGAAGGCATGTCCGTCCTCGAGGTCGGGTGCGGTCCGGGTGGGAACCTCGCCGAGGTGCTCCGGCGGCACCCCGCGCGGCTCGTCGGGTGCGATGTCGCGCCGTCGATGGTGGAAACGGCGCGACAGGAGCTCGAGGCTCACGGCGCGGAGGTCTTCCTGATCGACGGAGAGTCCCTTCCGTTCCGCGACAAGGAGTTCGACGTCAGCTTCACGGCCACGGTCCTGATGCACAACCCAGAGGGGCGAATGGCACAGATCATCCACGAGATGGGCCGCATCACCCGGTCTCGGATCTACCTGATCGAGGACACCTTCTCTCGTCCGGCGACCCCGCGACCGAAGGTCGGCGAGGACGACCGCGAAGTCGGGATCGGCGACTACGGCAGCTTCTTCTCGCGCTCGGTCGGCGAGTATTCCGACGCCTGCGCCAAGGAGGGATTCGTCTTGAAGGACACCCAGTTCCTCCGCACGTACGCGAGCCATTTCCTGTTCACCTTCCTGAAGACGAGGCTCGACAAGGGGCGCACCTCCGAGGGGGAAGGGTTCTCGAGGCTGCACTGGGGGCTCGAGACGGCACTGCAACCGGTCACCCGACAGCTCGACCGGGTCGTCCGCAGACCGGATGGCGAACTGACCCTGATGCGATTCGAACGAGGTTGAGGGGATCACCGGGGATCACCGGTCAGCGAGGTGACGATGTCGTGGACGCGGGCCCGCCCGGCCGCTGACTCATAGCATTCCTTGAAGAGACTCTCGGCGGCATCGACCATGCGCCGACGGAGGGCGACGTCGCTGCAGAGTCGTGCGCACGCCTCGGCGAAGGCATCCGGGTGGTCCGCGACGAGGAGATGCACGCCGTCCTCCGCCCGGAGCCCTTCGGCGCCGAGGCGAGTCGAAACGACCGGGATCCGGTGGGCGAACGCTTCGAGGATCTTGAACCGTGTGCCACTCCCCATCCGCAGCGGGACCACGACCAGGTCGGCACCGCCGAGCTCCGGCTCCATGTGAGGGACCTGCCCGACAACCGTGACGAGGGGCGGGTCTGCGAGCGAGTCGACGCTCCCCGTCGTCTTCCCGACGAGTCGAATGCGGGCCCCGGCCACTTGAGCACGGACCTTCGGTGCCACGTCGTCCACCAGCCACTGTGCGCCGTCGACATTCGGCCCGTAGTCGAAGGTGCCTTGGAAGAGCAACGTCGGTGGCTGACGCGGCTGGTCGCGGCCCAGTGGGTGATCCGGTTGCTCGTAGGTGTTGGGGAGGACTTCGCAGTTGTCGGTTGCGAGCAGTCGAACGTCGGCCTCGGACGCCAGCACGACCCGATCGACGTCGCTCGCAACCGACCGCTGGAACCGGGCCCAGTCCCGCGCGTTGAGCCTCGCCTGGGAGACCGCCGCGACCCGCCGTGCACGTGCGGCCACGCTGCCAACCGGCCGGTCCCTCAGGAGAGCCGCCCGTTGGCGCTCCTTCACGTCCGCCAGGTCGTCGATGTCGACGACCGTGGGTCCGAGCCTCGGACGGCCGAGCCACTGGTAGCTGGCTGCAGACCGGAACCACACCAGGTCATAAGCAGCTTGCCGCCACGCGTCGAACGTAAGACGGGGGTTCTTGTTGTCATTGCGGAGGGCGACTTCGATCGGTTGGTCCCGCCGCGCCAAGCAGAGGAGGCGGCGGAAGGGCGTGTCCCTCAGAGGACCGAGTGGCACCATGCACACCCTCTCGAGCTCGAGCTCGGCGGGAACGGCATCCTGAGATTGGCGCGCGTCGTAGAGACAGTAGAGATCGGTGCCGGCCATCTCGGTCAGCGCGGTGAGGGTGTTCGCGAGGCGCAGATGGCTCCCGGTCGTGGGAGGCCAGGGGTAGGAGTCGGCAACCATCAGGAACTTCATCGCCCCGTCCCCACGTCGGTTCGCGCCTCCCTCGGCATGGTGGACGCGAAGCTAGCCGCGTCCACGAGTGCGGCTCCCCACTCGATCATGGACCCACTGTGGTGTGTCCAGCGCGTCGGCCATCAGAAGGGCTCTGGGAGAAGACGGTGTTCGACGTGAGGATCCACGTGGAGCCATGCCCCGACCCGGCGCCGACGGGCTCGATGACATAATCGTGGCCATGGGAGCAGGGCGACCAGCGGAGCCGTGGCGGGCGGCCGACCAAGTGGGGTCGATGACCGAGCCCGGTGCCGCGGCGGTCGTCTCGGACGATCCCGACCGCGACGGCGTCTCCCAAGACGTCAAACTCGTCGTCTGGGATCTCGACGACACCCTCTGGGCCGGGACGTTGAGCGAGGGCACGGTCCGTGTCGACGATCGCTGCGCGCACGTCGTCCGTACTCTCAACCGCCGCGGCATCGTGAACGCGATCTGTTCGAACAACGACGAGCTCGATGCGCGCGGGCGTCTCGAGGACGCGGGACTTCTCGGCGAGTTCGTGTTCGTTCGCATCGGCTGGACACCGAAGGGTCCCCGCGTCGCCCGGATCATCGAGGACGCGCAGCTCCGGCCCGAGAACGTCTTGTTCATCGACGATCTGGCCACCAACCGACGCGAGGTGCGCCACTTCGTGCCGGACATCCAGACCGCCGGACCGGAGATCGCCGAGCACCTTCTCTCGCTGCCCGAGTTGACCGGAAAGGACGACCGGGGGCTGACCAGGCTGCAGCAGTACCAGATCCTCGAGCGCAAGCTCGACGACCGCAAAGAGGTCGCGGGGAGCAACGAGTCGTTCCTCCGTTCCTGCGATATCCGGGTCGGACTCTTCGACGACACCGTGCGAGAGGCGGACCGATTGTTCGAGCTGGCGGCCCGTACCCACCAGCTCAACTTCACCAAGCGCCGGCCGAGCCGCGACGAATTCGAGGCGATGCTCGCGGACCCCCGGTTCGAGACCGGCTACGTACGCATCCGCGACCGGTACGGCGACTACGGCATCTGCGGCTTCTACTCGGTCGATCGGGTGGAGGACGTCCTCGTCGACTTCCTCTTCTCGTGCCGGATCCTCCACATGGGGGTCGAACAGTGGGTCTACGGCCATCTCGGCCGTCCAGGGATCACCGTGGTGGGCGACGTTGCCTCGTCGCTCGACGCCCCCGTCGACTGGATCACCTCCGACCCCGCCGCCTTCGGCGAGCTCGCGACCGGCGCCGGTGCACGGAGTGCGCATGGGCGGCGGGAAGTCCGCGTCGAGCGAGTGCTCATGATCGGCGGCTGCGACCTCACCACGACCGCCCAGTACCTCGGTGGCGAGATCGCCACCGACTTCTCCCACACCGGGCCGACCGGAGCCTTCATCCATGTGGGGCACACCGAACTGCTCCGCCAGTCGGCGAACGGCATCCCGCCCGAAGCGCTCGCGCTGGTCGACCGGATCCCCTTCCTCGATCGTGCGGTCTACTCCTCACCCGCGGTCGTCGACCCCGACTACGACCTCCTCGTCTACAGCGTCCTCACCGACTACACCCAGGGTCTCTACCGGCACCGGCGCCTCGGGCTGGTAGTGCCGTGGCACCAGTACCACGTCGACGTGACCGACGAAGCGGTCTGGCCCTGGATCCTCCGGCGGTTCGAGCGCGAAGAGGTCGACCGTGGGTTCCTCGCCTGGTTCGCCGACGAGTTCGAGTCGCTCGGCGGGATCTCGCCCGAGCAGTTCGCGGCGAACATTCGCTGGCTCGCCGCCTCGACCCCTCCCGGCGCCCGGATCGTGTTCCTGAACGGCGCCGAGGTGCCCCTCGACAATCCGAAGGAGCCCGAGCGCCATCTGCGTCATCGGACGATGAACGAGGCGCTCGACCGGACGGTGCTGGAGTTGCCGAACGCCGAGGTCTGCGACGTCCGGCGCCTCGTCGATGGAAGCGCCGACCTCGCGAACAACCTCCGCCACTACCAGCGTCAGGTCTACGTACGCATGGCAGAGGAGATCCGCGGTCTCGGCAGCAAGGAGCTGCGAGTGACCCGCGTTCCCCTCGGAACCCGCGCTGCCCGCTCGGTGTACCGGTACGCGGGTCGCCAAAAGAAGAATTGGCGCCGCTGGCGAAAGCGGCGGCACCAGCGCAGCTGACCGGTCACCGCGACCCGCTCCCACCTCCGGTGGGGCCCGGGGAACCGACGAGGGCGGTTGGTAGGCTGGAGCTCGGGAGTTATCGATGAATCGCACGCACCGTTTCGCAATCGGCCTCGCGCTCAACGCGGGGCTGGTGGTCGTCCAGGCGGGTTTTGCGGCCGCGGCGCATTCGACCGGCCTGCTCGCCGACGCGGGACACAACCTGGTCGATGTCGGCGGCATCGCCCTCTCGCTGGTCGCGGTGCGGCTCGCCCTTCGTCCGCCGAACGCAGCCCGCTCGTACGGCAACCACCGCGCGACCATCCTCGCCGCACTCGCCAACGCGTCGCTCGTGGCGGCGGTCACCGTGCTCATCGTGATCGACAGTGTGCACCGCCTCGGTCATCCCGAACCGGTCCGCGCGGGCATCGTGGTGGTGGTCGCCTCGCTCGGCCTCGCGGTCAACGGTCTCGCGGCCCTGGTGTTGCGCGACGGATCGCGCGACTTGAACGTCCGCGCGGCGGTGGTGCACATGGGCGGGGACGCGCTCGCCTCGCTGGCGGTCGTGCTCGCCGCGGTGGTCCTGCTCGTCAGGCCCTCCGCCAGCTGGCTCGACCCGATCTCCGCGCTGGTGGTCGCCGCGATCATCGTGGTGCAGGCCACACGGATCCTCGTCGGCAGCGCGGCCATCCTGCTCGAGTCGACCCCGGCTGATCTCGATCTCCGCGAGCTGACCACGACGATGTCGGCGGTGCCCGGAGTCGGTGAGGTCCACGACCTCCACGTCTGGAGCCTTTCGAGCGAGGTGCGGGTGCTCTCCGCGCACCTCGTGCTGACCGGCCACCCGACCCTCGAGGAGGCCCAGCGGGTCGGCGACCGGGTGAAGGGAACGATCGCCGCGCCCTTCGGCATCTCCCACAGCACCCTCGAGCTCGAATGCGAACGGTGCAACGACGACGAGGAAGACCCCTGCCGCATGGAGCCGCACGAGTCGCACACCGCGGCAGTCCACCGGCACTGAGGAGAACACTCGACGCCGTCGCGGATGCGTCGACCGGTTGGGCGCGACGCGGCCCCAAGTAACCGGGCGGCCGGAACCGACCCAGCTCCTTGGGGCCACGCGCATGGCGAGACCGGCTCCACCCGTGACGAGTCGTGTCGGACAACTCGACGGGCACCCGATCGCTCCACCCGCGAAGGCACAACGACCTGTTCCCCGGACCACCGCGCCGGTCGCCTACGGCCCTGTCGCTCGTGCGAACCGGCCCCCGTCGTGTGGCTTTGCAACCCGACGACGGACCTTGTCCACCCTCGTTTTCAGGGCTTCAGCTTCCGAACAATTGACACTGTGAAGTGCGGCGATTCGAGGGTCAAGAGGGTGGCGCGAAATCCCGACGTTATCCTCATTATTTTTTGGCAATCCGCAGGCAAGCGCGCGATGTCCACCGATTCGTGCCCAGGATGTCCACCGCTCTTCCCCAACCGCAGCGACCGCGCAGGGAACAGGCCGGTAGAGTCGCGACCCCGCGGGAGGGAGGGAGCGACCGCTCCGCGACGAGATGTCCAGAGGTCCACGATCCACGACGAGCGCACGCGAGGCCCGACGCGCCGGGAGGGTGCGCGCAACGGGTGCGAACGCGCGGGGCGCGGCGCTCCCCGTACTCGTGGGCGCGGTCACGCTGGCGGCGATGGTGGTCGCGACCCTCGCCTCTTCGAGTGCGGCGCCCGCGCGTGCCGCTCCGAGTCGCACGAGCACTGCGGTCGCTCCGCCGGGTCCCTTCACCCCGCCGGTGAGCCCGGGCCCCCTGGCGCCGGGAGTGGCCGTCTCCTCCGGCGAGGACCAGTCCGACCCCTACCTCCTCGTGGCGGACGGCCGCTACTTGCTCTACACGAGCGGGGAACCCGGGCCGGTCAACGTCCCCGTGTCCTCGAGCACGGACTTCGAGTCCTGGGGCCCGGTCGCCGACGCCCTCCCCGAGCTCCCGCCATGGGCGACTCCTGGGTTCACCTGGGCGCCCGACGTCCACCGCTTCGGGTCGACCTGGGAGCTCTACTTCACCGCGATGGTCCGGGGCTCCTCGCCGGCGACCGAGTGCATCGGCAGCGCCTCGGGGGCTTCGCCCACCGGTCCCTTCGTCGCCTCGCCGATCCCGTTCATCTGCCAGCTCGCCCTCGGGGGGTCGATCGACCCGCGCGTCTTCACCGACGCCTCGGGGACACACTGGATGCTCTGGAAGTCGGACCAGAACATCGGGGGCGCGTCGACCCCGACCATGCTCTGGTCGCAGCCGCTCAGCGCGGACGGGCTCACCCTCACCGGGCGACCGAGCCTCCTCCTCCAGCCCGACGAGGCCTGGCAGGGCACCATCGTCGAGGCGCCCCAGATGGTGGACGTCGAGGGCACCTACTGGGTGTTCTACTCCGGTAATTGGTTCAACCAGCCCGCCTACGCGATGGGCGCCGCCCGCTGCACCGGCCCTACCGGACCGTGCGCGGACACCTCGCCGCTCCCCCTCCTCGGCTCGAACTTCCAGGGGCTCGGGCCCGGCGAGGGCTCGCTCTTCGAGGACGCCTCGGGTCTCTGGCTGCTCTACAGCCCGTGGCGCTCGCTCGCGCCGAAGCCCGACTTCCCGCCGCGTCCGGTCTACATCGCCCGGATCGGGATACTGCCGTCGGGCCCCTACCTGGCGGCCTGGCAGGCGCCCCCGGGCCTCGGGCTCCTCGACGGCGAGACGATCTGGTCAGGCACCCCGTAGGCGGGCCAGCTCGGCCGCGACCGCCTTCCCGTCGGCCTGACCCCGGGTGGCCTTCATCACCTGCCCGGTGAAGAACCCGGTGAGCTTGTCGGCCTTCTCGCCCCCTTCGCGGTAGCGGGCCCACTCGTCGGGGTGCGCGGCGATCACCTCGGCGACCGTGGCGACCAGCGAATCGGTCGAGAGAGCCTCGAAGCCCCGGGCGGCCGCCAGGGCCGCCGGATCGCCGCCTCCGGCCTCGAGGAGGTCGCCGAGGACCGCCTTCGCCTGGGTCGCAGAGAGGCTCCCCTCGTGCTCCATGGTGAGAAGTGCCAGGTAGGCGTCGGGGTCGAGCCGGCGGGCCGCGGCGGGCTCCCTCGCGGCCTCGTTGGCCGTGCGGGCGAGGGCGAGCGGCGAAGGCACCCCGCCGGCGACGGCGGAGACCACCAGGTCGTCGAGTGAGAGCTCGATGACGGTCGCCACCTGCTTGAGCTGGGCGTCGCGTGCGACGCCGTCCGCCTCGAGCAGGTCGACGAGGCGCTGCCGGCGGGCCGCAGGCAGAAGACCCAGGGTGTCGCCGACCGCGGTCACCCACTGGGCCGAGGGCACCAGGGGGACCAGGTCGGGCTCGAGGAAGTAGCGGTAGTCGTACGCCTCCTCCTTCGAGCGGAGGGCGACCGTGCGGCCGGCGTCCTCGTCCCAGTGGCGGGTCTGCTGTGCCACCTTCTCGCCGGCCTCCACCAGCGCGACCTGGCGGTCGGCCTCGTACTCGACGGCCCGGCCGAGAGAGTGCACCGAATTCAGGTTCTTGATCTCGCAGCGGGTGCCGAGCGCGTCGCTCCCCGACCGGCGGACCGACACGTTGGCGTCGACGCGCATCGAGCCTTCCTCCATCTTGCCGTCGGAGGCACCCGAGCCGACGAGGATGCCCCGGAGCTCGCGTACGTACTCCCGGGCCTCCGCCGCGGAGCGCAGGTCGGGCTCGCTCACGATCTCGACCAGCGGGACCCCCGAGCGGTTGTAGTCGACGAGCGAGTAGTCGGACCCGTGGATGCGGCCCGAGGAGCCGGCGTGGGTCGTCTTGCCGGTGTCCTCCTCCATGTGGGCGCGCACGATGCCGATGCGGGTGCCGTCGGGGAGGTCGAGGTACCCACCCACGTTGAGCGGCTCGTCGTACTGGCTGATCTGGTAGTCCTTCGCCATGTCCGGATAGAAGTAGTTCTTCCGGTGGAACGCGGACGGCCGAACCTCGCAGTGCAGTGCCGTACCGATGGCCATGGCCAGCTCGACCGCCTTCTGGTTGAGGACGGGCAGCGAGCCGGGAAGGCCGAGGCACACCGGGCAGACGTTCGTGTTGGGTTCGGACCCGAACGCGTTCGGGCACCCGCAGAAGAGTTTCGTCGCGGTCTTGAGCTCGCAGTGCACCTCGAGTCCGACCACCGTCTCCCAGCCCGGCTTCATCGGGCACCGCCTCCGGCGAGGACCGGTGCCGCGAGCTCGGGCGCCACCGCCTCGAGGGCTGCCGCCACCCGGAACACGACGCCCTCCGCGAGGGCGGGCCCGAGCACCTGCACCCCGACCGGAAGACCGTCGTCACCGGTCCCGAAGGGGACACTGACCGCCGGGTGGCCCGCGAGGTTGGAGGGGACGGTGCAGACGTCGGAGAGGTACATCGCGTAGGGGTCGTCGGTCTTCTCGCCGAGCGCGAAGGCGGTGGTCGGCGCGGTCGGGCCGAGCAGCACGTCGCAGTCGCGGTAGGCAGCGGCGAACCCCTCGATGATGCGCGTCCTGACCCGCAGCGCCTGGTTGTAGTAGGCGTCCACGTAGCCGGCGGACAGCACGTAGGTCCCGAGCATGATCCGGCGCTTGACTTCGGCGCCGAATCCCGCGGTCCGGGTGGCAGTGTTCATCGCCACGGTGTCCGGTGCGTCGACCCGGAGGCCGTAACGGACCCCGTCGTAGCGGGCGAGGTTGGAGGACGCCTCCCCCGGCGCGATGAGGTAGTACGCCGACAGCCCGAGGGTGACCTCGGGCACCGAGACCTCCTCGACCCGCGCGCCGGCCGCGGCGAGTGCGCCGGCTGCCTCGCGCACCCGGGCGACGACGTCGGGGGCGGCCGTCGCGAGCAGCTCGGTGAGCACGCCGACGCCGAGCCCTTCCACCCCGTCCTCGAGACCCGAGACGACCGGCGGGAGCGGCCGGTCGAGCGAGGTCGAATCGCAGGGGTCGTGACCCCCGATCACGTCGAAGAGGAGTGCGGCGTCCGCGACCGAGGTCGCCAGCGGGCCGATCTGGTCGAGCGAGCTCGCGAACGCGACCAGGCCGTAGCGGGAGACCGCGCCGTAGGTCGGCTTCATCCCGACGACCCCGCAGAGCGCGGCGGGCTGGCGGATCGACCCCCCGGTGTCCGAGCCGAGGGCGAGCGGCGCGAACCCGGCCGCGACCGCGGCGGCCGAGCCGCCGGAGGAGCCGCCGGGCACCCGCCCGGTGTCGTGGGGGTTGCGGGTCGGACCGAACGCAGAGCCCTCGGTCGAGGATCCCATGGCGAACTCGTCCATGTTGGTCTTGCCCACGGGCACCGCACCGGCGGCAGCGATCCGGGTGACGACCGTCGCGTCGTAGGGAGGTCGCCAGTCTTCGAGGATCCGCGACGAGCAGCTGGTCGGCACGCCCCGCGTGCACAGGTTGTCCTTGAGCGCGACCGGCACCCCGGCGAGCGGGCCCGGGTCCTCGCCACGGGCCACTTGCGCGTCGACCTCGGCCGCCTGGGCCCGCGCCTCCTCGGCGGTCACCAGGTTGAACGCGCGGACCTGGTCGTCGCCGGCGGCGATGGCCGCGAGGTGCTGCTCGAGCACTTCGGACGCAGGGCGTGACCCGGAGCGGACCGCCTGGGCGAGGTCGGCTGCGGGCCGCCGCGGGCTCACGGAGCCTCACCGAGGATGGGGGGAACCCGGAAGCGGTGGTCCTCGACGGAGGGCGCGGCGGCGAGCACTTCCTCGCGGTCGAGGACGGGTCGGAGCTCGTCGGGTCGGAGCACGTTGGTGAGGGCCAGTGGGTGAGCGGTCCGCGCGACCCCGCCCAGGTCGAGCGCGGCGACGTCGGCCGCGTGGTCGAGCACCTCCGCGAGCTGCCCGGTGAAGAGCTCGAGCTCCTCGTCGCTGAGCTCGAGGCGCGCGAGCGCGGCCACGTGAGCCACGTCCTCGCGGGTGATGCGGTGCGGTTCTGCCATCAAGCGGCGACCGCACCCGGGCCGCCGAGCACCTTGTCGGCGAAGGCCACCACCCGCTCCTCGATGAGGGGTGCATCCCAGTCGAGGGTTGCCACGTGGAAGCTGCGCTCGAGGAAGATCCGCTCGACCGGGCCGCCGACCTCGGCCTCGAGGACGTCCCCCGACTCCGGGGCCACCACGTGGTCGTCGCGGCTCGAGAGCAGGAGTGTCGGACAGGTGATCGAACCGAGTGCGGGGAAGACCTCGTCGACCCCCTCGAAGAGGGAGAGGACGGCCGCCAGCGGGGTCCCCTGGTAGGCGGCCTCGGCCGCACCCTCCTTCGCGATGTCCGAGCCGATGCCGTCGATGACCTCGCTGCCCTGTTCGACCAGCGCTCTCGAGCGCGTCGCGGAACTCGGGCGCGGGCGGGTCGACGAGGGGGTTCACCACCGCGATCCCAGCGATGCCGACGTGGCGCTCGGCCAGCCAGCAGGCGAGGGTCCCTCCCATCGAGAGTCCGCTCACCGCGACGCGCTCGCAGCGGCCGGCGAGCGCCTGATACGCCTCTTCGGCGGCCTTCGACCAGTCCGCCCAGCGGGTCGGCACCATGTCCTCGACCGAGGTGCCGTGCCCGGGGAGGAGCGGAAGATCGACGGTGAACCCCGCCGCGGCCAACGCCTCGGCGAGCGGCCGCATCGACTGGGGATTGCCGGTGAAGCCGTGCAGCACCAGGACGCCGTGGGAACCGCCGGTCGACGTCCACGGCTCGCAACCAGGGATGATGGGAGCGGTCACGGGTGGCGATGCTACCGGGCGCAAAGGCGCGCGACTCTCCCGTCCGGCACCGGGGCTCGGCCCAGGCCCGGGATAGCGTGGGCGCTCGGTGCCGAGGGCACCGAGCGAGGAGCGACCCATCCTGAGCAGGACGCCCGAATGACGATGCTCCACATCGTGACCGTCCACTGGCAATCGACACGGTGGATCGTGCCGCAGTCGGAGTACCTGGCGCGCCATCTCGGCGGCCCCTACCGCGTCTACGCGTCCTTGAACGGCATCGAGGACGATGAGGTCCGCGACGGTTTCCACCTCGCGGTCGAGCTCGAGGGCACGCACGCAGAGAAGCTCAACGAGCTGGCCAAGTTGGTGATCGACGTCTCGTCACCCGACGACCGCCTTCTCTTTCTCGACGGCGACGCCTTCCCGGTCCGGCCTATCGCCGGCTGGTGCGACGAGCTGCTCGCCGCCTACCCCCTCGCGGCGGTCCGTCGTGACGAGAATCTGGGCGATCGACAGCCGCACCCGTGCTTCACACTGACGACCTGCGGCTTCTGGAACGACCTCGGGGGGGACTGGCGCGAGGGCGGAACGTGGGTCAACTCGGCCGGGGACCCGACCACTGACGTGGGAGGCACCCTCCTCCACCAGCTGGCGACCGCCGGCATCGAGTGGCTGCCGATCCTGCGGACGAACACCTCCAACCCGGACCCGCTGCTCTTCGGCGTCTACGGGCATCGCATCTACCACCACGGTGCCGGGTTCCGACCTCCGGTCAGCCGCCTCAGCCACCAGGCGGACAGGAAGGACGCGGAGGCGACGGCGGCGTTCGCCAGAGGAACCAGCCTCGAGGGCCTTGCCCGGCGGACGGTGCAGCACCCGTCGCAGCTTCGCTCGGTGCGCCCGTCCGACGCCCGCCGGCTGGGGCACGCAGTCCAGGTCTCGATCGGCAAGCGGCGTCGCAAGCGGATCGAGCGGGCGCAGGCGCGTCGAATGGCCAAATCGGAAGCGCGTCAGCAGGCCGTCTACGACGCGCTGCTCGCGAACCCCGATTTCTTCACCGAGTTCGACCGCACGACCCCGTAACGGCGAGCCTCGAACCGACGAGTGCACCTCTCGACGAGCGCAGCGGCCGCGCTGTTCCCCCTCGGGGCGGCGATCTCGCTCCTCGCCAGCTTCGTGCTGGTCACGCGTCTCGAACGCCTCGCCGGCGGGCTGTCGGAAGCCATGCTCGGTCTGGTGATCGCGCTGGCGGCCAACACGCCCGAGATCACTTCCTCGATCGCCGCGTCCGCGCACGGCGAGCAGAGCATCGGGATCGGCGTCATCCTCGGCTCGAACGTGTTCAACCTCGCGGCGCTCCTCGGACTCGGGGCGATCGTGGCCGCCCGGATCGACCTGCACCGCCGGGTGGTGCTCCTCGACGGGTCGGTCGCGACCTGGGTCGCGGTGGTCACCCTCGTCGTGATCGCCGCGGGCTGGGTTGCGGGCTTGGGCCTCGTCCTCACACTGGTGGTGGTGGTGCCCTACGTCGTCGTCTCCGCAGTGCCGCCGACGGCCCTCCGACGGGCGAAGCTCCCGCAGCGGGCGGCCAACTGGGTCAGCCGGGCGATCGGCGAGGAGGAGCTCGAGCTCTCCGAGGCGATCCGTCCCGCGCCCCGCGGCCGCGCGGACGGACTGGTCGCGCTCGTGAGCGTCGTGGCGGTCGTCGTCGCGAGCACCGCGATGGAACGATCGGCCGAGACGATCGGCACGCACTTCCATTGGTCGAACCTCATCGTCGGCGGGATCGTCCTCGCGGCGGTCACCAGCCTCCCGAACGCGGTGGGCGCGATCTACCTGGCGACGCGTCGCCGGAGCGCGGCGGTCCTCAGCGAGGCGATGAACTCCAACATGCTGAACGTCGTGGTCGGCCTCTTCCTCCCCGGGATCTTCCTCGGACTCGGTGCCGCGACCGGCGACGACCTTCTGGTCGCCGTCTGGTACGCGTGCCTCACCGTCGTCTGCCTGCTCGCTGCGTACGCGCGGCGTGGGCTCACGCGGCTGTCGGGGCTCGCGATCGTCGCTGCCTATCTCGTCTTCGTCGTGATGGCCGTGAACAGGTGATTCCGGCGGCAGCGACGGTGACCCGAGCGCGGCGATCGGCGCTCGGTCCCCGGTCGTCGTTGCGGGGGGCGTTGGTAGAGTCGGGCCCGGAATCCATCGAGCCGACCGACAAGGAGCACCACCCCATGGCCACCTACCTCTTCCTCTCCGACGAGTGGCTCGACGAGGCGCGAGCCATCCGCGCCGAGTACGAAGGCACCGGGGCGGGCATCGGCCAATCGATCCGAATGAACCTGGTGGT
Source organism: uncultured Acidimicrobiaceae bacterium (assembly GCA_963769905.1). Classification (GTDB taxonomy): domain Bacteria; phylum Actinomycetota; class Acidimicrobiia; order Acidimicrobiales; family RAAP-2; genus Bog-756. The sequence continues at coordinate 2,177,709 of CAVYNG010000002.1, forward strand.
GATCGAGGTCCCCTTCGGGGACGGCACCGTCAACGCGCACGCCGACACGAGCAGCGGTGAGCTCGTCCTCGACGACGGCCACCTCGATCCGGTCGACCTCACGGTCACGGTGGGGTACGACATCGCCCGCGAGATCCTGGTCGAGGGCAACCCGCAGGCCGGCCTGCAGGCCTTCATGCAAGGGAAGATCAAGGTGGAGGGCGACATCGCCAAGCTGATGGCGCTGCAGAGCGTCACCCCGGACCCGGCGACCACCGAGATGGCCGCCCGGATCCAGTCGATCACCAGCTGAGCGCGTCGAGCTGCTCCCAGCTGCGCGCCGAGCGGCCCGACCTCAGTGGGCTGCGGCCTCGACGGTCGGGCTCCGCGCCTGGCGTGGTGTGTCGCGGACGAAGAACCCGAAGACGATCGCCGCGGCGGCCACGATCGCACCGACCGCGTAGGCGCGGTGGAACGACGCGAGTCCCCCCGCTCCCCCGTGCGCGCTGGCCTGGACGGTGACCATGACCTGGATGCCGGCGACGATGCCGATCTGGCTGATCAGGAGCTGCGCGGCGCTCATCACCCCGAGCTCGTCCGGGGCGACCTCGTTCGAGGCCGAAGCCATGGTCGACGGGGTCGAGATCCCGTTGCCGAGGCCGGAGAGGACGAGCGCGATGACGATCACCACCACCGACGGGTCGGCACCGACCTGGGTGAAGACGACCATCGAGGCGAGGACGAAGGCGGCTCCCGCGACGGTCGACCACCTCTCGCCTACCTTCACCGCCGCGTATCCCGCGATCGGAGCGGACAACGAGTACATGAGCGGGCGCGCCGTCGACAGCAGGCCGGCCGCGGTCTCGCTGTAGCCGTAGACGCTCTCCATGAGGATGGGGAAGACGAAGAACCCTCCCATGTAGGCGAAGCTCACCGACGCGCGTGACGCGACCGGGAAGACGAAGTTCGAACGCCGGAAGTAACGCAGCGGGATGAGCGGCTTCGGCGCACGGCGTTCGTGGAGCACGAAGGCGACCACGAGGACGAGGCACAGCGCGAAGAGGGCGAGCGTCTTCGGTGAGGCGAATCCCCACGACGGCGCCAGGTTGAGCGCGAGCAGTCCCGCGACCACCGAACCGGAGAGGGCCGCGGAGCCGAGCCAGTCGAGATCGCGCCAGTGGCTCCTTCCCAGCGGCGCCGGCTCGGGGCGCGCCCGGTCGTGGGCGGGCAGCACGACGACCGCCAGCACCGCGGCGATGGCCATGAGCGGCAGCTCGCCCCAGAAGAGCGCGCGCCATCCCCAGTACTGGATGATCGGGGCGCCGATGGTGACCCCGAGGACCGGCCCGCCTGCGCCGACGAGGGCCCACCACCCCATCGCCTTGACCCGGTCCTCGTGCGAGAACTCCTGGAGCACGAGCGCCATCGAGGCCGCGCCGGTCGCCGCGCCCTGCACGCCGTCGAGCAGTCGCGCGGCGATGAGCACCCCGGCCGTCGGGGCGGTCGCGGTGAGCACCACGCTGACCGCGGCACCGACCAGTCCGGCGAGGTACAGCCGCTTGTAGCCACGGAGGTCGCCGAGCTTGCCGAGAACCGGTGCGGCGACCCCGAAGGCGAGCAGCGGACCGGTCGACGTCCAGGTGAGCGTCGAGACCGTGCTGTGGAGCTCGTGCGCGACCTGGGGCAGTGCCACCACGAAGACGGTGAAGGTGATGTTGACCGAGAGCAGGCCGGCGAGCACCGTCCAGAGGACCCACCACTGGTACCGCTCGGAGCCGGCTACCCGGTCGTGGACCCGCCGGTGGAAGAGGACCGGCCAGGGGATCGAGATGCCGCCGTCCGCGCCCGAGCCGGTACCCGACAGGAGCGCCTCGGCCTCTCGCTCCTCCTCGGCGTCGAACGCCTTCTCGGTCGGAGGACCGGGCCCGACGACCCGGGACACGCTCAGGCTCCGACGAGCCGCTGCATCTCCGCCTGGAGCTCTGCCACGGTCCAGCGACCGTCCTTGTCGACCGAGTCGGTCATCGTCCAGGGTTGGAAGAGGCGCACCTTTCCCCCTTGCACGAAGAAGACCTTTCCGGAGGCAGGACAGCTCTCGGTGGCCAGATAGGCGACGAGCGGCGAGATGTTGGCGGGGTCCCAGGTGTCGAAGACCGACGCGTCGGCGGGGGCCTGGACGATGTCCGAGAGCCCGGGGGTCTGCTCGGTCATCCGAGTGCGTGCCGCCGGCGCGATCGCGTTGACCCGGACGCCGTAGCGCACCAGCTCGTCGGCGGCGATCGTGGTGAACGCGGCGATGCCGGCCTTGGCCGCGCCGTAGTTGGTCTGGCCGGGGTTGCCGAGCAGTCCGGAGGTCGACGAGGTGTTGATGACCGAGGCCTTGACCTCGGCGCCGGCCTTGGTGCGCTCGCGCCAGTACGCGGCCGCGTGCCGGGTCGGGACGAAGTGTCCCTTCAGGTGCACGTGGATGACCGAGTCCCACTCCTCTTCGCTCATGTTGACGAGGACCCGGTCACGAAGGATCCCCGCGTTGTTGACGAGGACGTGGAGGTCGCCGAAGACCTCGACCGCGGCGTCGACCAGACGCTTACCGCCGTCCCAGGTGGTGACGTCGTCGGCGTTGGCGACGGCCTCGCCCCCCAACTTCTCGATCTCCGCGACGACCTGCTCGGCCGGCGTGCGATCGTCGCCCGACCCGTCGACCGCCCCGCCGAGGTCGTTGACGACCACCTTGGCCCCTTCTTCGGCGAACAGCAGCGCGTGCTCCCGGCCGATCCCACGGCCCGCGCCGGTGATGATCGCGACCCGTCCGTCCAGTGCACCCATGTCCGCGTCTCCCCCGTGAGCTCGGTCTTTGCCGCGATCCGCCCGGTCGGGCCGGCGCGCGTGCTGTCCTGCCCACGTTGGCAGGAGGCCGGACCGCGGTCAAACCGGCACGGGTACCGGCCGGTCGACGACGACGCCGAGCCCGGCCCGCTCGACGGCGCGGACCATCGAGCGCACCGTCCCCCGCGCGCCGGCCACCACCACGTACTCGGTGTTGCGCAGGTGGGAGACGGTGCCGACCTTTCGCCCGGACGGATCGTGGATCCCGATCCTCGCGCCGACGTAGCGGGCCGAGTCGAAAGCGAGGACCTCCACGTGCCCACGTGCCGCGCAGAGCCGGTAGAGCTCGTCGAAGGTCAGCCAGGACTCGTTGTTGTAGGAGAGCACCACCACCTCGGCGCGGAGGGCAGCGACCACGCCGGCGAGCGCGGACGGCATGCTCCGGCGGCCGTTGAACGCGCTGCGCCTGCCCGGTTCGCGGAGGTCCTCGCGTTTACAGGCGATCCCGTAGTGGCCCGGTGCGTCCCAGGCCACGAGGGTCTCCCACACGTGGTAGTTCGAGTCGTAGCGGTGCTGGTTGTAGGGAGGGTCGAGGTAGGCGAGGTCGAACGCGCCCAGCTCGGCCGAGCCGGCGAGGCCGACCGCGTCCCCGCGGACCGCGCGGCCCGGCCCGGCGAGGAGCGCGGGGACCCGGAGGGTGAGCGGTTGGAACGCGCGGGGCGCCCACTGTTTGAGGAACGCCATCTGCACGCCGGTCGTCGAGTCGACCCGGTCGGCGGCCTCCAGCAGGCTGGTCAGCAGGATCGGCCAGAGCGGACCGCCCGCGTGGTCGTCCTCGATCGCGTCGCGCACCGCGTCGATGCGGGCCCCGTTCTCGGGACGGAAGTAGCGCGCCTGCTCGCAGAAGGTGTCGGTCACGTACCCGGCCCGGCCGGGGAGCGCGTTGAGCCGCTCGACCTCGCGGCTGACCTCGGCGGCGAGCTGGCGCTCCGCACCGGGGTCGGCCTCGATGTAGCACCGGGCGAGCACGTGGCTGGAGCGGGCGGCGTCGACCGCGGTCACCGCGAGCCCGAGCTGCTTCCAGGCCTGGGCCACCCGGGTGGTGCCCGAGAAGAGGTCGAGCGCGGTGCGCGCCCCGGAGGCCTCGGCGAGCACGGAGAGGGCGGGTACGAGCCGGCGTTTCGAGCCGAGGTACTTGATCACGGCTTCCTCGGGTGAAGCCTCACCGCGGGGCGAAGCGGCGGAACCACCAGTTCGGGTCGCGGGCGTGCGCGTGGAAGTGGTCCGGGATCTGGCGCATCACCCGGTCGACCGACCATCCCGTCGCACCGAGGCGCTCGTCGGCCACCTCGCCGAGCCGGGCCAGCATGTGCTCGAGTTCGTCGGTCGGGGGCTCGGCGCCGTGGCGCTTCCAGACCACCATCGGGACGCCGCAGATCTCGCAGTCGGCCACCCAACAGGTGTCGTCCTCGTGGAACCACTCGCTGAGCCTGGCGGCCTCGCAGAGATCGCAGCCGGGCGCGCCGCCCGTCACCGTGTGTACACGTTGACGGTGGACCCCGGCAGCGCAGCGGAGCCGGCGGTGGGGTCGGTGACCGCCACCTTCGTCGCCCCCGGCGGACCGTAGGGACCACCGGCGTGGAAGCCGAGTCCCTCGAGGGTCTTGATCGCCGCGGCGACGGTGCGGCCCGCCAGGTTCGGGATCGGCACCGGCTGGGGCCCAAGGGAGAGGTCGACGGTCACGGTCGACCCGAAGGGCTGCGGACCGGCGGCGGCCGCGGGCGACGTGCCGAGCACCTGGCCCGCCGGGACCGTGTTGTTGTACTCCTTGATCTCCGCCGGGACGAAGCCCGCCGCGGTCAGCGCGGCCGACGCGCTGGTGTAGCTCGAGGTGGGCCCGGTCACCGGCGGGATGGCGACCGGGGCGTGGCCCTTCGAGGTGACGATGGTCACCGTCGAGCCGTAGGGAGCGGTGCCGGTCGGGACCGAGGCGATGACCGCACCGGTCACCACCGTCGAGCTGTAGCGGGCAGCCGAGGCCGGACAGACCCCGACCAGGTGCACCGCCGCGAGCGCTTTCACCGCGTCGGAACAGGTGGAGAACGAGGTGATGTCGGGAATGGTGACCGGGGGCAGGCCGGCCGACACCATGACGTCGATCATCGAACCCTCCTTCGCGGTCACCGGGTGGCCCGGTCGGGAGGCCTTCGGTTGCTGCGAGAAGATCAATCCCGCCGCCAGGGTCAAGCTGTAGAGGTGGCCGGTCGTGTGCACGGTGAAGTGGTCGGTGCGCACCTGGTGCTCCGCCTGCGTGACCGACTTGCCGAGGAGCGAGGGGACCGGGTGGCTCGGGGTGAAGATCTTGGCTCTCACCGCGAGGTCGACGGCTCCGGCGACAAGCACCGCGGCGAGGACGACCACCGCGGTCACCCACGGCCACCGGCGGGGAGCCTTCGGGCTCTCCTCTTCGGTTTCCAGTTCGGGGAGCCCGATTTCGGTGAGGTCGTCGGGCTCGGCGGGCTGCGAGGGGTCCCAAGCAGGCCCCACCAGGACGGTGGCTTCGTCACGGCTCTGTTCGGGCCGTCCGGGTGCGACCACCGGCAGCGCGTCCGGCTCCGGGAGGGCCACGGCGAGCGCCTGAAGACGGAGAGAGAGCTCGGCGGCGTCGTAGCGCTCGGCGGGGTCGGGAGCGGCCGCCCAGGCCAGAACCTCGTTGAGCGGCCCGAGGGACTCGTGCTCGGGGAGCAGGGTGCCGACGCGGGCCATGAGGGTGGCGACCGTCGTGTCGCCGACGAAGGCGGGCTGGCCGGTGACCGCCTCGTAGAGCACGAGCGCCAGTGCGTAGACGTCGGCTCTGCCGTCGAGGACCATTCCCTCCACCTGCTCGGGAGCGGCGTAGCGAGCAGTGCCGAGGATGGCCCCCTCGGGCTCGGTCCAGGCGGCCTCGGCGAGGGCACGGGCGAGGCCGAAATCGGCGATCCGGAGTCGGCGGTCGCCGTCGAAGAGGAGGTTGGCCGGCTTGATGTCGCGGTGGACGAGACCGCGGCGGTGCGCATAGTCGAGGCCGGAGGCCGCCTCGAGGCCGATCCTGACCGCCTGCTCGGGGGTGAGGTGGACGCCGGTGTCGAGTACCTGGCGCAGGCTCCCCCCGGCGAGGTATTCGAGGACGAGGTAGGGCTCGCCGCCCTGCTCCCCCCAGTCGAAGACCTGGAGGATGTTCGGATGGTTCAGCGCGGCGACGGCCCGCGCCTCGGCTCGGAAGCGCTTGAGGAAGGACGTGTCGCCCGCGAGGGCGGGATGGAGCACCTTGATCGCGACGCGACGGTGCAAGGTGACGTCGTCGGCGAGGTAGACGTGCGCGGACGCGCCGGTACCCAGTGCGGTAACCAGACGGTAGCGGCCGCCGAGGACCCGCCCGATGGAGTCGGTGATGCTCGGCATCGTGTGGGCTTCAGGCTACAGAGCCGCACCGTCCGAGCGGTGGAGGGTCCGGTGCGCGCAAAGGGACGGAGCAGGAGCCCCGTCCCTTCACGGTCAGCTCCCAGGGGGGACCTGGGCGCTCAGTATCAGCTGATGTGCAGTGAGCTGGTTGCCGGATCGATGTCGGCCGTCGCCACCACGATGCTCGTATTGCCGAGCGCCGCGGCGGTGATGTCAGCGACCGCGTTACCCGTCGTGTTGGTTCCGGTGTCGGCCCCGAGGCAAGCCAGCAGGCTGTCGGTGTGGTACAGGTACGGCTTGGCCTTGACGCTGCCGGTCAAGAGGAAGCCGCCCTCGGTGCCGCAGTTGCTGTTCGGGAGCACGATGGCCGCGGACGAGGTCTTGGCAGCGAAGGCAATGCCATCAACGACCAGGGACAGCTTCTTCAGCGCCTTTTGGATCGCGGCCGGACCTTCGCCGGCAAATTGGCCCGCGGTGTCGTAGTAGGTCAGACCCTTCGCGCAGCCGGGAACCGGAGTGTTCGGAGGAGTCTTCGCGCACTTGGTGTTCTTCGACCTGATGGAAAGCGGTCCTGCCGCACCTGTCGTCGATCCGTTGACCAATGTGCAGCCCGTGAAGTGGACGGTGGACGTCGTGACAAACGAGAACTTGACGCCCGCCGGCGCGACGGCACCGTTCGTCGAGATGCCCGGCGGCGCGAAGCTGATCGTCGACGAGATGGCACAGGTGATCGGCGGTGAAGGCGGCGGCGGGGGCTTGGCACCGGCAGTGCCTTCACCGACCGCGCCCACGGCAACCAGGCCGACGGGCATCGCGGTTGCCGCGGCAACCATAAGCAGCTTGCGGATCATATTGTGTGCTCCTTTATCTCTGATATATCTGGACGACTCCCGTCGAATTGGCGGCCCGGAAACACCTGTCGCCGACTCGTGTCGACAACACACGTCTCCCGACACAATTAAGAACGGAACTCCGGCGGCGCCTGTTACAGGTCCCCATCTCTCCGGCCCCTGCAGGATTCTTCCGCTCCCCCTGGAGGGTGGGCTCCCAGTTAGCCGAGGGTCCCCGTCTGGGGTCGCCGCCGTGATCCTTCGTGTACAAGGCGATCCGGCTCTTGGCGGACGCGAAGGAAGAGGTACTCGTCTTCAGCGCGTCGTATTCCGCGCGCTCCCGAGGGCCCACCGGCGACATGGCGATGTGGTCGGCCAACTCACGCGAGCGACTGAACCTCGAGCGACTGAACGAGGAGTGGAAGCGCCGGCGCCGGGTGGCCGGCATCGTCCGCGGGTGCCAAGGGTGCCGCACTGGTCCACCTGGCCGGCGCCGACATCCGCGACGAGCGAGCCGCAGCCGAACCGCGCTCCGCTCCCGAAACGTCGATGGCCGAGCTCCTTCCCGAGTGCGATGATGCCGACGCGACAGCCAGCGCGCTCGGGCCCCGTCACCTGATCGCCTCTGTAGTTCGGCCGCCGCGGCCACCCATCGTCCCGTCCGGTGATCCACGTTCCGCAGGCGTTCCACGATGGCGGCGCGAAGCGGACCCGGTTGAGGGCAGACGATCGGGACGAGTGGGGCGCGGCGCCGCCGCGGGCCGCTGCGAGTCAGTCCACTTCACCCGGGACACGCGAAAAGAACCGGAACACGCGAAAGAACCGGGCCGATACCCGGACACGCGAAAGGACGGGGCCGAAGCCCCGCCCTTTCGCAAGCTCCTTCACTCCCGGAACATTCGGGAAGCGAATTTGGTGCCCGTCAGCTGATGTGCAGAACGCTGTTGGACGTGTCGAGGTTGGCCGTCTGCACCACGATGGTCGAGTTGCCGAGCGCCGCAGCAGTGATGTCGGCAACCGCGTTGCCCGTCGTGTTGGTTCCGGTGTCGGTCCCGAGGCACGCAAGGAAGCTGTCGGTGGCGTAGGTGTACGGCTTGGACTTGACCGTGCCGTTCAACTGGAAGCCACCCTCGCTGCCGCAGGCACCGCCCGGGGTCACGAGAGCCGAGGACCCCGTCTTGCCCGCGAACACGAGGCCGTCGACGACCAGGGTCAGCTTCTTCAGCGCCTTTTGGATCGCGGCCGGACCGGTGCCGGCGAACTGGCCAGCAGTGTCGTAGTAATCCTGACCCTTCATGCAACCGGGGACGGGCGTATTAGCCGTCTTCGCGCACTTGGTGTCCTTCGACGTGATGGTCAGCGGAGCAACGGAACCGCTGCTGTGCCCGTTGAGCGTCGTGCACGGTGAGAAGCTGATGGCTGAGGTAGTCGTCGAGGACGTCTTGATGCCCACCGGCGCGACCGCACCATTCGTCGAGATACCCGGTGACGCGAAGTTAATGGTCCCGCCGATCGCACACGTGAGTGGTGGTGAAGGCGGCGGTGGCGGTTTCGCACCGGCCGTACCTGCAGTAACGGTACCGACGGCGATCATACCCACCGGCATCGCGGCCGCCGCGGCGACCATAAGCAGCTTGCGGATCATATTTGCTCCTTTGTTCTCCATGTCCCCATGGATCTTCGCGCCCAAGCACCTTTGTACCAGGCGTACTATCCCTTGCTTTTGAAAACGAGATAGGCCCCTGATTCGTTACAACTCCTCGCTACTCAGGTCCACCCCATGTACTGCACCGGCGCAAGGTCGCGCGCATACGGTCGGGAAGAGCGGGGTTCCGCCGATTTGCCACACCTGCCGGCGCACGCGCGTGCAGGCACCGGAAAGTAATGGTTCAAGACGAACGGACCCGGATCCCCCTACCGATGCACACCCCCCTGAGCTGACAGGATCACCATAACCATTTCGGCCACGCCGAAGCAAGGCAATCCGAGGGGTTTCGAGCGTCGCCGTCCGATATCCCCAATTTTGGGTATATCTCCTGGTCAGCGCTTCCGCCGCACCCGGCACGAGGGCGGTGCCGACCCGGTCACCTGCAGGTCAGGTGGCGCCGGAAGGTGCGCCGTCGGGGTCCGATCCGTCTCGAAGTTCCCCGGTCTCCAGCAGCGTGACGAACTGGGCTTCGGTGATCATGGGGACGCCGAGCTGCTCGGCCTTGCCCACCTTGCTCGTGCCCGGCGACTCGCCGACGACCACCGCGTAGGTCTTCTTCGACACACTGCCCGGCGCCTTCCCCCCGCGGGCCATGATCGCCGCCTCGGCCTCCTCGCGGCTTGTTCGCTCGAGCGTGCCGGTGACCACCACCGACTTGCCGACAAGGGTCTGCGCGAGCCCGGTCGCCTCTGCCGGGGACAGTCCCGCGCCCGGTTCGACCGTGTTGACACCCGCCGCGCGCAGGCGCTCCACGACCGAGCGGTTGACGTCGGAGGCGAACCAGAGCACCACGCTCGACGCGATGACCGACCCCACCCCTTCGACGGCGGCAAGGGTCTCCTCGCCCGCGCCCATGATCGCGTCGAGGTCGCCCAGGGCCCGCGCCAGCGCGATCGATCCGACCTCCCCGAGGTGACGGATGCCGAGGCCGATCAGCAGCCGGCTGAGCGGACGCTCGCGGGACGCGGCGATGGCCCCGAGGAGGTTGGCGATCGAGATCGCGGCGAAGCCCTCGAGACCCTCGAAGGTCGCATCGGTGAACGAATAGAGATCGGCGACGTCGTTGAGCAGCCCGTGTTCGACGAAGAGCCGGACCCGGAGCTCACCGAGCCCTTCGATGTCCATCGCCGAGCGCGAGCCGAAGTGGGCGATGCGCTGCACCCGCTGACCGGCGCAGTCCAGGTTGGTGCAGAAGGTGTCTGCCTCGCCGGGCAACCGCACGAGGGGGGCGCCGCAGACGGGACAGCGATCGGGGAACTTCCAGCGGCGCTTCCGGCGCCGGCCGGGCTCAACGACCGGCCCGATCACCTCGGGGATCACGTCGCCGGCTTTCCGCACCATCACCGTGTCGCCGGGCCGCACGTCCTTCGCCCGGACCTGGTCCTCGTTGTGCAGGGTCGCAAGCGACACCGTGGAACCACCGACGAAAACCGGGCGGAGCATCGCGAAAGGCGTCGCCTTCCCGGTGCGGCCGATCGAGACCATGATGTCGCGCAACTCCGTCGAGCGCTCCTCGGGGGGGAACTTGTACACGATCGCCCACCGAGGAGCGCGAGCAGTCGCGCCGAGCCGTCGTTGGAGCGCGAGGTCGTCGACCTTGATCACCACGCCGTCGATCTCGTAGTCGAGCTCGTGACGCTTCGCCTCCCAATCGCGGCAGAAATCGAGCGCGTCGGTGAGCCCGCGCACGACCCGGCGCTCGGGGTTGACCGGGAACCCGGCGCGACCGAGCCACTTCATCGTGGTCGACTGGGCGGCGGTGAGCTCGTCGGGTAGCGGCGTGCCGTCGCCTGACGGCTCCAACTCGCCGACCTGGTACGCCCAGAAGGAGAGCGCCCGGCCGGCGGTGATCGCCGGGTCCTTCTGGCGGAGCGAGCCGGCGGCCGAGTTGCGCGGGTTGACGAAGAGCCGCTCTCCCGCCTCGCTCTGGCGCCGGTTCAGGTCCTCGAAGGAGGAGACCGGCATGTAGACCTCTCCTCGAACCTCGATGACCGCCGGCGGCGCCCCGACCTTCGCACAGAGCTGCTTCGGGACGGCTCCGATCGTCGCGACGTTGGCCGTCACGTCCTCACCGGTGCGCCCATCTCCGCGGGTCGCGGCCTGGACGAACTCGCCGTCTCGGTAGGTGAGGGAGATGGCCAGACCGTCGATCTTGAGCTCGCAGACGAACTTGGTATCGGTGGGGATCTGCTTGGCCAGCCGGTCTGCCCAGGCATCGAGCTCCCCGGGAGTGAACGCGTTGTCGAGGCTCATCATCGGCACCCGGTGGGTCACCGGCGCGAAGAGCACCGACGGCGCGGCGCCGACGGTCTCGGTCGGGGACCCCGGGACCACCAGGTCCGGATGGTCCGCCTCGATCGAAGCGAGCTCGCGCACCAGCGCGTCGTACTCGCCGTCGGAGATCACCGGTTCGTCCCGCTGGTAGTAGCGGTCGTTGTGGAAGGCGATGAGCCCGCGCAACTCGTCGGCCCGCGCGACCGGATCCGGACCCGAGGCCGCGGGATCGCTGCCGGCGGCGTCGCTCATGCCGCGATGCCCGATCCGACCACCGTGTCGGGGTCGGCAGGGTCGTAGAGCGCGACGGTCTGACCGGGCGCCACCCGACGCTGCGGCGAAGCGAACTCCACCGAGAGGCGCTCCCCGCGACGCACCAGCGTGCAAGGTTGCGGTTCGCCGTGCGCGCTGCACTGGGCGATCGCTTCCGCGATGCCGGGCGCGGCTCCCCCTATGTGGCGACTCGTCGGGTCGCCGTCCACCCAGGTCAGCATCTGGAGCAGGACCGAACCGGTACGGGCGGCCTCGGGCGGGCCCACGACGACACGCCGAGTGCCGACATCGACCGAGGTGACGTACCGCCGGCGTCCGTCGGAGCCGTGCCCCATCCCACGGCGCTGCCCGACCGTCACCAGCTCGACCGCGTCGACCTGACCAAGATCCTCGCCGGTCTCGTGGTCGACCAGCCGTCCCGGATGGAAAGAGAGGCGCTCGGACAGGAAACCGCCCCGGCCGACGTCGGAGCGGATGAAGCAGACGTCCTGGCTGTCGGGCTTTGCCGCCGTCGGCAGGCCGAAGCGCGCGGCGAGGTCGCGCACCTCCGCCTTGGTCAACTCGCCGATCGGTAGGAGTGTCCGCGCCAGCTGGTCCTGACCCAGCATGGCGAGCACGTAGGACTGGTCCTTCGAGGGGTCCGCGCCTCGGCGCAGCTGGTAGCGGGCGGAGCCCGCCGGTACGCACCGTGCATGGTGACCGGTCGCGACCGCGTCGAAACCGAGTGCGCGGGCATGAGCCAGCAGCCGGTCGAACTTGAGATGCCGGTTGCACTCGATGCAGGGATTGGGCGTCCGTCCGCTCGCGTGGCCCTCCACGTAGGGAGTCACGACGGCACTCTCGAACTCGACCGAGAAGTCGAACACCCGGTGGACGAGACCGAGCCGGTCACAGACCCGCCGCGCGTCCTCGACGTCGGCGACCGAGCAGCACCCCGAGTCGGACCGGCCGCCCCAGAGCTTGAGGGTGGCGCCGGTCACCCGGTCGGGCCCGTACCGCTCCGCCACCAGCGCCGCGGCGACCGAGGAGTCGACGCCGCCGGACATGGCGACCATCACCCGCACCGTGCCTCCCGCAACTGCTCGACCGCGACGGGCACGACCTCGAGCGCGTGCTCGACCTCGGTGACCGAGGTGGTCGGCCCGAGCGAGAACCGGACGCCGCTCGTGGCCTCCGCCCGCGACAGGCCCATCGCCTCCAGCACGTGGCTGGCCGAGACCGCGCCGCTCGAGCAGGCCGCGCCGGCGGACGCGGCCACCCCGGCCTCGTCGAGCAGCACCACGAGCGTCTCGCCCTCCACCCCGGCGAAGCGCAGATGGGCGATCCCGGCGACGGTGCTCGCCCGCTCCGCAGTCTCAGAGGCGCCCGGCACCGACGCGAGCAGCCCGTCGGCCAGCCGGTCCCGCAGCGCGCCGACCTGCTCCACCCGGGTCTCGCGCTCGCCGGCCGCCGCGGCCAACGCGGCGGCGCACCCGACGATCCCCGCGACGTTGTGGGTGCCGCTCCGGCGGTCGCGTTCCTGACCGCCGCCGTGCAGCTGCGCCCGCACGCCGATCCCGTCGCGCACGACCAGCACGCCAACCCCCTTCGGTCCGCCGAACTTGTGCGCACTGAGCGCGACCAGATCGGCGGGCGCGCAGGACGTCGCCACCGCGAGCCAGGGCACTGCCTGGACCGCGTCGGTGTGGAAGACCGCCGCGGGCGCGCGCTTCTCGACGATCGCGGCAATCTCCGCGACAGGCTGGACCGTCCCGATCTCGTTGTTGACCGTCATCACCGACACGAGCCCGACCTCGGGGCCGCAGGCCTCGGCGAGCGCGTCGAGGCCGACGACCCCGTCCTTGCCGGGCACCACCTCGCGGAGCTCTGTGCCGGTGCGGGAGGCGAGCTCTCGGCACGAGGCGAGCACCGCGGGGTGCTCGATCGCCGAGCACACCAGCGCGCGCGGTCGCGTTCGTTCGGCCACGAACTCCCAGGCGCCGGCGATCGCGAGATTGTCGGCCTCGGTCCCTCCGGAGGTGAACACCACTTCGCCGAAGTCGGCGCCGAGCAGGTCGGCGATCTGCTCCCGCGCGTCGTCGACCGCGCGGCGCGCACGGCGTGACTCTGTGTGCGAGCCGGACGGGTTCCCGAAGGCTCCGGTCAGGAACGGCAGCATCGCGTCGACCGCCTGCGGGCGCATCGGGGTCGTGGCGGCGTGGTCGAGGTAGGCGCGCTCGGGGCTCACGCGACCCACACCGACTTCACGTTGCAGAACTCGCGGATACCGTGCGCCGCGAGCTCTCGACCGACCCCCGAGGCCTTCACGCCGCCGAAGGGGAGCTGGGGCATCGAGACGACCATCCCGTTGACGAAGACCTGACCCGCCTCGAGCCCCTCGACGAAACGTCGCCGTTCCTCGGCGTCCCGGGTCCACACGCTCGAGCCGAGGCCGAAGTCGGTCCCGTTGGCAACATCGAGGGCCTCCTCCGCGTCCTCGACGACGGAGAGGAGCGCGACCGGACCGAAGACCTCCTCGGTCGCGACTCGCATGCCCGGCTTGATCCCGGTCAGGACGGTGGGGCGGTAGAAGAAGCCGGGCCGATCGGGACCGGCGGGCCCGATCACCCGCTCACCGCCGCAGAGCACCGCCGCCCCCTTGTCCCGCGCGTCCTCGACCTGCGCGGCGATCGTGTCACAGGCGGCTGCGCTCACCAGCGGTCCGACCTCGGTGCCCGGGTCGAGCGGATCGCCGACGCTCAAGCGGTCCATCGCCGCGACGAAGCGGTCGGTGAACGAGTCGGCAACCTGGCGGTGCACGATGAACCGTTTGGCCGCGATGCACGACTGACCGGCGTTCTGCACCCGCGCCTCGACCCCGACCGAGACCGCGCGGTCGAGGTCGGCGGAAGGGAGCACGATGAACGGGTCGCTTCCGCCGAGCTCGAGCACGATCTTCTTGCCGACGGCGCCCGCCTGCGCGGCGACGGCCCTGCCGGCACCGACACTGCCGGTGAGGGTGACGGCTGCGACCCGCGGATCGTCGACGATCGCGGGGACCTGGTCGATGCCCACGAGGAGGGTCTGGAGCACACCGTCGGGCGCGCCGGCGCGGCGGAAGAAGTCCTCGAGGGCGAGCGCGGTCTGCGGCACGCTCGGCGCGTGCTTCAAGAGACCGACGTTGCCCGCCATCACCGCGGGGGCGACGAAGCGGGTGACCTGCCAGAGCGGGAAGTTCCACGGCATGATCGCGAGGACCGCGCCGAGCGGCTGGTAGACCACGCGGGCCTCGGCGCCCTCCACCGGGACCTCTTCGTGCGCGAGGAACCCCTCCGCGTGTTCGGCGAACCAGCGGAACGCGAAGGCACACTTGGCGACTTCGGCCTTGGCCTGGGCGAACGGCTTGCCCATCTCGGTGGTGACCAGATGGGCGATGTCGGGGAGCTCACCCTCGAGGAGCTCGGCGACGGTCACCAGCAACCGGCCCCGCTCGGTGAAGCTGGTCGCCGCCCACCGCCCCGCCGCGGCCTTGGCGTTCGCGAGCCGGTGGTCGACGGCCGCGGCGTCGAAGGGCTCGAACGACTGGAGCAGTTCGCCGGTCGTGGGGTTGACGCTGGCGATCGGGGGGCCGGCGTCGGCGGGGGTCACCTCCTCAGTATCCCCCACCTCCCGGCAGGTATCCCCATCCCCGGGCCTGCGGAACGGGCTGATCCGTCCGGTGGACGGGGCCAGCGGGTCAGTCTTCCTCGAGGAGCTCGGGGATGCGGCCCCGCTGCACCTTTCCCGTCGCGGTCCGCGGCAACTCCTCCAGCACGACGTAGGTCTTCGGGCGCTTGTACCCGGCCAGGCGCACCGCGGCGTGACCGCGGAGCCGGGCGACCAACCGCTCGCCGGCGCGGGCGTCCCGGCCCGGCCCAGCAGGGACCACCCCCGCACAGACCCGCTGGCCCCACTCCTCGTCGGGAAGCCCGAAGACGGCCACGTCGGCCAGCCCCTCGACCTCGGCGAGGGCGTTCTCGACCTCCACCGGGTAGACGTTCACCCCTCCGGTGATGATCAGGTCGTCGCGGCGGCCGTCGATGAAGAGGTAGCCCTCGTCGTCGAGTCGCCCGATGTCGCCCACGCTGAACGAGCCGTCGCGCCACGCGGAGGCGGTCTTCTCGTCGTCTCGCCAGTAGGAGAAACGGGCGAACGAGGGAGCTCGGCACCAGATCCGCCTTTCCTCGTCCACCGAGAGCGTCCGGCCCGGACGGGCGCGTCCGACCGTGCCCGGGCGCGCCGACCACTCGTCGGGAGAACAGACGGTGAATTGGCCCTCGGTCGCTCCGTAGAACTCCCAGACCACCTTCGGGTCGAGCGCGCCCATCACCTCCTCCTTCAGTCGCACCGGACACGGCGAACCGGCGTGCACGAGGAGCCGGAGCGCCTCGATCCCTTCGAAGGGGTGCTCCCACTCCCGCATCAACCGGGCGAGCGCCGAGGGTGCCATGAAGGTGGTGGTCGGTCGCACGCCGAAGTCGCCGAGTAGGGCGCGACGCGCGGTCGGCGCGTCGAAGCGGCCGAGGACGAGGCACGTCCCGCCGCGGAGCAACGTGCCCGCGGCGAAGCGGATCGAGACCGAGTGGTAGATCGGGGAGCAGACCAGGTGCACGTCCTCGGCGGCGAAGGCCCAGAGGTCCGCCTCGTCGTCGAATGCCGCCGCTGCAGTCGCGCCGTCCCAGAGCCCGGACCACACGCCTTTCGCCCGTCCGGTCGTCCCCGAGGTGTAGTGCATCGGCCGCGCAAGTGGGAAGGGCGCGAGGTCGCTCGGCCGGCCGGCGTGGAGCCGGACCAGCGCCGCGGCGTCGTCGACCACCAGCGAAGGCTCGGCGTCGGCCACGAGCAGCGCGCGCTCGGCGTCGAGCAGCGTGGCGTTCAAGAGGACCGGCACCACCCCGACCCGCAGCGCACCGAGCACCGCGCAGAGCAGGGCGGCCGACGACGGGAGGCAGAAGACGACGCGGTCCTCCGGCTCGAGCCCGGCCGCGAGCAGCGCCCCAGCCACCCTCTGCTGGGCGGCCTCCGCGTCGACCGCGGTCAGCACCTCGACCGGTACTGCGCCTATCGCGCCGGTCACGGGCGGCTCTCGCTCGGAATGATCTCGTCCGGCGCGATCTCGCGGAGCGGCGGCAGCTCCTCGGGATCGCCGAGCGAGTCGATCGCACGCGGTCGGAGGACGGCCAACACGACGAGGGCCACGAAGAGAAGCGCGGCTCCGGCGATGGTGATCGCCTTGACCCCGACGTGGTTGGCGATCGCGCCCTGCACGACGGCGCCGATCGGGTACACGATGCCGAGGCCCATCATGTAGATGCTCAGTACCCGTCCCCGGGCCGCGGCCGGCGCGCGGATCTGCACGACCGTGTTGAGGCCCGACAGGACCGCGATGTAGCCCGCGCCCACCACGACGAAGGCGAGGGCGGTCAAGACGAGCGTGCCGGCAAGCGCGTAGACGACGAGGAAGGCCGGAAGGAGGAACAGCGCGGTGCGCAGCAGGCGGAGCCTGCCCGCTCGCTCCGCGAGCGGCGCGAGGGCGAGCGCGCCGAAGACCGCGCCGATCCCCTGCGCGGTGACCAGCACCGCGGTGGTCTCCTGGGTGCTCAACCCATGGTGCTGGATGGCACCGGCCATCGCCGGCACCAGCGCGATGAACGGCGAGGCCAGCAACGCGACGAGGGAGATGAGTCCGATCGCCGAGCGACAGCCGGGCTCCGCCATCGCGACCCGCGCGCCGTCCACGATCCGCCCGAGGAACCCGACCGAACCCGTCACCGGTGAGGGCGGGGGCAGCCGGAGCAGTACCAGGGCCACGACCACCGCGCCGAACGACGCGGTGTTGATCCCGAAGACCACCGCGTAGTCGTGCGAGAGGAGAGCAAGCCCTGCGAGCGCGGGGCCGACGACCCTGCCGAGGTTGAACTGGGCCGAAGAGAGCGAGACCGCGCCGAGCAGGTCCTCGGTCGGAACCAGGTCGGGCACCATCGCCTGGTAGGACGGGAATCCGACCGCGCTCGACGCGCCGCCGAGGAAGGCGAGGGCCGCCAGTGCGGCGGGCGGGTCGTGGCCGACGGCGGCGAGCACCGTGAGCACCGCGGCGAAGGCCATCTCGGCGAGGGTGGTGAGGATCAGCCAGCGACGTCGGTCGAGCCGGTCGGCGAGCACACCCCCGAGCGGCGCGAGGAGGCCGATCGGGACGAAAGCCGCCGCGGCGACCAGGCCCGCCCACGCCGGTTGACCGGTGCGCGCGTACACCAGGATCCCGAGCGCCACGGTCTGCATCCACGAGCCGACGTTCGAGACGAGCGCCGCCGACCAGAGGAGCGCGAAGTTGCGCGAGCGGAGCGGGCGCAGCGAGGCCAGTGCCACCGAGCGAGGTTACCGGTCGCCGTGACCGGCCCTTCTCGAGGCTTTCGCTCGCGGACCGGGCCTACTTGTCGAGCTTGACCTTGCGTCGCGGTCGCAGGGCGAACCACCAGATGCTCACCACGGTGACCACCAGGCCGAAGGCGGCAGCGGGCTTGGTGATCTTGCGGTTCGGCACGAAGACGACCCTACCCGGGCCGGCGACCGGCTCGCAGGTCCGGACATGGGGTCCGGTGATCGTGAGACGCCGCTCGTCCGCCGTCGTTCGCTACGGGCCCGGATGCTCGTCGGGGACGCGCAGGCGGACGGAGGACACCTCGACCGGAGCCCCCATCGGTGTTCCTTCGGATCCAGGCCGGCAGTGCTCCAAGATGAAGGCGGCGACCCATTCGGGAGAGTTGAACCTGCCCTCGCGCCGGAGCCGTCGGAATCGGTCACTTGCCGGCAGGACCTCGCTCGGCGTCGACCGGATGAGCGCCTGCATCTCGGTGTCGACGACGCCGGGCGACAGCGCGTATGCGGCGAGCCCCGTTTCGCGCTCCTCGCTCGCGACCACGGCGGTCAGCATGTCGACCGCCGCCTTGGACGCGCAGTACGGCGCCCATCCGATGTACACGCTGGTCGCGGCGCCGGAGGAGAGGTTCACCAGCACGCCACCGCCGTCGCGTCCTCGTACGTGTCGTGCGTACACGGCCGAGCCGAGCGCCACGCCGAACACGTTGACCTGGAGGTGCTGGCCCACCGCTCCGGCATCAGCCTCCGCCAGCGGTCCGACCGGCGCGAGCACGCCGGCGTTGTTCACCCAGAGGTCGATCGGTCCGAGCCGCTCCGCAACATCGTCTCCAAACCGCTCGACGGCTCGTGCATCGGTGACGTCGAGCGCTGTCGCGACCACGTCGACGCCCTGGGGCGCGGCCGGGCGCGTGCGCGCACACAGCCCGAGACGCATCCCTCGCGCGGCGAACGACGCGGCCAGGCCCGCGCCGAGGCCGCGGCTCGCCCCGGTGATCACCGCGACCTTCGGGATGGCTTCGGTCACGGGTCGGTCGAGACGAAGACGTTCTTGACCTCGCTGTAGGAGGCAAGGGCCTCGAGACCCAACTCCCGGCCGAGTCCCGACTGCTTCATTCCACCGAAGCTGGTCTGGACCCGCACCGAGCTGTTGGAGTTGATCGAGAGATTGCCGGACTCGACCGCTCTCGCCATCCGCAACCCCCTCGCCCCGTCGCGGGTCCAGATCGAGCCAGACAACCCATAGGGCGTGTCGTTGGCGAGACGGACCGCGTCGTCCTCGTCGTCGAAGGGGATGACCGCCACCACCGGCCCGAAGATCTCCTCGCGGGCCATCCGCCATTCGCGCCCCGCAGGGGCGACCACACTCGGCGGGAACCAGTAGCCGGGGCCGTCGGGCACCGCTCCGGCCGTACGGACCGGCACAGGTCCGCCGTCGGGCTCCCCCATCCCGGCAGCGAGGAAGCTCTCGACGCTCTTCCGCTGGGCCGCGCTCACCAGCGGGCCCATGCGGGTCGCCGGGTCGTTCGGGTCGCCCACCGTCCAGCCGTCCACCGCGGCATCGAGCAGCGAGACGTACTCGTCGAAGACCTCTCGTTGCACGAGCACGCGGCTCCGCGCGCAGCAGTCCTGACCCGCGTTGGCGAAGACGCCGCCGGGAGTCGCCGAAGCGACACGCTCGAGGTCGGCATCCGCGAAGACGATCGAGGGCGACTTCCCACCGAGCTCGAGGGTGACTCGCTTGATGGTGCCCGCGGCCCGGGCCATGACCTCCCGGCCGACTTCGGTCGAGCCGGTGAAGGCGATCTTCGCCACGTCTCCGTGCTCCACGAGCCGCCGGCCGGCGACCGAGCCCTTGCCGGTGACCACCTGGAGGACACCCTCGGGGAGGCCCGCGTCGCGTGCGAGGACCGCGAGTGCCAGCGCGGTCAGCGGCGTGATCTCGGCCGGCTTCACCACCACGGTGTTGCCGGCGGCGAGTGCGGGGGCGACCTTCCAGGACGCGATCGCCAGGGGGAAGTTCCACGGGATGATCGCCGCCACCACCCCCAGAGGCTCGTGGAAGGTCATGTCGACACCGCCGGCAACCGGCACGGTCGAGCCGCGGTGCTTGTCGACGGCGCCCGCGTAGAAGTAGAAGGTCTCCGCCGCCATGGCGACCTCGTCGCGGCTCTCGGCGAGCGGCTTGCCGACATTGGCGGTCTCGAGCCGGACGAGCTCCTCACCGTGCTCCTCGACCAGCGCGGCGATCCGGCGCAACAACCGGGCGCGGTCGGCGGGCGCGACCGGTCGCCATGCCAGACCCGCCGCGCGTGAGGCGGCAACGGCCGCATCGACCTCGTCGGGACCCTGCAACGGAACCTGGTCGATGGTCTCCTCGTTCGCCGGGTTCACGACCGCGGTCACCGCGCTCATCATCTGCTCCCCTCGATCGGTACATGCGTCGAGGGGCCGCTTCCCGCCGGCACCCGAGCCGCGGCCACCAGCGCGTCGAAGAGGCGCCGGTCGCCGCTCTCCTCTGGATGCCACTGGACGCCGACGACGAAACGATGGCCGCGGAGCTCGACGGCCTCGACGACGCCGTCCTCGCTCCGAGCGGTCGCGACCAGACCGACCCCGAGTTTCGCCACCCCCTGGTGGTGGCTGCAGAGGACGCGGAGCCGCTCGCCGAGCATCCGCCGGACCTCGCTCCCCTCGGCGGTGGTGACGGCTACCTCGCCGAACTCGCCAGGAAGAGGCTGGTGGAGGTGCGTCCCGAGTTGGTCGGGCAGGTGCTGGACGAGGTCCCCGCCCAACCGGACGTTCAAGACCTGCATCCCTCGACAGATCGCGAGGACCGGCAGGTCGCGGCCGAGCGCGGCGTCGAGGAGTGCGAGCTCGAGCTCGTCGCGGGCCGGATTGGCCCCTGCGCTCCGGGGGTCGGCGGGTTGCCCGTAGCGGCTGGCCTCGACGTCGCCGCCGCCGATCAGCACGAGCGCGTCGAGATTCGCCACCAGCCGGGCGAGGCCGACCGGTGTGCGGGCCGGGAGCCCGAACTCCGGAGGGATGAGCAGCGGCTGACCACCGGCGGCGGTCACCAGGTCGAGGTACGCACCGGGGACCAGCGCCGCGTCGCGTTCCCACGACCACCACGAGGTGACCTGCCGGTACATCGACACCCCGACGAGGGGGCACGGGTCGGCCGGCGCCATGGCGGTCAGTATCCCATCGCCGTGCCGGACCTCGATCGCTGCGGGGCAGTCCCGACGGTGCGGTCCCCGATAGGGTGCGGCGCCGGGATGGATCGACTCGAGGGCAAGGTGGCCCTTATCACCGGCGCAGGCAGCGGCATCGGCAAGGTGACCGCCGAGCGGTTCGCCGCCGAGGGGGCCGAGGTGGTCGTCGCCGACCTCGCGGTCGACGAGGCCGAGGCCGTCGCGGCCGGCATCACCGCCGCGGGAGGTGCTGCGCACGCGGTCGGGGTGGACGTCGCGGACGAGGACCGGGTGGACGCCATGGTCGCCGCCGCCGTCGACACCTACGGAGGACTCCACGTCCTCGTGAACAACGCGGGGATCTTCCCGGCGGACGACGGCGGGGTCCGGGACACCCCGCCAGCGACCTGGCAGAAGGTGATGGAAGTCAACTTGAAAGGCGTCTGGCTCGGGTGCCGGGCGGCGATCCCGGCGATGCTCGAGTCCGGCGGCGGGTCGATCGTGAACATCGCCTCGTTCGTCGCGTTGATGGGCGCGGCCACCGCACAGGTGGCCTACACCGCGTCGAAGGGCGGGGTCCTCGCCCTCACCCGCGAAGCTGCGGTCGAGTACGCGGCGGAGCGGGATTCGGGTCAACGCGCTGTGCCCGGGCCCGATCGAGACCCCCCTCCTGGCCGAGCTCCTCGCGGACCCCGTGCGCCGCCAGCGCCGTCTCGTCCACATCCCGCTCGGGCGCTTCGGCCGACCGGAGGAGATCGCCGCGGCCGCGCTGTTCCTCGCATCCGACGAATCCTCGTTCGTGACCGGATCGGCGCTCGTCGTCGACGGCGGCATCACCGCCGCGTACGTGACGCCCGAGTAAGCCTCCCCGCGGGTCCTGCCCTGCCGCTGGACGACACGACGCGACTGGACCAGAGTGCTCCCATGCTGACCATGGCATCCCTGGCAGACGAGATCGGCGCCGGTCGGATCCACACCGTCGTCGTCGCCTTTCCCGACCTCCAGGGCCGGCCGGTCGGGAAGAGGGTGACCGGTCCGTTCTTCCTCGACCACGTCGTCCGCCACGGCATCGAGGTCTGCGACTACCTGCTCGCCTGCGACGTCGACATGGAGCCGCTCCCCGGCTACCGCTTCGCCAATTGGGAGAACGGCTACGGCGACCTTCGGGCAACGGTGGACCCGGCGACCCTTCGCCCGATTCCGTGGCAAACCGGAACCGCGATCGTCCTCTGCGACCTCTCGACCATGGAGGGCGAGCCGGTCGAGGTCTCACCACGGCGCATGCTCCGCCGCCAGATCGAACGGGCGGCCGAGCGAGGCTACGACGTGCGGTGCGCGACCGAGCTCGAGTTCTACCTCTTCCTCGACTCCTTCGAGGAGGCGGCCGCCAAGCGCTGGCAGGGTCTCGTCCCGCACTCGAGCACCATCGAGGACTACCAGCTCTACCAGACCTCCCGCGAGGAGTACGTCGTCGGACAGATCCGCAACCAGATGCTCGAGGCGGGGATCCCCATCGAGTACTCGAAGGGCGAGGCGGGCATCGGCCAGCACGAGGTCAACGTCACCTACGCCGGCGCGCTCGAGACGGCCGACCGCCACCTCGTCTTCAAGAACGGTGTGAAGGAGATCGCCTCGCAGCACGGTCGTGCGGCGAGCTTCATCGCCAAGTGGTCGATAGCGACCGCCGGATCGTCCTGCCACCTCCACTCGAGCCTGTGGGACGTTGCGAGCGGCGAGCCGCTGATGGCGGCGACGGAAGGTGGGTCGTCCAAGTCGGGCTTCTCGGAGGTCGGCGAGCACTTCGTGGCCGGGCAGCTGCACGCCGCCCGACAGCTCGCCTGGTGCTTCGCGCCCTACGTCAACTCCTACCGCCGGTACGTCCCCGACTCCTGGGCGCCGACTGCGGTGGTGTGGGGAGAGGACAACCGCACTTGTGGATTCCGCGCGGTCGGATCCGGGCCGAGCCGCCGGATCGAAAGCCGCGTGCCCGGCTCGGACGCCAACCCGTACGTGGCACTCGCCGCGGCGATCGGCGCTGGGCTCTTCGGGCTCGACCACGAGCTCGAGCTCCCGCCGGCCTTCGCCGGCAATGCCTACGAGGCGCCCGACGTGACCCGCCTTCCCTCTTCGCTCCCAGAGGCTCTCGCCGAGCTCGAGTCGAGCGAGGTGGCCGCCGAGGCGTTCGGGCCCGAGGTCCACCACCATCTGGTGAACACCGCGCGACAGGAGTGGGATGCGTCGAAGCGGGTGGTCACCGACTGGGAGCTCGCCCGCAACTTCGAGCGGATCTGAACGGGTCGGTCGGAACAGCTTCCTTGACGCAGGTCGGCGATGCTGGCACCATGGAATTCACCATGTACGCAGCGTCGATCTCGGAACTGCTCCTCACCTGACGGCGAACGCCACATCGCGTTCGCCCGCAACCTCCTGAGCCGCTTCGGCCAGGGGGTTTTTTTCTGGGCGGGAACACGACCGAACCGATGATCCGACATCGACTGGAGACCAAGGAGAGAACCCGGTGAGCACGAAACCCACCACCGCACCCGGCACCGCGGCACCCGGACCGGGCCACCGCCTTGCGATGCCCTGCGACGTCTCCCCGATGCCGTTCCACCTCTACCGGCCGTACCGCCCGCTGGTGTTGGCAGATCGGACCTGGCCTGACCAGCAGACCACCCGTGCCCCGCGGTGGGCGAGCGTCGACCTGCGAGACGGCAACCAGGCGCTGGTCGACCCGATGGACCCCGAGCGCAAGCTCCGGCTGTTCCGGGCGCTGGCCGAGATCGGCTTCAAGGAGATCGAGGTGGGCTTCCCCTCCGCCTCACAGCCCGATTACGACTTCCAGCGCCAGATCATCGAAGAGGGCATCGTCCCCGACGACGTGACCATTCAGGTGCTGGTGCAGTGCCGCGAAGAGCTCATCGAGCGCACCTTCGAGTCGCTGAAGGGCGCACCCCAGGCGATCGTCCACTTCTACAACTCGACCTCCGAGCTGCAGCGCCGGGTGGTCTTCGGCCTCGACCGCGCCGGCATCGTCGACATCGCGGTGAACGCAGCGCGGCTGTGCAAGGAGTTCGAGTCGAGCCTCCCCGACACCGACATCCGCTACGAGTACTCGCCGGAAAGCTTCACCGGGACGGAGCCCGACTTCGCGGTCGAGATCTGCGAGGCGGTCATGGAAGTGATCGAGCCGACACCCGAGCGTCCGATCATCCTCAACCTGCCGAATACGGTCGAGATGTACGGACCCCAGGTCTACGCGGACGTGATCGAGTGGTTCAGCCGCACCATCTCCGACCGCGATTCGATCATTCTCAGCCTCCACCCGCACAACGACCGCGGCACTGCGGTCGCGGCCGCCGAGCTCGGTGTGTTGGCCGGAGCCGACCGAGTCGAGGGAACACTCTTCGGCAACGGCGAGCGGACGGGCAACGTCGACGTGGTCACCCTGGCCATGAACCTCTTCTCCCAGGGCATCGACCCGGCACTCGACTTCCGCGACATCGACAGGGTCCGCCGGGTGGCCGAGTACGCGACGCGGATGCCGATCCATCCGCGCCATCCCTACGCGGGCGACCTCGTCTACACCGCGTTCTCGGGTTCGCACCAGGACGCGATCAAGAAGGGCTTCGAGGCTCTCGGCGACGACTACGAGCGGTGGGAGGTCCCGTACCTTCCGATCGACCCCAGCCACACCGGCCGGACCTACGAGGCGATCATCCAGGTGAACAGCCAGTCCGGCAAGGGAGGCGTGGCCTATGTCATGGACACCGAGCACGGGCTCGACCTGCCGCGTCGACTCCAGATCGAGTTCTCGAAGGAGGTCCAGGCCGTCACCGAGGAGAGCGGCACGGTCATCCCGCCCGGCGAGATGTGGGAGGTCTTCTCGAAGACCTATCTGTCCGACGACGCCGGGGTGCGTCTTCTCGGAAGCGAAGTCACCACCGGTAGCGGGCGGACCACGGTCACCGCGCAGCTCCTCGTCGACGGGCGGCCGCGCACGGTCATGGGCAAGGGGAACGGGCCGATCGACGCGCTCGTCTCCGGTCTCCGCGACGACCTCGGGGTCGAGTTCGAGATCAAGGACTACAGCGAGCACGCGCTGACTTCGGGAAGCGGCGCCTCGGCAGTGGCCTACGTGGAGGCGGAGGGTCCCGACGGCTCGACCTGGTGGGGGGTCGGGATGGACTCGAGCATCCTCGACGCTTCGCTCGCGGCGGTGGTCAGCGCAGCCAACCGCACGCTCGGACCACGCGGCGTGCGAGAAGACGTGCGGGAGGATTCGGCCGCCGTCGCCCGGAGCTGAGCAGCGCCGAGCTCCGGGGGGCTGCACCCTTCTCACCCGAAAGAGACTCGAAGCTCCGCTCAGAAACGGTTGAGCTTCTTGAAGATGCCCTTGGTCTGCTTGTACAGAGTCACGAACTCCTCGAAGAGCAGCCCGTACTCCGCGGCGGTCGACGGGTCCGGCGAGAAGGTCCTCCGCACCTCGACCATCGAGGGGATCTCCTTCGCGGTGATCCGGCCGAGCGCGACAAGACAGATCAGCGCGGCGCCACGGACGTTGGCGAGCACCGGGTCGGCGACCTGGCGGATCTCCCGGCCGGTCACGTCCGCATGGATCTGGCACCACTGCTCCGAATTGGCGCCACCGCCGATGAAGGCCAGTGAGTCGAACCGGCGACCGGCGAACTTCTCGACCGCCTCGAGGAGCCAACGAGAGTTGAACGCAACCCCCTCGTAGACCGCCCGCACCATCTGGGCGGTGGTCGTCGCGAGCGAGAGGTTGTGGAAGCCGCCGCGCACCGTGTGGTCGTCGACCGGTGAGCGCTCCCCGTTCAGCCACGGGGTGAACAGCACCCGGCCGCTGCCGGGGGCAACCGAGTCGACCATCGCGCCCATCTCCTCGAAGCTCGCCGCGAGCCCGAGGTTGTCGCGGACAAAGGTGAGGCAGGCGCCCGCCGTCTCGTGCTCGTCGGCGATGACGTACTTTCCGGCGAGTGCGGCGGGGATCGAGGCCACGTTGCTGGTCGGGGCGGTCTTCTTGAACGGGACGTGCGCCGAGATCCACGACGAGGTCCCGATATAGAGGTGCGCGTCGAAGTCGGCGACCGCGCCGGAGCCGAAGACGGCGGAGTGCACGTCGCCGGACCCGCTGGAGACCGGCAGACCGGCGGGGAGCCCGAGCTCCGCGGCAGCCTCGTCCGTCAGGTTGCCGATGATCGACCCCGGTCGCACGAGATCGGGCAGCTTCGTCCGATCGAGCCCGGTCGTCTCGAGGAGGCGACGGTCGTAGGTCACCTGATCGATCCGTCGGTTGTCGGTCACCCAGTGGGCGGCGATCGAATCGAACGATGCGCATCGCAGGCCCGTCAACCGCAGGTTGAGGTAGTCGACCGGCTCGAGGAAGGCCGCGGTCTCGCGGTAGACGTCGGGGTCGGCGTCACGGAGGTAGAGGATGTGAGCGGTCGGGTCCTTGCCCGAGAGGCCGGGCGCTCCGCCGGTGAGCTGGATGAAGCGGAGGATCTTCCGCGGGTCGTAGCCGAGGACGTTGACCGGTCCTCCCAACGCCTCGCGGATGGCCTTGTTGCCCCGCGAGTCCATCCAGATGATCGCCGGCCGGAGTGCTCGGTCGTCCGCACCCACCGCGACGGTGCCCGACCACTGCGCAGTGCAGCCGATGCCGACGAGCTGGCCGTCTTGCAGCGCAGCCTCCCCCACCGCCCGACGGGTCGCCGCGCAGATCGCCGACCACCACTGATCCGGGTCCTGCTCGGCGCCTCCGTCGGGGAGCAGCGAGAGCTCGACCCGCTCGGCCGCATGAGCCACGATGCGACCGGTCTCCGACACGACCGCCACCTTCGGCCCGCCGGTCCCGAGGTCGACCGCGACCACGTGGCCGTGGCGCCCATTGGGGTCGGTCACGCCCGGTCCAGCCAGATCCAGACCTTGCGAGGCACGCCCCCGTCGTCGATCTCGACCGCGGATCCCTCGGGCGCTTCCGCAGAGGGTGTCGCCGAGATGGAGCGGGCGAGTACTTCGCGTGCCACCAGGTCGAAGAGGGGCGCGAGGTCGTCGAGGCCGACGAGGTGCAGGTCGATCCAGTCGGAAACCTCGAGACCGCTCGCCTTGCGCAAGTCCTGCACGTGGCGGACCACCTCTCGGGCGAGCCCGCGGCGGCGAAGGTCGTCGTCGAGCGTGAGGTCGAGGGCCACCACCTCGGCACCGTCGCGGGAGACCGCGAAGCCGGGCTGGGACTTGACCCGGAGCTCGACCTCGTCGGCACCGAGCTCGACGGGCCCGTCGTCGAGCTCGATGGTCACCGGCTCTCCCGCCGAAAGGGCGGCCTCGGCCACGGTGCCGTCGACCGAACCGAGCGCCGCGCGGAGCTGCTGCACGCGAGGACCGAGCCGAGGTCCGAGCACCCGATAGTTCGGAACCAGCTCGTAGGCCAGCACGTCGCCGAGCTCGCCGATCGGCTCGATCACGTCGACGTTGAGCTCCTCCTCCACCATGCCGGCCGGCGGCGCCGGGCTGCCGGGAGGCAGGTGGACGAGCGCTCGAGCGAGTGGCTGGCGCACCTTGATACCCGCCTCGGATCTCGCCGCGCGTCCGAGCGAGGTGAGGCGGCGCGCAAGCGCCATGGCGTCCTCGAGCTCGGGGTCGCGGGCGTCCGCGGCGATCGCGGGCCAGTCGACGAGATGGACCGAATCGGTCTCGGACCCGCCGGTGAGGTCGCGCCACATGCGGTCGGCGAGGAAGGGGCAGAAGGGGGCGAGCAGCCTCGCGAGCGTCACCAGCACCTCGTGCAGGGTCGCCTGAGCACCGAGCGCGTCGGCGGGGTCTGCTCCCGGGTCGGTCCGCCAGAAACGGCGGCGGCTGCGGCGCACGTACCAGTTGGAGACGTCGTCGACGAGTTCGGCGATGGCGCTCGCGGCCGGGAAGGGCTCGTAGTCGTCGAGCGAGGAGGTGACCCGCTCGACGGTGGCATGCAGGCGCGAGCGCATCCACCGGTCGAGCAGCGATCGCACCGCGGGGTCCGGGACGCCCGGGTCGCCGGGTTCGAACTCGTTCAGCGAGGCGTAGGTGGTGAAGAACGACCAGGTGTTCCAGATGGTGATCAGCTCCTCGCGCATCGCGGCGTCGATGAACTCGAGACTGACCCGGGTCGGTGTCCACGGGGACCCCTGCGAGAACATCCACCACCGCAGCGGGTCGGCCCCCCGGGTCGAGAGGATCTCCCAGGGGTCGATCACGTTGCCGATGCTCTTCGACATCTTGCGGCCCTCGGCGTCCACGATGTGACCGAGGCACAACACGTTGCGGTATGGCGTCGCGCCGCGCACCAGTGTGTTGACCGCGAGCAGCGAGTAGAACCAGCCCCTCGTCTGGTCGATGGCCTCGCAGATGAAATCGGCAGGGAACACGAAGCGCTCTGCCGATCCCTCGAGAAGCGGATAGCCCCATTGGGCGCTCGGCATCGACCCGGAGTCGAACCAGGCGTCGATGACCGGCTCCACCCGGCGCATGATCGCGTCGGCGGAGCAGTCGGGGCAGGGGAAGGTCACCCGGTCGATGTCGGGTCGGTGCGGATCGACGTCGCGCACGTCGCGTCCGGCGAGCTCGGAGAGCTCGCCGAGCGATCCGACGCAGCGAGTGTGCCCCTCGTCGCACCGCCACACCGGCAGTGGCGTGCCCCAGTAGCGGTCGCGGGAGAGTGCCCAGTCGACATTGTTCGCCAGCCATTCGCCCATCCGGCCGTCGCGGATGTGCTCCGGATGCCACCCGATGGTCCGGTTCTGCGCCACGAGGTCGTCCTTGCGGGCCGACGTGCGCACGTACCAGCTCGGCTTGCCCCAGTAGATGAGCGGGGTCCCGCACCGCCAGCAATGGGGGTAGGGGTGCACGTACGCCTCGCGACGGAGCAGGCGACCCGACTCCTCGAGCCGGCGGTTGACCGCGGAATTGGTCTCGCGTACGGGCTCGCCGCCGAGCCAGGCGACCTCGTCGGTGAAACGCCCGTCCGGACCGACCGGGTTGAGGGTGGGAAGCCCGTGCTCGCGACCCGCCTGGCGGTCGACCTCGCCGAAGGCCGGCGCCAGATGCACGATGCCGGTGCCCTCGTCGGCTTCGACGAACTCGCCCGGCACGACACGCCAGCCGTCCGCGGCACCGTCGCCGCGCGGTTCGAGGTCGGTGAACGGCCGCTCGTACCGAAGCCCGACCAGGTCGGCGCCACGGAGCGTCGCGGTGAACGTCACCTGGTCGCCGACGACGCTGCCCGCGAGGTCCGCCGCGACGACGACGTCTCCGGCCAACGCGTACTGGAGGTCGGGCCCGACCGCGGCCCCGGTGTTGGAGAGGAGGGTCCAGGGCGTGGTCGTCCAGGCGACGAGGGAGATCCCCTCGAGCGTGTCGAGGCCCAGCCGGGCACGGAGACGTTCCGCCGCATCCCCGTCATCGCGCAAGGGAAGGAGCACGTAGGCCGTTTCGTCCTCGACGTCGCGGTAGACGTCGGGCTGGCCGAGCTCGTGGCTGGAGAGGGCGGTCCCGCACCGCGGGCAGTAGGGAACCACCTTGATGTCCTCGTAGAGCAGGCCCTGGTCCCAGAGGTCCTTCAGGTTCCACCAGACCGCCTGGACGTAGTCGGAGGAGAAGGTCCAGTAGGCGTCGTCGAAGTCGATCCAGTAGCCGATGCGCTCGGTCATGGCCTGCCAGTCGTCCACGTAGTTGCGGACCGACTCGCGGCAGAGCCGGGCGAACTCGGCGATCCCCACGGTTTCCTCGATCTGGTGCTTGGCGGTGATGCCGAGCTGCTTCTCGACCTCGACCTCGACCGGCAGACCGTGGGTGTCCCACCCCGCCTTGCGGGGGACCGCATACCCGCGCATGGTGCGGTAGCGGCAGAAGAGGTCCTTGTACACCCTGGCCCAGACGTGGTGGAGGCCGGGCCGGCCGTTGGCCGTCGGCGGGCCCTCGTAGAAGATCCACGGCTCGGCGCCGGCGCGCAGCTCGACCGAGCGCTCGAAGACGCGGTGCTCGGCCCATCGGCCCAGCTCCTCGGTCTCGAGGGCGGTGAAATCGGGTTCGGGCGGCACCGGACGGAACAACGGGCTTCCTTGTGGGGATCGGGGTGGGGGTCGGGCGGGCATCGGGGGTGGCGGGGGTCGGTCGGGTCGGGTCGAGCGGGCGGCTCGAACCGAGGGCCGCCGTCGAGCGTCCACAATATTGGCCTGTGCCCGAGCTCCCCGAAGTCGACGCCCTGGCGACCGCGCTCGCCGAACGAATGGTCGGTCACCGAGTCGCCTCCTGCGAGCTCGCGTCCTTCGCCGCCCTGAAGACGGTCGAACCGGCGCTCGGCGGGCTGGTCGGGACCACGGTCGAGGGCGTCGAGCGCCGGGGCAAGTTCGTCTGCATCGAGTCGGGCGACCTCTGGCTGGTCGTCCACCTGGCGCGTGGCGGGTGGATCAAGTGGTACGAGAGGGTGCCGGCCGGCACCGCGCGACCGGGTCGCGGGCCGCTCGCGCTGCGGCTGCGCCTGGAGGACGGCTCCGGCTTCGACGTGACCGAGATGGGCACCGAGAAGCGTCTCGCCCTCTGGGTGGTCCGCACCCCCGAAGAGGTACGCCCGATCGCAGACCTCGGTCCCGACCCGCTCGCCCCCGGGTTCACCGTCGAACGGTTCGCGGAGCTCTTGGCATCGGCGTCGGCCACGCTGAAGGGCGCCTTGACCACCCAGTCGCTGATCGCCGGGGTCGGGAACGCCTACTCGGACGAGGCCCTCTTCCGCGCCGGGCTCTCGCCCTTCAAGAAGACCGGGTCGCTGACCCCCGACGAGGTCGCGCGCCTCCACGACGCGCTCGTCGGTGTGCTCTCCGAGGCGGTCGGGCGTTCGGACGGGCTCGCGCCTGGCGAGCTGAAGGGCGACAAGAAGCGCGCCATGTCGGTGCACGGCCGCACCGGGGAAGCCTGTCCGAACTGTGGCGACACCATCCGCGCGGTGGCCTTCTCGACCAAGTCGCTCCAGTACTGCCCTACCTGCCAGACCGGCGGCAAGGTCCTCGCCGATCGCCGGCTGTCGCGGCTCCTCAAGTGAACGTGGGCATGTCCGGCGAACTCCCGGGTAAACGGTCGAGCAGCGCGAGCGACCCGAGGGTGTTCGCGCTCGAGGGGGACCTGGTGCGTCTCGAGCCGATGGGGCTCGACCAGGTCGAGGGGCTCCTCGAGGCGGCGAACGAGGACCGATCGACGTTCGCCTTCACCTGGGTCCCCTCGGATCGCGCTTCGATGATCGCCTACGTCGAGCGGGCGATCACCCTCCGCGACGCAGGCGGGCAGGTGCCCTTCGTCACCCGGTCGCGTCCGGACGACCGCATCGTCGGGTCGACCCGCTTCTACGACCTCACCCCGTGGGACTGGACGTTTCTTCCTTCGAGCCTCGCCGCCGAGCAGCGTCACGACCGTCCGGACTCGGCCTGCATCGGCTACACCTGGCTCGCGCCTTCCGCGCAAGGGAGCGGGGTCAACACCGAGGCGAAGCTCTTGATGATGACCTACGCGTTCGAGCACTGGAACGTCCGTGCAGTGCGTCTCCTCACCGATGCTCGCAACGAGCGCTCGCGCGCAGCCATCGCCCTGCCTCGGCTGCTCGCTCGACGGCGTCCTCCGTGCCGACCGGCCGGCCGCGGACGGCGGGGTCCGCGACTCCGCGCTCTTCTCGATGCTCGCGAGCGAGTGGCCCGCCCAGAAGGCGAGGCTGATCGCCAGGCTCCGCGAGCGGCCCTGACCCGGCCGATCCGGAACTCGCTGACCGATCGGCCTTCGGGCGGGCCGATATCCCGGCGTCGGCTTCCACCTGGTTCTACGCTGGGGCTCGGTGCCTCTCCACCTGTGGGTCCTCGAGCCGCCTCCCTCACCTCGCAACCGGCTGACGTGCGCCATCCGGTTGATCATGGTGATTCCCCAGCTGGTCGTCCTCATCCTCTTGAACATCGTCGCCTTCTTTGCCGTCGTGGCGGCCTGGTTCGTCGCGCTGTTCACCGGTCGGCTGGACGGCCCCCTCCGTGAGTTCATCGCGGGGGTGTTGCGGTGGAACATCCGAGTCGAGGGTTACTTCTTCTTCCTGACCGACGAGTACTCCCCGTTCAGCCTCGACGAGGAGGAGAACTACCCGGTCCGACTGGCCATCCCGCCTCCGGCCGAGCTCAACCGCGCTGCGGTCCTGGTCCGCATCTTCATCGCCATTCCGGGTTGGATCGTTGCAAGCGTGCTCGGCGGCGGGCTCTCGATCGTCTCGATCGGAAGCTGGTTCATGCTGCTCGTGACCGGACGGATGCCGGAACCTTTGTTCGAGGCGACCCGCGCTGTCGTCCGCTACCAGGAGCGTTTCTACGGGTACCTCACGATGCTCACGCCGGAGTACCCCTGGGGCCCGTTGGGAGACGACACCTCGCAACTCCCGGCCACCGATCCCAACGAGGCCTGGTCGATCCGGCTCAGCGACGGCGGGCGCACGGCGATGATCGTGGTGATCGTCATCGGGATCATCGTCGACATCCTGAACGGCGTGCGGCGCTAGGAACCCTGAGCAGCCCGGCACGCTCGGTGCCGCCGGTCGTCAGCCGGGATCGCGTAACCCTCCTCCCGAAATCCATTCGCAGAGTGCCTGCGTGGGACACCTCACAACCCGGGCACTGTCACCGGGCTCCAACACTCTGCGTGGCGGCATTTGCTGCGGACTTGACACCCGATATTTCCTACCTGTTTTCTATGTATATTGACTTTCGGGGTTGGGCAGAGGAGCCCATCCGCTCGAGCACACGAGGAGCACCATGCCACTGCACCCCTGGAAGGGAGCCCGTTCTCCCCGCACCATCGCTGTCACCGCCCTGGTCGGGTTGGCACTGGCGGCTGCGGCTTGCAGTTCGGCATCCAGTTCCCCGACGACCACCACCTCCGGTTCGGGTTCCTCGACCACGCAGTCGGGTCCGGTCACGCTCCGGCTCGGCTACCTGACCAACCTCACCCATGCCTCCGCACTGGTCGGGATCCAGCAGGGCATCTTCACGAAGAACCTGCCGGGCGACGTGACCCTCCAGACCTCGACCTACAACGCAGGCCCCGCCGAAGTGACCGCGATGCTGGCCGGTTCGCTCGACGCCGCGTACATGGGACCGAACTCCGCGATCACTGCGTACACCCAGGGCCACGGCGCCATCCGGATCATCTCGGGTGCCACCTCGGGCGGCGCGGCCCTGGTGGTCTCCTCCTCGATCACCTCTCCCTCACAGCTCGAGGGGAAGACCATCGCGACACCCCAACTCGGGAACACCCAGGACGTGGCGCTGCGCACCTGGCTCAAGAAGGAGGGGCTCACCTTCCCCGGTCCGAACGGCGGAAGCGGTGCGGTGACCATCCTCCCCGAGGACAACGCGACCACGCTCAGTTCGTTCGAAGCCGGCACCATCGGGGGTGCGTGGGTACCCGAGCCCTGGGTCGCCCGGCTGGTGAGCGAGGGCCACGGTCACGTCCTGGTCAACGAGAAGACCCAGTGGCCGAACGGTCTGTTCTCGACGACGCTGCTCGTCGTGAGCACGTCGTTCCTCGATGCTCACGCCTCGGTCGTGACCGGTCTCCTCAAAGGCCAGCTGGCGGCCAACACCTTCCTCAACTCGTCGCCCACCACCGCCCAGGCAGACGCCAACGCCGAGCTCGCCGCGGCGACCGGGAAACCGCTCAAGCCCGCCGAGCTCAACGCTGCCTGGTCCGACATGACATTCAGCAACGACCCGATCGCGTCGTCGATCGTGACCGACCTCGCCCACGCCAAAGCGGCAGGGTTCCCCACCTCGAGCATCTCGGGCATCTTCGACCTCGGACCGATCAACCAGCTTCTCGTCCAGGCCGGGAAGGCGAAGCTCTCGTCATGACCCAGCTCGCGCCGGCCGCTTCCCTGCGCACAATGGGGCGCGCCCCTGCGCTCGGTCTGACGGGAGTGTCCAAGCGATACGGCGGCTCCGACGGGGTGGTCGCCCTCCAGGACGTGACGCTCGAAGTCGGAGCGAACGAGTTCGTCTGCCTGGTCGGTGCCTCGGGTTGCGGAAAGACCACGCTGCTCAATCTGATCGCCGGCCTCGATCGCCCGACGGTGGGCACGGTATCGCTGTCGTTCTCCGATCCGGCCTCCGATTCCGAATGGGCCGCGGCACCCACCCCGGGTGGGAGCGGCACCCCCACGGCCATGCTCTTCCAGGACTCCGCGCTCTTCCCGTGGCTGACCGTCGCCGCAAATGTCGAGCTGCCACTCCGGCTCAAGGGGGTCGGTCGAGCCGAGCGGCAGCGCCGTCGCGGCCGACCTGCTCGAACGGGTCCACCTCGGCGATTTCGGGGCGAAGCGTCCTCACGAGCTGTCCGGGGGCATGCGCCAACGAGCCGCCCTCGCCCGTGCGCTCGCCCAGGACGCCGGGCTGCTGCTGATGGACGAGCCGTTCGGCGCGCTCGATGCCATCACCCGCGACCTCCTCCACGACGAGCTCGAGTCGCTCTGGCTCGACCGGCGGTTCACCGTCCTCTTCGTGACCCACAACGTGCGGGAGGCCGCGCGTCTCGGCGATCGGATCGTCCTCCTCACCAGCAGGCCGGGCCGAGTGGCCGCCACGTACGAGGTCGGGCTCCCGCGTCCGCGCCGGATCGACTCCCCCCAGATCGCCTCGCTCGCGGCGACCGTCACCGACCAACTCCGCTCGGAGGTGGGACGCCATGGTTGACCGATCGACGACCGCGCTCGGAGAGGTGCGGGGCTCGGGCACCAACGGCACGGCATCGGCGCAGGCGCGGACCAACGGCGCAGCGCGGACCAGCCTCGACCGTGCGCTCGCCGGGCTCGATGCCCTGGAGCAGGAGCCGAGCGGCGGCCGCGACCGGTGGGGTCGGCGCCTCTGGCGCGCGGCATGGCCGAAGCTGGTCGCCCTCGGGATCATCCTCCTCGTCTGGGAGATCGCGGTCTGGGCCCACTGGAAGCCCTACATCCTCCAGTCACCGGGCGAGGTGGCCCGTCAGCTCTGGCAGCTGCTCGGCACCTCGTCGTTCTGGCAGTCCTGCTGGATCACCGCACAGCAGGCGATGATCGGCTTCGCTCTCGTGGTCCTGATCGGAGGAGCAGTCGGCACTGCGGTGGCCCGTGTGCCGGTACTGCGTGCCGGCATCGGGTCGTTGATCACCGGCATGCAGACCCTGCCCTCGGTGCTCTGGTTCCCACT
Organism: uncultured Acidimicrobiaceae bacterium; assembly: GCA_963769905.1. GTDB lineage: Bacteria > Actinomycetota > Acidimicrobiia > Acidimicrobiales > RAAP-2 > Bog-756. The sequence goes on from CAVYNG010000002.1 coordinate 2,212,882, forward strand.
CGCGATCATGGTCTTCGGCGTCACCTCCAAGGCGATCGTGCTGATGATGGTGCTCGGCGCGGCGCCCGCAGTGGCCAACGGATTCATCAGCGGCATCGACCAGGTGCCCCCGGGCCTTGTCCGCGCCGGACGGATCATCGGCGCGCGCGGGCTGTCACTCGAGCGCCGTGTCATCCTGCCGGCCGCGTGGCCGACCATCCTTGGCGGACTCAAGCAGGGATGGGCCTTCGGATGGCACGCGTTGATGGCAGGAGAATTCCTGGTGCTGGTGAACCCGCTCAGCCTGGGCGGCCGCACCGTCAACGCCGACACCCAGGCGGAGTACGCGATCGTCGTCGCGCTGATGATCGTGATCGTGGTCATCGGGGTCATCGTGGACACCGCGTTCAGCCGGGTCGACCGTTCGGTGCGCCGTCGCTACGGCCTGATCGACGCCGCCGGCTGACCTTGCGCGCCGGCGCGGCCCCGATCCTGGCCAGCCGTGAGCGGCACCGGTCCACCCCTCTCTGCCAGAATCAGCCCGTGTACATCTCGGCCAAGGTCGACTACGCAGTGCGCGCTCTCTGCACCCTCGCAGAGGCCGACGGCCGGCCTGTCACCGCCGATGCGCTCGCGCAGGCCCAGGGCCTTCCCTCGAAGTTCCTCGAGAGCATCCTGAACGACCTCCGCCGTGCCGGCATCCTCTCGAGCCAGCGGGGAGCCGAGGGCGGCTACTGGCTCTCACGGCCGGCATCGGACATTTCGGTCGCCGACGTGATCCGGCCGCTCGACGGGCCGCTCGCCGAGGTGCGCGGCCTGCGACCCGAGGCCGCGACCTACGAGGGCGCGGCAGAGCACCTACAGGCGGTGTGGGTGGCGGTGCGAGCGAGCCTGCGCGCCGTCCTCGAGTCGGTCACCATCGCCGACATCGTCTCGGGCAAGCTGCCACGGTCGGTGCAGAAGCTGACCGGCGACCCCGAGGCCTGGCTCTCGCGCTGAGTCGTTCTTGCCGAGGTGAGGGTGTCAGGCGGGGGGGTGATGCCAGGGCCTGTCGCCCCGGCTGAGCACCCCCGCACCCACCACCACCGCGAGGAGCAGTCCCACCGCGACGCCGAGCGCGGCGGTCGGCGCGACCTTCAAGACGAGGGTGGCGCCGACGAAGCCTCCGCCGAACATGGTGACGACCGCCAGCATCCGGCGCAGGCTGGTCGGGCCGAATCCGGCACGGACATCCGCGACCAGCCCGGTGAGCGTCATGGTCAGCACCGTCGTGGTCAGGTCCGGTACCGCCAGCGCCCGCACCACCGCATTCTGTGTGCCGAGTGCGGCTCCGAGCACCGCCGCGGTGACGTCCTGGACGCCACCGGGAAGATGGGTCGGTGCGACGGCGAGGATGACGAGCCCCGCGCTCACGCAGACCAGCTCGACCGACGATCCGGCGAAGAGCAGCCGTCCGCGATGGGAACGCAACAGGGTCACCAGATGGCCGCCGAGCCCGGCGCCGAGGAGAAAGCCGGCCAGCGCACTGAGCGACGCGGCGAGAGAGAACCCGGGCGCTCCGGCCAGGGCGAAGCCGATGAACACCACGTTGCCGGTCATGTTGGCGACGAAGACCCGGCCAAGGCTCAAGATGCTGACCGCGTCGACCAAACCGGTGAGGAAGGTGAGGCCGAGCAGGAGGATCGGCAGCGGGCCGTGCCGATCGTCGTCGACGAGGAGCCGGAACGAGAGGCCTCGTGCGCCCGAGGCGACGTCGGTCAACCGCTCGTCCCCGCGCCGGCGAAGGGCGTCCCCATCGTCCCGAGACCCGAAAACGCGATCTTCCCCATGTCGATCGACCTCCGCTTCCCTCTTCCGTTTCTCGTTCGTGCGCTTCTTCAGAGCCCGGGACCGGTGGAGCAGACTCTTCGCGGTCACATGGCTTCGGGCGATGGTCCCACCATCCGGACCGCGCCGGCGAGGATGTCCCCGATCTCGTCTTGATCAGAGGCCGAGAGGACGAGCTCGCCGGCGGGTGCGAGACCGTCGAGCTGCGCAGGGCGTCGGGCGCCGACGATCGCGACGTCGACGGCCGGATCGGAGAGTGCCCACGCCACCGCGAGCTGGACCAGCGGAAGGTCCCGCTCGCGACCGAAGGCCTTTAGTCGCTCCACCACCTCGAGGTTCTGCGCGAAGTGGGCACCGGTGAAGTCCGGACTGTGGCTGCGCCAATCGCCGTCCTGGAAGGTGGTCGACGGGTCCATCCCGCCGGCGAGCAGGCCGTGGGCCAGAGGTCCGTAGACGAGGACGCCGATGTCGTGCGCCGCGGTGTAGGGAAGGATCTCTTCTTCGATGTCCCTGTGGAACATGTGGTACGGGGGCTGGAGGGTCTCCACCCGGCCGTGCGCGGCGAGCTCGTCCATCTGCGCGGGCCCATAGTTGGACACTCCGACGTGACGGATCTTCCCCTCCGACACCATGTCCTCGAGGACTTGAGCTGTTTCCTCGGCGGGGGTATGCAGGTCCGGCCAGTGGACCTGGTAGAGGTCGATGTAGTCGGTCGAGAGATTCCGAAGGCTCGATTCGACCCCGGCTCGCAGCCAGGCGGCACTCGCGTCGCGGACCAGGGTGTCCCCCTCCATCCTGAGCCCGCCCTTCGTCGCGCAGACCACCTCGTCGCGGCCGACGACCTTCCAGAGGGCGTCGGCCAGCAGCCGCTCGGCGGCGCCGAAGCCGTACCCCTGTGCGGTGTCGAACATTGTCACCTCGAGCTCGAGGGCCCGCCTGATGGTGGCCTTTGCCTCCTCCTCGTCGAAGGACCCCCAGTCGCCGCCGTACGCCCAGCTCCCGAGTGCAAGGGCGGAGACCTCCAATTCCGTCTTTCCGAGCCTTACTTTTCGCATGGGTACCTCCTCGTCCGCCCTCCGTCCGCCCCAACCACAAGCTTCCCCCCCGCGGAGAGGGGAAACCTCCGTCCAGGTCCGATCCGATCGGTCGGGGACGCCAGGTTCGAGCCCTCAGGCACCGATCAGCCCCTCGCGCCGGTGCCGGCGGAACTCCTCACGCAGCGTGCGACGTTTCGCGTCGTCGAGTGAGCCGTACTCGAGGTCCTGGCCTTCCCGTCGGAAGACCGGGTCGCCGGTCGCCCACCACCCCTCCGAGCGGAGGGGCTCCTTTCGGACCTTGCCACTCGCCGTCTGGGGCAAGGCGGCGGTCACCCGCAGATACGCGGGCGCCCATTTGGTCCCGAGGTCGGGCTGGGAGGAGAGGAAGCGCGCGAACGAGCGCGGGTCGAATTGACAGCCCGGCAGCAGCTCGACCGCGGCCATCACCTGGTCGCCCGTACGCGGATCGGGCACCGCGTAGACCGCGACCGCCGCGGCGGGTCCGTAGCGCACGAGCACCCGTTCGATCGGCCCCGCGGTCAGGTTCTCCGAGTCGACCCGCATCCAGTCGCCGCCGCGGCCGGCGAAGTAGAAGAAACCCTCCTCGTCCCGGTAGGCGAGATCGCCCGTCCAGTACCAGCCGTTGCGGGTCCGCTGAGCGGAGGCCTCTTCGTCGCCGTAGTAGCCCTCGAAGCCGCCGACACCCGAACGGTTGACGATCTCCCCTATCGCCTCGGCGCCGTTGAGCAACCCACCCGAGATGTCGAAGCGGGCAGGAGGGCACTCGGTCGTCGTGACCGGATCGACGACGACGACGTCGTCGGTCGGGCGGCCGAGCGCGCCGGTCGGGGTGTCGGCCGTCCACGAGATGGCGAGGCCGCCCTCGCTCGACCCGTACCCTTCGGTCAGCGCGCAGCCGAAACGCGCTTCGAAGGCGGCCTTGTCGGCCACCGACGCCTCGGTCCCGAAACCGCGCCGAAGAGTCGTCGCCGCGTCATCGTCGGCCGCCGGTGTCGCGAGGACGTAGGCGAGCGCCTTCCCCACGTAGGTGAAGGTGGTCGCTCCGTACCGGCGGACGTCACTGCCGAAGCCGGACGCGCTGAAGCGCTGAGCCAGCGCGACGGTGCCGCCGACGACGAGGGTCGGGCCCCAGAGCACCATCAGGGCGTTCCCGTGGAAGAGAGGCATCGCACAGTAGGCGACGTCGTCGCGCTCGAATCCGTGCGCATCGGCCGAGCGCATCGCGATCGACGCGAGCCGGCCCTGCGTGCAGCGGACCGCCTTCGGGTCGCCGGTCGTGCCCGAGGTGAACAGCAGCAGATAGAGGTCGTCGACGGAAGGTTTCGACCACCCGACGATCTCCACCGGGTCGGCGTCCTGCTCGGCCGCGACCAGTGCCGAGTACGACGGGTCGTCGACTCGCAGCACCCGGTCGGGCGCGACCCCGTGAGCGATCCCCTCGAGCAGCGCGGCGCCCTCGCGGTCGGTGACGACGAGCGAGCAGTCGGTGCGGACGACGTCGCCCGCGAGCGCCTCGCCCCTCCGAGTGGGATTGATACCGACCACCACCGATCCGACGAGAGCGGCCGCGCCGAGCCAGAAGACGTACTCGGGCACGTTGCCGAGAAGGACACCGACGTGGAGAGGACCCCCGGGCATGCCGTTGCGACCGAGCGAGCGGATCAGTGATGCCCGGGCCGCGCTCTCGGCGACCACCTCCCGCCAGCTCCAGATCTGCTCCTCGAACCGCAGGCCCGGATGGTCGTCGTCCGCGCGCGCAACCAGCAGCTCGGCGACGGTCGTCGACACGCCAGGGACGCTAGCGGGGCGCACCCTGGGTGGAGCCATGGCCGGGCACCGCCTACCATCCGACCGGCGTCGCGGAACGCGCCGCAGGTGCCCGGCCGCCTGGCGCCGGAGGAGGCAGGGAGTGACATGGGAACTGGGAACGCGAGCGTTTCGATCGACCGGCCGGCGGACGAGGTCTGGACCCTGATCGGCGACTTCGGCGGCATCAGCGGTTGGATGCCGGGTATCGACTCGTGCCGGGTCGAGGGAGACGACCGGTTTCTCGAGACGATGGGGATGACCATCACCGAGCATCTGGTGAAGAAGGACGACGCCGCTCGTGCACTCACCTACTCGATCGTCGAGGGCGCCCCGGTCGAGCGGCACGAAGCGGTGATCACGGTGAGCCCCGAGGGCAAGGGATCGCGGGTCACCTGGGACGTCGATGCCCTCCCCGACGACATGGCCGGACTGATGGCCACGATCTACCAGCAGGCTCTCGACGCTCTGAAGGCGTATCTCGAGCCATGAGCGAGACGGCCGGCCCCGCCGACCGGCAGCCGACCGAGCCGGCCCCGGCGTCACGCGAGGGTCGGCGTTCGTACCGGGTCGAGGCGGTGAGCGACGCGCCCGTCGAGTCGGTCTGGCCGCTGCTCGCCGAGGCGCGCACCTGGAAGGAGTGGACCTTCCTCACCGGGAGCGAGCTCGAGCACGAGGGAAGCCCCGTGCCCGACGGCGTCGGGGCGGTCCGTCGCTTCACCCGCTTCGGCATGGGCTCGCGTGAGGAGGTCCTCGCATGGGACCCTCCGACCCATCTCTCCTACGCGGTCCTGTCGGGCTTCCCGGTCCGGAACTACCGCGCGGAGGTGACCCTTTCGCCCGACGCGGGAGGAACACGGATTCTGTGGACGGCGACCTTCGACGAACTGGTGCCGGGTACCGCTCGGCTCACCGAGGTGATACTGCGTCGGTTGATCGGCGGGTTCGCCTCGGGTCTCGCCCGCTACGCGGCGAGCAAGCCCGCCTCCTGACCGAATCGACCTCGACGATCATCCGGCGTCACCCGGAGCCGACCCGACGAGCAGCGCGAAGGCGCGCCACCTCCAGAGGCAGTGCACACCCGAGAGGCCCGCGGCACGCATCCACTCGGTCTGTTCCTCGCTGCCGGCGAGCCGGTCCTCCGGATCGTCCGCCTCGCGCCCGACCGCGGCGAGGAAGCGCTCGTGCAGCTCCGGCGTGGCCGACGCCACGACCTCCAGATTGGCGAAGAGGCCGCCCTCCCGGAGCTGGCGGGCCACCTCGGCGAAAAGGCTCTTCTTCCGCCCGTGCTCGAGATGATGGATCGCGAACCCCGACACCACGACGTCGAACGTGCCGAGGGGCTCGAGCGGCTCGGCCAGATCACGCGCCACGAGCTCGACCCGCTCGTCGTCGCGGAGACGCCCGGCCGCGCGTTCGAGCATGGCCGACGAGCGGTCGACCGCGACGGCCTCGGTGAGACTCGGCCGCGCCTCGAGCGCGAGCGCGGTGAGCCGTCCGTCACCGCAGCCGAGGTCGAGCAACCTGCTCGGTGAGGTGGGTAGGACCGAGACGAGGACGTCCTCCGCCTCGAGGCGCGGTGTGAGGTGGTCCTGGCGGTCGAGGTACCACGCGACCTTGTCGGGGTCGCGCCACTCGGCCTCCGGCATCGCGCCAGTCGACGTGCTCATCCGACCGACGCCTGCAGGCGGCGGGCGCGTCGTTCGACCTCTGCGCGCGCCTCGTCGAGGTCCACGGTGAGGCAGTAGCCGGCCTCGACCACTCGGCGGCCTTCGACCCACACGTCGGTGACCAGGCGGCTCGACCCCGACCACACCAGGTGCTCGATCAGCTGCTCGTCGTCGAGCAGCGGGACGAAGACCGGGTCGTCGAGGGAGACCGCGATCATGTCGGCGCGGGCCCCCGGTTCGAGCACCCCGAGGTCCGGTCGGCCGAGAGCCCGGCCGCCGCCGCGGGTGGCGAGGTCGAGCACGGTCGGCGAGTCGAGGGCGCTCGCGTCACGCTCTCGGAGTCGGGCGAACATCGCCGCGAGCCGCATCTCCTCCCAGAGGTCGAGGTCGTTGTTCGAGGCAGGCCCATCGGTACCGAGGCTCACCCGCAATCCCCGAGCGAGCAGATCCACGAGGGGAGCGATCCCCGACGCCAGCTTCGCATTGGACTGCGGGCAGTGCGCGACCGCCACGTCGTGGGCCTCGAGGACCGACATGTCCTCTGCCGAGAGCCAGATGCAGTGCGCCGCGAGGACGCGCGCTTCGAACACGCCTTCCCTCCCGAGCACGGCAGGGACCGATCCCCCGTGCTCGGCCTCGAACGATTTCCCCTCTTCCTCCGTCTCCGCCAGATGGAGGTGGAAGAGCGAGTCGAGCGCTCGAGCTTCGTGCGCGATCTCGACGAGGACCGGTAGCGGCACCGTGTAGGCCGCATGCGGTGCGAAGCCGACCTCGAGGCGCCCCTCCTCGCCGTGGCGCCGCCGGTGGAAGTCGACGATCTCGCCGATCCGGGTGTCCCACCAGCTGTCGTCGGTCTCGCCGCCCGGCAGCTGCAGGATCCCGGGGGTCACGACTGCCCGCGAGCCTGCCGCGAGCACGCTGTCGGCGATCGCGTCCTCGAAGAAATACGCCTCGCAGGTGGTGGTCACCCCGAAGCAGAGCAGTTCGGTGAGGGCGAGCGTCATCCCCCAGTAGACGTCGTCGGGAGTGAGTCGGGCTTCGCGGGGCCAGAGCACGTCGCGGAGCCAGCTGGCGAGGGGCAGGTTCTCGCCGGTTCCGCGGAAGAGGGTCATCGGCGAGTGGCAGTGGGTGTTCACCAGCCCCGGCAGGAGCACGCCTCGGATCTCGACTTCGGCCACCTCCGAGGGCACCTCCCCGACCGTGTCGGCGCGCTCGAGGTCGCTCAGCACACCGACGCGGGCGACCGCACCGCCGACCAGCTCGACGAAGCCGGGGCGGAGGACGCGACCGGAACCGTCGCAGGGCACCACCGCGTCGGCCAGGTAGCGGACCCGGTCCGACCCGTCTTCTCCCGGCGCGCTCACCGACCGGTACCGCGAGGCATCCCCGGGTCGGACCACCCTTCCGGTCGTGCCGCCTCCTCGTCTTCGATCACGGTGAGCTCCTCGATACGGGGCACGTGTCTTCCGCCGTCGAAGGCGGTGGCGAAGAAGACGTCGACGATGTCGAGGGCGAGTTCGGTCGCGACCACCCGCGATCCGAGCGAGAGCACGTTGGCATCGTTGTGACGGCGGGCGAAGCGGGCGGTGTACTCGTCGTGGCAGAGGGCCGCCCTCGCGCCGCGCACCTTGTTGGCGGCGATCGCCTCACCCTGCCCGCTCCCGCCGATGACGATGCCCCGTTCGCCCCCTCCGTGCACCACCCGTCGAGCGACGTCGGCGCAGATCGGCGGGTAGTCGACCGGGTCGGTCGAGTAGGTCCCGATGTCGTCGATCTCGTGCCCGGCGCGCTGCAAATGGTCGATGACGGAGCCCTTGAGCACGAACCCGGCGTGGTCCGAGCCGATCACGATCCGCATGGTCTCGCTCCGGTCATTCGCCGCGGTGTCCGCAGCGGAGGGTCAGATGTCGAACTTCACGACACCCCGGATGTTCGACCCGGCCGCGAGGTCGTCGTAGCCGGTCTGCACCTCGTCGAGCGTGTACTCCTGAGTGATCAGCTTGTCGACCTCGAGCAGGCCGGCCTGGTAGAGCCGGAGCAGGTTCGGGATCTGCACACGCGGGCTGGACGAGCCGAACACGGTACCGAGCAACGCCTGGTTGAACATGGCGAACTGGAACATGTTGAAAGTGATCTGCTCCTGGTTGAACGGAGCGATGGCCGTCGCGACCACCCGGCCGTCCTTCGAGGCGAGCGCCATCGCAGGACCGACCAGGTCGCCGGTGAGAAGGCCCGGAGTGAGGATCACCACGTCCGCCATCCGACCCTCGGTGAGCTCGGGGAGCATCAGGTTGGCGTCGAGGATCGACGCAGCGCCGTGGGTGGCACCGATCTCCTTTGCCTTCTCTACCTTGAACGGAAGGGGGTCCACCGCCACGATCTGGCGTGCGCCGGCGATCCTCGCGCCCTGGATCGCGCCCGAGCCCACGCCGCCGCAGCCCACCACCACCACCGTCTCGCCCGGCTTCACCTTGGCGCGGTCGACCGCGGAGCCGAACCCGGTCGAGATCCCGCAGCTGATGAGCGCCGCCGCCTTCATCGAGACCCCCGGATCGATCTTCACCAGCGACGCCTCGTTTGCGAGCAGCGTGTCGGAGAAGGTCCCGAGCTGGGTCATCCGGTTCACGTTGCGCCCATCGAGGTGGTAGCGCCACGTCCCGTCGCTCATCATCGGGCCGGCCAGGATGGTCATGCCCAGGTCGCAGAGGTACTGACGCCCCGTGGCGCACCAGAAGCAGCGCCCGCAGGCCGGGATGAACGACGCCGCGACGTGGTCGCCGACCGCGAGGGTCTCGACGCCGGTCCCCACCTCGGCGACGATCCCCGCTCCTTCGTGACCGCCGATCATCGGGAACATCGAGTCGACCCCGAAGACCTCGAGGACCTCCGGAGGTGCGCTCATGTCGCCGGTGCGCAGGTGCTCGTCGGAATGGCACATCCCCGCATAGGCCATCTGGACACGCACCTCGTGCGGACCGGGCTCGTCGATCTCGATCTCCTCGATCTTCCAAGGCTCGTGCAGGCCGGAACAGACAGCAGCTCGGGTCTTCATCTGGTGCTCTCCTCCTCGCGGCGCCCACGCGCCCTTCGGCTCGGGCCCAGCTTCGCGCCGGAGCGCTCGGTGCGTCGAGCCCCGTCGCTCCTCGCGACCCGGCGGAGCCGATCCTCGTCGAAACCGGTCGCAACCAGGCGAAACGCTCGATCGAGCTGCTCGACGAGATCGTCGTCGCCATTCGTCGCCCACCACGTGAACGCGGCGGTCGCCGCCCCGAGGACCGAGTGCGCAACGGTCTGGGCGACCAAACCGTCAGGATCGCTCCCGACTCGGCGGGCCACGAAGGCGGCGACCACGTCGCACCACGCGGTGTAGCGGACGGCCGAATGCGCCACCAGCGTCGGCACCGAGCTGATCAGACCGATCCGGATCCGGAGCTCGTCGAGCTCGCGGGCGCCGAAGCGGTTGGTGGCCATGACCGCGTGACGGAGCACGTCGAGCATCGGCCGGTCGTCGGGTGCCTCCGCCAGCCGCTGGCGGAGCCGCACCAGCTCGGCGTCGAACTCGCCCCAGACGACGTCGGGTTTGGACTGGTAGTACCGGAAGAAGGTGCGCCGGCTGACGCCGACCGCCGCTGCGATCTCGTCGACGGTCGTCTCCTCGTAGCCCTGGCGCGCGAAGAGCTCGAGGGCCGCCCGTGCCACGTCCTGCCGGGAGGTGCTCGGACGGCGTCCACGCGGGCTCTGCACGGTGCCGGCCTCCATACTTTCATTTTGACATCCAGTGTTATAAATTGGAACCCGATCCCGCCGGCCCGGCCGGCCGACCACCGGAGGAGCCCGTGACCACCACACCGACCCCCGTGCACCGCCCCGCCGAGCCCGCAGCGGACACCCCACCGGACGCCGCCGCTGCACCGGCCGAGACCGCAACCGACCAGGGTGGTCTCGTCGAGGACGAGCTGTTGGTCGAGGACGTCTCGATCGACGGCATGTGCGGCGTCTACTAGACGACCCGCAAAGCACGTTCCGATGGACACGGCGTCGACCGCTACGAGGCGCGAGCACGGGCGCGCGTCAGAGCCCCCTTTCGATCCGGGGCGGGCATGGGCGCTCGACCCCCAGGTCTCGCTGCGCCCGGAGCCGTTCGGCGCACTCGCCTACCACTTCGGTACCCGCCGGCTCTCGTTCCTCACTTCGCCCCGACTGCTCGCGGTGGTCGAGTCGTTGGCGACGCAGCCCTCCGCGCGCGAGGCCTGCCGAGTGGCGGGAGTGTCCGACGGGGACCTCACCAGCTACGAACGCGCCCTCGCGACGTTGGCGGCGCGCGGGATGATCCGAGTGCGGGTGGACCCGTGAGCGCCACCATGACAACGCCGGCTCGCCCGCGGCTCGCCGACCGCTTCGAGCAGGGTTTGAACGCGCCGATCTGTCTGACCTGGGAGCTCACCTACGCCTGCAACCTCGCCTGCATCCACTGCCTCTCGAGCTCGGGCCGGCGCGACCCCGCCGAGCTCACGACCGCCGAGTGCCGGGCGGTGATCGACGAGCTCGAGTCGATGCAGGTCTTCTACGTCAACATCGGTGGCGGCGAGCCGACGGTCCGTCCCGACTTCTTCGAGCTCGTCGAGTACGCGACCAGTCACCACGTGGGCGTGAAGTTCTCGACCAACGGCTCGCGCATCTCGGGTGCCGTCGCCGAGCGATTGACCGCCAGCGACTACGTCGACGTCCAGATCTCCCTCGACGGGGCCACCGCAGCCGTCAACGACGCGGTGCGCGGACCCGGATCCTTCGCGACCGCACTCGCCGCGATGAGCCGTCTGGCCGAGGCCGGGTTCGAAGGGTTCAAGCTCTCGGTGGTCGTGACTCGCCACAACGTCGGCCAGCTCGACGAGCTGAAGGCGCTCGCCGACCGTCATTCCGCCCAGCTCCGGCTCACCCGGCTCCGACCTTCGGGGCGTGGAGCCGCGGTCTGGCACGACCTCCACCCGAGCGCCGAGGACCAGCGCGAGCTCCATGCATGGCTCGTCGCGCACGGGGAAGACGTCCTGACCGGCGACTCCTTCTTCCATCTCGCGCCCTACGGCGAGCCGCTCCCGGGGCTCAACCTCTGCGGAGCCGGGCGGGTGGTTTGCCTGATCGACCCCGTGGGCGACGTCTACGCCTGTCCCTTCACCATCCACGAGGAGTTCCTCGCCGGGAACGTGCGGGGCCCGGCGGGTTCGCCGACGTGTGGCGCCACTCCGATCTCTTCACCGAGCTGCGCCGCCCGAAGAGCGGGGGTGCCTGCGCGAGCTGCGGGCACTACGACTCGTGCCGCGGCGGGTGCATGGCGGCCAAGTTCTTCACCGGGCTCCCGCTCGACGGCCCGGATCCCGAGTGCGCGCTCGGGCACGGTGCCGCCGCGCTCGCCTCGAGTGCCGAACCCGAGCCTCCGCTCCCCTCGCCCGATCACTCGGTCGTCCGCCGCCCTCGGGAGCAGCACGCGGAAAGCTCGACCGGCCGGAACGGGGGGCCGGTCGGGCCGGTCCGGCTGGCGCCGCCGACCCGCCGCCCGGCCCGGGCCTGCGACCAGAGCCCCCTCGCTCCGGTGACCGGCGCGCGCCTGGCGCACTGAGCGATGACCAGCCTGGTCGATCCGGTGGTGCTCGCCGGCCGGCGCGCGCCCTCGAGAGTCGTCTTCGGGGCGCACGAGACCAATCTCGGGCGCGACCGCTCGCTCTCCGAGCGCCACGTCGCCTACTACGCAGCGCGGGCTGAAGGTGGCGCCGGGATCGTGGTCACCGAGACCGCCTCGGTGCACCCGTCCGACTGGCCCTACGAGCGTGCCCCCCTCGCCTCGTCCTGCGGAGCGGGTTGGGCGTCGATCGCCGAGGCCTGCCGGCCCCACGGCACCCTCGTCCTCGCCGGGCTCGGCCATTCCGGGGGGCAGGGCTCGAGCGCCTACTCGCAGTCGGCGCTCTGGGCGCCTTCTCGGGTCGCCGACGTGGTCAGCCGCGAGGTGCCGATGGAGATGGAGGCGGCCGAGCTGACTTCGCTCGTCGAGGGGTTCGCCGCCGCGTCGCGCTCGATCGTCGACTCCGGCCTCGACGGCGTCGAGATCGACGTCGGTCCGTTCTCGCTGCTCCGGCAGTTCCACTCCGGCCTGACCAACCACCGTGGTGACGCCTACGGCTCGGACCGGCTACGGCTCACTCGCGAGGTCCTCGACGCGGCGCGACGCGAGCTCGGGCCCGGGCGCATCGTGAGCGTGCGACTCTGTTGCGACGAGCTCGCGCCGTGGGCCGGCATCACCACCGAACAGGCCGCCGCACACGTTTCGGGGCTCGCCGCGTCGGTGGACCTGATCGTGATCGTGCGTGGTGGCCCGTTCTCGACGTCCGCCTTCCGCCCGACCGGCCACACCCGTCCCGAATTCAATCTCGAGCTCTGCCGCGCGATGCGGGACGCGGCCGGTGGCAAGGCCCATGTGGCACTGCAGGGGAGCGTGGTCGACGCGGCCGGCGCGCAGGCCGCGCTCGACGACGGCGTGTGCGACCTGGTCGAGATGACCCGCGCACAGGTCGCCGAGCCGCGCCTCGTCTCGCTGGTCCGCACCGGCCGGACGGAGCAGGCCCGCCCCTGCATTCTCTGCAACCAATCCTGCCAGGTCCGCGACGTCCGCAACCCGATCGTGAGCTGTGTCGGCGAGCCACGGAGCGGACACGAGACGACCGACGCACCTCCCGAGCTCCACGCGGCTTCGGTGGGTGACGCGCTGGTGATCGGGGCGGGGGTCGCCGGACTCGAGGCCGCGCGGGTCCTCGCCGAGGGCGGGTTCGGGGTCCGGGTCGTCGAGCGCGCCGACCGACCGGGCGGCATGTTGCTGACCGCTGCCCGCCTGCCGGGCCACGAGCGGGCCGCGCGGCTCGTCGATTGGTTGCTCTCCGAGTGCGAGCGGCTCGGTGTGGTGATCGAGACCCGCACCGAGGCGAGCGGCAGCGATCTCGACACGGCGCGGGGACGTGCGCTCCCGGTGGTGCTCGCCACCGGATCGCGGCGCGCCCGCCCGGCGTTCGACGCGGACGAGAGCTGCCTCGTCCTCGATGCGCCCACCCTCCTCGAGTCCGGGCCCGACGTGCTGCCCGCGGGACCGGTCCTCGTGCACGACCCGGTCGGGGGCCCGATCGGTGTCGGCGTCGCCGAGTGGCTCGCCGGGGCGGGTGCGGACGTGGCGCTCGTGACCCCTGACCAGATCGCCGGCAGCCTGCTCTCCCGGACCGGCGACCTCGCCGATGCCAACACCCGGCTCCAGCGCGCAGGGGTACGCCGCGAGCTGCGGAGCCTCCTCCGCTCGGCGATCGACGGCAGCGCCCTCCTCGAGCACGTCTGGACCGGCGAGCAGCGTCAGGTCGGGTGCCGGAGCGTCGTCGACTGCGGGCACCGGCTTCCCGACGACGGACTCGGTGGTACGCGCCGCGACGTGCGGCGTGCCGGCGATTGCGTCGCACCCCGTTCCGCCCTCGAGGCGGTGCTCGAAGGCCGGCGCTGTGCCCTCGAGGTCGCGGCCGAAGCAGGAGAACGGATCGCCTCGTGACCGGTCCTGCCACGTCGTCCGGATCGCCTCGGGAGGGACGGGTCGCCGGCAAGGTGGCGCTCGTCACCGGTGCCGCGCGGGGCCAGGGCCGCCATCACGCGGTCCGCCTGGCCGGCGAGGGTGCCGACATCGTCGCGCTCGACGTCTGCGCGGACCTGAAGGGGGTCCCCTACGCGCTCGCCACCTCCGAGGACCTCGAGGAGACCGCTCGGCTGGTCGCCGACGCCGGGGCGCGGGTGGTCACCGCCGAGGTCGACGTCCGCGACGCCGACGGAATGGTCACCGCGGTCGCCGACGGAGCCGGACGGCTCGGCGGTCTCGACGTGGTGGTCGCCAACGCCGGTGTCTGCACCGTCCAGCGGTGGGACGAAGTCGATCCTCTCGTCTGGGAGACGGTCATCGGGATCAACCTGACCGGTACCTGGAACACCTGCGTGGCCGCGATCCCCCACCTGCGCGAGCGCGGCGGCGGGTCGATGGTGTTGATCAGCTCGACCGCAGGACTGAAGGGACAGCCCTTCTTCGCCCCCTACGTGGCCTCGAAACACGGGATGGTCGGCATCATGCGGGTGCTGGCGAACGAGCTCGCCTCGGCGCGCATCCGGGTCAACACGGTGCACCCGACCGGCGTCGACACGCCGATGCTGGCGGGCATGGGCCCGCTCAGCGAGCGCATCGCCGCGCAGCCCGACGTGGGGTCCATCTTCCTCAACTCGCTCGCGGTCGACGTGGTCTCTCCCGAGGATGTGTCCGCAGCGGTTCTCTTCCTCTCCTCCGACGAGTCGCGCTACGTGACCGGCATCACGCTGTCGGTCGACGCCGGCGCCGCCGCCCGCTAGGAGACAGGGATGAGCGGGACCACACGCTTTCGCCACCTGTTCTCGCCGATCCGCCTCGGACCGGTCACCCTCGAAAACCGGATCGTCTTCAGCGCGCACCTCACCAACTACGCCCGCGACGGTCTGCCGAGCGAGCAGCACGCGGCCTACTACGGAGCGAGGGCCAAGGGGGGTACGGGGCTGATCATCACCGAGGAGCACTCGACCCACCCGACCGACTGGCCCTACGAGAAGCTCATCCACGGCTTCGACCCGAGGGTCGTCGACGGGTACCGGCAGATCACCGACGCGGTCCACTCGCACGGGGTACCGGTGTTCGCCCAGATCAACCACAACGGCGGGCAGGCCTCCTCCATGTACTCGCGACTGCCGGTCTGGGCACCGAGCCCGGTACCCGACCCGCTGTTCCGCGAGGTGCCGAAGGCGGTCGACGAGGCCGAGATCACCGAGATCATCGACGGCTACGCGACGGTCGCCGCCCGCTGCGTCGAGGGCGGGTTCGACGGAATCGAGCTCCAGTGCTCGCACTCGTCGATCGTGCGAGGGTTCCTCTCCCCGGTGACCAACGCTCGCGAAGACCGCTACGGCGGGGCGCTCCGCAACCGCGCCCGTCTCCTGCTCGCGCTGGTCGAGGCGGTGAGGGCGGCCATCGGGCCCGAGCGCGCCCTCGGGGTCCGTCTCTGCGGGGACGAGCTCATCGAGGGTGGCACCGGCATCGACGACGCGGTCGAGGTGGCGCGCCTCGTCGACGCGACAGGGCTGGTCGACTACGTCAACACCTCGATCGGCGTGGCCACCGCGAGCCTCTTCATGATCGAGGCCAGCATGCAGGTGCCGCCCGGGTATTCGAGCTACGTCTCGAGCGCGATCCGCGACGCGGTGTCGGTGCCGGTCGTCGGGGTCGGCCGCTTCAAGGACCCGTTGCAGGCCGACCGAGCCCTGCACGAGGGGATCTGCGATCTCGTCGGCGTGGTGCGCGGGCAGATCGCCGACGCGGAGTTCGCGGCGAAGGCCCGGTCGGGCCACCCGACCGACATCCGGACCTGTCTGTCGTGCAACCAGGAGTGTGTCGGCCGGATGGGGCTCAACCGCTGGCTCGGCTGCATCGAGAACCCGCGGACCGGCCGCGAGGCCGAGCGACTCCCGCCACCGAGGCGGCGGCGCAAGGTGGTGGTGGTCGGAGGCGGCCCGGGCGGGCTGCAGGCCGCGGTCACCGCAGCCGAGCGCGGGCACTCGGTCACCTTGTTCGAGCGTCGGGATCGCCTCGGCGGTCAGGTGCAGGTCGCGGCCACGGTCCCCGCGCGTGCCGAGTTCTTCGATCTCGTCCGCAACCTCATCGTGGCCGTGCACCGCGAGGGCGTCGACCTCCGGATCGGTCAGGAGGCTCGGGCCGTGGAGGTCTTCGCCGAGCGGCCCGACGCGGTCATCGTGGCGACCGGCGCACGGCCGGCCCGTCCGTGGTGGGCGGGCGAGCACCCCCGCGTGGTCGACGTGCGCGACGTGCTCGAGGGCCGGGCGGATCCGCGCGGCGAGGTGGTGATCGTGGACGAGCTCGGCTTCCACGAGGCGACCTCCACCGCCGAACTCCTGGCCGACCGGGGGTGCCAGGTCGAGATCGTGACCAACGCGATGGTGGTCGGCCAAGACCTGGGCATCACCCTCGACATGGAGATCTGGTACGTGAAGGCGCACGCCAAGGGGATCGTCCAGAGCGTCGACCTCGTGCCGATGGGCGTCGGCGATGCGGACGAGCGTGAGGGAGTCGTCCTCTCGCTCCAGCACCACCCGACCGGCACCGACGAGCAGCGGGTCTGCGACTGGGTGGTGTGCTCGGTTCACCAGGAGCCCGAGGACGAGCTGTGGCGGACCTTGCGGACCGATCGGTTCTTGTCGGTCGAACGGGTCGGCGACTGCCTCGCGCCCCGGCGCGCCCAGGCGGCGGTCGTCGAAGGGCACCGGGCGGCGGTGGGACTGTGAGCCCCTACGACATCGCCGCGCCACCGGACGCGCTGGCGGTGGTCGTCGCCCGTGACGGGCGTCTGCCCGCCGGCGCGGGTGAGGCCGCGGCCGAGGCCGGTGATGCACTGATGGTCGGATCGGGGGCCGAGTCCGCGGCGTGTTCACTGGCGGGGGCCCGTCGGGTCTGGTGGCTCGAGACCGGTCGCGGGCTCCGTCCCGCTGCGCTGGCCGGACGGCTCGCCCCATTGCTGAGCGGCGTGACGCTGACCCTCATGCCTTCGTCTCCCGACGGACGCGACCTCGCACCGCGAGTCGCGGCGGTGCTCGATCGGGCGCTCGTCGCCGGCGCGATCCGCGCCGAGGTCGTCGACCGGTCGTCCGGCGACGCTGCCCCCGGAGTGCGCGCCACCCTGTCCCGCCTCGACGACCGGGTGCAGGTGCCGGTCGAGGTCGAGGGTCCCGCCGTCGCCACCCTCGTCCCCGGTAGCCGAGCCGTGACGCCGGAGGCCCGTGCACGGCGGGTCGAGGCGCTCGGGGTGGCGGCGACCGAGGTGGGCGCGGGCGACTTCCCCAGTTCGGCGAGCGCAGCGCCGGATCCCGAGGTCCTCGCCGAACTCGAACCGGACCTCCACACGATGGATCTCGCCGACGCATCGCGGGTGATCGCCGGCGGAGCCGGGCTCGCCGCCGGCATCGGCGATCGCGAGGCGACCGCGGTGTTCGCGTTGCTCGGCGAGGTCGCGGCCGCGTTCGGCGGATCGGCGGGCGCGACCCGGGTGGCGACCGACGCCGGCTGGACCGAGTACACACGCCAGATCGGCACGACCGGGGTGACCATCGATCCCGATCTCTACGTCGCCTTCGGAGTGTCGGGCGCGACCCAGCACGTGGCCGGCCTCGGGAACCCGCAGCAGGTGGTCAGTGTCAACATCGATCCGTCGGCCCCGATGACCGCGATGGCCGACCTCGGTCTCGTGACCGACGCGCGGGCGCTTCTCGTCGAGCTCGCTCGTCGGGCCGGGCTCCGGATCCCTCCTGAGCTCGCGGCGACCTCACCGGCGGGCGGCACCACCGTGTCCGGTTCGACCGCAGAGTCGTCCGGTGCCTGAGTCGGCCTCGTTCGACGCGGTGGTCGTCGGCGCCGGGCCCGCCGGCTCGTCGGCCGCGCTCGCGCTCGCCCGCGAGGGCCGTTCGGTGGTCCTCGTCGAGCGAGGCCCGTTTCCCGGAGCGAAGAACGTCTACGGCGGCGTCGTCTACGGACGGGTACTCGACGCGATCGTCCCCGGCTGGTGGGACGAGGTGCCGGTCGAGCGGTGGGTCGTCCGTCGCTCGACCATGCTCACGACCGGCTCGCAGTCGCTCTCGGTCGACTACCGCACCGCGTCGTGGGGTGCCCCTCCCTACAACGGGATGACCACGCTCCGGTCGCAGTTCGACGCGTGGCTGGCGGCCAAGGCGACCAGGGCCGGGGCGCGCCTGCTCACCTCCACCGTGGCCGTCGGCTTGCTCCGCGACGGAGGCGGCAAGGTGGTGGGGGTGCGGACCGATCGAGACGACGGCGAGCTCCGCGCGCCGGTCGTCATCGCGTGCGACGGCGTCAACTCCTTCCTCGCGAAGGAGGCCGGGTTGATGCCCCGGGCGGTCGCCTCGCACCACACACTCGGCGTGAAGGAGGTCCTCGAGCTCGCTCCCCAAGTCATCGACGAACGCTTCGGGGTGGGTCGCCACGAAGGTGTCGACATCGAGATCCTCGGCTGCACCGGCGAGATCCCCGGAGGGGGCTTCCTCTACACGAACGCCGACACGGTCAGTGTGGGCGTGGTCCTCTCCCTCCCCCACCTCGCCGAGTCGGGTGTCCGGCCCGAGGCGCTCGTCGCCGACCTTCGCGCTCACCCCTCGATCGCACCCCTCCTCCGCGGCGCGCGCCTGCGCGAGTACGCGGCCCATCTCATCCCGGAGGGCGGCTACGACACCATGCCGCCGCTCGTCGCGGACGGACTCCTCCTCGCCGGCGACTCCGCGGCGATGACCCTCGCGGCGGGCATCTGGCTCGAGGGTGTGAACTTCGCGATCGGATCGGGGTACGCCGCCGGGGCCGTCGCGCATCGCGCCCTGTCGGCGGGCGACACCACCGCACGGGGTCTCGCCGCCTACCGCTCCGAGCTCGAGAGCCAGTTCGTGCTCACCGACCACCGGCGTCTCCGCAAGGCACCCGCCCTCCTCCTCTCCGATCGCGTCCAGCGGCGCTATCCCGGCCTCCTCTGCGACCTTGCGGAGGGGATGTTCACGGTCACCAACCCGACCCCGAAGCCGGGGGGTCTCCGCCTGACCCGCGACGCCGCGTCGCGCCACGGCGTGAAGCTCCGCCAACTCGCGACCGACACCTTCCGCGGACTGAGGATCTTCGGATGAGCGGCGCATCCGACCACACGGCAGACGGAAGCCGCTGGCGCGGGATCTCCTTCGAGGACCGGATGGCCACTGTCGACTTCCGGGTGGGCGAGCGGGCCCACATCACCGTCGACTCCGACGTCTGCCGGTCGTGCACGACCCGCGCGTGTGTGACCGCGTGTCCCGCCAACCTGTTCGCGCCGACCGCGGACGGCGGGATCCTCTTCAACTACGAAGAGTGCTTCGAGTGCGGGACCTGCTACATGATCTGCAACGAGGAGGGCGCCATCACCTGGACCTATCCGGACGGCGGCTGCGGCGTCGTCTTCCACCACGGATGAGCACCATGGGTGCTTCCTCAGCTCCGCGGATCGCGGCCTGCCTGCAGGTCACCGACCTCCGGCCGGAGGTCGACCCACTGACCGGCCTCGTCACCCGCGACCGCCTCGCGACCGCGCCGAGCGCGAGCGACCAGGCGGCACTCGAACACGCGCTCCGGATCGCCGAGGCCTGGTCGAGCCGCGTGGTGGCGCTGGCGATCGGGCCGGCTGCGATCGAGGAGGTCCTCCGCGAGGTGACCGCGCTCGGGGTGGAGGTCATACGGGTTCCCGACGACGCGATCGCCGACGATCGGGCCGACGCGGCCGAGCTCGCAGGCGACGAACAGGTGCTCGCACGGGCCGCGGCCGCAGCGCTCACCGCCGCAGGCGGCGCCGATCTGGTGCTCTGCGGCGATCGCTCGGCCGACCGCGGGACCGGCGCGTTTCCCGCATTCCTCGCGCACGAGCTCGGCGCCGCACAGGCACTCGGACTGGTCCGACTCGCCGTGCACGACGGTGAGCCCGCACTCCTCGCCGAGCGCCGCCTCGACGGCGGGTGGCGCGAGCAGCTCTCGGTACCGCTTCCCGCGGTCTGCTCGGTGGAGGCGGCCGGGGTGAGGCTGCGGCGTGCCACGTTGGCCGGGGCGCTCGGCGCAACCGGAGCACGGGTGCCGGTCGACGAGCCGGCGTCCCACCTGCTCCGTGCGGCACGCGAGCGGGTGGGCGCGCTCCGACTCGGTCCGACCCGGCCCTTCGAGCCGCGGACCCGCGTGGTGCCCGCTCCGGCCGCCGCCGACGCCCACCAACGGGTGCTCGCCCTCACCGGTGCCCTCGTCGACCACGATCCTCCGACTGTCGTCGGACCGGTCGGCGCGGCCGAAGCCGCTGACGCCCTCCTCGACTACCTGGTCCGGCACGGCTACCTCGACCACCCCGACGCGCTCGGGAGCGATCCGGCTCACCACCGAGAGGAGCACGCGTGACCTCGCTCGCCGCGACCACCTGGCCGGAGGCCGCGTGCTTCGCACCCGCCGGCGCGATCCTGCTCGTCCCGCTCGGCTCGACCGAACAGCACGGTCCGCACCTGCCGCTCACCACCGACACCGAGATCGCAGAGGCGCTGGTGGCCGCCGCGGTCGCCCGCGACCCGCGTCTGGTCGGCGGGCCGGCCGTGGCCTACGGCGCGAGCGGCGAGCACCGGGAGTTCGCCGGCACCCTCTCCATCGGCACCGAGGCCACCGAGACACTCCTCGTCGAGCTCGGTCGCTCCGCGCTCTCCACCTTCGAGCGTCTCGTGTTCGTCTCGACCCACGGGGGCAACGCGACCGCGCTCCGAAGGACCCTCCGCGCGTTCGGAGCGTCCGGTGGCCGGGGTCGGGTGACGTCGTGGTCACCGCGCTGGTCCGGCGACCTCCACGCCGGGCGCACCGAGACGTCGCTGATGCTCACCATCGCGCCCGACAGGGTCCATCTCGACCGCGCCGAGTCGGGCAACGTCGAGCCTGCCGGGACCCTCATGCCGGTGCTCCGGCAGGTCGGCGTCCGGGCGGTCAGCGCGAACGGAGTGCTCGGCGATCCGGCCGGCGCGTCCGCCGCGGAGGGTTGCCGGCTCCTTCGGGCCGCGGTCGAGGACCTGACGAGCTCCGTGTTGTTGTCGAACGTTGCTGACGAGGAGGTGACCTGATGGCACGCGTGGCCGTCGTGACAGGTGCGGGTCGGGGCATCGGTGCCGCGACCGTGCAGGCGCTGGCCGAGGCGGGATGGTCGGTGGTGGCAGTCGACCGAGCCTCGGACGATCACCGCATCCCCTACCCGATGAGCTCGGAGTCGGACCTGCGGTCGAGTGTCGCGTCGGCTCTGAGCCGGCACCCCGCACCGGCCGAGGAGTTCGCCGGTTCGCCGCCCGTCGTTCCCTTCGTGGCCGACACCACCGACCCCGCCGCGCTCGGCGCGGCCGTGGACCAGGCGGAGCAGCGCTTCGGCGGCCTCGACGCGATGGTGGCGGCGGCCGGCGTCATCGCGGGCGGCGTCCCACTGTGGGAGATGCCCGGCGAGCAGCTCGGCGCGGTGCTGGGTGTGGATCTCGGCGGTCCGATCACCGCCGCGCGGGTGGGGATCCCCGCGCTGCTCCGCCGCCAGCAACCCCGGCAGGGGCGATTCCTCGCGGTCGCGTCGGCGGCCGGAACTCGCGGGATCCCCATGCTCGCCGCATACGGCGCGGCCAAGGCCGGCGTGGTCGGCCTCGTCCGGGGCCTCGCCGCGGAGCTCGCCGGCACCGGCGTGACTGCCAACGCGGTGAGTCCCGGGTCGACGGCGACGGTGATCCTCGACGAGAGCGCACGGCTCTACGGGCTCGAGAATCCCTCGATGTTCGCCGAACAGCACGCGATCCGCCGCCTGGTGACGCCCGAGGAGATCGCCTCGGTCCTCGTCTGGCTCGCCGCAGCCGAGAGCGGGGCGATGACCGGGACCACCGTGGCGGTGGACGGCGGCCTCACCCTGTGACGCCGCTTCCCGAGGGGTCGAGCCTCGTCCTCGATCCCTCGGTCCGGGTGCTCGACGGCGGCAAGGTGCTGATCGGGGGTTCTCCGGGTCGGCTGCTGACCCTGACCGAAGAGGGCGTCGGCGCGCTCGAGGTTCTGCTGACCGGCGAGACCGCGGGCGAATCGAGCCGTCGGCTCGGCCGCCGGCTCATCGAGGCGGGCATGGCCCACCCGCGGCACTCCAGACCGGTGGCACCGGTCTCGGTGGCCGAACGAGTGACCGCAGTGATCCCGGCGTTCGGCCGTCCCGAGCGGCTGGCAGCGTGCCTGGCATCGCTTCGTCGAACCGAAGAGGGGCAGGCGCTGGCGATCGTGGTCGTCGACGACGGCTCGGCCGACCCCGCTGCGATCAGAGACGTGTGCCACCGGTTCGATGCACGACTCGTGGTGCGCGAGGCGAACGGCGGCCCGGCAGCCGCCCGCAACGACGGCCTCGCCCTCGTCGAGAGCGAGCTGGTGGCCTTCCTCGACAGCGACTGCACGGTGCGCGACGGGTGGCTCGCCGCCCTGTTGCCGGCCTTCGACGACCCCTCGGTCGGTGCAGTGGCGCCGCGCATACGCCCGGCTCACGACGGCGGAATGCGGTCCGCGGTGCTCGAGCGCTTCGCGGACGGCCACTCGGATCTCGACATGGGTGACCGCCCCTCCCTTGTGGGACCCGACCGGCCGGTTCGCTACGTGCCGGCTGCGGCGCTGGTGGCTCGGAGGTCGGCCCTCGAGCAGACCTTCGACGTGTCGCTCCGGGTCGGTGAGGACGTCGACTTGGTCTGGCGCCTCGGGGATGCGGGCTGGAGCGTTCGCTACCTGCCCGAGGTCGAGGTCGCCCATCGGGAGCCGGCTTCGTGGCCGGCGTGGCTGGCCCGGCGCTTCCGTTACGGGACCTCCGCAGCCCCGCTCGCGCGCCGGCACCCCGGACGGCTCGCCCCCCTCGAGCTGCGGCCCTGGCCCAGCCTCGCGGCACTCGCCCTGCTCGCCGGACGGCCACGCGCCGCGCTCGCCGCGGTGGGCGTGTCGGCCGGCCTCCTCGCCCGCAGCGTGTACGGCCACCACGTCCCCCGCTGCCTCCCGCTGCGCTGGAGCGCCGAGGCCGCGGGGTGGACGGTGATCGGGATCGGTCATGCAAGCACGATGCTGGCGGCACCGGGGCTGGCCGTCGCTCTGGGTCGGGGCAAACGGTCCGCCGCGGGCGTGCTCGCCCTCGCGCTCGCGCCACCTCTCGTCGAATGGTGGCGGCGCCGCCCCGACCTCGATCCCGCGCGGTGGGCCCTGGCCTCCCTCGCGGACGACGCGGCCTACGGCGCCGGGGTGTGGACCGGCTGCCTCGGTTCGGGATCGGCACGCCCCCTCGTGCCGGCGGTCCGCCTGCGGCAGACGACCCGAGCGTGAACTGATCGGCGGCCTCGGCGACCCACCTCGACCTGCAATTGGTGTGAAAATGGGGCCGGAACATCGAGAGACGGCGACGCGCTCCGCGGCGCTCCCCAACCAAAACCGGCGATCAGGTCAGGGACCCCCATGGACACGGAAGGGCAGTCGACGTCGACGGATCCGGGACCGCGCCCAGGCAATCCGGTCGCCCGGCGACTCGGGATCCTCTCGCTGCTCGGACTCGTCGCGGTCGCCGTCGCCGTCGTCATCGGCATCATGACCCAGTTCTCCATCGCCTCCACCGACGCGTCCCTCACCGCCACCCGCGCCACGCTGCACCGCGCGCACGAGCGCCTCGACGCCACCCGCGAGCAGCTCGCCTCGACCAAGGTCCAGTCCACCGCGGCCGGTATCACGCTCGCCGGCGTGTCCGCCGAGCTCGCCTCCGACCAGGCAGCACTCGCCCGAGCCCAGGTCAACGTGTTCGCGAACGGCGTCAACATCTCGGCGCTCGATTCCTGTCTTTCCGGTATCGAACAGACCCTCAACCAGATCGCGGTCGACGATGTCGGCGGTGCGACTTCGACCCTGAACGCGGTCGAAGCGACCTGCAAGGCCGCGCTTCCCGCAAGCTCGTGACCCTCACCGCGCCACGATCCGAGCGCGGCACGGACGAGCCCACGGGCAACGGCACCGCCCCCGGCCTCGACACGGACGGTGACGGTGGCCGGCACACGCCGACTCCGCTTCGTCGCTCGCTCCACGCACTCCACGCGTACCAGGTGCATCTCGTGCGCCTCGGTGTCGTCCTCGTGCTCGTCGTCGCGGCCGGCCTGTCCGACGTGGTCCTGCACTCGCGTCTCGACAGCGCCCACGGCTCGCTCGCTTCCGCCAACCAGGATCTTCGTGCCACGAGGCGGGCACAGTCGGCAACCGAGGCCTCAGTGGCGTCCACCGCACGGCTGCGCGACCAGCGCAACACGACGTCCTCGCAGGTCAAGAGTGAGATCGCGACGACGGAGCAAAAGCTCGGGACCGCGTCGAACACCCGCGCTCTCCAGTCGCTCGACATCTCGGCACTCGATACATGTCTGGGCGGGGTGGCCACCGCGGCCAACGACGTGGTCGGCTCGAATCTCCCCGGTGCCGTCACCTCGATCAATTCGGTGTCGGCGACCTGCCTCTCCCTCGACGGTTCGGCCGGCAGCGGCCTCGTCTACCCCTTCGACTTCCCCGACCCCTTCGTGCTTCCGGTGGGGGGCGGCTACTACGCATTCGCAACCAACTCGGCAGCGGGGAACATCCAGATCATCCAGTCCTCGGACCTCGCGCACTGGACGACCGTCGGGGACGCGCTTCCCCACCTGCCGGCGTGGGCACAACCGGGTGCGACCTGGGCGCCGTCGGTCCTCGCCCGGGGCAATTCCTACGTGATGTACTACTCGGCGGTCTACGGCGTGAGCGGCGAGCAGTGCATCTCCGAGGCGGTCGCCTCGCAACCGCAAGGGCCCTACATCGACTCCTCGCAGTGGCCGATCGTCTGCCAGCTGTCGATCGGCGGGTCGATCGACCCGAGCCCGGTCGTGGCCGCCGACGGCACGCCCTATCTGGTGTGGAAGTCGCAAGGGGCCAACGGGCAGGCGCCGACGCTCTGGGCGCAGCAGCTCACCGCGGACGGGACCGCGCTCGTCCCGGGAAGTCCCTCCGCGCTCCTCCAGCCCGACTACAGCTGGCAGCACGGCTACATCGAGGGGCCGGACATGACCCAGGTCGACGGGCAGTTCCTGCTCTTCTACTCCGGCAGCGACTGGAAGACGGCGAGCTACGCCATCGGGTACGCGACCTGCTCGGGTCCGCTCGGGCCTTGCGCGGATCAATCCGCCCAGCCGCTCCTCGGATCGCAGGCCGCCTTCAGCGGCCCGGGTGGTCCGTCGCTCTTCACCGACGCGAAGGGCAACCTCTCGATCGCCTTCCACGCGTGGCTACCCGGACGCGTCGGATTCCCCTTCAGCCGGCCGCTGTTCATCCGGCCGGTCACCGTCGACGCCGGAGCGCCGCAGATAGGGCCCTGACCGGTCGGGACGGCACCGGTCGTCGGGCCGATCGGCCCCGAACGAAGCAGGCCCGGTGCGCGTCACCTGCGCGACTGGCAGACCGCGGATCTCTTCGTCGTGCGGCTCGAAACGACCGGGGTCTTGCCCCGCGCTCCGAGCGCGCCTGGTGCCCCCTGATTCGCGGTGACACTCTAGAGAACCGCGGGGGTCCGAACCATTCTCATCTCTGAGGACAGCGGCGGATCCGAGGAGAGCGCCGAACGAGACGCGCGCTCACCGCAGGTCGAGAATCACGGTGGGTGACGTCACGAACCCGAGCGCGGTCGACCAACCGCGATCGCTACTGCAGGTAGCCCTCGACGGTCCCTTCGGGTCGGCTCGCCGCCTCGTCGGGGTCGCGGCCCGCACTCCGGAGTGCGCGGCGCTGCCGCAGCAGGTCCCACATGCGGTCGAGGGAGACACTGATCTCACGCAGCCGCTCTTGATCAGGCTCCGTGAGACCATCACCGACGTGGGTCTCCTCGAGTTGCTGCTCCTCGTCGGCAAGCTGTCCGATCCGGCCGATGATCTCCTCGTCGTCCACAGCGCCTCCCGGTGCGGGCTCCCCGGCGATGCGGGTCCGCTCTGCACACTATGCGCCTCGCGACTCGAGCGACGTCGACCGCTACTCGGGGTTGTGCGAACAGAGACGCTCCGGAGAGACGCCGGAGCGCTCGGCGGACCGGAACCCTCGCCTCGCCCGGCCCCGAAGGGCCTTGCCGGAGCCGGGCGGGCAGAGAGCGGTTCCGCCTGATAGGGACCTATTGCAGCTCGGCTGACCCGAAGACCGTGTTGGGCCGGTCGACCACCGCTCCGGTGTTGTACTGGACCTGGAGCACGCCGATGACGACGTTGTTCTTCACGGTCACGCGGCCGGTGTTGTTCGTCACCTGGACGATGGCCAGCGCATCGTTCCCCTGGAAGGAGACCGTGCCCGAGTTCGAGGTGAGGGCCACACCCCCGATGATCACCGACCCGCGGCATGCCGACGTCCCGTCACCGATCACGCTCGGATTCGCCGAACCCGACTCGTCGAGGTCGAGCGCCATGCTCGTGCTGCACAGTCGCAGCGAGCCGCCGGTGGAGTGCACGAACCCGATGATGATCGCCCCCTCCGAATCGAGCGAGCCCCCGGGCTGCACGGTGATCGAGCCGATCACGAAGCAGCCGGGAGCGATGCGCACCGACTGACCAGAGGCCACGGTCACGTGTCCGATCGTGTAACACGCGAGCGTCGTGGTGCTCGTGATCGTGAGGATCCCCGAGACGAAGGTGAACGTGTAGTTCGTCGCCGCGAGTGACCCCGGGGAGCAGGTGATCGGGTAGGTACCGGCCGCGCTGGTCGGCGTGCCGGTCGTGGTGCAGGCCGGGCTGCCGGTGACCCCCGACGTCGCGAGCGTTTGGCCGTCTACGAAGCCGGCGATCGTCGCGGTGAGGGTCGGCACAGTCCCCCCGAACTGCATCGTCTGGTTGTTGGCAGTCACGGTCAGCGTGGCCGGCGAGACCGTGACGGTCCCGGACGCGTAGGTGATCGTGTAGTTCGGATCGGTCGCACCGGAGCACGTCGAGGCGTACGAGCCGACCGAGGTGCTGGGCCCGACCGTCGTCGAGCAGGTGAGCCCCGCGCCGAGCGAGGACACGGTGTCACCGTTCACCAGACCGCTCACGGTCGGATGGACGCTCGGTGTCGCCCCGCCGTAGGTGATCGTCGCCGACGAAGCGGCCACGGTCAGGGGTGCCGGCGTGACGTGGACCGACCCGCCAACGTAGGTGATGGTGTAGTTCGGGTCGGACGCGCCCGAGCAGCTGCTCGTGTACGTGCCCACGGAGCTGTGCGGGGTCGCTCCCGCCGAACAGGTCGGCTGGGTGGTGAGAGAGCTCGGCCCGTCCCCGTTGACGAACCCCGAGTAACTCGGGGTGATGGTCGGCGCGGTGCCGCCGTAGGTCATCGAACCCGACGAGGCCGAGATGACCAGGGCCGAGGCCCCGACCACGACGTCCCCGTTCACGTAGCTGATCGTGTAATTCGGGTCGGACGCACCCGAGCAGCTGCTCGGGTAGGTACCGACTGGGCTGTTGGACGTCGCCGTCGTGGTACAGGTCGGCGGTGCCGTCAACGAGCTCTCGTCGTCACCGTTGACGAATCCCGAGTAGCTCGGGGTGACGTTCGGCACGGTGCCGCCGTAGGTCAGGGTCCCCGAGGATGCCGCAACCGTCAGCGGCGCCGCCACCACCTGGACCGTGTTGTCCACGTAGGTGACCGCGTAGTTCGCGTCGGTCGCACCCGAGCAGCTGCTCGGGTAGGTGCCGGCGGGACTGGTCGAGGTCGCTGTGGTCGAGCAGGTGAGGGGCCCGAGCACCGAGGAGTCCTCCCCGTTCTGCAGGCCGGTGACGGTCGGGCTGATCGTCGGTGGCGTGCCGCCGTAGGTGAACGAACCCGACGAAGCGGTCACGGTCAACGATGCCTGGGTCACGGCCAGGGATCCGTTGGTGTACGAGATGGTGTAGTTGGCGTCGACTGCGCCCGAGCAGCTCGTCGGGTAGGTCCCGACGGGGCTGGTCGGAGTGGCGGTCGTGGAGCAGCTCAGGCCTGCGCCGAGTACCGAAGCGTCCTCGCCGTTCTGGAGGCCGCTGATGCCGGCGGTGATCGACGGCGTCGATCCTCCGTAGGTCACGGTCCCCGAGGAAGCGGTGATGGTGAGCGGGGCCGGCGAGACGCTCACCGATCCGTCCGCGTAGGAGATGACGTAGTTCGGGTCCGACGCGCCCGAGCAGGTCGACACGTACGTGCCCACGCCGGTCGTGGGGGTGACCGGCGAGCTGCAGGACGCCTGCGTCGTAAGGGACGTGGCTGTATCACCATTGACGAAGCCGGTGTAGGTCGGCGTGATGTTCGGGGACGCGCCGCCGTAGGTGACCGACGCCGAGGAGGCGTTCACCCCGAGCGGCGCGGGTGCCACCGTCACCGACCCGTCCACGTAGGTGATGTTGTAGTTGGCATCGACCGCTCCCGAGCACGAGCTCGCATAGCTGCCCACCGAGCTCGACGACGTGGCCACGGAGGTACACGTCGGCTGCGAGGTCAGCGAAGATGCGCTGTCACCGCCGACGAACCCGTCGTAGGTCGCTGAGATCGCCGGCGGCGCTCCGCCGTAGGTCATCGAGCCGTTGGAGGCGACGACGATCAGGGGCGACTGGCCGACCACCACCGAACCGTCCACGTAGGTGATGTTGTAGTTCGGGTCGGAGGCTCCCGAGCAGCTGCTCGGATAGGTCCCGACCGGGCTGGACGAGGTGTCCGTGGTGGAGCAGGCCGGCTGGGCGGTGAGCGACGACGCGGTGTCGCCGTTCACGAAGCCGTCGTAGGAGGCGGTGATGGTCGGCGGCGTGCTGCCGTAGCTGGACGGTGCCGACGACGCGGTGACGGTGAGTGGGGCAGCGGTCACCGTGATCGATCCCTCGACGTCCACGATCGTGTAGTTGGTGTCGACCGCACCGGTGCAGACGCTCGGGTAGCTCCCGACCGGGCTGGACGAGACCGCCGAGGTCGAGCACATCAGGCCCGGCCCGAGGACCGACACGCCCTCGCCGTTCTGGAGCCCCGAGACGATCGGGGTGATCGTCGGCGTAGCCGATCCGTAGGTCATCGTTCCCGACGACGCGGTGATGGTGAGGGACGCCGGAGTGACCGTCACCGTGCCGTCGAGGTAGCTCACGGTGTAGTTGGGGTCAGAGGCGCCCGAACACGACGAGGCATAGCTTCCGACCGGCGAGGTCGGCGTCGCATCCGTGGCGCAGGCGAAACCGGCTCCGAGGACCGACGCCGTCTCGCCGTTCTGGAGGCCGCCGATCGTCGGGGTGATCGTCGGAACGGTCCCGCCGTAGCTCAACGAGCCGGACGACGCAGCGATCGTCAGGGACGCCGGTGCGATGGTGACCGTACCGTTCACGTAGCTGATCGCGTAGTTCCCATCCACCGCACCCGAGCAGGTCGACGGATAGGTGCCGACCGAACTGGTCGAGGCTGCGTTGGTCGAGCACTGGAGGGCGCCGCCGAGCACGGAGGCGCCCTCGCCGTTCTGGAGGCCGGTGACGACCGGCGTGATGCCCGGCACGGTGCCTCCGTAGGTCATCGAGCCCGACGAGGCGGTGATCATGAGGGGGGCCGGTGCGACGGTGACCGTACCGTTCACGTAGGAGATGGAGTAGTTCGAGTCGGACGCTCCCGTGCACGAAGAGGCGTACGAGCCGACCGGGCTGGTGACCGTTGCGGTCGAGTTGCAGGTCGGCTGCGTGGTGAGGGAGGCCGAGGTGTCGCCGTTCAGGAAGCCCGCATAGGAGGGCGTGATCGCGCCGGCAGCGGTCCCGTAGGTGGTGGCCACCGACGACGCGGTGATCACCAGCGGGGCGGCACCCACCACGACGCTTCCGTCGGTGTAGGTGATGGTGTAGTTGGAGTCCGCGGCGCCCGAGCAGCTGCTGTCGTCGGTGCCGACCGGGCTGGTCGACGTGGCTGCGGTCGTGCAGGTCGGTTGCGTGGTGAGGGACGCAGAGGTGTCACCGTTGGTGAAGCCCGAGAAGGACGGAGTGATGGCCGGAACGGCTCCGCCGTAGGTCATCGTCCCCGACGAGGCCTGGATGCTGAGCGGGGCCGGATCGACCGTGATCTGCCCGTTCTGGTAGGTGATCGAGTAGTTGGCCGCTGCGGCGCCCGAGCAGCTGGTCGGGTAGTTCCCGACCGGGTCGGTGGCGGTCGCGGTCGTCGAGCAGTTCGGCTGCGAGGTGAGCGACGCCGAGGAATCGCCGTTGACGAAGCCCGAGTAGGTGGCGGTGATCGCCGGCGGCGCGTTGCCGTAGGTGACCGATGCCGACGAAGCGGTGACGACCAGCGGCGCCTGGGCGACGGTCAGGGCGTAGATCGACGAGGTGCTCCCCTGCGAGTTCGAGTCACCCGAGTAGATCGCGGTCAGGTTGTGCAAACCGGCCACGAGCGTCGAAGTGGTGCATTGCGCGACGTAGTTGGACCCGGACTGGGTCAAGGAGACCGACGCGCAGCCCGACAGCGAGGAGGAGGCGTCCTCGAAGTTGACCGAGCCACCGCCGTCGGATCCGGTGACGGTCGCGGTCAGGGTCTCCGCCTGTCCGTAGACCGGCGCGGAGTTCGAGGGCGACAGCAGGGTCGTGGTCGCAGAGAGGGACGGGGTCGCGATGGCCAACGCGAAGTCCGAGGACGAGTCGGACATCAGGCCGGTGAACGTCGCGTTACCGGCGAGCTGGACCGCAGCCGGAAGCCATGACGCATTGGTCGTGCCGTTCCCGACCTGCCCGAAACCATTCTGTCCCCACGCATAGAGGACGCCGTTGGACTCGAGCGCATAGCTGTTGTAGTCGCCCGCTGCGATCGCCGTCGCGCCCGCGGACAGCGACTCGATCGGGGTGGTGGAGTTGACGTCGGTGAAGTTGCCGATCTCGCCGTTGCCGTTGTAGCCCCAGGCGTAGACGCTGCCGTTGGAGCCGAGGAACATGCTGTGGTAGAGGCCGGCCGCGACGGAAGTGGCGCTGACCCCGGCCGGCATCTGGACGAGGACCGGGACCTTCGACAACGCGGTGTTCGCGTCACCGAGCTGGCCGAAGGCGTTGTAGCCCCAGGAGTAGACCTTTCCGGCGGTGCTGACCGCGAGGCTGTGATAGCCGCCCGCGGCGATCTTGGCGGGCGTCGCGCCGGGGAGCGAGATGGCGACCGGTGTGGTCGGAGTCGTCTTCGTACCGTCGCCGAGCTGGCCGTCGTTGTTGTAGCCCCAGGCGTAGAGCGCCCCGTTGCTGGCGAGCGCGAGGCTGTGGAACTGGCCCGCCGCGATCGCGGTGAAGGTCAGCGTGGACGGGAGGGCCACCGCCACAGGCGTGTTGGAGCTGGCCGTGGACCCGTCGCCGAGCTCGCCGAAGCTGTTGTCCCCCCAGGCGTAGACCTTGCCGTTCGATCCGAGCGCCTCACTGAAGATGGAGCCGCCGGAGATGGCGACCGGGTGCACGCCTCCGGGGAGGGAGATCTCTATCGGGGAATTGGACTCGGCGGTGGCGCCGTTCCCGAGCTGGCCATAGCCGTTCTGACCCCACGCGTACAGGTTGCCGTCAGAGCCGATGGCAAGACTGTGGTATCCGCCCGCGGCGAGCGACACCGGGGTGGCACCATTCGGGAGGGACACCGAGATCGGCACATCGGCCTGTGTCGTGGTGCCGTTGCCGAGCTGGCCGTAGGTGTTGTCGCCCCACGACTCGATCATCGGGCTCGGGCTCGCACCCGCGGGCGACGCGGTGGCCCCGAGCGCGACGAACATCGAGGACGCCGCCACCACCAGAGCGGCTCCCACCCGTCGCCCGAAATCCGCACTCGTGCCGCGACGCCGGGATCCGCTCACATCAGGCCTTTTCGCCATTGTCTTTCCTTCCGCCGTTGGCCCGCCGGGCGTACCGGCCGGACTCGCGTTCAGCTGTGCACACGACGGTGGTCGCTACTACCACCACCGGAACTCATGGTTTGTACGTGCCCCTCCGCCTGGTCAGTGTGGCTCAGCCACCCAACGAGATGGTGCTGTTGGTCGGATCCGTGGTCAGCGTCGAGACGCTGCCCGTGCCGGCGACGCAGTTGTCGAGGGCCGCCGTCGACGCGGCGTCGAAGAAGTTGTCGATCGTGACCGCCCCGGGGAACGATCCCCTCGCCGTGCCGGTGAAGAGGAAGCCGAACTCACCGTTCAACGAGCCCTCCTCGAACGTGATGGGGAGCACCTTGTCCGACTGGAGCGACACGCCGGTGTCGCTCCAGTTGTAATGCGGCTTGTACTTCCCGTAGGAGAGGAACCCTTTGAACATCACGCAGGCACCCGCCAGCTTCGTCGAGCCGATCTTCGCAGCCGGCCACTTGACGAGGTTGGGCTTCGTCCCTATCCCGAAGGTGGGCAGCGCGCCGGCGGGGTTGGTCGTGCCGTTGCAGTGGCTGATCTGAGCGGGTGAGAACGTGATCACGTCCTTCGAGTACCCGGCGGTGCCCGTTGGTCTGAGGGGAGGATTGAAGCTGACGGTCTGGCTGAACGTGCAGTGGATCGATCCGGTGGCGACCACCTTCTTTGCCGCGGCTGGACCGGCGACGACGACCGTGCCGAGCAACGGGACCGCGAGGGCGACAACGACCGACACCAACCACTTGGAGCGCACCATGAGCTTCCCTCCCCGAATCCAGTGGACCGCCTCGCCGACTTCCCGAGCCGCCGCAGTCCCTCCGCGCTCGTCGGCCACCCGTCAACGGCGGTTGTCTCCCGTGACTCTAGGGAACCCGATCGAGTATCGCATCGTCAATAATGAGTATTTCGTCGTCGCTCCTGACACGACAAGGACGCCGGTTGCGCGACCAACCGTGGCGCAACTCGATCCGGACGACCGGCACGCGGACGCGGACCTCGGAACGACCCTGTGGACAACCTATGGACGATGACAGGTATGGAAACGATGACAGGTATGGACGATGAGGTATGGACGATGACGGGTCCGGCGACGCGGCCGACCCGGCGATCAACCGCGGGACGATTCAGAGCTCGGCTGTCGTGCCAGCCACGAGGTGCAGGGTCCCCGTCTTCGCGCTCAGGCAAAGCCGGATGCTCACGGGGTCGCCGACCAGGGCGTACTGCGACGTCCCACCGGTCACATCACCACTCAGGTCCTCCTCGGTGAACTTCGCCTGGCAGGCCCCCTGACCGGGTGAGGTCGCGGTCGCCGTCACCATCGTCATCTGCCCGCTCCGCCGCCAGGTCAGGGTCCCGCCCGAGCGAGCGAACGAGCCAGGCGCGAACCCGACCCGATCGCTTGCCGAGAAGGGAGTGCACCGCGAGACCTTCAACGTCGACTCGATCTTCCCGCTCACCCTCGCGCAGGCAAGGCTGGGCGTCGCCCGGTACACGGTCAGTGTCGTCGTCGCCGTCGAGCGGGAGAACGTGCCGTCCCCGGCGAAGACGGCGGTGACATTGACGACGCCGATCGGAGCGGTCGAGGCGGAGCACGAGGCGCTACCACCGGACAGGACGGCCGAGCAGAGGAGCCGGGCGGGAGTCCGGAAGGTGACCGTCCCGGTCGGAACGCCGTAGGACGAGGTGACCACGGCGGAATAGGACACCGGTGCTCCCGAGGCGACGCCGGTCGGAGTGACCGTCACCGCCGTCGTGGTCGGGGCGAGGACCGTCAGGCTCACCGAATTGGTCGAGTCAGAGCTGCTGTAGGTCCCGTCGCCCGAGTACGCCGCGGTGATCGGGTACGTGCCCACCGCGAGGTCGGCCGGTGCGTCGCAGCTTGTCGTGGGCAGGTCCCCCGCGCAGATCGTGTCGCCGAGCGAGTCCGTGTAGGTGACGGTGCCCGTCGCCGCGTCAGGAAGTCCGGACTCCGAGAGGGTCGCTCCGGCGTTGAGCCCGACCGCATCCGACGATTTGCCGTCCACTGCGATCGTGAACGACGTGACGTTCGCGCCCGACGCGCGTGCGGTGCTCCAGGTCACTGCCCCGATCGAGCTGAGCACGACCACTATCGACAACCACGCCAACGTCCGTCTCACCAGTCCCCCAGTTCGCAGGCCTTCCGGGCAGTGCGGTGAGTATCCGCCCGGAGCCCTCGAGCCTCTCCGACCGACACGACCGGACACGTCTCCAATTGCGGCCAGCGCCCCTGCGACGTTACACCCCCCACTCGAGGCAGGGCCCGACGACGGTCATCGAGACCCTCTGGCATCGCAGGTCCCCGGTGGCGCCGCCGCCCGCCCGCTGCGACCCGACCACGATTGCCCCCGATGGGGCTATCGACGGGTCGCGCCGAGAGGCGCTTATCTGCATAAGTGATGCGCGCTATCACGTCAGTTCAAGTGATGGACAGTCTCGTAAAAATTGGGGGATTTGCCGGGTGTAACCCCAGTTCAGTGACGGTATCGAGAGGAGGGTGATACTGGGATATCGGATCGGAGTGCTAGTCTTCTTTTGACGTACCGTGACGAGTCGGCTGCATGTTTGAACGCAGCCCTGCCGACGAGCGGATTCACCGCAGGGACGGCAGCGGGCCGCCACCGGAGGAGGAAACCGGCGAGGCCTTGCGCGCTCGTGGCCGGCAGAGCCACCGGTGCCCGCCCACGAACGAAATGAGTGGTGTCCACACGACCCAGCCCTGGGCGTAACTGAACCGGCCGCACACCCTACGGCGTGAAGCCAGGACGGAGGAGGCCTTCCCGCACTCCGTCCGGGGACCGAATGCGATGGGCCGGAGCCCGCCAACACCGAGCAGAGGAAGGCGCCCTCGCGCGCCCAACGAAGGGAGGTGCCGTGCGGACCCGCATTGCACTCGTGGCGGCCGTTCCGGTCGCGTTCATCACCATTTCCATGCTGTCTCCGGCTGCGCCAGTGCAGTCGGCAAAGCTCACGTCAGATCGATCTACCAAGAAGACGGGGGCGGTCGCCCTACCCGCGCACCAGCTGACGGCGTTCCACGCTGCAGCTCCTGGAACCGCAGGCCGCGGGCGGTCGGCGCTCCCGTTCGACCTGTCGACGGCATTGCTCAGGGTGCGTCCAACCCCGGGCACCTCGACCACCCCGGCGGCCCCGGCCAAGGCCGGCCCTCTTGGTGCAGCCGCTCCGGTTACCACCCCCGCGCCGTCCGCGACCCCACCGGCCGCGGCCGGGTCGAGCACACTCGCCCCAGCACCAGCCCCGGCACCAGCCCCGGCGCCGGCTCCACCCGTGACGACGCCGACCCCACCGGCACCGGCACCGCCTGCGCCAGCTCCAAGCGGTCCGGTCGACACCGTCACCCCGTTCCAGCGCGCCGAGTGGGAGCGGGTCGCGATGTGCGAGGAGGGTGGGAACTGGTCGGCCGACGGAGGGCGCTTCAGCGGCGGCCTCGGCATCACCCGTGCGAATTGGGGCGCCTATGGAGGTCTCGAGTTCGCTCCCGAAGGTGCCATGGCAACCGAAGACCAGCAGATCATGGTTGCCGAGCGGATCCAGTTCGACGCGCCGGACCAGGCAGGGTGCCGAGGATGGTGAGCTGCTGACCGACTGCGGCTTCCCCGCGCGGCACGATCCTGCGGCGAATCGGGCGGCTTCTGGCTACGTCTCGGCGGGGGCTCTCTCCATGTTGAGCGGGAGCCGCCTGGTGACCCCAAGGGCGAGCACCGCCACGACGACCGGGAAGGCGAAGGCGATCGACACGCCGGTCGTGAGCGGCCAGCCGCGGCTCTCGGCGACGGCTATCGCGGCGCCACCGACTCCGGCCCCGAGCGCGGCGCCGAGCACATCCGAGAGGCTGAGCGAGGCCGACGCCCAGCCTTCGCGCCCCGCGGGTGCCTCCCTCAACATCATGAGCGAGAGGGGCGCGTAGGCGAGACCCATCCCCAGCCCGGCGACGGCCCAGGCCGCGAACGAGATCTCGGCCGGGAACTGCGGATGGAGGACAAGGAACATCCCTGCGATCCCGGCCAGGATCAGGGTGAGGCCGAAACGGACGAGACGCCTTCCCTCCCAGACCTGGTTGAGCCGGGCCTGCTCCCAGGCACCCACCGTCCAGGTCAAGGTCGCGCAGGTGAGCGCCACGCCGGCGAACGCAACGCTGCGGTGCCGAACGGTCACCACGGCGAGCGTCACGAAGGTGTCCGCACCGAAGAAGGCGAAGGTCAGAAGGCCCCGGGTGAGGACGGTGACCGGGAGACCCGACCGTGCGCGAAGCGTGCCGGCAGGCAGCAGTCGGACCAGGGCCGGGACAAGGAGCAGGCCTCCCGCCACCACTGTGACCACCGCGACCGCGGGGTTCGCGATGCTCAGTCCCGCGACGAGCACCGCGGCGCCACCGGCGGTGCGGACTGCGTCGAGGATGCCGTGCTCGACCTCGGGCACGCCGGCAGGCTTTCCGAGCCGAGCCAGGCCGCCGAGCGCGAGCACGCCGGTCACTGCGACGAAGGGAACCAGTCCGATGAACACCCAGCGCCATCCGAACAAGTGCGCGACAAGTGCGGCGACGAGCGGTCCGACGAGCCCGGGCACCACCCAGGCCGTCGACATCATCGCCATCATCCGTGCGCGCAGTTGCTCGGGGAAGCTCCTACCGATGGCCACGTACGCGACGGCGGGCACCGCACCGGCTCCAAAGCCCTGGAGGACCCGGCCGACCACCAACACCTGCATCGATGGGGCGAGACCGGCGACGAGAAGACCGGCGCTGAACAACACCAGACCGGTGACGTACGGACGCGCCGGGCCCGACCGGTCCGCGGCCCGGCCCGCGACGACGATACCGACCATGCTGCCGAGCAGGAACGCGCTGAACACCCAGCCGTAGAGGTGCAGGCCGCCGAGGTCGCGGGCCACGGTGGGCATGATCGTGACGACGGCAAGCGCCTCGGATGCGACGAGGGTGACCGTGAGCAGGAGACCGACGGTCAGGCCACGCCGCTCGGGCGCGAAGAGTCCGTCTTGCCAGTTCGGTTCACGACCTTCGGACCCTCCGCGTCGCCACCCGCGCACCGATCCAGCTTAGGAGTGGGCTCGGGCGGGAAGTGTCGTGGCCGGGCACACCGCCGCCGTCGTTCGTCAGCGGGTCGCCGACCTCACCACGTCTCGGCACGCACCCGCTCGAGAAGGACGGCGCGCCGTGGGCACTCCGCTGCGGCCCGAGTTGCGAGCTCGACGAGAGTGCCGTCGACCGGCGTGCCGTCGACGATCGGGTAGCCCCATTCGTCCAGCCGGACACGCTCGGGCAGCAGCTCTGCGCAGAAGCCGTACGCGTCGCACGCGACCGGGTCGACCCGTAGCCGGAGCGCAAGGCGTCGGCGGGGCGTCACGAGACGCCCCGCTTGGGTGCTCCGCGGCCACCGGCTGTCGGGAAGGTGAGGACAGTGGGCGCCCTGTGCGCCGCGCAGGGCCTGCCGTCGGCGTGGGCGACGACGTCGTCGCGGAAGACGCCGAGCGCGCTGCGCACCAGGCGGACGACGCCGTCGGGATGTCGACACGCGCCGCGGCCGTCGACGACCCCGGCGCGGTGAGCGATCCGCTCGACCAGACCCGGTTCGCCGGTCCCGACCGCGAGATGGTGGAGGTCGTCGGCAAGGGCTCCGAGGCCGAAGACACACGGACCGCATTGGCCCGCGCTCTCGCCGGCCATGAAGCGCGCAAGGCGGGCAGTCTCGGCCACCCCACACGACGGGGAACCGAGCCTCACCACGACGCCTGCGCCGAGGACCGCGCCGATCTCGCGGAGTGCTTCGGGCGCATAGGGGACGGCGGCCTCCTGTGCGGAGACCCAGGTACCGGCATACCCGCCGACGAGCAGGGCACCGATCGGTCCGTCGCCGCGGGCCGCGGCGACGACTTCGGCGAGCGGCGTCCCGAGCTCCACCTCGATCACACCCGGTCTCTCCACCGCACCCGACACGGTGACGAGCGTGGTACCCGGCGCGTCGGGTGTGCCCACCCGGCGGAACCATTCGGCCCCGTGCCGGACGAGAAGCGCCACCTGGGCGAGGGTCTCCGGATTGTGCACGAGCGCCTGGCGGCCGCGGATGGCGAGCGGCCTCGACTTGTCCACGCGAAACGTGGGAAGACCGCGGTGGCCATCGAGCCACGACCCGAGTGCGGACTCCTCTCCGGCGACGTAGCGCCTCGGCGGCCGCTCGACCAAGATCTGGCGGAGCGATCGTGTCGGGTACGCGCGCTCCGCGATGGCGGCTCCGACCGACGCAGCGGAGACATCGTCGTCTGCCGGCACGCAGATCACTATTTGCGAGGCACCCAGCGTGGCCGCGGCCACCTCGGCGCCGTCGAGGATCAAGTGGGGCGCGAGGGTGAGCAGGACCTGGTCCTTCCTGCTGGCGGGCTCGCCTTCCATCGCGTCGACCACCACGAGCGAGGGTTCGTCGTGCCGCAACGAGGACCACTTGGTCGCCGCGGGGAAGCCGGCGCCGCCTCGACCGAGCAACCCCGAGTCGGCGAGCAGGCGGAGGACGGACGCCGACCAATTCCGGTCCGGCGTGGGGGGAACGACGAGCTCGCCGTGGAGCGCGAGGTGAGCGGCGCGCCCGGTTGTGGACGCGGCGGGACCAGCGAGGAGCCGCGCGGAGGACTCGAGCGTGGACGCGGTCATCCTCGGCTCCGCGCGAACTGACCGGCGACCCGGGGTGCTCGCGTGCGTGCGCCGGAGGCGGCCGCCCGGTCACGCTCCCCCGAGCGCACCGCAATCCGCCAGGTGAGCGCCGCGAGGACCGCTGCCGCGCATGCCGCCGCGAGCGCGAGCATCCACCCCTTCGCGGCGTCGGTGCCCATCCCGAGTGCGTGCGCCATGGCGAGGGGCCAGCTGCCGTAGGCGAGCCAGTGGAGACCCCGCCACGTCCGCGCCGAGATGCGCTGGCGCAACGTGCTCGAGATGGTGACCGCGAGGGTCAGGTCGACCCCGATCGTGCCGAGCGCGATCCACCCCGGGCGGTACGACGAGGCGAACGGCACCACCAATGCCGCGAGCCCGACATGGACGTAGGTGTCCAACACCGCGGTCAGGACGTGGAGGGCGAGGAAGACCAGCGCGACGAGCGAGATCCGTTTGTGCAGCCCTGCGTGGGCGAATGCCGGCCAGTTGCGGGTCCGGAAGCGACCTGCGGTCAGGATCCCGAGGACGACCGTCGCGGTGAGCAGCACGAGCGCGACGATCCCCGAGGCGCGGATGGTGTACCAGACCGTCGTCGAGCTGGTGATCGTCGAAGCGACCGCGGTCGAGGCGGCGGTCATCGGGGCCCCTTCCGTCGATCGGGTGCGGCGCCGGGGTGCGGCCATCCGCCGATGCGCTCCACGCTCCCGTCGGCGGCCACGAGGCGCGCACTCACGCGGTGTCCCGCCAGGTTGCCCGGCGCGTCCGAGCCCCAGACCACCGCGGCGGTCGAGAACGCGTTGGCCTCGACGCAACTCGCGGCGATCGTGGACACGAGAGACCAGACCGGATCCGCGGGCTCGCCCGTCCAAGGGTCGACGATGTGGTGGACGCGCCGGCCGCCGCTCGACCACACCCGAGACGTCGTGCCCGAGGTGGCGAGCCCACCCGCGGTGAGCGCCACGACTTCGTCGACCTCCGACGGGGAAGCCGAGCATTCCGTTGCGACGCCGACCGTCCACCCTCCCTCGGGTGGCGGACCGGCGACCGCCACGTCCCCTCCGAGGTTGACGAGTACCCCGCAGCCGGTCCACTCCGCGATGCGTGAGGCGGCGCGGTCCGCCGCGAAGGCCTTGGCGGTCGCGCCGAGGTCGATGCTCACGCCGGCCGGAATCGCTGCCGTCATGCGGACGGGATCCAGGGCGATCCTCCACCAGCCCGGCGCGGGAGACGCAGGCGTGGGCCCGCTCGCTCCCGAGGCCCGCACCTGGTCGAAGTCACGGTCGTAGCCGAGGGCGGCGAGCGCGTGCCCGACCGTCGGGTCGACGGTGCCCGCAGTGAGCCCGGCGACCGCGCACCCGACCTCGAGCAACTCGTAGAGGAGGAGGCTGACTGCGAGCGGTCCCCCGTGGGCGCACCGCTCGAGCCGGCGAAGCTCCGAATCGGGCCGGAACCGGCTGCACGCCGCGTCGAGCGCGGCGAGCTCGCCGGCGAGCAGGCCCAGCGCGTCGTCGGCTCGCGAGGAATCGGTCACCGCGACCGCCGCGCTCGTCCCGATGGCACGAAGCGACCGCGTGGTCCACTGTCCGTCGAGGTAAGCGTCGCTCGCACGCCGCTCTTCGAGGGCGGTGCTCACGACTGCCCCGACACGGTGACCGACGATCGCCCGGACGTGGTCGGGGTGGTGCTCGTCGAACCGGAGGAGCTCGTCGTCGAGGATCCCGAGTTCGAGGATCCCGAGTTCGAGGTGGACGAGTCGGACGAGGAGTTCGTGCCCGAAGCGGTCGAGGTGGTCCCGGTGCTCGAGGTTCGTCCTGCGCCCGTTGCCGAGTGGGCCGTCGTGTCCGACGCGACGAGAAGCCCGAGGCCTGCCGCGGCAAGTGTGGCGGCGACCGCAACGGTCGCGGTGAGCCGTCGCACACGTGTCATCGCGCGGGCCCGTGCTCGAACCGGGGTGGTGTCGGTCTGATCGGTGGACCGGAGTGGAGCGTTCATGTCGTGTCCTTTCGGGTCAGCGGTCGATCACGAGTTGTCGGGTCATTCGACCGGTCGCCCCGAAGGCCCAGCTGCGGCCCGACTGTCAGCCGACTGTGAATCCTCGGCGGGGCGGCTCGTTCACAGCGGGCTCACAGGCCGCTCACAACCACCCACCAACCCGTGGTGGGATGGTGAGAGAAGGCGCAGCTCAGACCCGAGAGCCGAACCTCGGTCGCGAAGAGAGAACGCGCGGCGAGAGAGCGCAGGGAGAGAAAGAGGGGGGTCCGGCGTGGAGCCGACCCGCAGCCAACGGATCCTGGTCGTCGACGACGAACCCTCGATCGTCGATGCGGTCGCCACCTCGCTCCGCTACGAGGGATTCGAGGTGGAAGAGGCCGTCAACGGCCGCCTCGCGCTGGCGGCCGCGCAGGAGCGCACTCCCGACATGATCGTCCTCGATGTGATGCTGCCGGACCTCGACGGCCTCGAGGTCACCCGTCGGCTGCGCTCGGACGGGGTGCGTGTCCCCATCCTCTTCCTCACCGCGCGCGACGCGGTGGAGGACAAGGTGGCCGGCTTGACCGTCGGTGGTGACGACTACGTGACCAAACCCTTCGCGCTCGCCGAGGTCGTCGCACGAGTGCACGCGATCCTCCGGCGCATCGGTAGCGAACCGGAGGAGAGCGGGATCCTCCGTTTCGCCGACATCGAGATGGACGAGAACGCACACGAGGTCCACCGCGCGGGCCAGTCGATCCCGCTCACCGCCACCGAGTTCAACCTCCTTCGCTTCTTCCTCCTCAACCCCCGGCATGTCCTGTCGAAGTCGCAGATCCTCGACCACGTGTGGCACTACGACTTCGGCGGAGACGGCAATGTCGTCGAGACCTATGTGAGCTACTTGCGCAAGAAGCTCGAGGGGGCAGGACCGCCGGTCATCCACACCGTGCGGCTTGTGGGCTATGCGCTCCGCGAGCCGGCGGAGTAGCCGGTGTCGCTCCGGAGCCGTCTGCTCATCGCCATCGGGATCATCGCCCTGGTCGCGCTCGTCGCGGCCGAC
Organism: uncultured Acidimicrobiaceae bacterium; assembly: GCA_963769905.1. GTDB lineage: Bacteria > Actinomycetota > Acidimicrobiia > Acidimicrobiales > RAAP-2 > Bog-756. Next base: position 2,254,497 of record CAVYNG010000002.1, read on the forward strand.
GTGGCGACCTACTCGGCACTGGAGAACTTCCTCTACCAGCGGGTCGACCAACAGCTCGACCAATATCACGGCGGCTATGAGCAGCGAGCCAACAACGGGCTGACGCTCACCTGCTTCGTGCCCGGGCAGGTCCCCGGAGGCGGACCGGGCGGCGCGGGAGGCGGCCCCGGCACCGGCCCGCTGCAGGACCTCCAGGTGCCGGCCACCGAGATCAGGACCACCTCGGGCGCGGTGGTCGACGGCCAGGTCTGCCCGGCCTACGTCAACGGAGTCGCGTACACGCCGTCGATCCCGGGGACCATCACCGGTTTCTCGAAGGAGTCGGACGGCTCCGAGGTCGCCTACTTCGACGCAGACTCGACCCAGAGCGGCGGGCCGGGGTTCCGGGTGCGGGCGTCCTCACTCGAGAACGGTCAGCTCCTCATCGTCGCCCAGCCGCTCGGCGACACCCAGAGCACGCTCCACCGACTGTTCCTGATCGAGCTGGCGGTGACCGCGGGTGCGATCATCGTGGCCCTCCTCTGCGGACTCTGGCTCGTCCGGCTCGGGCTCCGCCCACTCCGCGAGATGGAACGCTCGGCGGAGCTGATCGCCGCGGGCAACCTCACCGAGCGGGTGCCCGGTGAGAACGACAACACCGAAGTGGGGAGGTTGGCTCGCACCCTCAACGTGATGTTGGCCCGGATCGAGTCCGCGTTCGGGGCTCGGGTCGCGTCGGAGCGACAGCTGCGCGCGTCCGAGGCGAGGCTGCGGCAGTTCGTGGCCGATGCCTCCCACGAGCTCCGCACTCCGATCGCGGCGATCTCGGCATACGCGGAGCTCTTCGGACGAGGTGCTTCCGAGCAGAAGGAGGACCTCGAAAGAGTGATGGGGGGCATCCGCGGCGAGACCGGCCGGATGGAACATCTGGTTGCGGACCTCCTCCTACTCGCCCGGCTCGACGAGGGCCGCCCGCTGGACCTGCGCTCGGTCGACCTGGTCGCGCTCTGCGCGGAGGCGGTGCACACCGCGTCGACCGTAGGGCCCGACTGGCCGCTCGCTTTCGTCGCCACCGAGCCGATCGAGGTGATGGGTGACGCGACCGCGTTGCGTCAGGTCGTCGACAACCTGCTCGCGAATGTTCGGGCCCATACCCCGCCCGGGACGAGCGGCCAGATCACCCTCACCCGCGACCCCGGAGGAGCCGTCATCTCCGTCGCCGACGACGGGCCGGGTATGACCGCGGAGGAGGCAGAGCACATCTTCGAGCGCTTCTACCGATCGGATCCCTCACGCTCGCGGATCCACGGGGGCGCCGGACTGGGACTGTCGATCGTGAGCGCGATCGTGCACGCGCACGGGGGTACCGTCGAAGCACAGGGCCAGACAGGATTGGGGACGACGTTCACGGTCCGGCTGCCGCTCACCCCGCCCGGGCCAGGGGACGGCTCCTCCGAAGCGGCGAGCGCGGCGGCGAGCCCCGGGGCCGGCGCCGAGCCCGACCAAACCGAACGGTCCGCGCCCGGAGACGGAGCTGGCGTGGTGGGCGGTGCCGACGACGGGCCGGTCGAAAGCGGGTCAAGATGAGACGAGGTACCCCCAGCTGACAAGGAGGCCGCCGTGGCCATCAACGTGACACCGATTTCCGGCCTCGACCCTCAGATCAACGACCTCCGCCTCCGGACGGCGGACTTCATCAACCGGGAGATCCTTCCCAACGAGGCGGCGCTCTGGCGATCACGGCGCGACCTCGAACGGACCGATGCGCAACGAGAGGCCGGTCGGAGAACCAGCAGCGAGCTGCGGGAGGAGATCAAGGCCAAGGTCAACAAGGCCGGTCTCTGGGCGCCACATCTTCCCGAGGAGTACGGAGGTATGGGCCTCGACTTCCTCTCACTCGCGTACTTGTACGAGATCATGGCGTACGCGATCGGTGCGTCGGCTCTCTTCGGCATCGCCGCTCCCAATTCCGGAAACGCCAACATCCTCGTCAAATACGGCACCGAGGAGCAGAAGCGCAAGTGGCTCCTCCCGCTCATCGAGGGGGAGATGGAGTCGGGGTTCTCGATGACCGAACCGGACCGGGCGGGATCGGACCCGCGCTCGATCGAAACCGAGGCGGTGCGCGACGGCGACGAGTGGGTGATCAACGGGCACAAGTGGTTCACCTCGAACGGCATCGCAGCGAACTTCTTCATCGTGATGTGCCGCGCCAACGATCCGACCGGCGAGCTCGGAAAACCGGGTCAGATGGTCCAGATCATCGTTCCGAGCGACACCCCCGGTGTCAACATCATCCGGGGCATCGGGATCTTCGGGCACGCGACGTCCGACCATTGCGAGATCCGCTACGAGAACGTCCGGGTCCCCGTCGAGAACACCCTCGGACGGGTTGGCGAGGGCCACCAGGCCGCCCAGGATCGGCTGGGTGCGGGCCGCGTGTATCACTGCATGAACTCGGTCGGTCAGATGTGGCGAGCGTTCGACCTGATGGTCGAGCGATCCCTCAGCCGCGAGGTCCACGGCGGCCTGCTGAAGGACAAGCAGTTCATCCAGGGCTTCATCGCGGAGAGCTACATGGACGTGCAGTCGGCCCGCCTGATGACCATCGACGCCGCCGAGAAAGTGGCGAAGCAGACCCCGGACCTGCGGACCGCGATCTCGGCCATCAAGGTGTTCGTCCCGGCCGCCTACCACCGGGTGGTCGACCGGGCCATCCAGGTCTGGGGCGGGGCCGGCGTGAGCAACGACCTGCCGCTCGGCCAGATGTACCTGACCGCCCGGGTGCTGCGTCTGGCGGACGGTCCCGACGAGGTCCACAAGATCCTGATGGCGAAGAACATCATCCACCAGTACGAGAAGGGCGAGAGCTGGAACTTCGGAGCCTGAGCAGGGGGCGGTGAGCGGCTGGTATCCGATCGCGCGAACGTGGGTACTACAAATCTGCGCGGCCCCCTCGCCCCACCGGGGCCGGACGTCCACATGTGAGGAGGAGTCATGCCAAAGATCGACGAGTACGAACCCGGGACCCCGTCGTGGGTGGACCTTGCAAGTCCCGACCTTCCGTCCTCGGTGTCCTTCTATTCCAACCTGTTCGGCTGGGATCCCGACGACCAGGGACCGGAGGCCGGTGGGTACACCCTCTTCCGAATCGGAGAGGAGCCGGTGGCCGGTGCGGGACCGACGATGATGGAGGGACAACCGACGGCCTGGACCACCTACGTGTCGGTCGCCGATGCCGACGAGGCCGTCGCGAAGGCCAAGAAGGCGGGGGCCACGGTGTTCCTCGAACCGATGGACGTGATGGACGTCGGGCGGATGGCGGTCTTCGCCGATCCGACCGGTGCGGCGGTCGCCGTCTGGCAACCGAAGGCCCACAAAGGCGCGGGCATCGTCGGCGAGCCGGGTGCGCTCTGCTGGACCGAGTTGGCGACTCGCGACACTGCTGCCGCGTCGGATTTCTATCGGGACGTCTTCAACTGGGGTGCCGAAACGAGCGACATGGGTGGCATGCCGTACACCGAGTGGAAGCTCGGGGACCAGACGGTCGGCGGCATGATGCCCATGCCTACGGAAGTACCTGCAGAGGTCCCCCCGTACTGGCTGGCCTATTTCGCGGTCGCGAACTGCGACGCTGCGGTGGCCAAGGCCACCGACGGCGGGGCGAATGTCCTCGTACCAGGGACCGACATCCCGGTGGGACGGTTCGCAGTGATGACCGACCCGCAAGGCGCGACCTTCGGAGTCATCCAGCTGAAGTCGACGTAGCGGCGGCATTCGTCGAGGTACGTCGGGCCCGGACCGGGCTGTCGGCTACCGGCTTGGGGAGCCCGGGCGGCTAACGGGGCAGCGCGGTCCGCGCCGACTCGAGTCCGGCATCGAGACAGCGCAACTCGTAGTCCGCGTCCTGGACGAGCGCGCGCACCTGCGGCCCGTTGTGGTCCCCTGCCGATGCCACCGCCGCGCGCTGCACGTCCGAGGCGGCCCGGAGCACGTCGCCGACCTGGGTCCGCAGCTCGACCGGAACCACCCCGGTTGGCTCGATGCGCAACATCGTGTCGAGATCACCGACCGACAACCGCAACCGGGCGCAGATCGCCGACAACCCGACGGTCGAGGCGCCGATGTCGTCCGCTGCCCGTACCGCGCGCTCGGCGTGGTCCACCGCCCGTCGCATCTGCCGGCGCGCCTGGCGACCCGTCCACTGCCCGACGTCGCCGTCGGGAGGTGTCCACCGGCTGCGTATCGACGCGCTCGCCTCCCAGACCGCGATCGCGCCGATCACCAGGCCGTGGTTGCGAACCGCGTGCCACTTCCGCCTCCCGTACCGCCAGATCAGGAACCCCACGACCAGCACCGCCGCGGTGAAGGTCGCCATGAAGAGAGCTGCACCCGCGATCACCGGGCCGAAGAGGGACGCGCTCACATCTGCAGTGTAGATCGGGGGCGTCGCCTATCCGTCCTCAGCCCGCGGCTTCCAGCAGGTGGTCCTGCATGTCCGCGATCGAAACCGAGGTGACCCCGGCTTCGAGCGCCCACTCACGAGCTCCGCCGAAGTCGGCGTAGAGCCGGTCGAGGAAGCGCTCCATGGTCACCGCCTCCACCCCGAAGCGGGACGGGGGCAGTTCCGCCATCCGGGCGGCGAACTTCGGATCGGACCGGTAGCGACCGAGGATCAGCTCCATCCGGTCGGCGGTGATCTCGTAGTCGGCGACGATGACCGATCGGTCGACTCCGAGGATGTCGAGGACGAGCGCGGCGAGCACACCGGTCCGGTCCTTTCCGGCTGCGCAGTGGAAGACCAGCGGCGTGCGGCGCGGATCGCCGAGCAGTTCGAGTGACTCGACCAACGCGCCACGGCCGACCTCGAGGTACCAGCGGTAGCGCTCGGCGAGGTCCTCCCCTGCCAGTGCCGGCGCCGCGAGTGCCTCCCCGTCCTCCTCCACGATCACCGACAGGTGTCGGTAGTGGACGGACTCGGGCTCGAGGAGCCCGCGGCCGGTCCTCGTCACCTCGCGCGTGGTGCGGAGGTCGATGACCGTGGCAAGGCCGAGCGAGCGCAGGACCTCGATGTCGGATCCGGTGAGCTCGTGGAGGGTGTCGCTCCGAAAGAGCAGGCCCCACCGGGTGGTCCGGCCTTCGAGTCCGGGGTAGCCCCCGAGGTCGCGGAAGTTGAACGCTCCGGTGAGCGGGAGCAGGCGGGCGGGAGTCTCCACCGGCCCATCATGGTCGATGACCGGCGGATGGCCGTCTGCAGCTCGCCACCTCGGGGTGTTCCCCGCTCACCCACGCGATCGGCGAGAATGGAGGGCCGGACCGATACGAACCGGCCCTCCCATCACCCCCCCTGGCGTCCCCGCGCCCCGATTTCTCCACAGGAGCCCCAATGAAGGCCCTTGCCAGCTGGTGCGTGCGCCACCGCGTGATCGTGGTGGTGTTCTGGTTGGCCGCGCTCGTCGGCACCACGCTGATCGGCCGCTCGATCGGCACCGCCTACTCCAACAACTTCTCCCTCCCGAATACAGAATCGACCCGTGCGCTCTCGCTGCTGCAGGCCGCGGCTCCGAAGCTTGCCGGCGACCGCGAGCAGATCGTGTTCCAGACGACGGGCGGCGCGAAGGTTGCCGACCCCGCCGTGATGGCCTCGGTCTCGACGATGTTGCAGCAGGTCGAGAAGGTCCCCTACGTGACTTCGGTGGCCAGTCCGTACGGACCGGGAGGCGCCGACCAGATCAGCGCCGACGGCACGACCGCGTTCGCGACGGTGACCTTCGACCGGCTCGCGGGGAACATCCCCAACTCGGTCGCGCGCCAACTCGTCTCGACCGCCCAGCGCGCGGACGGAGCGAACGTCCAGGTCGCCGTGGCGGGCCAGGTCGCGGAAGCGGCCGATCGTCAGTCGTTCGCCGGCGCCGGCCTCGGGATCCTCCTTGCCGGGATCGTCCTGTTGTTGGTCTTCGGCTCGGTCTTCGCCATGGCGCTCCCCCTGGTGTCGGCCCTCGCCTCCCTCGGCACCGCCGTGGCGGTCATCGGGATGCTCTCCCACTTCTTGAAGATGCCGGAGTTCTCGACGGAGTTGGTGCTGCTGATCGGGCTCGGCGTGGGCGTGGACTACGCCCTGTTCATCGTCACCCGCCACCGGCAGGGTCTCATCGCGGGCAAGGACCTCGAGGCGTCGATCGCGACCGCGGTCGACACCTCCGGTCGTGCAGTGCTGTTCGCGGGGATCATCGTCTGTATCGCGCTTCTCGGGATGTTCGCGCTCGGAGTGTCGTTCCTCTACGGGATGGCCATCGCCGCGTCGATCGGGGTGCTGTTCACCATGATCGCTGCGCTCACCCTCCTTCCCGCTCTGCTCGGGTTCATCGGTCCGAAGGTCCTCTCCCGCCGGCAGAAGCGGAACCTCGCAGTCAACGGGCCACGCGTCGTCGGCGCGGGGACCAAGGGGTTCTGGGCGCGATGGGCCGCGTTCATCGACGCACGACCGATCCTTCCCGCCCTCGGCGCGCTGGCGATCATCGTGCTCGTCGCGCTGCCCTTCTTCTCGCTGCGGCTCGGTTCGTCCGACCAGGGGAACGACCCGGCCGGCACCACGACCCGCCAGGCCTACGACATGCTGGCCGCCGGCTTCGGACCCGGTTTCAACGGTCCGCTGCTGCTCGTCGCCTCGGCGGATGGCCACGCCGATCAGACAGCGCTCGACGCACTCGCGGCCGACGTCGCGCGGCAACCGGACGTCGCCCACGTGACGCCACCGGTCTCGATGCCCCCGAAGGACGGCAAGCAGGTCTCGCTGATCACCGTCTACCCGACCTCGTCGCCGCAGGACGCCACCACCACCGACCTCATCGAGCATCTCCGCACCGAGACCATCCCCGCGGCGGTTGCCGGAACCGGGGAGACCGTCGAGGTCGGTGGGAACACCGCGATCTTCGTCGACTTCGCCAACGTGCTGACCTCGAAGCTGCCGCTCTTCATCGGCCTCGTGGTGGCCCTGTCGTTCGTCCTGCTCGCGATCGTGTTCCGCAGCCTCCTGATCCCGTTGACCGCCGCGGCGATGAACCTGCTCTCGATCGGGGCGGCCTTCGGCGTGCTCGTCGCCGTCTTCCAGTGGGGCTGGCTCGGTTCCGTCTTCCAAGTCAACCGCGCCGGACCGATCGAGGCGTTCCTGCCGGTGATGCTGTTCGCCATCCTCTTCGGACTCTCCATGGACTACGAGGTGTTCCTCATCGCCCGCATCCACGAGGAGTGGCTGATTTCGGGAGACAACCGCACCGCGGTGCGCAAGGGGGTCGCCGCCACCGGCAAGACGATCACCGCGGCGGCGCTGATCATGATCCTCGTCTTCGGTTCGTTCATCCTCGGTGGCGAGCGGGTCATCAAGGAGTTCGGCCTCGGGCTCGCGGCAGGAATCCTGATGGACGCCGTGATCATCCGGATGGCGATCGTCCCGTCCCTGATGTTCCTCTTCGGCAAGGCCAACTGGTGGTTCCCCGGTTGGCTCGATCGGATCCTGCCGCACCTGTCGGTCGATCCCGAGCTCCCCGCGGTCGAGCCGCCCGCGGTGGGGGCACCCGAACAGGACGAGCGACCCGCCGAGGAGCCAGGCGCAGTGGCAGCCGAGGCTGCATCCGTGCGCTCCGGACGCTAGAGCGGGAGCCGTCGGCCGATCGGACCGGCGCCCCTATTTCTTCGAGCCGACCATCCTCGCGGGCCTCAGCGCCGGGACCCGCATGCGCTCCTCGCGGTGCGCCCGCGGTCGGCGGCAAAGGGCGAGGCGGGCAGTGAATAGCCCGCGAACGACAGCGGAACTCATTCGATAGTCTAACTATGTGCCCACCGAACAAACCGAGTTGAAAACAGCCGCCCAGGCGGCAGAAGCCGCCACGGCCGCCGCAGCGGCCGGTGCCGCGGAGGCCGGGGGCAGGAGCCTCGGGCGGACCGCCGCATGGCTGGCCAAGCAGGTCGAGATCGGCCTCGGCGCCGTCGACCTCTCGCTCCCCCAGTACCGCGTCCTCGGTCTGCTCGACGAGCGCTCCGCCGTGTCCTCCGACCTCGCCGAACGGCTCGCCGTGCGACCCCCCACGGTCACCGCCGTCGTCGACGGACTCGTCGCCCGGCGCCTCGTCGAGCGCCGGACCGTCGTGGCCGACCGGCGCCTCGTCGACCACGTCCTCACCGACGAAGGGCGGCGGGTCCTCGCGAGGGCGGATGCCGCGGTGCACGGACGGCTCCACGAGATCGCGGGATGCCTCGGCGACCCCCTCGAGGTGACCCAGGCGTTCGACGGGCTCGCGACCTGGCGCCGCGCGTTCGTCGCCTACCGCCTCGCCCGGAAGGCCCCATGAGCGGCCGCACCTTGCATCACGGGCACGTGGTCGCACCGGTCGAGGGCACAAGGTTCGAGCCGGTCGCGGAGACGGCGCACAGCGAGGCGCCCCGTGCCGGCATCGACCCGGACCGGTCGTTACCGTGGTTGCGCCGCGCCCTCCCGATCATGCGCTCGCACAAGGGCATCTTCATCACCTCGCTCGTACTCGCGTTCGTCGGCCTGGTCCTCCAGGTCCAGATTCCCAACTTGGTGAACAACGCGATCAACAACTCGATCGTGACCCACCACGTGCCGCTCGCCCACTACGTCTGGTGGGTCGTCGGGATCGGGGTCGTCGGCGGGATCGCCGGCTACTTCTCGCGTCTGTTCCTGATGGAGACCGCGTACGACATCGAGTACGACCTCCGCAACATCATCTACGAGCACCTGACGAAGATGTCGTTCTCCTTCTACGACCGGGTGCAGTCGGGCCAGCTCATCTCGCGGGCCAACTCGGACATCCGATCGGTCCAGATGTACATGACCTTCGCGCCGATGATCCTCGTCCAGTGCTCGATCGCGGTGGTCGCCTTCGGCTACATGCTCTCCTACAGCGTGCCCCTCGCGTTCCTCGCGATGGCGACCATGCCGTTCGTCTACCTGACCGGCGTGCGCATGCGTCGCTCGATGTTCCCGGTGTCGTGGCTCATCCAGTCCCGCCTCGCCGACGTCGCCACCGTCGTCGACGAGAACGTGAACGGCGTGCGAGTGGTCAAGTCCTTCGCCGCCGAACAGAACCAGCTGCGCTCCCTCCAGGGCTCCGCCGACCGGCTCCAGTGGAGCTACATCAAAGATGCCGACCTGCGCGCCCGTTTCACCCCGCTCGTGCAGAACCTGCCGCAGGTCGGCCTCGCCCTCGTCCTGCTGGTCGGCGGGTACATGGTCATCCACGGCACCCTGAGCCTCGGGGCTATCTTCGCGTTTCCCGCCTATCTCCTGATGCTGCAGGCGCCGTTCATGATGCTCGGCATGCTGATCATGATGGGCCAGCGCGCAGCGGCCTCGGCGGAGCGGATCTACGAGATCCTCGACGAACAGCCGACCGTCACCGACTCACCGGACGCGATCGACCTCGTCGACTGCAAGGGGGACGTCCAGTTCTCCCACATCGACTTCGCCTACACCGAAGATGCGGAGCAACTGGTGCTCGCCGACTTCGACCTGCACATCCGCCCCGGCGAGACGGTGGCCCTCGTGGGACGGACGGGTTCGGGTAAGTCGACTGTTGCCCGCCTGCTCAACCGCTTCTACGACGTCAAACACGGGTCGGTGCGCATCGACGGTCACGATGTGCGAGACCTGACCCTCGCCAGCCTCCGGGCGAACGTCGGGGTCGTGCTCGACGAGCCCTTCCTCTTCTCGGTGTCGATCCGCGACAACATCGCATACGGGAGGCCATCGGCGTCCCTCGAGGAGGTCGAGCGCGCCGCGCGGGCGGCCGGGGCCGAAGAGTTCATCCTCGACCTGGCCGAGGGGTACGACGCGGTGGTCGGCGAGCGCGGCTACACACTCTCCGGCGGTCAGCGCCAGCGCATCGCGATCGCCCGCACCCTTCTGGTCAATCCTCCGATCATGGTGCTCGACGACGCGACGAGCGCGATCGACGTGCAGGTCGAGCAGACGATCCATGCGGGGCTCCGCGTCCAGATGGAGGGTCGCACGACGCTGATCATCGCCCACCGGCTCTCGACCATCGCGCTGGCCGACCGGGTGGTCCTGCTCGACAGCCACAAGGTGGTGGCCGACGGCACGCACACCGAGCTCCTCGAGACCACGCCGCTCTATGCCGAGATCCTCGCCCAGGCCTCCGAGTTCGAGGCCGAGGCCGACCGCCACGAGGTCGAACTCGACACCACGGCCGACGTGGAGCGCCCCGAATCGGAGCCCTCCCTGCGCGGGGACGAGACGGACGGGTCGGGGCGACGGCTCGACGGGCTTCTCGACGTCTTCACGACGGGCGGCCGGCCATGACATGGGGCGGTGGCATGGGCGGTGGCCTCGGCGGTGCGCCGGGTGGCTTCGGTCGGCCTGCCGCTCCCGGGCTCCCCTTCGCCGGGATCCCTTCCGAGCTCCAAGGCGGCGTCGACCGCCTGCTCAAGTCGGAGCCGGAGCACCCCGAACCGGACGCGGTCTTCAGCCAGACCGGCTCCGAGCGCGAGCTGCGGCGGCTCACCCTCTGGCGCCTGCTCACCAAGTACCGCGGGATGCTGGTGCTCTCCGCGTTCCTGATCGGGGTCATCGCTGTCGCCTCCCAGGCCGGGCCGAAGCTCACGGAGATCGCCATCAACGACGGGATCGTCCACAAGAACTTCGCGGTCGTCGCGGTCATGGCCGTCGCGTATCTGGTCGCGGTAGTCCTCACCGCGTTCGCCCAGCGCTTCCAGGTCAAGGTGTCCGGACGCCTCGCGGCGTGGGTGATGAACGATCTGCGAGTCCAGATCTTCGCCCACCTCCAGCGACTCTCCCTCGGGTTCTTCACCGAGGAGAAGGCCGGGGTGGTGATGTCGCGGATGACGAGCGACATCGAGAATCTCCAGCAGCTCCTGCAAGACGGTCTCTCCCAGCTGGCGATTCAGGCACTGACCATGGTGGTGATCACCGTCATCCTGTTCACCACCAGCGTGCCGCTTGCGGCGATCACCATCCTCCTCATCGTCCCCGCCCTGGTGGCCGCTTCGTTCTGGTTCACTCGTGCGTCCGAACGCGGTTATGTGCGAGTGCGCGACGGGATCGCCAACGTGCTCGCCGATCTGTCAGAGAGCCTGCACGGCGTGCGGATCGTGACCGCCCACAACCGCCAGCGTCACAACATCGTCCACCACCGGAACGTGGTCGGTGAGTACCGCGACGCCAACATCTACACCGCGCACGTGAACGCGCTCTACGGACCCGGGACCCAGATGTTGAGCGTCCTCGGTCAGGCCGCACTGCTCGGTATCGGCGGCGAGATGGTGCTCAACCACTCGCTGTCGATCGGCGCGCTGGTTGCCTTCTTCCTCTACCTCAACCGCTTCCTCCAGCCGATCCAGCTGCTCGTGCAGCAGTACAACACGTTCCAGCAGGGCCAGTCCTCGATCATCAAGCTCCGTGCGCTCGTCGACACCGAGCCCGAGGTCGGGGAGGCACCAGGTGCCGCCGAACTCCCGCCGATCACCGGCCGCATCGCGTTCGACCACGTCTCCTTCGGCTACGACCCCTCGGTCCTCGTCCTCGAAGAGGTCGACCTCAGCGTCGAACCGGGCGAGACGGTCGCCTTCGTGGGTCCGACGGGAGCCGGCAAGTCCACGCTCGCCAAGCTGGTGACCCGCTTCTACGACCCGACCGAGGGCCGGGTGCTCATCGACGGCCACGACCTGCGCGACGTGACCCTGCGCTCGCTGCGGAGCCAGCTCGGCGTGGTGCCCCAGGAGCCGTTCCTCTTCGCGGGGACGATCGGGGAGAACATCGCATTTGCGCGCCCAACCGCTCCGGACCGCGAGATCCGCGAGGCCGTCGAGCGGGTCGGGCTCACCGACGTGATCGACGCGATGCCGAATGGACTCGACACCGTGGTCCACGAGCGCGGCCAGACGCTCTCGTCGGGCGAACGCCAGCTCATCGCGCTCGCCCGCGCCTTCCTCGCCCATCCCCGCGTCCTGGTGCTCGACGAGGCCACCTCCAACCTCGATCTCGAGTCGGAGACGAAGATCGAATCGGCACTCGACGTCCTCCTCGAGAACCGGACCGCCATCCTGATCGCCCATCGGCTCTCGACCGCGATGCGGGCTGACCGGATCGCGGTGGTCGACGGGGGGCGCATCGTCGAGGTCGGGCCGCACAGCGAGCTGGTCACCTCGGGAGGCCTCTACGCCGAGATGTTCGAGACCTGGGTCCGCCATTCCGAGGGTGCCGAAGTCGAGCAGGTCGGCGACCCGGCTCGCTGACGACAGCTGTTCGACGGTCGTGGACGGCCGAACGCCTGAGTCAGGTCGCCGCGGGGAACCGTCCGGCCCAGGGATCGGCGGACTCGAGCTGGGAAGCGACGCGGATCAGGTCGACCTCGCGCCACGGCGCTCCGACCAGCTGGACGCCGACCGGCAGCCCCGAGGCGGCCATGTGCAAAGGCACGCTGATCGCCGGTTGGCCGGTGATGTTGAACACCGCGGTGAACGCCGCCATCGCGACGATCTCGGTGGTGGGACCGGCCGCCGCGTGGACGCCCTCGAGGAGGCCGACCTTCGGCGGTTCGATGGTCATGGTCGGGGTGACGAGGAGGTCGAACTCGTCGCCGAAGCGCGCGACGACGGTCCGGGTGAACCGGGCGAGGTCCGACATCGAGGACACGAAAGTGAGACTGTCGACGGTCTTTGCCGCTTCGTAGCCGGCGCGGTCGTGGGGCTCGACCTTCGACCAGTCGATGCCGACCTCCTCGGCGAGGCCCGCGTTGACCACGTGGAGGAACGGCTCGAACGCCACCGGGTCGAACACGTCGGCGTCGAGACGGGTGACGTGGTGGCCGAGCGACTCGAGCAGCTCTCCGGCGCGCTCGACCGCCGCTGCCGGCTCCGGGGCGACCGGCAGGCCGAGAGAGGACACCGTGCAGAGCGCTATCCGGAGTCGACCCGGGTCAGCCCCGACCTCCTCGGCGAAGGGCCGGAGCGGTACGAGGCGCGTTCCACCACGCCTGCGGGTCGGGCGCGCCGAGCACGTCGAGCACGGCCGCGGCATCGGCGACCGTTCGGGTGAGGGCACCCTCGGTCGCCATCCCCATCCACAGCGGGATGCTCGAGGGCACTCGGCCTCGGCTCGGCTTCAAGCCGACCAGTCCGCAACACGACGAGGGGATCCGGATCGAACCGCCTCCGTCGCCTCCATGGGCGACCGCGAACATGCCCGAGGCGACCGCGGCGGCCGCGCCACCGCTCGAGCCTCCCGGCGTGTGCTCGGTGTCCCAGGGATTGCGGGTCACCCCGTAGCGGAGGTTCTCGGTGATGGTGATCGAGCCGAACTCGGGAGTGTTGGTCCGGCCGGTGAGGACGAAGCCGGCGTCGACAAACCGGTTGGCGACGATCTCGCTCTTGGTCGCCGGTGTCTCGGAGGCCCCGAGTGAGCCGAGGGTGAGCGGCTGGCCCTCGACTACCAGCAAGTCCTTGATCGGGAGGGGCACGCCGGCAAAGGGGGGCAGGTCGTCGGTTCCCGAGACGATCTTGTCGGCGAGGGCGAGGGCCTCGGTTCGCGCCACGTCGTCGTTGCGCCAGATCACCGCGTTGAGGGCCGGGTTCCGGGCATCGACGCGTGCGAGGCACTCGTCGAGAACCTCGACCGGACTGACCTCTTTCGCTCGGATCGCCGCGGCGACCTCGAGTGCAGACGCGTGCTCGTCCATGGGATCAGGCGCCGGCCAGCAGGTTGTCGGGTACCGACTCGAGCGTCTCGAGGATCGCGTGGGCGAGCGCCCGCGCCGAAGTCGGGTCGAGCTCGAGCGCCACCCGTGCGCTCGCGCCGCGGGCCGGGTTGAGCACGTCGATGTTGAGCGAGTGCTCCGCGCGGGCGTGGACGGGATGGTCGAAGTAGACGGTCGCGTCCGACACCGGGAACCAGCCCTCGGCCCCTTTCCCGCTCCCACGCACGGTCACCGCAGTGGTCCGATAGGTGCACATGGCTTCCTCCAATCAGTCTTGCCGGATGGCTGTCGTGGTGGTCGCTTCGCTCAGGTGGCGAGGTGGCGCCCGAAGAACGACCAGATGAGGTTCCATGCCTCGGTCGCCACCTCGGGGCGGTAGGCCGGGCGGTCCACCGAGAAGAAGGCGTGGCCGGCGCCCTCGAAGGAGTGGAACTCGAACTCCTTGCCCGCCTCGGTCAGCGCCTTCTCGAGCTCGTCGACCTCGGCCGGTCCAGGAAACTGGTCCTCGGCGCCGAAGAGGCCGAGCAGCGGGCAGGAGAGGTTGCCGGCCAGACCGACGATCGGCTCGACGTTCAGCGGGAACCCGTCGGGAGGCGGAGCGACGACGAACGCGCCGTAGCAGTCGACTGCGGCGTCGAGCGGCAGGCTGCACGCCGCGAGGAACGACTGGCGTCCGCCGGAGCAGTAGCCGATGGTGGCGACCTTCCCGTTCGAGGACACCAGCGACCGAAGGTGCGCGGCTGCGCCGCCGACGTCACCCACGAGCCGCGAGTCGGGGACGCCCCCCTTGGCTCGCGCTGCCGCGGCTGCGTCGTCGGGACTGGCACCGGGGGCCTCGCGGCTGTAGAGGTTCGGGCAGAGAGCGAGGTACCCCTGCGCCGCGAACCTCCTGGTGATCTCCTTCGTGCCCTCGTCGTAACCGGGCATGTGGTGGATCACGACCACCCCGCCGGTCGGGGGCCCCTCGAGGGGCTGTGCGAGGTAGGCCTCGATGGCGTCGCCACCGTCCCCGCTGATCTCGACGGTCTCGGCTCGCATCGCATCGTTCACGGTTCGACTCCCATCACTCGGTGCTGCCTCATTCGGTGCTGCCTCACTCGGTGCTGCCTCACTCGGTGCTGCCTCGCTCTCCGCCGCCTCGCTCTCCGCCGGCCCGCATCGTGGCATGCCGGGCTCACCCGCTGGCGTCCTCGTCGAGCTCGCGGCGCGCCTCGCGCAGTCGGACGGCCTTGGCTGCGCGCTCGTCGCGGAAAGAGCCGATCCGAGACAGCGTGGTGTCGAGACGCTCGAGGAGTTTGTCGTTGGCCTCGATCGCCTCGTCGAGGAGCTCCCGTCGGCGCTGGAGGCCAACCTCGCCCGAGTGGTACTCGGACCGTACCCGGTCGAGCACGTCGACGTCCTCGGTGTCGAGCACGACGCGGACCTCCGAGAGCGAGAACCCGAGCAGCTCCTGCAGATCGCGGATCCGCTCCACCCGGGCCATGTCGGTGGCGGAATAGAGGCGCTCGCCTCTCCCCCGGTAGCTGCTCGGACGGATGAGGCCGAGCTCCTCCCAGTACCGAAGGGTCCGAGTGGTGAGCCCGCACATCTTGGCCACTTCGCCGATGCGGAGGACGACCGGTGGCCGCTCGGTGGTGGCGTGGCGGGGGCTCATTCGCGCACCTCCTCGCCCTGGCCGTCCGGCGAGGCTGCGGCTGGGTTCACCTCTGCCCTGGCACCGGTCGGAACGAGCGCGCCGTCCGTCGAAGTCACCTCGCCGTTGTGATGTGCCGCTCGGTCCACGCGCACCGGCCGGGTCGGCTCGACGTAGACGTACTTACCGCCGCGGAGCCACGAGGCCCAAGCGGCGAGCAGGCTCGCGACGAGCGCGAAGTCGAGCGCCGCGTGCAGCCCCGCCTCGAACGGTGCGGTGATGAGACCGGGGAAGAAGCTGCGACCGGTGAGGACGGCCTGCTGGGCGTGGGGCAAGGCGGCGAGCGTCTGCGGACCGATGAGGTGGGTGACAGGGTCGTAGCCGAGGAAGGCCGCGAACAGAGTCGACACCGGCGGGAGGTGCGCCGCGCGGACGGCCGTCGCAACCGGCACGCCGTGGAGGATGAGGCCGTGCTCGAGGTGCTGCGGGAGCGATGCGGTCAGACCGATGATCATCAGCGAGAAGAAGATCCCGATGGAGAGGACCTGCGCGGAGTTCTGGAAGGTGGTGTTCATGCCGGAGCCCGCACCGCGGTGCTGTGGAGGGAGGCTGTTCATCACCCCGGCCCGGTTGGGCGAACCGAAGGCCGCCATGGTGAGTCCGGCGAGGAACAACAGGATGCCGAAGGCCCAGTAGGGGAAGTCGACCGGCAGGATCTCGAGCAGGGCGAAGCAGATGGCCGTACCGATCATGCCCCCGGTCGCGAAGGGTCGGGCCCCGAACCGGTCGGACAGGATGCCCGAGATGGGGCCGGCCACCAGGAACCCGACGGTGAGCGGGAGCATGGCAATCCCCGCCCAGAGCGGCGTCACGTCGAACGCGTACCCGTGGAGCGGGAGCCAGATGCCCTGCAGCCAGATGATCAACATGAACATGAGCCCGCCACGACTGAGTGCTGCAAGGAAGCTGGCGAACACGCCGCTCGTGAAGGCCCGGATCTTGAAGAGCTGCAGCCGGAACATCGGTTCGGGGACTTTGGTCTCGATGACGCAGAAGACGACCAGGATGAGGAATCCGGAGACCAGCTCGGCGATCACGACCGGGTTCGTCCAGCCCATCGTCGAGTGCCCATACGGCTCGATCCCGTAGGTGATCCCGACCATGACCAGCACGAGACCGATCGCGAACGTGATGTTGCCCGGCCAGTCGATGCGCGCCGGGCGCGGCTGGCTGACCTCGCGCAGTTTGAGGTAGCCGAAGACGGTCGCGAAGAGCCCGATCGGCACCGACACCAAGAAGATGAGCCGCCAGTTGATCGGGGCGAGCAGCCCGCCGAGGACGAGGCCGATGAACGACCCGCTGAATGCCGCCGCCTGGTTGACCCCGAGCGCCATGCCGCGCTGGTTGTCGGGGAAGACGTCGGTCAGGATCGCCGCCGAGTTGGCCATCAGCATCGCTGCGCCGACGCCTTGGAAGATGCGGCCCGTGATCAACCAGATCCCGGCGGCCGCACCGGTCATCCAGGTGATGCTCAGGGTCAGTGAGAAGAAGGTGAAGATGGCGAAACCGAGGTTGTAGGTCCGCACCCTGCCGTAGATGTCGCCCATGCGCCCGAGGCTCACCACGAGGACACTGGTGACGACGAGGAACCCGAGGATCATCCAGAGAAGGAAGAAGGTGTTGCCGGGTTGGAGTGGATCGAGCCCGATGCCGCGGAAGATGTCCGGGAGCGCGATGAGGACGATGGAACCGTCGATCGTCGCCATCAACACGCCGAGGGTGGAGATGAACAACGCGATCCACTTGTAGTTGGGCGAAATCTCGTCGTTGTGCCGGGGTCCCCACTTGCGGGCCGAGGCGAGTTCGGCCGCCGTCCCGGTGTCCTTCGTCGTGGTGTCGTTGAGGACGCTCATCGGGAGCCCGCTCCGGTTATTTCGCTCACGTGAATCTACCTTAACGTTTACGTCAATGTCTCGTGCTCAGTTTGCTTCCTCCCAGGTCGGCGAGAGCCACATGGCGAATCCGCACCCGGAACTCCTGAGGGGCGACCTCGAGGGAGCATCGCAACCGACTGCAACGTGATCGTCATGGGTTCGTCATGGCGCGGCGGCCGGCAGGCCACCGGTCACCGTGAGCGCGGCGGTCCGCGCGCATCTGAGCGGGGAACCTATTGTTCCCCACTCGGTGCCCACACGCGGACACGCACAGAGATCCTTGTTGACGTGGGGTTTCGCGCACCGTAGCTTCAGCCTCGACCGGAACTTTTCTTTGGGTAGGTAACGGTTGAAACCGAAAGAGGGACACTCGGTCGGACGAGGGGATCGGCCGGAGCTATAGGCGTCCCACGGCGCCGACGTGGGTTCGTGGGGCTACATCTGGAGGGCAGGCAGTGTCGAGCGAACGTGCAGTCCACCCCGGGGGGGATCGGCCCGACGGGTTGAACGCCGCACGATCGGACACCGTCCCCGACGACCCGCGTTCGGTGCAAGAGCCCCTCCGCGACCCGACCGACCGGCTCTCCGAGCTCGGTGGCACCGGTGTCACCGCCCTCGCCGAGAGCGACGTCGGCGTTCACCGCGAGCAGACCCGGCACTCGAGAGTGCGCCGCCTGGCCGTCGTCCTGGCAACGATCGCGGCCTTCCTCGTCCTCCGGGACCTCCTCTTCCCGTCCGCTCCGCTCCCCGTGCCCCACCTGCCGGCGTCCTGGGCGCCGATGACACCGGCCATCGTGCTGATCCTCCTCCTTTCGCTGGTGATGCTCGTCCCGATGCTCGGTGCCGGGCGCTCGCCGCACATCCTCTACCGGCCGGACGAGCTCGGGATGAGCTTCGACGACGTACGCGGTTCGGACGTCCTTGTCGAAGAGGTCACGAAGACTCTCAACCTGTTCCTCGCGCACCGCACCTTCGCCGAACAGATGGGGGGGGCGCCGCGAAAGGCCATCCTCTTCGAGGGTCCGCCGGGCACCGGCAAGACCTACATGGCAAAGGCGATGTCAGCCGAGGCGGGCGTCCCCTTCCTCTTCGTCTCATCGTCAGCCTTCCAGTCGATGTTCTACGGACAGACCAATCGGAAGATCCGCGCGTTCTTCCGGGCACTGCGAAAGCACGCCAGGCGCGAAGGCGGTGCGATCGGCTTCATCGAGGAGCTCGACGCCATCGGTGGCGTGCGAGGAAGCGGGCCCCGCCATGGCGAGGGTGTGCCCGGGGTCGTCAACGAGCTCCTGGTGCAGCTCCAGTCCTTCGAGCAGCAGACGCCGCTGTCGTTTCGACTGAAGGGGTTGGCCATCGACGCGGTCAACGCCTGGCTGCCGAGCCACCGGCAGCTCGACCGGCCGGTTGCCGCGCCGGCCAACATCTTGGTGATCGGCGCCACCAACCGGGCGTCCGATCTCGACCCGGCCCTCCTGCGCCCCGGCCGCTTCGATCGGAGCATCTACTTCGGACTGCCGAGCCGCTCGGGGCGCCTCGACATCATCGACTACTACCTGGGCAAGAAGGCCCACCGACCCGAGCTCGACGACCCCGCCAAGCGCCAGACGCTCGCCGCGCTCACCGCCGGGTACTCGCCGGTGATGATCGAGCACCTGATGGACGAGGCGCTCGTGTGGGCGCTGCGACGAGGAGCGCGCGAGCTCTCCTGGGACGACCTCCAGCACGCCAAGATGACCGAGGAGATCGGGCTTGCCCAGCCGGTCGAGTACACCGAGGCCGAGCGGCGCACGATCGCCACGCACGAAGCGGGGCACGCGACCGTTGCCTGGTTGGTCGGGAAGGGGCGAAAGCTCGAGGTCCTCACCATCGTCAAGCGGCGCGAGGCGCTCGGTCTGCTGAGCCACTCCGAGGAGGAGGAACGGTTCACCAAGACCCGATCGGAGGTCAAGGCGCTGATCGACATCGCGTTCGGCGGAATGGTCGCCGAAGAGCTCTTCTTCGGCGAGGCCTCGACCGGCGTTGCGTCCGACCTTCAGTCGGCGACCCTCAACGCGTGCCAGATGGTCGGGCAGCTCGGCATGGGCAAGACCCTCGTGTCGTCAGCGGCGATCGAGTATCCCGGCGGCGGCATCGTCTCGAAGGTCCTCTCGAACGACAACGGACGGGAAGAGGTCGAGGAGTTGCTCGCCGCTGCCAAGCAGTCGGTGACCGAGATGCTCGGGGACCACCGCCACGTCGTCGAAGCCCTTCGGGACGCGCTGCTCGAGCGGGAAGAGCTCATCGGGGACGACATCCTCGAGGTCATCAGGCGCTCGCAGTCGACACCACTCGAGCGTGCGGGCCCGCACGATCCGCTGGGGCGCGTCGGGCGCCCGGTCAGGGTCGCCGACGCGCCTCCGAACAGCTGATCCGAGCACGGAACCTCGGAACGCTCACCACAGGGCATTCCAGTCCTCTGCCGACAGCCAGCCGACCGGCGTCACCGCCGGATCGCGCTCGACCCGCACTGCCTCGAAGTCGATCCAGGTCGGCTGGTCGAAGCCGGCTCGCCTCCACCCGCGCAGCTCGACCGCCTTCCAGTCGCGGCTCTTCGAGCCGCCCTCGGAGTACCCGGGCCGGACCAAGAGGTGTCCCTCCGAACCCGCCACCACCACGCACCGGCGGGTCTTTCCGTCGAGCTCCACTCCGTCCTCGGTGCCGTCGAAAGGGATCCACGCGAAGACGACCGCACCCGACCAGGGGTCGTCGCGGTCGAACTCGCGCTCTTGGGCGGGCGTGAGGACCGCCCTCCTCCTGAGCCGCGGCGCAGCGGTCGACGGCGGGACGGCGACCGAGGTGGAGCCGGCCTCACGCGAGGAGGCATCGGGTCGGCGCCGCCTCGCCCGACGGACCTGTTCGGCCGAGCGACGGGCCGCGTCGGAGCGCTTCCGGCGAGCCTCGGCGTCGCGGCGGCGCCGCAGGCGACGTTCCTCGCGGCGCTCGGCGGAACCGCCGGCTCCGGCGCCGTCGGCCGAGGGGTCGCCGACACCCTCCGCCGCACGAGCCGACAGGCTGTCGGATCCTTCCTCGTCGGAGCCCGAGGTCGGCCCCTCGTCAACGTCGACCGCGTCCGTGGGCACGACCTCGGTCAGACCGAAGCGCTCATCGGTGGCGAGGATGTCGAGGCAGAGATCGGATGCAGGCATTTCGCTGTCCGCGACCGATGCCAACATCACGGCGACGATCGTCGGCGGGAAGTCCGCTCTGATCCCCTCGAGGGCTTCGAGAAGCTGCTCTCTCGTCGGATCGTCCGCGTGGTCACCGAGTCGATCGACGCACGCGGCGAGAGATTCCTCGGAGACGGCGGCGCCGACGAGCGAAAGGGCGGGACGGTACTGCGGCCGGTCGAGCACGGCGGCTGGGTCGCGGTGTCGGCGCAACGCATTGAAGGCGTTGCGGGCAGCTGTCGAAGCCTGCGGCTGTGGCGCCGCGTGGACGAGCGCGGTCGTCAGCTCGGCCCGACCGACTCGTGCAAGGGCGGCACGCAACAGGGCGGTGCGCGTGGCGTCGTGGATGTGGGTTGCGATCTCAGGACCTCCGGGTCGGACCGCTCCAGGCGAGTGCGGCCCCGTCGCCGCCCATCTTCGCAGAGGCACGCGACCTGCCCGGCGCGGTGGCGCGCTCCCCGCCATCGGCTCGCTCGCGTTCGGCGTCTCGGCGGCGCCCGCCTTCAGCGTGCCCTCGACCGGGGCACTCCCGGAGGAATACCGGTCGAACCTCGGCATGCCCCGTCCGCCGCGCTCTGTTGCCCCGTCCGCGCGCTCTGTTGCCTCGTCCGCGCGCTCTGTTGCCTCGTCCGCGCGCTCTGTTGCCCGCCGGCGGGAACCTGAGCCTGCCGGAACCGCCCACCGGACGTACCAGATCGTCCGGGGTGTTAAATGGTGGGAGGAGGGCGGCCCGATGGGGCGGGTCGTGCGAGGAAGGGGCAACCGGCATGGACGAAGTCGACCACGACCGGACGAGGGAGCAGAGCGCAGGACGGACCGAACCCGTCGCGCCGCCGCTCGGGGTACCCGAGCTGGCCCGACCCGGTGATCCGCTTCGCTCGCTGCCGGACGAGGCCCGCCGGCGGGGCACCCGCCTCGTGTCGTCGAGAGCGATGCAAGCCCGACTCTTCTCGGTGTACGACGCCGCCGCGGCGGCGGAGGAAGCGCTTGCGCTGGTACAAGAGCAGCTCACACTGACCCTCAACCGGAGCTACTACGAGGCGGACGAGATCGAGAGCACCGCGGCGCGGCTCGACGAGCTGTTGATCCCGCCGAACCCCGCGCTGGCGAGCACCACCACATCGAGCGCGACCACACCGAGCACCGCTGCATCGGATTTCGCGGAGATCTCCGACGCTCCCGCATCGTGGCAAGACGTCGACGGAGTCGACGCCGACACCTCAGGGGATTCTTCGCTCACCGAGTGACCCGGGTCGCGCGGCGACCATCCGGACTCAGCCGGCGAGGTCGCGGGCCTTCGCGATCACGTC
This sequence comes from uncultured Acidimicrobiaceae bacterium, assembly GCA_963769905.1. Taxonomy (GTDB): domain Bacteria; phylum Actinomycetota; class Acidimicrobiia; order Acidimicrobiales; family RAAP-2; genus Bog-756. The sequence continues at coordinate 2,276,313 of CAVYNG010000002.1, forward strand.
GACCGGGCGTTGGTCCCCGACGGGAACTGGCACGACCTGGAGGTGGGTGACGCCGGATTCCGCGAACGCGGCGATCCTCTCCGCGAGGTAGCTCTCGGGGCCGCAGAGCGAGGTCGCTTCGAGCAGCTCTTCGGGCACCAAGGCCTCGGCTTCGGACTTCTTCCCTTCGAGGTAGAGATCCTGGATCTGCTCGGCCTCCTCTTCGAAGCCGTAGCGCTTGACCACGTCGTTGTAGAAGTTCCGTCCTTTAGCGCCCATTCCCCCGACGTAGAGCGCGACCACCGGCCTCGCGAGCTCGCGGAGGGCCAGCACCTCTTCGCCCTCGCCGACCGCGAAGATCCCGCCGACGGTGATCTGGAGTGGGTCGAGCATCGGGTCGCGCCTGGCACGGCCCGCCTCGAGCGATGCCCCCCAGACCCCCTTCGCCTTCTCCGGAACGTAGAGCATCGGGATCCAGCCGTCGGCGATCTCGGCGGTCATGGCGACGTTCTTCTCACCCAACGCCGCGATCCAGATCGGGATGGACGGTCGGACTGGGCGACCGATGATCTTGAGCGCCTTGCCGAGGCCGGTGCCCCGACCTTCCGGGAGCGGCATGTCGTAATGAGGACCGTGGTGGACGAGCACGTCCTCTCGCGCCCACACCTGCCGGCAGACGTCGACGATCTCGCGGGTCCGCCCGATCGGCGCGTCGAAGGGCACACCGTGCCAGCCCTCGATCACCTGAGGACCCGACGATCCGATCCCCAGATGGAACCTGCCCCCCGACAGCGTGTCGACACCGGCAGCCGTCATCGCGAGCAAGGTCGGCGTCCGCGTGAAGATGGGAAGGATCGCCGAGCCGATCTCGACGTGCTCGGTGAGCGCCGCCAGGTAACCCATCATGCTCGGCGCGTCGAGGCCGTACGCCTCCGCCACCCAGACGAGATCGAGACCGGCCTTCTCGAGTTCGGCCACCTCGGCGGCGGCTTGGCGGAAGCCACCCGAGTAGCTGAGCATCGTGCTGATCTTCATCCGTCCTCCTGCTGCGGTCTCTCCGCACGAGGCCCCGATGTCGGCCTGCTCGGTCCTCGGCGTACCCGGGCCCGATCCTATTGAACTCGGCGGGTCGAACCCCACGGCACGATCCGGGCGGGGTGGAGCCGGCCGGACGAATCGCACGCGGACGCCGGCTGCGAGTTGACGCTCGACCGCGATGCCCGGTGGCGCCGGGGAACCGCCGCCGGTCCCGACGCGTCCGGGGTTGCCGTTGGCTATCCTGCGGACGCGACCAGGCGTGCATCGGTCAGGCCGAGCACGCAGCGGCGAGTGAACGACGGAGGCCGAGCGATGGCGAACACGGAGACCAAAGGGAGCGGGCTTCCTTCAAAGATCGTGGTCGGCACCGACGGCTCGGACACCGCCGAGCGCGCGGTTCGCCGCGCCGGGGCCCTGGCCAAGGCGGTCGGCGCGCAGCTGATCATCGTCACCGCCTACAACAACCGGGCGCCGAGCGGTGTGGCGGCGGCGGGCATGACCTTCGACGCCGGGTGGGCGGCGGCGGGACAGTCGGCTGCGGAGAAGTGCGCCGCCGAGTCCGCGGAGAAGGTGATGGCGAGCGGAGTGGGAAAGGTGTCGACCTTGGCGGTCGGCGGCGAGCCAGCCGAGGTGCTGATCCAGGTGGCCGAGAACGAGGGCGCGGAGTTGCTTGTGGTCGGCTCGAAGGGGATGCACAAGACCGCGCGCTTCCTCATGGGGCCGATCGCCAACAAGGTGTCGCGGCGCATCGCCTGCGACCTGCTGATCGTCGAGACCGAGAGCGGCGACTAGCCGGACTCGCCGGCGCAGCTCAGGTCACACGCGGGAGTAGTTCGCGGGCTCGGCGCTCGACCACCTTGTACGCCTGAGCCGCAGCAACACCACACGCGGACTCGAGCAGTTCTCTCGCGTGCTCCCGATCACCGGGTGCGTCGCGTTCGAGGAGCGACTTCGCCCAGAGGAGTTCGGTGCGGGCGACGAAGAACTTGGCTCTGAGCTGCCGGCCGAAGGCGTGGGCACGGGTGAAGTACTCGTCCGCTTCGTCGAGGCGACCGAGTACGGCGGCGAGCCCGCCGAGGTAATGGCTGACCGGGCCGAGGGCGGACGCTCCGGTCACCGGCAGCTGTTCGTCCCATGGTGCGATCAGCTCGAACAACGGGAACGCGTACTTTGCGTCTCCGCACTCGATCGCAGCCTCGGCAAAATCGACCATGCCGGTCAGCCAGAGCTGGTCGAGCGGTAGTTCGAAACCGGTGGCGGCGAACTCGGCCAGCAGCTCGCGCGCCTCGTCGAGCCGGTCCACCTCGACGTGTGCCTTGGCGAGGAGCGACAGGAAGAACGTCCGCGGGATGTCGGGAGTCTCCGACGCCATCTTCTCGATGAGGGGAACCAACTCGTGTTGGGTTCCGCGCTGGCCGGACACGATGTTGAACTGCGCCCCGAAGATGAGGGCCGCGTCGGGTTGGCCACCCTCCGAACCGATGCTGAGCGCCTCGGTGGCGAGCTGCTCGGCGAGGTCGGTGTCCCCTGCGATCTGCGCTCGCAGTGAGCGGACGAAGAGGCAATTCCAGGTGAACACCGGCTGATCGAGCTCCTCCGCCATCGTGGCTTGGAGCGCCATGCACCGCTCCATCTCGGTGAGGTCGCCTCCCCGCGCCGCCGACTCGGCACGCCAGGTCGCCGCCCAGAACTTGAGCACCGGATCGCCCACTCGCTCGGCTCTCACCAGCCCGTCCATGGTTCGGGCCTGGATGAGGTCGAGGAGCGCGGGAACCTGAAGCGGGATGAAGAGGTGGTTGAGGACCCGCACCACGACCGCGTCGTCACCGGACCGTTCCACGATGGCAATGGCTTCTTCCGCGAGTGCCTGGCGGCGTTCGAGCGAACTCCCGTGGGTGAGCTCGGAGCACAAGGTCGCGAGGACCAGCGCCCGGTCCGGGTGGTCGGCGGCGAGAAGGCGCAGCGCCGTCTCGAGGGTCTCGACCTTTTCCTTGTCCGTGGAGCCCACTGCGCTGTAGAACCCGCGGTCGTTCGCGAGGCAGGCCGCGACCAGCCGTTCGACGTCACCCAGACGTATCGCCTCGCGGGCAGCATCGAGAAGGGTGGTACGGAAGGACGGATCACCGGTCTGCCGCTGCGCGGTCCCGAGCCCGATCGCCAAGTCCACGAGAAGGATGGGATCCGGCTCGACCACGCGGGATGTGAGTTCCAGCGCCTCCCCGTAGTGCGCCAGCGCGTCACCCGGCGTCAGCGAGTCGAGTGCCGCGTCGCCGGCCGCGGCCGAGTACCGAATGGCCTTTTCGAGGTTCGACGGCCCCGGCGCATGCAACCAGTGACGAGCCAGCTCTCCTACCCGCGATCCGGGTTCGCCGCCACAGACCTCCTCCAGCGCGAGGGCCACCAGCTCGTGCGTCCTGGCGCGGCGAGCCGGACCGAGGTGCTCGTAGAGCGTCCGCTGCACGAGTGAATGCGCGAAGCGGTAGCGCCCCGGCTCGTCGTCGGCCTCCTGGACGAGCGAGGCCGTCGCGGCAGCCTCGAGCAGGTCGAGGAGCGAGTCCCGGGGGATGCGGGTCGCGCGCTCGAGCACGTCGAGGTCGAAGTCACGTCCGACGATGGCCGCAGTCGTGAGTACCCGCTCGGCATCTCGGCCCAGCCGCACGACCCGGCCGGCGATCACCTCACGCACGCTCTCGGGAAACGCGGACGGCTCGAGGGTTCCGTTGGCCACCCACCGGCCTGCCAGGTTCTGGTGGATCGCACCGGTGTCGCGCAGGTGGCGGAGGACCTCGGTGACGAAGAAGGGATTGCCGTCGGTCTCCGAGTAGACCGCCTCGGCCAGCCTCATGCCGAAGTCGTCGAGCGACTGACCCGCGGCCGCCTCGACCAGCGACTTGACCCCGCGGCGGTCGAGTCCGGTGAGGGGGACGCGCGAGACTCCCTGGTGGCGCCAGAGAATACCGAGCGTCTCCCTGAGCAAGGGCGCGCTCGGAAGCTCACTGTCCCGGTAGGTCCCGAGGAGGAGCACCCGCATCGACAGCTCCGCGGCGGTGAGGTGGCGCAGCATCGCCAGGCTCCCGCTGTCCGCCCACTGGAGGTCCTCCAGCACGATCACCACCGGCTCCTCCCGCGAGATCGACGAGAGCAGCCCTGGAACCGCGGCGAACAGCAGGTAGCGCTCCGAATCGGCATCAGCCGCCTTCGAGGGCGGCAGGTCCGCGATCCGCTCTCCGATCGCCGGCGCGAGGCGAGCCAGTTCCGATCCGTGAGCCTCGAGGAGTTCACGGAGGTCGGCCTCGTCCGCGTGCGCTGTGTAGTGGCCGAAGGCTTCGGTGAAGAGCTGATACGGGGTCGCGAGGTCTTGTTCGCAGTGGCCGAAGAGGACGCAGGCCCCCTTCTCAGAGAGAAGGTGAGCCGCCTCGGCGACGAGGGTGGTCTTGCCCTGACCGGCTTCGCCGCAGACCAGCACGATCTCGCGGCCGTCGCCCGCGAAGGCGCGCGTCGCGGCGTCGGCGAGGTGGGCGAGCTCGGGCTCACGGCCCACAACGGAGAAATGCCTCGCGGCGTGCACTGGCAAGCGCCGCGGGAACGGGATCGCCGAACCCGTCAGGGGATCCCAGCACACCTCCACGGTCTCGACCGGGTCACGCACGCCCTTCAGCACGAGCTGCCCGACCGAGCGCACCTCGTAGTGACAGCGCCGGCCGGCCATCAAGCGCACGACGTCGGCAGCCAGGATCTGCCCGGGCTCGCACTGCGCGCAAAGACGGGCTGCCTCCACGACCGGGTCGCCGAAGTAGTCGCCGTCTTCGCGGATGACCTCGCCTCCGCTCACACCGACCCTCAGTCCGACCGGGTGCTCACGCGCTTGGTTGTCCCTCTCGACGCCCTGTTGCATGGCAACCGCGCACGCCAAAGCGGCCGACGCCGACGAGAACACCGCCATGATCCCGTCGCCGAGGTTCTTGACCTCGGTGCCGCCGGCGTCGGCCAGGCTCCCGCGGAGAATCGCGAAGTGACCGCGACGCACCTCGTCGCCTGCATCCGGCGAGAGGCGGTGGGCGAGCTCCGTCGAACCGACCACGTCGGTGAAGAGAACGGCCACACTCTGGGTGGTCATCGAGCCCCTTTCCGCCAGAAGGCTCCAAGGTAGCCCTGCGACGCGATGGGTGCAGCGTCGGAGTCCGGGCCGCGATCGACGCGCGGTCGGACTGCACCGGGTGTTGCGTCGATCAGTCCCAGAGTCGAACGCTCATCGACTGACTCGCGGTCGCCAGCAGCGCGCCGCCCTGTGACCAGAGATAGGCGGTGCCGTGCCCGTACCCGTCGACCACCGCCTCGATCCGGATGTCGCAGAGGACCCACTCGGTCGGCTCGAGCCGAACGACGCGCAAGGTGTTGTCGAGGCTCCTCGACATGACCCTGCGGCCGAGGGGTTGGGACACCGCCCCGGTCACGTAGTCGCCGATGATCGCGAGGGTGGCGGCCGAGGGTTCGAGGTGCCCGGGCACCCGCGCCCAGAGCGCGCTCTCCGGTTGACCGGGACCGTCGAGGCCGGAGACGATCTCCTCGAACGTGCGCCCCCGGGCCAGGCGCACGTCCACCCGGTCGAAGATCGAAGACGAGGTGATCGCGGGGATCCGCCGCGGCGGGCACTCCTCCGGCAGAGGTACGTCGGGAGGCTCGACCCACACGCCCTCGACGCCGAGCGACCCGGGAGACCCGGCCGCACCGTTGACGGTCAGGATCTCCTGGCCGCCGACACGTCCGACCACGCGAGCCTGCGTGACCCGCCGGCCCTCGGCGGCGAGGGTCACCGCGAGCTCGAGGTCGAAACCGGTCTCTGCGTACGACAGGTACTGTGCGGTCGCCCACACCGTCGGACGCCCCGTGGCCGCTTCGAGCGCGACGAGCGCGGCGCCGAGCCCGCAGCCACCGAAGAGGAAGTTGCCGGGCGTACTCAGCTCGGGAGTGACGGTGAGTCGCCACCGCAGGTTGCCGTCGACCCGGTGCATGCCGAGGAACTCCTGGGCCTGCGTCACGGTCCGGGGTGCCGGCTTCCTCCCACCTGCCTCGGTTCGCTCAACTCCGCGGCACTTTCGACCACGGAAGCTCCTTGTCGACCCGGACGTCACCGGGAAGCCCGAGGATCCGCTCGCCGAGGATGTTGCGCTGGATCTCGGAGGTGCCACCCTCGATCGAGTTCGCCCTCGAGCGGATGAACATCTTTCGAGCCGACCCCGGAGGCCCGACGAGGCCGAGGACCTCCGAGCGTCGCATGGTGTAGTCGTAGCCGACGAGTCCGTCCGCGCCGAGCAGATCGATGCAGAGCTCGTAGATCCGCTTGTTCACTTCGGCGAACATCAGCTTGGCGATCGAGCCTTCGGGTCCAGGGTTGCCGACCTTGCGGTTCTGAGCCGCCCGCATGGTGTTCAACCGCAGCACCTCCGACTCGATCCACGCGCGCATGAGCCGATCACGATCTGCGGGGCTGCGGCGCGAGCCCTCGCGCACGAAGATCGAGACGGCCTCCCCGATCGCCCCCGATCCGCGGGAGGGCGCGACACCGGCCCCCCCGATGGAGGTGCGCTCGTTGGAGAGCGTGGTCATCGCGACCCGCCAGCCCTCGCCCACCTCCCCGATACGGTCGGCATCGGGGATGCGGACCTCGGTGAGGTACACCTCGTTGAACTCCGCCTCGCCGGTCATCTGGCGGAGGGGGCGGACGTCCACGCCCGGGAGGTGCATGTCCAGAGCGAAGTAGGTGAGGCCCTTGTGCTTCGGGGCCTCGGGATCGGTGCGCACGACGAGCATGCCCCTGTCCGCCACGTGGGCGAGGGTGTTCCACACCTTTTGTCCGGTGACGACCCACTCGTCGCCGTCTCGCACCGCCCGCGTGGCAAGCCCTGCCAGGTCGGAGCCGGCACCCGGCTCGCTGAAGAGCTGGCACCACGACGCCTCGCCGGTGAAGGTCGGCTCGAGCAGGCGCCGGCGGAGCTCGTCGGAACCGTGGGTGACGACGGTGGGTCCGGCCATGGTCAGCCCGAAGAACTCCTTCGCCGTGAAGGGGTGTGCCCCTGCTTCGGAGAGGCGACGGTCGATCGTGCGCTGGAGGTTCGGCGCGAGCCCGAGCCCTCCCCAGCCCTCGGGGAACGAGACCCACGCGAGGCCGAGGTCGAACTGCCGCGAGCGGAATTCCACAACGTCGGTCTGCCGCGGGTCGAGCTCTCCCAGCAGGGTGTCGAGCCGCTCCTCGACCACCGTCTCGGCCTGGTCCACGGTCGTCACCACAAAGAGAACATACCGCTCCGGTCAGGGTTGGAGCCGGGTGATGCGCCAGCCGCCGTCAAAGGGGGTGTAGAGCACCCGGTCGTGAAGGCGATCCTCGCGATGCTGCCAGAACTCGTAGGAGGTCGGCGTCAGCCGAATCCCTCCCCACCACGCCGGCCGCGGTACGTCCATAGCCGCAAAGCGCGCGTCGACCGCGGCGACCGCCTCCTCCAGAGAGCGGCGGTCGTCGATCGGGTTGCTCTGACGGGACGCCTGCGCTCCGAGCCGGCTGCCGCGCGCCCGAGTCGCGAAGTAGGCGTCCGACTCGGCGTCACCGACTCTCGTCACCGGTCCTTCGATCCGGACCTGGCGGCCGAGCGGCTCCCAGTGGAAGAGGAGCGCGGCGTACGGGTTGTCGGCGAGCTCTCGGCCCTTGCGGCTCTCGTAGTTGGTGTAGAAGACGAAGCCGTCGGCTCCGAACGACTTGAGGAGGACCATGCGCACCGAGGGCCGACCGCTCGGGTCTGCCGAGGCGACCGCCATCGCCTCGGGCATCGCCATCACCGCGGCCGCGTCGTCGAACCAGTGACCGAATTGGACGAGCGGATCGGCATCGGCGGTCGATTCGTCGAGGGGCTCGCCGGTGGCCTCCATGGACCGCGACCCTAGGAGCGTGGCGCGAGGTCCGCGGGCAGAGGCACCGGTGGATCGGCCGGCGACCGTTGCTAACCTCCGCTCGCATGGCGGCCGCCATCGACGTCGAGGCCGAGCGGGCGGCGACGCCGGGCAGCAGTCGGATCGCACATCTCAACAACGCCGGAGCCGCTCTGCCCTCCCGGTCGACGCTCGATGTGGTGATCGGCCACCTCCACCTCGAGGCGGAACGGGGCGGCTACGAGGCCGCGGCCGCGGTCGCGACGCGGCTCGAGGGGGTGCACGAGGTCATCGCGCGACTGATCGCCGCCGGACCGGACGAGGTCGCGTTGACCGGCTCCGACACCCAGGCGTGGGCCAAGGCGATCTGGGGGTTCGTGCTCGGAGGTGCTCTCTCGAACGGCGACCGGCTTCTCGTCGACCGGATGGCCTACAACAGCCACTACTTGGGACTCCTCCAGGTCTGCGAGCTCACCGGAGCCTCGATCGAAGTCGTGCCGAGTGCTCCGGACGGGACCATCGACGTCTCCGTGCTGGCCGGGGCGCTCTCATCGGGACGAGTCGTCCTGGTGGCGGTCACCCAGATCGGCACCCATCGGGGACTGGTGAACCCGGTCGAGGAGGTCGGTCCCCTCTGCCGACGCGCCGGCGTGCCGTTCTTCCTCGACGCGTGCCAGAGCGTCGGCCAGTTGCCGGTCGACGTCGGCCGGATCGGCTGCGACGTGATGACCGCGACCGGGCGCAAGTGGCTGCGCGGGCCCCGGGGCACCGGCTTCCTCTACGTCCGGAGGGGATTCGCCGACCGGCTTCGCCCCCCGGGGATCAGCGAGGCGTCCGCGCGCTGGCTCGACCCGACCCGCTACGAGTTGCGACCGGGCGCGGCCCGCTTCGCGGAGTTCGAAGCACCGATCGCGGCGCAACTCGGACTCGGCGTCGCGGTCGAACACGCCGTCGGGCTCGGGCTCGAGGCCATCTCCGCCCGCGTGGGCACCTTGGCCGAGACGCTGCGCAACCAGCTCACGACGCTCGAGGATGTCGAGATCCATGACGGAGGGGCCCGGCGGTCGGGGATCGTGACCTTCACCACAGCCGGAGCGGAGCCGGAACGCATCGCGGCGGCCGGGTCGGCCGCGGGCATCAACGTCTCGGTGAGCACCTCCCCGTGGGCTCTGCTCGACATGACCGCACCGAGACCGACCGCGGTGGTCCGGGCCTCGCCGCACTACTACAACACCGACGGGGAGCTCGGCCGGTTGGTGGAGGTGGTCGCGGCCTGTTCGGCCTCGTCCGGCTGATCTTCGTGATCGAAATCGGTGGCGGAGCGGCTTGGAATGGGTTGTACTTGCCGGCGGGTGTCGCCGCGCGAGCGACGAAGACGTCGGAGGACGTGGAGCGGGGTGGGGAATGTGCAACTCGGGCAAGTGGGAACCGCGGGCTGAGGGACGACAGGACCGGAGTCGCAGCGGAGGGGGTGGCCGGCGCCCCTGGCGGATGATCGCGGCGGTGCTCGGCTTGGCCGTCGCCTTGGCTCCGGTGACCGATGTCGGATCGAGTGGCAACCCGGCCTCTGCCGCAACCGGCTCGGGCGGCGGGGTCAGCGCGTTCGGGGACGCCACCGCCTACAGCGCACCGCCAGGGAGCCAGTTGAACGCCCCGGTGACCGGTATCGGATCCACGCCGGACCACAACGGATATTGGCTGGTCGGCGGCGACGGTGGCGTGTTCAACTACGGCGACGCCGGGTTCTACGGCTCAGGGGTCGGGACGTATCCCTACCCGCTCGTGGGGGTCGTCGGTATTGCTCCCACCCCCGATGGTCGCGGGTACTGGATCGCCGATCACGGCGGCTACGCCTTCACCTTCGGCGACGCGCCCGACGAGAACCCCACGCTTGGGCTGTCTCCCAATGCCCCGGTGGTCGGGATCGCACCCGTCCCCCACGCGCTGGGCTACTGGTTGGCCGGTGCCGACGGTGGAGTCTTCAGTCTCGGCGCAGCCGGCTTCCATGGCTCGATGGGTGGAACCCCGCTCAATGCCGCAGTGGTCGGGATCGCCCCGACGGCCGACGGTCGTGGCTACTGGCTGGTGGCGGCAGACGGCGGCGTCTTCAGCTTCGGCGACGCCGGCTTCCACGGCTCGATGGGGGGCCAGCCGCTCGACGCCGCAGTGGTCGGGATCGCCCCGACGGCCGACGGTCGTGGCTACTGGCTGGTAGCGGCGGACGGGGGCGTCTTCAGCTTCGGCGACGCGACCTTCCACGGTTCGCTCGGCGCGGCACCTCCGAGCAGCGACACCCCGGTGGTCGGCATGGCGGCCACCCCCGACGGCAACGGTTACTGGCTGGCCACGACCGACAAGAGCTTGCCCCCGCCGACTCCGGTGCCCTCGGTCCCTTACGACTGCAACCAACCCTCCGACCCGGCGGCGGTGGAGCCGAGCTCCATCTCGCTCGCCTGCGCAGACGGCAATTCGAGTCTCATCGACCTCACCTGGTCGTCGTGGACGGCGACCAGTGCCCTCGCCAGCGGTCAGTTCACCTACAACTTGTGCCACCCGGACTGTGCGGGGGGCACCTTCGTCACCTACCCGGCCAGCGTGTGGCTCGGCTACCCGGTCGAGACCAGCGTCGGCGAGGAGTTCTCCGCGGTCAGGTACTCCTACGCCGACCCCTCCGCTCCGGGCGGCTGGTCGACATTCACCCAATTGCTGGAGACGAGCCCCAGCTGAGCTCACCCGCCCGAGCGGCCCCCAGGGAAGATCTGCTCGAAGAGGCCGTCGACCCCCGACCCGTGAAGGGTCAGGCCCCCGTCGACGACGATGTTCTGCCCGGTCACGAACCGTGCCATGTCCGAGCAGAGGAAGACGACCACATCGGCGATGTCCTCGGGCTCCCCGATGCGACCGACCGGCGTCGTGCGCTCGAAGCGCTCCCGCTCGTGGGGGAGGAACTGCAGGAGTGGTTCGGTCAGAGCGGTCAGGATCATCCCCGGTGAGACGGAGTTGACCCGGATGTCGGGTCCGTACTCGAGCGCAGCCGATGCGGTCAGCGCGATCACTCCGGCCTTTGCCGCGGAGTACGGTGCCTCGCCGGCCGCAGGCCGCGTCCCGCTGATCGAGGCGGTGGACACGATGCTCCCCCCACCGGCCGCCCGGATGTGCGGGACCGCTGCCCGGAACCCGAGGTAGACGCCGGTCAGGTTGACGGCCACCAGACGGTTCCACTCCTCGGGGTCCCACCGGTGGAGCGACGACTGGTTGCCGACCCCCGCGTTGTTGAAGAGAACGGTGATCCCTCCCATGGCCTCGGCGGCCGCGTCGACTGCGGTGGTGAGTGCCGATGGATCGGTCACGTCGGCGACGTGGGCGCTCCCTCCGATCTCCTTCGCCACCTCCGCCGCTGTGTCTCCCTGCAGGTCGATCACCGCGACCGCGGCGCCCTCTTCGGCCATCCGGCGCGCGGTGGCACGGCCGATCCCCGAAGCTCCTCCGGTCACGACCGCTCGCTCTCCGTCCAGCAAGCCCATGGTTGCTCCCTTCTTCGCCGTGCCCACTGCGGTGCTCACGGTCAGCCGCGCTTCGCCGGGCAGCCGACCAGATGATCGTCCACCACCCCGACCGACTGGAGGTACGAGTACACGATGGTCGACCCGACGAAGGTGAACCCCCGTGACCGGAGGTCCTTCGAGATCCTGTCCGAGAGATCGGACTGGGCGGGCAACTCGGCCATGGTCCGGGGCCGGTTGACGATCGGCGTGCCGTCGACCCACCCCCAGAGGTAGTCCGCGAACGCACCGCGCTCGTCGGTCACGGCGACGAAGGCCTCCGCGTTGCGAACCGCGCCCCGGACCTTGAGCCGGTTCCGCACGATCCCCGGATCGTCGAGCAGCCGGAGGACCTTGGCCTCGCGGTAGCGGGCGACCCGGACCGGGTCGAAGTCGTCGAGGGCCTTCCGGTAGTTCTCGCGTTTTCCGAGGATGGTCGACCAGGAGAGGCCGGCCTGGGCTCCCTCGAGCACCAGCATCTCGAAGAGATGGCGGTCGTCATAGGACGGCACGCCCCACTCGTCGTCGTGGTAGGCGCGCATGGCATCGGAGCTCTCGGCCCACGGACACCGTCTGCCGCGGGAGGGCGCGGTCCTCGTCGAAGCCGGCTTCGCTCCCTTCTGCCCTCCCTCTCCGGCCACCGCGGGCACGCTATCTCCCGAAGCGAGACGCCGCGGCCGTTCGAGCAAGGACGAGTGCGAAGATAAAACGGTGGACACGACGGTGATCGACCTCGACACGACGGGTCGCACGGTCGTGGACCTGACCGACGAGCTGCGACGCTTCTGCGCGGGGCGGGGCGACGGCTTGGTCAATCTGTTCGCACCCCATGCGACCGCGGGCCTCGCCCTGATGGAGGTCGGCTCCGGCTCCGAGAGCGACCTCGACGAGACGCTCGACCGCCTCCTGCCGCGCGACGACCGCTACCGGCACCGCCACGGTTCCCGCGGACACGGCGCCGACCACCTGCTGCCCGTCCTGGTGAGCCCGTCACTCACCATCCCGGTCGCAAACGGGACTCCCCTTCTCGGGACCTGGCAGAGCGCGGTGCTCGTCGACACCAACGCGGACAATCCGCGCCGCGAAGTTCGCATGACCTTCGTCCGTGGCTAGTCCCGCCGAGCAAGCCGCGGGCCGAATTGCCGAATCCGCCACTGCGTCGGTACCGTGCGCGGCATCACCACTCGGGGTACCGGAGCGATGAACCACCTGACCACGGCCGTCCGCACCAGCCGGCGGACCCCCCTCGCGGCAGCCCTCGGGATCGTCGCCCTCCTCTTCTCCGCGTGCTCGGCGGCCGCCGGGGCACCGGGCCCACCGGCCTCGTCGTCGGGCGCGCTGCTCTCGAGACCGATCCCCTCCTCGGTCGCCGACCTCCCGCTGACCGACCAGCACGGGCACTCGATCGACCTCGTCGGGCTGCACGGCCGGACCGTGATGGTCGTGCCCTTCCTCACGCTCTGCCAGGACATGTGCCCGTTCGACACCGGCAACCTCGTGCAGGTCGAGCGCGCGCTCGACCGGGCGAACGCCGCGTCGAAGGTCGTCCTGATGGAAGTGAGCGTCGACCCCGGCCGCGACACCCCTGCCAGGCTCGCGGCCTACGCACAGTTGACCGGGGCGAGCTTCGAGCTGGTCACCGAGTCACCGGCCTCGCTCACTGCGTTCGAGCACTACTTCGGCTGGTACGTCCACACCGATCCCGAGGGCGATCCACCGGGCATCGACTGGTGGACCCATCAGCCGCTCACCTACGACGTCGACCACTCGGACGGCTTCACGGTGATCGATCCCGCGGGCGTGGTGCGTTTCGAGACCGGGGCGTCACCCGACTACTCCGGCGGTCTCAACTCGACACTCCGCCACTTCCTCAGTCCCCTCGGACAGAGCCGTATCGCCCACCCGCCACAGCCCGGCTGGACTCCGACGTCAGCGCTCGCGACCCTCGGTTGGATGCTGCACGAAGATCTCCCGCAGGCGTCCGGATGAGCAAGCGGTGACCTGATGCTCCCCGACATCTGGAGCAACCTCGGCTCGACCCAGATCGCCTTTGTCCCGTCCCTGCTGATCGGCGGAGCGACCGCGCTCTATCTCTGGGGCGTCTGGAGGTTCGACCACGCCGAGACGCCGGGACAGTGGTCGCGGCGCCGGACGCTCGCCTTCCTCGGCGCCATGGTGATCACCTTCGTCTCGATCGAGCTGGTCGTCGGCGTCTACGACTCGGAGCTCTACTACGACCACATGATCCAGCACCTGCTGCTGATCATGGCGGCGGCGGCCCTCATCGCGATGGGCGCACCCTTGGAGCTGGCCCGACAGGCGACGGGCGGCGTGGCGCACCGACTGGTGGCGCGAGCGCTCGACTCACGAGCGGCGGACGTCGTCTTCCACCCCCTGGTCGGTTTCATCCTCTACGCGGTCACCATCCCGGTCGCCCATCTCACCCAGTTCTACAACTTCACCCTGGTCCACGATCAGGCCCACGACCTCGAGCACCTGGTCTTCCTCGTCGTCGGTTATCTGTTCTGGCGGCCGGTGGTCGCGATCGAGCCGTGCCGTCACCCGCTCAATCCGTGGATGCGACTCGTGTACCTGATGGCCGCCGTACCAGTCGACACCTTCTGTGGGCTCGCCCTCACCTCGGCGAGCCACGAGCTCTTCCCCTTCTACAACACCTTCAGCCGTCCGTGGGGTCCGTCACTCCTCACCGACCTGCACATCGGCGGCTCGATCATGTGGGTCGGCGGCGATTCGCTGATGCTCCTCGCGATGATCCCGGTGGTGGTGCAGCTGGTCAGGGCCGAGGAGGCGAAGACCCGTGAGATCGATGCCGCCCTCGACGCAGAGCGTGCGCGCGCAGCCGGTTCGGCACCCTGAGCCGGATCGCCGGAACCGCTACTGGGAGCAACCCCGTGCGTCGACCGGCGTCCAACCGAACAGCACGTCGTCCTCGACCAGCCATATCCGGTCGTAGCGGTCCACCGTCGGGTCGCAGTGCGGAGGGACCAACGAGACGCGGTCGCCAGGACGCAGTCGGCCCGCCGACCCGTCGGTGACCATCCCGTGCTCGTCGCCGAAGAACGCGTATTCGGAATCACGGCCCACGACCGTCGGCGGGCCGGCGTCGGTGGCCATCGCCTTGAGGCCCGCGTCGACCGTGACGAAGCCCGGCTGGTTGGCCGAGATCACCGTCGTCGCGATGGTGAGGCTCTGTGCGAACCGGCCTTCCGGGTCGCCGCTGAGCGCGTCACGGTACTCGCGGTCCATGAAAACGTAGCTGCCGGCCTGGATCTCGTCGAGCGCGCCGAGCTCTGCTTCCATCGCTGCGGTCCCCGTGCCGCCGCCCGAGCGGACGGGGACCACGTGGCCCTCCGCTCGGAGTGCCTCGCCGACGGCCGCAAGCCGCTCGCCGGCGAGGCGCGCACCGTCCCGTCGCTCGGGACGTGAGGAGGTGTGCTGGATGTGCCCCGCGTAGCCCTGCAACCCTCCGAAGCGCAGGTGGGCGTGCCGGGTGAGGGCGCGCACGATCACGAGGGCGCCCTCCGGTCCGGCCACTCCGGTACGACCGAGCCCCACGTCGACGTCGCAGAAGATGGTGAGGGACGAACCGGCGCGGCGCGTCGCCTCCGCCAGCTCGTCGACCGCCCCAACTCGGTCGACCACAGCTGCGAGATCGCACCGGCCTGCCAGGTCGGCGACACGTGCCGCGGGCCGGGGTCCCCCGAGCGGCGAGGTGATCAGCACGTCGAGCGGGGCGCCGTCAGCCCGCGCACCGAGTCGGTCAACGAGCGCCTCGGCCTCCGCCACCTTTGCGCACGCGATGCCCACCGCGCCGTACTCGAGCTGGAGGGCGGCGACGAACGCCGACTTGTGCGACTTGGCGTGGGGCCGGAGACGGAGCCCGTCGGCGGCCATCGATCGGGCCATCGCCGTCACGTTCTCGTGCAGCAACTCGAGATCGCAGACGAGGCCCGGAGTCGGGACCAGGTCACGAGAGCCCGGTTCCCCGCATGCTTCGAGCGCGGTCCGCGCGCCTGCGTGGTCGTCCGCGGGTAGTTCGGTCCTGACGGCATCGCGGCGCGGACCGCTCCGCCGTCCGGACGCGGATCGCCGCTCACCGGTGCCTCCCCCGCAAGCGGAATGACTTGCATTGTCGCGTCGAGAGCGACGAACGCGCGGTGATTCGTGAGTGGTGGTCGCGTCGCCACTCCTTGCGTTCACACCAAGCAGAACCGCACATCGCGACCTTGTGTAGCAGCAAGAGGAGCGCCATGCTGGGCGGACCGCGTCGAAGGTAGTGACGGGATCGGGGGTCTGAGGATTCACGACTGTCAGCTGCACCGGACATTGGGCCAGCCCCGTGGCGCCGGAGTGACGGCCGGAGAAGTCGAGGGGCACGATGACAAGACCTACCGAGTCCGCGCGAGCGCCGCGCAGATCGGAGATTGACACCACACAGCCGACCCGGTAAGAGAGGCGGATGATCCTCGAGGGCAAGACCGTGGTGGTGACCGGCGTGGGAGAGGGTCTCGGTCGGGAGTGCGCGTCGAGCGCCTATCGCGACGGCGCGAACGTGGTCCTCGCGGCGCGCACCGAGTCCACACTCGAATCGGTGGCGAAGGATCTCGACCCGGCCGGCGGCAGAACGGCCGTGCACGTCACCGACATCACCGACCCCGACTCGTGCGGCTCCCTCGTCGACCTTGCGACCGAGCGGTTCGGATCGGTCGACGCGCTCATCCAGGTTGCGGCCTTCGAGCACGCGTGGGGTGGTCTCTACGACCTCAAGTTCGAAGACTGGCGCGCCGCGTTCGACACCAACGTGCTCGGTACTCTCACGGTCGTCCGCCCGGTGGCCGAGGCCATGAAGCGAGGCGGGGGCGGCTCGATCGTGGTGATCGGTTCGCAGTCGATGTTCCAGCCGCAGATGCCCCAGGGAGGCTACGCGGCTTCGAAGAGCGCACTGCTCACCGCGATGTACTACCTGTGCGACGAGCTCGGTCCCGACAACATCCGCTGCAACATGGTGATCCCGTCGTGGATGTGGGGACCCCCGGTCCAGATGCTCGTCGACTACCGCTCCGAGAAGCAGGGAAGATCGAAGGAGGAGGTGCTCTTCGACATCGTCGGCACCTTCCCCTTGCGGCGGATGACCGAGGACGGCGAAGTGGCCGATGTGGCGACGTTCTTCTGCTCGGACCGTGCCAAGGCGGTCACGGGCCAGTACCTGCTGGTCAACTCCGGCGAGATGCTGCGATGACCGCGGACCGCAAACGGGTCGTCGTCTGGGGCACCGGCTTCGTCGGGAGGATGGTCATCCCGGAGATCCTCCGGCATCCCCGCTTCGAACTGGTCGGTGTGGGCGTCCACGACCCGACGAAGGCCGGGCGCGACGTCGGCGAGATCTGCGGGATCGCGACCGTCGGCCTCGAAGCCACCGACGACCTCGAGGGGTTGATCGAACTTCGCCCGGACGCCCTGGTCCACTACGGACCGACCGCGGCGCACGCCGCGGACAACATCCGTGACATCGGCGCCTTCCTGGCCGGGGGCATCGACGTCTGCTCGACGGCGATGACACCCTGGGTATGGCCGACCATGACTCAGATTCCCGCGGCGTGGATCGACCCGATCAGCGAAGCCTGTGAGCAGGGCAAGTCCTCGTGCTTCACCACCGGGATCGACCCGGGCTTCGCCAACGACCTCTTCCCGATGACCCTCATGGGGCTTTGCAGCGAGGTCCGCCAGGTCCGTGCCCTCGAGATCCTCGACTACCTCAACTACGAGGGCGACTACGAGGACGAGATGGGCATCGGTCGCCCGCCCGAGTACGTGCCGTTGCTCGAGCACAGCGAGATTCTGGTGATGTCCTGGGGTGCGACGGTGCCGATGATGGCCCACGCGGTCGGCGTGACCCTCGACGAGATCACCACGACGTGGGAGAAGTGGGTCACCGACACTCCGATCGCGACGGCGAAGGGCACGATCGACAAGGGCGAGGTCGCGGCCATCCGCTTCACCATCAACGGGATCTACCGGGGCGAGCCGCGGATCTGTCTCGAGCACATCAACCGGATCGGGAACGACGCGGCCCCCGAATGGCCCCGCGGAACCAGGGACGACGTCTATCGCGTCGAGATCGAGGGCACCCCTTCGATCGTGCAGGAGACGGCCTTCCGCTTCACCGACGGGAGCGGACGGGATGCCGCGGCGGCCGGATGCCTGGCAACTGGGCTGCGCGCGCTCAACGCGGTGCCCGCGGTCAACGAGCTCCCGCCGGGATGGGTCACCCCACTCGACCTTCCACTGCTCCCGGGGGCCGGGACGGTTCGGTGACGCCCGAGGATCTCGTCGAGATCGAGCTGATCAAGCGCCTCAAGTACAAGTACATGAGGTGTCTCGACCAGAAGCTGTGGGACGTGGTCGGAGATTGCTTCACGCCGGATGCGACCGCGAGCTACAGCGGTGGTGTCTACGCCTTCGAGGGCCGCGAGGCGATCGTCGAATTCCTCCGGACCTCGATGGGCTCGACGACCATGCTCACCAGCCACCGGTGCCACCATCCCGAGATCGACCTCGACGAGGACCGCGTCGGCGCGAGCGGCACCTGGGCGTTCGAAGACGTGGTCGTCCTCACCGACGTCGAGGTCACCGTCCAGGGTGCGGCCTTCTATTCGGATCGTTACGTCAAGGAGGACAGTGCCTGGCGGATCGCTCACACCGGGTACCGCAGGACCTACGAGGAGCTCGTTCCGAGGGCGGCGATCAAGGGGTTGAAGGTGACCGCGGACTGGTGGGAGACCGAGGGGCGGTCGAGCCTTGGCTGAAGCCGGGTCACCGACGGGGTCCCGCGCTCACGCGGTCATCGCACCGTCGATGATCACGTCGGTCCCGTTCGTGTGCAGGGCCTCGTCCGAAGCGAGGTAGGCGATCGCGGCCGCGATGCCCTCGGGGGAGCCGAACCCCTCGAGCGGCATCATCCGGCTGAGCAGCTTCCGGTCGGCTCCCTCTGGCACATGGAACGCCTCGGCGATCGGCGTATCGATCGCACCTGGACTCACGCTGTTCACCCGGAGGCCGGCTCTGCCGTACTCGACGGCGAGGGCCTTCGTGAGCGCGAGGACCCCACCTTTGGACGCCACGTACGCGGCCGACCAGGGCTGCCCCTTGTGCGCGGCCGTCGAGGCCACGTTCACGATGGTGCCGCGGCTCGCCAGCAGGTGAGGGATGGCCGCCCTGCAGACGAGAAACGTACCGGTCAAGTTCACCGCGAGCAGCCGGTCCCATTCCTCGAGGGAGTGCTCGTGGGTATGGGAGAACGAGAGCACGCCGGCCACGTTCACGACCACGTCGAGTCGGCCGAGCGCCTCCACCGACGACTCGACCAGGTCTGAGACGGCCCCGGCCGAGCTCACGTCGGCAACGCGGGTATCGACCGACCCGGCCTCGCCCTCGACATCCCCCGGTAACGTCGCCAGCCGCTCGGTGTCGAGATCCGCCGCGATCACCGTCGCGCCTTCGGCAGCGAGCCGGACAGCGGTCGCCCGTCCGATGCCGGAGGCCCCGCCCGTGACGAGCGCACTCCTGCCGGTGAAGCGCGAGGCGGTGGTGGTCGTAGGGCCCATCGCCCGATGGTACGGCCCGGGGCTCGACTGCCGGATTCTATGTTAGTTGACACTTTCGTAAGGAATAGCTTACACTAAGCAAGTGGATGTCGCACTCAAGGCCCTCGCCGAGCCCCGGAGACGGGAGATCCTGCGCCTCGTCTGGACGCGCGAGCTCCCCGCGACCGAGATCGCGGCCCGTTTCCACGACGTCACCCGACCCGCGGTGTCCCAGCACCTCAAGGTGCTACGAGAGGCCAAATTGGTCGACGAGCGCCGCGACGGGACCCGCCGCCTCTATCGGGTCAACCAGGCAGAGATGACCAAGCTGCGCGACTTCCTCGACGACTACTGGGCGGGCGGCCTCGAACGTCTCCGCGACGTGTCCGAGGCGGCCGAACAGGCGAAGCACCGACAGCCGGAGCACCGACATGCCAAGCAGCGAACGAACAGAGAAGCACCGACCGAACAGAAAGGACGGCAGTGATGGCCCAGCTCGAACGTGAGATCGTGGTCGACGCCACGCCAGCAACCATCTTCCCATTCCTCTCCGAGCGCGAGAAGTTGCTCCAGTGGATGGGCACCGACGCGGACATCGACGCACGGCCCGGTGGTGTCTTCAAGGTCCTCGTCCAGGGTAAGCACCCATCCCTCGGCGAATTCGTCGAGATCGTGCCCGACCAGAAGGTCGCGTTCACCTTCGGCTGGGACGAACCGGGCCATCCGATCCCGGCCGGCTCGACCCGCATCGAGATCAGCCTCATCGCCGAAGGCGGCAAGACGAGGGTCCGGCTCGTGCACAGTGGCCTCCCCGCCGACGCGGTCAGCGACCACACCCACGGCTGGGACCACTACCTCGATCGGCTGGCTACCGTCGTCGCGGGTGGCGATCCCGGCCCGGACGTCTCGTCCGAGTAGGGCGCCCTCTGCGCCCGAGTGCTCGGCTTTTGGTCCCCAACGGTCAGGCCGTCGCCGTCGACTCACCGAGGCCGCGCGCAACATTCATCGGCCGATAAGGAACCTGTGACGGTCCTGTAAGAGCCCGGTGCTACAAAGGCGGCGGTCCGGAGCACCAGATTCGTGCATGTCGGCGGACCGTGGGGTTGCAGCCCCTCGCGCCGGGGCGTCCATCGACCCGGCGCGAAGGGGCTCCCCCTTCGAGGTCGAGAGGCACGGAGGCGGTCGGAGATGGGCTTCGAGGTGAGACCCGAGGTGGAAGAGAACACCGGACGAGGCGGCGAGTACCGGGTGCTCGTCACCCGCTACCGCGACTGGTGGCACATCGAGGTTCCGACGCTCGACGTCCACGCGCAGAGCCGCCTGCTGCGGGACACCGAACCAGCTGCCCGAGCCGCCATCTCCTCGAAGCTCGAGACCGGTGCCGACTCCTTCGACGTCTCGATCGAGCTCCAGCCTGCGTTCGCCGAGAAGTTGCCCGTCAGCAGCTACCTGACCTCTCGGGCTCTCGGCTCGACGGGTCGCAGGCCCCGAAGTCTACGCTCGAGCGGCCTCGGCGCGGGCTGACAACCGCCGGTCCGACCTCACCCTTGCGGAAAACGATCCTCGAGGAACAGAGTCCCGCGCTGTGCGATGAGCCTCATGCCGTCGGCCGCTGCCGGATGGCACGCCGAACGGCCGACGGCGTCGCGGTGAAGGGATCGAACGCAGCGAGCCAAAAGCTCGCTCCAGCCTCGGCCCACGGGCGCGGGTCGCTGCCGGCCGGGGATTGGACCACCACCTCGTACCCGTCGAGACCCCCGGGGCGCCGCTCTTCGATGTAGGCACGCACGACCGGCAGATCCTCCGGCCGGAGGTCCACCACGAACACGCCGTCGTTGTCCGCCGCACGCGCGAGCGGCCGGCGGTTCGGCCAGCGGGCTGCGGTCCACACGGGAAGACGACCGCGACAGGGCCCGGGCAGGAAACGCGAGTCGGCGACGCGATAGTGCGGTCCGTCGTGGTCCACCTGTTCACCCGTAAGCAACGCCCGTAGCAACCCGAGCGCCTCGTCGTACCTTGCGGCCCGCGCCGCGACGTCGGTCTCCTCCCCGAACCGGACGAACTCTCCCCCGCTCGAGTCGAGCCCGAGTCCGACCCCGATCACCATCCGGCCCTCGCTCAGATGGTCGAGCGCGACGATCTGGCGGGCGACCACCTGCGGGCGCCGACGGGCGAGCGGGGTCACCATCGGACCGAGGGTGAGCGTGTGGGTGGCCGCGGCCATTGCGGCGAGGGCGATCCACGGATCGGTCGCTCTCGTCGCCGGCTCGCGGTAGTAGACGTGATCCCAGACGAAGATCCCGTCCCATCCCGCATCCTCCGCCTCGGTCGCCAGCTCTGCGAGGACCGCCGGATGGGCCATCTCGTCGAAGATCGGGAGCGTGAGCCCGTACTTCACCTCGACCTCACCGTGCATTCGCGATCGGCATCATCCGCGTGACTACCACAACCCGGCGGACCGGGTCTCCCCGCTGCCGAGGCGCGCTCGACACGGGACGCAGGCCCCACCTTCGCGGTTCCCCTATGGTGCGCCCGTGAGCGATTGGGCGCGTCCGGTGGTCCACTGGGAGATCGTGGCCGTCGACCCCGAGCGCCAGGCGGCCTTCTATCGCGAGCTGTTCCATTGGGCAGTCGGCGACGGTCCGATCATGGAGATCGAGCCCGGTCTCGGTGGTCCCGAACCCGGGCCGGCCGGCCACATCCGGGGCGGTGATCGACCCGGGTTGAGCCTCTACGTCCAGGTGCGCGACCTCGGTGCGTCGCTCGAGCGGGCCGCGCAGCTCGGCGCGACCGTCGTGGTCGAGCCCTTCGACCTTCCGAACGGTCCGACCATCGCCGCGATCACCGACCCCGAAGGCAATCCCGTGGGGCTGGTCCAGCAGTAGGGCGGCCGTCGACGACAGCACCTGGCCGTCGACGGCGTTCTCCTCACGGCTGCGCGTCGAGCTCGAGGTAGCGGGTGGCGCTCTTCGAGGCAGGGTGCACCATTGCCGCATGCGCTCGCGCTACCGGATCGTCTGCAGCGTGGCGACGGCAGCCGTCCGCGTCGCGCACCCTCCGCCAGAGCTCGATCACGATCCACTCACCGTCCTCGGAGATCGCGGTCGTCCGGCGGAGCAGTCCGGGCTGGCGGTAGGCGAACTCGGTCTGGTAACGGGCATCGGCCGCGCGGAAGGCTGCCTCGTCGACCCCGGACCGGAGCCGGAACCGCGTCACCTCGATCACCGGCGCACTCTACGTCGACAGCACCGTTCACGTAGAGTGCCCCTGGTTGTCTCAGAGGGGGATCGTGCTCTTCGTCCACGAAGTCCACAAGGTGGTCGGCAAACGTGCGGCCGAATTCGAGGACGCCTACCGGACCGAGTGGCTACCGGTACTCGCCGCCGACGGTGATGCGCGCCTCCTCTGGTACTTCGACCTCGCGCACGGAAGTGGGCTTTCCTACCGAGCGGTCACGGTGACCGCCGTCGCCAACGGCGCCGCGTGGGAACGACTGGCCGAACGTGTCGCGCACGGCGACCTACGGTCGTGGGGGCGACGCCTCGACGGTCTGCAACACGAATCATGCGGGCGGGTGATGACCGCCCTCGGGTGGTCGCCACCGATCGGTTCGCTGGAGGAGGTCCCGACCGAGCCGAGCGAGCACGAGGCGACGATGTACATGGAGGACACCATGTGGACCCTCCCCGGGAAGCTCCACGACTACATCGACGCGGCGGGCGCGATCTACCAGCCGACGATCCACGCCGACGACTCCCAGGTCAAGCTCAAGATCGTGCTCGCCCTCCAGACCATGCCGGGGGCGGGACGCGCTCCCGAGGTGACCCTGCTCCAGCGCATCAGCAGTCTCGCCCCACTCATCCATCTGCTGACCAACGATCTGCCCGACCAGGTCACCAAGCCCGGCTCGTGGATGCACGACGCTCTCGAGCTCCGCGACCAGTGGCGGAGCCAGCTGCTGCGCGCCGCCCCGTGGTCACCCCTCCCATGAGGCGGACGCCGGGTCGCGCCCGCGCCGAGCGAGGCTGGTGACGGTGCTGTACCTGCACGAGACCCACAAGGTGATCGGCCGGCACGCGGCTGGCTTCGAACAGCTCGTGCGCGACGAATGGATGACCGGGGTGGCCGACCGAGCTGACGCGCGTCTGCTCTGGTACTTCAACCACGCGATGGGGAGCGGACCGTCCTACCAGGTGGTGACCATCACCGCTCTCTCGGACGGCACGGCGTGGGAGGCGCTCGGTCGGCGGATGCTCGAGGGCGACCTCCGGCCGCTCGCCGGGCAGCTCGACGCGTTCCGCTACGAGGTGGTGGGGAAGCTGGTCACGCCGGTCGAGTGGTCGGCGATGCAAGACGTCGACCTCGCCTCGGTCGCCACAGACGGACACCTGCACGAGCTCTCGCTCTACATGCACGACACCGGTTGGCCCGACGCGCCCCTCGACGCCTACATCGAGCTCTGGGACCGCGACTACTGGCAATTCATGCGGCAGATCCCCGAGGACCGGCGGCTGCTCGACATCGTGGCGTGCTTCCAAGTCGCGCACGGGACGGGCCTCCGACCCGAAGCGATCCTCATGCAGAAGATCGACGACCTCTCCGCACTGGGCGGGCTCCTCACCAGCGTCGAGCGGTACGACCCGACGACCTGGCCGGGCAGCTACATGACGAAGGGGCTCGAGATCCGTGACCAGTGGGAGAGCAAGCTCCTGCGCACGAGCGCCTGGTCGCCCCTCTGGTAGAGGTCGGCGCCCGAGCCGCAATCGTGCACCCGACCCTCTGTGGTCGGCATGATGTGCAGCGGTGAGAGACCCGTTCCGCAGAGTCCGAATCGGCCTGGTACTCCTCGCGCTGGTCGTCGTGGGGGGAACCATCGGGTTCCTGGCACTCGGCTTCGGGCTCCTCGACGCGGTCTACCAGACGATCAACACGGTCTCGACGGTCGGCGCGAGTGCGAAGGCCTCGGGCACCACCGGCGGGAAGGTCCTCACCATCATCTTGATCCTGGTGGGCGTGGGCACGGCGCTGTACACCTTCACCGCAGTCCTCGAGGTGCTCATCGAGGGTCACATGCGCGACCTCGTGAGGAGGCGAAGAATGGACCGGGACATCCGTCGGATGTCGGATCACGTGGTGATCTGTGGCTGGGGACGCGTCGGGCGAGAGGTGGCGCGGTTCCTGGCGCAGGCGGGCTCCGCAATCGTCGTCGTCGACCGCAATGCCGAGCTCGCCGAGGGCATCCCGCACTCCTCGGTCGCCGGCGACGTCACCGATGACGAGACCCTGCTCGCCGCCGGCATCGAGCGGGCGTCCACGCTGGTCGCCGCGCTCGACACCGACGCGGACAACCTCTTCGTCACGGTGGCCAGCAGATCCATGCGACCCGAGCTGCAGATCATCGCCCGAGCACGCAACGAGTCGTCCGAGGCGAAGCTCCGGCGCGCCGGCGCCGACCGGGTGGTCAACCCGCAGCAGCTGGGCGGCGACCGGATGGCGGCCTTCGTTACCCAGCCGCACGTGGTCGAGTTCATCGACGTGGTGATGCACGACGGCAGCCTCGAGTTCCGTCTGGAGGAGCTCTCGGTGCCCTCGCAGTCGAGGCTCTCGGGCCACAGCCTCCGCTCCGCCAGATTGCACGACGAGACGGGGGCCCTCGTCCTCGCCATCCGCCGACCAGACGGCAGCTTCATCACCAATCCTTCGCCCGAGCAGCCCATCGCGACCGGCGACGTGTTGATCGGCGTCGGCACCGCGGATCAGCTCACCGCCCTCACCGAGTTCGTGCACGCCACGTCCTGACGTCCGGGCCTCACTGCCCGAGCCGGTAGTCGATGAAGGTCGCGAACTCCGACTGCCGCACCCCGCTCTGTCGGAGGTCGAGGGGGCGGTCGAACCCTTCGAAGAGCCGCTTGCCGGCGCCCAGCAGCACCGGCGCGACGATGAGGGTGAGCTCCTCGACCCGTCCGCCGGCAAGAGCCTGACGGATGACGTCGGCGCCGCCCATGACATGCACCTGCCGGTCCCCCGCCGCCTCCTCGGCCCGATCGATCGCCTCGGCGACGCCGTCGACGAAGATGAACTCCCCGCCGGGCGGCTGCTCTTCGGGACGGTGGGTGACGATGAAGAACGGCAGGCCCCACGGGTTGGTGTCACCCCAGTGGCCGGCCGCTTCGTAGGTGTTTCGCCCGGCGACGATCGCGCCGTTCGCGCCCATCGTCTCCTCCAGCCACGCCTTGTCCTCACCGGCGGCCTCGCCGCGGCCCGGGCTGTCGTAGCTCCACGGACCGCCGAACACCCAGTAGTGCAGCCGCTCGCCACCGACCCCGAGACCGCAACCCGGGCCGTCCTCCGGGCAGGTGATATAGCCGTCCACCGACACGGTGATCCCTGCCATGACCTTCCCCATCGATCGCTCTCCTCTCGCTCGCCGGCCACCGCCCGGAGAGATCATTCCCCGGCACCAGCGCTCTGCCCCGCGACGAGGGGGAATTCCGTCAGGAGGCGGCGAACTCGAGCAGCTGGGGCGCGAGCAGCGGCCACCGTTCGAAGAGGTTCCCGGTGCCGCTCCTCGCGGCCGCGCTTCGTTCGATCCACTCGCGGTCGCCCCAGGGCGGCTCGACGAGACGCGAGCGGGGGATGAGCGCCGCCAGACGCTCCGAGGTCGCGCGGGTGTGGTACGGATCGCTCTCCCCGCTCCGGAACACCAGGGTCGGAGCACCGAGCTGAGCGCAATCCCGGTCCGCAAGTCCGGGCACGATCGCCCCCTCCTCGGGGCAGTAGACCTTCATCCACCGCTCGAGCACCGCAATGAACTCGTGGCGGTCGAGCGCGAGCATCCGATCGCGGTTTGCCGGATTCCGCTCGAGCACCTCTGCCCATTCGGGAAGTTCGACCACCGCATCCATCCCCTGTTCCCAGGCGGACCGGATCGAATCTCCGCAGTAGACCACCCCGAGGGTCATCAGCCCGAAGACCCCGCCGGAGATCCACCACATCGCCAGCTTCGCGGTGACTTCGGGATGACGGGCCGCCGTCAGGAGGGAGACCCGGGCCCCACCCGAGCCGCCGACGACCACCGCGGGCGCCATCCCGAGCTGCCCGAGCAGACCGGCCAGCCGATCGGCCTGCATCGCCGACTCCGACGCGCCGTCGAAGCACACGTCCGACGCGCCGGTGTTCGGCCGGTCCCAGATGAGAACCCGCTGCCCGTGCTCGGCGAGCGCCCCGGCCAACTCCCGCACGCCGGGGGTGTCCTTGGAGAAACGGCCGCCCGGCGTGATGACCCACGGGACGCCGTCGCCGATGACCTCGTAGACGATCGTCGTGCCGTCGATGTCGGCGGTTGCCATCGGTGCCTCCCGGGTTGCCTGATCCGTTGCCGGTCTCTGACCTGAGAATTAGCATCGTCTGCGGGGACAGCGCGGGTCCTCTGCTTGCAGCCAAGGAGAGCTCACATGACCGACACGCTCGACCCGGTACGGGTGATCGACGCGGACACCCACCTCACCGAGTCGCACGACCTCTGGACCAGGCGGGCCCCTGCGGCCTTCAAGGACCGGGTGCCCCATGTGACCCGCGTCGACGGGGCCGCGACCTGGGTGGTCGAGGGCGACGTCGTGCTCGGTCGCGCCGGGGCGGGCGGTGTCATCGACACCCACGGGCGCAAGGGCCGCTCGTTCGAGGGGCTCTACGAATGGGAGCAGGACCAGGGACACCTCGCGTCGTACGACCCGACCGCGCGCCTCGAGCTCCTCGACGAGACCGGGATCTGGGCCGAGATCATCTTCCCCGGGGTGGTCGGGCTCGGAGGGCAGTCGCTCGCAGAACACGTCGAAGACGTCGCCCTTCGGATGCTCTGCCTCGAGATCTTCAACGACGCGAGCGCCGAGCTGCAGGCAGACTCGAAGGACCGGCTCCTGCCGATGGCCATCCTGCCTGCGTGGGACGTCGATGCCTGCGTGCGGGAGGCGCGCCGGGCGGCCGGACTCGGGCTGCGCGGAGTCAACCTCACGTCCGATCCGCAAGACCTCGGCGCGCCCGACCTCGCCAACCGCGCCTGGGACCCGCTCTGGGAGGTGTGCAGCGAGCTCTCCATGCCGGTGCACTTCCACATCGGCGCCAGCCTGACCACGATGAATTACTTCGGCACCTACCCGTGGGATTCGCACGACGACGACACGAAACTCGCCATCGGCGGGACGCTGCTGTTCATCGGCAACGCACGGGTGGTCGTGAACATCATCTGCTCGGGAATGCTCGACCGCTTCCCGGACCTCAAGATCGTCTCGGTCGAGAGCGGTACCGGCTGGATCCCGTTCATCCTCGAAGCACTCGACTACGAGATGGAAGAGAACGCGCCGATGGCGAAGGCGAAGCTGTCACTCCTTCCCTCCGAGTACTTCAAGCGGCAGATCTACGCGACGACCTGGTTCGAACGCACCAACCTCGCCGCCCTGATCGACTCGGTCGGTGAGGACAACATCATGTTCGAGACCGACTTCCCGCATCCGACCTGCCTCTATCCGGATCCGCTCAAGACGGCGGAGTCGAACATGCGCGACCTCAGCCCGTCGGTCAAGCGGAAGATCCTCGGCGACAACGGCGTGCGCCTCTACCGCCTCTGAGCGAGCGCCTCTCGACCGGCGCCCACGCCGGCTGCGGAGGAAATGGCGGCCTGACATGTGCTCCGGTGAATCCCGCGGCCGCGTGCACGTAACCGCCGTCTCCCTCCGTCCCCGTGCACACGAACCTGCTCGGGGTGCGCGAGGAGACGTCTCACAGGAGCGACCTCGACGCCGACCGGCGTCGTGATCGCCACCTACGTACCGGACGGACCACCTCGGCACGGCTCCTTCGGCGATCCGAGCTGAGGCTCGGTCACCTCCCGGGCGGTCGGTAGATCACACCCTTCTTCGTCGCGTCGTCGATCTCCTTCGCGGTCAGCAGCACGACCGTCCGCACCGACGCTCCCCCACCTTCGGCGACGGCGAGGGCGGCCGCAGCAGCTGCCGAGTTGTCCGGCAGCTCGACGATCGCGTACACGTCGGTGTCGCCGAATGCCACGAAGAAGGACTCGAGCTTTCCGCCGACGCTCTCGCACAGGGAGGCCACCGCCTTCTCACGTGCCGACGCGCCCTCCGACTTGAGTCCCTTGAGGCCGTCGAGGGTGTACTTGGCTTCGAACAGGTACTTTGCCATCGCACCTCCTGACTCGCCCCTCTCATCGATCATAAGTCGAACCGGGCAGGTGCCCTGCACCGAGCGCGAGGACCCCGCTCCACGTCGGTGAGGGCGCGCCTGTTTGTGAACAGATCACCGGCGCCGTTCGTAGTCCCCCGCGAATCGGCCCGCTACAGACGCGACACAAGATGCGACGCAGAGGGGGGCTATCCGTGCCCACACTCCGAGTGATCACTCGATCCGGAGCGACATCGGCCGTGGTCCTGCTGTTACCCGAGAAGGCGACGATCCTCGCCCCCCGCCTCACCGGGAATACCGCCAACACTCCCGGATCCCCCGTCGACGACTCCGGGCATGCGCCGACAGGGCCTCTCTACGTCGGGGGCGACTTGGTCCCTGCTGCTGTCGCGAGCGCGGCTGCGCTCCGTCGACGGAACGCCTCGGACCGCAGCAAGGGCCGCACAACGGAGGCGGGCCCACCGACTGGTCCGACCATCCGTCCTGACGGACACCTCACCGGGCTTCCCACTTCCTCCTCAGGTCTTGTGATCGCGGGCACAACGGGGACGCGGAACCGGGT
Source organism: uncultured Acidimicrobiaceae bacterium (assembly GCA_963769905.1). Classification (GTDB taxonomy): domain Bacteria; phylum Actinomycetota; class Acidimicrobiia; order Acidimicrobiales; family RAAP-2; genus Bog-756. The sequence goes on from CAVYNG010000002.1 coordinate 2,305,157, forward strand.
CGCTTTCGTGAACTGTGGTGGTGTCAGATGCGACGCCGGTTCCGGACCTTGCGAGCGTGCAAGTCGTCCGGTGGAACAAGGGGCCCGCCGCCGGACTGAGGGGCTTGAGAGGGCACGATCCACCCGACCTCGAACCACTTGTGCACCACCGACGGTATCGGCCGCGCCCCGCCACACCTTGAACATCTCGTTCCGAGACGAGCACGCACAGTGGCGGAATTGACGTTGCTCGAACGCGAAAGAGGGAGCGGACCTGGGGCGAGAGATCCACCCCAGGCCCGCCCTCCCCCCGCGGCGGGCGACCGCCCTTCCGGCGTTATCCGCCCGGAAGGATCGTGTCGGTGAAGGAGGTGCTCATCGCCTGTGGCGACGTCGTGAAGATGACCGACTGGGCCGGTGCGGCGCTGTAACCGGCCGGCGCGGTCGTCTCGGTCACCGTGTAGGTGTCCGTTGCGAGACCGGTGATCTGGCACGTCCCGACTGCATCGGTCGTGCAGCTCCCCGAGGGATTCGAGGGTGTGGACGGTGTGGCCTCGAACGTGGCGCCGCCGAGCGGCACGTTCCCGCCGTTCGGTGAGGTGCCGACCTTGTTGACGACCAGGATGTTCGAATTCTGGGTCGTCGAGGGCACATCGTTGAAGGTCAGCGAGATCGTCTGCGGCGGCGTGGTGAACGTGACGGTCTGGGCGGGCCCGGCGCTGTAGCCGGGCGGAGGCGCCGTCTCGGTCACCGTGTAGGTATCGGTGGCCAATCCGGCGATCTGACATTTGCCGGTCGCGTTGGTCGTGCACGTCCCCGACGGGTTCGACGCGATCGAAGGGGTCGCCGTGAAGGTGGCGCCGCCGAGCGGCACGGGAGCGGCCGCATTCCCGGCGAGCTTGGTGATGTCGATGGTGTTGGAACCTCGGCCGCCGGGGACGTCGCTGAAGACGACATTGATCGTCTGTGGTCCACCGGAGAAGGTGACCGTCTGATCAGGACCTGGTCCGTAGCCGGGCGGTGGCGTGACTTCGTGCACCGTGTAGGTACCCGGAGTGGTGAGACCGGTGATCTGGCACGTCCCCGATGCATCGGTGGTGCAGGTCTGGCCCCCGGGGCTCACGCTGAACGTCGCACCCTTCAGAGGGATGCCGACGCCCGTGGTGGGATCGACCCCCACCTTGGTGATCACGATCGTTCCTGTCGACGAGTTGGTGGTCTTCAGTGAGGGCACGCACAGCTCGTGCAGGGCGCCGATCTTGACGAGGCCGACACCGAACTGGTTCTGATCCGTCACCGAACCGCCGACCGGCCGGCCGGCACCGGTCTCTGTAACGACCGGATAGCAGGTGAGGTGGTCCGGTGGATGGAACAGGCTGGCCGGCAGTGGGCCGACGAACGAGCTCAGCACGCTCTTCAGCGTCGGGAGGCAGAACAGGTTCGGGGCACCCAGTCTGGCCACCGTCTGGGTGGTCTGGCCGCGGATCACCTTGTTGAACTGGTCCTGGAGCGTGACCGCACCGGGCGGCAGCGGCATGTTGGCGGCATTGGTCACCGCGTAGCAGGTGTAGTGGTCCAGACCCGGCGGCTGAGAGAGTGCCGTTGCTGCTGTGAGGTTCTTCCACGAGGGCAGACAGAGGAGGAGCGGTTGGCCGGTGAAGAGCGTCCCGGTGCCGAACTGGTTCTTCACCTGGACGCTGAATGGCGGCTGGGCGGATGTCCCCGCGCTGGTCGGCGTGACCGTGAAGCACGCCAGATGGGTCAACGGGTTGACGATCGGCGACACGACTCCACCGACGGTCTTCTGCGCCGGGTTGCAGTGGATCGCGATCTTGCCCACACCGGCGAGGAACCCTTGTGGCGCGAACTGATCGGCAAGTTCCACGGCAGCAGGTGAGTTGAACTGCGGTGTCGTGGTCGCCGTCGTCTTCGCCAAGTAGCACGTGAAATGGTCGATGTCGTTGGGTGGCGCTTGTCCGCTCTGCTGGCTGACAAGTTGCGTGGTTCCCGAACCCTGGGCCGCAACAGATGTTCCGAGGATCACCAGTCCCAGAGTGAGAACGAGGGTTCCGCCGAGGATCGCGGCTTTGCGGGCGCGCGAGGAAACAAGGCTCTTCATCATGACCTCCGCCCCTTGGTCGCTCACGACGGCCCGTTGGCTGCGCGCTGCCCTCTCGCGCGGAATCTTACGCTCGCGCCCCGATGATCTCAATGCCAAAATTGCGTCCAACCATCAACGACAACACGAGGGTCTCGAAAGGACCGACATTGCGTCACACGCGTCTATTTGTCAGCTCTGCGTGACGACGAGTGTGATACTCATTGCCCGTTCAACTACTCGTCAGGCACGGGTAAGGCATTTCACTTCGCAGCGAGGTTCGCGTCGAGTCCGTCTCCACGCAATACCTCTTGCTGCTCTACGCTCACCTCGGACCGAGACGGATTCGAGCAAGGGAGCCGGGTGGTTCACGCGGTGGTGGCGACCGTCCGGGTCGACGAACCGGACAAGGCCCGAGCCCTCCTAGAGGAGGCCAGAGTCTCCTTGGTACGGCGAGCGCCGGGGTTCGTCAGCGGCGTGTGGCTCGAGCCGCTGGAGGGGATCGGCATGTCGGTCATCGTCTTCGACTCCGAGGAGCACGCGGTCGAGGCCATGAGGTACCCGCTCCCCCGCCTTGCCGGCGTGACGCCGATCTCCGTGGAACTGCGCGAGGTCTACGCGCATGCGTGAGCGCGTCGAGGTTCGCAACCTCGCGACACATGTCCTCGGTTCGGTGACGATCACCGGTCTCACCGACCTGTTGTTCGCGTTCTCGACACGTTCTTTCCGACCGTCCCCCCGATCGCCCACGCTCGGGGGTTGGTGCTTCACCGTTCGTCGGGACCCGTAAAGATCTGGTAAATGACGTTTCTGATCAAGATCTGTGCGGTAATGTCGATGCACTTACATATCGTCCATGGCACGCGGTCCATGGCTGTTTGAGGCCACCTGGTCGGAGGTCGGCACATGAACGAGTCCGAGGCATTCCGGATCTGCCCCTTCTGTGGATCGCGCGAGGTTCCGAAGCTCATCGTCAATGCGCCCCGGCCCGGTGCGAGCGGCTCGAACTGGCGTTGCCGCGCTTGCGGCTGCGACTGGACCGACGCGGAGTACTTTGCTCTGCTCGCCTCCTAAGAGCAACCGCACCTCGTCGGACGCTCACGCGAACGCCCGGGCAGCGATCGCATGATCGAGCAAAGGAAGTGAAGCCTCGATGAGGCCTTCCGTGTCGAGCGAGGTCGCGGCAGCCACCACCGCCCCGTAGGCCGCGCGGGCGAGCAGACCCCCGGTCGACAACCGCCGCACGCCGACCTCCGCGAGCTGGCCGACCGACGGACCGCCGGGCATCAGCAGCACGTTGACCGGCACCGTCACTGCGGCCACCACGCGGCTGATCTCCTCGAGTGCGGTCAGTCCTGGGGCGTAGACGACCTCGGCTCCTGCGTCGCGATACGCGACGAGCCGTTCGATGGTGGCGGACAGGTCGTCGATTCCCCGAAATCGGTGCTCACATCTGGCGGTCAACACAAGCCCGCTCTCGGCCGCCGCTTCCGACGCCGCCCGGACGCGTTCCACCGCCACACCGGCCGGGTCGATCGCCCCGCGGCTCGGGTCCCAGTCCTCGATCGAGCATCCGGCAACACCCGCATCCGCGAGGAGCCGGACAGTCTCCTTTACGCCTTCGGTTGTGTCGGCATAACACCGCTCCGAGTCGACGTTCACCGGGACGTCGACCGCTTGCGTGATCGCCCGAACGTGCTCCACCGCCGTCTCGCGGGCGACCGTCATGTCCGGCCGTCCGAGGGACGCCGCAAAGCCACTGCTGGTCGTGGCGAGGGCGACGAACCCGGCAAGGGCGAGCAGGCGGGCGCTCCCTGCGTCATGGGGGTTGGGCATCACGAAACACCCTTCGCGGTGGAGAGACCTGAACTCGTCGCGAGTGCGACTGATGCGCGCACTCATGCGTGCATCATGCTCCGTCGAGTCGCGGCGATGCTGGCGGAAATCCGACGGCACACGCGCGGTGACCGGTGGCATGTGCGGGCAGACCGGGCCGTTCCGAATCCGATGACCACCGGGTAGCGTGGGGCGATGGACACCACCGTCGTCGAGAGTGCAGACGAGCCCAGCCGCACGGCGATGGCGCTCGCGACGGCGATCATCCTCGGTGGCACCACTTTTCTGGGGCTCCGCTACAAGAGGCCGATCGTGCGCGCCGCGACGCCCCTGGCGCTGGCCCTCGGTGTGCGACCGCTCGCCAAGGTCCTGACGAGACTCGGGGTCGCCTGAGCGGACCAGCCGACTGAGACGAGGCCGGGTTCACCGCCCGGGCTTCGTCACGCGTCGGTCACGCGTTGGTGGTCTTCGCGGCGCGGATCTGCCGTGCCGCTGTCCCGTCGGAACACGCGGAGCCGCCCGAGCAGACCGAGGTGGAGAGGGTGATCACCACGGTGCCCGGCTTGGGGACTCCGGGAACGACCTGGAGAAAGGTCTCTCCTCCGACCGACGCCGGGTAGGTCCCCGCGGTCGCGGTCGCGTGGTAGGCACCGCTCGAGAGCTTGGTGAAAACCGTCGTCTTCGTCCCCGGACAGGTGTGGCTGGCGGTGTTCCAGGCCAGCGAGCAGGCGTACATGTCGATCTTTCCGCGGCCGGTGAACGACGGGAGATAGCTCAGCCCGGTGATCGTCACCGACCCGGTGTTCCAGGCGTTGAAATAGACGCCGGTCGACCGGGCCGGCAGGGTGAACGAATACCTCGCGCAATACGGGGAAGCGGGACACGAGGGCACCGCCGTGACCGTCGTGGGCGCAACGACCACGCCCCAGACCGCGCTCGACACGACGCTCGTCCGGCTCAGCTTCGTCCCCGCCGAGGCTCCTGCGACCTGGGGGATCGCGAAGGACGCGGCGAGGAGGGCAGCCGTACCCACGGCTGCCCTCCTCAATTCCGGTCTACGACGATGGTGCGTGATCAACCCACTGGCCGATCAGGCGTTGGTCGTCTGCCCTGCCCGCTGCTGCTCGGTGAACGTCCAGGTGATCGTGGTGCTGAGTCCCTGGATCGTCGGCGAGGGTAGGACCCCGTTGGTCGAGGTCTCGGTCCCCGCCATGCTCAGGCTGAACTGCAAATGAGCGAGCGAGCCTGTGCTGGCAGCGAGAGACGGGACGTTCGACAGAGTCTGAGGGCTGCCGAAAGACGAAAGTAGCGTGCTGGCCAGGATGCTCGTCGTGGTACCCGAGCAGGTCCCTGTTGCCGACCACGCCGCGCTGCACTGGGTCACCGAGACCGTCAGTCCCTCACCCGCGATGCTGCCGTTGGTGAGAGCGGTCACAGGGTTCGCCGAAGCGCCGAGGGTCATTCCGGCGGCGCTCGCAAGCGTCCCAGTGTTGTTGACATTGACGTACACGTTGTACACGTCGCCCGGTGCGATCGCAGTGACGGTTTCGGGCAAGCCGCTACTCGCGCCGTCGGCACTGAGCGTCATCAGCAAGGAGCCACTGGTGACTGCCGACGTCCCGCTCGCGGTGGCCGTCAGCGCCGCATAGACGCCGGCACCGGTGAGCAAAAGGACCGACACGGCAAAGCCCGCGGCAAGCACACGCCGCGTGTGGTTCGGTCCTTTCGACGACGAGTGTTTTCCACGTTTGAACATTTCCATCCTCCTTTATGTTTTTGTTGATCTCGCTGTAGGCAGCGACTTAGTCGGGCGCCGCATGGGCGTGCGAGCGCCTCGTTCGGTGAGCCGATCCGGCACCAGAGCCTCCGAGGATCGCCCTGGTCCCGACGAGACAGAGGCCAAGTCCCAAGAGGGCGACGAGTACGACGTGTGTCCACTGGTCCCTGATGTCGACCATCACCGAACCGACTTCGGGAACCTCCCCGACGACCTCGGGCACGGTGCTTCCGGTCAGTCGGGCATGCCAAAGGTCAGGAGACCGGTTGGCATCGCCCTTCGTCGTGATGACCGGGTGCGCAGATGATCCGGAGATGGTGACCACCCGGTGCGCGTACTGGGCAGCCTCCCCCGGCGGTTTGAACAGGAGGATGTCCCCGCGCCGGATTTCGCTGACCGGGATCGGCTTGGTGATGATCGCCCAGCCGGGATCGAAGGTGGGACGCATGCTGCCCGAAAGAACAGGATGAACAGAGAAGTGGAACACGAACACCGCGAGCGCGGTCGACGCGAACAGGAGGCTGATCACGACCGTGATCGCTGCGCCGAATATCCCCCCCACCCTCCGCCTCACGCCTTGCATCGTCCGCCTTCTGTCAGGGTCGTCACGACGACCGTGGCACTTGTCCCGGAGACGTACATCGGGCGCGCGGCGCGCGACCTTTAGGCGGAAATCCCAGGCCAGGCGTCGATTTTTCGTACCTCGTCAACCGCGATTGGCAGATCCGTCAACCCCGGTGACAGATTCGTCAACCCCGGTGGCGGGTTTCGTCAACACCGGTGGCGGGCACCACGCCTGAGCGAAGGCGGTTGGCGACCGCAACAGGGCATTGGGGCGGCGGCCCCTGGGTCGGTATCGACGCCTCGGCGGTGGCAGAATCCCGCGATTCAGGCCGCCGGCGGGTCAGGACCGACCGCCCCCGCCTAGTCGCCGAGCAGATCCGAGCGGTAGGTGTCGCAGCCGAACATGAGGTCGACTGTGACGTCGCCTTCCACACCGAGTGCGTCGCGGAGAAGTCGCCGGGCGGTCTCGAAGAGCGCGTCGCGTTCGTCGGCATCCTTGAGGATCACCCAGCTCAGCGTCCCGAGCAGCCCGATCAGATCGTCGGCCGTGAGCGCCATCTCCCACCGGAACACCTCGTGATCCGGATTAGCGAACGGCAGTCCGCGGGGAATCTGCAGCACGGCCATCGAGCGGAAGGTGTCGGTCGACATCGCTTGCAGGGTCTCGGACGCGGGTCCCGCCGCGCGCTCGTCGCGACCGAGCTCGCCGAGGAGCTCCTGGGCCTGGAGCATGAACGGGCTCTCCTGATCCGGGCCGGCCCACATCTCCCCGAGGAAGCCGCCCGGCTTCTGCACCCGGGCCACCTCACCCAGCGCAGGAACCGGTTCCACCCAGTGCCACGACGACGATGCCAGCACCGCATCGGCTGCCGCGTCCTCGAGCGGTATCGACTCACCCCTCCCCCCCATGACCGCAACGCCGGGAACCTTTCCGCGAGCACGGCCCGCATCCTCTGGTCGGGCTCCACCGCGATCACCGTGTCGGCCCTATTCGTCAGAAGCCGCGTGAGCGCTCCCGTTCCCGCTCCGAGGTCGACCACCGTCCCGGTCCGCGACGGAAGGAGCCACTCCACCGCGGCCTCGGGCGGGTTGGGCCGGTACCGCTGGTACTCGGTCGCCGCCTCGCCGAAGCTGTTGGCGCGCCGGCGCTTGACCTCCGGCGAAAGAACGGGCTCGGGCGTCTCGGGTGGGGGCACCCGAGCCACGCTAGCGATTTGGTCGGGTGCAGAACGTCAGAGGACCTTTGCGATCGTCACGAGACCCGTTGCGAGGAGCAAGAGGTCGACGGCCCAGGCGAAGCGCGCCGGCGACAACCGGTCGCCCATGCGCCCACCGACCACGAAGCCGGCGACACACGGGAGGATCGATGCTGCGACCAACTTGAGGTCGTAGGAGGTGACCAGACCCGCGAGCACCAGAAGAGGCAGCCCGATCAGATTCGAGATCACGAAGACGGCCGAGATCGTCGCCCGGAACCGGTCGCCGTGGAACCCGGTCCGGCGCAACTCGTAGACCAGTGGAGGACCACTCGTGGCCAACGATGTATTGAGGACTCCACTTGCCGCACCGAGGGCAACGGTGGTCGACCGCTTGTGCTCGACCGGCCGGGCGTCGCCGCGCCGGGAGGCGACGATGATCCACACGGCGGCAACCGATGTCGTGACTCCGAGGATCAGACGGAGCGTCATCGGGGCGACCAGGCTCAAGATCACGACACCGACAGGTGCGCCGACGAAGGCCCCGGCACCGAGGCGACGGGTCGTCCGCCACTCGATCCGGTGCAGGAGGTGCGCAGCCAGCCAGACGCTGGTGACCGATCCCATGAGGAAGACGGTGACGACCGCACTCTTGGTCGGCACTACGAAGGCCATCAGTGGTACGGCAAGGAGCGCGAAACCGAATCCCACCGCGCGCTGCAAGGAAGCGGCGACGAACACGACGACCGCGACCTCGGCCGCCGTCCCGAAAGAGATCATTGACCGGCCCTCTCCTCGTAGGGCGCTCATTCTCGTCCGCACCCGGGCTCGAGAGTGGCCCCGGGTCGCCCGCGGGCTTCATCGAATCCTCATACATCGCTAACCAGGGCGTTATCGGCGACCCGGAGGATGGACGGTGACCAAGTCCCTTCCGCAGAGAACAGGAGAAGCAATGCTGAAGAAGTTCATCGCCCCAGCAGTCATCGGAGGAGCGCTCCTCGGTGGTGTGGTTTCGGCCGGTACCGCGTACGCGGCCGCACCGGCAGCCACCACCACGGCGCCGAGCCAAACCGCGAAGGGTCAGCTCAGGACCTGGGTTCGCGCGCACCGGAGGGAGCTCCGAAAGGCCGGCCTGGACATCAGCGCCAAGACCATCGGCATCACTCCCCAAGCCCTGCGCACCGACCTGAAGGCCGGAAACTCGATCGCGGGCGTGGCCACCCAGCACAACGTGAACCCGCAGAACGTGGTCAACGCACTGGTCAGCGCAGCCGACACTCAGGTGAACCAGGCGGTCAGCGCAGGAAAGCTCACGTCGACCGAGGCCAGCAAGATCGAGGCCAAGCTGCCGACCGTCGTCGCGAAGGCCGTCGACCACACCTTCTGACCGACCAGACCGGCAGCACCCACCGCCCGTGACCGAGAGCATCGGCCACGGGCGGTGCCGCGCCCCGACTCCTCGCTCACGCCCAGGTCACCTCGGGAGCGCTCGGTACCATTGCGAAGTGAGGTACCGGTGAGGATCGTCAGCCTGGTCCCCTCGGTCACCGAGACCCTGACGACCTGGGGTCGCCAGCCGGTTGCCTGCACTCGATTCTGCGAGCGCCCGGACCTCCCTCACGTGGGTGGCACCAAGAACCCCGACATCGGGCGGATCGCGGACCTTGCTCCCGACCTGGTCGTCGTCGACACCGAGGAGAACCGGAGGGAGGACTTCGAAGACCTGACCACGAGGGGCCTCTCCGTCCTCGCGCTCTCCGTGCGTTCGGTGGAGGATGTCGACACAGAGTTGGCTCTTCTCGCGGCGCGGGTCGAGGTGGAGTGGGAGCGTCCCGCTCTTCCCGCGCGGCCTCGGGCGACGGGCAGGGCGTTCGTACCGATCTGGCGGCGCCCATGGATGGCGCTCGGCCGGCCCACCTACGGAGCGTCGCTCCTCGATCTCCTCGGGATCACCACCGTCTTCGAGCACGAGGGACCGTACCCGACGGTCAGCATCGACGAGGCGCGTCGACGCCTTCCGGACGTCGTGCTCGCGCCGAGCGAGCCCTACCCCTTCACGGAGCGCCAGCTACCGGAGCTCGAAACCGTCGGCCCGACGACGTTCGTGGACGGGCGGGACCTCTTCTGGTGGGGAACTCGCACACCCCATGCGATCGCGCGCCTCGCCGGGGCGCTCCTCGAGCTGTGAGCAGCGGCGGCGCCCGGTGGCCTCTTTCAGGACCCGTCGGTGAGCCACTCCGCGAGCTCGACGACGAGGCCCGGTCCGTCGAGGAAGACGAGCTTCCGATCGTGGAACTCCAAGACGTCGCCCCGCTGGTGGACGCCTGCCGCGTTCATCTTGGAGAGCGTTCTGTCGAGGTTCTCGACGCGGAAGCAGACATGGTTGAAGCCAGTTCGGTCAAGCGAACCGGCGCCGGCATCCACCTTCGCCTCTGGGGTGTAAAAGCGGAGCAGCTGGACCTCCTGGTGGACCTGAGCGGTCGTGAGGACCAGGGTCACGTGGTCCGCCTCCCACTCCGGGATTCCCATGTACGTCGCCATCTCCTCGCCGGAGACGACGACCGCGATCTTCTCCACGAAGTCGAGGAGGCCGAAGAATTCCCGTGCGGCATCCAGATCCTCCACGACGATGGTCAGATGGTCGAATCCCGGGCCCATTCGATCTCCTTCGGACTCAGTTGTCGCCTACGTCTCCTCTGCCGCCCAGCCTCTTCGCGGATTCCTGTCCCGCGCGTCCAATCGGTCGAGCCGCAGATGAGGCCGGTTCCACTGTACGCCCGACTGTACGCCCGACCGCCGGAACCAACCCGGAGGCGGCGGGCCAATTCGGGCGCCCCGGCGCAGGGGTCACGTCCAGCCGGTCAGCCGGCTGCCGATGTGGAGCGGGCGTCCGATCTCGACGACAGTCCGCTCCCCTCCCCGGAGACGATCGTGTCGCCGGCTCCGGCCACCGTCGGTTCGATCATCTCGTCGGTGGAGACGGACTCCTTCACGTAGCGAGAAGCCAGCTGTCGGGAGATACCCCAGGCTCTCGCCATGTCGGAGACGGAGTAGCCCCGGTCGAGTGCCAGCGCGAAGATCTTCGCCCGCGTCCTGTGTCGGCACTGGTTCACGTGCTCCAGCGCATCGATGAGGGCCTCGCGCTTTCTCGCCGGTTGCGTCACCACCATGAACGAGTCGAGGCTCTCGTTCCCTGCGGCTCTGTCGAGAGCCCCTTGCAGGGATTGCTCCGCTTTTCGCATCTCCGCTCGGGCTGCCGCAAGGGCGCCGATGAGCTCTTTGACCGACTCGGCGGCCTCCCGATCCAGCTTGGACATGGCGGGCATCATGGCAGAGCGGTGTGCTCGTCTCGAAATCCCCCTCTGCGCGGGCGCTCGGAGCTTGCTCGAGCGGTCGGTTCGGGTCGACCCCGCCGTCGAGCGGTCCGGGACCGCGATCAGGACGACCGGCCCGAGCCCACCTGGTGGGCCTCGTCGGGGCACTCCGAAGAGCTTCCTCCCATCTCGCGTCTCCGTCCGCCCGCCGTCTCCGTCCGCCCGCCGTCTCCGTCCGTCGGCCGACCCCTAAGATCGGTCGACCGTGAGGGCCGCACCCGGCGCGAACGCGAACGGTGTGACCGGGCCGCACCCGAACGTGGACGATGGAGACTTGGACGAGGGCGACTCCGGGGGATGAACCGAAGCGAACCAGGCGGGCGCTCCGGACCGTGATCGCGGTGGGTGCCGTGGTGGCCCTCGGTCTCGCTGGTGTTCTCGTCGTTCACTTGGCGAGTTCGGGTACGCCGACACCGCGTGCGCATGCAGCGCGGTCGGCGCCCGTCGAGGCTTCGGCGCCTCCGCCACCGCTTGCCGCAGTGGCGTGTCCCTCGGTGGTCGAATGCGTCGCCGTCGGGGGCTCGGGAGTCATCGACGTCAGTGACGATTCCGCGAGTCATTGGGCGGCAGTGGTTCCCACCGATCACTATTTGTTTGGCGTCGCGTGCCAGAGCAGCGCCACGTGCGTCGCCGTGGGAGACGCCGGCACCGTACTCGTCTCACGCGACGGGCTTCGTCGCTGGGACAGGGTCGAGAGCGGGACGGGGGTACCGCTCTCGTCGGTCACGTGCCAGTCCTCTGGCACCTGCTTCGCGGTGGGAGATGACGGCACCATCATCGCAACCCGCGACTCCGGGGAGCACTGGGAGGTGAGCCACCCCGGAATCGAGGTCATCAATGGAGCCGCGTGTGGTCATGCCGACGAGTGCGTCGCGGTGACCTCGGGCGCAGAGCAGGTGCTGCGCACCACGGACGGAACGGGATGGACCATGGCGGACGTTCACGGTGGTCCTCTGCTGGCGCTGCTCTCCATGAACGGAGTCGCGTGTTCGCCGCCGACGTGTGTGAGCGTCGGAGTGCGCGGGACCATCGGCTACTCACAAGACGATGGCGCGTCATGGTCGTTCGATGACGCTCAGATCACGGGCCAGACACTGAACGGTGTCTCCTGTCGGACGGCAGAGCTCTGCGACGCCGTCGGAGCCGGGGGGACAGTGCTCGCCACCGCCGACGGAGGAGCCACATGGACTCAGCTGCCCTCCCCCACGAGCGAGACGCTGCTCGCGGTCGATTGTCAGGAGACCGGCCCCTGTGTTGCCGTCGGTGACGGCGGAACGGTCCTCGTGGCGACCGGCCCGAGCCAGCCTTGGCAGCTCCGCGAGGGAGCTGCGGTCCCGGGCGGCACTCCGATCGAAGTCCTCGTCGTCGGGGATTCCTTCGCCCACACCGTCGCCCTCTACGTCGGACGCGATGCCTCTCCCTACGGAGTGTCCCTGGTCGACGGCGGAATCGACGGCTGCAGCCTGGCGCGTGGCGACACCCTCTCGTTGCCGGCCGGCGGACCCTGCGCACCCTCGGGCCCGGGATGGGCCGCCAACTACGAGCAGGACGTCGACCAGTACCGGCCGGATGTCTCGCTCTTGATCCTCGGACCTTGGGATCTTTCCGCACGACTGATCGAAGGGCAGTGGCTCTCGCCCGGTCAGCCCGCGTTCGACACGTACTACGCAGGCCAGCTCTCGAGCGCCATCCGGATCCTCTCTGCTCGAGGTGGTCGGGTCGCGATCGCGACGGCGCCCCACGTACTCATGCTCGGACCCGAGCTCTGCGTCCCACCGCCGGCGACGGTGCCGGCCTGCCCGACCGAGGCAGATCGGGTGCAGGCACTCGACGAGATCGCCCAGCAAGTGGCTTCGGACGCTTCCGGTCGTGTGACCGTGATCGACCTCGGCCAGCATCTATCACCGAACGGAAAGTTCACACCCACGGTGGACGGCGTGGTGGTCAGGGCGGTCGACGGAGTGCATCTGAGTCAGCCAGGAGGCGAATGGCTCGCTCCGTGGCTCCTTCCCCAACTTGTTACTGCCGAGCGCGCGCCGGCTTGAGAGCGGTACTGCAGAGCGGTCGGCCGGTGACGGTTCGTGTCATGCTTCGACGATTCTCGGCAAGGAGCTGCTGATCGGATCCCGGACCACCGCAGCTGCCAGGTGATCAAACGGAGTCTGCTCCGCATTGACGATCACCACTGCGGCTCCGTTGGCTGCGGCCACCGGAACGAGGCCCGCTGCGGGGTACACAGTCAAACTGCTTCCGACGGCCAGAAGCACGTCGCATCGGGAGGCGGCGCGCTCGGACCGCTCCAGGTCCTCGGCGACCAGTGACTGACCGAAGCTGATGGTTGCCGATTTGAGAATCCCACCACACCCTCGGCAGGAGGGATCCTCCTCGCCGGCGAGCACCCGATCGAGGGTGGGCCCTACCGGTCCTCGGTCACCGCAGGTCATGCACACCACCTCGCGCATCGTCCCGTGGATCTCGATGATCTTGTCGGGATCGTTCCCGGCGAGCTGGTGCAGGCCGTCGATGTTCTGGGTGACCAAGGTGTCGAGCTTTGCCTGGCGCTCGAGTGAGACGAGCGCGCGGTGACCGGGGTTGGGAACCGCCGTCCAAGTCGGCGAGAGCACTCTGCTCTGCCAGGCGCGCCGTCGCACCCTCTCGTCCTCGAGGTAGACGTCGAGCGTCGAGAGGCGCTCGGCCTCCGGATCCTTCGTCCAGACGCCGTCGGGACCCCTGAAATCAGGTATGCCGGAATCAGTGGAGATGCCGGCGCCGGTCAGTACGACCACCCGGCTCGCGTTCTTGACGGCGCGCCGAGCCAGCGAACGACCATCGTCGGAGTTCTCCCTCGACACCGCCGGCAGGCTACCCGTGAATCGTCGGCAGGCCGCTCTGACCACGCTCGGTCCGCAGCCCTCCGTCACGAGTACTTCCGAGGTCAGGACGCGCGCATTTCCCCCTCTGTCGCCTGATCGTCCGCGGCAGCCGGCGTAGAGGTCCCGACCGATACGCCGACGCCTTCGTTCGGACCGGATCACTTTGGTGACATCGGGTGAACCTCCTTCGCTACAGGGGACTGATCTCGTGTTGTTGGCTTTCGTGTTGTTGGCTTTCGTGTTGTTGGCTTTCGTGCTTTGGGCCTTCGTGCTGTGAGTCTTCGATTACCAGCGGTAGAAGCGCCGACTCCCGGAGCTCTCGCCACGGCCCACCGCGAACCCCACCAACCACAGGACCAACAAGATGGCCGCGACAATCCACAGGAAGTGCAGAGCGAAACCGAGCCCTGCGAACAACAGAACAATGAGAAACGCGAGCAATATGACCATCGAATCCTCCCGATTTCTTTGCGCAACTTGCCGGGGTGAGCCTTCCCGAATACACGCGATTGCAAACCCCTCCGACGGACCCGGTAACGCGCAAAGTGATGCGACAGGTGTTGCATCATCACGTGTCGACGGTGCTTGCTCGAAAAAGTCAGAGACTTGAGCGCGTCACTCAGGTATCGGGTGCCCGGGCCGAAGGGTAGGAGCATTCTGGTAAGTCATCACTCGAACGCGACGGCCGCCGCCGTCGACCGGACCGATCAAGTTGGCCTCGTGATCACCGACGTCGAAACGCTCGAGGATCGAACCCTCGACCCAGGAGGCACAGTCGTCCAAGATCGGTGCACCGGTCTTCCCGCGATGCCAGCGACACTCTCGAAACTTGTCGACCGAATCGCCGGTCACTTCTCCGAAGAGCGACGCCAGCTCGATCTGCTGTTCACCAAGAAGGTGGATTCCGAGGCAACTCGACCGAGACGCAACGGTGTAGGTGTGGTTCTCCTTCGAAAGGCAGACCAGAAAGCGGGGCGGAAGGATGCTGCACTGGGTGGCGAAACCGACGAGGCAGCCGGCCACCTCTCCGTCGGAAGCTGCGGTGGTCACCACGTAGAAGGAGGTCTCGACGGACGATGTGAACGCGTGGAGCGCGCTCTGGAGCGCGTCGAGCTCATCCCCCATCGGTGCCACCCCTCTCCGTCTCTCGGTCCGACCAGACCGTGTCTCCGCCTGATCGGACCGAGTCTTCGCCCGATCGGGCGTGTCGATCCTCAGACACCCGGCGATTCGATGCCGATTTGGAGGAGCTCCCGGAGCTTGCCGGCTCGGAGGGGTCCTCCCCGAAGGTCACCCGAATCCGTTGGTCCTTCCGTCGAACTTCCTGCTGGGCGATGTCGCGAAGGACCTGGTCGTCGGCCGGAGTCGGCTCTCCGCCCGGAAGTGTCCGCGGCCAGAGCCGACGGGCGAGGACCGAGTTGAGCTCGGCTCCGTAGAGACTGAGCTTCGCCAGCAGGAACAGGAATCCGACCAGCCCGATCACGACGCCGAATTGGCCGTAGGTCTCGGTGCTGTGCCGGAGTTGATGTTGGACCAGCCCGACCGCCAGCGTGATCAACAGTGTGAACCCGACCGACCCGAAGAGGGCACCCGCGGCGAAGCTCAGGGGTGGCCGCTTGGCCGGGGTCAACACGAGGAAGGCAGCCAAGTAGAAGACGGCGTTGATGACGATCATCGCAACGATCAGCAGGGCTTCGGCCCAGGGGGGTGCGCCCGAGCCCGTTGCAAGAGCCGCCAACGGCGCATTCGCGACAAAGCAACTTCCGATCGTGATCAACCCGAGGAGGCTCCGACCGAGGCGGACGGGAAGCTTCGGGAGGTCGAGCGTCGGAACGCTCCACACCTGGGCCATCGCTTCCTGTGCCGTCAAGGTGGCCCCCTGCGCGCCGTAGACGAGACCGAGGAGTCCGACGATCAACGCCACCGGGCTGCCATGCAAGGTGGATGACCGCTGCGGATTGAACTCGGCACCGATGACCGGAAACGAGTGAAGGGTCGTCACGAGGCTGTTGCCCAGTGAGGGAGCGCCGATCAGACTGAGGATCGTAATGGCGGCAAGAATCGTCGGATAGATCGCGATGAAACCGTACCAACCGATCGAGATGACAAATCGGTTCGCGTGGTCGTCCCCGAACTTCTTCGAAACCGCATAAGCGACAGCGGACACGGTGTGATCGCGCTGCCACGCATCGAGGGAGGCAACCGCCGACCGAGTTCGGTTCACTCGTCAGATTCTCCGAGACGGGACGCTCCGCACTGCCAAGTCCAGCTGTCCCGCAAATGCGGACATGACTTTCATGCGCCCTAAACACCACATACCCGAGTGATCAGACGCGGAAACGGAGGATCTGTCAAGCAAACATTTCGTACGTGTTTGGAGTCCTTCGATAGCGGGAAGAACGGGCGGGGAGAACGGTGCGTCACCCAGCTGGAGTAGGAGGCGAGATAGATGGCCGGTGGACTGGCAGCAAGCATCGTCGTGTTCGCGGTAGGCGCAGTGTTGGACTTCGCGATTACGACCAATCCCGACCAGCATGGATTCGACCTTCAGACGATCGGCGTCATCCTGATGATTGCAGGTGCCGTCGGTGCGGTCCTCTCGATCATCGGATTCTTGGTCGGAGTAGGACCGCGCCGTCATCGGACAACCGTCGACGACGGGCGGGGAAACGTCGTCCGGAGGGATGACACCTACATCTGATATCTCGACTCCGCCCAACTCGGCCCAGAGAAACGTCGAGCGGGAGGAGCCGGCCGCACGCCCGGCGCTCGACCGAGAGCCGGGCATTCCGGATCTCTTGCGCCGGCGCGTCTTCGTCGCGCCCGTCCTGGTCGCCTTGTGCGTCCTGATCCTGGCTGTCGCGTCCTTCGCTGTCTGGAACCGCTACTTCGACGAGGCATCCCCGTCCGTTCCCGGTATGTCGTGTCCGCAGATCGTGCGACCGACCGGCCATCTTCCTCTGGTCGCTCCGGGCGTCCGACGCGTCGCACTGATCGGCGACTCGATCATGTTCCAGGCGTCTTGTGCAGTGGCGGCAAGTCTGGCGAGCGTTGGGATCGAGACCATTCGCTATGCGGTCCCGGGAACGGGGCTCCTCTCGGGTGCTGTCGACTGGGTCAAGGCAACGGCCTTCATCATGGCGGCTGAGCATCCCAATGCGGTCATCGGCATCTTCGTCGGCAACTACTGGCCACCATCACCTTCGGACGCGTTCTATGAGACCGTCCCCCGCAACAGCCCCGCTTTCTATGCGGCCTGGCAGCAGCGAGCCATCCGGCTCTCGAACGAGGTCCGTGGCGCCGGAGCGCAGATGTACTGGGTGAGCCCTCCGCCCATCCAGTCGCCGCTGCTGAACCATGCCCAACAAATCTTCGACGGATTCAAAGCGATTCCTGGGGACCAGACCGTCGATGCGGGACCCGTGCTC
Source organism: uncultured Acidimicrobiaceae bacterium (assembly GCA_963769905.1). Taxonomy (GTDB): domain Bacteria; phylum Actinomycetota; class Acidimicrobiia; order Acidimicrobiales; family RAAP-2; genus Bog-756. The sequence goes on from CAVYNG010000002.1 coordinate 2,322,282, forward strand.
GCGGGCTCGAGCGGCCAGGAGGTCCCGAGCAAGACCACCTGTGGAACGAGCCAGGTCTTGCGGACGAGCGACGATATCCACCTCACCGACGAAGGTGCGCGGATCTACGGCGAAGAGATCGCCCATCTCTTCACCGCGCAGAACGGACTCCTGACAAGTCCGAAGCCCTGCTGATCCCACCGCGTTCGGGCGGCGTCGTGAGCTCGCGGCTCTGGAGATCTGTTCGAGGGTCGCTCAGCACCTCGCCTCTCTGTGAACTTTCTCCGAACTCCTGCCTGTGGGCAGAACGGTCCCTGAAGAGCCTCGTCGGGAGTGAACAAAGTCGTCGCGCACTTCGTAGTGCTTCGCAGTTCGCGCGAGGGACTCCCCACCCGCGCCCGCTCCGGGGACCCGATGAACCCTGGCTGGCCCCGGAGAACCCTCTCCGCTCGCTCCCCGCTCGGCCGCCGTCGGCGTAGGGTGGGTCCGTGGCAGCGCCGGAAGAGTACGAGCCCAGTCCGTGGGAATGGGTCCGCGACCAGGTCGACGCCTACGAGCGGTCCGAGGGGCGTGAAGGGACGACGCTGCAGGACACCGACATGCCGGTCGTGATCCTCACCCACCGAGGCAACAGGACCGGAAAGATCCGAAAGACGCCGGTCATGAGGGTCGCGCACGGTGGTCTCTACGCCCTCGTCGCTTCACTCGGAGGGGCTCCGAAGAACCCAGTCTGGTACTACAACCTGAAAGCCCATCCCGATGAAGTCCGCCTCCAGGACGGCCCGGAGTCCTTTCAAGTCGCAGTGCGCGAGTTGGACGGGCCTGAACGTGACGAGTGGTGGGGGCGCGCAGTCGCCGCCTATCCGCCGTACGCGGAGTACCAGACCAAGACCGACCGACGCATCCCGGTCTTCGTGGCGACCCCTGTCTGACCGGCGTTGACAGCCACCTCCCTCGCGGAGGAGCGACGACGCTGCTCAGGACTGGCGTCGGTGAGCGACCTGGAACACATTGCCGAACCGGTCGCGGATCATGGCGCGACGATCCCCATACGGAGTGTCGAGGGGCGCCTCGATGCTGCTTGCCCCAGAAGTCATCGCCTGGCGGTACGCCCCATCGGCGTCCTCCACGTAGACATAGAGGAACGCAGGGAAGGGATCGCGCTCACCTACCTCGGACACCATGACGAGCGAGTCCCCGATCCTGACCTCGACGGGGCGGTCTCGATGGATCTCGCCGGTGGCTCCGAACACCGAGCGAAGGAACTCGAGTTCCGCGGCGAGGTCGGCGACAACCATACGGGGAGTCACCGACCGGAATTCGGGAGGAGGGTCGGGATGCCTCATCCATTGAGTATGGACCCGTCGCGCTCCCGAAGCTCGAGGAAGCGCGTGGGCAGGCGAACCGATGACGCTTCCGTCGAGCCGGCGCCGCCTCGGTGAACACCAACGGATGGCCGGCAGAGGATCCCTCTCGAACTCGATCAAGCGGCTGGTGCCGCAACCCGTGACACTCCATCTAGATTTCTACCGAGTGATTTCCCAAATCTACGGAGTAACGACCGTCGCGGACGCGCTCGCGGTCGATCGCCTGGGTCCCGACCACATTGGCATCGTCCTCGACGAAGGTGTTGACACCTGGGACAGCGTCGACCAGGCAACGGCGGTGGCCATCGCGCAGTCGATTGACCACGCCCGCGTGGTTTGCCTTTCACTCGCTACTGACCCCGAGCGAGTCGTCGCGACTCACAACCTGCTGAGCCCCGCGATTCTCCACCTCGCGCGTGCGCACCAGATGACCACAGAGGTCTTGGCCTCGATTCATGAGCAGGTCAGCCCCACCGAGTTGATGTTGACGGTGCCAGTTTCCGATAACGACGCCGTCGATGTCGCTTCGGGATTGGCTCAACTCGCGGACTACCTGTTGCTTGACAGCTCCGACCCCGTAACCGGCGTCGTCGGCGCGACCGGGTTGGTCCACGACTGGGAACTCAGCGCACGAATTGTGCAGCGAGTCGACCGCCCGGTAGTGCTCGCTGGTGGGTTGGGACCCGACAACGTGGCAGAGGCCATTCGAATGGTAAGGCCTGCCGGCGTGGACTCCGAGACCCGGACCAGTCGAGCCGACGATCGGCGTCGGAAGGATCTGTCGAAGGTGGAAGCGTTCATCGCGGAAGCTCAGCGCTCCGCGCCGATCTAGGCGCCACGAAGCTCTACGGTCGACAATCCATGGGTCCGGGTGGCCGGGTCCTCGATCAGTCGAAGGAAAAGCTCGTCACAAGCCTCGTCCTCGGTTTCAAAACGACACTCGTCGATGCGTCTGCCTCCGTCTGCGAAATAGACGCTCCACGCGCCATCCTCCACCGCCAGAACGTACGTCTCGTCGGGTAGTCCGCCGTCGAACGAATAGGACGTCGACAGGAGCTGCTCGCGCATGGCGGCGGCCCGTAGCTGGTCCCGAGTCACTGGTCGAACTCCAGTAGACCAAGAGTGCCCATACGCATTCCATCGGCATTGGAGAGGGCCCGCTGTAATGGCCGCAAAAGGAGCACACGATCAAGTTGCGTCGGCCCTTCTTGCGGAGGGGCAGGCCGGAGAAGCAGTGCTCGACGGTGATGCGGCGGATCAGCTGCGGTTGAAGAGATGGCCAGGTTCATGAAGCGCAGCCCGCACCCGTCGGTCCAGGGGTGCAGCAGCCAGCGATCGATGCGTCCAGCTCCTCGGCGAGGTCGTCGACGCGCTCTCCGACCGGCATCCGGACATCACGGCCTGATTCTCGAGGTGACCGGCACCAATCGGCGATGGGCACAGCTCGCCGGTGGGACAGGAGCCTCTTGCAGAGTCTGCGTGACTCAGTCATGGTCGGAGTGGCACATGCGACGGAGGAAGGGATTCCGATGCCTGATACCCAGAGAGCCGGACCGGTGAAGGTCCAACAGCACATTCGTCAAGCGATCAGCCTTCACGGGCTGCGAGATCAGATCCAGAGGGTCGACGGGGTCAATGCCAAGATCGCCGTCTTCCTCACCAACATCGTGGGGTCAATGTGGTGTGCCTACGCGTTTGCGGTCCTCGCCGTCTTTGGATTACCTGCGGCACTGAAGCCCGGCGGCGAAGGAATCATCGCTTGGATTGCGCAGACTTTCCTGCAGTTGGTCCTGCTGTCCGTCATCATGGTGGGGCAGAACGTGCAGACGAGGCGAGCGACGTGCGATCGAAGAGCACCTACGCAGATACTGTGCAGATACTCGATCGACTCGACATCCACACCCAAGGTGGGATCAAAGATCTCGCCGATCGGATCGATGATCTAGAAACAAAGATCGGCGGTTAGTAGCTCATCTCTCGGCGAAACCGCCGGGACCGATCCCGTAATGCACCCTCTCCCGACGTTGTCGTGCAGTCGCCGTCGATGCATCCTGATCGGAATCTCGACGGCTGTCGTAGGGTCATTGCGTGGAGTTCAGCCGGGAACTGCGCCCGCACGTCTTGGCTGGTGACATAACCGTGACGTTCCGACTGTGGCGACGGCCGAAGGTGAAATCGAGCGGTCGGTACCGCGTGGGCGTCGGTCAAATCGAGGTCGACTCAGTCGAACTAGTTCCATTCAGTTCAATCGACGACGCTGACGTCCGTCGGGCTGGCGAAGCAGACCTCGAATCTCTCCGACGACTGGCCTCCCACGCCGGTCCAATCCACGATGAAACACTCCTCTACCGGATCGAATTCCATGTCGTTGGATAAGTCGGTTCCCTCGGCGGCACCACAACCCACGTTCGGGGGACTTGGGACCGTCAACAGCTCATCTCATCTGCACCCTCGGGACCGGAGGCAAGACCTCTTGCGCAAGGCCCCTGACATCTCCCTCACGCCAGGGATAGTCTCCGAAGGGTTACGACCGACAGCGGCGAGCGGCCGATGCTGGCTGCCGTGGCCTCATCAGCAGTCCACCTTGGAGGTGTGAAATGAGATTCGTCCAATTGATCGAGTTCAAGACCAAAGACATCGATGCGTTCAACAGGACCCTCGACGAGTGGCTCGCCAAGACCAGTGGTGTTCGCACGCCCACCCGGGCCCTTCAAGGGCGGGACCGGGACAATGACCATACCTACATCCACATCGTCGAGTTCCCGTCCTATGACGAAGCCATGCAGAACTCGAACCGACCCGAAACGGCCGAGTTCGCTGCTCAGCTGGCAAAGCTTTGTGACGGCGCTCCAATCTTCCGCAACTTGGACGTGACCCGAGAAGAGGACATGTAGCACTCCGCAGTCGGGAGCGAAGACACGCCGGGCGATCTGGTCGCCGCTCCGCGAGCCTAGACCCTCGTGCGGCTTACCCCTTGGGTCGGGACAGGCCGGTTGGGTTGCCTTCAGGATGAGGCCTCGATAACAACCTGCACGCTTGCGCCCTTATTGTTGCACTATGGGTGACACTCCTCGTCACGGCGCGGACGCATTGCCGATTGGTCCAGACCGGAGGGTTGAGTTCGACTCGGCTTACGAGGGAACGCCGCCCTGGGACATCGGGCACCCCCAACCAGAGTTCTCGGCATTGGCACAGTCAGGAGCCCTGGTTGGTCGTGTCCTCGACGTGGGATGCGGTACGGGCGAACACGCTCTGATGGCCGCCGAGCTCGGCCTTGATGTGACCGGGATCGACTCATCGCCGAAGGCGATCCGCCTTGCTGAGAGAAAGGCCCAAGAGCGAAGCCTCGGTCCCCGCTTCCTCGTGGCGGACGCCCTGGATCTCGACTCGCGTCACGAACAGTACGACACCGTGTTGGACTGCGGTTTGTTCCACGTGTTCGATGACCGCGACCGGGCGCGCTTTGTCAAGAGCCTCCATGCAGCCGTTGTTCCTGGGGGTCGCTACTTCATGCTGTGCTTCAGCGACCAACAGCCCGGCGACTGGGGACCCCGGCGAGTGCCGAGGAGCGAGATCCAGTCGAGTTTCGCCGAAGGGTGGCGGATCGAGTCGATCGAGACTTCCCGGATCGAGATCACCATCGACCCCGAGGGAGCACGGGCCTGGCTGGCGATCATTGCGAGGACCTAGTCGAGTGTCGGGATTTGGCGATCCGGTCGAAGGTGCCCGACGTGCAGCTCCAGGTCGGGGTCGACGTGCATGTCGATCGACCGGAAGAACGCCGGCACCACGCGGCCGCTGTGGGAGCGGTGTGCGAACGAGCAAGCCGCTCCAGCTCAGCCCGCTGTCCAACCCGTCGTCTCCAAAGCCCCAGCCGCAGCCACGATCCCACCCACACTTCGACAGATCACCGTTTGAGCGACACACCGCCCCTGTACCCATCGCCGGTACTCTTGCCAAATGCGGCCCCTTCGGTACTCCATCAACGTCACATTGGACGGGTGCTGCGATCATCGTGCAATCCCCGCGGACGAAGAGTTGCATCGTCACACGGTCGAGAACTTCAACCAGGCCGATGCTCTTCTCTTTGGCCGGGTGACTTACGAACTGATGGAATCAGCGTGGCGGCCGCCGGCGCCCACAGGAGCGAGACCTGAATCGATTGAACTCTTTGCCCAGACGATCAACTCGGCAAAGAAGTACGTCGTGTCGAGCACCCTGGAGCAGGTCGATTGGAACGCGGAACTCGTGCACGGGGATCTGGGTAAGGGCGTTCAACAACTCAAGCGGGAGTCGGGCAAGGGACTGTTCGTGGGAGGTGTGAAGCTCCCACTGGCGTTGACGGAGCTGGGATTGATCGATGAGTACGAGTTGGTGGTGCATCCCAGGCTGGCGGGCCACGGGCCGACGTTGTTCGCGGGGCTATCGAAGTATGTCGACTTAAAGCTCGTGAGTCGGCTGGAGTACGGCTCGGGGGCAGTGGCCATGCGGTACGAGCCGAGAAGATAGCCATCGGGTTTGCCAGCCCGACCGGCCGCATCATGGAGCCCCGCTTCGCGGCTGTTGCGCGCCTCAGTCGGTCTGCCAGGTCCTCAGCTCCGACAGCCCCGCTTACCGGCTACCAAAGGGGTCGCCCGCCCACTCGTCTGACGTCTCTCCACCTGTTCACTTCACCGATGCCAAAACAGTAAGTGGGTCACTCCGCTGGGGCTCTGCACGGAGTCGAGATGGAAGCGGTCGAGTACCTCGCTGTGGGACTTCCAGAGGCGTTCACCGCGGCCGAGCTCGATTGGCGCAACGGCGATGTGCATCGAGTCGACACGGTCGGCGTCGAGGAACTCGCGGACGGTTGCGACGCCGCCTCCGAGTCGCACGTCCTTGCCGCTTGCGGCTTGCTCCGCTTGTCGAAGGGCTTCGGCCGGTGTGGCGTTGAGGAAATGGAAGGTGGTATCGGACAACGTGAACGACGGGCGGTTGTGATGGGTGAGCACGAACACCGGAGTATGGAACGGCGGAGTGTCGCCCCACCACCCCTTCCACTCATGATTCTCCCATGGGCCGCGCTGGGGACCGAACTTGTTGCGACCCATGATCTCGGCTCCGATGTTGCGCGTCATGTCGCGGGTGAAGTAGTCGTCGAGTCCTCGACTCCCGCCGGGATCAGTCCGGTTCACCCAGCTTGCGGTGGCGCCGGCCCACGAGAAAAGGTCTGCGGGGTTGGCGTGCCCGAAGGGGTGGTCCAGGCTCTGGCCGTCACCGGCGCCGAATCCGTCCGACGACACGTTGAAACACTGCACCCTCAGCAGCTGAGACACTCCTCCTCCTTCCATTGGTCCGTAAACGGATCAGACGCACACAGAGGATCGAACTCATCGGTGGAAGCCGCTCCGGGCAGAAATGGACGCACAACTGGCAGGCCCTCCGGGCGCAGATCTGGTCACACGATATTCGCCACTTCCCCTCACTTTGGCAGTCCTACCATCGCATTGTGCGAACACCCTGGCCCTACTCCAAGGGGCCGCCGCTCGTGGTCGTGGCCTCGAACACCGTGCTCAAGGAGGGAAGGTGAGGGGCAACCTGGTACTCGGATCGATGAGTCTCGGTACCGTGACTCGTCTCAACTGACAAGCTCCCCAGGAAGCCTGCGAGCGCACGAGACGAGACCTCGGAGGACACCATGACGACCTCAGCCGGCAACGCGAGCAGCAATCTCCCCGGCAAGCCGCCAGTCGTCGACCTCGCCATCTGGCAGGCGGCTCGCGAGGAGCTGTTGGTCACCGAGAAGGCGCACACCCGTGAGGGCGACGCGATCGCCGCGGCCCGGCGACGGCTGCCGATGGTCGAGCTCGACGGCGCGGTCGAGGTCACCGGGGTCGATGGGCCGGTCCCGTTCCTCGATCTGTTCCAGGGTCGCGACGAGCTGGTGATCTACCAGCACATGTGGTTCGACGGCGCGCCGAACCAGGGGCAGTGTGAGGGCTGCACCACCGTGGCCTGGCACGCGAAGGACGCCGTCTACCTCAACGCCCGGGGCGTCTCGTTCGCCATCCTGACCTCCGGCCCGTGGGACGAGGTGGCTCCCTACGTCGAGTTCATGGGTTACACCCAGCCCTGGTACTCGGTGCGGGACGTGGACGCGCCGGTCGGTGGAGAAATGGGGCACATCCTCTGTTTCCTGCGCGACGGCGACCGCGTGTTCCTCACCTACTCCACGACGGGCCGTGGTATCGAGCCGGCCAACGGATCTTTCGGCCTGCTCGACATGACGCCCTACGGCCGCGGCGAGGCGTGGGAGGACAACCCCGAGGGCTGGCCCGTGATCGGTGATGTCCGCCAGGAGTACCCGTCCGAGGGCGGCCAGGCCTGCTGGTACTGGCGCTCGGACGCCGGCGGCGTCGCCAGCTGGGGCCCGACCAGCCGGCCCGTGCCGCAGTGGACCCGCCCCGGCGCGACCCCCGTGGAGACCCTCGGCCGTCAGGGCCACCGCCTCTGACGCGGGTTCAGTCGGGGCTGGACGTGCCAATGCCTCAGGGCCGTCACGTGACCGCGCGCAGTTGACCGATGTCGTGCGCCGACTCGATCGGGCCATCGGGAGACGATCCCACGGAGCTGACACTGGATCTGGGCTGCCCCCTTGCCTACGAGCCCTCGGGATGCTCGAGTCCATGGGGGCGACGGACCGCAACGTCCGGCTCGTACTGGAGCAAGGCACCGCTCCTCCAGAGAGGCGCGGTACAGCTCGATGTGGGGACGGGTGGCTTCGAGGAGGTCCACGTGGGCGCCCGTGGCCCACCGGAAGAAGGAGCGCAAGTCGTGCCGATAAGCATCGAGCGTCCGTCCGTGTATGTGGCCAGGAAGGCCGCTGCGGCCATCTCAGACTCTCCGAGTTGATAGGGCTCGGCGACGAGCGCGGGCAAAGCAGCAGGTGAATCGAAAATGGACATGGTCTTCCTCCTGATCGTGGGAAGACCACCCAGATTCGACGTCAACGCTGAACACTCGCGTGGACCTGCTGGCTCACTAATTGACCGTCGCTCCCAGGGTCCGGCCGGCTCCGCTAACCCTTCAGTGCATCGCTCATGCGTCAGGCCGGCACGGCCCCGACGATGTCGGCGACTTCGAGCCCGAGACCTGGCAGTGATCCCGTGAACCAGGCGTCACCGAAGCTGAACACCCCACCGTCGCGCCCGATGAGTAGGTAGCCGAGTCCGTCCGAGGAGGGCACGATGCCCACGATGTCCGATACGGCTACGCCGAGTGCCGGAAGGTCGCCGAAGTTGGCCGCGTCGCCGTAGGTGGTGACCGAGCCGTTCGCTCCGACCACCCAGTAGCCACCGCCGTCGGGTGTTGAAGTGATGGCCGCTGCACCGGCCGGTGCATTGCCCGACCAGTGGGCGTCCCCGAAGGCGAAGACGCTGCCGTCGGACCCGACGAGGAAGTAGCCCTTGTCGTCGGAGGTCCTGGCGATTCCGACGATGTCGGAGACTTGGAGACCGATGCCCGGTAGCGAGCCCAAGAATGGTGCGTTGAAGCTGAAGACCCCACCGTCGCGGCCGACCAGCAAGTAGCCGCTGTCAGTCGAGGTGGGCACGATGCCCACGATGTCCGAGACCGCGACTCCGACGCCCGGGAGGGAGTTCACGAACGGCGCATCGAACGCGAAGACCCCACCGTCGCGGCCGACCAGGTAGTAGCCGGTTCTGGTCGCCGACGGCACGATGCCGGCGATGTCAGAGACATGAACCCCGAGACCCGGCAGCGAACCGTAGAAGGCACCGCCGAATGCGAAGACGCCTCCGTCAGCACCAACCAGGTCGTACTTGCTGCTCACGGTTCCACCCGGCGGCACTCCCGGCGCGGCCTTCCAGAACCTGACGCCCGCGATGAACGGGTAGCCCTCTCCACTCCCACCTGGCGCGTTGTAGACGATGGAATGGAGCGCGACGACGTCGCCGGTGTATCGGGTGTCCCAGACCATTCCATTGCCCGCGTCGATCCCAGAGTGCACGTACTGGGTCACGTCGCTCCCCGATCCAAAGAAGACGGCGTCGCCCGGCAGGAGATCGGCCTCGTTGAAGATGAACTGCTCGCCGTCGTTCGGGAACGGCTGCCCGCCGCCGGGGGGTACCAGATCGCCGGTGCCCTGGTACACGGCGTACTGGGCGAAGCTCATGCAGTTGAAACCTGGCGCCGAGCACCCTCCCCCGTTGGTCGGTCCGTTGATGCCACCACCGCTTCCGCAGTAAGGGACTCCCGCCTGCGAGGCAGCCGCGGCGACGATCGCGTTCTGCTGGCTGACAGCAGGATGCAGCCGGACATGCGAGGCGGCAGAAGCCGGGGCGGAGGTAGCGACGAGGGCGGGTAGGACCACGCCGACGCACAACATCAGTGCGAGGAGCCATGCGGTCGAAAAGCGAAATGACGGTCGGACGCCCTCTTTGACGTCCCCCTCGATGGGTCCCGCAGGCGCGCTCGTATCCACCATTGTCAGGCATCGGCCGACGCTTCCACGAACTTGAGGATGTGTGAGGACTCGCTCCCAAAATGAGATACCCGCTGGTCCAAGAGCTTGCCGCCCAGGGGTTCCCGGTGCGGCTGACCTGCGGGGTGCTGACGTTCTCTTCCCAAGCCTTCTATCGATGGCAGTCCGACCCGATCTCGGACCGGGACTGGGACGACGCCCACCTGACCAACGCCATCGTCGACATCCATCGGGACGACCCCGAGTTCGGTTACCGCTTCATCGCCGACGAGCTCTGCCGCGCCGGCCACGACGTGGGCGAGGGGCGGGTCCACCGCCTGTGTCGCGAGCACAAGATCTGGTCGACGACCACAAGAAGGGCCGACGCTCCAGCGGCAAGATCCCCGGACCAGCGGTCCACGACGATCTGGTCAACCGGGACTTCAGCGCCCCTGCCCCGAGCGTCACCTGGTTGACCGACATCGCCGAGCACCCGACGGCCGAGGGCAAGCTCTACTGCTGTATCAAAGACGTCTTCTCGAACCGGGTCGTGGGCCACGCCCTCTCGGATCGGATGACGGCCCACCTCGCCACCTCCGCCCAGCGTTCGGCGATCGCCCGCCGCCAACCGCACGGCACGGCACGGTGATCGTTCACTCGGACAGGGGCGGTCAATTTCGTTCCCGAGCATTCCGAGCAGTGCTCAAGGCCGACAAGCTCACCGGATCGATGGGTCGGGTGTCCTCGGCCGGTGACAACGCGGCGATGGAGTCGTTCTACGCCCTCCTCCAGAAGAACGTCCTCAACCGTCGCCGTTGGAGGACCCGCAGCGAGCTCGCCTATGAGATCGTCGACTGGATCGAGCACACCTACAACCGTCGCCGCCGCCAACGAGGTCTCGGCAAGCTGACCCCGGTTGAGCTCGAACTCGCCTTCACCGATCCGCTGATGGATGTCGCCTGACAACAAAACCACCGTCAACCAGACTCAGAGCAGACCCTATTGAGGTCCCGTCGCCAAGCGGCGGACCCTCAACCCAGTGTCATTGGACCCTCAGCCCAGTGTCATTGTTCAGGGATACCGTTTGACACCCACCTCTTTAGCTGAGACGGTTTCTGCAACACATGTTGCTGCCTAGGAGGTGGGTCGATGCATTTCGTCGTACTGGGAAGCCACTCTGCTGAGGTGTGCCCGACCAGCAACGCCAAGTCGAAGGCGCTGCTCCTTGAGATAGGGCCACAGATTCCGGCGATTGCCGAGAAGCACGGCGTGAAGATTGTCGCCGGACCCTTCGTAAATCGAGAGCACTTGACGGTCGTCATCGCTGAGGCAGAGCGAGCAGAGGCTCTGGACGCCTTCGTTGTGGAATCACGCCTCGCCCAGTGGAACACGGTCCGTGTCATTCCTTCTCACCCGATGGAAGTGGGCATGAAGGAAATCGCGCAGGGATCGTCGCTCTTCTGAGTTCACCCTGCCCCCCGCCCCCCCTTAATCGGGGGCCAGGGTGTCAAGTCCAGAGCGCAGGTAGGCGGTACCTGCTCTCAACAGACCCAACAACGGGATCCTACGCGCCGGAGAGCCAGCATCAATCGGGGCACTGCCGACGACGCTCGAAATGAGGTCGCGGCTTAGATGAGGGCTACCCTGCTCTGGGGACCGGTTCCTTGGAGCGACTCATCCGCTCCGCGGCGGAGCGCTTCGGACCGGCACCTACGGTTTCGGGATCGGGCCGTCCGACTGCCCTTGGATCGGTCCGGTTCCGAGCCCACAGCGCTGTCCCGCATCGGCGCGTAACCGGCAGCGATAGGGGTCACCCCGACACGAACGAAGGCGGAACGCCGTAACGCTCACACCGCTGCGTCATTGCGAGCGTTTTGAAGTCCTTCTCAATGGCGTGCCCGCCGTTCAGGGCTTCAAGGATTGCGATTGTTATTTTTCTGGCTGGCAGTCCCAACGGGGTTCGAACCCGTGTCTCCACCTTGAGAGGTTCTCCCAAGCACGCACGCGAAATCGTTTCTGGCCTTGTTTTGTACGGCCAGGAACACCCACTGACGTCTGCGACTGCGCGATAACCGCGTATGGAATGCGCCCCCTCACTGGCGCTCGATCGCGCGCGCCCAAAGTCCTCCACCAAGCGCAACTCCCCCACCAGAAAGGCAACTCCGAATGACCACAGCCACCGAAACCGCAGCAGACCGAGCAGCCTCCTGGGCCGCACTCACCCCCAAGGAGAGGCGGGCGCAGGTACACCAGGACGCCCTCGACGGCCTCGACAGGCTCCGCGAGCAGATCGTGGAATACCGAGACGCGGACCTCGCCGCTTTCGGCGACTGATGCCCGGACTGGCCGAACCGGCCCTGTGGGCGGCGATGGTCACGACGGTCAGAGAGCAGACCCCGGCAACTAACCGAACAAAGCACAAAGGAAGTGAAAATGACCTACAACACAGACGACACCAGCGGCGAGGGGGGCGAGTCAAACCTCACCCCAGGGCAGACAGCGCTCGACGCTGCCGCGAAGGCGTATCAGCTCGCCCACGAGACCATCGCTATGGAGCAGGCGGCAGCCGCCCGCGAGGCCGCGAACATTCCGCCGAACATCGGGAGCATGGACACTCCGGCCATCGAGTCGACCTACAACCCAGCGGACCCCAGCGACCCCTTCGCTGGCATGTCGGCCAAGAAAGCCCTGCAAAGCATCCATGCCGCTGCCGTATCAGAAGGTGCCACACGCGATGATGCGATGGCGTTGGCGATCAACTACAGCAGTCGCCAGGCCATGAAGGGCGATCCACGGTTCATCCACCGCGACGCGCATGGCGCCTGATGCACGCAGGATCGGTAGCCGTACCGCTCCCGACGAGCTCAGGGAACATCGGCCCAGCAGGACCGACCGTCTTCTACATGGGCCTCACGGCCTACGAGACGGTCGGCTCTGCCAATGTCACCATCGTCGTCCAGGAGGGAGGGTCCAGCGGCAAGGTGATCGACGTGGCGGTCATCACCAAGGGCACGTCAGTTGACCCCCACTGGTTCGGTCCTAATGGAATCCGAGTGAACGGCCAGTTGTACGTCACCGTGTCCGGGAGCGGGACGCCGGGTGGCGCTGTGTTCGTGCGGTGACAGTCGCTCCTACTGAGTGGCTCATGGACCCGGACGCTCCTGAGCTGCCCAGCCTCGAAGATCTGCTCCGCAAGCCCGAGTGGATGAGCCGCGCCGCGTGCGCCGGCATGGGAACGCGCCCGTTCTTTCATGGGCGTGGCGGGGATCGCGGGGACGCTGCCAAGGCCGTCTGCGCCGGCTGCCCAGTGCGCGAGGAGTGTCTCGCCTTCGCGCTGGCGGACCCTCTCATCCTCGGAATCTGGGGAGGGACGGGTGCGGCCGAGCGCGCGAAGATGCGTGGCGCTGCCGCGAATGGCGCGGTTGCCTAGCTGACCTCTTCGCCCCGGACGAGGGGCAGCGAAGCGCCGGAGGGGATCCACTACGGTTCCGGCCCAAGCGCGAGAGGAAGGACTTGGGACGTGGCCTTTGGAAAGAAGCAACAACAACGGGAGCCGATGACAGCGGAGCAGAAGATCGCCCAATACATGGCGGTGGCTGAGTCGGAGCTGCGTCGATCTGGCAAGGCCGGCCGGTTGGAGGCTCAGACCGTGCACGCCACGAGGGCAACAGCTGCTGCGACGATTGCTCAGGTCTTCATCATGCAGTCAGGTCAGCGGCCGACAACCGCAGAGGTCGAGGAGAGCCTCGCGGCCGAGGCCGACGAATGACGTATCACTCAACGCCGCTGACCAACTCAGGAGATTTTCCACCCCCCTCCGGCGGACTCGGGGACAGCCCCCGAACGGCACCTCGGAGGCATGCCCCACATGACTATTGCACCGACAAAGTGGGACACCTCGGGTCTAGCGGCGAAGTCGGCAGTCGGACCCACCGTGCGCTCCTACTAGCTGCTTCGAAGTCCGGTGAGCAGCCGGTCCATCGCAGCGACGGCTTCGTCGCGGGCCGCTGGGGGATCCTCCGCGTTGGCGATGAAGAGGGCTGCTTCGTCTGCGGTCGCGAGCAGGAGGTGGGCCAGGACTTCCAGCGGTTGCTCGGGGAGCGAACCGTCCACGACGGCGAGCTCGAGCATGGCTTGGATTCCGCCGAGGCCGTAGCGCGCCTCGATCGCTCGCCATTCCTGCCAGCCGAGGACGGCGGGACCGTCGATGAGGAGGATGCGTTGGACCTCGGGGGTCAGTGAGGCATCGAGGAACCCGAGGAGCCCCTCTCGGAGTAGGTCGAGCGGTGATGCTTCAACGAGGTTGGCACCGGCGGCGGCGACGAGGTCCTCCTCTACTGCTTCGAACACGGCGACGAACAGAGCGCGCTTGTCGGCGAAGTGGTGGTAGAGCGCGCCACGGGTGCCGACGGCGGCGAGTGCGACGATCTCCTCCGTGCTGGTGTCGTGGTAGCCGCGTACGACAAAGAGCTGGCGGGCGGCAGCGACGAGCGCGTTGCGGGTGGCCTCGGCTCGCTCGGCTACGGCAGCGGAGGGCGCCTTGCGCACCATCCCGCTGTCTCGTTGACCGGATGCCATGCGACCAGTATGGTCCACATACTGCCTGTATGTCCGTGCGGGCCCGAGCTGAGGAGGTTGCGGTGGCCGATCCAATCGATGTGGTGCAGGCGTTCTGCGATGCGATGAGCAAGCGCGACGCCGAGGCGCTCCGGGAGTTCCTGGCCGACTGCGTCGTGTACCAAAACACGGGGATGCCGGGGAAGGAAGGCGTCGAGGACGTGTTGGCCGACCTGGCGGGCCAGTTCGCGATGTTCCCGGACACCTACGAGTACCGGATGGTAAACATCGCTAGCGACGGCGAGGTTGTGCTGACCGAGCGGGTCGACATGATCAACGGTTTCGACAGCAGCGTTCACGGCGTGCCTGTGATGGGCACCTTCGTCGTGCGCGACGCGAAGATCACGCGTTGGACCGATTACTTCGACACCGGCCTGATCGGGAAGATGCTCTCGGGCGAGGACTACAGCGGACTCGTCCCCGCCGGCTGATGGAGCAGCCGGTCTTCGAGTTCGACTCCCTCCTCCAGCCCGAGTTCGCCAAGGCGCCACACGCTTACTACCGGCAGATGCGCGACACGAATCCGGTGATGCGGTTGCCGGACATGTATGGAACCGAGCGGAGTAACGTCTTCGTCGCCAAGCACATCGACATCGAGTACGTGCTCCAGAACCCCGCGCTGTTCTCCTCGGACTTCCTGCCACCGGAGGTGGCACCGTTCCCGATGATCCCGGAGAACGTCGACCCCCCGGAGCACAGGAAGTACCGCCGGCTGCTCGATCCGCTATTCGGTCCCAAGCCTATGAAGCAACTTGAGCCCGACATCACCCGGCGGGCCAACGAACTGATCGACCGGTTTATCGAACGCGGCGAGTGCGATTTCGCGCAGGAGTTCGCCGTCCCGCTGCCGTGCGGCGTCTTCCTCGACCTCATGGGCCTGCCGTCCGATGAGCTCGACTTCTTCCTGCAGCTGAAGCACGACTTCCTCCATGGCCAGGAAGTCAGCAATGAGTTCCTGCTCGATGCCAAGGAACGGGCGAACGAGCGGTTCCGCCGGCTCATCGCCGAGCGGCGACGCGATCCGCGCCACGACCTCCTCACGCACCTTGTCAACGCCCAGATCGAAAGCCAGCCATTGACCGAAGAGGAGCTCCTCGGCATCTGCCACCTCATGGTCGTGGCCGGGCTCGACACCGTCACCGATAGCCTCACCTGTTTCTTCGCTTGGCTCGCCGGGCACCCCGCGCAGCGGCGCCGCGTCGCGGAGGACCCCGCGATCATTCCGGCCGCCATCGAGGAGCTCCTGCGATTCGAGTCCCCAGTCCCCTTCGTGCCGCGGATTGTCACCGAGGACCTCGAGCTCAGCGGCTGTCCCCTAAATGCGGGCAACCAGATCGTGTGCCTGCTCGGCTCCGCGAATACCGACGAGCGTGTCCACGCAGCAGCCGACGTCGTCGACTTCGACCGTGAGGTCAACCGCCACTTCGGCTTCGGCGGCGGCATCCACCGCTGCCTCGGATCGCACCTCGCACGCATCGAGCTCCGCATCGCTCTCGGCGAGTGGCACCGGCGCATTCCCGAGTACCGCATCCCCGACGGCGTCGATCTCGAGTACACCCCACTGCTCCGCCAGGTCGAACATCTCCCGCTTCTCTTCGTCCCGGCGCCCCGTTGACGCGCACCGTCCTGCTCACTGGCGCATCCGGTGGCCTCGGCACCGCCTCGACCATCGAGCTCACTCGTCGCGGGTGGAAGGTGATCGCCGCAGTCCGCTCCATTGACGACGAGTTCGCGCCGCTACGCGACGCGACCGCAGGTCATCCCGGTGACGTTCAGCCGTTGCTGCTCGACCTACTCGAAGACACCTCTATCGTCGCCGCCGCTCAGCAACTCGCGGCTGTCCCGCTGGACGCTGTAGTGCACAACGCCGGCGTCGGCGCGTTCGCGACCTTCGAGGACACCCCGATCGACGCCTGGCAAACTATCTTCCAGGTCAACCTTCTTGGCCCGATGCGCCTGACTGCCCTGCTCCTCCCGTCGATGCGGGCTCGCGGCTCTGGGCGCATTGTGGCCGTTTCCAGCTACACCGCACGGCTCGGAATCCCGTTTGCGTCGGTCTACGGCGTGTCGAAGGCTGGCCTGGAACGCTGGATTGAGACCCTCGCCGTCGAGCTCAAGTCCTTCGGCATCTCAGTCCACGCGCTCGAGACCGGGATGTTCGACACTCCGATGGTGAACGGACCGAAGCCGCCTCAAGACCCGCACAGTCCCTACCGCCATGTGTACGACCGCCTCGAGCCCTACCGCGGGCGCATGATCTCGACCGCCAAACCACCCAAGCAGTTCGCCACTGTGCTTGCCAACACCCTCGAGGCCAAGAATCCGCCGATCCTGCGGCCTGTCGGGACAGATGCGCATGCGCTCTACGCGGCGCAACGGCTCCTTCCGTCCCGGTTCATGCCCGCCCTATTCCGGCTCGGTTTCCGACAAGACCGACGACCCCGACTCCGGCTTCGCATAACAGGCGGTGACGAAGTCCCGCCGGTTGCACAGATCAGAACTGACCTCGACTGATCAGACGACAGCGGGGTGCCCCATAACGCGCCAGTAGATCAGCCCTGACGCTGCCCCCGTCCGCCGGTTATGCCGCGGGCCTGAGCCGAAGTGGCGGACCACCCTCCACTCGATTCCCCCGCCACAGATAACGCGCCCGCTCCCGGCGACGCTCCTATCACTTGTCAAGGCGGATTTTGGTCAGGGTGTGCAACCAAGCGGGCAGATCAATGATGAGTCACTCGATCTCGAGGACAAGCTCCTATGAGGCCACGGGTTGCATGGGTTCCGGGCCGTGGGTCGACGAGTCGCCGGGAAGTCAGCCCGCCTGACGGGCGACAGATAGGGGATGAGCCAGACCCACGGCCGCGGTCTTCAGCCGCGAGGCAGGTAGCGGTAGACCTCGCGGGCGACGTAGCGCTTCAAGAGACGGATGATCTCGTGCTTGGAGCGGCCCTCTTGCACCTTGCGGTCGAAGTAGGCCTTCGTCTCGGGATGGTGGGCGATGCGCACCATGACGATGCGCCAGAGCGCGGCGTTGGCCTGGTGGTCGCCGGCGTGATCGACTCGGACCCGTCCAGATGTCTTCCCGGAGCCGGCCGGGACGGGGGCCACCCCGCACAGATGCGCCCACGCCGGTTCTGAATGGAGACGTTCTGGGTTGTCTCCGGCACAGACCACCAATGCAGCTGCGGTGTCGGGACCGACGCCGAAGCGCCCGAGGAGCTCGGGACAGCGTTCGACGAGGAGCGCCTCGATCCGTATGTCGAGCTCGGCCAGTTCGTCGTCGAGCCATTCCACCCGACGGGCGAGCGAGCACAGCGAGGCCTTCGTGGCACTCAGCACCGGATCGCCGTGACGAGCCGGGCGCAGTCGAGCTGCCTCGCTGGTGAGGGCGTGCACGGTCAGGCCCCGCAGGCGGTCTCGCAGCAGGTCGGGGGCACTGACGATCAGTTGGCGCATCTGAACGAGCGCCGCGGTGCGGGCCACTCTCGGGCCGAGCGCTTGGCGACAACGAGGGCTCGGATCCCCTCGACGGCACCGTCTTTGGACTTGGCGATGCTCTTCGCCTTGCCCGCGAGGGCCGCCCGAGCCGCCTCGATGGCGTCGAGGGGATCGGACTTGCCACTGCGGCGCCGCTCCTCCCGGTTGGGCCGGTTCACCTCGATCACCGTCGACGCCTGCGGTGCGCAGGTACCTGGAAAGCCCGGCCCCATAGGAGCCGGTGCCCTCGACCCCGACCTTCCTCACCTCCCCGAAGGACCGGAGCCAGGACAGAAGCGACCGATAACCAGCGGGTGTCGGTCGGAAAGGCAGCGGTGCCGAACAAGCCACCGATCGGATCGAGTGCGGCGGCGACGTGGAGGTCGAGGTGGGTATCGACACCACCGGTGACACCCCGCGCAGCTTCTACGATGGTCATGGCCATCCCTTCCTTCCTTAAGCGGTTGAGGGATGGCACGGCCGTTCCGGATCGGAGTGACGGGCGGTCCGAGTTGTTCGAGCAACCCGGACCAATCACCCTCTTTTCGAGACGGGGCGTGCCGTTCCTCTGACTGTGCTTCCGAACCTATTGAGGCCCAGTAGCGAAGCGGTGGGCGTGTTCAAGGGGTGAGCGCAATTAGTTCGGCGAGCTTCTCCGATGGTTTCAGATATCCAAGGGTCATGCGAGGTCGGTCATTGAGGCTTCGAGCAAACTCGGCCAGGGCTTCTTCGCTGTGGACTGACAGATCGGTGCCCTTTGGCATGTATTGGCGCAGCAGTCCATTCGTGTTTTCGTTCGATCCGCGTTGCCAGGGCGAGTGGGGATCGCAAAAGTAGACGGGGATGTCGGTCTCGGTGGTGAAATCGACATGCCGGCCCATCTCGCCCCCTTGGTCCCAGGTAATGGTCTTGACCAACTTGGAGGGCAGGGTGCCAATCGCCTTTTTCATGGCCTCTTTGACTGACAAGGCATCCTTGCCGGCGCCAAGGTGCAGAAGCAGTGTGTAGCGAGTGGAGCGCTCCACCAGGGTGCCAACTGCCGAGAGGTTGTCCTTGCCCATGATCAAATCGCCCTCCCAGTGGCCAGGCACCGCCCGGTCGGCCACTTCGGCTGGACGTTCAGAGATCATCACCATGTTGGGCATCCGAAAGTTCACCTTGCTTCTGCTGCCCTGAGGTCGTCGGATGGCTCGCCCACTTCGGAGGCACCGAGTCAGCTCTCGACGCAGCTCACCTCGAGCCTGGACGAAAAGGGACTGGTAGATCGTTTCGTGACTCACCTGCATCATGGGATCGTCCGCGAAGTCGATCCGCAAGCGGCGAGAGATCTCCTGGGGCGACCACAACCCTTTGAGCCCGGCCGTGACCTCGGACAAGAGCTGCGGGCAGGACGCCAGCTTGGTGGGCTTGGGACGCCGGCAACGCTGTTCGGCCCTCAGGTAGCTCGACCAGGCCCGGTAGTCATCACGGCCGCCGTTAGCTGCCACCTCTCGGCTGACCGTGGACGGCGCCTTGTTGATCCGCCGGGCAATAGCGGTGAAGGACTCGCCCTTGACCAAGCCGATCGTGATCTCTTCGCGGTCGGCAATGGTCAAACTGCCTCGCCGTGGAGTCCAAGAAGCGGGTCGAGCACGTCGACCGCCCCGGCCCTCACCGATAAACCATGCCGACGTGAAGGAGCATCCCACCGCCCGGGCCGCCTTCTGCCAGGTCATCCCTTCTCCACGCAGTCGCCTGACCATATGTTGCTGCTCTTGAGTTAAAGCAGGACGTGCAGGGCGCACAAGCAACCTCCTCGATTCGTCCCGACAAGTGTCGGTGACTCACCGAGATCGTGCGCTCACCCCTTGAACACGCCGTGGACCCTCAGCCCAGTGTCATTGATAGGTGACACCCTCGGACCGGGATTAGGGGACGCGTGATTTGGGGCGTCACTCGTACACGCGTTCTGCGTGGCCCGCGCTCTGGCAATATGGCGCCAGAGCGGGCAATATGCGCTCGTGTATCCCGATCGAGACCTCGCGTCCGATGCAAGGGGCCCGACACTGCGGACTCAACGCCTCGTGTTGCGGCGTTGGCGCGCCGAAGACCTAGCACCCTTTGCCGAACTCAACACCGATCCCGACGTAATGGCGCACATGCAGAAGACCATGAGCCGAGAGGAGAGCGACGCATTCGTGGCGCGCATCGAGGAGGAGTTCGACGACTGCGGTTTCGGTCTGTGGGCCGTAGAGGCACCGAACCACTCGCCGTTCATTGGCTTTGTCGGGTTGCACCGAGTGCCGTTTGACGCTCCCTTCACGCCTGCGGTCGAAGTCGGATGGCGCCTAGCCCGCGAGCACTGGGGCTATGGATTCGTGACCGAGGCGGCTCGTAGTGCGGTTCGCTACGGACTCGAAGAGGTCGGTCTTGACGAGATCGTTTCTTTCACCAACCCAGACAACGTCCGGTCGTGGAAGGTAATGGAACGCCTCGGCATGATTCGTGATCCGGCGTCGGACTTCGAGCACCCCAACGTTCCAACGGGACACTGGCTCCGTCCCCATATCTTCTACAGATTTCCGCCTGCGGCCCCGTCGCCGTAGCGCCCGATCTGCCGTTCGGCGCCCGTCGAAGGCATGCAGATCCGAGCAGAACGAGCGCCCCATAACGCGCAGCGAAACCGGCGCTAGGGGTATCCCCATCGTGCCGTTTAGCCGCGGTCGATAACCGACCCTCTCCCGGCGAACTGGGGCACGCCTGCAATCCGGCATTTCCGGTTCGAGACGTCGTCGTCAGAGTTCGATCGACTCGGTCCACGCGATCCGAGAGCGAAGTCTGTCCAGGTAGCCATCACGCACCCACGTCGCCACCGGCTCGATGCCGCGCAGGCCCAGTTCCTTGCACGTTCTCATCACGATGCGTTGCTGCTCAGCGACGAGAGAGGCGACGTTCTCGGGAACAGCGATGCCGTAAGCGTCGCAGAACAGCTCTATGCGGTGCCGACGATCCGGTGGGCCCGGGTGGTGCAGCCACCGGACGCATTCCTCATCGTCTCGAAATGGCGCCGTGAACTCCAACCCGTAGGCGACGTCGAAGAGAGGTGAAGCTGGCCGAGCGTGGTCCCAATCGATGAGTCCGACGACGTCGTCGCCTCGCCAGACTCCATTCCACGGCCCGAAGTCGCCGTGGCATATGAGCTCTCCTGGCGAGCATGTCCCGGTGCCACTCGACCAAGCACTGTCGGCCGACGGTCGGTACTCCTCGACGGCGTCGTGATACTCACGCAAGAATCGACCCCAGCGACGGAGACCGGAGTCGGGAACGACTTTGGCCCAACCCGCTGGTCCGGCCTCACCGTCTATCCAGGTCAGGACTTCGCTGCCATCGCCACTCTCGATCACCCGCGGCGCCGGAAAGTCGGTCGTCTCGAGGTAGCGCAAGAGATCGTGCATAGCCGCCGACCAGAATGCGGAAGGACGGCGAACCGTGTTGCCGACACGGACCACACGACCTGACGTCGAGGTGTCGCGTTCCCCCGTCTCTCCCATCAGAGCCATTCTGCTGGCAAATCCGGCCACCACCCGTCCATGCTCCGGGATGAACCTCAAGAGGACCGCATTTGGGTTCCCGAGCGCAGCGCAGAATGTCGGAGGGCAGGGTGCCCCACTCGTGTAAGTGCCGGTATGGGATATTTAGCGTTGGTTCCGGGCATCCACCGATGAGCCGGAAGCCCTTCGTAGGGTGCGTCGGGTCGGTTCTTCTGGCTTGACTGATCTGGGGTCGGAGCGAGCGACAGCTCGACTCCTCAACGGTGATCGTCGACCAGACGAGCCTCCCGACGCACGTGCATCCCTTTTCTGGAACTCGGCGGCCGACCATGGAGTCGGACCCCTGCTTCTCGAATGTCTGGATGGTCACACCCCTGCGGAACGTGCACCGGTCGACGACGGAGAGCCGACTGTTTAATCGTCCTGGCCGGCCGCGCCGATCTCGCGGAGCGCACCCGGCACAAGTACGAGTACCTCCTCGACAAGCACATCCTCCCGGTGCTCGGTGATACCGCCATCGGACAGGTGAGCCCCTCGGAGGTTCGGTCCTGGCATGCTGCGATCGCAGAGAACAGTCCCACCACCGCGGCAGGTGCCTACCGCTTGTTGGGCTCCATCATGCGCGCAGCAGTGGCGGATGAGGTGATCGTGCGCAGCCCGTGCACGGTGCGGGGCGCGGCGGTGGAACAGTCACCAGAGCGTCCCGTTGCGTCGATTGCCGAAGTCTCAGCAGACGCCTATGCCATGCCGGCCAACCTCCGGTGCGCGGTCCTCCTCGCCTGCTGGTCCCAGCTCCGTCGCGCCGAGATCCTCGGACTGCGCCGCAAGGACGTCGACCTGCTCCACAACACCCTCACAGTCGCGGTCACCAGGGCTCCCAGCATGAAGGGCGGGGAGATCCTGAAGGAGCCCAAGACCTCAGCGGGCAAGCGGACTCTTGCAATCCCGCCCAACATTCGCGAGGACCTCCAGCACCAGCTCGACGCGTACACGGGTCCCGCTCGTAACGCCTGGCTCTTTGACGTGTCGGCCAGGACACTTCAGCGAGCATGGGAAGAGGCCCGGAAGGTGATCGGTAGGGACGACCTCCACCTCCACGACCTGAGGCACACGGGCCTCACCCTGGCAGCGGCAACCGGAGCCACCGTGGCCGAACTCCAGCACCGGGCCGGCCACGCAAGCCCAGCAGCCGCCATGCGCTATCAGCACGCAGTCGTGGAGGGACCGCGTCCTGGCCGATGCACTGGCCTCGTTGGCCGACCCCGCAGAGGTCAAGGAGATCGGTCTGCGCGATAAATGTGGCAAAGACGACTCAGTTAACCTTCCGCACCCGTCTACTGGAGACGTGCATCATGCACGTTGACCAGGCACGACACGTCGAGCAGTCCCAACGGGGTTCGAACCCGTGTCTCCACCTTGAGAGGGTGGTGTCCTAGGCCACTAGACGATGGGACCCTTGCGAGCCGTCGACCTTCGAACAGCTCCCGACTCCTGCCCCTTCGGGGGCGCTCGTCGCACGGCATCTTGACCGAGACCCCGTGTGCGCTCGGGGGGGAGGGCTCGAACCTCCAACCTCATGAACCAGAATCATGCGCGCTGCCAGTTGCGCCACCCCCGAATGGGCGAAGCGCCAATTTACCCGACGGGCCAAGCACAGGCAGTCCTGCGGCGCGGCCACAGGAAGATGTCCGGCCATGGGCCGTCGCTACGATCGACCAGGCGAGAGCGCAGCGCGATCGTCGCACGATGAAGCGGGGAGCCGCCGGGAATGGCTGGATGAGGGCACCGATCAGGCTGGTCGCACTGGACATGGCCGGCACCACGGTCGACGACGGTGGTGCGGTGGAGGAGGCGTTCCAACGGGCTCTCGACGCGGTCGGACTGACCGCCGAGAGCCTCGCGGGTGACCCAGGCCAGTACGTCCGACGGACCATGGGCCAGTCTAAGATCAGTGTCTTCAGCGAGCTCCTGGGCGGTGACCACCACCGGGCCGAGCTGGCCAACCGAGCGTTCGAGTTGGCGTTCGACCAAGCCGTCGAGCGCGGTGAGGTGACCCCGATCGAAGGGGCGGAATCGGTGCTCGGCGCGCTCCGCGATGCCGGGATCCGCCTCTGCCTGACAACGGGCTTCTCGCCCGCGACCCGCGACCGGGTGATCGCGGCCCTCGGCTGGGAGGGACGGATCGACCTTGCGCTCTCACCCGCGGACGCGGGACGTGGGCGCCCATGGCCCGACATGATCCTGACCGCGGTCCTCCGGCTCCGTGTCGACGACGTCGCAGAGGTCGCGGTGGTCGGCGACACTTCGAGCGACTTGGTGGCGGGGACTCGTGCGGGTGCGTCGATCGTGGCGGGCGTGCTGACCGGCGCCCACTCGCGCAAGGAGCTCTCGGCGGCACCCCACACCCACCTGCTCGACTCAGTGGCCAATCTGCCAGCTCTGCTCGTCCCCTGACGCCGCCACTTCGGTGCGGTCTGTGTCACCACCACTCGTCGCGGGCGACGACGAGACCGCGGTCGGGTGTCAGCATGCTGCCGGTCAGTGTGCGGTCGTCAGTGCGCATCCTCCACTGCAGGAGGCGCTCTGCCGACCGCCATCCGAGGTCGCCGGCTTCACCCTCGCGGACGAGGTCGTGCAGCTGGTCGGGATCGCGAGTCAGGTCGAAGAGGATCGGAGGCAATATCCCGCTGTCGGTCGCGAACTGCACGTACTTCGCGTCCGCTCCCCTCACGACCTCCAGCGTGCAGTGCGCCATGGGCACGCCGAGGAGACGCTCCGCCATCTGGTCGGCAGGGTTGGAAAAGGCCCAGCCCCAATGTGCCTCGCTGCGCCAATGGTCGGGGGTGGGCTCGCCGGTGAGGAACGGCTGCAGCGGGAAGCCGTCCGCCTGGAGCGGCACTTCGATTCCGAGCCAGCGGCAGATGGTCGGGAGGACGTCCACCGACTCGGTGACTGCCTCGACCACCCCTCCGCGCCCGGCTGCGGATGCGGAGTCGGGGTCACGGACGATCAACGGAACATGGAACGACTCGTCCCAGTACCCGAGCTTCTCGAACAGCCAGTGATCACCACCCATCTCGCCGTGATCCGAGGTGACCACCACCAAGGTGCTGTCGCTCAGCCCGGAGGCATCGAGATAGCCGAAGAGCCGGCCGAATTGGTCGTCGACCTCTCGCTGGGCGCCGTAGTAGGTAGCTCGCATCTGGCGGCGCTCGCGTTCGTCCTCAGGTGCTCCGACATGCGGAGTCGCCAACACGGCTCCGTTGAGCGGGTGGGCCGCCGCCTCCTCGGCCTTTGTCGGCGCGCCGACGAAAGGCGCCAGATCGTCGGCACGGTAGAGGTCGTGGTAACCGGCCGGGTTGCGACGCGGCGGATGGGGGCGGGTAAACGAGGCGTGCACGAAGAACGGCTCGCTCGCGTTGCGCTCGAGCCATTCGACGACCGATTCCACCATGAAGGCGGTTTCGGAGTGCTCGGCGGCGAAACGGGCCGGCGCCCACGTCGAGCCGTGCAGATCCGAGCGAGGCACCCCCTCCATCGGTCGGTAGAGATCGTGCGGGTTGGCCGGTACGTCGTAACCCTTGGTGGCGAGCCACCGTCCCCACTCCTGACTGCCTGCCTCGAAGGGATCGTGGACGACCGCCCGTAATCCGGGGAGGACCCCCTCGTAGCTGCGGAGCCTCGGGTCGTCGGCAGGGAGGGTGCGCGGGTCGACGCTGGTGTCGGTGTACCCGAACAGCACCGGGTCGTACCCGGCGTCCCGCGCCAGCAGCGCCACATTGGTGAAGCGCGCGTCGAGCGGGGTGCCGTTCGAGAGCGAGCGGTTGTGGTGAAGGTAGGTGCCGGTGTAGAGACAGGCCCGCGACGGTCCACAGGGCGCGGCATTGGCCCAATGGTTGGCGAACAGCGTCCCGGTGGACGCCAGGCGGTCGAGCGCGGGAGTCTCCACCACCGGATGGTCCAACGCCGAGAGGCAGTCGCCGCGCCACTGGTCGACAGTGATGAAGAGGACGTTGCGGTTCAACGTCGTGCCACCGCCGGTGTGGATGCGTTCGTGGACTCGGGGGGCACGAGTGTCAACGGCTCATCCGAGCGAGGCGTGGACCCAACCGAGGTTCTGGAAGCCGATGATCCGGCCGAGCGCAAGCCCGGCGGTCTCCTTCGCGTAGTAAGGGACGGTGGCGATTCCCTTGATGGGTGAGCTCTCGGTCGGTGTCGGGCACGGGTGGAGGCCGACCGAGCTCGCGATGGCCAGGCTGCGGGCCTCGTGGAACGGGTCGGTGACCACCAGCACGGTGCGGTCGCCGCGGGCCAGCAGGACCGGTGCCGCATCGGCGAGGTTCTCCCACGAGTCGTTTCCTCCGGCTTGGAGGATATCGCCGGCGGGGACGCCGGCGGCCCGCAGATAGCGCGCAGAGGCCTCGGCTTCGGTGAAGGCGTCGCCGGGCTGCTTCGCGCCGGTGACCATCACCTCGGAGGCGTAGTGCTCCCGCCACAGAACCTCGGCCTGGTCGAGACGCGATGCCAGGTCGGGAGAGGGCACCCCGTCGTACTGGGCGGCGCCCATCACCACGATGGCGCCCGCGGCTTGCGGCTCGTACCGGCGGCCGGTGAGCCAGACCTGCACGGCCGTGACCACGAGGTACACCAACAGCACTGCGATCACCAAGAGGGCAACCTTCAGGATGGTCCGCACAACCCGCAGTGACGCCAGCATCGCGACGAGCCCCACTTCTCCGTCCAGCCTTTCGGTCGCGTTTCCGGTTCAGCCCGTCGGTCTGCTGCTCGGTCGGTCTGCTGCTCGGTCGGTCTGCTGCTCGGTCGGTCTGCTGCTCGGTCGGTCTGCTGCTCAGCCCAGCCGGGCCAGCGCGGTTCGGAGCCGCTCGAGCGTCCGCTCCAGCCCGAGGACCTCCAGAGACTCGAAAAGGGGCGGCCCCACGCGACGGCCGGTCACTGCGACCCGGATCGGCGGCAGGGCCTTGCCCAGCTTGCGACCGACACCTTGCGCGATGGCTTCAGTGGACGCGCGGATGGTGTCGTGGTTCCAATCGAAGGCAAGATCGGCAAACGCGGTGATCGCGTCGGTCAGGATGGTGCGCGCCTGCTCGTCGCCCTCGATCGCCTTGGCCCAGGAGTCTGCGTCGATCGTCGGTTCGTCGAGGAAAACGAAGTCGACCATCGCGGGAACCTCCCCGAGCACGGCCACTCGCTCCTGCACCAGCGGCGCCAACTGCTCGAAAGACCCTGCGTCGAAGCGGTCGAACGACCACCGTGCCCCTTCCCCGGTGAGCCACGGCTCGCAGGCCTTGACGAAGGCCTCGACGGGCATGGCCCTGATGTACTCGCCGTTGATGTGGGTGAGCTTCGCGACGTCGAAGAACGCGGGTGCATGGTTCACGTCATCGAGGCGGAACCACTCGACCATCTGATCGACCGTGAAGATCTCCTCGCCGCCGGGCGGCCCCCACCCGAGCAGCGCGAGATAGTTGACGAAGGCATCGGGGAGGTAGCCGTCGTCGCGATAGGACTCGACCGACACCGGGTCGCGGCGCTTGGAGAGCTTCTGGCGCTTCTCGTTGACCAGCATCGGCAGGTGGGCGAAGACCGGCAACGGCGGAACCGGCAGTCCGGCAGGGCCGGAGGATCCGTCGGTCGTCCAGCCGAGCCCGGCGAGCGCCTCCCAGACGAGGATCCCACGCGGGGTGGTCGGCAGCAGGTCCTCGCCGCGGATCACGTGGCTGATCGCCATGTCGATGTCGTCCACCACGTTGGCGAGCACGAACAGCGGGGCGCCGTTCGCCTTGACCGCCACGAAGTCGTCCATCGCGGCGCACGGGAACTCGACCGCTCCCCGGACCACGTCGTGGACGGTGGTCACTCCCTCGTCGGGAGTACGGAACCGAAGCGCGCGACCGTCGCCACGCTGAAGGTGGCGCTCGCGGCAGTACCCGTCGTACCCAGGGGTCACGATGCCTGCGGCCTTGTTGCGAGCATCGATGTCCTCGTGGGTGCAGTCGCAGGCATAGAAGCGCCCTGCGTCCCAGAGGGCGTCGATCGCCTCGTGGTAGCGGTCGGTCCTCAGCGACTGGCGGTACGGCCCCTCGTCGGGGTCCATGCCGAGCCAGTGGAGCGCGTCGATGATGCCCTCCACCCACTCCTCTCGGTTGCGCTCCGCGTCGGTGTCCTCGATCCGCAGGACGAAGACGCCGCCGGACTGGCGCGCCACCAACCAGTTGAACAGCGCGGTGCGCGCGCTGCCGACATGGAAGAAGCCGGTGGGCGACGGGGCGAAACGAACTCTCGTGACGTCGCCGGACACCTCGCGGCTAGTCGTCCTCGATCAGGGTGATCGACCCGGTCGGGCAACCGTTCGCCGCCTGGCGGGCCTTCTCCCAGAGCTCCTTGTCCGGATGCTCGTTCAGGACGTAGAGGAACCCGTCGTCTCGAACCTCGAACAGCTCGGGCGCAATTCCCATGCACACCGCGTTGCTGGCGCACTCGTCAAAGTCCACGACAATCTTCATCGGCTGCCTCCCGAGCTGCTGGCCGAACTCCTGCTGACGCGGCCCAGTGTACCGATCAGGGGAGCGGACACCCATCGGGTTCAGCCCTGCCGTCGGGCCTACCCGGCGGCCATCCGCACCGGACCCGGATCAGCAGTTGAGGACGATGCATGCACGCCGGCCTGGACAGTCCGACATGCGCCGGTGGGTGAGCGCGAGGCGCACCAGACCGGATTCGAGGTCCCGGACGTCAGAGCCGGCGAGCTCGGCGAGGTGGGTGATGCGCGCGAGCTCTCCCTTCGTGCCGGGCGCGAGCAGTCCGAGGTGGCGCGCCGCATCGGCGGCCCGCGCATCGAGAGGCGGCTGCGCGCCCGGCCAGACACCGCGCAGCTCGCGGAGGAAGAGACCGATCGTGACCGGGCCCCAGCCGGAGAGCTCGTCGAGCGCGTCCTCGAGCTCTCGCGGATCGGTAAGGCGGCGTCCGAATTCGGCGACGGCGCCGTCGTGGCGCTCGGTCACCTCCTTCGCCAGCTCGTGGAGTCGGGTCGCGGTGCGGAAGTCGTAACGGGCGTACCCGCCCGCGTCGAGCATCTCGACCAGGTCGTCCCACGAGAACCTGCTCGCGTCGACGATCCTCTCGATCCCGCCCTTGGCGAGCTCGTGGTACGTGCGCTCGGCGATCTGGGAGGAGATGCGGGTTCCGAAAAGGGTGGCGGCGACGAACCACCGCTCGATCTCGTCGTCACCGGCGTCCACGTCGATGCCGAGCTCGGTGGAGTACCGACCACCCACCCGATCGACCACGGAGGCAACCAGCTTGCCTTCGTCCGAATTACTCATCTTCCTGTCGGGTGCCCCGCACGACCGCCTCTCAAACCACTGTTCTGGCCGAGGTGGCCGGGCTCTCCCGGCGGTGTGGTGCCGGCGCGTCGGCGCCTCTCGGCAGTGTGGTGCCGGCGTGTGGCCCGCGATCCCTCGGGCCGCTCAGGGCTTCTCGCTGCCCACCACCCACATGGAGAAGAATTGCGATCCCCCGCCGTAGGCCTGCCCGAGCGCGAGCGACGCTCCGTCCACCTGGTGCTCCCCCGCTTGGCCGCGTACCTGCATGGCCACCTCGAGGAAGCGGAGCATCCCCGAGGCCCCGATCGGATTGGACGAGAGGACACCGCCCGAGGTGTTCCAGGGAATGTCACCGTCGAAGGCGGTCGCTCCCGACTCGGTGAGCTTCCAGCCCTCGCCGAGCTCGCTGAACCCGAGGTTCTCGAGCCACATCGGCTCGTACCAGCTGAAGGGCACGTAGACCTCTGCGACGTCGAACTGGTCGCGCGGATCGGTGATCCCGGCCTGCCGGTAGACGTCGGCCGAGCAGTCGCGACCCGCCCGCGGGTTCACCTGGTCGCGCCCGGCGAACATGGTGGGCTCCGAACGCATGGCCATCCCGTGGATCCATGCGGGCGGGTACCGCCCGGACACGGTCGACTCGGAGGAGAGAACCATGGCGGCGGCCCCGTCCGAGGAAGGGCAGGACTCGAGGTAGCGCAGCGGCTCCCAGAGCATCATCGAGTCCTCGACCATCTTCATGTCGATGTCGGGGAGGTGGAGGTGCGCATAGGGGTTCCGCATGGCGTTTTGGCGGTCCTTGACCGCCACCATCCGGCCGATGTGGTCGGGCGCGCCCGAACGCCGGATGTACGCGCGGATGTGCGGTGCGAAATAGCCCCCCGCCCCCGCGAGCAGTGGGGCCGCGAACGGCTGCGGTACCGACAGCGCCCACATCGCGTCCGAGTCGGACTGCTTCTCGAAGGCAACCGTCAGCACCCGTCGGTGGATGCCCGACGTGATGAGGTGCGCGGCCACGAGGGCCGTCGAACCGCCGACGGAGCCCGCGGTGTGCACGCGGAACATGGGTTTCCCCACCGCACCGAGCGCCGGAGCGAGGTAGAGCTCGGGCATCATCACACCCTCGAACATGTCCGGCGCCTTGCCGATCACCACCGCGTCCACGTCACCCCAGCCGAGCTCGGCGTCCTCGAGGGCCATCTTGGCCGCCTCGCGCACCATCCCGGCGATGGAGACGTCGTCGCGCTTCGCCCTGTGGTGGGTCTGCCCGACTCCGACGACCGCGCAGCGCTCCATCACTCCCCCTCCAGGACGCAGACCAGGTTCTGCTGGAGGCACGGCCCCGAGGTCGCATGGGCCACTCCGCGGTCGGCCTCGCCCGAGGCGATCCGCGCGGCCGCTTCACCGATGCGGATGAGCCCGGCCGACATGATCGGGTTCGCCGCCAGCGGTCCTCCCGAGGGGTTGATCCTGACGCCGCCACCTGCAGCGCCAGATGCGCCGCCATCCGCACCGCCAGCCGCAGCGCCGAGACCGAGGGCATCTTTGACGACGACCTCCTGAGGCGCATACGGCGTGTGGAGCTCGGCCACGTCGATCGGTCCGTCCGCAACCCCGGCCTCGGTCGCGGCCCTCGCCGTCGACGGCGATATGGTGAGGTCTCGGGCCCCGAGCGAATGAGTCTCCATGCGGTGGTCGATACCGGTGATCCAGACCGGCCGCTCCGACCAACGGCGGGCCTTGTCGCCCGCGGCCAGCACGATGGCCGCCGCACCGTCGGTGATCGGCGGCAGCGTATGGCGCCGGAGCGGGGAGACGACGTACTCCTCGGCGAGCAGCGTCTCGACCGGCACGTCCTTCGCGACCTGCGCGTTGGGGTTGCCCATCGCGTCCTTCCGGCTGCGCGCGGCGATGGCTGCGAAGTCGGCCTCGGTGGCCTTGCCCGCGTCGAGCAGGGCGCGCGCCTGCAGGGCGGCGAGGCTCACCGGGTCGGGCCAGAGCGGCGCGACGTAGTAGGGATCGAGCTGCAAGGTCAGGATCTCGTTCAAGTTCCCCGGCGAGGATCGACCGAAGGCGTACACAAGCGCAGCGTCGATCTCGCCCTCCTGGAGGAGCACCCAGGCCTCGTACAGCGCCCACGCCCCGTCCATCTCCACGTGGCTCTCGGCTCGCGGCGGCCAGACACCTACCGCATCCAGCGCAGTCACGAAGCTGAACGGCCCCCCGACGAGGTAGTCGGTCGAGCCCGAACAGATGAAGTCGACGTCGTCCTTGGTGATCCCGATCCTGCCGAAGACGTCGGCGACGACCGGCATCAGCAGCTCGATCTCGTTGTGCTCGTCGTCGCGGCGGAGGTTCTTCGCCTGCGCAAACGACGCGATCGACACCGGGCGGACCGGGCGCCCGCCGGTCGCGGCCGCAGAGAGTGCCGACGCAGCAGCCGATGCGCTCACAGGTACTCCTTAAAGGTCTCGTAGTCGGCGTCGGGCTCCCCGTTGGGCCGGAAGTACTTGACCGATGCGAGCGACGGGGCCAGGTCTGCCGGATCGACCCACACCGCCTCCACCCGCATGCCCATCCGGATCTGGTCGGCGGGAATCTCCTGGATGAGCCCCATGAACGAGATGTTGGCGCGGTCGAGGAGCACCTGCGCACAGATGTAGGGGATCTCGATCGACTGGCCGGCGAAGGGGACGTTGACCACGCAGTAGGTGGTCACCGTTCCGGAGTTGGACAGCTCCACGTCCTCGGTGGTCGGCACCCCGTCGGTCGGGCAGGAGCCCCTCGAGGGGACGTAGACCTTTCCGCACTTGGGGCACCGCTGCCCCATGAACTTGCCTTGCTCGAGGCCGCGCAGGAATCGCGACTGTGCGACACCGGGGGTGAACTCGAAGTCGAGGCGAATCGGGGTGGCGAGGGTGGTCACCGGTCCCCGACCGCCGTCGCCTTCGCCGTCGCCGCCGCTGGTCGTGTCCGAGTGGGCGTCGCTCATCGTGCCTTTCCTGCCTCGGTGCCTTGCTCTTCGGGCTCGAACGCTTCGATGTCACTCATCGAGCCCACCCGCTCGCCCTCCGGCCGGAAGCGCACGGTGACCCGATCTCCGGTGGCCAGTGCATCGGGCCCTCCCGAGTCGACGGCGTGGAGCATCGCGGTGTCGGCACCGTCGAGCCGGATCAACGCCCAGGCGAAGGGTCGCGAGAGCGGATGCTTCGGGAGCGGATGCGCGACCCAGGCCCATGTCTCGACGACACCCCCCGGGCCGACCTCGACGATCTCGCCGGTGTCGTCACCGGTCGCGGGGTCGTACTCGGTCGGCGGGACGATCACCAAACCGTCCGATCCCGTGACCCCGAGCAGTGTGCCGTCGCGGAGCCCGGTGAGGAACGCACCGATGACCGGACCGACCGAGCGCGAGTACGGATACTCGAGCCGGTGACTCGCGTGCAGCGCTTCCCGTGATGGCATCGCGGACCTCCCTGGCTCCTCGACCGGCGGCGGCGGTTTCGATTTTCGACCCGTCCCGACGCTGGCTGGGCCTGGCCTGGCGTCGGTCAAAAAGCCGTCAAAAAAGCCGTCAAAAAGTAGAACACATTTCACTTTTGGGCGCCAGCCCCAGTTCGGGCGCGTGGCGGTCCGGGGTACCGTGGCGGCCGATGGCCGCGCCCGACGCACGACCCAACATCTTGCTCCTCGTCTCCGACCAGGAGCGCCAGCGATCCTGGCTGCCCGAAGGCGTCTCGCTCCCCTGGCGCGACCGCCTGCGCGCGGAGGGACTCGAGTTCACCGACTACTTCACCCACTCGAGTCCCTGCTCGCCGAGCCGGGCGAGTCTGTTCACCGGCCGCTACCTCGAGGGACACGGCGTTCGCGACAACGTGATCATGCCCGAGCACGTCGAGCTGCCGACCACGATGCCGACCCTCGGCTCCCTGCTCGAGACCGCCGGTTACCGCTCCTCCTACGTCGGCAAGTGGCACCTCTCGCACTCGCCCACCCCGAACATGGAGGCCTATGGCTTCGCGGACTGGGACGGGAACGACCGCCACTTCATGGGCTGGGCCGGTACCGGCGTCCACTTCGACCCGATCATCGCGACCAACGCGGCCCACTGGCTGAAGGAGAACGCGCAGAGCAACGAGAAGGGCGCACGGAGGAGCGAGAAGGCCGCACGGATGAACGACTCCGGAGCGGAAGCCGGGCGGAAGCCGTGGTTCCTCACGGTCGCCTTGGTCAACCCCCACGACGTGATGTGGTTCCCGGTCGACCAGCCCGGCTACCGCGAGCGGCATCCCGCCGAGGTCGGCAAGATCCGCAAGGTGCTCGAGTCGGCCGCCTGGAAGGACGACGACCCGCTCCCCATCTACACCGACCCCTACCCCGAGGTGTGTGACCGGCTCCCGGCCAACTTCGACGACGACCTGTTCACCAAGCCCGAGGCCCATCGCCAGTGGCGCTGGGACCAGCAACACGGGCTGTGGGGCTACATCGACCCCGCCGACACCGCGGCGTGGCTCCGCCACCTCGACTACTACGTGCACCTCCACCAGCTTGCGGATCGGAACCTGGGCACCGTCCTCGCCGCACTCGAGGAGACCGGCGCATGGGACGACACGGTCATCATCTTCACCTCGGACCACGGCGACATGTGCGGCTCGCACGGCCTCCGTTCGAAGGGGCCTTTCGTCTACGACGAGATCATGCGGGTGCCGCTCTACGTCAAGGTCCCTGGGGTCACCGCCCCTGGCGCGGTCACCGGCGCGCTCGGTTCTCACGTCGACCTCGCGGCCACGATTTGCTCGCTCGCCGGTGTCGAGACCTCCCGTGCGAGTGGCACCGTACAGGGCACCGACCTGGTGCCGGTGCTCGCGGATCCCTCGGCCAGCGTCCGCGACCACATCCTCTTCGCCCAGGACTCGGCCCAGACGACCGAGCTCAACCGGGTCCGCTACGCGCTGCGTGGCTTCTTCGACGGCAGGACGAAGTACGCGCGGTACTACGGGGTCGGCGGAGGCAAGCCGTCGACGGGACTCTGGGGGAAGTCGCCCGGTCGGAAGCTCTTCGACGCGGACTGCGCGTTCGACGACAACGACCACGAGTGGTACGACCACGATGCCGATCCCCACGAACTGGTCAACTTGGCCAACGACCGCTCGCGCCGGTCGGAGCTACGCGAGCTCTACGAGCGGATGCGCGCCTACGAGGCCGACTCGTTCGTCGATCTCCCGGTCGCCGAGCACGCCTGAGTCAGAGGGACTCGCCCTTCGGGGGGGCCTTTCGGTGCCGACCCTGGACGAAGGCCAGTGCGGGCCCTGGACGAAGATCAGTGCGGGCCCTGGACGAAGATCAGTGCGGGCCGTGGACGAAGATCAGTGCGGGCCGTGGACGAAGATCAGTGCGGGCCGTGGACGAAGACCTGCCGCAGGTAGAGGGTGTGGAGTAGGCGAGCACGTGGCGTCAGTGCCTCGGTGCGCGCCTCGGCATGGATCAGCCGGCATCCCGACGCTCGGGCGTCCGCCAGGCGACGGCGGGTCAGGGACTGGCGGAAAAGACGTGACTGGTAGCGAGGATGAGTCGCGTCGAATCCGATCCACGCGAGGTCACCGTCGACCGCCATGGCCCCGGTGCTCACCAGCCGATGGTCGACGTAGATGCCGTAGTGACGGAAGCCCCCACAGCCCACCGTGACCGCGAACCAAGGGGCCATCGACACCGGTGTTCGCCAGGCGCCCCATGCGCGTACGTTGAGTGCGGCGACTTCCTCGGCGTTGCCTCGCGTGAGCTCGACGACCGCGACGCCGGCGGCATCGTCCTCGTGGGAGGCAGGCCCGGGCTCGTCGAGATACCTCCAGACCTTGGTCACGGACTCCGAGACCGGTTCACATCCAGCTCTTCGAAGCTGGTCGGCCAGCCCGGGCGGGGTCGCCACCGGGGCGAGCTCCACCCGGTAGCACGGCTGGCCCACCGACTTGTACCAGTCGACCATCTCGTCGACCACGTCCGAGCTGGCCGGCCCGGCCACACCGAGACCGACGACCCGGTTGACGGTGTCGGAAGGAACGCGGGTCAGCGCGGCGAGCGCCAGGTTCCCTCGATGCGAGACGACCGCGCCGAGCGGATCGTCGGGGATCCGCGCGGCAAGTTCCGCGCAACGCGACCACACCTCTGCTTCGTGCAGCTCGGTGCGCGCGGCGAGTTCCTCAGTGTGCGGCTCCGCCCAGCCGGTCCTCCCACCCGACATCGGCAGAAGCCTACGACTCATAGGGCTACTCCGCCTCGGGTCCCCATTCGGTCCTCCTCCGGTCCTCCGTCTCCGGTCCTCCTCCGGCAATCCTGCTTCGGAAGCCTTCACGGCCCGGGGGGCTCAGACAGTCGGCTCATAGACACCCATAGAGCGCATCCATGAGCGCCCGATTGCGTGAGCTCTGCCAACGCGGGATCACGTGGTTCATGACGTACCCGAAGGCGACACCTGCACTCGGGTCCGCGAATCCCACCGCGCCCCCGGTCCCGAAGTGGCCGAAGCTGCCGGGATTCGGCCCGAAGGGCCGACGCGGGACGGTCGGCTTGAAACCGAGGCCGAACGTGACCTCCTCGCCGAGGACCGGGCAGTACCCCTCCGATTGCGGCGAGGTGGCCTCGGCCAGCAGGCCCGGCGAGAGGAGCCGGCCGGGCTGGAGGAGCGCAGCGTAGAGCCGGGCCACCCCGGCGGCCGTCGCATGGCCGTTGGTCGAAGGGACCTCCGCTCGCCGCCACTCGGCCGTGTTGAACACCCCCATGGACGAGTAGCCGGGCGGATTGAAGTAGCCGAGGTTCGTCATCAGCTCGTCGCCGCTCATCGAAGAGAAGTCGAGGGGCTCGGATCGAATTCCTCCTGCCCAGACCACGTCCGCGCACCGCGACAGATCGGCCGCGGGCACCCCGAAATGGAAATCGGCACCGAGCGGTGAGACGACTGTGCGCAGGCGTTCGCCACACGACCCTCCCCCGACCCGGCGGACGATCTCGCCGACGAGATGTCCGTAGGTGTTGGTGTGGTACACGTGCCGCGTGCCCGGTTCCCACCATGCCTCGGTGGCTGCGAGCGCGCCTGACATCCGTTCCCATTCCCAGAGGTCCTGGTTGGTGAGGGGTTGACGGATCGCCGGCACCCCGGCACGGTGGCAGAGCGCGTGGCGGACCGTCGCTCCTCCCTTCCCACCCACTGCGAACTCCGGCCAGACCGATGCGACGGTCTCGTCGAGCCCGAGCAGTCCCGCGTCGATCAATTGCAAGGCGAGCAGCGCGACGACCGGCTTCCCGACCGAGTAGACATCGACCAGGGTGTCGGGCTGCCAGGGGCGGGTGCGCGTCTCGTCGACCCAACCACCGACCAGGTCGAGGACGATCCGTCCGTCGACGATCACGCAGACGGCCGCACCGACCTCACCACGTCCGGCGAAGTTCTCCGCGAAGGCGCCGCGCACATCGGCAAACGACGGGTCGCACCAACCACCGAGAGGAGCGACCGGCGGGACTTGCTCAATCGGTTGCGTCGTACGACCTCACAAGGTGCGCGGAGAGACCTCTGCACCCCGCCTCGACCATGTCGAGACAGGTCTCGAAGTCGATCTCGTCGCCGTTGTAGGGATCCGGCACGTCGACCGAACCTCCCGCACGGCTGTCGAAGGAGCGCAGGAGGACAAGTCGGTCCTCGTGGCGATCGTCCCCCGACGCCCCGCGCGCCAGACCGGCGAGCGTCTGGCGATGGCCACGGTCCATGCAGACCACCAGATCGGTCGTTTCCAGCCATGCGGTCTCGAAGGGCCGCGCGACGTGACCGTGGTCGGAATAGCCCCGTGCCTCGAGCACGGAACGTGCGCGGGGATCCATCGGCACGCCTGCGTGCCATGCGGTCGTCCCGGCGCTCGAGACCAGCAGGCGGTCACCGAGCCTCGAGCCGTCGGCGAGCGTCGACTCGGCCGCCATCGTCCTGAGCACCACCTCTGCCATCGGGGACCGACAGATGTTGCCGGTGCAGACGAAGGTGACCTGGACCGTGGTCCGTCCGAGACGGACCGGTGACCCTGTCTTCCCTCCACCCAGGCGCTCACTCCCCACTCCAACGGGTGCGCGGTCGAGATCTCTCTTCCGGCGCGCCATGTGCACATTGTGCACGCTGTTTGTGCAGCTGCGCGGCGCGGGTCCTAGTGTGAGCGACACTTCGAGGACAGGACCATGAACGAGGACCAGGACCGACCAAGGGCTCCCGCCAGTGGAGCAGCACCAGGTGCAGGCACCCCGAGGGAGGGGGCCGGCGCACCGATGGGTCACGGTGTCAAACAGCGCGACCTGATCGTGATGTCGCCCGAAGAGGTCGACGCCTTCATCCACGAACGACGGCCGATGACCATGTGCACCCTCAACCACGACGGTTCCATCCACGCGGTCGCGATGTGGTACGGGTTCGTCGACGGATCGGTCGCAATCGAAACAAAGGCCAAGTCCCAAAAGGCGGTCAACCTGAGCCGCGATCCGCGGATCACCTGCATGTTCGAGGACGGTGACCAGTACGAGGAGCTTCGCGGCGTGGAGCTCGTGGGCAGAGCCGAGATCGTGGAGGACCCCGAGAAGATGTTCGAGCTCGGCGTCAGTGTGTTCGAGCGGTACTACGGCGGTACCTACACCGACGAGCTCCGTCCCTTCATCGAGACGATGCTCCACAAGCGGATCGTGGCGCGGCTCGAAGTGGAGCGAACCGTCTCGTGGGACCACCGGAAGCTGACTCTTCCGTCCACACAACCGACCTGAACGGCGTTCCGAGCCCCGAGAGCCCGAGAGAAGGACCCGAAGGAGGGAACCGACGTCATGCTCGAACGCTTCCAGCTGCAGGACAAAGTCGCGGTCGTCACCGGCGCCGGCCGCGGCATCGGTGCTGCCACCGCGGTCGGCGTGGCCGAGGCGGGTGGCGACGTCGTGATCTCCGCGCGGACGACCGAGCAGCTCGACGAGGTCGCCAAGCGGGTCGAAGCGGCCGGGAGGCGGGCGGTGGCCGTCCCAGCCGATCTCAGCGACCTCGACGCCCTCGCGTCGCTCGTCGACCATGCCCGCGACGCGTACGGCCGACTCGACCTGGTGGTCAACAACGTCGGCGGCGCGATGCCCCGGCCGTTCCTCGAGACCTCCCCGGGACGGCTCGAACAGGCCTTCCATTTCAACGTCTCGACCGCGCACGCGCTGCTCCTGCGTGCGGTGCCGCTCATGCTGGAAGACGGAGGCGGCTCCGTGGTCAACATCTCCTCGGCGATGGGACGGCTCGCCGGACGCGGGTACGTCGCCTACGGCACCGCGAAGGGCGCGCTCACCCACTACACCCGGCTGGCGGCGACCGACCTCGCCCCTCGCATCCGGGTCAACGCCATCGCCGTCGGCTCCGTCGCGACCTCCGCGCTCGACATCGTGATGCAGACCGACGAGCTGCGGATCGCGTTGGAAAGCGCCACCCCGCTCGGCCGCCTCGGCGAACCCGAGGAGATCGCGGCGGCCGTCGTCTACCTCGCCTCGCCCGCCGGCGCGTACATCACGGGGAAGATCCTCGAGGTCGACGGTGGAATCGAGACGCCC
Source organism: uncultured Acidimicrobiaceae bacterium (assembly GCA_963769905.1). Classification (GTDB taxonomy): domain Bacteria; phylum Actinomycetota; class Acidimicrobiia; order Acidimicrobiales; family RAAP-2; genus Bog-756. The sequence goes on from CAVYNG010000002.1 coordinate 2,360,656, forward strand.
AACCTCGACATGGGACTGCCGGACCTGTGACAGTCGGCTCTCCGACACCTGGACCTGCAACCGGCGGACAACCGGCGCCAAGCGGACCGGCGGCGAAGACCTACCGGGTCGTGGCTTGGAGCACCGGCAACGTCGGTCGTCACGTGATCGCCGGCATCGACGCGCGACCCGACCTCGAGCTGGCCGGAGTGTGGGTCTCGAATCCCGACAAGGCCGGCAGGGATGCGGGCGAGCTGGCGGGACTCGGGCGCGAGCTCGGAGTGGCTGCGACCAACGACGTGCAGGCGCTGCTCGCCCTTCGCCCCGACGTGGTCATCCACTCCGCGATGGCCGACCACCGCCTGATCGAGGCAATCGGGGACATCGAGCGGATCCTGAGGTCCGGGGTGAACGTCATCTCCAGTGGACCGGTGTTCTTGCAATACCCCTTCGGCGTCGTGGACGACTCGATGTTCGAACCGGTCCTGTCGGCCGCGCTCGACTCCGGAGTCTCCCTGTGGGTGAACGGCGTGGACCCGGGATTCGCCAACGACGCGCTCCCCCTCGTGCTGAGCGGGGTCTCCGAGAGGATCGATCAGCTTCGAGTCTCGGAGATCCTCAACTACAACACCTACAACCAGCCCATGGTCCTCTTCGACATCATGGGCTTCGGCCGTCCCCTCGACGAGGTGCCCATGATCCTCCAGCCAGGTGTGCTCACCATGGCGTGGGGCAGCGTGGTGCGCCAGCTTGCCGCGGGACTCGGAGTCGAGCTCGACCAAGTAGAGGAGTGGTACGAACGCCGCCCGGCACCGGAATCGTTCGACGTCGACGCGGGGACGATCGCCAAGGGCACTGCGGCGGGTCTGCACTTCGAAGTGCGGGGCGTCCGGGACGGGCGGGCGGTGATCGTGCTCGAGCACGTCACCCGCCTCGACGACGGCATCGCGCCCGAATGGCCACAGCCGGCCGGCCAAGGCTGCTACCGGGTCGAGATCACCGGCGAACCCAACTACACCCTCGACCTCCAGCTGCTCGGGAGCGACGGCGACCACAACACCGCCGGGCTCAAGGCGACGGCTATGCGGCTGGTCAACGCGGTCCCCGCGGTGGTCGACGCACCTCCCGGCCTCCTCACCGCGCTCGACCTCCCGCCGGTCTACGGGCGCGGACTCGTCACCTGAGCCGCTCGGCTCGATCTCCCCTTTCCCACTCCGACCTGCGCTTCCGCTCAACGGCCGCGGCGGCGGCGCGCGGCGAACCGGACACTAGGGTCCGACTCATGCAGCGCGGGGAGGAAATTCGATGACGATGGTCGGGCACAGCATGGGACCGGGAGGTGGTCAGTTCGCCGGAGTGATGCGATCGATGCGTCGCGACGACTCAGTCACCGAACAACACGTCACCAAAGGAACCGCCAAGCGGATGCTCCAGTTCGCCAGGCCCTACCGGGTGATCCTCGGAGGTTTTTTGGTGCTGGTGGTCCTCGATGCGGTCATCGGGGTCATCAATCCGCTCCTGTTCCGCTCCATCATCAACGACGGCATCCCGCACGGGAACAAGAGCCTGATCATCGGGTTGGCACTGGTCGCGGCTCTTCTGGCCCTGGTCGACACCGGCCTCTCCCTCGGGATCCGCTGGGTCTCCGCGAAGGTCGGTGAGGGCCTCATCTACGACATGCGCTCGAAAGTATTCGGTCACATCCAGCGAATGCCGATCGCCTTCTTCACCCGGACCCAGACCGGGGCGCTGATCAGCCGGCTCAACAACGACGTGATCGGCGCGCAGCAGGCATTCACCGACACGCTCTCGTCGGTGGTGTCGAACATCATCAGCGTCACCCTGGTCCTGATCGTGATGTTCTTCCTGTCGTGGCAGATCACGGTCATCAGCCTGATCATCCTGCCCGTCTTCGTGTTGCCGGCCAAACGCGTCGGCCGCCGGTTGTCGGTGATCACGCGGGAGTCGTACGCGCTCAATGCGGAGATGAACACAACGATGACCGAGCGCTTCAACGTGGCGGGCGCGCTCCTCGTCAAGCTGTTCGGCCGGCCGGGCGAGGAGCTTCGGTCCTTCGAGAAGCGGGCGGGACGAGTGCGCGACATCGGCGTGACTCAGGCGATGTACGCCCGCTTCTTCATCGCCGCCCTCATGCTGACCGCGTCCCTGGCCACCGCACTGGTCTACGGATGGGGCGGCGTACAGGTCGTGGACAAGGCACTCAGTGTCGGCACCATCGTGGCGCTCGCGGCGTACCTGACCCGCCTCTATGCACCGCTCACCGCGCTTTCGAACGTACAGATCGACGTCATGACCGCATTGGTCTCGTTCGACCGCGTCTTCGAGGTTCTCGACCTGCCACCGATGATCTCGGAAAAGCCGGATGCCATGCCCGTGCCACCCGGCCCGGCGAGCATCGAGTTCGACCACGTCGATTTCCGCTACCCCACGGCGGAGGAGGTGTCGCTCGCCTCGCTCGAGTCGGTGGCCGTCCTCGACACCTCCGTTTCGAAGCAGGTGCTCTTCGACGTCTCCTTCACCGCCCACCCGGGCGAACTGGTCGCACTGGTGGGACCCTCCGGCGCAGGGAAGACGACGATCAGCCAGCTTCTCCCCCGCCTCTACGACGTGACGTCCGGCTCGATCCGCATCAACGGTCTTGACGTACGGGACGCGACCACTGCGTCACTGACCGCGGAGATCGGAGTGGTCACCCAGGACGCGCACCTCTTCCACGAGAGCATTCGCGACAACCTGCTCTACGCCAAGCCCGACGCCACCGAGGCGCAGCTCGCCGCGGCCCTCGCCGGTGCGCAGATCGCGACGATGGTGGACACGCTGCCCGACAGGATCGACACCGTGGTGGGCGACCGCGGATACCGCCTGTCGGGCGGCGAGAAGCAGCGAATCGCCATCGCACGCTTGCTGCTGAAGGCCCCCGAGATCGTCGTCCTCGATGAGGCGACGGCACACCTCGACTCGGAGTCGGAGGCCGCGGTCCAGCAGGCTCTCGCCACCGCGCTGAAAGGCCGGACGTCTCTTGTGATCGCCCACCGGCTCTCGACGGTCCGACAAGCCGACACGATCCTCGTGCTCGATCACGGTCGCATCGTCGAACGCGGACGCCACGAGGAACTACTGGCCCGGGGCGGCCAGTACGCCGAGCTCTACCGCATCCAATTCGAACGCCAGGCGCAAGAGGGCGGGGATGCCCCTTTGGCCCCCGAGTTGCCCTTGGAGCACGACCCCTTCGGGCAGCCCGACCCCATCGAGTAGCCCGACCCCTTCGGGCAGCCCGACCCGTTCGAGTAGCCCGACCCCTTCGAGCAGCCCGACCCGTTCGAGTAGCCCGACCCCTTGAGTCTGCGGGGACCTCGGCGGAGGCCCTCGAGGAACGCGGTACCGAGGCTGGTGAGCAGGGCCTTCTCAAGGTCGGGGTGGGGGGTGCCGATACCGCAATTGACCGGGTATGCAGGGCCTGCGGGCGCTACGGATCGAGGGGCGGCTCCGGCCGTCGACAAACTGACGACGAGTGACGATGAGTACCACGCTTGACACCAACGGCGACATGTTCAGTCGGAACCGGCGGAGGTTCTCGCGCGGGCATGCGCGGCCGAAGCTGCGTACCCGCAAGCTCCGTGCTCTGGCCGATCGGGCCAACGGTTCGTCAGGGGAGCTCGATGCCGAGATCCTCGAGGAGCTGCTCGAGGAGCGCACCAACTTGATCCGGGCGACCATCGCCAACCGGAATTGGGAGACACACTTCCAACCCATCGTCGATCTGAAGAGCGGCAATGCGGTGGGCACCGAGGCGCTCTCTCGCTTCGCGGACGGCTCGGCGAGGGCGCCCGACGAATGGTTCGCCGAAGCCGCCGAGGTCGGACTAGGGGTCGAGCTCGAGGTTGCCGCGTTGGATGCTGCGATCGAACAGCTCCCCCGCTTGCCTTCCAATCTCTATCTCTCCCTGAACGCGTCGGTCGAGACCATCATGTCGGATGGGTTCGCTTCGAGCATCGACGACGTACCGGCCGAGCGGATCGTCCTCGAACTGACTGAGCACACCCGCGTGAACGACTACGCGGGGTTCGGCAAGGGTCTCGAGTCGCTCCGCTCACAAGGCGTCAGACTCGCCGTGGACGATACGGGAGCCGGCTTCTCGAGCTTGCAGCACGTTCTCAACCTCCGACCCGATGTCATCAAGCTCGACGTCGGTCTGACCCGTGGCATCGACACGGATCCGGCACGGCGCGCCCTCGGCCGGGCCCTGCTCACGTTCGGCCTCGACGCGTACGACGCATCGATCGTCGCCGAGGGCATCGAGACCGAAGGCGAGCTCGAGGTGCTGCGCTCTCTCGGGTGCCCATGCGGTCAGGGCTTCTACCTGGGCCGTCCGGGACGCCTGACCCAAGTACAGAGCGTCCCGCACTCCCACCAGCTCCACGTGGTGGCAGATCGCCCTGGGACTGCCGACCTGCCACTCCTCATGCGCGAACTGCTCGACGACCTCGACGAAGCTGCCGAATCCGAGAGATCGGACGGAGCGAACGCGAACGGAGCGAACGCGAACGGAGCGAACGGAGCGAACGGAACGAACCGGATCGTCACCGCTGGTCACTCGCGGAGCGCGTGAGATCCTTCGATCCTCCTCTTCATAGGGTGGGAGCCTGAGGCGGCTCCCTGTCCAAACAGGGTGGTCCCCGGCCACCGAGGCCCCCTGATACGGATCAGGTGGACGACGTCAGGAGCTGGCTGCTGTCCCTACCATCGGATCGTTGAAGGTTTGGCCCGCAAACGAGCCGAAGAACGCGGCATCGCCGTGGGTGAACACCACACCGTCCGCTGCCACGAGCCAGTAGCCCTTCCCGTCGGGGGTGGCGGCCATCCCGACCACCGGCGCTCTTTCAGTCAGGGAGTTGGCCGGCCAACAAACTAGGAAGCTTGACGCTCCTCAGTCGGCTCCGAAGTCCACTCGGTTCGACAACTCCGACACTGCAGGCTGACCTGGCTGCTGGTGATCCCAGTCCCGCGGACGACGAGGATCGGAGTGTCCGCTCCTCCGCATTTCGGGCACGTCATCGGAGTCGAGGAGCCTTCCATATCGCTGACCTGTGTATGGAATCGCCACAGCCCGCCGCCAATGGTCCCAACCCCTTGCAAAGTTCACAGTAACGACACGTTCGAGCAGAGGCAAGAGGATAACGGGTCGTCCCAGGTAGCGGGAACAGGGACATGAACTGGCCGAGTGATCATCCTGCAACGCCCCGTTTCGACAACGAGAGCGTGACGGCTAAGTGTCACCGGTGCGCGATCGCCTGCTCGCCCCAAGGTGGCTCGGCGGACGCGGCGATAGGCTTGCGCATCCGAGCTGTGAGAGCCGGATGAGAGTCGAGAGCAGTGGGGTCTCGTGGCGAAGGCGACTGATCTGGACGGGGTGCGTGTCAAGTTGGCGATGGCTCGCGCCAACGCTGAGCAACTGGACGACTTGCTTCGTCCGTTCGTCGAAACGGCCCAACGCTTCATCGAGCGGACGCCAAGCGAGAATCCGTTCGAGGTCGTCTACAAAATCACGAAAGTGCCGTGGATCGATCCGGCTTGGAGCGCGATATTTGGGCAGGGCATCTACAACATCCGGTCCGCCCTCGACCACCTCGCCTGGCAACTCGTCCTGCTCGACGGTCAGGAACCCACCAGGGCTACCCAGTTTCCCCTGCTGGACGCCAATCGGGACAAGAGCGGTCGCAAGGTGCGTGTGGACATCGCTCCTGGAATCAAGCGACCGGACATTCTTGCTGCGGTTGAGTCGATGCAGCCATATCACGGGGGCGGCAAGTGGGGAGACCAACTTGGAGTCGTGGCCGAGCTGTCGGCGATCGACAAGCATCGTCTCCCCGTCGCGGTATCGACCATGCTGAACGTTGACAACATATTCTGGGGTCTCCCGCAAGGCTCGACGACTCCAAGTTGGTGGTTCCCGGTCGGCAAGTCCCTGAACGAAGGCGACGTGGTCGCAAGGTTCTTATTCCACGAACCGGTAGTGCCCGAGCGATTCGATCCTCATCTCGTTCCGCAGATCGCACTCGACGAAGCTCCCCTCGGAAGTCCCTATCGAACGCAGGACCTCGCGAGTCTCCTGGGTGGATTAGCAAGAATCGCCGCATTCAAGATCGATACCTTCATCGTTGCGCCCCTGTTCGAGGATGAGTTACCAGCCTGGGTCGCTCCGGGACCACCGCCGCGCGATACCTCTCCACGAGCGAGTGCAAGCCTGCTGGGGACCGGTGAGTGGGGTACGGAGGACAATGGCCAGACGGCCGCCCCAGTGGATGCGGACTTGTCCTAGTCCCGTAGTCCCGTAGTCCCGTAGTCCCGTAGCCTTCAGTCCAACTGGGATCGGCGTTCACAGCACCAGACGACAGGCGCGCCGGCCTTCCCACCGACGGCGGCTGAAACCAGGGACCAGAGCGCGTGCCCGGCTCGTGATCGCGCAGATGCACAAGGGCCAGCCGGTGCCTCACGGTCGCCCTTGTGATACACAGCAACCTGGCAGTTGTAGCCGGCGCGTGTCGAGCGGGCTCGTTGCGAGTGCCGAAGAGGGGCTTGGCGTCAGGGGAGCATGTCATGAACCTCCGGTCGGCGATGCGTCGTTTCACGATCGCAAGCGCCCTCTCAGTTCTGGGTCTGTCGCTGGCGGTCGGACTGGTCAGCACCGCCGGCCCTGCAAATGCAGAGACGCCGAACGCTTCGGTCCATCAGTGGGGCATGGAAACCTCCGCGATGAGAGTCGTCTCCGGACTGCCCTCCGACATCGTCGCCGTCCAAGCGGCCAATTGGGGCGGCATGGCCCTCGACGCGGGTGGCCACGTATGGGATTGGGGGAGGGGTCAGTACGGCGAGCTGGGCAACGGCACCACGATGACCTCTCTGAACACAGCCGTCGAAGCGCAGGGCCCCGCCAATGTGGTTTCGATTGGCGAGGGTGACGACTACGCGGCCGCTGTCGACAACTTCGGCAACCTGTGGGTGTGGGGCGACAACCTCGATGGCACGCTCTGCCTGAATCACGAATCAAGTGTGGACAGCCCCGTGCGGATTTCTGGGCTCGGCGCGGTTGCGGTCGCCGGCGGCGGAGCCCACCTGCTCATTCTGTTGGCCAATGGAACGGTCGACGCGTGCGGAAGCAATCAGTACGGACAACTCGGCAACGGCACCACGACGAGCTCGCCCGAGCCAGTCGCCGTGAGGGGTCTGACCAACGTTGTGGCCATTTCGGCCGGCAACATGTTTTCAGGTGCCCTCAAGGCGAATGGATCCGTGTGGACTTGGGGCCGGAACACGTTCGGTCAGCTCGGTATCGGAACGAGGACGAATGAGGATGTTCCTCAGAAGGTCTCTCTGCCAGCACCAGCGACACAGGTGTACGAGGGAGGCGACTACCCATACGACGGACACATGGTGGCCCTCCTGACCAACAAGGAAATGCTGGCGTGGGGCGACGACACATGGGGACAGCTTGGCAACGGCGTCAGCGGTCAGTCCTTCACAACCCCTCAGCGGGTAGACGTGCCGTCGCAAGTCACCTTCGCCTCCGTCGCGGCTGGTGGCCGGGATACGTTCGCCATCGACACCGCTGGCGGTCTCTGGGCCTGGGGCTACAGCGGAGCCGGGGATCTGGGCATCACGAATGAGAAGGGAACGGCAGTTGTCCAGCCCATTCGGACCGGAAGTGGCTTTTCCCTTGTGTCGGCGACAGCAGTCGAAGGGATCGGTCTGTCCTCGGGCTCGTAAAGAAGGGCGTCGCGAAACGCTCCTCGGCGTGTCACAACAAGGGTCTGCCGGCGAACGCCGGGGCGGTGGGCAGTCGCTCCGTGAGGAGGTAGGGCATGGGCCGAAGGACATCTCTGGAATTGGTCCTTGACTGTTCCGACCCGGAGAAGCTGATGGAGTTCTGGCGTGAGGCGCTTGGCTACCGCGTCCACTACTCAGAGCCGTCATTGGCGGTCCTTGCACCCCGGGACGTGAACACTTCCCCGCTCCTCCTCCAGCGAGTGCCCGAGCCGAAGGCCGGGAAGAACCGTATGCATGTGGACATCATCACCGAGGATGTCGAGGTCGAGGTCCAGCGGCTGGAGGCGCTCGGCGCGCGGCGCCTCCACGATGGCGTACGGACCTTCGGGCCGACTCGCTGGGTAACGATGGCAGATCCTGAGGACAACGAGTTCTGCGTCTCCACCGGCGTCGACTGGTGAGCCTTCACTGACACGCATGTCGACGGTCCTCGATAGGCATGTCGACGGTCCTCGATAGGCGCGCCCCTACCCCGGCGGAGTGGTCCGTCGGGGTCGGAGCGGGTGAGGGTCGGAGCTGGGGAGGGTCGGATCAGGTGGAAAGCGGGGGCGGGGGCACCGCCGGCGGGCGCGGGCCCGGGGGTGGGTCGGGTCCGAAGAGGCGGTGGCGCACGTCGGGTCGGAGCGGTGGCGGCCCGCAGGTGAGCACCTGGCCGCTCGGTTTCTCGAAGGTGACCGTGCCGTCCCGTGCGGCGTGGACCTGCCAGCCGCCTTCGTGGACCACCCGGTGGTGGCGTCCGCAGAGCATCACCAGGTTGTCCTGATCGGTCGGGCCGCCGTCGGCCCAGTGGGTGAGGTGGTGCGCGTGCAGCCATCTCGTGGCGCCGCAACCGGTGAAGCGGCACCCCCGGTCCCTCCGTCTCAGCTGGCGGTTGAGCCAAGCGGGCACCTGGCGGGTGGTGCGCCCGAGGCGGACCACCTCGCCGTCCTCGTGCTCGACGACCAGCTGCCAGCGGCAGTCACAGGCCAGCCGGCGTGCGGTCGCCGCGGCGATCCGTCGTCCTTCGGCCAGCTCGGCCTCCCCCTCCTCGTCGCCGCCGAGCGCGGCCGGGTCGGTGTGGACGACGACGAAGGGACGGTCGGGGTCGGCCAGCTCGCCGGCCTTCATGGCGGCGAGCTCGACCAGGGCGTCGGCGGCCCGGGCCTCGAAGGGCTCGTAGGTGTCGGTCTCGGGGTCCTTCGGGGCCGAGGCGGCGAGCGAGGTGAGCACCCCGGTCAGCTGCGCACCGGCCTCGGTCGGGAGCGCCCCGCGCAGGTGGAGCAGGTGGGCGTCGGACCACCAGGTGAGCCGCCGCGCCCGGTGGGCCTCGTTGGCGTCGGCGACCTTCGGGGTGCGCGCACGCTCGGCGAGCTGCTTCGTCTCGGCGGCCGACCAGCGAGGGGCCGCTTCGGCGAGGGTCTGATCGGTCGCCTCCTTCGCGAAGCGGGTGAGGGGAACCAGCTGGTCCCAGGAGAGTCGTCCCTCGGCGACCACCTCGGCGATCGCCGGGAGGCCTCTCAGGGCCTCGGCCACCCGGACCCACTCGGCCGCGGTCGAAGAGGAGATCGAGAGGCGGGCGACCAGCCAGGCGGCCATCGAGGGACAGAGGTCCTCCCGCCACTTCTCCTGCTCGTCGAAGGCGGCGATGTGCTCGAGCAGCTGCCGGTGGGTGGCGACTTCGAGGGCGTGCAGCTGGGTGATCGCCTCGGAGAGTTGATCACTCGTGAAGGCGGTGCCCTTCGCGGCGTCCAAGGCGGTGTCCTTCGTCGGCGTCCTCGGCGCTGTCCTCGTCGACCCTCGGGGGTTCGTCCCCTGCCATCATCAGAGCATTGCACCCGGGTGTAACGGTGAACCCGGGTACGCGGATGCGGATTCGGGGGATGCGGATACGCGGGTGCGGATACGCGGGTGCGGATACGCGGCGTACGGGGGATGCGGATACGCGGCGGCCGGCGGTGCGCGCGGCGAGGCAAGGCGCGCGAACGCGTGAAGATGCGTGGCGCGTCAGGCCGCCTCGCCGACACAGAGCGAGAGCTCACCCTTGTCGTGTGAGTCGCCGGGGGCGACGGCTTGCTCCGCGCACCACTCGGCGGCGGTGAGCGGCGCAGTCGTCCGCTGACGATCTGGATCGTCGGATCGTGCAGCATCGGACAGCGGGGCGGGGAGAGTGTCTGCGCACATCGTCTGCTCCTTTCGGATCGTCGTTCACATCGGTTGCGAAGCCCGTCTCGGGGCGATCACGGGGCGGTGGTTCGGGCCTCGATCGAAGAGGACGTAACCTGGGCCAAGATTCGGTCCCACATCAAAAGAACAAGAAAAACAACAACAAAAAAAGGAGCCGCTCCCGGGGAAGCGGCTCCTCGACGGTCTCAGATTCCTCACGAATCTGTCAGTCCGTCGAAAGTGCCTCCCGTACCGCCTTCGCACTGGACGCAAGTGCGTCCTTGCTACATGCGGTCGAGACTCCCGCAATGGATACCGCCATCGCCGACGGCGCCGAATCGCCTCCGGCCGCCTCGACGATCGACACGACCGCGGGCTCCCGCTCTTTGTCGTCCGGCTTTCGCCTCGGAGATCCCGCGGACCGTGTCACAGAGGACAAGCATAGCGGGACGTGCGCGCCCGGCTCGACCACGCTCGAGCGTCGATCGCGATGCCTCGGCCGCCGGCGCCATCGAGCGGACCGTCGTCCACTGAGGTTCGACGGAGCCGACCGCACTCCGACCGCGACGCGGAACCTCGCCGACCCGCCCGTTTCCAAGCGAGAGAGGGAGATACGCTGCGTCCATGGACGCCGCCGCGAGCGGTGCCGCGCCGCCGGGGTGGTACCCAGATCCGTCTGGAACGACCACATGGCGCTGGTGGGACGGGTACCAGTGGACAGCTCACATCTCGCCACCGGTCGCTCCGCCGATCTACCCACCCGTGGCACCACCGCAACCTCAGACCTGGGCACACGGCGCACACGGCGCGTACGTCGCTCCGGCCGCGGGCCCCTATACGGGACCCTGGGCTGGCCTCCCGAGGATCCCCTCGGCGCACGAGCGCTTCGCGTCCGAGAAGGACATGGCGCCGTGGGCCAAGCGAGCGTTCGTCGGCATCCTGGCCGTCACGGTGCTGATGGCGATCACCGCGTGGCCCGAGGGCGCCTGGATCCGATCCGTGGTCGAGCAGGTCACCTCACAGGTCGACGCCGGAGTGACCAACGTGACCGTCAACCGCCCCGTCGGGCTGACCGTCGTCACCTCCGTCGTACTGCTCTTCCAGATCGCGATCTTCGTGGTGCTCCTCAACTGGCAGTACTCGGCCGCCAAGACCGCCCGGGTGCTCGACGTGCCGGCGGTCCACTCGGCGGGGTTGGGAGTCGGGAGCTGGTTCATCCCGGTCGTGAACCTCTGGTTCCCCTACCAGGCTATTCGTGATTGCCTGCCGTCCGGCGACCCTGGCCGCAGGATCGTCCTGCGGATGTGGCTCTGCTACCTCGGCGCGATCGCGGCCGGAGGGGTCGCGGTCGGCCTCTCGTACGCACGGACGCCCATCGCCATCGCGGTGGCAGAGATCGCGGTCGCGTTCGCGATCGGTGTCGCGTTCAACGGTGTGAGCAGCGTGCAGGCCATCGGGGACGCCCACCAGGAGCTGCTCGAACCCTCGCAGGTGGAAGTGGCGACGAGCGGCGTGGCGACCGACGAGCCCGGCCTCACGAGTCCGGCCTGACGGCTCGGGGTCGCAGCCGGGGCGCACCCGGTTGCCGGGGGCACCCGGGGACGGGGCGACCGGGGGAAAGGGAGGCCACCAGCCGGAAAGGCGAGCGCAGCCCCCGCAAGGCTCAACTGGTCAGTGGACCAGCCTTCGCAGGTGGAAGGCGAGGATGATCTCCAACAGCGCGTAGATGATCAGCCAGATCCCCATGATCCAGGCGAGCACCCCGAGGGTGATGTTCGGCCACACCAGGGTGAGGAGACCGGCCCCGAAGGCGAGCACTCCCATCCCGATCCGCCAGCCCCGACCGTCCGACCCACGATCGCTGTACGCGGTGAAGAACTCGATGATCCCTCCGACGAGCCAGAAGAGGCCGATCAGGAATCCGAGCGTGGTCACCGTCTCGTCGGTGCGGCGGAGGAAGAGCACGCCGATGATGACCGCGAGCAGACCGAGAAATGCCATCAACCAGCGATGACCGCCCGTGTCCTCGTCGTCGGCGATGGCCGTGACGATGCGGAAGAGCCCGGCGACGAAGAGCCAGATCCCGAGGACGATGGCGAAGGCGTAGACGGTGTCTCTCGGATGGATGACGACCAGCAGACCGAGGATCAGGGTCGCGATGCCGAAGAAGAGCACCCATCCCCACGAGTGCCCGATCACCTGCAGGACGTCACCGTCACCACCGGAGAGACCCGTTCCGTCGGTTCCCCCTTGATCTGACATGTGGACCTCCCCGGACCGCAGATACCGCCGTTCGGACCGCGTCCGGCGGAGTCCACCTTAGGACCGTGCCCTTCTCGGGACGCGGACCATTCCCAGGTAGAGGGCCCGGTCAGCCTGCGGGAGACGGTTGGGAGACCAGCTCCTCGCTCACCGCCCACAGCCGTGCCGCGGCCTGTTCGTCGCGGGCAGCAGCGGACGGTTTGGCCTGCCGGCACTTGACGAAGTACCCGCCGGTCACCTCCGCGACGTCGGGCGAGGAGGCGAGATACACCGAGGTCCGCGCGCCCTTCTCGGGGGTGAGCACGAACGGCTTGATCAGCTTGACGCCGAAGGCGACGACCCCGCTGGTGTCGCCGTCCCTGGCGAAACCGGTGGCGACGGTGCCGGGATGGACCGCATTGGCGGTCACCCCGGTGCCCTTCAGGCGGCGCGCCAGCTCGGTGGTGAAGAGGATGTTGGCCAGCTTCGACTGCGAATAGGCCTTCATCCCCGAGTAGCGCCGGTTCGACTGCAGATCGTCGAAGTCGAGTCCGCGGCGAGCGGAACGGTGGGCGGTCGAGGAGACGTCGACGATCCGGGCCGGAGCCGACGCGGTGATCCGGTCGAGCAGAAGCGTGGTCAGGAGGAACGGCCCGAGATGGTTGATGGCGAAGGTCGCCTCGAAGCCGTCCTTCGTCTCGGCCCGCTTGGTGAGCACGAGTCCGGCGTTGTTGACCAGGACGTCGATCCGATCGGCGCGGTCGAGCAGCTCTGCGGCACCCCTGCGGACCGAGGTGAGGTCGGCGAGGTCGAAGACCACCAGCTCGACCTCGTCCGAACCGGTCGAACGACGGATCTCCGCGACCGTCTCGCGACCCGAGGTCTCGTTGCGGGCGGTCACCAACGTCCGGGCTCCCGCCCCGGCGAGCGCGGTGGCGGTCGCCTTGCCGATGCCGGAGTTCGCTCCGGTCACGATGACGGTCTTGCCCTTCATCGAAGGCACGTCCGGCTCGGCCATGAGCATCGATCTCCACCGGTGGGCTGGTCGGCCCGACTCTCGAGCGACGGCAACGACCTTATTGCGTCGCTCTCTCCCCCGCTCTTCTGTGGTCCATGACCCGGGCCGGGGCGAACCGGGCGGCGGCCGAGGCGCATGACCGGGCCGAGTCATGACCCGGGCCGGGGCGATCCGGGCGGGGCAGGCGAGCCGTCCGGCGCGCCGCCGTCAGGTGCCGGGTTGGACCACGGGTCCGGTCGGCTGCCCCGCGGACCGTTCTGCGGGACGCATTTCGCTCCGCACGTGCGGACCGGCTCCACTCGGGCTCGAGCCGGCCTCGATCGTCGGTGCGATCCCGTTCGGCGGAGCGTCGGAACCTGCTGCGGTCGACAAACCTTCCACGCCTTCCGACGCCGAACTGGGAGCGCCGACGGATGAGACACTCGAAAGGGCGGGCCTGGCGCGGCGACGGCCCATGCGAACGAAGAGCGTGAGGGAGGTGACGACGTACCCGACCCACACGAGGACCTGGAGTGCGGAGGGCTGCTCCGCATAGCCCACCAGACTGTGGAAGACATCGCCGAGTGAGCTGTCCTCGCTCAGGATCCCCGACGTGTTCCACATGGTGTGACCGAGGAAGGGAAGCCAACCGAGCTGCTGCATGTTCTCGACCGCATCGGCGAGCAGGCCGGCGGCGAAGACCATCAGCACGATGCCGAGCACACGGAAGAAGAGACCGAGGTTGAGACGGCGGCCGAGCTTGAAGATCACGAAGGCGAGTGCGAGCGCGACGAGGAGGCCGGCCAGGGCACCGAGGAGCAGTCCGCGCCCGTGCGTGGCGGTGGGCGCCTGCTTCGACGACGCGAACACGATGGCCAACGTGAAGACCATGGTCTCGACCCCCTCGCGGCCCACGGCCTGGAAAGAGAGGATCCCGAGCCCGAAACGCGCCTTGCCGCCCAGTGCATCCGCCGAACGCCGCTCGAGCTCGGCGGTCATCGTCCTGCTGTGCGACTGCATCCAGAACGTCATGTAAGTGAGGACGCAGGCGGCCAGCAGATAGGTGACGGTCTCGAAGATGGTCTGCGCGGTCGATCCGGCGTACTGGTGGATCAGGGTGTAGGCGGCGATCCCGCCGCCGATGAGGAGGACGGCGGCGGCCCCGACACCGGCGAACACGTCGCGGAAGTGGCGGCGCTGCCCGATCTTGTCGAGATAGGCCAGCAGGATCGCGACGATCATGCTCGCCTCGATCCCCTCACGGAGGAAGATCACGAAGGTTGGGATCATCGGCACACCCTCGGAAGGCGAGTCATAAGTAGAAGATTAGGTAAGCCTAATCTCCCGGTGCTTGTCAAGGCCGCCGGCCCGGAATTCCGGCCGATTCCTGGTGCTGGGCGCCGAGGGTGAGACCGGTGCGACGGTCGGTGGTGGCCCCCCGCCGGCCCAGCGCTCAGCCGACTCGCTTCAGGGTGTTGTGGTCGGTGTGCGCGAGGGGCTTGTCGAACTCGTTCATGCGCAAGAGGGAGATTTCGTCGTACGACCAACCGCTCGCCCCCGAGTTCACGGTGACCTCGTAGCTCAGGGTGCTCGCGTTCTCGGCCAGGTAGGTGTTCTCCCCGATGCAGTACCGCTCGCCTCCCGCTGTCGCCCGGAGGGTGAACCGGTCCGCGTCCGCCTCGGCGGTTCCGCCGGCGAGGACGGTGATGCCGCGAGGGACGACGAATCCGCGCAGGACCTCGCCGGTCGCCGCGTCCCAGAGCCAGTACCCCACCTCGGTGTGGAACGGATTCTCCTCGTCATCGCGCCACATGGCAGAGCGGTAGTCGAGGCCATAGAGGTGCTGCTCGCCGTTGTCGACGGGACCGAACGGCTTCATCGTGCACTTCTCGAGATAGGGCGTCCCGAGCACCTCGAGCTTCGCGTGCGAGTACGCGGTGTCGAGGCCACCTTCTCCCTCCCACTCGCCGATCAGCGCCCCGAGGGGTCCCCACTCCGTGCTCATCATCCACCTCCACGCTTCCCGCGCTCGTCTCCCACGATGCGGAGCGTCAGCCTATTCACACCGTCACGACGGTGACGGCGCCGACGGTGACGAGCCGGTCCTCCGCGCCCACGTCGTGGATCGCGACCCGGACCACCCCTCGACCTTCCCTCGCACCGAGCACCTCGCACCGGGCCTCCACCGGACCGATCTTCGCCGGGTAGAGATAGTGCAGGACGGTGTCGGAGGCAGCCACCCTGCTCCCCGAGGCGCCGACGCGCTCTCCCTCCGCCGCCCGACAGGCTCCGACCTCGGCCAGCATGGCGACCGCTCCGCCGTGCAGGATGCCCCAGGGATTCCTCAGGTGCTCCTCCAGTCCGAGCCGGGTGATCGGCCCGGTTCCCGGCTCGATGCCGAAGAACTCGAGAGGAGGACGGGCGAGCGGATCAGGTGGTGCCATCGGGATCGAGAAGGGACGTTCGAACTCGAGGTCCCTCGGACCGGGGTCGAGCACCGAACAGGTCATGGTGGCCACCGCGACGGCACGGTCGTCCGCCCCTTCGTCGACCACGTCGATGCCGGCGACCACCGCCTTGCGCCCGCGGCGCAGCACTCTCGCGTGCAGGCGGAGCGGCCCGCGATGGGACAGGTCCGAAACCGTCACCATCATCGAGGTGGTGACCACCCATTCCGGCAGGACCGCGATGCCGGCCGTGAACCCGCCGAGGTTGTCGAGCGAGGTCAGCAGCCCGCCGGTCACGAGGCCGCCACCGGGCCCGCGCTGGTGCGCGTCGACCGGCACCCGCCCACCGAACTCCGAGGGCCCGTCGACGCCGGCCGGGGGTGGGATCTCCCACCGCTCGAGGCGGAAGTAGTCGCCGACGACTCGACGGGGGTCGGGCACGTAGCCGGTGCTGTTCGCCACGTGGGTCACCCCGAGACGGCGCCCACGTTGACGAGCGTGGTCACCCGGTCTTCCGAGCCTGCGTCGCAGAGCTCCACCACCGCACAGGACGAGCGACCCTCAGTCGGGTCGAGGACTCTGGCCCGTGAGGTGATCGGGCCATCGCGACCGAGAGCGAGGTAGGCGACCTGGAGCCCGGTGACCGCGAACGGACCGTCATCGGGGCCGCGCGCGGCGCGCATCGCCTCGGCGCCGGCGGCCTCGGCCAAAAGGGCCATCGCGCCACCCTGCACCGCTCCGAACGAGTTGCGGTGGTACGGGAGGGCGGGCATCGACAGCCGACCGGTGAGCGCGTCGATCACCTCCACTCCGAGCGACTCGAGAACCGGTCGCTCGAACCCGTCGCCGGTGAAGGCCCATCGAGCGGGCATTTCGGGCGCGACGTCGACCGACGGCGACTCGTCCCCGACCGCCTCGGTCCTCGCGGGGAGGAGCGCGAAGGTCATCGAGGCCCAGGCGACCGGCGCGGTGGACGGCCCGGCAACCCCGGTCTCGAAGACCAGTGCCTCGACGACGAGCGTGGTCCGCCCGCGCCGCCGGAGCACCGCGCGGGCCTCGATCCGCGGCCCGCGGGCGGGCCGGACCATCTCGACCACCAGGTCGGCGGTGGCCATCCGCTCGCGTCCGACCGCGCGGAGTGCGACCGACCCGCCCACCACGTCCACCACGGTGGCGAGCACCCCCGCCCGCACGCCTCCGTCCGGGCCGAGCACGTGGGGGGTCACCGCCATCCGGAGGTGCACCTCGGTCGGCGAGACCACCTCCCCCTCCATCCCGAGGTCGGTCAGGAGGTGGTGCGCAGGAGGGTAGGCCACCGCTGTCACTCAGCGCTCCTGCTCGGTCGGACGGACGAGGATCTCGTTGAGCACGACGCGGCGGGGACGGGTGACCGCGAAGAGGATCGTCTCGGCGATGTCCTCCGCTTCCATCATCTCGGTCTCCCCGAAGGTCGCCCGCATCCCCTCGATGATCTCCGGACGATTGTGCGTGGCGAGCTCGGTCACCACTGCGCCCGGCTCGACGACCGACACCCGGACGTGCCGCCGGGTCACCTCCTGGCGGAGCGACTCGGAGAAGGCCACGACACCGAACTTGGTCGCGCTGTAGACGCCGTTGCCCTGGCGGGCGATCCGGCCGGCCACCGAGCTCACGTTGATCAGGTCTGCCACTCGGCGCGGCTCCATCTCCGCCGCGCGCAGGAGGTGGGGCAACGCGGCGTGCGTGCAGTAGTGGAGCCCGAGCAGGTTGAGCTCGACCATGCGGCGCCACTCCTCGACCGGCGCGTCGACGATCGGTCCGAGCAGCATCACTCCGGCGTTGTTGACGAGGATGTCGAGCCGCCCGAGCTCGCGAACGGTTCGATCGACCGCGTCGCGGGCTTGTGCTTCGTCGGTGACGTCGGTCTCGAGCACCAAGACGGGCACGTCGCCGCCGATGCGCTCCGCGAGCGCTTCGAGCCGGTTCCTCCGCCTCGCAGCGATCGCCACCGCGGCGCCCTCTCTCGCCAGCGCGACCGCGGTCGCCTCGCCGATGCCGCTCGACGCGCCGGTGACCAAGGCCACGGTTCCCTTCAGCTGTTCGCTCATCGAGTCCTCCTCTCGATTGCCGACCTTTCGTCGGCGACGTGGTGGGCGGCGCCGAACGGCCCCGGACGCGCGACGCGCGACGCCTCCCGCGGGGGACGGTGACGGTCTACCTGCCCGGGCGGACCGCTACGACGCGGGCGTCTCGTCGAACCGGCTGGTGAAGGAGATCAGCTCGCCACTCTTCAGCCGGCGGCGCTCCTCGTAGATCCGGTGATAGCCGGTGTGCTTGATCCGCCATTCCCCGTGGTCGATCACGTAGTCGTCCTCGTAAAGGGCCGTGCCGCCGAGCACCAGGTCGAATGCCGGAATGATCACCCGGTCCTCGAGGTACCAGATTCCCGTGGCGGTGCCGTCGTCGTGGACGACGATCTCGGGATGGTGTCCGGAGTGGAAGGTGACGATGCCCGGGTCACCGAGCGAGCTGGTGAGGAAGTCGACGATCGCCGCGCGGCCCTCCTGCCGGAGCGCGCCGGCCTCGTAGGCGGTGGTGCCGTCGGCGAGGAACAAGTTTCCGAGGTCGCGGAACTGCTTGGTGTCGAGGAGCCGGAAATAGGTGTACTTCAGCCGCCGGATGGATTCAACGTCGTCGTGCATCGATCACCTCGGAATGGGGAGAGCCGCCTGGTCGCCCGAAGTGTACCGAGTGCCGAGCGCGAGGTACCGGGGGTCACCGCGCGTTCCGGCCGGAGGCCGTCGAGGTGCCTCTCGATGTCGGGCCGGTGTCCGTGCCGGCGTCGAGAGCCCCGCGCGGGCTACGCAGCTGCGGTGCCCTGGGTCCTGCGCCGGCTCGACCGGTTGCGGCGCCGGCCCCGCTGGCGGGCGGTGCTGTCGTAGGGACGCTGCATCGCCGCAGGACTCTCGTGGAGCGCGCACCAGTCGGTGCTGTTGTAACGAGACAATCGGACGCCGCACTCGGCTTCCTTGCAGATGCGGCCGGTTCCGTAGACCACGGGTGGGATTGACCCGGCGAGCCCTTCGGCCAGCATCGGAGCGTCCTCTACCACCCGACGTTCGACCATCATGCCCCTCCTCCTTGCGTCCATCCACGCTTGTACTGACTTCTTCGGCAAGGCGCAGCGGGAACTTGACCCCTGGACAGAGGATCCGGCCTACGGTCCGGGTGCCGGGGAAGGCCCTGGCAGAGGAGGGTGCCGGCCTCCGTTGGTATGGTCACGCGGTGACGGTGGTCGAGGTCTCCGAACGGATCGATGCACCGCCGGAGGCCGTGTGGAAGATGGTCGGCGATCCGATCGCGCTCGGCGACCTGACCGCCGAGTGCACCGAGATGACCTGGATCGAGGGATCGACCGGGCCCCGCGTCGGCGCGCGCTTCCGGGGCCGCAATCGCTCGAGCTGGCGACGGTGGTCGACCACCTGCACGATCGTCGGTTACGAGCCCGGCCACGAGATCGCCTGGGACGTGACCTACGGCCCGCTCGCGGTCGCGCGCTGGGGCTACCGCATCGAACCGGACAGCGGTGGTGGCTCCGTGATCACCGAGCGGTTCGAGGACCACCGAGGGGCCGCGCTGCGCACGATCGCGCCGCTGGTCCGCGCCACCTTCGACCCCGAAGGCCACAACCGGGTCAACATGAACGAGACGCTCGCACGTATCAGGGCCCGAGCCGAGGCCTGATCGAAGGTGGCCCGAGCGTCATCTGCCGGTTCGGACCCCGCCGGCCCCGCAGCCCCCGCAGGCCCCGCCGGCCCCGCAGAGGTGGACACACCGTGGTGGGAGCGCGCCGTCTTCTACCAGATCTATCCGCGCTCGTTCGCGGACTCGAACCGCGACGGGATCGGCGACCTGCCCGGCATTCGGGCACGCCTTCCGGACCTGGCCTGGCTGGGGATCGACGCGGTGTGGCTGTCACCCTTCTACCAGTCGCCGATGGTCGACTTCGGCTACGACGTCAGCGACTACTGCGCGGTCGATCAGATCTTCGGGACCATGGACGACTTCGACGGCCTGCTCGCCGACGCGCACGCGCTCGGCCTCAAGGTGATCATCGACTGGGTGCCGAACCACTCCTCCGACCGACATCCGTGGTTCGTCGACGCGCGCTCGAGCCGCTCGAGCGCGCACCGGAACTGGTACTTCTGGCGCGACCGGCGGCCGGACGGCAAGCCCCCCAACAACTGGGTGTCGGCGTTCGACCTCACCGCGCCCACCTGGACCCTCGACGACGAGTCGGACCAGTGGTACCTCCATCTGTTCGAGCCGGGCCAGCCGGATCTCAACTGGGACGAGCCCGACGTGGTCGCGGCGATGCACGACGTGCTGCGTTTCTGGCTCGACCGCGGAGTGGACGGCTTCCGAGCCGACGCGATTCCCTGCATCGGAAAGGACCCCGCGCTTGCCGACGACCCGGAGGGGAGGGTCGGCATCCCCCACTGTGTGTTCATCGACGAACCGGTGACCCACGAGCGCCTGCGGTCGATCCGCACACTCGTCGATTCCTACGGCGATCGGGTCATCGTCGGCGAGATCTTCCTGTTCTCGACCGACGCCGTCGCGACCTACTACGGGGCCGGTGACGAGCTCCACCTCTGCTTCAATTTCCCGCCCCTTTTCGCACCCTGGAAGGCCTCGGCATGGTCGAAGTGCCTGGATCGGACCTTCCGCGCGCTCGACCCGCGTCACGCATGGCCCACCTGGGTCCTCTCCAACCACGACAACCCGCGACCGCGCACCCGCTACGACTTCGGGGCCGCGCTCGGCGGCGAGGACGACGCAGAGCGCTCGGCGCGCAGCGAGGCCCGCGCGAGGGCGGCCGCGGTGTTGCTGCTCACGCTACGCGGCACTCCCTTCCTCTACCAGGGAGACGAGCTCGGCCTGCAGGATGCCGCGGTGCCCGAGGACCGGGTGGTCGACCCCGGCGGCCGCGACGGTTGCCGTGCACCGATTCCGTGGAACGAGTCGGACGACCACGGTTGGCCGACCGACACCGGCTCTGCCGCGTGGCTGCCGTTCTCTCCGGATCCGGAGGCTCGCAACCACGCGACCTTGCGCCGCGACCCGAGCTCCATCCTCCATCTGTACCGACGCCTGCTCGAGCTCCGACGGAGCACACCGGCGCTGGTGGTCGGCGAGCAGACCGCCCTCGAGCTCCCCGAGGGCATCCTCGGCTACCGGAGGACCCACCTCGATTCGGTCTGCACCGTGTTGATCAATTTCACCGGGCAACCGGTCGACGTCGGCGCGACGTGGTCGTCGGCGGCACCTGGCGACGCGCCGACGGACGCGACGACCGTGGCGGTGTCGACCGACGGCGTGGGCGAGGGTCGACAGTTCGAAGGCCGGCTCGCGCCCGACCAGGCGGTGGTCGTCGCCCATTGAGATCCGGTGGCCCGGCGGGTCGGGTCAGTGCCGGATCACTACCAGGTCTCTTCCCAGTAGTCGGGCGCTCCGGCGTCGCCGAGCGACATCGAGTGCCCGTCCTCGTGCCCGCTCCTGCGGACACAACACACCAGCGTTCCGAGCCAAGGACCCCGGTCGATACAGTGCACGGCTCCGCAGCGCTGCCACTGCGGCTTCTCCGGCAGCGTCAACTCGTCGAGGTCGAAATCGGCGTCGGACCATCCCGGCAATTCGGAGATCCGCCGCACGTGAAACGGGTCGATCGTCAAGATTTGTTTCCTGCCCTTTTTGTTGCGTGTCCTTCACCTTGATGATCGGAATCACCGAGCCGGAGCTTTAGGCGCGCTGTGGTGCTCGGGCGAGGCGTCGGTGGCGCTCGGGCGGCGCGCCGGCACCCCGGTGACGCGCCAGGCAGTGCGGCACCGAGCTCCTCGCAGGCCGGAGTGGACCGCATCGTCGGATCGAAATCCCACCTCGGGACCCACGAAGCGGTCATGCTGCAGAGGTACGCGCCGAGTCGGCGGTCCCGGGGTAGGGACGCGCGAGTTCGCGGGGACGAGGCGACGCCGGTTCCTCGGAAGGAGGTCGACATCGTCCAAAAAGCCAAGAGGGCGGGTCAGCGCCAACGGTGGGTCGAGGTCCCGAATCCATCCCCGGGCAACGAGAGACCCCACCTGCGGATTGTTCAAAGTATCATCGCCACTGAGCTGCCTATTCTCCGATAAAACCCTTTTCGGACTCATTCCTGCGCCTGATCGCCCTCCTTTCGCTGTTCAAATTCCTTACATTCTGTTACGCTCACCCGCATGAACGGCGATTCGACGCGGAACATCGAGGACATCGTGCGCCGGAACGTCGCTGCACTCCGGTCCAAGGCCAACCTCACCCAACAGGGGCTCGCCGACGAGATGCTGCTGAGAGGCATCCCCTGGACCCGCGAGACCGTGGCCCAGGTCGAGACCACCAACCGGCGGCTGGGCTTCACCGAGGCCATCGCCGTGGCGGCCTGCCTCGACGTGCCGCTGGCACGACTGGCGGCCACCGGGGTGAGCGACGGTCGGCGTCGGAGAGAGCGAGTGGACCGCGGCCTACCTGGGTGCGGCGATCGCGGGAACCGCCGGCGACGTGTTCCCGCCGGAGAGCTACGCGTCTCGATCGCCGCGACCCCCTGAGCGGACCGCCTCAGTCGAACGGCAGCCCGTCGTCGAACCGGTGGCCGAGCGGCGACAGGGCCCCCGCGAGCGGCGATCCGGTGGCGCGCCGGACGAAGAGACCGGACCGCGCCGGGTCGAGGCACCTGCCCACACGCAGCAGAAGACCGCGGAGCGGATCGAGCGTCGCCTGCGGCTGCGGGTCACGGCCGGCGACGTCGACACCACCGCCCACCACCTCTGGTCCCGGAGCCTCGACAGCGAGAAGGAACGACGGGTCCAGGAACGGCAGGCTCTGACCGGTGGGACCCTGAAGACCATCCGGGGTCACGTCGCTCGTGACCTCGACCGCGAGCTCGCCCACGAGATGGAACAACGCTCCGGACGGGAGGTCGCACCTCCGCGGTCCGAGCCGATGACCCCCGACGAGGCCGCGTGGGAGGCCACGCGGCTCAACATCATCCTCGCCAACAAGGGCTACGACGACTCGGATGTGACGCGTTGGTGGAATTTCACCCGCCACCGCGAACTCGACGACCAGACGATCGCGGAGGCCTGGGAATCCGGCCGGTACTCGGAAGTCAGCCGGCTGGTGCAGTCGCTGCCCGACCGGCGCGTGCTCGACGACGGTCCCTAGTCCGAGCGGAGGACGAACAGCCGGGGGACCGACATCCGTGGCCCGTTCGTGCATCACCAACGGCCGAACCCCGATGTCGGCGCCGCCTGGGCGCCCACTACGCTGGGCCGATCGTGTCCGGCGATCTCGACAGCAAGGCGCTGCTGGCGCCGGAACCTCCTTCCACCCCGGACGGGGGCGCCGGCAGGCCCGCCTCGCAGTCGAAGCGATCCCGAGCCCGCCGCACCGCGATCGAGTGGCTGATCATCATCGGGGCCGTCGTGATCTGTACGGTCCTGCTCCGCACCTTCGTCATCCAGTCCTTCTACATTCCGTCTGCATCGATGGCGCCCACACTGCAGGTGGGCAACCGCATCGTCGTCGACAAGCTCAGCTATCACCTGCACTCGATCAACCGGGGGGACATCGTGGTGTTCGCACGGCCGCCGCTCGAGGACCAGGAGTACGCGGACCTGGTGAAGAGGGTCATCGGGTTGCCCGGCGAGACCATCTCGTCCAAGGACTGCTCCGTGTACATCAACGGCAAGCGGCTGGACGAATCGTGGCTCCCCAAGCTGCCGAGCAGCTGCACGAAGGCCCTACCCGGTGATGCGAATCCGCAGTACGACCTGCCCGGGCCGGTGCACATCCCGGCGGGCCAGTACTACGTGATGGGAGACAACCGCACCGACTCGGAGGACAGCAGGTTCTTCGGTCCGATCTCCGCGTCGCTGATCGTCGGGCGCGCGGTGGCAGTCGTCTGGCCGTTCAGTCAGATCAAGGGTCTCTGACCCCTCCGTCGTTCTCGTCGCTGGGGCGCCGGGCTTCGACGAGGAGCCGCCGCGAATGGGAGACGAAAGCACCGTCACCCTCGATCCGACGATGCAGGCGGTGCAGCTCGGACCGGTACCCCTCGATCGTGAAGCCGGGAACGGTCCAGGGGACCTTGCGGAGGAAGTAGGCGACCGCTCCTACATCGTCGAACGTCACCCGCAGGGTCTCGTCGCGCAGGTCCGCGACGAGCAGTCCGGCAGCGTGTGCGTCGGCGAGGGCGCGTTCGGGACTTCGGAGATCGCTCACCGGCTGCGCACCCATCAGGAAATCGGTCAGCTCGCGATTCGAGCCTGCCCCGACCAGTTGGGAGAAGAACGTCCCCCGAGGACGGAGGACCCGCGCGATCTCGGCCCACGGCACGATCGTCGGGTGACGGCTGACCACCAAGTCGAACGCGCCATCCTCGAACGGGAGCGGTGCCCCGTCGGCGGCCTCCTCGACGCGCACACCGAAGGGTCCGAGGCGCTCTCCTGCGAGCTCGAGATTGGGAGGCCAGGCCTCGGTCGCGGCAAGGATGCCGGGCAGCCGCTCGCATCCGGAGAGCGCCTCTGCGAACACCTCGCCACCGCCGGTCTGGATGTCGAGGACCGAGTCCGAACGACCGAGACGCAGGGTGAGTGAGGTCGCATACCCCCACGAGGGGCGTTCCTCGGTCGCACGCCCCTCCAGCCATGAGAAGTCCCAACCCGAGACGGGTGCGCCTGCGGCATCCCCCAGCAGGTCCTCGAAGGCCACCGGTGCCTCCACCCGCTCATTCTCGGTGATTCTCCTGGCCGGCGCAACGTCCCGCCGGTCACATCCGGCCTCGGTCACTCGTCATCTCCTTCGAGGGTCTCGTGTTCTCCGGTCGGGGTTTCGCGGCAGAGGATCGAGGGCAGAGGAGCGGCGAGAGTTGGACGACGAGGAGCAGATGAACCAGCCCGAGGTGGACCGCAACCAATGGCTCACCGAGGAGTTCGAACGAAACCGGCCGCGTCTCGAGGCGGTCGCCACTCGCATGCTCGGGTCGACCGGCGAGGCGGGCGACGCGGTCCAGGAGTCATGGATCCGCCTCAACCGGAGCGATACGACCGGCGTCGAGAACCTGAGCGGCTGGCTCACCACCGTCGTCGGGCGAGTCTGCCTCGACATGCTCCGTTCGCGACCCCGAGGAGCAGGTGGTGCTCGCCGACTCGATCGGACTCGCGCTGCTCGTCGTGCTCGAGACGCTGACCCCGGCCGAACGGCTCGCGTTCGTGCTGCACGACCTGTTCGCGGTGCCCTACGAGGAGATCGCGCCCATCGTGGGACGGTCGACGGTGGCCACCCGGCAGCTGGCGAGTCGCGCGCGCCGGCGGGTGCAGGACACCGACCGCTCGCAAGCCACCGATCCGGGGCAACAGACGCGAGATCGTCACCGCCTTCCTCGCCGCTTCACGAGAGGGCGAATTCTCGGCGCTCGTCTCGCTCCTCGATCCCGACGCGGTCGTTCGGGCCGACCTGGCCGCAGTGGCGATGGGCGCCACCGACGAGGTGTGGGGTGCCGATGCGGTGGCAACGACTTTCGCCGGCCGCGCGAAGGGAGCCCGCGCCGTGCTCGTCGACGGCGTGCCAGGGGCGGTGTGGTCGCAGGGCGGCGCCCCGAGGATCGCGTTCGAGTTCACGATCGGCGGCGGCCGGATCGTCGCCGTCGAGATGGTCGCCGACCCCGAGGTACTCGGTCAGCTCGACGTGTCGCCCCTCGCCGGGTGACCCGGCCGAACGAGACCGGCAACATCGCCGATACGGTGAAGCCGCTCGACCGCCGGGCTCAACGGCACCTTGCTCGCCTGGCTCGACAGATGCGAACGCCCGGCCAACGGGACAAGGACAAAAGGAAGAGGTGACCACGTGAGCGACTTCAACACCCAGATCATCGAGGAGTTCAGGGCCAACGAGGGCCGGGTCGGCGGCGCCTTCGAGGGTGCGCCGGTGGTCCTGCTCACGACGACGGGGGCCAAAACGGGGAAGTCCCGCACGAACCCGCTGGTCTCCCAGGAGGGCAAGGACGGGACGATCTACGTGTTCGCGTCCAAGGGTGGCGCGCCGACCAATCCAGACTGGTACCACAACCTCCTCGCGCACCCGACCGTTGTCGTCGAGCGGGGCACGGAGCGCTACGAGGCCACGGCTACCCCCGTCACCGGTCCCCTGCATGACGAGATCTATGCGCGGCAAGTCGAGCGGTTCCCGGGCTTCGGCGAGTACCAGCAGAAGGCCGGACGGGTGATCCCGGTGGTCGCGCTCCGTCCTGCGTAGCCCTCTCGTCGATCGACGGGTCGGACCACACCCGTCGAGGCTCGGAACCCGGCCTACTTGTGGAGCCAGGTGATGGTGAAGCCGTTGCCGCCCGACGCGAGCGCGGAGGTACTCGCCCGCACCTTCTTCCCGCTCTTGTTGGCCATGTCGATTTGGGTGCTGGTGAAGGTGGGCGAACTGATCGCCTGGCCGTTCGCCAGGGCATGGCTGAACGAGATGGTGCCGAAGTCGGCCAACCGGACGACCGCGCAGCTATTTCCCGCACAGAGCGACGGAGCCTCGGTGATCCACTCCGCCGAGGCATTCGAGGGCCGCGGCGAGGGAGTCAGGTTGATCGTGAAGTGCCAACTGCCGTTGGTGAGGGCCAGCATGTAGGTGGAACCCGAAACCGTGACCGAACCGGAGACCTGCTGACCCGGGACCACCGGGTAGCTCGCCTGCGGGAGCAGCACGGCGCCTGCCGGGTACATCTCGTACCAGGCGTAGTAGAGAGGAGCCCCGGTATGGCTTCTCTTCACCTTCGTGCAGTCGGAGTCGGTTCCGATCTGCTCGACGGTGGGGTCGGTGCTCGCGAAGCCGTCGATGCCGACCCATGTGGAGTCCTCCTCCGCCGCGTTCTTCGGGCACGACGCGGTCGGCACCACCCAGCTCCCGGACACCGAGGACATGGTCTTGCCGGTCACTGCGTAGCCGGCCCAGTTGAGCGAGGACTCGAGCCCGGTCCGACCGAACGCGTGTCGCGGCGACACCGGTAGCACCGGATGGCGCGTCGACGAGGGGACGCCTGCCGCGACGCCCCCTGCCGCGGCAATGGCGAGCGCGGTGCCGCAGACGACCAGCGCCAGCGCGGCGAACGGAGCGAGGGGATGCCGCCTACTCATGCCCACTCATGCGCCTGCCGTGTCAGCCGTGGTTGCCGTGTCAGCCGTGGGGGCCGTGGTCGTGCTGGTGGCCGTGGTCGTGCCGGTCGTCGCGGCCGAACTCGCTGACGAGGTGGCCTCGGTCGAGGAGCCGCCGTGGTGACGACCGCCCGAACCCGCTCCCTTTCCACCCTGCGTCCCGACGCCCGAGCCGGTCCTCCCGGCGTGGTGACCGCTTCCCCGGCCACGACCCGTCCCGCCGGCGCCGACATTCCCTCCGCGGTTGGACCCGGAGCCGGAGCCCGAGCCGCCCTGTCCGCTACCCGATGTCGAGCCCCCGCCCTGCCCGGTGCCGGGAGTCGAGCCGGAGGTTCCGGTCGGGCTGCCGCCGTTGGCCGAGGTCGGACCAGCCGGCGGGGACGCAGAACCGGTCGTCGGGGTGTTGGTGCCGCTCTGGGTCGACCCAGAGCCCGAGCCGGCGGCTTGGCTTGCGCCGCCGGTGGCCCCGGCCGTCCGACCGGCCTGGACGGAATGCACGTGATGCACCGTACAGGAGCCTTTCCCGTGCCGACAGGCGGTGTTGGCGCCGGCCGAGTGCGCGCCGGCCGCGACCGCCGAGCCGGAGACGATCGACGCGGCGGTCCCGCCCGGGGCCGTCGCAGCTCCGCCGGATTCGAGCGATTGGGCCGCGGGCGGAGTTGCCGGAGATCCGTTTTCGCCGTTCAGAGGAGCGAGGATGCTGTTGACGACGTGAGAGGCAGGTGAGGGGAGGACCGATGCGGCGGAGAGGCCGGTCGCGGTCGCGAACACGCTCGCGACCGACGCGGCGCCGACCAGAATCGAGAGGCGGTTCCGCCGGGCGCGGGCCACCGGCCACGACACGGCGGCCGAGCGGTACATCCGACGAAACTGTGCCTCTGACCGCAACTCCTGTTCGGTACCCGGTGCGGTAAGCCGCGCGATCGCGTCTGCGAGCCCGCCGTCGGTCACGTCGGGGAAGCTTATGAGCTTGCGCTGACTGCGCACGAATCCGTCGTCGCGGAAGCCACCAAGGGGAATGTCAACCATGGAGGATCGCCTCCGGCTGCCAAGCCGCTCCCTCGACGCCATCGGCGAGCTCCGAGGTCGCGGCACCAGTCGCGGAGACGTCCCTCCCGTCTGCTTCGAGGGCTGCCCGGTCGAGATTCCGCTCCAGCTCTCGGAGTCCGCGGTGACAGAGCACCCGGACCGACCCCGCGGAGCGTCCCATGATCGTGGCCACCGCCGACACGTCGAGCCCGGCCACGATCCGGAGCGCCACGGCCTCGGCCTGGTCGACCGAGAGTTGGGAGACCAATTCGAGAACGCGGTCGGTGGCCAGGTCCTCCTCGGCGTCGAGCTCGACGTCATTGCCGTCGGGGAGCAGCGCCAGCTGGCTGGTCTCGACCAGCACCAGCTTGGTTGCCGCACCCCGGTACCAGTCGGTGCGGCGGTTCTTCGCGATGGTGAACAGCCACGCGCGGAACCCGGCCTCGCTGCCGTCGAAAGCGGGAAGGGCACCGAGCACCTTGAGCCAGGTGTCGGCCGCAAGATCGTCCGCCAACGCATGGTCCTTGACCTTGAGGTAGCGAAGGAGGCTCGGCTGGAAGTGACGCCAGATAGCAGCGAACGCCTCCTCGTCACCTCGCTGCGCGGCGGACAGCTTCCCCCGGAAATCCTTCATTGCTGCATCTCGCTGATGATCTGGCCCAACCGGATCCCCTCTCCCCCCGCGGCCGGACTTCTGGATGAGTCATACACCCTTCCGGAAGGCCAGTCCATCACTACGGGGAAGTGCTCGCCCCGAGACGCACGACGGCGACTCGAGGTGTAACGGACGGAGGCATTGCATCGTTACCGAATCGAAGACAGTCCGGTGTCTCCCCCGGCGCGGGAGTAACGTCGAAACGATGGTGCGACCCGAGGCGGAGGGGGCTCGCACGGGCTCGAGCGATGGGCGCGAGGTCGTCGGTCCGGACGACGAGAGCTCCCCGCGGCGAGTACCGGGGGCCCGAAAGGTCCAGCGTGGAGCGCACGCGCTGAAGCAGCACTACACGGATTCCTCGGCGGAACATGTCTGGACCCGCCTCAACGCGATGGACTTCATCAACAAGGGCATGCTCTTCGCGGCCATCCTCCTGCTCTGCTTCTTCCCCTTCCTGATCGTGGCAAACGCCCTGGCAGGCCGATCGGCTGTGACCGGAATGGTCCGGCGGTTCGGCCTGAACCAGCAGGCAGCAAGCGATGTCAGTCATGTGTTCGCCTCGTCCCAAGCGACCTCGAGCTCGATCACCGGCGCCGGATACGTCTTGTTCGTCCTCGGCGGTCTCGCGGCTGCCACGGCCGTCCAGGACCTCTACGAGCGCGCCTACGCCATGCCCTCACGCGGGATCAAGGACATGCCACGCCAGGCGGTCTGGTTGGCAGTGGTCGTCGGGTTCGCCGTCCTGGCAGGTTGGGCCGGCCCTCATCTCGGCGACGCCGGGGGCCCGATCCTCCTCGGTTTGATCGGGTTGGTGGCACTCGTCGCATTCTGGTGGTTCACCATGTGGTTCTTGCTGGCCGGACGGGTCTCCGCGCGCGAGGTCGTCCCCTCCGCGGTCGCGACCGCCATCTGTTGGGTGGGGATGGAGCTCGTCTTCCGCCTGACGTTCTCCAACACCGTGATCTCCGACTACGACAAGTACGGCGCGATCGGCGTCGTCTTCGCGCTCATGTCGTGGCTGATCGCGATCGGAGTGGTGATCATCCTCGGTGCGATCGTCGGGGTGGTCTGGCGCGACCGCGGCCTCTCGTTCGCGGCAGCCTTCAGGCGGCTGCGGAGGCGCAGCGAGCCGACTTGAGCTACGCGAAGACGACCGTCCGGGCCCCGTTGACCAGCACGCGATCCTCGAGATGCCAACGCAAGCCCTGCGCGAGCACGGTGCGCTCGATGTCGCGTCCGATCCGCACCAGGTCCTCGACCGACTCGGCGTGGCCGACGGCCGCGGTGTCCTGAGCGATGATCGGACCGCTGTCGAGCTCGGCGGTCACGTAGTGACAGGTCGCGCCGATGAGCTTCACCCCGCGCTCGAAGGCCTGGTGGTAGGGGCGGGGGCCGGCAAACGACGGGAGCGCGCTGTGGTGGATGTTGAGGATCCGGTCCCGATACCGTTCGCAGAGCTCCGGGCTCAGGATCTGCATGTAACGCGCCAGCACCACCACCTCGCCGCCCGCCTCGTCGATACGGGCGGCGATCTCCGACATGGCCGCGTCCCTCCCCTCCGGCGTGACCGGGACGAGGCAGAACGGCACGCCGTAGCGCTCCGCAATCGGGGCGAGGTCCGGACGGTTGGCGATCACCAGTGGGATCTCGCAAGGGAGCTCGCCGCGCTCGGTCCGGTGGAGAAGGTCGACCAGGCAGTGGTCCTCCTTCGAGGCGAGCAGGACCACCCTCTTCCGGTGGTCCGTGTCGGAGAGATGAAGATCGAGGCCGAAGTCGTGGACGAGCGGCTCGAACTCCTCGATGAGCATGTCGGCGTCACAGTCGAGCGACTCCGCCAGCACCTCGATGCGCTGGAAGAACCGTCCGGTCTCGGAGTCCGCGTGCTGGGCCGCCTCGGTCACCCATCCCCCACGCGAGGCGAGGAACGAGGTGACCGCGGCCACGATGCCGACCCGATCGGGGCAGGTGATGGTGAGGACGAACCGGCGCATGGGACTCTCGACCCTATGCGGAGCTCGGGAGGCGGTTCAGGCCGAGGGCGCTGGAACCCGCAGGGGCGTACTCGCCGAAGAACGGCGAAAGGAAGGAGCGACCGATGAGTGAGGGCGACAAATCGAAGCCAAGCAGCAAGGTGGTGCGGCGGAGTGGAGCGGGAGGGCTCTGGTTCCTCGGCTTCATCGGCGCGCTCGCCTACTACCTGCACACGCACTCGGGGACCGTCTGGCTGGTGCTGCTCGCCTTCCTGAAGGCGTTCGTGTGGCCGGCCTTCGTCGTCTACCACGTGCTGTCACTCCACGGCTGAGCTCGGCCGGAGGCGGTCAACCGCGGACCGGGCCCGATCCGCGCCGTGCCGTTGCTACTCCTCCCGCGGGATCGCGTCGACCGGCTGGAGCCGGCCGGCCTCCCCTTCGGGGGATTCCGGCAAGTCGGACTGGCGGCCGCGCTCGAGCCCGAGGAAACCCACCACCGCGCCCGCCGCCATGACGCCCCCCATGATGAAAAACACGGTGCGCGACGCCTGGGCGAAGTCCAACCGGACGAAGTGCGGGATCGTGGCAATCGAGCCGTTCCCCCCGCCGGGGGACTGGAATTGCGCGATGTCCGCTGCCTCCGCGGTCGCTCTGGCCTGCGGGACGCCCTGTTGGACGAGGGACTCCGTGACGTGCGACCGGAGCTGTGACACGAGCACCGTACCGAGAACCGCCAGACCGAGGCTCGCCGAGTAGTTCCTGACGGTCTGGGTGATCCCGGTCGCCTCGCCGTAGGAGAGGCGGGAGGCTCGATTGACCGCGTCGGTGCTCGCCGGAGTGAGCAGCAGCCCCATTCCCGCCCCGGCCAGGACGACCGGCCAGATCTGCGACGAGAAGTCGAGCTGGGTCATCCTGCTCGCCCAGACACCGAATCCCACCGCGGCGAGGGCACATCCGATCACCACGGGCCGTTTGGCCCCACGCCGGTCGAGGACGCGTCCTCCGATCTGCGACGCGACCACGAAGCCGAGGAAGAAGTAGAGCAGGAACAGGCCGGCCTCCTGGGCCTTCTTTCCGAGTGAGATCTGTGCGTACTCGCTGGCGAAGAAGAACATGGGCACGAAGGCCAACATGGCGACGAACAGGACGAGGTTCTCGACGGCGAACGCGCGGACGTGGAAGATCCGTACCTCCATGAGCGGCGACTCCACCCGTTGCTCGACGATGGCGAAGGCGACGAGAAGCAGCACTCCTGCGACCACGCACAAAATGGTCCACGGACTGCTCCAACCCCAGATCCCGGCCTGTTGGAAGCCTACGATGCTGAGCGCCACCCCGCTGACGATCAGGGCCAGTCCGCGAAAGTCGATCGGGGCCCATCGGTACTCGGTCGTCGGACGCGAGATCGCGATCAGCACGAGCGCGACGATCGCCACGGGGATGTTGACCCAGAAGATCGCTCGCCAGGTCCACTCGGTCAAGTATCCGCCGAGGATCGGGCCGATAGAGGTCAGACCCCCTGCGATCCCGAAGAACAGCGCGAGCGCCCGACCGCGCTCGTACAAGGGGAAGGTCTGCACGACGATGCCCAACGCGGCGGGAAACATGATGGCGCCGCCCGCCCCTTGGATGGCGCGGAAGGTGACGATCCAAGGCTCGGCGATGCTCCCGACCGGGGTCAGACCGCACATCGCCGATGCGCCCGCGAAGACGATGACGCCGATCACCACCATCTTGCGGTGGCCGACGGTGTCGGCGAGCCGGCCGCCGAACGCGAAGAGCGCCGCCAGGGCCAACAGGTAGGAGTTGATCGCCCACTGCATTCCGGTGCTCGTGAGATGCAGTTCGTGCTGGATGTTGGGGGCCGCGATCGAGACGATGGTCTGATCGATGAAGGTCATGGCGACCGCGAAGATCATGGCCGCCAGGACGACGTTCTTGGATCCCTTGCTCCCGACCGCCATCGAAAGGCCTTTCGCCGTGTCGCGTCCGCGAGACCGGTTCCCCGGATCGATCGCCAGGTTCCGAGATTACGCGCACCGACGGTGACCGGTCACCAGGTCAGGCGCTCGGGCGAGGAGCGAGCCGCCGATCCTGCCGGCCGAGGGCCACGCGCCCGAGAGCGGACGAGAACGGCGCCCTGGGCCGGGAGCCGGGCGGCGGATCCCGGCTCGACCGGCCCAGGCACGGTGTCCGATACCCAACAGCGCGGATCTCGAACACCCGGGTGCGGCGTCAGAATTGGAACGACGAGGCGGGTTCCTGCGTTACAGCCGCTGTCATCGGCAGCTCTCGTGATGCGCACGAGGCAACCCGACAAACGAGACGTAAAGGCCGATCGAGGAGGTATCGAAAAGGTTCGAGATTGGTATAGTCCCCGCGGCGGACACGTCTTGCGATCGGGGGAACCATGGCAAGAGGTACGCATCGACGTCGCGGAGCAAGCGGGGCTTCGGACACGCCGCCGGGCCGTCAGCTCTCGCGCCGAACCTTCCTTGCCGGCACCGCCGGTGTGGCCGCCCTCGGAGTCCTCGAATGGACGCCGGTCTTCCGAGTCCCTGCAGCCAGCGCGGAGAGCACGCTCCCCGCACCTCCGGGCTTCCCGTCGTCGATCCCGCTCTACCAGCAGGCCTTTCAGAACTGGTCCGGCGAGATCGTGCTCGAAGATGCCTGGACGTGCGCTCCCGAGTCCGACACCGACGTGGTCACGTTGGCGAACTGGGCCTATCCCGTCGGCTACCAGGTTCGTGCGCGCGGGAAGATGCACAACTGGTCGCCGCTGGTCCTGCCGATCGATTCGAACGGCGCCAACCTCGTCTTGGCCGACACGACCCAGCATCTCACCGCGCTCAGCATCCACGCGTCCGGTTCTCCCGCAACGGTCACCACCCAAACCGGGGTGACCATGGACGTGCTCCTGCAACAGCTCGAAAACGCCGGCCTCGGCCTCACCGCGCACCCGGCTCCAGGTGACATCACCGTCGGTGGGGTTCTCGCGATCGACGGTCACGGCACCGCCGTCCCAGCGGTCGGTGAGACTCCGATCCCCGGTCACACCTACGGTTCGGTCAGCAACCTGGTCCTGTCGCTGACGGCGGTGGTCTGGGATGCCGGCCAGGAGCAGTACGTCCTTTCGACGTTCGAGCGGTCCGATCCCCGGATCGGACCGCTTCTCGCCCACCTCGGGAGATCCTTCGTCACCGAGGTCACTCTGCAGGTCGGGCTCAACAGTCGGCTCCGCTGTCAGAGCTTCGTCGACGTGGCCGCCAGTGCGCTCTTCGGTGCACCCGGCTCGAGTTCACAGACGTTCGACAGTTACGTCGAGCAGTCCGGTCGGGTGGAGACGATCTGGTTCCCGTTCACATCCGCGCCATGGCTCAAAGTGTGGTCGATCTCGCCGCACAAGCCATTGCTGTCCCGGGAGGTGACCACTCCCTACAACTACGTCTTCTCCGACGTGATCCCGCAGACGCTGTCGAACCTCATCAAGGAGATCCTGAGCGGCGACGTCGCGGTCACTCCCACCTTCGGACAGGCGGAACTCTCCATCGTGTCCGCCGGGCTTCTCGCGACGTTGACCGCGGACATCTGGGGATGGGCGAAGGACCTTCTGCTCTACGTCAAACCGAGCACCCTTCGGGTCACCGCCAACGGGTACGCCGTCCACACGAACCGATCGAACATCCAGCAGGTCATCTACGACTTCACCACCTTCTACGAAAGCCAAGTTGCCGCCTTCGAATCCGACGGTGCCTTCCCGATGAATGGTCCGGTCGAAATCCGGGTCACCGGTCTCGAAGAGGCGGCCGATGTCGAGACGGCGGGTGCGACGACCCCTCAACTCTCCGCGCTCCGCCCGAGACCGGACGTTCCCGACTGGGACGTCGCCGTCTGGTTCGACATCCTCACCATGCCGGGAACGCCGTACTCGGACCAGTTCTACCGGACGATCGAGCAGTGGATGTTCGCCCACTTCACCGGTTCGTACGCCATGGTCCGACCCGAGTGGTCGAAGGGATGGGGCTACACGGCGACGGCTGCCTGGGCTGATCCGACGATGCTCGGAACCACCATTCCGAACACGCTGCGAATCGGACAGAGCGTGGGCGACAATTGGGACTCGGCTCTGAGCACCCTCGACACCTACGATCCCCACCGGGTCTTCAGCAACCCGTTCCTCGACACGTTCATGCCGTAGCCGGAGTGGCCGGGTCAGCCCGTCGTGGACGTGGCGGCGCGGACCTTCGCGACGAGGGCTTCGAAGTTCGGGTACGGGTTCGCCCGTTCCATCGCGTCGACCGTCGGTTTCCACATCTCCCAGCGGTCGACGAGGGTCGGGCCCAACATCAGCTCGATGAGGTGGAAGTCGATCGCCCCTTGGATCTCGAAGGCGGCCAGCTGCTCGAAAAAGTCGAGCTCGCGGTAGAGCACGTAGGCCTCGGCCGCGTTGCTTGCCAGGTAGTGCTGAAACGCCGCCTTCAAGTCCTCGGGATCGCCGAACTGTGCGACGAGCCGTCGAGTCTCGACCAGTGCATCCTCATCCCAGCGCCGGAAGAAGTCCGCGGCCATGTGGGCCTGACGGGTTCTCCTCTCCTCGCGGACCTGCTGGCCGGCGAAGAGCGCCGCACCGATGGCACCGAGCAGGCCCAGCGCCCCGACAGCGGTGGCAATGGCGGTTACTTGTTCGGCCCAGTTCGGTCCGGACACCCGCGCTCCGTCATTCGTTCCCGGTCGAGGTCACCCGCGTGCTCGGAGCATGCGTAGCCACGACCAGACCCTAGGTCGGGATCACGCGGGCTTCACCTGCACGGCGAGTAGGGACCTTCAGTCGAGACCGAGCACGCGCAGGGCGTTGCTACGGAGGAACTTCGGCCAGACCTCGTCCTTGAACCCGACCGAGGGCATCTCGGTCATGATCCGCTCCAGCGAGAGGCCCATCGGGAAGTAGCCCGCGTAGATGACCTTCTCCGCTCCTCTCGTGTTCGCGTACTCGACGATGTCTTTCGGGTAGTACTTGGGCGCGAAGGCGCTGGTCGAGTAGTGCAGACCCGGCCACTTCAGCATCAGCTTCACCGCGAGCTCGGTCCACGGCTCACAGCCGTGGCGGGTCACGAAGACGAGGTCGGGAAAGTCGAACATCACCTCGTCGATGAGCTCGACGTGTTGGCAGGCGGCCTTCAGCCGGGGACCGGGCACGCCGGCACAGCAGAAGACGGGAACCGACAACTCGACGCATTTGGCATAGATCGGGTACATCTTCTTGTCGTTGATCGGGACTTGCGGAAAGGTTCCGGCCGGGAAGACGCCCACCGCTCTGATCCCGAAGGTCTCGTAGAGCTCCACGAGTCGCCGGATGCCCTCCATGCCGTCGTTGGGGTCGGCCTGCGTCGAGGCGATGAACCGCTCGGGGTGGCGCTGGAGGGCTTCCGCCCCGATTCCGGCGCGGTCACCGACGCCGATCAGCGCCCTGTCGATCCCCCACCGGTCCATCTCGCGCAAGGTCACTCCGATGGGATCGGCGGAGCCGGCCAGCTCGGTCCCGGGCACGTCCTTGAAGATGTACTCGACCGGAAAGGCGAACTTCTCGCGCGACTCGGTGTCCTTGGTCTGCCGCGTGACGAAGCGGTAGGCCTCCTTCGGGTCGGGGTGCGGAAATCCGATCATGGTGTCCACGATCCCCACATCGGTCGGCATTCCCATCGGGTGATGCCTTCAGGTCAGACGGGATCGTGCGAGTTGGGGACAGTGCTCGAGGTCCATGCCAGCCCGAGGCACATCTCGTCGGAGGATCCGTCGCCCCAGGTGACGAAGTGAGGTGGTGCCTTGCGCAAGATCGGGAGCTCCTGCGCCAGCGTCGGGTCGTAGTTGCAGGTGACCTGCACCTTCTCGCCCGGTGTCACCGCCACCGGGGTGCTCAGGTTGTAGGCCTTCTGGTAGTGGAAGTTGTAGTCGGGGACGTCGAGGATGGTCTTCGCCTGCGGTGTCCCCGGATCGAGCACCATCGAGAAGCTCTGTCCCAACAGATGCATGTGGGCCTGCACCCGGACGATGTAGCCGCCGTTGGTGATCGGCCAGGTGCACGTCGTCGAGTCTCCGGCGGGAGGATTCGACGGGTCGTGACCGCAGACCTGCTCGATGATGTTCACGAAGGTAGCGGCCGTCTGACCGAATC
Source organism: uncultured Acidimicrobiaceae bacterium (assembly GCA_963769905.1). Lineage (GTDB taxonomy): Bacteria > Actinomycetota > Acidimicrobiia > Acidimicrobiales > RAAP-2 > Bog-756. Next base: position 2,397,355 of record CAVYNG010000002.1, read on the forward strand.
GCCGGCCCTGATCGGCGAGCGACGCGGCGCGATTGCACAGCGGACCGCTCACCCCGGCGGGACACGGGATATCCGGGGGGGCGAACATGAGGTCGAGCTTGAGCGGTTGCAGCGGCGTCGACGTCGGGACCGTGTGGAGCACCAGCGAGTTCTTGACCGCCTTGTCGCCGACGAGCAGGTTGTAGTGGACCTGCATGATGACGAGGCTCCCCGCCGGGAGCTCGATACCGGTTCCCCGGGGTAGATCGTCGGCCCCGTGTCCCGGTGCCCACACACTCAGGAACGGGGTGCTCAAGATGTCGTCGATCGGGAGGTTGGGCAACCCCGCCTCTCCGAAACAGGTCCACCCCCTGTTGCCGACATTGTCCCTTTCGGCGGTGGCGGCGAGCGACGGCGGGACCAGGAACAGCGCGGCATGGTGGTCCTCCGGGCTTCCCGGGAAGAATTGGCTCGAGATCACGTACGAGTTCCGCGTCACGTGCGGATTCAGCAACGTGCAGTGGTAGTCGTCGGTCGATCCAGCCTGGGAGACCGGCTTGTAGAGCTTGGAGGTGAGGCTGATCGACGTCGCCGGGTGCCCTGAGGAAGCAGCAGGTTGTTGAGCGGCAGTCGCCGTCCTCACCGCGACCAGGACCGTGGCGACCATGACCACGGTTGCGAGCCCGATCACCACCCGGGATTTCCGCACGCGGCCAGGCTAGTTCTCGAGCGCGGCGAACGCTCGAACGGTGTTCCTCGACGACGTTATGTTCCTCGACGACGTTATAAGGACCGGCCCTTCGCACACAAAGGCCGCGCGGGTCAGGGACGAAGGGACACCCGATGCTTGCGCAGATGCTCGGCCCCTCCATCGGAGACCGAGACGAACTCCCCTCGGCCCGGTTCGCGGTGACAGTGGACGAAGCCCCGGTCCTTCGCGTCCTCCCAGACCGGGAAGCGTGGGCAGGAGGTGCGCCATGCCTCGAGCACCTCCGAGTAGGGGCGGGGTTCCGGCCCCACCCACTCGAGCAGGTCCAGGATCAGGACGTCGAGGGTGCCACTCATCGCTCTCCGATTATGACAGGGTCGACCGCGAATTCTGGCCGCTGAGCTGGGGAGCACCACCGGGGGGTGGGCGCGAAGAAGGGCAGTCCTCCGCGGACCCACCCCCAGGTGATTGGTGCCCCTCGATAAGCCCTGGCACCGGGAGCGGAGGCGGCGGAAACCTCGCTCGACCGGAACCTGGGCCTGGTCGTCAGGTTACCGGAAGGTAAAACGAAAATGAACGCGGGTCGGGAAAGGCCGGCGTCAGAGCCCGAAGGAGCGAAGGACCTTGTAGGTGCTCCGGTTGGTCTTTCGGAGGACCGCCCGGCGGACGTACCGCTTCGAGTAAGACGAGGGTCCCTTCAAAGCGGCCTGCACGTTTCCGAGGTCCCTCGCGACCCGGTAGCTCTGACTGCGGGCTTTGGCGAGCGTCACGTCCGGTCCCGCGCCTCGTCGAGCTCGGCGATGCGCCCGTCGGGGCTGGAGCAGCTTGCGCACATCACCCGGCCATCCTCCTCGACGATCGGGATGTCTGCCAGCCCGTCGATCGTCTCCACGAAGACGAGGCTTCCACAGCGGACACAGCGCGTCTCCAGCACCACCTCGTCGAGTCCGACCCACTCGGCAGGAGTCATGCAGTCGGGACAAACGGCCGAACCGTCGACGTCCTCCCATTCCGTACAGGCGGGATCATGGCTCCAGACTCGGCGCTCGCACCGACCACACCGATCGTACCCAAGGTCAATCATGCGACTGCTCCTCCCCACTCGGCGCACCCCGGGGTGCGCCCCCCTTTCTGGCGAAGTCGTCCAGTGGCCGAACTATCGGCGTGCTCACCGCGAAGCCTTAGCGGTTGCTGAGGACTCGACTCAGGTAGTCGCAGGGTGACCACATGACGTGGTCGGGAGTGGGTCACGTGTCGCGGAGAGCGTTCATGAGAGGCAAGAATCACATTGGCAGATCGTGAAGGTCACGCCGCGTACGGGCGCCGGACTGGGGGGGTCGAAGGCCAAGATCGGTGGGAAGGCGATCGGCCATGCGACGTCGGTGATGTTCCACCACCCCGCGACCCACGTCGCGACAACTGGGCCGGAACGACGATCGTCGCGTACAGAACCGGATCGCCGGCGGGCACGGTCGACGTCCCCGTGACCACCCCGGTCCACACCGGGACGATCACGGCCGCGGATCAGTTCACGTTCGGGTGACCCTTCGCTCTCCGTGATTGCATCGGAGGGGCGCTGGCTTCAGGCCGGGCGACCGAGTAGAACGGTCGCGCGCGACGACGTCGGAGGTTGCACCGCGGAGATGGACCAGTTGCACGCCCTCTACCCGAACGCCCTCCTCGGTCTCGGCGAGACCGGCCTGCCCAGACGGACGACCGCTCGGACGCTCGCCACGGCGGAACGAGTCATGTCGTGGGCCTCCAGTCTCCATCCAGACGTTCCCGGTTACGTGGGGGGCTACGTCTTCACCGACAAGTAGCTGCTGGCCCCCAGTCTGTCCTGCGGGTTCGAGTCGGAGGCGGCGGCCCTCGGTTGATCGCAGGATGGCGAGGCAGAAGGACGTGACGCGGGAAGGACCGGCCGGCGGCCCGCGGGTTCCCGGCGTCCCTACATCACTGCTCTGCGTCGGCCTGGTGGCAGGCGCGATCGAGTGCTTCTGGCGCTCGGCACAAGTCGGCGGGGAAGACCCCGAGGGGCCACGCTCCGGGCGAGGCTGGAGGCTGGCGGGTGCCGCATTGATACTCGCCGCAGTCGGACTCGCGGGGAGCCCGGCTCCGCGGAGCTGACGGCGCGAAACGGGAAGAGAGAGACGCGCTCGCCGACGCGTCGAGGACCTGTTCGCGACGAGTTCACGCAAATGGTGAGCCGATGTCGGCCCGATCTATGGTCACGACGATGAAGCTCGCGCCTCCTTCTCGCGCGCTCGCCGCGCTCCGACGCCTACGGGCCGCGATGCCGGTGACGGTGATCGCGCTCGGCACGGGGCTGGCCGCGTGCGGGAGTTCCGGCTCCGCAACCAACACAGCCTCCACGACGCCCCCACCGTCGGCGGGAGCCAACGCACGATCTCCTCAGCAAACCGCTGTCGCGTGGTTCGGTGACATCGACGCGAAGAACCGGGCGGCCGATGAGTTCCTCGCCCAGCCGTTCCGCAACGACTGGGCGGCGACCCGGACGACGGCGTGGCCTCGCTTCTCGGGCGTGAGCTGTCAGACGCTCACGCGGACCAAGACCACCGCGACCGTCCGGTGCAGCTTCTCCGAGACCCGTTTCGCCGGCGAGGACAAGTCGGCGACGTCGTGGAACCTGCATCTGGCAACCCACTTCGACGGCTCGTGGGTGATCACCAAGTACGGGACGGCCTGAGGCGCGCGCGTCACGTCAGCGAGGTGGGGCTATCCGGGTTCCCGCTGCATGGTCCACATGGTCGGACAGCCGCGCGACCGGAGCTCGTCGACGACCTCGAACCCATGCCGCCGGTACCACGGGACGTTCTCCGGCTTCTGGGTCTCGAGGTACGCAGGCGTGTGTTCCCGATCGGCTCGCTCCAGTACCACGGAGACCAGCGCGGAGCCGACGCCGCGGCGCTGCCACCCCGGATCGGATCCGAGCAGCGCGAGGTACCAGTGCGGTTCGTGGACGCGGTGGTGGGCACGATCGATCGCACCGTAGAGTCGCATGCCCGCGAGCGCTCGTGGACCGAGGCGGTGCACCGATCGCAGATCGTGAAGGAGATTGAGCGTGTCACGCCGGGCTCCCCGCGGGTAGGCCCCCGGAGGGAGCCAGACCGCCGCACCGACGACGAGCGCTCCCTCACGCGCCACCCACACCTCGTGGAACGACATCCCGTCGATCAGCACGGTTCCCATGAAGGTGAGTGCGGCACGCGCCTGCTTCATCAGATCGGGGATCAAGAAGTCGAGCACCGGGTCGTGATGGAACGCGCGGGCCAGCGTCACGGTCGTAGTCGAGAGCTCGGCGGGTTCCATGCGTTCGACGATCACGCCGAGCTCGCTCCTTCGACGGATGCTCCGCCCGATGCGAACACCCGCGATCCGGCGACCCAGGTCTCGGCGATGCTCGGCGGGTCCTCCGCGTCGAGGGCTCCTTCGAGCACCACCAGATCGGCGCGCAGCCCGGGCGCGAGCCGGCCGCGCTCGGATTCCTGTCCGCCGGCATAGGCGGCGCCGGCGGTGTACGCGTGCAGCCAGGCATCGTAGGGAACGGACTGCTCCGGCCCGATCACGGTCCCCTTCGAGGTGCGACGGGTCACGCCACGGGCCGAGGTGAGCAACGGTGCGTCGAAGGCACAGGGGCTGTCGGACGAACCGGCGACCGGCACACCCTCTTCGAAGAGCTCGGCGAAGGGCATCCAGGTCGCGTCCTCCAGCTCGAAGCCGTCGACGGCACCGCCCATGTGATGCACGAACCCCGGTTGCACGACGCCCACCGCGCCGACACCGGCCATGCGGGTCGCCTGTCCGAGGCTCAACAGCGACGCATGCTCGATCCGGAACCGGTGGTCGCCGTCACCGGTCGCTCGCGCTGCCGACTCGAACGCGCCGAGTGTTGCGTCGACCCCGCCGTTGCCGATGGCGTGGACGGCGACACGGAACCCGCGCCCGAGCACCTCGGAGACCTGCTCGTCGAGGCCGTCGAACACCAACCCCATCGAGATGTCGTGTCCGTGGATACGTCCGCGGATGGCGGGGAGCACACCGCCGTCGGCGAACAACTTGACCGCACCCACCCGGAGCCATTCGTCTCCCTCGCCGGTCACCGCGCCGTCGAGGCGCTCCCGGTCGAGCGGACCGAGCAGTGCTTCGCCGTGCGGCATGGCCAGCACGCTGACCGGTAGCCGCCTCTCACGCGCCAGATTGCCGTAGACGCGCTCGGCAGAAGGCGGGCACGCCGCGTCGTGCACGCAGGTGATTCCCTCGGCGAGCAGGGCGTTCGCCGCCTCGACGATGTGATCGGCCCACCGATCCGGGTCGCGGTAGGGCGCCATCGACGAGGCATGGGCATCGCTGAACGCTCGTTCGACGAGCAGACCGGTCAGGGATCCGCTCTTCGAGCGCCCGAAGGTGCCTCCGGCCGGTTCCGGCGTGGAGTCGGAGATCCCGAGCGCGTCGAGACCAACCGAGGAGACGACGCACTGGTGGTAGCTGTAGTGCACCACGATCACCGGTCGGTCGAGTCCCAGCGAGTCGAGGTCGTCCCGGGTGGGCGCGAAGCCGTTCTCGAGATCGCTCCACCCGACGCCGCGTACCCACGACGCCTCCGGCTCGGCGGCGGCCTGCGCGAGGAGTTCCGACCGGAGCCCCTCGAGATCGGTGACGCCGGTGAGGTCGGCCCAGCGAGGGTGGAGCGCCGCGATGCAGAGGTGGGCGTGTGCGTCGATGAAGCCCGGGGCCAGGGTCCGCCCGCCCAGGTCCACCACCGCGGCATCCGGGTACCTCGAGAGGAGCCCTCGGTCGCCGACTGCGGCGATCCGGTCGTCGTCGACCACCAGCACCTCTGCAGACGGGCCGACCGCATCCATCGTCAGAATCGACCCACCGCTGAACAGCCAGGTGGTCAACGAGTCACCCTCGGCCGACTCGGTGGTTCATGCGCAGACCCTAGCCAGGGGGGCGACGCACCGGACCGGGAGATCAGACCGGGTTCGTGTACCAGCCGGCGACGTCGACGACGAGGTCGGCGGTCCCGCTCCCGCGATCGATCACGGCGAAAGTTCCCGGTGTGGTCAGGGTGGCGACTGCCAGGTTCGCCTCGACGCCGCCGACCGCCGGGTTGACGTCCGAGGTGGTCGGTGGGCTTCCTTGCGGGTACACGGTGAGATAGCTGGGTGCGGTCGGGGCGACGTCGGTCACGTTGAGCACGGCGGCAGAGGCCCCCGAGGGCACGTCACCGAGTCCACTGGCCTGCAGGGTACGCGCGGCACCGGCGACGAGCGGATGGCCCGGGCCGCCGTGTGCGACATTGGTGTTGCACTGGGTGTAGGGAGTCACCAGGTGCGACGGATTCGACCCGCGTGTGTCGCAAATCCGTACCGGTGCGACCTCGGGGGTGAACTCCGACCCGGTGGTGCCCCCGGTTGCGGTGTACCAACCGGAGACGTCGACGATGAGGTCGGTCGCCGCTGCCGAGAAGAAGGTGACCCGACCATTGGTGCCGACGGGGACGATCACCCGATTGGCCACCGTCTCGGAGGTCACGTAGTTCACGTTCGAGGCGACCGGCCTCGGCTGCCCAGTGGGATAGGCGGTCACGTACGCCGAGGCAGCCGGTTGGGTCACCGTGACGTTCAACACGACCGCCGACACCCCGGTCGACGGCACGCCACCGTTGCCGGCCACGGTGACCGCAAGCAGCGTGCTCGGACCGACCAAGTGGTCGGGGCTGCCGCTCGAGACGGTCGTATTGCACTGGGTGAGCGCGCCGTTCAGATGGGAGGGGTTGCCACCACGCGTGTCGCACACTCGGGCGGGTGTGGAGAGCGTGTTGTAGAGGCCGGCACCACTTTGGGGCGTCGTCGTCACGTAACCCTCCAGGTCGACCACCACGTCGCTCGATGCCGCCGAGAAGAGCGAGACGTCGCCGGCGGTCCCGACGCCGACCTCGACCAGGTTGGGAACGACCTGGCCCGGCACGAAGTTGAGGTTGGAGGCGGTGGGCCGACTCTGGCCGGCCGGATAGACGGTGAGATACCCCGTCGCCTTGGAGCCGACCGCAGTGACGTTCAGGACCGCCGCGGTGACCGCGGTCGAGGGCACCCCGAAGTCCCCCGCCACGGCGAGGGTGAGGGTCGCGTTCGCCGCCAGCGTTCCTCGGCTGTTGCACTGCGCGGCTGGACCGCTCAAGTGCGAGGGGTTCCCGGCTCTGGTGTCACAGACACGGACGGGCGCGAGCGGGACGTAGACCCCCGGGTCGGCGAAGACGGTGATGGCGAGCGCCGCCGAGGCGGTCAGATCGTTGGCATCGGTGACCTCGAAGGTCACCTGGATTGTGCCCGAAGTTGTCGGTGTACCGCTGATCGCCCCGGTCGCCGGGTCGAGATTCAGCCAGGCCGGTGGCGAGGCGGAGGTGATCGACCAGGTGTACCCGGGGGTGCCGCTCGCCGCGGCGAGCGCGGCCGTATAGGCCGCGCCGACCGTCCCCGGCGGCAGCGAGGTCGTCGTGATGACCGGAGGTGGCGGGGCAAAGGTGAATTGGTCCGCGACGGACACCGTGCTGGTCCCGCCCGGGGTCGTCACCGTCACGTCGACGGTTCCCTTGCTCTCGGCCGGTGCAACGGCGGCAATGGTTCCGTTGCTGTTCGGCGTAAAGGTCGCGCTGGTCGATCCGAAGTCGACGGCGGTCGCGCCGATCAGGAAGTCCCCTCCGACGGTCACGTTCGTCCCACCCTCTGTGCTTCCCTTGGTCGGAGCAACCGAAGTGACGACCGGCACCGGCGCTCCGAAGTAGTCGGTGAACGAGTCCGTCCCCGAGTCGAAGCCGCCGGGGTAGGCGATGATGTCGGTCTCGCTCGGGTTCAACATGAAGACCGGCTCGAGGACCGACGAGCTCGGTGTGGTTCCGGAGAAGTCGAGGCTGGTGAACGTGGTACTCCCGAAATCGGCCAAGGTGGACTGAGTACCGCCGACGGATGGCGCCTCTTCGATCCACTCGGCAGATGCACCGGGCGTGGTGTAGTCGAACGGCTGGGAGAACGTCCACGACTGGGTGAGGTCCTGGATGAAGATCGTCCAGACGTTGATGGACGTCTCCTCGACTGCGGCCTGGATCTGGTCGCCAGGTACGACCGGTGCAGGCACATCGCTTTCATCGACGATCGGCATCTCGGCCCCGGGCAGCAGTTCCACCCATGCGTAGTAGTCGGTGATCCCACCGGCAGTCTCCTGGGCGGTCCCGGTCTGGACCAGCGTCGTGCTCGTCGTGCCGTCGATGCCGATCCATGTCGCCGAGTACTCCGGACTGCCGGACGACACGATGGCCGGCACCGTCCAGTCGGCGCCGACGGCGGTGTAGGAACCTCCGACCAGGACCTGACCGGACCAGTTGGTCGAATAGAGGTCGTCTCGAACGCCACCGGAAAGTACCCCGTGGACCGGGTGGACGTTCGAGGGTTGGGCGACGCCGGGTCCGAGCAGCCCCGGAACGAGAGGGCGGGCGCGCGGCGACAACGAGGCGCGCCGCATGCCACGGCTGTCCAGAGGATGGAGACCCGAGAGGCGGGGAGCCTTGACCGGAGCAAGGGCGGGGGCCGCCCGCGGGGCGTGGGTCTTCGTCGGGATCGCCGATGCGACAGACCGGAACGGCACGAGCACCGCGACCATCGCGAGCAGGCACGTGCACGCGAGCTTCACGCGGGCCCGCGGCGGAAATGGGTCCACACCAACGTCTGACATCGGCTTCGAGTCCCTTCCCATCCCACGAAGTGAGCCGGGCGTCGACCGTCAGTGGTTGGCCTGGCAGCGGGCACTGTAGCGGGCGCCTGCGCGCCCTTGTTGGAGCCGAATCGAAATTTGAGCGGGCTCGCAGTCGCCTGGCAGTGGAATTCACCGACCGCGGACAACACGACCCGAAGGGTGTCCCGGGGACCTGGAAGGTCTTCGCGGTCTACGCCTGACCATCGGGAAGTGCAGGTCAGCTCATCGCCGCAACGAACCTCGTGCGATGGCGAGCCCACCATCTCCTTCGTCGGTCGAAGCGGTCCATCCCCCCGATCTCGTTCCACATCGCGACGAAGCCGGGATCGCCTGCTTCGACTCTCCGGAGGAGGAAGGCTCCCCCGTGCTCGATCGTCTGGTCCAAGAGGTCCACCACCACCTGGCGTCCGGCGAGGTCGAGCCCGTAGGAGTCGCCGACGAGGCGCAGGCGGGCAGGCCGATCGGCGTCGATGAAGCCAAGCCGAGAGGCACTCAGCTCGTCGTCGATCGGAACGCACATGCGAGCGAACTGGGCCAGATCGAACTCCGGTCGACCCGGAGCGGCAAAGTCCCAGTCGAGGAGCGCGACAGCCTCCCCCTCACGAAACACGACGTTCTCGGGGCAGACGTCGTTGTGGCACACGACCGAGCCGCCCGCCGGATCGGCCATTTCGGAGCTCCACGACGATCCTCTGAGGTCGACCTTCGAGGAAGCGGCATGAACGGACCTCATCAAGCGGACGATCGAGGTCAGCGCGTCGTCGGTCTGCACCCACCGGGGGAAGGGCGGTACCGCAACCTCACCTTCGACGAAGAGCAGCTCCTCGGTACCGTCCGAGTGCACTTCGACCGGCAACGGAGCACCGGAGAAGCCGACAGATCGCAGGTCTCTCAAGAATCGATGGATCGATTCCGAGTTCCCGTTGGCCGGCCGCACGACGCGATCGCCCACCCGGCGGACCTTGCCCGCGTTGGCGACGCCGCCCGCCAGGACCTCCTCCTCCACCGCATCAATCTGGCACAACGGCGCCGGTCGAGCCTGCGACCCGCACGGTGCGGAGAAGCGGAATCAGAAGGGCAATCCGACCACTCGCAGACCGCCGGCCGGCACATCGTGATCCGGCGCGAACGAGTACCAACACGTCAGGAGCGGCATCGCGATCGGACCGCTCTCCTGATCGACTGTGACCTCGCCATGGACTTGTCGCCAACCCATGCGTTCGTAGAAGGCGAGGCGGACGTCCCGACAGAACAGCAAGCCGAAGGGCCGACCCATCGCACCCATCCTGGCGGTCGTGTCCCGGACGAGGAGCTCACCGATGCCTCGACCTCTGAGCGTTGGATGCACCATCACTCCACCGAGACCGACGCCGAGCAGGCGCGTGCCGTCGGTCTCGACCTCGATCGGGAGGAACCCCGCGTGTGCGATCGGCCGTCCGTCCTCGACCACCACGACATGGTGGTCCTTCGGTGCCCAGGTGATGGCCAGGTGGTCGGTGCCATACGGATCCGCCTCGCCGCCGGCGAGGGTCGCCGCGTCCTCGAGCGAGAACTCGGAAACCTCCGTCACGTCCACCTCGGAGAGGGTATCGGGTGATCGCATCGTGGGGTGAACCGACGACCGGGCGTCGGTGGCAACCCGAGTGCGGCCGGCCTTCTTAGAATCCCTGTTTCATGGAAACGATCATCGTTGCGACCGACGGCTCCGACACGGCAAGCGAAGCGGCTGCGAGGGGTCTCGCGCTCCTGCGAGCGGTCGACAAGGTCCTCGTGGTGACCGTCGCGGATCTAGCCGATCCCGACCTCGCGGAGGATGCGACCGGTCATGCGGCGGCGACGATGACGCCCGACGAGATCGAGACACAGAACGAGGAGGCACTGTCGCTGGGCCAGGCGAACATCGACGCGACGGTCGAGGCCTTGCGGGCCGGCCCCGGCCTCCCCTCTGGTCTCGAGACACGGGTCCTCGGCGGCCAAGCAGGCGCCGCCCTCTGCCACCTGGCTTCCGACACCGAGGCGATTGCCATCGTCATGGGATCGAGCGGACGGGGTGGCATCAGACGCGCGGTCTTGGGATCGGTCTCCGACCACGTGGTGCGCCATGCGCCGTGCCCGGTCGTCGTCACCCGGTCGCCCTGACCCGGCCGTCGCGACCCCCCATCGTCCAGCGAAGGTCCTCTGCGCCGCCGCGGACCAGTCGCCTCGCGCAGATCAGCCCAGCGTCGCGAGCTGGTCGGCCGCCTGTCTGGCCACCGCCGGGAACCCGTATCGCTCGGCCACATCGCGGGCGACGGCGAGCATCGTCTCCGCGCGCCCCGCATCGCCGGTGGCACCCCGGGCGAGCAGCGCGCGACTCCACTCCAACTGGGTGAGGGCCACGAAGAAGGGTGCCTCGAGCCTCCTGCTGATCTCGAACGCGTGGGCGAAATGGGTGTCCGCGACGTCGTAGCGCCCGAGCACCGTGGCGAGCATTCCGAGGTCGTGGGCGACGACCCCGAGCACCATCGCACCGGTGGTGACGGTCAGGTGTCCCCAGTCCGCCAGCCGGTCGTAGAGCATCTCGGCGGCCTCCGTCTCGGTCAGACGAGATGCCACCCGAGCCCACTGGTTCAAGTACGAGAGCAGCGCATAGTCGCGGGGAGCAGAGAAACCCGAGGAGGCCTCCGACAGCAGCTTTGCACGAGCCTCTTCGTCTCGTCCCGACTCGACGAGGGCAAAGGCTGCGAGCGCACGGTAGAGAGGAAGCCCCGGGGTCTCCACTTCCATCTCGACGATGAAGTCGGCGACCTCACCCAGCCGCCCCTGTTGCCAACGAATTGCGAAGAGGTGGGCGCTGTAGAAGACGAGCACGTCGGGCTGGCCGGTCTCGTTGCCCATCCGGAGTGCTTCGTCGGCGCACGCCTCCGATCCGCCGATGTCACCTGCGAGCAGCATGGACCAGCTCCGACTGAAGCTGACACTCCACTTGAGCATGGGTTGCCCGATCTCCGCCGCGAGCCGACCGGCTTCGTCGTGGCAGCGGTTCACCTCTCCCACGTCGCCGACTTGCACCGAGAACATCGCCCGAAAGCCCAGGGCCCAGACCTTGCCGACCGGGTCGCCGACTTCGTCCGCGAGAGCCTCCGCCTCCACGTAGTCGGACAGCAACTCCTCGATCGTCTCGGGAATCCAGATGGGCAGGCCACGCCGCAGCAGCGTGTCGAGAATGGTGTGGGGGTCACCGACGTCGCGGGCCATGCTCAACGCTTCGTCGGCCAACGCTCGTCGAGTCGGGTAGTCGCTGTCGAAAAGGCGCTCCGACGCGAGCAGCGCAAGGAGCCGGGCTCGCTCGGCCGAATTCCCCGTGCCGACCGCTTCGAGTGCGTCCTCGAGCACGGCGACTCGCTCACCATCGACCTCTCCGATCGCGCTGACGAAGCCCCGGTTGTTGGCGAGTGCTGCCCGAACGAGCGCGGCTCCGTCCCCCACTGCCGCGGCGAGACGGGCTGCTTCGAGGAGCGTCTCCCGATAGGCGGGCTCTCCCGCTTGACGCTGCGCCTCGCCGAGACCGGCAAGACAGGTTGCACGCTCCTCGGGGTCGGGTACCTGAGCCAGCACGCTGAGCGCTTCGTTGAACCAACGGATGGCTTCCGTCGGGGCAAGAGCGCCAAGTGCGCTCTCCCCTGCAAGGCGCGCGTAGCTGACCGCCTTGGACGCCTCAGTCGGCCTGGTCGCCGCAAGCCAGTGGCGAGCGAGCTCACCCGCGCGGCTGCCGGCGTTCTCGCCGAGACGAGCCTCGAGGGCCTCTGCCGCCACGCGGTGGAGACGGGCTCTGCGGGTCGTGCGCAGGTCCTCGTACACGGTGTGTTGGATGAGGGCATGTGCAAACCGAAATCGCCCGGGAAGCGAACGCACCTCGGACACCAACGCCGCTGCCGACGCCGCTTCGAGCACGTCGAGGACCGTGTCCTCGTCCGTCTGGGTGAGCGCCACGAGCAGATCGACGTCGAACTCCTGCCCGAGCACCGAGGCAGCCGCAAGGACGCGCTCAGTCCCTTCGCCCAGGCGCGCGATCCGTGATCCCACGACCTGGCGCACGCTGTCGGGCAGCCCCGCGTCGGCCAGCTCCTGGGTCGGCACCCATCTGCCGGTGTCGTCCTGGACGATGGCGCGCGTCTCGATGAGATGGCGGAGGACTTCGGCCACGAAGAAGGGGTTCCCGTCGGTCTCGCGGTAGAGGGCATGACCGAGTTGCACCCCGGCTTCGTCCATGTCGTGGCCCGCAGCAGCCTCCATCAGCGAGATGACCTCGTCATCGGCCAGGCCCGAGAGTGCCACCCGGGTGACACGAGCTTCTCTGGTCAGCGCGGCCAAGGTTTCGGTGAGCGGGTGCGACGCGGAGAGCTCGACGTCCCGGTAGGTCCCGATCAGGAGCACGCGCCCCCGTACGTGGCTCGTGAGGTGACGAAGGAGTTGAAGGGTCGGCGGGTCGGCCCAGTGAAGGTCGTCGACGACCACCACGACCGCCTGGTCGGCCGCGGCACGTTCGAGAAGGGTCGTCACCGCGCCGTAGAGGATCCAGCGCTCGGCGTCGGGGTCGCTCGCTCCGGGTTCGGCGAGGTCCGGACGTCGATCTCTCAGCCTCGGTGCGAGGTGCGCGAGCAGGGCGAGGCAGTCGTCCCCGATCACGGACAACGCGCCATCGTCGACATGGGTCAGGTAGTGGCCGAGGAGCTCGACGAAGGGTCCGTAGGGAATTGGAAGGTCTTCGTCACACCGTCCGTACAGGACGAGAGCCCCGCCTACGTGGGCCTGCCGAGCAAGCGTGGCGGTGAGAGTGCTCTTGCCGACTCCGGCTTCGCCGGCGACGAGGACCGTTCGCAGGAGCTCGTCGGCGACGATCGTCTTGAAGACCTCGTGTAACTGGTCCTTCTCGGAAGCGCGGCCTACAAGGCCGGTGGAAGGAGTCGGGGGCAGTCGAGGTGGGAGCGGAATCCCCGATCCCTCCCCCTCCTCTGCCCGCTCCCAGACGGCTTCCCAGGCGACGACGGGTTCGGGCAGGCCTTTGAGGTCGAGCTCCCGCTCGGTGACAAAAGTGTGGCCGGAGCGCCGGGCCAGTCCCTTGACGATGTCGGTGGTGAGGATCTGCCCTCCCTGGGCAACCGCGCACAGTCGTGACGCCTCGATGACCGGGTCGCCGAAGTAGTCGCCGTCCTCCGCGGTCACGTCACCTGTCGAGATCCCGATCCTGATGGCGAGCGGGACCGACGCGTTCGGGTTGTGGCGCTCGATGGCCTGCTGCATTTCGACCGCACAGAAGAGGGCGGGGGCGGTGGCGTCGAAGGCGACCATGAGCCCGTCGCCGAGATTCTTGACCTCGGTGCCGCCGGTGTCGGCCACGGCCTGACGCAGGGCTGCGAAATGGTCACGGCGGATCTGGTTGGCAGCCTCCGGTGTCAGTGAAGAGGAAAGCTCGGTCGAACCGACCAGGTCGGTGAAGAGCACGGTGATGTTTTCGGTTGAGGCCACCTCTCCCCTTCCCAGCCTCGCGACAGGTTACGCCGAAGCACCTTCGAAGCCCACCAGTTTGCGCGCACGCCTGACCTGCTCATTCTCGACCCCCAACTTCCCGCCAGCACCGCGCTGATGTTCCCGTCTGACCGGAGTGTCGATCGGGGCCACCGGTTCCCGCCGGATCGTTCAGCCTTCTCACGCCTGTTCGAGGATCGAATGGCTCAAGTTTCGGCTGCCGCCTTGATCGCCCCCAAGGTTGCATCGATACCGCTCTTGGCGGCGTCGCGGCGGATCCCGATCTCCTTCGGCGCGTCCTCGCCGAAGGCATTCTCGAAGAATGCAGCGCCTTCGGGAGGCAGTTCCCACGTCTCGGTGAGCTCGGTCCCGCCGTCGACCCCGGAGAATGTGTAGCCCCACCGAGCTCGCGTCGGAGGCTCGGACACGACCCAGGCGAACTCGCGGCCGCGGTCGGCGGCCACGACCTCCGAACGCGTTTCCCAGGTCCGCTCCGGCCGTTCGTTCCGGCCGGTGAACTTGGCCCCGACGTGCGGCCCGTCGCCCTCATCCCACCAGCACGCCTTGCAGATGGGACTCCAGTCGCCCATGCGTGTCACGTCGGCCACCAGGTCGTAGAGCTCCTCGGGGGACCGGTTGACGACGATCGAACCGGAGTGACGCAGCGTCGGCATGGCGCCAGTATGGCCGAGCGTTGCTGCGGTCCGCCACGAACTCGACCCGCATCACATCTGGAACCCCCCTCGGCGCCCGGAACCTCCGGGCTGTCGATCACGGAGAGATCGCAACATGCAGGGCCAGAATGCAGCGTTGCTCGTAAGGTGACGTGGCAGGGCACCGAATCCTCGGGCTCACGTCGACACGGGGAATCAACGATTTGGCGACATCTTCACCTTCAACCCTGCGACGAATGCTGATCCCGCTGGCGCTCGCTCAATTCATCTGCAGCTTTGCCGGATCGAACATGAACGTGATGATCAACGACATCAGCAAGGATCTGAACACCACCGTGAAGGGCGTCCAGACCGCCATCACCGTCTTCTTGCTGGTCATGGCGGCGCTCATGATTCCCGGTGGGAAGCTCACCGTCCGGTGGGGTCGGAAGCGCTGCTTCACCGTCGGACTGACCATCTACGCCATCGGCGCGGTGATGAGCGCGCTGTCTCCCAACCTCGGAGTGCTGATCCTCGGGAACTCCATCTTCGAGGGCGTCGGCACCGCGCTGCTGATACCCCCCGTGTACATCCTCACCACGCTCTTCTTCACCGAAGTAACGAGCCGGGCCCGTGCATTCGGCGCGATCAGCGGGTTGGGTGGGGTCGGGGCAGCGGCGGGGCCGCTGCTCGGAGGTCTCATCACCACCGCAATCAGCTGGAGAGCTGCGTTCGTCTTCCAGGCGCTCGTCGTCGTCGTGATCGTGATCCTGAGCCGCAAGATCAAGGATCCACTGCCACCGGACCCGAGCAGCCATCTGGACAAATTCGGGGTGGTGCTGTCGGCGCTCGGGCTTGTCATGGTGGTGATGGGCATTCAAGTGGCCGCCGACAATTTGTGGTGGACGCTCGTGCTCGTCGTGGCCGGTTCCCTAGTGCTGACGTGGTTCTTCGTCCACATCAGGAACCTCGAGCGGGCCGGTCGCGAGCCGCTGCTCTCCACGAGCCTGTTCCGGAACCGGACGTCCGACCTGGGTCTCGTCACCCAGAACGTTCAGTGGCTCTTGCTTCTCGGTACGGCGTTCGTGGTATCCGCCTACCTGCAGGCGGTGCGCGGGTACAACGCGATCCAAACTGGCGTCATCTTCACCGCGGCGACGGTCGGCATCCTTCTCTCTTCGTTCGGAGCGGAGCGCTTTGCCAGGCGGCGCGCCCAGCGGACGCTGATCGTGGCCGGCTTCGTGACGACGCTCGTCGGCATCGGCGTCCTGCTCGGCTTGGTCATTGCCGCGGACAGCGTCTGGACGTTCGCCCCGGGTCTCTTCCTCGTCGGATTCGGGTGTGGTGCGATGCTGACTCCATCGGTCAACGTGGTCCAGTCCAGCTTTCCCGAGCGACAACAAGGTGAGATCTCGGGCCTGTCGCGTGCGGTCTCGAATCTTGGCTCGACGTTCGGGACGGCGATTGCGGGGACGGTGCTCGTCGCGCAGATCGTGGAGGGCCACAAGTCTTACGGACTTTCGATGATCGTGCTCGCAGTTGCCGGACTGATCGGCTTGGTGGCTGCTCTCTTCCTGCCCGCCAAGATCTCGGTTGCGACCGAGCAGAATTGACTGGCCCCACGAGGACAGGCCACAAGGCGCTCGGTAGCCACCAGTTGAACCTGAACGACCGCAACAACAACACAAAATCGGGGGTGGACAACTGCTACCGGCTGACCAAGCTGTCGGGGTCTTCGGCGTCCTCCTAAGCGCCGGGCGTGGCGGCGATCCCGACGATTGGTCCGTTCAGCACCGTGCCACCCATCGACCCCTCGTAGGGCGCGCCGCCGAGCGAAAAGACTCCGCCGTCGGCCGCTGCCAACCAGTAACCCCGGCCGCCGGCGTTGACCGCCATGCCGACGATTGGGGCGTTCAACACCGTGCCACCCATCGATCCCTCGTAGGCCGCATCCCCGAAGGCGAAGACGCCACCGTCGGCGGCGACCAACCAGTAGCCCTTCCCATCCGGCGTCGCGGCAATGCCGACGATGGCCCCGTTGAGAGGCCGGCCTCCCGTCGATCCGTAGAACTGGGCATCCCCGAAGCCGAAGACCCCGCCGTCTGCTCCCACGAGCCAGTAGCCACCGCGATCAGGGGTAGGAGCCATCCCTACGATGAGCGCCGCCAGCCTGAGATTTGTCGTGCCGCCGAGCGGAGGCGGCGCGCTCCCACATCCCATGACGCCACCGTTGGCGCTGACCAACCAGACTCCCTGCCCTTTCCCGGTGACCGCGACGCCCGTCCAGGTTCCGGCGGCCCCGTTGGTGGACGTGCAACTCGCAGGGTTCAAAATTGCGCTCCCGAACGGTGTGGCGGAGCGGTACGCGTTGAGCAGCCAATAGCCCGCTCCGTCAGGATCGGAGGCGATCCCACTGCAGCCGAGGGCGGCATCGAGCGTGCTCTGTGCTTGAGGAGAGAATCCGCAGCTGTTCAGGATCGATGCCGTGTAGCCGGAACCGAAGAAGGGCGCGTTGAATGCGAAGACACCTCCGTCGGCTCCCGCCAGCCAGTAGCCAGGCATCCGGGCCGGGGTGGCCGCCGCCTGGGTGGTGGACGGCGTCACGAGGAGGCATGACAGCGCACAGATCAGAGGACAGGCCAGCATCAAGCGCCTCCCCGAGATCACGGCCTCCTCCTCTCCGAGATGAGCCGGCCACGTTCGACTCTGCCGCCACCGTGCCGAGCGTCTTTGCGTCGGCCGGCAGAAGATATCCCTTCTCGACTTTCCGCCGCGGTCGCAGCATCCACTTTGCGACGAATGCGGCGTGGTCGGGATAGAGGGTTTGTCAGAGCTTCGGCGGCGTCACCACCTCAGCTTGGTGGTCGAGCTTCTTCCCTCGCCGCTCGAGCTTGGGCCGCTTGCTTCTCCCATTTGACCTCGATCTCGCCGAAGTGCCAGATGGCGAGTGCGACCAGCCAGGTCACGACGAAGACACCGACGATGACGAAGCCTGCACGGTTGATGTTGAAGTTGGCAAGGAAGCTCCAGAACGAACCGCCAAGACCGGCTTCCGTGGCCACAAGGCCGAGGATCTCCACGGTCCCGATGAAGAAAGCGATGAAGACCGAGAGGCCCGTGATCGTGAGGTTGTAGTAGATCTTGCGGATCGGCTTGGAGAATGCCCAGTCGTAGGCGAAGTTCATGAAGCACCCGTCGACGGTGTCGAACAGACACATCCCCGCGGCGAACAAGATGGGGAGCGAAAGCACCGCGTAGAACGGCAAGCCGCCAACCACCGCTGACCCGGCGAGCACCAGCAGGGCCACTTCCGTCGCCGTGTCGAAGCCGAGACCGAACAGAGCGCCGACGGGATACATCTTCCACGGCGTGTCGATCCGCTTCGCGTAGCCACCCAACAGCCGATTCATGAAGCCCCGGCTTTCGAGCTGCCGCTCCAGCTCGGCATCGTCGTAGCGTCCCTGGCGCATCTCACGGCTGACCCTGACGATCGACCAGAGGACAACCAGGTTGAGCAGTCCGATCAGCCAGAGGAACACACCGGAGACAGACGTGCCGATGATGCCGGTCCAGTAGTGAAGCACGCTGTTGTCGTTCTGGACCGCCCCATCGAGCCAGCGGATCCCGAAGTTCAGGAAGACGGCGAGCAGAAAGACGATCGTGGAATGGCCGAGCGAGAAGAAGTAGCCGACGCTGACGGGCCGCTTGCCGTCCTGGACGAGCTTTCGTGTCGAGTTGTCGATGGCGGCGATGTGATCGGCGTCGAAGGCATGGCGCATCCCGAGTGTGTAAGCGAGGATGCCGGTCCCGAACCCGAAGACCTCGGTCTTCGTGAGGTGATAATGACCGCGCACGGCCATGACCAGCATTCCCCACCCGAGGATGTTGAGGCCGACGACGCTAGCGGCCATCCCGGCGACCCGCGTCCACTCACCGCGGGTGAGAGCTCCGGTGATCCGTCGAGACCGACGGGAAGGAACTGCCATCGTCTCCGTCGCCATGCCTGGCACCGTAGCCATTCATGCAAGTGATTCGCAACAGATAAGGAGTCGTGAGAGCGCCCGGCACCTAGCATGGAAGGGTGAGCCGAAGCCCTGTTGCCGGAGAGGGAGGCCCGCCGGTAGAGGTCGAGTCGGTCGAGGACGTGCTCTCGCTGGTCCGTGCGCACGGTGGCCGGGCGACGACTGCTCGCCGACTGCTGGTCGAGGTCCTCTTGGCGCAAGGTGGCCATCTGAGCGCCGAGGAACTCGCCGAGGCTGTCCAGGCCACCTCGCCCGACATTCACGTGTCCACCGTCTATCGCAACCTCGATGAGCTCGAGCGTCTGGGCATCGTCACTCACGCACACCTCGGGCACGGTCCCGCCACGTATCACCTCGCCGCGCATGCCCATGGTCATCTGGTGTGCGAGGAGTGCGGAGCGACGATCGAAGTCCCTCTCTCGCTCTACGCCGTTTTGAGCAAGCAGGCTGACACGCGGTTCGGTTTCGCAGTCAACCCCGGGCACTCCGCGGTCATGGGCAGATGCCGGGCTTGCCGAAGGGATTGAGGACGCGTCGCAGTAGGAACCGTCGCGAACAACTCCTCCCGGCACAGTTCGCGAGGGGATCTTCTTGGGGCTGCGGTCGAGGTAACCCACTGCTCATGGGCTGCCCGATGCGCTGCCGTCCGACACTCGCTCGGTGCGACGGGTTCGGCGGGAGTGTGCGGCGTGCACTCAGCCTGGCTGGAGAAGTCGACAGGTTGCTAGTGGTTCATGGCCGAAGCATGTCGAGCCGGATCCCGCACATTGGAACGGCGGTTCCGGGTCGCCGGCGTCGATCTCTGGTCCCGGCGATTCATCTGAACCTCGTCGGCGATCGCATGGCGTCTACAGTGCTCGCATCAGGAGGCGACCATGAGAACAGTAATTGTCGGGGGCGGCATGATCGGCCTGTGCACGGCCATGTTGCTGGCCGACGACGGTCATGAAGTAACCGTTCTGGAGCGTGACGCTGGCTCCCCACCCGACCCTCGCGAGGCGTTCGAGTCGTGGGAGCGGCGTGGGGTGAATCAGTTCCGACTCGCCCATTTCTTTCTCAGCCAATTCCGCATCCTCGTCGAGTCGGAGTTGCCCGAGCTGCGTGATGCATTGGTCGCGGCCGGTGCGCTCCGCTACAACCCGCTGGCCCACATCCCCGACGAATTCAAGGGCGGAGCCCGTCCCGACGACGACCGCTTCGAGGTGATCACCGGTCGTCGGCCACTGGTCGAGGCGGTGACCGGCCGGCTTTGCGAGGGGACGGAGAACATCACCATTCGGCGAGGCGAGACCGTCCAGGCCCTACAGCCTGGATCCTCCGACCGGGCAGGCGTGCCGCACGTCAGCGGCGTCACGCTCGAGTCGGGCGAGCAGATTGCCGCGGACCTGGTGGTCGACGCCACGGGCCGCCGCTCACCCTTGCCGCGCTGGCTCGCCGACCTTGGCGCTGCTCCGGCGAAAGAGGAGCTGGACGATTCGGGATTCATCTACTTCGGCCGGCACTTCCGCTCGGCGGACGGACAGATGCCCGTCCTGATGGGTCCGCTCAAGCAGGAATGGGGCACCCTCGGCATCCTGACCTTGCCGGCCGACAACGGGACTTGGTCGGTGACGCTCACTGCGAGCTCGAAGGACGCCGAGTTGCGAGCTCTACGCAACCCCGACACCTGGGAGCGGGTCAACCGCCTGCTCCCACTCACGGCTCACTGGATCGACGCGGAGCCGCTCGAGGACAGTGTGATCATGATGGCGAAGATCGAGGACCGGATTCGGGATTTCGCCCCCGGCGGCAACCCGGTGGCCACCGGGGTCATCGTCGTCGCCGATTCCTGGTCGTGCACCAACCCCTCGTTGGGGCGCGGAGCCAGCATCGGGATGATGCACGCAGTGGCCCTCCGTGACCATCTACGGCTGGCGAACGACCCTTGGGCGCTTGCATGCGGGTGGTACCAGCTCACTCACGACACCATGGATCCGTGGTACCGGACCACCAGGGCCTACGACCGTCATCGACTACTGGAGATCCACGCCCTTATGGAGGGGCGTCCGTACGAGACCGACGACGAGTTCTGGCAGCTCAATCGCGCGCTGGAATCGAACCGCACGATGGACGGCGACAATATCCGCGCCGTGTTGGAGATGGGGATGGCCCTGCGTCGCCCCGACGAGCTGCTCGGCGACCCGGCTCTACGCGACAGAGTCCTCGATCAGGGGGCGGACTTCGCCGACCAGCCCGACATCGGTCCCGACCGTGACCAGTTGCTTGCCGCGCTGAGCGGTTGAGAAAGAGGGATCAGCTATGCGCGTCGACAGCTCTGGGATCAGTCTCAACGTGGAGATCACCGGACCCGACGACGGCCGCCCGGTGGTGCTCCTCCACGGGTTCCCGGACTCGGGCCGGCTCTGGTCCGAGCAGGTGGCGGCGCTGTCGGGTGCCGGCTACCGGGTGATCGTGCCCGACCAGCGCGGTTACGGTCATTCCGACAAGCCAGACGGTGTCGACAGCTACAACATCGTGCTCCTGGCATCGGACATTCCTGCCGTCTTGGACCAGGTCGGAGTCGAGAAGGCAGCGGTCGTCGGGCACGACTGGGGGGCGGCAGTGGCCTGGACCGTCGCGACCTTCGCTCCCGAGCGGGTCGACCGATTGGTGGCTCTGTCGGTCGGCCACCCCCTCGCCTTCGCGACGGCCGGCCTGGAGCAACGGGAGAAGTCGTGGTACATGCTCTTGTTCCAGTTCGAGGGCATTGCCGAGAAGTGGCTCTCCGACAACGAGTGGGCGAACTTCCGCACGTGGGGGCGCCATCCGGACCCTGACGCGGTGATCGCGGAGCTCGAAGCCAACGGATCGCTCACCCCCGGTCTCAACTGGTACCGCGCGAACGTGCACCCCCGGGCGCTCGTCGAAGCACCGCCCGCGCTCCCGCCCGTGACCGTGCCGACGCTCGGGGTTTGGAGCTCGGGTGACGTCCACCTCACCGAGACCCAGATGACCGGGTCATCGAAGTTCGTGGAGGCGGACTGGCAGTATCACCGTATCGAAGGTGCCGGTCACTGGATGCAGCTCGAGGTCGCCGACGAGGTGAACCGTCTCCTGCTCGACTACCTGGACTGAGTGCGTCGCGTCTCAGCCCGATGGGCTGTCGCGCGCGAACTGATGGGACTCGGCCGCCTTCGCTTGGGAAGACGGGTCCAGATGGCCGGACGCTACAGAGGTGGGAACCGTGCTCTTGGCCACCAAGGGCTCCAGCGATCCATCGAGCCGGTGTCCCGTTCTATGACGACCTGCCTCCGAACGAGCGGCCGGCCTGACCGAGAACGCCGGTCGAGTGCCAAGACTCTGACCTGGCACTATTGTGCAATCGGTGCGTCGAACGAAGGTCATTGGTGAGGAGCGCTAGTGCCTGGCATCCACATAGTTACTGACAGTTCCTGTGATCTCACCTCGGATGACCTTGATCAGCTCGAGGTGGAGATCGTCCCGTTGAGCATCCGGTTCGGGAGCGAGGAGTTCACGGACGGACTCGACCTGACGGTCGCTGACTTCTATAGCCGAATGGCCCAGACTGACGAACTTCCCCAGACGTCCTGCCCATCGCCCGGTTCCTTCGAAGAGGCATTTCGGAGAGCAGGCGACGCCGGCGCCGATTCGGTGGTCTGTCTCAACATTTCTGGGGACCTGTCCAATACTCTGCAGTCGGCCAACGCCGCCTCCAACGCTGTGGCAGGACAGATCCCCGTTCACGTCGTCGATAGCAGGTCCGTATCGAGCGGACTCGGAACCCTCGTACTGGAGGCCGCCCGAGTCGCCCGCAGGGCTCAAGTTGTCGAAGCCGTCTTGGAGCGGATCCGATCGCTCATTCCCAGGACCCGTGTGTTCGCTGCCTTGAACACACTGGAGAACCTGAAGAAGGGAGGTCGGATCGGTGGAGCCAAGGCCATGCTCGGGTCCATGTTGTCAATCAAACCGCTCGTCGACATCAGCACCGGTGAGGTCCAGGAAGCTGGCAAACCTCGGACCCGGAGGAAGGCAATGCAGATGCTCTATGAGCGAATGATCGAGGCGGGATCGATCGAGCATGTCGCCGTCATGCACGGTGGCGCACCTGACATCGAAGAGTTCCTCGATCTGATCGCCCCCCGATTTCCTCGCGGGTCGCTTCGCTTGGGACAACTTGGCGCGATCATCGGTGCTCACGGTGGTGCCGAGATCATCGGAGTCAGTTGGATCGCTTCCACCTAGGGCGTTCTACACGGTGAGCAATCCTCGCGTCGGTGCCAACGACGAGCCCGAGGGCGTGACTGAACGCATATTCGCGTAGGCCTCGCAGCCATGTCTGACAAGCTTGATCGGGTGGGCGATGACACTTGGGCCAGTTTGAGTGACCTATTTGCCGATGAGGCGTATGCCTCGGTGAAGGGGCAGGTGCGCACCTATGTGTTGCACCACCAACTGCTCGAGTATTTACCAGAGCCTCCGGCGCCTGTGCTGGACGTCGGAGGCGGCGCCGGCCATCAATCATTTCCGCTGGCCCAAGCCGGTTACGAGGTGACGTTGCTCGATCCCTCGCCTGCGATGCTGGACAAAGCTCGACAGCGTCTCGAGCGGCTACCTGGTGATGCCCAGCGACGGATCACCTTCCTGCAGGCCGACGGTGTGGGCGCCGTCGAGGCGGTGAACGCTCGACGCTTCGCCGCCGTGCTGTGCCATGGCGTGCTCGGGTACCTCGAGCACCCGGAGCCGTTGGTCAACCAGCTGTGCCAGTGCGCCGCTGCCGATGGCGTGGTCTCGATCATGGCCGGAAACGCCAAGGCGCTGGCGGTGCGCCCAGCCTTGGAACGGCGGTGGGACGACGCGCTGGCGGCGTTTGACGCCGTGGGTGAGGTGGGGGTACTCGGGGTGCCCACCCGAGCCGACACGGTGGAGCACCTGAGCGAGCTCATGCGGAGCCTGGGTGTGGAGCCACTGCGCTGGTACGGCGTATGGCTGTTTGTCGACTGGCTCGATTTCAGTGGAGCCGAGCTAGACCCCACCGATTCAAAGCAGGTAGCAGCAACAGCCGCGGTCGAACTCGAAGCCAGCCGACGAGACCCCTACCGCCGGCTCAGTCGCGTCTTTCATCTCGTGGGACGCAAAGGTCCGAGCTGACGGGCACAGCTGCCCAGATCACTCGGCCGAGCCCTTCAATGAACCCACATAGCTGACACAGACAGGCTGTCATTCGTCATGGCTCGACGGTGAGCGTGAACTTCGATGATCACTGCCGCCAATCCCCCTTCGGCGCTCCGGTGAGGGCGGTTCGGCACGGCGGGTCTACGCTGGCCTTGGTGTCGAAGGGTGCGAGGACATGGAGGTGAGCTGGTGACCACAGCGATCTTCGACGCCGATAGCCACTTGATGGAGACAGCGGACTGGTTGGCGTCTTTCGCCGATCCACAGGTGCGAGACCATCTCTTGCCGCTCGGTCTTGACCGTGCTGGTGCGAATGCAACGGAGGTTCTCTCAAAGCTTCCCGAGCTGTGGGAAGAGCAGCGTCGTCAAGAGATCGGTCCAGAGGTACTGTCAGGCCCCAAGGGATGGATGGCCCCAGGAGCTCTTGATCCCCAAGTTCGCTCTCGCGTGCTCGATGCTCTCGGGATCACCGCGCAGATGGTCTTTCCGACCTTCGCCCTCGTCCAATTCGCGCGAAGTAAGAACCCGGACGTCCTCTACGGGGGTACTCAAGCACTCAATCGAGCCATGGCGGCATTCTGTGCTGCTGACTCACGGCTCAAAGCTGTGGGATTCGTCCCCCTTGCGGATCCCGAACGGGCAATCACCGCACTCGAAGAGGCGATCGATGAAGGCGTGGCGGCGGTGTGGGTACCGTCTGATGCACCGGGTGACTTCTCCCCTGCCCATACCGACCTTGACCCAGTGTGGTCCCGGCTCGCAGAGGCGGGGGTGCCCTTCGTTCTCCATGTCGGTGGGGGGAAACTGCTGCCGAAGGCATTTCACAACAACGGCCTTCCCCGTCCTCGTGACTGGTTAGGTGGCGGTGAGAACCTCCGCGCCAAGGATTTCCCGGTTTTACACCATTCACCTGAGAGGTTCCTCGCCTGTCTCGCGCTCGACGGCGTTTTTGAACGCCATCCGATGCTGCGCGGAGCGGCTATCGAGCTCGGTGCGACATGGGTGCCAGGATTGCTACGAAACGTCGACTATGCCCACAGATCGTTTTCGAAATTTGAACCTACGCTCCAGGCCCTTCCTTTGCGTCCGTCCGAGTATCTGCGCCGACAGGTGAGGTTTACACCATTCCCTTTCGAGGACACCGCTTGGTTGCTTGAACAATGCGGACCCGAGTTGTTCATGTTCTCGACCGACTATCCCCATCCCGAAGGCGGTCGGCGACCGTTCGAGGCATTTGGCGAGGCGGTATCCGCCTTCGACGAATTCACTCATGAGCGATTCTTTTGGCGGAACGGAGCCGAGCTACTCGGACTTATCTGATTCCACGGCTGGGCGGCCCCGAGAGCGCGGCCGCTCCGCTCCCGCATGGAACCGATTCCACAGAAGACCCTGCCCCAGATCGGCCTTCACGAACGGGCCGGGACGTGCCGAGAGGTTCGCTCGGTTTTCGTGGCGAACTGCGCCTTCGCGCCGTTCGAACCTTCACGTTGAAACGAGGGCCGCCCCTTCACCACACAAGATGAGCGATCAGATGAGCGGCGACGCGTAGCCGGACTCGGGATATGAACGTTGCACGGGGAACCATACGGTCGCCGCGGTCATGAAACTCCCCGGTTCGGTGACATAACCCGGCTCTTGTAGCGCCAAGGACGCCGGTTCATTTTCCCCGCCACCACCAAGGTACACCAGGGTGGGGGTCTTGCCGCAAGGACCCCTGGTGTGTTGACAATGCACGCCAGAAGCCGGACCACGGGCGTCCACGCGATCCAAAGTCGGAACGAGAGATGCCCGAGGGGTCTCGAGGGGAAGGTGACGGATGGGCAGCTATGTGCTGGGTTTCCCGGAGATCGGTCAGACGCAGATCGCGGTCGTTGGCGGCAAAGGGGCGCACCTCGGTGAGCTGTCGCGCATCGAAGGCGTTCGTGTGCCGGCTGGTTTCTGTGTGACGACGGACGCGTTCCGGCGGATCATGGCGGACGCGCCGTCGATCGAGGATCGGTTCGATCGTTTGTCGCGCCTCGACCCGGATGACCGTGAAGCGATCCGAACGCTCAGCGCCGAGATCCGCCGTACCCTCGAGGGGATCGCCGTCCCCGACGATCTGGCCGCGGCGATCACCCACACGGTCGTTCGACTCGGGCAGGACGCCGCATACGCGGTCCGCTCCAGCGCGACAGCGGAGGACTTGCCGACGGCCTCCTTCGCAGGCCAGCAGGACACGTACCTGAACGTCGTGGGGCCAGCGGCGATTCTCCAGCATGTCAGCCGGTGCTGGGCCTCCTTGTTCACCGAGCGGGCCGTGACCTACCGCATGCGGAACGGATTCGACCATCGGAAGGTCCGCATGGCCGTCGTCGTGCAGCAGATGGTCTTCCCGCAGGCGGCCGGCATCCTCTTCACCGCCGACCCCGTCACGTCCAACCGGAGGGTGGTATCCGTGGAGGCCACCTTCGGCCTCGGAGAGGCCCTGGTCTCCGGCCGGGTGAACGCGGACGTCTACAAGGTGCGCGACGGCGAGGTCGTCGCCATGGCAATCGGCTCCAAGCAGCTCGCCATCTACGCCTCGCCGGGCGGCGGAACGCGGGAACTGGCGATCGAGCCAGAGCGCCAGGAACAGCCGGCATTGACCGACACGCAGGTCGTGCAGCTCGCGCAGCTGGCCCGGCGGATAGAAGCGCACTTCGGACGCCCTCAGGACATTGAATGGTGCCTGGTCGATGATGGCTTCCGGATCGTCCAGAGCCGGCCGATCACCACACTGTTCCCTATCCCTGCGGCCGGCGACCGAGAGAACCATGTGTACATATCCGTCGGTCATGCGCAGATGATGACCGACGCGATGAAGCCGCTCGGGCTCTCCTTCTGGCAGCTGACCACACCTCGGCCGATGTACGTGGCCGGTGGGAGGCTGTTTGTCGATGTCGCCTCGGACTTGGCGTCCCCAGCGAGCCGCGTCGGTCTCTTGGAGGTCATGGGGAAATCCGATCCCCTGATCGGGGACGCGCTAGAGACCATCCTCGAACGCGACGACTTCATCCCCACCCTCAGGGACGAAAGTCCAGGTTCCGCGCCGGGTGGCGGCACGCCCGCCCCCATCGAGACCGATCCGGCCATCGTCACTGGCCTGATCGAGCGCAGTGAGGCTTCCATTGCCAAGTTGAAGAGCGAGATCCGTGGGAAGTCCGGCTCCGCTCTGCTCGACTTCATCCTTGCGGACATCCAGGAGCTGAGACGGATCCTGTTCGATCCGCAGAGCCACCAGGTGTTCATGTCGGCAATGGAGGCCATGGGGTGGCTGAACGAGCACATGGAGGCGTGGCTGGGTGAGAAGAACGCTGCCGACACGCTTACACAGTCTGTCCCCCATAACGTCACGTCGGAGATGGGGCTGGCGCTCCTCGACGTCGCGGACGTGATCCGTCCGCATTCGGAGGTGGTGGCTCTGCTTCAGCACGTCGATGACGAGGACTTCTTGGACGAGCTGCCCAAGCTCGCGGGCGGGCGCGAAGCCCGACACGCAATTCAGGACTACCTCGGCAAATACGGCATGCGCTGCGTCGGTGAGATCGACATTACGAGGCCACGCTGGAGCGAACGCCCCGGCACACTCGTGCCCCTGATTCTCTGCAACGTCAAGAACTTCGAGCCGGGCGCCGGAGAGCGGCGGTTCGAGGAAGGCCGGCAGAAGGCTTGGGAGAAGGAACGGGAGCTCCTGGCGCGCTTGGGGGACTTGCCGGACGGGGAGCGCAAGGCCGATGAGACCAAGCGGATGATCGACCGGGTCCGGACCTTCATCGGGTACAGGGAGTATCCGAAGTACGGCATGGTCAGCCGCTACTTCGTCTACAAGCAGGCCTTGCTGGAAGAGGCCGGGCGCCTCGTGCAGGCCCGTGTACTTCGTGAGAAGGAGGACATCTTCTACTTCACGTTCCAGGAGCTCCACGACGTCGTGCGCACGAACTACGCGGATGATCGGCTCATCTTCCAGCACAAGGACACGTTCAAGTCGCACCAAGCGCTGAGGCCGCCCCGGGTGTCCACGTCGGATGGCGAGGTCGTTGCCGGGTCGTACCGACGCGACGACGTGCCGACCGGTGCGCTCGCTGGTCTACCGGTCTCTGCCGGGACCATCGAGGGGCGGGCCCGGGTCATCCTGGACATGGCGGAGGCCGATCTCGAGCCGGGCGACATCCTGGTCACGGACTATACGGACCCCAGCTGGTCCCCCCTGTTTGTCGCGATCGCGGGCCTGGTCACGGAGGTCGGGGGACTGATGACCCACGGCGCAGTCATCGCACGGGAATACGGCTTGCCGGCAGTCGTCGGTGTGGAGCAAGCCACCCGGTTGATCCGCGATCGGCAGCGGATCCGCGTCAATGGAACGGACGGGTACGTCGAGATCCTTGCCAAGGAGATTGCGGAGCGGGACGGCTCGCATTTCGGTTCGGAATAGAAAGGCCGGTGGGCTTGGCGCCCCTTCGCCTGGATAGGTGCCGAGAAGGGACAGGGTCTTCCTCCTGATGACGAGAGGACGAGCCGACATTCTGGGGCACGGCGGTCCGCACTCGACCCGGATCGGGCCATGGGCTCCTTCAGCGAACGGGGCTACCGAAGCGAATCACGTTTCCGTCGGGGTCGCTGACGGAGCCCTCGCGCTTGCCATAGTCCTCGTCACGAGGACCTTCCACCTCGATGCCCGCCTGTCTCCACTCCTCAGCCACCATCTCGGCGTCTTGACAGTGAATGTAGAGAGCGCCGTGCCCCGAAGGTTCGTCTCCAACCGCTTTGGCAAGGTGAATCGTGAGGTCCCGATCCCTGTGAGCGAAGGCATAGGTGTCATCGTGGAACGACACCTCGAAACCGGCGCGCTCGAACCAAGCGACCGAGCGCGTTACCTGCGCGACCTTGAAGATCGGCTCGTATCCCCTGACGAGCCAAGTTTTCGTCATGAGTTGCAGTTGGCCGTCTCGCTGTCCGTTCAGCCCGGCGAGGCAGTTGTGGCAGATCGGTAGGTCGGGGTGCGAACGCAGTCTGACCCACCAATCGACCGACATCGAGCAGCATGTGCACTCCACGGCCATCACGGACGATGGTAGATGGCTGCGTGCCGCTCAGTCACCTGTGGGAGTCTCGTCCGCCGCTCGTTCCTGGAGGAGCGAGGACAAATGACGGAGTGCCAGGGTCGATAACCGACCTGCTGCCGGCGGCGCGGGCCCACTAACGCGGTTTCGCACGACCTTCTCTCTTCATGAGCTCGTTGAATTTCTCCCAGCGCATCCGGTAGCGGGTCCGGCCGTTGCCAGGCAGCCAGTCGATGGAACCTTTGCTTACCTGGAGCTCGCCGAGCTTGGCGTCGTCACTCCATACGACGAAGGTCACGTCGGAATGGAGCACAAACCGAGTAGGGAGGTCGACAGTGACGTCATGGGTTGCCATGAATGGACGGTAGCCTCTGGCGCGTCAATAGGAAGCAGCGGAGCGCACAACTGAGCGATCCATGCTCGTCCCGCCCCCCGTTCGAGACGGTGCCTGCCGGTGCGATTCGGGATCGTCAGTTCTTCACGTCAAGGAATGAGAACGATCTTCCCTCGGGTGTGGCGACGCTCGAGTTCCTCGAAAGCATCGGCGACCCTAGCCAGCGGATACGACGCTGCGATGGGAATCTCGATCGCGCCCGACGCCACGAGGTCGGCCATTTCAGTCAGGATCTCGGGAGTCGAGGCGGTCACACTGCCCTCAGCCTTGATCCCTCGTTCCTGAGCCACTTGGAACGAAGTGATGGTTTCGATTCGATCGTGGGCGATGCCGAGTTCGACGGCAAGCTGGACGTACTCCGGCCCGAAGAGGTCGATGAAGGCGTCGATTCCATTCCCCGCCGCCGCCCGCAGCCGCTCGGCAAGTCCATCGCCATAGGGCACAGGCACGGCTCCGTGCGCTCGAAGCCAATCAGCGTTCGCCGGCGATGCAATGCCGAGGACCCGTGCACCTCGTAGGCGAAGGAGCTGCACGACGACAGTCCCGACTCCACCCGCTGCGGCCGATACGGCGACGGTATCGCCCTCATTGACGTCAACGGCACGAACCGCGGCATAGGCGGTACATCCAACGACGTAGAGAGAACCCGCGACCTCCCAACTCAGTCTCGGTGGCTTGTGAATCAGCTGGGACGTCGGGACGGAGACATGAGTGGCCTGACTCGAGCGATCCCAGGAGAAGCCCAGTACGGCATCTCCGACCGCGAACTCGCTGACGCCGACACCGACGGTGGCCACGATCCCCGCGAGGTCGCTACCCTCGCCTGAGGGGAAGGTAGCTGGAAAGCGATCCTGCAACGCACCCGATCGAATCGCCGATTCGCCGGGGTTGATACCTGCAGCCTTGACCGCCACCACCACCTCACCGGATGCCGGGGTAGGCATTGGCACCTGGGCAACATAGAGAACGTCAGTGCCGCCATAGTGGTCGAAACGCACCGCACGGGAACCGGTGTCCGTCATGTCAACTTCCTCCCGCGATCTCAGATCGAGCCACCATGCTCCGGTACACCGCAATCCCTGACGCAAGCTCGTACGAGTCCCTGCTGGCTCGATCGCGACGGGCGACAAGCCGCCGTCACGCCGACGCTATCCGGTGTGCGGATCGCGACATTCGACCCTCCCCCGAATTTCGTCGAGAACGCGACGCCCAGCCCGCAAGAAGATGGCGTCACGTCCCGGTGTGCCACGCCATCTGGGAGACCCGGCATTCGGTCCGGTCTCAGCATGCTCGGCGGATCGAGCGATGTGACCTTTCGACGCAATACAGCGACGAGGGCCGCTGAGTGGGCTGATCAAGAGGGTGGACGCCAACCTCTGGCGAGGGTCGTTTGGCCAACCTCGATCAGGTATCCGTCGGGATCGCGGATGTAGCAGCGCATCTCGGTTTCGTGCTGTTTCGGCGGCGTCAGAAATTGGGCGCCCCGCGCGCTATTCGGCGCACACAGCTTGGATGTCCGCGACGCGGATATTGAGGAAACTACTCACCCGATCTGGGTCGGGCTGCGTCCCGAGCGTGACGGTCGGTTTGCGTCGATCGGACCTCCGCCGATGTCGCCAATGCGCGATCGACCTTCTTCGCGTGGACAGCCTCGGCGAGTGCGGTGGCTCGCGCGAAGAGAGACGTGCGTCGAAATGACATCACGGCACAAGAATCTCCAGTTGTACGCGGAGAAAATGACGCGAATCTCCATTGACTCCTATCGGGGCCAGGTTGACACTGAGTCCAGACACAATGAGTGAGGTGATCTCAACGTGAACGCCAAGAAAGAAGCCTCGCTGGGCGCAGTAGCTCTCTCGTTGACCTCGATTGCATGGGCCGCGGCGTTCAGTGCAGCACTACTGGCGCGGCAGCGATAGGCACGAAGGGATAGACGCCCCTGCGGTCAACGCCAGCGACTACACGCTCTCGTGCGGGACGGTTTCGGGCAAGATCGGCTTTTCGCCGGGGCTCACCGAACAGTCAACCGGCCCGGATCGCTGACCGTCAAGATCAAGGCGTACAATTGCATGGCGTCTCCGCCGCCGGCCGGCGGACCTCTGGTCAGCATCTCGAAGGTCACCATGTCCGGTGCACTCGCGCTTTCGTACGCCCGCTGTGCCGGACCTGCTTACCGAACTCTGACCGGCGGTCTCACCACGAAGGAAAAGACCGCTCACGGCACCGCGAAGGTTGCGGTGGGCCGGCCCGGCCCAGGTCATCTGGGGCAGCTGGTCTGGGTATGCAACAGTACCGGCACCGTTTCGGTGTCGTTGCCGGCTGTCCAGGCAGGCGCAGCTTCGGCCGTTCAAGTCTCCGGACGTTCGCTGGGACCGACGGTGGGGCCTCATCCAAAGTCGTCCTCAATGGCGGCACCTTCTCTTCCAACAAGCTGTCGTCGCAGGGCGGCGTCAAGAGCGTCAACTGCTAAGAGATGCCCGGAAACAGTCTTTTCCTTGGTTGACCCGCGGGTTCGCGTCGAGGCTCGGAGCCCGTCGTCTCGCCCGAATTGTGAGCGTTCGCATCCGGAACGACCAGGCATCGACAGCAAAGGCGACACCTCAAGGCATGTGGTAGTGTCAGGCGCTGCGGCTAGTCCGCTCGAGTACCTGTAGCGACTCATCAATCAGGAGCCCGGCCGCGCCTCATTGCGGCGGGCCACGGCGATAGTCGAGCTAGCGCCGGTCAGTGTCCGCCGCTCACGCGGCCTGGGTTGCTTAGAGACAACGGATCTCGCCGTCTCGAAGGCCGTAGTAGACGAGGGTCAAGAGCTTGCGTGCCACCGCGACGAGTGCCTTGTACTTGCCTCGGCGCTCGGCGATGCGCCGGTAGTCGTCGCGGAGCTCCGTTGCCGCGGGCACGGTACTTCCCGACCGCTTCGATGGCTGCCAGCGCACGAGGGGTGATCCTTGCTTGGTGATAGAAAACGGTGGACGCTCTGGTAGGACTCAGGTGCTTGGGGTAAGAGACGACCAAGAGCAGAGCTTCTTCGGGCTGTCGAAGCGATAGATGTCGCAGATCTCGGCGACGAAGATCGAAGAGGACTATGTAGACGATGGGGAGCTTCATGTCGGTGTGGTTCGAGGCTCAAGATATCGAGAAGGTGTTCACGGATCTCGCACCTCAGGTGAAGAGTCAATCTGGTTTAGTGGTAAGTAAGGATGAGGGTGATGGGGTAGAAGGGGAGTGAGTGATGGATTGAAGAGATTGAGGGATAAGAGGAGGTTGGGGGAAAGTTGATCGACCCTTCGGCTGGGCCTTGTGATCGCCAGAAAGTCGGGCACGGGCGTCCACCAACGCCGGCTCTGGTACAGCGGAATGCGGAGTCCCTGCCCGACGCAGCCGCCCTTCCCGACTGCCAAAATGGGCATGTGCCCACGCCGATGCAGGCCCCGCTCATCGCGGCACCGCTACCGGACGTCCAAACCGCGCGACTCGACTTGCGCCGCTTCGATGCCGACGATCTCGACGAACTCGCGGCGGTCTTCGCGCACGCCGAAGTCTGGCAGTTCCCGTTCGGTCGAGGGTTCACGCGCAACGAGACCGAGGACTTCCTCGACCAGCAGATCGCTGAATGGAACGCCCTCGGGTTCGGCTGCTGGGTTGCCCGAACCATGGAGGATGGCCGCATCATCGGCTATCTCGGACTTTCAGTGCCGACCTTTCTGCCCGAGATTCTTCCGGCTGTCGAGGTCGGATGGCGACTCGCACCGGCTGCGTGGGGGAAGGGCTACGCGACCGAGGGGGCGACTGCTGCCCTGAACCAGGCGTTCACGACACTTGGACTCGAGCGCGTTTGCTCGGTTCCGCAAGCAAGCAATCCTGCCTCGGCGCGGGTTGCCGAGCGGTTAGGCATGACGCTTTTGCGGGAGGTGGCGATCGCGGCCAACGAGCGACGTGGCGATGTCAGGGGACTTCTCTACGAGACCACGCGGGAGGCCTTCACGCCGACCGTGAGCTGACGGGAGGGGCGGCGGGGTGGGGGTGTGTCCCCGATCGGAGGGAGAGTGTCACACTCCGGCACACGGGCAGGGGTCGGTGCCGTCGGGTGTAGTCAGCCGTCTTCCTGATCCACCGCCGAAAGGAGTTCCCTCAGCAGCCCTCGTAGCCACTCGTCCATCGAGATTTCGTGCCTCCACGGATCGAACGACAAGCCGTATTCCTGATCATCGACTCTCGTACCTCGTTCTCAGGAACCTCGTCAGCCAGAGGGCGTCGTAGGTTAGCGATTACAGCCTCAACGAACGCCGGAGACTCAGTGGGCACGAAATCGCCTACAACTTCGCGCCTCGAACGCTGCGTCCTCCTGCCAATCTGTCGGCACCGGCTGAATACTGACCCCTTATCACCGCTCGAAAATTGACCCCCCTTCCCGGTGGTCCACCACTGACTGTGCTGGATCACGAACCCTGGCTGCAGAGCGCAGCCGGGGAGGAAGGACATGATCAACGTGGACGACTGGGCTGAGATCCGTCGCCTGTACTTCGCCGAGCACCTGGGCATCAAGACCATCGCCCGACAGCTGGGTGTCGCCCGCAACACCGTGCGCACCGCGGTCCGAGGCTGACTGCGCCGCCGGCCTACAAGCGCAAGGCCCGAGGTTCGCTGGTCGACGCCGTCGAGGCCGACATCCGTGAGCCTGCTGCGGGACTGCCCGACGCATGCCGGCGACGGTGATCGCCGAGCGGATCGGCTGGGAGCACGGCATCACCATCCTGCGCGACCGGGTGGCCGAGCTCCGTCCGCTGTTCCGACCGCCCGACCCCTGCCAGCGGACCCACTACGCCCCGGCGAGGTGGTGCAGTTCGACCTGTGGCAGCCCGACAAGGTGATCCCCCTCGGGTTCGGCCAGGCTGGACAAGCTCTGGGTGGTCACGGCGGTGAGCGGGTACTCCCGGTTCATGGCCGCCTGGATGGTCCCGTCCCGGGCCGGCCACGACGTCATGGCCGGGATGCTGCACTGCTTCGACCAGATCGGGGCGGTGCCCGCGCACGGTGGTGTGGGACGGCGAGGGCTGCATCGGCCAGTGGCGTCGGGGGAAGCAGTGCACTTCACCGAGGAGTTCCAGCGGTTCCGGGGCACGCTCGGGATCGGCGCCCGACTGTGCAAGCCCAACGACCCCGAGGCCAAGGGCATGAACGAGCGGGCCAACGGCTACTACGAGACCTCGTTCCTGCCCGGTCGGAGCTTCTCCGACATGGCCGACTTCAACGACCAGCTCACCACCTGGCTGAAGCGGGCCAACCGCCGGGTGCACGCCACCACCAGGCTGGTCCCGGCCGAACAGCATCTACGAGGACCGGGGCGTCCATGCGCCGCCTCCCGCCGGTGCTGCCCGATCCGCGTTCCGCGCCTCACCACCCGCCTGGCCCGGGACCACTACGTCCGAGTCGACACCAACGACTACTCGGTCAACCCCCGCTTCGTCGGCCGGCGCATCGAGGTCCGTGTCGACCTGGACTGGGTGGTCGCCACCTGCGACGGCGTCGAGGTGGCCCGCCACCGGCGCTGCCTGGCCAAGCACCAGAGCCTGCTGGATGCCACCCACGCCATGACGCTGCGGATGATGCGGGCCGAGAGAGGCCCCGGTCGCCGCTCCTCGAGCCGACGTGGTCGAAGAGCGGGACCTCGCCGACTACGACAAGGTCCTGGGGGTGGCGTGATGGCGACCAAGAACCAAGGCCGACCGCCGACCTCGCCTATCTGTGCCGGGCCCTCAAGGCCCCGTCGTTGGCCCGGGCCGTCGAACGCCTGGCCGAGCGGGCCCGGACAGAGAACTGGACCCACGAGGAGTTCTTGGCCGCCTGCCTCGAGCGCGAGGTGGCGGCCCGCCAGTCCAACGGCGGGGAGATCCGCATCCGGGCCGCCCGCTTCCCAGCCAGGAAGACCCTGGAGGAGTTCGACTTCGACCACCAGCGCAGCCTGAAGCGGGACGTGATCGCCCACCTCGGCGCCCTCGACTTCGTCGACGGCCAAGGAGAACGTCGTCTTCCTTGGGACCGCCGGGCACCGGCAAGACCCACCTGGCCATCGGGCTCTCCATCCGGGCCTGCCAGGCCGGACACCGGGTGCTGTTCGCCACCGCGGCCGAGTGGGTCGACCGCCTGGCCGAGGCCCACAACGCCGGGCAGGCTGCAGGACGAGCTCACCCGGCTCGGCCGCTATCCGCTGATCGTCATCGACGAGGTCGGCTACATCCCCTTCGACGCCCGAGGCGGCCAACCTGTTCTTCCAGCTGGTCTCGTCCCGCTACGAGCGGGCCAGCGTCATCGTGACCTCGAACAAGCCCTTCGGCCGATGGGGCGAGGTGTTCGGGGACGCCGTGGTCGCCGCCGCCATGATCGACCGCCTGGTCCACCACGCCGAAGTCGTCTCCATGAAGGGCGACAGCTACCGACTGAAGGACCGAGACCTCGGGAGGGTGCCTACTGACGACGCTGCGTGACGGTGGCCCCGGCAGGGGGGTCAATTTTCAACCGGTGGCAGGGGGTGAAATTTTCAGCCGGTGTTGACACCAATCTTGCTGAAATCGGGTCAAGAAGAAGTTGCGCAGCACCCCGTATCGAACGGTCACATCTGAATACTTGCCTACGAGTGGAGAGAATGTCCCCGCCGCCGAAAGGGGGGCTGTCATCGACCGTGGACCAGCTGACGGATAGGGTTTCGGCACCCGCACGGAGGGTCCCCGGACGATTCGGAGGCGAGCGTGGCATCACGCGACGAACAGCTCTGGGACCAGGTGAACGAAGTCCTGCGGGACCGACCTGGATGGAGCGTCCAGGAGTCGCCGACTCCCGGTATCGGACCGTACTGGGCGCTCACCTCCCACGGCAAAGTGGACTTCTCGGTCTTTGTCGACGGGGCCGCGGCGCACCTTTACGAGGAGGAGACCGACCGCGAGGTGCAGTTTGGGACCGCTGAAGAGCTGGGAGCCTGGCTCGACGGAAACCGACCCGCTTCGCTTCCGGGCGCGACCCCGGAGCCGCGTCACCACTATTTGGAGTGGAACTGATCGCACGTCGTTCCGAGCAAGCGGGTCCCTCAACGCCGGCAGCGGGGCGGTTCTCGACCGTAGCGAAACCGCAGGCCGGTGATACCTCGATCCAACGCCCTCTTCCGCCTCAGACGGGGCCATCTCACCTTGGATCTGGTCGGTCACATCTAGAGTCGTCACGAAAGGGACTGGCTGTGATCCGCTCAATGGCTCCGAGAGGGCGCCGGCATGGGGAGAGAACGATGAGATCGATCGTTGGCCGCAGGGTGTCGACGCGGTGGCTCCGACTAGTCGCCGCTGCACTCGCCTCGGTGATGGTCGCAGCGAGCTCGACCTCTTGCACCTCGACTGCGACGACAACCGCAGCCGATTCCTCCTTGACCAAGTCGACGATTCCTCAGTCGGCCTTCCGGGATTACACGGGCATTACCCCGACCACCGTGACCGAAGGCAACGTGTCTACCTTGACCGCCGGTCTCTTCGAGGGGGCTGTGGTCGGCACTAAGGCTTACGCGGCATATGTCAACGCGCAAGGTGGCATCCGCGGCCGGCGGATCGTCGTTGACAGCTATGACGACACCTATGAAGGCGCGGCCAACAAGCAGTACACACAGGAGGCGGTGGAGAAGGATTTTGCCACGGTCGGGGGCTTCTCGCTGCAGGACAACTTCGGGGGCACAGTCCTCGCCGCCAACCCGCAGGTCCCGAATGTGGCCGTGTCCCTCGACCCGGCGGCCGTCTTCCTTCCGAACAGCTTCAGTCCTGCCCCGGCTGTGCACGGATGGCCACTCGGGCCCCTGACCTACTTCAAGAACAAGTTCCCGGACGCGGTGACCCATACCGGATCACTCGTTGCCGACCAACCGTCCGCGATCGGCGAGTGGAACGACCAACGCACCGCCATGGAACACGTCGGGTACCACATCGTCTATGACCAGCAGTTCGACCTTTCCCAGACCGACTTCGACCAGAACGTCATCGCGATGCGCAACGCTGGGGTGAAGATCCTCTTCATCGAGCAAATGCCGCAGAACTATGCGGCCGCGGTGATCAAAGCCATGAACCTGCAGGACTTCCACCCTCTGCTCGTGCTGGGCGACCCGACCTACAGCGAGGAGCTGGTGCCCAACGCCGGCGGAGCCGCCGCAATCGATGGGGCATATCTCGAACAGTTTTTCGCGCTGTACCTGGGTGAGGACGCCGACTCGATCCCTGCGGTAAAAACCTTCCTCACTTGGGTGCAGAACGTCTCGCCTGGATTCAGGCCCGATCTCTTTACACTCTTCGGATGGCTGTCCGGCGAGCTATTCGCCGAGGCCCTCAGTTCGGCCGGTCCTCATCCCAGCAGGGGCTCGGTTCTTCAAGCGCTACGAGGGATCAGCTCGTTCACCGGTGGGAACCTCATAGGGAGGACAAACCCTGCCGCGAAAACGGGGGCGAGCGGCTGTTATATCATCGCTCGGGTCGTTGACGGCAAGTTCCTGCGCCTCGACGACCCACCATTGGACGGTCCTACTCACGGGTACCGCTGCGATCAGCCCTTCTATTACCTTCCGTCCTAATCCCCTTCTCCAGACGCCGTCCTGACCCACCTCGACTCTCCGGACGCTTGCTCTGGCGATCGAAACCGATTATCAGGCAAATGACGACGACGCTCGGCTGCTCGCGTCGATCCAAGCAGACCGGGACGCACTGGAAGAGGTCGCTCGACTCTATGGACAGAGAACGATCACTCGGTCCGAATGGCTCCTTGTTCGAGATGGAATCGAGCGGCGGATACGTCGATCGCGGTGACGACTAGAAGAGTCCGGCGCCGCATCGGGACCTTGCTCGTCTGATCGGGAGAAGTTCTCGACTCAGGAAACAGTGGGACGGTCTTGACGTTGGCCGTCAGGACGCGATCGTGCGGGCTCTTGTAGATCACGTAGTCGTGTCGAGAGGACGGCCGGGTATCCGCCAACTCGATCCGCCGCGCCTAGAGATCACTTGGCGCATCTAGGCGATCGTGAAATCGCCGCGATGCCGCACAGGGCCAATCGGGACCGCTCACAAGATTCGAGAAGGATCAGCTGGATTGGGTCAACGTGCCATGCGACGGGTAAAGACCGGATCCCGTTCAACTCTCGACTGCGTGTGTCCCAGACAGCACGAGTGGGGCACCCTGGACCCACTCGCGAACGACCCCCGGCCAAACCGGCTGCCATCGCCGGTCGAAGGTGACTCAGGTGATCGTCAAAGGAATGGTGGCCCGGGCCGTAGTCTTGGTCTTGACCTTCTTCTTACCGTTGAGGGTGATCACCGTCTCGGTCACCTGAACTGTCACTGAACTCGGACCCGCTCGCCGTGGGTGAACATCCCGAGGAAGTGTCCTCGGATGGCACCCACGTCTGGGTGCCAGTGCGGAGCGGGGAAGGTGTCGGTGTATAGGGGAATCCGCAGAAGTGCTATTCGCTCACTCTTAGTGGGATCAGTGCTGGTCGGCAGCACATCGCGGTGATCGAGGTGAGCCGGCCCAACCGGGAGGAGCGGCGCCGCAGTGGCAAGTCCGATCCCCTCGACGCCATCGAGGCGGCCCGAGTGGCCCGCACCGCCGCGCTCGTCCAGATGCGCCAACTCATCGTCACCGCCCCCGACCAACTTCGGAGCCGTCTGCGGGGCCTGACCGTGCACACACTCGCCACCGAGGCAGCTCGCCTGCACCCGGCACGTCACGGCGATCCGGTAGTGACCGCGACCAAGGCCTCGCTGTGCGCGCTCGCCCGTCGGGTCCGAGGACTCGACGACGAACTTGCCGAGCTCGACGCTCGAATCGGAGCGCTCCTCTGGCGCTTCGGCGTCGGTCCGGACACCGCAGCTGTATCGGTGGTCTGTGATGGGGACAGCTCCGAACGTCTGCACTCGGAGCCCGCCTGGGCGCATCTGTGCGGGGTGGCCCCCGCCCCGGCCGGCTCCGGGAAGACATCTGGACGGGTCCGAGTCGATCACGCCGGTGACCGCCAGGCCAACGCCGCGCTCTGGCGCATCGGGATGGTGCGCATGCCCACCATCCCGAGACCAGCGCCTACTTCGGCCGCAAGGTGCAAGAAGGGCGCCCCAAGCACGAGAGCATCCGTCTCTTGAAGCGCTACGTCGCCCGCGAGGTCTACCGCTACTCGCCTCGCGGCTGAATACCGCGGCCGTGGGCCTGGCTCATCCCCTATCTGTCGCCCGTCCGACGGGCTGACTTCCCGGCGACTCGTCGACCCACGGCCCGGAACCCATTGCAACCCGTGGCCTCATAGGAGCTTGTCCTCGAGATCGAGTGAATCATCATTGATCTGCCCGCTTGGTTGCACTCTGATGAAATTGGCCTGGACAAGTGATAGGAGCGTCGCCGGGAGGAGGGCGATCGCTGGGAGTCCTGCTGCCGTCTCTGAGTCACTGACCGGACTCCGGAATGATCGTCCCCTCCCTGCTAGGGGAGCCCTGCCCACTGTCCTCCTACGCAGCGCCTGTCGTGCTCTCGGACCACTCCCTTTGCACCAGTGACAACGACGGGCTCCCCGTGTTCGTGCTGGTCCGGGCGATGCCCGACCCGCCGACCGAGTAGAGGGAACTGACGAGTCCCTCGAGGTGACCGGCCGCGCAACGCCCATAGCGGTCTGTCCCGACCGGCCATGCAGCGCTTAGCGGACGGATGGCGGCCTCGCACGCGGTTGAGGACCACTCGACCAGCTCGACCTGTACCCGAACCGGCCGGCAGCCGAACCAGAGAACGCTGCGCACGACGCGCAGGACTTGAGTATCGGGATCGGACTGAAGGCCGTCTGCGGAGAGCCAGAGGCCCTCCGCGAACCGCACGAACCGCCGTGCGACACCGACGGGGGGAAGCCCGCTGTACAGGGCATCGAAGACGAGACCTGCCCTCGTCGGGTCAAGGTGAAGGAGCTGGGAGACGTATGCACCGTTCGGTCGGGAAGCCATCCGACACTCCTCTCACGGGGCATCCGCTCTGTGTCTGCCCAGTTCGACCACGGATCGCCGATGTTCTGTGATCCACCCGTAAGCCGCCGTGCACCGCGTGCCACGGACTACGTGCATCATGAACCACGGACGGGAACGGAGGGTTGCGGGACCGTGAACGCTCGATGAACCCACTGCCAAGGACCTCAGCACTGTCCGAGTGTTCGGCACGAGTACCTCAGGCTGCCGGGTAGGACGCTGTCTCAGGCGAGCTGCAACGACTGCCGATCGTCGTCGAACAGGAATGGCTCTGCGACGGCTGTCACATCGATACTTTGGAGGTCGACAAACCCGCTGATCACAGCAGCGAAGGCAGCGTCCGCGGCATCCCGACCGGTGGCAATGCGCACGAGGGACGCCCTTGGAGCAAGTCCGGTGGGATCGTGGACGTTCCATCGTCCATTTTCGAATGCTTCAAATACGGCATGGAAGTCCATTGGATCAAGGCCCGGCGCGTAGACGGCAGCAAATCGAGCAGGGATTCCGGTGGCTCGGCAGAGGGCAATCCCGAGGTGAGCGAAGTCTCGGCAAGTTCCCTCTCCGGTGAGGAGTGTGTCCTCCGCGGAGTCATGCACCGTGCCCGAACCAGGGACGTACTCGATTCGTTGCCGTATCCAGTCAGCGATACGGCAGATGCGCCTCCCCGTGTCCGAACCGGTTCCGAACTCGGCCACCGCGAAGCCGACGAGGTGCTCGCTCGGGCAATACCGACTCGGACGGAGATACACCTGGCGTTCGTAGGCCTGCCGATCCTCGATGCCGGCCGCAGAGAAGCGATGGGCAGGCTCTCGGGCCCCAGTGGCGCTTGAACGGATTCGGGCCCGGTAGGCGACCGTAAGGCGACCCGGATCAGAGCGAATGATGTGCATAGTCGCTCCCTCGGGATCACGGACCTCTGCCATCGAGGACGGTGGCCCGCCATCGGTCAAGACCTCGAAGCGTCCTTCCTCAACATGGCCCGCCGAACTCGCGGCCACGACCTGCATGACCAACTCTGCTGGCGCTCGGATTAAAAAGGCCATATCGCAGGTGACGATGCGGGTCACATCAACCCGGTGCCCCACACCTGTTTGGTCGAAGTTCGTCATGAGACAGCGCCCCACGGATTGCCAACGGAACTGGCGAACGTCATCGAACCAGTTAGTGCTCGCAGCGTCCGCTGGTACCCATCCGATTTCTAGCCTCTCGCTTTCTCGTCTTCGGCCGGGATCGTGGCCATTCCGTGCCGATCCCCCGTCCGAAGGTCGCTCCGCCTTGCTGAGGTCCCATATCGCCGCCGGATCGGTGGGGCAACGACACAGCAGCACAGGTTCAAAGAGCGGGGAAGCATCCGTCACGCCGGGGGGTGACGTGACAGAGCTTCTACCCACGGTCCGCGGCCCTCCTATGCCCACCGGGGAACCGGACTGCCTCCATCGTGAACCACGGACGGAAACAGAGGATTGCGAGAGCATGAACGCTCGATGAACCCACTGCCAAGGCGCACCTCAGACGCGGCTTAGCTCACCAGCGTTTCAGTGATGACCCTTTGATTGGGTGGAGGGTCCAAACGGCGACCGGGCTTCATCGGTCTCCCTGTGGATTTAACAGAGCCGTCATCACGAGGACCCAGACGGTTCACCCGTCGTCGATACGGTGCGAATAGTGAACGAGTCAGTGCAATCTCAGTGCCGAGGCGGCGAGGAAGCGACGGCCCTGTGGTCCTATCGTCCGAGCGCCGGCTACGACGAGCTGATCGGTACCGACGGTCGCCCACGGCCGGTGGCGGCCGGCCTCTCCGCGGCCGCCCTTCGTGTCGGACTCGAGGGTCTCGTTGACCGTCAACGCGCGGCCGACGAAGAGATCCGCCGGATCGGCGTGACCTACCAGATCGGCCACGACGCGTCCGCTTCCGACCGTCCCTGGCCCTTCGACGTGGTGCCCCGGATCATCGACGCGCACGAATGGCAGTCGATCCGTCACGGACTGGTACAGCGTCTCCGTGCGCTGAATCTGTTCATCGACGACGTTTACCACGACCAGCGCGTGATTCGCGACGGCATCGTGCCCGCAGAGGTCGTCGTCGGCTCTCCGAACTTCCGGCCGCAATGTGTGGGCATCGACCCGCCCGGGCGCATCTGGGCGCATATCTGTGGCAGCGACCTCGTCCGGGGCGAGGACGGCACGTTCTACGTGCTCGAGGACAACCTGCGCGTGCCGTCAGGGGTGTCGTACCTGCTGGAGAACAGGATGGTGGCCAAGCGGGTCTTCCCCGAGCTCTTCCGGGCCTACAGCGTGGAGCCGGTGCATCCCTACATCGGGAAGCTCGCCGAGATGTTCGCCGGTCTGATGCCCGACGCGATCGGGTCGACGACAGTCATCCTTACACCCGGAGCGCACAACTCGGCCTACTTCGAGCACGCGTTCCTGGCCCAACAGCTGGGAGTCGAGCTCGTCGAGGGGAGCGACCTGGTGGTTGAAGACGACGTCGTCTTCATGCGGACCATCGGCGGACTCGAACGCGTCGACGTGGTCTACCGGCGGATCGACGACACCTTCCTCGATCCGGAGGTCTTCCGACCGGAGTCGATGATCGGAGTTCCGGGAATCCTGCGGGCCTGGCGGGCTGGCAACGTGGCCATCGTGAGTGCTCCCGGCGCGGGGATCGGCGACGACAAGGCCATCTACGCCTACGTGCCCGAATTCATCC
The DNA here is from genome assembly GCA_963769905.1 of uncultured Acidimicrobiaceae bacterium. GTDB lineage: Bacteria > Actinomycetota > Acidimicrobiia > Acidimicrobiales > RAAP-2 > Bog-756. The sequence continues at coordinate 2,440,371 of CAVYNG010000002.1, forward strand.
GCTACTTCCTCGACGAGGAGCCGATCCTGCCCAACGTGGCGACCTGGCGATGCGGTGACGCGGACGAATGCCAGTACGTCCTTCAACACCTCGCAGCCCTAGTGGTCAAGCCGGCGACCGAATCGGGCGGTTTCGGCGTGGTGATCGGGCCGAACGCGGGCCGGGAGGCTCTCGACCGGGTCGCTCGTCGCATCGAGCAGTTCGGACCCGCGTGGGTGGCTCAACCGGTCATCTCGCTCTCCACCATGCCGACTCTCGTCGACGGCTCGCTGGAACCCCGACATGTCGACCTCCGCCCGTTCGCCATCCTCGGTCCGACCGATTCGTACGTGGCGCCGGGAGGGTTGACCCGTGTGGCACTGGAGGCGGGTTCTCTGATCGTGAACTCGTCGCAGGGTGGAGGTAGCAAGGACACCTGGGTGGTGAACGCAACCCTGCCGCTCGAGCGCGCCACCGCGCCTCCTCCGGCAGGGTGGCGCGCGCACGAGGAGAGGCGCGATGTCGGTTCGTTCGTCCAATAGGAAACCGAACGACCGAGGGACGACTCTCCTCGCTCGGGCGGCGGAATACCTCTACTGGGCAGGGCGTTACCTCGAACGCGCCGAGGACGCCGCCAGGGTGGTCAACGTCCACGGAGAGACCCACTTCGATATGCCAGTGGGGGAGGACGTGGGCTGGTCGCCTCTCCTCGAGGTGACGGGATCGGGGTCCCTCTACGAGGAGCGCTTCGGGAGCCTCGAGCACAGTCCTCTCCCGACCGGACAGATCTGTGCTGAAGATCGGATCATCCGGTTCGTCCTCATCGACCGCGACAACCCGTCGTCGCTCCTATCGTCGATCGCCCAGGCTCGCTCCAACCTCCGCCAGGCAAGATCGGTGGTGCCCCGTGAGGTGTGGGAGCTGTGCAACGAATTGTGGGCGGCGCTCACCCAGCGCGAAGCCCACGTGTTCAGTCGCGACACACGTGCTCGATGGCTTCGATTGGTCGTCGACGAGTGCTACCGGATCAACGGCGTCCTGCTCGGAACGATGCGACACGACGAGGCCTTGACCTTCCTCCGGATGGGTCAGCAGCTCGAGCGGGCCGAGATGACCTGCCGGGTCCTCGCGGTACGGGCGACGAACGCACTCGCCGGCCTTCCCTTCGACTCGTACCAGGATGCGCACCATATGGCGATCCTGCGCTCACTGGCCTCCTATCAGCCGTTCCAGCGGACCGGTCCGACCGGACTGAAGACCGGGGCGTTGCTGCGATTCCTCATCCAGGACGATGAACTACCCCGATCGGTCAAGGCGTGCCTCGGGGAGTTGCACGGGTTGCTTTCGACCCTACCGGACCATGGCGCGGCGTCTTTGGCGTGTACCGAAGCCGTGGCACTGATCACCCCGGCTCCCATCACCGACCTAAGCTCGGAAGGACTTCGGACGTTGTTGGATAGGACACACCAGGCCATCGCGAGGATCCACGACCGGATCACGATGTCCTTCTTCACGGCAACCCGGGCGCTCGCGAGTGGTTTACCCGCGGAGGTGGGTACGGGTCCGAGCATGCGAGTGCGCGCGACATCCCCCAGTTCGCCGGAGCCGGCGGACACAATTGCGCCGATGGCGGAGGAGCGCGTGTGGCGAGTCACCCACGCCACGATCTACGAGTACGACGGCCCGGTCGACTACTCGTACAACGAGGCGCACTTGCGTCCGCGGGACGCCGACGACCAGAGGTGCCTGGAGCACCGTCTTGAGGTGACGCCCGAACCCACAGGGTTGCGAGAGTTCGTTGACCCGTTCGGAAATTGGGTCACGGTCTTCTCAGTGAGAGGGAAATTCGACCGCCTGTCGGTCACCGCGACGAGCGAGGTGGCGAGGACGGCGCCCGCTGCGCCTCCACCTGGGCTCCCTTGGGAATCGGTCCGCAAGATCCTGGACATCGACCGCCAGCCGGCTGCCCACGACGCTCGGCGCTATCGGGCCTCTTCCCGCACGGTCCCCACGTCCACCATGTTCGCCGAGTACGCGGCGGAGTCCTTTAGACCGTGCCGTCCCCTTGTCGAGGCAGCGATCGACCTCTCAACCCGCATCCACCGCGACTTCGTCTACGAACCGGGCTTCACCTCGATCGCCACTCCGCTGTCGGAGGTGTTCGAGCATCGCCGCGGCGTCTGTCAGGACTTCGCCCATCTGATGATCGCCTGCCTGCGGTCGATCGGTCTCGCGTCGCGTTACGTGAGCGGGTACATCCTCACAACACCGTCGGCCGGCTTCGGCACCTTCATCGGGGCCGATGCGTCCCATGCCTGGGCGTCGATCTATCTTCCCGGTTGGGGCTGGATCGATATCGATCCGACCAACGACCAGCTGGTTGGCCAGTCGCACGTGATCACCGCGTGGGGACGTGACTACTGTGACGTCTCGCCGCTCAGGGGCTCGGTTGAGGGTGGCGGCCGATCCCATCACCTCGACGTCGCCGTCGACGTGCGGCCTCTGGTCGGAGCTTGACCGCTCACCGACTTATCGTGCGACCCCGAGCCACTTGGGTATCGCGAACTGGTCGGAGGTCGCTCACGAGGAGGAGAAGGACGAGTCCGGGCGCGACGATGCACAGGACCAGCAGCCGCCAGGTCTGGTCTCCTCTACAACCTGACGGATCAAAGGCGCTACGAGGAAGGTGGACGCATCTACAAACTGCGGCACTGGCGTGATAGCCCGCATGGCGTTAGGCGTCGCATGGAGATGAGACGCATCCGTCGGCTCTGGAAAGTACGAAGCAAGGTGATCGCGAAACAGGAGAAACGCCGAAGCAAGGAGATTGCGAAGCAGGGGTGAAGGTCCTGTTACGTCCCCTATCGGCATCACCTCGGGGGCGCGTTCCTTTCCGCCCCGCGTAGGGCCGTTCCGACTCTGACACCCTCACTGACGAATGGAGCCTCTTGACGTTGCAACATTCCAAGGTCAGTCTTGGAGCAACAGGCCCGTCGAGTTGGTCGCTCTCCGCCGTGCGGCTAACTCCGGGCCTCGTCCGCGTTCCTGAACGCGCCAAGGGAGGGCCGAAGCCCTCCCTCTCCACCCTCAACGCTCCGCCTCACAACGAAGGTAGTACACACCCGGCTTCAAAGCCGAGACCGCTACAGGTGTTGCCGCAACCCAACTTGCAGGTCGAGGCGGGCGGCCCTTAGAGTGAGGGCTAGGCGGAGCAACAGTTCGCGCTAGGCGGAGCAACAAGGCCCATCTAGCCTGCCCCTGGGTGGTCGCTAGGACCACCCCCCCAAAGCAGACCGACCTTGGGGCAGCGCGCCCATCGGTAGGTCGCACGCCGCACCACGTGCGTCGGCAACCCTGCCTCCGACCGGCACATCGGGGCCTAGCCGCTCAGCGTGTCGTTGGTGAAGACCGCCGTCGTGTTGCTACCAGCCGTCACCGCAAAGGTCGCGGTGCCGTTGGCTAAGTTCGATCCCAGGAGTGCACCCGAAGGGACGGCGAAGATCGAACTCACATAGTCCGGCGGGGAGAACGACTCGACGACAGTCTACTGCCCAGGGTTGAGCTGAACATCGTGCGCCGTTCGAGAGGTCTACGACGGCAAGTTCATCCGCCGTCTCGGTACCGACGGCGGGCGGACCTTCGCCTGGACGGGTCACGCGGGGTTCATCGGGGCCTGCACCGGTGGCATCGACGCACCGTCTATCGACCTTGGGACCCTCGGCGAGCGCTTCACCTACTTCCGGCTACCCGATACCACGCCGGAGGATGAGTTCGTGACCTGCGTGGTATCCGACGAACACGCCGGTCACCTCGGGGAGATCCGGGCCAAACGGGCGAACATGGTGCGGACGTTCTTCGAGGGCCTGCAGCTACCCGACGAGTTCCCGGCTCTGTCGGATGCCGAGCAGGAGCGGCTGGCGACTCTGGCGACGCTCGGGGCGACCTGTCGTTCTCGGTGGTCCGCAACGGCTACCCGCGGGAGATCGAGATGGTTCCCGATCACGAGCGATCCACCCGTCTTTATCGGCAGTTCCGGCACCTACATGGGGGCCTCACTCTGATCGGAAAAGCCGAGGAGGTGACGTGGACCCTGTTGCCGCAGATTGCTCTCGATGGGATGACGCCGGACAGGAGGACGGTGCTCGAATACCTGATCGCCAATCCCGTGGACCATTCCACGGCCGCGGTGGCCGGCCACTGCCGGCTACCGGAGACCCCCGTCCGCCGACACCTTCAGGACTTGACTGCCCACGGCGCTGTCGACCTCACTGGTCAGCATCCGGAGCGGTGGGCCGCCTCTAAATGGCTGCGGGAGCAGTGGTGGGCAGTTCCTGCTCGGGATTCACTGTCACATTTGTGACAGACATCGTGAGTGATCGGGGAGCAGTATGCGTTCGTCAGCGGTCACTTGTGTCGAATGGGCTGATCGGCGAGATACATGAGCTTTCGTTCGACACGTCATTTGAGGCGACGATCGAACATCTCAAATTGGTCTGGTCACCATAAGGCCGCTGTAGCGGTCTTGGCGGATGAAGGCTCAACGGATTCCAAAGGAGGTCGCGATGTCACCAACCGGATTTCATGGCAATCGAAATGGCTTTCATCTCAGCCATGGCGGGGAGGGGTTGCTCGCGAACCTTGGCCCCCTGCGGTCAATGCCCGGCACGTGGACGGGTCACGGGTTCAATCAAATCTGGAGACCGTTCAGCGGCGGCGGCTCGGATCACTTCTTGGCGCTCAATCTCACCTCGGAATCGCTCGATTTCATTGGCATCGGAGGGACGGTTCCAGATCGTGGGCTGAATGAACCGGACATGCTCCTGAACGGGATTCACTATCTCCACCAAATCAACGACGCAAATTTCCCACCGCCCGAAGGTGGTAATGCACTCCATCTGGAGCCCGGGTTCTGGCTCTCCCTGCCGGAAAATCAGGAAACGCCGGCGCCCACAGTTGTGCGACTCGCGTCCATACCCCACGGAACCACCGTTCTCCTACAAGGGGGGTTGGCTCAGCACGAGATTGAGCGCATAGACGGACCCCCCGACATCGATGCAGCCATGGCTGTCGGTGGGCCGCCCGACTTTGACGACATCACACCTTCCTTTGGTCCCTTCCTTGAGCAAACGTTCGGGGCGCCCAATGCACCACCTCCGACGCCGTTCGTAACCAATCCATTACCACTTGGGATAAATCCAGACCTCGTGGATGCGAACACGCAAAACTTGGTGCCGCGCCGAGTACTCACCTCCAGGTTGCATCGGATTCATCATTTGGGCCTTCATGTTCGACACACCCAACAACTCAACGTCAGCACGGCAGAAGATGGTGGCGCACTAGACATTCCTTTCCTCGGTCCAAACGCCGACGTTGCCGAAGTGTCTGCCTTCTTTTGGATCGAGCACGTCTACAAGGACGACGAGCTGCAGTTTCTTCAGCTGCAGTACGCGCAGCGTGTGATCCTGACCTTCAATGGCATTGCGTGGCCTCACGTTTCCTTTGCAAACCTCGTCCTAACCGGAGGCTGACGTCCCTAGCAACGCTAGGAGCGCCCGGAGGTCGGAGATTCTCAGCACCTAAGCCAGATCGAAGCGACAGCTGCCGAGAGGAGGTCCCTATTTGGAGAATGCGGCAGAGGCTTACGTTGCGTACCGGAAGCAGATTGAACACGAGGACGACCTGATCGGCCTCCGGATCGGATGGTTCATCGCTGCCGAAGGTCTGCTCTTCGCGGCGTATGGCGTCGTCTTCCGGCTCCGTCCTTCGCACTCGGAGGTACCGTACCAATCGACCGTCGCGTATTCACCATCGTTCCGATTCTCGGAATCGTGATGGCGGTCTTAGTCGCGGCCGGGGTTTCCGCCGCCATGCGTCCAGATCGTGGTTCTCCGGGAGCAGTATGACGTCAAACTATCGTCACCTCCTGACTTATATCCGGCACTCCGATCAACGAGAGCGATCTCCGGTCTCGGGCACCTCCCCGCCATCATATTGCCGGCTCTCGTCGACGATCTCGTGGGGATGGCTATGGCAAAGCCTGGTTTGGTGTGAAAAATGATCGAAAACAGCAGCGTGTGATGGTCGAAAACGGCAGCACTGTGGTTGTCTGAAGTTAGCTTGAGGTCGTGGTCTGCGTCCACTGTTTCGGTGGACGATTTGGCGGGCCGGCGGGTCCGGGCCTTGGCGTCGCTGGAGCCGGTAGCTCTCGCCCTTGGTCTCGATGATCCGGCAGCGGTGGGTGAGCCGGTCGAGCGTCGCCCCGGTGAGCCGCTCGGAGCCGAGCACCTCGGTCCAGGACTCGAAGGGCAGGTTGGTCGTCACGATCAGGCTGGTGCGCTCGTAGGCGGTCGAGATCACGTCGAACAGCAGCTCGGCGCCGACCTTGGAGGCCGGCACGTAGCCCAGCTCGTCGAGGACCAGCAGGTCGAGCTTGGCGAGCTGCGCCTTGAGCCGCAGGAAGCTGCGCTCGTCGCGGGCCTCGATGAGGGCGGTGACCAGCTCGGTGGCGCGGAAGAACCGCACCCTGTAGCCCTTGGCGCACGCCTCGGCGGCGAGCGCCGTGGCCAGATGGGTCTTGCCCGGTGCCGGGGTTGCCGACCAGGAGCACGTTCTCCCGCTTGTCGATGTACTCGCAGCGCATGAGCTCGGCGACGAGCATCTTGTTGACCGACGGGCCGGGCGGCGAAGTCGAAGGTCTCGAGCGTCTTGATGGTCGGGAACCGGGCCGCCTTCAGCCGCCGCTCGGCCGCCCGCTTCTCCCGCTCGAGCAGCTCGAGCTCGCAGAGCTGCAGCAGGTAGGCAGGTGGTCGACGTTGTCGGCGGCGGCCTGGGCGGCCACCTTCTCGCACTCGGCGCCCATCGTCGGGAGCCTCAGCGCCTTGAGGTGGTGGTGCAGCAGCACCAGGGACTTGGTCTCGAGTGCTTCTTCATGGCATGCTCCTGTATCTCGGTCAGGGCTCGCGATAGGCGACGAGGTCGGGTGGCTCGATGGCGACAGGACTTGAGGTGCGGGTGGCCGTCGAGGCTGAACAGCCCGACCGGGTCGCTCCGCGCGGTGCACGAGGATCAGCGCGATCGCGTCGGAGCTCGGTCGCCCCGATGCGCGAGCGCCGCGCTCGACCGCGCCGGTCGAGCTCGGCGAGCGTGGCAGTGCTCCATCAGCCGCAGCACCTTGATGAACTCCCGGGTGCCCCGGTGCGCCGAGGTCGGCCTCGAGCCGGCGGCGCAGCGACGCGAAGCACTCCGGCAGCTCCCAGCCCTCGAGCGGCCGGGCGAAGTCGAGCGCCCGGGCTTGCGCTCGAGCAGCGCCAGGTAGTGACGCGGGTCGTAGATGACCTGCTCCCTGCCCCAGTGCCGCGGGTGGGTGGCGACGAGGTCGGTGCCGCACGATGATGCGCGACCTCGTCGATCCCGCCGACGACGGTGAGCTCGTGGTGGGCGAACGCGGTCGGGACCGAGTAGTCGTTGCGGTCGAAGCGCACCAGCGAGAGCGAGTTGGCGCGGCGCTGCTCGACCCGGCGGGCCTCGAAGGCCGTCGCTCGGCAGCGGGAGCATCGCGGCCCGGTCGTCTTCCAGGCGCTCGGCCTTGGTGCCGGCTTGCCGCGGACCCGGCGGAACAGATCGGCGTAGCAGCGCGCGGCCAGGTGCTCGTTCAGCCCGCGAACGAGGTGAACGACGGGACCGGGACCAGGAAGTTGCGCCGGGCGTAGCCGACGAGGGTCTCGACGTGGCCCTTCTCGTTGCCCCGGCCCACCCGGCAGAAGCGGTGCGTCGAACAGGTAGTGGCTCTCCAGCCGCAGGAACTCGCGGGTCAGCTCGCGCTCGCGTGCCCGATGACCTTGGTGACCGCGATCGAGGTGTTGTCGTAGCTGGTCCGCGCGGCACGCCGCCGAAGAACTCGAACGCCGGCGACTGGCCCTCCTGGAAGGTCTCGGTGCACTCGCGCGGATAGGCCGAGACGAAGAAGGCGTCCGAGTACGGCAGCGTCATCACCGCAGCGCGGCCTTGCCGCGCTCGCCGGCGATCTCGACGGTCGCCTCGCCGAAGTCGAACTGGGCCTCGCCCGGCGGGTGGCTGAGCGGGACGAAGACCTCCTTCGAGTACGCGCTTGGCCGGCGCGACGGCCGTCGGACCTGGGACTCGCCGCCCGCGTAGCCGTGCTCGTCGCGGAGCCGCTCGAAGATCCGCCGGCGGTGTGGCGCTGCTTCTGCGGGGCGTGCTGGTCGGTCGTCGAGGATCTCGTCGATGACGCCCAGGAACGGGCCCGAGCTTGGGCTTGCCGGCGCGATCCTCGGCGATAGCCGGGCGGCTCGGGATGGGCGAGGATCTTCTCGAGGGCCGCCAGCCCGATCCCGTAGTCCCGGCAGATCGAGCGCTTCGAGCGCCCTCGACGAGCACCTTGCGGCGGATCTCGGTCCACTGCTCCATGTCGGTGTGCACCCTTCTCCCGTTCTGCTCGCCGGCTCAGGCACGAAGCCTGGGAGCGGGATCGAGCAGACCGGGGATGGTCAGGTGCTGCCGTTTTCGATGATCGACACGGTCAGGGTGCTGCCGTTTTCGATCGGCTTTACAATCCCCGAAGACTTTGTCCCAGAGACGCTCAGTGAGAGAGCGGTCGAGTGGTCACGCCGGCCGTGGAGCGAACCCATCGACGAGATCGTTCTCCACCCCGGAATTCATCACCTGCAACGTGGCGCAGCCTCCGGAGTGATCGACGCCGAAGCGGACGGGTTGGAGAACTTAAGGAGCCACCGTCCGACCCACGCCGATGCGGGTCGGAGAGCTTTCGTCTGCCGAATCGCCAAGGAGATGGGTCTCCTGCCCTTTTCCACCGTCGTACCGGCATTCCGCTGAAGTGTGCCGAACGCCTCGCCCTCGGCCGTCCCGTCGCCGATCGTACGGTCGAGGCGGCCTTTCTCGCTCTTCAGGTTCGAGATGACGTGCCAGTGTGCGCACTCGATGGATGCGAAGAGCCTGTCCGGCGACTCGATGCCAAGTATTGCTCGGCCGCCCATCGCCGGCGTGCCAGCTGCCGGTCAAAGGCCGCTCGATTGGACCCGTCTTCGATGCCCGATCACCCGGTCGTCTGCCCGACGTGCTCGACCTTTCTCCTCGGGTCGGCCCGCGCGCCTGCCCCGTCTGTTCCACCAATCAACAACCAAAGGAGAAGAAGCAATGAATCAATCAGAACGCCTTGCCGAGATCATCGAGGAGTTTCAGAGCTCGATGTGGATGCCCGATCCGGGTGTCGTCTACGTCGTGCTAGCAGCGGTTACCGCGAGGTGGATGGGGAGCCCTCCAGTCTGGCTCCTAGTAGTTGGACCACCCTCCAGCGGGAAGACAGAGGTACTAGACGCTCTGTCTGAACTGCCCGACTTCCTCGCAAGATCCACCTTCACCGAGGCCGGCCTGCTATCCGGTTCCTCGACCCACGAGGGCAGCGCGGCCACCGGCGGGATCCTGCGACAACTCGGCGAACGCGGTTTGCTCGTCGCCTCCGACTTCGGGACCCTGCTGAACGAGCACAGCTCCACCCGCAGTCGGCTCTTCGGCTGTCTCCGCTAGGTTTACGACGGCAAGTTCTTCCGCCGCCTCGGGACCGATGGCGGACGGACCTTCGTGTGGACCGGTCATGCCGGGTTCATTGGCGCTTGCACTGGTGGTATCGACGCGGCCGGTCCATTGACCTCGGGACGCTCGGAGAGCGCTTCACCTACTACCGGATGCCTGAGACCACGCCGGAGGACGAGTTTGTGGCCTGCGTGGTTTCCGACGAACATGCGGGTCATCTTGGCGAGATTCGAGCAAAACGAGCGGCATTGGTTCGCGTGCTTCTTCGCCGACTTGGAGCTGCCAATGGAGTTCCCACCCCTGGACACCGAAGAACAGGCGCCTCGCGACACTTGCGGGACTCAGCGCTACATGCCGATCCTCGGTGCTCCCCAACGGCTACTCGGGGACATCGAGATGGTCCCGGATACCGGCGATCCACCGCCTTTACCGCCAGTTCCGACACCTCCAGCGGGGCTCACGGTGATGGGCACTCCGGGGGCCGACAAATGGCGGCTCTTCGCAGGTGGCGCTCGAGGAATGATTCCGGCGGCACATGGCCCTCGGCTACCTCGTCACGAAGCCGGGTGACCATGCAACATCCACCATTGCCGCCCACCTTCGGCTCCCGAAACGCCTGTTCGCCGCCATCTCCAAGACCTAGATGCTCACGGTGCGGTCGACCTCGTCGGTCGCTTCCCCGAGCGCTGGACAGCGAGCTCTTGGCTCAAGGGCCAATGGTGGGCGGTCACATCTAACATTTTCCCTGGATAGAGAACTAATCTCGGGCATGGCTGCGGCACAAACAGGGGGCGATCTGTTCATCGTCGACAACAGCGTGTCCGGTTTGAGCGGGCTTCGCTACCTCAAAGAGTGGTGCGGAATTGCCCAGGGTTTCGAGATGCGAACTGGGTTCTTCGAGATGGTGCGCTTCTGGGGCTCGACGGCGAGTGGCAGAAACTCGACAAGATTCGGATCTGATGGGAGCCGAGGTCACTGCTCCCACTAAGCAAGCCCTGCTCCAGGCAGTACGACTGCGAGCTGAAGAGAAACTGACGAAAGCATCGAGGGCGAAAAGACCGACAACCCCTTTCTGCAAGGAGTGGAGCCATCGTTCAGGCGATGAGCGACGGACGGATTGATTGCCGGGTGTATGACCGAGCGAAGTTCCACGCGAAGGCTTACATCACCCACGCCCGCCTGAAGTAGTAGGGGCTCAAGGCTTGGTCGGCTCCAGCAATTTCACCAGGCCAGGTCTGACTCAGAACGTTGAACTCAATATCCAGGTACAGAGCGGAAGAGAGGTCGCGGAGTTCAAGAGTGGTTCGAGCAGCACTGGCAGCAGGCTCACGAGGTAAGTTAGGACCTTCTGCAGCTGATAGTTCGCCAGACGAAGGAATCCTCTCCTTTTGAAGTCTTTGCAACAGCGCTTGATGAGCTGTTTCGAGGCCAAGAACTCACTGCTGGGGAATGGGACGAAACTCAATCTCGAATGTTTCCCGTCTCGACCGCTACCAGCAAGAGGCGTATTGGTCCCTCGTCAAGATTGCCCGTCAGTACAGCGGCGCGTTCCTGTGTGACGGAGTCGGTCTCGGCAAAACGTTTGTCGGGCTTATGCTGATCGAGCGCCTCGTTGTGCACGAGAACAAACGTGTCGTGCTCTTTGCACCAAAGGCGGCCAGGGAGGGTGTATGGGAGCCGCACATCAGAGAGTGGCTACCGCATGTTGGCGGGCGGGCGACTCGGACTTTAGCAACCTGGCCGTCTTCAACCACACGGACCTCAATCGTAAGACGTACTATCCAGCGATTCTCCTCGGATCACCGAGCTTGCGGATGTAGTCATCATCGACGAGGCTCACCATTTCCGTAATCCTGGCCGCTTCGGCAGCCCGGACACGTCGCTTGAACGCCGCTCACGGTATCGCCGGCTTTACGATCTGCTGGACGATGCCACTCGACCAAAGGCGCTTTTCCTTCTTACCGCGACGCCCATCAACAACCGTCTTGCAGACTTCGTCACATGGCCGAGTTGTTCACGTGTCGAGAGGAAGCCTATTTTTCCCGCACCCTGGGGTAAGCAGTCTCACCAGTCACTTCAACGTGATGGAGAAACAGCTTCAAGAGACGCTGCGGCGACATGTCCCGCGGTACTCCAGGAGGGTCTATGGGAGGAAGCTCACGACGTTCTGGCCGGAGACGTGATCTTTCGCAACGTCGTAGTGCAGCGAAGTCGGGCCTACGCACGAGCTAGCCAGATTCAGGAAACTGGAAGGCAACCATTTTCCCAGACAGACGACCCCCACAAGTGGCTAGCTACTCTGTAAAGAAATCATACGGGAAGGTGCTCGAACTGTTCGAAAAGGCCTTTGCCAAGCAAAAACCCCTCTTCTCACTTCCGATCTACTATCCGTTGTATTACTACATTGGCGAAGACGAGACCATCGACCCGATCGAAGAAAATCGCCAACGCCAAGTCGTCGGGCTCATCCGAACTAATTTTCTGAAGCGTTTTGAAAGCTCTGTCTATGCCTTCGAGCGGTCTCTCGATACGCTGCTTCGCAAACTACTCGGTTCGTGTCGGTTCACAGCGAGTCAGAGTCGGAGAAGAACCGTCTGGATCGGTGGACCCGTCAACACGCTAAGGTTATTGGCTATCACCCCGATCACCAGTTCTCACTGTGGGATGAGCAAGACGCACTGGCGACGAAGATATTGAAGACGACATTATCCGCCCGAATTTCTCCAAGATGTGAAGGAGCTGTCGCGCGAGGAGTACAACGTAAGCGAAATGCTCCAGGAGACCTTCCTCGATCTGGATCAAATCGCGGAGTTCCTTGAACTAACTTCACAGTTTCAACCGGCACAGGATGACAAACTTCAAAAACTCATTCGGCTTCTCGATGGCAGAGACCTTGCACAACGAAAGGTTCTCATCTTCACTGAATTCGCTGACACAGCGCGGTACCTGAGAGGCATCTGTCAGCTGCGGGAATATCCGATATCACCCAAATTGACAGCACCTCCCATACGAACCGTGCCGAGGTGATCACACGATTCTCTCCCTATTACAACGGGGCAACATCGCTGATGCTGGACTCATCAGGCCAAAAGGAAATTCGTGTCCTGATTTCTACCGACGTTCTGTCAGAGGGTCTCAATCTTCAGGACGCGACAAGGCTGATTAACTACGACATTCACTGGAACCCGGTCCGTCTGATGCAGAGAATCGGTCGGGTCGACCGCCGCCTTAACCCGTCAGTCGAGGAGATGATCAAGAAGGACCACCCGACGCTGGCTGGCGATCGAGGGAAGGTCACATTCTGGAACTTCTTGCCTCCGGATGATTTAAACGCCCTTCTCAGTTTGTACAAGCGCGTTACGGAGAAGACACTGCGTATTTCCAGAACCTTCGGTATCGAAGGAAAGCAGTTACTCACGGCTGAAGATGACTACGACGCCCTGAGAGAATTCAACGCCGCATATGAGGGTACGAAGAGCAGTCTCGAGGAGATGCGGTTGGAGTATCAGAGCCTCCTTAAGGATTTCCCAGATCTCGCGGACCGTCTTCATGCTCTGCCGGGTTCCGTCTTCAGCGGTCGGCGGAGGCTCAGCAAGGGCTTGACTGGCGTGTTCTTTTGTTATGCCTTGCCAGCCCTTGACGTAGAACTTGGAAAGTTCACCCTGGAGGCGGGAGTGACCAACTGGTATCTCTACCACGCTCCCACTGGGGAGATCATCGAGAGCCCGGGAGAGATCGTCGAGAGCATCAGATCGAAGCCCAACACACCACGGAAGTGTTCGGGAGATGATGCGACCTTGAAGGAGATAAGGTCCAAGGTCCTCAAGCACGTCAAAAATACCTACTTGAAGCGCCTTGATGTGCCGCTAGATGCACCCTCACCCGCTCTCAAGTGTTGGATGGAACTGGTGGATAGCTAGGGCATGACCACGGACCACCGCGCGAACTGAGGAATGTTCGGACGTTTCCGTCACTTGTCCGGTATCTCCGAGAAGAGATGGATTGGCCGCTCACGTCGGCGGACTTCGAAGAATTAACGTTCGATTACACGCCCGAAGAGCTTGGGATCGACGGGAGAAGCGCAGCAAAGATTCAGGAGATAAAGCGGCTACGTCCCCTTTCGGCGAGACAGCCTTGGGGAATCTTTTTCGTTAAGTTCGAACCCAAAAAGTTGCCGGTCGTCGTGCTTCGGAGAATTTTGAGCCAAGTAGCCCTAAAGAAGCAGGCCATCTATAACAAGGCTGATCGATCCGCCTGGCACACTGATGATCTGCTATTCATCTCGAACTACGGCGAGGGCGATGAGCGTCAAATTACTTTTGCTCACTTTTCGTCGGGCGAAGGTACCGAACTACCGACTCTAAAGGTGCTGGGATGGGACAGCCAAGACACCCCTCTGCACCTCGCCGACGTTGCCGAGAAACTAACTCACGATCTGGCATGGCCGGCTGACGACTCAGATGAAAATGCTTGGCGCGAGCAATGGAGCTCCGCCTTTGTGTTGCGCAACCGCGAGGTCATTACCACCTCCCGAGATCTCTCGATTCGCCTTGCCGAACTAGCCCGCACCATCCGTGCCCGCATTGCCGCAGCACTAGCGATCGAGACGCAATCTGGCCCACTTACAAGGCTCATGTCGGCGTTCAAGGCGGCCCTGGTCCATGATCTCGACACTGACGGTTTTGCCGACATGTACGCACAGACCATCGCGTATGGCTTGCTTTCTGCTCGGGTTGCTGATCCGAAGGGGATCAGTGGGGACAATCGATTACCCGTCCTACCCGTCACGAATCCTTTTCTGAAGGAGTTGATGGAAACATTCCTCCATGTGGGTCAGCGCCGAAGCAAGGGCGACGGGCCTGACATCGATTTTGATGAGCTAGGCGTGAGTGAAGTCGCAGACCTGCTTGACGACGCCAACATGGAATCCGTCCTTCTGGATTTCGGCGACAAGAATCCACAAGAGGACCCTGTCATCCACTTCTACGAGCTCTTCTTGAAGGAGTACGACGAGAAGAAGCGGATGCAGCGAGGTGTCTTCTACACGCCGCGCCCAGTTGTGGCGTACATCGTCCGCTCCGTACATGAACGGCTCAAGACCCAGTTCGGATTGGAGGAAGGTCTCGCTGACACCACGACATGGGCCGAAATGGCGGCGCGTCACCGGAACCTGAGGACTCCTCACGACGTCGACCCCACGTCGCCCTTCATCCAGATTCTCGATCCAGCGGTCGGCACAGGCACGTTTCTCGTCGAAGTTATCGACGTCATTCATCAACAGGTGGTCGAGGCATCGCGAGCGGCGGGAAATGACGCGGGACAGACTGCGACTGTCTGGAACGAGTATGTCTCAACGCATCTCTTGCCTCGTCTACACGGTTACGAAATCATGATGGCGCCTTATGCGATCGCTCATGTGAAGATCGGATTGAAACTTCATGAAACCGGCTATCGATTCGATAGCGACGAGCGCGTACGCGTCTTCCTCACGAATGCTCTTGAACCACCACAAGATTTCGAAGGGCAATTTGCACTCACAACGCCCGCCATCGCTCACGAATCTGAGGCCGTGAACAGGATCAAGAAAGACCGGCGGTTCACTGTCATCATCGGCAACCCCCCATATGCTAACTACGGTCGGCTGAACAAGATCCAGTACATCCTGGCGTTGCTGGATGATTACAAGCGGGGGCTTGGCGAAAAGAAACTCAACCTGGACGATGATTTCGTAAAGTTCTTTCGGCTGGCTGAGCACTCAATCCAAGAGGCCTCCTCTGGAGTGCTCGGGATGATTACCAACAACACGTTTCTCGACGGTCCCACTCGCCGAGTGATGAGGGAACATCTCCTCACCACTTTCGATGAACTGTACGTGGTTGATCTGCATGGCAACAGTGTCGAGCGGGAGGTCTGTCCTGACGGATCTCCAGATGTGAATGTGTTTGACATCCAACAGGGGGTTGCTGTCAGTCTCTTCCTGAAGTGCCCCGAGCCTGAGGATCACGGTCTTGGAGGTCTGTGGTTGTGGAATCTGCAGGGATCCCGACAAGCCAAGTACGACTGGCTCACCGGAAACACCTCTGGTACGACGGACTGGCAGGCAGTGCCGATTTCACCGCCCCTTTTCCTATTTCAGGAGACCGATGCGGAGCTGGTTAGTGAGTATGAGCGATTCGTCGGGATCCAAAACATCTTTGGAACTTCCGGAAGCGGAGTTAAGACTGATCGAGACGATCTCTGCTTTGATCTAGATAGGCGGAAGTTGGCCCGCCGAATGAAGGAGGCATTTGCGGGGAACTGGAGTCCAGAGTTTGTGCGGGACTACAGGATTACGGACTCTTCGAGCTACCCGCTGACCGGCCGGCTCCACGAGATGTCGTTCGATAGCGAATGCATTCGGCAATGTCTATACCGACTGTTCGATGCTAGGTGGTTGTACTACCAACAAGGGTTCACGAGTCGACCGCGTGGAAGGTAATGCAACACATGATCCGACCGAACCTCGGGTTGGTAGTGAAGCGACAAGCGAGGGACGGAGATTACAACTGGTTTTTCGCTTCCAACGGACTGATCGTTGATGGCTTGTTTTCCATCGACAATAAGGGCAGGGAACAGATATTTCCCTTGTATTTGTACGAAGCGGGGTTGCTCGAAGAGCGTCGACCGAACATCTCGAACGAGTTTGCTAGTTCGCTGGCGGAACGTCTGGGGGTGAAATTGAATGACGGCTTGCCTGATGGAGTCACGCCCGAAGACATATTCCACTTCGTCTATGCAATCGTGCACAGCGCCGAGTACCGGGAACGCTACTCGTCACCCCTTCACTCAGATTTCCCCCGGATTCCCCTGCCGGGGGGAGCCGAAGTGTTTCGCTCGCTGAGCTGCTTAGGGGAGCGGCTTATCGCCTTTCACCTGATGCAGTCTGCAGACCTCGACGAAGTTTCGGCAACCTACGTGGGACCGGAGGACCCGATGGTGCGTCGGGTTGCTTGGATGGGGGACAGCATCTGGCTTGATGCCGCCCCGTCAAGGGCTGGAACGATGGGATTCCCCAAGGTACCGGAAGCTGTCTGGAACTTTGAGATTGGTGGCCACCAGGTATGCGAGAAGTGGTTGAAAGACCGTGGCGGCCGGCAACTCTCACGCGACGATCTCCGTCATTACGAGAAGATACTGTCAGTGGTTCAAGAGACGATCCGCCTGATGGCTGAAATTGGCAAGGTAATCGAAGTACACGGCGGGTGGCCGGGGGCGTTTGAGCCGGTCTCGGAGTTTGCATCGAGTTAAACGTTCCGCCGCTCGTTAAGCGAGCGGCCAGAGAAGATATAGCGATCGGCGACTTCAGTGTTGTCGGTGGACTGAAGCTCGGGCTGGTGAGGCCATGCAAGCCTTCGAGATCCACGTCGGCGAAGAATACGGATATCGGGACACTCCGAAACGTGCTGACCCGCTGCAGCGAGTCAGGGTGCTTGATCATGTCCGGTCCAAGTGGAAAGTCGAATGGATTGACCCCAATCCGGGGCTCCAGGAGTACGTGAAGTCAGTCCAGCTCATTGTGCCGTGGAGCGAGCATCGAGACTTCCTTCGAGAGGAAGCGGGCTGGACGCGGCTCGGCGACGTGTGCGATCGCACCTGGCCCGGTCACGATCACCCGGTTACCGAAGCCGTTCAGTTGGTTCTCGATTCGACGGGCGAGCAAGCATGGGTCGAAAACATGGGGGCCTTCTCGGCTACGCCGGATGGGGCTGACCGAATCGCGACCCGAGCACGAATTTGAGTTGTCGAAGTCCCTGCCGGCGTTCGTCGACCGACGAGGTACGGCCCACTTCCCATTCGAGACGGGATTGGGTCTCGCGCGCCTTCGCGGCTGCAGAACCTCGGACGGTCCTGTTGGAGGTCGAAACCAACCAGCGCAAGTACGAGCTAGAAGCGAAGGAATTCGGGAACAATACCTCGTTCCACTCCTGAATCGATGGAGAGCGGGTTGGGCGCTGTGCCGGCAGTGGGCAGGCTTCGATGAAGCCCTGGCCGAACGTGATGCCGAGATCGAACGACTGACCCGCATCATCGAGGACCTGCGGTACGAGTTGAGGAGAGCCGGAGAGGACCAGCTGGCGGCCAGGCTCGACCGGAAGCTCGGGAGATAGCTCGATCGTCCACGAAGAAATTTGCGCGCTCGGAGGGATTCGAACCCCCAACCTTCTGATCCGTAGTCAGATGCTCTAGTCCGTTGAGCTACGAGCGCAATACGAGGGCCTGTCGCTGGCATGCAGCACCAGGCTCGTCGGGCTTACATGATTCTACTCTCGATGCTCGAAGCCGCCTCTTCGCCAAGGAATGCCGACGACCATCATCCCTTCCGCCTTGCCTTCGCAGACTTCGAAGCGAGAGCAAGGAAGTATGCCTTCTTAGCGTGCTCGGCCCTCTTCGCCCGCTCCTCGGGCGACAACCGTCCTTCCGGATCCACCTCAGCCTCGAATCTGGCAAGGAAGGCTTGCCGAGCCGGCTCAGTGTTGGTTCTCCCCGATGCGTGGAGACGATGGGCGGCGATCCGCGCCTGCAGAGAGCGCTCTTCGGGATTAGCCATGTCGGCCGACTCTAGGCGCTACTCCTCGCACCGTGCTCCGGTTTCCGCCCCCAGAGCAGGTGTGCCAGCAGCTCCAAATGTGGCGGACACACGGTGGTGGGGGGCGTCAGCAGTCCATTGAGATCGAGCTACTCCGACTGCTGTGCAGAGTCGCTTACGGCCTTGGTTATTTCGATCCGGTATCGACGGATGAGCTCTGCCATCTTCCCGGCGACGGCCGCAATCTCGTTCATCTGCACCTGGTCAGGCGCTGTCGCGTAGCCGATTCCATCAACGATCACCTCAAGAATTGCTGTCGCATCGTTCACACGCCAGTCAAGGACGTAGCCGTGAAGTTCCTTTTCTACTTCATCTCGGTGCGCCTCAAGTACTCTCATCCCAGCATGATTAACCGCCGGCGCATTCTCTTTGGAGAACCAGATCTGCACATATGTGGAGTCCTTCCGAGGACCGTACGTGACGGAGACACCTCTGATGCCGACAGCACCGCTCTTCCAGGGATTCCTAGAGGGATTGACGCGCATGAACGAACCGGTTGACTTTCGGAGTAGCGGCAGAAGCCTTTCGTGAAACGTGTAGACCAAGCTGTCCCGCTCTGAGAACTGCTCCTGACTCACAAGGTCAACCGCTGCTTTCCACTCGTCAGGAGCAGCGATCACCTCAAACTTTGGATGTACGACCTCGGAGCCCGGCAATGTCTCAACCGCAATCCTGACAAGGATGACGC
Organism: uncultured Acidimicrobiaceae bacterium; assembly: GCA_963769905.1. Taxonomy (GTDB): domain Bacteria; phylum Actinomycetota; class Acidimicrobiia; order Acidimicrobiales; family RAAP-2; genus Bog-756. The sequence continues at coordinate 2,459,234 of CAVYNG010000002.1, forward strand.
GGATCCCATGTTCCTCATACGCAAGACCAGCGGCATTGAGATATTGAGCAACGGCGACAAACTCGGGGCGATGAGATTCGGCTACGACAATCACCGTGTTGGTTTCGAGACCGACTGCGTATGCCAATGCTCGAGTTAGGTGGTCATGATCGGACTCCAAAAACTGGTTCTCGATGGCGACTCGCTCCCCACTTTCGAGCTCCACGAGAATGTCAAGGCTCCGAAGCAGGCCCGGAATCTTCACTTCGGTCCGGATCGTGGGTTCGCTCCCCATCTCGATCCCACATTCATCGAGGAGGTGCTTGAGTGGCTCTTCGCATGCCAACCAGGGGGTGAAATCTCGATCCTCGCGTTTCCAGACCGAACGAATCTCAACTTCTTCTAGGAATCGAACATCCATGTGATCTCAGTCCTGGGCAGGTGTAACCGGCTCGTTCTCGGGCGAGAGGAGAGCTTCAGGGTACGTTGATATTGCGCACCACGGATGGTATCGGCGCCTCATCCGGTGGTCTTGAGGCTTCCCAGACGCGCACTGCCGAAGGCACGCGCGCACCTCTATCGAGCACACACACGTCGGGTCTGTCCGCGTTGCACGTTCCTGCCACACCAGGCCACCGTGTACCTGGCCCTTGTCACGCCGCGTAGGGATAGGGGACAGCAGGCTCCGGCTAAGCCCCCCGCCCCTCCGCGCCCCGTTCCCGGCGTCTCGGGTGGCGCCGCCCGTGCCCGTTGCGCTCCGGTCCCCGTGCCTGGTGCGGCGCCTTTGTCGTCGCCGGGGGGCCTGTCTCCCTCTCTCCCCTCGCGACATCACAAGTGCGCCCGCGGCAGGAATCGAACCTGCGACACCTCATTTAGGAAACGAGTGCTCTATCCCCTGAGCTACGCGGGCATTGCTCGAACGAGGGACGGGGACGCGCCTCCTCGGTCACGCCGAATTTCACTCTAGGCGGATCGGACATCCCACTTCTGTCCGAGACCGGAGCAGTGGACGATGACGATGAGAGGCCCGGAGCCGACGCCGGTGACCGAGGTCAGCCGAGTTCGGAACGGGCGCCTTCGATTGGTACGTACCCTTGAGGACCAACCACCTCGACGAGGGAGCATGCGTCATGAGCGACACCTGGACACCCGACGAACCGCAGGGGACCGACACCTTCGAGCAGGGCGACGAGGCGAGCGACGAGAACGAGCGGCTCGATCCCGAATTCGAGGAGCGCCTCCAGCTGGACCCTTCGATCGACCCCACGCTCCAGGTCGACGATCGCGAGCTCGAGGAGGCCGGGGCCGAGCTCGACGATCCCGAGGACCTGGTCACACTCGACGGTGGGATCGACGACCCCGACGGGCTCGGAGGGCCCACCGACCACGAACTCTCGCGGCTCACCGACGACGAGGGATGGGATCTCGACGTCCCGCTGACCCGGGGCGACCGAGATCCCGCCGACCCCCCCGACTCAGATCCAGAAGGCACCACCGACAGCGGCAACTGATCTCGTCCGGCGCCGCCCGGCTCACTCCTCGGCGACCAACACGCAGTGCGTTCCGGCGTAGATGGTCGGCATGCACTTGTTGCAGTGGATGCACCGCCCGTCGGCGCGGTCGCCCTTCTCCCACCTCGAAACCAGATCCGGCTCACGGAGCAGGGCCCGGGCCATGGCTACGAAGGAGAACCCTTCGGCGATTGCTCGCTCGGCTGTCTGGAGCTGGTTCACCCCGCCGAGGAAGATCAGCGGCACCTTCACCGACTCGAGGAACTGACGCGCGTACGGCAGGAAGAAGCCCTCCTCGAACGGGTACTCGCGGAGAAAGCGCTTCCCCACCACGCGGAAGCCGAGCCGCATCGGCGCCGGCAGCGTGGCTGCGAACTCCGGCCGCGGCGCCTCCCCCCGGAAGAGGAACATCGGGTTGGAGAGGGAGCTGCCACCGGTCAGCTCGATCGCGTCGAGGGCGCCGTCCTCCTCGAGCATCCGTGCGAACTCGAGGCTCTCCTCCACCCAGAACCCACCGGGCACTCCGTCGTCCATGTTGAGCTTCGCGGTGACCGCAACGCGGTCACCCACCCCTCTCGGACCGCGGCGACCACCTGGCGCGGGAACCGCGCGCGGTTCTCGAGGCTGCCGCCCCACCCGTCGCGACGGCGGTTGAGCTTCGGGCTCAAGAACGCGGAGAGCAGGTAGTTGTGACCGAGATGGATCTCGACACAGTCGAACCCCGCCTCGACAGCCATCGCCGCGCCCCGTCGATAGTCCTCGGTGATCCGCCGGATGTCCTCGTCCGCGACGGCTCGGGTCAGCGACCCCGACGCGCCGAAGCGCCGGGTCGGAGCGAGCGCGGGTGTGCCGTTCGAGCGCGAGTTGGCGACCGGACCCGCATGGCCGATCTGGGCGGACGCGGCCGCACCGGCGTCGTGGACCGCGTCGACGACACGGGTCAGTCCCTTCACCGACTCCGCGCTGAGCACGATGCAGTGCCGATCGGTACGTCCCTCCGGCGAGACCGCAAGGTAGGCGACCGTGCTCATCGCCGCGCCACCCGCGGCGACCCGCTGGTGGAACTCGACGAGCCGGTCGGTCACCGCGCCCTTCGGAGTGGCCCCCTCGAAGGTCGCCGACTTGATGACTCGGTTCTTCAAGGTGATCGGACCGAGCCGCGCGGACTCGAAGAGCGCCCTCGGCGAGGAGCCGAGCGAGTGACCCCTCGTCACCGACGTGTCCCGGTCAAGTCGGCTTCCCGGTCAAGAACAAGCCTCTCCCACACCGGCTCATTCTGACGCCAGAGCGCCGGCGGCTCCCAACGCCTCCCTCACCGCGTCGGTCAGGCTCGGATGGCACACCAACAGGTCGGGCAGCCACGGCTCCGGCTGCCCGTAGCGGAGGGGCGATCCGTCGAGCCGGCTCGCATGCAGCCCGGCGGCCAGCGCCACCGCGACCGGAGCACAGGAATCCCATTCGTACTGCCCGCCAGCGTGGACGTAGATCTCGGCTTCGCCGCGGATGACCGCGGCGATCTTTGCGCCGGCGGAGCCCATCTCCACCGTCTCTGCGCCGAGACGCTCCGCCACTTCGTCGACGAACGCCGGAGGTCGGGTCCGGCTCACCACGATCCGCGGAGGGGTGGCCGGCTCGGCCGGCCGCGGCGGGTCGCCGGTGGACAGCACGGTCTCCAGTGCCGGGAGAGCGACCGCACCGACGGCCGCCACGCCGTCGAGTGCGAGCGCGACGTGCACCGCCCAGTCCTCTCGGCCCTCCGAGAACTCGCGGGTTCCGTCGAGCGGGTCCACGATCCAGAGGCGGGCTGCACCTCCGGCGCGATCGACGCCCTCGGATTCCTCCGATCGAACCAGGTCGTCGGGAAAGTGCTCGGCGAGACGTCGGAGAAGGAGATGGTGCGACCACCGATCACCCGCCTTCCCGAGCCGCGTGCCGCCGCTCGACCGGGCGCGAAGCGCCATCAGCCCACGGCCCGCTTCGGCGGCGAGCTCCGCGGCGGCGTCGTGCTCGGCGCCGAGACCGTCGCCCCCGTCGTGCCCGGCTCCTTCGGCCGTCATCGCGCTCCTCCCGCTCGCCTCGCGCTCGCGCCAGGGCGACAGTCTGCACGATCCGACGAAGACCGGGCGTCTCGCGGTGCAAACGCCTTCCGCCAAGGGATGCCATTGCGCCGCCGGGAGCCTCCGTGCCACGATCGGTCGAGAAAGAAGAGAGGGGACGAATCGATGCACGACCTGCTGATACGGGGCGGCACGGTGGTGGACGGGACCGGAGCGCCGGCGCGCACCGCCGACGTCGCGATCGACGGCGGGCTGGTCTCCGGGGTCGGCCAGTACACCGGCGAGCGCGCCACTCGCACCGTCGACGCCGACGGATTGTTGGTGACGCCCGGCTGGGTCGACATCCACACTCACTACGACGGTCAGGCGACCTGGGACGAAGTCCTCGCGCCCTCCAGCTGGCACGGCGTGACCACCATCGTGACCGGCAATTGCGGGGTCGGCTTCGCGCCCGCAGAGCCCGACCGGCGCGAATGGCTCATCGGCCTGATGGAAGGCGTCGAGGACATTCCCGGGACTGCGCTCTCCGAGGGGATCGAGTGGGAGTGGGAGACCTTCCCCGAGTACCTCGACAGCCTCGATCGGCGTCGCTGGACCCTCGACGTCGGCACCCAGGTCGCCCACGGCGCGGTGCGCGCGTACGTGATGGGCGATCGCGGCGCGCGCAACGAGCCGGCGAGGCCACAGGACATCGAAGGGATGAAAGCAGTGGTGAAGGAGGCGATCGCCTCGGGGGCGCTCGGGTTCTCGACCTCGCGTACCATTGCCCACCTCGCGATCGACGGCGAACCGGTGCCGGGAACCTACGCGGCCGAGGACGAGCTGTTCGGCATCGGCCGGGCGCTCGGCGAGCTCGGCACCGGGGTGTTCGAGCTGGCGCCGGCCGGCGTCGCGGGTGAGGACACCATCGCTCCGGTGAAGGAGATGGACTGGATGCGACGCCTGTCGGCCGCCATCGGCCGCCCGGTCACCTTCGCCCTGGTGCAAGTCGACGACGCACCGTCTCTCTGGCGCGAGCTCCTAACGGAGTCGCTCCGTGCGGTCGACGAGGGAGCCGACCTCTGGCCGCAGGTTGCCGGGCGCGGCTTCGGACTGCTCTCGGGCCACTTCACCACCTACTGCCTCCTCGACCAGATCCCCGCCTACCAGGAGCTGAAAGCCAAGGGACTCTCGCGCGACGAGCTCGTCGCCTCCCTCCGCGACCCCCTGGTGCGCGAGTCGATCGAGTCGTGGGTGCCCGACCCCGCGACGGCCGAGCGCATGGAGCGGGCGTTCCGGACCACCTACACGCTCGGGAGCCCGCCCGACTACGAGCCGGGGCCGGACCGCTCGCTGCACGGCATCGCCGCGGTCAGCGGCCGGACGCCGCTCCAGGCCGCCTACGACGCGATGCTCGAGAACGACGGGGGCGGTCTCCTCTACGTGCCCGTCCTCAACTATTCGGACGGCTCGCTCGATCCGGCCCGAGAGATGCTGCTGCACCCGCGCGGCGGCCGGGCTCGCCGACGGCGGGGCGCACTGCGGAGTGATCTGCGACGCGTCGCAACCCACCTTCATGCTCACCCACTGGACCCGCGACCGGGTGCGCGGCGAGGGCCTTCCGCTCGAATGGGTGGTGAAGAAGCAGACACAGGACACCGCCCGCCTCTACGGGCTGACCGACCGCGGCACCGTCGAGCCCGGGGCGGTCGCCGACCTCAACCTCATCGACCACGAGCACCTCCAGCTCGGTGACCCGGAGGTGGTGGCCGACCTTCCCGCCGGCGGCATGCGCCTCCTCCAGGGAGCGACCGGCTACGTCGAGACCATCAAGGCAGGGGTGACCACCTTCGCCGACGGCGAGGAGACCGGCGCGCGGCCGGGCCGGCTGCTGCGGGGCGCCCGCTGAGCCGAGCCAGCCGGCACCTGGCCGATGCGGGACCAGGGTCAGTGCGGGGCGGCGCCGTTCGCTTGGTCGGCGCCGACTTCGACTCCGGAACCGGTCCCACCGCCGGACTTCGACCGACCGGCCGATCTCCCTTCGGCCGGCGCCTCTTCTCCATCTCCACCCGGCACACCCTCCGCCCACTCGGCTTGCATCTGGCGATAGACGCGGTGCTCGACGATGAACGCGAGGAAGGGGAGGAACCCCGCGGCGACCACCGTCACGATGCGCAGCAGGCGCCAGTGTGCGCGGCGTGCGAGGTCCGCGGCGGCGATGAGGTAGACGATGTAGAGGTAGCCGTGCATGGTGCCGACGATCTCGGCGACGAGTTTGATGTTGGCCGCGTACTGCAGGGGCACCGCCACGAAGACGAGCAACAGCAGGCCGGTGCCGACGATGAAGGCCATGACCCGGTAGCGGATCAGCGCTCCGACGACATCACGGCGGACGAGGCCCTGCCACGAGGGCCTGCCGATCGTTGAGCTCTCGCGGTCCGGGCCGGACGACTCGGTCACCGGGTGGCGCGCCGCTCGTCGGAGGCGTTGAGCTCGGAGAGGTAGCGGTTGTACTCGGCGAGGGCCGCTGCCTCCTCGGGTGTCTGCTCGACGAACCGCTCCCCCCGGCCACCGTCGACGTCGTCGATGGGGGCGTCCGCCGCGATCACCACGTTCCGGCGGCGCCCGCCGGTGAGTGCCCAGCCCGGCGCATCGTGACCGTCGCCGGCCGCGTGCTCGGGATCGAGCGCGCGCTGTCGCGCCGCTCGCGTGAGACCCGACTGGTGGACGAGCTGCCACCAGACGTAGATCGCGTAGCCGGCGAACAGCGGCCATTCGAAGGTGTACGCCCAGCTCAGCGTGTTGCCGGCGAGCGCTCGGTCGAGCTGCCAGCGGGTGAGCAGTGCGAACGTCGGGAGCAGGATCAAAAGGATGACGTGCAGCCCGATGCAGCGCGGCGTGAAGTAACGGCGCACCTGCTCATCGTACCGTCGGGCGCTTCAGGCTCCCGTTCGGGGCACCCGTTGGGGCCCTGTTGCTCGCCCGCTCAGGTCCACGTCGCCCCAAGGCCTGCTGTCTAGGATCGGTCGCATCCGGGGAAGCGGTGCTCGGACCGATCGCCTTCTGGTGCCAGGGGAAAGGACACGTCCATGGACACTCGATGGAGGATCGGAGTGGCCGAGGGGATCGGGACCATGATCCTCATCGTCGGCGGCATCGGCACCGCGGTGCTCGCGACCGGGAACTTCTTCCCCAAGGGGACGGTCGGCGACCTCGGCGTCGCCCTCGCGTTCGGACTCAGCCTACTGGTCGCCGCGTACGCGATCGGGTCGATCTCCGGATGCCACATCAACCCCGCGGTGACCCTCGGCCTCTGGGTGATCGGCAAGACGAAGACGAAGGAGCTGCCCTTCTACCTCGTCGGTCAGGTGGTCGGCGGGCTGATCGGGGCGCTCGTCATCTACATCATCGCCCGCGGGAGCATCGTGCCCTTCAGCGCGAAGGTGTCGGGGTTCGCCGCCAACGGGTACGGCGTCCATTCGCCGGGCGGCTTCAAGCTGGGCGCGGTCATGCTCGACGAGGTCTTCTTCACCGGCGTCTTCGTCTTCATCATCGCGTCGACCAGCCGCCGCTCGATGCCGGTCGGCCTCACCGGGGTGACCGTCGGATTCACCCTCGTGCTCATCCACCTCATCTCGATCCCCGTCGACAACACCTCGGTCAATCCGGCGCGCAGCTTCGCCGCCGCGGTCTTCCAGGGGAGCTGGGCACTCGACCAGGTGTGGGTGTTCATCGTCTTCCCGATCGTCGGCGGGATCCTCGGCGGCGCGCTCTGGCGCGTGCTCCGGCCGCCGTCGGACGAATTGCCCGAGGAGGTCTCCGAAGCCGGCGCCCCCGCTCCCTACGGCCGCCGCCCCCAGCCCGAGTAGTACGCGGCGAGGTCGGGGCTCGAGCCGCACCGGGTCACACCCGTCCCGTAGCGTGCTTCCACGATGACGATGACGACCTCGACCACGATGACCACGATGACCACGACGACCGAGCATCCGAGCCTCTTCGAGCCCCACGTCGAGGTGCGTGTCAGCACCAGGCGGAAGAAGACCGCGGCCGCTCACTGGGAGGGCGACCGCATCGTGGTGATGGTCCCTGCCCACCTGCGCGGTCTCGAGCGCGACCGGATGGTCGAAGAGCTCGCCCGTCGACTCGAGCGGCACCGTCCCCACTTCCACGGCTCCGACGCGCAGCTCGCGGAGCGCGCCCGCCAGCTCGGGCGCCGCTACCTCGGGGGCGTCGAGCCGAGCTCGATCCGCTGGTCGGCCGCACAGCTCAAACGTTGGGGCTCGTGCACGATCGGGACCGGAGAGATCCGCATTTCGGAGCGGCTGCGGGCGGCCCCCGGCTGGGTGGTCGACGCGGTGATCGTCCACGAGCTCGCCCACCTGCTCGAGCCGAGCCATTCGCCACGGTTCGCGGAGCTCGAGGGCCGGTACCCACGGCGGCGGGACGCCGACCTTTTCCTCGAGGGGTACGCCCTCGGTCTCCAGCTCGAGGGGTGCGGAGTCGGGTCGGAGCCACCCACCCGCGACCCCGCCTGCCCCTCCGACCCGGAGGACTCGCCGGGCGCAGCCCAGGTGTGACGGGGCGGGCCACGGCGCGGCGATCGCGCTCCGTCGGCCTCGGCTCCCTCAGGTGCGAATTCGCGAGTACAAAGGGGTCGTGGCCTACCTGCTGGCGGCGACCGCAGCGTTCGTCAATGCTCTGACCTCGGTCCTCCAGAGGATCGGCGTCGAGACCGCGCCGGAGTCGACCACCATGCGGTGGAGCCTGATGGCCCACGCCTTCCGCCGTGGCATCTGGCTGGTCGGGTTCGCGCTGATGCTGGTCGTGTTCGTGTTGCAGGCCACCGCCTTGCGCTTCGGCGAGCTGAGCGTGGTCCAACCCGTGCTCACCACCGAGCTCCTCTTCTTGCTCCTCATCCTCATGGTCTGGTTCCGGTACCGGCTCACGGCCCAGGAGTGGCTCGGGGCGCTGACCATCGTCGTCGGCCTCGGCGCGTTCTTCCTCGTCGCCCGGCCGGCCGGTGGCAATGCGATCCCCGACGCCACCCAGTGGACGGTCGCCCTCCTCGTGCTGTTCTCACTGATCGCCGCGTTCATCTTCGCCGCCCTGCGCGGACCGCGTTGGTGGCGCGCCGCCTCTTTCGGCGCGGCCTCGGCGATCTGCGGGGCGTCGAGCACCGCCTTGACCAAGTCGATCACCACCTACATCACCAAAGGGTGGGGCCACGTCCTCATCCACCCGCAGCCCTACCTGCTCGCGGTCACCGGCGTCGGAACCGTCTTCCTGCTCCAGAACGCACTGCACGCCGGACCGATCACCGCCTCGCGGATCACCCTTTCGACGGTGAGTCCACTGGTCGCCATCGTGCTCGGCGTCACCCTCTTTGGCGACCGACTCCGCACCGGACCGATCTCGACGACGCTCGAGGTCCTCGCCCTCGGAGTCCTCGTCGCCGGTGTGGTGATGGTCGCACGCTCCCCGCTCGTGGCCGGAACCCACCAGGCCGGTGACCCGGGCGAGATGCTCGGGTCCGCCCGCGAGCGCGCCCGGGGGGGTGTTCGCCGTGCGCCGGCACCGGTCGATCTTCCGACACCCGTGCCTGGCGCGCTCGAGCCTCAGGTCGTCCCGGTCACACCCCTCGTCGCCGATCCCTCGGCCGACCCGACCATCCGCTGAGCGGTTCGCCGGCGGCGCCGGATCAGGCGCCGGTGCTCGTGGTCGCTGGTGCGCCGGCCCCTGCGCCGACGAGCTCGTGCAGCTCCCGGTCGACGTCGGCGGCGTGTTGCTTCTGGTCCTTTCTCGCCCGGCCCGGGCTCCAGCGCCCGCGGGCGAGGAAGATCGTCGGGATGAAGAGGACCATCCCGCCGAGGCAGACGTAGAACCAGTGCTGCCATTGCTTCGCCGACCTCGAGACCCCGTTCTGGAGATCGAGCAGTGCACTCTGGTGCTGGGCCAGGTAGGCAAGCTGTGACTGGTAGGGCACGACGAGCTTCTTCAGCTCGGTGACGTTCGCCACCACCTTTCCGAAGACCACCGGCCCGACCGCCTTGCTCAGCGCGGCGAGGTTCGCCGGTGTCGCGTTGGCGTTGGCCGCTGCCACGATCGGCGCGTTCTGCGGCTCGCTCAGGACCTTCAGCCAGCTGGCGTTCTTCTCGGCGAAGGCGACGGAGTCGGGATGCTCGACCTGGAATTGTTGGACGTTGAAGGGGGCGGTCCCGTTCGGTGCCGTCTCCGCGTAGACCAGGTTGTTGACCACCGGGTTCACCGAGTTGATCACGAGGGGCAGGAAGATGAACGAGACCCCGACGGTGACCCGGAGGATCCATCCCCAGAGCGCGAGGCCGGTGCCGACCAGTGCGGGGTTCTTGTCCTCGACCGACTCGGTGTAGCCGGCCATCCAGGGTGCATAGGTCATCGAGAGGAAGGCGGCCATCGCGATCGCGATCACCACCAGCGTGTAGTAGCCGGTGTGCACGTCGTTGGCCTGCCGCAGGAACACGATCAGCATGGCGATCGAGCCGAGTGCGCCCACCAGCATGAAGGGTTTCCGCACTCTCGAGCGCGTCGGAGAGGAGCCCGAACACGACGAGGGCGATCGCGTCCGCGGCCCAGAACCAGGTGTTCAACCCGTTGGCCTGCGCGACCGAGAAATTGGTGCCGTTCGGGTTCTCGAAGACGGTCGACCAGTAGATGGTGAAGAAGGCGGAGGCCGCGTAGTACACGAGAAGGAAGAGCGAGATCCCGAGGGCCGAACCGATCAGGTCCCACTTGAGGATCTGGCGCCAGGGGTGCGCGGTCGCCGCGATCACGTCCTGATCGCTCAAGCCTCTCGCCTTCCGCATCCTCAAGCAGATGTTCCCCGGCCCCTACACCGCCGTGCCGCTGCAGCCGCGAGGTGCCGCGCGACCTGCAGAAGAAGCAGACGGTGGGCCTGCGCATCCCCGACCAGGTGTTCTGCCAGGCCATCACCCGCCTGGTGGCCAGCCGATCATCACCACCAGCTGCAACACCTCGGCGAAGCGCCGCTGCAGAACGCCTGGAGATCCAGGAGGAGCTGGGCCACCTGCTGGACCTGGTGGTGGACTGCCGGCCAGCCTTCGGGCCTGGCCAGCACCGTGGTGGACCGCTCAGCGGGACGAAGCTTGCGGTGCTGCTCCGGAGGGAGCGGGCAAGTGGCCGCTGCAGCCCCGCTCCGAGGGGCGGGTTTGGGCCAGCGGCAGAACATTCAACAATCGGGTTGACTGATTGCGGTTGTAACCTATATTCAACCGCATGGTTGAACGAACCTCCCCTGAACTGGATTGCACCTTTCACGCCCTCGGCGATGCCACCCGGGCGACAGATGCTGGCGGCCCTGAGCGCCTGGCGAACGGAACGTTGGGGCAGCTGGCCGAACCCTTCGCCATCTCGCTCGCGGCCGCCTCGAAGCACATCAAGGCCCTGGAGAACGCCGGCCTCATCCAGCGCGAGGTGCGTGGCTGGGGACCACCTGTGCCGCTTCTTGCCCCCGGCGCCAATCCCTGCCTCCGCCTACGAGTGGCTGGGCTTCTACGAGCGCTTCTGGAACGGGCGTCTGGTGGCGCTGGAACGCATCCTGCGCCTGGAAGACGCCCGTGGCGACCCACCCCGAAATCCGAAAGGAGTACGCCCCATGACCTCGAACGTGTGCCCCCGTGACCCCTATGGCGTGCTGACCGGAGCCCGCCACCCTGCTGAATCCAGCGCCTGCTGCCCGGCCCCATCGAGCGGGTATGGGCCTACTGACGGAGTAGCGATCTGCGCCGCCAGTGGCTGGTGGTGGGGCCGGATGGAACTGAAGGTCTGGCGCGCCTTTCGAACTGGTCTGGCGCAACGACGAACTCACCGACCCGCCCGGCCAGCGCCCACCCGGGTCTTCGGCGGAGGCACCCGGACGCAATAGCCGGGATCACCGAGGCTCGATCCGCCCCGCCTGGTCCGCCCTTCACCTGGAGCGGGCAGTGGCGACGGTGCCCTTCGACCTGGAGCCGCAGGGGGAGCCAGGTGCTGCTCGCAGTCATCCACCGCCGCCGGCCCGACCGCGCAACCATGCTGCGGGGGTTGGACCTGGCTGGCACTCGCACCTCGATGTCCTGGTCGCCCGCGCCATGGAAGTGAACTGCCGCCCTTCGGGGACGGGCTGGATCCGGCTGTGCAGGAGGTACACCGGCGGCTGCCGGCTTGATCCGGCCAACTCAAGGAGGGAACTGGCAATGACCAAGACAAGGAAGGAACCCGTGAAGAGTGGCTCACCGCACGCCTCGAACTGCTCAAGGACGAAAAGGAGCTGACCCGGCGCGGCGATGAGCTGGCGCGCCGGCGCCAGGAACTGCCGTGGGTGCGGGTCGCCAGGGACTACCGTTTCGAGATCGACGAAGGCAGGGCCGCGCTGGCGGACCTGTTCCAAGGGCGGTCCCAGCTCCTGGTCTACCACTTCATGTTCGGCCCGGACTTCAAGGCCGGGTGCCCCGGCCTGCTCGGCGATCGCCGACGGATTCAACGGCTTCGCCGCGCACCTGGCCAACCACGACGTCATGCTCTGGGCGGTGTCCAAAGCGCCGCTCGACCGGCTGCAGGCCTTCAAGCGGCGGATGGGCTGGACCTTTCCATGGGCGTCCGCGCTCGGGAACGACTTCAATGCCGACCTGAACGTCTCGATTACTCCGGAGCAGCAGCGCGCCGGCCAGACCGAATACAACTACCGGCGCGGCGGCCACCCGCTGGACGAGGCGGCGGTCCCCGAGATGGTCGCCCAGTTCGCGGCCTCCTGCGGAACCGAAGCGCCCGCGTACCAGCGGGAAAGGCCGGGCATGAGCGCGTTCGCCCTGGAAGACGGCGTCGTCTACCACACCTATTCCACCTATGCGCGCGGACTGGACGGGCTGTGGGGCATGTACCAGTGGCTCGACCGGGCCCCCATGGGGCGGAACGAGACGGGCCCCTGGTTCCGCCGGCACGACGAGTACGACCTGGTCCAAAGCTAGCGGGGACGGTTCCCATGGCCTCGGAACGCACCTCCCAGCAAACCTTTCTCGCCGTCTCTGCGCTGCTCTTCGCCGCCAGCGCGGCGGTGACCGTCATCTGGTGCGCCTCCATGGCGGCCATGAGCGCGATGCCGATGCCCGGCGGCTGGACCATGTCGATGGCCTGGATGCGCATGCCGGGCCAGTCCTGGCCCGGCGCTGCCGCGACGTTCCTGGCCATGTGGGTCGTGATGATGGTGGCGATGATGCTGCCGGCCCTGGTCCCCATGCTGTGGCGCTACCGCCAGGCAGTGGCCGGCGCCGCCGGGAGGCGGCTTGGGCGGCTGACCGCGCTTGTGGGGCTGGGCTACTTCTCCGTATGGACCCTGTTCGGCGTGGTCGTCTTCCCGCTGGGCGCGGCCCTGGCGAGCCTTGAAATGCGCCAGCCAGCCCTCGCGCGCGCCGTGCCCGTGGTGGCCGGACTGGTCGTGCTGATCACCGGAGTCCTCCAGTTCACCCCTTGGAAGGCGCACCACCTGGCCCACTGCCGCGCGACGCCCGAGTGCTGCCGCGCGCTGCGGGCCGACGCGGCCACGGCCTGGCGGCACGGCCTGCGCCTGGGCCGCCACTGTGGCCAATGCTGCGCCGGCCCGATGGCGATCCTCCTGGTTCTGGGGGTCATGGACCTTTGGACCATGCTCGGGGTGGCTGGGGTCATCACCGCGGAGCGCCTCGCCCCGGCCGGCGCACGCATCGCCAGGGTCATCGGTGCGGCCACGGTCCTGGCCGGGCTGGTCCTGATCGTCCAGGGGGCAAGCGCCCTATAGCCGCTGGTGGAAGATGATGGGTAAGCCAGCCTATCCGGACGCGAAGCGTTTGCTGATCACTGCCGACAGCGGGGGCAGCAATGGCGCCCGGGTGAAACCCTGGAAAGTTGAACTGCAGGCTTTTGCCAACGAGACAGGCCTGGAAATCCAAGTCAGCCACTTCCCGCCAGGGACAAGCAAGTGGAACAAGATCGAGCACCGCTTGTTCAGCGCCAAGGTCATCGTCAGCCTTATCCAGGCCACCAGGACCCGCAAGGGACTGAAGGTCCGCGCTGCCGATTCCCAGGCATGGAGAGGGATCCTGCTATCTGCTTTTCTCGGCGAACCTCGGTTCCTCGGCGCCTCGGCGATAAGTTCTTCGCTGGATTCACCGCGATGCTCGTGCAAAGAGGTGACTTCCAGAACCTGTTAAGAAACTGCCTATCGCCGAGGCGCCGAGGGACCGAGGCTCGCCGAGGAAAAGAAAAAACCAGGAAGCCGTGGGTTCTGGACGTTGCTTTCGGGGAAGACGGCCTTCGAACCCGCATGGGCAACGGCCCCGAGACCGGCGCCATCCTGCGCCACATCACCCTGAACATGCTTCGCCAGGATCCAGACACGAAACGGAGCATCCGGCACCGCAGGCTCAAGGCGGCGCTCTCGCAGGAGTATCGGCTGGCGGCCCGGTTGGGGTTCCCGGCCGGCAACGCCTCAGAAGGCCGTGCCCCGGTCGATCAGAAAACAATGCCACCTTCCTCGCGCCGGTGATGCCGGAGGCAGCCATTCTTACGTCAAGTGAACCTGAGCAAAAATCCCTTCAGTCCCCTAAATCACCGGCCAAAAGCTTTTAAGCCGGGGATTTGGGGGACTGAGGGGATTCTTACCCAAAGCCCAAGGCGCCCGGCCATGCTTTCCCGCAGCCAATCAGGAGACGGAAAGCATGGCCATCCAGGATCCCTTGACCGAGCAGATCATCGGTGCCGCCTATCGTGTCGCCAAAAGCCTTGGCTATGGCTTCCTGGAGAAGGTCTACGAAAACGCCCTGGCCCACGGACTTCGCAAGGCTGGCCTGAAGACGGAGCAGCAGCACGGCATCAAGGTCCACTACGACGGGGTCATCGTCGGTGAATTCGTGGCCGACCTGATCGTTGAGGACCGGGTGATCGTCGAACTGAAGGCGGCCAGGGCCATCGATGACATCCATGTCGCTCAGGCTCTCAACGACTTGAAGGCCACGAGACTGCCGACCTGCCTGCTGATCAACTTCGGCAAGTCCGGGGTGGAACTTCGCCGCTTTGGTTTGGACCGTGCCCAGGACGCGCCAACCCCGGGGGCAATGGCCCCCGAGGCGTGAGGGCCACAGCAGGACACGAGCCTGTCGAGGAGGTCGCCTGCGTCAAAGTAAACGGGCATTGGCTGCCCTGCGAATCAGCCAGCTTCAGCGCCGGCTGGGGGCTTCCTGCAGGTTCGAGAGGAATTCGTCGTTGGTCTTGGTCTTGCCCAGGCGGTCCAGGAACAGTTCCATGCTTTCCACCGGACCGCTGGAACTGAGGATCTTGCGCAGCACCCAGATCTTGGCCAGACGCGCGGCTCCAGGAGGAGATCCTCCTTGCGGGTGCCGGACTTCTGGATGTCCATGGACGGGAAGATCCGCTTGTCGCTGAGCTTGCGGTCCAGGCAGATCTCGCTGTTGCCGGTGCCCTTGAATTCCTCGAAGATGACGTCGTCCATGCGGCGAGCCGGTCTCGATCAGGGCGGTGGCGATGATGGTCAGGCTGCCGCCCTCCTCGATGTTCCGGGCCGCGCCGAAGAACCGCTTGGGCCGCTGCAGCGCGTTGGAATCCACGCCGCCGGACAGCACCTTGCCGGAGAGGGGCACCACGGTGTTGTAGGCCCGGGCCAGGCGGGTGATGGAGTCCAGCAGGATGACCACGTCCTTCTTGTGCTCCACCAGGCGCTTGGCCTTCTCGATGACCATCTCCGCCACCTGGACGTGGCGGGTGGCGGGTTCGTCGAAGGTGCTGATGACCACCTCGCCCTTGACGTTGCGCTCCATGTCGGTGACTTCCTCGGGCCGCTCGTCGATGAGCAGCACGATGAGGAACACTTCCGGATGGTTCGGGTGATGCTGTTGGCGATGTTCTGCAGGAGCACGGTCTTGCCGGTGCGGGGCGGGGCGACGATCAGGGCGCGCTGGCCCTTGCCCAGCGGGGTCATGAGATCCATGACCCGGGTCGACAGCTCCTGGGGATCCCGTTCCATCTTCAACATCTGGTGGGGTAGAGCGGAACCAGGTTGTCGAAGTGGACCCGGTCCTTGGCCGCCACGGGTGGGTCGAAATTGACCGCGTCCACCCGCATCAGGGCGAAGAACTTCTCCTCGTTCTTGGGGGGCCGGATCATGCCCGACAAGGTGTCGCCCGAGCGCAGGTTGAACTTGCGGATCTGGCTCGGGGAAACGTAGATGTCGTCGGGACCCGCCAGGTAGTTGTGCTCCGGCGCGCGCAGGAAACCGAAGCTCTCCGGCAGCACTTCCAGCACGCCCTCGGCGAAGAAGAGCCCTTCCCGCTGGGCCTGGGCTTCAAGCAGACGGAAGATCAGTTCCTGCTTGCGCAGGGACAGGGGGTTCTCCATCCCATAGGCCTTGGCCATCTCCGCCAGCCGGCCGATGGACTGCTCCTTCAGATCCTGGAGGCTCAGAACGGCAGGGGCTTGGGTTTCAATTAATATAGATCTTCCCTCGGGGGGGATGGGTGTCAGGTTGAGCGCGTTGGGATCGAGAATGATATCTCACATTCTACGGCCAAGCCAAGGAATTTTCCATGTCAAGCATTTCCCATGGTGGTAAAAAGACCGACTCTCTCGGAAAAGGCCTTGGGATTTTCCACCGGGAAAGCGTGCCCCACACCTGGGATGATCTCGAATCGGGAATGATGGACCTGTTGGGCCGTTTCCAGGCACTTCCAGACCGGCGTCAGCAGATCCTCGGCTCCGGCCAAAAGCAGCACCGGATCCTTAATCTTCCCAAGTTTTGAACGGATGTCCCAGTGGAGAACGCCTTCTATTTGGTGGCGTGACCCGTGGAAAGGTTCATTCATATATTTTTGTTTCAGGAAGTATTCCTTCAGGAGCGCATAGCGCCTGGCCAGGAAGGCGTCGCCCCACAGGTAGGGCGCGGCCGCGTCGAACTGCAGGCCTGGACCACCCAGCTCCAGGCATTGCAGCCAATGGCGCAGGCGCAGGGCCATCGAGAAATCGATCCGGCAGACCGCGCTGGTGAGCACGGCGCCCGGGAAGGCCCCCGGGTGTTCGGCCAGCAGTTCCAGCCCCATGGAACTGCCATTGGAAAGACCCACCAGCCAGGGCCGGCGGATGTTCAGGACCTCCATGAGCTCCCAGGCCTCCCGGGCCATCAGCGGCACCGGGTAGGGCCCTTCGGCGGGAGCGTCCGAGTGGCCCTGCCCCCGGCTGTCGAAGGTCAGCACCCGGTGCCGCGCGGTGAGGCCCGGGAGACCCCCGCCCACATGGTGGTATCGGACAGCAGCCCGTTCAGCAGCACCAGCCAGGGAGCCTCCGGCGGGCCCTGGATCCGGTAGTGCAGGTTCACCCCTGCCGGCAGGGTGGCCCAGGTCGGCCGGGTCCGGCAGCGCTCACGCTTCGCCCCTGAGCTCGGCCGGGGCGAAGTGGGCGGCCAGCTCGAACCGCTGGTCGCGCCAGTGCAGCACGGCGCAGCTGGCCTTCTTCATCTCGACCGAGCTGCCGGTCAGGCGCTGGATCAGATCCGAAAGGAACGGCTGGTGGCTCACCAGGGCGAGGGTGTCGAACGGCTGGGCCTCCTCCATCAGGCCAAGCAGCCAGGCTTCGGCCTCGGCCAGGCTGGCGTCGGGTTCCAGGCCCTCCCAGCAGGCCACCGGGAACCCTTCGGCGGTGGCCTCCTTCAGGCAGGCCAGGGTTTCGGCGGCCCGGCGGTAGGGGCTGGCCACGCCCCGCAGCGGCAGGTAGCCGCGCAGCACCAGTCCGCGCATGGCGGCGCGGGTCCTGGCCCAGCCCTCACGGCGAGGGCCCGGTCGGAATCGCGCAGACCATGCCTGGGGTTTTCGGCGATGCCGTGGCGGATGAGCAACAGGGTGATCATGCCATCCTTCAATTGGTTTCAAGGGATGGCATGGCATCGAGGATCATCGGGACCACCACCGGGCGGGTCTGCGTGGTTTGCGGATGGTCCGGCGCAGCGACTGGCGCAGCAATTCGATGAGGAGGTCCCGGTCCTTGCGGATCTCCCGGGGCGTTCTCGAAGGTGGTGCGCACGGTGGCCCGGAGCAGATCCTGGTAGGCCTGGTCGTCGGAGAGCACCACGAAGCCGCGGCTAGGATGCTGGGGTCGCCGGCCAGGTCCCCGGTGGCGGGGTCCACCAGGAGGGTGGCGACGACGATGCCGTCCTCCTGCAGGATCAGCCGGTCGTGGATGACCCTTGCGTCCACCATGTGGTCGACGCCCTGGTCCACGAAACACTTGCCCACGGGGACGCTGCCGGCCAGCTTGACGCCGTCCTTGAGCTAGCTGGAGGCATTCGCCGCCGTCCAGGAGCAGGACGCGGTCCTTGGGGTGGCCCAGGGACTCCGCCAGCTGGCCGTGGACCTTGAGGTTGCGGTAGGTGCCGTGCACGGGGGCCATGATTCCGGGCGCACCATGCGGATCATCTCGGCGGAATCGGCGCGGTGGCCGTGGCCCGTGGCGTGGACCGGGCCCAGCCCTTCCACGGTGGTCTCCGCGCCCAGCCGCGCCGCGGTGTCCAGGGTCCGGGAAATGCCCACCTCGTTGCCCGGGATGGACCGGGAACTGAGCACCAGCCGGTCGCCATCCACCATCTTGATGCCCTTGACCTCGCCCTTGAGGACGCGGGTGAGGGCGCTCATGTCCTCGCCCTGGGAGCCGGTGCAGAGAACCACCACCTGCTTGGGGGCGAAAGGATACCTCCTTGGGCTCGATGAAGAGGTCGTCCTGAGGGCTCAACCGCTTCAGGCTCCGGGCCACGGCCGTGTTGCGCTCGATGGACCGCCCAAGGAGGCAGACCTTGCGCTTCTCCTCGTAGGCCAGGTCCAGAAGGGTCTGGATGCGGTGGATGTTGGAGCTGAAGGTGGCCACGAAGAGCTTGCCCTTGGTCGTGCGGAACGCGTCGCGCAGGCCTTCGCGGCAGAGTTCCTCGCTGGGGGTGGGCTTGGTGTTGAGGATGTTGGTGGAATCCGACAGGAGCACCTTCACGCCCTGGTCCCCCAGTTCGATCAGCCGGTCCGTGCCCGTGAGCCGGCCGTCCACGGGGGTGGGGTCGAGCTTGTAGTCGCCGGTGTGCACCACCACGCCCCAGGGGGTGTGCAGCGCAATGCCGCAGGCGTCGGGGATGCTGTGGGTGACGGGGATCCACTCCGCCTGGAGCTCGCCGCGGCCCACCTTGAGCCTGGCGAAGTCCTCCACCACGTGCATGTGCTTGGGGCTCCAGAGATCGTGCTCGCGCAGCTTGCCCTCGAGGATGCCCATGGTGAAGGCGGTGCCGTACACGGGCACCGGCCAGCGTCCAGGAAGTAGGGCAGCGCGCCCAGGTGGTCCTCGTGGCCGTGGGTGAGGAGCACGGCGTCGACGCGGTCGGCGAAGGGCTCCAGGTAGGCGAAGTCGGGGATGATGCTGTCGATGCCGGGCTGGTCCTCGGAGGGGAAGAGCTGGCCGCAGTCGATGAGGAAAAGGCTCTTGGCGGTGTGGACCACCAGGGCGTTCATGCCGAACTCGCCCAGGCCGCCGATGGGGACGAGGCGCAGCTCATCCTTGGCGGGAGGGTTCTGCCAGTTGGCGAAGGGAGGGGAAGCGAAATTCATGGATGGTTTCAGGAAAGGGACGATGGAACAGGTCGAGCCAGTCGGCGGCGGCACCGCTTCCGCCCGGATGGCCGGAGCGAGGCCCTGGGCCGCCAGCAGGCCCTGGATCTGGTCCGGGGGGCAGCCAGCCCTGCCAGTTGTTGGCGAGGGTCTTGCGGCGATAACTGAAGCTGCGGTGCAGGAAGGCCAGGAGGGCGGCGCGGCACGCCAGGTCCGGGGCCGCGGCCGCGGGCTCGAAGACCAGCACCGCGGAATCCACCTTGGGCGCCGGCTTGAAGGCCCCGGGCCCCAGCTTCAGGAGCCGGGTGACCCTGCACACCAGCTGGGCCAGGATGGACAGCGGCCCGTAGTCCTTCGTGCCCGGCCTGCCCATGAGCTTCTGGGCCACCTCCAGCTGGAACATGAAGACCATGCGCTCCCAGGGAGATCCGCCACCAGCAAGCGGGTGAGGATGGCCGTGGCGGCGTTGTAGGGCAGGTTGCCCACCACGCGAACGGGCCGCCGAAGGGAGCGACGCGCGACCGCGTCGCCCTCGATCAGATGGAAGTGCGGCACGCCCTGGAACCGTGGTCGAGGACGGCAAAGGCCTCGGGATCCAGCTCCACCGCCCACAGGGGCCGGCCATCCGCCAGCAGGGGCCCGGTGAGCACGCCGGGCCCCGGGCCGATCTCCAGCAGGCGCGGCGCCGGGGAGGCCAGGGCCGCCTCCACGATGGTCCCGGATGGCCGAATCTTGAATAAGAAAATGCTGGCCGAACCGCTTCTTCGGAATCAATTTCAATGAATCTGATCGACCATACTCCACCCTATGGAGCCTAACAAGCTATTGCCCCAGAACGATCGGAAATATTGGAACGAGCAGCATCCAGGCCAGA